>CBDCOP010000009.1:0-18916 GCA_965219845.1 Dehalococcoidia bacterium | reverse complement strand
AGCATCGCGACGCGGCGCATGCCGAGGCCGTTCATCGCCCTGATGCACGAGCCGAGGTCGGTCGCCGCGGGCGTGTCGGTCACGTTGCCGATGCGGCCCAGCACCTCGTCCTCGAACCCCCACCCGCGCGTGGCGATGAGCGGCACGCCCGCCTGCATGATCGACTGCGGTCGGCGGGTCATGATCTCCTCGGTCGCGGCCTCCAGGCGCTCGATGGCCTCGCCGTACGACCGCTCCCGGTCCGTCAGCACGACGCCGAGCGAGGTCATGACGATGGTCACGCCCTCCGGCGCGACGAGGTAGAACTCATAGGAGTTGTTCTCGTGCGCGGGCGTCGGGGTGATGTACCCGACTCGTGCGCGCCAGCCGTAGGGGCGGTCAGCGGTCGCGGTCAGCGCCATGCGTCGTCCTCCAGTTCCGGGCGCAGGGAGTGTAATCGGCAGGGCGGCGTCGCGCCACTCGCGCGGGGGCTTCTGGTTGAGTCAAATGCACACAGATGATAGAATCATTACTATCAGTTCTGTTGAGGTGATACTAATCTTCTCGCCGCGATATACACACTCCGCCCAGATACAAGGCTCGCTGGAAGCCTTGGACAGGCAGCGCTGGCTGTTCGAAAACATGCTGCTGATGCCCAAGTATGAAGTGTGGGTCAAGCGCAGCATATCCGTCGCGCGCGTCGCCGGAACAACTGCCATCGAAGGCGAGGGGATCGGCGCGGAGGCGGTAAGCGACCTGATGAGAGGCGGCGCCGCCGCGCGTTCAGACCCCGCTGCGGTACGCGCCAACAGCAACGCGATCGCCGCGTACGAGTTTATCGACTACCTCAGCGACCAGTTGGACATACCTCTGAGCGAGCTGGTCATACGTGAACTGAACAGGCAGTTCATGCGGGGTGGGCCGGAACTGCTGACGCCGGGGGTCTACCGGAGAGGGCAGAACTCGGTAGGCAACTTCATGCCGCCCAACCAGGGCGACGTCCCCGCGCTCATGCGCGACTTTGCCGAATGGTTGAGTGCGGACGACGACGCGCACCCCGTGGTACGCGCCGGTATTGCACACCTGCACCTGGTGTCCGTTCACCCGTTCTGGGATGGCAACGGACGAACGGCACGCGGCCTGATGACGCTCCTCCTCCAACGGTCCCCATTCGGCTTCAGGAACCTGCTGTCCGTCGAATCCTGGTTCGCGGACAGGCGGGATGCCTACATAGACGCCATCGAACGAGTGCAGGGGCGCGCATTCTCGGAAACATACGATATGACCACCTGGCTGGAATTCTTCGTCGATGCGTTGGCAGCAGCGGCACAGTCGCTCATGAACGAACTCACGGACTGGCACCGGTGGATGCAGGAGGTGCAGGGTCCGCTCAGACGGGCAGGACTCAACGACCGGCAGACCGATGGGCTCGCCTACGCCGCGCGGGCCGGACGCATCACGAGGCCGGAGTACATCGAGATAGCCGGCGTCTCGCCCATCACGGCGACCCGCGACCTGGCACGCCTGGTGGAGGGCGGCTTCCTGGAGGTACAGGGGCGTACACGAGGCCGTGCATACCTCTTCAAGAGGCCGGAGTAACGCCCAGTTAGCCTTTGGTCGTTGACTTAAGGAAATCAGCCGAAGAGTTACAGTGGCGGCCGGAACAGTAACCCGCGTTACCGTGCGCCGCCCGCGCCCCCGCCTAGCCGCGGCGCTTGCGCAACTCCGCCCAGACGTCGTCCGGCGAGAGGCCGGCGTCGGCCAGCAGCACGAGCGTGTGGTAGAAGAGGTCGGCGACCTCGCCGGGGAGGCTCCCGGTGTCCTTCGTGGCCGCGGCCAGCGCGACCTCCACGCCCTCCTCGCCCACCTTCTGCGCGATGCGCGACGTGCCGCTCTCGAACAGCGACGTGGTGTAGCTGCCCTCGGGGCGCTCCTGCTGGCGCTGGCGGATGACCTGGAAGACCTCCGAGAGGACGCCGGGGCCCGCGTCGCTGCGCTCGTACTCCGGCGCCCCCGGCAGCGGCGTGAAGAAACACGAGCGCTCGCCCGTGTGGCAGGCCGGGCCGTCCGCCCGCACCTTGAACAGCAGGACGTCGCCGTCGCAGTCCACCTGCGCGGAGGAGACGTGCAGGAACGCGCCGGACGTCTCGCCCTTGTGCCACGGCGCCTGGCGCGAGCGGCTGTAGAAGTGCATCTCGCCCGACTCCAGCGTGCGCGCCAGCGCGTCCGGGTTCATGTGCGCGACCATCAGCACCTCGCCGGTGGCCTCGTCCTGGCAGATCGCCGTCACGAGCCCCTGCGCGTCGAGTTGTATCCGGGCGTTCTCTGCGGTCGTCATCGGGTCCCTCCCGCGTTAGCGGCGCGTCAGTCCAGCAGCGCCGGGATCTCGGACAGATCGCTCACGACGTGGTCCGGCAGCAGCAGCGCGCCGTTCTCGGGCGGGGGCGTGCGCCCCGGCGTGTCCTGCGTCCGCTGCACGAGCACGGTCTGCATGCCGGCGAGCTTCGCCCCGTGCGCGTCGTCGTAGGGGGCGTCGCCGACGTAGAGCACGGCCTCCGGCGCAACGTCCATCTCGCGCAGGAATCGGGTGAAGATGCGCGGGTCCGGCTTGTATGCGCGCGCGCCCTCCGACGACATGACGCGCGCGAAGCAGTCCCAGCCGTTGTGCGCGATCGTGCCGTGCAGGAAGCGGTCGTCCGCGTTGGAGAGCACCGCGAGCGTCCGCGTCCTCCCCAGCGCGTCGAGCGCGTCGTTCGTCTCGGGGAAGGCGCTCTTGGCAGCGAGCGCGGTCACGCAGTGGGACGCCGCGTCGTCCGCGTCGCCGGTCAGCCCCATCGCCTCGAACGTGCCGATGAAGGCGTCGCGCCATGCCTCCCAGTACGTCTTGAACGGCGGGCTCGCGTCCGGATCGGCCATGTTCGTGCGCGTCTTGCGGAACTGCACCTCGCGTGTGCTCCACTCCGCCCAGAACGTGTAGGGGTCCACGGACAGACGCTGCTGCTCCACGATCGCCTTGTGCGCCATCTGCCACTCGGCGGTGTCGTTCTTCACGAGCGTGCTGAACATGTCGAAGGCGACGACTTCGATGTTGTGGAGAGCCGTCATCGTCTCAGTGGACCTCGCGCGCGGGGATGCCCTGCGCCGCCAGCGAGCGCTTGACCTCCGCGATGGTGTGCTGGCCGTAGTGGAAGATCGACGCTGCGAGCGCCGCGTCGGCGTGGCCGTCGGTCACCGCCTGCGCTAGGTGCTCGATGCAGCCTGCGCCGCCGCTTGCGATGACGGGGACGGGGACGGCGTCGGCCACTGCACGGGTGAGCTCGAGGTCGTAGCCGTCCTGGTGGCCGTCGGCGTCCATACTCGTGAGCAGCACCTCGCCGGCGCCGAGTTCGGCGGCGTACACGGCCCATCGCACCGCGTCGATGCCGGTCGGCGTGCGCCCGCCGTGCACGTACACCTCCCATTGCGAGTCGGGGCCGACGGCGAGCACTCCCCTGCCGGGGTGGCCGTCCGGCAGCAGCAACGGGTCGGCCATCGGGCTGTCCGGCGATATGCGTCGCGCGTCGATGGCGATGACCAGGCACTGGTTGCCGAACGCCGCGGTTGCCGCCGCGAACGCGTCCGGGTTCTGGACGGCGGCCGTGTTCATCGACACCTTGTCCGCGCCGGCGTTGAGCAGCCTCCGTACGTCCTCGACGGTGCGGACGCCCCCGCCGACGGTGAGGGGGATGAACACCTGCTCGGACACGTGTTCCACCACGTCGATGATCGTCTCGCGCCCGTCCGAGCTTGCGGTGATGTCGAGGAAGACGAGCTCGTCCGCGCCCTCGCGGTCGTAGAAGGCGGCGAGCTCGACGGGGTCTCCGGCGTCGCGCAGGTTGACGAAGGACGCGCCCTTGACGACGCGCCCGCCGGTGACGTCCAGGCACGGGATGATGCGCTTGGTGAGCATGGCCCTAACAGGATACCGGACGCGCGCCGGGAGCGGGCGTTACGACGGGGAGTCGCTTTGGAATATGCCCCGGTAGCCCTGCCCCGCCGGTCGGCCCAGGCGTTCGACGATGAGCGAGCATATCTTCATGCCTGCCTGCAGCCGCAACGTCCACGGGCCGAGGTTGTAGGTCTCCAGCGTTATCGGGTTACGGAAGCCCGGGTCAATCTTCGGCGCGGTGATGTGGACTCCAACCCCGAGCCTGGCGAGGCGGCTGCGTCCCTCGACGCGTCCACTGAGATGCCACGGCAACCCGACGGTCTCTATCGTGCTGCCCAGCACAAAGGCTCCGGGCCTAAAGTCCCACCCGCCGGAGATGTCAACCTGTTCCGTGTTCCGCTGGAGGAAGCCGGGCACATCGAGGTCCTCAGGGTAGAGGATGACACCCCCGACAGATTCACTGCTCTGAACCCTGATGGCGGTACTCAGTCGCAGGTCCACCGAAGCAGGTTGCAGGACCCCGCTATCCAGGTCTATCGGGTCCAGCAGCAACTCACCGGACGCAACCGCCTCTCGCAATTCCGAATCGGATAGCAGCATATTGTCCGGGTTCAGTTCGCCAGAACGTGTCGGAGGTCTTTCTCAGCGACGTGCCAGATGGAGGTTCCCAGGTTGCTGGGAGGGAAGGAGACGATGACCTTGTCGCCTATCCTTCCCGTGCGCGCAGCTTTCACAGTGGAGAAATCATGATTGAGAGCGTGCAATGGGACCGTTGCCTGGAAACAGGACGCTCCGATGTCGAGCGAAAGGTCAGCCTCTATCCCGAAAGGCCAGACCTGCACCCGCTCCGGGTGAACCTTGAGCGTCAGCGGGACTGCACGTTCGAACTCGATGTCCGCGATACTCGTTCCGGGCATGACCCGCCTCCTTGCTTCGCTGGCGCACTCTGCTTCCAAGGCTGGCGGTTGTTTTAGCACAGATAGCATATTCGCGCTACCCCGTCCAAGACACGTGGCCGTAGAGGTCGGCGGGCTGCGGCTTGTTCTTGAAGACGGCGAACTCCGCCTTCGACGCCGCGACAGTCGTGTCGGCGCCGTGGCCGGGCAGTACGAGCGCACCTTCCGGCAGCGTGAGCAGCCGCTCCTCGATGCTCGCCACGACCTGCCGCAGATCGTCGGGCGTGTTCGTGCGTCCGGGCCCGCCGGGAAAGAGCGTGTCGCCGGAGACGAGGGTGCCGTCGGTGAAGAGGCAGAGCGCGCCGGGCGTGTGGCCCGGCGTGTGCAGTATGCGGATGCGCGATCCCCCGATGAGCAGCTCGTCGTTGTGAGCGAGCAGCGCGTCGGGCTCGCCCGGCAGCCTGCGGGCGTCGCTCTCGTGCACCGAGACCGGGAGGTCGGTGAGCCGCTTGAGGTCGGCGTATCCCGCGACGTGGTCCGGGTGCGTGTGCGTCACGATGACGCCCTTCACCTGCAGACCTTCCGCCTCGTTCAGCAGCCGCTCGATGTCGGCAGGCGCGTCGACGAGGTACGCCTCCTTCGTGGCCGGGTCGGCGATGACGTAGCCGTTGTTGTCGTACGGCCCCATGCCGGCGACCTTGAACACGAGATGCGGGCCATCGTAGACGAGCGTCATGCGCAACTCCTCTGGCGGGTGTCTCCATAGGATAACGCGGAGGGCGCGGGGCCGGGTGCTATCCTCGGCGCTCACGACGGCGGAGGCGCAGAACGTGGAGAGTCCCTTGAAAGAAGCGGTGCGCGAGTTCGCCCTAGGGCTGCCCGGAGCGTGGGAGGACCACCCCTGGGGCGAGAGCGCGATGAAGGTGGGGAAGAAGGTGTTCGCGTTCCTCGGCGTGCCGGGGACGGGCTTCGGCATGGGCGTGAAGCTGCCCGACTCCGCAGGCGCGCTCCTTACGATGCCGTTCGTGCGTCCATCGGGGTACGGACTCGCGAGGAGCGGCTGGGTGGAGATGACGTTCGGAGAGGACGCCGCCGACGCTCCCCCGCTCGACCTGCTGCTGGAGTGCGTGGAGGAGAGCTACCGTGCCGTCGCGCCGAAGACGCTCGTGAAGGAGCTGGACGCGCGGGCAGGGTAGGGCGTGGTTCGACAGGCTCACCACGAACGGGGGCGGGTTCGGTTAGCTGCCTGGCCTGCCGCAGCGCGGGGAGGGTAAGGCGTGGTTCGACAGGCTCACCACGAACGGGGGGGGTCCGGTTAGCTGCCTGGCCTGCCGCAGCGCGGGGAGGGTAGGGCAGCGCCTACCGCAGCGCAGGCAGGACCTCTGCTGCCGCGAGGCGTATCGCGCCCTCAACGACCTTGCGCGGCGTGCCCGGCCACCCGAATCGCAGCGACGCGTGCGTCACGCCGATGTCGGCGAACGCCTTCAGGTCGGCGGTGACGTCGTCCGGGCTGCCGACGATGAAGCGTCCCGCGGCCAGCTCCTCGAACGGTGCGGTGAAGTCCTCATCGCCGGGCAGCGCCTTGTCCTGCCCCCAGGCGGCGTAGGCCTTGTACTTCCCCTCCAGGAAGGGTCGCGCGGTGGCGATGGCCTCCTCCCGCGTCGGTGCAACGAACGTCTCGCGCGACATCGGCAGCGTGTCCAGGGGCGGGTGGCCGTGCTCCGCGCGCACCGTCTTGTACAGCTCCACCTGCCGGGCGAGGGTGTCGTACGGGGCGTGGGGGTTCAGGTACCACGTCTCGCCGTTGCGGGCGATGCGCCGCACCATGCCGTCGCCGTTCGCCGCGATCCAGATGCGCGGGTGCGGCTGCTGGATGGGGCGGATGCCGATGTGCACGCCGGTGACCTTGGTGAACCGACCCTCGAACGTCACCTCGCCGCCCGCCCAGAGTTCCCGTGCGAGGCGCAGGTGCTCGAACATGCGCGCGATGCGGTCCTCGTGCGTGACGCCGAACGCCTCGTACTCCTCGTCGCGATAACCGAGCGCGGCGTTGATGATGACGCGACCGTTCGTGAGCACGTCCAGCGTGGCGACGTCCTCCGCCATCTGCACCGGGTTCTGCAGCGGGATGAGGACGGTCGAGAGCATGTCCATGTCGCCGGTCTCGGCGCTGATGCGCGCGAGCGATATGAGCGGCTGCAGCATCTGGAACGGGTGCGAGAGGTAGTGCTGCCCGGCGTAGATGTAGTCGAAGCCGAGCTCGCGCCCGACGCGCACGAGGTGGAGCACGTCGGCGAACCGCTGCACCATGTCCCCGTCGCCGGAGTGCTGGAGGAGGCCTGAGAGGGAGAGTCCGAACTTCACGATGCCGCGTCCAGCCGCGCGATGTCGGCCTGCATATTCGTGAGCTCGGTGATGATTTCCCTGATGCGGGCCTGGTTCTCCCTGCTCTCGGTTTGGACGTTCTGCGTCCACTCGTTGTGGGATTGCATCCATGTGTTCTGTGTCTGCACCCACTCATTGTGGGATTGCACCCAGTCGTTGTGCCTCTCCATCCACTCGTTGTGGGACTGCACCCACTCGTTATGCCTCTCCATCCAGTCCTCGTGCCTCCCCATCCACTCCTCGATCACCTGTAGGTGCATGTCGTGCGACTGCTGCTCCGCCTCCATCCGGCTCATCGCCTGGACGAGGTTGGCTATGGCCCTTGCATGCATCGCCATGCGGTCCGGTGAACTCATCGACGTCTCCCTCAGGATGCCGCATCCAGCCGCGCGATGTCAGCCTGCATCTCGGTGAGCCTGCCGATGATCTCCCTGATCCGCGCCCGGTTTTCCCGGCTGTCCGCCTGGGCGCCCTGCGCCGCGACCTGGTGCGCCTGCATCCACTCGTCGTAGTCCTGCATCCGAACTGCATGCTCTTGCGCCCGTTGTTCGTACGACTCCATCCAATGCTCGTATGCCCGTGCGCGGGCCCGGAACTCCCGGATGCGTGCGTCAGAGGCTTGCAGGCGCTCGTCAGAGGCTCGTATGCGTTCCTCCGATTCGCGAATGCGTGCCTCGTGGTCTTCTGTCCGCTCTTCCTGTTCCTGCATCCGCGCTTCCTGCTCCCGCATCTGCGCCCAGAACTGCTGCCGCCACTCCTCGTGGGCTTGGGTCCGTTCTTCATACTCTCGCGCCCGCGCCTGGATCGCCTGCAGTTTCTCCTCGGTCACCTGAAGGCGCTGCTCCTGCGCCTGCTGCTCATCCTCCATCCGGCTCATCGCCTGGACGAGGTTGGCTATGGCCCTCGCGTGCATCGCCATGCGGTCCGGTGAACTCATCGACTCTCCTCCGTGCGCGGCGATTATAGCAACGCGTGCACGCCCCAACGACCGTTGGGTGTCACTGTTTCCGGCGACTGAACGCAGGACTCCCGCTGCTATCATTCCCCTGCCCACGAGACCCCCACGGAGGACGAGGCCGATGGACCGCACAGCCCAACTCGCGCAACGCATCGTCGGCGCGCGGATCTTCGAATACGCCATCATCGCGCTCATCCTCGCGAGCGGCGCCCTGCTGGGACTCGGCACGTCGCCCAACATCGTCGAGCGCTACGGCGACGCGCTCGTGCTCGGCAACCGGGTCATCCTCGGCGTGTTCATCGTGGAGGCCGCGCTCAAGATGCTTGCGCTCGCCCCGAGTCCGCAGCGCTACTTCCGCGACGGCTGGAACGTCTTCGACTTCGCAATCATCGTCTTTGCGCTCGTGCCGGCTACCGGCTCGTTCGCGATGGTCGCGCGGCTCGGACGGCTGCTGCGCGTGCTGCGCCTCATCTCCGCCATCAAGGAGCTGCGGCTCATCGTCGGGGCGCTCGTGCGCTCCATCCCCAGCGTCGCCAACATCATGATGCTCATGAGCATCGTCGTGTATATCTACGCCATCATCGGCTACCACCTCTTCCACGAGGCCGACCCCACCCACTGGCGCACCCTCGGCATATCGCTGCTGTCGCTCTTCCGGGTCATCACGCTGGAGGACTGGACGGACATCATGTACGCCGCGATGGAGCACCACGGGCTCGCGTGGCTCTACTTCCTCAGCTTCGTGGTCGGCGGCACGTTCGTCGTGGCCAACCTCTTCATCGCGGTCGTCATCAACAACCTGGACAAGGCGAAGGTCGACCAGCTGAACACGCTGCAGGAGCCCGTCTCGCGCGAGGAACTGCTCCGCGAACTCCGCACGACGCAGGAAACGCTCCGCCGGCTGGAGGACCGGCTCAGCGGGTACGCGGCGGACTCGGCACAGCGCCAGTAGCGAGCCTTGCTCCTTTCGTCGTTCCTGCGGAGGCAGGAACCCCGCAGCCCGATGCCTCCGTCGTTCCTGCGGAGGCAGGAACCTCGTATCCCGGCCCTCCTTCCGTCATTCCCGCGCAGGCGGGAATCCAAAGGCCCTGAACAAGGTGCGCAATAGGCCCCGGAACCTGAGCATCTTGTTGCCGGCGCCACGAGTAAATCGGGGGCTTCATCTGAGCACCTTGAGCACCTTGCGCCGCTGTGCGCAAGGCCACGGCCTGCTTCCCGCGAAGACTGAACAAGGTGCTCATCGATTTCAAAAGTTGGGCTCCGGAGCCATAGACCGGATCTATGGCTGAGCCCTGAGCTATAGGCACGGTCTATGGCTGCTGTCCGCACGACGGTCATGCAACCAGCGTACGCAATCGCGCGGCGACCGCGAAAGGGGCGCGTGTCGCTGCGGCGACGGGCTGCCTGCGCGAGGAACTCCCGCGTGAGCTCCGCACGATGCCTCAGGGGACTGGCTTTGACGCAGAACCCCCTGCCAGATGCATGAGGCGGTGGGCTGATGCAGAACCTCTAGATCGCCGCCTATCGCCAGAACGTGAGATACCAGCCAGTGATGGCGAGGGGTCTGGTGACGGACACGGCACCCGAGACGCCCTTGACCTCGTAATGCCAGTTCGGCTCCATCGACAGCAGCTTCCATCCCTCGCCCGCCCGCCGGTTGAGGTGGGCCTGGATTTCCTTGGCGGGATACGGGCTGGCCGTCTCCTTCGGCATACCCATGCCGAACGCACCCCTCTCCTCTCCTATCGCACTCGCCCGAATGAACTCGTGGATGTAACTGTGTCCTGCCATGTGGTCCTCCTTACGTGCAGGGCATACCCCTCGTACCCCCTTGGGAGACGATGTAATCACCAACGCCTCCAGGCCATGGTTCGAGCCGGGAGTAGTAGTCCAAGAGCAGGTCGCGGGCCAACCGGCTGTGGGTTGGCACGCTGCCGCCGTAGACCTCGGGCAGAGCGGCGAGCCAGTCGTTGACCCCTCTGTCAGTGCTTCCGTTGTAAGGTCCTCCCAGCCAAGCCCGACGCGGCATCCCCAAGCATGGGCCTCTTCGATGGATGGCTTGGCATCCCAGTCCGGTATGGTGTCTCGAATCGAATCGAACTCGTCCAGAAGCTTCAGTGTCCAGAACCTGAACTCCCGATCATCCGGCCCCAGTGGTGTGGGTGTCGCGGTAGGCTTGGGTCGTGGAGTGGGCGTCGCCACAGAGCTTGGGCGCGGAGTCGGAGTAGCCGTTGCTCGGGGGCGTGGCGTTGAGGTCGGAGTCGCTCGCTGTGTACTCTTAGTTGGGCCGCTGTTGCTGATGATGTCAGCGACCTTCTGCCAAGATAGGACCGGGTGAGATATGGCGCACATCCAGTGCTGGCCAACATGTTCGACGACCTGACAGTTGCCGTCCCTGGGAGTCCCCCGCCAAGGCCCTACCCAGAGATGCTGGTTTTGAGGCAGATAGTAGACGATGACGCGCTCGCCTGTTTGTGCGTGTTGCAGCACGCTGCCTGCGGCTCCTACACGGTAGGCCATGTTTTTCGATATCCACAGCCCGCCTTCCGGTGTCGGCGTAGCCGTGGGGGCAGGTGTTGGAGTAGGTGTCGGTGTGAACGTCGCGGTGGGCGTCGGCGTTGGGGTAGGCCTGGGAGTGGAAGTGGGAGTTGGAGTGGGAGTCGGAGTAGCGGTCGGGGTCGGTGTAGACGTTGGGGTTGGGGGGACCACTGTTGGTGTTGGGGTAGGTCTTGGTGTAGCTGTTGGGGTAGCCGTGGGCGTAGAAATCGGCTCTGGCATGGGGCTCGGAGTAGGTGTCGAGGCTGAGCAGGCTGCAAAGACCGTAGTGAGGATCAGACAGACCAACACGAACACACGGAACATCAGGCGCCCTCCTCCTGCGTGGGCCGAAGGTTTGCGATGACGCTTCGGATGCCGCGTGAATCAAGAGGAGGGCAAGGCCCTCCCGCCGCACGCACGGTGATTCACGCATGGAACGGGGCATTATCCGAGCGTCATCGCATGTAGGAGGCTATAAGAGATTCCCAGCCAGTGCAAGGATTCTCCGCACAACGGTGCAGAGAAGAGGAGTATGAATCAAGCCGTGGTGGACCTGACAATCCTGGGACTCTTGACTGACACCTGGCCTAGGGGGATGAATTGCTGCGCGAACTCCGCACGACGCAGGAGACGCTCCGCCGTCTGGAGGATCGCCTCAGCGGGTACGGCGGAGAGAGGTGGTAAGACCGGTCATGCATAGATGAAGGCACGTATCTTACTTACAAAGTCGCGGTCGATTGGCTCAACTTGGTCGCGCCAATCTTCAAAATACTCCGCTAGATTACCACGCGAATCCGGTAGGCTTCTGATGATATTCCATCCTAGAGGATTGTTCTCGAAGAACGGCCAGAGCAGGTTCGCGACCATGTGCTGTTCCGATCTAGTCTTTGTTGGATCAGTGCCTTGTAGCATATTCTCGTGTTGCAATAACCAATTCCTAAGTGTGATATTTTCTGGAAGAGCACGGCTTTCGCCGCTAAGGTGTTTGGTCACATAGTTCACTACCGAGCTTGCAAAGGATGTTTGTTGGCTAAGAGGGGGGCTAGTAGCCCATTGCCTACCCATGTCCCAGAGGCTATATAATGAGGCTGTTTCGCAGAGTGCTTCATGGAACCATTTGTTGGGATTGTACCTTAGGTTCTCGTAGTTACTCAACACATGGCAGAACTCATGAGCAAATTGGTATATGAACTGTGCCCAGTAGGTGCCATGAACATTTAAGCGCATTAGTATCGAACCCTGAGGTACGGCAATAGGAAGGCTGTCATTGTAATAGGTTATAGGATCATCGTCGTGCTTCTGCACAATGATATGTCCACCGAATGGATTTCTCATCAGCATGTTCAAACGGAATGCAACCTCGTTTAACAATGACTGAATTGCAGAAGTATCTGCTTTTCCCCAATCTCCATCATGTACCTCAACCTGCATGGCTAGAACACCTCTTAGAATCTCCTGGCTAAGTCTGGCTTTGCTTAATGGTAGCAGCCTAGTGAATTCATGAGAGGGACGATTACTAGAGTGAGGGAACCGATTGGCCTTCCCAACTCCTGACACCCGCCCCTTACGCGGTCGCCTCGCCTCCGCATACGCTGTCTCCATGACCGCGACCGGACCAAACACCCGCTCTCTGCCTCGCCTCCCTGGCCATGTTACACGCGGCTACATCTCACGACCATCCGGTTGCACGCAGAGGTACGCCAGCGTAACAACGGGTTACAGGGCAGTACCCGGAGCGCCGAGTGGGTGGAGCGGAATGAAACACGATGTAACACGGATGAAGAAACGCGCGCGTGCGAGGATGTCTGCTCATGCCGTGCATCGCGTCCATAGATGAAAGTTTCGGGAGATCAGAATGATCTGAACAAGTGAGGGTTCCCTGAGAGGATGCTGCGCGCTAAAGCGCGGACTCCGCTGCGCTCCGCTCAGCATGGCAACACCCCGCCCGCTCCCACAACCCGTGTGCGCTGCCCGCGCACTCTGGATTCCCGCCTGTGCGGGAATGACGGACGCTATTTACAAGAACGACGGGGAGGACGTAGTCAGACTGTCGCTAGCCGCGCGGGGAGCGAGCGCCCCGGCGCGCCGGGGCCTTGCCGTTGCGTGCCGTGGCCCCGTTGCGTACGGCGGCGCCGTTGCGCGGTGGGGACTTGCGGGGCGGCCTGTGGGCCGTGCGGCTCACGCTGCGCACGCCGCGCACGCCCTCTATCCGCGTGAACAGCCGCGAGAGCTGCTCGATGCTCGTCACCTGCGTGTTCAGGTGGATGACGACGAGCCCGCCTTCCGCCGGCTCCGTCGTGGAACCGGCGATGTTCACGTGCTCGGCGGAGGTCGCGCCCGTGATGTCGTGCAGCAGCCCCACGCGGTCGAAGCACTCGACGACGATGCGGGCGGGGAAGACGTTCCGGCTCTGCCCCCACGTCACCGGGACGATGCGGTCCGTCTCCGTGACGTTGCGGACGTTCGGGCAGTTCACCTTGTGGACGGTGACACCTCGCGTGCGGGTGATGAAGCCCTCGATATCGTCGCCCGGAAGGGGATTGCAGCACTCCCCCATGCGGGTGAGGAGGTCGCCGACACCGAGCACGCTGACGCTGCCGAGTACGGGCGCATCCGGCGCGTCCGGCGCTTCTTTCGGCAGGGCGCGCTCCGCTGCTACTTGCGCCGCCGAGAGCCGTCCGGCGATCTGCGCTATCGTGACGAGGCCGGAGCCGATTGCCGCGTACAGGTCGTCCGTCGACTCGTACTGGAACCAGCGGGCGACCTCGGTCTCGTCAACCTGCGCGGAGAGGCGCTTCAGCTCCTTCTTCAGGATGGCGCGTCCGCGTTCGATGTTGGTCCCGCGCTCCTGGTGCCGGAACCACGAGCGTATCGCCTGCCGCGCGCTCGCCGTCTTCACGTAGTCCAGGTGCAGGTTCAGCCAGTCCAGGCTCGGCCCCCGCGCCACCTTGCTGGTCAGCACCTCGACGGTGTCGCCGTTCTTGAGCGGCGTGTTGAGGGCGACGAGCCGCCCGTTCACTTTCGCGCCGATGCACCGGTGGCCGATCTCCGTGTGGATCCGGTAGGCGAAGTCGATGGGCGTCGCGCCCGCCGGCAGTTCGCGTATCTCGTTCTTCGGCGTGTAGACGAATACCTGGTCGCCGAAGAGGTCGCTGGTCACATTCTCCAGGAACTCGTCCGTCCCGCTCACGTCGCGCTGCCACTCCAGCAGCTGTTGCCGCCACGCCAACCACCCCTCGGAGTCGCTGTGCCGTGCGCCGCCTTCCTTGTAGCTCCAATGGGATGCGACGCCGTACTCGGAGACGCGGTGCATCTCGTGGGTGCGCACCTGCACCTCCACCGGCAGCCCGCCGATGGAGCGCACCGTCGTGTGCAGCGACTGGTACCTGTTCTCCTTGGGGTTCGCGATGTAGTCGTCGAACTGACCGGGGACAGGCCGCCAGAGCGAATGCACGAGGCCGAGTACGCCGTAGCAGTCCTGCACCGTGGGGACGAGGACGCGCACCGCGAAGAAGTCGTATATGTCGCTCATCTGCTTTCCCTGGGCGGCATAGGACTGCGCCTTGCGGTTGATGCTGTAGATGTGCTTCGGGCGCCCCGTCACCTCGGCGTCGAAACCTGCCTTGGCGAGTTCGTCGCGCAGTACGTCCGTCACCTGTCTGACGTACTCCTCCCGCTCCGCGCGCTTCGTGGAGAGGAGGGTGGAGATGTTCCGGTACTGGTTCGGCTGGATGTAGCGGAAGGAAAGGTCCTCCAGCTGCCACTTGATCTCGCCCATGCCGAGGCGGTGAGCGAGCGGCGCGTAGATGTCCAGCGTCTCCTGCGCGATGGCCACCCGCCGCGCGGGAGACAGCGCGCCGAGCGTGCGCATGTTGTGCAGCCGGTCCGCCAGCTTGATGAGCACGACGCGGATGTCCGTCGCCATGGCGACCAGCATCTTGCGCAGGCTCTCCGCCTCGCTGTCGGTCTTGGCGACGAGCGGCTGGGCGTCGCCGGTGATGGTGTCCATGCGCGCGAGCTTGGTGACGCCGTCGGCCAGCTTCGCCACGTCGTCGCCGAACTCCTTGCGGAGGTCGTCCAGGCACACGTCACAGTCTTCGATGACGTCGTGGAGGAGCGCGGCGGCGATGGTGGGAGCGTCCAGATTGAGCTCGGCAAGGTACTCCGCGACGGAGATGGGGTGCTCGATGTAGTCCTCGCCGGACCGGCGCTTCTGGCCCTCGTGTGCGTCCGTGGCGAATTCGAGCGCCCGCCCGATCATCTCCGCGCGATCGGCGGGGAGATAGCCACGCACCTTTTCGAGAAGATTATGCACGCCTGCATTATACGTGCTCCCTTCGTTAATTGAGACCTCTATGCGATACACGGTCACTACCCGTCATTCCAGCGGAGGCTGGAATCCAGAACGGGGAGTGGGGGAGTGCAGTCCGTCGTTCTTGTGAAAATAGCGCCCCGTCGTTCCTGCGCAGGCAGGAACCTCGCCCCCCCCGGTTGTCATGTTGAGCGGAGCCGGAGGCGGAGCCGAAACATCTCTCGGGGAACGTCGGCGTACCCAAGACGCTCGCCAGAGAGAGTCCGCGCCTCCCCATTTTCATCCTCTTACGCGGCCTGACAAGGCCCTGGGCCATTCCTGCGCAGGCCCGCGCTTCAGCGCGCAACCTCGCAGCCTGGCGGGATGGGAAGGAGGCTTGCCATATTGAGCGCAGCCGGAGGCGGAGTCCGTGCTTCAGCGCGCAACATCCTCTCAACGTGCGTTGGCCTGTGCGGCGCCTTTCCCGAGAGATTCCTCGGCTTCGCTCGGAATGACAATAGCTGACGATCACCCGTCCGGGAGCGGATCCGGGGGCGAGGGTCGGACAACGCCTATAATGGAACGCATCCCACATCAACGAGAGAGAGGTCCGATGCACCAGGCCCCCAGAGGAACCGCCGACATCCTGCCGGAACAGCAGCGGTACTGGTCGTTCGTGCAGGGCACGGTTGCCGAAGCCGCCCGGGCGTTCGGCTACGCGCGGATCGACACGCCCATCTTCGAGGACACGGCCCTGTTCGCCCGCACCGTCGGCGAAGAGACGGACATCGTCCAGAAAGAGATGTACAGCTTCGAGGACCGCGGCGGGCAGGAGATCACGCTCCGCCCGGAGGGGACCGCCGCCGTCTGCCGCGCATACCTGGAGCACGGCCTGCACAACCAACCCCTGCCGGTGCGGCTCTACTACCTCTGCCCCATGTTCCGGTACGACCGCCCGCAGGCGGGGCGCTTCCGCCAGTTCCACCAGTTCGGCATCGAGGCTATCGGCGACTCGGATGCGACGGTCGACCTGGAGGTGCTGCAGCTGGCGATGGAGAGCATGGAGCGGCTGGGCCTCGGCGGCATGACGCTCGTGCTCAACAACATCGGCGACACCGCCGACAGGCCGCGCTACGTGGAGGCGCTCCGCGAGCACTTCAGCCCGCACGCTTCCCACATGAGCAGGGACAACCGCCGCCGCCTCGACACGAACCCGCTGCGGCTGCTGGACTCCAAGGAACTCGCGGGCGAGTCGTTCATGGCGTCCGCGCCGCGCAGCGTCGACTACATCGGCGACGAGGCGCGCGAGCACTGGCAGGAGCTGCTCGGCTACCTCGATGCGCTCGGCATCCCGTACCGGCTCGACCACACCCTCGTGCGGGGGCTGGACTACTACACGCGCACCGTGTTCGAGGTGCACCCGTCGCGGGAGGGCGCCCAGAGCGCCGTCTGCGCGGGCGGCCGCTACGACGGCCTTATCGAGCAGCTTGGCGGGCGCCCGACGCCCGGCATCGGCTTCGCGGCGGGGATCGAGCGCCTCATCCTGAACCTGCGGGAGCAGGGGACAGAACCGCCTGACACGGCCTCCGCTCCGCTCGTGGTGGCGTACCGCGGAGAGCGAGCCAAGGCGGAAGCGGTGCGCCTCTCTGCAACGCTCCGCGCGGCCTCGGGCGCGGCGGTTGTCGTCGCGCCGCCGCGCAGCCTCAAGGCGCAACTGCGCTACGCGTCCGCCATCGGCGCTCGGGGCGTCTTCATCCTGGGCGACGCGGAACTCGAGCACGGCACGGTGACGTACCGAGACATGGCGACGAGCGAGCAGCGCGAGGCACCGGTGGAGCAGGCAGCAGCTCTAGCGGGGCGCTGAATCGTCGGCGCCAGGGAGGGTCTGAACAAGCCTGTCTCTCGCAGCCTCGCCTGTTCACCCCCATCCTAACCTTCCCCCATCAAGGGGGAAGGGATCAGGCAGCGCGAGGCGCCGGTGGAGCAGGCGGCAGCTCTAGCCGGGCGCTGAAGCGGCGCGCTAAAGCGCGGGCTAGAACGCCACGCTGACGAACTGCACTCCCGAATCGCTCCGTACGACCTCAGCGGTGACGAGAGCGGCTTCAGCGTTCATCCAGAACTCGATGGTCGCTCCGACGTAGGTGGAGACGTTCAGCGACAACGGGAGGTCGTATTCGCCGAACTCCGTGATCTCCCGGGTGAACCAGAGAGTGGGGCGGCCCTCCTTGCTCACCTTCGCGTAAAGCCGGGCGCCGGGGAGAGCGGGCTGGCCGTCCACCGTAAGGTTGCCGTAGAACAGGATCGGGATGTGCGGCGGCGGGCCCGCCGGACCGATGGTGTTCTCCGGCGGAGGACTGATCTGCGTGTACCCGGTCCGCAGCTGCGGGATGAGCCTGCTCCCGATGTCGGCGGCTGTGGCCGCGTAGACCTCCCTCGCCGCGCCAACGCCCCTCTCGCGCAGCCACGAGGCAGGCATCCGCACGCCTTGCAGCTCCGCCTTGTCGTTGACCAGCCCGGCGCCGTCGAAGGCGGAACTCTCGCCGATGTGGAGTTGGATGAAGCCGTAGCCGAGGAACGAGAAGATGAACCCTCTCGCGGTGACCGGGCGCGGGTCCAGCGCTCCGTTGAACGGGTCGTACTGCATCAGCACCATCCGCTCACCGATGGTCGGGATGTCGGCGGAGAGAGGCAGGTAATCGTACGTGCGGGGCTCGCCCAGAGGGGTAAGCAGCGCCAGCCCCTGTTCGTCGCTCCTGCCGGTCACCCACGCGAGGGCTTCCGTGCCATCGGCCAGGGTGAAGGTCACCTCCGGCGCGTTCCCCAGCGGCGCGGATGCGGTGATGATCTCTCCGCTCTCGCTGATGATCGCCCCGGTCCAGGTGGTCTCGCCGAGTGAGAGTTCCACGATCGCATCCCTGGTTCTGGCTGCAGCCTCCTCCAGCGTGAACATAGGCTCCGGTGTGACCGTCGGCGTTGGAGTCACGGTTGGTGTGGGAGTGGGCGTTGGCGTGGCCGTCGGCGTGGCTGTTGGCGTGGGAGTTGGCGTTGCCGTCGCCGTCGGGGTTGGCGTTGGGGTAGGCGTCGGCGTTGGCGTGGCTGTCGGGGTGGGTGTGGGCGTGGGCGCGGCTGGTGTGGGAGTTGGCTCGGGCGCGGGCGTCTCTTCGCGGGAATCGTCGTATGCGACGGCAAGCGCCAGCACGAAGGCGGCCGCCAGGATGATTATGGTTGGGATGCGTAGGGATTTCCGCATGGTGTGTTGGGTTGCCTGCTCTTTCAGCGGGGAGGCTTACCCCGTTTACTGTAGGGCGGAAGAGGGCAAGATAGCCCTCCTCCGACTATCTGTAAGTCCGAACGCAAATCATGACGGCCAATGGCAACCTGGTCGGCGCTCACCCGGTAGACGCGCCGGTTAGAACGCAAGGTCCAATGAGACTGTAGTCCCCTGATTGTTGGCGTCGTAGGTCCCCGTCGCACTCGCTCTCTTGCCGTTCGTCCAGAACTCCACAACGGCTCCGTGGTAGCTGTTGCTTGGTGCTGAAACGTTGACGAGAGCGTAACCAACCTCGGTCGTCGCCTCCGCTTCCCAGTGGTCGGGTTGCCCGGGTTGCAACAATCTGGCGTACACCTGCGTCCCCACCGGCGCGCTTGCGCCGTCAACGGTAATTCTGCAACTGAAGATGTTTGGAATGGGCGGGATCGTACCGATGTCCCTGCCTGGTGGGGCAGGCTCGGTGTGATAGCGGCCGGCCCGCAGCGAAGGGATGGCAGTCGAGCCAACCTGGGCCGCGTCCACCGCATAGACCTCGCCGGGGTTGGCTATCTGATGCCGCAGCAACCAGGCAGACGGCATACGGATGCCCTGGATCCTTCCCTGGTTGTCGATCAGCATTGCGCCATCCGCTGTGGAGTTGTCCGCAGCGCGTATCTGCATGTAGTTGAAC
>CBDCOP010000008.1:0-301544 GCA_965219845.1 Dehalococcoidia bacterium | reverse complement strand
GATGACGATGTTCTCGTCGCCGACGTAGTCGAACACGTACTGGAAGTCGTCGTCGGTCTGGGCGGAGACGTAGATGTTGTACTCGGCGAACGGGTTGTCCGGGTAGTACCAGCCGGCCTGCTTGGCGCGCCGCGACGTCTCGTGGATGATCCACGGCACCCACTGGCAGGACGACTCGATGAAGCCCCAGCGCAGTCCCGGATAGCGCTTGGGGATGTCGCTTAGGATGAGGCCGTTGCAGGCGTGGATGGTCGGCATGCGGAACGTCGGCAGCCGCCGCTGGGGTCGTTACGCGGAGGGCGATGGCGCTCACGTAGGGCCCTCGTTCGCGTTCGCGATGTGGATGGTCATCGCCAGGTCGTGCTCCTGCGCCGCCGCGAAGTACGGGTAGAAGTAGGGGGTCGACCATGAATCGGTGCCCCTCGAACGGCTTCATCACCACGCCCACCGCGCCGTTCTCTTTCACCCACGGCATCATTTCGACGGCGGCGTCGAGGTCGGTGAGCGGCAGGACGGCGGGCCCAGCGCAGGCGTCCCTTGGACTCCTTCCAAGCCTCCGCCATCCAGCGGTTCCACGCCTTGCAGAGCGCGCGGTCCAACTCCGGGCGCTGCGTCACGTCGCGGATCCAGAGCGTGTTGTGGAGTATCTGGATGTCCACGCCGAGCCGGTCCATGTGCGCGAGCCGGAGCGAGATGTCGTCGAGGGAGCGTGCCTCCTCGGCTGTCACGAGGTCGCGTCCCGGCGCTCGGACATCGCCTTCAGCTCGCGTTCGACCGGCGACGCGGGGCGGAGCCCGGCGATGCGTCCGTCGATCACCCAGTAGCGGCTCGCGGGCCTGTCGGGGTTCGTGAAGAGGTACGGACGGAACTTCTGGTCCGCCTCGTCGAGGTAGTCCCACGTTTGCTCGCTCTCGATGACGTGCGCGTCGGCGTCGATCGCCTTGTACTTCACCGCAGTGGTCATGTCCTTTCTCCTTTGGCGTATCGCTGCGCTTTCTGAACGCCGCTAGTATCCCCCACCTGCGCCCGCTGACAACACGCGCGTGTAGGCATTGTCATACTGAGCGTAGTCGAAGTATCTCTCGGGGAGTGTAAGCATTGTCATACTGAGCGCAGTCGAAGTATCTCTCGGGGAGTGTAGGCATTGTCATGCTGAGCGCAGTCGAAGCATCTCTCGGACAATTGTTCGTGGTGAGCCTGTCGAACCCACCCCACCATTCCCGCACCTGCCTCGTCATGCCCGCGGAAGCGGGAATCCAGAAGTGCGCGTAGCGCACCACGGCCACGCGGGGCGTGGGTACGGGGTGCTTGCTCCCCTCTCCCGATGGCGGGAGAGGGGCTGGGGGTGAGGGTTGGCGGTGTGGGGTTGGGTGTGCGCCGGACCCTTTGTCATGGTGAGCGCATTGAAACATCCCTTGGTGCCGGTTCGTGGTGAGCCCAGGCTGGCGCTATCGCCCGCCTATGCCGGCGAGGCACCCCAGCACACTGGTCGTGAACGCGTCCGGGGCATCCCACATCAGAAGATGCGATGCATTCGGGACCACCCGGATATCGAGGTCTGGCTGCTGGCTCTTCAGCAACCCGGCTCGCTCACTCACCGACTGGCGGTCCTCTTCTCCGTACAGGACGAGGAGAGGGACGCGGATCTCCGGAGGCGCTCCCACAGCGGGACCGCATCACGGAAGGGTTGGCGGGCCTTCGCTCGCCTGATGGCTGCCGCGGCGTCTTACCGATGCTCAACTGGAATTTCTTCTTGACCATCTCCGGCGTGATCAAGTCCTTGTGGTAGACGTCGTCCTCCAGCTCTTCCCGGACGTCGCTCAGGGTCGAACCGGAAAGCGAGGGTACACTCGGTGCCGACGGGGTCCCGGCGGACTGCTTACCCAAGAGCGGAGGGACCAGCGTGAAGTTGCAGACCGAAACGACGGCTGTGACGCGGTCCGGCGCGCGCAGCGCCAGGCGGACCACCATCCCTCCGGCCTGCGCGTGCCCCACCAGGGCGGCTGATTCGATGCCCAGCACATCCATCAGTTTCGTGACGAATGCGATGCGGTACGAGACCGTGTAGTCCGGTGGATGGTCGGAGAGACCGAAGCCGGGCTGGTCATACGCGATTACCCGGAAGCCGCCATCCGCGATCGGCGCCATGACGTCGGTGAATATATCCGCGGACAGATACGCCTGCGCCCCATGAATCATGATTACGGGTGGACCGCTGCCCACTCCCAGGTAGCGGATGTTGGTCCCGTCGACCGTAACCCATCGTTCTTCGATGCTCACGTCGCTCATCCTGTGCCGTCTCATGCCGCTATCGACTCGGTGGTGCTCAGGCGTTGGCGCCGCAGACGTATCCGCATCGGGTCACGCCCTGGCTACGGAGTCGCCAGCAACTTCCCCCATCCGTGGACAGCCGGCGCATGGCCGTCGTGGATGATGCGCCAGGCCCGGGTATTGCCATTGGTGAAGACCGGCTTGCCATAGTCTTCTTCCAGTATCGGTACCGCGGCCAGCGGGCGCCAGGCGCCGCCCGGAAGGAACAACGAGTCGGCTTGTGGCGCTTCCCGCATGGCCTGTCGTCCGAGGTCGAAGGCAAGCCTGACTCCCCTATCGAAGCTCATCGCAGACCCTTGTTCCGCCCATTGTCCTTCGCTGGTGATCGCAAGCACCTCGATATCGACTTCGGCGAAGTACCTGATGAGCGCGTCGTTCACCTCGTCCGCCCAGCGGCTACCCACCGCAACCCTCCTCACCCCCAGGTGCTGCATCGCGGCGATGACCGCCTCGGCTGCAGCGTCGCCGGGGACCCCGAACCGCTCTTGCGTATAGCGCATCAGCTCCAGCACCCGCTCGCGGCCGAGCTGGACCGATATGGGGATCCCCGCCAGAACGACCCGCTGAGCGCCGCGGCTGACCAGATCCGCAGCCAGGTCGTCATAGCGGGCCATGGCTTCTTCAACTCCCTCCACGGTGTAGTCGCTGATGCCCAGGCCATTCGAGACGACCGCGACTTCCGGCGGAAGCAGCGGCTCGCTCCTGTCGTTCGATTCCCGCTCGTTCACTCCAACGGTCGGATTGATCAGACCCCACACGTACCGTGGCGTTACCTGTGCCATGCGGCGGCCTCCGATCTCAGTGCTCCGCTCGGGGGGCCTCCTTACTCCAGCTCCGTCAGCAAGCGGACAACTGCAGCGAGGCCACGCTCGTTGTTGAACGGGTTCCAATCGGGGTTCTGCGCGTGGACAGTCGCTGCGACCTGTATGACGCTCTCCGGCAGCCATACGGTCGCTCGCCACCCCGAGAGTCCTTGGAAGGACAGTGGCTCCTCCTTGATCAACACGGTCGCCTCCTGCCCCGCTATCTGGACCTGCTCGCCTTCGGGAACCTCGCTCTCGCCGCGTGAGCGTTGCAGGAGCACGAGCTCTGGCGTTCCGAAGTCTCCCGTACGGTACCCCAGGTGGACGGGCCAGATGCAGGCCGGCTCCGGTGGGCAAGCCGCAGCCTCGGTCAGCGTCCGCGAAGATAGCTTCACCCCGTTCTGGACCGATGCGCTGAACTCCAACCCCAGCCAGAACACGGGAAAGTCCGCAGAACGGACGTCCGCCAGGCCCTCCTCCAGGGTATCGGTGTCCGGAGCTTCCTTCACCGTGGGCATCGGCGCCAATTCAGACCATGTGGTCCCCAGCCCGAGATCCCAGCCGTAGGTCCTCAGTCTATAGGCGTTCCCATAGCTGGTGTATTCGAAATCGCCCGGACTATCCGGTGCGTGGCGCACGGGGACGCCGCTGAACGGGTTCGTGGGCCACGCAATGCCCAGGTCCTCCAGAGCATCCCTCACCGTCTCGGGCGTCAGCGTATCGGGGTAGCGGCCGTGTTGCATCTCGTGGTGATTCAGCGCCTTGAGGACCGCGTCAGAGTTGCTTCGAGCAATCCTCTTCAGGGCGTCGATCCGCCGGGCATCCATGACGTCGGTGGGTGTTTGCAGTTCGATGTCGTCGCCGTAGCCCCAGTACCCGATCACCCACTCCCCGCCTGAAGGGCCGAGGCCGAATGCCATGCGGCGCACGAGGCCCGTCTCCACGTCTAGCCACAGCCGAACCTTGATGCCTTCCCACTGCTGGCGCAGGGACTCATATGTGTCCTGAACGACGGGTCGGATGCGTGCGTCCTCGATGAGGTCCGGGTCGGCGCCGAAGGCCTCCAGCGCTGCCCGTATCTCCTGCTCCGCCGAAGACTCCAGCTCGGCGGCCCCCTGGACGATGACCGAGCCATATACGTTCCACTGGTCCCGAGGCTGACCTCGACGGTCGCCCTGCGCTGAGAAGCTCAAATGGTAGGGCCCCTTGAACGCCTCCCACACGGCGGAGTCCAGGTGCGAGGAACCCAGTACTTCATATCCAAGCGCCCTGAGCTCCTCAGCGTCGGCCCCTTCCGGGTATGGGAAGCGCAAGGTGATGTCAATGTATGGCTGCTCGGGAGGCGCCCTGTCCAGGATGGCTTTCACGTCGAGGCCGGCTGACACGATCAGGTACGCAAGGCCGTCGATGGTCTCTTCCCCGGTTATCTCCGGGGTAGTGGCGAACCTGAGTGCAACCCGTGGGTCGAGCAAGACACCAAAGTAGACCCCATAGATGGAGCCCTCGCTCGACGTCGACCAGCGAACGCCGCCATTCGAAGCGAAGAACGACTCGTCCGAGAGGAGCATGTATGGGGCCCATTCGCCGCCCACGTCCTGAAGGAACGTGAGGCCAGGGACATAGGTGAACGCTGGATCGGGTGACTCAGACAGCCTGGGTACGAAGGCGTTACCGCCCCGAAAGCTCTGCCGCACCATCGCCTCTCGAGCACGAGCGAGAAGTTCCGCTGCGGAGGGGCGATCAGCATCGGGCTCGCCAGTGGTCGGCGTGACTGCGGTCGCCGGTGAGAGCTCAGGCGTAGGGGTTGCGATGGACGTGGGCGTTGCGATGGACGTTGGCGTTGGGCGTGCGCCAGAGTCCACCATGTCAACCGTCGGCTGAACTGACTCGCACGCGGCGAGCGCAAGCGCAACGAGGGTCAGGGCAAGGAGGGTGGGCGTCCGCAGGATGCGTCTCCAGTTCACGGAGTGAGAGTAGCCTAACACGGGAGATTGGCAACCGTTCGTGGTGAGCCTGTCGAACCACGCTATGGTACGCTCGCGCCACCTCACGAATCGGAGCGTTGCCATTTGCGACCCCCAGCATCCCTTGCCCTGACGCTCCTCACACTCGCGTTTGCCGCGTGCTCCGAAGCGACGCCGACGCCCACGCCGACCACGGCGCCCATTCCCCTGGCAACGCCTACCCATACGCCACTGCCCACGCCGACGGCGACACTCGTATCCGCAGCGACACCCACCCATACGCCGCTACCTGTGCTATGCACGGCCTCCGATCTCAGGGTTCCGCTCACTGGTGCTGATAACCAATCTCTGCCGAACGGCGTCTTCTACGCTTCACATCAGCGTTGCCGCTTCTGCTGATGTCTGATGTCTGATGTCGCCGATTTTGCATCCGCGATGACTGCGATGACCATAACGCGGCCGAGGGTGCGTTTGGAGGGGCGGGACGGAGTGCTCCCCTCTCCCTCGAGGGGAGAGGGAGCCGCCGCGCAGCGGCGGACGGTGAGAGGTGAACCGGCAGGGGGCGGAGCGGGGTATGCGACTGGACGTCGCGCGCCTCGTCGTTCCTACGGAGGCAGGAACCTCGCAGCCCTTGGCGTGGGTGGGCTTGCTCCCCTCTCCCGATGGCGGGAGAGGGGCTGGGGGTGAGGGTTGGCGGGGCGGGGTTGGGTGTGCGCCGGACCCTTTGTCATGCTGAGCGCAGCCGAAGCATCTCTCGGGGTGGGCCATGGCAGGCTTCCCTCTGGTACACTCCCCCCATTGTTCTACTGGAGACCCTGCCTTTGCCAACACTGGCGCTCCTCGCCCTGACGCTCCTTGCGCTTGCGCTCGCGGCGTGCTCGCAGGCCACGCCGACGCCGTTTCCCACTGCAACCCCCACGCCAACCGATACCCCTACCCCGGTCCCCAGTCCCGTAGCGACACCCACGCTCACACCGCCCCCTGTTCCAACGCCAACCAGCATACCTACACCGGAACCGGTCACTTCCACGCCCGAACCCCCGTGCACCGGAGATAATGTTTCCTGCGAACCGCGCGATGTCAGCGGAGGCCCTGTCGGAACGTCGGCGCGTGCCGCCGCCTCCGGCTCCGCTCCGCCTGAGGTTCCCACCCTAGAGGAGAACTTGGAGAAACCCTCCCGATGGGCAGACGGCCACGTCGACATCGTTCTTCGAGGGACGGCGCGCCCCGAGACGTTCAGGTGCGAGTGGCACGGCTACGCCCTCACCAACGACGAAAGGGAAGCATGGCTGCGCAGCTATCTGAATCTGCCCGCGACCGACCCCTTGCCGCCTCGGAGCGAAATCGAGAGCGGGATGGAGCGCCGGTTCGCGCCTCTATGGGAATACTGGCCACCGGACGCCATCGCCGAGCGGAAGGCACATATCGACGGAGGGCTCGTTGAGGACATCGATCTCCGCATCCACTGCTTCACCGACTATCGCATAGGCGAATACATACTCGGTGACGGGCCAAGCGTCGTGACGGTCGTCTACTACCCAGCCCTCCTCTACAAGTCCTATTCGATGTACCAGCAGATGCAGCGGTTCCACCGCGAGCTGGGCGGCGCTGCATACGGCGAGGAGTACACCGAGGCAGAGTACCGCGCAGAGCTCGACCGCGTAGCCCAGGAAGCCGTTAGACTCCTCACACCTCTATTCGGCAATCGTGAGACCATCCTGTTCCTCACACCCCTGGCCGACGCACAGCTCTACCGCACCATCGCCGTAGAGGGCTGGAGCGCCTTCCCCGGGTACGACCTGCAGATGGCCGAGGACGGCACGGTTAACGCCGTTGCCTACGGTGTCCCTGACGGCCATCCGGAGCAGAAGCTGACGCTTGCCAATCTGAAGAGCCGCGTCACCACGGCTGCGGCCAGCGACGCCGCGGCGGGCGAGCGCATCGCCAATATCAGCGGGCTGACCCAGTACTACCGCGACATCGGCGCATACGAGGACATCACGCCGTACGACGGCGAGGACAACCCCTTCACGCCCGCGCAGCCGCCGCCAGTGCCAGCGCCGCAGTAGCTCCCCCACGTAGTGACACCCGCCCCTTACGCCGCCACCCCAGCCTGCCCTACCATGGTTCCTGCTGCGAAGCCCCGCAGCCATGCGGACAGCCCGCCACGCGTTAGGCGTGAAGTGGCCCACTATGGCCCACAATGGCGCACCTTTCGCGGTGAAGGCCATTCCGCTTGCAGGCCAGCAGACTATCCACCGCATAGAGAAGGAGGCCCCCATGTCCGACGTCAAGCCCATCCCGGACGGCTACACGGCAATCACGCCCTACCTCGTTGTGGAGGGTGCGGTCGGCTACATCGACTTCCTGGCGAACGCGTTCGGCGCGGTGGAGCGCATGCGCATCCCCATCTCCGAGGACCTTGTCGCGCATGCCGAGGTCGCGATCGACGGCGCTCTTGTCATGCTCTCCGACGCGTTCCCGCCCGATTCCCCCGCCCAGGCGGCGCATATCCACCTCTACGTCGAGGACGTGGACGGTGCCTACGCCCGCGCGGTGAGCGCCGGCGCAACCGGGGACGCCGAGCCCGAAACCCAGTTCTACGGCGAGCGCATGGCGCACGTGACCGACCCCTGCGGCATCCACTGGACCATCGCCACCCACGTCGAGGACGTGGACATGGACACCCTCATGCAACGCATGGCAGAGATGGAGCAGGGGTAGCGACACCACGCGGGGCAGGGTGCATTCGGAGGAGCGGGACGACCTCCCCTCTCCCTCAGGAGAGGGCTGGGGTGAGGGTCCTGTGTGTGGTATTGGGCGGTATGAGCATCAGTTATGCAAAGGCCTCACTTACAGAGACCCTTGCGTATCTGTGGCGAGGGCGCTTTGGGAGGAGCGGCGGGAGGCCTGATCCCCTCTCCCTCTGGGAGAGAATTGGGGTGAGAGTACTCCGGGGCTGGGGCAGGATGGCCTACTCCCCTCTCCCTCTGGGAGAGGGTTAGGGTGAGGGTGCCCCGAAAGCACTGTCGGATTGGTGTCGGAAAGTGTCAGATTTACTGTCGGATTCTGTCGGGTGGATGTAGGTAAATGACGGTCGCTGTCGGACTGGGAAAGGCCGATTCACGAGTGGAGGTCCCTTGCAGACCGGCAGATCCGACAGTTCTGAGAAAGACGACCACAGGATGCGCTAGACTCACGCCATGACCAGCACCTCGAAAGCAGCAGCCATCGTCGGCGTCGCCGAGTCCGACGAGATCGGCCTCGTACCGCACAAGTCGGCGCTGGCCCACCACGCCGAGGCCGCGCACAACGCACTGGAGGACGCGGGACTCACCCGCAACGACGTCGACGGCCTCCTCACCGCCGGGTACGTCAACTACGACCTCGCCGATTACCTCGGCATCGCACCCCGCTACACGGACACGACGACGGTCGGCGGCGCGTCATTCGTCGTCCACGTGGGCCACGCCGCGAACGCCATCGCCAACGGCCTCTGCGAGGTCGCGCTCATCACGCACGGCCAGGCCGGTCGCAGCAGCCGCGTCCCCATCCCCCGCGACCCCAACCTCCCCTCCGCCATGTACGAGATGCCCTACGGCATGATCGGCATGCCCATCAACTACGCCATGGCCGCCACCCGCTACATGCACGTCTACGGCGAGGACCGTGCGCGCCAGGCGATGGCCGAGATCGCCGTCTCCACCCGCAAGTGGGCGCAGCTCAACCCCAAGGCGATGATGCGCGACCCCATGACGTTCGACGACTACCACGACTCGCGATGGATAGCGTGGCCCTTCCACCTGCTGGACTGCTGCCTCGTCACCGACGCGGGCGCGGCCATCGTCGTCACGTCGGCCGAGCGCGCGCGCAGCCTCCCGAAGCCGCCCGTGTACGTGCTCGGCCACGCGGAGCACCACGACCACGCGGGCATCACGACGATGCCCGACCTCACCGTGACCCCCGCCCGCACCACCGGCCCCGCCGCCCTCGGCATGGCCGGCGTCACCCACGGCGACATCGACCTGACGATGATCTACGACTCGTTCACGTACACGGTGCTCGCGACGCTGGAGTCGCTCGGCTTCTGCGGGCCGGGCGAGGGGCCGGACTTCGTCGCGGGACAGCGCACCGCTCCGGGCGGCGACTTCCCGCTCAACACGAACGGCGGCGGCCTCTCCTACACGCACCCCGGCATGTACGGCATCTTCCCGGTCGTCGAGGCCGTGCGGCAACTCCGCGCCGAGTGCGGCGACCGGCAGGCGCCGGACGTCTCGCTGGCGCTCGTCAACGGCACCGGTGGCGCGCTCTCGGCCACCGGCACCATCGTCCTGGGGGTGGAGTGATGACGAGCGGCGCGTACCAGGGCCCCCTGCCCGTCAAGCAGCCGGAGTCCGACTTCTACTGGGAGAAGGCGCAGGCGCACGAGTTGTGGCTCCGCCGGTGCAACGCCTGCGAGTTCGCCTACTTCTACCCGCGCGACTTCTGCCCGCACTGCGGCTCGCGCGACGTGTCGTGGATACAGGCGAGCGGCAGGGGCACGCTGCACACGTTCGCCATCGTCCACCGCGCCCCTGTCCCCGCCTTCCGTGACCACGTCCCGTTCGTCGTCGCGATGGTCGATCTCGAGGAGGGCGCCCGCATCCCCACCAATCTCATCGGCGTCGAGCCCGACCCCGCCCACATCCACGTCGGCATGCCCGTCGAGGTCGACTTCGCCGACGTGACGGACGACATCACGCTGCCCGTATTCCGGCCTGCGTGAGGGTGTACCCGCTAACCAACCGCGATGGGGTTCCGCGTGGGGAGTTCAGGGAACAGCGAGAAGTCGCGGTCGAGCGTGAGCAGCACGTCAACCCCGTGAGCAACGCAGATGGCGGCGATCCGGGCGTCGTGAACCACCCCTCCGGTCACGCGCGGCTGCTGAACGAAGCGACGCAAGATGTCCAGGAATCCTTCGGTCTCTCCAATGAGGCGCGCCGACGGCGCCGCCGTCCAGACGAGAAGCTGGCGCCAAGCCTCCTGCGGGGTGGATGCAGCCTCCTTCCATATCCGGCGGTTCGTGACAACGCTCAGGAACTCGTAGCAGCACGGCCAGGGGATCGCCCACGGTGCGTCGCCTTCCGCGAGCGCTCGCACAACCGTCTCCGCCTCGGAGTTCCGGTAGTACTCCCATCGGTGCGCGTACACCAGCAGGTTCGTGTCGATCGCAATCACGCGGTCTACCTGCCTTCGTAGATGAGGTCGCGCAACTCCGCCCAGGAAAGGTGTTCAAGGGGATCAGGAGCATCCGGGTCTCCCACCCTCATGTCGGGGAGCCGGTAGGACTCCTGCTCGGGAACAGCGGACAGCGCTCGCCTGAGCCCGTCCTCTACGAGGGCACGCAACGGCCGCCCTGTCTCCTTGGCATGGCGCTTAGCTCGGATGAGCAGCTCATCATGGATGTCCAGTGTGGTCTTCATTGCGATACCATACTATCCATATCGCAGTATATGGTCAACCCATATTATGAAGACGCCACTCACTCGGTGAGCTTGAGCAGCCCCCAGATCTCGTCGCGGGCGGCGCGGGCCTTCGCGTAGTCGACGCCGAAGTACGCCATCGTGCGGCAGCCCATCCCCTCCGGGACGGCGAGCAGCCCCAGCAGGATGTGCTCGGTCCCGATGGGGTAGGCCGAGTGGAACTGCTCCGCCTCGTCCAACGACAACTCCATCGTCCGGAGCGCCTCCGGCGTATGCGGCTTGCCCCACAGCTCCTCCACACGCTCGGTGTGATCGGGGACAGGCCGCCCGTGCAGCAGCTCGAACTCGGTGATCGAGGCCGCGAGCGCCATGTCGATGCCCAGCCGCCGCAACATGAGCCCGCCCGCGCACTCCGGGTGACGGATGACGCCGAGCAGCAGATGGCCGGTCATCACACCGGGCCGGGCCCGTGTCGCGTGCTCCCGCGACTCGACGCCGTGCTTCCACGCAAGGCGGGCGCAGCGGCCCATGCGCTCCCAGGTCAACTCGGCCATGCGCCCTAGTGCACTTCCCTGCCGCCGTTGACGACGATCATCTGGCCCGTGATGAAGCGCGCGTCGTCGCTGAAGAGGAACGTCATCACGCCGGTCAGGTCGTCCGGAACGCCGCGCCGCGCCAGCGACGCCTCCGGCTCGTCGTACGCCTCGTCCGCACTCAGCGGGTCTTCGCGGTCGGAGGTCGTCGAGCCCGGCGCAACGGTGATGACGTTGATGTTGTACTGGCCCAGCTCCCGCGCGACCGCCCGCGTGATGCCGGTGATGGCCGACTTGGACGCCACGTAGTGTGGGTTCATGGCGTTCGCCGCGCGGGCGATGCGGAGCGTGCTGCCGGAACTGACGTTGACGATGGTGCCGGAGCGCTGCTCGCGCATGTACGGGAAGACGGCGCGCACGCCCAGGAACGTGCCCCGCGCGTTGACCGCGAACGTGCGGTCCCACGTCTCCATGTCCACGTCCAGGATGGACTTCACCTCAAGCCCGCGCATCATCCCCGCGTTGTTCAGCAGGCCGTCGACGCGCCCGTACTGCTCGTGCGTGCGCCGCGCCATCTCTTGCGTGTCGTCCTCGGAGGAGACGTCGACGCGCAGCGGGACCACCTCGGCGCCCTCCGCGCGGCAGAGTTCCGCCGTCTTGCTCACGTCCTGCACGTCCGCGATGGTGAGCTTCGCACCTTCCTTGGCGAAGCGGATGGCGTACTGCCGTCCGAGCCCGCCTGCCGCTCCCGTCACGATGATGGCCTTGTCCTGCAACCGCATCTGCGCCTCCTCGATGAGTCGTCGTCCGAAAGCCTACCCGTCGCCCGCCGCCGCGTCCACGACTGCACGCAGCGCAGCGATGTGCTCCGGTCCCGTACCGCAGCAGCCCCCCACGATGCGGCAGCCGTCGGCCAGCCACCGCTCCGCGCCTGCAGCAAGGACGTCCGGCGTGAAGTCGTCGTCGAACTCCCAGGCCGGACGTTCGTACCACCCGCCATGGGGGTACGTGCCGAGCGGGCCGTCCCAGACGCTCCGCAGCGCAGCGAGCGACGGCTCAACTTCGGGGATCCGCGTGTGCATGATGAGCGCGGCATCGACGCCCGAGAGGTCGATACGGCGCAGCGACTCCTCCAACGGTTCGTCCCGCTGGTTCAACAGGGTGAGATTGCCCGCTTCGTCCGCTACAGAAGAGAACCCGGCCCACACCGGCAGGTCTGCCGACGCCGCTGCTGCGAGTTCCACGTTTGCGCGCTCGACGTGCGACAACATCTCCACGATGAGGAAGTCCACGCCCGCGTCCGCGAGTACGCGCGCCTGTGAGGCGAGCGCCCAGTCTTCCTCAGCCGGAGCCACCCTGCCCTCCGGTCCTCGGTAGCTGACCGTCGTCATACAACCGGCCACCGGCAGCGGACGCTCCGCTCCGGCGCGCTCGCGCGCCTCCAGCGCCAGCGACACCGCCGCGCGGTTCAGCTCCTCCTCGCGTCCGTGTATCCCGTGCGCGGCGAGATGAAGCTCCGAGCAGCCGAACGTGTTGGCGCTGATGACGTCCGCGCCCGCCGCGATGAAGTCTGAGTGGATGGCGCGAACGGTGTCCGGCATCTCCGCGTTCGCGAGATTCGCCCAGGCACCCAGCACGCCGCCGCGACGGTGCACCTCCGTGCCGACGCCGCCGTCCAGCACGACGATGCCGCCGTCCGTTACCCGCTGTACCACTGACTCGTATGCTAAGCTCCGACTCACCATGTGCAGAGACTACCACGCGTCAGGGCCCGCGATGCGCCTTGACGTGGGGCATTTCCTCTTATGGGCGCGGCCATGACGTTCCACCTTCGCTCTCGTGTCCTGGGTTCCGCGCTGCTCGTAGCGGCCTCCGCCATCCTGGCAGCAGCCTGCGCGCCCGAGCCGACCCCCGCCCCGACCCCCACTCCTACACCCACGCCCACCGCTACGCCTACCGCCACGCCTACTCCTACGCCCACACCAACCCCCACCCCTACCGGCACGCCCACTCCGACACCAACGCCCACGCTCACTCCAACGCCTACCAGCACGCCTACGCCCACACCCACCCCCACGCCCACTCCGACGCCGACCAGTACGCCTACGCCGAGGCCCACTAGCACTCCCACTCCGACATCGACGCCTGTTCCAACCCCTACACCAACGCCCCTCCCGATCAGCATAGCGGTCACGCCCACATCTCCGACCGAGATGAAGGTAGAGTGGGCGCTGAACGTCGGCGGCGGCGCGGAACCCGTGGACCTCTTCCGGGACGGCGAGCGCATAGCAAACAACTCGCCGGGCGTCTCCTCTTATACGGACAGCGGCCTCAGCCCGAACACGCGCTACTCCTACGAGGTCGTCGCATCGCAGGCGAATCTCACCGCCGAAGCGACAGCGGCCACGCTCGCCTATCCCCCGCAGGGCGGTCACACTAGGAGCGTCCACTGGACAGGCTTCGAGTTCTACATCGTCGACGAGCGCAACCCGGCCGGCACGGAGTACCGCGTCATGCTGAGGGACAATACAGGCACGACCTCCGCCTGGGGCGCCGACAGATGCAGGGTGTTCGATGGCCTCCGACGGGGGGAGGGGTCCTACTACCAGATCGCGGCAAGGAATCTCGACGGGATCGAAACACAACCCGCTGACCGGCGGGTCGGAGAAGAGGGGCAAGAGCCCGAGTGGGCCACTACGCGGGCCGCCGAGTCCAACGCCGACCCATGGGTAGCCGCCCGCATCGAAGACCTCCAGGCGATCTACGGACTGACCGATGCCGCGGTCGACTGGCTCACCAACGGCATCCGCATCGAGCGGCAATTCGAGCACCGGGGAGGACAACCGTACCTCGGGCCCGGGTATGCGGGATTCCTCGCGGGAGGCCGCGTGGGCATCGGACACAGCGAACCGTTTGCCCTGATGCACGAAGCGATGCACGCGTTCTGGGAATCGTGGAACGGGTGGCCCGAGCCATGCGATCAGATGAACTTCTACACGTTCAAGCGCGACCAGGCCCAGTTCCTCCTGGACTTCCGCGACCACGACCGCGCCGGAGGGTCGAACCCCTGGGAGGCCTGGCGCCCCTACTACACCGCAGCCGTAGCAGGACTCAATGTCGAGATCAGGGATGCCAAGAGGGAAGGCAGGCTGCGCCAGGGAGACGATGTCTGGCAGATACTCGCCGATCGCGAGTTCTACAAGGTCCCCAACTTCTACCACCGGTACGAGACGATCTACCCGTCCTTCGGGGCGAGCAACCTGGCCCTCGTGCCTCCGCCGCTTAGGAAGTACTTCGACGGCTTCCTGGAAGAAAGCGAGCCCACTACCTGGGCCGAGCAAGTCAGCTGGTACTCGAGGCTCAGAGACGACGACCGCCGCGGAGACCCCTCCGATCACCGCCTCTGGAACATGGCGTTCGTCACGAGAGACATCGACTACTCCTCGCCTGAACTCCGCGCGTCCGGTTCAGCCGCAACGACCCGCATACCAGAACCCCTGCGGACGGCGCTCAGGGATGCCGACCGGCAACGCCTCGTAGACTTTGTGAATACGCTCGAGGTCCTGGACTGGGACGGGAACGAGCACTACAGCTTCGACGCGAGCGGAAGGTTCTGGCAGGACTACATCAGAAACCATCTGTACATGAGCCAGATCTATCTCGACGAGCTTTCCCCCTCCATTGGCGTCGAGCTGGAACCGGCAGCACTCGAGGCCGTGAAAGGGATGATCGAAGGAATGGTGTCCGACCTCTATTGCGGAAGGAAGACTCCCACCGAGATGCGCTCCGTCATCTCCGACGCAACAGGCCTGTCGGCGCTCCAAAAGACTGCGTTCACCCGGATGGTCGATGTCTACGAACGGCGCAGCGACTTCAGGTGCCTGCGCTGAGTCGCCCTATGAGGAACCATAGGCAGGCCGTACACTTGGAAGAACCATCGGTGATCGACCGCGCGGCAAGGGAGGAACAGATGACCACAGAGTCCCAGGAGATCAAACGTCTGGTGAGCGAGCGGTACGCGAAGGACGCGAAGGCGGTCATCGAACTCACCCCCGTTGAGCAGCCGTCTGGCGACGAGGCCGCCTGCTGCCCACCGTCAGGCGTTGACCGCGCAATGACACTGTACGAAGAAGCACAGCTGGAGGGACTGCCCGCCGAGTCCATCGCCGTCTCGCTCGGTTGCGGCAACCCGACCGCGCTGGCCGGTCTTCAGAAGGGCGAACGCGTACTCGACCTGGGATCGGGCGGCGGCATCGACTGCTTCCTCGCGGCGCAGCAGGTCGGCGAGACGGGCCACGTCATCGGGCTGGACATGACTCCCGACATGCTGGAGCTCGCGCGCGGCAACCAGGCCAAGCTCGGCCTCACGAACGTGGAGTTCTTCCACGGCGAGATCGAGAACATCCCGCTGCCGGACGCGTCGGTGGACGTGGTCATCTCCAACTGCGTGGTCTGCCTGTCGCCGGACAAGGACGCCGTATTCCGCGAGGCCTTCCGCGTACTCGCCCCCGGTGGAAGGCTCCACATCTCCGACATGATGGCGCTCAACGCCGAGGGCCCTGCGCTTAGAGACACGGAGGCGTGGGTGACGTGCAGCGCGGGCGCGGAGCCGCAGGACACCTACCTCGAGCGGCTGCGCAACGCGGGTTTCGAGGGCATCGCCATCGCCGAGGAGACGGCCCATGTCGAGAACGACGCCCCGGCGGACGTGTCCAGCGTCAAGGTGGTGGCACGGAAGCCGGGGTAGTGAGACGCGTCAGCCTCTCCTACGCCGCTGCCAGATGATGGCGGCGAACGCGGAACCCCACAGAACGATTTCCAGTGCGAACCAGACGGCGTAACCCGTTTCGGTGTCGAGGAAATTACCCAGTTCCACAATCACAGCGGAACTCCTACTCTCCGCGCTTCTGATGGGGCCACAAGATGGCCGCCATCACCGCCGCCCAGAGGAGGAGCTCCACGGTAAGCCAGAACACGGTGCCGCCCGGTGTGCCCAGGAAATTCCCCAACGCCCCGAACACGGCGCGGAAGCCCTAGCCGCTGATCCCCACGCCCTCCGGCACGGGCAGGCCGTATAGCTCGGAGGTGCCCTTCCAGACGATGCGCGACTTCTGCTCGTCGGTGAGGTCGGAACGGTTGTAGATGTAGAGCGGGGAGTCCGGCACGCGGTGCGCGTGGGGGATGTCGCTCGCATACACCCAGCAGTCCGTCCCGTACTTATTGACCATGTAGGGCAGCAGCTCGTCGTCCACCTCGAAGCCGATGAAGATGCGGCCGTCCCTGATGTATTCGAGCGGCGTGGCCTCCGGCAGGCCGCGCTCGATGATGGCCTTGTGCTCTGAGCGCAACGCGCCGATCTCCAGCCGGTCCTTCACGTTGTCCAGCGTGAAGTCCATGACGGCGACGGCGAAGTCCACCCACGTGCAGCCCGTCTCCAGGAACGAGACCTTGACCTTGGGGTAGCGGTCGAGGATGCCGGAGCCGCAGATGGTCTTGAACCCGCGTACCACGGACATGAGGAATTGGTCGCCCGCGATGTTGTGGTAGGCCTTGACGGCGGCGCGGGCGCCGATGCCCGGATGCACGTTCACCGGCATGTCCAAGTCCTGTGCCGCGGCCCAGAACTGCTCGAAACTGGGGTCGTCGAGCGCCTTCTCGTTGTAGTCGCCGAAGACCATGACGCCGATGGAGCCCATGTTCCTGGTGCGCTCCATCTCGCGGACAGCCTCGGCGGGGTCGTGCGGGTCAATCACCGTCACCCATTTCAGCCGGGCGGGCGACTGGTTGGAGATGTCGGCGATCCAGTTGTTATAGGAGCGCGTCAGCGCGGCGTTCAGCGCGGGGTCGTGTACGATCGGCCAGTCCAGCAGCAGCGTGGGGTAGTTGACGGAGAGGTACGTGTTCTCCGCGTCCATCACCGCGAGGCGGGCCTCGGCGGAATGGAACTCGCCGCTCTCGTGCGGGCCGCGCCACTTCGCCATCATCTCGTATTCGGTGGAGACGACGCCGTCCTTGCTGGAAGGTGAACCGCCGATCCGGATGCGCTCGCCGTTGATATCCCAGACATAGTCGTGTTCGAACTCGCCGGTCTCGACCACCTTGGGGCGGCGGTCGCGGAATGCGGGCTCCAGGTAGTCGTCAGACCAGGTGCCCTCCCACTCCTCGACGTGCCCGTCGCCGTCCATCGCCAGGATGTCCATCGCCCCACTCCTCATTCCAGGATGGGGCAATCCTACCACGCGCGACCTACCACGCGCGTGCCCGACGCACGAGAGTGGAACCAGGCGCATCGACCTTTCCGCAGCCACCGAGACAGCCTTTCGTATGCCGTTCTGGGATACACGGAGTTCGCAGCACGCTCGCCGGATGATGCGGACTCCACATACGAGTACCTGCAGGGTGGCTATAAAGAAACTTGCAGAATAAGTGGCCAGGTATCTAGGGAATAAAGCTATAAGAGTCACTTTTGGAACAGGCTGCGAAGTATCTGCAGGAAGTATCTGTGAGTATCTACAGTCAAGCTGCAAAACCTTTATAGGAATGCTGGAAGGGTACGCGTAAAATAGGATGAAACACTCTGAACAGGCTGTAAAGATTCTTGTATTCTACCATGCAGGCATCTACCGAATGAGGTAATAAGGTTGATTACAGGCCGACCTGAGATACTTTGAACAGGCCATACAGGCGCTTATCGAACAGGGATTGGTATACGTGTAGAATAACTCATTAAGGTTCTTGACGGACAAAGCTATAGGGCGGTTATCAAGCGCAATTACAGGCCAATGAGAATTGTCGTAAATGTGGAATAATAGGGTCTTGCATTCCCATTTAAGCACCGCTAAATTCCGGTAAATCCATTCCGAGAGATTAACATGAGTCACCTCAACAAGAACCGTGTCTTCGCGTTGTCGGCTCCGTGGTTAGGCTGGTTTGCCGTATCCGTGGCAATCACCCTGCTGAGTATCGCGCCCATCGTCCGTTTGGCGCACGCGCAGTCCTCCGACGCGGACGGCGCCTCCACGCCAACCCCCACGCCGCATCCGGGCCCTCTGGTCCGGTTGACGGAAGAGCCCGGTCCCGTGGACACCGATTGGAGCGGGCCATACTACGTTGTCGGGAACGTTCCCGGTTACGAACGGATATCCATCACCACGAACCCCTACTTCATCCCAAGCCGCACCATCAGGGAGGACGCCCATTGCACGCTCTACATCTGGGATGAGGACGGCCTTCCCCACACCGCACCAGTGGTCAACGGCATGGTGCCGGCTGACGCGGACGGCAACGTGTTCTACCGGAACGGCGAACTGGCGACCAGTAACCACGAGGCTTCCTACATGGCTTTGCTTTACCGCGGAGCGTCCACGGAAGGGTTCTACCTCCGGAACTGCGCCGACGAGCCCATCGAAGGCGTCGTTGCCCTGTCAACATACCGGGACGATGACCAATACATCTATTACCGGATCCCCATCACGACACCATCCTCGGTTGAGATAACCACCGGGCCGCCTCCCGGCCAAACGCCTTCATCCGATCCCACGCCTACTCCTACGCCGACGCCTACACCTACTCCTACGCCGACGCCAACAGCCGCCTCGACGCCCACGCCTACGCCTGCACTCACTCCCACGCCACAGCCCGGCCCGGACGACTGCCTGGCCAGCATCGGCACACTGAACGGGTCCGTCTCCCGCGATGGCGCATGGAGCAGCGGTTGCGTGTCCGCCAACCGCCCCAACCGATACGCCCGTTTCTATTCCTTCTCCCTCGACCAGCAAGCCGATGTCCAGATCGACCTCACGTCTGCCACCGACACCTACCTCTTCCTCCTACAGGGCTCCGGTACGGACGGGACGATCATCGAACGTGACGACGACGGCGGCCCTACCGGCTACGACTCTCGCATCGCCCGGGCACTCTCACCCGGCTCCTACACGATCGAGGCCACGACCTATGGTTTCCGGCGAACAGGCAACTTCACCCTCACCCTGGAGGTCGACGGCGGTAGCACTCAGCCCACCTACACCCCAACTCCCACGTCCATTCCCACGCCTACGCCTACGCCCACTCCAACGCAGACGCCAACTCCCCAACCTGCGAACACGCCCACGCCCACGCCTACGCCGACGCTCACTGCCACACCACAGCCCGGCTCGGACGACTGCCTGGCCAGCATCGGCACACCAAACGGGTCCGTCTCCCGCAATGGCGCATGGAGCAGCGGTTGCGCCTCCGCCAATCGGTCAGGACGCTACGCACGCTTCTATTCCTTCTCCCTCAGTCAGCAGGCCAGAGTCCAGATCGACCTCACGTCTGCCACCGACACCTACCTCTTCCTGCTCGAAGACGCCGGCACGAACGGCACGATCATCGAACGTGACGACGACGGCGGGCCTACCGGCTACAACTCACGCATCACCCGAACACTGTCCGCGGGTACTTACACGGTCGAGGCCACTACCTATTCCGCTCGCCGCACCGGCAACTTCACGCTGACGCTCCAAGCCAGCGGCAGCACCCAGCCCACCAGCACCCCCACGCCCACCCCAACGCCGACGCCAACACCGACTCTGACACCTGGGCCCGTCTCCGGCGTGCCCGCGGAGCCAAGCACGCCAACTGTTCGGCTGATCGCCGCCAGGGCGGTGGCCCTGGATTGGAACGACGCGGCCGGCGCACAGTCCTACGAGGTGGAATTTCTGATGAACTACTGGGTGCTCCTGTCTCCGGATACCGCAGTGAACGACGTAAGCATCTCGTTCGCCGGGTCCAGCGCGACGGTGAGCAACCTGCCGGTGGGCTACAACTACTACGTCTTCAGGGTGCGCGCCCGGAACTCGACAGGCGCATCCGAATGGTCGAACTACAACTACGTCAGGGCGCAGTAGCGCGACGTGGGCGGCAGGTGGGGCATTCCTCCCTACGTCACGACAGGCGAGGTCACGGTTACCTCGCCTTCTATTCGGCGGACGGCATCTGATTCGAAAGCCTGCCCAAGACCCTTGCCCGCGACCCGAGAGCGCTGCTGGTCTACGGGATCAGCGGCGAGGAGTTGCTGCACGAGCTCGGGGGACCCGGTCCGTCTTTGGGTGCCGTTCCTGCAGAGGTACCAAAGCATAGAGTGGCTGCACCAGTCAGGTGCTTCGTGAGGGACCCGCATGGCATCGAGCTGCTCCTCGGGCAGAGCAAGACATCCGTCCTCAGGGCCCCGGGCCAGGAGAAGGCGCACGTCGTAGTAGCCAAAGTCGGCAGCGGCGAGGCGTCAGCCGACATCTAGGGCTGAGCCGGGACGCCGCGATTCCGGCGCAACGCAGAGGCAGAAGCGAGCATGAGAATAGCCCCACGGACCAGGAGGTGGCGAGCATATCCCTCTTCAGTTTCGCCCGCCCGCACATGCGCGTGTTCCACATTGAACCGGCTCGCCTTCTCCCTCGCTTTCTTCGGAGGGTTCGGCATCGCGCCGAGGATGGCCATTCGTCCGCGGCGTCCAAGCCGTCCCCGACACGTTACAGGCGGCAGCCGCCACGGGGTTCCCGGGCGACGGCAGGGCGTTCGTCACCGATGTCGAGACCGCCTACACGCTGCGGACGGGCCAGTCCGGCCTCTGCGTCCCCATGCTCTCAGGCGTGTTCAGCCCACTCTGACCCGCCCTACACCTGCGCTGCTCTATCTAGTAGAGTCCCCCTTGATACCACAAGGAGGGACCAGAACATGCCGAGAGAATGGGACGAGGTCAAATACGAGGTGGCGGTCGCGAACCGCGTACTCGCCGAGGTAGGGCTCGCGACCGGCTTCCGTGCGTCGCTGGGGCACGCCAGCATGCGCCTGCCGAACGACCCGGATAAGTTCGTGGTGAAGGGCCGCGGCTATGCCGTGGACGCGCTCCATTCGATGAAGCCACAGGACATGATCGTGGTGGACATCGAGGGCTACAAGGTCGACGGACCGGTCGGCTCGTCGCAGCCGTTCGAGGTCATTATGCACTCCTCCATCATGAAACTGCGCCCTGAGGTCAACTCCGTGGTGCACGTGCACCCGCACTACACCATCCTCGCCTCGACGCTCGGAAAGCGCCTCCGTCCCATGAACCAGGAGGGCGCGCAACTGGTGCAGAAAGAACTGCCCATGTGGAACCACGTCAAGACCGTGCAGACGGAAGAGGAGGGCGCTGAGGTCGCCGCACTGATGGGCGACTCCCCGGCCATCCTCCTGCGCGGCCACGGCGCGACCACCGCGGGTGGCAGCCTGGAAGACGCCGTGATGACGATGATCCAGTTGGAGGAGCAAGCCAAGATGAACTACTGGGCCTACTCCGCAGCAGGGCCTGACCACGCCTACCTCGAGGACGAGCTCGTGGACGAGATGTCCGGGCGCACGCCGCTGCCGCAACTGCCGCACTTCGCGCAGGTGCTCCCCTCCGGCTGGCGTCCCAGGGTTGGCGGCGTCTGGCAGTACTACACGCGCATCGTCACCAATAACCCGGAGGCGAAGCCGGACATTAGCAGGCCGTAAGCGCAGGGAGTGGGACGGGGCGGCGGGTTCCGCCCTGAACCAGCCTCCCTCGTACCGTAGTGCGTCAAAAGTAATTGTTACCGGGAGGGGACTGATGCTTCAGAAGTCCCTGTTACCGGGCGCTGGTAGTCTGAGTCGGGCTCGGCTGTTGCCCACAAGGCCTCCAAGGCGGCTTCAAGTTGGGCCTTCAACCGCACGGGATTGAGTCCCTGATATCGCCGTTCCAGGGACTCCCGCGCCTCCCCCGTAAGCTCCTCCCACGTCAAGAGCCGCTGATACGGCGTCTGGGCAGTGTCATAGATGCGGCGGACCCGGGCGCCCTGGCGGCTCTTGTGGACCAGTTTCCGCACCGGCTGGAAGAAGTTCTGGTAGAGCGCGGCCAGCCGGTGGACGCTCTGCAGGCGCTCCAAGGCCGCACGGGTCGCATACCGGTCGTAGCCTATCAGCCGTCTCACTGCCGTCCAGTTCTTCTGTTCCACGTGGGCATTGTCATTCTTGCGGTAAGGGCGGGAGCGCGTGAAGGTGATCCCCTTGCGCCGGCAGTAGGCGTGAAGGTAGTGGTTGATGAACTCCCCGCCGTTGTCCGTGTGCAGGTCCAGCAGGGGGAAGGGCAGCGCACGTGCCATCTCGTGGATCGCGCCTCCCACTCGCTCCTGCCCCTTCCCCCACACCCCACGACACACCACCCAGCCCGTAGCTATGTCCACCCCCGTCAGCGTGTTCAGATAGAACCCCTCTGTGCTCTCTCCGCAATGGGCCACCAAGTCCACCTCCAGATGCCCCGGCGGTGGATGCCCCCACTCCCCGAACGTGCGGATCGGAATCGCCGCCTTCAGCAGACTCCCCGGCTTCGTGACACTCGTCCACGGACGCCGTCCACGCTCCTTGTAGGCCCGCAGCAGACGGTCTATCGTCGAGGCGCTCATGGAGCACAACGCCTCCGCCACATCATGCGGCAGAAGCAACTCTTCCCACATCTCAAGCTTGCACACCAACTCCTCCATGAACGGCGCCAGCCGACTCCCGCAGGGCCGGTCCACCACCTCCCACACTTGCCGCAGGGCTGCCACCTCCGCTGGCCCGTACTCCCGCGGCCGCCCCGTTCGACCACTCCCACCGGACCTCTCACCCTTCCCACCCAAGAGCCGGACGCCCGACTTCCGGTGGTAGCCAGTCACCCGCACAAACTCATCCAGCAGACGCCCACGCTCTGCCCGTCCTGCTTTCCTGTACCGCTCCTTCATGATCACCACGTAGTCCTGCACGCTGCCTCTCTTCATGCGCTCCTCGGTAACATGACTTTTGAAGCAACGATACCCGCCCCGGTAACATTTATTCTGAAGCACATCGCGTACTTGACCCTCCGCCCGTTTCCGCCCTACCCTTATGCTACGCATACACGCGCACACGAGGAGTAACGCACGCATGCTCACCGTCAAAGCGAACCAGGAACTCACGCGGGTCGGCCCCGGAACTCCGATGGGCGAAATGATGCGCCGGTACTGGCACCCCATCGCCGGCGCCGCCGAACTCGACGACCACCCCACCAAGCCCATACGCCTGCTCGGCGAGGACCTCGTCCTCTACCGCGACAGGTCCGGCACCCTCGGACTCATCGAACGCTTCTGCCCTCACCGCCGCGTCGACCTCTCGTACGGCATCCCCGAGGAGCATGGCCTCCGCTGCATGTACCACGGATGGATGATGGACGAGACCGGACAGTGCATCGAGCAGCCCTTCGAGGAGACCGTCCACCCGGACGGACGCTTCAAGGAGAAGGTGAAGATCGCAGGCTACCCCGTCGAGGTCGCAGGTGGACTCGTGTTCGCTTACATGGGGCCGCAGCCCGTTCCGTTCCTCCCGCTGTGGGAACCGCTGGTGTGGGACAACGCGGTGCGCGACATCGCCATCGCCCACCTGCCGTGCAACTGGCTGCAGTGCCAGGAGAACTCGCTCGACCCCGTCCACGTCGAGTGGTCGCACTCCTACTGGGGGCAGTACGTACAGCAGGGGCCCGGCTTCAAGGGCGCGCTCCTGGACCTGCCGACGCACCAGAAGATCGGCTTCGACCTCTTCGAGCACGGCGTCGTCAAGCGCCGCGTGTTCAAGGGCTACACCGAGGAGGACGACGACTGGAAGCACGGCCACCCGGTGTTCGTGCCGAACATCCTGCTCGTTGGCTCCGAAGTCTCAGTGACGATGCAGTTCCGCGTCCCGATAGACGACCAGAACACGCTACATGTGTCGCTCTACACGTGGCGAGGCGCTCCCGGCCAGCCCGTGCCGAAGCAGGAGTCCGTCCCCTATCGCGAGGTGCCGCTGCTCGACGAGAACGGGCACTGGATCGTGGACGTGGTCTTCAACCAGGACTACACGACGTGGGTGACCCAGGGACCCGTCGCCAAGCGTAACCTCGAGCACCTCGGCGAGTCAGACCGCGGCATCATCCTCTACCGTAAGCTGCTCCAGGAGCAGATGGGCATCGTCGCGGACGGCGGCGACCCGATGAACGTCTTCCGCACTCCTCCTCCGGAGGGCGGTATCGTCGCGCCGCTGGAGCGCGTGAAGTTCGGCATGAAGCGTGCCAAGAGGTACATCCCCGGCGAGGCGGGCTACTCCCGCGACGGCGACCTCATCAACCAGGTGCTGCGGACGTGGGAGGAGTTGCCGGACCAGGCGCCAGCGGAATCGGAAAACGAGATAGCCGCGCGCGTCGCAGGCGAGAAGGTCGGCGCGGTGGAGGGCATCAAGGACAACTGGCCGCTGTAAACTACGCGGGCATAGCAACGACTGACGAGAGAGGCGCCCTTTGGAGCGCCTCTCCTCATGTAGTCCGCTTGCGCCATACGGTACAATCCCGCAAGCGAACGAGCACGAAGGAGGCCACGCCCCATGCTGAGCGTACAGGAGAACGAGCAACTGACGCAGGTCGGCCCCGGAACGCCGATGGGCGAGTTGATGCGCCGCTACTGGCACCCTATCGCCGCCGCCGCCGAGCTCGACGAACGCCCCACCAAGCCCGTTAGGTTGCTCGGCGAGGACCTTGTCCTCTACAAGGACAAGTCCGGGACGCTGGGCCTCATCGAACGCTTCTGCCCCCACCGACGCGTCGACCTCTCCTACGGCATCCCCGAGGAGCACGGCCTCCGTTGCATGTACCACGGCTGGATGATGGACGAGACCGGCCAGTGCATCGAGCAGCCCTTCGAGGAGACCGTCCACCCGGACGGACGCTTCAAGGAGAAGGTCAAGATCGCGGGCTACCCCGTACGCGAGATGGCGGGGCTCGTGTTCGCCTACATGGGTCCGCAGCCCGCGCCGCTCCTACCCCGCTGGGAGCACCTGCTCTGGGACAACGCCGTCCGCGACATCGCCATTACGGAGATACCGTGCAACTGGCTCCAGTGCCAGGAGAACTCGCTCGACCCCGTGCACGTCGAGTGGCTGCACGCCTACATGGGCGCGTACCGCAACACCGACCGCATCGCCGTGTCGCAGCAGGGCTCGTCGCGCAGGCATCAGAAGATCGGGTTCAACGAGTTCGAGTTCGGCATCATCAAGCGCCGCATACTCGAAGGCAAGGACGAGACCGACGACGAGTGGGCGGAAGGGCATCCCGTCCTCTTCCCGAACATCCTGCTCGTCGGCAACGAAGCGCGCGCGACCTTCCAGTTCCGCGTGCCGGTCGACGACACGAACACGCTGCACGTCTCCATCTACAACTACCGCTCTGCTCCGGGCGCAGCCGCCCCGAAACAGGATCTCATCCCTTACCGCTACGTGCCGCTCAAGGACGACGAAGGGCGCTTCATCACGGACTGGACGTTCAACCAGGACTACATGGCCTGGGCGACGCAGGGCCCTGTCGCGAAGCGGCACCTCGAACGGTTGGGGCAGTCGGACGTCGGCATCATCATGTTCCGCAAGCAGTTGCAGCGGAACATCGCAGTGATGCAGGACGGCGGCGACCCGATGAACGTGTTCCGCGGGAGCGAGCTTGGACTGCTGCACGCGCCGGTCGAGAAGGTGAAGTTCGGCATGCGGGCGCAGGCGCGCTACATCCCGCCCGAGGCCGGTGACACCCCAGCGGTGAGCGACATCGAAGAAGTCATGGGCACCTGGGTTGACTACCTCGGCGCGGAGGTCACGCTGGGCCGGTAGGGGCTTCTCTCACGCTATGCCCTACTTTGGGCCGCTCAGTGCGTTCAGCTCTTCCGTCCGCATTCCAAGGCTGGTGCTCAGTTCTATGTGGCCACTGATGCGCGCCTCAGCGACGCTCAGTGCCATTGTTGTGGGAATGGCGGCTGGCCCAAGCCCTGCTGCTAGCAGGAAATTGCCTACCACGTTGTACGCCGCCTGACGGCCAAGCCTTGCTCCGCCGCTGCTCATCGCTTCCTGCAATGACGCGCGTCCCATCAGCAATCGCACGCCCTCGCTCCCCCCGACAATCAGTATTGAGGTAAGTGGTATTCCCTTCACTACGAACCGGGCTGCATCTTCGAGGAACTGCACTCTCCCGCTCTTGCCCAGTTCACCAACGTATGCCTTTGCTGCTCCAAGCAGTTGTGAATGAGGTATATCGGCATGAATGACTCTCGATCCGAATCCCGCCATCAATTCCGGCACGAGCACCCTGATATCGGGGTGCCTATACAGCGCATTGAACACGGGGCCATATAGTCTTGTCGCTTTCAGTTGCAGCTGCTCGACTACCTTCCCATTCCTGGCCACGACCTCTATATCCCACGCCGGTTGGGTAGGAGATTCCGCTAGACGGGCCAACTGTCCTCCCGCCAACTTCAGTCCACCTACGGCTTCTCCTGCGTTCAGCCGGTCCACGACCAGCAATTCAAAATACTTACCCTTGACTACGCCAATGAATCCCTCCAACGTTCTCCCGGTCAGACCACTGAGTGCCTTGGGGTCAACGCCGGGCATGGCAAGGCTGAAGGCTTTCGAGAGCAGTGGGCTGAACTCAGGATTCAGCAAGCGGCTGATGAAAGAATCAACCTGCAGATCGGAGGCAATCGCAGCTAACTCCAGTATCTCCTGCTCGTTGCGCCGCTCCTGCTCTTTGGCAAGTTTCAGCACGCTGGGTCTCTCCGCCGGAGGATAGGATTCCATGATGGAGGTGAGTTCGTGGTACCCCATGCCTCACTTCCTTTCGCCCATGACTTCCGCCACCCTCGCCTCCAACTTCGCCACGCGCTCCTTCAGTTCGGTGTTGTCTTTCTTCAACTGCTCGTTGTCTTCGTGCAATCCCATGACGATCCGTGTAACCGCCTGGGTGAACTCGTCGAATGCCTGGATATCCGCGCCCGTCAGCACGGCGCTCACCTGTCTTGCGCCCTTCCCCACTTGCTTTGCCCCTCTGCCAACTTGCTTTCCACCAGCCACCGCGCCTCTCCCCACTTGCTTCCCACCAACCGCTGCGCCTCTCCCCACTTGCTTCCCGCCAGCCACCGCGCCTCTCCTTATTTGCTTCCCACCAGCCACCGCACCTCTGCCCACTTGCTTCCCGCCAACCACTGCACCTCTCCTCGTCGCTACACCCGCCTTCCTGCTACCTTTCGCCGCAGCATGCACTCCCAGCCCGGCAGCTTCCGAAGCAACTTCGCCGATGTAGCCCGCAAGGTCGCCCGCTACGCGGCTCACCCTGCGGCTCGGGTCCTTCTGGTTCGAATCTTTCTTGCCTTCCCGTGCCATCAAATCCTCCTGAGTTCTCCAGTGCATCAGCGATTCTAAACGAGAGACCCGCGCCACGCTGCGCTTGACCCCCGCACGCGCCCCGCCCTACCCTTACCCCACGCAATCACCTAACGCGAGGAAATGCACGCATGCTCAGTGTCAAGGCCAACGAGGAGCTCACGCAGGTCAGCGCAGGCACGCCCATGGGCGGACTCATGCGCCGCTACTGGCATCCCATCGCCGCGACGGCGGAACTCGACGAACGCCCCACTAAGCCGGTCCGCCTGCTCGGCGAGGACCTCGTGTTGTACCGCGACAGGTCCGGCACGCTCGGCCTCATCGAGCGCTTCTGCCCCCATCGACGCGTCGACCTCTCCTACGGCATCCCTGAAGAGCACGGCCTGCGCTGCATGTACCACGGATGGATGATGGACGAGACCGGCCAGTGCATCGAACAGCCCTTCGAGGAGACCGTCCACCCGGATGGACGCTTCAAGGAGAAGGTCAGGATAACGGGCTACCCGGTCGAGGAGCTCGGCGGCCTCGTGTTCGCCTACATGGGCCCGCAGCCTGCGCCGCTGCTACCCCGCTGGGAGCAGTTGCTCTGGGACAACGCTGTCCGCGAGATCTGCATCTCGGAACTGCCGTGCAACTGGCTCCAGTGCCAGGAGAACTCCGTCGACCCCGTTCACAACGAGTGGCTCCACGCCTACTACGGTAACGTCGTCCGCACGGGCGTCCACGCGTTGCCCGAGCTGCGCGGCACGCACCTCAAGATCGGGTTCGACGTCTTCGAGCACGGCATCATCAAGCGCCGCGTCGAGGCCGGGTACACCGAGGAGGACGACGACTGGAAGGAAGGCCACCCCATCATGTTCCCCAACATCCTCCTGGTGGGCGACGAGGTGCGCTCCACGTTCCAGTTCCGTGTTCCTGTGGACGACACGCACACCTACCACGTGTCTTACTACGTATGGCGTCCCGCGCCCGGTGCACAGGCGCCGCGCCAAGAGAGCGTCCCCTACCGCTACGTGCCGCTCAAGGACGAGAACGACCGTTACATCAACGACATCCTCTTCAACCAGGACTACCTCGCGTGGGTCACGCAGGGCCCGGTCGCCAAGCGTCACCTGGAGAAACTCGGCGAGTCCGACAAGGGCATCATCCTCTTCCGCAAGCTCCTGCAGGAGCAGGCCCAGCTCGTCGCTGACGGCGGCGACCCGATGAACACCTTCCGCGACCCCGCGCAGAACGACGCGATTCACCTGCCCCTGGAGCAGGTGAAATTCGGCAACCGCCGGCGCCCTGGTTACGCGCTCGTCGAGGCGGGGGAGCCCTCCGTCACGGACATCGTGAACGAGACCCTGGAGAGTTGGGAGGGCATGCGCGGCATGCCCCATGCGGCAGAGCCGGCGCGAGGAGCCTAGCCATTGGACGACACCCTTGGCGGTTTCCATCAGGCAGCGGAGGAGTAAACTCGATGTTCTACGTCCCCAAGGAACCCGCCGATAAGGACACCATCCGGGACGTTACGAGGCAAGTGCGGCACGACCCTGCAAAGTGGTCCGCGGGGATGCTCAAAGCGATGATTGGCGTAGCCGTGGTAGCGGTGGTGCTGGTCACGTGGGCCTTGCTCTCCCTCGCCGGTGAGTGACGGTGGCAGGCAACGCCTGACGCCTCGGAGGCGCTATGAACCTGCAACCTCCCCATCCTGAGCATGAACAGCAGCCTGACCAGAGCGGAGAAGAGTCGGAGCAGGAGTCGCTAATCGACGATCCTGATTTCTACAGGGGCGGCTCCAGCTTGGTCGTCGGTAGCCCTGGTGACTTTGCCGAGCCCTATCTGGTCAAGAACAGAGCCCGCGCGGTAGGGGCCTGGGTGCGGGGAGATGTTTCGTACAAGAGCCTAGCGATCCTCCTCGGTGTCGTCGGTGGGGTGCTCATCATCGCGATGCTCTTCCTCACCTGACCCCGCTCGCCCGCGGCAATTGACGGTCACATGCTGCCGCATACCCCTTGACGCTTCACGTTGCGCGGCTTGCTATAATCCCGCCGCAGGACAGAGCAAATCCAGCAGCACAAGGAGAGCAGACCTCATGCTGACGCAGGAAGCAAACGACCGCTACACCCGGGTCGGTCCCGGCACCCCGATGGGCGAACTGATGCGCCGCTACTGGCACCCCGTCGCCGCCGTCTCCCAGATGAACGACAAGTGGACGATGAAGGTGCGCCTCCTCGGCGAGGACCTCATCCTCTACAAGGACCGCTCCGGCGCGTTCGGCCTCATGGAGCCGCACTGCGCTCACCGCCGCATGAACATGATCTACGGCATACCGGAGGAGCACGGCCTGCGCTGCCCGTACCACGGCTGGCTGTACGACGAGACAGGCCAGTGCACTGAACAGCCGTACGAGGAGACGGAGGACCCGGAGGCGCGGTTCAAGGACAAGATCAAGATGAAGGCGTACCCGGTGGAGCAGAAGGCCGGGCTGCTGTTCGCCTACCTCGGCCCCGCGCCCGTGCCGCTCGTCCCCAACTACGACGTGTTCTCCGCGACCGGCGTCCTGCGGGACATCGGCTACGCCATGCTGCCGTGCAACTGGCTGCAGTGCCAGGAGAACTCGCTGGACCCGGTGCACCTGGAGTGGCTGCACGTCGCATGGGCCAACTTCATCCGCGAGATGAACGGAGATGTGGAACGCCGCACGCGCCGCCCACACAAGGTGATCCACTTCGATGCGTTCGAGCACGGCATCATCAAGCGCCGCATCTGGGAAGGCGGCTCCGAAGAGGACACCGAGTGGAAGGACGGACACCCCATCGTCTTCCCCAACTACCTGCGGCAGGGCGGCGACGGCTTCAACGTCTTGGACGGCACCTATCGCGGCAGCTTCTCGATGGGCCCCGCGTTCCAGATACGCACCCCCATCGACGATCACAATACCGCCCACTGGTGGGTCGCCTGCTACCCGATGGTCGAGGGCGACGTCGAGCAGACGCCGGAGGGCATCCCCTTCTACCTCCCCCCCGTGCCGATGCTGGACGAGAACGCCCAGCCCGTCTACCCGGAACTGCGCAGCAACTCCTCTCAGGACCCCGCCGCGTGGGTCACCCAGGGCGCTATCGCCGACCGCACCGGCGAGCACCTGGGCCGCTCCGACAAGGGCATCATCATGTTCCGCCAGATGCTGGAGGACAACATGCGCATCGTCGAGGACGGCGGCGACCCCATGGAGGTCTACCGCGACCCCGCCGAGAACGTCTACATCCCGTTCATGACGGAGCAGCACAACTACGTGGACACCTCCACCCGACAGGGCGCAGCCACGATGTACTCGCCCATCCTGGACATGCGCGAAGCCGCAGCCGCAGCCAAGTAAGGCATGTGATAGGGGGGAACGCCATGGATCAATTGGACCGTGAGATTGCCGCCTACGAACGTGCGCAAGAATCCTTGGAAGCCGACCACCTAGGCGAATGGGTCGTCTTCCACAACGAGGAACTCTTTGGCATATACGCTGACTTTCAGGAGGCCGCCGCCTGTGCAGTTCGCAACTTCGGGCGGGGCCCGTATCTCATTCGGCAGGTGGGTAGGAACGCTCACGAATTGCCCCCTCACATCCTCCACCAGGTACGCTGATGGCTGAGGCCCATTGCGGATTCAACGGCCAGCCTGACGTGTTGATGCAATCGGGGCCGGTGTTATACGTCGACATCGGCCTCGACTCCTCTTTCGACCTCTACGGCAGCAGGCCTCCTGATCTTGAGACTGCCCATCGTCCTGCCCTTGTTGATACAGGTACATCGGATAGTTGCATAGACTCCGCGCTGGCCAGTGAATTGCAGTTACCCATCGCCGAACGCTACGCAGTTGTCTCCGGCGCGCACGGGCCTGCGCAAACGAACATGTATCTTGCTCAGATATACGTTTCCAGCCTTCACTTGGTCATGTACGGCCAGTTCGCAGGCGTGAGATTGGCCGTCGGCGGACAGCCCCATGCAGCACTCATCGGCAGGGACTTGCTCCGCCACTGCACCATGGTCTACAACGGAACGACCGGAGACGTGGTACTGACCAATTCTCTGCCTACAGGAGACACACCATGACCCTCATCCTGAATAACGACGACATCGCGTCCGTGCTGACGATGGAGGAGACGATAGACGCGCTCAGGCAGGCGTACGAGGAGCTCGCACGCACCGAGGCCGTCTGCCGACCGCGCATCGACATCCGCATCCCCACGTCCGACCCCGCGAAGATGTACCAGTGGGGCACCATGGAGGGCGGCTCCGCGTCCGGCTACTTCGCAATCCGCATGAAGTCGGACATCGTCTACGAGCGTGAATACGGCGGCACCCGCACGGAGGAGAAGTACTGCGTGCAGCCCGGCCTCTTCTGCGGCCTCATCCTCCTGATGAGCGTCGAGAACGGCGAGCCCCTCGCGATCATCAACGACGGCTACCTCCAGCACATGCGCGTCGGCGCGGACTCCGGCATCGGTGTGGGCTACATGGCGCGCGAGGACGCATCGGTCGTCGCCATGATCGGCTCCGGCGGCATGGCGCGCTCGCACGCCGAGTCGTTCGCCGCCGTCCGGGACATCAAGCGCATCCAGGTCTACAGCCCCACGAAGGCCAACCGCGAAGCCTACGCCGAGGAGATACGCGCCAACCTCGGCATCCAGGTCATCCCCGTCGAGTCCGCCGCCGAGGCATGCAGGGGAGCGCACATCGTCGCTGGGTGCACGGACGCGGTGGAGCCCGTCATCTTCGGCAAGGACGTGGAGGACGGCGCGCACATGACCTGCGTCGGCGGGCACATAGACGGCGAGGCGATGGAGCGCATCGACCGCTCGCTGCGCCTCGGTTCCGCGCCCGCGCCGGTCGGCATACCGGAGATGAAGCTGCACGACGAGAACATCGCCTACGAGGCGAATGCGCCGGACGGCACGCCCGCGTCGGCGGCACAGTCCCGCTCGCGGTCCGGCAGGGGCCACGGCGTCATCGCGGAGGACCGCGTCGTCTTCCTCCAGCAACTGCTGGAGGGGGCGGAGGGCCGCCCTGGCCCGAGCGCCGTCACCTACTCGGAGCGTGGCAACATCCAGGGCGCGCAGTTCTTCTCCGTCGCAGGCCGCGCCTACGAGCTCGCGAAGGCCAGAGGCCTCGGCCACGAACTCCCCACGGAGTGGTTCCTGCAGGACATCCGCGACTGACGTCCTAGCGGGGGTGTCATGCTGAGCAGAGCCGAAGCATCTCTCGGTTGGGTTTGGCCCCTCCCCACCTTGCCACGAGTTCATGTATTCAGGTCTTGCATAAGACCTGGCAGTGTGATATATTGCCTACTATGGATAACGACATACCCAAGGACACGATTCCTCGCCTGCACCGCATCGTCACACACACTCGCGACCAGTTGCGTGGTATTGCCAGCGGGGACGCGACCTTCGAAGCCTGCCGCGTTCGCTATGGAGACACGCAGCGACGCCTGGCCCAAGGTGGGCAAGGGCGGTCGACAGCGCCACCAACAGGAGTCGGAGAGAAGGACCGTAACTGGGCCCCTACGCGAGACTGCCTCTCCGAGCTAATGCGATTGGATGCTGTGGTGAACAAGCCACTACCCTCATCAAGGTCCTTCGTCGACCGCTACCGTACGGAGACCTACGAACTCACCGAACTGGGCTTGAACCTAGCGGACTTGACGTCTGATGCGCAGTTCGTCAATGCGCTCAGCCAAAGGCTGATCTCGGCCCATCCGTACCTCCGGGCCTTCCTCTTGGCACTCGAGAAAGACTCGATTCGATGCCCCACCATTAGTGAGGGCGATGTAGAGCACACTCGCGCAGGTACCCGTGGATGGGCAGTGTGGGCCGCTGAACGCATGGGAGGCGACATATCGCCAGAGTCCGTCGAGAAGGAGATAGCCGCACACTTGAACCGCCGATTCGGATACCCTCCGCCGGAGCGCCCGAGTAACAAGGCTCTCGCCGAGACCACGAACGATGCCCTTATGGTGGCGGCCTTCGCTGCCCGAGAGGTTCGGCTCGATGCGCTGACTATCAAGACGCTCCTCCGTTGGGGGTTGGAACTCCTTCTCTACGATCAATCTCGCTATGTCCCTGACTATCCCGGCATGAACGTGATTTGGTTGGCGGCCGACTTGAGGCGTGGGCCTGACGGAGACACCCTTCCGTTCCGACGCGGTATCGCCGAACACGGAGACCGCGTCTCACGAACCTTCTGGAACGCCTACCAAGAGCAAGCCTCGCAGTCCAGTTCCTCTCTCGTCGAGCCCTACCTTCCAGTCCATCAACTACGTGCACAAGTGGCCTCTCAGTGTGCAGTAACCCGCGCCCTATGCGACTTGGTACTGTCAAGATTGGCCGATGGGGACTACCCCGAAGTCAATGTCGAAGTGCTTCTGCATATCGGCACGACAGGATTGCCGAGTTCGGAGCCAGCGTTTCGGCACCACGGTCGCCGCCGACTAGAAGCAACGATGAGAAGCAAGGAGAAGAGAAACCTATGAGCACGTCACCGTATCAGCACATGGAAGAGGCCTGGGGGTTAGAGCAGAACCCCTTTCCTCACTCCGCAATTTCCGGCGGATGGACGGACCCATATAGCTCAGAGGTGTTCCCTGAGGAAGAGACAGAGTTCTTTGCAAAGACGGTCCGGGGTGCACTTCAGGGCAATCGGCAGGTCGGTTTTCTCTGGAGTAAAGGGCCTGGAGGAGACACAGGCTACGGCAAGACAGCCCTCATGCGAGAGTCCGTTCGCAAGATAAACGTTGACTTCGGCAGACAGGTCGAGGCCGCTACAGGTATGCGCGACGACCGAATCGTTCCTATCGTGGCGGGTTTCTCTGAGTTGAACACAATGAACCGGACGGGGCTCTATCCTGTGCTGTTCAACGCAGTGGTCGGCATGGCGAAGGACAGCAACGCTCCGCTATTTCGTGCCCGAGAACTGATCTGCACGGCAATCGGAGACGATGCGCCAGAAAAAGTAGCCGCCAAGGTGGCCAAAACACGATTAGCGATCGCGCCCACATCCTCAGCGCTACGTCCTGACCTCGTGCAGGTCTTCGCTACTGCACCCGACGAGATGCCGGACTTCCTAGGCAGAGTCTCCAATGCTAGCCAGATTCGGTCAGGGCTTGAATACTTGGACTTCGCCTTAATTGCGTTCGCCGCCGCAGGGGTTCGCAAGGTCTTCCTGATGATTGACCAACTCGAGGATCTCGCGACCAACAAGTCGCTTTCCGCGGCAAGGCGCCGACGCGAGATTGGAAGAATCCGCGACCTGATGGAAAACGAGCCATACGCGTCGATGCTCCACATGACCTTTACTTTCCATGCAGCGGCGGCTAGGAACCTTGAGACTTTTTGGGAACAAAATCGACTGCCAAGCTTCGAGGAGACCCCTAGCAACCAAGCCGCAGTCGTCGTCCTACGTGGGATGCGCGACGATGATCAAGTTGAGGCTTTGCTGCGCGCATGGCTCGACGCCCACCGCATTGACACCTCAGCACCCGGAGAGCTTGTTGCATTCGAGCGCGATGCACTCACTGTTCTGCGAAAAGTCTCGCAGGGTCGACCCGGAATCTTGCTCAGCCGTGCGAACGAACTCTTGGAAGCAGGGGCAATAGCACAGAAAGGACTCATCGACGGAGTGTTCGCGCGCGAGTACTTTGCGGGCGTCGGTCACAACATGACATCGCCTACAACCCCGGAGGATGAGCCAGCGAGCGATGCACTCGACTTGCTGGCCTAATCGGATGCAACTCACAGCTTGGCACCCTAACGACCGGGCCCTCGCGTCATTAGCTGTAGACGCGTTCCTGCTTGCGCGCCATTGCAGCCCTGGGCACACGCCAGCGAGTGGCCGAGCATGGGAGGGTGTGGTCTCAGAACTCCTATGGCGGCCAAGCTTTACGAGGCGACAGCACGCTGGAGTCCTTGGTCTTTTTGGTCAAGGCTCACGATCCGGAGCCCGTCATGAGATCGATGGCGTGGGCCAAGGGCCTGACGTCGCCGCGTGGATTGAGAGCAAGGCCCGCATGACGCTCGACAAGTCTGATGTCGCAGTGTTCCACCTAAAGTGTTTTGACCTCTATCGCGAAGCCGCCTCGGAGTACCCCGAGCAGACCGCTATAGCCAGGTGGTGGCCGTTGCTCGTATCTTCGGAGCCGACCGGCGAAGCTGTCCGTCGAATGTGTGCGGACCTAGGTGTGGTGGTGTGTGATCCGCAACGCCTTCCCTTACCAGCGTTGCTGTTCGCTGCCTCGCGACCCAATGCTGACGACTACCTCCCTGAGATCCACCTTGCCGAGTTGGTTCGCCTCGCCGAGGCCGCATGTGCCCCGATGCAGCGGAGGTGGCGCGTGGACATGGATCGTAGAGAGGTCTGCCTACATCTCGACACCATCGGTTCAACAGAAATTGCGGACCTCCTCTTTCTCCAAGATGAACTAACCGAGGAAATCCTTGATGTCTTCGAAGTGCATGCTCCTGGAGTGCTTGACCAGCGGGCTTCCGCTTTAGTCGAGCGCTTCGAGGCAGCTCGAATGGCGAGCTAACTGAGCGCTCGCCCTCTCCTACTCCCCACGCCCTGCACAGAGTAAGATGCAGCCATCCTAAACCGACGGAGGCCTGCAATGGCGCGACGCTTCACCTATGACGACTGGATGGAGGCCCAGGGCATTCCCATCCACCGGGGCTACTACGTGGAAGACCTCCGCAACGCCGAGCTCGGCTGGTGGGAGGATCGCAAGGTTGACGCCGCGTTCATGCAGTTGCGTGGCATGGAAGGCGTCTGCGAGGGCCGCATCGAGGAGATACCTCCCGGACACACGCTCCCGCCGCTGAAGCTCTCGGTAGATGAGCAGGTCTACGTCCTGGGCGGGCGCGGCGTCGCCACCGTCTGGACAGACGATTCCCGACCCAAGAAGACGTTCGAGTGGGCAACGCGCAGCCTCTTCCTCGTGCCGCGCAATTCCTACTGCCAGCTGACCAACATGGACGGCAACAACCCGGCGCGGCTGCTCCACTACAACTACCTGCCCATCGCCATGTCCGCCACGCCGGACCCGGACTTCTTCATCAACAACCCCTACTCGGAGAGTTCGTTCCTGCACAGCGCCGACGAGTTCTACTCCGAGGCGAAAGCAGTCATGGAGGAGGGCGAGGGTGCGTTCGCCGGACGCGGACGACAGGTGTGGCACGGCAACTTCTTCCCGGACATGGCCGCCTGGGACAGGCTCGTCCCGTTCTGGGGGCGCGGCGCGGGCGGACACGTCGTTTTCATCCAGTCCCCCGGCTCGGAGATGCACGCGCACATGTCCGTCTTCCCGGCCCGCACCTACAAGAAAGGGCATCGCCACGGTCCGGGGCGCGTTATCGTCATCCCTGGCGGCGAAGGCTACTCCGTCATGTGGGAGGAAGGCCAGGAGAAGATCGTCATCCACTGGCACGAGGCGAGTTGCTTCGTGCCGCCTGACCGCTGGTTCCACCAGCACTTCAACCTCGGCGGGGCGGACGGGCGATACCTCGCGCTCCATCCGCCGAACCAGTTCATGGGCATGTCCGAGAAGGTGCAGGACCGGGCACGCGACCAGATCGAGTACCCGAACGAGGACCCCTGGATCCGCGAGTACTTCGAGGACCAGTTGGCCGAGCGCGGCATGACCTCCGAGATACCGGCGGAAGCCTACGAGGACCCCGCCTACGAGTGGGACTACGCCGCCGCGCAGGGGTGACGAACGGAGCGACAGAGCTTCCGAGTCCTCGAAATCCTTCAGCGTCTTCGTGAGGAGGGATGTCGGCCAGGCCAGGACGTCGTCTGACTGGCCGCTCCCCCACGGTGACATCTGCCTCTTACGCCATCGCCCCCTGCTGGCGTACCGTATCCCCTGGCGGTACGCAGTGGCAGCCCTCGGCTGCACGTCGCAAAATCGGGAGGCGCATGTTGCAGAATGTTGCTTAATATTACAGGTCTGGCCGGAGCATCGGCGCGGTCACTCCCCAGTGCCGCCTCTCCCACGAGTAGCGCGCCTGTGCCAAACAGGCACAAGCGCACGCCGTTGCGGCACGATTACACGCAGCCACATCACAAACGGTATGCCCCGAAGCACACCGGCGGCAGGGAAAAACTGAAAACGCTGGCACACGCAACGCCCTCTGCGTGGTAATATATGGGCGGCGCCGGAGAGAGCGCTGTAGCCGCCCGCGAGGTGAGCACGTTTCGCACTCCGGCGCCCCTTCTCACACACACTCCGAGGACGCTACATGCACGACGACGACGAGCTCGACCATTCGCACGTACTCGACCTCCTCGACAACGAAGAAGCCGAGGATATAGAGGGGATCGAGAAGTTCACGCTCTACAGCGTGGGCATAGACATCGGCTCCTCCACAACCCACACCATCTTCTCCCGCCTGATCCTCCGGCGCGAGGGCGCAGGGCTCTCCGCCAAATTCGTCGTTACCAACCGCGACGTGCTCTACCGTTCGCCCATCATGCTCACGCCCTACTCCTCCGGCACCGCCATCGACACGGACAGCGTGCAGGAGTTCATCGAACGCTCGTATAGCGAGGCGGGCTTCACACCGGACGACGTGGACACCGGCGCAGTCGTCATCACGGGCGAGGCCCTCAAGAAGGAGAACGCGCAGCCCATACTGGAGTATTTCTCGGAGGAGTCCGGGCGGTTCATCTGTGCGTCCGCCGGCCCGATGCACGAGGCGCTGCTGGCGGCGTTCGGCTCCGGCGCGGTCGCCATCTCCAAGAGCCACGCAAACACCGTCCTGGACGTGGACATGGGCGGCGGCACCACGAAGATTTCGGTCATCCGCAGCGGTGAGATCGCCCAGATGGTCGTCATCGAGGTCGGCGCGCGCCTCATCGCCTACGACGACGAAATGACCATCACCCGCGTCGAGCAGCCCGCCCGCACCATCCTGGCCTCGCTCGGCCAGACGGTCGAGGTCGGCGAGAAGCTCACGGACGAGAAGCGCGAGCAGTTCGCCGCCAAGATGACCGAAATCCTCTTCGACGTTATCAGTGGCGGAGAGGTCGACCCGCTCACGGAGTCGCTGCTGCTCACCGACAGGCTTGACATCGACTCGCTGCTGGACGTGGACCACGTCGTCTACTCCGGCGGCGTCTCCGAGTACGTGTACGACCGCACCAACGAGTCGTACGGCGACGTCGGGCCGTGGTTCGGGAAGATGGTCCGGGAGCGGTCGCAGGCGACGTTCCGTTCGGGGATGCTGGTGATGCCCGCTGAAGGCATCCGCGCCACGGTCATCGGCGCGGGTGAGTACACACTCCAGGCGAGCGGCAGCACGTCGTACATCTCCACGCACGAGGTGCTGCCCGTGCGCGGCATACAGGTCGCACGGGCGTTCATCACCAAGGAGCAGACCGCGGATGAGATGGAGGCGGCGCTCGCGGCGGGCGTCGGTAAGTACGACCTCGCCCGGTTGCCGTCCACCATGGCGCTCGCCATGTCCATAGCCGGGCAACCCGACTACTGGTACATCCGGCGCCTGGCCGAGTCCATCATTAAGACCGTTGACGACGAGCCACCGGAGGCTCCGGTATTCCTCGTTGTGGACGTGGACGTGGCGAAGTCGCTCGGCGGCATCATCCGCGAGGAGCTGGGGATGGAGCGGGCCGTCATCGCGATCGACGGCATCGAGGTCGGCGACCTCGACTACGTGGATGTGGGCAAGCCGATGGGAGCGAGCGAGGTCATCCCCGTCACCGTCAAGTCGCTCGTATTCTCCATCCGCTCGCAGTCAGGGTAGCGGCAGCATTCGGAGCCTCGCGCCATGCTCATCGCAGCACTCATCTTCGGACTCCTCGGCGGTATCGTCGGTCTCTTCATCGGTGTGCTTGTCTTCATCGGCGACCTCGTGGACTTCGCGTTCCGCTCGGGAGATACCGGCACCGCCGGACTGCTCGTGCTGTTCTTCTCCCTCATTGCCATCGCGGGCGCGGTGATATGCCTCAAGAAACCGTGGCAAGGAGCGGCGCTCCTGCTCGTCTCCGGGGCCGGTTGCATGATAGTCATCAACATCTTCGGAGCGCCCGTCTTCTTCCTCACGCTCCTGGCAGCCTTCTCCGCTATACGAGGGCGCAGAGAAGTGCACTAGGAACCCTCTGAATAGGCCTCTGTCGACCGTGCGTGTCGTTCCTGCGGAGGCCAGGAACCTCGCAGCCCTGTGGGGCGGTGCGGTTGGGCGTCGCTTCCCTCTCCTGAGAAAGGGGGCCCTCCAGGGGGTGGGCTGTGTGGAGCGGGGGCCGCGTGCTCCCTCTCCCGATGGCGGGAGAGGGCTGGGGTGAGGGTTGGCGGGGCGCGCGTCCATCCCTTGTTCAGAGCATCCCTGGCGCAACGCAACGAAAAGGGCCGGAGCGGCAGCGCTCCGGCCCTTCTATCCTCCGTCATTCCCGCCTTCCTCGTCATTCCCGCTTTCGCGGGAATCTCGCAGCCCTGTCCTCTGTTGGGCGTTCAGCGTGAGTGGGAGTCCCTCTCCCCTCTCCCGATCGCGGGAGAGGGGCCGGGGGTGAGGGTTGGTGCGATGACTGCCGCTTACTTCAGGTGTCCCCCGAAGAACGCCAGCGTCTTGGGCCACGCGTCGGTGGACGCGGGCTCGTTGTAGCTGCCGCGCTCGGAGCAGAAGAACCCATGCCCCGCGCCTTCGTAGATGTGGGTCTCGACCGACTTGCCCTTCTCCTTCAGCACACGCTCGATCTCCTCGACGTTGGAGACGGGTATGCCCGCGTCCTCAGTGCCCCAGAAGCTGATGATGGGGGCCTGCACCGCGTCGGCGGTGGCGTCGAGCAGACGGGGCGCGTCCGGTCCTGCGTCGGGTCGGGGCAGTATGCCGCCGCCGTAGTAGACTGCGGCAGCCTTGATGCCGCTCATCGTGGCGCCAAGGTAGGAGACCATCCCGCCGAAGCAGAAGCCGACGATGCCGATGTTGTCGGCGTCGACGTCCGGGTTGCTCTGCAGGTAGTCGAGCGTCGCCTGCACGTCCGCCGTGATGTCGTCATTGCTCAGCTTGCCGCGCTCCCCGAAGGCCTGCTGCATCTCGGAGAACGGGATGTCCACGCCTCTGCCGGAGCGGTGGAACAACTCCGGCGCGGCCGCGAAGTAGCCCTCGTTCGCCAAACGGTCCGCGATGCTGCGAACGTCGTTGTTCACGCCGAAGATCTCCTGGATCACGATCACCGCCGGACTCTTCCCGTCGCCGTCCGGGCGCGCCGTGTAGATCGGCATCGGGCTGTCGCCAACACTCACCTCCGCAACGTCCGTTACTGCCATCTTCTCCCCTCCATTTGTATGAGATAGGCCAGCGCGTCACCAGCCGACGCCATCCTACACCAACGCGCCACGTCCTGCCGTCCGCTGAAGAGTTAACGTATGACACTGGCCCCTTACGCCGACAGCCCTCCGCCGCGTACCCTGTCCCCTGACGGCCTGCATTCTGCAGTGGCCCCCTGCCTGACACCTTTGCACAACTGGGTGGTGTGGGCGGGGGCCGCGTGCTCCCTCTCCCGATGGCGGGAGAGGGCTGGGGTGGGGGTTGGCAGGGCGCGGGGTGTGCGATGGGTTATGCAAAGGTCCCTACAAGGGGAGAGGGCGAGGGCGAGGGTCCTCCAGGGGGGAGTGAGAGCACGGGCCCGAGCGGTTTCGAGCGATTATGAACGGTTTCGAGCGGAGGTGAGCGGTTTTGAGCGGCTGGAGCCGCGCATCTCCGCTCACGCGAAGGGTTGGACCCAGAGGTGAAGATCGCAGGATGAGCGGAAATGAGCGGTTTGCACCGTGGTTTTCTTCCCACCCCTGTTGGTCTACCACCCGCCCCTAGCCGCCCTGAACCTGCCTGTGTGAGAATCGGCCCATGAGCAACAACAACCGCACCCCCGAAGAACAAGCCCTGATGGCAAAAGCCGCCGCTGTGCTCCCCGGCGGCTCGCTCGGTAACCTGCGCCTCGACGAGGAACACGCGTTCGTCGTGCGCAACGGCCACGGCTCCCGCGTCTGGGACGTGAGCGGGAACAAGTACATCGACTACCTCCTCGGCTCCGGCCCGATGGTGCTGGGGCACGCCCACCCGAAGGTGATCGCCGCAGCCACAGAGGCGATGATGAAGGGCACGACGTTCTTCACCCAGAACGCCTACGCCATCGAGCTCGCCGAGCGCATCGTCGAAGCCATGCCGTGCGCCGAGCAGGTGCGGTTCGTCAGCAGCGGCTCCGAGGCCACCTACAACGCGCTGAAGGTCGCCCGCGCCTTCCGCAAGCGCGAGAAGATACTCAAGTTCGAGGGCGGCTACCACGGCACACACGACTACTCCCTGATGAGCCTCGCTCCGACCGGCAACACGCCTTACCCACAGGCGGAGCCGAGTTCCGCCGGCATCCCGCGTGCCATTCAGGAGACCGTTCTTGTCGCGCCGTTCAACGACCTCAACGCCGTCGAGGACCTGCTCGACCGCTACCACGACGAGCTTGCCGCGGTCATCGTGGAGCCGGTGCAGCGCACCATCGCACCTCAGCCGGGATTCCTGCCGGGACTGCGCGAGCTCACGAACCGCTACGGCATCCTGCTCATCTACGACGAAGTCGTCACCGGCTTCCGCCTCGCCTACGGCGGCGCGCAGGAGTACTACAACGCCGTGCCGGACATCGCGGCCATCGGCAAGATCGTTGGGGGCGGCTTCCCGCTCGCGGCCATCGTGGGACGGCGCGAGATCATGGAGTCGTATGACTTGGGCACCGCCGCGCCGGACGTCTACGTCCCGCAGAGCGGCACGCTCAACGGCAACCCCGTCGCCGCTGCCGCCGGACTCGCCACGCTCGAAGTCCTGCGCGAGCCGGGTGTGTACGAGGGGTACCACGCTCGCGCCGCCACCCTCCGCAACACGCTCCAGCGCCTGTTCGACGAGGCCGAGGTCCCCGCGCAGGTCAGCGGCATCGACATGATGTTCGACGTCTACTTCACCGAGCACCCCATCATCGACTACCGCTCGACGCTCGTGGACAAGACGCTCAACCGCATCTTCGACAACACGCTGCTGGACAACGGCATCTTGAAGTCGCCCGGCAAGCTCTACGTGGGCGTCTGCCACTCGGACGAAGACATAGAGCGCACCATCGAGGCGTTCCGCCTCGGCGTCGCCGCCGTCCGCGACGCGTGATGGGGACGCTTTACCTCGTCTCCTGCTCCAAGAAGAAGCGCGCCGAACCGCTGCCGGCAGCAGACCTCTACGCCGCCTCGACGCGCTTCCTGCTGTCCCGCCGCTACGTGGAGGCGCTCAACGGCAGTTGGCTCATCCTGTCCGCGAAACACGGGGTACTGCGGCCAGACCGAATCATCGAACCGTATGACAAAACACTGAACTCCATGACGCTGCCCGAACGGCGACAGTGGGCCGAAGACGTGCTGCTTGCGCTGGAACCGCACCTGGTAGGCGTAGAGCGCGTCTGTTTCCTCGCGGGCAAGGCCTACTACGGGCTTCTGCTCGAACCGTTGGGTCAGCAAGGACTAGTCACAGAGACGCCGCTGGCGCATATGGGCCAAGGTAAGCAACTGGCATACCTCAAACGCGAGACGGAGGAAGTATATCGTCAGAGATAGTCGCTGCGCTCATAGAGCATCGGAACAAAGACCTGCGCTCTGACAGGGGCAGCCTACCCAAAGAAGTTGGAGACCTCCTCTATACCAACCCATTCGCCTTCCTCGTAGGCGCAGCGTTTGACAGGAGAATGCTTTGGCAGAAAGCTTGGGAGATTCCCTACAGGATAGACCAGAAGGGGCAACTGGACGCCTCAACTCTCGCTGCAATGGAGGAACCAGACCTGCAGCGCCTGCTGGAGAGCCTGCCTGTAAAGCCGCGGTACGGATGCGCGAATGGTGCACGAACGCTTAGCGATGCAGCTCACCTCGTGATGAGGTTCGACGCAAGCGGAGACGCGAGTGCTATATGGGACGGTGTATCTCCCTTGGAGGTTCAGAAGCGCCTTGAAAGTGTGTACGGAATCGGACCCGGTATAGCCCACATGGTCATTCGCATACTACGGGACGATTGGGAGAAGTTCAGGGGGCAAGAACGCGAGATAGACGTCAAACCCGACGTGCACGTCATGCGTGTGTTCAAGCGAACCGGGCTTACACCGACTGAGAACGAGAGAAAGGCAGTGGAAGCCGCACGTGAACTCAACCCCAGCTTCCCGGGTGAGCTGGACTGGCCTGCATGGGACATCGGCATCAATTGGTGTAGGCCCACCAACCCTCTCTGCAGCGATTGTCCACTAACGGCGGTATGTCCCAAGCACATCTACACACCACTGGAAGCCTACCTGATAGAACGAACACCTCTCGTGGTCTGGTGGGACAAGGGCATCAACCACCTGCATCTGTACCCCGCCACCCCGGAAGCTATTGCGGCTCTGGAATACCTGAAATCGGATCACGTTGAGATACCGACACCCGTAGAATCGCCATCTCCTGGGATACTCGACCACAGGGGGCGCGTAGGGCGAATTCGCAATCGACACGAACTGGCAGGTGCCGTCTACCGCATCCCGCCGTTCGCATCCATTACTGTCATCCATGACCTCAGGCGCTTTCTACGGGAGCACTCAGAATCTGCCGCAGAGACAGGACAGTCCACCCTCCGGCTCGCCCGCGAAGACGACGCCGAGCAGATCGCGGCCATCTACGCGCCCTACGTGAACGACACCGCCGTCAGCTTCGCCGACCGTGCGCCGACCGCCGAGGAGTACCGCTGGCGCATCCGCACGACGACCGCCCGCCTGCCGTGGGTCGTCTGCGAGCGCGACGGCATCGTGGCAGGCTACGCGTACGCCAGCCCGCACCGGGTCTCTCCGGCTTATAAGTGGTCGGTCGAGACGAGCATATACGTCCACGCGGAGCACCACCGCACCGGTGTCGGCAGAGCGCTCTACGCCGCCCTGCTGGAAGCACTCCGCGCGCTCGGCTACCACGGCGCTTACGCAGGCATCACCGAGCCGAACCCCGCGAGCGTCGGGCTGCACGAGGCTGTCGGCTTCGAGTTCGTGGGCACGTTCGAGGAGGTCGGCTACAAGCTCGGCGCGTGGCGGAGCGTCATATGGATGGCCTGCCGACTGGGGAACGACGACTACCCGCCGACAGAGCCGCGCCTGCTCCCCGACCTCATCGGCACGCCGGAGTGGGACGCTGTGCTCGCAGCTGGACAGGCCCGGCTGCGTTAGGGGGGGCCTAGCTCCAGTCTTCTACGGGAATGATGCGGCGCATGAACTCGTCGAACATCGGAACAGTAAAGGCTGTGTCGCCGTGACCCGGGCTCCAGATCATGCCCTTGTTGATGAGCTGGTTGCGCGTTGGCGCCAGAGAACTGGCGGTGCGGTTCATTGCACGAGCGATGTCGCCGGAACGATGAGGGCCGGGGCCGATCTCGGCCATCGCCCGAAGGTAAGCTCTCTCCGAAGGAGTGACGCGGTCGAATCTGGTCATGAAGAAGTTCGCATCCAGGTCGGCTATCGTCAGCGCAGAGGCAGCCTCCACGTTGGCAAGAGTGATAGGGGAATCTTCAGCAATGTCCCACAGGTGCTTTCCCCACTCCTGCAGGAAGTATGGGTAGCACTGCGTCTTGTCAATGACAGCGTCGAGCGCCGCTTCCTCTATCTCCACGCCCTCGTCCTCGGCGGGCTTGGCGATAGCAAGTTTGGCATCTTCCGGAGAGAGCGCGGCGATCGTCGGGAAATCGAAGAGCCGCTCGGCGTAGGACTTCGCCCTGCCCAAGCGTCCCCGCAACTGGGGAAGCCCGGCCCCAACCATGGTAACCGGAAGCGAGAGCTGCGCCACCCAGTGCAGGGCGGCTATCAGCGCGCCCAGTTCCTCTTCCTTCACATATTGGAGTTCATCTATGAACAGGGCTATGCACGTGCCGTCTGCTTTTGCGGCAGTGCCCACGGCTTCCAACAAGCTCTGCAAATCAGACTCGAGGTCGCCGTTGTCCGCCAGCCCGGGTTCCGGTTCGAAGTCCAGGCCAACCTCGATGTCGTGGTACTTGAGCCGCAGAGCACGGACGAACCCGGCCAGGCCTCTCAGAGCGCGTTGCGCCAACTGCTTTGCGACTTCTTTCCTCGACAGGTTCAGCAGCGCCAGGCGTATCTGCGGCACGAGGATGGACGGCAGCGAGCGATTCTCCGGAGCCTCGGCCCGCAAGGCGGCTATGCCCCGGGCCCCGGCGTCCAGACTGATGCGGTCGAGCAGCACTGTCTTCCCAACCCCTCGCAGACCGACCAGCACCATGCTCTTGTTGGGTCGCCCCAGGCGGATCCGCTCCAGCGCGATACGCGCCGCCTCGCGAACATCCTGACGGCCTGCCAGTTCAGGAGGCTGCATCCCTGCACCGGGCGCGTATGGGTTGCGTACGGGGTCCACAAGGCAATTATAGCAAAGTTAGTGGTCTATAGCAAGTTTAGCATGGTTTATCAAGATCCGATAAACCTGGATAAACTTAATATAACTTCCTGCCCTTGACCCCTAGCGCGCCCCCTCGAAGAAGAGCTCTTCCGGCGTGAAGCGCCGGGTGATGATGCCGAGGTCCGCCGCGTAGCGCACGATCGTCTCGACGGCGCGGCGGTTGTTCTCCAGCCCGTTCTCGTGAGGGAAGAGGCCGTGCTCGCGCAGCCAGCCGACCCGCAGCCCCATGTGCTGGGCGTCGTCCGAGGCGTTGGCGTAGTAGAGGCGTCGCGCCTCGTCGCCCGCGTCCACAACGGCTTGCCCGAGTCCGGCGTTCGCGTCGAGCACGTCCTGCTTGGCCGCCAGCATCACGTTGACAGGGAAGACGCCGCTGTGCCGGTGGTAGGCCAGCGCGGCGTCGAGCGGGTCGTCGAACAGCCGCGCACAGTTCGCACCGAGCGGCGGGCCGGCGCGGTCGAACAGCACCGCGTCCAGCTCGCCGCTCTCCAGTTCCGCAACCTGGTCGCCGCCCTTCGACACACTGAAGCGCGGGTCGCGGGGGTAGTCGACGTTCATCAGCGAGTTCGGCTCCGCCTCCACCCAGTGCACCTTCGTCAGATCGAGGCCGTACACGTCCGTCAGCGCGCCGCGCATCCACGTGCCGGGGTTGAACCCCCAGCCGCGCACGCCTACGCGCCTGCCCTCCAAGTCCTTCGGCCCACGGATGCCGGCGTTCACGTTTACCTGGGCCCCGATGTGGGCGAACGACACGTCCGGGAAGACAGGAATGCCCATGGCTGGTCGGCCAAGGTCCCGGGCGATGAGGTAGTTGGTGATGGGAACGACCATGATGTCGTAGGGCGGCTCGGTAAAGAGCTTACCGTAGACCGCTCCTGCGCCGCCCTCCGGCCAGGCAGTCTCCACGTCGAAGCCCTGCACCTTCACCGTGCCGTTTGCCAGGTACTCGGCGGCGTACTCGTGGTCCGCCATCAGCGTTATCGCCATCTGTTCTCCCTCACTCTCTCCCCGTGGGAGAGGGACCTATTCCGGAATGGGGTATCCGTCGGAGCGGCGGTCGGTGCCGCCCGTGTGGACGCCGCGCTCGTGGTCTATCCCGATCAGCTGCACCGCGCCGGGCGTGCCGACACTCGGGTAGGCCTTGATCTTGTGCCCCTTCGCCTCAAGAGCCCGAAGAGTCTCCTCCGGGAAACCGTCCTCCAAGCGGAGCACCATCTCCTCGTCTATCGTGCGCGGGTCCGTGCCGGGGAAGTGCGTCCAGCGCGCCGCGTCAGCCGCCTGCTGCACGTTCATCCCGTGGTCGATAACGTTGGAGACCACCTGGGCGTTCCACTGTGGCTGGTTGTCGCCGCCCGGCGTCCCACCGACCAGCACGGGCTTGTCGTCCTTGAACACCATGTAGGCGTGGATCGTGTTGATCGTCTTCTTGCCCGGGGCGATGACATTCACGTGGCCCTCGTCGAGGTAGAAGCCGCGTCCCGCCCGGTCGTTGAAGAGGATGCCGGTGTCACCGGCCACGAACCCGCTCCCCCAGTACGCCGAGAGGCTGTGGATAAACGAGACCGCGTTCCCCTCCTTGTCGATCACGTTGAAGTACGACGTGCTCGGCGTGGGCGCGACCGAATGCGCGAGCTCGCCCGCAGCCACGATGCCCTCGGCGGCGCGCTCCGGGTCGATGCGCTTGATGCGCTCGGCGGCGTACTCCGGCGACAGCAACTCGTCCAGCGGCACGTCGATGAACGCCGGATCACCGACGTAGGCCAGCCGGTCGGCGAACGCCAGCCGCTTGGCCTCGACCATCGTGTGGATGCTCTCGACCGTGTTGTGGCCGAGCGCTGCGAGGTCGAACCCGTCCAGCAGGCTCAGCAGCTCGAGTGTCAGCACGCCCTGCGATGGCAGGCCGGTCGCGTAGACGGTGTGCCCGTGGTACTGCGCGGACGGTGGGTTCTCGTAGACGACCGCCTCCTGTCCCGCGAGGTCGGCCTCGTCGATGAGGCCGCCGCCATCCTCCATCGCCTGCGCTATCTGCTTCGCGATAGCGCCCAGGTAGAACTCGTCCGGCCCGTGCTCCGCGATGCGGCGCAGCGACCGCGCGAGGTTCGGCTGTGCGAACACGTCGCCGACCTGATACGGCGAGCCGTCGGCCTTGATGTACGTCTTTGCGGTCGATTCGTACTTGGCGATCTTGTCGTAGTGATCGTTGAAGTAGCTGGCCGAACGCGGCGGCAGGGAGAAGCCCTCCGACGCGAGGCTGATGGCCGGGTCAATGAGCGACGCGAGCGAGCGCGTCCCGAACTGGTCGACGATAGTCTGCCACGCACGCACCTCGCCAGGAACGGCAGGCGTCAGCGGGCCGTCCGCCGGCATCTTCACGTAACCCAGGTCAGTGAAGTACTCCCGTCTCGCGCGCATCGGCGCCTTGCCGGAACTGGAGATGCCGTAGAGCGTGCCGGACGAGGCGTGGTAGAGGAGCGCGAACACCTCGCCGCCGATGCCGCACATCATGGGCAGCGTCACGGCTTCCGCCGCCGCGACCGCGACCGCGGCGTCGAACGCGTTGCCCCCTTCACGCAGGACCTGTGCGCCCGCCGCGCCCGCCTGCGGCGAGGCCGAACCGACCAGTCCACGCGTCGTGTATATGGGGCTATGCGACCTGTTGATAACGCTGCTCACGATGATGCTCCTCTCACGCGAGTATCCGGGCAGCGGCATGATATGCTCCGCATCTGCCACCGGCAACGCACGCACGGTGCAGCCGCCTGCGCGCGGTGCGGCACAACACGGAAGCGAGGGAGCATCATGGCCGAGGACTTCACCTATGACCGCTGGATGAACACGCAAGGGATACCTGTGCATCGCGGCTACTACATCGAGGACCTGCGCAACATCGAACTCGGCGCATGGAGCCTGCGTGAGTGCGACGCAGCGTTCATCCAGCTTGAGGGCATGCCCGGCGTGGTGGAGGGACGCGTGCAGGAGGTGCCGCCCGGCGGCGCGATCAAGCCCTTTAAGCAGGCGATAGACGAGATGGTCTACGTCGCGAGCGGACAGGGGACGGCATCCGTGTGGAGCGGGGATGGCGAGCCCCACACGTTCGAATGGTCGCCGCGCTCGCTGTTCCTGGTGCCGCGCAACTCGTGGGCGCAGTTCAACAACATGCAGGGCGACAGGCCCGCCCGCCTGCTGCACTACAGCTACCTGCCCCTCGCCATGTCCGCCATCCCCAATCCTGACTTCTTCTTCAACAACCCGTACGAGGAAGACGTGCTGGCCGGAGCTGACTTCTACTCCGAGGCCGAGGCGACGACGCAGGAGCATGTGGCGGAGGGCGCCGCAGGGCGCACGCTCTGGCTCGGCAACTTCTTCCCGGACATGGGCGTCTGGGACAAGCTAATGCACCGCCCCGGACGCGGCTCGATGAACCGCTCCGTCTACATGCGCATACCCGGCTCGGAGCTGCACGCGCACATGTCGGTCTTCCCCACCGGGACGTACAAGAAGGGGCACCGCCACGGGCCGGGGCGCGTTATCGTCATCCCCGGCGGCGAGGGCTACTCCATCATGTGGCAGGAGGGCCAGGAGAAGGTGCTCATCCCATGGCATGAAGCGAGCTGCTTCGTGCCGCCGGACCGCTGGTTCCACCAGCACTTCAACCTGGGCGCTGCCCCCGGACGCTACCTCGCGCTCCATCCGCCGAACCAGTTCATGGGCATGTCCGAGTCGGTGCAGGACCTCTCCCGCGACCAGATCGAGTACCCGGACGAAGAGCCGTGGATACGCGAGTACTTCGAGAGCGAGCTGGCCAAGCGCGGCATCGAGTCCGGGATGCCGGATGAGGCGTACCGGGACCCCAAGTACCGGTGGGACTACAGCGGAGTGGAGGCGCACTAGCGCCTCCGCCCATCGCATAGACACAACCCGAAAGGAAGATCATCCTCAATGCATGACGAGCCCTGGGCGCACATCCACGACCCGGACGAAGAGCGCCTCGCCAAACTCAGCATCGAACTGAACAACCCCGACCACGACTATTACCACTACGAGGTTATCGAGCTCACGACGGTCGGCATCGACATCGGTTCCTCCACGTCGCACCTCATGTTCTCCAGTATCACGCTCCAGCGCGTGCAGGAGATGCACTCCAGCCGGTACGTCGTCGTGGACAGGCAGACGCTCTACAAGTCGCCCATCCTGCTCACGCCGTACACGCACGACAACCTCATCAACACGGAACAGCTTGAGCGGTTCGTTGCCGAGTCGTACACCGAAGCGGGCTTCGAGCCGAAGGACGTGGACAGCGGCGCGATCATCCTCACAGGGGAGGCGATCAAGCGGCGCAACGCCCACGCCATCGCGGACATCTTCGCCGACCAGGCAGGCAAGTTCGTCTGCGCTTCAGCGGGGCACAACTTGGAATCCGTGCTCGCGGCAAACGGATCAGGCTCGGTGAAACTGTCGCGTAACCCGCGCCAGACGGTGCTGAACGTCGACATCGGCGGCGGCACGACGAAGTTCGCGCTCGTGCAAGGTGGGCGCATCCTCCACACCGCTACTCTCAACGTCGGCGGACGGCTCGTCGCCACGGACGGTGGTGACATCATCACGCGCATCGAGGACGCTGCACACACCGCCGCAGACAGCATCGGCGTGCCGCTCGCGCTCGGCGAGCCCCTGCCGGACGAACACCGCACCGCCATCGCCGACGCGCTCGCCGAATGCCTCATGGACCTGATCCAGGGACGCCGGCGCTCTGAACTGACGCAGGCGCTGCTGCTCACCCCTGACATGCCTCTCGACGCCGCCTGCGACGCACTCGTCTTCTCGGGCGGCGTCTCCGAGTACGTCTACAACAACGAGACGCAGCAGTTCGGCGACCTCGCGGTCGCTCTCGCGGCAGCCGTCCGGCGCAAGATGGAGGAACACGCCCTGCCCGCGCCGGTGCAGCCCGCAGCGGAACGCATCCGCGCCACGGTCATCGGCGCGTCGCAGTTCACTGTGCAGCTGAGTGGGAATACGCTCTCCATATCGGACCCGTCGCTCCTGCCCTACCGGAACGTGCCGGTGCTCACCTCCCGGCTGCCGGAGGATCGCGAGGTGCAGGCGGAGGAGGTCGCCGAGTTCGTCGCGCAGGCGTTCGAGCGGCAGGACCTCGTCGAGGGCGAGCAGCAGGTCGCGCTCGCGTTCGAATGGGACGGCCTGCCGCGCTACGCGCAGATACGCAAGATCGCCGAGGGCATCGCGTTGGCGATGCCGCGTTCGCTGGCAAGCGGCGCGCCGCTCATGCTCGTTTTCACCGGCGACTTTGCCAAGCTCATCGGCGAGACCATAACGAAGGACATGGGCATCACGAACCCCGTCATCTCCATCGACAACCTCTTCCTGCAGGAGTTCGATTTCATCGATATCGGAGAGATGATCTACCCGGCGCACGTCGTGCCGGTGGTCGTGAAGTCGCTGCTCTTCCCGGAGATAGAGAAGCAGACCGCCGAGGTGCTGGACTAACACCCCGGCGGTGCCGAACGCTACACCACCCCATCCTCAACAGTGATGGTGTAGGTTCCGTTGTAGGCGCCGCTGCCATCCACCTTCCCCGAGCGAGCCTCCACCACCACGTAGTACATCCCGTTTGCATCCTTCGGAACGGTGCAGACGATGCGGGCGTTCTTGTCATTGGCGGACACGTTGTCGTTCTCGGCCACCACAGCTCCCGACGGGTCGACCAGGGACACGAACGGGTCATCCAACGTTCCGGTGTCGTCATCGTCGCTGGATTTGTCCCCTGCACCTTTGACGTCAATGACGTAGCTGGCTGGGCCGTCGAGCATCACTGCCCAGGCATCGATGTCTGGCTCGCTATCGATACTTCCCGTCTTCGACTCGCCCACGTTCAGGCTGCACTCAGTCGTGATATCGGGCGCGCAGTCCCCAGTCTCGTTCGTCTCGCCCAACTTCGTCGCTTCCTGCAGGGAAACCGTGTAGACGCCTGTGTTGCCATTGCTCTCGTAAGGCGTTCCTATCTCCACGTAGTAGGTCCCCCGGGGGTAATGGTCCAGGAATGACTGCTCCGGTGCACTCTCTGCATACCCGAACAGCTCGCCGTCTTCGTCCCATACCCACCAGACGCCAACGCCGGTCGGCCCGTCGCTCACCGACAGCCGGTACATGCCCTCTACAGAGATCTTGATGCGGAATATATCCCGGTCGTCCAGCATCTCGATGCCGCGGCGCGGTCGCAGCACCCCGTTGCCGGTTCCTCCGGCAGCCTTCCAGTCCCAGGGGTTCAGCCCAGGGTCATCCGGCGCGACGTCGCTGTCTATCCTTGCAGTGAGGTACTCACCGGGACGGAGCACGACGCCCAGGTCCGTGCGGTAGTCGTCCGCATGATCGTCGCCGCGCACTGAAAGGGTGTAGAAGCCATGGGCCGTACGGTCCTGCGCGCCGGCCCCGACTGCAATGAGGTACGTCCCATCCTCCTCCGGCGTGAAGAACGCCCGGGCAAAGTTCGCCGTGAACCCTCCCTGGTCATGCTCCCCAAGCACCTGCACCCCCCGTTCGTCCACCACTTCCAGGATGCTCGGGTCCACCAAGTGCCCCGGAACGAAATGAGGACCACCGCCGCTCCCATCCGCGCTGACCTCGCTGAACACCATCGTGTTCTTCAGTTCGATGATGTAGTTCATGCCGGCAGTCGCTTCGAAGCTATACCAGTCTCTCCCGCCGTCCTCCGCCGTGAGCTCGCCATCCCACGTTCCTCGCAGGCCGACCTCGATCGGTGTGGCTGGCGAAGGAGGTTGTGACGGAAGAGACTGCGCCAACACCGGACGAGTGGCAACAATGAGGAGAAGGAGCAGAATCACCAGCACTACGGGCAGAAATATGGAATCTCTGGTAGGTCTCTTGCGCATCGCCGACCTCCACTACCGATACACCCTTACCCTCCGGGGTTTGACCATCGGGACGGTGTTTCCATGTAATCGCGGGATGGAGGCCTCTCTACATGTACTACGCCTGGAACCGGAAAACGGATTCGCCAAGCGGGACGACGTCGTTTCCTGATAACGCCTTGGAAGATTCCGCGTTGAAGCGCTCCTACGCCTGCGGAGATGCAATGTGAGGGCGGAGATGTCCGCCGGCCAGACATGACACGTCCCGCGAGCCTCATGCATGAGGCTCGCGGGACGCGATTCCTTCGTTCCGTCGCCTTCGCTCAGCTACTGGCTGACGTACTCGGAGAAGTACTTCGGCAGCAGCCGCGCCTTCTGTTCATCTATGAGGGCCTGCGAGCCTTCCAACAACCCTTCGTTGTAGATCGTCGCTTCCTTCAGATCGTCCCTGCCTACCCAGGCGGGGCTCTCGCCCGCGACGTTGGAGTACTTCGTGATGAGCTGGTCGTTGGTCGTCAGGGCCTCCTCGAACGCCGATGAGACCGCGTCGGCGATGTGGTCCGGCGTGCCCGGCGGCAGCCAGAGCGCCTTCAACGCGTAACCCGACGGCCCGGTCAGCGAGTTGTAGACGTGCTTCTGTTCCTCGCTGAAGTGGTCGCGAACGTCGCCGCAAGGGGGTTCACCGAGCACGTTCGGCCTGATCTGGCCGGGCCCGAAACCGCCCATCATGCGCATGAACCCGGTCTGCAACCAGTCCGGATGCTCGAACGGGAAGCGGTACCAGAAGCTGGGCTGGACGGTGCTGTTGACGTCGCCGCGGGCCCACATCAGGAAGAGCGCATTCGTGTCCACGGTGTCGAACCCGAAATAGCGGAATGGGATGTCCAACTGCTCGGCGGCGTAGACGATGCCGAGCAGCGTGGGATTGCCGTCAGCGATGTCGGAGAGTTCGTCGGCCAGCAGGAACTGGTCGTGCCTGCCTCCGCCGGTGCTGCTCATGCCCGAGAATTCCCAGATGCACTTGTCCGCAGCGGCCTCGCCGAGGTTGCCGACAACATCGTAGACCAGCCAGGCGCGGGTCGGGTCGATCGTCGCCCCGACCGGTTCGAAGGTGCTGCGCTTGATGAACCGGGTGGACTCGTTGAACCCGAAGTTCAACTGCGGGCTGCTGTTCCAGGAGATGTACGTGCCGTCCTTCGGCGCCTCGCTCGCGGCGAAGATGTACTCCAGCGGCTTGTTCGGCTGGTTCGTGAACACCACGCGCGGGTTGCCAGGGATGTGGTCGCTCATGAATGCAGCCATAACGCGCCCTTGCGTGTCCGTGCCGCCGCCAGGCGAGGAATTCGCCACGATGCGGACCGTCTTGCCCCGGAAGTACTCAGCAGCATCGAAACCGGGCGGAGGCGTCGATGTCGCGGTCGGCGCCGGACGGGGAGTGGCCGTCGGAGCCGGCTGAGACGGCGTTGTACCGCTGTCCGTCTCGGCCGGAGTTGGCGTCGCCTCCTCCATCATCGCATCGGCCGGAGCCGGGGTTGGCTCCTCCATCATCGCATCAGCCGGGGTTGGCGTCGCGGCCGGACGCGGCGTTGGCGTCGGGTCCTCTGCGCCGCAGGCAGCCAGCACAACTATCAGCGCAATAACCATCGCCGGAATCAGTACCTGCGAACGCCGGATACGCATGAGACCTCCTCAGTCACTGCAATGATGGGCCGAACCAACGGCAAGCATAAGCGCAGATGTTTGCGTCTGTCCATCGGGGTCTGCAGGCGGATGGCGGGAACAGTTCAAAACAAGCGGATGGCGGCTCTATTCCAGTTCCGTAGACGAAGACTGCTCGCCAGCAATCTTGGGGCGGTTCAGTCGCCGGTACCACGGCGACCTGAACCAGAGCCACAGGAGTGCGAATATCCCCAGTGCTATGCCGCCCCAGAGCAGAGCCGTGGCCAACTGCCCGCCCGGTGTCGGCCCTTTCCACGTCCGCGTCGGCTCCGCTGAGTCGAACGCCAAGACCACTTCGTCACCGTTCTCGTAGCGCGACCGGCATTCCCTGGACGGGGGCGGGGAGTAATTCTTGCAGTCGTCCGTCTGGGTTATGGTGATCGTCTCTCCTGCGCGGGTCGTATAGGTCAGCGTCGCGTTCTCGTAGACGGCTACCGTCCGTTCGGCCCGGCTGGCCAGTTCCCCTACTTGTTCGAGACGTATCACGCCGACCGCCACTGCAAGGACGGCGATCACGAGTCCTGCAAGCACCCAACGGGGAGTGAGTCTCATTATCTACCTGTGCACTGTGCCTCTATCGCCCAACCGAATGTGAAACCTCTCCAACGGAAGGATACGCCATGACACGGAAAGAGGCTCCGCAGAGCCTCTTTCCAAACGCTATCAGCATAGTCGGCCTAGCCTCCGAACCAGTCCAGGATAAACGGTTGCGGCCATATTACCGCCAGCATGTAGTCGAAGAAGAAGAAGTTCAGGATGACGATCACGAGCCCCGCGACAACGCCGCCGATATAGCCGGTCTTGTTCTGCATCATGAGCATCGGGCCGAATGTCGCGATGACGACCGCTCCCCACTTGAGGCCCTCTTCTATAACGCCAGTCATGACCAGCATGATCCCCAACATCGCCAGGAAGATGACTCCAGCGGAGCGAGCCCCCTGCATCCCGCGACTCCGTATGCCGATATCCATGATTTCGCCTGTCTCGACGCCCAGTCCTTCTCGGACGAACTGCACGATGCAGAAGACGATTCCGATCGAGGCGAGGCTGAGAGGGAACCATTTGCCGAAGAACGAGTAGCTAACCGCCTCCCAGATGGCATACGCCATCATCAGGATCAACGTGGCAGTGAACCAATGCTCTTCCCGCCAGCGCCAGCCCCGGCTCGTCAAGCGCGCCATGAAGCCGGGAGCGCCGCCCGCCGGCGTGGGCCTGCCGTCTGCGAAACTGTTATCTTCGTCCACAGCCTGTCCGCCTGTCCCCCCGCTCATGAACTTCACAAAGAGAGCGCCGATGACGATGGCGATGACCAGCAACACGATGAACAGTGGACGAGTAAACGTGCCCACCCAGTCGTACCGCGCTACCGAGTTCGTGATGTTGGACTCGATGATGGGGCCAAGGATGAAGCCGATGAGCAGCGGCGGGCGCGGCCAGCGGTAACGCTTCATCAGCATGCCCAGCCCTGCGCCGACGAGCACGATGGCGATGGCGCTCACGTCCCGCGTATCCTGGAACGCCGCCAGCAGCGATATGGGGATGATGAGGAAGCCCAGCACCGGATACGGGATGAGCGTGAGGCGTGCCATCTGCCGCGTGAAGCCCAGGCCGAGCAGTGTCACCATCAGGTTCCCCAGACCGAGACTGACGATAATCATGATGGTGATGTCCGCGTGCTCTTCCAGCATCCGGGGGCCGGGCGCGATGCCGTAAGAGAGCATCGCCAGTATGACGAACGCCCATGCGCGCCCGCCAGGGATGCCGAGCGCAAGCGTCGGAACGGCTTGCCCTCCCTCTTTGGAATTCTGCGCGGACTCGGCGAACAGCACACCGTCCAGCGAGCCCTTGCCAAACTGCGTCTTGTCCTTCGTCCAAAAGATGCCGAACGCGTAGGCCATCCAGTCCACGACGCCGCTGCCGATGCCCGGCACAGCGCCGAGGAAGACACCAAAGAGTGACTGCCGGACCGCCATCGGCCAGCGTACGAGGCCGTATTTTGCACCCCTGAAGATCTCGCTGTAGCTGATGCGGGCGTCCTTCGGCGCAAGCGGCTTGCGCGTCATCGTGAGGTCGATGATCTCCGGCAACGCGAAAACTCCGATGGTGGTCGCGATGAGCGGGAGCCCCTCCCACAGCCACTGCTGCTCGAACATGTAACGAAAGTCCAGGCTCACCTTGCCGGGACCGACCGTGCCCAGGAGCATACCCAGGCAGGCCGCGAACATGCCTTTGACCATTGCACCGCCACTCAGCGCCGCGACCATCGCCACGCCGAAGATCGCCATTGCCGCGATCTCCGCGAAACCGAATTTCAGCACGAATGGAGCAATGACAGGAATGATGATTGCGAGCGAAAACGCACCTACGACGCCGCCTATGGCTGAGACGGCGTAAACCGCCCCCAGCGTATGGGCCGCCTCTCCGCGCTGGGCAAGCTGGTTCCCTTCCAGGAACGTCACCTGCGTCGCGCCACCCGGCATGCCGAGCAGGATGGACGGGATGGAGTCGAGGGTGTTGTCGATGCCGGTGAGCGTCGCCAGCATCACGAGTCCGATGACCGGGTCGTCCACCGATATGACGATGAACGGAATCATGATGGCCATCACGAGGGTGGCCGATATGCCCGGGATGAGGGCGATCGGTACGGTGATGAACACGGCGCCCAGGAAGCCATACCAGTAGCCTGGGGTGCCAAGGTAGGACAGTCCCGTCCAGAAGTCAGCAAACATCGCCTTGTCTCCCCGATCGGGTGATGTCCGAAGGGGAGCGAACGATTAGCTCGCCCGCCCCCCTTTCGGTTTCCGTCATCAGTCCAGGTTGCAGCTATCCGCTGATGTACTGGGAGAAGTACTTCGGCAGCAGCCGCGCGGCCTGATCCGCGATGACCGACTGGGAGCCTTCCAGCAAATCCTCGTTCTCAAGCGTCGCCACTTGCAAGTCTGCCCTCCCTGTCCAGCCAGGAGACTCGCCAGCAACAGAAGCGTACTTCTGGATGAGCACCGGGTCGGTGGTGAGCGCTTCCTCGAACGCGGACGACAGTGCGTCAGCGATGTGGTCCGGCGTGCCCGGCGGAAGCCAGAGTGTCTTCGACGCGTAGTTCGTCGGGCCCATCATCGAGTCGAAGATGAACGTCTGGTCCTCGTTGAACTGGGTGCGCACGTCGGCGCAATGCGGTTTGGTCTGTGCGTTCGCCTTCAACTGGCCGGGGCCCATGCCTGCCATCGCACGCATCAGGCCGCTTGGGATCCAGTCCGGGTTCTCCACCGGGAATCGGTACCAGAGGCTAGCACGCACCGTGCTGTTGATATCGCCGCGTGCCCACATCAGACGCACCGCATTCGTGTCCACCGTGTCGAACCCGAAGTAGCGGAACGGGATGTCCATCTGTTCAGACGCGTAGACGCTCGCCAGCATGGTCGGGTTGCCCTCGGCGATGTCCGAAAGCTCGTCGGCCAGCAGGAACTCACCGTGCGCGCCGCCGCCCGTGCTGCTCTGCCCGGAGTAGTCCCACAGGCAGCTGTTCGCTGCGCTCGGGCCGAGGTTGCCCACTGGGTCGTACGTCATCCACGCGCGCGTCGGGTCAATCGTTGCCCCGAGCGCCTGGAACGTGCTGCGCTTGATGAACATCGTGTCTTCGTTAAAACCGAAGTCCAACTGCGGCGTGCTGTTCCAGGAGACGTAGGTGCCGTCCTTCGGTGCTTCGGTCGCGGCGAAGATGTACTCCAGCGGCTTGTTGGGCTGGTTGGTGAACACCACGCGCGGGTTGCCGGGGATGTACCGGCTCATGAACGCAGCCATCACGCGGCCCTGCGTGTCCGTTCCACCACCAGGCGATGAGTTCGCCACGATGCGAACCGTCTTGCCCCGGAAGTACTCAGCGGCGTCGAAGCCCGGCGGGGGCACTGGTGTCGCCGTCGGCGCTGCCGGACGCGGCGTAGCCGTCGGAGCCGGCTGAGACGGCGCCGCACCGCCGGTACTGGCGGGCGTGGGGGTCGGCTCTTTCTCCATCATCGCCTCTTCCGGCGCGGGGGTCGGCTCCTCCATCATCGCCTCTGCCGGCGTCGGCGTCGCGGCAGGCCGCGGCGTGGCCGTCGGGTCTTCGCCGCCACACGCAACCAGCACGGCCATCATGGCCGCGACTATGACGACTCCGGCGAGCCATCGGTTCGATCGAATACGCATCTCTCCTCCCTTGTCAGTCACCCGTTCCGTCTCCGCAATGAATGAGCCACCCTCAAGGCGGCGATTGCTCGATCCTGCGATCGTGCGGCTGATAAACACGTCTCCGCACGATGTACAGCCAATTACAAACGCGAGGTTTTTATCACGGAATGAAAGGTATGTCATCAAACCGCATTGCAAACCACCGCGCCAAATGTTGTAATATCGTTTATCTACCAGCAGGGGAAGGCATGCTCGGTTCGATCCTCAAGACGCACCACATCTCCCGCGCCGACCTCGCGCACCGACTTGACGTCTCCGTTCAGACGATCCACAACTGGTGCAGCGGGCGCATCCTCATACCCAGCCGTAAACTGGGGCATCTCTGCGACCTGCTCGAAGCGCTCGGGGTACCACCGGACGAACTGGCCCAGATGGCCGTTCGCGAACTGGAGACGCTCGGCGTACAGCAGCAGCGGCTCGCGCTACGGTCGAGAACCGCCCAGCCTGTCGTCGGGCTGGTGACGTGGGACCTGATGAACCCCGGACTGTTCGGCCCCCTGGCGCGCGTGTCCCGCACGGCGTTGGAGGGCATGGGCTATCAATGCATGGCGCTCGATTGCGGCGGGGAGCACCGCCAGCGGCGCGCTTACCTGCAGTGGGCAGTCCAGGCGGAAGTGGACGGTCTCCTTCTCTGCGGCGTTCCCGGCGACGTACCGGACCCGGACGACGACCTCTTCGCCTCGCTCAAGCCGGTTACCGCGGCGGGCATACCCGTCGTGCTCCTCAAGCCGTGGACAGGCTCCTCAGTAGCAATCCCGCAGGGTATCGGAAGTATCGGCTGGGACTCTCTCGCCGCCGTCGAGATGGCAGCCGGATTGCTGCAGCGGCTGGGGCACGAACATGTACAAGCAGTCCTCGCGGGGACCGGGGCAGGTTTCGGTGGGCGCTACCGGGGGCTCGACCACGCTTGGAGCAACCTCGGTCTGCCGTTCGACGAGGAGTCGGTCATGTGGGTACAGGAAGGCGAAACCCCGGAGGAACTCGCCGGTGCTCTCTCTGGGGCAAGCGCCGTGTTCGCCCCGCCATCGCAGCTCCCCACCATCGCCAGAGCCTGCTTCGCAGGCGGCATACGGTGGCCGGGCGACATAAGCATCGTCTCCCTGGGCAATCGGGCGTTCGTTCCCCAATTGGACAGGAGGCCATTCACCTTCGTCACCATCCCCATCGGCAGGGTCGGCCGCGGTGCGGCCCAACTGCTCTCCAGCATGATTCGGGGGGAGCGGTTCCAGACCGGGCAGGAGTACGTCATCTACGGCGCGAGCACGATGTCGGTCGAGAATGAGCGCGGCGGCTCTGTTGCGCCTGCATTTGAACGGGCCGCCCACCCCGATGCGCCGCGCGCAGCCCTCGTGTAGCGCCTCTCCTCACTCTCTCCGCAGTGTCTCGCGCAACAGGAACCCGATGAGCAGCGACGACGCTATGGCGAATCCTCCCATCGATGCAAACGCAACAGTGAACCCGCCGGCTCCCGCGATGAGCGCGACCGAGAGCGTGAATACACCGGGGTTGCTCGCCGAGCCCGCCTCCGCGATGAGGCGGTTCAAGCCGAAGAACTTGCCCCGGGCCGCCGCGGGCGCCACGTCCGCGCCCAGTGTCTGCATCGACCCCGCCATGAACGACACCGCCAGGTTGATGATGATGAAGCCCAGGATGAAGAACGGCAGGCCCAGTTCACCCAAGGCAACACTGGCCATAGCTCCGAGTCCAACAGCCAGGAGCGCGCTCGCCGGAACGATGGTGCGCTTCCGCCCGAACCGGTCCATCACCTGCCCGGCCGTCAGTGTCACCGGGATACCCACGACACCCATCGCCGAACTGACACCGCCCAGTGCGAGCGAGTTGAGACCGTAGGCGAAGGCTGCGTAGGCGACGTATATTCCGCCCTGCCCCTGCACTCCGCCCCGCCCCACGTTCGCCATGAACTGCGCCGCAAACAACACCAGCACGGACCTCGTGATGAGCCGTGCCCAGGAGATGTCCACCTCCGCCGCCGATGTGTCGCCCCGGCGGCGCGCCAGCACGGCGGGCGCCGTCTCACGCACAAAGAGGTAGGACGGCACCGTGGCCAGCAGTGCGGCGATACCAAACAGCAGGAACGGCATCCGCAGGTCGAACAATGCAATAGCTCCCCCTGCGAGCGGGCCCAGCATCGTGCCGGCCCGGTTCGCGCTTGCCATGCCGGTGATTATGCGCCCGCGACGGTTCTGCGCGCTGGAGTCCGCGATGACGGTGAGCCTGGTCATCTGCCACATCTGTTGCGCGAATCCGTTGATCCCCAGGTATACGAGTATCTCTGTGAAACTCGACGCTCGGAGAACGAGCAGCGCCGACGCAGACAACAGGAGTGTGCTGCCGATGAGCAGCTTCCGCCGCCCGATGCGGTCCATCAGGTAGCCGGTGGGCAGCGATGAGAAGACGCCGCCGAGCATCGGCACGAAGATCATGAGTCCGGCTCCGGCGGGGCCTGCGCCGAAGTCGATCGCTATGAGCGGGAGCACAGGCACGATGAAGCCGCGTCCCATACCCAGCATGAACGCGGGCAGCAACAGCGATACGAGCGCATCGTTGCGTTCAGCCCAGCGCCGCATACCCGTCGCGGGTCTCGCTTCGGTAGCGGGAGCCTGGGTTTCTTGTCCCTCAGGCGGCATCGCCTACCCGATGGCGTCGGTCAGCCGTTCGAGCTGCTCCAGGTCCGGGGTGACAGGCCGGAAGATGATCTCGTCCGAGCCCAACTCTTCGTGCATGCTGATCGCATTGCGGATAGTTTCGGGCGACGTCGGTTGCGAGCGCGGCTGGCGTGACGGGTCTCCGCCGTAGTAGTGCGCCAGCGCGCCCGCGACAGCGTCGTCAGCGCCGGGGCCGAGCGCGCACGGCAGGGTCACGACGATGCGCGGCCTGCCTTCGCGCCCATTGTCCACCCACGACTCGTCGATCTGGGTCATCACGCCACGCACCCATTCAGCCTCGAGCGACCTCGTGCCCATCACGTAGCCGTTGCCGAATCGCCCTACCCGCGCGACAGCCTTGGGATGCGTCCCACCGATGAGTATCTCCGGGCCGCCGGGCTGCACGGGGGCAGGCCCCACGGGATGTTGCGTGCCTTCCAGCACCTCCCCGGCCCAGATGCGCTTCATGTGGACGAGTTGCTCCTCGAACAACTTGCCTCGGTTGCGGAACTGCGAGGGCGCGACGATGGCGTCGTCCTCGCGCGCGCCGACCGCGAGCCCCAGCGAGAGCCGTCCGTTCGAGATGGCGTCTATCGTCGCTGCCTGCTTTGCGAGCACGCCGGCGTTCCGTACCGGCGCGAGCAGTATGCCCGTCACGAGGCGCAGACGGGTCGTGATGGCAGCCACTGCTGCGAGTTCAACCATCGCCTCGAAGTTGTCGTACGCCAGCCGGTCGAGCGCCGCGAACGAAGAATACGGTCCCTCGTCGGCGCGGCGCGCTAACTCCGAGATATAACCCCAACTGTCCGTTGGCATCCTGAATGGAAGCCCAACCCCTATCTTCATACGCTCACCTGCCCCTGAACTCCGGTCTTCGCTTGTCGAGGAAGGCTCGGACTGCTTCCTTGTGGTCTTCAGAGCGGCGCGCCAACTCCTGCGCCGTCTGCGCCAGGCGCAGGCTTTCGCCGAAGCCCATGTCGAATGACCGCTGTACGAGATACTTGGTGAGCGACATGGAGTACGTCGCGCCAGAGGCGAGCCGCCCCGCGAACTCCATCGCGGCGGCAGGCATCTCCTCGTGGGGATGCACCTTGCTCACGAGTCCCATCCGGTAGGCGTCTTCCGCGCTCAACCGGTCGCCCGTGTATTGCATGTAGTACGTGTTGCTCAGGCCTATGAGGCGGGGCAACTGCCAGCAGGAACCGTCGCCCGGAACGAGCCCCATCCGCACGAATGCCTCCGCGAACTCCGCCTTCTCCGACGCGATGCGGATGTCGCACGACAGCGCGAGGCCAAGGCCGACGCCTATCGCGTAACCGTTCACTGCCGCGATGGTCGGCTTCTGGACTTCGCCGATGCGCAGCGGGACGTTCGAAACGGAGCCGAACCCCGCCTCGGCCTTTTCCGACGCGCGCTGACCGAGCCGGGCCTCCATGTCGCCCCACGGCAAGGGTTGCCGTTCCGTCCGCGCGCTGTCTTGTTCCTCAATGCGCCCGATGGTTTCGTCGAACCGGCGGATGTTCGCGCCCGAGCAGAACGACGGGTCGCGCCCCGTGAGCACGAGCACGCGGTCTGTGCCGTTCGCCTCGAACGCGTCCAGCTCGGCGTACAACTCCGAGGCCATCTCTGATCCGAGTGCGTTGCGCGTTTCCGCGTGGTCGAGTGTGATGAGCACAACGCCGTCGGCTCGCTGGACTTCGATAAATTCGCTCGTGACACTCCTCCTTCACGGCGTGGGGTCGCCCGGCATTCTATGGAGCGCCTTGCCCGCTGTCCAACGGAGCGCGTACATGGGTCGAGTCAGGCGCAAGCGTATAATGACACGCACGTGCCCGACTCCGAGGCGAGGGTCATGAGACTCAACACGGAATACCTTGACCGTATAGTTCAAACACTCGATGGCGCCTTCGTATTGCTGCAAAGGCAGGAGCCGGAGAGCATTGCCTACGACATATACAGGGCGGCGTGTGTGAAAGAGTTCGAACTGGCAAAGGAGCAGTGTGGGAACCTACTTAAGAAGCGCATCAGCGGCTACTTCGCCAGCAACCGCCAAGTCGATGACCTCTTCTTCAAGGACGTCTTCAGACACGCAGCCAAGCACGCCCTGATCACAAGCGAAGCCTGCGAACGCTGGCTGACCTACCGCGACATCCGGAACCGCTCGACGCACCAGTACGGAGAACAATACGCCAAGGACGTGCTCAATGCCCTTCCGGCATTCATCACCGATGCGCAAGCGCTGTCTCTTGTGATAGGCGAGGAGATTCCATGACACGGGAACTCGACCTCCGGCCGCGGCATCGCGAGCAGATCGAGCGTCTCCTCCGCGAGCATCTGCCTGGAGTGGAGGTGTGGGCTTACGGCAGCCGCGTGAACGGGCGGGGCCATGAAGGGAGCGACCTCGACCTCGTGCTGCGCGGTCCCGGCCTGGCTCCTCTCCCACCGGATGCGCTTTGCAACGTGGAGGAAGCCCTACGGGAGTCCACCATTCCCTTCCTCGTGGAGGCACGGGACTGGGCCCGCCTGCCCGAAGGCTTCCACGAAGAGATAGAGCGAACGCACATCGTGATGCTCGCCGGCACCTAAGCCGCGCGTCCGCGATTGACGCGGCGCGGGTGGCCAACTACGCTCACCCCAACTTCGGCAGGGGTAACACATGAGCGCAGGCGAGATCTCGAATGCAGCGTACGACCGCATCGGAGGCGTGTTCCATCGCGCCCTTACCGGACTGACCATCGACCAACTCAAGGAGCAGCCCTCCGGCCCGGAGAGCAACCCCATCGGCTGGCTCGCATGGCATCTCACCCGCACGCAGGACAAGAACTACTCCGAGCTGCTTGGCGAGGAGGAGGGTTGGACGGCTGACGGCTGGCACGAACGCTTCGGGCTGCCCGCGGTCAGGGGGACCGGCAACGGAGACTCGCTGGAGCAGGTGCGGGCGTTCGACCCCATTGACTCCGACACGCTCATCGCCTACTTCGAGGCCGCGCGCGACAAGTCCCGCAGGTTCCTCGACGCAGTCACGGACGACGACCTGGAGAAGCCGAGCGCGGCAGGCGTTGCGCGGCAAGAGACGATCAAGATATCCATCGCCCGCGTCACCGGGGACCTCATCCAGCACACGGGGCAGGTCGCCTACGTGCGCGGACTGGTCGACCGCCACGGGTGGTACGGCGCATAGCGTCACTGCACCGGAGTATCGAGCATAGAATGGAGAGGACAAGACCATGCTCACGCAAGAACAGAATGATCGCATCACACGGGTCGGCCCCGGCACGCCGATGGGCGAGTTGATGCGGCGCTACTGGCACCCCATCGCCGCCACCGGCGAGCTCGTGGAGCGCCCCACCAAGGCCGTCCGCATCCTCGGCGAGGACCTCGTGCTCTACAAGGACAAGTCCGGCACGTTCGGCCTCATAGAACGCTTCTGCCCCCACCGCCGCGTCGACCTCTCCTACGGCATCCCTGAAGAGCACGGGCTGCGCTGCATGTACCACGGATGGATGATGGACGAGACCGGCCAGTGTATCGAGCAGCCGTTCGAGGAGACCGTCCACCCGGACGGGCGCTTCAAGGAGAAGGTCAAGATCGCGGGCTACCCGGTGCAGGAGCTTGGCGGACTCATCTTCGCCTACATGGGCCCCGCGCCCGTGCCGCTGCTCCCGAACTACGACATCCTCGCGCAGCGCCAGGGCGTGCTGCGCGAAGCATTCATCGCGGTGGTCCCGTGCAACTGGGTGCAGTGCATGGAGAACTCCGTCGACCCGGTGCACCTGGAGTGGTTGCACGGCGTCTACGGCGCGCACCGCGCGAAGCTGGAAGGACGGCGCGACGCCGTCGCCGAGAGCCTCGCCGCCTACGACCGCCACAGGGAGATCGGCTTCGACGAGTTCGAGCGCGGCATCATCAAGCGCCGCGTCTACGGCAACACGACGAAGGAATCGCCCAAGTGGAGCGTGGGCCATCCCTTGCTCTTCCCGAACATCCTGCAGCAGGGCGGCGGCGGACGCTACTTTTTCCAGTACCGCGTGCCGATAGACGACACGCATACCTGGCACGTGGAGCTGACGAGCTACTGGTTCCCAGACGACATCGAGGTCCCCGTGCAGGACAGCATTCCCTACACGAACATCGCACTGAAGAACCCGGACGGGACATGGCGCAGCGACGACACGCTCGCGCAGGACCATGCCGCGTGGATACTCCAGGGGCCGATCATGGACCGCAGTGCGGAGCGCCTCTGCGAGTCCGACCGCGGCCTCATCCTCTACCGCAAGATGCTGGACGAGCAGGCCGCAGTCGTGGAGGATGGCGCAGAGCCGCTCAACGTGATCCGTGACCCTGACGAGAACGTCCTCATCCACGTGCCGCAGGAGGGCTGGGGACAGCTGGGGCAGACGTCGGACATCGACGAGGTTGCCCGCTACGGCAGCAAGCTCAAGCCGCTCATCGTGGACCTGCTGGCCCAGACTTCCTACGTTCAGCAGCACCACGCCACGGCCTAGGAGATAGACGACATACCATGACCAGCAACACGCCACTCAACTTCGGCATCATCGGCTTGGGCGCGGGCGCGATGAACATGATTCCCGAGCTGCGCGCCAACCCCAACGCGCGCATCGTGGCCGTCGCCGACCCCCGCGATTCGGCGCGCGGGCGGTTCGAGCGCGACTTCGGCGGCCGCTCGTACAACGACGCGGAGGGTTTGTGCGGCGACCCCGCCGTCGATGTCGTCTACGTGATGACGCCGGACGAGATGCACTCCGCCCACACCGTCATGGCCGCCGAGCACGGCAAGCAGGTCATCCTCGACAAGCCGATGGGGCTGACGCTGGAAGAGTGCGACGCGATCATCGAAGCGACGGAGCGCAACGGCACGCGCGTGCTCGTCGGCCACTCGCAGAGCCTCGACCTGCCGAACTTGAAGATGGCGGAGATCGCCAACAGCGGAAGGCTCGGCAGGGTCGTCATGATGCACACCATGTTCTACAGCGACTGGATCTACCGCCCGCGCGCCAAGGAAGAGCTGATGCAGGACCGGGGCGGGAGCATCGTGCGACGGCAGGGGCCCATCCAGGTGGACATCTCCCGGATGATCGGCGGCGGCAGAGTGCGCTCCGTCCGCGCCCGCACCAACATCGTCGACCCCGACCGCCCTATCGACGGTTCGTTCATGGCTTTCCTCGATTTCGAGGACGGACACACCGCCACGATCACCTACGACGGCTACGGCCACTTCAACAGCGCGGAGTTGACATTCGGCTACACGCTCCAGGGGGCGCAGATGGACCCCGCGCTGCACGTCAACACGCGGCGGCGCACTGCGGCGTTCGCAGATGCCGACGCGGAAGAGTCATACAAGGACTCGACCCGCTACGGCGGCTCGCTCGAACGCTCCATCGAGTATCCCGTCTCGCCCGACCGGCGGCACGCCTTCTTCGGGCTCACGCTCGTCTCCTGTGAGCACGGCGACATGCGCCAGACACCCACCGGCCTCACCGTCTACAGCAACGACGGCAACGAAGAGATAGACCTCCCGGCAGGCCCGGGCTACAACCGGCGCTACTGCTCGATAGAGGTCGACGAGATGTGCCGCGCCATCCGCGAGGACACGCCCGTCCGCATCCACGACGCGTACTGGGGGAAGGCGACGCAGGAAGTGGTCCTCGGCATCATCCAGTCCTCGGACGAGCGCAGAGAGGTCTTCATGCAGCACCAGGTGCCCTACACGGGCCAGGGCGTGGCGTAGGCGCCGAAGGGACCGAAGGTCGCCGGGAACCTACCTGGTGGGAACCATCGGTGTCCCTCTGGCATATAGTCCAGCATAGTGAACGTCATCCGACGGGTCACAGGCGTTGTGGTCCTCTGCCTGGTCATCGCCGTTCTGCCCCTCGCGTGTGACGACGCCGCGCCATCCATCGTTCCGCCGCCAGCCACCGATACCCCGTCCGCCGAGCCGACCCGAGCTCCCACGGCAACGCCAACCGCTCCGCCTGTCGCCACAACCACAGCGGTCCCCACTGCCACGTCGGACGCTCCGCTCGCCTCCATCAGCAGCGGCGGATATCACGCCTGCAAGCTGGACGAGGAGGGCGCGGTCAGTTGCTGGTGGGTCTCTCAGCCGGATTCCCGCGTCCCATTGGCGTCGCCGCCGACGGGCGAAACCTTCAGCTCGATAAGTAGCGGGTTTGCCCACACCTGCGGCCTGCGCAAGGACGGGACGGCCGTCTGCTGGCCCACGATACAAGAGGAGGGCCTGGCGGTCCTGCTGCCCCCGGAAGAAGAAACGTTCGCATCCATCAGTAGTGGCGCTTATCACGTCTGCGGCCTGCGCGAAGACGGCACACCTGTGTGCTGGCTGGTCATCGAAGGATTCTTTGGCGGAGCATTAGAGGACACGCTGGCGCCCCCACCGGAGGGGGAAACCTTCACTTCGATCAGCAGTGGCGTTGCTCACACCTGTGGCCTGCGCGAGAACGGTACGCCTGTCTGCTGGCTGATCGTCGAAGAAGAAGGGACGAGCATCCAGCCGCCTCCGGAGGGAGAGACCTTCGTGTCCATCAGCAGCGGCGCCTACCACACCTGCGGCCTGCGCGAGAACGGCACGCCTGCCTGCTGGGCGGTCATCGCAGAACTCGTCGGCGACGCGCTGGCACCACCACCGCAAGGGGTGCCCTTCATGTTCATCAGCAGCGGTCTGTTACACACATGCGGCCTCCGCGAGGACGGCACATCCGTCTGCTGGTGGGTCGCCGGCGAAGGGTTCGGCTTCGGCTCAGGGTCTCCGTCCCCGCCGGAGGAGGAGCGGTTCGTCTCCATCAGCAGCGGCCTGTCCCACACATGCGGCCTCCGCGAGGACGGTACGCACACCTGTTGGCCTACAGACCCGTACGCAGCCGCCATACAGACGGGCAGTGGACAGCCCACCATTGAGCCCATCGGCGGCACCTACTTCGCCATCAGCAACGGCGGAGGCCATACCTGTGCGCTGCAAGAGGGTGGCGTACCCGTGTGTTGGGGCAACGACGACCATGAGCAGGCATCGCCTCCGGAGGGCGAGGCCTTCACTGCCATCAGCAGCGGAGAGGCGTTCTCCTGCGCCCTGCGCGGGGATGGCTCACCCGTCTGTTGGGGCGAGGACTATGGCACTCCGGAGCCGGAACGTACCGAATACGCGTCGGTCATCAACGACAGCTTCATCGCCATCGACACCGGCTGGAACTACACTTGCGGGCTTCGTGCTGATGGTACAACGACATGTTGGGGAGACTGGGACGCGGACGCCGGGCGCTGGGGTGACCACGGACGAGAGTGGCCGCCGGAAGGCGAACGGTTCTCCTCGATCAGCACGGGTTCGTCGCATACGTGCGGACTCAGACAACGAGACGACACCGTGGTCTGCTGGGGTGAGAATACCAATGGGCAAACATTCCCACCGCGCGAAGAGGCTTTTGTCGAAGTCGCAAGCGGCAGCAGCCACACCTGTGGGCTGCACTCGGACGGTTCCTTCGAGCGTTGGGGCTGGGTGAGTAACGTGTCAGGCGCGCAGATCGTTCCGCCCCCTTCACCGGACGAGAGAGTTACCACAATCACGAGCGGCTCGTTCCATGCCTGCGCCCTGCGGGAAGACGGCTCAGCCCTCTGCTGGGGCGACAACGATACGGGTAAGGCCACTCCCCCTGAGGACGAGCGTTTCACTTCTATCGACGCAGGTTCCGAGCATACCTGCGCCCTCAGGCAGGACGGCACACCCGTCTGCTGGGGCGAACCGGGCGAGAGGCATGCATTTGGACAGGCATCGCCCCCACAGGACGAGCGGTTCGTCACCATCAGCAGCGGCGGGTATCACACCTGCGCCTTGCGGCAGGACGGTACTGCCGCCTGCTGGGGTGCACAACATAACGCAGAGAATGACTTGGGCCAGAACGGCTTCGGGCAAACAGAGCCACCTGCAGGAGAGGTGTTCACGGCCATCAGTTGCGGTGGAGTCCACACGTGCGCCCTGCGTCCCGATGGCACCCCAGTCTGCTGGGGCAAGGGGTTCCCAGACCCACTCTAACCGCATCGTCGCCGACAATGCTGACAATGCCCCCGTCCAACCCGCACAGGCTACTGACGGCACGGCGCGTGTGATAGGCTCAGCGCGCCCCGGCATCGGGAGAGCGCACGGAAGCCGCAGAGGGACGAATGAAAGCAGCGATCCTGGTAGAAGCGAACGAACCGCTCAGGATAGAGGAGGTCGAGCTCGACCCGCCGAAGGCGCACGAGGTACGCGTCCGCATCGCGGCGGCGGGGGTCTGTCGCAGCGACCTCCACTTCATGCGCGGCGAGGCCATCATCGCCAAGCCCGCGGTGCTCGGCCACGAAGGCTCCGGCATCGTCGAGGAGGTCGGCGAGGGCGTGACGCGCGTCGCGCCGGGCGACCACGTCATCCTCTCGTTCGTACCGTTCTGCGGTCGCTGCAAATCCTGCCTCACCGGACACGCGAACCTCTGCGACACCCACCTGGCAACAGGCCCATCCATGTTCGACGGCACACGCCGGTTGCACTGGAACGGGAAGGACCTGGCGCACATGGGCAAGGTCGCCTGCTTCGCTGAGCAGGCCGTCGTGCCTGAAACCGGCTGCATGAAGATAGATCCGGACTTTCCGATGCCGCAGGCCGCACTCATCGGCTGCAGCGTCACCACCGGCGTCGGCTCGGTGCTGTTCAGCGCGAACGTCGAACCGGGCAGCACCGTCGCGGTCATCGGCTGTGGCGGGGTAGGGCTGAACGTCCTGCAAGGGGCGCGGCTCGCCGGAGCGAGCCGCGTCATCGCAGTCGACATCAACGACGCTGCACTCGAGTTCGCCACGCGCTTCGGCGCCACGGACACGCTGAACCCGAATGACGGCGATGCGCTGAAGGCGATACGCGACATGACCGGCGGCGGCGTGGACTACGCCTTCGAGGCGTTCGGCTCCTCCGAGACGGCCTCGCTCGCGTTCGACGCCGCGCGTAAGGGCGGAACTGCCGTCATCGTTGGGCTCGCGCCGGTGGGCGACTTCGCCAGCATCGACCCGGTCGCGCTCGTGCGCTACGAGAAGACATTGAAGGGCGCGTACTACGGCTCGTCCCGCCCGGCCCTGGACTTCTACCGCATGGTGGACTTCTACGAGAGCGGCAAGATAGACGTGGACGGCCTCATCACTCGCAGCTACAGCCTCGACCAGATCAACGAGGCGTACGAGGAGCTGGACCGGGGCGTCGTGGGCCGCGGGGTCATCACGTTCTGATGCGACAGGTAACGCTCACGGTCAACGGACGGCGGCGCAGCGCGGAGGTCGAGGACCGCGACCTGCTCGTGGACCTGCTGCGCGAGAAACTGCGCCTCACCGGAACGCACATCGGCTGCGACACGAGCCAGTGCGGCGCTTGCACCGTGCTGCTGAACGGCGCGGCGGTGAAGTCGTGCTCGCTGTTCGCGGCGCAGGCGGAGGGCGCGAAAGTCACAACGATAGAGGGACTCGCGAAGGGCTACACGCTGCATCCCATCCAGCAGGCGTTCCACGAGGAGCACGGGCTACAGTGCGGCTTCTGCACGCCGGGGATGGTGATGCTGCTGCACGAGTTCCTGCGCCGCAACCCCGACCCGACCGAGCACGAGGTGCGCGCCGCGCTGAGCGGCAACATGTGCCGCTGCACCGGCTACCAGAACATCGTCGCCTCCGCGCTCCACGCGGCGCGCACGATGCGAGGCGAGGAATGATCCCCGCGGCGTTCACCTACCACGCGCCGCGCTCGCTCCGCGATGCGGTGCGCCTGCTGCGCGCGTACGAGGGCGATGCCCGCGTCGTATCCGGCGGCATGAGCCTCATCCCTGCGATGAAGCTGCGGCTCGTCCAGCCCGAGCACCTGATCGACATCGGCAGGCTGGGCGAGCTCGACTACGTCCGGCGCACGGATGACGGCGGCATCGCCATCGGCGCGAGCGCGACGTACCGCAGCATCGAGCGGTCGCGGACGGTCGCGTCGGTCGCGCCGATGCTCGTCGAGACGGTGCGCCAGGTGGGCGACCTGCAGGTGCGGAACCGGGGCACGCTGTGCGGCAGCGCCGCGCACGCCGATCCCGCTGCTGACGCGCCTGCCGCGCTCCTCGCGCTCGACGCCACGCTCCACGTCACCGGCGGTCGGAGCCCACGCACCATCACGGCGCGCCGCTTTTTCATCGACGCTTACGAGACCGTGCTCGGCCCGACGGAGGTGCTGACCGAGATACGCATCCCGAGGCAGCCGGCGCGCACGGGCTCGACGTATCTCAAGTTCGCCAACAAGGCGTCGCGGTTCGCCATCGTGGGCGTCGCGGCAGCAGTGACGGTGGACCGCCGGGGGGTCTGCACGCGGGCGCGCATCGCGGTGACGGGCGCCGGGCCTCGTGCGGTGCGGGCGTCAGTGAGCGAGCGCTATCTCACGGGGCGCGAGGTCTCGCCGGAGGCCATCGCGGCGGCGGCGTCTCGGGCGGCGCGGGGCATGGAGTTCATCGAGGACGTCCACGGCTCCGAGGAGTACCGCGAGCACCTCACCCGGGTCATCACCCAGCGCGCGCTGGCAGAAGCCGTGCGCCGGGTGTAGGGCCTACGCTCGCCGCTTCTGCCGTGGAGCGAGGGGAGCCAACCTGACATCTTCAGCGGAAGGCACGCCGCCCCACCCCACCGACGTCATCGGACGGGCTTGCTTAACGTCAAAGTCCGAGATGGCGCGAACCTGATCGGCGGGGACGGACACGACTGCCACCGTCCTACCGGTGAACGTCATGAACTCGACGATGAATGCTTCACTCTCCCCATGCACATGAATGATTGTGCCGATATCCCCAGCTTCCAACCCGTCCCCTGGGATATCGACCGTCAAAACGACGATGTCATGCTCCTTGAACATCTCGTCTCCTAGGCGGGATAAGCCGTGACCAACCTCGGTATGGCACTTCCCTCGTCCACTGCCCACACTGTCTTCACGAGCGGGATGCGCCCATCGGGAGTTGGCATCGGGCCATCCACACTGTAGTTTACGCCGTACGGCGTCTCCAGACCACGTGTGACTTCGTGGCTTGCCGCATGAACCCTCAGTGCATCAGCCAAGTCCTCCCAGCGCTCGCGAGTAAACCCGAACCCCAGGAAGAACCCGGCTTTGGGCGCGCCTTCCTCGTGGCCTAGTGAGAGCAGGTAGTTGACGACCTTTGCGCGGTCGACGCGAGCCTGGTCCGCGTTCGGGAGCCTCAACCCAGGTTGCCCCACCTGTCCCAGTGCGTGACCTCCGCCGAGGGGCGGCGGGTCGTGGGGCCGTAGCGGTGGCCGTCCTGCGGCCAGCCGAGCGGTATCATCGCGGCGGTAGCGAAGTCCTCCGGCAGCCCGATGGCCTCGCGTACCTGCGGCTCGAATCCGCGGCGGACGCGTGTCGTGAGTACGCTGCCGAGCCCGAGCGCCCGCGCCGCGAGCAACATGTTCTGCACGGCGGGGTAGATCGAAGCGCCGTGGCTGATGTCGGTCCCGGGGTGCCGCGTGACGGCGAGTATCCAGACCGGCACGTCCATGACGTGCTGCCCAAGGTAGTCCGCCGACTCCGCGGAGCGCACCTCCGAGGGTGTCAGGGCCTCGCCGTGGTCCGGGCGAGGGGTCCCCGGATAGTGTTCCGCGATGATGCGCTTCGTCGCGTCGTCCTTGATGACGACGAAGCCCCACTGCTGGTTGTTCCCGCCGTTGGGGGCGCGGATGCCCGCCTCGATGACCTTCCGCACCAGGTCGTCCGGCACGGGGTCGGTCTTCAGGTAGCGCAGCGCCCGCTGCGTGTACATCGCCTCGAACAGTCCTATGTCCTCGCTCATCGCCGCTCCTCATCCGTGGTTGTGGGGATAGGGTAAACTTACCATCGCAGAGACCACACGGGTACCGAACAGCCGGAGGAGCACGATGCTGACGAGCGACATGAACGACCGCCTGACGCAGGTGGGGCCGGGCACGCCGATGGGTGAACTGATGCGCCGCTACTGGCACCCCATCGCCGCGAGCCTCGAATTGAACGAGGAGAACCCGACGAAGGAGATACGCCTCCTGGGCGAGGACCTCGTCCTCTACCGCGACGCGAAGGGCAAGGTCGGCTGCATCGAGCCGTCGTGCGCGCACCGCAAGGCGAACCTCTCCTACGGCATACCGGAAGAGAACGGTATCCGGTGCGCCTACCACGGCTGGATATTCAACGAGACCGGGCAGTGCATGGACCAGCCGTCGGAGCCCGAGGGCTCCAAGTTCAAGGAGAAGGTGCGCATCAAAGCGTACCCCGTCGAGGAGAAGGGCGGCGTCATCCACGTCTACATGGGGCCGCAGCCCGTTCCCGTGCTCCCGAACTGGGACCTGTACCAGTGGGAGGGCGTCGAGCGCTCCACCTACGCGGTGATGCTGCCGTGCAACTGGCTGCAGTGCCACGAGAACTCGCTCGACCCCGTGCACTTCCAGTGGCTGCATCGCTACTACGGGATGTGGCGCGCTTCCAAGATCATGGGCGACGAGCGGTACGACGAGTTCGATCGCATCTCCGCGGCACGCGGCAGGGCTCACGTCAAGATCGGCTTCGACCGGTTCGAGTACGGCATCATCAAGCGACGGATGCTGGAGGGCGAGGACGAGCAGAGCGAGTGGTGGCGCATCGGCCATCCGATCCTCTTCCCGTACACGCTGCGCGTCGGCCAGGGCACATGGTTCGAGTTCCAGCACCGGGTACCCGTCGACGACACGCACACGCTGCACTTCGGCTACACCATCCGCACGCCGGAGCCCGGCGAGGTCATCGAACCCACGCCGATGAAGCACGAGAACCGGCCCGCCTTCTTCGACAACGGGCGCATCAAGGACGACTGGGTGGTGGGGCAGGACCAGCTTGCGTGGATCATCCAGGGGCCGCGCATGGACCGGAGCACGGAGGCGCTGGGCATCACGGACATCGGTCTCATCATGTTCCGCAACATGCTGAACGAGCAGATCAAGGTGGTCGAGGACGGCGGCGACCCGGTGAACGTGCACCGGACGGCGAAGGAGATCATCGAGCTGCCGACGGAGTTCGCGTGGTTCCCCGGCTACGACCGCACCGGCGGCCCGTTCGCGGACCTGCAGCCGCAGCCCGTGGAGTTGGAGCGGAGCCTGCTGTAGGGAAGCACCCTCACCCCCGGCCCCCCTCCCAGTGGGAGAGGGGAGAACGCGAGAGATGCTTCGACTCCGCTGCGCTTCGCTCAGCATGACAGCATTCCGCCAGCTTCGCCGCGTGTGCTGTGCACACTTCTGGATTCCAGCCTCCGCTGGAACGACGAGGTAGGGCGCTCCCTCACCCGCACCCCGCCCCCGAAGGGCCCTCACCCCCGGCCCCTCTCCCAGTGGGAGAGGGGAGCGGGCAGCCCGAGAGATGCTTCGACTCCGCTGCGCTCCGCTCAGCATGACAGCATTCCGCCAGCTTCGCCGGAGTGTCGGGGGGCACAGGCTGCGAGGTTCCTGCCTCCGCAGGAACGACGAGGTAGGGCGCTCCCTCACCCGCACCCCGCACACGAGTACCCTCACCCTAGCCCTCTCCCCTTGTAGAGAGAGGGGATTCAGCGGGGCCGCCGAAGGTGCGGCGGGGTTTCAGGAGGCGTTCGCGCATGGGGCAGGAACAGGTCTCGCCGTACAGTCCGATGAGTTTCGCCTCGGCATAGCCGTGGACGATGGCCGTGACAACGCGTTGGGGATCCGGGACGCGTACCATCCTGGCGCAGCGCTTGAGGTAGGCGTCGACGGGGGCGAGGGCGAGCACAGGAACGGCGACGCGGTTGGCGGCCTCGACGAGATCGAGGACGTCCGGCAGGGGTCCGTCCTGCTCCAAGGCCTGCTGCCAGCAAGCGGCGAAGTTCTCGGCGACGGGGTACAAGGCTGCCTGGGCGCGGAGGCAGGCGAGGTAGCGTTCGAGCGCCTTGAGCCGGGCAGTCATCGCCCACCTCCCTGGCTCTTCAGCATGCTGAAGGCGTAGTCCATGATGTCCATTCGGTTGCGGATGTCGTTGAGCTCCCTGAGCTTGAGGGAGTTCTGGAGGGCGGTGCGGATGGCGGCATTCCTGACGTGGGGGTCGGGATGCTCCAGGAGGTCGGCGAGGGCGACGACGCTCTTGAGGGCGAGGCCATTGATCTCGGCGAAGGCGAGGTCGGCGACGCGACGGCGGGCCTGCTCGATCTCGGCCCGGAAGTCGGGGTCGTGCATCCAGCGGGTGAGCGTGGCACGGCCGATATGGGCAGCCCGGGCACCCTGGCGCATGGAAGGAGCAGAGACGATGTAGGGGACGGCGAGCATCTGCCTGGGGGTAAGTTTCACGGGCGCAGGCGGCGGGGAGTCAACGGGACGGGCGGCAGTGTCTTCGGTTGTCATGGCATCATCTGGCATCATTTGGCTCCATTCACTCGGAGGTTCCGGCGTTCCGGCGGCGCCACGGTGGGGCATTTCGGGGCCGGTTCGGGCGTGAACGAGGCAGGAATGAGGCCAAATTGGGCCACCGGTTCCCGCCGTCCACACAGTCCGCACCGGGCGCGCCGCGCCGGTCAAGAACCATCGTAGGGAGGGGTGCGGCGTCCGCGCAACGGGCGCGTGTCACAATTGTGACGGGGGGGCGGTGCTACAATGCAAGGCCAATCGTTGCGCTGGAGCACCGCGTGGCAGAGCACATCACCGTTGTGGAGACAATCGGACATGGGTGGCAATGCACATGCACCTACTGCGAGTACGGTTCAAGCACCGGCCCGCGCCAGTTGTGCACGTGCCAGAAGTGCGGTTACCAGTGGGAGGGCCAACCAGTCCAAGTGCTGCACTTGCCGTGGCCGGAGTACTCCTGGGAGTTCCGCGAGCCGGAGTTCTGTCCTTCCTGTGAAGGGCCAGAGGAGACGGTATGACAGCAGCAGAGCAAGCCCCCTTCGGGCGAGAATGGCGAGCAGCTGATGCTGTGGTAAAGGATGTAAATCCATGACCAGCGACTCGCTTCTTGCCCACCTTGCTTGGCGATTCCCAGGCTCTAACGAAGACATCGCGACCGAGGCTCTTCTGTACATCCTCTGCAAGCAGGAGGACGCGCGGACGGCCCTGGCCGACCTGCTGAGGTCGGGCGGCGCGAACCCCGAGCCGATGGACTCCTTCAACACGCAGCGCGTCTACCAGCGCTCCAAAAAGCCCGACCTCGTTGCCTTCAACGAGGGGAGGGAGGTGTTGCTGGTCGAGTCGAAGTTCTGGGCCTGGCTCACGTCCAACCAGCCGAACGGGTATCTCAATCTGATGATGGATGACCTACCGGACGCCAAGAACCTGCTCTTCATCGCCCCGGAGGCTAGGCAGGACGAACTGTGGGACGAGTTGCGGGAGCAGGCGAGCAAGGAATTCCAAGTCGACGACAAGCTGGGCGCGGACGGCGTGCGGAGCGCGATCGTGAGCAGGAGCGCGGTCGAGGGCAACGGCGACCACCGGCTCATGCTGACCAGTTGGGATACCCTGCTCGGTCGCCTAGAGCGCAGCGGGGTTGACAAGGACGGCGACCTGCGGCAGCTCGTCGGGCTATGCGCACAGATGGACGATGATGCACCCCTCCCCAGCGGTAACGCAGAGGAGTTAAGTGAAGTCAGCCACTATGAAGACCTTGTAAAGAGTGCCGTCCAGCGGGCAAGAGAGCGGGGCTATATCGACACGAAAGGCTTGGGGTCTGCGCGGTGGCAGGGCAGCTACGGAAGGTACATCTGGTTTGTGAACGCCAAAGGCGACCATCTCGGTACAGCCAGAATTGGCATCGATTTCGACCGTGACAATTCTCCCCTCTTCTTCCTCTGGTTCACCGACAACTACAAGTATTTCTCATCCGAACGGATGGACCAGATACGCACTCAGTTGGGAAAGGCATTGGAGCTGGGCGACCAGATCTCCATTCCTGTTTCCCCCGACCCGGCATACGCGAACGTGCTTGAGGACGTGGTCGGTAGGCTGAAGGAGATCAGGGATCGAATCGCGGTCTCTGGGTAAGCAGCATGACCACTCCCTTCCGCATACTGCCTGACCGGCTCGTCGAGAACCTCGAGCGCGCGAAGTACCGGTACGCAGTCACGTACCAGAACATCCCGCACTACTACACGGTCGCGAGGGACTGGCCGGACTACAAGGACGAGGTGAGCGAGGAGCTCAGGTGGACCGTGTGGGAGATGCGGAAGCACGACGTCGTACGTCTATTCGGGAACAGGGAGCAGCACTACCTGGATGTGAACGGTTTCTCGTACTGGACGATGGGGCCGCGCGAGGAGGACGATTTCCTCATCAACCGGCAGTACTCGACGCACGGCGCGTACGATTCGCCGTTCGACGCCATCGCGCACCGGTACGACGACTCGGGCAAGCCGTGGTGGGTCGTGAAGGCCGAGCGGGAGGCGCTCTATGAGCCGGCCAAGCCTACGGGGCGCGTGCTCGACGTCGGCTGCGGGACGGGGTTGCTGGCGGACTACTGCTACCGGCAGATCGAACGCGAGCGGTACGTCGGGATAGACCCGAGCGCGGGGATGCTGGCGAAGTTTGCGCTCAAGCACCCGGACTACAGGGCGGACGCGACGCTGCTCCGCACGACGTTCGAGGACTATGAGACGCCACTGCGGTTCGACACCATCGTCGCGATGGCGGGGTCGGCGTCGCACGTTACGGACGTGGACATCGTGACGAAGGCGCGGCACCTGCTCGCTCCAGGGGGACGGGCGTACCTCATGTTCTACCGCGACCCAGCTGCCGCGTTCGAGCGGGTGGGAATAGGCGAGACGCCAACGCTGGCTCCCACGCCGAACGGCGCGGTCCGGGAGGGGGACTACGACGTGCTGGAGTCCACTCGGGAGACAGGTTAGATCCTGGTGAAGAGGGCAATAAAGCCGCCGACCGTCGTCGCCCACAGTGTTCCCAAGAGTACAAGGAAGATGTTGAAGCGGCTGTTCATCTCCGCGCGGAGGCCGCCTATCTCATCGTGCATATCGGCACGCAGGCCAGCTATAGCCGGGAGAGGTCTCCCAAGCGTTCGTTCACCTGTTCGTAGGCACCCTCCAAACGGCTCACGCGCTGCTCCAAGTCCGTCGACGGTTGAGTTGTCATCGGTTCGTCACTCCAAGGTAGTGTAGCACGCACGCTCAACCGGAGCGGAGCGCGCCGTATGCACCATAGGAAGCGATGCTCCGAACGGACAATGGGCGGATGTCACATCACGGCCTGCCTGGTGAGGGGAGTGGGACAGGGCACCCACGAGGGGACGTCTACACCCAGGGCAGGGCTGCGAGGTTCCTGCCTCAGCAGGAACGACGGGGGACGCCCGAGAGATGTTTCGACTTCGCTCAACATGACAAGGCCACTCCCCACGCCCCGCCAACCCTCACCCCAACCCTCTCCCGTCATCGGGAGAGGGAGTGGGACAGGGCACCCACGAGGGGGCGTCTACACCCAGGGCAAGGCTGCGAGGTTCCTGCCTCCGCAGGAACGACGGGGGACGCTCCGAGAGATGTTTCGACTTCGCTCAACATGACAAGGCCGCTCCCCACGCTCCGCCAACCCTCACCCAACCTTCTCACGCCTACGGGTGAGCGAGTGGGACAGGGCGCCCACGAGGGGGCGTCTACACCCACAGCAGGGCTGCGGGGTTCCTGCCTCCGCAGGAACGACGGGGGACGCCCGAGAGATGTTTCGACTTCGCTCAACATGACAAGGCCGCTCCCCACGCCCCGCCAACCCTCACCCCAACCCTCTCCCGCCATCGGGAGAGGGAGTGAGACAGGGCACCCACGAGGGGGCGTCTACACCCAGGGCAAGGCTGCGAGGTTCCTGCCTCCGCAACACCCAAGGCAAGGCTGCGAGATTCCGCCTCCACAAGAACAACGGCGGGACGCCCAAGAGGGGCTTCAAGCTAGTGGGCGGCGGGGCCGCCGTGCTGCTGCTGGCCGAGGCGGTTGTAGGTGACCGGGGTGGTGACGAGCAGGCCGGCGTCGACGGGCAGGACGACGCCCGTGATCCAGCGCGCCTCGTCGCTCGCGAGGAAGACCGCCGCCCACCCGATGTCCCACGCGGTGCCCTCGGTACCGAGCACGCCTGCCTCACGCCGGACCTGGCGCAGGTCGTCGTCCATGCGGGGGGCGACCATCGGGGTGTAGACGAGGCCAGGCGCGATGCAGTTGACGCGGATGCCGTCGCGCCCGTGATCGCCGGCCATCGACCGCGTGAGGCCGACCACCGCGGCCTTGGACGTGGTGTACGGCGTGCTGCTGTTCGCGCGCAGCCCCGCTATGGACGAGAGGGTGATGATGGAGCCGCCCCCGCCCTTCTTCATCTCCGGAATGGCGTATTTCGAGGAGAGCACGATGCTCTTGACGTTCACGGCCATGATGTGGTCCCACTGGTCCTCGGTGACCTCGGTCACGTCGGCGCGGGTGGAGATGCCGACGTTGTTGTGGAGTATGTCCAGCCGCCCGTAGCGGTCGACCGCCGCGCGGACCATCGCCTCGCAGTCCGCGGCGCTCGTCACGTCTGCGGCCATGGCGAAGGCGGTCCCGCCCTCGGCCTCGATCAGCCCGAGCGTCTCCTGGGCGCGTCCGAGCTCGCGGTCGACGAGCAGCACCTGGGCGCCCTCGCGCGCGAAGAGGATGGAGGCGGCCTTGCCATTGCCGATCCCCGGGCCGCTCGAGCCCGCGCCCGTTACGATCGCCACCTTGCCTGCGAGCCTGTCTGCCACGCTACTCCTTCTCTGAGTCGATGTCGTCCTCGACGAGGCCGCTCACCATGGGATGTCCCGCGAGCAGGCCGGACATCTCCGTGACGCGGCCCTCGAATATCTTGCCTTCGATCGCGGACTCGACCTGCGCGTACCAGCCGTCGGCCAGCTTGAATAGCTTGATGGTGAGGTGACCGTCGCGTACGACGATCTCGTCTGCCGCTTCGGGCCACCGCATGGTTGGGCCTCCGTTCCTCCGCCGCATCTTCCGCTACGCACGGCATCGGCGCAAGCGGGGGGCGCGTTTCCTACGCCTCCGGTGTAGCATTCGGGGCATGACGAAAGCCATCAACTTCACGATAGATGAGGGGCTACTGGAGCGCTTGGACAGCTGCCCCGAGGTGCGTTCGCGCGGACGCTCAGCGGTGGTCAGGGAAGCACTTGCGTACTACCTCGCCCGAAACGTGACCGAAGAGGAGGCCGAGGCGATAGACCGCGCGTATGAACGAGCATACGGGCCAGGTATGCCGCCCGATGAGCTGGAGGACTGGGCAGCGGAGGCCGTCTGGCCTGAGTAGCCTACCCGGCCCCGCCAGTTCACCCTCACCCTAACCCTCTCCCCCCGAGGGAGAGGGGATTCGCAGTCCTCTACGCGAAGTTGGCATCTATCTCCGGGGCGAGTTGGGCCTCGATGAGCGGTTTGAGGTTCGGCTTGTCGCGGAAGGGGCCGCCGGTGACGTCGTAGCCGGGATAGTAGGAGTGCTCCTGCGGCAGGACGATCACGCCCTTGTCCTCGCGATGGACGTTCATCGGCTCGCCGCCGTCCTCGACGATCTGTATCTGCTCCTCGAGCACCTTGCGGTAGAGGATGATGCCGATGTCCGTGACGCCGAGCGCCTCGGTCGTGCGGTCGGAGATGGGGCCCTGCATGATCCACGCGGCCTGGTCCTGGCCGAGCACCCAGTCTGCGCGGATGCGGCCGTCGTTCTTGAACACGTTCTCGTACTTGTACGGGATCTCGGTCTGCTCGACGACCTCGCCCGCTTCCGGCACGCGCACGCGCAGGACGATGTGGTACGTGTGGGTGTCGTCCATCGGGACGCGCATCTGGAAGCCGTGGTTGCGCTGCTGGCCGACGCGGAGGATGTTGGGGAAGAGGACGGGATGGCCGATGCGCCACCACTCGTTCTCCTCGGTGTCGTCCTGCATCAGGCGGCGCTTGATGACGCCGTAGTCGAAGCGGTCGAACCCGACCTTGACCTCGTGGCGGCCGCGCGCGTCATCGCCCTGCATCTGCTTCTTCCATGCCTCGCGCTCTTCCACCGGCTTCTCCATGCCGAGCACGTAGGAGCCCCAGTAGTTGTGCAGCCACTCGAAGTGCACGGGGTCGAGCGAGTTGTCCATGCACTGGAGCCAGTTGCAGGGCAGCTCCATCGCTATGACCCAGCGCTCGACGTTCTCCCATTCGAAGAGGTCCCAGCGCGGAAGGAGCGGCGTGGGCGCAGGCCCCATGTAGGCGAAGACGATGCCGGCCTTCTCCTGCACCGGGTATGCCTTTATGCGTATCTTGTCCTTGAACTTGGAGCCCTCCGGCTCCGACGGCTGATCGATGCACCGCCCCGTCTCGTCGTATATCCAGCCGTGGTACGCGCAGCGGATGCCTTGGGTCTCCGGTATGCCGTAGGAGAGGTTCGCCTTGCGGTGGGCGCACGACGGCTCGATGAGGCCGAGCGTGCCCTTCGCGTCGCGGTAGAGGACGAGGTCCTCGCCGAGGAGGCGCATCTCCTTCGTTGGGTTGTCGGCGTTCAGCTCGGCGCTCGGCGCGATGGGGTGCCAGTAGCGGCGCATCAACTCGCCCATGGGCGTACCCGGCCCGACCCGTGTGAGACGCTGGTTCTGTTCCGCGGTAAGCATCTAAGCACCTCCGTGAGAGGCTGTCCGGTTTCTTCGCCAATCATACTCCTGCCCGGAAGGACTAGGAAAGGACGCGATGTGCTTCAGAATAAATGTTACCGGGGCGGGTATCGTTGCTTCAAAAGTCATGTTACCGAGGAGCGCATGAAGAGAGGCAGCGTGCAGGACTACGTGGTGATCATGAAGGAGCGGTACAGGAAAGCAGGACGGGCAGAGCGTGGGCGTCTGCTGGATGAGTTTGTGCGGGTGACTGGCTACCACCGGAAGTCGGGCGTCCGGCTCTTGGGTGGGAAGGGTGAGAGGTCCGGTGGGAGTGGTCGAACGGGGCGGCCGCGGGAGTACGGGCCAGCGGAGGTGGCAGCCCTGCGGCAAGTGTGGGAGGTGGTGGACCGGCCCTGCGGGAGTCGGCTGGCGCCGTTCATGGAGGAGTTGGTGTGCAAGCTTGAGATGTGGGAAGAGTTGCTTCTGCCGCATGATGTGGCGGAGGCGTTGTGCTCCATGAGCGCCTCGACGATAGACCGTCTGCTGCGGGCCTACAAGGAGCGTGGACGGCGTCCGTGGACGAGTGTCACGAAGCCGGGGAGTCTGCTGAAGGCGGCGATTCCGATCCGCACGTTCGGGGAGTGGGGGCATCCACCGCCGGGGCATCTGGAGGTGGACTTGGTGGCCCATTGCGGAGAGAGCACAGAGGGGTTCTATCTGAACACGCTGACGGGGGTGGACATAGCTACGGGCTGGGTGGTGTGTCGTGGGGTGTGGGGGAAGGGGCAGGAGCGAGTGGGAGGCGCGATCCACGAGATGGCACGTGCGCTGCCCTTCCCCCTGCTGGACCTGCACACGGACAACGGCGGGGAGTTCATCAACCACTACCTTCACGCCTACTGCCGGCGCAAGGGGATCACCTTCACGCGCTCCCGCCCTTACCGCAAGAATGACAATGCCCACGTGGAACAGAAGAACTGGACGGCAGTGAGACGGCTGATAGGCTACGACCGGTATGCGACCCGTGCGGCCTTGGAGCGCCTGCAGAGCGTCCACCGGCTGGCCGCGCTCTACCAGAACTTCTTCCAGCCGGTGCGGAAACTGGTCCACAAGAGCCGCCAGGGCGCCCGGGTCCGCCGCATCTATGACACTGCCCAGACGCCGTATCAGCGGCTCTTGACGTGGGAGGAGCTTACGGGGGAGGCGCGGGAGTCCCTGGAACGGCGATATCAGGGACTCAATCCCGTGCGGTTGAAGGCCCAACTTGAAGCCGCCTTGGAGGCCTTGTGGGCAACAGCCGAGCCCGACTCAGACTACCAGCGCCCGGTAACAGGGACTTCTGAAGCATCAGTCCCCTCCCGGTAACAATTACTTTTGACGCACTACGGGACGGGCCGTCGCCTATCGGCCTCTGTCCCGCAAGTGTTCGACGATCCAGGGATGGGCATCTTCGAATCGTCGAAAGGGGTCGCTCTCCGCGTAGTGAGCAGTGTTGTAGAACCGCGACCCTTGAGCTTGCATGGGAGTCCAGCCTCCGCCGAAGGACCTGTATAGATAACCTTGTAGCTCGCCGTCGAGGAATACGTCTATCCTTGTTCCCGTGGGCATCTGTATTCCCGCGGTTTGATATCCCGGGCTTCCAAGTATGGTTCGCCGTAGGTGATCTCCATTCCGAGGCCCTTTCTTCAACCGGGGGAGCGGTCCTACTCTCAAGCACCTCGTGCACGCCACCACCCGCAGACCCCTCACCCTAGCCCTCTCCCTCAGGAGAGGGGACCAACCAGCGCGCACGGGGAGCGCCCCTACTCTGAGCACCCCATCCGCGCCACCACCCGCAGTACCCTCACCCTAGTCCTCTCCCCTTGTAGGGAGAGGGGACCGGGCGTCAGCGGGCGTAGTCCGGCGACATCGGCACCTGGTGTGTGAGCTGCACGTCCCGACCGGTGCGCGACGACTCCATGATGCCGGTGATGAGCTCCAGCGTCGCCATGCCCCAGAGGCCGTCGTGGTAGACTGGCGCATCCTCCCGCACGGCGTTGTAGAGCTCCATCAGGTCTTCCCTGCCTGCGTGGTAGCGGTTCTCCGTAAGCGAGCGGTCCTCGATCTCGCCGTCCTTGTAGACGTACAGCCCGTAGCGCGACTGGCGCAGGTCGCCGCGCTCGCACGACGCGATGAGGATGCCGAGGTTGGTCGGACGCCAGGGCGGCGCCTCCTTCGGCTGCTCGCGCCAGAAGAGCCGTTCGTGCTCTGAGCCGATGCGGAGCGAGTCCTTCGCCTCGAACTCGTCGCGCGTGCCGTCCTTGAGCCCGGCGCGGATGCGGATGCGGTCGTCGTGGGTGTAGCCCTCGATGAGGCCCTTGCCCTGCTCGTCGCTCCACGGCACGAGGTCGGCGGTCATGGAGTAGCCGTAGCCGTTGTTCGTCACCGTTGCAGTCGCGCCGTCCTCGAAGTCCATGAACGCGGAGTAGTAGCCGACGGCGTTGCGCTCCGGCCACCACTTGCCGGTGGCGCCGCGTATGGTGCGCACCATGCCGCCGCCGAGCAGCCGCAGGGTGTCCAGCTGGTGCGGGCCCTGCCGGTAGAGGACGCCGCCGCCCAGCCTCTCGTCCAACTCCTCAGGCTGACGCGCCTGGAGCATCCAGTCCGTGAACGCCCAGTTGTTGAGCGCCTTCAACAGACCAAGTTCGCCGGAGAGGATGATGCGTCGCATCTCCATGACGGGCGGGCTGAAGCCGAGCGTGTGCCCGCAGAGCAGCTTCACGTTGTTCTTCGCCGCCGCCTCCACCATCGCCTCGGCTTCCTGCATGTTGAGCGCCATCGGCTTCTCGGAGACGGCGTGCTTGCCCGCGTTGGCGACCAGCACGACGTGCGGGCTGTGGAAGTTATTGGGCGTCGCGACCCACACGGCTTCGACGTCCGGGTCCGCGCAGAGCGCCTCAGCGCTGTCGTAGACGCGGGCGTCCGGGTAGCGGGCCTGGAACGCCTCGCGAACACGGGGGTTCGTGTCGGCGCCGGCCATCAGCTCGATCTCGTCCAGGCCCTCCATGCTGGGCATGATCTGCGTCGCGCCGACGCCCACGCCGATGATGCCCATCTTCAAGGGTCTGACAGAGCCGGTGGTCATGGTCTGCTCCTACTTTTCGACTCCTGCGAGGCGAGTCGCAGCGCCACCCCGACCCTCACCCCCGGCCCCTCTCCCGCCATCGGGAGAGGGGGGCAGAGAACCCAACTCCACGCCAGAGTACCCTCACCCTAGCCCTCTCCCCTTGTAGGGAGAGGGGATCAGGGATCCCCACATCGCACAGGGCCCTCACCCTGCCCTTCTCCCTCAGGAGAGGGGCCAGCCATCCCGTCGCCGGGCACCCACGGGGGGGCTACACCCGGCGAGATTCCCGCTTTCGCGGGAATGACGGGAAGGGCACCCTCACCCGCCTCCATCCCAACGGCCGCATCCCCGCGCACACAGTACCCTCACCCTAGCCCTCTCCCCTTGTAGGGAGAGGGGATCAGGCGTTAGCCGATAGCGCCGACGACTTCCTGGCGCTTCCCCTCTTCCTCGCGGTAGAGGCCCATCGCCTCGACCACGGGCAGGTCGCTCATGGAGAAGAGCACCGCGTCCTCCGACGATTCGGTGCCGTGCTCGTGCAGCGCCCACGAGGGCAGTACGAAGGTGTCGGCCTTCGCCCATTCCAGTCGCTGGCCGTCGATGATCGAGTACCCTTCGCCCTTCGCGACGTGGTAGACGACGCTGGACGTGTGGCGGTGGGCTTCGGTGTGCGAGCCGGGGGCGAGGCGCTGCAGCTTGAGCGCGAGCGTCGGCATGGCGTGCCCGCCCGTCAGCGGGTTGATGTACTCCATCATCACGCCGTCGAAGGGGTCCTCCTCGCCGTAGCCGAGGAGCGCGCCGTAGGCTTCGTTCCACTTGTAGGTGATCGGGAGTGCGCCGCCGGTCACGTCCTTGAGGTTCGCGCGCATCAGGCCGTTGCCAATGACGGCGTTCGTGTACCCCACGGGCTTGGTCACCGGCTGGACGTCCTCGGGGAACGGCTCCTGGAACATGGCGTCAAAATAGCCGACCATCGGGGCGTCGAGGCAGTCGAGCCAGATGACGGGCTTGTCTTCCGGGTTGTTGTGGTCGTGCCACACCCACGACGGCGTGAGCGTGAGGTCGCCCTCCTCCATACGGAAGCGCTCGCCGTCCTGAACGGTGAAGGCGCCCTCGCCCTCGATCACGAACCGGATGGCGGCGGCGGAGTGGTGGTGCGCCTCCGCGATCTCGCCGGGCCAGACGATCTGGACCGCAGCGGACATCGTCTTGGTCGCGCCGGCCTGCGGGTTCTTGAGGCCGGGGTTGCGCATGGTGAGCGCGCGGCGGAACCCCTGTCCCCTCAGGCTCGGCAGGTCGCCCGCCTGTATCGCGAGCTCCCGCATCCGGTCCCAGCGCCATACGTGCGGCGCGAGTTTCGGGCGCTCGGGCGGGTTCGCGTGCGCAACCCACAAGGGGTTGATGTTCTCGTTGTCCAATTCCTGGTGGTACGCCCTCTCGCTCTCCGGCATCGTCCAGCTCATGGTCGTCCTCCTTCTTGTGCTCAGCAGCCGTTAAGGTACAACTCCCCGACGCGCTTTGCCAATTGCGCTCTCTGTGCCTTGTTCATCGGCGAGTTGGACAAGAAGGCGCTCCATCCGATGAACCGTCTGCCGAGCACCTCCCCGCAGTACAGGTCTGTGCCAAGCCCCTCCTCCGTCCACCTGCGGAACCGGGTCCCGAACGAACGTTCCACCTGCTCAACGACGGACCTGCCGTTTCCCAAGAGGAGTTCGATGTTCGGGTTATGCCGGAGCGTATTCTTGAAGAATGACCTGCCGTCGCGGAGGAGCCGCTCCCGGATGTCGTGAGGCAACTCGCTCCAGAGTGGGTCCGTACACCATTGCACCAAGTCCAGCGATGCGGCCAGAGACATCTCCAAGATACGCTCGTACTCCCTGTCCCCGGCATAGCGGCCCCCGTAAGTGGCGTTGCAGGCGTTGAGGATGTGCTCCAGATGAGTGAAGTAGCTGTACTTCTGCTTCACGAAGTACAGCCGCTTATCCTCGTAGGCCCTCTGAACCCCACGCATATCCAACTCACAATCGCCGCGGAGAGAGTAGTCCTTACAAGAGCGGGGGCCGTGGGGATTGATGCCGACGGTGACGATTCTCGCGAACTCCACCGGGCCTTCGCCGATCTGGGGAATCGTACACGGGACAACACAGCAGCCATCGGGAGGAGAGTCCACCAGCCGCTGTGCTACGTAGGCGGGGACGTTGAACATGGGTCTGCGCTTCTTACTCATGTCATCGTCTGGCCGGGGAGTTTCCTCCCCCACTCCGCCGAGTACCCTCACCCCCGCCCTCTCCCGTTGTTGGGAGAGGGGATTGAGCTACTCGCGGGCCTCGGCCCTTGCCGACAGTTCGCCTACCTGAGTGATGTTGATCGTGACGAGGTCGCCGGGCGTGACGGAACCGACGCCCTCCGGCGTGCCGGTGAAGACGAGGTCGCCCGGCTCCATCCTCGCCACCCATGACATGTTGGCTATCTGGTTCTTGCAGTCCACGATCATGTCCCGGGTGAACGCGTGCTGGCGCAGTTCCTCGTTCACCCAGAGGTTGATCTCCAGGTCCTGCGGGTCCGGCACATCGTCCGCTGTCACGATGCAGGAGCCGATGGGAGCGAACGTGTCGAACGACTTGCGCTTGCTCCTGTCCTCCGCTCCGCGCACGGTGATGTCCAGTCCGCAGGTGTATCCAAAGACGTGCGAGAGCGCCTCGTCCACCGGGATCATGCTGCCGCCCTTGCCGATCACCATCACCAGCTCGGACTCGTGGTGGATAACGCGGTCCGGGTACGGGAGCAGGATGGGGTCGTTCGGGCCGGAGACGGCGCTGGACGCTTTCAGGAACATCCCCTGATCTGCAGTGACCTGCGGCCCAGTGCCGCCCCAGGGGCTGTCCTGCATCTCTTCGCTGTGCGCCTTGTAGTTGGTCGGCTGCGCGTACACCTTGCGCGGCGCGGGCACCGGCGGCAGCAGGCGCACGGAGTCGAGCGGCACACCGCTCCCCGAGGCCGCCACCTCCGCAACCTGCGCGCGCAGGCCGTCCCACCGCTCGATGAGGAGCACCATGCGGAGGGGCTTGAACTCGTCCGGCAACTCCGGCAGCAAGCCGGTCACGTCAATGACGTCGTCGCTGTCGTTCAGCACACCGATGCGGTGATCGTCGAAACTCACGAGGCGCATGCACATCCTCCTACAGGCTGTCGAAGCCCTTGCGTACCACTCACCACTCCACCGGTTCACCCTCACCCTAACCCTCAAGACACCTTTGCGTAACCCATCCGCCTCGCCCCGGAGTACCCTCACCCTAGCCCTCTCCCCTTGTAGGGAGAGGGGAGCAGGCGCCTTCGCCTGATCCCAAGCATGACGCTAACACCGGCGCAGAGGCGGGGTCAACGCGCGTCGGGGGGCGCCGTCGTTGACGCGCCGTCTCCCGCCTGACGCGGGTCAGTGCAGCGGCGAGAACGATGCCGGGACCAAGTGGCGCACGAGCTGGTGCACCGCGCGCTCGTCCGTGTGCGGCGGCCAGAGGCCTTCCTTAAGATAGACGGCGCGGAGCTGGTCTCGATGGTCCCAGTCCTTGTACGGCCAGAGCTGGTAGAAGCGGTTGAGCTGGCCCAGGTCGCTCATGAAAAAGCAGCCGGGGTAGAGTTCCAGCCGCTTCGCGGCCTGATCGCTGAACTGCTGCATGACGGAGCGGAGCGACCCCGAGGGGAACGTGTACATCCGCAACTCGTAGAGGTTGCCCCACTCGCGCGGGCCGTCCAGCGGGTCGTTCACCGGCGACCCGACGAGGATGTCGCTCTCCATGGAGACGGCGAACTCGGCGATGCCGGGCGGCCACACGCCTTCCTCTATGGCCCTGGCGCGCACGTCGGCGCGCTGCTGCAGCGAGTCGTAGGCCCATAGGTGGAGTATCTGGTTGAGCGGCCCGATGTCGGTGTGCCAGAAGCCGACCAGCGGCGAGAGCTTCGTACGCGCCTCGATCTTCTCGGCGAAGCGGCGTTCCACCTCTGGCACCGAGTTGGGGGTGAGATTGTAGGTCCGGAGTTCGTAGATCATGCGCGCTCCTTCACGGGAAAGTGGGGAGAGTGTAGCGCAGCGCGGGCATCCGTGCCGCCCTCTGCGTGGCGGACGGGGAGGGCGCGGCAACGGCATGCCGGCGCCGCTCACGTGGGTCGTTTCGGATGGTGCGTGAGGCAATCGCACCACAACAGGCGTGGCGACGCGAAATTCCCCCAAAAATGAGGCTTCAGGGGTCTTGTAGAGTGCCTATCTGGTAGGAAAGCATTGCAGTGTATCGATACGCAGCCGGCAGGCTGCAGCAGCAGAAGGAGGAAAGCATGCAGGCATACTGCGTCAAGTGTCGGGACAAGCGCGAGATGAACGGCCCACGCGACGAGACGACCAAAAACGGGAAGCCGATCATCAAGGGCACGTGCCCGACCTGCGGCACGGGCATGAACATCATCGGCAAGACCGTAGCCGACATGGGCTAGGCCCACCCGGTCCTCGGTGGAAGGCCCGGCCTCCGCGCCGGGCTTCCCCGCCGCTCTAGTACATCACGTCCCCACCGGAGACGGAGACCGCCAGGCCCGTGAGGTAGTCCGACTCAGCGGACGCCAGGAACGCGGCCATACGAGCGATGTCCTCCGTCTCCGTGATGCGTCCCAGCGGGTTCGCCCGCGTGCGGTCGGTCACCATCCCGCGCAGTTGCTCCTCAGCGGTCGTGCCCGGCGGTCGTATGGCGTCCGCTATGAACGCGGCGCGCTCCGTCTCCGCCAGCCCTGGGCAGATCGCGTTCACATTCACCCCGTGCGGCCCCAACTCGTGCGCGACGGACTGCGTGAACCCCACCAGCGCGAACTTGGAGGCCGTGTAGGCCGCGTAGAGCGGCATCCCCCGCTTGCCTGCCGTGGACGCGATGATGATGATCTTGCCCCCGCCTCCGCGTTCGATCATGTGCCGCGCAACCGCCCGCGTGCAGAGGAACGTGCCCCGGACGTTCACGCGCTGCACCTCGTCGAACGCCTCCTCCGTCAGCTCCACGAGGGGCACACGGTCCGGCCCCGGACGCGACCCCGCGTTGTTCACCAGGATGTCTATCCGCCCGAAGCGCTCCAACGTCTCCTGAACCATGCGCTCGACCGACGCGCTGTCCGACACGTCGCCCACGAGGGCGAGCGAACCGCGCCCCGCCGCGGCTATCTCCGCCGCAACCGACTCGAGCCCCTGCCAGCCTCCCGCGTTGCCGTAGGGGTTCAGGGCAACGTCGTTGACGGCGACGTCCGCGCCCTCGCGCGCCAGCCGGTTAGCGATGGCGCGCCCGAACCCGCGCTCGCCGCCTGCGCCCGTAACGAGCGCCACCTTGCCCATGAGGTCGTACATCGCGCTCACTCCAGCCCGTAGAACCGCTGGGCGTTGAGGCCGACGACCTTCGCACGCTGCTCGGGAGTCATGTCCTCCCGCGCGAGCAGGTGCTGGATGTTCTCCGGGAACTCGGCATCCCAGTGCGGGAAGTCAGACGCGAACATGATGATGTCCTCGCCGAGGATGCGCATGGTCTCAGGCAGCATCCGCTCCTCAGCCTCGCAGGAGATGAAGATGTTGCCGGAGCTGAGGTACTCGCTGGGGTACTTCGTGAGCAAGGGCGAGTCCACGTGCCCGCGCAGGTGGTAGCGCTCGTCCATGCGGTCGAGCATGTAGACCGTCCATCCGCAGCCCGCTTCCAGGAAGGCGATCTTGAGGTCCGGGAATTTCTCCGGGACGCCGGAAAGGATGATGCTGACGAACTGCTTCATCTGCGTGAACGCGTGGCCGAGCGAGTGCACCTGGGAGAGGTTGTCGAACAGGAACTCGTCGTAGGAGCCGGTGATGCGTCCGCTGCCGTGCACCGCGAGCGGCACGCCCAGGCGCTGCGCCTCCTCGTAAATGGCGTCGAACTGCGGCTTGCCGAACTGGTACGGCCCCTCCGGCAGCATCCCGCCGAGCATGCCGAGCTCATCGACGGCGCGGCGCAACTCCGCGGCGGCGGCCGGTGGGTCCTGGACCGGCAGCAGGGCGACGCCCTTGAAACGGGAGTCCGCCTGGAGGTAGGTGTCGAACAGCCAGTTGTTGTACGCGCGGGAACGGGCGGCGGCGAAGTCGGGCTCCATCAGCCAGCCTGCCCCGAGGCTCCCCGTGGGGAAGAGCGCGGACGCCGCAAGCCCGCCGCGGTCCAGCGCGTCCAGCCAAACGCCGGTATCCACCTGGCGCGTACCGAGGCGTCCGCCGAGCGTGTTGTCGAACCCGTCACGCGGGGAGTTCGCGCTCAGGCGGGGCCTTTCGTTGTAGGGCGCGGGCAGGTACGAGCGTATGTCCTCGTCCGTGTCGCGCACGTGCCCGTCCGCGTCTATGCAGAGCGTCGCCGTCGTCGTCATGTCCGGTCTCCTCCTGCCGTTCGCACGTCTTGGTGCCGCCGCGCGCAGGATAGGCCGCGTCAGCGGAGACGGCAACTTGTGAACGAAAATCACGTACCGCCACTCCGAACGATTGACCTGACGCTCGCGCACAGTTAGAGTGCGGCGCGAAACTCGCCTGCACGCGCCGCGCCGCCCGACATGCGGCTCGGTAACACGTGTCTGCGAGACGTGCTATGCAGGAGGAGACCGATGCGCATCCAACGATTCCTGGCCCTCGGGGCGATAGCAATGATCTTCGCCCTCTTTGCGGCGTGCGGCGGCGATGAACCCGAACCCGCTGCGCCTACTCCCACGCCCGCCGACACGATGATGGCGGAGCCTACTCCCACGCCCGCCGACACGATGATGGCGGAGCCTACTCCCGCCCCCGACGCGATGGCGGAGCCTACTCCCGCCCCCGACGCGATGGCGACCGTGCCCACCCCCACGCCCGTCGTCGTGCGCCCGACCGCCACACCCGTACCTCCGCCCCCCGGCTTCGACGCTGAGGCGTACTTCGGCGGCAGGACGATCAAGATCATTACGGGCACCAGCCCGGGCGGCGGCTACGACACGTTCAGCCGGATCGTTGCCGCAACCGCTGTGAAGTTCTTCCCGGAGAACACCCGGTTCATCGTACAGAACCTCCCCGGCGCGGGACAGTTGCGCGGTCTGCGCGCAGTCCTCAATGCGGAACCGGACGGTCTGACGATCGGCCCGGTGCATCAACGCTGGTGGACACGGCAGGCGCTCGTGGGCGACATCGACGGGTTCGACCTGGACCGTATCCATATCCTCGGCTCCCCGACGTTCGCCGTAAACGAGGACGGGTTCTGCCTGGACCGCAACTTCGCCTCGTCCTGGCAGGAAGTGCTGGACCGCGGCCTGACGATCAGGGTCGGGTCCGTGGGGCAGGGCAACGAGCCTGCCATCGAGTTCATGCAGAACAACGGCGCGCCGTTCAAGCTCATCTACGGTTACGGCGGCACCTCTGAGATCATGGCCTCGTTCGACCGCGGCGAGACGGATGGGACAGACCGCTGTAGCCGGAGCACCGCGGAGCGCCTCTACCCAGAGTGGATAGAGCAGGGACGCCTCGTTCCCATCTACTACCAGACGAAGCCGTTCAACGACGATTGGCTGGCCGAACTCGGACACTCGGGCCCGCTGCCCTCGTTCCGCGAGCTGCCTGGCCTCGTATTCGACCCCGCGCAGGCCGAGGCGCTCGAACTGAACCTGCTCACCGACGAGATCTCCCGCGTGTTCATCATGCCCGAGGGCATACCGGACGACGTGGCGCAGTACTGGCAATCGGTCTTCGACCAGTTGGTAGTGGACCCGCAGTTCATCGAGTTGCTCACCATCGCCCAATACGACGATGCCTACGGCTACGGCACGGCCGACGACATCCGCGGCATCCTCAACCGGTTGCGGAACGCCAGCGAGGAGACGCGCGCCCTGTCGCTCGAACTGAGCGGCGTCGGCGAGCTCTCGGTCAACTAGAGACTTACGTTGTGCCGGTGCGGACGGGATGTCCGCACCGGCACGACGTGCTCGAGGCGCACCAGCAGAAAGGACGTGCCGCCGCATGTGGGAAGCAAGCATCAGCGCGGCCCAGCACCTGTTCAGCCCCGGCCCGCTTATCGCATTCGCGATCATAACGCCCATCGCCCTGTTCAACGGGGTGATGATCGCGGGCGGTGTGCCCGTCTTCATCCTGTTGCTGAGCTTTGCGTCGCAGCTCGACCCGTTCGTAGCTCTGCCCGCCGCGGTCTTCTACGCAGCAGCGAATGACGCGACCGAGCCGATACCGTCCATCCTCATCGGCGTGCCCGGCTCGAGAGGATCCCAGGCGACGATCATCGACGGCTACCCGATGTCCCGGCAGGGACGTGCGGGTGAGGCGCTCGGCGCGGTCTACGTCGCGTCGCTCATCGGCGGCATCGTCGGCGCCGCGCTGCTCATGGGCGTTCTCCCCGTAGCGCGCGAACTGCTCAAACTCTTCGGCGCGGCTGAGTTCTTCCTCCTCTCACTCCTTGGCATCGCGACAGTCGCGCTGCTGAGCACGGGCGCGATGGTGAAGGGGCTGCTCACTGCGGCGTTCGGACTCGCCATCGCGCTCATCGGCTTCTCTCCCATAGGCGGCGTGGTGCGCGCGAACATGGGCATCGGCTACCTGTGGGACGGCTTGCCGCTCGTGCCGATGCTCCTCGGCCTGTTCGCGATACCGGAACTGGCCAACCTGGTTGTCAGCAACACCACCATCGCGACTGAGCGACTGGATGAGGTGCTCTCCGGTTCGGGATCAGGCACGCAGAAAGGCATGAGGGAGGCGATGCGGCACAAGTGGCTGATCGTCCGCTCATCCCTCATCGGCGCGTTCGTCGGCATGATGCCGGGACTCGGCGCGGTGCCCGCGCACTGGATCGCCTACGCACAAGCTCGCCAAACGGAGGCGGGTGCGATGGAGTCGTTCGGGACCGGCGACATCCGGGGCGTCATCGCGCCGGAAGCATCCAACAACGCCATCGACGGCGGCGTGCTGGTCCCAACGCTCTTCTTCTCGATACCGGGCAGCCCGAACATGGCGCTCATCCTCGCCATGCTCATCCTGGTAGGCATCCAGCCCGGCCCGCCGATGCTGAACCAGCACCTGGACCTCACCATCTCTCTCGTCTGGACGATCGCGCTTGCCAACATCATCGTGGTGCCCATCGTCCTGCGGTTCGCACCGCTCATCGCCCGTGTAACGGTGATACCGCCAAACATCCTCTTCCCACTGGTGATGGCCATCATCGTCATCGGCGTCTACCAGAGTTCGCAGTCGGTGGGAGACCTGTGGCTGTTCGCCGCAGCGGGCGTGCTTGGCCTGTTCATGAAGGCATACGCTTGGCCGCGTCCGCCCATCGTCATCGCGATCGTGCTGGCGAACGAGGCTGAGAAGTGGCTCTGGATCGCGACCAACACCTACGGGTGGGAGATGTTCCTCAGGTGGCAGTTCAACGCCATCATCGCATTCGTCGTCATCGGAGCGATCATCGGCATCCGCGTTCAACGGAACGCATCACGCATCCGGGCAGTCGAGGTGGAGCACCAGGAACTGGCGGGTGAAGCAGCGCCATGACAACGTCCAACGGCAACGGCGCGGCGGCCCCGGGCAACCGCTTCACGTCCCTGGAATTCATCGGCGAGGTCATCCTCCTCATCATCGTCGGGGCGTTCTTCGTCTACATGTACCTGGACTCGGTGCCGGAGGACGCCGAAGCCCTGGGGTGGCTGCCATGGCAGCTGGAATGGGACAACGGCGGCTGGCTCCTGCCGCGGATCGCCGTCCTGTTCGGGGCCCCGCTCTGGTTCTGGCGCGCTGCCGCCCTCTTCCGCGCGGGAGCGTCCACCGAGGGAGGCCAGATCATGGACACCGGCTTCCTCGAGACGGACGATTCCGCCGCCGTAATCGCCTGGCGATGGGTGCAACTGCTCGGCACGACGGGAGCGCTGCTGGTCGGCCTGTGGGTGTTCGGCTTCCACATCGCCGTGCCCGCCTACACCATCCTCTACCTCACCATCTTCGGGAAGATGAAGTGGTACTGGACACTCATTCCAGCCGTGTTCTTCGAGCTCATCATCATCTCCATCTACGGCTACATCCTGCTGTCGGAGTGGGGAACGCCGGTCGCGCGCGACTGGCCCGTTATCGGCGGCATCTGGGACGTTGCCGTGGACGCCTGGCACAGCTTCTACGAATCGAACATCGAGTCGTAGCCTGATCTTTCGAAGAAGGCCTACTATCGCCGCGCACCGGAGTAGTACAATCGGCGGAACAACGGTCACGTCCTGCACAAGCAGCGCAAGCTGAAGGAGGAACATACGATGCTGTCCACCGCGAACAACGAGACGATCACCCAGGTGGGCCCCGGAACGCCGATGGGCGAAGCCATGCGGCGCTACTGGATACCCGCCCTGATGGACTTCGAACTGCCGGAGCCCGACTGCGACCCCGTGCGCGTGCGGCTCCTCGGCGAAGACCTCGTCGCCTTCCGTGACTCGAAGGGCCGCGTCGGCCTGCTGCCGAACGCGTGCCCCCACCGGCGGGTCAGCCTCTACTTCGGCAGGAATGAGGAAGAGGGCCTGCGCTGCGTCTACCACGGCTGGAAGTTCGACGTGGACGGCATCTGCGTGGACCAGCCGAACGAGCCGGCGGAGAGCAACTTCCAGCACAAGGTGAAGACCCGCGCCTACAAGACGTGGGAAGGCGGCAATGTCATCTGGGCGTACCTCGGTCCAGCGAGCGAGGTCCCGACACCGCCCGCGTTCGAGTGGACAACCGTGCCAGACTCCCACCGGGGCGTCACCAAGCTCATCCAGACGTGCAACTGGTTGCAGGCCGTCGAGGGCGGCATAGACACGTCCCACTCCTCGTTCCTCCACAACAACGACCTCTCGGACAAGTCGTTGCTCCGGTCCCGCTCGACCGCTCCGTACCTGGAGGTCGAGCAGACCAACTACGGCTACACGTACAGCTCCGTCCGGCCCCTCTCCTCGGAGGAGGGCAACTACGTGCGGACGTACCACTACGTGCTCCCCTTCCACCAGCTCCGCGCCGGGCAGGTTGGGCGCAGCGGCGAGCCTGTGCAGCCGCGCAGCTCCGGCCACTGCTGGGTGCCGATAGACGACAAGAACACGATGGTCTTCAACTGGACGTTCACCTGGGACGAGAACCCCCTCCCCGACAAAGAGAAGCGTCTCTCGGGCACCGGCAACGAGTGGGACGTCGACATAGACCGCAAGACCTTCCGCACGAAGCGCAACAAGGAGAACGACTGGCTGCTGGACCGGCAGATGCAGCGCACGGAGAACTTCACCGGCATCCTCGGCGTCAACACGCAGGACCGCGCGCTGCAGGAGACGATGGGCACCATCGCCGACCGGAGCCAGGAGCACCTGGGCACGAGCGACCGCGCCATCATCGCGATGCGCAAGCTGCTGCAGGAGGTGATACGCGTGAACGCGGACGGCGGCACGCCGCGTGGCAGCCAGGGCGAGTTCGTCGGGATCCGCGCCATCGACCGCATCCTCCCCGCCGACCAGCCTTGGTCCGTCCTCAAGCCGGACATGTACCCCGCAACAGTCGGGCGCTAGAAACCGCGCCCCAGGCGCACTTCGAGCGAACAAGTACGGCAGGGCTCGACACGGAGGCCTGCCGTACTCTATCATCCGTACAGAATATTCCGTACAAAAGTGTACGGCAATGGAGGTACGGCAGTGAGTGTACGGTTGGAAGTGCGGCTGGACGAGAGGCGGCGCGCGCAACTCGAGGAGATGGCGGGTATGCAGGGCGCGTCCGTCTCGGAGGTGGTTCGCGCTCTCATAGACGACGCTTACGAAGCGATTCGGCGGGAGCGCATCAGGCGCGCCGTCGAGAGACTCATCAACCTCCGGGGTGAGGCGATGCCCGACCCTGAGGAACTCTCACGCCAGCTGAACAACAAGTATGAACCCATGGGATTCTGATCCGGCGGTGTTGCTGGACACCAACGTATTCATGTATGCCGCCGGAGAGGACCATCCACTCCGGGAGCCGTGCGGCCGCATCGTGGAGATGGTTGCGGCTCGCCCCGATAGGTTCCTGGCGGATGCAGAGGTCTTCCAGGAGATCATCCACCGCTATCGCTCGGTGCGGCGATGGGCCTTAGGCAGAGAGGTCTTCCACGATTTCGCAGAAGCGATGCACGGACGCATCGAACCGGTCTACGCGGAGGATGTCATCCATGCTGCAGCGCTCGCAGACGATTACTCCGACATCAGTTCGCGCGACCTCGTGCACACCGCCGTCGCCTTGCGGCTCGGAGTTTCGCGCATCATCTCGACGGACACGGACTTCGACCGCCTGCCGGTGATAACCCGGCTGGCACCCGAGCGCGTCGACGACTGGGCCGAAGCGCTGATGGCGTAAGAGGCCGCGGGCGCTCCCTGCCCTACGCCTTCTTCGCCGCCGGTTTGGCGAGCGCGAACGCAACGAACGCGATTCCGAATACGCCCGCGAATATCGTGAACGACAGGTCGTAGCTTCCCGTGACGTCCCACACCCTCCCCGCGAATATCGGGCCCACCATGCTCACCCCGGCCATGATGGGGGCGGCGAAGCCACGTATCGTCCCGAACGATCTACGCCCGAAGTAGTTCGCGAACATCATCCTGCTCACCACCGTCCACACGCCCAACGCAGAGCCGAACACGAGACTGAACAGCACCGCTGTGGGAAACGAGGTGACCGCTATCGCCAGCACCATCGCCGTGAAGTAGAGCATCACCGCCGTGAGCGCCAGGTAGCGCGTGTGCACACGCTCCATGAGCAGTCCCCAACCGAACACGGAGAGCATCGCGACCGCCAGGTAGACCATCAGCGCGGTAGCCGCTTGGTTCTGCGACAGGCCCTTGTCCTGCAGGTGCGCAGTGATGTGCAGGTTCGTCGCATTCACCGACAGCACCACTGCCGCCTGCGCCACGATGAGCGCCCAGAGCGTCACCGTCCGCCTCGCTTCCGCAAGACTCCACAGCTCCTCGCCCGCTTCCTCGGTTACCTCGCCGATGCGAACGTCGTGCGTGGGCCGCCGTCCATCCGGCAGCATCCCGTAGTCCTCCGGCCTGCGGCGCATGTACGCCGCGCTCGGCAGCACCAGCGCGAGGAACGCGAACCCCGCGAGCGCGAGCCACGCCTCCCGCCAGCCCAGCCATGCCATGATTGCCACTATCGGGAGGGGCATGATGGCCTGCCCTGCCCGCTGCCCGACGCCAAGCAGACCGACGACACGGCCCCGCTTCCGCACGAACCAGGACGCCAGCGCGACCATCGTCCCCAGCTGCGCGCCCGCGGCCGCCGTTCCGCGCGCCAACCCGAACAGCCCCCAGAAGTGCCAGACCTGCGTCATCGCGGCGAGGCCCACCATGCAGCCCACCAGGATCACGCCCGCCGTTACGGTGACTCCGCGCGCGCCGCGCCTGTCGAGTATCCGTCCCACCCACACCGAGGAGATGCCCCCCAGTCCCGACCCCAGCGCGAAACCGATGCCAATGGACGCTGCGGTCCACCCAAACTCGTCCTGCATGGGGCGGACGAACAAGCCCACGATGGGGCCCTGCATCGGCACGCTCGCCGCAGCGTTCAGCATGCTCGCGGTCATGATCGCCCAGCCGTAGTAGACGCGGGGGAACGGCCAGAGACGGGATATGCGGGGCTGCTGCGGCGTCATCGGAGTGCACGCAACCCTACCACTCGCGCGCAGCCCACGTCCGCAAACACGCTATACTCCCCACGCTCACGCACCGCCCGAGGCACCCATGGAACTATCGGAAGATCAGCGCGCGCTCGTCGCCACTGTCCGCGATTTCGTGAAACGAGAAGTGGTCCCTGCCGCGACCGAGCTCGAACACGCCGACGAGTATCCCCACGCCCTCGTCGAGCAGATGCGCGAACTCGGCTTCTTCGGCGCGACCATCCCGGAGGAATACGGCGGCAGCGGGGCGGGCGCGGAGACCTACGCCCTCCTCATCGAGGAGCTGGCGAAGGGATGGATGAGCCTCACGGGCGTCCTGAACACCCACCTCCTTGTCGCGCACATGATCGAGACATCCGGCACGCCGGAGCAGAAGGAGCGCTTCCTGCCCGTCATGGCGCAGGGTGAGCGGCGCGCGGCCCTCTGCATCACCGAACCGGACGCGGGGACAGACGTGGCCGCGGTCAAGACGAGCGCCGTACGGGACGGCGACGACTACGTGGTGAACGGGCGCAAGATGTTCATCACCAACGGCCGCTACGGCAGCATCTATGCCATCGTCTGCAAGACCGACCTGCACGCCGACCCTCCACACCGCGGCATCAGCATCCTTCTCGGCGAGAAGGGCCCCGGCCTCGACGTCGTGCGGGACATACCGAAACTCGGGTACCGGGGCGTCGAGACCACGGAGGTGGCGTTCGAGGACTACCGCACCCCCGCGACCAACCTGCTCGGCGGGACGGAGGGCGAGGGCTTCCGGCACGTGATGGGCGGGCTCGAGCTGGGGCGCATCAACGTCGCGGCGAGGGCCGTCGGCGTGGCGCGCGCCGCGCTGGAGGCCGCGATGCAGTACGCCCAGCAGCGGCGCACATTCGGCAAGGCCATCGCGGAGCACCAGGCGATACAGCAGAAGCTCGCGGACATGGCAACGCAGGTGAAGGCCGCGCACCTGCTGGTGATGGACGCCGCACACAAGAAGGACCTTGGTCAGCGCGTCGACCTCGAGGCCGGCATGGCAAAGCTCTTCGCCAGCGAGGCGTGCCTGAACGTCGCGACCGAGGCGATGCGCATCCACGGCGGCGTCGGCTACACGCAGGACCTCCCCGTTGAGCGCTACTTCCGCGATGCGCCGCTCATGATCATCGGCGAGGGTACGAACGAGATACAGCGGCAGGTCATCGCGCGAAACCTGCTCCGCAACTATCCATCCGGCGATTTCCTCTTCGAGGCCGGCCTGTGAGCATGCCGCTCGAAGACGTCCGCATCCTGGAGCTCACGTCCGTCCTCGGCGGGCCGCTCGGCGGCCGCCTGCTCGCCGACCTCGGCGCGGACGTCATCAAGATCGAGCAGCCGGGCGCCGGCGACGCCGCCCGCAAGCTCGGCCCTTACTTCGTGAACGGCGAGAGCGCCTATTTCCTGGGGTTCAACCGCAACAAGCGCAGTGTCACACTCAACCTGCAGACCGACCTGGGACGCGAGGCGTTCTACGCGCTCGCCGCGAAGGCGGGCGTGGTGCTGGACAACTTCCGCCCCGGCGTCCTGGAACGTCTGCAGATAGACCACGAGACGCTCAAGAAGGTCAACCCGTCTATCATCTCTGCTTCGCTCTCCGGGTTCGGGCAGAACGGCCCCTACGCCGGACGCCCCGCGTTCGACGGCGTCGTGCAAGCACTCGGCGGCGCGATGAGCGTGACGGGCAACCCCGGCGACGACCCCGTCTACATGGGTTTTCCGATGGGCGACGTGGGCGGAGGCTGGGGGCTCGCGTTCGGCGTCCTCACCGCGCTGCACGAGCGCTCTCGGACGGGCGAGGGCAAGCGCGTGGACGTGAGCATGCTGGACATGCAAGTCTCGTTCCAGGCGCACCTGGCCGCGTTCTACCTCGCCTCCGGCGTCACGCCGGAGCCCATCGGCTCCGGCCACCCCAGCAACATCCCGGCCAAGGCGTTCCGCACGAGCGACCGCAGGTGGGTGCAGATCCACTGCAGCACGGAGCCCTTCTGGTTCAAGACCGCCGACATGATGGCCGCGTCCATCCCCGGGTACGAAACGCTGCCGGACGACCCCCGCTTCAAAACCGCGGAGGGACGGATGAAGCACCGCGGCGAGCTGGAAGAACTCCTCGCAGAGGCCGTGCGGCAGAAGACACAGGAGGAGTGGCGGAGCCTGTTCGTGGAGTGGGACGTTCCCGGCGCACCCATCAACGACATCGCCGACGTCTATGAGGACCCCCAGGTGCTCCACCGCAACATGCTCGTGGAGATAGACCACCCCACCGCGGGACGCATCCGCACCTCCGGCAACCCCATTAAGACGGGTCACGAGGAGCGCTTCACGCCCCCGCCGACGCTCGGACAGCACACCATCGAGGTGCTGCGGGAGGTTGCGGGTTACACGGACGCCCAGCTCGACGCTCTGCAGTCCGCCCAGGCCATCTAGGGCCGACGCACGTCATGCAAACCCAACAGGCGCCGGACTTCACCCGGCTCGCGATACCCGTCGCCATCATCTTCTTCTCGTGGGGGCTCGGCACCGGTGCACTGTGGGTGGCGCGTCCGCTCTTCGCCCTCGCCCTCGGAGGCACGCTCCTCCAGGTTGGCTTCGTCTCAGCGCTGAGTGCGACGCCCCGCCCCATCTTCGGCCCCGTTACCGGTCTCCTGTGCGACCGCTGGGGCAGACGCCCGTTGCTCATCCTGGCCGCGATAGGACACGGTGGGGTCCTCGTGGCGCAGTTCTCCAGCACCAGCTACCTGCACTTCGTCCTGCTGGAAGGGCTGGCCGGCATCAGCATCGCCATCTGGACGATCAGCTCCAGCGTCCTCATAGCGGACATCACGAAGATCGCGAGCCGCGGACGCGCGGTGGCTTTTCGCGACACGGCGATGCGCCTGGGGATGTTGGCGGGGCCTCTCATCGGCGGCGCCATCGCCGCGCAGTTCGAGTTGCGGTGGGTGTTCATCTTCATCGCCTCCACCAAGATTGTCACCATCTACATCGTGCTGTTCGTCATCCCGGAGACCAAGCCTGCGAGCGCCCCGCATGGGGTCGGCCGACGTCCGGGGGCGGTGCGTGTCGCTAGCCGTGGCATCCCCTGGGCGATGTTCCGCACGAGGTCGTTCGTGGCGATAGCCGCGGCCACCCTTTGCTTCGGCATGGTCGGGCTGGGGCCCGGCCTCTTCCGCACGTACTTCCCCGTCCACGCGCAGGAGACGCTGATGCTGGGGCCGGACGTCATCGGCAATCTGGTTGCCGTGGGCGGCGTCCTGACGTTGCTCACGGCTGCGCCCACCGGCTTCGCGGTCGACCGCTTTGGACGCAAGTGGCCCCTCGTGTTCGGGCTCGTCCTGCTCGGCGCTTCCGTCTACCTGCTCGGCGTGTCGGCAGCTTTCATCGGCGTTGCGGCGGCCTTCGCCGTCTTCGCCATAGCGGAGGGGATGAACAGCAACACGATGCAGACGTACGCGATGGACCTTGCGCCCATCGAGCAACGCGGCGTCTTCCTGAGCGCTTTCCACGTAGCGACGAGCGCCGGCATGATAGTCGGGCCCTTGGTCGCGGGACTGCTGGCCGGACGCCTGGGCCTGGAGACCACGCTCGTCATCTTCACCGGTGTCGTCGGAGGATGCGCGCTGCTATTCATCGCTCTCGCGAGCGAAACGCTGCGGAGAGAGCGAGTGCAGGACGCAGCCCGGGCTGGCTCCTCTTCGTAGCGACTGCTCCGTCCCCTAGCGCACCGTGGCGTAGCCGCCCGGCACCCCTCGCTTTGCCAGCACGATCTGCCACAGCTGGATGTTGCGCGCCCGGAACCCGCCTGCGGACGCGAGCAGGTAGAACTTCCACATACGGTAGAGGCGCTCGCTGTACCGATCTTTCAGCGAGTCCCAGTTGCTGTGGAATTTCTCGTACCACGCCACGAGCGTCTTGTCGTAGTCCGCGCCGAAGTTGTGCCAGTCCTCCACCATGAACAGCCCCTCTATCGCCCTTCCGATCTGGGCGACCGACGGCAGCACACCGTTGACGAAGATGTACTTGTCCATCCACGGGTCTATCGCGTCCATGGACCTGTTGGCGCCGATCGTGTGCAGCAGGAAGAAGCCTCCGTCCTTCAGCAGACGCGCAGCCGTCTCGAAGTACACGCGGTAGTTCCTCGGCCCCACGTGCTCGAACATCCCCATCGAGACGACGTGGTCGAATGACCCCGTCGCGTCGCGGTAGTCCTTCAGCATCCCGGTCACCGGGAGGTGCGAATAGCGTTCACCGATGTAGTTCGCCTGCTCTTCGGAGATGGTGACGCCCGTGCAGTGCGCGCTGTACTGCTCCGCCGCGAAGCCCATGAATGCCCCCCACCCGCAGCCGATGTCGAACACCGACTGTCCCGACTGCAGCCCGATCTTGCGACAGATGAGGTCCAGTTTCGCGTCCTGCGCAGCGTCGAGGTCGATCGCCTCCGCCCAGTAACCGCAACTGCCCGTCAGGCGCGAGTCGAACGTCGCGGCGAAGAGGTCGTTGCCGAGGTTGTAGTGCTGATCGCCAACGTTCCAGGCGCGCTTCTTGTTCTGGCGGTTCGTCCATCGCGCCGCCAGGGCGAGCCTCAACGTCTTGAGGTTGCGTGGGAGAAGGTGCTGCGCGCCCGAGCGGAGGATGCGCGTCATCGTCTCGTCCAGCCGGGCGGAGTCCCACCAGCCGTCCATGTACGATTCGCCGAAGCCGAGCGTGCCCTCCGCGAACACACGCGCGAAGAACCGCTCGTCGTGCACCTGGATGTCCCACGGCTCGGGGCCGTTTATCGTCACCTGCGCCGGCGCCAGGAGGCGCTCTGCCTGCTGTCTGAACTTCTCATTCGCCATATGGGTTTCGCGACGCTCCTTGCTCTCCCATCGGCGAGCGAGTATACCGCGCGGCGCAGCGGTATGCGTGCGCCTGCGTATGGCCCACTGCATGACGGGGCACGCGCAGGCGTATACTCTCGTAGCGCACCCGTCTTAGCGGGGAGGAGAGGAACCATGGCAGGAATCGTTGACGCAGACACCCACATCATCGAACACCCCGGCGTCTGGGAGCACTTCGACGCCGACATGTACGAACGCAGGCCGCTGCTCGCCTCCATCCCGCTCGACGGCGAGAACGGCCCCCGCGACTTCGTCTGGATGGTCAACGGCACCGCCGTTCCCAAGCGTTCCGGCAAGGGCAGCTACGCCGTCGCCGTCGGCGGCTCCGACTCCGAGAACAACCGCACTGACATCCGCGCCTCGGTGCGCTACATCACCGACCCCCTCGCGCGCGTCGAGGACATGGACAAGCGCGGCGTCGACTCGGAGGTCGTCTACCCCACCGTCCTCCTCGCCTACATCACCGACGACGTCGAGCTCGAAGTCGCCATGTGCCGCAGCTACAACCGCTACATGGCCAACGCCTGGCGCGTGGCCGGCGACCGCATGGCGTGGGTCGTCGTCCCGCCGCTGCGCGACATCGAGGCGTCGCTGCAGGAGATCGAGACGGCGCGCGACAACGGCGCCGTCGGCGTTTTCTTCCGCGGCGTCGAGGGCGACCGCTCGCTCGCAGAGTCGTATTTCTTCCCCATCTACGAGGCGGCACAGCGACTCGGCATGGCGATCAGCATCCACACCGGCGGCGGGTCGCCAGGCATGCTGCAGGTGTTCGACCGCAACGTCTCGCACAACCTGCCGCACGTCCGCTCGCTGCCGCTGTTCGCCTTCCGCGACCTCGTGGCGCACAAGATACCGGAGCGCTTCCCTGACCTGACGTTCGGCTTCATCGAGGCGTCGGCCTCGTGGGTGCCCTACGTCGTCCACCACCTGCGGCGCTCCACCCGTACCTCCGAACGCGGCATCGGCCGCGCCAACCCCGACGCGTCGCTCGACTTCGGCCCCGCCCTCTTCCGCGACTACCGGCTCTACGTCGCCGCCGAGACCGACGAGGACATCCCCTATCTCATCACTTACATCGGTGAAGACAACATCATCATGGGCTCGGACTACGGCCACCAGGACCAGTCGCGCGACAACGGCATGGTGGGCGTGATGCAGCGCCGCGAGGACCTGCCCGCGCGCGTCGTCGAGAAAATCCTCGCCGACAACCCCACACGCTACTACGGGCTGAGCTAGGTCCCGTCATTCCCGCGCCCTCCCTTTCCTGTGGGCCGCGGACGCGCCTACCTCCTAGTTGGCCTTCGCATCCAAGCACACCAGAACAGCAGCACGCCAGGCACGGCGAAACCCGTCCCGATGAACAAGAAATAGCCGCCGATGATTCGCGAAGTATCACTGTCGCCCAACATACCCAGTACGCCAATGGACAACAGAAAGACGCTGATCGCTAAAGCCAGGGCTCCAGCCATTACCGGCAGGATGATGAACGGAAACTGACCTGTGCGAGACACGCCCAGGTACTGTACGGCGCTTAGTCGCCTGTAGACCCACCAGACCAGTACTGCAGCCAGTGGTGTCGAAACTCCGCCCACCAGTAGACGCCACATATCTGGCCATATGCCACCTTCGAGCAAGGCCAGCAAGACTATGAGCCCGGCCATACCCCCTGCTACTGCGATCAGCAGCGTGACAGCGAAGTGCCGCTCTTCTCTGGGCAGCCACATGCTCCCTACTCGTCCAGCTTGAGCAGCCTGCGCGCGTTGCCCTCGAATATCTTCTGCTTGTCCTCGATGCTGGCCGTGATGCCTTCCATCACCGCGAGCGTCGACCGGATGTAGCCGGAGCCCTTCTCCGGGTCGAACGGCGCGTCCGACGCGAAGAGCACGCGGTCCGCGCCGAAGAACGCCAGCCCGCACTCCGTCGCCGGGACGGAGCCGAACGTCGCCGTGTCGGCGTAGAACATGCGGAAGTAGTCGTACGGACGCTTCTCCAGCCGTCCGAGCGTGCCCGCCTCATGCGGGTCGTCGCTGCGGCGTCCGAGCTGGTCGAGGCCGGGCCCGACGCGTCCCTCGAAGAACGGCACCAACCCGCCGAGGTGGTGCGCGATGATCTTGATGTCCGGGTGCTTGTCGAACATTCCCGACATGACGATGCGCCCCATCGCGACGCTCGTCTCGTACGGCCAGCCGAACGCCCACCACATGTCGTACCAGGAGCGGTCCTCCGTCACGTAGTCGGAGAACTCGGCGGAGCGTGTCGGGTGCAGCCAGATGGGCAGATCGAGCTCGGCCATCTTGTCGAACACGGGCGCAAGCTCCGGGTCGTCCAGCGGGCGGCCGTTCACGTTCGAGAAGATCTGCACGCCCTTGGCGCCGAGCTTGTTGATGGAGCGGTCGATCTCGTCCAGCGCCGCCTGCGTGTTGTTCATCGGCAGCGCTGCAACGAACCCGGGGAAGCGGTCCGGGTGCTGCGAGACGACCTCCGCCATGCCGTCGTTGGCGATCTGCGCGAGCTCCGGGCTGTCCTCCGGCCCTGCGACGACCTCGACGGGCGGCAGGTTCAGCGAGAACACCTGCTTGTAGTCGTCGCCAAACTGGTCGATCTTCTCGAACCGGGCGTCGACGTCGTACAGCATGGGGATAGCGGAGACGCGCTTCATCATGTACGCGCCGCCCTCGCTCATGTTGGTCATGGCGTCGTAGTAGGGCTTGGGCAGAATGTGGTTGAAGATGTCTATCTTCACGTAGTCCTCCGTTGGGGCGCAGCGCGCCGTTATCATCCGGCTAACCCTAAGCCCTCACCCCCCTGTGGGTCAAAGGGCGAAGAGGCATAGTTCCCATCACCATTCCCTCGCACGAGGCGCTCGTCACCGTGCAGCGAAAGCTCGCTTACGGCGCAATACGGCCCTCCTGGCGCAGGTGCACCCGGGCTAACCGCAACTCGTCGTATGTGACGTGGGTCCCCAGGAATTCCCAGACCGGCCTGAGATAGGCGCTGCCGCAGGTCTTGAAGGCGCCTTCTATCGCCTCAAGCCTGGCGGGATTCGGCAGAACGTGGGCCAGGTCCAATACCGCACCCTGAGCCGATGTGCGTTCCAGATGGCTTACGATCGTGGTCTCCTCCAAGCCTCGTTGATGCGCCACCTCTCTGATCGACAGCCCCAGGGACAAGAGGCCTACGGTTTCGTCGTGCGTGGAACGATGCCGCCTCTCCCGGCGCTCCCTCGGTCCGCCTCCGACCGTCACCCTCGGCTGCCCCACAGGCTGTGCGTCAGTCCCGTCCCGCAGGTCATTGGCGATGGCGTACTCTCGTATGACCTCCACGAACTGCCGGCCATACTGCTCCAATTTGATCGCGCCTACGCCCGGCGTGCGGGCGACCCCTTCGACAGTCTGCGGAAAGACCGTGGCCATGTGCCGGAGTGTCGTATCTCCGAAGATCACATAGGGAGGGACATTCCGAGCGTCGGCAAGCCGCCTCCGCAGGTCCCGCAGTCTCTCAAACAGGTCCCTATCGTAGTCTGCAGTTGCGGTAGGAGAACCGGCCCGCCCTGCCCCGCCCGCCTCCACGGTCCGGCTGTTGACGGGGCGGGAGAGAGTCAGCTGTTGATGGCTTCGGAGGAATTCGCGGCCTTCAGGCGTAGCAGCCAGCACCGGATGATCCCCTCCGTTCTGCACCAGTAGTCCTTTCGCCTGCAGTCGTTCGATGATCTCTCTGAGTTCGAGACGATCGTAGTCCCTGGCGATTCCATAAACACTCAGCCGTTCGTGGCCCAGCTCGATGATGCGTTTGTCCCTGCTCCCACGCAACACGCGAATGACATGGGTCACTCCGAACCTCTCGCCGGTACGGATCGCGGTCGACAGGATCTTCTGGGCGATCTCCGTGGCATCGAAGTCCTCTCTCGGTTGCAGGCAGACATCGCATCCCCCGCAGTTCTCTTCCGTCCATCGTTCTCCCAGGTACTCCAGTATGAACCGGCGGCGGCAGGTGGACAGTTGGGTAAACTCCATCATCCGCGCCAGCTTCTGCTGAGCGTTCCGTTTCTCCGAGGCGTCTTCAATCTGGTTTATGAAGTAGTCCTGCCGGACCTTGTCGCCATAGGAGTAGAAGAGGACGCACTCGCTGGGCAGTCCGTCCCTGCCGGCCCGGCCGGTTTCCTGGTAGTAGTTCTCCAGGGACTTGGGCAGGCTGTAGTGAACCACCAAGCGGATGTCAGGCTTGTCGATACCCATGCCAAAGGCAATGGTGGCAACGATGATCGGCGTCCGGTCCCGAATGAAGTCTTCCTGCGTACGGCGGCGTGTCTCTCTGTCCTGTCCCGCATGGTAGGGACGCGCCTCAAAGCCCCGGTCTCTCAGGTCGGCGGCCAGGTCCTCTGTTTCCCGTCGAGACAGGCAATAGATGATGGCAGACCGATTCCGATGACGCTCCAACAACGATAGCAGCCTCCCCCAGGAGTCGCCCTTAGGCAACAAGGCATAGCGCAGGTTCTCCCGGTTGAAGCTGGACAGGAATATGCTGCCCTGCTGCAAGCCGAGCTGGACTACGATGTCCTCCCTGACCCGTTCCGTCGCGGTGGCGGTCAAAGCAATCACCGGCACCGACTGGAAGTCCTCACGCAATTGCCGGAGGTTGCGGTAGTCGGGGCGGAACTCATGCCCCCATTCGGATATGCAGTGGGCCTCGTCGATGGCGATCAAGCTGAGGTTGAGTTCGTGGAGGAATCGCCGGAACCCGGGGAGCGCCAACCGTTCGGGCGCAACGTAGAGCAGTTTCACTTGCCCTTGCCTTACCCGCATCTCTACTTGCTGCGCCTCCGAGGTGGACAATGAACTGTTGATGAAACCGGCGGCTATGCCCGTAGCATTCAGAGCGTCTACCTGGTCCTTCATTAGCGCAATCAGAGGCGAGACCACCAGGGTTGTGCCCTCGAAGAGCAAGGCTGGCAGTTGGTAGCAGATGGACTTGCCGCCGCCGGTGGGCATCAGCGCCAACGTGTCTCGGCCGGTGAGCACGTTATCGATAATCTCTGCCTGCAAGGGACGGAAACTCTCATATCCGAAGCGGGATTTGAGAAAGGACAAGGGTGTGTCATCGCTATACATAGGGACCGTTTACCTCCTGATCAGCACTGAGCCTACGGTTGAGCGACGTCGCCCGCCCCAGTTGATAGAGCACACGGAATTGCACTGTCAACACGGCGATGTCGCAAGGTCGCGTTTCCGCTGTGCTCCCTCCACCATTGCCCAGCACTCTCATCCCTCGCTACCATGATTCCCACCCTGTCCCCCGGAGTAGCCCGTGCAGGTACGCATCGTCGGCGCACACAGCCTGGACTCGAAGCACGCCCACCACAACTGCTTCCTCATCGACGAGTGCATCGCCGTCGACGCCGGAAGCATCATGAGCGCGCTCGCCGCTGACGAGCAGGAGCGCATCGAGGCCGTGCTCCTCACCCATCACCATTTCGACCACTGCCGCGACCTCCCGACGCTCGCGCTCAACATGCGCGACGCGGGCAGGACCGTCCAGGTGCACGGGGAACCGCCCGCGCTGCGAACGACCAACGCCCACTTGCTGGACGGGCGCATCTACACCAACGCCACCAGGGCTCCCGAGCCCGGCGTCTCTCCGCCCCTCTCGCTCCGCCCCTTCGCCGTCGATGAGACGCGGGAGGTGCTCGGCTACAGCGTCTCCGCCGTGCGCGTCGACCACCCGGTGCCGACGATGGGCTATATCGTGAGCGCGGGCGCGCTGAGCGTCGGTTTCTCGGGCGACACCGCCGGCGCGCTGATGGGCTTCTTCACGCATCGCACGCCGCCGGACGTGCTGCTGATCGACGTCAAGTGGCCGGAGCGCATGCGCGACGAGGCGGAGAGCTCACGCCACATGACGCCCGGCATGCTGCGACAAGAGTTGCTCGCCGCGAAGGAGGCGGGCGTCGCGCTGCCGAAGCTCATCGCCGTCCACCGCTCACTCCGCGAGGAGCCCGAGCTGCTGCGCGAACTCGCCGCACTCCAGACCGAACTGAACGTCGACCTGGAGCCCGGCTACGAGGACATGGTCATCGAGTAACACCGCTTGACACAGGATAGCCCTTAGCCACATACTTAGCTAGCTGCAACTACCAGGTGTTCCCATGACCACTGTGAACGTCCACGAAGCCAAGTCCCAGCTCTCCCGTCTGCTCGCTCAGGTCGAGGCCGGCGAGGAAGTCATCATTGCCCGCAACGGCAAGCCCGTCGCACAACTCGTAGCGTGTAAGCCCAAGCGCAAACCACAACCCGACCTGTTGAAGGGGATCATCAGCATCGACGAACGTTTCTTCGAGCCGCTGCCGGAGGAGGAGCTGGAGCTCTGGGGCAGTTGATCCTTGCAGCTCCTGCTCGACACCCACGCATTCATCTGGTGGTACAGCGACAGTTCCAGGCTGCCGTTGTCTGTGCACCGTCAGATACTCGATGAGTCGAACGACAAGCTGATCAGCGCAGCATCGGCTTGGGAGATCGCCACCAAGCACCGCCTCGGCAAGCTGCCGGATGCCGAGACCCTCGCCCTTGACATCCGCGGAGCGATTGCCTTCCAAGGATTTGAGGAACTGCCCGTGACCGTGGCAGAAGGCGTGCGAGCCGGGGCACTTCCCGGCCCGCTCCGCGACCCGTTCGACCGCATGCTCATCGCGCAGGCGCTGGCGCACGACCTCGTCGTCGTCTCAAACGAGAGGCTCTTCGACCGCTACGGCGTGCGCCGTCTCTGGTAGCGGGACTGCCTCAGCCCGCCAGGTGCGTCCCGAACCACGCGAGCGCGTCCATCCATGCGGCCTCGGCGGCTTCCTGGTGGTAGCGCTCCGCGTTCGTGTGGTTGTGGAACGCGTGCGCCGCGCCGGCGTACACCTTCATGTCGCAGGTCGTTCCAGCGTCGTTCAACGCCTTCGTGATGTCGTCAATGCCCGCGTTGATGCGCTCGTCCAGCTCGCCGTAGACGGCGTAGACCGCGCCCGCGATGTTCGGCACCTGCTCCAGCGGCGGGTTCGCGCCGTAGAAGGGCACGGCAGCCGCGATGTCCGCACTCTCCGTCGCGACGCGCCACGTGATGCCCCCGCCGAAACAGAAACCGATGATGCCGATGCGCGTTACGTCCGGCTGCGCCTTGAGGTACGCGATCACCGCCTGCACGTCGCCGATGTGCCGCTCCCGCGGGATCTCGCCGAGCTTCGCCGGGATGTCCTCGATGCTCGCCGTGCCGCCGTCGCGCGACAGCAGGTCCGGCGCGACCGCGATGTAGCCGTTGCTGGCGAGGCCGTCCGCCACCTCGCGCAGGTAGGGCACGAGGCCGCGGTTCTCGTGGATGACGATGACCGCGGGAGCGCTGCCGCCCGCCGCCGGCCTCGATTCGTAGGCTGCGAGTTGCGCGTCGTCCGCGTCTACCGTGATGTCGTTTCCGTTGGGCTCAGGCCCGCCGATGAGAGGGTTCGCCATATCTTCCGTCCTCCTTGGGTTTGCGAGCATTATAGGCAATCGCTACGCCAGGCACAGGGAGCGCCACCGATGACCGGAGAATCGGACACGGGGGCATTGCTCATTCTCACGCCGCCGCCCTACACTCGCCGCAAGCTGCAAGGCTCAGGAGGCCGCGTGAATATCAGACTGCCGTTCCCCCGCCGCAGCGTCGCCTCTCGGGGGCGCGCCATCTACATGGAGAAGATACGCCCACACGTCTACCCCCAGGAGACGGGCAAGGTCATCGTCGTCGACGTTCGCAGCGGCGACTACGAGATGTGCGCGAACGCATTTGACGAGATACCAGCGGAAGACCGTCTCCTCGGACGCAGGCCGAACGCCCTCATCTGGCGGAAGCGTGTCGGCTATCAGACCGTGGCTGCCTTCGGAGGGCTCCGGGTGGACAAGGATGGCTAGCGGAGCGGTCAGAAATCTCGTTCCCGTAGTCCCTGTAGCCGTCCTGGACAGGAGCGGCTCCCCGCAGCAGTTCCAAGCGGTCCTGGATACGGGCTTTGCTGGCGCCATCAGCCTCCCGCGCCCCTCCATCGAACGGCTCGGTCTGGCCAACCCACGCCAAGAGCCTGTGACTCTCGCCAATGGCGAAACGCAGGACAGCTACATCTACCGCGCTACCGCCATATGGGACGGGGAGCGCTATTCCGTTTCACTCTACGAGTTGGGCCCGGAACCGCTCATCGGGATGGGGCTACTCAACGGCTCCCGCTTGACCATGGACGTCCGTGAGGACGGCCCTATCAGCATCGAGCCGCTCTAAGCTGCTGGTTCACTCCAGCCGGATGTTCTTGCTGTAGTCGTACCCGGTCGAGATGTCGCTCGCGAAGTCCCACGTGACACGGCTCGTGTCCCAGGCGCCGCTGAACGACTCCTCGAAGAACGTGAGCATGTCCTGCCACGCGGAGGCGGTCTGCGCCGGACGATAGCGCCCGGGCATCGTATCGTTGAACCAGCCGTGCGGCGCGTCCGGATAGACGCGGATGCGGTAGCTCTTGTTGGCCCCTTCGAACGCGTTCCGCCACGCCCGGACGCTCTCGATGGAGATGATGTGGTCCGCCTCGCCGAACTGGCCGAGCACGGGGCACTCTGTCGCTGCGATCAACTCGCTCATGGGTGTCGGCTGCTCTGGCGTCGGCTGCCAGTTCGGGCCGTCGACGCCGCCGTAGAGCGCCACCACCGCCGCGACGTCGTTCCGGTGCGCTGCGTACAGGACCGGCTGCCGCCCCGTCTGGCAGACGCCGATGATGCCGATGCTGTCGCCCCGCACGTAGTCCTGGCTCCGCAGGAAGCGGATGACCTCCGCGAAGTCGTCGATGGCCTCGTCGTCCCGGATGTCGACGCGCGCTTCGCCCCGCGCCAGCGCATCGAGGTCGCCGTCGAAGCGGTGGAACAGGTCGGGCGAGACGCCCACGTAGCCTACCTCAGCGAGGCGCTCCGCCATGTCCTTGGGGTGCTGGACGATGCCGTAGCGCTCGTGCAGCCACATCACCGCGGGGCGCGGCTCGTTTGTATCGGGCCGCGCGACCCAGACGCTCATGCCACTCTCCAAACGATGCTCTTCCAGCATGTACTCCTCCTCCCTGAAGCCAGCCGCTCATTCAAGGCTTGCAGTAGAAACACTCGTGGATCCTCCGACCGGTCGAGGAACGAGCCTCTTCCTTGGTAGCGAACCCCACCCACTTCGCTGACCCATCCCGTCTGACAGATGAGCACTTGTCCGTGTGCAGGACCACCATCGCCGAGTCCATATTCAGCCAGTAGGCCTTACGCTCATCCTCTGCGACCGGTCGTCCCCGCCTGGCTCTCCCCAGCAGGTTGGACAAACGACACATCACATGCCCCTTTCACATGCCGCCGACGAACTCCGCGAGACGGTCTATCTGGTCGATGTCGGCGAGGCCCGGCTCCAGGATCAGTTCGTCGCAGCCGATCTCCTCGTAGGCTCGGATGGCCTCCCGCATCGTCTTGATCGTGGAGGGCACTCTCACTTCCATCGTCCGTGCGGCTTCGCCGCGGAACGCATAGTAGGAGCGGACCGACTGTGCGGTACGGGCCTCGGCGTACGCCCCCCAGGCACACGTGAGTCCGGCGACCAGCCTTGGCCTACCGGGCTTGCCCGCCTCTCGCCACGACGCTTCCACGACACGGAAGTAACTCATAGCCTCCTGCGCCTGGTTGGACGGCGCGCTGCCTGCGCTCCCCGCGATGTAGCCGTCGCCCAGCCTGCCGGAGCGCCGCAACGCAGCCTCCGAACGCCCGCCGATGAGCAGCTCCGGCCCCTTCTTGTAGGCCGCCGCCGGGCCTATGGGGCCGACGTCCTCCTGCAGTGGTTCGCCCGCCCAGATGCGGCGCATCGCGGCTATCTGCTCCTCGAACCGCTTGCCGCGGGCCCGCATCTCCGCTTCAGCCGCGGTGAAGTCGTCCTGACGCGAACCGACGCCGAGCCCGAGCACGAACCGCCCGCCGGATATGGAGTCTATGCTGGCGACCTGCTTCGCCATGATGGCCGCGTTGCGCAGCGGCGCGATCAGCACCGTCGGCATCAACCGGATGCGCCTGGTCACGGCTGCCGCGACGGCCATCGCGATCAGCACATCGTGGTTGCCGTAGACCAGCCGGTCTATGTGCGCGAGCGACGAGAACGGCCCTTCATCCGCCCGGACTGCCCATTCGATCAGGAGATCGCCCTTGTTGGCGGGGACCACCTTGGGAAACGCTATGCCTATCTCCATGCACTCTCCCGTAGGGCAGGTTCGCTCACTCCGGCCTGACCACGAACACAGGGCCCGCGCTATGACGGACGACACGGTCCGTAACGCTGCCGAGCAGCAGGCGCGCCATGCCGGCGCGGCCATGCGTCGCCATCGCTACCAGTTTGTCGCCCGCCTCTCCCACCTCGTCGAGTATCACGCTGGCCGGATACCCGGTCACGACGCTCCCAGTAACGTCCGCGACACCCGCCGACTGCAGTTCGGCGACCTTGGCCGCAACGTATTCCTGCGCCTCGATCTCCATCTCTCCGGCCATGTCCTGGTTCGTATGGACGGGAGCATACTCCGTGAACGCTTCGCCGTACGGGTTCAGCGACACGGCACGCAGCGCCGTGATGCCCACCCCCAGCGCAGTCGCCATGGCCGCCGCATGCGGCAGCGCCTGCTCGGACAGCTCGGAGCCGTCCAGCGTCAGCACCACCCGGTTCACCGGATGAGCGCCCCCTTCCTGCGCCCGCGTGATGAGCATGGGGTGCCTGCCGCTGCGCACCATCTTGTCTGTCACGCTGCCCAGCAGCCACCGGCCGACGCCTGTGCGGCCGTGGGTAGTCATCGCGATGAGCGTGCCTGCGTCCTTGTCCGCCTCCTCCAGGATGCAGTCCGCGGGGTCGCCGTCCTTCACGGCGGTCTCAACCGCCACACCGTCCGACCTGATCGACGCGGCCATCTCCTGGAGGTACGCCTCAGCGTCGCTGTTGATCCTGCCGAGCAGGTCCTCCCACTCCTCGGAGGAGGGCAGCTCGCCGCCGGCATCGTGGGACTCGCGGTACGTCCTCATACCCCCGCGCACCAGCTCGCCCGGATACGGGTTCATCACCCGCAGCAACAGCACGGTTGCCCCGGTAGACCTGGCGACCATCTCCGCGTACGGCAGCACCTGTGCTGCCAGAGCCGACCCGTCCAACGGAACCAGGACACACGAATACATGCAGACCTCCCTGCCTCTCTGTGAGTGATATCGTCGACGGGCCGAGGCGCGCCGTTACCCCTGCCCGATCAGCTTGCGCCGTTCGGTAGCGTCCGCGCCGCCCTCCACACCGCGCTGGTTGAGGATGGGGCTGTACTTGCTCGCCATGCCCTGGCGCTCGTAGACGCTTCCGCCCATGCCGGTGCCGCCGACGTCGTTCGGGTTGATCTTTGCGGCAAGCTCGCGCGGGTACTCGGTCACCATGCCATGGTACCTGTCCTCCTCCGGCGTCCGGAACGTGTTCATCGGGTCGCCGCCGTCCTCGACGATCTTGATGTTGTCCTCCAACATCTGGCGGAACATGATGATGCCCTTGTCGGAGCGCCCCAGGTGCTCGCCGGTACGGTCGGCTATGCCGCCCTGCGTCACCCATGCAGCGAGGTCCTGCGCGGAGTTGCTGTCCAGGATGAGGTACTGCGGCTGGTCGTTCTCGTCCAATCGGATGACGGGAGGCTCGAAGAAGGGGACGTCTTCCGGCGCCTGCTCCGGCGCGTCCGCATCGGTGGGGTGGCACATCACCCACCAGTGTGCGGTGTGTGTGTCGTCTATCGGCACGCGTATCTGCACCGCCGGGCCGGTCATCCCCCACTTGTCGCGATCAAACCCGTCTCCGCCCTGGCGCAGGTAGTAAGGGAAGATGATAGGATGGCCTTCGCGCCAGGAGGTGTCCTCCTCGGAGCCGCCTTCCATCACACGGCGCTTGTAGATGCCGTACTCGTACTCCGTGAACGCGATCTTCTCGTGGTGACGGATCGTCCTCTGCCGTTCCGGCTCGGTCCGCATCTCGGAGATGAAGTTGGACCAGTAGCCGTGCAGCCACTCCAGGTGCACCGGGTCCAGCGAGTTCTCCTGGCACTGCAGCCAGTTGCACGGCAGCACCGCCAGCCCGATATCCCTGATGACATCGTTCACTGCGAAGACGTCCCAGTTCGGAACGAGCGGCGCGGGCGCGGGGCCGAGGTAAGCGAACAGCAGCCCGGCCTTCTGCTCAACCGGATACGCCTTCATCTGGATCTTGTCCTTGAACCGCGCCTCCGGGTCCTCCGTCTCCTCGTAAGGCTGCTCGATGCACTGGCCTGTCTCGTCGTACAGCCAACCGTGGTACGGGCAGCGCAGACCGTGCTCCTCCGGTATGCCGTAGATCATGTTCATGCGGCGGTGGGCGCAGTGCGGCTCCATGAGGCCGAATGTACCGGAGCGGTCCTTGTAGAGGATGAGGTCCTCGCCGAGGAGGCGCACCTTCATCGTCCACTTGTCGTTCATCTGGGAGACGGCGGCGACGGGGTGCCAGTAGCGGCGCATCAGTTCGCCGGTGGGCGTGCCGGGACCGACTCGGGTGTAGCGATCGTTCGCTTCCTGGGTCAGCATCGTTTCCTCCTTCTCACGCCTGGGTCATCGTCTCGGTTTCGGGGCGCATCATACAGCCGCCCGCACACGCGCCGCTAGGCGGCGCTAGCGCCGGTACGACGGCGAGCTGGGGAGCGTCCGCTCCTCGAACGCGCGTTTCACTTCCGCAAGTTTGCGGGGAAACTCCGTCGTCCGGCAGTTGTGCCAGTCGCCCAACTCCGCCTCCCAGTCCGCGCCCGGAGGCAGGACCGTCGCGCAGGAGCGCACGTTGTAGTACTCCGGATGCTCGGACGCCGGCGGAGGCGTGCCGTCCTCCCGCAGTTGCGTCGCCGCCCGCAGCAGCATGCGCCGCGCGCGGATGATGCTCACGTCCGTCGTCCCCAGGTGTTCGCGCGTCCTGTCCATGATCGCGCCCATGCTGTGGATGACTGCCGAGTCCTGCAGCCGCACGGTGGGGATGCCCGTCGCGTTGCGGCGCTTCGCCGCCGGGTCCAACAGGAAGTCGCTATCCGGCGCGGCCTGCGGCCACCACTTGGCGAAGAAGCGCCCGTGCTGCTCCGGCTTCATCGGCCCGACGCCCGGTACGAGCGTGCCCGGCTCCTCCGGCAGCGCCGAGTGCGGCTTGCCGCTGCCCGGCATCTCCCCCGCAGGCTTCCACCACACCCCCATGTGAACGGTGTGATAGTCGTCCACCGGCAGGTATATCGAGAGCGGCACGACGCCGTCCTGCGCAGGGAACATGCCGTAGACGGGGAAGAGGAACTGCGTGGTGCGCCAGTAGACGTTGCCGTCCAGTTCGTTGCGCTCCGCGCCGTAGGTGAAGCCGTACTCCTTCTCCGATATGTGGAACTTCGCGCGCTGGTCGTTGTGGTAGAGACCGTAGCGCGGCGAGTCGTCGATGTTCAGCCGCCGGTGCAGGAAGTAGACGTGCGTCGAGTCCAACTCGCCTTCGAGCGCCTGCATCCAGTTGCACTCGTAGACGATCTTCTGCGCGTGGCTCACGTTCTCCGGCGGTATCTGCCCCCACTCGAACTGCGGGATGCCGGGCGGGTCGTCCTGAAGAGGGCCCATGTAGATCCACGTCATGCCGCCGTAGTCCACGCCCTTGTACGCCGTTATCTTCACCTTCTGCTTGAACGCGCTCTCGGCGGGCTCGTTGGGCATGTCCACACACTGGCCCGCGGCGTCGAACTTCCAGCCATGGTAGGCGCAGCGCAGGCCCTCCTCCTCGGTTCGCCCGTAGAAGAAACCGGTGCCCCGATGGGGGCAGTTGGACTGCAGAAACGCGGGCGTTCCGTCCAGCGAGCGCCACACGACGAGGTCCTCGCCCAGCACGCGCACGCGCTGCGGCTGTCCTTCCCGCTCGTACTCCCACGAGTAGCCGACGGGCAGCCAGTACTGCCGCATCAGCTCGCCCATAGGCGTGCCGCGCCCTACGCGGCACAGCAGGTCTGTGTTCTCAGCAGAGAGCATGCCGTCCTCCCGTTACGCCGTAGCGCAGCACTATGCGCTCGGACATCATCCTGCACGCGCAGCATACGCCATCGCTCAAGTCCTGCGCACCGTGAGGTGCGCCACCCCACAGTGCGCCGCACGCGCATACTGGCGTATAGTCGCACTCGATTCAAGGCCCGCAGGAGCAAGCAGCATGGAGATAACCGAAAACGTCCTGCAGAGCGGCATGCGCCTCTGGTACGCACGACCGGACACGACGGAGCCGCGCCCCCTCATGGTGATGCTCCACGAGCGCTACGGCCCGGTGGAGCAGAGTTGGAACGTCGTGCGGCGCATGGCGAGCTACGGCTACGTCGCCTGCCTCTCCGACCTCTTCCATCGCTACGAGGGCGACCGCGGCCCCCTCGAACGCTCCGAGGCCCGCTGCGACCCCACCGACGAGCAGACCGTGACCGACATCGACGAGTCCATCGCGTTCATGCGCGGACTGGACTTCGTGGACGGAAGCAACGTCGGCCTCGTCGGCTTCTGCCTGAGCGGACGCACGCCCCTGGTCTACTCGGCCGCAGGACGCGACATCACCCTCGCCGCGCTCTTCCACGGCGGCATCTACCCCCGCGACTACGAGCCCATCTATGAGGGGCAGGAGCCCATCGGCGACGTCATCCCCCGCGTCAGCGCGCCGATCCTTGCGGGCTTCGGCGAGCGGGACCAACTCGTGCCTGTGGAGAACATCAAGCGCTTCCGGGGCGAGTTGGAGGCGCTGGGCAAACGCGCGAGCCTCCGCGTCTTCGGCGGTGTTGGGCACGGCTGGTTCAACGTCACCCGCCCGAACGACTACAACGAGGCAGCGAGCAACGAGTCATGGGACTCGCTCGACGCCTTCATGGGCAACGCTGTCGCCGGCAGTCTCGGCGACGGCCCGAACGTCGAGTTCAACGCCGACGCTTCGATCCCGTTCGACTTCTCGGTTTAGGCCGGGTAAGGACGCCTACTCTCTGGACAGGAACGTCCGCAGCACGGGGAGTATCCGTTCGGGCGCTTCCTCAGCGAGAAAATGGCCGCAGTCGTCGAACTCGTGCGTCGTAGCATCCGCCAACTCTGACTGCCATCGTGCGAGTTCCTTCTTCCGAAAGGCGATGTCCTTCGCTCCCCAGAAGAGCAGAGCAGGCTTGCCGGTGAACGTCTGGCGGTCATCCCAGATCGACCGTATCCAATCGGTCGCGCCGATGATGTGGCCCGGCAGCGCAGCGCACGCGGCACGCGCAGCCCAGGTCGGCAGGGGGTTACGGTAGTGGAGCATGACATCCGGTGTTAGCAGAGCCTTGTTGCCGACAGCCATCGGCATGACCTTGTTCACGAAGGCATTGAACCGCTTGATGAGGAACTGCCCGAGCCAGCTCCGCATCAGGCAACTGAACTGGATGAAGTGGATGTCGCCGGAGACGGGCCAGCACCACGTGTTCGCGAGCACGAGCCCCTTGACCCGCTCCGGATGCCTGCGGGCGAAGTCCAGGCCGATAGGCCCGCCCCAATCCGTGAGGAACAGCGTGGCATCCCGGATGCCGAGGTGCTCCAGCAGGGCGTTGAGCCGCTCCGCGTGTGCCGCCGGATGGCGGTCGGCACGGCGTTCGCTGTGCGATGACAGGCCGAATCCGATGTGGTCAGCCGCGATGCAACGGAACTCGGAGCGGAGCCCGCTGATGAGGTGGCGGAACTCGAACGACCACGACGGGTTGCCGTGCACGAAGACGACCGGAGGACCCGCGCCTTCATCGATATAGTGCATCTGGTGGCCGTCCTCTGTTGTGAAGAACCGGCTCTCGAACGGGTACATCTCGTCCGACACCCAGTCTGGACGGGCGCCGCCTGGAATACGGGTCACGGGCTTCTCCTTGCAGGGAACGTGGGGGTAAATCGGAACGCCCTCCCCCATGAGAGAGAGGGCGTTCCATCTCTGCTAACCTACACGATTGCCCTACACCTTGGACCGCGCCCCTGCTGCGAGCTCCGCACTCTCGGAGACGGCGGTGCCTTCCGGGTCTTCCCATGCGATCTGACCGCCGAGGCCGTGCTCGATGTTCCACGTGACCACGTCGAAGCACTTGCCCGTCACCTCGGTCGCAGCGTCCTGCTTCGCGAGGAAGAGGGCCAGCGGCACCATGTGGTCGGCCCGCAGCGGCAGCGGGGCGTTCCGGTTCCCCATGCCGAGCTCCCTGCGCGCGATGTTCTGCTCGTCGAAGCCCGTCGTGCGCGTGTGGCCGGGGATCATCACGTTCACCGCGACGTTGTCGGAGCGTATCTCGTCCGCCAGGTAGAACATCATCGTGAGCAGCGCGCTCTTCGTCGACTGGTACGGCATCTCGCGGCTGTTCGGACGGAGCGCCTTGTACGCGCCGCCGTACGAGTGGTGCAGCGCGCCGCTGCTTATGATGGAGATAATGCTGCCGGAGCGCTGCTGGACCATCGGCTGGATGAACCGCCGCGTGACCTTGAGCGCGCCGAACACGTTGACCGCGAACGCCCGCTCCCAGTCCTCGTCGCTCGTCTCCAGCGTCGTGATGCGCCCCGTCGGCGGGTAGAGGATGCGCTGCCGCATCGCCGCGTCGTTGATGACCACGTCGCACGTCCCCCACTTCGCCATCGTCTCCTCGTACGCCGCGTCTATCTGCGCGCCGTTTGCGACGTCCGCCGTCGCCACGATCACGTCGTCGGGGCGGGCGCGCAGGCTGTTCACGTACTCGGCGTCCTTGTCGCTGGAGTAGCCCGTGGGCTCCCACGACAGGTCCATCGCCACAACCTTCGCTCCTTCCGCCAGGAACTGCTGGGTGAACGCGCGGCCCATGCCTCGCGCCGCGCCCGTTATCGCCACTACCTTGCCTTCCAGTTCTGTCATCTCTCACTCCTCTGATGCCGCCTCGGACGCGCCGCCGGGCGGAGGATGCGCCAATCATACCCCGTCGAACGGCGGGACGCTCTCCCCGCGTGTCCGCTATGGTATGCAGGGCGCGCACGCCCGCAGGCGGCTATCGTGAAGATACTCGGCAAACGCATCGGGCCCGGGAACGGAACGGCGGAGGACGTCGCCCGATTCCTGCGAGGACCGGACCGCCGCAGGCGCGAGTTTCTGCAAGCCGCCAGGGTCTTCCGCGAAATGATCGGCGGCTTCCGCGCGCTCCACTTCGTCGGCCCCTGCGTCACCGTGTTCGGCTCCGCCCGTACGACCGAGGACAGCCCGTTCTACCGCCTCGGCATGGAGGTGGGCGGCGCGCTCGCCGAGGCAGGGTTCACCGTCATGACCGGCGGCGGGCCCGGCATCATGGAGGCAGCGAGCCGGGGCGCCAAGGAAGCCGGCGGGCGCACGGTCGGCTGCACCATCCGCATCGACATGGAAGAGGACGCCAACCCGTACCTGGACACGTGCAAGGAGTTCAACTACTTCTTCGTCCGCAAGGTCATGCTCGTCAAGTACTCCTACGGCTTCATCGTCATGCCCGGCGGCTACGGCACGCTCGACGAGGTATTCGAGACCGCAACGCTCGTGCAGACCGGCAAGATCGAGGACTTCCCCATCGTCCTCATTGGCGCAGACTTCTGGAGGCCCATGCTCGATTTCATGGAGACCACGCTCGTCGCCCAGGGGATGATCGACCCCGGGGACTTCGCCGCCGTCACCGTCACCGACGACGCCCGCGAAGCCGCTGCGCTTATCCGCGACGCCGCGGTCCGGCGCCACGGCCCGCGCTTCACCGGCCTCCTCCACCGCAACCGCCTGCTGTTCGAGTAGCAGCGGGCGGCGTTTCAGTTCGAGGTTGGAGGCGTATGCGTGGGCAGCACCGGTGCTGTGATGACATTGGTTTCACCGTAGCCTGAGAACCGCATCTCGTAGTTGGTCTCCTGGATCACCGCCCCGTCCGAGTGGACCGTCAGCACCACATCGACCCTCACGACGTGCCCTGTCTCGTTGACGTATAACGTCTCATCGATGTACGAGATGACCTCGACGACATCGGGGTCGTCCCTGGTGCTCCTCTCACCAAGGTCCAGCAACCGCTCGAAGCGCCGGATAGTCTCCCCGTCCAGAATCTCGGTGCCGGCTAGCCTGTATCGGGCGTCACCCTTTGTGTAGACCGGGTCGACGCTTGGGCTGCGAGCCGCGTTTTCATCTTCGGTGGGCCCGCAGAAGCCATCATGTTCGCTGTAAGGCGCATCCTCGGTGGACCAGGTGTCGCCGCGGCGGTCGTAAAGGACACCGTCCTTGCCGATCTCCTGGAACAGCAATCCATCCACCGTGGCCTCACCGAAGAAGTCGGTTCCCTCGAACTGGTACTTCCAGATCACATCGGGGTTGTCGGAGGGGATGACGTTATCGACCACCCAGGTGGCGTCTAAGCTCCTCTCGGTAGGGTCGCATATCGCGCCTGAAGCGTCGTGGGACGCGTAGCCAATGACCCCTGCTGCCGCTCCGGCAACGACTAGGCAGATGGCAGCTGTCAGAGTGATCCTGGTTCTGTTCGTGCTGGGCACTACAATCGTCGACAGATACGCCCTACGTCGGCAGGTAGCTCGGGAAGCCGTAGAGCGCGACGCAGTTGTCGTGCACGATCTTCCGCATGTCCTCCTGTGCATCGGGACCGGCGAAATCGCGCTCGATGAATTCGCGGGACTTCGGCCACGTCGACGCCGCGTGCGGGTAGTCCGACGACCACATCACACGGTTCACGCCGATGTCTCTCCGGTACTGGATCCCCACCTCGTCGTCGATGTAGGTGACGTACACCTGCCGGGCGAAGTACTCCGTCGGCTTCATGCTGAGAGGCGTGGAGAAGCCGCCCCGCCTGCTCGAGCCACGCCCCACCGTGCCGTCCACCCGGCCGAGCCAGAAGGGCACCCAGCCGACGCCGTACTCGGCGGAGATGACGTTGAGCGTGGGGTGTCGCTCCAGCACCCCGGAGGCGATGATGACCGCGAGCGATTTCTGCACCTCGTGCGCCGCGATGATCGGCCGCAGCACCCGGTTCTCCCGCCCGAACTCGTACCTGGGACGCTCCATGCCTGTCGGCGGGTGGAGGCTGAGGGGCATCCCCAGCTCCTGCGCCCGGCCCCAGAAGACGTCGTACATGTCCAGGTGGTACGGCTGGTCTTCGGGCGGCGAGGCCCAGATCATCGCGCCGCTCAGGCCCATCTTCGCGCAGCGTTCGAGCTCCTCCGCGGCGAGGTTGGGGTCGTACAGCGATATCAGCGCCAGCCCCTTCAGCCGGTCGGGCGCGTAGCTGCAGTACTCGGCCAGCCAGTCGTTGTAGACACGGAAGCACTCGCGCTGCAGCGCCGCGTCCTGCAGCCAGAAGAGCCGGAAGCCGAGCGTTGTGTACAGGACCTCGGCGGCCACGCCGTCGACGGCCATGTCCTTCAGCCGCTCCGCCGGGTCCCACCCGCCGGGGCGGGCGTCGGCGTATCCGCCGGTCTTCATGAACTCGACCTTCTCCTCGTCGCTGCGGCTCTGCCCCGCCGCCACCCCGACGGCGAGGTCGTGCGGCTGGTAGCCCTCGTAGACCCACCATGCCCCCGGCACGCCGTTGTACTCGTCCTCCACGTGCGGCGCGCGGTCCCGGAACTTCGCGTCCATCCGCGTCTCCCAGAGGTCCAACGGCTCGCTCATGTGCGAGTCCGACGATATGTACCACGCATCCGCCATCGGTTTCCTCCCGCGGCTTTGCCCGCGCGCACTCTTCCGCGCGCACACCCTGCGCGCCGCATCCTTGCGCGCACTATCCTCCCGGCCCGCGTTCGCCGTCAATCCGGGCCAGGACCTGCGTTTGGTTCCCTTCCCCCTCGATGGGGGAAGGTCAGGATGGGGGTGAGTCCTGGCATGGGCCGCGCCTTATCCCCTCTCCCTACAAGGGGAGAGGGCTAGGGTGAGGGTACTCCGGGGCGGGGCTGCGGTGTACCTCCTGGGCAGGGGGTGCGGAGTGCCTTCTCCCTCTCCCGATGGCGGGAGAGGGTTGGGGTGAGGGTTGGCGGGGCGCGGGGCATGCGATGGGTCACGCAAGGGTCCCTTACAAGGGGAGAGGGCCAGGGTGAGCGGCCCTGCGGAGGCGCAGGCCGCGGTGTGGGGGTGTCTGATTCCCTCTCCCGATGGCGGGAGAGGGTTGGGGTGAGGGTTGGCGGGGCGCGGTGGTTCGACAGGCTCACCACGAACGGCGCCCAGGCAACTTGCGCGCGCCTGCCGGTTGGTTGACAATCCGCAGTGACTGTAGGAAAACGCCAGCTGTCCCTGCTACGGGAGCGTTCTCGTAAGTAACGAGCGCGAAACAGGAGGACTGCAATGGTCTCGATCATCAGTTCACGCGGCGACCGGTCGCTTCGCAGCCTGGTGAACCTCGACGAGGGGCTCATCGCCAGGGAGATCTACGTCAACGAGGGCATCTACCAGCAGGAGCTGGAGCAGATATTCGCCCGCGCGTGGCTCTTCCTCGGCCACGAGAGCCAGGTCCCCAACCCCGGCGACTTCGTCGTCTCCCGCATGGGCGAGGAGGAGATCCTCATCACGCGCGACAGGAAGAACGTGGTCCACGCGTTCCTCAACACCTGCCGCCACCGCGGTATGAGGGTCTGCCGCTACGACGACGGCAACACGCTCGTCTTCACCTGCCCCTTCCACGGCTGGTCCTACGACACCGACGGCAGGCTCGTCGGTGTCCCGCACCACAAGCAGGCCTACCACGAGGAGCTGGACAAGGGCACGTGGGGACTGCACGAGGTCGCCCAGCTCTCCAACTACTACGGCTCGCTCTGGGCGACGTGGGACCGCAACGCCCCCTCGTTCGAGGACTACCTCGGCATCTATGCCACTACCATCAAGTGGTGCTTCGAGAGCTCCGGCGGCGAGGACAACGGCGTCGAGCTCTTCAACCCCGCCACCAAGTGGCGCATCCCCACCAACTGGAAGTTCCCCGGCTTCTCGTTCGACGGCGACAGCGCCCACGGCGCCATGACGCACCGCTCCGTGAACGTCGCCGCCATCGGGCCGCAGGGCGACCTGCAGGGCGGCAGCCGCAGCGGCATGCGGGCCCCCTTCCCTTCCACCTCCTACGAGATGCAGTTGCCGGAGCTCGGCCACGGCGGCCACAACTACATGTTCGAGCAACCCGGCACCGCGGAGTACATGGACACCTGGCAGACCGAGCCGCCCGAGGTGGACGCCTACTACCGCGAGCAGCGGGAGAAGAAGCAGGCCCGCTACAAGGACACCTACATGCACGCCGGCAACGGCGGCACCGCCCTCGTCTGGCCGAACGTCAACATCCAGCCGCACCGCATCCTCATCTGGCACCCGCACGGCGTCGGCGTCACCGAGTCCTGGCGGCAGTACCCCGTCGACAGGGACGCGCCCAAGATCGTCAAGGACGCGCAGCGCCGCTACATGATGCGCTACGGCGGCCCCACCGGCCTCACCGAGTCCGACGACATGGAGAACTGGAACTACGCTTTCCCCGCAAGCCTCGGCACCATCGCCCAGCGCCTCCCCTACAACTTCCAGATGGGCCTCGGCCACGACTTCCCGGACGACCGCTTCCCCGGCATGACGTTCAACTACCGCATCGCCGAGGCGAACCAGCGCGCGCGGCTCCGCCGCTGGATCGAGTTCATGGAAGCCGGCAGCTGGGACGACATCTACCCCGTCCACCCCAAGAAGAACACGGAGCGCTGAGCCGAAGCAGCGCCGGGAGACAGCGTGACCTCGTCTATGTCCAACAACAGGTTCGTCGGAGTCGCCTTCATCGTGCTGGGCGTCCTGTTCCTGCTGCCGCTCGTGACCGGCTTCGAGTTCTCGTTCGGCGACTGGTGGCCGCTCGTCCTCGTCCTCGCCGGCGTCGGCAGCATCTCGAAGGGCAGCAGGACGGGCGGCCTCATCGTCATCGCCGTCGGCGTCGTGTTCCTGCTGAATAACCTGGACGTATGGAACGTCAACTTCTGGGTGCTCTGGCCGGTCGCGCTGATCGCCATCGGCGTGGCCATCCTCCGCGGCCAGTCCCGGTCACGTAACGCCGCGGGCGACGCGCCCGCAGCCGGCGACGACCTCAACGTCTCCGCCCTCTTCTCGGGCAGCAACCAGCGTATCGACAGCCGGCGCTTCAACGGCGGCAACGTCTCCGTCACGTTCGGCGGCGCGGAGATAGACCTGCGCGGCGCGGCCATCGACGGCGATGCGGCCACCGTCAACGTCAACGCGGTGTTCGGCGGCGTCAAGCTCCAGGTGCCGCCCGACTGGGCCGTCAACGTCCGCGCCGATTCGACATTCGGCGGCGTCGAGAAGAAGCGCCCCGATCCCGCGGAGCCGAAAGCCACGCTCACCGTCACCGGCTCGTGCCTCTTCGGCGGCATCGAGATTACGTCCTGACCCTGACAGGAGGAACGCCATGACAACCGGGCGCCCGGACCAGAAGGCCGACGAGCTCATCAACGTCAACAATACCGTCATCCTCACCAACCTCCCGGTGGGGCAGCAGATGAAGCTGCGCGACGGCTCCGTCGCCCAGGTCACCGCGAACCCGCGCGACGGCGGCTGGGTACGCGCCCGCTTCGTCGAATCGGCCACGAACCCCGCCCTCGTCGGCAACGAGGAGATGGTCTTCGCCACCGACGTCGTCGGCCTGCTCGAGAGCGCGGACGTGACACCGTTCGCCCCGGTTGACACCGGCCCTGAGCGCTCCGCCGGCCTCGCCCGCCCCGTCACCATCACGACGCCGGAGCAGACCCTCGAACGCCTCCTCTTCGAGCGCGAGATCGAGCGCTTCCTCTACCGCGAGGCCGAGCTCCTCGACGACCGCCGCTTCAACGACTGGATCGAGCTCGTCGCCGAGGACATCCACTACCACATGCCCGTCCGCCGCAACGTCAAGTTCGGCCAGCAGCACCGCGAGAACTCCGACCCCGAAACCGAGATTTCGTGGTTCGACGAGGGCAAGCGCACGCTCGCGGGCCGCGTCCGCCAGATCAACACCGGCCTCCACTGGGCCGAGGAGCCGTCCTCCCGCGTCCGACACGTCATCAGCAACATCCAGGTCGGCGAACTGCAGGGCGACGAGGTGCCCGTCCGCAGCAACTTCTTCGTCTGGTCCAACCGCCTGCACGACGAGGTCAACGTCTTCGTCGGCACGCGCCACGACGTGCTCCGCCGCGACCCGGACACCGGCTGGAAGATCGCCCGCCGCCTCATCCTCCTGGACCAGAACGTCCTCCTCTCCAAGGTCATTAGCACGCTGTTCTAGGAAGCTAGGCCCATGGCACTCACCGCGGAATGGCGCTCCTTCGGCGAGTTCGACGTCGTCCTCGTGCTCAACGAGGACGGCTCCGTGCGGGAGGCAATGACCGCCGCCCCTGCCATCCTCAACGACTTCCTCACGACCATGAGCGGCCTCCGCTCCTGGCGCAGCGACCACGCCATCGAGGGCGAGAAGCGCCGCCCGGAGCCGTGGGGCGCGCTCGTCATCTCCCGGACCGAGACCGGCGAGATCATCGAGATGGACCCGGAGCGCTTCTGGACGGGCATCCACATCTGGTTCCGCTCCCGCGGCGTCGACTACGACACCCCCATCGCGGCAGCGGGGGCCTAGACTATGGGGCGAGTCTCAAGGGCAACGGTAAAATGCTACATGCAACGGGTGACATGGAAGGTCTTTGTTTCTCGTTTCTCGTAGCGTTTCTCCTATTCCGCGTCGGCTTGCAGCGCGTTACGGTGTCAAACTAAAAGAAACAGCAGGCTTTGACTCTTGACACGCCGCCGGATAACCTGTTATCAGAGTGGCTCCCCCGTGATGAGGGGTACAGGTTGAGAGGAGTCACCCCGCGCTATGGCTGTTGAATTGCAGGACATCTTGAAGGCAAACCTGATTTTGGTTGGCCAAAGACTACTCACGACCGAGGAAGAGGTACAAGCGTTTCAGCTTGAGGCAGGAACGGAAGTAGTGATACGTCCTGCCACGCAGGAGCCCGTTCTGGTGTTGGCCCTAGACAGAGAGCGCATCGTCCTGGAGACATCCCCTCGCCGCACGGTCATTCAATACAACTATCCCGAGGTAGCAGACTTTGGGCGTCTTGCCCAAGTTATTGCTTTGGCGATCGAGAAGACAGCCGAACCACTCAAAGACTCGGGGTTAGCTTATGGCTATAACGTAGACGCAGTGTTTAGCCAAGACTCCGAACTCCCTTCGTTCACTTACTTGGCCCGACGGTTGTTTGATTCTACACTATCAGCGAGACTTGGATGGGTCATTACTGGAGGTACTGCGAATGTCTCTTTCACTGAATCAACTGGGAAGCGCTGGAACATCACCGTGGAACCGAGAGCTTTTGATGTTCAGGCGAAGATATACCTGAGTGTAAGTATGGAATTGGAATCGCCGTTAACATCCGATCGGGATGAGATAGAACAATCGTTCCTTCACTGCTGGGAACAAGCGAATCGGTTTATGACCGTACTAGATGGGAGGCTGTAGTCATGCCAGTCACCGCCACCGCCTCACAATCCACGCAGGAATCCGTTACACGTCTTGCTCAGAACATCGACGCCCAGGGTCATCATTACCGATGGCGGAACTACTTGATGCATCAACATCAAGAGGACGAATCGCAGGGAACTATCTGGGCATTGCAACCGAGCAATTTCGGAGTGCCTCGCGTGATTGTGCATGAGATGCAGACTACAAGAGTCCCTCAAGAGGGTGTAACCGGCTGGCAGCATCATTTTGACGTGCTGGCACGAGAGAAGATGGACACACTGGTTCATGATGCCTGGAACATGCCTGGGAATCGCTCCCCACAGAGCAACCCATTCATCAATGCAAATGCGTTACTCTCTACCAGTTTTGAGAATCTTCGAGCAGGTCTTTCCCACACACTGTTTACGGAATCGGGGATTATGTCTCCAGAGGCCCGGTACACAACAGCGGCACTTCTCGCTGCTCCTTTCGGCAAGGCTCTTGGGGCCTTTCGGACAGGGACCGAAGGAGAGATGCCGTCGCCCAAGGTCGTCGCTATAGCGCAGCGCTTGATGACTGATGTCCCCCAAGTGGCGCGTAACTGTGAGGTTGATGTGGACGGCGGCGTGCTATCTTTGGAGTGCCGGTCGAAAGATGGTTGGTTGTTCCTTGCTGAACTAGAGATTAGCGGAATAATCACCGTGTACGCAGTCGATGAGACCGGCAACCTAGTTCAAGACCTGCCGGACACGGTCACAATCGACCAGTTTGTGCAGATACTCCGACAACACTAATGACGGTGGCAAGCCACGAAACGGTGTCCTACTTTGTCTTGAAGGACAAATGGAGTGACGAGGAGAACAGACCTAAGACAACGGCCTTCAAGAGGGTTGACCTATCTGTTTGGCGTGAAGGGAAACTTGCAGCAAACGGCGCATCTATGAACGACCTGCGCATCGGGCCATTCGTAGGCTGTCGCCACGTCTCATACTTAGTTGAGGACATTATTCAAATGGCCCGTCAAGCTGAGCTGTCTGTGGAAGTAGTGCGCCGGATCGAAACTGATTATGTCTTCGAACCATGGCAACCCTGGAGCTATGCGCACGCCCAAATAGAAGAACAGGGGCGCAAGGAGGACTTCCCCCCACAGTTTCGCCTACTACTTGCTGAATACGTCAAACGACACAATACCGCAACCGAGCCCTAACAAGGGAGGTTTCCATGCTTCGCGACTCCACGGCGCCTGAATTCCTACGCCACGACAGCGAAGCACCTCGGATACGACCGGATCAGGGTCGTTCATACACGACCCTTCCCTCGCAAAGTGCCGCGTGGAGAACAGTCCCGGCCATGTCACCACGGCTGGCGATCTCGTCGGGCGTGGTCACAACGATATCCTTGCTCGCAGACATATCGCCGAGTGACCGTCGTATCTCGATCGCAGCCGCGCGCTTGTCCTGCACGCCGCGCATGACCACGAGCAGGTCTACGTCGCTCCACTCGCTGGCGTCGCCCCGGGCATGTGAACCGAAGAGCAAGACGCGGGACGGCTGGAACCGTCCAACGATCCGGTCAACCATGGTTGAGATGTTCGCCTCCGTTGTCATACCTGCCTCCGGCGGTGGGAACGTCGCGTCGCGTCCAGCCCCGTCTGCTCACGTACAGGATAGCATCAGCTCTCCCTTCGCCCCTCCCCCCTTCCGTCATTCTTGTGACATCTGCCCGTTGCGCGAACGAGCCTCCCCCTCCTACTCTGTTCAGGACAGCCCAGCACGCCAAGGCATCGGCTCGCGCGGGACTGAACCACAGAGGAGGGATGGCAGATGCAGAAGACACTCAGCGGAGTTGTGAGGAAGGACAGCGGTCTCAGTCACCGGCAGGCGGTGGCGCTCCCCTATATCGCGTCAGAGTCGACGCTGGCACAAGGAGCGAGCGCGGCGCAAATCGCAAGGAGCACACTAACGCGGTGGATGAACGACCCCGCCTTCCGAGCGGAACTTGAGCGCATCAGGCGTAACATCTCCGACTTCGCCTTCAACGTAGTGGAAGGACTCACCCTCAAGAGCGTTATCCGCCTCGATCAACTGCTCGACGACCCGGACCCCAACGTACGGGTCCGTGCCCTGAAGGTCGCGCTCTCCATCTCGCTCTCCGCAAAGGAGCAGAAGGAGATTCGGAACAGGATCGAGGTCGTCGAGAACGCTCAGAGGATGATGAGGGATCAGCGATGAGATCCCCCCTGAGGGCCGTCGAACGCTACTACACCTGCCTCGTGGCGCAGGCCAAACTCAAACCCATCGCCGAGGACTACGTCGACCGCTGGATGGACGCCGTCGAGCGCGGCGGCTACCCGCCGGACATCGCGGAGCTATTCGAGGCCGCAGGCGCTGCGCGCGTCCCCGTCCTCAGCCCTGCCCCCGTCAACGCCTACCTCCGCCAGTGCTTCAAGACCGGTCGCATCCCGGACGAGGCCCGCATCGTCCAGGCCATCGCCCACGCCTACGCGGAAGGCGACCTCATGAAGATGGGCCAGACCTGCCACTGCCCCGCACGCCGTCCCCTCTTCCAGCGACCCGACCGTAGCGGCTTCACCGGGGACTGATCCCTTCCCCCTCGATGGGGGAAGGATAGGATGGGGGTGAACCAGTGGGGGCATCGGTGCTCTCGATCCGAGCGGAGCGCAGCGGAGTCGAGGAATCTCTCGGGCCGTGTTATCCCTTCCCTCTCGATAGGGGAAGGATAGGATGGGGGTGAACCAGTGGGGGCATCGGTGCTGTCAATCCGAGCGGAGCGCAGCGGAGTCGAGGAATCTCTCGGGCCGTGTTATCCCTTCCCTCTCGATAGGGGAAGGATAGGATGGGGGTGAACCAGTGGGGGCATCGGTGCTGTCAATCCGAGCGGAGCGCAGCGGAGTCGAGGAATCTCTCGGGCCGTGTTATCCCTTCCCTCTCGATAGGGGAAGGATAGGATGGGGGTGAACCAGTGGGGGCATCGGTGCTGTCAATCCGAGCGGAGCGCAGCGGAGTCGAGGAATCTCTCGGGCCGTGTTATCCCTTCCCCCTTGATGGGGGAAGGATAGGATGGGGGTGAATCAGCGTGGCTGGGGCTCGCCTTGCCCTCCCCCTCTCCCTCTGGGAGAGGGCCGGGGTGAGGGTTTCCCGTTGCCCGTTTCCCCGCGGCGCGGGTACGATAGCCGCCTCCGGACATGACCGCCGGGAGGAGGACGAACGTGTTGTCGAACACGGTTGGCACAGGACCCCTCGCCGCATGGCGCGCATCCCTTGCTCTGCCGCTCGTCCTCGTCATGCTCCTGGGTGTCGCCGTAGCGTGCGCCGAGCCCACCCCCACGCCCGTCCCCACCCCCACACCCACTCCGACCGCCACGCCCACGCCCGTTCCGCCCACTCCCACCCCCGCCCCTGCCGCCGCCGGAGGCGGCATCCTCGGACGCGACCTCTTCGCCTTGATGAGTGAGGCCGAGACGGATTGCATCAAGGAGGCGGCAGGCGAAGCCATGTATAACGTGGCCCTCGAGTTGACCATCACGATGAGCATGGCCGACAACCCGGCCGGCGCATTCATCTTCCAATGCCTCTCGGAGGAATCCATCGCGAAACTCGGCGCAGCCATCGTGGCCGCCGGGGGTTGAGGAGGTCAGACCATGGACCGCACGTCCTTCCGCGCCATAGACGGCGACGGCCACGTCCGCGAGCGTGACGCCGAGATATGGAAGCACCTCGACGAGCCCTACGGCTCGTCCGAGGTCACGCTAAACTACTCGTTCTTCCCCTCGCTGGACGGCTTCCAGCGCGGCGCGACCGGCGCATTGGCAGGCAGGGAGAAGCGCAGGGAGGGCGTTATCGATGTCCACGCCTGGCAGCGCCTCCTCGACGAGGTCGGCCTCGACTACGCCGTCCTCTACCCCACCGCCGGGCTGAGCGTCGGCATGATCCAGGACCCGGACTGGGCGACAGCCGTCTGCCGCGGCTACAATAACTGGCTCGACGCCACGTACCGGCAGGTCGACCCCCGCCTCGTGGGCGTCGCGCTGCTGCCGCTGCAGGATGTGGACGCCGCGGTGAAGGAGCTGCGCCGCGCAGTGACCGAGCTCGGCATGGTCGGCGGCATGCTCCCGGCCAACAGCGCCAACATGGGTGTCCGCAACCCCCTGGGCGACGCGATATTCTGGCCCCTCTACGACGAGTCCCAGCGGCTGGACGTGCCCCTCGCCGTCCACGGCGCGCCGTCGGTCGGCCTCGGCTTCGACTTCAACCGCAACGTCACCTTCGCCAATGTCCTGGAACACCCGCTCGCCGTCATGATCCAGCTTGCCAGCATGTTCCTGGAGGGCGTGTTCGACGAGTTCCCGGACCTCCGCGTCGCCTACCTGGAGGCGAACACCGTCTGGATGCCCTACATGATGGACCGCATGTCCGGCAAGCGGCGGCGCGGCCCCACCGACTCCGCAGACCTGATGCGCAGCGGGCGCGTGCTCGTGAGCGTGGAGGGCGCCGACCCCGGACTCCCTTACGCCGTGGACCGCCTCGGCGAGGACGCCATCATCTACGCCACCGATTACCCGCACGAGACGAGGGAGAGGGTCGCCGAGGAGCTGGACGAGGCGCTCGCCCGAACCGACCTGCCGGAGCGCGTGCTCCGCAAGATCTACAGGGAGAACGCCATCCGCCTCTACAACTGGCAGGGCTCCAGGGAGAAGCCGGCCATACAGCCCGCGGCGACGGCCTCCACGTAGGTCTCTACCGGAGCCCCATGCAAGCCGACGCACTCCACAACACCGGCCCCGGCGCCGCCATCACCGCCCGCTACTCCTACCGGGCGCGCTACGCCTACGGCCACGAGGTCACCCGCAACGAGAACGTCTTGCGGATCATTCCCCGAGAGGACGGCGCGCAGTACAACGCCGCGTGCGAGGTCCGCATCTCGCCGCCGGGCGAGCAGGCCGAGCACCACGATGCGTTCGGCAACCGCGTCATCCGCTCGGTCGTGACGCAGCCCCACCGCGAGATGGAGGTGGAAGCGCACGGCTCGGCGGCCATCCGCACCGGGCCGCAGTCGGCGAGCGACCTCCGCATGGAGGTCTACCACCAGCGGCTGCTCCCCGGCGACGTCTACCTCGGGGATACGGCGCTCGTGGACCCCGCCGCGCTCGCCCCGCAGGCGAGGCAGGCGGCGGGCGGCGCCGTGTCGCTGCTGCAGACTGTGGAAGCCGTCACGGGCTGGCTGCAGCGCCGCATCGTCTACGAGCGCGGCTACACCTCCGTGTTCACCACCGCTGAGGAGGCCATCGCGCGGGGGCACGGCGTCTGCCAGGACTACGCTCACGCCGCCATCGGGCTGCTGCGCGCCCTCGGCATCCCCGCGCGCTATGTCTCAGGCCTGCTCGTCTCCCAGGTGGGCGAGACGCATGCGTGGATCGAGTTCCTCCACCCGGACCACGGCTGGCTGGCCGCCGATCCCACGAGAGGCCACATGCTCCCGGACCCCACGGAACTGCTCCCGTTCGCCGTCGGGCGCGACTACAACGACGCCCGCCCCAGCATCGGCTCGTTCGAGCCGCCCGGCGAAGGCGGGCTGGTGTCGATAGAGGCCAGCGTGCAGCTGGGGGAGGCGTAGGCAGGGGCGGCGACGCCCCGCGTCCCATCCGCCCTCGCCAGCCCTCTCACGCCATCGGGAGAGGGAGCAAGCTGCAGGGTTCCCTTACTTGTCATTCCGAGCGAAGCCGAGGAATCTCTCAGGCCGCGTAGCACCGTTCACCAAGGCTTCTTACTTGTCATTCCCGCGGAGGCGGGAATCTCGCAGCCATGGGGAGGCGAGCGCGGAGGTTCCCTCACAGGGACGAGGTTCCTGCCTCCGCAGGAACGACGGGACCTTACGCCGCGGCCGCCTCCTTGCCCTCGATGCGCCGCACGAGACCGACCAGCCCGTAGACCAGCGGCGTGTCCACCACCGCGATGCCCAGCTTGATCACGTACTGCACGTAGATGAGCTCCCACAGCACGCCGCCCGGCACGTTTCCCGCGAATGCGATGGAGACAAAGATCGCCGAGTCCAGCGCCTGCGAGACCATCGTGGAGCCGTTGTTCCGCAGCCAGAGGTGCTTGTCCTTCGTCACCTTCTTGAGGATGTGGAAGAGGACGACGTCGTTGTTCTGGGAGACCAGGTAGGCGACCATGGACGCCAGCACGATGCGGGGCACCGAGCCGAGTATGTCGTCGTACGCCCCCTGCCCCTCCCACCACGCAGCGCCGGGAAGGATGCCGCCGACGTAGGTGAGCAGCACGACCAGCAGGCTCAGCGCGAACCCCGTCCAGACGACGATGGCGACGGTGCGTCTGCCGTACACCTCGGAGATGGTGTCGGTGACGAGGAACGTCAGCGGGTACGCGATGAAGCTGACCGAGACCTCCCAACCGCCCAGCGAAACGATCTTGGTTGCGATAATGTTGCCACGACGAGAAACGTCGTGAAGGCCATAGCGAGCACTGCCAGCGGCATCTTGTCCTCCCATTCGGGACGGGCGCGCCCGGAAGATTGCGCGAGTATATCCACTCACCGCGTCATGCGGGCGGCCGGTCCTTCCTGCCGTATCACCTGTTGGGGCTCGGCCCCGGAAAGGCCCACCTCGACAGCGCAGGCTCAACCTCAGAGCAAGGTCGGAGAAGGAGGTCGCGCCTGAGGTGGCTGCGCCCGCCCGCCGGTTCGCCGTCGCCGCCCGCGACAGCTATGCACCGGTCTCCTTCGTCGATCCTCAGTGTGCCGTCGCCGCCGTACGCGAACCGCTGCAGCGGCGACTCCGAGCACGGCCTGACGTAGAGACTCGCCCCGTCCGCCTCGATGCAGCGGTCGTGCTCGACCAGGTAGAGCTGCCCGTCGGCGGGCCGGTTGAACGCGAACAACTCGTCGTCCGCTCCGGGCTTACAGGTGTGCGCCTGCAGTGGGGAGTTCACGTTCAGACTGGCCCCGAAGCCCGCGACGTCGACGCAGTAGAACTCCGGCTCGTCGAGCGGGTCCGCCAGCATCACGAGGCTTGCGCCGGACGGGCCGCCGCCAACGGGCGCTTCCACGGTCGGCGCGGGCGCGAGGGTTGGGGTCGAGGCCGCACTCGTTTCCGGTGCAGGCGTCGGCATGGGCGTGAGCGCAGGCGCTGGGGTGGCGGTGGGTCCCGGCGACGGGGCAGGTGCCGCGGGTGGAGTCGCGGATGGAGTCGCGAGGGGCTGCGGCGTTGGGGTGGGCTGAGTCGTGGGCGTGGGTTGGGAGGAACACGCCGACAGCGCGGCGACGGTTGCCAGGCAGGCCAGGAGGGCCGTCGACCTCACGCTCGCTCTCAACACGGAAGCGCGCATGCGCGCTTCATACGTGGGCTGACGCGGCTCACTTGCGCATGCCGATCAGAAGAAGTTCGTGAGGTTCTTGGAGAGCAGCACGTTCTGGTCCAAGTATATCTCCCTGCGCGATATCTTCCACTCCCCCGTCCACCCTGCGCAGGGTGTCTATCCGGTTGCCGATCCAGGTGTTGTCCTCGTCCTCCAGCCGGTTGCGGTGCACCAGGAAGCGAGACTTGACCCGTATCTCGCCGGCGCCGACCTTGCCGGAGCCGGAGTCCAGCAGGCGCACGTTCGAGACAAAGTGGGTGACGCGCGAGAGCGGCTCCTCCGCCCAGTGGACGCCGGTGCGGATCTGCGCGACGCGCTTCGTGAGCGTGTCCTTGCCCTCGTCGAACCAGGACATCTCGACCGACTCGCGCGTCATCTCCTTGTCCATCTCCTTCGATGAGACGTTCCGCTTCATCGGCGCGTGGTAGCGGGCGTCCTCCGTGAACAGGTCGAGCCACTCCTCGTAGCGGTGCTCGTCCAGCAGGTCGGCCTCCATGTAGAAGAAGTCCTCTATCTCGAGGCGCAGCACCATTTCCTCATGCGAAAACAGGTCAGCCACGGCGCGCCCCCCTATCTCCCGTTCCCGTTGGTCATCCAGTCGTCCTTCGCGGCGGCGGCCCCGCTGGGAGCCATCTCGCCCCAGTCCTTGGCCTGCATCACCTCGGCCCAGCGCTGGTAGTAGCGGCGGTGGTTCTCGTCGCTGTAGTTGTGCGCGAACAAGCCGGGCATGCCGAACTCCGAGGGCCCGTGGAGCGGTGGCTCGGAGATCCGCATCTGGTAGTTGAGGTCCAGCTTCTGGGCGACGGGCCCCTTGCTGGCGATGGTGAGCGCGTACCAGTTCTCCATGTCGTCCTGCTGCGTGACGCCGCCGGGGCCGTAGTAGAGCTCGTAGTAGTTGGCGAGCTCGGTCTTGACCTCCTGCGGAGCATCCTTGTCCACGAAGAAGTACGTCCATATCTCGGTCATGGCGGGACCATGCGGGTGCATGATGCGGACGACGCGCCCGAGCCAGCCCTCGTTCGGGAAGATCGCTGGGCCAACGGAGAGGTGCGCCATCAGGCCGAGGCGCTTCTTGCGGAGCTCGAACTGCTCACGCAGGTACTCGCGGACGGCGGGCCGCTCGTTCCAGGTGCCGGACTCGTCCCAGCCGGGGTCGCTCGCCTCCGGTATCGTCACGCCCATCGTGTGGCCCTCCGGGAACGAGACCGTGTAGCGGCTCCGCGTCTGTCCGACGGCAAGCGAGCGGTCTCCTTGCGGACGCACCGGGTTGCCCGTCGCGCCGACGCCCAACGCCAGCGCGGTCGAGCGGTGCGTGATCCACCCGTGCGTTATGTCCGTGTCCGGGCACGGCACCTTCCAGTTGCAGCCCAGCCGCCACTTGACGACACCCCCGAGCACCTCCGCGCCGTTGTCCGAGCCGTCCGTGTGCATCAGGCCTGTAGCGAGGTACATGTCCGCCCCGCCCAGGTATTCGTGGAAACTCGGCGCGGTCCTGTCCCACGTGGCCCATATGGAGCCCTGGAACACCTCGACCCTCGCCTGCATGAGCCCCCACTTCGACTTGTCCATCATGTCGTAGCCGTTCTCGTGGTACGGGAGGGCGACCAGCGCGCCGGTGGCGTCGTACGTCCATCCGTGGAACGAACAGACGTGAGTGAAGGAGTTGCCCTGGTCGTAGCGGCAGACGCGGTTGCCCCGGTGCCTGCAGGAGTTAAGGAAGACGTATATCTGGCCGTCGCGCGCGCGGCTGACGACGACCGCCTCTTCGCCCATGCGACTGAGGATGAAGTCGCCGGGGTCCGGCACCTGGGACTCGTGGCCGACGAAGAGCCACGAGCGGGCGAACACCTGCTCCATCTCCTGGTCGTAGATGTCCTGGTTCCAGAAGATCTCCCTGCTGACGGTGCCGCTCTCCGAGTCGACGAGCCTCTTCATCTCCGGCCTGAGCTGGACCATGGTGTCCTCCCTGGTGTACCCCACTCGATTCGGGCGCTATTCAACCACACGCCCACCCCGATGGGAAGAACACCCACATCCTCCCGCAGAGGGTTGTTCCTCCCCTTGGGCGCGGGCGAGGGGCGCCCGTACACCCCCACTCCACCACCCACCTTGTGACACGCGCCCCTTTCGCGGTCGCGCTCTGGCCGCGTAAGCTGGTCGGCGACGGCGCACCGCCCTGGCGGACAGCGTCGGTGTGGCTGCCCCGGCGAAGGGCGGGGCTTAGGAGTGGAATGGGCACGAATGAGCAGAAATAGGCCACAATTTTCAATGGGATCACCTCTGGCGGCGCCTTCCACGGGAGTGGCATGGAGTGCCCATTCCGGACCATCCACGCTCAAAAGCGGGCTTAAGACGCTTAGATGCGGTCGTCTCGCTGCCTATCGTGCGTCATCCATGCCCCATTTCGCCGGGAGCGTGCGCCTGGCGCGCCCCCGCCTCCGTCGTTCCTGCGGAGGCAGAAACCTCGCAGCCCCCGCGCCCGGCGCACGCTCTGGATTCCAGCCTCCGCTGGAATGACGGGTGGGATGCGGGAATGACGGGTGGGGTGCAGGAATGACGGGGGAACGCAGGAATGGCGGAACGAGGGATGCGGGGGTTGACGGGGGAACTAGTCTTCTTTGGCGACGGCGACCATGACCCGTTCGCGGATCAGCGCGTGGAGGTCGGCGTCCAGGGGACCGGCCTCCGCTGCCGCGATGTTGGCCTTCAGGTGGTCCAGGTCCTTGGTGCCATTGATGAACGTGTGCGCCGCGGGGTGCGCGAGGGAGTAGCGGAACATCGTGGAGACGAGGTCCATCCCCTCCAGCACGTCGGCGAGGCCGGACTCGACCCAGCGCCGCCGCACGGTGGGGAACTCGCCGCCGCGCCCCTGCTCGCGCAGCGGAGTGCCCTTGACCGACCCGCCCCTGATTATGGCGCCCGCGCCGGCAGCGGCGGCCGCGGTGATGGTCTCCTCGTGCTCCGGCTCCAGCGCTGAGTAGACGATCTGGATCGCGTCGAAAGCACCCCAGTCCACGAACGTCGCGATGTGCGGCAGGACGGCCGAGACGCCGATGAAGCGGGTCTTGCCAGACGCGCGCACCTCCTCCAGCGTGGCGACGCAGTCGTGCATCTTGACGTCCTCGACACGCGGACCGTGGAGCTGGAGGAGGTCGACGTGGTCGGTGTTCAGGCGAGCGAGGCTCTCGTCGATGGTGCGCAGGATGTCCTCGCGCGACCACTCGGACTCGGCGCGCGGGCCGCCGGTCTGCGGACGACCGCACTTCGTGGCGAGGTAGTACTCGTCGCGACGGTGCGAGATGAAGCGCCCGATGAACTCTTCGCTCCGCCCGTAGGCGGGCGCGGTGTCGATGAAGTTGATGCCCGCGTCCAGCACGGCATTCAGGACCACTCCGGCGTGCTCCTCGCTCGGGAGGCGACCCCCGTTCTCCACCACGTCGCGCATCTCCAGCGCCCCGAAACCGAGTCTCGTGACCTCCAGCCCCGTTCGTCCGAGCACGACCTTCTGCATGGTCTCCCTCGCCGTCCCTCAGATGCCGTAGAAGCGGCGCGGGTTGTCCTCGACCATCTTCTTCGCCACGCCGACGGGTATCTCACCCTCGGCCTCGCGGCGTTCGATGACGTCGAGCGCGTGCAGCTCCGCGGACTGGTCGGCGTGCGTATAGTCCGTGCCGATCATGAGGCTGTCCTCGGTGCCGAACGACAGGATGTAGGGGATGTCGTCGGTGGTGTCGCACGCGACGTAGAAGCGGCAACGGCGGAAGAGGTCCGACCGGTAGTCGAACGGGTGGAACGTGAGTTTCTGCGCCTTGGCTATGAGGTCGGCCATGAGGAACGGCACCCAGGACGCGCCGGTCTCAATCCAGCCGACCCGCAGTTCCGGGAACCGGTCCGGGACGTCGCTCATGGCAAGGTCGGTGAAGGCGGCGATGGCGTTGAGCCTTCCGCCGAGGTCGGCGCTCGAGGTCGGCGGGTTGCCCGTGCCGGTGTGGATGCAGACGGGGATGTCCAGGCGGCTCGCCTCCTCGTAGAGCGGGAAGAAGTAGGGGTCGCTGGAGCTCCGTCCGCACTCGACGCCTTTCTTCATGACGCCGCACGCGCCGTTCTCCTTCGCCCACCGCAGCTGGTCGACCGCCTCGCCGATGTCGAGCATCGGCGCGAGCGCCACCCAGCGCAGGCGACCGCCGGAGGGCTGCGTCGCGTCGGCCATCCAGCGGTTGTAGGCGCCGGTCAGGGCCGAGTCGACCTCCGCGCGAGCAGTGAAGCCGCCGAGGAAGAGCGTGGGGTAGAGCACCTGGACGTCGACGTTCAACTCGTCCATGTGGGCGAGCCGCGCCGGGACGTCGGTCAGCTCGCGCGTGGCCCGCACCGTGCCCGTGCGGACGTCGTCGCGCCACCGTCGCAGCCGCGTGCCGCCGTCTATAAGCCAGAGGCGGTGGGGCCTGCGGTCGCCCGGCACCGTCGGCACGCCGGGGTCGGTCGAGATCGGCCGGTGCTCGAGCTCCGGGCCGGTGAGGAAGTCCCAGGTTGCATCCGTCTCGTCCACGTGTGCGTCAACGTCGATGCGGACCATGTGCCACCTCCCAAGGCTGCTGTGTCGTACAGCGGGGAGTATAGCCCCACCGGAGCGGCAGGCACACGGGACGCGGCCAGTTATGTATGGGATCAGGCGGGTTGGGAACGGGGCCGAGTCAGTGCGTAGACGATCCCGATGGCGGGAACGACCGCAAACACGAGCGCGAGTTCCCAGTCTCCCTTTACCGAGCCCACTGCGATCAGCAGCGCGAGGATGAGGTCGGCGGCCACGTTCACGATGAGGAGAGCGACGATGACGCGGAGCACCGTGACGGGCAGGCTGCCTACGAACACCATCACCAGCAGCCCGACGGCGCTGAGCGGGTGGACCAGGACCAGCAGCAACCGCTCGCCGATGCTTCCTCCGTCAGCGAAAGCGCCGACCGTGGCCGTCAACGCAACGAAGATCACGTGGAGCACGGCCAGGACGGGCATCACGATGCGGAAGAACGCCATGAGACAACGGTAAGCAGCGTAGGGCGGTGCGTCAAGGCGAAGCAGGGACGTGGTTCGACAGGCTCACCACGAACGGCGGACGCTCCGCGCTGCGACGCAGCGCACGCGACCTGCCGGTCGCCGTGGATTCCCGCCTTCGCGGGAATAACGAGACCCTGACCGAGGTCAGCGGCGCCACTCGGCGATGTTCCAGAGTTCGCTGTCCCAGCCATTGATGCGGACGCCCCGCAGAGTGTTCAGGTGCGCTGAGACCACGCCGCGGTCCACCAGCGGTATCTCAAAGTAGCTCTGTATGTGCAAGTCGTTCAGGCGCTTGATCAGTTCCGTCCGCTGCGGACCGATACCTGCGGCGGCGAGCCGGGCGTAGGCCTCGTCGTACTCGGGGCTGCAGGAGCGGGCGACGTTGCCGTCGGCCCAGTTGTTCTCGCGCGCCTGGACGTGGTCGCAGAGCTGGCTGAACAGGTGTTGCTGGGGGTCGATGCCGGAGTCCCCGGCGTACATCTGCACGTCGGCGAAGAACCTGCGGTACGACTCGTCGGCGTTTTCGATGGGGTCGCCGCCGAAGAAAAGGGCAGCGTCGTGGTGGACCAGCCGGGTCTCGATGCCTATCTGATGCCACCAATCGCGGATGAGGGCCTGCGTATCCTGCCTGATGGCGTTCGTCGAGGTCTGGTAGACGATGCTGAGCGTAACCCCGTTGTACTCGCGGATGCCGTCGCCGTCGGTGTCGAGAACGCCGTTCTCATCCAGGAGCCGGTTCGCGCCGTCGACGTCCTGGGTGAGGCAGCCGTCGTTCGCGGTCGAGGCATAGGCCGGAGGGCCAGTGATGATGTTGCACGCGGGCCTTCCCGCGAACCCGTACAGCTGCTCCGCGATGAGCGCGCGGTCTATCGCCATCGACATGGCCTGCGGGATGGGCGTGAAGGTCAGAAACGGGTGCGGGTTATTCCCGTCCAGGTACTCGGAGCGGTCCTCTCCAAGCGCCGGGGCCGGGTTGGTCTGGTTGACGACGATGCGCTCGACGAGGCTGGCGAACGCGGAGACCACCGTGCCCCTGCCCGCCGCCTCCATGTCGGAGAGGACATCCGGTTCTATCTGGAGGTTCCAGGCGTAGTCGGCTTCTCCCGCTTCCAGGACGGCGCAGGCTGCCGAAAGGGCATCGCCCCCGCCCTCGAGGACGACGCGGTCGAAGTAGGGTTCCGGACCCCGGTAGAAGGGGTTGCGCTCGTAGAGGGCCTGTTCATTCGCCTCGAACAAGGTGATGCGGTATGGGCCAGTGCCGAGAGGCGCCATATTCTGCGCGTGGCAGGTCGTGGCGGCTGCGCCCACGCAATCGGCGAACTGCGCCTCGCTGATGATGGGCGCTCCGGTGCCAACGAACGCGTTGTATGAAAACGGCGTGGGCTCGTCGAACGTGATCCTGACGGTAAGCACATCGAGGGCCTCCACCGAAGCGATGCCTTCGAACGCGTCGGCGACGGTGCAGCCCGCGTCGTGGTCGGAGCAGTAGCGCCAGGTGAAGACCACATCGTCGGCCGTAACGGGGCTGCCGTCCGACCACTGCAGCGCCTCCTTCAACGTCCAGGTGACGGACATCTGGTCCTGCGCAACGCCGCCGTTATCAGGCGTGGGTATCGCGGCTGCCAGTGCCGGCACGAGGTTGCCGTCCGGGTCGTAGACCGCGAGCGGTTCCAGCGCGACGGCCCCCGCGTCCCGGTCCTTGTAGCCGCCGAAGAGGTAAGGGTTCAGTATCGACGGGGCCTGCCAGTAGAGAAGGGTCAAGACTTCTTCTTCAACGGGCAAGTCAGGTGGCGTTGGCGTAGGCGCAAGCGTTGCTGTGGGCGAAGGCTTCGGCGCGGGCACTGGAGTGGATGTGGGAGAAGCGGTGGGAGGCACCGGTTCGCCATAGCCTGATTCGCAAGCTGCCAGGAGGGCTAGAAGCAGGAGGGCTGGGGTGAGGTTCAGGAGAATACGCATGCGGGAACTCCGGGCAGTCGTTCGTGTTCGCGCATCATTCGGCGGCCTGAGGGAAATTGTACTCCAAGCTTGGCGTACGCAATCACCGTGCGGTTGCGAGGGCAGCGGGCCCGCCTGGACACAGGTCAGCAGGATGCTATGCGTTGGGCGATGCGCTATGATTCGCGAGTCTCGATCCTCCTCAAGGAGCTAAGCCATGGGCAAGATTCTAGGCGTGGGGATGAGTCACTATCCGGGCTTCGCTGCCGAGCCCCTCACCATGACCAGGCAGATCACCGGCAACATCGCACGGTCTGTAGAGCGCGGTTGGGCCGACTCCAGTTGGCACGAATCCGCGAACTGGCCTGTCGCCGTCCTCGAAGAGTACGGCGAAGACAAGGGGCTCAGCGCCGCCATCAGGCACCGCGCCTCTCATCTGGATGCCGTGATGCAGGCGCGGAACGCGATCGATGAGTTCAACCCCGACGTCGTGCTCATATGGGGCGACGACCAGTGGGAGAACTATCACGACGACCTGGTCCCGCCCTTCGCGGTCTACGGCTGGGATGAGGTGCAGAACGCTCACCGGCGTCATCGTTTCGGCGGCACCAACGCCTGGGGCGAGCCGGATGAACAGGTGTTCACGTATCAGGGCGACCGGTCGAAGGCGAAGTACCTTGTCAACAGTCTCATGGACCAGGGTTTCGATATCGCCTATTCCTACCGACCGCTCCACTCGGACAAGCTCTCACATGCGTTCTTCAACACGCTTCTGTACCTGGACGACGACCGCCGCGGTTGGCCATATCCCCTCATCCCGTTCCACATCAACTGCTACGGCGACCGGTTCGTGGTCAGCCGCGGGGCCGGCGGACCCATCCCCGCCGGTTTCGAAGCCGACCCTAAGGCACCGTCGCCGAAGAGGTGTTTCGAGATGGGGCAGGCGGTGGCGCGCGCGTTCAGCGAAAGCCCGTGGCGCGTCGCCCTCATCGGGTCGTCGAGTTGGTCTCACGGCGGTCTCACGGAGCGGCACGACTACATCCATCCCGACGTCGAGGCTGACCACCGGCTCTACGAGCACCTGAAGGACAACGACCTGAGGTACTTCCGCGACATCACCACAGCGGAACTGATCCAGGCCGGCCAGGTGGAAGTGCCCAACTGGTGCGCGGTCGTCGGCGCTGCCTACGAACTGGGGCAGGCGGCGGAGGTGCTCTCCTTCTCGCCGTCACACATCTTCAACTCTTCGAAATGCGTGACGCTGTTCCGACCAAGCGCCTAGGGCACGACGGGCAGGTTCAGCCGCAGGGCTGTTGCGGCGGCCTAAGCCGCCGTGAACAGCCCTACAGTCTTCGACGAGTTGAAGAGCCAGGACTCGATGAACTCGGTGAACACCGGTTGGTGGCCGAGTGCGTCCATGGCTCCGGCGAGGCACATCCAGTTCATCAGCTCGAACTGGCCGGCGTCCTCGATCTGCGCGAGCGGTATGTCGCGCCACGCCCTGTAGTTTCCCTCCGCGAGCTCCGCATAGCGCGCCCGGTCCGAAACCACGTCCGGCCACATACCGTCGTGCTTGTCGGTCAAGAACGCGTGCGACCAACTCGACGAGCCGATGAGCGCCACGCGGTACGGGCTGTCGCGGAAGAACTCGGCCGTGGCAGCGCCGATGTCGAAGCATCGGCGCGGGCTGGGGCCCGGCGGGTCAGGTTGGTCCCCGAAGCGCCCGCGCGTGAAGCGGCTTCCGTAGCAGTTCACATGAAACGGGATAACCGGGTAGTGAAACCCCTCGCGGTCGTAGTCCAGATAGGCGACCGTTCGCCAGTAGGCGTGGCCCATGGCGTGATGGAGCTGCTTGTAAGCGTAGGAAACGTCAAAGTCATGCTCGAGCAGGTAGGTCGCCAGTTCTTTGGCCGGCTGGTGCGCGCCCTTGATGACGAGCTCCCATTCCTCGCCTTCGCCCCAGATGTTGTCCGCCGGGTTCAGCGAGCTCCCTCTCGTACCGCCGCCCCACGGGTGCGTCCGGAACTCATCCTCAGCGAACACGCAGAACGGGGGCACGATGTCCTCGTGGAAGTTTTCGAACTGATCGTCGCCCCAGACGAGCACGATGTCCGGGTTGAACTCGTTCAGCGCCTGCCGCAGCTTCCGGTAGCCATTGGCCAGCCTCGTCCTGTGCAGGTTGGCGGCGGCACGGCCTTCGTCGTCACCCCATTCAGCTTGCATCTCGGGAGGCCAGTTCTTCGGGTCTCTCAGGTGCTCAGGAGTCTTGGGGTTAACCATCAGCCTCCGGACCAGACTTGCCATCGTGTGGTCCTGGTGCGCGCCGTGCGGTCCGTGCGAGAGTCCCAAACCAATGATCTCGGCCATCTCATCCTCCAATCTGCGACTCGTCCGATTGAAGTTACCTGCCGGTCCACTCTACGCTTTGTCAGGCTGGTAGAAGTCCTCGACCTCCTCGCCGTACCGGGTGATCTTGAGGTTGCGGCGGTAGTCATCCGCGTTGACCTCCGTCCAGTGCCCGGGGACCCACGACGGGTACTTGAACCGGGTGCCGCCGTCGACCGGAATGTCGACGCCCGTCAAGAACTCTGCCTCATCGGAAGCCAGGTAAACGGCCGCCCACGCCAGGTCAGACGCGCGGGGGAAGCGTTCGAGCGGGATCATCTTGAGCACGTCGTCCCGTGTTACGGAATGCTGTGTGCGGGGCTGGTCTTGGGGCATCTCCTTGACGGGACCGGCGCGCCACAGGTTGTGCTCCATGGCGTACGGCGTGACGGTGTTGACGCGGACGCCCTGGTGAGCAAGGTCCATCGCAGCCGCCCGCGTGAACATGAGCAGCCCACCCTTGGCAGCCGAGTAACCCGAGTTACCGGCCTCGCCGTAATGCCCGGCAGTCGATATGAGATGGATGATGCAGCCCTTGACCCCGGCTTCGATCATGGCGCGCGCGCCGTGCTTGGTGGTGAGCATGCCTGCCGTCAGGTAGGTGCGCAGCTGGTCGTTCCACTCTTCGAGCTTGATGTCGACGACAGGCCATCGCGTCTGACGCCCGGCAAGGTTGACCACCGTCGTCAATGACCCGTAGTGGTCGACGGTCCTCTTGACCGTGTCTTCCACCACGGCCTCGTCGGACGCATCTCCGGAAATGCCGATCGCCTCATAGCCTCGCCCGGTGAGGAAGTTAACCGTGTCCTCCGCGGCTGCGGGGTTGATGTCAGCAACGGCCACCTTCGCGCCCTCGCGAGCCATGAAGTGTGCAATCGTTCCGCCATTATTAGGGCCCGCTCCAAAAAGGAGCAGCACCTTTCCATCGAGTCTTCCCATGCAACGCCTCCTCCAGGGGAATTGAGAACTGCACCAATGAAACTGAACCGGTTGGCCGCCGTGGACGAGCCAAGCCAGCGCCAAGCCGTTTCGGAAGCATAGGGAACGCCCCCACGAGTGTCAAACGAAGGTCGCACGAGGACTACACAGAAGTGAACGCCTGCCATCCGGTCGCCCAATCGGGAGAAGTTCCGCCGCTCCTTAAACGTGACGTGGGCACTCGTACTTCAGGTGGAGTTCGGAGGTTTGACACGATGCATACCCCATACTAGAGTGGCCGCGTCATTCGCAAGGTTATCTTTGGTCTCCGAAGGTTCGGCTCGCTGCCATTCGGCGAGCTTGGAAGCCGGAACGTCAGGCTCCTCCTTAACAGGTGAAACAATGACTCAAGACTACGTCGGTACGAAGAACTGGGTACGGCGATCGACACCATACGAATTCTACATGGAGGACCAGGGCGTTCCGATTCACCGCGGCGAGGTCGGCTACTACGACCTGCGCGACCTACCGTTGGGGCCCTGGAAGCGGATGCAAGCCGAGGGAGCGTTCTTCGACCTGAGCGGGACCGGAGGCCAGCAGGGAACGTACGTGCTCCAGATACCGGGGGCGGGGGCTATTACGCCCGAAAAGCACCTGTACGAGGAGATCTTCTACGTCCTCGAAGGTCGTGGCACCACAGAGATCTGGTCGGAGGGAGGTCAGGCTTCAACTTTCGAGTGGCAGGCTGGCAGCCTGTTCTCGCCGCCCATGAATACATGGCACCGTCTGATCAATGCGTCGGCGAGCCCGGCCCTGCTGCTGGGGGTGACCAACGCGCCTCCCGCATTCTTCATCTACCGAACGCAGGACTTCATCTTCAACAACCCGTACCAGTTCACCGACCGGTACGACGGGGCCACCGACTACTTCAAGGAACAGGGACTGGGCACTGACTCGCTGACAGGGCGAGCCCGAAACTTCGGCAACATCATTCCGGACGCCATACACACGGAGATCCCGCTGGACGGTCAGCGCGGGGCAGGCCATCGCTCCTTCTTCTGGAGCCTCTCGGGCAACACCTTCAATGGGTTCATCGCAGAGTACCCGTCCGGCCGCTACTCCAAGACGCACGCCCACGACTCGGGGCCGATCATCATCTGCCTGAGCGGCAAGGGCTACAGCATCACCTGGCCCCGTGAGGCAGGCACCACCCCGTGGAAGAACGGGAGCGGCGACCTGGTGAAGCGCCAGGACTACATCCCTGGTGGAATCGTCAGTGCCGCCCCCGGGAACGCCAACTGGTTCCATGGCCACTTCGGCGCGTCGGCGGAGCCTCTGCGGGTGCTCGCCTTCCTGGGGGGCTTCCCCCGGCGGACGTATGGCGCTCCCGGTGAAGAGACGATGTTGCTGAACGTGGACGTGAAGGAAGGCGGAAACACGATCGAGTACGAAGATGAGGACCCCTACGTTCGCAAGATGTTCGAGGAGCAGCTTGCGAAGGTGGGAGCGAAGTTCGACATGCCGGAAGAAGTCTACGCCCGCTAAGCCGCTGTCGCTCCGCAAACCGGGGATGCGACGACCTGTCTCAAAGGTGAAACGATGACTCAAGACTACGTCGGGACGAAGAACTGGGTACGGCGATCGACACCATACGAACTCTACATGGAGGATCAGGGCGTTCCGATACACCGCGGCGAGGTTGGCTACTACGACCTGCGCGACCTACCGTTGGGGCCCTGGAAGCGGATGCAAGCCGAGGGAGCGTTCTTCGACCTGAGCGGGACCGGAGGCCAGCAGGGAACGTACGTGCTCCAGATACCGGGGGCGGGGGCTATTACGCCCGAAAAGCACCTGTACGAGGAGATCTTCTACGTCCTCGAAGGTCGTGGCACCACGGAGATCTGGTCGGAGGGAGGCCACGCTTCAACCTTCGAGTGGCAGGCCGGCAGCCTGTTCTCGCCGCCGTTGAATACGTGGCACCGTCTCATCAATGCGTCGGCGAGCCCGGCCCTGCTGCTGGGGGTGACCAACGCGCCTCCCGCATTCTTCATCTACCGAACGCAGGACTTCATATTCAACAACCCGTACCAGTTTACGGACCGGTACGACGGAACTGCCGACTACTTCAAAGAGCAAGGGCTGGCACCCGACCCGGTTTCGGGGCGAGCCCGTAATTTCGGCAACATCATTCCGGACGCCGTACACACAGAGATACCCCTGGACGGCCAGCGTGGGGCAGGACACAGGGCCTTCTTCTGGAGTCTCTCGGGCAACACCTTCCGCGGGTTCGTTGCCGAGTACCCCTCCGGCCGGTACTCCAAGACGCACGCGCACGACTCAGGGCCGATCATCATCTGCCTGAGCGGCAAGGGATACAGCATCACCTGGCCTCGCGAGGCAGGCACCACCCCGTGGCAGAACGGGAGTGGCGACCTGGTAAAGCGCCAGGACTACAAAGCGGGGGGAATCGTCAGCGCCGCCCCTGGCAACGCCAACTGGTTCCACGGCCACTTCGGCGCCTCTGCCGAGCCCTTGCGGGTGCTTGCATTCCTGGGCGGCTTCCCCCGGCGGACCGCAGGTGCCCCGGGCGTGGAGAGGCACGTACATAACGTGGACGTCAAGGAAGGTGGAAACACCATAGAGTACGAAGATGAGGACCCTTACGTCAGGGAGATGTTCAAGCAGCAGCTAGCGAAAGTAGGCGCCAAGTTCGACATGCCGGAAGAAGTCTACGCGCGCTAGACCGCTGTTACTGCGCACCGGGGGGATGAGCGGGGAAGCGGCTGCGCCTTTGTCAGCGCGTTGACACTGCAAACTACGCCACTCTATAGTTGCGCCGTGTTGTACGGCGAATTCTCCTCAGCTAGCTCGGTTCACCGACAGTCAGCGTTCAATGGGCCCACCATTGATAGCGAGGGCTTGCCTCGCAGGTGAAGCAATGACTCAAGACTACGTCGGTACGAAGAACTGGGTACGCCAACCGACGCCCTATGAGCGGTACATGGACGACCAGGGCGTCCCGATACACCGCGGCGAGGTTGGCTACTACGACTTGCGCGACCTGCCGTTGGGGCCTTGGAAGCGGATGCAAGCCGAAGGCGCGTTCTTCGACCTGAGCGGGACCGGAGGCCAGCAGGGAACGTACATGCTCCAGATACCGGGGGCGGGTGCGATTCCGGCGGAGAAGCACCTGTATGAGGAGATCTTCTACGTCTTGGAAGGTCGCGGCACCACGGAGATCTGGTCGGAGGGAGGTCAGGCTTCGACCTTTGAGTGGCAGGCCGGCAGCTTGTTCTCGCCTCCGATGAATACGTGGCACCGTCTCATCAATGCATCGGCGAGCCCAGCGCTGCTGCTGGGGGTGACCAACGCGCCTCCCGCATTCTTCATTTACCGGACACAGGACTTCATCTTCAACAATCCGTACCAGTTCACCGACCGGTACGACGGGGCTGCCGATTACTTCAAGGAACAGGGTCTGGGCACTGACCCGGTCACGGGCCGGGCCCGTAACTTCGGCAACATCATTCCGGACGCCATACACACAGACCTTCCGCTGGACGGCCAGCGCGGGGTAGGCCATCGCAACTTCAGCTGGAGCCTCTCTCGCAACACCTTCAATGGGTTCATCGCCGAGTACCCCTCCGGCCGGTACTCCAAGACGCACGCCCACGACTCAGGGCCGATCCTCATCTGCCTGAGCGGCAAGGGATACAGCATCACCTGGCCCCGCGAGGCAGGCACCACGCCGTGGCAGAACGGAAAGGGCGACCTCGTGAAGCGCCAGGACTACATCCCCGGTGGCATCGTCAGTGCGGCGCCGGGCAACGCCAACTGGTTCCACGGCCACTTCGGCGCATCTGTCGAGCCTCTGCGCGTGCTCGCCTTCCTGGGGGGCTTCCCTCGGCGGACCTACGGTGCTCCGGGCGTGGAGACGTACCAGTTGAATCTGGATGTGAAAGAGGGCGGGAACACTATAGAGTACGAAGACGAGGACCCTTACGTCCGGCAGATGTTCGAGGAGCAGCTAGTTGAAGTAGGGGCCAAGTTCGACATGCCGGAAGAAGTCTACGCACCCCAGGCGGTCAGGTCAGCGTGACCGAGGTCACACGAGGGAGGCACCAGATGAACAGGCCAGGCAAGCGCAGTTGGTTCTCAGGTGCGCCGTTGTGGGCTTCGGCCCTGCTCATACCTCTTGTCATTCTCCTCATGACGGCTTGCGGTGCTGACCCAACGGCGACGCCCGTCCCCACCGCGACTCCCGTCCCACCCACGGCGACACCCGTTCCAGAACAGCCGGCGCAGGACGCGACGGCTGAACCGGCCATGGCGGAGCCGACCGCGACGCCGACTCCCGACCCGATGGTAGCCTTCCAGTCCGAGTGGGACGCCCTCATCGCCGCTGCCCAGGAGGAAGGTGAGCTGGTCGTGATCCTTGGCGGTGGCGCGTCCCGCACCTACCGGCCGGTGATCGAGGAGTTCGGCAGGCGCTTCGACATCAGGGCTACTGCGGCGGCAGGGCGTGACCCCGAGCACGTGGACCGTATCCTCGCCGAGCGCGCGGGAGGCAAGTACCTGGTAGACGCCACGCACCTCGGCCCCACCACCAGCCGTACGCGCGCCATCCCCGCGGGTCTCTTTGACGAGATACGGCCTCACCTGATCCATCCCGAGGTCACGAACCTGGACAACTGGTTCAAGGAACGGCTCTGGTTCGCGGACCCGGAAGAGAAATACCTCCTGACGCACTCGGCCGGCATAAGCAGCGCAGTTACCGGCTACTACAACACGGACCTCGTTTCACAGGAAGACGTCGACGCGATCGAGTCGGTCTTCGACTACCTGAACCCCAAGTGGGCCGGCCAGATAGTGAGCCTGCCGCTCGACAACCCCGGGGCCGGAGGCACCTGGTATGGGATCTACGTCCATCCGGAGATAGGCCCCTCGTGGATAGAGAAGTTCGTGAATGAGATGGACGTCGAGTACACACCGGAGGCGCGTGTCATAGCCGACGGAGTAGCGACAGGCAAGTGGGCCTGGGGCATCGCCATCGGCGCGGCGGGGCGTGACATCCGCGGCCTGGCAGCCGAGGGTCTCCCGGTCGCGGAGCTCTCCAAACTGTTGAGCGAAGCGCCGACACTCAGCGGGTCCGGCTCGACCAGCAACACCGCAATCTTCACCCAACCCGCGCACCCCAACGCAGCCAAGCTCTACATCAACTGGTTCCTCTCCAAGGAAGGCCAGACCGTCATGCACGAGATGTCCGCTGTAGACCCGCCCCCGACCCTTCGAATCGACGGCGTCCCTGACGGCAAGACCCAGCCTGAAGAACGACGAGTGGAAGGCCAGGAGTACTACTTCCTGAGCGCAGACCCCGAGTTCCTGAAGGAGCATGATGAAGCCATCGCGTACTCCAGGGGGCTCTACGCGGCGGCCACGGGACAGCAGTAACGCCAACCAAGCTCAGGGGTGTGTGCTCGTTATGACTGCGGCACACCCTCCTCCAGTGCAAGGGCGGAGGACCCGCCTCGATACCAAACAGGGAGGACCCAGATGCGCACATCGGACCCAACAGGTAGAGCGACAGCTAAGCGAGGCAGACTGCACGGTACGGCACTCTGGGCTTCAGCCCTGCTTATACCTGTCGTTGTCTTCCTCATGACGGCTTGCGGCGCTGACCCAACGGCGACGCCCGTCCCCACCGCGACTCCCGTCCCACCAACGGCAACGCCCGTCCCGTCACAGGAAGCTACGGCGGAGCCGGCTATGGCGGAGCCGACAGCGACGCCGACCGTCGACGCGATGGTGGCCTTCGAGGCCGAGTGGGACGCGCTCGTCGCCGCCGCACAGGAGGAGGGTGAACTGGTCGTCATCTTGGGCGGCTCCGCATCCCGTGCCTACCGGCCGGTGGTTGAGGAGTTCGGCAGGCGATTCAACATCGATGCCATCCCGGCCGCAGGGCGTGACGGCGAGCACGTGGACCGCATCCTCGCCGAGCGAGCAGGTGGTAAATTCCTCGTCGACGCCACGCACCTCGGTCCCACGACGAGCCGCACGCGCGCCATCCCGGCGGGCCTCTTCGACGAGATCCGCCCTCACCTGATCCATCCCGAGGTCATCAACGAGGACAACTGGTTCAAGGGACGGCTCTGGTTCGCCGATCCTGAAGAGAAGTACCTGCTGACCCACTCGGCAGGCATCAGTTCCGTAGTCACCGGCTACTACAACACGGACCTCGTGTCTCAGGAAGACGTCGACGCGATCCAGTCGGTCTATGACTACCTGGACCCGAAGTGGGCGGGCCAGATCGTCAGCGTCCCGCTCGACACTGCCGGGGCCGGAGGCACCTGGTACGGGCTCTACGTCCACCCGGAGGTTGGCACGGACTGGATAGAGCGGTTCGTGCGAGAGATGGACGTCGAGTACACGGATGAGGCGCGTGTCATAGCCGACGGGGTGGCGACCGGCAAGTGGGCCTGGGGCATCGCCATCGGAGCGGCAGGACGCGACATCCGCGGGCTCGCACGCGAGGGTCTCCCGGTCGCGGAGCTCTCGAAACTGTTAAGTGAAGCGCCAACCCTCAGCGGCTCCGGTTCCAGCAACAACACGGCGATCTTCACCCAACCCGCGCACCCCAACGCGGCGAAGCTGTACATCAACTGGTTCCTTTCCAAGGAGGGCCAGACCGTCATGCACGAGATGTCCGAAATAGATCCAGCGCCGACCCTTCGGATCGACGACGTGCCCCTCGGCAGGACGCTGGAAGAAGAGCGACGGGTGGAAGGCCAGGACTACTACTTCCTGAGCGCAGACCCCGAGTACCTGGCGCGCCACGACGAATCCATCGAGTTCTCCAGGCGCGTCTACCGCGAAGCCACCGGGCAGCAGTAGGCGGGACAGTAAGGGCTTGACAGAAAGGGAGTGTGCTGGCAGTTGCCGGCACACTCCCTCAGTTGACAACACTCTTTGCCGGGGAGTAGGAGATGCCCGAGCTTACCCTGAGTCTCGAATGGGACGCCTCGACGATCGATGTCGACCCCCGAGGCGCGTGGGACCCGACGTGGAGCACTCCCGTCTTTTCCCTGGCGGAACGCGACCGGCGCTGGGGCCGTGTGCGCAAGCTGATGGCGCGGGACGGACTTGACGCCGTCGTCTGTCTCCCCGACACCGGCCGCTTCAACCGCGGCAACGCCGACGCGATGTACCTCACCCAGCTCGGCGAGAACCAGGAGCTGGTGACGGCCGTTTTCCCCATGGACGGCGACGTCGTCGCCTGGCAGTCCCGCCCCGGTATGTGGCCGACCTCCAGCTGGGGCATAGACATCCGGCGCGCCGAGGGCAGGGGGATGGGCGCCGCCATGATCATCGGGCGACTCAAGGAGCTGGGTTTAGGGTCCGGTCGTATCGGCGTCGCGGGGCTCACCTCGACGATGCTCGCCTACGTGCGCCAGGCGGAAGGACTCGCCAACTGGCAGTCGGTGGAGGAGATAAAGCGCGCCTTCCCTGATGCCGAGGTTGTTTCCGCGACTCCCGCGCTAGGCGAAGCACGTTACCAGAAGAGCGAGGAAGAGATCGAGTTCATCCGCAAGGGAGTGAGGGTCAGCGAACTGCTCATCGAGGCGGTCCGCGAGCACGGCGGTCCGGGTATGCCGGAGCGGCTGCTGTATGCGCACATGCAGTTCACCGCAGCTGCGGCGGGCGGCTCCTTCCCGGTGATGCTGGGGTGGACGAGCGGCCCGCTCGGCAACATCTACCACCGGCTGGAGCAGCCGTCCTTCCGGACTCAGCAGCCGGGCGACGTCCTGTCGATAGAAATCGAGGGGCGCTGGGGCGGCTACGTTGGCCGCACCGATCAATCGTTCACCGTGGGAAGCGCGCACCCGGACTACGTCGACAGCATGCATCTCACCTTTGAGTCGTTCAACAGGGTCGCCGCGGCGATGCGGCCCGGCGTGCGAGTGGAGGAGCTCATAGAGGCGGGTCACGTGGAGGGGATGGGCGGTCGAGGTGTCGCGAACCTGACGATGCACGGGTACGGCACCGGCGACGAAGGGCCGCTCGTGACGGGCTCGCGCGACCCGGAGTTGCTGAACACCGAGATACGAGAAGGATGTACCCTGCTCATCAAGCCCGGCAACCAGATAGACAGGAAGCCCGGCTCGGGGAACTGGGGCGATACCGTCGTGGTGCGGGCGAACGGCGCTGAGCGGCTGGGCGCCCGCCCTCAGGAAGTGCTCGAGCTCCACTAGGGGACCCAAGGCATTCGTCAATCATGATTGAAACGGTCAGAAACAGAACGACCCCACGTCCTAGGGTTCGTCTTGAGTTCAGCTATGTCATTATGGCTGGCATCATCGGGTTCCTCGGGCTTTTCCTGATCTACCCCATCATCCTTCTGTTGATCAACTCGTTCAATACGGCCCCTGAGTTCTTCATCGGCCCTCGCCAGTGGGGTCTCGACAACTGGCGCGTCGCACTCGATACCCCGGGTCTCGTGCAGTCTTTCTTCAACACGGTCATGATCTGGGGGCTGGTGCTGACTGTCAGCTTCCCCACCTCTGTCCTCATCGCCTGGACGCTGGCCCGTACCAATATACCCATGAGCCACGCGCTCGAGTTCATGTTCTGGGTGTCGTTCATGATGCCGGGGATCGCAACGACCATCGGCTGGATCATGCTGGCCGACCCTGACATCGGCATCCTCAACACGCTCTTGGAAAAGCTGCCGTTCATCGACGAGGGGCCATTGAACATCTTCAGTGTGCCCGGACTCGTGTTCGCACACCTGATGGCGAACGGCATATCCGTGAAGGTGATGCTACTCACGCCTACGTTCCGCAACATGGACTCCGCCCTCGAAGAGGCGGGGCGCGTGTCGGGCGCCAGCACGATACGAACGATGTTCCGTGTCACGCTGCCGCTGATGATAGCGCCGATGACGCTCGTGCTCGCCCTCCAACTGCTGCGGATCTTCCAGTCGTTCGAGATCGAGCAGTTGCTCGGCGTTCCATTCGACTTCTTCGTGTACTCCACGAAGATATTCCAGTTGGCGCGCGACGAGCCGCCACTCTACGGATCGGCCACGGTGCTCGCGGCGCTGACGCTCGTCACGTTGGCCTTCATCATCCCGCTCCAGCGGTGGATACTCCACCGCCAGCGCTACACCACCATCAGCGGTAGCTTCAAACCGGGGCTCATCAACCTGGGCAAGTGGCGCTGGGTGGTGTTCGGCGCAATTGCTACTCTCATACTCGGGCTCACCATCGTGCCCGCTGCCATCCTCGGTCTGGGCAGCTTCATGACCCGGGTGGGGTTCTTCAACCTGAACAACGTCTACACCCTGAGGCACTGGGACCTGGTCCTTAGCGACCCCATCTTCATCAAGGCGCTCAGGACGACCTTCACCATCGCGATAGTCGCGGCCTTCCTGAGCCCGCTGGTCTTCTCCGTGGTGGGCTACATCCTGGTACGCACGCGGTGGTTCGGGCGGGGCTTCCTGGACATCATCATCTGGGGCTCCGGCGCCGTCCCCGGGATCCTGACCGGGTTGGGTCTCCTGCAGGTATTCCTCGGCACGCCGGTGCTGACGTTCCTGTTCGGGACCATCTGGGCGCTCCTCATCGTGGTCGTGCTGCAGGGCAACACGCTGACGACGAACATCTCCAAGGCCGCGTTCGTGCAGATTGGCCAGGACATGGAGGAGGCCGCACGCGTGAGCGGAGCGGGGTGGATCAGGACCTACTTCAGGGTCTGGATCCCCCTGCTCATGCCTACACTCGTACTGCTTGGAACGTTCAACTTCGTCTTGGCGGCAGGCGCAACCAGCCAGATCATCCTGCTTGCCTCGCGCGATACGCTGACTCTGTCCATCATGGCGCTGGAGTTGGTGAACCCTCTCTCCGGTGAGCGAGAGGCAGCGGGAGTCGTGGCGATGTTCATGATTGCGATGACCGTGGGCGTCGCAGTCGTCGCACGCTACTTCGGCAACCGTATGAGCGTGAGTCACCACCGCCAGGCAGCAGGGCAGACACAGGGAAACATCTCACAGGCCCAGACCGGAAGCCTAAGGGTCTAGCGCGGGAAGCAAGGTATTCGCCGACAGACGTGGATGCGTTTCCGCAATCCGCGCTCAGTGTGGTACATTTATCCGAGGAACGTCGGAAACAGGTCCTGGTGCAGGGACAGAAGGAGGGGCCCATGGTTGACTTGATGGAACCCACGACGACCGAAACTACGATCGAGCGCGAGCGCCGTCCGGGACATCCGGGACGCGATACCAGGGACGTGCGGGCGCTGATTCCCAAGCTGGGCCTCAGAGAGTACTGGTACCCGGCGCTGGAAGACAACAAGGTGAAGAACAAGCCCGTGGGCATGAAGATGCTCGGCGACGACGTCGTCTTCTTCCGGGACTCGAATGACCAAGTAGCGGCGCTTTGGAACGTGTGCCCGCACCGCGGCGGAAGCCTGATGCACGGCGATTGCCACTTCAAGGGCACCATCTCCTGTCCTTACCACGGCTGGACCTACGACGGCGAAGGCAACGTCCTGGCGGTGCTGCCGGAGGGCCCCGACTCGCAGGTCCCCGGCAAAGTCAAGGCGCGGAAGTACCCCACGCAGACGCTCAAGGGGATGGTCTTCATCTGGATGGGAGAGCAGGAGCCAGCTCCCATAGAAGAAGACGTGCCACCCGAGTTCTTCGACGACATCTCCCACATCCTCTACTTCACCGAGATGTGGAATTCGAACTGGAACGTCGCATTGGAGAACGGCAGCGACGCCCACGTGCCCTATGTCCACCGAGACTCCTGGCGTAACCTGCTGCTGCCCATGTCGCCCTTCACCGGGCCCCACGGCGGCAGGCAGAAGATCGTGAATGGCCGGGCGGTAGTGACAGGCTCATACACCGGTCGACAGGTCACGGCCGCGCAGAACGGGACGGAACCAAAGGCACAGACCCGCCAGCGGCCAGTCACCGGCTGGAAGAAGAAGGCCTTTCCCGGCCTGGGAGGCCAGACGTGGCCGAAGCACACCTACCGGAACTGGTTCAACTGGTTCATGAAACCGGGGTCCTGGCGCAAGCCACCCATCGTATTCAAGGCCGGCGAGTTCCCCGAGGAATGGGGCAGCGGCCATCACCTTCCGATGATGTACCGGGGCAACAGAGGAAACGTCTTCTACTCCAGGGCCTGCATCGCTGTGACCGAGAAGACCTCCCGGCAGATCTATTACAAGGCCGCCCGTCCGAGCAACTGGATCGGCCTTCTCTATGAGAAGGCTCACTGGAGGCTCTGGGGGCAACGCGCGCAAGCGAACTTCTCGCACCAGGACATCAGCGCCGTCGAACCGCAACGCTACGACACCCCCGAGCACCTGTCGGCCACGGACATCCACCAGGTGTTCTGGCGCCGGCTCGTGCTCCAGGCACGAGGCATGTCTGACGTGGGCAAGGAGATAGAAGTGACCCGTGCGGAGAAATCCTCCTACGAGAGCATCCGCGGGCAGGGCATCGACCAGGAGGACGCGATAGTCGCAAGGTGATTCCTGTCTGGCACAACCGCAACCGAAAGAAAGAGCCCTGGCATAAGCCAGGGCTCTCCCTTTACCTGAGCGTGTAGGCACGCCTTCAAGCGTTGGGGTCGGCCGCAATCACTTCCATCGTAAACTTGCTGAGGTCACCCGCGCCGCCGCCAACGCCCGTGGTCCCGACGGCGAAGCGCACTGGGAGCTGGTCCTCCGAGAAATACTCCCGGTATACCTTCCCCAGTTCTCCTCTGTCGTTCATATCCATCATGAAGAGGCCGACGCGCACGATGTCGTCCATCGTGGCTCCGGCAGCCGCCAGGGCGGTCTTGATGTTCTCCATGGCGTATCGCGTCTGCTGACCGACGTCCTCAGTGTCGCACTGGCCTGTGGCCGGGTTGACTCCACGGATCGCCGCCAGGTAGATGAAGCCGTTCGCCTTGATGGCGTCCGGCCCGGTCGCGTGAGACTGTCCGCTTTCGACGTAGACCTGTTCCTTCATAGTCGCCTCCCGCAAGGGTATTGTTATGCCACCTCGAACGCGCAGTTCACCCACACAGAGTTGAAGATGTAGTGGCCCTCGAAGTCGCTCCACTTGACCTTGGCCCCGAGTTCCGTCATGGCGCCCGCGAGCGCTATCCAGCACAGCAGCTCCCACTGGCCATGCTCTTCCAACTCTTCAGGGGTGAAGTTGTTCCACGTGTCCAGTTTGTTCGCCTGGAGCTCCTCGTAGCGCCGACGGTCAGCCTCGATGTCGGGATGGACCCATCCACGCTCCCAACTGGTGTTGTTCGCGTGAGACCAACCGACTCCGGCCACGAGGGCTACCCGCCACGGGCTGTCCTTGAGGATCCGTGCGGTACTCCGTCCGAGGTCGAATGCACGCTGCGTAGTAATCGGGGGAAGGGTCTTCTCCGTCAGCGGTTCGCATCCATCCGGGCCACGCTGCCGCAGGCCGAACGGGTCGATCGAAACGGGAACAACGGGCCGCTGGAAGTCCCACTTCCCCCAGTCGAGGTGGGTCAGGACGCCGCAGAAGGTGTGCGCCAGGCCGGTTGGGTGCAGGATCTCGGTCGCATAGGCGGGGTCGAACCCTGCCTGCTGGAGACCCCTGATCAGATGCCGCGCTCCCTCCGGATGGCCCGGAACGTCAACCTCGCGGTCGAATTCCTGGCCGAAGAAGGTCTCCCCCGAGTCACGCCCTCCGGGACCCTGGAATATCTTGGCGTGGGTCACGTCCTGGGCCTGTACCCAGAACTGAGGTACGGAAAAGTTCTTGAGGCTCTCCCGGCTGTCCTTCGACCAAACGAGGATGAAGTCCGGGTTGAAAGCATCGAGCTCTTCACGCAGTTTCGTGAACTGCTCGATCTGATGCGCCCGCGCCTGCTGACCACATGCCAGCCCCTCGTCATCGCCCCATTCAGCCTGCATTTCGGCGGGCCAATTCTTCGGGTCCTTCCTCTCTTCCGGAAGGTGCGAACCGTTCAGGTTCCCCCTGAAGGGGCCAGTCATATTCGGGTCAGGCGAGCGAAGCCGCGGGTAGTCGGTGGTCCCCAGTCCCAGTATCTCGGCCATACGCATCCTCCTTCCGCTCATCGGCAGGCCTTATGAGTGTGCTGTTAGCGGCTCGTTCTGATCGTCGTGCAGAGGGGAACTCACACAGAGCCACGCACTGGGCCTGCTGCGGATCAGCGCGAGTGTACATGCCCGCTATGAGCGAGGCAACTTGCGTTTCGACGCGCCACACCATGGAGCAGAGACACGAATCGATGTGGCGCAGCCACCGCGTTTGCGGTACGCTCACGCCATACGGAAAGAGGAGGAACAGACATGGGAACAGTCCTCTATCTTGGAACACGCAACGGCGTGCTGACGGTCGCCGAGGACGGCGGAGGTTGGGCGATCGCGAACCACGACCTCAAGGGCTGGGAGGTCACGGAGGTCGCGCCTGCGCCGGACAACCCACAGCAGGTCCTGGCGGGCACGCGCGGAGACGGCGTGTGGCGCAGCGAGGACGCAGGCGCGCACTGGTCCAAACCCTCCTACGGCAGGGTCGCGCCGGGAAAGGTCCGGTGCGTGACCGTCGACCCTCATGACCCGCAGACTGTCTACGCGGGCTGTGAGCCGATCAGCATGTGGAAGAGCATCGACGGCGGAGCCTCGTGGACAGAGATCGAGTCCGTCCGCAACTTCCCGAGCGTCGCGAGCACGAGCTACCCGGTGCTTATAGTCGAACCTCACGTGCGCGACATCACCATCGCCCCGGATGACTCGAACACCATCTATGCGGCGCTCCAGGTGGGGTACATGCTGAAGACAACGGACGGGGGAGCGACGTGGCGGCTGCTCGACAACGGGCTCGACGAGGACGTGCACGCCATCATCACCGATCCCCGCGACACCAGCCACCTCTACATTTCGAGCGGCGGCGAGGGGATGCGGGCCGGCAAAGCGTCGGGCCGCAGCCTTTACCGGAGCCTCGACGGCGGAGAGAACTGGCTGCCCATCGCCATGGAGTTTCAGAACGAGTACTCCGTCGCCTTCGCCTACGACCCCTCTGACCCGTCCGTGATGTACTCGGGGGTAGCGAACGGCAACCCCGGCCAGTGGCGTGCACGTGAGTCCGGCGCCGAGGCAAACCTCATCCGGTCCCGCGACGCGGGCCAGACCTGGCACGAACTCAGCGCGAGCGAAGAAGTAGCGCGTGGTTTCCCGGAGGCGATAGCCGTGGACCCGGAGACCCCTGGCAGGGTTTTTATCGCCACCCGCTCGGGCTGCCTCTTCATGAGCGACGACAGCGGCGACACCTGGACGGACCTCGGCGTCACAACCCCGGACGTCGCCAACATGAAGATCGCCCACGTTTAGCTATTGCCATTGCGAGCCGGGAGACCCCCAATGGGCACTGAGGAACACGCAAACCGGGAACTCCGCATCTCCGCCGACTCCCACATGGGCGAGCCACCCGATTTGTGGGAGAAGGAACTTCCCCTGAAGTTCCGGTCGCGCGCGCTGCGGTCCCACGAAAGGCCCTTCGAGACCAACCATCTTCTGCGCGCGGGTTGCTGGGACCCCTACGAACGGCTGAAGGACCTCGCGCTGGATGGCGTCAGCGCTGAGGTGCTCTACCCGACCCTCGCTGTCCCGGCATGGCTTATCGACGATCACGAGCTCCAGGAGGCGCACCTGCGCGTCTACAACGACTGGATGATCGACTTCTGCAAGGTCGCTCCGCACCGCTACTGGGGGCTGGGCATGGTCTCGTTGTGGAACGTCGAGCACGCGGTTCAGGAGATGCAACGGTTCATCGATGCCGGACTGCGGGGCGTCGACATCTGGATCGCGCCGCCCGAGGGCCTGCCCTACAGTTCCGAACGCTACGAGCCCTTCTGGGCGGCCGCCGAGGAGCTGGGCGCAACGGTTAATATGCACATCAATGGACGCGCCGAAGGCCGGGAACGCGACCCCGCAGGCATCCCGATCCACTCGATCAACGGACACAAGAATGATGCGATGAACTCGCTGCTCCACATCATCGCCTCCGGAGTGCTCGAGCGTCACCCGCACCTGAAGGTCGCGGTCGCGGAGGCCGGAGCCGGTTGGGTCCCCTTCTGGCTCCAGGAGGCCGACCACTACACGATGAGCCGCCGCTCCACCCTGCCCATGCCGCCCAGCGCGTACTTCAAGCGGCAGGTCTTCTGCACGTTCATCAGCGACGCTGTCGGCGCTTACCTTCTACAGGACTTTGGGCAGGACAACTTCATGTGGTCCAACGATTACCCCCACCCCGCATGCACGTGGCCTGACTCCCATATCCTCATACCGGACGAGCTGGGGAACCTTCCCGGCGAGGTCCAGGAGAAGGTGGTCTGGCGAACGGCGGCCGGTGTGTACAACGATGGCCAAGCTCCCGCTCCGCCCGACGCCCCCGGCGACCGCACGGAGGTCGAGCGCTGGCTGGTGGACCACCGGGACTTCGGGGCCAGCGCTCGACCGAAGCACCGCACTGCACTGTGACTCCTGCGAGCATCATGCCGAGCCCTCCGTGCAGCATCCGGCAGACGATGTTGAGGAAACAGCGGACGTGGAGTAATCTCCCAACCAACGTCGCGTAACCAAAGGAGTAGAGAGATGGCAACCACGAAAGAATGGGGCCGTGACAAGCTCTCCCCTGACGAACTGATGGACGGACTCGAAGATATCCGGGCCGAATGGAAGCAGGGGCACCCTACCCGTTCAAAGGCGAACACCATAGAGGCGATCTCCGAGCGCAAGCGCCGCACGCACCAGGGCGGCGACGGCAACCACCGGTTCGAGGGCGAACGCTACATCAACACCACCAACAAAGAGGTACGCCGTTTCCAGCTCCGCAAACTCATCGACGAGGGCGGACAGGACACGGTCGGCGGGCCGGTACCCAGCCACCCTACCCTGAGCCGCTGGCACTCCGAGGAGTTCGGGCTTCCCAAGGAAGAGATCGACGCCCTGGAGAAGAGGGACTGGGCACCCGAGGAGCTCGTTTCCAACGGGTGGTACTACTGGATGCACCGAACCGAGCCCTGGCCCGTCCTTCTGGGCAGCGCCCTGGTGGGCGAGGGCGAGAAGCGGCTACCCGAGGTCCGCGAGCAGATGATCCAGGACCTCGAGGAGACCAGGCAGCTCTACGAGAAGTTCGGCATCAAGGACATCGAACGGGCGATGCTCAACCAGAGGGAGCATTCGCCGATCGGGGCAGACGCAGACCACGTTGTCTTCGGCGAGGATGTGACGAGGGCCTTCGTGGACACGCCGGACCTGCAGGAGCGGCTACGGCAGGTCTTCATCTTCAGACTGCAACGCCGGTAGCTGAGCGTCTCGTTCTGCCAGCAGACCTCGATATGCGGCGTGGCCAGCATGCGCTCGTGCGTCATGCGGACTCGTTTTGGACTCAACTCAGCGCAAGGGTATAGCGATGCTCAACCATCCCCCCTACAACGCCGACGACCTGAAGGACCCACCCCTGCCGGGCCCAGCCTTCATCGAGCTGCTCCACCGGCAGAGAGCGGAGCGTTACCCCGAACCGCCGCCGTTCTACCAACTCCTGTACGACGGCTCCCTGAGCCTGGACGACCTGCAACTGTGGGCAAAGAACCACTACTACTACCTCGACCACGGCCTCCAGTTCAGCACCGCTGCCCTCTACGTCAAGAACAACGACGAGACATCGCGGACTCACGAGCTCAGGAAGCTCGTCAAGATCGAGGGCAGGGACATCGTGAACGACCTCGTCGGCTGGACGACTCCCGCCTACGAAGAGTTGTGGCTGCGCTTCTGCGAGGGACTCGGCCTCGAACGCGAGGAGGTCACGGCGTGGCGTAACTTCACCCGCTCCTACTTTGCCGTGTCCACGCTGGCGCTGTGCACGCGGTGGTGGGAGTGGTCATGGCTCGACGGCATCGCCGGGCTGTTCGCAAGCGACCTGCTGGCCAGGGACACCATGGCCAAGGCAGGCAAAGTCCTGCAGACGCAGCACGGCATAGCGGAGGAGCACCTGGAGTTCTTCCAGCGCATGAGCGAGGACTCCGAAGAAGACCTGGGATGGGAGGAGGCGACGCTCGCCGAGTGGGCCTGCACGACCGAGCGGCAACTCACCGCCGCCAGGGCTTTCCGCTACCGGCTGGACATCGACTACCAGTACGTCCAGCCCGTGCACGCCGCGATCACGACCGGCGAATTCCCCGTCCAGGTGCCCGTCTCGCTCTACGAGGAGACGCCGCCCGCCCTCTAGCCGCGTGCCGGCAGCGACCGCTACACCTTCTTTTCGACCTGTTCACCGTCGGAGAACCGTAAAGCGTGCGTCCGCTCACCGGTCAGCATCTCGGTATGCACCGACTTCGACACCGGGGCGAGCTGGGCGATCCTGCTCCAGTTCTCTCCGCCGTCCCCGGTCCACCAGACCTCGCCGTCGGTCATACCCGCGAACAACTGGACGTTCCCGCCCGCCTCTTCGAGGCACATCGCCTCGACATTGCCATGCAACCGGTCGGGCAACCCGCCCGCCAGCACAGTCCAGGAGCGTCCGCCGTCGGTGCTCCTGGCGATCCGGCCACCGGCGAATCCCTCTACAGAACCCTCCTTCACCCAGGAGCGCGGTCCCGTCTGCGAAGCGGACACGAACAGGGTGTCCGGGTCGCTAGGCACGTGGACCAGCTGATCCGGGTAGGCGCCGATCTCGTTCTCCTTCCCAAACAGTTCCTGCCATGACTTCCCGCCATCTTCGCTCAGCAGCAGCCCCGCGCCACCGGTGGTCCACAGCACGGACGGGTTACGGCGGTCGATGACGGTGCGGTGCACATCCGGGTTCGGCACCTCGACGTCCGCCCAGGTTGCGCCGCCGTCGGTACTCTCCAGCAGTCCGCCGACCTCGATGCTGACGTACATGTGAGCAGGGTCACAGGGATGGAAGTTGATGTGCTTGAGGTGCGCTTCGAACGGGTCAGCGGCGAAGCGCCATCGAGGTACCGACGAGACGGACCGGACTTCCGGCAGCTCGGTCCACTCAGCACCCATGTCGTCGCTGTAGTAGAGGTGCGCGGGCTCAGTGCCGGCGAACAGCCGTTTCCCGCCTTCTCTGGCGACCGCAGCGAGGCTGAACAGGCTGCGTACGTCGATGCCCGCATCGCGCGATCGCCACGACTCCCCTCCGTCTTCGCTGGCGTATACGCCGTCCCACCAAACGCCGGCGAAGACCGTACCGTCCACGAACAGGAGGGCATGGATGTGCTTACCAGCCAGGGCGTGGCTGGCGACCAGCCAGCGGTCGCCGTCGCGGCGCAGCTTGACCACGCCGTCCATCGTGCCTACGACCACTTCGTTGCTCGGAAGGTCCGATGAGTAGATAGTCGTGCCGCCGTGGGAGAGTCCAAGCATGGGTCCTTCCTCCTGTTGTTGCGGGCAGGATACACCGGACGCAGCCTCGTGCATCATCCGTCTCGTGAACGATACGAAGGCAGGTCAATTGGCGCGCGGGGGCGCCTCTCGCGACCCGATAGATGTCCCATACCGCCAGAGAGTCTTGACCCTGGCAGAGATGGCAATGATGAGCAGGGCCGACACCCCTCCTCCCACGACAAGCGCCATCTGGGGGCCCAGCAGGGCTGCCGCCACGCCGATCTCCAGGGAGCCAGTGCTGTTTGCCAGCGTCGAGAACATCTGGGAGGTCGCTGCTGTCCTGCCACGGAAATTGTCGGGCGCCACGAGCTGTATCAGCGACTGACGCAGCGCATAACTCACCGTATCGGTCAGCCCGAGGCCGGCGGCGGCGAGGAGACCCATCCAGAACCAGGGCGTCGCACCGAGCAGCGCCACGAGCGCGGCGTACGCTAGGGCGGACATCGCCAGGAGCACGCCCTTCCGCCGGACATCGCCGATGCTCAGCAGCACGACGCTTGCGACTACCGCGCCGATAGCCGGCGCCGCATTGAGCACTCCCAGACCGGTGGCTCCGACGCCGTAGACGTCCTTGGCCAGCACCGGCAGGAGGATCCTGTAGAAGCCGAAGGCCATCGCCGTGTAGTCGATGAGGAAGCCCGCGAAGATGATCTTCTGCTGCCACGTGAACTTCAGTCCATCGACGATCGCCGCGATGGAGACCCGCCTGCGGCTCAAGTCTCCCTCCGGCACGCCGGACGTAGAGATCAGGGCCAGCGCGCCCAGACTCGCCACCTGCAGGATCCCATTCGCCAGGTACGCGTACCCGATGCCGGTTGCGTCCACGATCCCGCCTGCGAGGATGGGCCCGACCAGCAGCGTTCCCTGTGTGGGAACGCTGAGGAGAGTCACGGCGTTCATCATGTGCGAACGGGGAACGAGACGCGCCATGAAGGCCCGCTGGGCCGGCCCGCCGATGACTGCGATGGTTGATGAGAGGCTCGTAAGCGCCCAGAGATGCCACACGGCGACAAGGTCAGCGAAGATGAGGAATGCCAGCAGGAACGGAGCCGTCAACCCAACCGCGTGCGTGACGATCAGCAGTTTCTTGCGATCGAAGCGGTCCGCGATGCTTCCGCTCAGCAAGCCCAGGGTCAGCACCGGGATGGCCTGGAAGAGTCCAGTGAGTCCCAGCTGGATCGCCGACCCGGATATCTCGTAGATCAGGTAGTAATTCAGCATCTCCCGCATATAGCGGGCGAGCCCACTGAAGATGCCGCCGGTCCACAAGAGACGGAAGTCGCGGAATGTCAGCGACCCCCACGGACGGATGCGCTCCGCGGAGCTCACATCGACTATGCGGTCCTGGTCCTTCATGGAGGCTTACAGGGTACTCCGGACGGAGCAGCGGGTGTCATCCTGCGGAAAGCCAGATTCTGCGGGCGTGTGCCGGGACGAGGGTAGCGTGAAGCACGCGACAGGACGCCAAGAGGCATACGGCGCGCCGGAATGCTCAGGCAGTTGGACTGCGGAGTGTCATTGATGGCGCACTCCTGCATTCATGCCGTACTTCCTGGCTATGACGGCCGCGATGGTGGTCATGGCTCCGATGACCAGCGTCAGGATCCCCGCGTTCTCCAATTGCCGTCCGTAACCGCCGATCATCCATTCCAGGCTGAGTATCGAGAGCGTGACCGTGCCACGGCTTGCCAAGAGGATGATGCTGGCCGTCGTATTCGCCGCAAGGATGAAGTTGAACGTGCCGATCAGGATCATCGTCGGCATGATCAGAGGCACCCAGATGCGCCAGTACGTGCGCCACCACCCTGCTCCGTGTACGCGCGCCGCGTCCTCGATCTCCTGTCCTATCTGCAGGAACGCTGTCTTGAACAGCTGCGAGCCGGTCAATTTACCCTGGAGCACGATGACCAGAACCAGGATGTAGATGGTCCCGTAGAGCGGCACGAGGAACGGCGTGCCGAGGAACATCCACAGCAGGCCCAGGCTGGCAAGCATCCCCGGTACGGCTGCGGACATCCAGATGATGCTGTCCAGGAAGGTCCTGCCCGGCCAGTTGGTCCTCACGAGGACATATGCCAGGATCGAAAAGAGGATCGGGCTGATGATGGCGGTAGACACGCTCAACAAGAGGGTGTTCTTGAACGCATTCACGAAGAGATCATCGCTCAATACGTCGGTCCAGTGCCTCATTGTGAACAGCGGCGTCGCGTTGAAGAAGCCGACGCGCGTCATGAAACTGCCTCCGATCAACACCAGGATCGGGGCCACGATAAGCATTATCAGAACGAAGATAACAAAGGCGGTTGCTGCAGGCTGCCACTTGCCGAGCGAGATCAGCCCCGGCCGCATCTGGCCCGTCACCGTCGTGTACCGCTTTCTGGTCAGCAGCCAGCGCTGAAGCGGAACTATGATCGCGATGATGCCCAGGGTTATCGAAGCCAGCGCCGTTGCCTGGCCGTACTGGGGCGGGTCCTGAAGGCGAACGAAGTCGTAGATCAGCGTGGAGTAGACGAAGAATCGTATGGGTGTTCCCAGGAGGAGCTCGGTCTCGAACGAACTGAACATGCGTACGACGTTCAGCATGAACACCACGACGAGGGCAGGCATCATCACCGGCAGAGTAACGCGGAACAGCGTTCGCATCGTCGAAGCGCCTGATACGTGAGCCGCTTCCTCCAGGGCGGTGTCCATGTTTCGGAACGCCGGTGTCAGCAGCATCACCTTCGTTGAGATCGCGTTCCCCATCAAGTGAACGAATATGATCCCCGGCACGCTGTAGATATTGAACACTGCCTCATCGATGAATGGCAGGTAGGTCAAGACCTTGTTCACGATACCCACGTCGGGATCGAGCATGTAGATCCAACCGAGCGTAACCGCGAGGCTCGGAATCATGAATGAAACCCAGAACAAGAACTCGAAACCGTGCGAGAACGGGATGCGGGTCCTAGCCAGGAGCCACGCGATGAACACAGCCGTCGGGAAACTGATCGAGGTGTACGCGAAGTACACCAGGAACGTGTTGCGGATGGCAGTCCAGAGCCTGGGCTGGGAAAAGGCGATCCGCCAGTTCTCCATCGAGAAGTCGTAGGGCTCGGTTATCCCCGCGATATTGAAGCTGTTGACGAGGATCAGGATAACCGGGTAGACGACATACGACCCCAACGTGATGAGCAGCGCCACCATGATGAAGGTGCCCTTGGGAGGCAGTTGAATGTGGGCTCTCAGTTGTCGTGCTTGAACCAGCATCCGGTTTCCTTTGCGGGCCTCGAACAGGGTGCAGTCTGCCTATTCAACTCAGGTGCGGCAGACTACACCCTGTTCATGCTATACCGGCATTCCGCCCTTCCCTACGGGTTGTTCTGGAGCCAGTCCTCCCTGAGGGCCTGCAGATTCGCCCATGCGGTCTCGAACTGCGACGTGTACTTCGGGTCGCAACAGGGGTTGCCGTAGGAGACGTCCTCGTACAGTATGTTCTCAGGCAGCACGCCCTCCTTGGTCGTGTCGACGCGCAGGGAGTTGTACCCGGTGGAGGTCTCCAACACCTGTTGCGCCTCCTGCGTCAGGAGCCAATTGACGAACAGCTGCATCGCCGCTGGGTTGGGTGGGTTGTCGACGGACATGATGTTGCTGCCGCCGGTGCTGATGGTCAGTCCCTCCTTCACCGCATGCGGGAAGTAACGCTCGATGGGCAGCCCTTCCGAGGTAAGGGCATTGACCACGCGACCGCAGCCCAGCAGGCATATGTGCTGCTTGCCCAATGCAACGGCCTCTGCAGCCTGGCGTTGGTCGGAGTAAACGACGAGGTCCTGCTCCCTGAGGAGCCGGTGCCAGTAGTCCGGCCCGACTTCGAGGTACACCCACGCGGCTGAGTTACCCTGACCGGTGCCCCATGGCTCGGCTGAAGCCAGCCTGCCTTTCCATCGAGGGTCTTCGACGAAGTCCCAGTAGGACTGGACCGAGGTCAGGTCATCCTCACTCACTTCCTCGGTGTTCCAGGCGAAGGCCGAATTACGCCCCCCGTTGGCTGAATAGCCCAGCGTGTATGTCAGGCTCGGGTCGCTCAACCACAGACGGTCCTGGAACCAATTGGAAGTGTCCAGAACGTCAGGGTGGATCAGCAGGGGCATGACCGGGACGAGCATGTTGTTGGGGATCAGCAGGCTCGTCGGCGTCGTCGTGCCGGTCACCCATGCGTCCACCGAGAAGATGTTCGCCTCGCGCTCCGCCATCATGCGGTTGGCATTCTCGGATCCAGTACCGCCTTGCGAGGTAACCGAGATGCCGAACTTCTCCTCGAACAGCGGAATAACGGCTGTCCTCAGCGCGCGCGACGTGTTCCCGGCCAGCACCAGGCTGAGCTCGCCTTCTTCCTGTGCCTTGGCGATGAGCGCATCCCAATCGTCCTTGAACTGCATCATCGCGTCCGGCGTGGGCGTGTTGGCCGGCGCCGCTGTAACGCCCGGTTCCGGGGCAGTGGTTGCCGCTGGCACAGGGGTAGACGTGGGGGCCGGGGGAGGGCTGGTTGGAGTGGGGGTTGGGTCGGCGCCACAGGCTGCCAACACCAACGGCAACAGGAGAGCCAGGACTCCTGCTGCGAGGGCTCTCCTCAATCCCCCGTTGCTCTTGAAACGTTTATCGAACATCGTTCTCCTCCTACGGACTGGTTTTACTGTCATGCTTCCCGCCTCGTCACCGACCTGTTCGTACTGGCTTGCCTGTACGAACGTCGTCGATGTAGGCAGTGACGCTGTCCAAGATAGTCTTGGCGACGGGCCCGTACTTGGCCCTTGGACGTTCCAACTCGTTCGCGTTCCATCCCAGGACTCCGGGGACGACGGCGATATCACCGTCGCAGTTGTCGCCCGCGCCCGTACCGCTGATCGTGGGGATGCGAAGGGCTTTCGTCATCGAGGCGGCTACCTCGGGCGTGATGCCAGTGAGGATAACGCTGAAGGCGCCTGCATCCTGGAGCGCAAGAGCGTCCCGCATCAGTTTGTCCTCTGCAGTAGAGAGGCCGTCCCGGGCGCCCCCGGTCATGCCGGAGGCCATCGGCGTCAGGCCCATGTGCGCCTGTACGGGTATCCCCACTTCCACGAGTCTTTGGACGACTGGCGCGAACTCGGCCCCGCCCTCCAACTTGACCGCATCGGCCCTGGTCTCCTTCATCAGGCGACCGGCGTTGCGTACCCCCTCCTCCACACTTACCTGATAGGACATGAACGGCATGTCTGCTATCACGAACGTGTGGGGAGCCCCACGGCGGACGCTGCGCGCCATGAGAATCATCTCGTCCAGCGTGACGTCGTTGTTTGACTCGTGCCCCAACAAGAAGCGGCCTCCGCTGTCCCCCACGAGCATGAGGTCCGGCTCCGCCTTAGCGAGTATGCGAGCCATCTCGAAGTAGTACGCGGTGACCTCAACGATCCGGCGTTTCTCATCCTTCATCCGTTGGATGTCAGCAATATTCATTCGGTACGGCCTCTGCGTGGGGTGCCTACTGGTCTACCGGGGGCAGGCGGAGGTTGATGCCGCGCCGCTCGAGCTCGGCGTAGTAGTCTTCCCGTATGTTCGGGTCTTCCAGCGTGAAGCTGAGCTTGTACTGCAGGTCGTTCGGATTGTCTCCTCTCGCCGCCCCTCGCGGGTCGTAGGTTGAACCGGAGCCGTATCTTGCAGGGCCTCCGCGCACTGCCAACTGCCGGAACGGTTTCGTCCCCACGTTGAAGTGCTGGTGGAACTCGCCGGTCATGGGGGCGATGACGGACCCCGGCTGCACCCATACCTTGGTGCGGTTCTCCGGGTTCATCTCGTCACCGGGCATGAAGAGGAACTCGTAGCCCTCTCCGTCCACGACGATCACATGCGCACCGGCGGCATGCCGGTGAGCGGTCGTATAGGTCCCCTCGGAAACCTCCAGGATATGCAGTCCGAGGCCGGTGTTCGCCATGGAGAGACGCATGATGTACGTCCTCTCCGCGCGCTCGGGCCACTCGTCAAGCTCGAAGTTCCTGATGTCGGGGATGAAGTTGGTCTCGAACAGTCTCAGGTTCCACTTCTTGCCTTCACCGGCAAAGTAGTTGGGAGAGGACGAGAACCGGTCCTCGAATACGTAAGGGCAGTTGAAGACGAAGTCCAGGTTGTGAAAGTGCCTGATGATCTCAGGCATGTTGGTGCCGAACATGATGCGGCATGGCTCGGTCCCCGATCCGTTGAACTCCTGGTGCCAGGCATTCAGTGGGATGGCGAGCAGGGAGCCCTCGTGCCACTCCACAGCATGATGCGGTCCGCCCTCCTGCCATAGCGTGCTCGCTCCGCGGCCCTTCAGCACATACATCACCGCGTCGTACATGTGATGCTCGGGCTTCAGCTGTCCCCCGGGTGGAATCTCGACGATCTGCAGGTTGTTGACCTCCTGATCGCCCAGGCGCGTGTACGCGGCCTTGCCTCCCCGCCGCTCCCAGTCACCCAGTTCCAATGTGATCAGGTCCTCGAGGTAACTGCCCTGGTAGAGGGGAACCCCCTCCTGGCGAACGAAGTCCTGATATGCGCTCGCCACATACCACTTGTCGAAATCGGGGTCTCTCACGCTCTTCCGTTCAGCGCTGGTGTTCTGCGTCATCGGTACTCCAGGGGTATTCCAGTGTGTGTGGCGGTCCATCGGGCCGGGGCACGGCTCCGTGCCCCGGCCCGATGGACTCAGGCGCTTCAGTTGGGGGTCTTGCTCACCGCGCCGTTCGCAGCCACGCCGTTCGTGGTCGCGCCGTTCGTGGCTGCTCCGTTCTGCTTGCTCTGTGCATACGCTTCCGCATCCGCCATGTAACGGAACGAAAGGTCTTCGGCCTCGGTCCTGGGAATCGCTTCCACTTCTTCAGGACGCTTCATCCCTCGCGCCTGGAGCACCAACCGCCTCCAGTACACCTGGTGCAGGTCGGTCGCGGACAAGTGCTCGGGCGTGTCATAACGCTGGGGGCTGACCGCCTTGAAGTCCTGAGACGAGAAGTTGATGTACATAGCCCAGCGCCAGTACACCCTGTGGAAGACCCGCTCGTACACCCGTCCGATCCAGTTCTTCGGGCGCACGGCCTTGTAGTAGATCTGGCGCGAGAGTTTCTCCGTAACGGGGATGCAGTTCCGCGTGTAAAGGTCGGTCCGGTGATCGCCGCGGTACATACCGGGCAGGTGATGACCGCTGGCCCACTCCTCCGGAGCGTCCCACGGAGGCAGCTTCGCCACGCGCTTCCTGTTGAGGCTCCATATCCACGTCCACCACAGGCGGAAGCTATGCTTCGGCCATCTGGCATCCAATAGCGGGAAGTACTTCCGGTAGTCATTGCCGGCAGAAGACCTTCGCCTGTTGGGCGGCCCCCCTATGGACACCACGGCCCTGCCATTGACGATCTTCTGGCGGGAGCCGGTCGCGGAAGACCACATCATCGGGTTCTGCAGCTGACGGAAGGAGTTGCGGTGGACGTAAGGAACATGGGCGTCCCCGCCGTTCTCCAGCGCGAGGTTCCACTGCACCGGCCAGTACTCCGTGTGGAATAGAATCGTCGTGATGTCGTCGAAGAATTCCGGAGGCACGTCTTCCTCCATGGGTACGGGTTCGCCCTCACCCATCCATACGAAGACCATCCCCTTGCGTGTCTCGGTGGGGTACTTCCGCGCCTTGACCTTGCCCGGGACCTGCGAGTCAGGGCCCTCGGGTAGCACGGCCAGCACGTTGCCATCGCCGTCGTACGTCCAGCCGTGGTACGGGCAGGAGATCGTCCCCTCGTAGTGACAATCCCCGTGCATCAGACTTCCGCCGCGGTGGGGACAGACGTTCCAAAGGCACTTCACCTGGCCGTCGCCGCCACGGAAGAAGACAAGGTCGGTTCCGCAGATCTTGACCCCGACGGGCTTGTTCTTCACCTTCTTGTCTTCCAGCGCCGGGTACCAATACTCGATCAAGCCGAGATCAGGGATGAGGGCCCGCATGTCGCTTGCCGACATGGGTCTGGGCCGTCGAGTCGCGCTGGACTCGTCGATCGGGTCTGCCGGTCGGTCTACCGTCTCAACCATGACTACCCTCCACATCCATGCTTGTCTTCACCTGAACAGCACAACAGCCTTGCTCGAATTGAATATGTATGTCTCCGAATATGCAAGCACCTCGGGGACCTGTCCTTCGGTTGCGCCGGCAAGACAGACCCAATTGAGCAACTCATTCTGGCCCGATTCACGGATCTGATGAGGGTCCAGGTCCCTCCAGAGTCTCTGCCTGCCTTCACGAAGCTCTTCATACCGCCGCCGATCTTCTTCGACGTCCGGGTACATGTAGTCATGTTTCTTCGTCAGCGATGCATGCGACCAACTGGACGAGCCGATCAGGACCACTCGCCAGGGGCTCTCTTCCACGATTCGGCGGACCGCCTTGCCTGCATCGAAACAACGCCACGGGCTGGGAGACGGAGGAGGTACGCTCGGCATTTGCTCCTGAAGACGCCCCACTTCCGTCTGCTCCCCCGTGCCCGGTATGCGGAGGTCGCTTCCGTAGCAGTTCACGTGGAAAGGAATGATGGGATAGGGGAACCCCACCCGGTCAGCGTCGAGATACTCCACCGTCCTCAAGAACGCGTGCCCCAATCGCTTGGCATGGAGCAGGCCCCATGCGCTTGGGATGTCGAACCCCTCAGCGATCAGCTCTCGCACCAGGTAGTTCGCTCCCTGACGGTGACCGGTTATCAGCCTTTCTGTATCCGGCCCCTCGTTCCAGATATTCGGTTGGCGCAAGCCGCCGGTACACACCAGATCGTCGAGCCCGAAGACGCAGAACGGCGGGATGAGGTCTTCCTTGAAGTTCTCGTACTGATCGTCACCCCAGATCAGCACAAAATCGGGGGCAAACTCGTCTATGGCTGCTCGAGCCGCACGAAAACCATTGAGGAGAGCCGCGCGATGCTTGTTCGCTGCCGCGGCTCCCTCGTCATCCGCCCATTCCTCGCGCATGGAAACAGGCCAGTTCGCACGGTCCTGCCACCGCTCAGGTGTTCGCGGGTCGGCCAGGTTCCGCCGGAAGTAGACGTTGGCCATCGTCTCGTCGGTCATCCCGACGTGGGGTCCGTGTGTACAGCCGATCGCCAGTACTGCTCCCATGCCCCCCCCCGCATCGACCGGTGAGTCAGCCCGCGAGGATTACAGCCCTACCGTGATGGCCCTTATAGCCGATACGAGTGCTTCCGTCAAGTTGAGCGCCTTCTGAAATGCGAATCGTGGACGTCTATCCGACTGCTTATTGCTAATCGTTAAGTGAAGGCGACGTTCATGACAATTCTCGGAAGCGATGCCATTTGAGCTGCCTGCGCTCTACTTGATTCTTACCTTGCCTGTTCCCTGGTCCCGCTATGGTCGTCGCCGGCCTGAGCGCTCGCGGCGGTAGGTTTGCGCCGACTCGGTCCGGGCCCCGCCGTTATCTGAAACGGCGGTAAACTCCGAAACAAGGTCGCGGCTGACACCGCTTATCGGTCGTCCGGATTTCCCTGATAGAGTTCGTCGCAGTGGCAATAGTCTGACAAGCTATCAGGATGGAGAAATCACGATAGACCTCGCGGACGCCATACTCCTATATGGAAGTTCAGATACGACGGGAAGCCGTGGAGCCGAACTTGTTCCCATGCACCGAACTGACGGCCTCGCTTGTATGAGCCTGCCCGCTTTCCTCGCAGGACTGCGCTCATGAAAGTCATCCGGCCGCTGAGACGCGCCGACCCGCTCGACGTTGCCCTGGCAGTTGTGCTGGGGGCCTGGTTGGCGTTCCAGATCTCCCAGTTCTGGGTCTATTGGGACACCCGCCTGTTCGTCAACCTCCATGTGACCCTTGCGGCGGCCATGACCGCGACAGCGTTCATCCAGTCGAAGCGGGGTCTGCCCCGGTGGCTGGTAGGCGTGCCCGCTCTTGCGATAGCGCTCTACACGGCACTGTATTTCTCGCCGTATGGCGCGTTGGCAGGGGCCGAGCTGACAAGCAGCCGGCTCCCTTCGATGGTGGTCGGAGGACTGCTGTTAGCCGTTGTAGTTGTCATGGTCTGGCGTGCCTTTGGGCCCACGCTTGCCCTGTTGTTGCCGGTATTCACCATGTACATGTTCCTGGGGAAGTTCGCTCCAGCGCCGCTCACCGTCCCTTCATACGGCGTGGAGCGCATCTTCAGTCGACTGACGCTGGACTCGATCCACGGAGCGTTGACGTATGAGGTCGCGAACTATCTATGGCTCCTCGTCTTCTGGGGAATACTGATCCAGGTCTCGGGAGCCGGACGGTTCATCCGGCTCGTTGCCCAGCTGTTGTCCCGCAGGCTGGCGACCGGGCCGGCGCTCGCAGCGGTCACTACGAGCGCACTCGTAGGCTCCTTCACCGGAACCGGCAGCGCCAACGTGATGGTTACGGGGTCGGTCACCATCCCGCTCATGCAGCGAGCGGGTTACCGGCCGGTCGAAGCCGCTTCGATCGAGGCCGCAGCCTCGACCGCCGCCGCCATCACGCCGCCGGTGATGGGGATCGTGCCATTCATCATGGCATCGACGCTCGGCGTCCCGTATACGACCATCCTCAAGATGGTCCTGCTCGTCGCGATCCTCTGGTACGTGTCGGTCATCATCTACATCCTGGCAGCGAGCGCGCGTCTCAACCTCAGACAGGCCGATGGCGCGGATGAATTGCCGCTCATCCCGATAGACGAAGCTGTCCGATCGGCCGCGCTGATGATCGTGCCGGTGGGCACGCTGATCATGCTGATCTTCCGCAACTGGCCTTTGGTGGACGCAGTGACCTGGGCCACCGTAACGCTTGGCGTGCTCGCTGTCGCATTGCGGGTCGAGCGAAGCCCAGGCGTTTGGTGGGATGGCATAAAGCGGGCCGCAGTCACGGCGAGTGCGTTCTCGATGGCGATCGTCGTAGTCCAGTACATCACCGAGATCCTGTTCTTCAGCACGTTGATCATCCGGGTCGGGGCGCTCGTCGATGTATTGGGCGCTGGGAGCCTCATCGTCGCGGGATTCGTCGTGTTGATATTCGGAGTGCTCGTAAGCGGTCCGCTTCCGCCTCTGGCCGTGTACTTCGTGATGGTCATTGCCTTCCAACCGGTATTCTTCGAACTTGGCCTGCCCCCGTCGATCACTGTATTCGCCGCGTTTTACACCGGCGTGCTCGGCGCGATCACGCTCCCCATGGCTCCCAGCACGATGGTTGCGGCGGGAATCGCGAGAGCCCCGTTCCTTGAGACAGCGCTCGAGACGATGAAGGTTGCGTCCGCGGCGTTCTTCATCCCTTTCCTGATCCTGCTTGCCCCGGAATTGTTGCTCTCGGCGCCAGGAGTGCCTCCGAGCTCGCCAGGACACATCGTATTGGTGTTCGCGACGGCCATCGCCAGCCTGAGCGCGCTGTCTTTCGGATTGGTCGGGTGGTTGCGCGGCCCGATCAGATTGCCGGCTCGCATAGCGCTGGGCAGTGTCGCTCTGGCCATGATCGTGGCGCTGCAGCAGGACTCCGATCTATTGCTCTGGGTCTGCCTGTTGACGGCGCTGGCACTCATCGCCACATCGGGTGGGCTTCTGCCGCCATTCCGCAGGAAGACGTCTCCGATCGGGCATGGCGCAACAAGCGACAGAGGAGGATAGCCCCGCCTGGTCTGCCCTGCGTGCAGCCCAGGTGGAGGCCCTCGGCTCGCGGCATATCGGCGGCCACATCAGCTCAGAGCCTCGTCATAGGCCTGGGGGCAGGCACCCTCTTCACAACACGCGGGGGGCTCTTGGTCCGCAATACTTCCGATCGCGATAAGCACCAGTGTGGCACACGAAATACGCCTCATACACGATTCAGCCAGCGCGAATACCGCAGTCCGACCCCCTCTCTATTCAGGACTTCGGCGTATGCAAGGGTTCGATTGACACGTATCCGGCGTGAGCATACACTCCGCGCCGAAGCTAGCCACGGCGGACCGCCGTCGTTGCAGGGTATCGGTCGACTTGGAACGTGCATCGGGAGGAGGGCGCAACTCATGTTCGACGCCGATGGCCACATATTCGAGAAAAGCGCAGAGATCTTCGAGCACTTTGACGGACCCTACAAGGGCCGAACCAACCTGATGCGAGGTTCCTTCTTTCCTGCCGGCGACGACTGGAACCGCACGGCGCTTGCGGTGGCGGGCGACTACAAAGAGGGCTCGAACACCAAGCGTGGAGAAGAGGGCGCTCCCGACCAGTGGATCGAGGTGCTGGATGCGCTCAACCTGGAGGGAACCGTTCTCTATCCCACAGCAGGCATGACGCTTGGCATCGTCAAGGACAAGCCGTGGGCAATCGCCCTCGCCCGGGCCTACAACAACTGGCTGGACCAGAAGTTCCTCCAGGCGAGCCCCAGGCTCCGCGGCATGGCCCTGATCCCGACCGTCAGCCCGGTCGATGCGGCCGAAGAGATGCGGCGCGTTGCGGCTGAGATACCCGGTATGGCCGGGTTCTTCATCACTGCCGGCGTGCAGCGGCCATTGGGCGACCCCTTCTATTACCCCATCTACGAAACCGCGCAAGAACTCGACATCATGCTTGCGATACACGCGGGCGGTCCGGGGCACCGGCTCGACATGATGGACCGCGCCATCATGGCGCGGGCGCTCGGCCACCCGACGAGCCAGATGAACCAGTTCACCCACATGATGTTCAGCGGAGTCTTCGACAGGTTCCCTGACGTGCGCTTCTCCTTCATGGAGGCAGGCATCGCGTGGGCGATCTTCACCATGGAGCGCATGGAAGAGGCGTACGACCAGTGGTCGTACGAAGTGCCCGAACTGACGCGCCGACCCGCCGAGCACATGACCGGCGGACAGCTCTACTTCCACTGTGAGACCGACGAGGGGATCCTTCCCTACGCAGCAAGCGTGCTGGGCGACCGGCAGTTGCTGTACGCCTCAGACTACCCCCACATCGCACCGGAAGAAGTGACCGTGCGGTTGCATGCGATGCAGGAGCGCTCGGACCTCTCGGAAGAGACGAAGTCGCAGATACTGGGCGAAAACGCAAAACGCCTGTACAAGCTGGACGATGCCCTTACATAACCCGCCTTCGGTCTCAGGGCCGGAGAACGAATCAATACACGAGGTAAGGAACATGCTCCGCTACACCAAGATAGTAAATGTACTCCTGTTCAGCATCCTGCTGGTGGTTATTGCCGCAGGCGCAGTCGCGTGCGGTGGCGACGATCCCACACCCACCAGCCCGCCCCCGCCAACCGCCACACCGGTGCCCGCCGCCCCGCCAACGCCCACGCCGGTGCCTGACGCCCCCAGCCAACCAGTTGCCACGCCGACACCAGCCCCTCCGGCATGGGAGGCTGAGTGGGATGAGACCATGGCGGCGGCCGAACAGGAGGGCGAGGTTGTCGTGATCGTTCCTCCTTCCGAGGCGCGACAGGAGTCAGTGGAACTGTTCCGCGAGAAGTTCCCCAACATCAAGCTCGTTACTGAGCCCGGACACATCCGAAACTTCGGTCAGTCTGTAGCCCAGGAGCAGGATGCGGGCATCTTCCAGTACGATGTCTGCTACGGCTGCGTGGGCACCACGGTGTATAACCAGTGGCTGCCGTTCGACAGAGTCGTCAACATCCGTGAACAGCTCATCCTCCCGGAGGTCTTAGACGAGAGCAAATGGCTGGGAGGCTGGGACCTGGCGTACGCCGACACCAACAACACGCACATGTTCGGGTTCGTCGCCAACCGCGGCCAACCAACGCTTTACGTTGACCGCTCGGTCATCCCCGAGTCCGAACTCCCCGCAGCGGTCAGCCTGGCCGAGCTGGCCAACCCGAAGTGGAAGGGCATGCTCACCTGGAACGACCCGAGCCGCCCAGGCGGCGGGAGCACGGTGCCGGCTGCCATGATCGTATACGGCTACGAGACGGAACTCCGGTCTATCTTCCCCGGACAGGAGTACCTGATCTCAGCAAGCAACCAGGAGACGACTGAGTTCCTGGTGCGCGGTAAGACGCCGATGGCGATCGGTATCGACAGGGTCTCCCTCATCGAGTTCCAGAAACAAGGTGTCGCGGAGCAGATCGTAGGCGTCCCGTTCACGGAGTACGTTCAGGAGTCCTACGGGTTCGGCGTCCTGACGGTGCTCAAGAACGCCCCCAACCCCAACGCCGCCAAGGTGTTCGTCAACTGGTGGCTCACCCAGGAGGCCCAGGCCAACCACTCGGAAATCACGTTGGACGCCAGCCGCCGGACTGACGTTGAATCGGGGACGTCCTCAGACCTGGCGCCCGGCCAGGCGGTGCTGAACATGCAGTTGGAGGTCAACAACCCTCACCGGACCAAGTCGCAAGCGCTGGTGGCGGAGTTGCTCAACTAGACAGAGGGGGGTGCCTCAGCGGCATGGACAGGCCAGCCGACGTGCGAGCCCACGAGGGTCTCCAGATCCTCATGGGCTCGCACGGCTATTCGCTGAGTGTCACGGGATAGGAGGACGCTATGGCAACCTACGTGGAGAGCCCTTTTGCAAGCTTGGTCATGGGCGACCAGGTGGACAGCAGCGTCTACACCTCACCCGAGGTATTCGAGCAGGAGATGCAGCGCATCTTCGGCCGAACCTGGATATTCATCGGCCACGCCAGTGAGGTCCGGAACCCAGGCGACTTCAAGACGGTTCAGGTGGGACGGTGGCCCCTGCTCATGACACGCCACTCTGACGGCCGTGTCCGCGTTCTCTTCAACGTGTGCAGACACCGCGGCTCGAGGGTCTGCTACGAGAGCTTCGGCAACGCGAACTCGTTCATGTGCATGTACCACGGTTGGACGTACGACACGGCAGGCACGCTGAATGCCGTCCCCATGCTCGATCACATGAACGACCTCGATATGAGTTCGTACGGTCTGGTGAGCGTCGCCCGCGTCGAAGTCCACAGGGACTTCGTGTTTGCAAGCCTCAGTCCCGAGGGGCCTACGCTCGCCGAGCACCTAGGCAAAGGCGCCTACTATCTCGACGTGATGACCGACCGCGCGCCGGATCGTGAGATCCTTGCGACCAGACCCGTCCGCTACGAGTACGACGGCAACTGGAAGCTCCAGTTCGAGAACTATTGTGACAACTATCATCCCTGGTTCCTGCACAACAGCGCCATCATGGTGGGTGTGCAGATGATGAAAGAGAAGTACGGCGACATCTTCGCCAGCCAGCGCCGTTCAGACGCCATCGCCATCGAGCGCTCATTCGGCGCGGCGCACTCCATGGCGGACTTCGCAGGCACACGAGGCGCGATGTGGATGGACGCCTATTCGGCGGACCCCACCTACCTCGAAGCGCTGGAGCGGCGTGATGGGCTCGAGCGCGCCAAGGAGTTGCTGGAACTCGATTGGCACATCATGATCTACCCCAACCTCCTGCTGCACACGCGGCTCAACCACTACCGGGTCATCAATCCGGTGTCCGTCGACCACACCGAAGTGACCGCGTATGCCTGTAAGCTGGGTGGGGCCTCGGACCTCGTGAACGACCGGCTGGTGAAGAACACCGCCCACCACGTCTCCGCCCTCGGCGAGATCCAGGTAGACGACATGCAGGCGTTCAACTGGGTGCAGAAGGGGCTGACGTCAGGCGCCGTGGAGCGGGTCAACTTCAAGTTGCGAGGCGACAACGAACACTGGAACGACGACGGTGAGTTGGAATGGCAAGGCTCCGGTGAGACGATGATGCGCATGCAGTATCAGGAGTGGGCACGGCTCATGTCGGACGAGGCCCGCTAGGAGCGTCATGGTTGTCAGCCGTGACCTGCAGCACGAGGTGGAGCAGCTCCTCTTCCAGGAGGCGAAGCTTCTCGAGAACAGGCGGTTCGACGAGTGGCTCGAACTGCTGACCAGGGACGTCATCTACTGGGTACCGAACGCCCGCGAGGACAGTGACATCAGCGACGAGGCGATGATCTCGTACGAAGGCTACGATGAACTCCGCGCGCGTACCGTCAGGCTGCAACACCCGCTCAACCCAACGCAGAAGCCGCCGCCGCGCACACGTCACTTCATCACCAACGTCTCGGCCGAAGCTGGCGACGAGGGTGAGTTGCACGTACGCTGCAACCTGCTCGTTTATGTGTCGAAGGACGGAAAGGTCGTGCACCATCCGGGAACGAGCGAATACCGGCTCCGGGAGGAAGACGGCGCCTGGCGCATCGCTTCCAAGAAGGTGTACCTGATCACCAACGACCTGCCGCTGACCCAGTTGCCCATCATGTAGGCGAGCACCTGTGCACGGTGCGCAGCGATCGAATCGAGGGTGTCATGACTACGGAAACCAGGCCAGGGCTCCAGGACCTAGTCCAGCGCGACCGGGTACATCGCCGCGTCTACGTGGACCCCCAGGTCTTCCAGGAGGAGATGCGCCGCATCTTCAAGCGCACCTGGCTGTTCGTGGGACATGCCAGCGAGGTGCCGCATCCCGGCGACTACAAGAGCGACACACTCCTCGGGCAACCCATCGTGATGACGCGCGACGGGAATGGGAATATCCACGTGTTGTTCAACCGCTGCCGTCATCGCGGAGCGAAGGTATGCAACCAGCCCTACGGGAACTCGAGTTCGTTCAGTTGCCTTTACCACGGGTGGACGTACACCAATTCCGGCGACTTGATAGCGGTGCCGTCCCGTGAGTTGTGCCCAGCGGACTTCGACCCCGGTTCGTTCGGCCTTCTCCCCCTACCCCGGGTGTCGAGCTATCGTGGCTTCGTCTTCGCAAGTTTCTCCCCCACCGGTCCGAGTCTCGAGGAGCACCTGGGGCGCGTCACGGTATACCTCGACCGCCTGATTGACCGCGCGCCTGACGGAGAGGTGGAGGTCGCAAGGCCGGTGATGTACGAGTACGCCGGCAATTGGAAATTCCAGTTGGAGAACTTCGTCGACAACATCCACGCTCGGTTCACCCATGAAAGCTCCACCCATGCCCGGAGACTGCTCGGGGCATCGCTGGGGCCCCGCTACGCTGACGCTCCCGTCGCAGATCCGGAACGGGCGCGGTCAGGCAACCTGCGCCTGTTGGGAAGAGGGCACGTCGTTTGCGACTACGGAACCGAGCGCACCAAGATACCGTTCGGCGGGTACGGTTTCACCGGCCGCAATGCCGAGTACGTCCGGCTGCTGGAGGAGCGGTACGGCGCCGAGCGTGGCCGACTCTTGGCTGACTCTGACGTTCACATCATCATCTATCCGAACCTGCTACTGCACACGCAGTACTCCCACTACCGCGTCCTGAAGCCGATGGCCGTCGACCGGACCGTCATGCAGGGCTACCCCATCAAACTGAAGGGAGCGCCCCCCGAGCTGAACGAGCAGTTGGTCTCAGCGGCATCCGACCACGTGTCTGCTGCCGGCGCAGTTCAAGTGGACGACATGGAGGCATTCGGCCGCTGCCAGGAAGGCCTCGCAGTCGAGTCCGACGAATGGGTGCTGTTCCCCTATGGCTTCAGCGACGAGCGCCACGTAGACGAGAACGGCGAGATAGTGCTGCCCCAGGCGAGCGAGCTGGTCCAAATGGCGCAGCATGAGGCTTGGCGACAATTCATGGCTGATGAGTGATACCGTTGAGCATGTAACGACAACACGCTGGCAGTGTCTAAGAGGACCAGCGAAGCGAGGAGGTGACTGACTTGGCGCCATCTAATGGAATGTTCGACGCAGATGGGCATATCTTCGAGAAAGAGGCCGAAATCTTCGACTTCCTCGACGCTCCCTTCGGCGATGTGGAGCGTCTCCGCGGGGCACGCCTGTTCCCATCCGGGGACGTATGGAACAAGACCGTCCTGGACGTCATCGACGGCGTCCACCACGAGAAGATGCGGGACGTCGGCGCAGAGCAGTGGACCGACTTCCTCGATGAGATGAACCTGGACGGGACAGTGCTCTACCCAAGCTCTGCCACGCGTATCGGCTTCGTCAAGGAGATCCAGTTCGCCATACCGCTGGCGAAGGCCTACAACAGCTGGTTGCACGCCAGGTACCTGTCGCAGTCGCCCCGGCTGGGCGGCGTTGCCATCCTGCCGCTCCAGGACCCGATCCTGGCCGCGGCAGAGTTGCGCAGAGCCGTTACCGAGCTTGGGTTCGTGGGAGCGCTCCTTCCCGGCGTCGGCCTGAACCGGCTGCATGGAGACCGCGTATACGACCCGGTCTTCGAGACCGCCCAGGAACTGGACGTGCCGCTCGTTGTTCATGGTGGCGCGACGATGATGCCGGGACTGCAGGAATTCGACAGCGCGGTGAAGACACGGACTCTCACCCACCCGTTCGCACAGCTCATCCAGCTCACGGACATCATGTTCAACGGCGTGTTCGACCGCTTCCCCCGCCTGCGGATGGGCTTCATGGAGGCCGGCATCGGATGGGCAATCATGCTGATGGACCGCATGGAGCGGTCGATGGCGATGGGCTGGTCCGTGGAAGCCCCTGAAATGAAACGGACTCCGTACGAGACTCTGACGGGCGGACAACTCTTCTTCCACTGTGAGATGGACGAGGAGATGCTTCCCTACGCAATCTCGCTCCTGGGGGACGAGCACCTGCTCTACGCGTCCGACTTCCCTCATCAGCCTCCCAGGTACTGCATGGAGGACTTGCAGAAGCTCCAGGAGCGCCCCGACCTCTCGGAGGAAACGAAGGCCCGCATCCTTGGCGAAAACGCGCGTCGGTTCTATCACCTGGAGGGAGCAGCATCGTGACTGAATTCGCAAAGTTCGACGCCGACGGACATGTGTTCGAGAGGGACACGGAGATCTTCGAGCATCTGGAGCCCCCGTTCTGCTACTACCCGGAGCTTGCCGCCTCAGGGCTGTTCCCGCGTAGTGATGACTGGAACCGCCAGGCGCGGAACATCTTCGACGGCAGAGCGAAGCGGGTCGCTCGCAGCAACAGCGACGGCACGCGCTTCGTGGAGCCCCAGCGGTGGATCGAGTTCCTCGATGAGGGTGAACTGGACGGCGCAGTCCTCTACCCAACAGCCGGCTTGGCCATGGGCAAAGTGAAGGAACCGGAGTGGGCCGTACCTCTCGCCAGGGCCTACAACAACTGGCTGAAGGCCCGGTTCCTCGACAGCTCTCCAAAGCTCAAAGGCGTGGCGGTGCTCCCCATGCAGGAACCGGACGAGGCCGCCAAGGAACTGCGGCGTGCCGTTAGCGAGGTTGGCATGGTGGCCGCCGTCATTCCCGCGGTCGGACTGAAACGCTACCTGGGCGACTCCATGTACGACCCGGTCTACCAGACCGCCCAGGAGTTGGACGTGCCCCTTGCCATACATGGCGGTGCGGCCGAAGGCATGGGTCTGGACGCGTTCGACAAGCCGCTCAAGGCGCGAACGCTCTCGCACCCCTTCGCCCAGTTGATCCAGTTGACGGACATGATGTACAGCGGCCTGTTCGACCGCTTCCCTACGCTTCGCATCTCCTTCATGGAGGCCGGCATTGGCTGGCTTGTGTTCCTGCTGGACCGCATGGGCAGGTCGACCGACCTGGGCTGGATGCCCGAAGCGCCGGAACTCAAGCGTTCGCCTCGTGAACACCTGACCAGCGGCAGGATATTCTTCCATTGCGAGATGGACGAGAAGGTGCTGCCCTACGCAGTGCGTGTGATGGGAGACGATGCCCTGCTCTACGCATCCGACTTCCCACACCAGCCCCCCAGCGACTGCATAGCAGAGCAGCATGACTTCGTAGCACGTTCGGACCTCGCAGACGAGTCCAAGGCGAAGATACTGGGAGCCAACGCGCGCCGTCTCTATAACCTGGCTGCTGCATGATGGACCGCAGACGTTCGTAGATGGACAAGGAGTCGAGGCGATGACTACAGACGTTCAGACCGGCATCCGGGACTTGGTGCAGGAAAACCGTGTCCATCGCGCCATCTACACGGACCCCGCGGTCTTCGAGTTGGAGATGAAACGCATCTTCAGCCGCTCGTGGGTGTTCATCGGCCATGAGAGCGAGGTCCCACACCCCGGCGACTACAAGACAGACACGGTTGCCGGACAACCCATCGTGATGACCCGCGATGAAGAGGGCACCGTCCACGTGCTGTTCAACCGGTGCAGACACCGAGGCGCAAAGGTCTGCAACCTCCCCTACGGAAACTCCAGCACCTTCAGTTGCCTCTACCACGGGTGGACGTTCTCCAACAAGGGGGACCTCATAGCAGTGCCGTCCCGTCAGCTTTGCCCCGCTGACTTCGACCCCGGCAACTATCCCCTGAACAGATTGCCTCGCGTAGACAGCTACCGCGGCTTTATCTTCGGCAGCCTGAGCCCCGAGGGAATGCCGTTGGAGGAGCACCTGGGCCGCGCTGCTCACTACCTGGACTGCCTCATCGACCGCTCCCCTGAGAGCGAGATCCAGGTGTGCAAGCCCGTGATGTACTCCTATCCGGCAAACTGGAAGCTCCAGATCGAGAACTACTCAGACAACATCCACGCAAGGTTCACGCACGAGGCGGCCTTTGCAGCAAGGCGGCCCATAGGAGCGGTGGAGCGCTACGGCACCGGCCCACAGCAACGGAGCGACCTGCGGATGGGGATCAACCGGGTCCTCGGCCACGGCGACTCCATGACCGACTACCGCGGCGACCGCCCCCTGATGGCCTTTGCCGGACGCGACCCGGAATACGTCGACATCCTGGCGGCGAAGCACGGGGCCCAGCGGGCCCAGGAGATCGCCGACATGGACATCCACATCATCATCTACCCGAATCTGCTCATGCACTCGGCCTACTGTCATTACCGAGTCATAAAGCCCATCGCGGCGGACAAGACATTCATCGTCGGCTATCCCTTCAAACTGAAGGGGGTGCCAAGAGAGTTGAACGAGGCGTTCGTACAGGCGTCGTCGGAGCACATCTCGGCCTCCGGTGCGGTTCAGGTGGACGACATGGAGGCGTTCGCCCGGGTGCAGGAAGGCCTCGCGGTGGAACAGGACGAATGGGTCTCCTACGTGTACGGGATCGAGGAGCCCCAAGTCCCGAACGAGCACGGAGAGATCGAACTCGGGATGATGACCGAGATCCCGGCCTTGCACCAGCACAAAGAGTGGCTCCGCCTGATGTCTCAGGATTGAGAAGACCCGCCAGGCCACGGAGGACCCAACAGTGGCAACCAGAGAGTCCCTGCAACATGAGGTCGAGCAGTTTCTCTACCAAGAGGCGCGGTTGCTTGACAGGCGTCAGTTCAACGAGTGGTACGAACTCTTCGCCGAGGACGGCAGTTACTTCGTTCCCAGCATGAGCGCCGACAGCGACCCCACAGCCGACGCCTACATAATCCACGAGAACCGGAAGGGGATACAGTACCGCGTCACCCGGCTGCAGCATGGTTCCGCGCACACACAGATCCCGGCGGCCCGCACCGCGCACATGGTGACGAATGTTATCGTCGAGGAGCTTGGCAACGATGAGGTCCAGACCAGCGCCGGATATGTAGTCTTCTGGTCACGCGGTCCCGTCGAGGCCCGCTTCGCCGGTACCTGCGAACACCACCTGAGGCGCTCCAACGGAAGCTGGCAGATCGTGGAGAAGAAGGTGAACCTGCTCAACAACGACCAGGCCACCGACCGGCTGCCGTTACTCTGACGAAGACGAGAGAGGAGGGTCCCATGGCCCAAGCAGTAGAGCTATCGAGTGAGTTTGCACGGGTGCTCGTGGAGCCCGACTACCAGGCGAACGGGCCGCGGCTCAAGGTGCTCGACCTGGAGACCGGGCGAGAGCGGTTTCTGGACCCCATGGAACTGGCGACGCTCACGCTGCTCTCGCACCGGGACCTGGACCCCTTCATCCGGAACTCACGCTAGGTATCGCGGTAGAGATGGGTTGAAGGAGCGCGGCACATGCTGAGCGTATGTAGCAAGGGACAAGTCCGATGAGGATCGCCAAGGCCAGGCAATTCCTGAACCCCCTGCCCATATCGTTTCGGCTGAACACCTTCATCTTTACTGTCGTCTTTGTGCTTGTGGCTGTTGCCGTCCTCTATCCCATCCTCATCATGGTTGTGCAGAGTTTCCAATCCAGTCTGCCCGGGCAGCCCGTAGAGTGGAGCCTTGCAGGCTGGAACAAGGCGTTAACAGAGCCGGGCATGATCGACTCGGTCGTGAACACTTTCAAAGTGAGCTTCGTCCGGCAAGGGCTCGCATTCCTGTTCGCCGTGCCCATCGCGTATGTCCTCGCCCGAACGAACCTGCCCGGCAAGCACTGGCTCGAGTTCCTGTTCTGGATCGCGCTGCTCATCCCCGGGTTGGTTGTGACGATAGCCTGGATCCTGCTGCTGGACCCCGACTACGGCATCATCAACGAATGGGTCCAGCGATTGCCGTTCATCGATGGCCCCATCTTCGACATCTACTCGTACTGGGGCATCATCCTCGTCTTCACCGCTTCCACGGGCGTTGCGTTCAAAATTGTGTTGCTGACGCCCGCGTTCATGAACATGGACGCTGCGCTGGAAGATGCGTCGCGAGTCAGCGGCGCCAGCAACATCGGCACGGTCGCACGCATCTTCGTGCCGGTAATGGGCCCTGCTATTCTGGTGCTGATCCTGATGGCGTTCATCCATTCGCTTCAGACCTTTGAGATCGAACTCATCCTCGGGTCCCCCTCAAGATTCTTCGTATTCGGCACAAAGATCTTCGACCTGATACGGGACGACCCGCCACAGTACCCGGCCGCTACTGCGATAGGCACGATGATCATGGTTTCCGTCTTGCCGCTCATCATTCTTTACCGGTGGTACAGCGGCAGGCGGCGCTTCACGACCGTAGGCGGACAGTACAGGTCCAACGTCGTCGAGCTCCGAAGGTGGAAGTGGCCGATCTTCGCTGGGATCCTTGCGCTCGGCCTTCTCGCGACGATAGCCCCTCTGATCCTCCTCGTCGTCGGGAGCTTCATGAACATCTTCGGGTTCTTCAACATCCGGGACACATGGACGCTCTCCAACTGGACGGACGTGCTCACCCGGGATGCATTTATCACGTCGCTGAGGAACACGCTCATCATCAGTGGCGGAGCTGCACTTGTTGCTTCCGTTGGCTTCTCCATCATCGCCTACGTCACCGTGCGCACACGGTTCTTCGCCCGTGAGCCCCTGAACCTGATTACCTGGATTCCCCTCGCTCTGCCGGGCATCATCCTTGGGCTCGGAGTTCTCGCGATGGTATTGGGCAACCCGCTCCTGCGCCCGATCTACGGGACTCACTACATCCTGATCGGGATCGCTGCGGTGAGCGGAATGACGCTGAGCGTGCAGATGCTCCAGGCAGTCATGCGTCAGATCAGCTTCGAATTGGAGGAAGCCTCGGTGGTCACCGGGGCCTCATGGCTCCAAACGTACCGCTGGGTGGTGCTGCCCATCATCACCCCCAGCATGATCGCCGTGGGGCTGCTCGTGTTCATCCTCACGAGCCGGAATGTGTCGTCGATCGCTTTGCTCGGCACGAGGAATACACGGCCGCTATCCCTGCTGCAGATGGACTACCTGCTGGACGGGAAACTGGCCGAGGGCGCTGTTATCGGCACGGTCATGGTTGTCATCACGGTCGGCGTCGCTTTGGCCGCTCGCGCGTTTGGATTCCGCGTGGGGTTGAGGTCGTAGTTCGGTTGCCGGCGTTTCGCGCGTCAGGAACGGCGCTGCTGTCGCGAAGCAACGCCGGGTACGATAAGGCAAGAGCCAAGCTCTACGAGCCGACGAAAGGGGCGAGGAATCGCGTCACGGCCCGTTCGTATAAGGAGGAAACGATGGGCAAGGTAAGAGAGGTCATCCGCCCCAAGCCCGGAGGCGCCAGTCACGGCCCAGGAATGGTTCCGGGCGTCAAGGCGGGAGGACTGCTCTTCTTCTCAGCGATCCGCGGCAACGGCCCGCGGGGAGAAGGACCGAGTCGCATGAGCGATGACCCCAAGGAACAGGCGGAGCAAGCTTTCGCCAACCTGCGCCTCCTCCTCGAAGGCGCAGGCGCCACACTGGACCACGTCACCAAGGTAACGGTGTTCTTCCAGGACTTGAGAACCCGGCCAGCTTTCCACGAAGTGTGGATGAAGACGTTCCCCGAGGACCCACCGGCGCGTTCAGCCATGCAGGTAGCGAATGCCAGTGCGTCGCCGGACGGCAACGCGCATTTCGTGATGGACGTTATCGCAGTCGCACCGTAGGGGATCACACAACGAGATAGGCCGGCTACGATCAGGAAAGAGCGAGAGGAGAGTGGCAATGGGCAAGATCGTTCTCGGCATGGCTTCGTCTCACGCCTACACATTCGAGGACCCAACGGACTGGGACGCGCGGCGCGTTCGAACGCAGACCAACTACAAGAACCGTTACGGCACGATGCCTGCAGACGTCCCGCAGGTCGCCCTGGAGGACCCGGAAGAGAACCAGGTCCGATTCGGCAGCATTCGCGATGGGCTTGAACACCTTCGTGAGCACCTGAAAGCGCTCAGACCGGACGTGCTGATCATGATCGGCGACGATCAGGACGAGAACTTCCGCGAGGACAACCTGCCCCAGTTCGCCATCTATACGGGCGGCGAGTTCATCCTCGCGGACCGTGCGTCGAAACGCGAGGTGACGTACCAGTGCGACACCGAGCTCGCACGTCAGATTCTCGAAGGATGCGTCGATCGCGATTTCGACCTGGCGTCGTCCAACCGGATGCCGGGCGGCTCCCTCACGTCGCACGCCCACACGCAACCACTCGTCTTCCTGGACATCGAGGAGGAGATGGCGGTTATCCCGGTTTTCGTGAACGCCATCCACATCCCGGCCCCTTCGCCTTCGCGCTGCTACGCGATCGGGCGGGCCATCGGTGAGGTCATCGCGTCGATTGGAGACGACAAGCGCGTGGCGTTGTATGCATCGGGCGGTCTGTCTCACTTCTCGGCGGGCTATCCCTGGCCACACTACGACGGCCCACATACGGTCGGCAGCATCGCAGTTGACTACGACCGCGGTCTCGTCGACCTCATGAAGAAGGGCAGCAACCACCAGTTCGCGCAGTTGACGCAGAAGGACCTCATCGACAACGGTGAGATCGAGTTGCGCCAGTGGATCGTCTTACTTGGCGCGCTGGGGGACCAAACGCCGCATCACTTCGCCTACGAGCCGTTCTTCAGAGGTGTGATGGGAATGGCTACCAGTTGCTGGGAGCCTTAGGCGCCCGCTCGCGCGCTTACGTCTTGTCCATCATCAGATCCCGCCAGTAGCGGTAGAACTGCCGCTGGTTCACCTCGGTTATGTGCGGGCCAAGCAGGCCGGGCAGTCCGGCTACGTCCCATTCCTCGCTACCGGGATAGCTCTGCTCGTAGCCGAGGCTCATCGTGTAGTCGAACGGCACCTTCCGGGCCCTGGGACCGCGCACCATCTCAGAGATGCGCTCGAAGTTCTCTCCGTCATCCATCCCGACGAGGCCTGCTCCCGCCTGGCCCTGCATGAGCGCCGCGATAGCGGTCTCCTTGACGATCTTCGGCGCGTCCTTCTCCACAGCACCCCACTGCCAGAGGTTGGTCCGGAGCGGGCTACGTGGATGCCACACCAGTAACCCTATCCCCTCGAGCGCGCTGGAGATGCCGATGACGGAGAAGTTGGGGAACATGTTGCCCCGCACGAAACTGTAAGCGTCTTCCTTGACAGTCCTCACCCGCTCACGAAGCAGGTTGTACCGGTGCTGGACCCACTCCACCGCTTCCGGACCCAACGACTCGGCAGCATACAGGTCGTTCTCGAAGGTGTGCCGCCCCACCCGGAGACTGCCCAGGCCATGTGGCGCGCCCTGAAGGTAACCTGCGGTCACCTCGTAGGTGGGGTCCTCAGGTCCGCGGCGCCGGAGCCGTGCTCGACGACCCGTGCCGCCGCCGTTGGCGGCCTGCGCTTCCATCTGATACAGCTTGATGACCGAGGCATGCGTCGATGCGAAGTGGTAGTGGTCCCCCTGAAAGTTCTCCGCAAGCAGCTTCCAGTTCCCAGGAAGCATGTAACTCTGCTTACCCGGTACCACCTGTATCCCACCCAACCACTCTACACTCAGAAACGTCTCCAGATACCACTTCACGTCCCCCAGGTATGCATCCAGGGACATCGCAGCCGCATCCCAGTTCCCAAAGATCAGACCCCCTACACTCTCCACCCGCGGCACTTCCACGAGCCCCATCTCACCCCGGTCCAATTGACCAAGGTACACCTCGTCGTAGTGCGGCACTCCCGTCAGCTGACCTTCGGTGCCATACGTCCAACCGTGGAAACTGCACGTGAACGCCTTCGCGTTCCCTCGATCGAACAAACACACTCGGTTCCCACGATGCCGGCACTTGTTGAGGAATACGCGGACCTTCCCGTCCATCCCCCGCATCACGATCACGGCGTCTTCGCCCATGTAGTTCGAGATGTAATCGCCCGGCTTCGGCACCATCGACTCGTGCGCCAGGAACAGCCAGCTCTTCCCGAACACACGCTCCTGCTCCAGGGCGTAGACCTCTTCCGAGACGAAGATCTCGTTGTCTACGATCCCACCCTCTACGTCTACAAGTTCCTCAAACCGATCCTTCAACACCATGACTACCCCCTTCCCGCGAAGCATCCTCTGTTCAGTCGGACGGTTTATCCGGTCCTACAGGAAGATCGACAGAGCCCTCGGCAGCGTCTTCTGGACGAGCAACACGTCGCGTTTGACAATCTTCCATCCGTCATCAGTCATACGAAGCACATCCTCACGCCGGCCGCTCCAGATACTCTCGTAGACGTCCCGCCTCACCTGGGTGACGATGATGTCGGAGTCGACAACCATGTCGCCGTCGGCGCCCTCCCCAGGCAGGATATTGGTGACTGCATGTTGCGTGATGGACGCAGGTGTCTCGACATGAGCCAGGCCGGTGTCGAGCTTCTTCACGCGAGCCGCGAGGTCTTCCTTCGAATCACGTATCCAGTCGAAGTGGGGCAAGTCGGAATCGTCCTGAACGCCCTGCAGGTATTCGGGCGTGCGTACCGTATACAAGAGGTCATCCGAAAACATATCGAGCCATTCGTGGAAGCGCCCCGTATCGAGGAGTTTCGCTTCCCGATAGTATTGCAGGACAATCTCCAGGTAGGTTTGCGGGTCGAGCATACCGTTCACTCTTCCGCCATCAGTTCCCGCCAGTAGCGGTAGAACTGTCGCTGGTTGACCTCTGTGATATGCGGTCCGAGTACGCCTGGCAACCCGGCTATGTCCCATTCCTCACTACCGGGATAGGTCCGCTCATAGCCTCGGCTCATCGTGTAGTCGAACGGCACCTTCCGCCCCCAGGGACTACGCACCGTCTCAGCGATGCGCTCGAAGTTCTCTCCGTCATCCATCCCCACCAGGCCTGCGCCTGCCTGGCCCTGCATCAGAGTTCTGACGGCTCGTTCCTTGACCACCTGGGGCGCGTCCTTCTCCACAGCACCCCACTGCCACAAGTTCGTCTGGTCCGGTCCTTTCGGGTGCCACTGGAGAAGGCCTACACCCTCCAACACACTGGCCGTCCCGATCTGCGAGAAGTTGGGAAAAACGTTGCCCCGCACGAAGCTGTACACGTCCTCTCTGGCAGTCCGCACCTGTTCACGAAGCAGGTTATACCGATATCGAACCCACTCCACCGCTTCCGGTCCCAGCGACTCGGCAACCATCATGTCCTGCCTGAAGGAGTTCGGCCCGACGAGCAAACCTCCTATGCCGTGGGGAACACCGCGCTCGTAACCTGCTGTGACTTCATAGTAGGCGTCTGACTCACCGAGGTTACGGTAGAAGTTCGGCCGGGTATCTTGAATGAACACTTTGATGGCTGAGGCATGCGTCGATGCGAAGTGGTAGTGGTCCCCCTGAAAGTTCTCCGCAAGCAGCTTCCAGTTCCCGGGAATCATGTAACTCTGCTTACCCGGTACCACCTGTATCCCACCCAACCACTCTACACTCAGAAACGTCTCCAGATACCACTTCACGTCCCCCAGGTATGCATCCAGGGACATCGCAGCCGCATCCCAGTTCCCAAAGATCAGACCCCCTACACTCTCCACCCGCGGCACTTCCACGAGCCCCATCTCACCCCGGTCCAATTGACCAAGGTACACCTCGTCGTAGTGTGGCACTCCCGTCAACTGACCTTCGGTGCCATACGTCCAACCGTGGAAACTGCACGTGAACGCCTTCGCGTTCCCTCGATCGAACAAACACACTCGGTTCCCACGATGCCGGCACTTGTTGAGGAATACGCGGACCTTCCCGTCCATCCCCCGCATCACGATCACGGCGTCTTCGCCCATGTAGTTCGAGATGTAATCGCCCGGCTTCGGCACCATCGACTCGTGCGCCAGGAACAGCCAGCTCTTCCCGAACACACGCTCCTGCTCCAAGGCGTACAACTCTTCCGAGACGAAGATCTCGTTGTCTACGACACCACGCTCTACGTCTGCGAGCTCCTCCAACCGATCCCTTAACACCATAACCACCCCCTGCCGTGCATGAGCGCCACTCTACGACCAAGGAGCCAGAGCGCCGAAATCGTAGCACCGTCAAGCCCATGCAGCAACACGATCGCCGGCTGATGGAGCCTAGCGAGCTATCCAGGCCTGCATCATCGGCGGAATGGTTAGTCTTACCTGCCTAACATAGGCTGAAAGAGTGCATGAGCTGGCTTTGATGCAAAACCCCACCCCTGATGCAAAAGGTAGGGGGCTGATGCAAAAGATCAGTTCGGCATAGGCGTCACTCGCTCCCTTTTGTAAGAGCCCGTACAGTCGGAATCAGGATCGGTACTCCGTCACTGTCTCTCACATAGCAGGGCGGAGTCTCCCTCGGTATCGGGCGTCCAGTGGACGGGAACCGTATCTCGCCCGAGGCATCGGGTATGATGAAGACGTAGCAGTAGCCTGTGATCAGCTCAGTCAGCTCTCCGGCCCAGACTCCCTCTTCATCACGCAAGGCAGCTGAGTAAGGACCGTAGCCTTCCGAGGGCAAGATCTCATTGCCCAAGAGGATGACCTCAGGGACCAGGATCTCCAGATCGCTAAGTTGCATCGATCCCTCTGCAATTTGGAACCCATAGTAGCCACGGCCCACCTCAAACGTCATCGCGTAGCCGGTAACAACAGGTTCTACCTCAACCGGCTCCTCAACCGGGATGGGCGGCCCGCATCCGCCACGCCCATCACGTGAGATGGTCACCGCCTTATAAGTGACATTCGTCCAAGGGGCCGCAATCCAACCGGAGAGCTCTGCCCCTCGTGTCCCCCATTGGCCGGGGTCGTCCGAGACCACAAACCTGTCCGCGAACCCCTCAGCAACATCGGAAGCGAATCCCATCACGGTGAGTACTCTGCTGATGCTGCGGGCGTAATGAGCGCGTGAGAGAGTCGGACTCATCAGTATGTCGACGCAATCCGGGGCGTCACCCTGGGGGACGTAATAGAGGGCGTTGAACGTCTCGTCTCTGCTGTTGTACCCGATGTAGCCACCGTGGTAGGCGCCGTTATCCGTGGCGAAGGTGCTGCCGGTCAATGCCTGCATGAAATCGAACGACCGCATCCCGAGGTTGGTGATGGGAGGTGGCGTGGGTGTGGCAGTTGGTCTTGGTGTGGGCGTAGGACGCGGCGTTGGTGTTGCGGTGGGCTTGGGTGTCGCCGTGGCTGTGGGATAGGGGTAGGCCACGCATGTCGGATTCCCACTGTCCCATGCAGCCTGAGCGTCAGGGAATGCACTGCAGGGAGGTGTGGGCGTCGGCTGTGAGATAGGCGTTGTGGTGGGTTCAGGCATAGAGGTAGGCATCGGTGTCGATGTTGGAGCAGTGGAGGGAGTGTGCGTTGGGACAAGCGTCGGCGTATCGGTGGGTTCAGGCGGTGGTGTATTCGTTGGGACAGGTTCAGGTGCGGAGCACGCAGCAACTGCGAGGAACAGCATGGCGAAAATGACAATCGTCGAGTGAAACATGGCGCCCTCCTGCCGAATGGGTCGAAGGTTTGCAACGACGCTCCGAACGCCACTTGAACCGAACAGGAGGGCACGAGGCCCTTCTGCCCATTCGGATACGGCTCGTCAGTTGTCCGAGCGTCGTTGCATCGGGGAGACTACGCTGGATTCGGGGCTGGCGCAAGGCTGCCGTGCGAAATAATGCACGGGAGGGGATCAGCAGGGGATCTTGTTGACAGGATTACGAGGGGATGATAGGATAGGAGAAATGACGAGAGGGCGTTCTCACCGCTAAGCAGCCCGCCCTCCCATCGCCCGCAGATAGGGTCCCGGAACTTGCGGCCCCTAGCCCTGTCTGCATCAACCTTGGAGGGGGTGTCGTCCAGTGCTCAGGACGCCGGACCTTCGATCCGGTAAGGCGGGGTTGGATTCCCCGCCTCCCCCACCGGCCTGTCTGCATTATACAGGTGACGGCAACCTAGTGCAAGGAGGGAACGATGACGATAGATCAGCGAGAGACGCATGCGGGCGTGCGAGAGAGACTAGCTTGGGCCATGGCGAGGCGGGAACATCACGAACATGAGATCCGGCGCCTCAACAAGGTTATTGAGGGCGCGAAAGCCTTCTTGGAGAACGACGCCGACACCACGGAGGAAGCGGCAGAGCACTTCGCCTCAGTCTCTCTCCGACCACTCGGGGCAGCCGAGGTCGTCAGGACGCTGTACCGCGGAGACCAAGAACCTACCCAAGACGAGGTATATGAGGAGCTGCTACGCCGAAACTACGACTTCGGCGACAAGAGCCGGACTCGGGTCGTGACCAACGCCATGGCCAGGGCGCGGAAGTTCATCCGGGATGAACAGGAGAAGGAGACCTCTTGACCGAGGACCGAACTATGTTGAACGAACAGCAGATACGACAACTCACGGCACTGGGACCTGATGGTCCCGACGACGGGGAGGCAGGCCGCCGTCAACGCGGTCTGGCCATCGCCGCTCTCGTCCCCATCAAACCGGATAAGTTCGGCTACAAGGTGCCGTCGCAGTCCAGCAACGGCGTCTACCTCGTGAACCTTGAACACGGCCCCTACTGCACCTGCCCGGACTTCGAGAAGAACGCGCAACCCTGCAAGCACGTCTATGCGGTGCAGGCCCTTCTCATGGGCACGGAGCCTGACTCTGCGCCGCCCGAGGCCGTACGCGGAGCCGTACGCATCACCCAGCCCTGGCCGGCGTACAACGCGTCCCAGGTGCACGAGGGCGACCTCTTCGCCACCTTGCTACGGACCCTGTGCGACACCGTACCGCAGCCTCCGCAGAGGAACGGGCGGCCCCGGCTCCCGCTCTCGGATATGTTGTACGGGATGGGGTTGAAGGCCTACTCGACCCTCTCCACCCGGCGCGCCATGTCCGGGATACGGGATGCTGTCGCCAATGGACGGATGCAGGCGGAACCCTACTTCACCACGCCCATCCGGTACTTCGAGCGGGCAGAGATGACCCCGGTCCTGCGGGACCTCATCGTCGCCAGCGCCCTTCCGCTTCGTGGCGTGGAAGTCGATTTCGCCATCGACTCCTCCGGCCTCGCGTCCACGGCCTATCACCGCTGGTTCGACCACAAGTGGGGCCAGGTCTCGGGGAGAAAGGAGGTCAAGTGGGCGAAGCTGCACGTGATGTGCGGCGTCCAGAGCAACATCGTCACGGTGGCAGATGCCACGGCAACTATGTCGGCTGACTCCCCTTATCTGTCGGACTTCGTGCGAATCACCGCAGAGAACTTCGACGTGCGAGAGGTCTCGGCCGACTTGGCGTACTCCGGCAGACGGAACCTCCAAGCAGTTGCCGCGGTGGGTGGTATCCCGTACATCCCGTTCAGGAGGAACGCCGTCGCCAAGCCGCAGAAAGGGGCGGCCGATCCGTTGTGGGAGCAGATGTTCCACCACTTCACTCTACGGCAGGCCGATTTCAATCGGCACTACCACAAACGGTCGAACGTGGAAACAGTCTTTCACATGATCAAGGCGAAGTTCGGGGACAAGCTGCGGGCCAAGACGGACACGGCCATGGTCAACGAGGCGCTGATGCGGGTGCTCTGCCACAACATCTGCGTCCTCATCCGGTCCATGTACGTCTTGGGAATCACGCCGGTATTCGACCAAGAGGTCGGAGAACTGGCCGCGTGAGGAGGACACCATGAGTGAGGAGGACACCATGATGAAATGCGCAACCGAGCGGTACACGATCAAAGCCGACGGTGAGGAGTACGGACTCGAGTTGGCCGGCGACTGGAAGACGGCGACGGTTACCGGTGAGAGCGGGACCACCGCCTCGATCAGTTACCATCTGGGCTCCTACCAGGCATACATCTTGAACATGAGCGGCGAGGCGGATTCTATGAAGGACGCCGTGGACATAGCGATCGACCTGATCCGGGCGGTGAGGGGGGAGGATGCGGCCTAGACTGATCGGGTGTTGACCGGGCCTCCCGTGCATCATTTCGCACGGGAGGTCTCGGAAACCAGTTTGAGCCCTGTGCTATGCTGTATTCATCCTGACAGAAGGAGCACTGTGCCATGGCACATGAAGCCCTGCGGCTAACAGGAACCCTTGCGGACGGTGGGATCGGCGGCAGAATCGTCCTGCTCTGCAACGAACTGCCCATCAGTGGGGTGGGGGAGACGCCGGAAGAAGCGTTCCAGAGCCTGCTACGTTGCCTGCAGCTATACGAGGAGGCTAGTGAGGCGATGGAGCGCTCAATGGACGCGGTCATCCAACAAGTAGACACCCCTGCGTCGACGTTCGAGTACGTGATGCCCTACCTGCGGAGGGAGAGGGTGGAGAGCGGTCGTGAACTGGCACCTGCCTAGCCTGTTGGATGAGCTGCGCGACCACTATCAGTTCCGTGTGCATAACATCACAGAGGAGGGGGAGCTTTCCCTGATCTCTCTGACCGGGAGGCCTGTCACCCTCCCATGCGGCGTCGGAGACTACATTGAGGACAGCATCGTCCGCAGTGTGTTGGGCGGCCTGTTGGACGTTGACGTGCTGGCCGTCGCTGTCCTAGCCCGAATGATTACATCCTGAGAACGATAGGAGACCCCATGAGAGACGCCGCCCTAGAGACCCTCCTCCGCATCGGAGCCTGCATACTACTGGCCGGCGCCATCATCATCTTCATCGCCGCCCTTCTAGCCGACACCCCCGCTATGCTCATCCTGGCAGTCGTCGTGTTCGTCCTCGCCGTATTCCTCTCCATCTGGGCCCGGCGCATCTAGCCTGCCGAACGCCTAGCATCCCGGGTCGGTCCGCCTCTGTAGGCAGAGGTATAAGTTCCCAACGCATCGGGACTTTTTGCATCAGAACGGCCACCTGATGCATAAGAGGGGACGGGGGAGGGGTTATGCAGCAAAGCCTGCATGAGCTTGTCAGCATTCAACGAGAAGCGTACACTCCCGTCGGTCTCGTGAGGGAGCGTGTTGCGCATATTCCCTACAGGGGAAACCAGAGGCGTGGCGGCTCCTGATGGGCATCCACATTCCGGACCCAAAAGGAGTGAGCCGATGACCGCGAAACGCTTCATAGCCATCGTGACAGGCGTCTTGCTGCTAGGCCTCTTGGTAGGTTGTGGCGCCGACCCAACACCAACAGCCACCGCGCCACCACCGGAACCGACCCCCACTATGGCGGCTGCTATGCCTGCTCCGGAGCCGGAGCCAGCTGCCATGAGCCTGGCCGACAAGGTCGCCGAACTGGAATGCGATCGCGAGGTGGTAGGAACCATCGTGCGATGCAACAACTTCTTCTCGGATTACTGGCCTGTCGTCGAGCAAGCACTGCAACAGCTCTACGAAGAGGCCATGACCGAAGAGAGTGGCGAAGTAATCAACTGGGGCTTCAGTCCGCCGAACCAAGCCCAACAGGGCGCCTTCGCGGAGGCCTACCCTGGCATGAAGGTTGTCGGTCAGGGTTTCCAGTTCGGTACGTCAGCCGCCATCATCACCGCCCAGAAAGCCGGCAAAGTCGAATCTGACCTCACCGGTGGGTCGGCCCTGATCTGGAGGCCCGCCTACAAGGAAGGCGCCATCGACACGACCATCGATTGGGGCGCCCTCGGCATACCCACCGAGTTCCTGGACCCCAAGAACCCGGGCATGGTCTTCAACAACATGGGAGGGCATGTCCAGTGGTACAACGCGAGTGCCTTGGATGAGGCCGACGTTCCGACCAGCGCCTTCGACTACCTGAACGAGGATTGGGAAAACCGTGTAGCCAGCAGCATCCGCTTCTTCCCGCTTGGCATGGCCTACACGGCCATCAAGTTTGGCGAAGAACGCACCGATGAGCTTGCCACCCGACTCATCGACGACAAGATCGTCACTCTCGTGGAGAACCCCGGCGCTCTCGTAGTGGCGGGGGAATACGACGTGGCGTGGCCGAGCACCGAACGCGCCCTCTACAACGAGACGCTGGCGAAATTCACCGGCGTTCTCGGTTGGGAGGGAGGCGGGACCTGGCCGGGGCATTCAGGGATAATCAAGGGCGCCAGGAACCCCAAAGGAGCGATGCTGTACGCCGTCTGGCAGAACTTCGATCCCGAGTGGATCAGCACGCAGTTCAGCGACCCCAACCTCCCGCCTTCGAGGCCTTACTTGGGTATACCCACGTGGCCTGACCGCCACATCGGGCTTCAGGCCATCCTGAGCAAGCTGGACCAGGACTGGTACACGGTAGAGGACTCGGACATCGTCGATGAGGTGAACCGACTGACGTCCAAGTACCGGACCATGATCACAGGAGGCTGATATCCGAACCTGGTAATCCTCACGTGGAGAATAGATGACGCGGGCGAGGCCGGTGGAACGCAGAAGCTGCGAGCATTATCCGGCCTCTCCCGTTATAGGCTCCCGAAATGCGAAACTTCAGCACATCAAACCCGAACGAGGCGGGAGCTCTCCGCAACCCGACCAGAGGGTCATTCTTTTCCTTCATAAGCCGCCGCGTGCAGTTCAACGGAATGACTGTTCTCACTGCCGGAGTGGTCATAGCCCTCGTGTACCTGCTCATCGTACCGATGGGAGCGCAGCTATATGCCTCCCTGAGAGGTCCCACCCTGCCCTACGTGGAAGGCGCTACCACAGGCATCCAGAATTTCATTGAAATCAGCGACGCCTCCGGGTTAGGGGTCACGATCCGGGACACCGGCATATTCGTTCTCGGGTCTGTGGCGGTTTCATTCGCGATAGGCTTGACCTTCGCGTGGCTGGTTGAGCGGACGGATTTTCCCGGGCGCTCGTTCCTCTTCGTCATGATATTGATCCCGTTCATCATGCCGCAGATCGTTCGCGCGCAGGCATGGCTGCTGATGCTCAGCCCCAAGACAGGCATAGTCAATGAAGGGATCCGGGCGATCCTGCCGTTCTGGGAACGCGGCCCCATCATTCCGCAGTCGATGTTTGGTATGGTGCTGGTCCAGGGGTTGGGTGGAGGCATATTCTTCTTCCTCATGCTCAGCGCCATGCTGCGTAACATGGACAGTTCGCTCGAAGAAGCAGGACGAGTCTCTGGTGCGGGAATCTGGCAGATCATCCGCCGAGTTACCTTGCCTATCCTGCGTCCTGGAGTGCTTGCGGTTCTACTGCTCAGTATCATCCACACGTTGGGAGTTTTCGAGGTCCCTCTTCTCTTCGGAATCGCTGCAGGAGCCAACATCTTCAGCCTGAGGATATGGAACGCGATCCAGGGCAGCGGAGAGGAGCTGCCTCTGTACGGCATCGCTTCAGCCTACGGGATCGTCTTCCTGCTGCTGACTTCGCTCTTGTTCGTGATATACGCATTCGCAACCCGCCAGGCGTCTCGCTTCGCCACCGTTGGCAGCCGTGGATTCCGGCCTCAGCGTGTAACTCTAGGCAAGTGGACCTGGGTCATCATGTTCGCCCTGGCCTTCTACTTTCTCATAAACGCGGTCCTGCCCATCGTTATCCTGATCTGGCAAAGCCTGTTGCGGTTCTACGTCCCATTCTCCTGGAACGCCTTCTCCGATCTCACCAGTCTGGACGCGTACCGCGTCGTTCTTTTCGAAGATCAGCGTTTCTGGGGCGCTCTGACGCGTACGCTCATCGTAGCCAGCCTGAGCGCTATTCTCGCGGTAACGCTGTCCACCGTGGCTGCGTGGATCGTGGTCCGAACGCGCTCCAGGGTTGGGGGACGGCTTCTGGACCTGTTCGTCACATCATCGGTTGCCATCCCTGCGACGGTAGCCGCAGTGGCCTTTTTCCTGTTCTACTTCCTGACGTCAGACTGGATACCTCTCTACGGAACGATGTGGGTCTTGGTCGTCGCGTATGCGTATCGCACCTCGGTGGCATACAGGATCACATACGCTGGGGTCATACAGGTCAACAACGAGTTGGAAGAGGCGGCGGCAGTGAGCGGCGCGGGGCGTCTCTACACGTTGCGTAGGATCGTTGTTCCACTGCTGATGCCGAGTATGTTCGTCGCATGGCTCCAGCTATTCATAATAGGAACCCACGAGTTCACGATTGCGATCTTCCTGGTGTCCTCGGAGAACCTGACTCTCCCCGTGGAGATATTCAGCCGGTTCAGCACCTCCGAAGGGACAAGCGCTGCGCCCAGTGAGGGAGCGGCGATGGGCGTCTTACTGACGCTCCTCGTGACGGTGCTGGTGCTGGTGTTGAGAAGGATCGTTTCGCGCATCGGTGTACAGGAAACGGCGACAGCGTAGCCCACGGCCCACGGAGGCTCCCCGTAGAGCCGACCCCTGCTGGTTCGGGATCGGGCAGCAGCCGTTGACGCCTATAGGAGTTCGCAGAGTTCAAGCCGTCGCGTGCCCAGGCGGACCCCGCCCTCGCGCGTGACGACCACCGTTTCGCCGAAGTTCGCTCCGTACGGCTTGCCGTCCAGTGTCGCGCCGGGCTTTACGCACATTACGGCGCCTTCCAGCATCTCGGCGCGCTTGGCCTCCGGTGTCACGTTGGGCGTGATCAGTGGCCCGTCGTCGCCGGTGCCGCGTCCGTGCATACCGAGGTTGACGACCGCTCTGCCATTGAGTCCCGTGACTCTCGCTGCGTCCATCAATTCACCCGCGGTAACGCCGGGCTTCATACGCTCCAGGACGCGCTGGAACGCCTCGAGCGTCAGCTCCATCGAGTCCATGGTGTCCCTCCCTGCCGGGCCGAATGTGAACGTCTGGTCTATCTGTGCGATGTAGCCGCCCCAACGGCCGTCGAACTCGACCGCCAGGACGTCGCCCGCCTCGAAACTGCGAAAACTGGGCTGCTCAACGCGGTGATAGGGATTCCCGGCGGGACCGCTGATCCAGCCGAACATAGGCGTGAAGCTGCCGCCTTCCCTGGCACTCGTATACATCATCTGCGCGAAGACGTGGCGCTCCCGGACACCTATCCGCGCGTGCTGCTTCACCGTATCGAGTACCTTCTCTGCAAGTTGAGTGCCCTTCCGCAGGAATCCGACCTCCTCGTCGCCTTTTACGTATCGCGCCTCGCCCAGAAGGTCAGTTCCTGAGACTACCCCGGCTTCAGGAAACGCCTTGCGGACCGATTCCACGGACTGCCAGTTCGCTTCACCCTCCGCTTCCCTGCAGTGCGCCAGGACGCCCCCTGTCAGCCCTGCGATCGCGATCTTCCCATCTGTGAAACCGGCCTCCTTCAGGCGGTCAACGATCGCCTGGCCACCCGTGCCCCGAGACGCTGCCCGGATGTCGGTGAACCAATTGGAACTTGGCCAAACGCCTCCCCTCGACAACCATGCCGTCGGCTCACCCTCGATCGGAAAGTAGACCGCCGTCTCGTCGCTGTTCTCGCCCAGCTGCGTGAGGTAGAGCGCATCCGCTCCGCCGCGATTGTGGCTGTTGGAGCAGGGCAAACAAACGATGGCGTCGAGGCCGTCGCGGTCCATCAGTTCCCGGACCCTTGCCCATCGCCGGTCCCGCTCCGCTGTGGAGAAGACCGCATTGCTCCAGTCAGGGCTCCATGTCTCAATCATCCGGCTCACCTCCAGGAGAGCATTGACTGCTTCTCTCCCGCGATTCAGGGGAGTGAAGAGGCGCGTTACACCAACTCGAAGAGCCTCTGTGGACGAGTCCCCAGGCGCTCGGCGCCATTCGCGTGGACAACAACGGAGTCGCCCCAGCGCCCGTAGTCTGACTTGCCGTCCACGGTCGCACTGGGCTTCACGACCATGACGGAGCCTTCCTTCATCTCCACGTCCAACACACGCGGGTCGAAGCGGCCGGCGACCAGCGGGCCATCGTCACCAGTGCCGCGCCCGTGCAACGTCAGGCGTGCCGCGCCGCGTCCACCAAGGCCATCGACTTCACCCGCCTTCATCAGATCGCGAACAGTAACGCCGGGCTTCATGGCGTCGACGACCCGGTTGAACGATTCATACGTCAGTTCCATGGCATCGCGAACGTCGGTGGGCGCATCTCCGAATGTGAAGAGTTGGTCGATCTGGCTGATATACCCACCCCACCGGCCATCGAATTCGACGACAAGCACGTCGCCCTCGGCAAAACTGCGGAACGTCGGCTGTTCCACACGATGGAACGTATCGCCCAGGGGTCCACTGATCCAGCCGAACATCGGCTCGTAGCTGCCGCCCAGGTCGGCGAAGGTGTACAGCATGCGCGCCCACACTTCGCGTTCGGCGACGCCTGGCCGCGCGTGCTCGACGACCGACTGGAGCACCTGCTCCGCAAGCCAGGTGCCCTTGCGCAGGAATTCAATCTCTTCCTCGCTCTTCTGGTATCGGGCCTCCGCGAGCAGATCGGTAGCCGATGCGATGCGCGCGCCGGGGAATGCGTCCTTGATGATCTGAACCGACTGCCAGTTGGTTTCGCCCTCCAGGCTGCGGCTGTGGGACAGCACGCCGCCTGTCAGCCCTGCGACGCCGATCGTCCCACTCTGGAATCCACTCTCGCGGAGCCAGCCGACGACGGTAGCGCCGCCGGTGCCACGGCCCGCAGCACGGATATCCGTCAGCCAGTTGGACGATGGCCAAACGCCGCCTCGCGAATGCCACGCTGTGGCGTCACCCTCCAGGGGAAAGACGACGGTCGTCTCATCGCTATTCTCGCCAAGCTGGGTCAGGTAGCGCGGGTCAGCCTGGCCACGATCATGATTGCTCGTCCACGGGAGACAGACGATGAGGTCGACGCCGTCTCTGGCCATGAGGCTCCTGACCCTGGCCCAGCGCTGATCGCGCTCGTCCAGCGAGAATACGGCATTGCTCCATCCCGGTGACCATTCGTCCGCCATCTGCTCCTCCTCAAAGATGCTGCCGCAAGGCCTGCTCTACCCACCGGCCCTGCCTGTGGCTATCCGTGCCTCGTAGTCCGGGGGGCGGTGGCCCTTCGCAACGACCGGCACACCCGGCTCATCGGCGCACCAGGGGTGCGTCCCTTCGACCCACGACTCGGCCTTGGGCAACAGGCCCGTGGCCGAGCGGAACCGGTAGGCGGACGGCTTGTCGACGCATGACGGCACTATTCCCTGCTCCTCGAGCGCCATCACGGCTTTCAGCAATCGTTGCCGGACGCGGATCTGCGGCACGTCATTCACGCCCAGATGCTCGATAGTACGGTCAACGATCGGGCCCATACTCTCCTGTATGCCACGGTCCTGGAGCTCGACTGCCGGAAGGCCGGAGTAGCGCCGCGTTAACTGCGCCTCCTCGCTGAACCCGTAGTCGTTCTTGCGGTTGCCCTTCTGATGCCATCGCCCGCCGGGCTCCGGGTCCGGCTCTATGTATTTCTCCCAGCCCCAGTCGAAGATGCTGACCTGCGAGCTCTGCCCCCCGCCCAGGGTCCCCTGGCTGGACTCGTACGCGATCGGCCGCGTCGGATGCCACTGCGTCGACCACACCAGCGTCGTTCGATCATCCATCGGGACCCAGATGTGTCCCGGCACAACCTGCATGGCATCGCCAACGGGTGGAAACTGCGTGAGGAACGGGAAGAAGTAGTGGCCGATGCCCCACAGATAATTGTCCTCGTCCCATCCCCGACGGATGGCATGCGCAACGCCATACTCCGTGTCCACGGCCTCGAAGTGCGGCGTTTCCCGGAGAAAGCGGTCCAAGTGGTTGCTCCCAAGGTACTGCTCGTTCACGGTGCTGTGGAGGTAGGCGCCATGACTGAGGTCCAGATCGCCCTCCAACGCCTGCATCCAGTTGCATTCTCTGACCGTGAGCCTGACAGCCTTATGATCGACCGGCATGCGCGCCAGACCGTAATCGGGGAACGGCGGAGGGTCCTCACGCGGGCCCATGTATGCCCAGATCGTGCCGTTCACTTCGTGACACGGGTACGAAGGATGCTTGATCTTGTCCTTGAAGTTGCTGCTGGCCGGCTCCGCGGGCATCTCCAGACAGCGCCCATCAGGGCTGTACAGCCATCCGTGGTACACGCACCGGAGCCCTTCATCCTCGTTCCTTCCGAAGTACAACGAGGCGCCACGATGCGAGCAATACTCGGACAAGAGCCCGACCTCTCCGGAGGTGTTCCTGAAGATGACAAGATCTTCGCCAAGCAGCCGCATGCGCAGAGGCCGACACCCTGGTTCTTCGAGCTCCATGCTCGGCAGGACGGGGAACCAGAATTCGCGAAGAAGTCTGCCCATCGGCGTTCCCGGCCCCACTCGCGTGAGCAGATCGTTGTCTGCCGCCGTCAGCATCGCCACACCTCCTTACACGACAGTTGCAGCGAGGTCAGCCTGCCTGCCTGGACGTGTTCCTTGTCAGGGGCGTATCGGCGGGGGCGCGGACACGCCCGATGCCACAGCCGCTCCAGCCTGTGCGAATGCCTCTTCAAGGTCCGCGGGCAGTCCCTTGTCAACCCAGGTCTCGTGGCCGCCGAAGCCATGCTCGACGTTCCAGACCATTGCGTCGAACATCTTGCCCGTCACGCCGCTTCCATCCTGCGCAGCGAGGAACAGCGCCAGCGGCACTACGTGTTCCGGCACCACGGGGCGCAGCCCTGGGGCCATTCCCCGCGCGACCCTCGCCCGCACGGCGTCATCGAACCACGACCCCCTGGTGTGGCCGGGGAAGATGATGTTGACCGCGATATTGTGTTGCCTGACTTCGTCCGCCATGTAGAAGCTCATGTTGGCCAGGGCGGCTTTCGTGGCCATGTACGGCATCTCTTTCGTCCACGGTCGAAGCGCTTGGTAGCCGCCGCCGTGGGAGAAAGCCAGTATCCCGCTGCTGACGACGTTGATCACGCTCCCCCGCTGGTTCTCGAGCATCGGTTGGCAGAAGGCCCGCATCACCCGGAGCGGCCCAACGACATTCACGTCGAGCATCCTGGTCCAGTTCTCGGGTTTCGTCTCCAATGTTGTAGGGCGTCCGGCGGGTGGAAACATAATCATGTTCAGCAAGGCGGCGTTATTGATGACTACGTCCACCGTGCCAAACCTGGCCATGGTCTTGTCGCAGGCGTCCTCGATCTGCTCGTCATTTGTGACATCCATATCGAGGGCGAGCCCGTTCCCACCGGCTTCAACTCTCGCGCGAACGTCGGCGGCGCCGTCCCACGACATATCCGTGGCAACGACCCGCGCGCCGGCCGAGGCAAAACCCTCCGCATATGCCCTGCCCATGCCACGGGCGGCTCCCGTAACGACGACTACCTTGTCTCGTAGGTCCGATTGCTCCATCGCCACGATGACTCCTTCCTCCAGTTCCACTGTGTTCGACTGGCGCTTTCACGGTGACTCCAAGGGGCAGAGAGCAGGCGGGGTCCGGTAAGACCGGCTCACTAATCAAGCAGAGACTCTAGCGAGTCAATAGCCAAAAGACTAGGCTCATTCTATCAATCGCTGACCCACGGGCAAGCCCATCGACAGTGCGTAGCACCTTCAGGTTCCACTCAGTGAAAGCGCGATCGCATGGCGTGCGCAGCCGTTTCCCGGCCTTCACAGTGATGCTACCCCAACACTAGAATCCGTTGCCACGGTTCGATTCGTCCGACAACACTGGAGGCTCAAGGAGATTCGGATGGCGCTCACTGGATGGGTGGCAGTCGCCAAAATTGGGGACCTGGCTGACAACGACATGATGATGGTTATCGCCGGTCCGGAGGAGATCCTGCTCGCTCTGGTCGATGGCAACTACTACGCCATCGATAACTGGTGCACTCACGCTGGGGGGATGCTCGACCAGGGGGTCCTCCACGCGGACACGCTCGAGGTTGAATGCCCGATCCACGAGGGGTACTTCCATCTGGGAACGGGCGCAGCCCGCCTGCCTCCCGCCGAAGAAGACACCATCGCGTACGCGGTCAAGGTCGAAGGCGACGACATCCTGATCGGCCCTCAGGAGAGCTAGCTCAGCGTAGCGTCCTCGGCAGCCTTCTAGTGGCTGTGGAGTGGAAGGTTGTCATGTTCGTGGCCTGGGGTTCGGTGGTGGAAGATTCCTGCCTTGCCGAGGGGGTCTACGTGGACGATCGCCTCACCCACATAGGGGACCGCATGACTGAGCACGTGTGAGACGCGCGCTCCCAGTTCGTGGGCCTCATTGAGCGAGGGATCGCCCGCCACCGTTATGTGCACCTCGGCGTGCAGACGATGACCTATCCATCGCGCTCTCGTGTAAGTGACGTTCCACACTCCGTCGACATGACTGGCTTGGTGCACGAGCTCATCGAGGACCACTGGGTCGACACCGTCCAGGATGCGTCCGAAGACAGACCTCGCCGAGTCGTACACGATCTTCGCTATGACGGCGGAGATGATGAGTCCGACGATCGGGTCGGCGATGGGGAAGCCCGCCCAGATGGCAATTGCGCCCCCGAACACCGCGAGGCTCGTGAAACCATCGACCCTCGCGTGGTAGCCATCTGCCACGAGCGCTGCACTGTTGATCTCACGGCCCACGCGGATACGGAAGAGCGCTACAGCTTCGTTGCCGATAAAGCCGATAGCGCCAGCAGCCGCAACGACCAGAACGAACTGGACTTCGCGTGGGTTGATCAGCCTGTCGACTGACTGGTAAGCAGCCGTTACGGCGCTGAAAAGGATCACTAGGACGATGACTACGCCTGCCAGGTCCTCGACGCGACCGAACCCATAGGTGAACCTGGAGCTTGGAGGGCGGCGGGCGAACAGGAACGCGATCCACAGCGGTACAGCGGTCAGGGCGTCGCCTATGTTGTGGACGGTGTCCGCCAGCAATGCCACGCTGCCGGAGAGCACCACGATGACCACCTGGAATAGGGCGGTGACTGCCAGTCCCACGAAGGACCACTTGATCGCCCAGATGCCGCGGCTCGTCGTGACTATCGATGGATGGACGACTCCGTGGAGATGCCCGTGCGCTTCGTCTTCGTCGTGATGACGGTGGTGCATGGTGCACGTACGATAGCGGCAACCAACGGCCTTGGCCAGTGGCTTTTGCCAGGACTGACCGGCGATTCACGCTCGCCGGATCACTGTGCTTGACAGGGGGATAGACTTGCGAGGAGTATCACCACAGTTTCTGAAGGCGAATGCGACACCATCACGGCGCTAGGAGGATGGCATGGGAATCTCAGGGCTGGGCTACATTGGCATCGGCGTCTCCGACATAGCCCATTGGCGCACCTTTGCGACGACCGGCGTACTCGGGCTGCAGGAGAGTGAAGACGGCCCGGACGGGACCGTCTATCTCCGGATGGACGAGCACCATCATCGGCTCGTTCTTACGCCAACCGGTGAGGACGATGTCGTGTTCGTTGGCTGGGAGGTGCCCACCTCCGAAGCGCTGGACGAGATGGCTGAGAACCTCACGAGGCGCGGCATCCCCTTCGAGGAGGCTACGCCCGCGGAACTGGAACACCGGAAGGTGGTCCGCATGATCAAACTGCGGGAGTCCGGGGGGGCTCCGATGGAGATCTTCCATGGGCCTCTGGTCCTTTGGGAGCGGCCGTTCCTTCCGGCGACACCCATCAGCGGCTTCAACACAGGCTCGCTGGGGCTGGGTCACATGATCCTCTTCCAGAAGGACCTGAAAGAAGCCACCGAGTTCTACCATGAGGTGCTCGGGTTCAAGATCAGCGACTATATCTCGGTCCCGGTGCTGGGTGAGGCAGTCTTCTTCCACTGCAACCCGCGCCACCACTCGATCGCCATCGTTCAGGCCAACGCCCCGAAGCACCTACAGCACATCATGCTCGAGGTCAAGAACCTCGATGACGTCGGCCTTGCCTACTATCGTTGCAAAGACTTCGGGACTCCCCTGTCGCTGGACATCGGCCGCCATACGAACGACCACATGTTCTCGTTCTACATGGTCACCCCTTCCGGGTTCGAGATTGAATACGGCTGGGGCGCCCGGGTGATAGACGATTCCACGTGGGTTGTGCAACGGCACGTATCGCCAGCCATCTGGGGTCACAAGCCTGTGCCGAGAGAGGTGCCGGCTGGCTAGTCCGGCGGGAAGACCCGCAGGTCCGGTGTGAACCGGTGGGAACTGCTCGTAGAAGCAGTAATCCCCGCATGACTGAGGGCGACGGATTCAGTGTCGGCTGTTATTCGGGACGGTTCGTTGGCGCAGCTGATAAACGGCTGCGGGTAGAGGCGCTGGTTCTCAGACGAAGATGTCGAGGGCTGTGGATCTCCTTTCGACAGCTGTCGGCTACTGGCTGCACAACTGGACTCATACGCCATCGGTATATTAGGCTTGCGGAGCCAACGAGCATCGATGACCGCTCGCTGGTTTGAACGAGTACGTGGCCCGACCGTTTCGCTACTGGAGGAGGCCTGAACAGCCGTGGCGATGTTGACTGCAGAAGAACTGAAACTGATGCAGGGGCCTGGCTCGCCTTTGTCGAAAGAGGCGAACGACCTGATCTGCAGAACGGGCCCGGGAACGGTGATGGGCGAGGTGGCCCGCCGGTACTGGGTGCCGGCGTTGCTGTCGTCGGAGTTGCCGGAGCCGGACTGCCCGCCGGTGCAGGTGCGCCTGCTGGGCGAGGATCTCGTGGGGTTCCGGGACACGAAGGGCCGGGTAGGGATTGTGCAGTGGTGGTGTCCACACCGGGGGACGCCGCTGTGGATGGGGCGGAACGAGGAGGAAGGGCTGCGTTGTCTGTACCACGGGTGGAAGTTCGACGTGTCGGGTCAGTGCGTGGACCAGATGAACGAGCCGAAGGGGGCGCAGTACGGAGACAAAGTGAAGCTGGTGTCGTACCCGACGATGGAGATGGGCGACATCGTGTGGACGTACATGGGTCCGGCGGAGAAGCGTCCGCCGGAGCCGAAGTTCGAGTTCACACAGGTGCCGGAGTCGCACCGGCACGTATCGAAGGTGATCCAGGAGTGCAACTGGGTGCAGGCGGTCGAAGGCGGCATAGACCCGGCACACGCCTACATCCTTCACATGGCGCTGACCGACGACGCACCGGGCACAGCAGGCCTGAAGCCCAGTAACACCTTCTCCGTCCCCGACCATTACCGGATGTACGTGGACTACACGGACTACGGTCACCAGTTCTGGGCGGTCGGTTCAGCTGACGGCAAGAACTACGTCCACGGCCATCATTTCGTGATGCCATGGACGCAGCTCCGGCTGCATACGTGGATCATGCACATCGTCCCCGGTCACTTCTACGTGCCGATCGACGATGAGAACTGCATGGTATGGAACTGGGTCTACAGCTTCACGGACGAGCCGCTTCCCGAGAGTACACGCGAGTTCGAGGACTGGCGCAGCGGCAACGGCCCGGGGCATGTCGATCAGACCACGTTCAGGTCGATTCCGAACAGGGGCAACAATTGGGGGCTCGACCGCGAGGCCCAGCGCACCATCTCCTTCTCGGGAATCGAGGGTGTCAACGTTCAGGATCGGGCTGTTCAAGAAGGGCCTGGCCCGATAATCGACCGCAGCCGCGAGAACCTCGGCGCGTCGGACATGCCGGTCATCGGCGTCCGCAAGAAGCTGATGGAAGCGGTGCGCACCGTCGACGACGGCGGCGATCCCGCTGGCGTCGGGACCAGCTACTATGGCTTGCGCGCTGTAGGCCGTGTCTACGACCAGGGTCTGGACTGGCGCAAAGCTTCACTGGAGGAGATGCATCCGGAGACGTTCGCTGGCTCCTATGCCGTGAGGGGCTGAGCGGTTGCTATCAACTAGGTCCGATTGCCCGAGCTGATACCGGAGGTTGAGACATGATGCTAGCTGCAGAAGAGTTGAAGCTGATGCAGGGACCTGGTTCGCCTTTGTCGAAAGAGGCGAACGAGTTGATGTGTCGGACAGGCCCGGGGACGGTGATGGGTGAGGTGGTGCGCCGGTACTGGGTGCCGGCACTGCTGTCGTGGGAGCTGCCGGAGCCGGACTGCGCGCCGGTGCAGGTGCGCCTTCTGGGCGAGGACCTCGTGGCGTTCCGGGACACGAAGGGCCGTGTAGGTATCGTGCAGTGGTGGTGTCCGCATCGAGGCACACCGCTGTGGATGGGGAGGAACGAGGAGGAAGGGTTGCGTTGTCTGTACCACGGATGGAAGTTCGACGTGTCGGGTCAGTGCGTGGACCAGATGAACGAGCCGAAGGGGGCGCAGTACGGAGACAAAGTGAAGCTGGTGTCGTACCCGACGGTGGAGATGGGCGACATCGTGTGGGCGTACATGGGACCTGAAGATAAGCGTCCACCTGAGCCGAAATTCGAATTTACGCAGGTGCCGGAGTCGCACCGGCAGGTCTCGAAAGTGATCCAGGAGTGCAACTGGGTGCAGGCGGTCGAGGGCGGAATAGACCCGGCACACGCGCGGGCATTGCACGGCGCCATCAAGGACGAGGAGGACGAGGGCTGGGGACTGCCGCCAAGCTCGCCCTTCATGCTCGCTTCCGCAGGCCGGTACTACGTCGAGCACACGGACTATGGCCATCGTTTCTGGGAGGTCGCCAGGATGCAGAATGGCGACAACCATGTGATGGCGCACCATTTCGTGATGCCGTGGACGCAGATACGCGCGCACACCGTTAGGGGCAACCTCGTTCCCGGTCACTTCTACGTGCCGATAGACGATGAGAACTGCATGGTCTGGAACTGGGTCTACAGTTTCACAGACGAGCCGCTGTCCGAATGGACCCTCTGGTACGAGGACAACGCCAGCGGCAATGGCCCGGCCCACGTCGACCAGACCACGTTCCGTTCGTACCCGAACCGGGAGAACAACTGGGGACTTGACCGCGATGCCCAGCGCACAGTCTCCTACTCGGGTGTGAAAGGCATCAACGTCCAGGACAGGCTGGTGCAGGAAGCGGTTGGGCCCATCGTCGACCGCAGCCGCGAGAACCTCGGTCAATCGGACCTGCCGATCATCGGCGTCCGCAAGAAGCTGATGGAAGGAGTCACGCTGGTATCAGACGAAGCAGACCCTGCAGGGGTCAATACCAGCTACTATGAGTTACGTGCCTTCGAACAGGTGTACCCTGCGGACACCGACTGGAAGGCTGAGTCACTCAAGATCATGCATCCACAGACCATAGGAAGCTGAGGCGTCCAGGGACGCCGAAGGCCAATACAAGGGTAGGGAGGCCTAGGAGATATGAGACAGACAGTGAGTCGTATAGCAGTGCTGCTGGGGACGCTGGTGGCGGTTGTCATGTTGGCCGCCGCCTGTGGCGAGGACCCGACGCCAACGCCAGTTCCGACAGCGACACCTACACCGCTATCGGAATACGATGCCACGCTTGCAGCGGCTAGGGAGGAAGGCGTCGTCAGCATCATCGGACACGAGTCCGAGTTGCGGCGGGCGATCGTCAAGGACGAATTTGAGAAGCGTTTCCCGGGCATCACAGTCGAGTACCTTGGCCTGCCTGGCGGCGAGGCTGACGCCCGTTGTGAGTCGGAGTGGGCGGCAGGTGTCTTCAACTACGACGTTGTGATGGCACGCTGTGTAAACTTCCTCTTCGATATCGCTGATGACGGCGGCCTGCAGCGCATCAGTGACAACGTCCTGCTTCCGGACCTGCTGGAGGAAGACCTCTGGGTAGGAGGCTTCGAGGAGTCGTTCCTGGACACTCAGAACGAATACATCTTCAGTTTCGGTGCGTTCTCGCTCTCGATCACGTGGCAGCGGACCGACCTGCTGCCGCAGGACGAGATAACTCAGATTGAACAGCTCCTCGACCCCAAGTACGCGGGTAAGATCGGCTTCGCCGACCCGAGGGAGAGCTTCCTGTCCAACTACCAGACCGCGTTCATCTACGAGAATTCCGGAGAGTCAGGCCTGCGTACGCTGTTCGAGGACAACGGTTCGCCCATCTACGGTACAGGTGACCAGCTCATCGACACGATGGTGCGTACCGACGAACTCTGGATGGCCGTCGGTTTCCCGGACCACCGTCTCAAGTCCTTCCAGGACGCCGGCCTCGAAGCGGCGAACAACATCGAGCCGACCCAGTTCCAGAACGCTTGCTGGATGGGACGGACGAACGGTTTCGTGGCCATTCCGACGGACAACCCCCACCCGAACGCCACGAAGATCTGGATGAACTGGGTATTGGGTCCCGAAGCGCAAGAGCTCTGGTCGTTCGAGTCTGGCGAGCCCTCGGCGAGGACCGACGTTCCTGTTGGGACTCCGGGCAGGTGGCCTGACCCGGCGCGTTGTGATTGGAAGAACTTCCAGACTGAGGAGTTCATGGTCAACGACCGGCTCCTGAACCCGACGCGTGACCTGGTGACCCTCATCTTGGACGAACTGGGCCAGTAAGCCCGGCTCGTTTCAGGGGATATGTAGCCGTCCATAGCGGCGGGCGAAAGCCCGCCGTTATGGACGCTACGGATATATGAAGGACAACGCCTTGGGAACACCGCAGTCTGAGGAGAGAGGCACGGTGGGGGCGACGCTTGATTCCGCAGCAGAGCCGATCCTGCGTATCCGCGGTCTACGGAAGCACTTCGGCGCTCAGCGCAGTGTCGCAGCCGTTGATGGGATCAATCTGGATGTCTCGCGCGGTGAACTCTTTACTCTCCTGGGGCCGAGCGGTTGCGGCAAGACGACTACGCTCAGGCTGATCGGCGGACTGGAGCACCCCGATGAGGGTGAGATAGTGCTGGAGGGCCGACCGATCGTGTCGATCGGGGAGCGTGTCTTCGTACCCTCACACCGGCGCAACATGGGGATGGTGTTCCAGTCGTATGCCGTGTGGCCGCACCTCAATGTCTTCGAGAACATAGCTTACCCCCTGCGAGCACGCGGAATTCCCCGTTCCGAGATCCGAGAGCGTGTAGCCCGTGTGATGCACTTGCTCGGCCTCGATGGTCTCGGCTCGCGCCCGGGGCCGCTGCTCAGCGGTGGGCAGCAGCAGCGGGTGGCATTGGCCCGCGCTCTCGTCTATGAGCCGGGAGTCCTCCTGCTGGATGAGCCGTTCAGCAACCTCGACGCGAAGCTCCGGGAGCAGATGCGCGTGGAGTTGAAGGTTATCCAGCGGGAGTTGGGTATCACCGTGGTCTTGGTGACACACGATCAGACCGAAGCGCTGAGTCTCTCTGATCGGTTGGCGGTGCTCGACAATGGCAAGGTTGAACAGGCGGGTACCCCCGCCGAGGTATATCAGCACCCGGTGAGCGAGTTCGTGCGCGATTTCATAGGACGGACGCTGACTATGCAGGCGACGGTAGCAGAGGGAACCCGCCCGGATGCTGTTGCCGCGTCGCTGGAAGGTGGTTCCGAGATATGGGGGCGTCCGCAGGGCACCTGGACGCCGGCTCCAGGTGCAAGCGCCGTCGTTGCGATCCGTCCCGAGCATGTGGAGGTAAGCCTCGACGACGAGCGCGCTGGTACGGCCAACACGTTGTGCGCAGTGATCGATACGCTGTTGTTCCTCGGCGACCACTTCGAGTCGCGGGTGCACTGGGGCGACGACCAACACCTGATCATGAAACTCCCCCTGGACACCGCTTGGGCCGAAGGTGCGTCCGTATACCTCACGTTCTCTGAGCAGCACGTTTCCGTATGGCCAACGTAGCAGGGCAGCTGCGGCCCTCGACGTGGCCTATTGAGACGAAGACCATCCTCCAGGTCTTCCTCCTGCTCAGCTTGGCTGCCATCGTTCTATACCCGATCTTCCTGCTGCTGCTCAACAGCTTCCAGGACTCCAGGCCAGGCCAGCCGGCCGAGTACACACTGGAAAACTGGCGGTTTGCGTTTACGAACCCCGGGATGCGGAAAGCACTCATCAATACGGTGACTCTTCTGGTGACGCGCGAGGGCATAGCGCTCCTCGTCGCTATCCCCTCGGCATGGCTGCTGGCCCGTACGGACCTGCCGTTCAAGGGGTGGATCGAGCTGGGACTGTGGGTCACCTTCTTTCTCCCTACGCTCCCGGTCACGATGGGCTGGATCCTGCTGCTTGACCCCAACTACGGCGTCATCAATACGACCCTGGAGCGGCTGTCGTTCATCAATGAGTCTCCGTTTGACATCTATTCGTGGTGGGGCATCGTCTGGGTCCACCTTATGACCAGTTCCATCGCCTTCAAAGTAGTGATGCTGGCGCCCGCCTTCCGAAACATCAACTCGGCACTGGAAGAGTCGTCCCGTATGGCCGGTGTCAGTCCGATCGGCACCTTCCAAAAGATCGTCATGCCGTTGGCGATGCCCAGCATCATCGTCATCACGATGATTGCACTCGTGATCTCGTTCCAGGCGTTCGAGGTCGAACAGGTACTTGGCTCGCTGCGCAATATCGAGGTGTTCAGCACCAAGATCTTCCAGTTGCTCCGCCGTACCCCTGTCGACTTCGGAGCCGCAACCGCTTTGGCCGCGACGGTGATCTTCGCGCTGATCCCTCTCGCGCTCTTCCAGTACTGGTACGTCGGCCGGCGCCGCTATGCGACGGTGACTGGGCAGTTCCAGGTCAATCTGTTCCGCCTCGGACGCTGGCGCTGGATCTTCTTCGGAATGTTCGCGGGTTACCTCGTCCTCTCGCTCATCGTCCCGTCGAGTTTCCTGTTCCTGGGTACGTTTATGACGCTTTGGGGCTACTTCAGCGGCCTGCCTGACCCCTGGACGCTTGCCAACTGGCAGAAGGTACTTTCCGACAGCCTGTTCCTTAGTGCCGTCCGAAGCACCCTGGTGATCGGGTTCGGCTCGGCGTTGTTCGGTATCCTCTGGTTCTCTCTCATCGCCTACGTCATTGTGCGTACGAACTTCCGGCTGCGATTCCTCCTCGATTTCCTGTCGTGGCTCCCGTGGGCCCTTCCCGGCATCATCCTGGGGCTGGGTTTTCTCTGGATGGTGCTTGGCATACCGATCCTTCGCCCGCTGCACTCCACGACCTTCGTGCTGATCGTGATCGTGACCCTGGGCTCGATAACCGTGGGCACGCAGATGTTCAAGGCCAACCTGCTTCAGATCGGTCAGGACATGGAGGAGGCGTCGCGGATCAGCGGTGGCTCTTGGATTTATACCTACAGGCGCGTGCTGCTTCCCATCATGATGCCCACGGTCATCTCGGTGGGTCTCGTCACTTTCGTGTTTGCAGCGCGGGATGTCAGCCGGGTTGCGCTGCTGGCGAGCAGCGAGAACCGGCCTTTAGCCCTGCTCCAGCTCGACTACTTGACCAGCTACAACCTCGAGGCGGCCTCTGTGGTTGGAGTCATCATCATCCTTTTGACGACGGGCGTCGCCGTGGTCGCGCGCCTGATCGGCCTGCAGGTCGGGACCCAGACCGGGACTTGAGATCAGTCTCGGGCGCGCCGGGACCGTCTTTTGACAAGGCTGGAGCTCGCTGGCAAACTCCGTGGCTGGAGGCCGGTGTGCGAATGAGACGCAGGGGAACTATCGGCCCATCGACCGAGAACGCAGCAGGAGGGTGAGTGCATGGCGACTCAACAGGAAGTGGAGCGGGCGACTGAGGAATCGACCAGCAGGTATGTCGACGCAGGAGGGATCCGCCTGCACTACAACGAGGTAGGCACTGGGGACCCTATCCTTTGCCTCCACGGCGGCGGTCCCGGGGCCACCAGCTGGAGCAATTTCAAACAGAACCTCCCAGACATCGCGCGAGACCACCGCGTGCTTATGATGGATATGCCCGGCTGGGGCAAGTCTGAGTATCCCGAGCATGATGAGGACTGGTTCGACTTCATCGGGCGCGTTATCCAGGATTTCCTCGACGCTCTCGGTATCGATGAAGTGGACCTTATCGGCAACTCCATGGGCGGTCAGGCGGGCCTGGGGTTTGCCCTTCGCTGCCCCGATCGGCTGAAGCACCTCGTACTGATCGGCAGCCAACCGACCGAGGCGGGTATCGTGATCCAGCCGACGCCCCAGGAGGCGCTGGCCAACATCGCCGCGTACTACGCTGGGGACGGCCCGAGCATCGAAAAGATGGAGCGGCTTGTGCGCAGCCTGATCTATGACTTCTCTCTCGTGACCCCGGAGACGATCAGGGAGCGCTACGAGTCCAGCATCACGCCCGTGAACATGGAGAGAGGCCGGCGCGGCTTCACGAAGCGCCGCGACCTCTACAGTGAGCTATCCAGCATCTCGGTCTCCACGCTGATCGTGTGGGGTCAGGAGGACAAGGGCGGGGCGCTCGAAGTTGGCCTTCAGATGCTGAAGCGGATGAAGAACGCTCGCCTGTACGTGTTTCAACGCTGCGGGCACTGGGCGCAGGTCGAACACCGGGACGAGTTCGATCGCGTTGTCCTGGACTTCTTCGCCTCCTAGTGGGGTACGGGAAGTGACTCTGCCGAACGCTCTGGAGTCCGTAGCTCGCCTTCGGCTGATGGCATGATGGACACCCAACCGATGGCCCTCACTAGGGCTGTGTCCGCTTTCATCGCCGACCTCCGATACGACGACCTGCCACGTCAGGTCGTCGAGGTGGTCAAACGCATCGCGCTGGATACGATCGGCACGGCGCTGGCGGCAACAACCCTCGGCGATGGGTGCGCTCAGGCGGAGAGCGTCGTGGGTGGCGCGGGAGGCAGAGCGGAGTCCAGTCTCATCGGCTACGGCAAGAAGGCCCCTGCGCTGACTGCTGCGTTCGTGAACGGCTCCACGGCGCATGCGCTCAACTTCGACGCCCTGGGTGGCAGCGGAGGTCACCTTGGAGTGAGCACGCTTCCTTCTGCACTCGCTGCGGCAGAGCGTCGCGGCGGGGTCAGTGGACGAGAGTTCATCGTTGCGATGGCCGCGGCAGCCGAGGTAACCGCCCGCTTGGCGGTGGCCCTTTCGCGGGCCGGTGTTAACGCAAACGAACGCTTCCTCGAGGGACAGTTGCTTGGCTATTTCGGCGCAGCCGTAGGAGCTGGACGTGTGATGGGCCTTGGTGCCGAGCGGATGCATAGCGCGCTTGGCACCGCACTGATGCAGGCCGGCGGCTCGATGCAGGTAGTCTTCGATGGGGACCCGCCGGCAAAAGCCATCTATGGGGGGTTCGCCAACCTCGGAGGCATGCTCGCCGCTCTACTGGCCGAACAAGGTCTGGGCGCGGAGGTCGCTGCGCTGGAAGGCGAAGCAGGTCTCTATGGTCTGTTCTACGGGGGAGTGTACGACCCCTCTGCGCTCTCGGAAGGACTGGGTGAAGAGTGGCGCCTGCTGGACGCGCGGTTCAAACCCTGGCCCACCAGCGGTAACGTCCACCCCTACATCGAAGCGGCGATTCGAGTTGCCGCGCAAGGGATCGGGGCGGCTGATGTCCAGGCGGTTGTTGCTCACGCGGGGGCGGCGCTACGGCCGTGGTGTGAGCCCATCGAGGAGCGCCGCCGTCCGCCCAACCCTACGTCGGCGGCCAACAGCATCGTGTACGGCATCGCGAAGGCATTGACCAACGGACAGGTGGTGCTCGGTGACTTCACGTCGGCAGGCCTTCTTCAGGATGAAGCGCTGCATATCGCAGACCTGGCGACGTGCGAAATCGACGAGGCCTATGCAGGCCAGGGAACGGTGGAAGTGTATACCGCCGATGGGCGTGTGCTCGCGGAGAGTGTGGAGGTCGCTCTCGGTCATCCGAGCCGTCCCTTGAGTGACGAGCAGCTGATCGAGAAGTTCAAGGACTGTGCGGGCTACGCTGCGGATCACATCCCGGAAGCGCAAGTGCAGAAGCTCATCGATTCGCTGGGGTCACTTGAGACGCTGGACGATGCCGGCCGGATTGGAGACCTGTCACGCGGACGGCTGAGCTAGAGGCCGACGTCGTCCGCTGGAAGGGGCCGCTCGCGCGTCGCCGGCGCCACGAGGGGGACGAAGAACTCGTGGTCCAGCCGAGTGAGCGCCTCAAGTTCGAGCGGGTCCAGGTAGATCTCGTCGCCGGACCCGAGGTCCCTGATATGCAGCCGTGCGCCGTTGGCCGACTCGTCCAGTGCGATCTCGACCATCGCAAACTCGCTCTGCACCACGAAGCTGTCCATCTTCGACCTCCGGTCATATAAGGAACGATAGATTGATGATGGGCATGTGCCGATTGATGAGCACGACCTTCTTGTGAGCGATGCGCCAGCGTGCGTCTCGGCGCAGCACGTAGTAGCACTTGGCGGGGAGAGCGCGAAGGTCACCGAGTCCCAACTGACGATGGTCTCCCGTGCGGACCTCGTGTACCACGAGGTTGCAGCGCACCTTGACCTCGTTGTCGGCCTCCCCGGGCGTCACCTGGACGTTCGTGATGCTGTGGACCGTTCGCGAGGGTGGCGATTGGGCGAAGTTACGCTCGTGCGCGAGCTGATGGACGCGCAGCTGACGCAGTTGGGCATCGTCCCAGAGGATCGACGTTTCTCTCGTAGGATCCGAGTGCTCCTCGATGGGGATCCAGTAGGTGGCGTCTTCAGTGAAAAGGTCGAGCCAAGGCGTGAAGTCACGTTCATCGAGTAGCCGGGCTTCTTCGAACAAGAAGTCTTCGGCCTCCTGGCGGGTCATGCTGGCCGTTGAAACCACGTCTAGAGGCTCGCCCTCACCTCGTTCATCACCTGAACCCAGTGACGATAGAAGGAGCGTTGCGGGACCTCATCGGAGTAGTGTCCGATACGCTCGCCTGCCGCGCCCGTCTGTTCGCTGTCCATGCCCCGGTCGACTATGAGCCACTCCATCCGCGAACGGAGACCTGTCTGGTTGGCGGCGAACATCTCGAGGTCGCTCGGGTTGACCATCCCCGTGGTGCTCAGCTGGCGCGTTCCTTCATAGAGCCTCCGGGTGTTGAACTCGTCGGGGACGCCGTGCAACCAGAATGGGTGGGAGTAGACCTCGGTGTACTCCAACGAGATGGGCTGGATGATGCGAACCAACTCGTCGAACAGGAACACGTTCGGGAAGATGAAGACGTGCCGGTTGGAGATAATCTCACTTGCGCGATCATCGCCGTGGATCTCCCTTAGCTTCGCGTAGTACTCCTCGAAGCGGTGTGGAAGACCTCGACCGACGCCGCGCCCGTCCAGTACGCCCCCTTCGAGGGTGGAATGGCCCCGCGGGAACCCGCGAGAGATGTTGCCCCGCTTGACCAGGTCCCGGGCATTGAAGTTGCCGATGCCGAAGGAACCGAACGTTGAGAACGCCGATTCGTGGACGACTCCGGGGTGATAGCCGTCCACTCCATTCTCACACTGGAACTTCCAGTTCCCGGGATAGGCGTACCGGTGGGGACGCAGCATTCTGTGCTCACCACCGATACTCCGGTCGGCCCAGAGGTCGATGTGCTCCTTGAGGGCACCGAAATGCTCATCCAGCGAGGGCACGTCTTCGGAGAGGCTTGCGAATATCAGACCACGATACGTGTCCAGCCTGGCCACGGAGATGAGGCTGATGCCGCGGCGCGAGAACCCCTCGGGATAACGCCCGCCGTCCGGAACGCCGATGAGCTCGCCACTGTTGCGGTATGTCCAGGCGTGATACGGACAGCGGAAGTTCTGCGAGTTCCCGTAGTATTCACGGCAGATCGCATTCGCCCGGTGACGACAGACGTTGAGGAGCGCGTGAAGGTCCCCCTTCCTGTCGCGTGTCAGGATGATGGGGTAGCGGCCAATCTGGCTTGTCTTATAGTCACCCGGCTCGGCGAGCTCACTCTCATGGCCGACATAGACCCATGTCTTCTCGAAGATCTCCGCGATCTCCCGCTCGAAGACATCAACGTCGGTGTACACGCTTGAATGCACACGGAATGACCTGTCTCGGATGTCGATAAGGTCTGTGTAGTCAAGATGGGAGGGTTTCGTTCGTGTCGTCATTGACCGCTCCTTCGTTGAGCCCTTTGCGGTGGCAGCCGCGCTCTTCTCAAACGAAACTCTTAGCGTTGTACACCTGCCTCTTTTGGCTGTCAATATCACCTGCCCTGACTCATGGTCTCTTTCGGTGGCTCTTGATGGCGGCCTTGAGTCCGAGGTGCTACGCTTGCGTCTTAGATTCCTTCTGGCAGCGAAGTGAAGACTGTGTTCGTCGACATCCTGGCGCCCACTGCGGTCAGTATCAGAGAAACTGTTGATTTCGCTCGACGCGCCGAGGCAGCGGGCGCCTCGGGTTTGGGCATACCCGATCATCTCGAACACGGTCGCGACGGCTTCTTGGCGCTGGCGCTGGCTGCTGAGGTCACGTCGGCCATCGAACTGTACCCTGCGGTCACCAATATCCTCACTCGACACCCGTTCCAGTTGGCGGTGCTCGCGCGCTCGATGCAGGAGATTGCAGGGCATCGCTTCAAGCTCGTGATAGGGGCGGGCGGGAGTACTGCCGAGCATACGGGTCAAGCGCCGGCTTCCCGCCAGCACCTTCGTGAGGCTGTTGCCCTGATCAAAGCGCTGCTCCGGGGAGACGCCGTGGCTTTCGGGGCAAGTCCGAGCGAACTCATCGAAGATACCGACCCACCGGGGCCGCGAGTCATGCTCGCGGCCTCGGGCCCCAAGGCCATCCGCCTTGCTGGAGAGATCGCGGACGGGGCGCTGCTCTTCATGGGCATCGCGGGGTCGATCCGCACTCTCGGGGCCGAGTTGATCGCCGCCGGGCAGGCCTCCAACGAACACCCCGCGCGCCCGTTCGAAGTCACCTTCAACACGCTGATCTCGGTGGACGATGACTTGATAGCTGCGCGGGAGCGCACACGCAGGGCTGCCTACAACTGGCTCAGGCTGAAGCGCTTCGATGCGGGGCTGGACCGCATCGGCGTGCGTGTGGACCTTCCAGAAACCGCTGCGGACCTTTCCGATGACCTGCTGGCCGCGGTCTGTGAGCACTTCTTCATCGTCGGGAACTCAGCGGACTGCGCGGCAAAGCTGGGAGCGTTGGCACGCGACGGCGTGGAGCGAGTGTTGCTGATGCCGGCGGGTGGCCCATCTGGAGCGGAGAGGGCCTTCGAAGTGGTGGAGAGCATGACCGGGGGCCGATAGCGCAGCTGCTCCAACCCACGGGACCCCTGACCACCGGCCACAGTCGCCGGGTCGCCGACTATCACTATCGACGCTTCTCGGTTGGCCGAAATGGTGGAGCCGAGGGGACTTGAACCCCTGACCCCCTGCTTGCAAAGCAGGTGCTCTCCCAACTGAGCTACGGCCCCACGTGTACGGTTGCGGTGCAGTCAGGATACCATCCAGCGCCTACGGCGAGCCGAGCCCCGGCAGCGACAGTCCTTCCATCGTTTCCGGCACCACGCTGAAACGCTCGAACGGTGGCATGAAATACGCCCCTGCGATACGTCCAGAGAGCGCCGTTAGCAGTTCCCGGCTCAACGCGATCCCCTCCTTGCCGCCGGCGTCGCCTCGGTATTCAGCTAGATCGATGCGCCGCATCACTTCCTCCGGCACCACGATTCCGGGCACCTCGTTGTGGAGGAAGCGCGCGTGACGAGCGTTCCGGAGCGGCAGCACCCCCATGATCACCGGAAGCGGGAACCCTCCCAGCAGAGACCACACGCGCTCCACGTGCTCTGCCGCGTACACCGGCTGTGTCAGCAGGAAATGCGCCCCAGCTTTGACCTTGCGTTCCAGGACGCGAAGCTCCCTGTCCAGGTCCGGCGCGTTGAAGTTCAGCGCAGCCCCGATGAAGAACGAGGTCGGCTGCTCGATCTCGCGTCCGTTCGCGTCCACCCCCTCGTTGAATCCCGCCATGAGCCGGATCAGCCCGGACGCCGTAACGTCGGTCACTGCGGTCGCGTAAGGATAGTCGCCTGTAAGCGGAACGTCGCCCATCACCGTGAAGACGTTTCGTAGCCCGAGTGCGTGCGCGCCCAGCAGGTCCGAGTGCAACGCCAACAGGTTGCGGTGGCGGATAGCCATGTGCATCACAGTCTCCACACCCAGCCGCGACTGCACAAGGCTTCCGGTGGCGAGGGCGCTCATTCTCCCTTGCGCGCGCGGATTGTCCGCAACGTTCACCGCGCTGACACTCCCGGCGATGCCGCGCAGTTTGTCCAGCGTTCCGCTGATGTCGAACCCGCGCGGCGGCGCCAGTTCCACCGTAACGACGAACTCTCCTCGCGCGATGCGCTCCGAGAGCCCGGTGGGCGGAGCTGCCGGAGCCTCAACGCGTTGCGGTCGTGTGACCACCGCAGCAGGCGTGCGCCGTGTCGAGGACTGTAGAACACCTCGCACCGCGTCCCGCACGGCGGCGATGTGCACAGGCGTCGTTCCGCAGCATCCTCCGACAGCAGCAGCGCCTGCGCGGGCTATCTCCCGCGCCGTCTCCGCAAAGTATTCCGGCGGCGCCGCGTACTCCAGCCGTCCGTTCACGTAGGCGGGAAGCCCGGCGTTCGGTTGAACGATGAGCGGCACAGTGGCGGCAGCCGCCATACGCTCGACGACGCTCAGCAGCAGGTCCGGTCCCACGCTACAGTTGGCGCCCAGCGCAAGCAGCCCTGCGTCGTTCAGCGCCGCGACCACGTCTTCCGGCGAGTCGCCGCTCAGGGTCAGGCCGTCGCCCGTGAAGGTCATCTCAGCGATCACCGGCAGGTCAGACACAGACTGCACCGCCTCGATCGCCTGCCGCAACTGGACAAGCGAGGTGAAGGTCTCCAGCAGGACCAGGTCCGCCCCTCCATCCGAAAGCGCAGCAGCCTGCTCCGCGAACACGTTCCACGCCGACGCCGGAGAGAACAGGCCAGCGCCCGTAGAGTCGGGCGGCAGCGGTCCCATGGATCCTGCGACCCATACGTTCTGGCCGTGCAACCGGGCGGCTTCCTTCGCCAGCGCGACCCCTGCGCGGTTCAGCTCCTCGACGCGCGAGGCCATGCCGTACATGCCGAGTTTGGCCGCGTTAGCGCCGAACGTGTTGGTCTCTATCAACTCCGCGCCCGCTCGAAGATAGGAGAGATGCACGCCCTTCACGATGTCCGGCTGCGCTACGTTCGCCGGTTCCAACAGCGCAGCGGTCAGACCATGCGCGTACAACTGCGTGCCGGTGGCGCCATCGCAGAGCAGAAGACCACGGGATAAGCGTTCAGAGAGCGAGAGACCCATAGGCTGGAACCTCTGACGATTGTAACAGCGCCCCTGCGTCCATTGTGTGAGGGCAACCCGGAAGGCTATCCTGCGCCTCGCTTTCTCATGACAGGCCCAGATCTCACGCTCATCAACTGGCTGCTGGCCGCCTCGCCGGTCGTCCTCCTCGTAATCGCCATCATATGGCTGAATTGGAGCGCGCCGCGCGCCGGGGCTGCCGCATGGCTGCTCGCTCTTGCGCTGGCGCTGCTGGTCTTCGGCGCGGCGCGGGACCATGTCGCCATCGCGAGCGCCAAGGGGCTGAGTCTCGCGGTTTTCGTTCTCACCATCGTCTGGACCTCCGTCTATCTCTTCAACATGGTGGACAGGCTGAAGGGCATCGATGCCATCGGGCGGACGATGGCCAGGCTCGCCAGCGACCCGCTGGTGCAGGCGCTGCTCATCGGGTGGGGGTTCTCCAGCTTCATCCAGGGCATCACCGGGTTCGGCGTGCCTGTGGCCGTCTCGGCTCCGCTGCTCATCATGCTTGGATTCCCACCTGCCCGAGCCGCTGCGATGGCGCTCGTTGGGCACGGCTGGGCCGTGACGTTCGGCTCGATGGGTTCGTCTTACTACACCATCCAACTGGTAACCGGCATCGAGGGCGAGGTCATCGCGCCGCACATGGCGCTGCTCTTCGCGCCCATCATCGTCGCGAGCGGCATGCTGGTTGCGCACATACAGGGCGGGCTCAGCGCACTCCGGCGCAGCCTGCCGATGGTGGTCGTCACTGGCGCGCTTATGGCCGCGGTGATGTACGCGCTCGCGTGGGGCGGCGCGCCGCAGATAGCGTCAACCGTCCCGGGGGTCCTCGGCATGGTGGCGCTCGCCCTGCTCTCACGCACCCCACTCATGCGCAGAGCGCCGCAGGCGGAAGCTGCGACCGAGACGCCGCCTGCCGGAGCGTCGGACCAGCCCGCCGCTCCTCCGATGCCGTTCATCCTCGCCTTCATGCCCTACCTGCTGCTCATCACGTTGAGCGTCATATCGCAGATCGGCCCGGTGAAAGAGGCGGTGCGCGGCATACACTGGTCGCTCGACTACCCCGCATTCACGACCGCCCAGGGATTCGCAGTCGCCGCCGCGAACGATTACGCGCCGATACGCGTGCTCAACCACCCTGCCCCGCTCATCTTCTTCAGCGTCGTGCTCAGCGCGAGCGTCTACGTCCTCGCGAAGCGCTGGCGGAAAGGCGTGGCCTGGGAAGCGATGAAGCTCACCTACGGGCAGAGCCTGAGCTCCACCATCGGCGTGACGACGATGGTGATGATGGCCGTCGTCATGGCAGACACCGGCATGACCGTGCTGCTGGCGCGCGGCATCGCAAACGCATCCGGCCCGCTGTTCCCGTTCGTCTCCCCGTTCATCGGCCTGCTCGGCTCGTTCATGAGCGGCAGCAACACCAACTCGAACGTCATGTTCGGCCTGCTCCAACTGGAAACGGCAAGGGCGCTCGACATCGGGACCGTGACCATCTCCAGCATCCAGTCCATCGGCGCGTCCGTCGGCAGCCCCATGGCTCCGGCGAAGGTACTCGTCGGCGCGGCGGTCGTCGGCCTTGCGGGGAAGGAGCGGGACATCTTCCGCATCGTCATCCCGTACATCCTCGGGCTCGTCGTTCTCGCCGGCATCGAAGCAATCATCATCATCGAACTGCTGCCCGCACTATCGAGGTAAGCCATGCTCTCAGCCGCAACGAAACGCAAACTCCGGCACGTCGTCCTCGCAGGGACGGTCGTCACCTTTCCGCTGCTCTACCTCGGCCCGGTAACGCTCGAAGAGGCGGCAGTAACGATCGCGGGGCTCGCCGTAGGCATCGTGACTGCGGTGCTTGCCTGGCTCGCCTTCTAGGAGAGGGACCCCCGATGACGAACGTACAGCCCGACAGAAGCTCGCAGACCCAGTTCGGACGGCTCGCCGGGGCCTACCGAGCGAGCAAGACACACGCACAGGCAGGCGCGCTCGCATCCGCCGCGTCCATGCTGACCGACCGCCGGTACGGAACGGCCGTGGACATCGGCGCGGGGCCGGGCTTCACCGCGTTCGCTGTCGCTAGCCGTTGCGACCGCGTGATCGCGACCGATGTGACGCCGGAGATGCTGGAGCAGGCGCGCTCGCTGCGCGACGAACGCGGAGCCCCGCAGACCGAATTGGTGCTGACAGCAGCCGAGTCCCTGTCCTGCCAGGATGCCAGCCTAGACCTCATAACGTGCCGCACCGCGGCACACCACTTCCTGAACGTTGACGCCTGGCTCAGCGAAGTGCAGCGCGCGCTCACTTCCGGGGGCGAGCTCATCCTCATCGACACCATCTCCCCGGATGATTCCGAGGCAACTGCCTGGATGCACGACATCGAGATCTGGCGCGACCCCTCCCACGTGCGAAACCTCACCGAGGCCGAGTGGCTGAGCGCCATAGAACGCGCGGGGCTGAATGTCGCGCAGACCGCCCTCTCGCGCGTGAATCTGGAGTACCCCGATTGGACGGAGCGCGCAGGGATGCCGAAGGAAGAGGCCGCACGATTGGGACAGGCCCTTGCGGATGCACCGCCGGCTGCCGCCGGAGCGTTCGGCATCACCCCACGAGCGGACGGCACGATCAAGTTCTACTGGCCCATACTGAGCGTGAAAGCGGTCAAGCCGTAAGACGCTAGTCCACCCCGCGCAGCGCTCGCTGCGCCGCAGCAACGCCCGCCCCGGCTTGCGTCTCGTAGCCTTGGTCACCCATCGCCTCTTCCAACGCGCCCAGCACGGTGAGCACGTTGGGGCTGGTGCTGTTATGGCCCATCAGCCCGATACGCCACGCCTTCCCCGCGAGCGCCCCAAGACCGCCGCTCAGCTCGATGTTGTGCCGGTCCAGCAGATAGCGGCGTGCTTGCGCCTCGTCAACCTCTTCCGGCGCGTGAACGGCGGTGAGACTCGGCAACTGCACCTCCGGGTCTGCCACCAGGCCCAACCCCATCGCCTGCAGTCCGGCCCGGAGGGCCACCCCGTTCCTTGTATGACGTTCCCATCGCGCCTCGATGCCCTCTTCCGCTATCAGCCGGAGGGCCTCGCGTAACGCGTAGATCATGGAGATGGGCGCGGTGTGGTGGTACGCGCGGCGGTCCCAGTAACTGCTCAGCTCAGTAAGGTCAAGATAGAAACTCCGCACCTTGCCGGTGCGGCTCTGCAGCGTCTCCACCGCCCGGGGGCTCAGCGTCAGGGGCGCGAGCCCCGGAGGCGCGCCGACGCACTTCTGTGTGCAGCTGTAGCAGACGTCCACGCCCCACTCGTCCACACGCAGTTCCACGCCCCCGAGCGAGGTGACCGCGTCCACAACCAGCAGTGCACCGGCCTCATGTGCAACGTCCGCTATCTCCTTGATGGAAGTGGCCACGCCGGTGGATGTCTCTGCGTGGACGACCCCCACCGCTTTCACCTTCCCTGCCGCAGAGACCGTCTCACGCAAGCGGTCCACGTCCACAGGCTTGCCCAACTCGTGCTCGACCTTGATGACGTTCGCGCCGCTGCGCTCCGCTATCTCTCCCAGCCGCTGTCCGAAGTAGCCATTGATCCCCACCACGAACGCGTCGCCCGGCTCGATGATGTTCACCATCGAGGCTTCCATCCCTGCGGTGCCGGTGCCGGAGATGGGAAGCGTCACCGGGTTCTCCGTCTGGAAGACGTACCGCAGCAGCGCGCGCACGTCGTCCATCACGACGAGGAAGTTCGGGTCCAGGTGCCCGAGGAGCGAGGAGCTCATCGCCTGCAGTACGCGAGGGTGCACGTTGGAAGGTCCAGCTCCCATGAGCAGCCGGTACGGAGGCGTGAAGGCAGTAGTCTCTTGTGTCATACGGCATTCTCGACAGTATGGAGTAGACCCTGGTACGGCTGATGCCCAGGCACAGGGCAGAGTGCATTATAGCAACTGCTCTGTTGCCGTAGAAGAACCTGGCAGTGTTTCTGAGAGAAGTTCGAGACTTACCTACAACATGTTGTGGCAAGCTCCGTCGTACTTTGTCTCTGTTGCGGCACTACCCTGCGATTCACATGGTCACTGCGTAATGTACGGCCTGGCACGAGCCGCATAAATCCGATTGAATGCTATGCAAACGCATTGATTCAGTCTTAGACAACGTCTAACGTTTTCCTACACGTTGCCACCGGAGCGAACGACACCGGAGCTGAACAAGTCCGATGACCGCCAACAGCCACATATACCACGAACCGGTCATGACCGCCGAGGTCATTACCGGGCTCGCCGTCCGCCCTGGCGGAGCTTACGTTGACTGTACGCTCGGCGACGCGGGACACACCACCGCCATCCTGGAAGCGTCTGCCCCGGATGGACGAGTCCTCGGCCTCGACGCTGACCCGGAGGCCGTGCCGCCCGCAACTGAGCGCCTGCGCCGCTTCGGCCATCGCGCCGTCGTCGTCAGCGCCAACTTCGGAACGGTCGCCTCGCAGGCCCGCGCCCACGGATTCATGCCCGCCGACGGCATGCTGTTCGACCTGGGACTCTCCTCTCGCCAGCTGGACTCCGAGGAGCGTGGGTTCAGTTTCCGCCGTTCCGCTCCGCTGGACATGCGATTCACGCCGGAGGGGCCTTCCGCCGCAGACCTCGTTAACGGCCTGCCGGAGCAGGAGCTCGCGGACCTGATCTACACGCTCGGCGAGGAGCCGCGCTCACGCCGTATCGCGCGTGCCATCGTCGCGGCCCGACCGCTGACCGATGCCGTTGAGCTCGCGGAAGTCGTTGCGCGCGCGTCCGGCTACCGCAGGGGCCGGACCCATCCGGCCACTCGGACCTTCCAGGCGCTCCGCATGGCCACGAACGATGAGATCGGCAACCTTCGGCTCGCCCTCAGCCAGGCCGCCTCCGTCCTGAACGTTGGGGGGCGTCTCGTAACCATCGCCTACCACTCCCTCGAAGACCGCGAGGTCAAGCGTTTCGTCAATGGCGGCGTGGTCCGCCCCATAACGAAACGCGTGATCAAGCCGGACGCCGAGGAGGTCGCCCGCAACAGGCGCAGCCGCAGTGCGCGGATGCGCGTTGCCGAACACGTATGAAGTCGGAAGGGGTCTGATGACAAACTCGCGCGAACAGATCTATACCGCTATAGACGTCGGCACGACGAAGGTCGTAACACTCGTCGCAAGGGCGGGCATGGAAGGCGGAGTGGAGATCGTTGCCAAGGGCTACGCGGCTTCGGCCGGCATGCGCAAGGGCATGGTCGTTACCCCGGATGCGATGAAGGAGTGCATCCGGCTATCGGTGAATGAGGCGGAGAAGGCGCTGGGGCGCAAACTCCCGCCTGCCATCGCAGGCGTCACAGGCAGCCACCTCCAGTCGCAGAACGTCCGCCATGACGAGACCGGACACAGCATCGTCAATAGCGAGGGTTACTTCACGCAGTCCAACGTCGACGGCATGGTGCAGTCCATCACCCACAATCCCATCGGCATGCGGGTCATCCAGACTGTTCCGCGGTCGTTCGAAGAATCGCACGTCATCATGGGCGATTCGGTGCCGGTGGACACGCTCCGCGCCACCATATCCGCCTCTGGTGTAACCCTCCGCGGGCTCGTCGCGGAGCATCTCGCCAGCGGCGAAGCAGTCCTGAATCCGGAAGAGCGAGTCCTGGGCGTCGTCCTCGTGGATATCGGTGGGGGCTCCACGGATGTCGTTGTCTTCCGTGAGGGGTCTGCCTGGTACACCACCAGCATCCCCATCGCAGGGCAACACTTCACAACCGACATCGCTACCGGACTCGGTCTGCTCCCCATCGCCGCCGAGCGCGCCAAGATCTCGAAGGGCTCGGTCTGGTTCGAGCATCTCACCGAACGCGATACCGCCGAGGTGAAGCCCGGACTGGGCAGCAATGTCACCTCTGTTCATCTCAAGAAGCTCAACCGGCTGTTGCATGACCGGGCCGTGGAAATCGTGCGGCTGATGATGCACCGCCTCGCCTCCAACGGGATTACGCATATCCCGTCCGGCGGGATCGTGCTGACCGGCGGAGCGTCCGTGCTGCCTGGGCTCGTGGACATCGTGGCAGACTACGGGAAACGCCCGGTGCGCATTGGAACTCCCTCACCCACGCTTGGGCTGCCGGATGAGTTGATGGACCCCGCCTACTCCACAGCCGTTGGCCTGGTGCTGTGGGCCATGCGGCAACGGCATGTCGATGCGCTCACAGAGCCGAAGCCCGCGGGTCCACCTCGAGCGCGGTCCGGCGGCTGGCTATCCCGTTTCAAGTCAAGGGAACCAACAGGAGCGGGCGTATGAGTCGACAACACAGGGCATTCCCATTACGGGAGTAGCAGGGCAACAAAAGCGGAAGAGGGCGTCTCAGGATAGACAACACCATCAGTCCAATACAGGACCAGCCAAAGGGGTAACGGTTATGACCATGGAACTTTTCGGCAACGAGCACAAGGCGGATATCGACGGTATCGCACGCGTCAAGGTTATCGGCGTAGGCGGCGGTGGCTGCAACGCCGTCAACCGCATGTACCGCGAGCGCGTGCCGCACGTCGAGTATCTGGCCGTCAACACGGACGCCCAGCACCTCGTGCGTCTCGACGTACCGGTCAAGATACGCATCGGCGACACGATCACGCGCGGCCTCGGCGTAGGCGGCGACCCTGAGATCGGGCGCACCGCAGCCGAAGACTCTCGAGAGGAGATCTACGAATCGGTCCGCGGCGCCGACATGCTCTTCATCGCCAGCGGAATGGGCGGTGGCACCGGAACAGGCGCAGCACCCGTCGTTGCCGAGGTCGCCCGTGAGACCGGTGCGCTTACCATCGCCGTCGTAACCAAGCCCTTCCGATTCGAAGGCCGCAAGCGCGGCAAGACCGCCGACGACGGACTGGCCCGCCTGCGCGAGGCCGTGGACACGCTCATCGTCGTTCCGAACGACCGTCTCGGCGCTATGTGCGACGAGGATCTGTCCGCCGAAGACGCCTTCAAGCTGGCCGACGACGTGCTCCGTCTCGGCGTGAAGTCCATCGCGGAGCTGGTGACGATCCCCGGTGAGATCAACCTGGACTTCGCCGACGTCAAGACCATCATGACCGGCGCCGGCCCAGCCTGGATGTCCATAGGCTCTGCCCACGGCGAGAACCGTGCGGTAGAAGCTGCCAAGAGCGCCATCCACAGCCCCATGCTGGACGTCAACATCGAAGGGGCGCGCGGCGTCCTCCTCAACATCACCGGAGGCGCCAACATGACCCTCAAGGAAGTGCAGCGAGCCGCCGACGTCATCGCCAACTCCGTCGACCCGGACGCCAACATCATCTTCGGCATGGTGACGGACCCCAAGATGGAGGACGAGATGTGCGTCACCATCATCGCCACAGGCCTCCCCAGCATCGAGCAGATGAGCCTCAACGACGACGGCATCGCCGAGTTCCTCCGCCGCGCCATCAGCGACGAGACGGACTTCGATCTGCCTCCGTTCCTCCGCCCCAACAACCGCCAGGCGGTTTAGGGGGGCCTAAGAGACAACCGAACTCCGCCGCCTGTCCCCCACGGCGGCGGAGCGCGGAGCAGGTTTCCCCAGGCCCGCTCCGCAGGTTTCGCGATCAAGCCCCCCGTGAGGCTCTCCTCCGAGGGGCCTTCGCATCTCTCGCAAGATTGCCGTATTAACGCAATATATGCCAATGCCGCAGCGCAGCTGTCCAACAATTGGTAGAATCTCGGAAATTGCCTATTGACTTTCCGCGCGTGTTGCAAAAGAATAGCTCTTGCCAGTCAAAAGGGCTTTATCTGGTAGCCCGCGCACCTTAAAATCCTCTATATTGTTGTCCAAGGCATGGACGGAGCCTCCTTCGATGGAGGCGCCGCACGATTCCAGCCGCGAGGGTCACGATGCACTGTCCGAATTGCGGAGACCCCAACACCCGGGTAACCGACTCCCGGGACACCGGCCAGGACATCCGTCGGCGCAGGGAATGCGTCAGATGCGGCGTACGCTTCACCACCTACGAGCGCATCCAGCACGCAACTCTGCAGGTCATCAAGCGCGATGGCCGCCGTGATGAATTCGATAAACAGAAGCTCCTCCGCAGCATTCGCCTAGCCTGCACCAAGCGTCCTCTCCCCAGCGGCACGCTGGAGAAACTCGTCGGTGAGATAGAGAACGACCTCCAGGACCTCGGCAAGGCCGAAGTCCCGGCTTCCGTCATCGGCGACCTGACGCTTGAACGCTTGCGCCAGCTCGACCCCGTCGCCTACGTCCGCTACGCCAGCGTCTACCGCGACTACGACACCCTAGACGGGTTCATAGAAGAGATTCGCGAGTTCCAGTCCACCGGCGCCTTATCCTCCGACGAAAGCGTTAGCCAACTCACCCTCATCCCCAACGAGTTCGCGGTGCCCGTCAAGCGCACCGGACGCCGGGGCCGCAGGCCGAGCATGACGAGGCCCCTCGACGGCAGCGCCACGCGCGGCTGATCCACTCCACCCTTGAACGACATAACAACGCTTACGTGCTCCGGCCTTCGGGCCGGAGTGACCGGAAGTGCGCGCTCCCCTGCGCTCTTCCACGTCTCCCTCCTCCGCAGGCCCCTCTCGACGCGCCACGGGAGCGGGCCATCGGGCCCCGTTGGGTATCTTCCCACGGGGCCCGCCCTCTTTAAGCCGCTATAATCCCTGTCGCACCCCTCACAGGAACACCCGACCATGAACACACCCCCCCGCATCGCGATAACCCTCGGCGACCCCACCGGCATCGGCCCGGAGGTCGTCGCCAAGGCGCTCTCCCAACCGGACTTGGCGACGGACACCGCACTGTTCGTCGTCGGCTCTCCCGGCGTGCTCGACCGGGCGTTCGACCTCGTCGGCAGCGGGCTGCGCGCGCGGAGCGTCGACGGGATCGGCGACGCCCCTGCGCCAGGCCGCGTGAACGTCATCTCCCCGCGCGACGACGACGGACTCGCCACCCTTCCCTATGGCGAGACCTCCCCGCGTGCAGGCGCAGCGGCGGTCGAGTGGGCATCCGCCGCCGCCCGCCTTGCGATGGAGGGCGAGGTGGACGCCATCGCTACCGCCCCGATCAGCAAGGAGGCGGCGCGCCTGGCCGGTCACGAGGACTTCGGGCACCAGGAGATCTACCAGCATCTCGCCGGAGTCCCCCGCGTGCTCACGATGCTCCTCACGAACGGCCTCAACGTGGTGCACCTCACCACGCACCACCCGCTGCGCGATGCCGCGCTTCACGTCACCCGCGAGCGGGTGCTCGAAGCCCTGCGTCTCACGCACGAATTTTTCACCGCCCACGGCGTCCCTGACCCGCGCATAGGCGTCGCCGCGCTGAACCCGCACGGCGGCGAGGCCGGGATCATCGGCACCGAGGAGATCGAGGAGATTCGCCCCGCGGTCGAAGACGCCAACACGGAGGGTATCGCCGCGGCCGGCCCAGTCCCGGCGGACTCCGTTTTCGGACAAGCCATCGATGGCAGATACGACGCGGTGCTCGCCATGTACCACGACCAGGGGCACATCGCCGTCAAGGTGCACGACTGGGCCGCGAGCATCACGCTCAACATCGGCCTGCCCTTCCTGCGCACCTCCGTCGACCACGGCACCGCGTTCGACATCGCCGGCAAGGGCGTCGCCGACCCACAGGGCATGATCGAGGCTATCCGCTACGCCGCGGAGGTATCGCGCACCGGCCGCCTCCCCTCACCTCGCCAGCCGTAGCCCTCTCACTCGTACGCTCTTCCCTCCGCCGATGCTATACTTTCCGCACGCGCCGGCATGGAGAACACGCTGGCGCGTCTTTATACGAGGAGAGAAACGCATGCGCGTCGGGTTCGCAGGCGGCGGCGTGATGGCCGAGGCGATGCTCAGCAGAGCGATCGCCTCGGGGCTGTGCGCCGCGAGCGATGTCAGCGTCGGCGAGCCCATCTCCGAGCGCCGGGCCGAGCTTACGGAGCGCTACGGTATCGCCGCCCACCCGGACAACGCATCGGCCGTCAAGGGCGCGGACATCGTCGTCATCGCAGTCAAACCCCAGCACGCCGGCCACGTCTTCCACGAGCTGCACGGCGGGTTCGATGCGGAGCAGACCGTGCTCTCCATCGCAGCGGGGGTGACGATAAGGTCGCTCACCGAAGGCCTGGAACACGACCGTATCATCCGCGTCATGCCGAACACCCCCGCTCAGATCGGCGCTGGCATGTCCGTCTGGACCGCGACGCCCCAGGTGCCGGAAGGCGCGCGGGAAGCCGCGGCGTCGCTCCTCGGCGCCTTGGGTCGCGAGTGGCGCGTCGACAGCGAGGACTACCTCGACATGGCGACTGCTGTCTCCGGCAGTGGCCCCGCCTACGTCTTCGCCTTCATCGAGGCGCTGACAGAGGCCGGAGTGTTCGTCGGCATGCCGCGCGACATGGCCCAGACGCTCGCCACCGAGACCACCCTCGGCTCGGCTCGCCTCGCCAGCGAGTCCGGCGAGGCGGCGGCCATCCTGCGGGAGCGGGTCACGTCGCCCGGCGGCACCACCGCCGCGGCGCTGCGCGAGTTGGAGCGCAGCGGATTCAAGAGCGCCCTCATCGAGGCCGTGACCGCCGCATTTCACCGTTCGCGAGAGTTGGGGGAAAGATGATTACAGGCCTCGCCGAAGCGATTATCGACCTTCTGCTGCTGGCGATATTTGCACATGTCATACTCTCCTGGCTTGTCAACGCGGGCGTGCGCAGCGATCTGGTCATACGCCTCTACCAGACAATCGGCATGGCCCTGGAGCCGCTTTACCGGCCGCTGCGGAGGTTCATCCCAACGGTGGCGATGATTGACCTCACACCACTGGCGGCCATCATCCTGCTCCTAATCCTCCTCAGGCTGATCCGTTCCCTCGGCTGAGCAGCGCACGCCGCAAGAAACACAGGTCGTGCGTGGCGTCCTATAATGCCGGACACTCATGTCCACAGCCGTCGTCTCCGACTCCAACGTTTCCCTGCCTGCGGACATCACACGCGGGCTGCCGCTATTCCTCGCACCGCTGGAGGTGCGCATCAACGGGCGCATCTACGCCGATGGCGTGGACATCGCCCCGGCAGAATTCTACACACTCCTGAAGTCGAGCACCGAGATGCCCACGACCGCCGCGCCGCCGCCGGGAGCGTTCCTGGACGCCATCCGGCGCGCAGGCGAGGTTGCCGATGAGGTTGTCTGCATGACGATATCCTCCGAGTTGAGCGCGGCGCACAGCGCGGCAGCGGAGGCCGTACGGCTCGCCGAAACACAGCTTCCGCACCTGCGCGTTTCGCTCGTGGACTCGCGGAGTGCGGGCGCTGCGCAGGGCCTTATCGCGCTCGACGGCGCGCGGCTCGCGGCCTCGGGAGCGTCCATGGGCGACGTGCTGGCCCGCATGGAGCGGCGCATAGGCGATACCTATTTCATCGGCTACTTGGACACGCTCTACTACCTCTGGCGTGGCGGGCGCGTGCCGAGGCTCTTCATGTGGATGGGGAGCGTCCTGAGCCTCAAGCCGGTCCTGCAACTCTCAGCAGGGCGCATCGGCATGGTGGAGCGCCCACGCACCGAGGCGAAGGCGCTGGCGCGCCTGACCGCTATCGCCGCTGGGCGCACCGGCGGCCGCCCCACCCGCGTAGCCGTGATGCACGCTATGGAGCCGGAAAAAGGGGCGATGCTCGCAGAACAGCTGCGGTCGCGGCTGAGTATCGAGGAACTGTTCATCACTGAGTTCACGCCCGCCATCGGCGCGCACACCGGCCCCGGCCTCGTTGGTTGCGCCTTCCACACCGTGGACTGAGCGGGAATCCCAGGGAAATCGAATATTCATCGGGGTCCGTTCGACCTCTGAAGCCACCCCAGCCCCGAGAGGGGACCACCCCGGGTTGGAGCGAATTTTTCTGATAACTGTCGGATTCTGCCGGTTGGGTCGGAGATCCTCTCGTAAATCCGACTTGACCGCCCGACAACTCTGCTCCGTTCCCCTACATCTAACCCGACACAATCCGACAGCTATCCGACACAATCCGACATTTTCCGACAGGCCCCCAACCGGAGACATCCGCACGGTGCGTCGAGGCGCTGCAGACAGCGTACTCATACACCCTCCGACCGCGGAAGGGGCGCGTGTCACAGATGTAGTAGCAACCCTCACCCTCGACCCCTCTGCACTCCCACCGGCACACACCACCCCGCCGATTCACCCTCATCCTAACCCCCTCCCCTCAAGGGAGAAGGGATGGGACACCTATCCCTCCCACCCCACGGCAGATCCCGCAAGGGTCTCCTCAGGGGAGAGATGGGGTGTGGTACGCTTACGCGACTCCCAACACGTGAGGCAGCGCGATATGACCACCGTGCGAGTCGAGCAAGGCTCCATCACGCAGTCCGACGCGGACGCCATCGTCGTGAACCTGTTCGAGGGCGTGAAGTCGCCCGGCGGCGGGACCGGCGCCGTGGACCAGGCGCTGGACGGGGCGATCTCCGCGCTCATCGCAGACAAGGAGATCGTCGGCAGGCAGGGCGAGACCGTCACCATCCACACGCTCGGCAAGCTGCCGGCAAAGCGCGTCGTCGTGGCAGGTCTCGGCAAGCGCGAGAAGTTCGACACCGACGTGGTGCGCGCCGTCTCGGGCGGAGTTGCGCGGCGGCTGCGGCAGCTGGGGGCGAAGCGCGCCGCGGCTATCGCCCACGGCGCCGGCATCGGCGGGCTGGAGGCAGGCGACTCCGCGCAGGCGATGGCGGAGGGCACATTGCTCGGCCTCTACGAGTTCAAGCGCTACCGCTCGAAGTCCAACGGCACCGATGGGGACGACGGCAAGTCGCTCGACGATCTGGTCATCGTGGAGCGTGACGCGAGCCGCATGCAGACGCTCGCGGCCGGTGCGGCCAAGGGAACACTCCTCGCCGACTGCGCCATCCTCGCGCGCGACCTCGTCAACGAGCCGGCGAACGTCGTCAACCCCGCTCGCATGGCCGAGGTCGCGACCGACGTGGCGAACGAGGCAGGGCTGCCGATCACGGTGTTGGGGCGGGAGGACATGATGGAGCGCGGGATGGGCGCGATGCTCGCCGTGACGCAGGGCAGTTCCAACGAGCCTCGGCTCATCATCATGGAGTACGCGGGCGACCCGGAGCACCCTGAGAACAACGTCGCCATCGTCGGCAAGGGCATCACATTCGATTCCGGCGGCATCTCCATCAAGCCCGCGGCCAGCATGTGGGAGATGAAGGGCGACATGAGCGGCGGCGCGTCGGTCATCGGCGCGATGAAGGGCATCGCCGCCCTGAAGCCGAAGATCAACGTCTTCGGCGTCGTTCCCGCCGTGGAGAACATGCCGTCCGGAACGGCGCAGCGCCCCGGCGACATCATCCGCGCGATGAACGGCAAGACGATCGAGGTCGACAACACGGACGCTGAGGGACGGCTCGTCCTCGCCGACGCCATCTGCTACATCAAGGAAGTCAAGAAGGCGCGCCGCGTTGTGGACATCGCCACGCTTACCAGTGGAGTCGTCGTCGCGCTCGGGCACGTCGCGAGTGGTCTCATGGGCACGTCGCAGGAGCTCGTGGACTCGGTGCTCTCAGCGTCGAAGGCCACGGGCGAGAAGATGTGGCAACTGCCACTGTTCGAGGAGTACAAGCGGCAGAACCGTTCCGACTACGCGGACGTCAAGAACACCGGCGGACGGCCAGCGCAGAGCATCACGGCAGCACTCTTCATCGGTGAGTTCACGGAGGACGTGGAGTGGGCGCACCTGGACATCGCTGGAACCTTTATGTCCGAGCGTGTAAGCGGCCATGTCGTCAGAGGCGCGACGGGCGTTCCCACGCGCACTTTAGTGCGGTTCGTGGAGGACCTGGCGAATTGAGTCGTAGGAATTCGCTCCGAATTCTCCCTCAAAAGCAGCATGTTCTACTGGATTTCGCGAACTGCCCTAATCCAGACAAGCACGAATACGTAGAACACAATCTGAATCATGGCCGAAATCAGAAGTGCAGTTGATGCTCCCATAGCAAGCGCCAAGATTCCACCCAACAAGAAACCCAAGGGCTTAACACTACGCGCAATAGTCGAGTATAACGCTACTATACGTCCTCGCATATTTGGTTCCGTTACGAGTTGTATACACGCATTCATTAGTGCTATCCACACTGCCCCCATAGCACCTATCACAAACATGGAAATGAGAGACAGATTGGCATTGGTAGAATAGGCAAAGACTATCATTGCAAGGGCGTAGACGATCGCTGAGAGAATCACAGTTACGCCCTTGAGCCGAACTCTACCAACTGTGCCCAATACCAATGCCCCAAAAATACCACCTACACTTTCAGCAGCAATTAGCAGCCCGAACCCTTCTACTCCTATTTCAAGTATATCACGTGCGTAGAGTGCAAGAAAAGCCAGGTACGTATTCCCAAACATGGCCATTAGTCCAATCACCAGCAGCCACGCAACCGCAGGCGTACGATAGCAGTATCTCAGTCCTTCTCGTACACTTGACAATATGGAACCTGAAGCCTGTTGTAACGTAGTTTCTCGAATGTTTAGAAGAAGCGTAGCTAGCCATGCTATCAAATGGACAGCACTAAGAATGCCAAAAAACAACCCCACTGAACTTAGCGCAATTATGATACCCATCAAAGGTGGGCCAATCATTACAAGCAAACTACGAAGAACATAAGAAAGCGAAAGTGCACTTGCTAACATGTCGCGATCTACCATTTCGGTAATTATCAAGCGGCTTGCGAGGACTTGTACGGAGGAAGCAGACGCCACAGCAGCCGCAATGGGAATCAACAATAAGGGGTGCAATGAGACATTCGATAGGGCGATTGCGAGAATACCAAATGCTACAGCAAGACCTAAGTGAGTTTGGCGAAATACTCGGAGTCTGCCCACGCGGTCAAGCAAGACCCCTCCAGCCAGCGTGAGCGGAACGATAGCCAACACTGGTATGCCGTTCACCAAACCGACCCACGAAGAAGAGTCTGTTCCTTCGTAGATTACCCAAGCGAGAGCCATCGGAGCGATGGTGACTGAAGCTTGTCCTAGTCCAGACGCAATCCACCAATTACGAAACGAACCGTTGGGTATCAATACGACGATAGGTAGCTGGCGGATATAGCTAATGAGTCTGTCTTTTCTCATGTCGTATTACTTCTCGCTTTGCTCCTCCAGTAAAGATAGCTCTACGCCAAAATGGAGAATCTAGTCTACACCAGCTCGCGCAGAAGCGCCACAGGTGCCAAGAAGCGGCACTGGCTCAATTTGAAATCAGGAGTGGGGTGGGAACAGCACTGGTTCCAACAGTGCCCGCACGAACGCTTCGACAGTGACTTCATCCATCGGCGTGTTCATCTCGGTTGATGCCAGCAACTGGCATTCCTGTTTCTCCGCATTCCACCTGGCACCAAGTGCCCAATGCTGGATTGCATCGTACTGCCCGATGAAATTCCATCTCCCGCAAGTGGCAGTGAGGAAGTCGGTACCGGGCTTGTGCGCAATGTATGCTCGCAGTCGGCCGCCCTCCTGAACCTCTATCCGGTTGTAACCCCCGTCCACGTTCTGAACTGCTTGGTAGGCCGGGACGCCACGCGCATGAGTCCAGCGCCGTATGGCTTCCTCTACTTCTGCAGTCAACCTGGCGAAGGCTTCGCCTGCACTGCATTCCAGTCGTCTGGTTACCCAGTGTTCTTGGGCCATCACTCCTCCATTCCGTATCGGTCACTCAGGATACTTGAACCCATAGCAGTCCAGCACGCTTATGGGCAACTGGGTAGTCACCCTAAGGCGGTGTCATCCCGTAGCGCACTCCTGCACTTCTATCAGCCTAAGACCATCCAAGCCGCGGTCAGGCCGCTCCCCCCAACGCCCAGCATCAAGTCCCTCGGGATCCGGTAGGACCGACGAACTCTAGATGAACGTGTGGTCCTACAACTGGAACCGGACTGGCTGGCAATCACTCATCAATGGCTTGGGTTCAGGTTCACTATGGTCCGGCATCCCCCAATTATGGTGTGATCGCCCAGGATAGTACCGGTCAATCAACCACGCTGCGGCCAAGCTGTCCAGGGCAGCAGGAGATGCATCGTCCTCCATCTGAATCGGTCGGAGGTAGTTCTCCCATAACTCCTCTAAGGGTTTCGCAGCGCCGTAATCCTCCGGGGACCTACGCTCCAGGAGCCACATGGCTGCCGGTGCTGCCGCTCCTGTTCCAAGCTCAGATGTACCCAAGACGATCTGGTCTAGGAACGCGTGGATATGGTGGTCGATGATCTCTTCATCCGACATACCGGTATAGAACTCGTTGTTGTCAAACGGCATTCGCTTCTCCTATGGGTGGGGCTAAGGCGACCCCTCACTGTAGCAGAGATCAGTATACCGGTAGGTGGAGGGTAGAGTGGAGGAGGTGCGAATTCAAACTGAGGCACTACCCAAGAAGCACCGAGCTAGTAAACGCGACGCGTAGGATCGAATAGCTCAAACAATCCAGGAGTTGCCGCCTACGTTACCGCGATCCCCGGCAACCCCCGCCCTGCTGCAAGAGGCCTCCCTTCCACCTCCCGCATCTGGCTCACCCGCAGGACCTGCAACGGCTCGTCGCTGATGCACTCGAACCCGTAGCGCGTGTAGCGAGGCGTGTAGATGCCCTCCATGGGGCCAAGGTCGCCGAAGTGCGTATCGCCCTCGCCGAAGAAACGGGCCTTGCCGGTGAGCACCAGCCAGTAGCCGTCCTCGTCGTTGTGGTAGTGCAGCGCGTTGCCCTGCCCCTTCTGCATGATCTGGACGGTGCTGATCATGCTGTCGTTGTAGAGCAGGTCGTATGAACGACCCTTCTCGGGGCCGCGGTCGCGTGCCCTGGAGTCCGCAGGGCCGGGGTAGCTGAAGCGTTTCACCTCGTTCGGCATGACTTCTCCTTCCATCGTGCGTAGCGCTCACGCCAGGAGCGGCCATTCACGCGCGCGCCTGCTGCGGCCTTCCCGCCTGGGGCTTTCCTTCCACCGGACGAAGCTGGCTGACGCGGAGTATCTGCAGGGGTTCGTCGTCGATGCTCACGAAGGCGTAGCGGGTGTAGCGGGGCATGAAGATGCCTTCCATGGGGCCGAGGTCGCCGTAGTGCGTGTCGCCCTCGCCATGGAAACGGGCCCTGCCGCCGAGCACCATCCAGTACCCGTCCTGATCGTTGTGGTGGTGTAGCCCGGTGGTCTGCCCCTTCTCCATCACCTGCACGGTGCTGATGACGATGTCGTTGTAGAGCACGTCGTACGAACGGCCCCTGGTGGGGCCACGGTCGCGTGCACCCGGGTCTGCGGGGCCTGGGTAACTGAACCGTTTCACCTCTTCTACCATGGCCCTCCCCTCCTCGTGCGTCTTCACTCTGTGCGTTCCCCAGACTATACCCCTCTCAAACTGCATGCGACACCAGCCGTGGTACGGACGTCCCATGACCACGGGAACGACAAGAAGGATAGAGATGGTGGAGAAGAGCCGCGGCAGCCCGGTGTGCTGCCCCTGACCATGCGCCCCGCAGTGGCGGCCCTTGCTATTCGGGCGGGTCAACGGTGTCAGAACGCTCCAGTGCCTGTATGCGCTGCAGGGTCGATCTCTTGTAATAGGCCAACATGGACACCGAGAGCCAGCTTATCGAGAGCACGGTAGCGAACACTACACGCAGGTCGCCCACGCCGTTATAGGTCAGGACAACGCCCATGGAGGCTACCATGAGGGCAAGAACCGTCACCCACCGGCTTATCCCTGTCGTATTCAGCATACCGCCCTCCTCCGTACCGAAACTGCCATGAGGCCGCGCGCCTAGGGCAGACAAGCGTACCTACAGAGAACGCCATAGTGAACCGGACTGCGTTGCGGAAAGCCGCCGTTTGCCTACCCGGCCAGCTCTCTGTGCCGGGCGCTGCTCCCTGCGCGGCGCGCTCCTCTGCTACAATGGATGCTCCGCGGTGGGCGTGGTCGAGGGGTTAAGACGCCAGGTTGTGGCCCTGGAGATCGAGGGTTCGATTCCCTCCGCTCACCCCAGTTCTTCTCCGGCTGAGACCCTTGAGTAACTGCGCTCGGAGCGGCGTTGTTATTCCCATCCGCCCACCCGAACGCCTTGTGGAGGACACTCCACACACCCCGGCAGAGGGGAACATCCCCTCTGCACTCCCATTCTGCAGGTCAAGCCATGAAGGTCTACACCTACTCCGAAGCGCGCCAGCGGCTCGCATCCATGCTGGACGCCGCCCAGTGCGACGGCGCGGTGAGGATACGGCGCAGGGACGGTCGCTCGTTCGTCCTGCAGCCGGGGGCTTCCACCCGGTCGCCGCTCGACGTTGAGGGGGTCGACCTCGGCGTATCCACCAGCGACATCGTCTCGCTCATCCGGGAGGGCCGCTCCCGCCACGCCTGACCGCCCTGCTCTTTCCCGGCCACGCCTATTCGCATAGAATCCCGCGGGGCGCGGCGCGCGTCCCTCAACCACGAAAGCGGGAAGGTGCAACCATGGGCAGGCTCGACGGCAAGGTCGCAGTGATCGTTGGCGGCGGCAGAAACATCGGCCGAGCCTCCTCCAAGCTCTTCGCCTCCGAGGGCGCGAAGATTGCCATCTTCGACATGGAGGAGAGCCGCGCGGCTGCCGTGACCGAGGAGGTCGCGGAGCAGGGCGGCGAGTGCATGTACGTTACCGGCGAAGTGCAGAAGGTCGACGACGTCAAGAACATGATTGCGAGAGTCGTCGAGCACTATGGCCAGATCGACATCCTGTTGAACTGCGCCGCCATCTCCGACCGCCGCCCGATGCTCGAGTTGGACGACGAGGAGTACCTGAAGATCATCGACGTGACGATGAACGGCACGTACTACACGTGCAAGTACGTTGCGGAGCAGATGGTGAAGCAGGGCGCGGGCGGGGCCATCGTCAACTTCTCGTCCGGGTCGGCGTTCAACGGCAACAAGCAGCGCGTCGCGTACGACATGGCGAAGGGCGCTATCGTGACGCTGACGATGGACATGGCGGTGCAGTTGGCGCAGTACGACATCCGCACGAACGCCATCGCACCGGGCATCACGGGCTCACAGGTGGGCGGCATGATCGCGATGGAGGACCGGCAGACGAACAACCTCGTCGGCGGCCGAGCGGGCTACCCGGAGGAGCAGGCGAGCGTCGCCCTCTTCCTCGCCAGCGACGACGCCCGCCACCTCTACGGACAGACCCTCAGGAACGACGGCGGCGGCTCCGTTACGTAACCGGAGCCCCGCCTCCAACCCTCTCCCAGGGGAGAGGGGGCAAACCGGGAGAGCAGAGCAACGACAGGAGAGTGCAAGATGCCGGAAGGTTACGAGCGCGTCGCGGCGCGCGACGAAGTGAACGCGAGCGAACTGAAACTGGTGCAGGTCGGGGAGAACCAGGTCATTGTCACTGAGCTGCGGGGCGAGGTCATCGCCTTCGACAACATGTGCACCCATGAGGAGTGCGACCTCTTCTACGGCGCAGTGGACGAGGACGACGAGATCGAGTGCGACTGCCACGGGACGCGTTTCAACGTGCTCACGGGCGAGGTGACCGCGCCGCCCGCCGAGATCCCCCTCCCCATATACGAGGTGAGCGTGGAGGACGGCGACGTCTCGGTCGGCCCGCGCAAGAACTAGCCTCCGCCCCAGCGCAACGCTCACGCCTGGGGGACGGCAGGTGCTGAACAGCAGCGCGCGATGGCTCGCTCCCGAAGCGCCGGACTGAAGGAGGTCGCGTGCAGGCCTACCATGTGATCGGAACAGCCGCCCCGCGCGTCGACGGCGTCGCCAAGACGACGGGCGCTGCCCGCTACGCCGCCGACACCGGCCTGCCGGGCATGCTGTGGATGAAAGCCCTCCGCAGCCCCTACCCGCACGCCCGCATCGTCTCCATCGACACGTCCGGAGCCCAGCGGCTCCCCGGCGTTCACGCCGTGCTGACCGGGGCCGATGTCGCGGGCGTCCTCTATGGGCGGCGGCTGCGCGACGTTCCGGTGCTCGCCCATGACCGCGTCCGGTTCGCCGGCGAGCGCGTCGCAGCCGTCGCCGCCGGCGACGCCGAAACCGCGCAGCGGGCCGTCGAACTGATCAACGTCGTGTATGAGGAGCTGCCTGCCGTACTGGAGCCCGAGGACGCCCTCGCCGACGGCGCGCCGCTGCTGCATCCGGACGTGCAGGCCTACGACGGCCTCCCGGCGCCCCTGCCCCAACCCACGAACGCGTTCGTCAGCGACGTGTGGGGCCGCGGCGATCCTGAACGCGGGTTCGCCGAGGCCGACCTTATCGTCGAGGGCGTCTACACCACGCAACGCGCGCACCAGGCATACCTCGAACCCCACTCGTGCGTCGTCTGGATCGATAACGACGACCGGCTGCAGGTATGGGCGCCCAACAAGGCGCCCCACCGTCTGAAACTGAACCTCGCCGACGCCCTCGGCCTCGACCCTGAGCGCATCGTCGTCCGGCATTCGACTATCGGAGGCGACTTCGGCGGCAAGGGCTCGCCGATGGACATCCCCGTCTGCTACTTCCTGGCTCAGAAGACCGGTCGGCCGGTCAAGAGCGTTATGACGTTCGCCGAGGAGTTCTCCGCAGCCAACCCGCGCCACCCCAGCGTCGTGCGGATGCGCACCGGCGTGAAGCGCGACGGTGCACTCACCGCCCACGAGGCGCGGTTCCTCTTCAACAGCGGCGCCTACGGCGGCTTCAAGCCCGTACCGGGCGTCAACCTGCCCGGCGCGAGCCACGCTGCCGGGCCCTACCGCATCCCCCACACACGTATCGAGGCCGTTCACACCTACACCAATACCGTCCCCGGTGGCTTCTTCCGCGGGCCGGGCGCGGTGCAGGCCAACTTCGCCATCGAGTCCCACATGGATGTCATCGCGCAACGCCTCGTCCTCGACCCTCTCGAACTGCGACGGAAGAACCTCGTGCGCGGCGGCGAGGAACTCGCCAGCGGTATGCCCGGACTCATCATGCGCCCCGAGCAGACCGTTGATGCTGCCATCCGCGCGTCCGGCTACCACGACCCCAAACCGCCATACGTCGGACGCGGCATCTCGCTCGCCTACAAGGACCAAGGCGAGGGCGTGTCGTCGGCGGCCGTTACGTTCCAGCCCGACGGTGCGGTGCTCCTGCACACCTCGGTGTTCGAGCAGGGCACGGGCTCCTACACGGCGCTCGCTCAGATCGTCGGCGAAGCGCTCGGCGTGGCTCCCGGGCTCATCGAGGTGCGGGCGTGGGACTCGGACGACGGGCCGTTCGACAGCGGCGTCGGCGCGAGCCGGGTCACCCGCGTGGCAGGACCGGCTGCATACGAGGCAGCCATCCGCGCCAGAGCCGGGTTGTTCCAACTCGCAACGCGTCTGCTCGGCTGGCCCGCTGAGCGCATCGCGTTGTCCGGCGGCGCCGTGAGGCGGACCGACAATGGCGAGTCGGCGCCCTGGGCGGGGCTCATCGCACAGGCAGGCGCCCCCGTGACGGGAAGCGCAACGAACAACGAGCACGAGCGTTCCCCGGTCGCGTCGGCGATGGCGCAGATCGCCGAGGTTCGCGTCGATCCGGAGACCGGCGAGGTTGAACTGCTGAAGCTGACCAGCGCCCATGACGTCGGCGTCATCATCAATCCCATCGGCCACCAAGGGCAGATCAACGGAGGCGTCGTACAGGGCATCGGGCACGCCCTCACCGAGGAGCTCGTGCTCGAGGGCGGCCGGGTCGTCAATCCCAGCCTCGCCGACTACAAGATGCCGTCGATCGCCGACCTCCCTGAGTTACGCACCGCGCTCGTCGAGTCCGAGGAAGGAGTCGGTCCGTATCGCACGAAGGGCATCGGGGAGTACGCGATCGAGGGCATCAGCGCCGCAGTGGCGAATGCCGTGGCCGACGCCGTCGGCGTCCGCATCGCCGATGCGCCGGTTACAGCAGAGAAGGTGTACCGCGCGCTGCAGGAGGGCGACCGTCAGCGCGGGTCTTGGAAGCGTCCGTAGCGTCTCTCACCACGCCGAGCCCAGTGCCACGCTCACGAAGCGGCGCTCCATGTGCAGCGCCAGTTCGCGTGCCGTGACGAGATGCTCGCTGCTGCCCAGCGCGACGACGAACGCAACGCCCAGCAGCCGCCCAAGCGCAAAGTCCACGATGGTGGAGCCGATGACGCCCACCGGCACGTCGTGCACGGCGAAGACGGCAGCCGCCCTGCCGTGGAAGCCGGACACCGGAACCTCCTCCGCATGCAACAGCTCGTTGCCGTTGTCCAGCACGCGGCCCGCGTTGCCGACGAACTCACTGAGGAACGTTTCGTCTATCCAACGTTCGACGGATGCGGCATCCCGGAAGAGGTGCGCCACCATGCCAGCGCTGACGATGAGGCCGGTCTCCGGCTCCTCCTGCAACTCGCGGCTCAACTCCCGCACGTAGCCGTTGATGCGCCCCGCCTCTACAATCTTCTCCTCGGTCTGGCCGGGGAAGCCGTTCTGCGCCATCGTCTCGTTGTCGAGCACGCGCTCACGCGCAACGACGAAGTCGGCGAAGTCCTGCGGCATGTCGGCGGGGAGCAACAGCATCTGCTCCAGGTCCGCCTCCGACACCGCATCGGTCGCCCTGCGGAACGCGTCCGTATGTTGTTCAGGACTGGTCATCACACGCCTGTTCCTCGATGGATCGTGCGGACAGCGTACCAGAGCGGCAGACACGCAGGGCATAGTACAATCGAAGAAGCGCCCGCCCGTAGCTCAGCGGATAGAGCATCGGTCTTCGGAACCGAGTGTCGTGGGTTCGATTCCCTCCGGGCGGGCCAGCGCTGCAATACAGTGCCGATTCGAATCTCACGGAACGGCAGGGATCCAAGACATACGGTACGGCGTAGTTGATACTGGCCGGATGTTCTCGATAAAAACAATGGTATCCTTAAGCTGCTACCGATGACCCAGTGCCGCCGCCCGAGAGAGACCTGCACGGACCCGCAGTCGACACCCGACGAGTGTCTCCTGCTCCCGCGCGGAGCCGGGAGTTAGGAGATACGCGAGTGAGATTCCTGACATCGATGGCGCTGCGCCGGCCGACGGTGACGGTGCTTGCCATAATCCTCGTACTCGGTTCGGGCGTAGGCGCCTACCGCTCACTCCAGGTTGAACTCTTCCCGCAGATCGACTTCCCGCTGGTAGCGGTGTTCGTGGCCTATCCTTCCGCCGACCCGGAGGCCGTCGTCCGCTCGGTCACCGACCCCATCGAGCGGGCCATCGCCGATACGCCGGAACTCGAATCGATACAGTCCACCTCCTCCGAGGGCAGCTCGGCGATATTCGCCAACTTCCGCTATGGCACGGACATGGCGGAGGCGCAATCGGCTATCGAAGCCGCCGTAGGCGGCATCGCCTTCCCTGATGGTGTGCAGGAACCGGACGTCGGGCGCTTCAACCCGGATGATTTCCCGGTGGTCCAGTTCAGCGTGGTCTCGGACAGGCCCCTGTCGGAGATGCAGGAGATCGTGCGTTCACGCATCGTACCGGAGCTCTCCGGGCTTGACGGCGTGATGGACGTTTCGCTTGCCGGTACGGTAGATCGCAGCGTGCGCGTCACCGTGGACGCCGACAAGCTGGCGGCCAACGACATCCCCCTCTTCCAGGTCGCGGGGGCCCTGAGCGAGAACAACGTCACGCTTCCCGCTGGACTGTTGTTCGACGGCTCGCAGGCCGTCATCGCCAAGACGACCCACACGCTCGAGTCGGTTGAGGACATCGAGGACCTCATCGTCGGCGGGTCCGCGGCCGGCGTCGTACGCCTGGCCGACGTCGCCACCGTCACCCTCGGAAACGGGGCACCCGACAGCATCGACCGCACGAACGGCAAGCCCGGCATCGGCGTCTCCGTCACCAAGCAACCCGACGCCAACACCGTCGACGTGACGACCGCGGTCAACGACGTTCTGGACGACATCGAAGGGCTGCCGCCGGACGTTGAGATCGTCGTCGTCGCTGACCAGGGCCCGGAGATCCAGGAGCAGATCGACACGCTCGCCCAGGAGGCGATATTCGGTTTCTTCTTCGCCATCTCCGTCGTCTTCGCCTTCATGTTCACGGTCCGGCCCACGGTGGTGCGCGGTTTCTTCAACACGCTCCGTCCCACCATCGTCATCGCGCTCTCCATCCCCCTCAGCGTCTTCACCGGCATCCTGATCATGTTCTCGCAGGACATGACGCTCAACTTCATGACGTTCGGGGGGCTCGCCATCTCCGTGGGACGTGTCGTGGACGACTCCATCGTCGTGCTGGAGAACGTCTACCGCCACATCCAGGGCGGACGCGAGCGGTGGCGCGCCGCATTGGAGGCGACCACCGAGGTAGGCCCGGCCATCTTCGCCTCAACCATGACCACTGTGGTCGTCTTCCTCCCGTTGGCGTTCATCCCGGGCCTCTTCGGGGCGTTCTTCTCCCCCTTCGCGCTCACCGTCACCTTCGCACTCATCGCATCCCTGCTCGTCGCACTGACGGCTGTTCCCGTCCTCGGCGCCTATCTCCTCCGCCCCGGCGACCTGCCGGAGGGAGCGGGCGACGAGGGCGAGTTGGCGCTGCCGGAGACCTCCCTGCAGCGCTTCTACACTGCCATCCTGCGGTGGGTGCTCCGGCGGAAGCTGATCACCCTGCTGGCCGCCTTCCTGGTTACACTGTCGAGCCTCGGCCTGACCGCCGTCATCCCCGTCAACCTGTTCGGCGGAGAGACCGACAGCCTGCAGATCGAACTCACCCTGCCACCCGGGACCGCCCCGGAGCAGACCCTTGCGGAAGTCATCGAGATCGAGGACCGGCTCAGCGACGTATCCGACCTCTATTCGGCGACCATCGGCTCGTCGGAGTTCGGTTTCTTCTCGGGCGGGGGACAAGCCCGGCGCGCCACCTTCTTCGTCACCCTCAGAGATGACGCCCCAGAGGACATCGCCCAGATACTAAGAGAGGAGCTCGCGAAGCCTGGACTCCAGGTCAGCATCACCGAGATCGTGGACGGCCCCCCAGGCGGCGGCGTGGAGATCGCCGTGACCGGACCCGACTACGGCGACATCGCCGCCGTCTCACATGAACTGACTGCGTCCCTCGCCACGATAGAGGGAGTCGTCAACCTGGAGAACACCGTCGCGCAGGCACGCCCGGAGGTCGCGATAGAGGTGGACCCGGAGAAGGCCGCATTCCTCGGCCTCACCACGCGCCAGGTTGGCTTCCAGCTCAGCCAGTACCTCATCGGCCAGACCGTGACGACCATGACCATAGACGGCCAGGCCTTCGACGTGGTGGTTGCTGGCGACCCGCGAGCTACCGGAGGGTTGAGCGGTCTGGGCGCCCTCATCATCGCCGGGACGGTCGGTTCGGCGCCCCTGGGGGAGATCGCCGAACTCGCCATGCGGGAGGGCCCCGTCGAGATCAGCCGCACCGATGGCGTACGCTCCGCCGGCATCACCGGCGACATCGTCTCAGACGATGCGCAGGCCGTGGGGATCTTGGTTCAGGAGCAGATCGACGCCCTGCAACTCCCACCGGGAGTCAGCGTCACGAGCGGCGGCGTCTTCGCCGATATCGCAGAGGGCTTCCAGGCCGTCTTCATCTCCATGGCCGTCGGCATCGTGCTCGTCTACCTCGTCATGGTCGTCAGCCTGGGTTCGCTACGGAACCCCTTCGTCATCGTGACGACGCTGCCGCTCGCACTGATCGGCGTGTTCGTTGCGCTGGCGATAACCGGGCGCTCGCTCGGACTGCCCGCCATGATGGGCACCCTGCTCCTCATCGGCATCGTCGTGACGAACGCCATCGTCCTCATCGCGTTCGTGGAGCAACAGCGCGCAGGAGGCATGGCCGTCTACGATGCGCTTGTCTCAGGGGCTCGCATCCGCCTGCGCCCCATCCTCATGACCGCCCTCACCACCAGCTTCGCCCTCCTGCCCCTTGCCGTGGCGACCGAGGGCAGCGGCGGCATCATCAGCGCGGAACTGGCGACCGTTGTGATAGGCGGCCTGATGAGCTCCACCGCGCTCACCCTGATCGTCCTGCCCATCGTCTACATGCTGTTCAACGACAGCATTCCGAGGCTCCTGAACAGGCTCTTCCGCCGTGCGCAGCCTGCCCCCGCGCCTGAAACCGCACCGGCAAGCTGATCCCTTCCCCCTTGATGAGACCTTTGCATTACCGTGGGAGGAGATGCGGTGCGGGGTAGTTTTGATCCCTTCCCCCTCGATGGGGGAAGGCTAGGATGGGGGTGAATCGGTGGGGTTGGGGATGCGCAGCAGAGTTACGCAAAGGTCCCTTGATGGGGGAAGGTTAGAGCCTGCCCCGCACCTGATGCGGGGATGGGGGTGACCCGCGCCTGCTGCGTTATCCCCGTTTCGCCAACTCCCACACGATGACGATGGGCAGACCCTTGACCGCGGCCTCCAGCATGTCAGGGAAGTCCTCCGCGAACTCAAACGTGGCGATCTCCCGGTCTCCCCAGAGCGGCTCCACGCACCGGACGAGCTCCAGCCCCGCGGCCTGGAACGCCGCGAGGTAGTCCGACACGAGGTGGACGTGGTTGCGGATGAACCTGCGCTCGGCCTCGACGGGCCGGTAGCGGGCCTGTCCGCCGAGGAACACTGAGAACGGGTGGACATCCGAGATGATCACGTGGCCGCCGGGCCGCACGACGCGCGCGAGTTCGCTGACGGGCAGCCCAAGATCGGCACAGTGGGTGAGCGCGAATGCGCAGACCGCGAGGTCCACGGCGCCGTCAGGCAGCGGGAGTGCGCTCAGGTCGCCGGTCTCGAACCGCGCCGAGGGGACCTTCGTCCTTGCATGTTCCAACATCTCGAGCGTGGCATCGACGCCAACTACGGTGTGACCAGCAGATGCCAGATGCGCCGCGTGCCTGCCGGTGCCGCAGGCCGCGTCGAGCGCGTCGCCGACCGGATAGCGCGCGACCATCTCACGAACGACCGACTCCTCGGCGAACAGCACCGGATTGCCAGGAGCGTCGTAGACGGCTGCCCATTCAGCGTAGCCATCCGTGACCGTCTTCTCGCCGACAACGACGGAACTCGACCAGGGCTCCTGGTCGAGACGGCCCGCCATCTCGACGATGCTCCGCACACGTGCCTTGACGCCTTCGGGGTCCAGCGTCCAGGAGCGCATGATCGCCAGTCCCTCGAATCCGAGGATGAAATCGCCGAGTGTGGGGTGTTCGGTCACGGTCAGTCTCCCTTCGGTGCCGGGACACGCAGACTTTCCCGTGTCCTCAGTCCACTGTTGATAGGATACCCCCGAGTGAGCAACCGGGCGGACTCGGTGCTCTCCCGATCCCGGCAGCGCACGGAATGACCTCTCGATGACCGCAGCAGACCCGCACCCCCGGCACACCGTCGAAGTCCTCGACAGCAGGATGACGTACGTCGACACCGGCGAAGGCGACCCCATCGTATTCCTCCACGGAAACCCAACGTCGTCCTACCTGTGGCGCAACGTCATCCCGCACCTGTCCGGACAGGCGCGCTGCCTCGCTCCCGATCTCATCGGCATGGGCGACTCCGGCAAGATGCCTGACGGCTCGTACCGGTTTGCCGACCACGCGCGTTACCTCGACGCGTGGTTCGACGCGCTCGGCCTCACCGAGCGCGTCGTTGGCGTCGGGCACGACTGGGGCTCGGCACTCGGGTTCGACTGGGCATGCCGACATCCCGAGCGGGTGAAGGGCATCGCCTACATGGAGGGCATCGTGCGCCCGATGACGTGGGACGAGTGGCCGGAGCAGGCGCGCAACATCTTCCAGGCGATGCGCTCCCCGGCAGGCGAGGAGATGGTCCTGCAGAAGAACGTGTTCGTGGAGCGCGTGCTGCCCGCGAGCATCATGCGCACCCTGACCGACGCTGAGTTCGCGGTCTACCGCCGCCCCTACCTGGAGCAGGGCGAGTCGCGGCGTCCCACGCTCACGTGGCCCCGGCAGATACCGCTCGACGGCGAGCCCGCCGACGTGGTCGGGTTGGTGCAACGCTACGCGGACCGCCTCTCGGTCAGCGACCTGCCGAAGCTGTTCATCAACGCGGACCCCGGCATCATCCTCACCGGCGCGCAGCGGGAGTTCTGCCGGACGTGGCCCAACCAGCGCGAGGTCACGGTACAGGGGCTGCACTTCATCCAGGAGGACTCACCGGACGAGGTCGGGCAGGCGCTCGCCGAGTGGTACACATCCCTCTGAATCCTCGACGGAAAGGCGGGACGGGCGTAACGTAGCCCCGTGCGCCACGCCCTTGCCCCACGCTTCGAGTTCTTCTCTGTCCTCCGCCGACGCGACTACCGCCGTTACTGGCTGGGTCTCGCCGCGAGCGTTGCCTCGCACCAGGCGCTCGTCGTCGCCCAGGGATGGCTGGTCTACGACATCACCGGTGAGGTCGTCGCCCTCGGTTTCGTCGCGGCGGCGCAGGCCATCCCCGCCATTGTCTTCAACCTCCTGGCTGGTGCGCTCGCCGACCGGCTGGACCCGCGCCGCCTCATCGTACTCGGAGAGGGCGCTTCGGCTATCGTCGTCGCGGCGTTGGCGACGCTCGTCCTGGTCGAGCAGGTCGAGGTCTGGCACATCGTCGTCTCGGCGTTCCTCATCGGCATCTCCACGTCGCTGGACCAACCTGCGCGCCGCGTCATATGGCCCGCACTCATCGAGCGGTCGCAGTTCATGTTCGCGACCGCTCTGAACCAGAGCGTCTGGAACGGAACACGCGTGTTCGCGCCGATGCTCGCGACAGCTCCCATCGCCATCGTCGGCAGTGTCACCGGCGACTTCCGCCTCGGCGCGGCTGTCGCCCTCTACCTCATCGCGGCGGGGTTCGCCGCCATGGCAATCGTCATCGTCACCATCAGGCTGCCGGAGATGCGGCGCGCGACCGGACGCACCGTCCTGCACGACATCGCGGACGGGCTCCGGTTCGTCGTTCGGCACCGCATCTTCCTCCTGCTGCTCATGATGAGCTTTTCCATCGGCTACTTCGGACTCTCCTACCAGTGGCTGCTGCCCGCGTTCGCGGCGGACCAGCTGGGACTGAAGGCTGACGGGCTCGGCCTGCTCCACACCGCCGGCGGCATCGGCGGGCTCATCGGCATCTTCCTCTCAGCCTCCTTCGGCCAGCAGCAGAGCAGGGCCTGGATGTTAGGCGGTGGCGCAGGGCTGCTGGGACTGTCCGTGCTGCTGTTCGGCGCCAACGGCGCGATGCAGTGGTACTGGCTCGCGCTGGCGATGGCCGCCTCCAGCGGTGGCCTCTACGCCGTGTTCCAGACGGCCTCAAACACGCTGCTCAACCTGCTCGTCCCGACCGAGTACCGCGGACGCGTGATGGGACTGCGGGGCGTGATGTGGAGCCTCGCGCCGCTGGGGGCGCTGCAGGCGGGCTTCATCGCCGAGTACACGAGCACCCCGTTCGCGATAGCGGTTGGCGGCGGCGCGGTCATCGCCGTCACCGTCCTCGCGTTCGTCTTCAGTGCGCAGGTCAGGGGCATCCACCGCCTCGTGGAAGAGGCCAACGCCCGCGAGGGCGTGGCGTAGGGGAATCCCATCATTCCCGCGCACGCGGAGGCGGAGGGAGTCAGGGTGCTGTGGACCATGTTCCCCCTGCTGGTCTCTGACAGCAGCCGGCTCTCTGAGCCATCCGGGGCGAGGGTATCCCAGTCTCTGGCAAGTTCCTTGGAAATCCAGTACCTGTTTCATGCTGGTCCTTAGATCAGCGCTCCTTAAATGAGCGAAACCTCCATCGGTGTTGAGAAGATGCCATCTATACTGTGTCTAAGTCCATTTTTCGTACAGAACCTTGACTAAGCAAATGCCATAGGTACAATGGGTCTACCCGTATGGGCGGTCACCGATTTCACTAACCAGAAGTAGCAGGTTAATACCATGGCAGTAACGATTGGAACGGATACCATTTCGGATGTCCAGCTTCGGCATTTGGATAGGGCTCGAAGCAGAATTTCCACAAGAGAACTCGCAAGAATTCTTGGCGATGTCGTAAGCGACCGAGAAATCCTGAGTCAAGAAGAGGATCTCCATCCTGACTGGATAGACATATATGAGCAAAACAAAGATCGCCTGCCAAGGTTTACATCGTCACGCCAGATGGCATCTATCGACAACTTCTTCAGAGCCCTTCAGCCAATAGACTCCCAAATACGAAGCATCGACCCCTCGTCTGAGAGAATTGCTTTCCTATTGGGAGCAGGCGCTTCCGCGCCTGACCCATCCAGCATACCGACAGTCAAAGACCTACTGCGAGAACTCCTCACACACGCGCGTCGCTTGGATCGAGAACAAATCACTTCGCTGGTGGACTTCTGCACCGAAAACGAAATTGGCAATATAGAGGACTTGCTGACCGCTGTGGAAATCTCGGACTTTTGTAGCAGAGCACCTAATGTGTTGAGGCTGGTCATGTTTCAACTATTCCCTGAAGACACATGGCGGAGGGTGCAACAATATGGCAACGATACGCTGAGACTAGAACGACGGCTCGCAGATGCGATGCATCCAGACATATCCTCAATAGCCTACGTACAGGATATCCTTCAAGTTCTATTCGGCCTGTTATCAAATCTCATGTTGCCAGCTAGTCCGAATGCCGGGCATGATGCCATCGTTGAGTACCTGAAAGACAACAAGTCGGCTTCAATCATTACCACAAATTATGATTGCTGTATTGACCTTGCACTAATCCGCAATGTAATGCCGTTCTCTTACAATATCGATTTGGTTAATCCTGATATACTTCCTCATCTCTCTGACCAAGGAACTCCTCTTATAAAACTACATGGTAGTCTAAATTGGTTCTATTGTGAAACATGCCAGAAAGTGCACTTAATCGATATTCAGAGAACCGTTGAAGACTATACTACCAATCGAGGTGAGTATCCTGTTATCAGTGTCTGTAGAGAGTGTGGTGGCCAAAAGCGCGGTCTCTTGGTTCCTCCTCATGCTATGAAATTCAACGCGAAACCGCCGTTGCAGCCATTGATTGTGAAAGCAGCTTCTTGCTTTATGACTGCGCGCCTTATTGTAGTGGTAGGCTTTTCTTTTGCTGATGCTGATTCGTATATCTCACAAATGCTTATCAAGGCGATGCAGGCATCTGAAGACACTAGGTTAATGATTGTTGACCCTGATGAACAAGTCATAGAGAAGACTAGGCGTAAATTCCAAGACAGAATACCTCAATTTGACGCAGCCAATCGCATCCTGAAGCTCCAGGGAGACTGCTCAGAGTTACTTCCGCAGTTCTTACGCGGCGAATTGCTCATGAAGGCTGAGGGCGAGTCAACCGAAGAAACGCCTATTGCAGAGTAGCGAGCTGCTTAGAAGGAGAACGAGCACATGATCCTGATCATCGGCGGTATGGGTTTCATCGGACTGAACACCGCGCTGCGGCTGCTGGACACCGGCGAGAGCATCGTCATCACGCAGCACAGCGCACACCGGGTGCCGGACGCGCTGACGCCGCACCTGAACGAGCGCGCGTTCGTCGACCGCATGGACGTGACGAAGCTGTACGAGGTGATGGACGTCGCGAGCCGGCACAAGGTGGACAGCATCATCTCGTTCGCGGCGCCGCCCGCGCGCGGCATCAGCCCCCAGGAAGACTACCGCATCTACACCGCCGGGCTGCAGAACATCCTGGAGACCGCGCGCATCCTCGGCCTGCGCCGCGTGTCGCTCGCGAGCTCCACGTCCGTCTACGGCAGCCTGCCGGAGGGGCCGTTCCGCGAGGACATGCCCCTGCCCATCCACTCCGGCACGCAGGTTGAGGCCTTCAAGAAGGCGATGGAGATACACGCGTTCCACTACGCCGGGCGCGCAGGCGTGAACGTCGTCTCGCTCCGCATCGCCAGCATCTACGGCCCCTACTACTACAGCATGTTCAACCCCATGAGCCGCATGTGCCACGCCGCGCTCAAGGGCGAGGACTCGGACTTCTCCGACAGGCCCGGCGGCGCGATCAACGAGGACGACGAGGGCGACTGGACGTACGTGGGCGACCTCGCGCGCGGCATCCAACTCGTGCACACAGCCGAGTCGCTGCCGCACGACACCTACAACATCGGCTCGGGCGCGGCCACGTCGACGAAGCGCGTCTTCGAGGCCGTCCAGAAGGCGTTGCCGGACGCGGTCTGCTCCGCGCTCAAGCCTGGACGCAGCCCGTCCAACGCGCACAACCCGGTGATGGACCTCTCCCGCATCGGCGAGGACGTCGGCTACGCGCCGGAGCACGACATCGACTCGGGCATCGCCGCCTACGTCGAGCACCTGCGCCACAACGCTCAATAGGCAGCGAGGCTCAGTTCACCCTCACCCGCCGCTTGCGCGCGGAAGCGCGGCGGCGACCTCTCCCCTCAAGGGACCTTGCGTAACCCATCCACACCGCCGCCGGAGTACCTCCTGCCACCGTTCAAAAGTAGCTAAGCGACGTCCGCCGCCATTCTTCACACAATCACGGAACTGCGGATTGTCGGTTCTTCCTCCAACGCCTCGAGGTTGAAGAATCGCACAACGTTCTGTGCAAAGATTTTTCTACGCTCCTCTTCGGGAACGTCCCTATACAAGCGGTCGACTATCTCGCGGCTATGAGGCCACTCGCATTCGATATGAGGGAAATCGGTCGCAAACATGATGCGGTCCACGCCGATCAGATGACGAAGGCCGATGGCTGTCTGCTCGTATTGGATACTCCAGTAGATGTGGTCCCTGATGTACTCGCTAGGTAGCCTATCTAAGCCTTTGAAGCCCAATACACTCTCAGCCCACTCCATGCCACGACGGTAATTCAGGTCCGCATGCTCTATCCAAAAGGGAACCCAGCCGAGCCGCGTTTCGGCGAAGAATACACGCAGGGCTGGGAAGCGTTCGAACACTCCAGCGAGAACGAGCTGGGAGATAGGTAGTGCGCTCTCCAACCCAAGGGAGGCCATCATGTCCACCGGGGTCCGACGGACTTTGGTGACCAAGTCAGGATCGTCGACCGGGTACTGGAAGGTTGGATCGGACGCCCGGCGGCCGGTTCGATAAAGCCGGACATGGACTGCGACGGGCATCTGCATGTCGACGGCGGCCGCCCAGAACTTATCATCCTCAGGCGTAGGGTATCCCTTGCTGCTAGGGAACACACCAAGGAGTACACCCTTAAGGCCAAGTCGCGCACAGTGTTCCATCTCTGAGACCATGTCGTCCGGGTTGGTCCAGGGTAGAATACCCAGTCCGATGAGACGCTCTGGCGCCACCGCACAATACTCCTCACCCAGCCAATCGTTATAGGCACGGATCGTCGCGCGGTACGCATCATCGTCCTCGATGTTGCGCCAGAACACGGGCCCTGCAACCTGCGAAGGGAACAACACCTCCGCATCGAGTCCGTCTGTTTCCTGTTCCTTAACGCGCTGCTCCGGAGGGCCTGTCCCGCCCGCGTCCTGATAGCGCATCCCGAACGGTTTCCACTGTCCCGGAGGCCGGCCTGCACGGAGGTCCGTAGCATTCGCCGGTTGGAGGACCCTGTCGTTGTCGATGGTCAGCGCGTCACCGCCGTCGGATAGGAGGACCGTTTTGGGGGCTCGATCCCTGTATTCCGTCGGAATCCTGTGCGTCCACCGCTCTGGCAGCACCTCAAGGTGAGAGTCACTCGAAACAAATCTATACGCACGCGCCATCTTTAGCACCTCCTGACCGACTTGACTCTGTCGAGACTGCACCCGTCACGCTGGGAACAGCGCAACCGCTTTACTTGAATTGAAGATGCACGTTCCGAATAGGCTAGGACATCTGCCCTCCTGCCTTCTATCGTACCGGCCAAGCAGGTTCAGTTGAGAATCTCATGTTGGCCCGCGTCTCGAATCTGCTCATCAGTGAGGTCCCGCCATTGCTCTGGCGGCGTGAGTTCACTCGCTAAGTTTCGGCGAAAATAGATGTCTGCCATCCACCCACCGGGCATGGACCTGATGCGACCATGAGTGCAGCCGATTCCTAGTAGCTCTCCCATTCATCCTCCAATCAGAGCACGCCCAATGACCGGTGAAAGTGCCAACGCCAGCGTGCGCTCAGACTGGGACCTCGCCCCAGGCCAAGGGCTCCATCTTGTCGCGGACGTAGTCGTCGAGTTTCACTTCGTCGTAGGCGCCAGGCGTCCATGACCAATACCGGTTCGTCGTGCCTGCGTCCACCCTGATGTCTGAGCCAGTGATCATCCTCGCATCGTCCGAGGCTAAGAATACTGCGGCATTGGCTATGTCGATGGATCGCGGAAAGACGCCGAGAGGAATGCCACGTAGGTAGTCTTCCATCGTGTTCCTCCACCGGCTTTGTCGCTCGGTGCGAGGGATTCCACGGCCAACTGCAGGGGGCGGCGCTTCGCGGCCTTCGGGTAACGCGGCCCTTGTCGTGCGGTCGCGGTAGAGGCCGTGCTCCATGATGGTAGGTGCAACTGCCACGACTCTAATACCGTAGTAGGCCAAGTCCATGGCAGCAGCTCTGGTGAAGTTCAGGAGTCCCGCTTTGCACGTTGCGTACGCAAGATTACCAGGCGAACCCTGGTACGCCTGAGAGGAAAGGATATTGATGATGCAGCCCTGACGTCCCTTCTCGACCATCACTTTCGCGCCCTCACGGGAGCAGAGCATAGTCCCGTTGAGCAGCACCCCAATCGTCTTGTTCCAACCCTCAAGTTGGATGTCCAGAATACCTCCGGGCACATGCATCCGCGCGTTATTGACAACAATATCTACGAAGCCAAAGGTCTCAACGATTTTTTGGATCATTTCCTTGACCTGCTCTTCGCTAGATACATCGCCAGGCACCGCTACTGCCTTGCCACCTGTTGAGTTGATATAATTCGCCGTAGCTTCTGCGATCTCCTGATCGATATCGTTGGCTGCAACAAACGCTCCTTCGCGCGCCATCTTCACCGCTATCGCTCCGCCAATGTCCGGTCTAGCTCCAGTGACAAACGCGACTCGTCCGTCTAGTTTCCCCATCGCTTCTCCTTCAATCGGTATTACCCGGTTTCTCGTCCAAATCGAGTGGTCAGCTTGAATATACCAAAAACGACTGCCACTAGCAAGGCCTGAACGACGCCATACACATATCCGATCTCCAGTTGTCCACCCTCTCCCTGGTATCGCCAGATGAGCGTGGATAGAACCTCAGATCGAGCTCCGTAGAGCAGGATGACACCATTCAAGTCCCGCACCGCAAGTGTGAACAGCAGTATCCATGCCGCCATGATACCCGGAAATATCAAGGGCAACAGAATTGTGAAGTACATCCTAATCCATCTTGCTCCGGACACTCTCGCGCTCTCTTCTAGTTCTTTGTCAACTTGCATGATGCTAGCGCTGATAATACGAGTACCAAGAGGAAAGCCTCTTACGATGAAGAGCATCACCATGATCCAGATGGTGCCGAAAAGAGGACGCAACACGGGGATTGTCACGAAAGCCCAGAAGAAACCCAGGGAAAGGACAAGGCCGGGGACCGCCCAGGGTAGCCATGTAACGTGTTCAAGAAAGCGCCGCCCTGAGTAGCGAGTCCGGATCGCGACGTAGCCGACAAGGCTACACAAAAGGACCGCGGCTGTCGCGCTAACAGCACCCATTATGAGCGTGTTGACCAACGCTCTCTGGAAAACAGGCACAGCGAATGCAGCTTGCCAATGTGAAAATGTGTAACCCGCTTCCCATACGCCAGCAATTTTCATGAAAGTTCCGAGGAAGAGACCTCCGATGGGCAACACCCAGTCAACGAACAAATAGAGCAGAACAAGTGCGAACACAACCCATCTGAAAGAGCCAAGGCGCATCGGTTGTGGCTGGTACCCTTTGCCTGACACAGTGTTGTATGCCTGCTGACCTAGCATCCAGCGATATATCAACGCTAATCCAATAGTTATAACAATCAATAGCATGGCAAAGGCCATAGCGATGTGATAAATGGGCGGCTCATCCTGAAGCGCGAGGTAGATCTTGGTCGTGAAGACAATAATCCCTGCTGGAACTCCAAGCAGAAGCTCCGTCTCGAAAGACTCAATCATCCTGATGAAGGCCATTAGGACGACGGCCAAGAGCGCTGGTTTAAGCAGCGGCCCCGTGATGTATCTCAGTGTGCTGAACTTACCTGCTCCACAAATGGCTGATGCTTCCTCGAGGCTCCGGTCCATCCTCATAAATGCGGGCGAGATGAAGATATAGAGGAAGTTTGTCCACCCAAGAATGCTTGTGATAATGATGCCTTCGTACGAAAAAATATTGAAGATCGGTCCACTTAGACCAAGGTAGTCCGTACCGAAACGGTTGATCAGCCCGGACCGCGGAGCTGCGAGGAGAATCCAGGCCATCAACACTGGCAGGTGAGGAATGAAGAAGCGCGCGTAGACAAGCTTGTCAATCAAACCGCGCATGGGGATATCAGTCCGGTGGATGGCCCAGGCGAGGAAGACCGCGAGTCCCGCCGCTCCGGCCGTCCTCACCACCGCCATCCACGCCGACGTCCACGCCACTTCCCAAGTTTCCTTTGAGAAGATGGTCGAGCGGTACCCTTCGAGCGTGTAGTTACTCGCTACGAAGGGCGAACCGTCTCTCAAGCTACCCCAAACGAGCATCCCCATCGGGATGAGGATCAGACTGCCAACAACAAGTAGGAGAAAGTGGTGTGGCACATAAGCCCACCCAGTCAATCCTTGGAAGCGAGTACCAACTTGCTGCGCAGTGACTGCCAACGCATTTCACCCTGAGGTTGCTCGGGACATGCCGGGGCCAGACACCCGCTTCTCCTCCCTGCGGGTGTCTGGCCCCGCATCTAAAGCTATTGAATCATTACCGCTTACCCAACTCTTCTAACATCGTCGTAGCGATGTCAATCTCGTTCACGGCTTGATTCACTGCCCATTCGTTCCCATAGGGAGTACCCGGAAGTCGTGGGACCGAGGGGTCAAGAAGCGGGTGACCTACGTTTGCCTCTTCCATGAATGGAGTGGTTTCGGTTCCGAAGATGTCCTGTCCTGGCTTAGTAAGCCAGAAGTTGGCCCATACCTTGGCCGCATTGGGATGCGGAGGATCTTTGTAGAGTGCCATACCGCCTGACAAGATTGATAGTCCACCTTCCTCGGGGAGAATGAGGTCGACCGGAGCATCTTGGAACGTCACAAGGTTTCCTACGTTGACTGGACTTGAAACCAAGTGGTCGCCCCGGGCAACCGACCGAGCCAACTCCGTGCCGGATGCGATCACGGTGCAATTCTCGAAGAGGGCGCGCATGATGTCGGTCCCGTGGTAGTCGCGTAGTGCCGAGAACAGGTGGTTACCTCCGCCCCGACGAGACGGGTCCCGGACGGCACACTTGTCTTTCCACTTCGCATCGGTGAGCTCTAGGTAGCTCTTGGGCCGCTCCTCGGGAGGCACAAGCCTCGTGTTCACAAACAGGAAGTACGCGAGCAGCCGCGAGAACATAACGCCAGATTCGGGTCCATCGACCTTAGGAAAGATAGCCCAACTGACGTTCGGGTCTAGTAGCGCTGGGGGTGTGTAGTTAATCGTGAGGCCATCCTCCCAGTGCTGGAAGATGACCGTTGCACCCGACTCCCCGACGTCAGCTTCCCTTCGCCCGATTGCGGCCTCCGCTCGGGCGCGCTCTAAGTGGCCCGCGTTGGACACGCCAATGACGTCTACTGTGATCTCTGGATATGCCTCGTTGAAGGCCTCAATGCGGGTGGTAGTAATGGGCTCATTACGAGACGGAGACATGTATATGACGACCCGCCCTTCCTCTCGTGCCGCTGCCTCTACTGCTTTAAACTCATCAAGGGCCTGCAGATACTGCTGCTGTGCGGCGGACAAGGGAGTCGGCGTTGGCGACGGAGCGGGTGTCGATGTCGGTACCAGTGTGGGTACGCCAGGCGGGAGCGGAGTTGGCGTAGGAGCCGCCGTGGGAACAGGTGTGGCAGGAGCAGTCGGCACCGGCGTAGGGTCAGACCCACACCCAACGACAACCAGCGCCAGCATACTGGTGGCGATCAATAGAACCGAAGCTGTTGGAGTAGCAAGTCGCATCAAGTCCCCCTTTGCAATTGATAAGTCATTCCTACCTATCCAATCGGGATAGGCGAATCACTCGAGACCAATTCCGGGCTCGCGCCTCGGGCGACGTGTTCTGGAGCCTTCTTCCACGTTCCTCTCGCCTCACCGAGCCGCTGATAATCCCTCGCGCGGAGTGCTAGGTGGCGGCGGAAATAGATGACAGCCGTGTCCAGTGGTCCCAGTTTCTGAGGAAGGTCGAATCGGATACGATCCTTCATGAACACGACAAGATCTTCTTTCTCGTTAGTTCCGATAATCACGCTCGGGCGACGCCAGAAGTAGTACCACAAGGCCTGGTACCATTGGCCGAATACGGTCTTCGGCTTCCGGGCGATCGTATAGGTCCAAACCCGCGTGTACTGCTCGTCCACCGGAACCATCCAACGCAGGTGAACACTCCCACCACCCTGCTGGACCTGCGAGCGTATCTTCGACGGGAGTTCGACGCTGTGGTCGAAAGGCTTGCCGGTGAGTAGACTGGCGATCCCGCGGCCCTTTGAAGGCAACAGGCGCCACCAAACGTGGCGGGGCCACCTAGCATTCAGACCGGGATAGAATCCCTGGCCCCAAGTCCTATCCCTCGCTGCGGCTGTCGCGAAGTTATCCCCCTCGTCGACGATCTTGATGCCGCCCGTGTAAGCAACCTTTGGTCGGAAGAACGTTAGGTCCTTGTTGACGGCCCTTCGCCAAAACTTGAGTCGCGCGTTGCGGTGTAGGTAGGACTCGTGAAAATCAATACCTTGGTGAACCGGCTCAACCCAGTTCGCCTCCCAAGTACTCACGCGGATGAATCGATGGTTCTCCGGGTTCAGGAGTTCTCTCGGAAGGTCCTCCTCCAATGACGCGGGCTCTGTTCGGCCCATCCAGATGTAGACGATCCCTTGATGCTCCTGTGTTGGATAAGCCTGTGCTTGCAGCTTCGGGACCAGAGTTGACTCAGGGCCGTCGATGAGCCCAGCCACACATTGACCGGTACCGTCGAAGGTATAGCCATGATAGGGACAAGTGACGGTACCACGGAATTCGCAGATTCCAAGAGAGAAACGCGCAGACCGGTGAGGACACCACTCGGTCAGTGCCACCACCTTCGCATTCTCGTCTCTGAAGAAAACGACGTCATCGCCCAGCAGTTTCACGTGCACGGGTTTCTTCCAGCCTACTTTCCTGGCCCATATCCCCGGGTACCAATACTCCCGGAAGCCAAGCGGAGGCAGGTAGTCAAAAGCTCCGATCTGTGATGACCCCCACGCCTCAGCCGCCGCAGCCTCGCCTCCGGTGTTGCCATTGTTTCCCGTGAAGACGTCCACCGATGCCTGTCCTATCCGAGCCCTTTGGTGTTCATTCATCGTGAAGAAACCTCCTCCTGCTACGACAGACTAAATGCACCCTATCCAAACCTGGCCGCCTGTATAGGCAGAACCGCCTAGCCACTCCCGCCATTCTGCTGGTGTTTGTCGTTCACGGGCCTTTCGTCTCTGGTTCCTGTGCCGTTGGATCCGTTGACCGCGGCGCGGGCACGGAGGACAAGAAACCTACGAAGCTGCACAATGGCAGCGTCGGTCGCGGACAGATATTCGGGCGCGTCATACCGCTGAGGCACCATGACCCCCATGTCTTGGACAGAAAAATTGTCGTACATTCGCCAGGCATGGAAGAGGTTGAAGACCAGCGTCTCGTACCAGCGACCAACCCAGCTCGCGGGCTTGGTCGTGTGGTAGTACCAGACCCGTGAGTTTTCGGCATCAATCGGAACCATCATCCGGGTATACATGAAGACCCGGTTGAACGTTCGGTACATCCCGGGCATCCGGTGGCCAGTAGTCCAATTCGGATTCGTGACAATCGCAGGAGCGCTAGTTCGGCGGCGCCGAGCTAGCACGAATATCCACGCCCAGAGAAGGCGCCATCGGTGTTTGGGCCACTTTCCCAGCCTTGGAAAACCCACCTGGTAGGGCTCTCCGGGTCCCCCGGTTATCGGCGGCCGCCTCATATCCACGCCATTCGGATAGATGACGGGGCGGCCGAGCACGGCAGGCGAATCTCCCCTTGCACCCGGCAGCGGGTTCATCAACTGCGAGACGGCATCTCTATGGACGTAGAAGACATGGGCGTCCATCGAATTCTCTAAGCCTTTGACCCAGTTGATCGGCCAAACCCTCCGGGCAATCAATACATGATAGGAACCGTCGAAGAACTCCTCCGGAACATCTTCTTCAATCGGCGCCGGCTCTCCCTGGCCCATCCAGATAAACACCACTCCACGCAGCGTGCGCGTAGGGTAGGATCGGTGCACTATTTTCCCAGGAACCTGGGAGTCCGGGCCCTCGGGCAGCACGGCCAGCACATTCCCGTCTCCATCGAAGGTCCACCCGTGATAAGGGCATGAGATGGTTCCCTCGAAGTGGCAGTCTCCGTGCATCAGACTCCCACCCCGGTGCGGACAGATGTTGGACAGCGCCTTTACCTGCCTGTCTTGACCCCGAAAGAAGACGACCTGCTCACCGCAGATCTTCAGCCCGACGGGTTTCTTCCCCACGTTCCGGTCTTCCAAGGCCGGGTACCAGTACTCCTTCAAGCCGGTCTCCGAGATTAGTTGCCGTAGGTCCGCCCGGCTCAAGTCCGCTGGCAGCGGTATGGTGCTATCCGCTCGGACCCTGCTGGCTGTGCGCTCTTCAAGCATGCTTGACCTTCGTATCCGTACCGTTTAGGAGATTGGCTGACAAAGGCGTACGACGCCGGAGCCCGTGATACAGGAACTGGGAAAGGGTCTCTTCGTAGCGTCTGGCTCCGTCCTCATCCTCCAGCAGGTGCACATCCACGAGAGCGTTCCGCATTGTCGCGTAGACGATCCGGGCTGCAAGCCGGGCGTCCATGGGTTCCATTTCACCCTTCACGATTGCTTGCTCAAACACTTCGGTTCTGAACTTGATAATCGGATGATTGTTCACCCTTTCCGTCATCGCCTCGGAGGAAACGGACTCCATGCCGAAATTGAACAGCCGCACTAGGTCTGCACTCTCCCTCGCATGTTGGAACACAACCGCCGTCATGGTACGGATTGTCTCCTCAAAGGGAGCATTGGGGTCGTATGCGTTCCTTAGCGCGTCGGCATACCTTTCCTGGGACCACCGGTTCAAAGCGAAGACGATCTCGTGCTTCGAGCTAAAGTAGTTGTAGAAGGTTCCCAGCCCGACACCAGCCTCGCGGACGATGTCAGCGATGGCAGCGTCGCGGAACCCCTTCGCGCGAAACACCTTCCGAGCGGCGACGATAAGTTGTCCTCGCCGTACGGATTCAGGCAGTCGTGTGCGCTTCCTGCTTGGGACCAGTGCTGTCATTCGTCTTTCGGTGCAGAGTCGAAGCATGGCGCAATAATGAATGAGGTTCATTCATTTGTCAATCCTAGGCGCGAGGTCCGCACACCGCGTTTGGTCCCATCCCCATCAAACAGCCCGCAGCATCGCCAGCCGCTCCATCGCCCCGGAGTCGAGCGTTACGTTGCCAGCGGCTACGTTTTCCTCCACCTGGGCGATACTCTTCGCCCCGGGAATCACCCTCGAGAGTTCCGGATGAGCGAGCACCCAAGCGAGCGCCAGGTGAACCTTCACGCCGTCGCTCGCGCTTCTCTTCTGGCGTCAGCGCCATCGCCTACGGCCATTCAACCGGCGCGCCCCAGAGACTGCCGAGTGGAAGGGCGAACCCCACGTCGTACCCGCCGGGTCAATCTGGCTCGTGTCCGCTCTGTAGATGTTCTCGCCAACCTGCGCAGCCGGAGGAGCCGCGTGCCAGCCCGTAGGCTCGGTCGTCATGCCCAAGCCGAGCGTCCAGACCCCATCCGCCGAGTCGCTGCCGCACGACACCTACAACATCGGCTCGGGCGCGGCCACGTCGACCAAGCGCGTCTTCGAGGCCGTGCAGAAGGCGCTGCCGGACGCGGTCTGCTCCGCGCTCAAGGCCGGGCGCAGCCCGTCCAACGCACACAACCCGGTGATGGACCTCTCCCGCATCGGCGAGGACGTCGGCTACGCGCCGGAGCACGACATCGACTCCGGCATCGCCGCCTACGTCGAGCACCTGCGCCACAACGCCCAATAGACAGCGGCTGTCCCGCTGACATCTTGGGTGGTCTCGTCGTTCCTGCGGAGGCAGGAACCTCGCAGCCCTGGGCGTTGGGGGGACGTCCCTTGTGGGCGCGCTGCCTCATCCCCTCTCCCCCTGGGAGAGGGGCTAGGGGTGAGGGTTGACGCCGTTGAAGAGTGGATGCCCAATCCCTGTACCCCTCATCTGTCACATCTGTGACATGCGCCTATTGCGACAACGATACCACCTTCCCTACCCTGTAGAGGCGCCCCATGTGGCCGCCCAGCAGCACACCGAAGGAAGGAGTGAGCAGAAATGAGTGGAAAGAAGCAGAAGCAGATACGGAAAGAGCAGCGGATAAGCAGTATTGAGCAGCCGGACTGCTCGCTCCAGGCACCGGAATCACGAGTGGAAACTCGCCCTATGAGCAGAAACGAGCAGTCGTTCCCCCTGGAACTCTCCGACAGGCAGATTGCTGCACTCCCCTATCTCGCCGCAGCCACTACCAATACGGAAGGCGCGAGGATGGCGGAGATCAGCATCGCCACGCTGACCCGCTGGAGGCAGGACTCTGTCTTCCGCGACGGGCTCCGGCGGCTGCGCGAGGACGCGGCTAGCCTCGCCAACACGGAACTCAATGGCCTCGCCCTCAAGAGCATGGCAGCCCTCGCGGCCCTCCTGGAAGACCCCAACCCCCGCATCAGGGCTCAGGCTGTCCGCATCGCACTCAGCATGTGCGCCAGGAACGGAGAGACCGCCAGGAACAGCCGCCGCCTCAATCAGCTCCAGAAAGCCCTCACCCTGCTCAAGAACGTGAAATAAGGAGGACCGCATGCCCAACGGTATAGATACGCTGGAACGCTACCTCGTCTGCCAGCTCGCTCAGGTAACCCTCCACCCCATCGTCGAGGACTACGTCGACCGCTGGTCCGACGCCCTGGAGAGCGGCAACGCCTTGCCCGACATGCTGGAGATCGTCGAAGCCGCCGCCGCGGAGGATGTCCCAATCCTCACCATCGCTTCACTGCAACCCTACTTGCGGCAGTGCGCCAGGAGCGGCCGCGTTCCCGACCCCGCCCGCATCGTGACCGCCATCGTCCACGGCTTTGCGGAAGTGCGCTTCGTCCGAGACAGGACCTGCCGTTGCCCCGCCCGCCAGCCGCTTGCGGAAACCCGCATCCTCCCCTCAGAACGCCTCGCCTTCCTCGATGATGCGTAACTGCTCGTCGTCCCCAAACTGGGCCGCAGCCTGGCCCACGCTAGGACTTGCGCAACGCACGTCCTGGGAACACGCCGGTGTGCCGCCCCTGCTCCCAGACGAGGGTCCCGTTGACGAATACGTACTCGATGCCCGCCGCCAGCCGCTTCGGCGACTCGAACGTGGCCATCGCACGTACGCGCTCCGGGTCGAACACCACAACGTCCGCCTTCGCCCCGTCGCGCAGCACGCCGCGGTCCCGCAGCCCCAGGCGCCGCGCCGGAGCGCCTGTCATCTTGTGCACCGCGTCCTCCAGCCGGAGCGTCCCCTCCTCCACCGCCTGCCCCAACAGGTAGGGGAACGTGCCGTAGGTGCGGGGGTTCGGCATCTCACCCGTCATCAGGCCGTCGCTGCCCACCATCTGGGCGGGATGCGCCATAATGGTGCGCACGTTGTCCGGATTGCCAGTGCGGGCGACGAACGCCACCTCCAACCGCTCCTCGATGAGCAGATCGCAGATCGTGTCCACCATCCGCTTCCCCTGGGCGTCCGCCATGTCTTGGAGCGAGCGCCCCTCCCATTCCTTGTTCTTCTCCGAGCCGACGTGCGCGAACATGTAGTCCGCCAGCGAGCCGCCCCACTGCGGGTAGACGCCGTCCGCTATCCGGTCGCGCACGTCCTTGTCCGCGATGCGCTGCAGCAGCATCTCCGGTCCGCCCTCGTGCACCCACGGCGGGATGAGCGAAAGGAGGATCGTGCTCGCCGCGGGGTACGGGTACTGGTCGAACGTCACGTCAACGCCTGCCGAGCGGGACTCGTCGACGAGTCCCACCATCCGCTCGCCCATGCCGGGGGTGGGGTTGTGATAGTGCGATATCTGCACCGGTGCGCCCGACTCCCTGCCGACCGCGACCGCCTCGCGGAACGGGTCCAGCAGCCCGTCGCCCAGCGCGTACCGGCTGTGCGTGACGTAGATGCCGCCGTACGGCGCGACGGCCCGCGCTATCTCGGTCAGCTCATGCGTGTCGCTGTAGATGTTCGGCACGTAGGTGAGGCCGGTAGAGAAGCCGAACGCGCCATCGCGCATCCCCTGCACGGCCATCTCCCGCATCCGCGCCAACTCCTCGTCCGTCGGCAGACGGTTCGCCCACCCCATCGCCTCGATGCGGAGCGCCGCGTGCGGCACGAAGTAGACGACGTTGCACGACGACGCTCCTTCGAACAGGTCGAGGAACGAAGCGACCGACGTCCACTCGGTGCCCTCCGGCGGACGTCCGTTCACGGCGGCGAGATAGTCCACGAGGTGCTTCCGGTTGGCGGGAGAGATTGGTGCATAGGAGAGGCCGTCCTGTCCCAACGCCTCCGTCGTTACGCCCTGGCTCACCTTCGGCTCGTGACGCGGCGACGTGAGCAGCGCGAAGTCCGAGTGGGAGTGCATGTCGATGAAGCCGGGGCAGACCGCCATGCCGGACGCGTCTATTGTGCGGCCCGCCTCAACGTTCGACACGTCGCCCTCGAGCACGGTGACGGTGTCGCCTTCGATGCCGACGGCGGCACGGAACCATGCGCGTCCCGCGCCGTCAATCACCTTCCCATTGACGATGAGCGTATCGAACATTGGCGCGCCCTCGCCTACCCCTGCCTAGTCCGCGGGGTGGGCGCGGCTCGCGGCCTGCGACACCTGCACGGCGCGTTGCGCCATGACGGCTTCCGCGAGCGTGTGGAACCTGCTGGACACCACCTTGAGCACGTGGCCGAGCAGCCGGTAGCCGATGAGCGGGTCGCGGACAGAAAGGTCTGCGAGCTGCGAGCCCTCGAAACGCGCCAGGGTCGCGTCCGTAACGCACACCGCGGTGAGGGAGTAGACGAAGGGTTCCACGAGGGCCGACCAGCCGAGGATCTGTCCCGCCTTGGCGGTGGAGACCTTGCGATGCGGGGTGTCTATGCCCCACCACTCCGGGACGTCCATCCGCAGTTCGACCTCGCCGTCGAGCGCGACGTAGAGGTGCTGCGCGTAGTCGCCGCTCTTGAAGAGCTCGCTGCCCGCTTCCGCGGTGATGATGGTAGCCAGGTCATGGAAGCGTTCGATCTGAATAGGGCCGAATCCCCGGAGCAACTCGCTGTGGGCTAACACACTCTCCAACTCGGCCCTCCCGTGTACCGAATCGTCGTGACGGCAGTACAGATCACCGCGACGCCTCTAGCGTAGTAGATAACTCGTTCACCGAGAGAGGTCCAGGACGATGTTCCCTATCGCGGTGTTGCTCTCCTGCAGTTCCTGCGCCGCTGCTATATCGCCTAGGAGCATGACTGCCGCGACGGGATGCGTCAGCGCCCTGTCGGCGATAGCCTTCGCGATGTCCTCGCCCGCCTGTCGCTTGGCGGTCTCCGGTTCGGAGTAGACGAGCACGAAGTGCACTGTCGCATTCTTCCGGGAGAACGCCTGGTACTCAACGGCAGGCTCACGGTCGCCGGTGGACGCATAGCAGCCGATGGCGCCGTTCATCCGGAGCGCGCGCTTGCTGGCCGCGAGATTCCCGCCAAAGTCGACTTCGACGATGCGCTCGACGCCCTCTCCGCCGGTGAGCTCCAGCACACGCTCGCCGACGTCCTGTGTACGATAGTTGACCGTGTGGTCCGCGCCCGCGCGCAGCGCGTGGCCCGCCTTCTCGTCCGAACTCACCGTCGCGATGACCGTCGCGCCGCCCCACTTGGCGAGCTGGATGGCGCAGTGCCCCACGGCGCCCGCGCCGCCGGTCACGAGGACGGTCATGCCGGTCACCGGTCCGCTTGCGAACAGGCAGCGGTGTGCCGTCATCGCCGGTATGCCGATGCACGCGCCCTCCTGGAACGTCACACTCTCAGGAAGCGCCGGAGCCTGGCCGGACGGCAGCGCGATGTACTCGGCGGCGGTGCCGAACGGGCGCTGCCACTGCCCTTCGAACAGCCAGACGCGCTCTCCGACACGGGACGCGTCCACGTCCGCGCCGATCGCCTCGATGATGCCCGCGCCGTCGCTGTGCGGGATGATGCGGGGGAACGGCATCTGCGGCCCGCGCGAGCCGGTGCGCGACTTCCAGTCCGACGGGTTCACGCCGGAGGCGTGGACCCGCACCAGCACCTCGCCGGGGCCTGGCTCCGGGTCCGGCAACTCGCCGACGTGGAAGACGTCCCTCGCCGGGCCGTACCGCTCGTACCATGCCGCTCTCATGCTGCCGTCTGCCTCCTATATCCCGCACTCTACGTCGAACTCGGCGCAGACGCCCCGGAACCACTCGACCACCTCGCGGTGCAGCGGGATGCCGCGCACTGAGCGCTCCTCCAGCGCGTCCCACTCCGGATCGCCCGCCACGAGCACGCGGTCGTGGCCCGCGGCCGGAGGCGTCGCCTTCAACTCGCGGATGAAGTCGTCCATCCGGGCTTTGAATTCGCCCACGTCGCTGAACGCGTCGATGTTGTACGCAGCGACGTAGTGGCGGTAATTCTGGCGCCCCACCCGCACGCCGTAGTCCGAGCCGGCGAGCAGGGAGCAGAGGATGTCGACCGCAACCGCGAGGCCGTAACCCTTGTGCGAACCGGCGTCGCGGTTGGTCCCGAGCGGCAGGAGGATGTAGTCGTCCGGCACGGGGGCAGGCTCCATGACGGGCGTGCCGTCCTCCGAGGCGATGGTCCCGGGCGGCAGCAGCGTCCCCATGCGGCGTGCATTCCGCACCTTGTTGACCGGCACCACGCTCGTCGCCATGTCTAACACCCACGGGCGCTCCTCCAGCGTGGGCGCAGCGATGGCGATAGGGTTCGTGCCGAGGCGCGGCGCGCGTCCGAATGTCGGCGCCACGTCCGGGCCGGTCGCCGTCATGCAGACGCCGATCATGTCGTGGGGCAGCGCAAGCATCGCGTGGTAGGCGGCCATACCGACGTGCCCGCCGTTGAACATCGTGACAACGCCGATGCCCGTGGCCCGCGCCTTCTCGACGGCGATCTCCATCGCCTTCGGCGCGATGATGACGCCGAGCCCGCGGTCGCAATCGATATTCGCGGAGGCTGCGCGCTCCCGTACGATGCGCCACTGCGGCGCGGCCTTCTGCACGCCGTTCTGGTAGCGCTCCAGGTAGACCTTGAGCATGTTGGAGACGCCGTGGCTGTCCACGCCCCGCAGGTCGGCCGTGACCAGTACGTCCGCAGCGAGGACGGCGTCGGCCCGGTCGAGGCCCACCTTCGTGAACAGCGCTTCCGTGGCCTCGCGCAGCGGCCCAGCCGCCACGCGCATGGCGTCGTCCTCGCGGATGTGGAAACTCTGCGTCACGCCTGTGCCTCCAGCGTGGCGAGGCCGGCAGTGGCGACCGCCTCGTCTTCCGCGGGCCGCGCGCCGCTGACGCCTATCGCGCCGACCATCGTGCCATCCGGCCTCCGGACGGGCAGCGCGCCCTGCCACGGGATGAGGCGCCCGTTCTCCATCATGGCGAGCGCGCGGACGACGGGCTGGTCCCAGCGGTCGCTGAGGTCACCGCTCGGCATGTCCCACGCGGCCGATGCGGCGGCCTTGCCCTGGGAGATGGGGACGCTGCGCCAGAGCGCGCCATCCATGCGGTTCAGCGCGACGAGGTCGCCGCGCGGGTCGAGCACAGCGATGCTGACTCGGATACCAAGCTCGTCGGCCTTCGCCCGCCCCGCCTCGATCATCTGTACGGCCTCTTCCAGTCGCAGCGGTTCCATAGGCATATCCCTCCTCAGATGCGAGGCGGAGGATAGCGCATAACGCAGACGTGCGGCATGACACGAGGGCGAGTAGGAAGGGAAGGATCAAGTGGGGTGGCGCAGGAGCCGCGGTTCGTGTATAACACCGCAACCTGCGTTAAATAAGGTGTCCTGAGCAACTGGGGCGCCCGAGCTCGCCGTTCGGAGTCGGCCCTTCTCCCAGTCCCCCGAGAAAAGCCACCTCATCCTGCGGTTCACTCAAACCACAGTCACTCAGGACGGGACAATCTTAAGCAGCGGGTTAAAGCACTGTCAAGCAGTTTCCAGCCGATTTCAGCGCAGTTTTGCCGTCACTCTCATATTGATACCTGGCTAGTCCCTCCACGAGCGGCGGTATCAATAACAGGCCCCTCTGGTGTTCGCCTGCCAAACCCCTTGCGTCCCCCGCCGAGTGTCTGGATTCCAGCCTTCGCTGGAATGACGGCATCAGTCTGCCCTACGCCTCGTAGCCCAGGCGCTCCATCGTCTGGCCGTCCAGGCCCGGCATGACGTACGGGGGGCGCCGCTCCGCGGTGACCGAGATGTTCGGGTCATCGAGGTCGACGCCCAGGAACGCGAGCTGCCGCGTGGCGATGTGTTCGACGCCTCCGGCGCCGAGCACACGGAACGGGCGGTCGTGCCCCGGATAGATGACCTCCGCCTCCTCCAGCACGCGCTCGATGCTCCGCCGCGAGGCCTCCTCGCTCCAGAAGACGTTGGCGTTCACCTTCGTGACCACGACCTGCGCATTCGCCACGCCGTCGCCCGTGATCGCGACGGGCCCCTCGGACGTATCGACGATGAGGGCCATCGTGCCGGCGGAGTGCCCCGGCGTGTGGAGGATGCGCACTCCGGGCTCGATCTCATAGCCGTCCTCGACCTCCGTGAGGTTCGGGATCGTGTCGAGCATCGCGCTCGTCCAGCGCGGCGTCGCCCAGTCGTTGGGGTGGGGGTTGCGCGCGTACCGGCGCTCCCACTCGTGGATCAACACCTCGGCGGAGTCGAGCACGTCGTAGTTCTGTGCGTGGTCCCAGTGCGCGTGCGTCATCACGGCGACGTCGATGTCGGACGGCCCCAGGTCTCGCTCCGCCAGTGCCTCGAGCAGCGCGCGCCGCCTGCCGACGTGTCCCGTGTCCACGACGACGTTGCGGTCGCCGCGCACCAGCAGGGTGCTGCAGTAGCCGATGGAGCCGTAGTTCGTGGCGATGGACTCTCCGTGCAACAGGACCTCAACCGTGGGCATGGCGTCTCCTTCTGTGCGGTGGGGGCGGTCAGAGCAAGATTTCAACGGCCCCCGATTTTTGGAATCTTGCTCCGCATCTTACGAGTGCGGAAGGCACGGAATCTGGATTCTTGATCTCCTTGCTATGGGGTGTTTCCCAGGCCGTGGCCTGCTTCCCGCGAGCAAGGCATCAAGATTTCATCGTTTTCAAAGTTCGCTCGGCCACTCATAGGTTTCCTCTATACCTGGGCCTCGCTGCCATAGATGCGATCTATGGGAGAGGAAGGGCGACTCAGGCATATGTCCAGCATAGCGAATGCGAGCGGGACGACGTAAGCAGCAGGTGTCACATCCTCACCGGTCCGGCCACCAGGAGGACCCTGTCTATATCCCGTACAGCCTGCGGGGATTGTGCAGCAGGACCTGCTCCTTCGCCACCTCGTCCAGTCGTTCGTCGGACTTGAAGACGGAGATGGCGTCCACCTCACTGGAAGGATCGAGGTGGCCGTAGTCCGTGCCGATCACGAGGCAGCGCTCACCCGCGTAGCTGCGCACGTAGGGGAGGTCATCGTCGGTCTGGCAGGTGACGTAGATGTTGGCGTCGCCGAAGGGGTCGGCGGACATCGCCTTTCCCACTGCACGCCAACGGTTGGCGATCTCGTGGTAGACCCATGGCACCCACGAAGCGGAGGACTCGATGAACCCCCAGCGCAGGCCCGGGAACAGTTCCGGTAACTCGCTGTTCAGCAACGAGTGGCAGACCATCATCGTCGGAGCACGGAAGAGCGCGAATGAGTTCGCGTTCGTGAAGATGGAACCGAACAGCTGGCGGTATTGCGGACTGGCGTTCGCGATGTGGACCGCGATCGCCATATCGAGGCGCTCCGCCTCCTGGAAGAACGGATAGAAGTACGGGTTGATGAGGTACTTGTCGCCATCGAAGGGCCGCAGGCAGACGGCGACAGCACCGTTCTCCCTGGCGAACCGCATCTGCTGGAACGCCTCATCCGGCAACAGCGACGGCACCACGCACGACCACCGGAGCCGGCCGTTGCCCTGCCTCCAGATGTCCGCAAGCCACTTGTTCCAGCTACGGCAGAGCGCCGCCTCGGCGTCAGGGTCGGGGCTGACCTGCTCGATCCACATGGTGTTGTGCAGGACCTGGACGTCGATGCCGAGGTTGTCCATCTCCTTCAACCGGAGGTCCACGTCGTCGAGTTCGCGTGCCTCCCTGGGCGTGTCCATCCGCCGCCCCGCCGTCGCGGACATAGCGACGACCTGCTGTTCGGAAAGCGTAGGGAAGCGGAGACCGCGGATCCGCTCGTCTATCACCCAGAATTCCTTGGTGGGAGCGGATGGCGACGTGTAGAGGACCGGCCGGAACTTCTCTTCGGCGGGTTCGAGGTAGTCCCAGGTGCGCTCCGTCTCGACGACGTGTGCGTCCGCATCGATGACTCGCAACTTCGTCCCGGTGGCCATGGGATGGCACCTCCGCACCGGCGCTGCATCCGGCGCCTGCCGGGCGAGCGTAGCAAAGTGAACGGCAGGCGTCCACTTGTGTCGTTAGCTTGCGACAAGACGCAGCGTTCGGGCTGTCCAACTCGGGCACACCCTTGTCCCCCACCTCGCCGACCCTGCCCTGCCCTGTGCTACGCTCATGCCATGCAGTTGCGGAACGTCGATAGAGGCCTGACGTACGCCGACTTCTCGTTCATCCGCGAGGCGCTCGGGGCGGACGCGCCCGCCGAGGACGAGATGCCGCAACTGCTCACGGACGAGGAGCACCGTGCGCGGCTGCTCGGCAGCCAGCGCCTGTTCGACGCACTGCTGCCGCACGACGGTTCGCTCGCGCCGGTCTCGCCGCGGCTCTTCTTCGAGGCACTGCTGCGCCGCGCGGTCGACGACCTGCACGGCGCGCGGCATACGTTCGAGCGCACCGGCTCGGTCTCCGGCGAGCGCGTTCCGGTGTTCGACGCGGCGGCGGTGGCGGCGTTCGCGGCGCAACCGCGCATCCTCCACTACCTCGCCACGCTGCTTGCGTCGTTTACGAAGGTGCACAGCCACACGGAGCGCGTGTGGGTGCGGCGCGGCGTCGTGCGCAAGGTGCGCTACAGCGACCTGGACGTGCACTCGATGCTGCGTCTGATACAGCAGACCGAGGGGCACGAGCGCCTGCCGCTCTACCGGCGCACCGGCGACCTCTGTCTGCTCATCATAGGCGTCTTCCCCGACTTCGCCGCGACCGCGCACCGCTATCCGGGCACGGGCGCGCTGCGGGCGCAGTCGGCCTACCGGCGGAGGCTGAGCACGGAGGAGTACGAGACCGTCGCCGCGGAGATGTACAACCACGCCGCGCGGTACGACACGGGGGAAGCGGCGGCCGTTCACCGCGCGCTCGCCGCCCGCATCGCGGACGCGAAGAAGCCGCTCAACTTCATCGCCGAGCACTACCTCGGCTTCCGCCGTGATCGGCTGTTCGGGATGGGGGAGTGAGGGACCTCGTCACCCGTAGCCCGACAGGCTCGCCACAACGACTTGGAGAAGGATGGCGTCTCATGAGGGGCGGTTGTACCTCGCGGCATTTGAAGACCGGCGGAAGCACGATACAATGCGCTGCGTCAGTTCAGAACAGACGCCGGCCGCCTGCCACCCTTTACGGGAAGATAAGGGCAGGCCTGTCACGAGTCTCCCGACTATGATCACCCTTCATGCAGGCGAGTCTGACGGCGCGCTTGTTCTCTGGGGCGAAGCGTCGAGGGACGACGGCGTTAACGCTGCCTCGCCGCGCAGGCGCGGGATGAAGGACGCGTATGCAAGTCCGCATCCGTTTGCCGCCGGAGTGAGCGACCTGGCCCAGGCGCTTGAGCAGACGGCGCTCGCTCCCATGCGAGCGGCAATACGCGCTTGCCGCGTGACGGCCTGGCTGCCGACAAAGGCCGGCAACCCCGTTCCTTCCAGCGGCCTCATCGCCGAACCGTCCGCATCGCGCGCAAAGACGGCGATAGCGCCCTGGACCGTTCCCGCATATCGCCTCTCGACGGCGCAGTCCCTGGAGCTGCTGCTCGCCTCGACAGGCAAACGAACGCTTGCGGCAGGAGTGGTCGTCGGCTCGGACCTGACGTACTGGGCGGAGGCGCTACGCTTCGCAGGGGCGATAGTGGCACGGCAGCAGTTCCTTCCGGGCCTGGGGGACGAAGCGGATAAGCCCCGCGCAGTATGGGAGCCCATCGTTACCGGCACGGATGCCGAAGAGTTTGCCCGACTGGCGAGGCGGATGCCCGCGTCGGCGCGAGCGGTCTCCGGGCCCAATGCAGCCGCGCCTCCTGAGACAGCCCGCGCCGAGGCGCTCAGGCAGTTCGTGGCCAGGCTGACGGACCACCTGGTACGCACGGCAAGCTGCGACGCGTCTCCACCCACGCCGCGCCGCCGTGGGAGCAAACCGTCCTTTGACAGCGTACACGACTCCTGGCTGCACGCCCTGCGGTCGAAAGACGGCATCGTCGAGGGAGAGGCAGCTGACCTCGCGCAACTCGCAATGGAGATCCGCGAATGGCGGCGACCGCTCGCGGTTTCGGTAAACAGCCCGTTCCGCCTCTGCTTCCGCCTGGAAGAGCCGGGAGACGCGGCGGAAGCCGGTGGGGCGGACGAGCTCTCCGATGACGCGTGGTTCGTTCGCTACCTGCTCCAACCGCACGACGATCCGAGCCTGCTCGTCCCGGTGGAAGAGGCGTGGAAAGCCAAGGGCCGCAACCTCGCGGCGCTCGGGCGAAGCGGCTCGAACGTGCAGGAGTTCCTGCTCTCCTCGCTGGGGCAGGCTTCGGACATGTGTCCCGCCGTCACGGCCAGCCTCGAAAGTTCACGGCCTGCCGGGTGCACGCTCGATGCCGCCGGAGCTCATGCGTTCCTCACCAGGGAGGCCGCCGCCCTCGAGCAGGCAGGCTACGGCGTGATGCTCCCGGCCTGGTGGACGCGCAAGGGCACCAAGTTGCGGTTTGCCGCTCAAGCCAAGGTCAGGAGCCCGAAGATGCAGGGAGGGAGCGGCCTGTCCCTGGAGACGGTCGTCCGGTTCGATTGGGAAGTGGCGCTCGGAGACCAGAAACTCACTCTCGGGGAGTTGGAGGCGCTTGCGCGCATGAAGGCGCCGCTGGTGCGGGTGCGAGGACAATGGGTAGAGATGAGCGCGCAGGAGATACAGGCGGCGATCGATTTCTGGAAGAAGAAAGAGGCTGGGGAGGCGACTGTCCGGGACATCGTCCGGATGGCGCTCGGGGCAGGGGAAGCGCCGGAGTCCCTGGACTTCAACGGAGTCAGCGCCACCGGGTGGATCGGGAGGCTGCTCGATCAGTTGGATGGGGTGTCGGAGTTCAAGGAGGCCGCGCCACCGGACGGCTTCTCCGGCACGCTCCGCCCTTACCAGGTCCGAGGGTATTCGTGGCTTTCGTTCCTGCGGCAATGGGGCCTGGGAGCGTGCCTCGCCGACGACATGGGCCTGGGCAAGACGGTCCAGACGCTGGCGCTGATCCAGCGCGACTGGCAGGCCAACGGCAAGCGCCCCGTCCTCCTGCTCTGTCCGACCACCGTGGTCAACAACTGGCGCAAGGAGGCCAACCGCTTCACTCCCCAACTTCCCGTGCTGGTCCATCACGGCCCCGGCAGGAAACGGGGCGCGGCGTTCAAGAAGGAGGCGGAGCGGCACGCCATCGTCATCTCCAGCTACGCGCTGGCGCACCGGGACATCAGGTCTCTCAGGGAGGCGCCATGGAGCGGCGTGGTGCTGGACGAGGCCCAGAACATCAAGAACCCGGAGACGATGCAGGCGCAGGCGGCGCGGTCGCTGGAAGCCGACTACCGCATCGCGTTGACCGGCACGCCGGTGGAGAACAACGTCGGCGACCTATGGTCCATCATGGAGTTCCTGAACCCCGGTTTCCTGGGCTCCCAGAGCGAGTTCAAGCGCACGTTCTTCGTGCCTATCCAGGCCGAGCGGGACGAGGGCGCGGCAGAGCGCCTCAAGCGCATCACCGGCCCTTTCATCCTCCGAAGACTCAAGACGGACAGAACGATCATCGCCGACCTGCCGGAGAAGCAGGAGACGAAGGTCTTCTGCCCGCTCACGAAAGAACAGGCGTCGCTGTACGCCTCCGTTCTCAAGCAGACGGAAGAGGTGCTGGAGTCCGCCGAGGGCATCCAGCGGAGAGGGCTGATCCTAGGCACGCTTTCCAAGCTCAAGCAGGTCTGCAACCACCCGGCGCAGTTCCTGGGCGACAACTCCGGCGCCGCCGGGCGCTCCGGCAAGCTCACACGGCTGACGGAGATGCTGGAAGAAGTTATCGAAGCGGATGACCGGGCGTTGGTATTCAGCCAGTTCGCGGAGATGGGCGGCATCATCCGGCGCCACGTGCAGGAGACCTTCGGGAGAGAGGCGCTGTTCCTCCACGGCGGGGTCCCGAGGCATCGGCGCGACCAGATGGTCGAACGGTTCCAGAGCGAGGGCTCCGGGCCGCCCGTCTTCATCCTGTCGCTGAAGGCCGGAGGCGCCGGATTGAACCTCACCGCGGCCAACCACGTATTCCATTTCGACCGCTGGTGGAACCCCGCCGTGGAGAACCAGGCAACCGACCGGGTCTTCCGCATCGGTCAGAAGCGGAACGTCCAGGTGCACAAGTTCATCTGCGCAGGGACGCTGGAAGAGAGGGTAGACGAGATGATCGAGCGCAAGAGGGAAGTCGCCGAGCAGGTCGTCGGAACAGGCGAGGGCTGGCTGACGGAACTCTCCAACGACGCGCTGCGGGAGATACTGGCGCTGAGCCGGGAAGCCGGAGAAGCGGAGGAGGCATAGGATGGCATACCGCTACGACGAGTACTTCGAGTATTCCCGCCCCCGCAAGACGAGAGGGGGAATCAAGGCGCAGTCCAGGCGGGGCGGATTCGGCCGAAGCTGGTGGGCCGGCCGCTGGATAGCGGCACTCGAGGGTTTCGACATCGGAGCGCGGCTCGACCGCGGCAGGTCCTACGCCCGCCAGGGCCAGGTGCTGTCCATCGCCGTCGACAAAGGGGCCGTCACCGCCGGAGTGCAGGGCTCCCGCGCCCGCCCTTACGGCGTCAGGATCAGGGTCGCGACGTTCAAGAGTCCGGACAGGAAGAAACTGGCCGGGGCGCTCCAGGACCGGCCGGTTTTCGCCGCAACGCTGCTGGCAGGCCGGATGCCGGAGCAGATAGAGGACGTCTTCCGCGATGCAGGACTTTCGCTGTTTCCCGACAGGAGCGGCGACCTTGCGACCGATTGCACCTGCCCCGACTGGTCGAACCCGTGCAAGCACGTCGCGGCGGTCTACCTCCTCCTGGGCGAAGAGTTCGACCGCGACCCGTTCCTGATCTTCAAGCTGCGGGGCATTGAGCGGGAGGAGCTCCTGCGGCTGGCCGGGTACGAAGCGGCGGAGAGCGGCGTCGAAGGCGACGATGCCGCCCTCGCATCCCACGCCAACCGGAAGGCGGAGCAATCACCGCCTGAGCCCATTCCAGCCGACCCCGGCGAATTCTGGGGACAGAAGAACAGTGAACGGGAAGAGGACGCACAGGGAGCAGCGCGTATCCCAACGATCACGGCGGCACTGACGAAACGGTTGGGCAGCTTCCCGTTCTGGCGGGGCCGGGACGGCTTCATCCCTGCGTTGGAGGAGATATACGGCAGTGCATCGTCCGCCGGAGTGGACGTGTTCCTCGGTGAACGCCAGGGTCAAGGCGATTGATGAAGAAGCGGCTGGACTCCGCTGCGGAGCGCTACCTCGGCTTCCGCCGCGACCGGTTACTTAGGGTGGGGGAGTGAGGGTAACTGTTCAGACTTCGTGGGGTAGGCCCGTCATTCCTGCGGAGGCGGGAATCTCGTCCCGTTCGCCAAGGCTGCGAGGTTCCTGCCTCCGCAGGAACGACGAACTCATCAACTCTGAACAGTTACGAGTGAGGAGCGCGTCTCCCCAACTGCTCCGTCAAGACCTAGAATGATGCCTGAGGCCAGTCACAGAAGAGAGGAATCAATGGACAGGCTACGAAAAAGCGGTGAGCCTTTGTTCAAGGCGTATTCAAGTCGTGAAGATCCCTATAGATGGAAGTACAACGCCTGGTTTTGGCCAACGTGGGACGTTTATGCGATTGGCTACAAGGAAGCGGCAGACTTGGTTGTCAATAGCCCTACATTTGCAAGCAGTATAGACATTTACGTTTATCCCGCAATGTTTCTTTATCGTCAATACATCGAACTGCAAATGAAGGAGATTATCGATAAAGGCAAAAGGCAAGTTCCTGATAGCACGCATGATTTGAATGCACTCTGGAAAGAGTTGCGGTTTTCACTCGAAGAACGCTGGGGGCTTGCTGAAGATAGGTTGAAACTGGATGATATTGGCAAATGGATTGGCGAGTTACCGTACGTTCCAAGACAGGGATATAGACCAGCGGGGCGATATGAGGCGCTGGCGGAGGCGCAGGGAAACGGTTGCTCCGCCGGTAGTACCCTCGTATCGTCACCTCACAGGATCCACAATTCAGGCTTCGACGAAATGTACCGAAGAACTGTGAAATTCCTGGGAACCCCTTCACTATCCAGTTGCGCCCAACAGGTCGTTCAACACCTTGTGCACAGCGACAATCCGGCCTCCGTAGACTGCGATGTAGCAGTCCGGGTGCTCCTCGCACACTTGCTCCCAGATGGAGTTGAGGTACTTCACGTCGTCGCAGAACTGGCGGAATGCTTCCAGGTCTGCGGCGGAGATGCTTTGGGTAGTCATGGCAGGCACTCCTTCCCCTCTCCTTCGTGTGCGGGCATCGTACCATAGCGCCGCCAGCCCTCCTCTTCTCCCGGCCCTCGCCTGTCGCATCCTGTCCATCCATGTAAGTAGTCTTGCCCTCGCCCCATCGTGAAAGATAAAGTCGCCGACAAGAGAACGGATGACATCGACGGGAGGTTTGCGATGGCAGTGATCGACTCAGATGCACACGTCGTGGAATCGGAGCGCACGTGGGACTTCATACCGGAGGAGTCGCAGCACCTCCGCCCCATCGTCCTGCTGCCGAAGGAGGGCTACAAGTCGCCCTCACCGGAATTCTGGTACGTGGACGGCCGAGCCTTCAGCAAGGGCGTCAACGTCGGCCTCGACACCGACCAGGCTACCCGTGAGGCGAGCGACATCGCCAAGCGCCTCGCCCACATGGACGAGTTGGGTGTGAACACGCACGTCCTCTACCCCAGCATGTTCCTGCGTCCCGTTGCCACGCACCCGGAAGTGGACCTCGCGCTCGCGCAGGGCTACAACCGGTGGCTCGCCGACATACACCGGCAGGGCGGCGGACGCCTCCGGTGGGCCGTCGTCCTCCCCACGATGTCGCTCCACGAGTCGATCGAGGAGATGCAGTTCGGCAAGGAGAACGGTGCGTGCGCCGTGTTCATGCGCGGTATCGAGGGCCCCCACCGGCTGAGCGACCCGTACATGACGCCTCTCTGGGAGGAGGCGCAGCGGCTGGACCTGGCGGTGTGCATCCACGCCGCGACGGGCAACTTCGCGTTCTTCGACTACTTCGGGCGAGACGCGGGCTTCTCCACGTTCAAACTGTCGGGCGTCGGCGCGTTCCATGACATCGTGATGAAGGACATGCACCTGCGCTTCCCTGATCTGCGCTGGGGGTTCGTCGAGTTGAGCGCGTCGTGGCTCCCCTACGCGATGAACGACCTGTCGCTGCGCTTCGAGAAGCGCGGCAAGGCGTGGCCGGGGCGCGAACTGCTGGAGGAGCGCAACATCTGGGTCGCCGTGCAGACCGCCGACGATATCGACTACATCATCGACTGCGCGGGCGAGGACCATCTCGTGCTCGGCACGGACTATGGCCACAATGACACGGCCACGGAGTTGCACGCGCTCCGCAACCTGCGGGAGAACGGCGGCCTCGGCGACGCGGTGGCGGACAAGATACTGGACCACAACCCGACGCGGCTCTACGCCTTGTAGGGATGCTCTGAACAAGCCTGTCTCCTGCAGCCCCGCCTGTTCACCCCCATCCTAACCTTCCCCCATCAAGGGGGAAGGAATCAGGCGCCGCATGCGCAATCAACGCAGACTCGCCACTTGTTCAGACTATCCCTGGCAACCTACCCCCGACGAGCACGATCCTCCGGCCTCCCAGCGGCTGGACTGGCCTGTTGTTCGGCCCGCTGCTGAACGACTGCAACGCGTCCACCTGCTCCCGCGATACCGTTCCGGCGTCCTGCATGACCACCCACTCCACCGGCTCCTGGCACGGTGGAGTCGTCTTGGACCCTGCGTAGGTGTAAAAGGCGGAGGAGCGCGGGGCGAAGTCAGCCGCCGTGAGCGGGAATCCCGACGCCTCGCCTCCTCCCGAAACTGCGTCGATCATCGCCTGCAGCACGGGACTCGGAGCGCCGAGCCGGTAGAGCACCCCCACGGCGAGCAATGCGCCGGATTCGTCCTCGTGCAGCACATGCAGTTCCGCCGCGAATTCCTCTCCATCCACTCGATGCTCGGCGGGCGCGTGGGCGTGGGCCGACCGCAGATCAAAGCGGCGTCCTCCCAACGTCAGGCTGCCGTCTGGACCGAAGGAGACGACGATGGAGCCCCTCACGAGCGCAGCGCCGCTCACGCCGCCGTCGTACGAGAACGACAGCGCGGGAGCGCTCGCGCGCTCGTAGCCGGTGAGGTCCACGGGCGACTGCTGGACGCCCTCGGCGCAGGGCGCGTTCTCCGGAGCGAGCGACGCCCAGTGCTCCGGCCCGTTCGGCCCCGAGTAGCCCCCTGCCGCTTGTTCCACCACGTATCCGCTTTCGCCATCTCTTCCTCCGCACGCGACGAGCGCGCAGAGGACGAACGACATGCACACCAAGCATCCATACCGCTTCAAACAGAGTCTCACCAGCCGAGGCCCTCCGGTTGCTGTGTTCTCTCGAGCCAGGCTGCGGCGTAACCGGCAGGGTTTCCTCGCTCAGCTCAGGTAGCGGCTGACCACCTCGTCCAGCGGCAACACCTCGCTGTGGAGAACATTCCGCACGATGCGGAGCGCGTACTCCTTCACCTCCGGCGGCTCGCTCTCCCGGTGCACCATCGTGCAGTCCTCCACGACCACGACCTTGTACCGCAACTGGAACGCGTCCGCCGCCGTCCACAGCACCGTGTTGTCGGTCGACGCTCCGGCGATGATGACCGTGTCACGCTGCATCGTGCGGAGGACGTAGTCCAGGTCGTTGTGAGAGAAGCCGCTCAGGTAGCGCTTGTAGACGAGCGTGTCCTTGTCCACCGGCTGCAGCTCAGGGATGACGTCGAGCGCGTCGGTGCCCTCTTTCATCATCACGCGCGACCAGTCGCCTACCTGGTCGCTCTCGCGGCGCATGGAGTTGACGTGGATGATGGGCGCCTCAGCCGCATAGGCGGCGTCCTTCAGCCGCCGCACGTTCGCCACCATCCCATAGCCGTACGAGCCGGGCGCCCAGCCGTATCCCTTCGCCATGTCCAGGATGATCACTGCGATGTTCATCGTTCCTCCTTACCCCCTACCTTGCCGCTTCCTTGAAGCGGCGCAGGGCGTCGATGTGTTCGTCCGGCGAGCCGAGGCCTGCACGCAGCGTATTGAACGAGACGTGGGTCGCCCCCATCTCCTGCCAGACCTCGGCATCGCGCAGCGCACCGTCAACGCCGCCGCGGGACAGGGCGACACGCGCGTCGACGCCGACCTCGTCCTGCGAGCGTCCCGCCTCTTCGACCAGACCCTTGAAGCGCTCCATCCGCTCCCTGCCCTGCTCGTCCGCCTGCAACTGCGGGAACCACCCGTCGCCGATACGGGCGATGCGACGCAGAACGCCGTCCGAGCGTCCGCCGCCGAACCAGATAGGGATGGGACGCTGCACCGGCAACGGCTTGATGCCCGCGCCGGGGATGCTGTGCCATCTGCCCTGGAAGTCCACAACCTCGTTGGTCCAGAGCGCGCGCAGCAGCTCAACCTGCTCCTCGGAGCGCTTGCCCCGGTCGTGGAAATTCTGACCCAGTCCTTCGTACTCGACGTCGTTCCAGCCGATGCCGACGCCAAGCCTCAGCCGCCCGCCGCTCAGCACGTCCACCTGCGCGGCCTGCTTGGCGACGAGCACCGTCTGCCGCTGCGGCAGGATGATGATGCCGGACACGAGCTCGATGCGGCTGGTGAGCGCGGCCAGATAGCCGAACGTGACCAGCGGCTCGTGAAAGGTGTCCTCGTGGGAGTACGGACCCTGCCAGTCCGGTCTGCGGTTGGTGTCCACGCCGAGGACGTGGTCGTAGAAGACGAGGTGTGCGTACCCCAGTCCCTCGGCCGCCTCCGCGAACGCGCGCACTGCGCCCGGGTCCTCGCCTATCTCGTTCTGTGGGAAAACTACGCCTAGCTGCATGTACGCTCCTGATGTGGGTTAGTTGAAGGGCTGTTCCTCACGGATGATAGCCATAGCTACAGCCTGGGGGATGCTCCAGCGGTCGCCGGCCTCGCGCGCCGCCAGTATATCTTCCGAGTCCTTCGATGCGGGCGAGGAGGGCTTCGTCTTCCGCTCACCGCAGGGTGACGGTGTCCCTCTGCCGGCCCCGCGTGGCCCCTCTCTTCTGCCTACGACGTCAAGAACTCCAACACGACCTCGTTGAATCCGTCCGCGGCCTGCTGCGGCAGCATGTGGCCGACGCCCTCAAACGGCACGAGGCGGGCGCCGGGAATGGTGGCGGCGGTCTGCTCGCCCATCTCGAACGCGTTGGTCTGGTCGTCGGTCCCCCAGCACACCAGCGTCGACGCCTTGATGTGGGGCATCCGTCGCAGGGTGTTGTACCGGATGCGCGTGTCCGGGTTGGTCATGTGCCGCATCACTGCCGCGAACGCCTCCCCATGCCCCGGCAGCGAGTTCTTTCGGATGTAAGGCGCGGTCACCTCACCGATATCCACCGTGCCCTCGGGGAACCGGTTCGCGAACTGCTCTCTGATCTGCTCCTCGGACGGGACCTTGAAATCGACCATATTCTGCAGAGGCCGCGTCGCCGTCCCGCCGCCCGCGACGTTCACCACCTTGTTGATGCGCTCAGGGCTCTCGTACGACAGTAGCGTAACAATCCATCCGCCCATCGAGTGCCCCACGAAGTTCGCCCTCTCGATGCCCAGCAGGTCCATGAACTCGCGGACGTGGTCGACGAGGTAGGCGAAGGAGAACTCCTGCTGGAAGACGTCGCCGACGCCCCAGTTCAGGCAGTCGATGGCGTAGACGTGAAGTTTCTCCGAGAGCGGTCCGATGTTGCGGACCCACGACTCGCAGCCGCTCGTCCAGCCGGCGCCGTGGATGAGGACGGTCGGGTAGCCGGCCCCGGCTTCCCAGTACCGGGTCTTCCCGTGGACCATCTCAGCGTATCTCTCAGTCCAGACTCTCGAAGTGGTAGCCATATGCGCTCCTTGGGCAGCCCTTTGGCGAGCAGCCCACGTTTCTTGATCGACTACCCCTCCCAAGATGGGAAAGGGCCTTTCCCTGGGGGCAGCCGCGAGCAGACGGTGACAACAAGGTTAGCCTGCTCCGCTCTTCGGGTCGAGGAGGCGATGTGCTTCAGAATAAATGTTACCGGGGCGGGTATCGTTGCTTCAAAAGTCATGTTACCGAGGAGCGCATGAAGAGAGGCAGCGTGCAGGACTACGTGGTGATCATGAAGGAGCGGTACAGGAAAGCAGGACGGGCAGAGCGTGGGCGTCTGCTGGATGAGTTTGTGCGGGTGACTGGCTACCACCGGAAGTCGGGCGTCCGGCTCTTGGGTGGGAAGGGTGAGAGGTCCGGTGGGAGTGGTCGAACGGGGCGGCCGCGGGAGTACGGGCCAGCGGAGGTGGCAGCCCTGCGGCAAGTGTGGGAGGTGGTGGACCGGCCCTGCGGGAGTCGGCTGGCGCCGTTCATGGAGGAGTTGGTGTGCAAGCTTGAGATGTGGGAAGAGTTGCTTCTGCCGCATGATGTGGCGGAGGCGTTGTGCTCCATGAGCGCCTCGACGATAGACCGTCTGCTGCGGGCCTACAAGGAGCGTGGACGGCGTCCGTGGACGAGTGTCACGAAGCCGGGGAGTCTGCTGAAGGCGGCGATTCCGATCCGCACGTTCGGGGAGTGGGGGCATCCACCGCCGGGGCATCTGGAGGTGGACTTGGTGGCCCATTGCGGAGAGAGCACAGAGGGGTTCTATCTGAACACGCTGACGGGGGTGGACATAGCTACGGGCTGGGTGGTGTGTCGTGGGGTGTGGGGGAAGGGGCAGGAGCGAGTGGGAGGCGCGATCCACGAGATGGCACGTGCGCTGCCCTTCCCCCTGCTGGACCTGCACACGGACAACGGCGGGGAGTTCATCAACCACTACCTTCACGCCTACTGCCGGCGCAAGGGGATCACCTTCACGCGCTCCCGCCCTTACCGCAAGAATGACAATGCCCACGTGGAACAGAAGAACTGGACGGCAGTGAGACGGCTGATAGGCTACGACCGGTATGCGACCCGTGCGGCCTTGGAGCGCCTGCAGAGCGTCCACCGGCTGGCCGCGCTCTACCAGAACTTCTTCCAGCCGGTGCGGAAACTGGTCCACAAGAGCCGCCAGGGCGCCCGGGTCCGCCGCATCTATGACACTGCCCAGACGCCGTATCAGCGGCTCTTGACGTGGGAGGAGCTTACGGGGGAGGCGCGGGAGTCCCTGGAACGGCGATATCAGGGACTCAATCCCGTGCGGTTGAAGGCCCAACTTGAAGCCGCCTTGGAGGCCTTGTGGGCAACAGCCGAGCCCGACTCAGACTACCAGCGCCCGGTAACAGGGACTTCTGAAGCATCAGTCCCCTCCCGGTAACAATTACTTTTGACGCACTACGGGAGGGCGTGGCGGTCACACGGGCGGCACGTCCACACCGACGCGCATGCCCGCGTACAATCGCGGTCCCGTAAGGAGCCGGCCATGCCAACCTGGAAACGACTCCTCATCGCGTGGTCCTTCGTTCCAGTGCACCGGCTCCTGTTCCGCCTCTCGGGTGGGCGCCTACTGGGCCACCTGGAAGGCACAGGGGGTCCTCATCGTCGTCACGAAGGGACGCAAGAGCGGCAAGCTGCGCTTGTCGCCCTTGATGTACTTCCGGTTCGAGGAGTCCGGCGACCTCATCGTCGTCGCTTCCAACTACGGCCGGGACCACCATTCCGCATGGTACTTGAACCTCGCCGCCGACCCGAACGTTTACGTCGAGGCCAGTGGGGAGCGCTTCGCCGCCGAGGCCCACATAGCCCAGGGAGAGGAGCGTTCCGCGCTGTACGACCAGGTGGCTGCGGGGAACCCACGCTTCGCTGCCTACCGCTCCGGTACCCACCGCCAGATCCCCGTTGTCGCCCTCCGCCGCGTATAGTCGGCGACGACGACCGGCCATCACCGGAGATACCACCTTCTCTCGCGCTGCCGCCGGCGCCAGTAGGCAATGATGCCCACCACGACGAGGAGCAGCAGCAGGAGGAGCAGCCACAGGCACCACGGCAGACCGCCGTCGTCCGGCAGCGTCACGATCAGGACCGGCGTTATCGTGGCTGCAGGGGTCGGCGTGGGTGCTACGGTCGGTGTGGCTATAGAATCCTGATCCCATCCTGCTCAAAGGGGAGGAAGGCAACCGCAATCCGGGTCGGGCCAGCGGCGTCACGAAGGCGCTCACGCTAGGGATGGGATATCGTCGTCCCCCCAGACTGCTCCCCACTGTGCATTCCGGCTGAAGCCGGATACGACGGAGCCACTGTAGAACGACTCGTTGACCAATGGGGCATCCAGATAGGGTGGGAACGTCGATGCCCACGCCCACTGACCGTCTTTGCGCCGCGCCAGCGCCGCGTGCTGGTCGTACGCTTGCTCGGTGCTGAAGGCGGCTAGATGCAGATACTCGGAACGTCCTTGGCGCGGGGTTGGCAGGAGCGCTGACCCCTCTCGTTCGCGCCGGCAGAAAGTGTAGAGTGGCGTGCCGGGTTCCCCCTTCGTGACGATACCGATCTGGTGGACCATGTGTCCTTCGAGGTCCCCCCCTGCGTCCTCTCTTGCTTGAAAGCGGTGGACCGCGAAACGGTAGAGGTCAGTGTCCCAGGTCCAGTCCCTGCTGATGCCCGCCACCATCTCTCGCGTGTGATAAGACTCCGCTTCCCATGTGCCTTCCTGGAACGTGCGCAGGATACGCAGCCAACTCTCATGTGACGGGCCTCGGTGGTGATCGTAGGCCTCTCTGGTGGCATAAGCCTGAAGATGGAGATAGTCGCGCCGTTCGCCCTTGGGTCTGGGTAGAAGGGACGACCCCGAAGGGTCCCTCCGGACGAAGACATAGAGGCAGTTATGGGACTCACCCTCCCACACCCGGGCCACCTGCTCGGCACAATGCGCCTCGAACCTGTCCGCCTCCTCCTCCTTAACCGTGATCCGCATGATGGTGACCCGGTACATGTTGCAGCCCCTAGGCTCAGTGTTGCTGTTGCTTGGCGGAAGCGTCAAGCTGCATGCCCGCCGCCTTTTCGAGGGCGTGGATCGCGCTCCAATGCTCGTTGCGGCCCCATCCCATCGCCTGACCTCGCTTCAGGAGGTCCGAAACCACGACTCCGATGGTCGCAGGAGACTCAAAGTGCCTCGCCAACTCGACCGAAAGCTCAACGTCTTTCGATACGATGTCCAGCGTTGCCGTGGAAGTTCCCGGCTCGCCAAAGTCCCGATCGAGGAGTCTGGCGACGTAACGCTCGTGGCCGCCAGTGGAGGACTTCCTAATGAACTCAGCCATCATGGAAACGTCGCCCCCCACCTTCTGATAGATCATCAACCCCTCCATGAGCACAGCGAAGCTGCAGAAGCCCACGTACTGTCTAACGAGCTTCGTAGCCTGTCCCATTCCCGCTTCGCCGACGTAGAAGACCTCGTCCCCGACTGCTTCGAGCACTGGCAGGCACGACTCGAAGACATCGCGGTCACCGCCCACGCCGATGAAGCGGCCGCCGCTGCTCAGGGGTGCGTCCAGGGCGGAGAGGCCCCGGTTCCTGCATGCCTCGTCGATGCGACGGGCCAGCCATGGCGTACTGGTGCTGTGGTCAATGAATACGCCACCGGGGACAAGGCCCACAAGCACGCCTGTCGACGGGTTCAAGACGACGTCTTCAACGGCCGCGGGGCTGGGAAGGGAGGTGAGCACCACGGTGCTCGCGCGGGCCACCTCTAACGGACTGGAGGCCCACGTGGCTCCCGCTTCACATAGGGACGTTGTCGCTTCCTGCCGCAAGTCGTGGACAGTCAGCCGGTGTCCCGATGCCAGGATCCTCTGCCCAAATCGACCTCCCATGTTCCCTGTGCCGATCAAACCTACGTCCAAGGCTGCCCTCCACTACCGATTCTCGGGGTGTCCATATGTTCCATACCCTGTCCGCACATTTCCGAGACAGGGTCAGACAATCTCGATAACTTCCGCCGCAAACACTGACTCTTGCGTGCCTTCGAGAGATGGGTCCTGCGGCGCCGAGAGATACTTCACCTCGACCCAATACCCATCCCCAAGGCTTCTCACAACCTCGGCTATCGCACCACTTGATAGGCGCAGCTTCGTCCCTGCCGTCAACGTGAGTATATTAACCTCTTCGTCTGCCATCACTCCTCCTCATTCAAGCCTTCTTGCATCATCTGTACGATCGCCTTGCACGACCGTCACCGCTAGATGAAGAACGTCAGGTTCTTGGGCAGCAGGACGTTCTGGTCGAGGAGGATCACACGCCTCGCGACCATCCAGTTGCCGTTGACTCTCCGGAGCGTATCCTCTCGCTTGCCGATCAGGATGTCTGTCTCTGTTTCTACACGATTGCGGTAGACAAGGAACCGGCATGTGGTCTTCACCCCGTCGTCAGTAACGTCTACGACGCGGACATTCGCGATCATATGGGTAAGGCGAGATACCGGCTCTTCTGCCCAATGGATACCCGACCTGATCTGCTTCACCCGCTGCATCAACGTTAGCTTGTCGTCGTCGATCCAGCTGACATCGACGGTCTCTCTGGTCCGCTCGCGTTCCCATTCACCAGCTTTCACGTTCCTATGCAGCGGCATCCAGTAGCGCGCATCGTCGGTGAACAAATCGAGCCACTCCTCGAAATGCCGGTTGTCCAAGAGCTCCGCCTCACGGAAATAGAGCTCCTCGATCTCATGCTTCAGTACGATACTTTCCATCACTGTGCTGCTCACCATGTGAACTCCTTAACGCTTGCGATTCAACCATGTCGCCGGAAAACCGAGGCACAGCATCATTGCACGCTTGCCGCTCCACGGGGAAGCCGAGTCCTAGCGCTTGTTGAATGTCCGCGGTATGTCGCGCCAGCTTTCAGCGTGCATAAGATCGGACCATCGCCGGTAGAACCCCCGCTGGTTCTGCTCAGAAATCCCTTCGCTGAACAGCGCGTCCCCAGGCGCCCACGGTCCGCTGCGCTCCGTCGACTCGAAGCCCATGCCCATCTGGTAGTTGTAGGGGTGGCGCCGAGCGATAGTACCCCTGCTGGCCGCCGAAGCGTAGTTCCAGTTCTCCATGTCATCCTGCTCGGTAAGCCCGCCGGGACCCGCGTACTTCAAGAAGTAATCGAGGATGGCGTTCTTGACCTCCTGTGGAGCCTGCTTGTCGACCACATACCAGCGCCACGCTTCTGTCTTGAGCGCGCCTTTCGGGTTCCATACGGCGATAGTCCGGGGTTGGCCTGCCGCGAACGACATGTTGGGGAATAGCGTACTTGCCCCGACGCGCACCCTGACCTTGTCGCCAAGCCGTTCGCGAGCTTTCGCATTCGTTTCCCGGAAGTACTCCGACACAGCTGGGATGTTGCGCCACTCGGGGATATACTCCTCGGGCATCACGACTGGGTGTGTGCCATGTCCCCCAACGAAGGACGTACCGACTCGCACCGAAGTCTCCATGCCTCGCGTGTCGCGTCGGCCGCGGCCGCTCGGGCCCATCCCCGTCATGTCAACCGAGCGGTGGCTAATCCCATGGTAGTAGTCGCCGACGAAGTTCTCAGCGGCGAACTTCCAGTTGCATGGCATTATCCATTTATGCACCCCGCCGTAGAGCTCGGCGCCGTTATCACTGCCATCGGACCCTCGGAGCAATAGGTCCAGCGCCTGCAAGAAGCCGCCGGCGTACTCCTCGAACGAAGGAGCGTCGGGGTCCCAGCACGCGAAGACAGCTCCCTGGTAGTTGACCATCTGGGGCACCTCTATGAGGCCCCAAAGGGACCTGTCGAGTTGCTCTCGATAGGCCTGTTTGAAGTACGGGACTCCTACCAGCTCACCGTTGGTTGCATAGCTCCAGCCATGGTATGGGCAACTGAACACTGGGGCGTTTCCTTCGTCATACCGACACACCTTCATCCCCCGGTGCCGGCAGGAATTGAGGAACACGTGAATCTTCTCGTCGCGGTCCCGGCAGAGAATCACCGACTCTTCGCCCATGGATGAGATGAAGAAATCACCCGGATTGGGGATCTGGGACTCGTGGCCCACGAAGAGCCAGGAGCGAGCGAAGACCTGCTCGAGCTCCTGCTGATAGATGTCGTCGTTGACGAATATCTCCCGAGAGATGAGGCCTTGATCGAGGTCGACCCATCCGTTGGCTGCCGGTCCCTTTAGCTGCATAGCCATGGTCTATTTCCTCCTCGTTGGGGGCGTGACGTCAGAGCGGTTCACGCGAAACAGGACGCAGACATCGGGTTCAAGGTTTACGTAAACGGGGTCGTTGGACGACCACACAGCTGTCGCGTCCGTCTGGATCTGCAACAAGGTGTCCCCGACCGCGACGCGGCAGTCCAGTCGATCCCCCAGATAGGCCACCGATTCGAACTTACCGGGGAACTCGTTTGACCTGCCGTCGGCCGTTGCCGAAATCACAACGCGCTCTGGGCGGATGGCCACGAGAACGTCGTCACCGGTCTCGATGTCCGGTAGCAGCCTGCAGCTGAGCCTTCCCAGAGGCGAGTCGACAACCGTCCCCTCTGACCCTGTGCCGACGACGGTGGCTTCGATCAGGTTAATCTTGCCAATGAACTGGGCGACGAAGGGATCACCGGGAGCGCTGTAGATCTCCCGAGCGGTCGCCTCCTGGACGATCAGCCCGTCCCGCATGACGGCGATCCGGTCCGACATGGTCAGGGCCTCGACCTGGTCGTGTGTGACGTAGAGGGTCGTTAGTCCTAGTCGGCCAGTCAGCGCGCGGAGCTCGTTGCGCATGTCGTCACGCAGCCTCGCATCAAGGTTGCTGAGGGGTTCGTCCAGCAACAGAACCTCGGGCTCCATGACAAGAGCTCGTGCAACGGCCACCCGTTGTTGTTGTCCGCCGCTGAGGTCCGTTGCAGGGCGGTCCTCCAGGGCGCCAAGCTGCACCAGTTGGAGAGCTTCCCTTACCCGCGGCCTTACCTCTCTCTTCGGTACTCTCATTCGCCCGGAAACCAGCGGAAAAGCCACGTTGTCATACACGGTCATGTGTGGCCAGATAGCGTAGGACTGAAAGACCATGGCGATGTCGCGCCGGTGTCCCTGTACGTTGACTCTGGCGCTGCTGTCGAACACGTTCGTATGGCCGATCCTTATGCTGCCGGAATCGGGTGTCTCGAGCCCGGCGACGCAGCGTAGCGTTGTACTCTTTCCGCATCCGCTAGGCCCCAGTAGGGTATAGAACTCACTTTTTGCAATGGTGAAATCGATGCCTCGAACAGCTCGGACGGGCCCGTGGTCCGACTCGTAAGATTTGTTGAGGCCCCGTATCTCCAGCATTACGTCTTTCCAGCTCCTTTCCCCGCTGGTCCGAAGAGTAAGAGTCTAGACAGCGCCCTCGCCGAACCGCAAAGCGAAGACTTTCCGGGCAATGACGACGAATATGGCAATGGCGAGCACTAGTAGGACCGCCATTGCAGCGGCGCCTGGAATGTCCGGCCGGGTCCAGTACTCCCAGATAATCGACGCGATCACGGGGTTGTCAGGTGTCCGGAAGAGGAGCGGGTAGGTAAAGTCGCGGACACTGTGAGCGAACACCCAGAGCCATCCGTATGTCACCGCTGGCGCCACCAATGGCACAACGACTCGTCTGAACACCATAAGAGGGGCCGCGCCGGATGTCACCCCCACCTCCTCCAATTCCTTGCCGATCTGCAGGATGGAGCTGCTCATCAGCCGCACGCCGAAGGGCAGGAAGCCAACGGTGTGACCGATGACAATGATCCATACGGATCCGTATAGGGGCGTCCTGACGAACAGGATCAGGAGCGCCAGGGCCGAGACAACGCCCGGAATGGCCAGTGGTATGAAGGCGAGCTGCTCGAGTAGTTTCGTCCCCCGGACCTTCACTCGCAGCGAGAGCCACGCGATGAGGCTTGCGAGCAGCATGCTGAAGGTGGAAGCACTCAGAACCAGGATCACGGTGTTGAACAACGACGATCGCACCCGTTCGCTGCTGAACACGCGCGTGTAGTTGTCGAGGCTGACAAACTCCAGCGCCGACATCGACGGCGGTTGATAGAAAGGAATCAGAGACGCCCAGCCAAGTGTGATCAGTGGCAGGCCGATCTTGATAAAGAACAGGCCGAAAGTGAACACCAAAGCCAGGTATTTCCATCGTCCGAGTTTTACTCGCGTAGGTCGATACCCTCGGCCGGTGATAACCTGGTATTTGGCTTCACGCCGGGTCAGCCGGAAGTAGAGCGCGAGCAACGCAATGCCGATCACCAACGCGATACCGGCGAATACTGCTGCCAGACCGTAGTCCACTAACCCGAATTCCGGCTGGGTCTGCAGGTAGACGCGCGTGCTCAGTACCGGGATGTGAGCCCGGAGGCCAATGGCCAGTGGAAACTCAAATATCTGAATCATGATTACGCTGTAGTAGACAGCCACTGTCAGGAGTCCGGGCATCAACAGAGGAAGTGACACTCTCCTGAGGATCATGAGACGGTTGGCGCCGGAAGTCGTCGCTGCCTCGTCCAGCGCCGGGTCCATGCGCCGGAACATGGGGACGAGGAAGATGAACATGCTGGAGGCCAGGGAGATGCCGGTGATAGCGATCATCCCGGGCATGGTGAAGACGTTGAAGGGCCCTTCGGTCGCCTCCGAGCGGAAAATGAACCGCACAAAGAGGTTGATCACACCGGTCCTTGGCTGGAGGAGGAGGACCCAACCGAACGCGGTTACGGCGCCCGGCATGGCGAAGGCCGCCAAGGCAAGCATGTAGATGGCGCCCGAGAACGGCATGTCGGTCCGTCCCAGCAACCAACTGAGTATAAACGCCAGCGTCATGCCCACGAGCATGGAGCCGATGGCATACACCATAGTGTTCATGAAGAGACGGTAGGTGAGTGGGTCGGAAAAGACCAACTGCCACTTCTCCAAAGTGAAGCCGTGGGGGGGGAAGGGCAATCCCCCCCCAGGCTGCACACTGGCCGTTAGCATGAACACCAACGGCACGACTGACAGCACCATCAGCAGCGCAACAACGGCCATGACCACATAGTGCCGTTGGTCCAGCCCTGATAGACGGACGCGCGGCCGGCCTGCCAGCCCGCCTGTTGCGGTCGCCATTCCGGCTACCTGATTCCAGCCCAGAACTCACCGACCTCCTTCCGGAACACTCCGCTGGTCCGGATGTTGTCGATGGACGAAGGTCCTATAACATCGACGGTCCGGCCTGCTGCCTTCGCCTCTTCGAGTCTCTGTCCGATGAGAGAATTCGGGTCGTTAAGCCGGTACTGGCCCTCTTCTACTGCATACAGCGGGTACCCACCCTCGTCGCTGGTGATCCAGGCTATGAACAGCTTGGAAAGGTTCGGGTGCTTCGCCCCTGTTGGCGATCCCGTGATCAGCGGATTGTAGGGCAGCGAATCAAAGACCTGGCAGTCGATCGGCGCTCCCGCTGCGATGTCGTTCAGGTTGCACCCGCCGATCTGCAGGTGCGCCTCACCCGCCATGACTTCGACTCCACGGCTCTTGTCTACCAGGATCGGATCGTTGTCGGAGAGTGCCTGCACAAGCTCCCATATGCGCTCTTGCGGCCAATCGGGGGAGTGCATCAGGAAGTTGAATGGGTAACCCCGGGCGTCTATCGCCACCTTTCCTCGCCACTTGGGATCAGCGAGCTCAAACCAGGTCTGCGGAAGCTCAGATGCATCCGTCACGAGGTTCTTGTTGTAGGTGATCGGGTAGCCGATCCCGTCGCGCCATCTCAGAGAGTAGCCGTCAAGCTCGGCGGTGCCGACATCGGCGCGGGTGCTGATGTCGGGGAACCGTTCGGAGAAGATGCCCACCCAATCGACCTTCTCAATCACTCCAGCATCGACCATTTCAATCATCAGGTCGTAGCTCGGCTGACCCATATCGCCGACCGGCTGGCCTGCAGCGGTGTCAGTGATGATCCGCTCGGTAAAGGCAGAGGCCGGCATCGCTACGTTCACTATTTCTATCGGCCATCCGAAGTCCTGTTCCCACTTGGCTTCGAGCTTGGCGGCGGTATCCTCCTCCCAGTTGATCCATATCTCAGCCGTGCCCTCTTCCCTTGCCGCGGCGACAATCTTGTCGTACTCCGACGGCGCCGGTGTAGGCGTCGCGGTTGCAGGCGCCGCAGTGGGCTCCGCGGCTGCTGGCGCCGCAGTGGCCGTCGGGGCTGCCGGAGCCGTGGTGGCTGTCGGAGCGGGGTCGTCCCCTCCACAGGCCCCCAGTGCCAATGCCAACACTACAGCCAACACCCCAGCCACAATCGCTTTCCCTATCTTGTACCGTGGCATGCTTCCTCCCTTTTTGTGAGTGTCCCTCACGCTCCAGATACTCCACGTTGGTGGTTACTCAAGGTCCCTCTACGCTGCACCTGCCCATGTGGACACGGCAGAACGGCTCATAGCACAGAACTCTACAACGAGCCCCGCCATGTTCCCACCTTTCATCGGCGCCAGCGCGTGACCGAGCTTCGGTCAAGCTATGTCCTGGCTGCCACCTTCAACGACTCTTCGTAGGTCCGAGGACCGTCCGCGTCCAAGTGAAAGCGCTCGACAACGTTGCCCCTGACCATTCTGAACCGCTCTTCGGCGCCCACGCCTTCGAACTGCACGTCGGCTGCCGCCATTGAGTTAGGCCAATCCGAGTGGAAGTGGGGCATGTCCGTCGACCACAGGCACTTGTCCACACCGATGAAACTGCGCATCTTCACGCCGACCGGGTTGAATATGAAGCTCCAGAAGGTGTGATCGAGGATGATTTCGCTCGGCTTCCGCGACAGCGGCCTGATGTCCATATAGGTATCCATCCAGGCCATGTGGCGGTCGTACTCGTCGTCCACGGAGTCCAGCCACTGGGGGATCCAGCCCAACTGGTTCTCCATGTGCCCGATAGTCAACTCGGGCAGCCGGTCGAAGATGCCGGAGAAGACCAGCGGCAGTGTACCCCACCCGCTGCGCTGGGCGAACTTGTTGATCTTCCCGATAGGGTCTCTCCCCGAAGAGCTCTCCACGTGCTTGGGGTACTTGAAGATGGGCGGGTCCGACCGTCCCCAGGACAGGTGGGTGGTTATGGCGAGGCCCGATTCCACGGCGGCCTCCCAGAACTTGTCGTCGGCGGGCACGGGGAATCGCTCGCCGCTGGGGAAACCCACGAGCAAGACCCCCTTGAATCCTGCGTTCGCGCAGTAGGTGAGCTCGGCTATGGCGTCGTCGAGGCCCGACTGGGGGATGACGCCCATCGGTATCAGGCGCCGTGGGTCCGCAGCCGCATACTCCTCGATGCAGTACTCGTTCCACGCTCGAATGATGGCTCGGTACGCCTCGTTATTAGAGACGCCGCGCCAGAACCCTGGGCCTCCGGTCCCCGGGAACAGCACCTCCGCCTCCAGGTTGTCGATGTCTTGCTCCTTCAGACGCTGTTCCGGGAAGCCGGTGCCGGGGGCCTCGTCGTAGGAGACAGCATGAGCGCTGATGCGGTGGTGGGAACCGCCACCGTTGCTGATGTCGAGGCCGCTGATCTGCAAAGGCCGATTCTCGATCAACGTTGCCGTACTGCCATCGTCCATCGTGATCCGCCGCGGCGCGCGGTCGCGCCACTGCTCAGGGACCCGCGCGGTCCACTTCTCCGGCGAGACCTCCAGGTGCGAATCAGCTGAGATGTAGCGATAGGGCTGTTCCATCAGTCAGCGTCCTTCACCAGCGCAATCACATCGAGCTGGACTTTCAGGTTCCCCTGCATACTGGGGGCGAGGACCACATGTCGCGCCGGGCGGTCGTCCGCGTCCGGAAACATGGCGACCCACTCCCGGTTGACGTACTCACGATCGGCCAGGTCCTTCAGGTAGACGGTAATCCGGCCGATGGTGTCCGTGCCGCCGCCGCCTGCTTCTACAATCTCCTTCATGTTGACAAAGGCTTGCCTGACCTGTTCGGATGCGTCCTCCGACGTCCCGTTCTGGGGGTGAGCGCCGCTGATCACCGACGGCAGGATCAGACCGCCAATCGTTACGGCCGGCGGGATCGGATTGCGGTGCTCCGTCATATTCTCGGTCCTGATTACCGTCCGCTTGATCATCGGTTAACTCCTGCAGCGGTGGGCTTAGGCTTCCACTCGCTTCGGTTGAGGGTAAGAAGCCGCCGGGTAGGAGTAGCGCAGCGCACCAGGTTCAGGCTTGGTCACCCGTTTGGCGCCTTCATGCTCGGTCGTGAGTCGGATGTCCAACGGGTCCCGCTTCCCCAGAGCCCGCTCCACCAACTCGAAGGCAGGCTCCTTGTCGTAGGCGACATAGGCGGCAGCCAGGTTGCGGTAAGGGTCGCCCGAGTGAAAGTGAACATACTGCTGGATGCGCTGCCCGAACGTCTCTCCCGTGAGGTCCCACGCAAGCTTGAAGATCTGGACCCGCTCCTCTGCGGAGTAGCCGGGTCTTCCCCGCAGGTATTTGTCTATGTACGGGCGGACCTCGGGGTTCCCGAAGTCGGCCTCCATGGCAGACTGGAAGAACCCGCCTCCCGCCAGCGTCTGGATGATTTCGACCATCCGCCGGTGGACAGTGTGCGCCTGTAGCCGCCAGGCGCGCGTCGCGAACCCCGTATAGCCCCAGACGCCGTCGGGCCCCTCCATAGACATCGCCTCGGTCCCGTAGAAGACCGCACGGGCGACCTCGAGGTAGGAGATCATCTCACCGAGCAGCGCCTGCACGTTCAGGAAGCCTTGGATCCCAATGGCATCCGCCAACTTCATCGCCACGGCAACCATCAGCTCCATCTGGCTCAGGTGCTGAGCGGCGCTCTGGTTCGCGCCCTGGGCAGCCATGGAGCCCCGCATCTGGTTAACGATCTCTTCGCTCTCGGGACTACCAGGCACCATGACCCTGTCCCATGGGACCAGCACGTCATCGAACACGGCGACGCAGTCCATCTCTTCGAAGCGACTGCTCAGCGGGTGGTCCCACACAGACCGCGGCACTGGCGCCACGGTCTCGCGACAGATGAACTTGACCCCCGGCGTGTCGTTAGGTATGGCGAAAGCGAGAGCGTAGATGTACTCACCTGGACCAACACCGCCGAAGGGGACGACGAGCAATTCCTCGGTAATGGGCGCCATCGTCCCTAGCATCTTGGCGCCTCGGACGATGATCCCTTCGTCCGTCTCCCGCACCTTGCCAAGCTGGATGAACGGGTCCTCCTGCTCCGATGCCGTCTTGGAGCGATCAACCTGCGGACCCACGAGCGTGTGGGTAAGGAACAGGTCGTTCTCACGGACGTACTCGTAGTATTTGACCGCGTTCTCGACGAACTGCTCACCGCCTCGGGCGAACTGCTCGCGGTTGTGATACCAGCCGGTAACCAGACCGTTCGTGAAATCGGGCGACCGGCCCATCATTCCGAAGTTGTGGTCGGTCTTCAGCTTTAGTGCCTGACGACGCCGAATCAACGCCTCTTGGGTCGTCGCTGCTGAGAAGACGATCGACACGGGGTCTCCCGTAGTAGGAGACGGATACGTGAGTATGTCTTTGTATCGCGGGTCGTGTTGCAGGTCGTAGAGTTGCGCGATGGACCGGATGGGTCCCTGGAACACCGGCTCCTGCGTCACATCTTCCACCTGTCGTCCGTCCAGGTACACACAGAAACGCTTGCTCTTCAAGGAGGCAATGTATTCCGCGCCGGTCCTTACTGGCATCGCGCTGGACCTCCTCAGGGGCCGCTATGCAGGGCTGTTGTACACCCCAGCCACTCAAGTGTCAACGAAGGGCCGTAGGGGCCATGCAGCGGACATCACAGGTGTTGGTCCGAGTTGTTCGGACGTTGCCAACCACTGCCGCGAGACAACCTCGCGCCGTACCGAAAGGCTTGCGGCAGCCTGGACGGAGGCCGCTACAATGAGCGATGCGGCGCCGGTCTGCCGCGTGGGGGAATTCGTGGCCGCAATTCGTGCAGTGATCCAGTGCAACATACAGGAGGCCGAGCAAGAGTTCTCGCAACTCATCGACCAGGCCCGAACGGCCCGTGAAGAGCCCGGCTGTTTTCAATTCGAGTGCTTCAGAAGCACTGATTTCCCCGATAATCTGCTTCGACTCGAACTATGGGAAAGCCCGCAGGCGTTTGATAGCTATCGGCAGGCCCACCTCGAGAGTCTGGGTTTGCTCAGGAAGCCTCACGTTCTCCAGTCGCCGTTCCATTATGGCGCGCCGCAGACGCCTCGCCGTCACGGGCAAAACGGCGTGGAGTTCTACAGGTACGGGCAGTATGAGCGAATCGACGCGACCTGGCTTCCGGTTGACCGGGAGCAACTCCCCCAGACGATCCGATGGCCCTCGCACGGCGCGGTTCGTATCGTAAGCCAATCGGCGTCTGACCCAACACTGGAAGGTGATCGGACTCGTCACAACGAGGACACCCGCGCGGAGCCAGGATGCTTGCAGTACGAGCAGTTCCGCAGCATCGAGTTTCCCGTCCACGTCGCCGGCCTCGAGCTTTGGAGCGACCCTCGTATCTATGACATCCACTACTTGCACCGAACGGTCCAACGGCTGGAGGGCACACTTGCCAGGCCGCCGGCTCCTGCCCACACGGTCGAGCGCGTGTATGGCGAGAACGGTTTCGAGTTCTACCCACACATCTATTACGCGCCCGTCGGAGGTGTGTGGCAGCCGGAGGAGGAAGCCCAGCGCATGGTTACTGTCCAGTGGGCATAAACGCCCCATCGGCTATCGCGCGGAAAGGAGAGTACCACATTGAACACTGGATCATCCGACCTTCGAGGAACGACCGCCATCGTGACCGGCAGCAGCCGGGGGATCGGCAAGGCGATTGCCATCGGGCTCGCCGCGCGCGGCGCCTCCGTCGCCGTCTGCGGACGTACATCGAGTCCCGACGCTGCGGCACTGTCTATCGAGGCTACCGTCGCAAGCATCACGGTGGCCGGGGGAGATGCGGCGGCTTTCCCTTGCGACGTCACGAAGGCACGAGACGTCCATGCACTGGTCCGTTGGGTGGCCGATCGGTGGGGACGGATCGACGTTCTTGTAAACAACGCAGGGACCTTGTGGCGATTCGGCTTGCTGGATACTCCTCGCAAGAAGTGGAACGAGATCATCGAGACCAACCTGAACGGTGTCTACCTGTGCACGATGGAAGTGGTCCCCTATATGCGCCGGAACGGCTGGGGGAGCATCATCAACATTACTTCGCGCCGCGCGTACAGCGACGACGGAATCAGCACGGCGTACGCCGCGTCCAAAGCCGCAGTCGACCGGCTGACCATCAAGCTAGCAGCGGAGGTAAGGGAGTCCGGCATTGCTGTCAATGCCCTTGAGCCTGGTCAGACGCTGACCGAACTGCCGTCCGGGCTGCCGCCGGGATGGGACCGCAGCGGCTGGGTTCCTCCGGAGGCGAAGAGGATTATTCCTGCCACCGCCTACCTGGCAGGTCAGAATGCCCTGACAGGACATATCCTCTCGGAGGCCGAATACGGAGAGTCTTGGCCCTAGCTCATGCAAACCAGGCCAGCATGTACGCGTGTTGATGAAGTTGATCGCCATGAAGCCGGGCACGTGGATCGCCGTCTTCGCTTCTTCCCCTTGCGCCGGGCTGCAATGAGCCTGGATCTATTTGCCGTTTCGTAGTAGCCCGAGAGCCGGAGCGAGCTCACCCCAATCATCGATCTCCATGTAATGGGCCCATGCCTTATACAGTGCCCGCTGGTTCTGCTCAGTAATCCAAACATCATTCCCATTTCCAGGCAACTCATCGTCAGGTTTCGTGAAGCCCAAACCCATCTCGTAGTTATAGGGGTACCGCTTAGCGATGGTTCCACGACTCGCTATGGAGGCGTAGTTCCAGTTCTCCATGTCATCCTGCTCTGTCAGCCCACCGGGGCCGGAGTAACGCAGGTAGTAATGGAGGACGGCGTCCTTGACCTCCTGCGGCGCGTCCTTGTCTATGAAATACCAGCGCCAGGCCTCAGTAAGGAGTGCCGCTTTCGGGTGCCAGACTGCAAGCGTCCGGTTGCCGTGGAAGAAGGCGTTCGGGAAGACGAGGGCGGTGCCGGTGC
>CBDCOP010000007.1:0-1250782 GCA_965219845.1 Dehalococcoidia bacterium | reverse complement strand
AGCGAGACGACGTTGTCGAATCCGGCAGTGGAGGCCACGGCCATCGCGGCCATGGCTCCGGCGCAGGGGCCGGAGAGCACGGTGGTTACCGGCGTAACGCTGCCGATGCGGGCGACGCCGCCGTTACTCTGCATGACGTAGAGGGCGTCGCTCGTCACACGCTCGGCGCGGACGCGCTCCTCCAGCGTAGCGAGGTACGTGCCCATCTTCGGAGAGATGTAGGCGTTCGCGACCGTCGTGCTCAGACGGGGGAACTCGCGCATCTGGGGGAGCACCTTCGAGGAGAGCGACACCGTCGTTCCGGGCAGTTCGCGCTCGATGATCTCAGCGATGCGTTCCTCGTGTTCGGGGTTGAGAAAAGAGAAGAGCAGTACGACGGCGATGGACTCCACGCCACGACGTCCGAGGGAGCGCACCGCTTCCACGGCGGCGTCCTCGTCCAACGGGACGACGGCCTCGCCCTTGTAGTTCACGCGTTCCTTGGCCTCGCGGCGAAAGCGCGGGAGGACCGGAGGCTTCTTCTCCACGTAGACGCTCGTGGCGCGGGAGGAGTCCTCGCTGGGCGCGAGGTGCCATACGTCGTTGATCGCGCCGAAGCCTTCGGTAACGAACAGGCCGACATGCGCGCCCGCGCCCGTGAGGAGTGTGTTGGTGCCAACTGTGGTGCCGTGGGACAGGGAGAGCACGTCGGCAGGGGCGATGCCGTTGGCGAATGCCTCACGGATGCCGTCGATGATGGCCCTGCCGGGTTCGTCGGGCGTTGAGGGGAGTTTCAGCACCGCGAGGGCGCCGGTGTCCTGGTCCAGGACGACCATGTCCGTGAACGTGCCCCCGGTGTCTACTGCGATGGCCTTCATCTTGTTCCTGCGTCAGTGGGAATGAGCGTTGGGAGCCTATCATAGCCAGCGTGAGACGGGCACACTCAGGAGAGGGGCGCGCCCCTCTGCACTCCCCGTCGGACAGCCGAACCGGTGCGGTAGACTGCGCCCATGCCGGTCTATGCTGCGGTCGCGGTTTCCATCGTTTTGGGGTACGCGCTCGGTTCGCTTCCGTGGGCGTATCTCATCGCGCGGCGGAAGGGCATCGCGATAGGCGAGGTGGACACCCGCATAGCGGGGACCGCGAACGTCTTCCGGCAGGTGGGACCCGCCTGGGGCGGGCTGGTGTTCCTAGGGGACGCAGGCAAGGGAGCGGCTGCCGTCGCCCTCGCGAACGCCATAGGGGCGGAGGGCGCGCTCGCGCTGCCTGCCCTCGCTGCGGCTATGGCGGGGCACAACTGGCCGCTGCTGGGGTTGTCACGGCTGCCGGGCGGCGTTGGGCTCGCGACGCTTGGGGGCGGGTGCGTCGGCGCTGCGTGGCTGATCGCCCTGCCGTCGATGGCGCTCGGGGTGGCGATGATCTTCGTGTTGCGGAACACGAGCGTAGGCGCGGGGTTCGGGTTCGCGCTCTACGCGGCGCTGGGGTCCGTCTTCGGGTTGGACCCGTGGGTCATGGGAGGGCTTGCAGCGCTGGGCGTGCTGGTGTTGGGGTGGTCAAAGGTGCGGCGGGAGAAGCAAGCGTCAGTGGGATGACCAAGGTCAGGCAAGGCAGCCCTACCACTTGCTGGACATCTCCGCCCGTTCGTGGTCAGGCATGTTGTAGTTGATCCCGGCATCGTCGAACGCCGAGATCGCGAGCATCGTGCCGAAATTCTCCGCGATGATGCTCTTCCTTCGAAGTTTCGCCATCCAGCGCCGGATGCGCTGCAACATCCGAAACTGCCACAAGATACCTATCTTCCGGGACTTCGGAAAGCGCAACCGGTCGGCGAGGTCATTCCCGATGAGAGCCCGTGAAACAGGGTAGATCTCACGCTCCACCATGATCCTCCGCTGAGCCCGGTCCGTTACGCCCGCGACCAGGGGCGCGGAGTTGATCAACGCGTTCGCCATGATTATGGACTCTTCGGTCATGGGCGGCTCACACGTGTTGCCCACCTTGTGCATCTCAAGGGCTTCTGCATAGGTCGTAAACGTGATGGACTCGGGTATCCCCATGATGTAGGCGGTGTAGCGCCAGATGGCACAGATGCTGTCTTTCTCTTCCCGGGTAAACGAAACGCCCACGGACTCCGCGTGCACTATGGTGCGCGCGGAGAAACAGGCGGCAGCATAGCCCAGGTGCGCCGCATGCAGCGGAACTCCCCACGCTTCGCTGTCCCAGTCTTCGCCGGCGTTGAGCAGGTGCCTCATCTGTGCGTGGATGAGCCGGATGCGGACGGTCAGCTTCCATCCGTCACCCTGTCTTTCCAGCCCGCCAGGGAAGAAGATATCCACAAAGTGACGGTTGTTCTGCTGAAGCCGCCTGACGCCGTGTTCGAACACGCGGCCCGTGTGGACGAACGATTTGCTGATAAGCGTCCCGAAGCCGTCAACCAGCACGCCGGCTGCGAACCCGGAAAGAATCAGGCCGCTGTCCTTCTGGAACTTGCGAATGCCCGGCTTGAAGGCCTCGTAGTCAAGCCAGGGGGGGTCGGGTGGCGGGTAGTCGACGAAGAAGTCGCGCAGCATTTTCGGCGCGTTGCGCATGACATCCGAGTCCCGATCGACGCCGGCCTGTATGAACCGCGATACCTCACTCCGGGGCATACCGGCAAGTTCCTGCGGCATGCCATCCAGGCGGGAGTCGCCTACCAACGTGTGCTTGAGGTAGTTGGCCGCCTGCCTGGGGTACTTGGCGAGCGCTTTTTCGGCGTTGATCCGGTAAGCGGTAGGCAAGACCATATCGCCGAGCGCATGCCCCCCGTTGTAAGCGTCGGTCTTATCTTGAATCGCCATCCCCTGCCGACCCTCCACCGCAGAACGTATCAGGGATAACCTTGAGGCGCGCCACACCCGGAAGGACACTCCCGCCCCTCACCTGGCAGTATAGGCATGGGTCAGCATCAGGGTCAACGAGAGTGGACAACATGTTACACCTCTGTGGTTTGGCACGGATATATTATCACTATGGCATGTCTGCCTGGCTGTCTTCCAGCTCCTCATCCCCTTTGGCGCCGAGGGTGCGATCGAACCCACACGTCCTTATGGACAGCATCTCTTACATCCGCGGCGTCTGCCGGCCGTCAATGACGAATCGTCGCTGCGCCCGACGCGACCACGATGTCGCCGCTCACGAACGATGCCGAATCGCTGCAGAGCCAGGCGCAGACCTCGGCGATCTCCTCGGGCCTGCCGAAGCGTTGCATCGGCTGCGCCCGCAGCGTCCGCTCACGGCGCTCCGGGTCCCGCGCCTCGTCGCGGGCGTACAGGTCACTGAGCATCGGCGTATCGATGGCGCCGGGGCAGATGCAGTTCACCCGGATCCCCATGGGCGTGTACTCCGCCGCCGCCGACTTGGTAAGCCCGTGCACCGCGTGCTTGCTGGCCACGTACCCAGACCCACGCGGGAAGCCGACGAACCCCGCCGGCGAGGACACGTTGACGATGGCGCCCGAGCCGCGCGGCATCATCTGCTGCACCTCGTACTTCATGCAGAGCCACACGCCCTTCAGGTTGATGTCGATGACAGTGTCCCACTCCTCCTCCGTCTGCTCATGGATCATCTTGCCCGCGCCCAGCACGCCCGCGTTGTTGAACGCGTAGTCGAGCCGGCCGTACAGCTCGACGGTCCGGGCCACCATCGCCTCGACCTCCGAGGCCCTGCCCACGTCGGCGCGCACGAACGATGCCTCGCCGCCGTCATCGCGGATGCCGCGTGCCGCCTCCTCCCCCTCCGCCTCGCGCCGCGCCGCGATCACCACCTTCGCCCCATCCCGGGCGAACAGCTGGGCGGTGGCGAGGCCGATGCCCGCGTTACCTCCCGTTATCAGCGCAACGCGGTCATTGAAGCGTCCAGCCATGGGTGCCCTCCTCGCCGACGAGTACGCCTCATTCTCTTGGCACACGCCCCAGGACACAAGCGCCTCACTCCGAGCCGCATGGTGGTCAGCCTCGCCATCCCGTATCATGCCACTTCAAAGCAACGGAGTTCCTTCGGCGAGCGGGAGGTCGAATCATGCTAGGCCTGGGACTTGCGTCAACGCATGTTGGAATGACGGAAACGCCGGAGTCATGGAGCGCCGGCTTCGAGCGGCGCCTCTCGCGCTGGCCCGAGTTGAAGGATTCGCTGCCACTTCAACTGAAGGTTGAGACCGACGAAGTGATGGAGGGTTATCGCGAGCGGGTTGCCGCCGCCTTCAAGGTGTTGCGCGAGCAGGTGGAAGCCTACAAGCCGGATGCCATCATCATGGTCGGCGATGACCAGCACGAGATATTCGACCACAGCAACGTGCCCGCCCTGGCCATCGTCACGGCGGAAGAACTGTGGGGCACGCACCGGGTCGCCTACGGCTCAGCGGAGGAGGGTCCGCGGGTCGACTACCAGACCAACCCCGAGCTGGCCCGCTACATCGCGAGGGGGCTCGTAAAGAAGGGCTTCGACCTGGCCAACCTGGTCACCCTGGTGCCGCGAGGCAGCACTGGAAACAAGGGCTTGGGGCACATGATCACCGGCCTCGTCCCGATGGTGGACCCGGACTACCAGATCCCCATCATCCCCCTCTACATCAACGAGTACTTCGCGCATCACAACGACTACTACCTGCCGTTGCCGACTGCCGAACGGTGCTACAACCTCGGCGTGGCGCTGGCCGAAGTCCTGAGCGACAGACCAGAACGCATCGCCATCTACGCCTCCGGCGGCCTGTCGCATCCCGCCTCCGGGGGTGTGCCACGGACCACCGAGGGGGGCCTGCCCAACAACCTGCCGCTGGGCTACGTCGACGAGTTCCTAGACCGCTGGTTCCTGGACTGCATCGAGCGCAACGATAGCGACGCGATGAAGAAGCTCTTCATCGTCGACTCGGAATCGGTGCGTGCGGGAAGCGGCGAGCTCCGGGCGTGGATCACCGTGGCCGGCGCGATGGGCCGGCCCGCCAAGGTCCTGGACTACATGGCCCACTGGCACCAGGTGTGCGGTCTCGGCTACGCCTACTGGCCGCCCGATTGACGCCCAGCGAGCGATGCGCCCGAGTTGACTGTCCCGCTGGAGGGTTTCACTGCTGATACGCTGCTGATCGTGGTACCCGTGAGGTCTTGGACGAGAACCGCTCAGCCTCGATCGTGGACTTCCGGCTGGTCTGCGCGGCGAACGCGGACCTGCAGGACGACGACCGCGTGACGCTGATGAGGAACCGTGGGCCCGGGGCGGTCCCGGCGGACGAGATGGTCGTCACGGGCAAGCCGGTCCGGCGCCTTCACCACCTGGACGCTGTGCTGAAGCTCGTCGCGTGGAGGTCCTCCATCCTGCAGGCGTACAATGTAGGTGAGAGACATTGACACCCCTTGCGGCAAGGCGTAGTTTTACGACGCATCCAAGGGTGGAGGCGCACACCATGAAGGAGAATCTTTACAAGGATGACATCATCTACAGGGGCTATCGCCCCACTTTCTGGGGAGGGTTCGGCTCCCTCTTCAATGTCGCGGGCAACCTCCGTCACCGGTCCTACACAGACATTGACCACCAGCGAGCAGCTTGGGTTCTCGTCGGCAAGTGCATGTGGTCCGCGATGGAGCAATTCGAAGAGGAGACTGACATACGAGTTCTTGAAGACTATCGTCACCTCCCCGAGTTAGCGTCGCATGACGGATAGTCAGAACGACGAATCACGAATCGTCCTTAGCGCTGAGTTCAAAGGTCCCCTGCCACCGCCGGGTCTACTCCGACAATACGAGGACGTGCTCCCCGGTTCAGCAGACCGCATCTTCAAGATGGCCGAGAAGGCGCTGGACCACGACATCTCCATGGGGCGTGCAGGGGCGACGCAGGCAACCCTCGGGTTAATGCTGGCTTCCTTCATTGCCGTCGCTGCGTTCGCGGCGGCAATCGTGTTGGTCACTCTGGACCAAACCGCCGTAGGAGTAGGAATGATCCTCGCTGAGACGGTTACACTTGCCGCGTTGTTCTTACGCGCGAGGAGTTCGCCAAAGAAGAATGGTAGCGACAGTGGTAACTGACCGCCCAATGGCCTGCATGCACTCGTAACAATGCTACATATTGGTGCCGAGGGTGGGACTCGAACCCACACGCCCTTATGGACAGCAGATTTTAAGTCCGCGGCGTCTGCCATTCCGCCACCTCGGCACGCTCCCACGATTATAGAGCCATGCCGCTGACGAGGCATGGCGTCCCGAGGTTCCTTGCCCCCACTCTCGGACCACCCCTAACATGGAGCGCATGACGAACGCTGCGTTCCGCAATCTGCCCGCCGTGGGCGACGTGCTCGCGCATCCTTCCGTGGCCACGCTGCTTGCGGAGGGCTATCGCCGAGACGTCATGACCAACGCGGTGCGCGAGCGCATCGCCGCCGCGCGCGCTGCCGTCGCCGAAGGAGCAAAGCCACCGACCGCCGAAGAGGTCGCGCGCGCCGTAGCGGATGCTGCCAAACAGGGTGAGGCAGGTTGGCCCGTGCCTGTGCTCAACGCCACCGGCGTCATCCTGCACACGAACCTGGGACGCGCTCCGCTGTCTGCCGAGAGTACCCGCGCCGCCGCCTCTGCCTCCGAAGGGTACTCGACGCTCGAACTGGACCTGGACGATGGGAGACGCGGCAGCAGGCACGCGGCGGTCGCAGGGCTGCTGCGGCAACTCACCGGCGCGGAAGACGCCGTCGTCGTCAACAACAACGCGGGAGCGATGCTGCTTGGCTTGGCAGCCGTGGCCGCAGGACGCGAAGTCGTCGTCTCACGCGGCGAGGCGAGCGAGATAGGCGGAGGTTTCCGCATACCGGACGTGCTCGCACAGAGCGGCGCCCGGCTGGTGGAGGTGGGGACGGTGAACCGCACCTACGCATCCGACTACGAGCGCGCCATCACCGACCAGACCGCCGCGCTGCTGGTGGTGCACCGCTCCAATTTCCGCGTCGTCGGCTTCACGCACGAGCCGTCGCTGGCGGACATCGCAACGGCCGGCGCTGCGCGTGGCGTCCCCGTTCTCCACGACCTCGGCTCAGGCGCGTTGCTGGACACGGCGCAGTTCGGCATCGGGCACGAGACGATGCCGCAGGAGAGTCTCGCGGCAGGCGCGGACCTGGTCTTCTTCTCCGGCGACAAGCTGCTCGGCGGACCGCAAGCGGGGCTCGCCGCCGGTCGCTCCGACCTCGTGGCTGCGCTGCGTGCACACCCGCTCGCTCGGGCGCTACGGGCCGACAAGCTGACGCTCGCGGCGCTTCACCGGACGCTGTTGCACTACATACGGGGCGAGGCGATGGAGAAGGTACCCGTCTGGCGCATGATCGCAGCCGCGGAGGAAGCGCTGGAGACGCGGGCACAGGCCATAGCCGACCGCATAGGCCCGGCCGCAGCGGTCACTCACGGCGCATCGAGGCTCGGCGGGGGCAGCCTCCCCAGCGACGAGTTGCCGACCCGACTCGTGAGCGTCGACGCGTCGGCCGCGGGGGGAGCGGACGAACTCGCGGGACGGCTGCGCGCGGGGTCGCCCGCCGTCGTCGGGCGCATCGAGGACGACCGGGTGCTGCTCGATACGCGCACCGTTCCGCCGGAGCGCGACGCGGAGCTGGCCAATGCTGTTTCGGAGGCACTCGCTACAGCTGCAGACGCCTGAACGACGGCGCGGCAACGGTGATGAGGACGACCAACACCAATCCGACCAAGCCGCCAATCAGCCATGCGACGGACACCCCGAGACTCGCGGCTATGAGTCCCGCTACGACTCCTCCAAACGGCTGCAGCCCTATGTCCACCATGTAGATGCCCATCACCCGCCCGCGCATGTAGTCCGGCGTCACGGTCTGCAGGATGGTGTTGTTAGTGGTCATCACTATGATGAAGAAGAGCTGCTGCACGACGAGGATGCCCCAGGCCACCCACCATAGATCGGTCTGAGAGAGCGCCAGGACGGCCAGCCCTGCTCCGGCAACCCCTATCAGCGAAAGACGCCCCTTGTGCCGGACGGCATGGAACCGGGCAACGAGCACCGCGCCGATGAAGCCGCCCACACCCATACCGACGTACATGAAGCCGAGCAAGGCCCCTTCCGAGTCGCCCAGGTCCTCCGCGACGAACACCGGCATCTGCGTCTGGATGAACGCCATCATCGTAAGCGTGGGTACGACGCTCAACAGGATGGCGTAGCGAAGCATGGGCTGCCGCATGACGTAGCGCAGCCCTTCCTTGAGGTCGGCGAACGGCGACTGTTCCTTTCGACCCTCTCGACCCTCCGCATACTCGGCACGGAAGGGAAGCACGAGGACTACAACCAGACCATAGACCACCGCCTGCAGGAGAAAGTTCACCTCCGGGCCCAGCAGCGCAATCATGCCGCCCCCTATACCCGGGCCGACCATGCGCATGGAGTTGAACGCCATCGAGTTCAGCGCGACCGCGTTCATCAGCCGCTCCCGCGGCACGGAGTTGGCAACCAGCGATTGCCGCAAGGGATTGTTCAATGCCCAGCCGACGCCGCTAAGGAACGAGAAGGCGTGCAGATGCCATACCTGAACGACGCCGAATTGGAGTACGGCTGCGAATATGACGGCCAGCAGCGCCATGTAGGACTGGTCCAGCAGGAGGACGATACGGCGGTCGAACTTGTCCGCGATGACTCCGGCGATGGGCGCGGCGAGCATGGGCAGAGCGCGCAGGCCCAGCACGATGGCAACCTGCACCGGCGACCCGGTCATATCGTACGCCAACCAGCCAAGCGTCACCTGCTGTATCCAGGTGCCACTGCTCATGAAGATCGTGCCGAACCAGAGAAGCCGGTAGTTGCGGTACTGGAGCGCGGAGAACGTCCCGCTCCAGCCCCTGGCCTGCATCGGATGTTCGGACGGCTCGGTGCGCTGGCGAGGTGCTTGCATGGAGTGCAGTTAAGGTTACCAGCCTCACGCTTGCCGCGCGTTCAGTGCCGCTGAAGCCGCGCCTCCGGCCTACCGTACAGCCGAGTTGACGCCCCGCGGCGGGAGACGTTGGCACCGATGGGAAGGTAACCTGTTTGGGCGATGGTGTACCTGTGGATCGGGGTGGGGGTCGTGAGCGTTTCGCTCGCCTCCATCTTCATCAGGCTGGCGGACGCGCCTCCGCTTACGGTGGCGGCATACCGCATGTGCATCGCCACCGTCATCGTTGCCGCGACGGCAGGCATCGCGGGACGCGGAGGGTTCGCTGCGGTGCGCCGCGCCGACCTTCCGCTCCTCGGCGGGTCGGGGGTCTTCCTCGCAACCCACTTCGCGCTCTGGATAACGTCCCTCTCGCACACGTCCGTGGCGAGCTCGGTGCTGCTCGTCACGACGACGCCGGTCTTCGTGGCGGTCGGAGCCCACTTCGCCTCACCTGACAAGGTTGGACGGCTCACGGCGCTCGCGGTGGCGGTGAGCGTGGCAGGAGGCGCCATCATTGCGGCAGGCGACTGGGCGGAGGGCGAACGGCACCTGCTGGGCGACGCGCTCGCACTCGGCGGAGCGGTGGCGGTCGCGGGCTACCTCCTCGTCGGGCGGCGTGTGCGCGTACGCATCCCCACCCTGCCCTACATCACCATCGTCTACGCCGCCGCCGCGGTCGTGCTGCTCGTTGCAGCCGTGGCGAGCGGCGCGCCGATGTTCGGCCTCCCCGCGGAGTCGTACTTCTGGATGGCGATGGCAGCCCTCCTGCCACAAGCGGTGGGGCACTCGCTGCTGAACTGGGCGCTGGGCTACCTGCCTGCAGTAAACGTTACCCTCGCGGTACGCGCGGAGCCGGTGCTGGCAACGCTGCTCGCGATCCCGGTGCTGGGGGAGGTCCCGCCGTGGACGGTGCTGCCCGGCGGGGTGTTGCTGCTCCTGGGCGTCTACATAGCGATCCGCAGCGGAGGGCGGCAGCGAGCCAACGTATAATCGACAGACGATGCTGGCCGAACTCACCGTCCGCAATCTTGCCGTCATAGAGGAGACACGCCTTGCGTTCGGGCCGGGGCTGAACGTCATCACCGGAGAGACGGGCGCCGGCAAGTCGCTGCTGGTGGATGCGCTGGCGTTCGTGCTCGGCGGCCCAACGGACCGCGGGATGATACGGCGCGGCGCGGACTCAACGAGCGTCGAGGCAGTCTTCTCGATAGACAAGCGACACACGCGAGAGGCGCTTGCCGAGCTTGACGTAGAGGTGGACGAGGACGACGGAGTCGCCGTTCTGTACCGCGAGGTGCAGAAGGAAGGACGCACGACCTCCCGCCTGAACGGACGCGCGGTGCCGGTGAGCGTACTGCGGGCCGTCGGCGGAGCCCTGGTGGACATCCACGGACAGGGATCGCACCTTTCGCTGCTCGACCCACGCTTCCAGATGCGGGCGCTGGACGACTTCGGCGGCCTCGCGGAGCAGCGCAACGCCGTTCAACAAGCGGTGGAGGAGACGCTCCGCCTGCGCGGCGAAGTCGCCGAAGTCGACGCTGCGATAGGGGCAGCGGAGCAGCGGCGCGACCTGCTGGCGTTCCAGGTGGACGAGATCGAGGCCTCAGCACCGGTCGACGGCGAAGAAGAGGCGCTGTTGCGCGAGCGGAACGTGCTGGAGCACGCTGAGAGCGTGCGCGACGCCTGCGCCTCCGCCTACGACGCGCTGAGCGAGGGGGACCGCAATGCCGCAGACCTCGCGGGAGAAGCGCTCGATCACCTCCGCCGCGCTCCCGGCGCGGCCGAGGCTCTGGCGGCCCAGATCGAGGCGCTGGAGTCCGCAGTTGCGCAACTGAGCGACGCCGCACGGGAGGTGCGGAACCTCGCGGAGAGCGTCGAGTCCGACCCGGCGCGGCTTGCGGAGATCGAGGAGCGGGTCGAACTGCTGCGCCGCCTCAAGCGGAAGTACGGGGGCTCCGAGACGGCTGTGCTCGCGTTCGCCGAGGACGCCCGTGCGCAGTTGGAGCGCATCGAGACCGCGGACGAACGCCGGCAGGAGTTGGAGCGCGCGCTGGCCGAGGCGTCGCGGAGGGCGGGCGCGCTCGCGGTCGAGCTGTCGGAAGCGCGCGAACAGGCGGCGACGGCGTTGCAAGAGGCGGTCGCGGAGGAGCTGCGGGAGGTGGGGCTGGAGCGCGCGTCATTCGACATCGCGGTCGAGCGAGAGGAGGGGGACGACGGCCTGCTCGCTCCGGATGGCCAGCGCTACATCTTCTGGGGGAGCGGGATCGACCGCGTCACGTTCTCGGCGCGGACGAACCTGGGGGAGGAGTCGCGTCCGCTGTCGAAGGTGGCGTCCGGGGGCGAGACGTCACGGATGATGCTGGCACTCAACAGCGTGCTGCAGACGGCTTCCGGCGCGCCGTCGCTGGTGTTCGACGAGATAGACGCGGGTATCGGCAGCCGCGCAGGCGAGGTCGTGGGGAGGAAGCTGTGGGCGGTTGGCAGGCGGGCGCAGGTGCTCTGCGTCACGCACCTACCGCAGATCGCGGCGTGGGCGGACACGCACTTCCGCGTGGGGAAGGCGGAGCAGGACGGGAGGACGTACTCGGGCGCGGAGTCGCTGAGCGGCGAGGGGCGCGCCGAGGAGATCGCGGGGATGCTGGGCAGTGGGGCGAGCGTCTCGCGGGTCGCGCGGGAGATGCTGGAGCGCGCGGCGCAGGTGAAGCAGACAGGGTAAGTCCAACCGCTCTCGTCCCCTTGTCATTTTAGGCGGAGCCGTAGGCGAGAACGTCGGTGAACGGCGGGGCGTCTCCCGAGAGATTCCTCGGCTGCGCTCGGAATGACACCTCCGCCCCACGCCGCGCGGCCTACCCGCGCCGCGGCGCGCGCTGACGCGCACGCTGGATTCCCGCTTTCGCGGGAATGACGGGTGCTATGCGCCCTCCTCAGTGGCAACATCCCCGGCGTGCGAGGCTTCGGTCTGGGCGGCCTCGGCCTGGGTGTCGCCCTCAATGGCGGCGCTCATGGCTGCGATGGCGACTTCGATCTGGCCGTCGTCGGGGGGGCGGGTGGTCATCGACTGCAGGGCGAGGCTCGGCAGCGTTCCCGCACGCACGAGCGCATTGCCGGCGTGCGCGGCGTTCATGCGTATCACCTCGTAGGAGACGCCCGCAATCACGGGGATGAGGATGATGCGGGAGGCGATGCGCAGCGGCAGGTCCGGCGTGCCGAGGAACGCAAACACGATGATGGAGACGATCATGACGGTGAGCAGAAAGGCAGTGCCGCAGCGCGGGTGCGCCGCGGGGAAGAGCCGCACGTTCGCGTTCTCCAGCGGCAGTCTCGCCTCCTGCGTGTGAACCGCCATGTGCTCCGCCGCGTGGTAGCCGAACACCCGCCGGATGCTCGGCATGAGGCCGATGAGCGTCAGGTAGGCGAAGAAGACCCCGAGGCGCAGGATGCCTTCGGCGGTATTGCTCAGGATGGAGTTGTCCGTGAACCGGTCCACGAACCCGTGCGTTATGAGCAGCGGGAGGATGAAGAAGAGGCCGATGCCAAGTACGACGGAAGTCGCGAGGGTGATCGCCATCGCGACGGCAGGGATGGGTTGTTCGTCGTCCTCGGTCTCACCGGAGGAGACCTGCGCAGACCAGGTGAGCGCGCGCATGCCGACGATGAGGGATTCTGAGAGGACGAGGGTGCCTCGGACGAAGGGGATGCGGCGCAGCCGGTTGACGCTCCACGTGGGGACGGGGCGAGTGATGGTCTTGATGACGCCGGTTGGGTGGCGCGCGGCCACGGAGTAGACGTGCCGCCCGCGAATCATCACGCCCTCGATGACGGCCTGGCCCCCGTAGACGGAATGCTGTTGTGCTTGCGCCATGCCCTCACCCCGCCCTCTTCCACCGGAAGAGGAGCCAGGTAGTGGGGTCCTACTGGAGGTTGAAGCGCCGCTTCAGGCGCTCCACGCGCCCTTCGGTGTCGACGATGCGTTGCTCACCCGTGAAGAATGGGTGGCAGGAGCTGCAAATCTCCACCTTTATCTGGGGCTTGGTCGCGCCGATCGTGAACGTGTTCCCGCAGGAGCAGGTCACGACGGCTTCCAGGTAGTAGTCCGGGTGTATCTCTGTCTTCATCGCTCGCGTGCTCCCCGCTATGCCGGCGACACGTTGGCGCGCTTGCGCAACTTGTTGGCGTGGTCGAACATCACCTGACCGTCCACCAGCGCGTAGAGAGTGAAGTCCCGACCCATGCCTACGTTGACGCCGGGGTGAATCTTCGTGCCGTGCTGGCGCGCAATGATGGCGCCTGCACGGACGCTCTCGCCTGCGAACCGCTTGACGCCGAGGCGCTGCCCGTGGCTGTCCCGTCCGTTCCGGCTGCTTCCGCCCGCTTTCTTGTGCGCCACGAGTGAGCCTCCTATCCGGCGACGATCTGCTTGATGGAGAGTCGGGTCACCTGCTGCCGGTGGCCGTTCTTCACGTGGTAGCGCACCTTGGACTTGTACTTGAAGACGATGACCTTGTCCGCCTTGCCCTGCCGCGCCACCTCTGCGACCACCTTCGCGCCCTCGACGTGCGGCTGGCCGACGGTCACCTTCTCGCCCTGCGAGACGAGGAGCACGTTATCCAGCTCGACGGTGCCGCCCTCCTCGCCAGGTAGCTTCTCCACGGTGATGGAGTCGCCCTCCTGGACGCGGTACTGCTTCCCACCTGTTTGTACGATTGCGTAATCCATGTCAACCCAGAGATTTTATGCGATGGTTCGCCGCGCGGCAAGTGGCGGCAGGCAGGGCGTCAACCCTCACCCCCACGAGGAGGGGTATCGTGCAGAGTGCCCTCAAGGGAGCGTCCTGCATCCACGAGATTCCCGCTGCGAGGTTCCTGCTTCCGCAGGAACGACGGAACCACGCCCTTCGCCCAGGGGCGCTCCTAGGAGTTACTGTACTTCTCCAGGGCATCGTCGGTGAAGTTGGCGTTGGTGAAGACCTGCTGGATGTCTTCCAGTTCCTCGATGTTGTCCAGCAGGCGCAGCGTCTGCCCGGCGTGTGCGCTGTCCAACTCTATGGTGGTGGAGGGGACCATCGTCACGGTGGCCTGCGCGGGCTCGACGCCGGCCTCCTTCACCGCCGCAGCGATCGGCTCCAGTCCGTTCGGCACGCCGGTGATCTCGAGGACACCGTCCTCCACCTTGAAGTCTTCGGCACCGGCGTCTATAGCGGCGAGCGCGATCTCCTCCGCCTGCCCCTCGGACACTTCCTCCACCGTGACGACGGCCTTGCTCTCGAATATCCAGGCGACGGACCCGGCCTCGCCAAGGTTCCCGCCGCTGCGCGAGAACACGGCGCGCACGTTGGAGGCGGTGCGGTTGCGGTTGTCGGTGAGCGCCTTCACCATGATGGCCGCTCCGCCGGGGGCGTAGCCTTCGTAGACGATCTCCTCGTACGAGACGCCATCGCCGCCGACGCCGAGGCCCTTCTTGACGGCGCGGTCCACGTTGTCCGCGGGCATGTTGGCGGCGCGGGCCTTGTCCATCATCAGGCGCAGGCGGAAGTTCATGTTAGGGTCGCCACTGCCGCCTTCACGCGCGGAGACGGCGATGTCGCGTGCGAGCTTGGTGAAGAGCGCGCCTTTCTTGGCGTCCAGCGCGGCTTTCTTGTGCTTGATGGTTGACCACTTTGAGTGACCGGACATACAGAGGCTCCTCTAACGTGGATTGGACGCAAGCAGGATAGGACAAACCACGGCTGCGTTCTACCCGCGAGCAGCCGGCTTCGATCTGCGCGACGGGCGCCTGCGGGGTTTCTTCTTCTCGCGGGGCGGGAGCAGGGCGCGCCACGCCAAACCGTCCGGCACGGCGGCTGTCATACGATTGGCGCTCACGTCCACGTTCACGATGACGTCTCCCATTGCAGGGAGCAGCAGCTCCGCGCTCTCCGCAGTTACGACATACACGTCGTTCGCGCCGGTAGCGATGATCTCAGTAAGCGTGCCCAGCAACTCGCCCGCCTCGTCCACCACGCTCATGCCGACGAGCTGATAGTGATAGTAGGCGTCGGGAGGGGTCTCGGGCGCTTCGTCAGTGGGGACGTAGAGCGTCTCGCCGTGCAGGGTCGCCGCTTCGCTACGCGTGGCGACCTCCGCGAATCGCAGGAGCAGCAGGCCTACCGGCGTTCGCTGCGCACGCTCGACGTGGAGTTCCCGGTCGCCCGTCATGAGCCGGGCTCCCTTACGGAAGCGTTGCGGGTTGTCGGTCTCCGGTTGAACGCGCACACGGCCATCGCTTCCGTGCGCGCCGAGGATGACGCCTACAGTGATGAGATGGTCGGGCTGGTCCTGGGACGTGTTGCCGGAGGCTGTCGGCACGAGGCGGAATCAGACGATCTCGAGGTTTGTGCGGGTGCCTTCCTTGATGGCAGCAACGCGGAGCAGCACGCGCATCGCCTGCGCCACGCGGCCCTGTCTCCCGATCACTTTCCCCTTGTCGTCCGGGTGGACTTCCAGCTTGATGACAATCTGGCCGTCCTCTTCCTCCTCGGTGACTTTGACGTCGTCGGGATGAGTGGCGATGGCCCTGGCGATGTATTCCACCAGTTCCTTCATGGGTTACCCCGCTTTCTCGACGACTCCTTGCGTCTGGAAGATGCGCTGGACGGTGTCCGTGGGCTTGGCGCCGACGCCGAGCCAGTGCTGAGCCTTCTCCTCGTTGACCACCACGGTGGGCGGGTCAGTCAGCGGGTTGTAGTGTCCAACTTGGTCGACGAATCTGCCGTCGCGAGGCGACCGCACGTCAGCAACCACGATGCGGTAGCTCGGCTGTTTCTTCTTGCCTACTCGGCGCAGACGGATTCGGAGCATGGGAAATCGTCGCCTCCACTAGCGTTGGACGGTACAAGCCCAATTATTCTATCACCAAGGCAAGGGTTACGGAAGGGGGCACACCCAGTCAACGCCCCGCGCTCAGGCGGGAGATGAGCGGCTCCGGCAGACCGGCCTCCTCCATCGCGCGCTGCGTCGCGGCGATGTCGTACGCCTTCCGGCGCAGCGACAGCGTGTCTGACTCGCTATCGTAGACGGCGTAGGCGGCACGCGGGTCGCGATCGCGGGGCTGTCCCACGCTCCCCGGGTTCACGACGAGACGTCCACTGTCTCGCGTTACCGTCAGGCCACCCGTCCCCGGCAGAGACACGCCGCGTCCTGCCTCGAACGCGAACTGGTGGTGCGTGTGGCCGACGAGCACGTCGCGGGTCTCGACAGTGTCGAGCGCTTCCATGGCGTCGGCGTAGCCGATCAGATACTCCCAGAGCGGGTCCCTCGGCGTGCCGTGCACAAGCGTGAACCCGGCGACGGCAGCAGTGTCGGGAAGACTGTGCAGGAAGGAGCGTGCATCCTCGTCCAGTTGCGCGCCGTTCCACCGGCACGCCTCGCGCGCCGCGTAGTTGAAAGTGTCCAGGCTGATACGCCCGATCGCTCCGGCGTCATGGTTGCCCTGGATGCAGACCGCGCCGAGCGAACGCACGAGCCGAACAGTTTCGAGCGGCCACGGCCCATACCCCACGATGTCGCCCAAGCACCACACGCCGTCCAGCGGACTGTCTGCCTCGGCTGCCGCGACGACCGCGTCGAGCGCGGCGAGGTTGCTGTGGACATCGCTGACGATGAGCGTTCGCATGAGCGCCATGCTACTACCGGGGAAGTGTTAACGAGCGCTGCATGACACCCGCCTGCCGGTCTGCCACCATAGTCCGGAAGACTCTCGTGGAGTTCTCCCATGGCGCAACCCTTTGACGAGCCCAAGCATAACGAGCCCGAGCAGACTGACCGGCAGGCCGAAGCGCTCTCTACCAGCAAGTTGGTGGACGACGCTGCCGATGCCGTGCGCGGCTTCCTGGAGGGCGAGCGCATCGGGGAAGCGGTGCGGATGCTGCTGACGCTGCACCCCGTCGACCAAGCGGAGGTCGTGCTGGACATCTCGGACGACGAGCGCGAGACACTGCTCGAGGCGATGGATGCCGCGGATGTCGCTCCCGTACTGGAAGAGATGGAACCGGAGGACGCAGCAGCGGTTGCACGATTGCTGTCCACGGACGACATCGCCGACGCGCTGGACGAGCTCGCGCCGGATGTGGCAGCGGACATCCTACACGCGCTTCCAGCGGAGCAAGCGGAGGCAGCGCTCGCGGACATGGAGGAGGCGAAAGAGGTCATCCCGCTGCTCCAGTACCCGGACGAGACGGCTGGCGGACTCATGTCCCGGGCGGCAGCGGCTGTACGAACGGACGCAACAGCCGAGATGGCGCTGGACATGCTGCGCCTCGCTGCCGAAGAGCGTGCGGGGCAGAACGTCGTGTTCGTCGTGGACGCGGGGAACCGCCCCGTGGGTTACGTGAGCATCAGGCGTATCGCGCTCGCCCGTGCACGAACGCCGGTCTCCGAGTTGATGCGTCCGCTCCAGGCGTCGGTCACAACAGACGCGGACCAGGAGGAGTGCGCGCGCCTCGTCGACCGTTACGATCTCTCTGAACTCGTGGTGGTGGACGGCGAGGGCCGGCTCATCGGGGTGATCGATGCGGAAGACCTTCGAGACGTGGCAGTCGCTGAGGCGTCCGAGGACATGTTCCGCATGGCGGGCATGGGCAACGAGCGTCTGCTGGCGTCGTTCCGACGGTCGGTGCGGAGCCGCGCGCCGTGGCTCACGGTCAACCTGCTCACCACGTTCGCGGCGGCTGCGGTCATCAGCATGTTCGAGTCCACCATCGCACGCGTCGCGTCGCTCGCCGTGTTCCTGCCGGTCGTTGCCGGACAGGGCGGCATCGGTGGGACGCAGACGCTTACGCTCGTCGTGCGGGGCATGGCACTGGGCGAACTGAGCGCGCGGCGGGGGCGTCGGATGCTCACGCGTGAGGCTGCCTTGGGCGTGTTCCACGGAGTGTACCTCGGAGTGCTGGTTGGGCTGGTGGCGATGCTCTGGCAGGATAGCCCGCTGCTCGGCCTCGTGCTGGGGCTGGCGATGTTCGGCAACATGGTCGTCGCGGGCGTCATTGGGGTGGGCGTGCCGCTCGTGCTGCGACGGCTGGGTCAGGACCCGGCCGTCTCGTCAGCCGTTGTCGTGACGACGGCCACGGACGTGATGGGCTTCCTGCTCTTCCTCGGTTTCGCGACGCTCGTGATCGAGCGGCTGGCGTAAAGGTGGCTCCGCGGCGCCTCACGCGGTCATAATGCGCGGCGTCGGTAACCCGAGAAGGAGGCGCGATGACGACAAGGGGTGCGGGTGCAGAAGAGCTGACCGCGCTGTGGGCGCGGTTCGGAGCGGAGCTGACGTACGACGACCTGTCTAACGGCGTGCGCCGCACGGTCCGCTCGGTTGCGCTGGACACGCTCGCGACATCGATCGCGGCCAACACGCTCGGCATCGGCATCCCGCAACTGCTCGCCTGGGCGCGCAAGGCGGGAGGCGCGGAGGAAGCGTCGCTCATTGGCCTGCCGGACAGGTTGCCGGCTGCTGCCGCCGCGATGCTGAACGGCGGCATGGCGCACGCGCTGAACTTCGACGACACGACCGCCGTCGGCTCCGGCCACCTGGGGCCGGTGACGCTGCCGACGGCGCTGACGGCGGCGGAACTGCGCAGCGGCGCGAGCGGCAAAGAGTTCATGGCTGCGCTCGCAGCAGGGATGGAACTGATGTCACGCATCGGTATCGCCATCACCGCCACGCAGGGAGCGTTCACGGAGTCGAGGCCGCAGCCGACGCAGATGCCGGGCTGCCTCGCCGCTGCGATGAGCGCATCGCGCATGCTGGGCTTCTCGCCCCAGGAGACGCACAGCGCGCTCGGGCTGGCGTTCATGCAGGCGTCCGGCGGGCGGCAGCCGGTGTTGGAGGGGCGCCCCGCGAAAGCGATCTATGCGGCCTTCTCCTGCCAGGCGGGGATGCAGAGCGCGCTCCTGGCGCAGGAGGGGTTGCTGGGCGACTGCGACGTGTTCGAGGGCGCTGCCGGCTTCTTCCCAACCTACTACGGCGGCGTGTTCGACCGCCCCGCGATGAGCGACGGGCTCGGTGAGGAGTGGCGCCTGTTGAACGTGGGGCTGAAGCCGTGGCCCACTACCGGCGTCGCGCACGTGTTCATCGAGGCCGCTGCGAACCTTCGCGCATCGCGCGTCCCCGACCCGTCAGCCGTCATTCGGGTATTGCTGCGGGGCGAGCCGCACATCCGCACGTTCTGCGAACCGCTGCAGACGCGGCGCAACCCGCGGGCGCCGGTCGAAGCGGAGGACTCGATCATATTCGCGACGGCGCGCGCACTCACCACCGGCAGCGTGACGCTGGCCGACCTGCAACCCACGCCGCAAGGGCTGTTCGAGGAGACCGCCTCACGCATCGCCAACGTGACCGAGTACGAAGTAGACGAGTCGCTCGGCAAATCAGGCGTCGTGGAAGTTACGCTCGCCAGCGGCGAAACGCTCTCGGAGCGCGTCGATGCGCCGAGAGGCCATCGCGACAACCCGCTTACGGACGAGCAGCGCCACCGGAAGTTCCGTGACTGCGCAGTCCACGCCGGAACCCCGCTCAGCGAGGCAACGATCAGTGAGGTCATCGACATGACGGAGCGTCTCGACGACGTGCCGGACGTCACAGACTTCCTCCGCTTGCTGCGAGGCGGGTGAGCCGAGCGTTGACAGGCTCGCCCGGTGGGCGTACAACCATCGGCAACCATCTGCAACACCAACCAAGAGAGGAAGCCAACCATGCTTTCGACGCAGGACAACGAACGACTCACCCGTATCGGCCCCGGCACGCCGATGGGCGAGGTGATGCGCCGTTACTGGCAGCCCGTCCTCATCTCCCACGAGCTGCCGCATCCCGACAGCGACCCAATGCGTATCCGCATCCTCGGCGAGAACCTCGTCGCCTTCCGCGACACGTCGGGCCGCGTTGGCCTGATGAGCGAGTGGTGTCCCCACAGGCTGACGTCGCTCTTCCTGGGACGGAACGAAGAGAACGGCATCCGCTGCGTCTACCACGGCTGGAAGTTCGACGTGGACGGCGCATGCGTGGACATGCCGAACGAGCCTGCGGAGTACGATTTCAGCCGCAAGGTGCGCACCACCGCCTACCCCACCGTGGAGCTGGGCGGCGTTATCTGGACGTACATGGGGCCGAAGGAGCAGATACCGCCGGAACCCTCGTTCGAGTTCACGCGGCAGCCGCAGACCCATCGTCACGCCTCTAAGGTCATCGAGGAGTGCAACTGGTTACAGGCGCTGGAGGGCGGTATAGACTCGGTGCACTCGTCCTTCCTGCACCGGAAGTTCGGCACCGGCGGCGCGACAGGACTCGACGGCTTGCGGGCCAAGGCGACCGCCTCCAAGCTGGAGGTGGAGCCGACGGACTACGGCTACCGCTACGGGTCGATCCGTCCTCTTCCCGGCGAAGACGCGAACTACGTCCGCACCTACCACTTCGTGATGCCCCACATCCAGATCCGAGCGGCGCAGTTGAACAACGACGGCTCCTGGTTCAAGTTCAAGATAGCCGGCCACCACTGGGTGCCCATAGACGACGAAACCACGATGGTCTGGAACTGGTTCTACACCCTCGATGAGCCGCTCACGCAGGATGAGCGCGACGAACTGCTCAACGGCAACGGCCCGGACGACGTCGACCAGACCACCTGGCGCAGTATCCGCCACCCGCGCAACGACTGGATGCTTGATCGCGAACTGCAGCGCACGGACACGTTCACCGGCATCAAGGGCATCAACGGACAGGACCGTGCCGTGCAGGAGGCTATGGGCCCCATCGTCGACCGCAGCCAGGAGCACCTCGGCCAGACCGACCGCGCCGTCATCACCGCGCGGAAGATGCTGATGCAGGCGACCCGCGCAGTCGAGGACGGCGGCTTGCCCCTTGGCGCGAACGACTCCTACTACAACATCCGCGCCATCGAGGAGGTGCTGCCAGGCGACGTCCGGTGGCAGGATGCGCTCATGCAGAAGATGTACGTGGGCGCGGCCTAGCACGCCTAACAAGTTGGGGATATGTCCGCGGAACGTTCCACGAGCTGTAACACTCTCTTAACGTTGACGTAACGGGGTTGCAACACCGTGGCCGTACTATGGGTGTTGAAGCGAACACCGGCACGGACATGGGTGGCTCCGCCCTGGATACGCAGAGGAGCGACGGATACGAGGTGTGCCGGACACGCTGTCAGAGGAATGAAGGGCGGGGAGACCCGCCTTCTTCCTGTTAAGCGGCAGGTGCATATGAGCGGTAGGCGTATACGTCGGCGTGGCCAGCCCTGTCGTTCCCGCCCTTCAGCACGCGCGGAGGCAGGAACCTCGCCGCCGGGGATGGGAGCGGAAGCGGTGTCTGGTCCCCATTTCCCTACAAGGAGACCTTTGCGTAATCGTAAGGGGAGATGCGGTGCCGGGCTATTTGATTCCTTCCCCCTTGATGGGGGAAGGCTAGGATGGGGGTGAATCGGCGGGGGGCGGAGGCGTTCGGTGAGGGTTACGCAACGGTCTCCTCCTGAGGGAGAGGGCTAGGGTGAGGGTACTCAGGGGTAGGGTGGCGAGCTAGTTGCCTTCGTAGCGAGCGGTGTCCGGGTGGAACGAGAACCACCCATGCCAGAAGGCGGTTATCGTCGGTATTCGCGCCAGCGTCTCCGCTCCGTCCGCCCGGGACAACGCGTCCTCGCCGATGGTCCACCGAGCGCCGCCGGCGTCCTGGAGCCCGTCGCCGTCCTCCGTGAATGTCCTGCCGTTGCGCTCGTACACCCTACCGGTGCCCCAGATGCTCGATCCGACGACGACGATCTCCTGTCCGCCCACCGCGTCGTTGATGACGGGCTCCCCGGCGAACGCGGAGACCGGGTACGCCTTGTAGTCGCCGCCGATGCCTACGCCGATGACCGTTTCCTTGGCGAGCAGCGCCTCGTCGCGGTTGAAGACCGGGAACATCGTATCGGGCGATGCGAAGTAGTCGAAGTAGATTGCGGTCGGCTCCCACTCGTGCGTGTAGTTGGCTGGGGAGTAAACGCCGGTGTCGATGTTCAGAACGGTCGTGTCCGGATGCTCGGCGAGCCACTCCTCCCATGTCGTGAGGACGGATGGGAAGAAATCGAGTTGTATCCCGCTGGACGCCAGCGGCCCTGCGATGGGTTCGCCGGTGAACTGGTTCCACAGCGACTCCGTCGTGCGGTCGTACATCACCTTGTTGCTCTGGTAGAGCATGCCGGACGTGCCGAACGTCGTGGGCTCCCCGTCTATCTTTGCGGAATACACGATCCCGCTGAAGCAGAGCGTTCAGTAGGCGAGCGCAATGGGCTCGCCTCCTAACCAGTCGTTCGCCATCTCGTGCGGGTTCATGATGCGCAGAGGATAGGCGCGGTGCTCCCCGTTGATGGAGACGCCGAAGACACGATCCCGCAGGACGAGGTAGTCCGCCTCTTCCGGGGTGAGCGTGGGGGCGAACTGGAGGTCGGGTATGCCATCAGTGGGCACGCCCCCCCAGACCACTTCCGTGAGGTCGATCCGCTCTGAGCCGGGCACGGAGGTGAAAAACGCTGCCATGCGCGGGTCGATGAACGAGAGGAGGTTGGCCTTCCAGTCCAGGTACTCATCAGGCGGAGGGAACTCATCGCGGCGGGGGCCCAGCCACTCCATCGCCGCGTGCCACGGATGCGGGGCAGTCCAGAAGTCCTGTCCCGTGAGGCTCAGGAGCGCCTCCCGGTATATGACCGGTGTCCTGCTGAAGCGCATGATCTCCACGATGATGGGCGCCTGGGAGACGTCGTTCGCCGTCACGGCATCTTCAAGGGCGAGCTGCAGCACCTCGAACGTCGGATCGGGGTCGCCGAAGATGCGCCACATCGTTCTGTTGGGGTCGTAAGCGGCATCCGACGCGGAGGCGGGGACGGGAGTACTCGTTGGCGCCGGGATGGGCGTCGGTGAGGGAGTCGGCGTCGGTGGCTCGGGTGTGTAGGCCGTGGAGGTACAGCCCGCCATAACGATGGCTGAGGCGAGCAGGATCGTGAGGGATAGTCGTCGCATGGTGTCCCACTGACCAGTATACGCCCCACCGTTCATGCACCCCCATCGTTCGCGGCTGTAACTGTTCAGAGTTGATGAGGGAGATGCCTTCGGAGGGTTGTCATTCCGAGCGGAGCCGAGGAATCTCTCGGGGAAGGTTCGTACAGGCGAGGCGCGCACCCGAGAGATGCTTCGACTGCGCCTCCGGCTCCGCTCAGCATGACAAGGGCCGCCCCAACCCCAGGCTGCGGGGTTCCTGCCTCCGCAGGAACGACGAACTCATCAACTCTGAACAGTTACGGCTGCTTGTGCGGGCTGCGAAGCGGACCCCCACCCACCCATGCCAGCCGGTTTTGCGATAATGCCCCCATGACGACCGTGGGAGAACTGGGAGAAACGGCGCTGATCGAGCGCATCACCGAGCGAGTGCGCCGCGCCAGCCCACTCCAGACGATGGGCGGACGCATCATCACCGGTATCGGGGACGACGCCGCGGTGTGGCGCGTCGGCGGCGTACAGGCGGCCACCACCGATACGATGGTCGAGGGCTTCCATTTCCGCAGTTCCACCATGTCCTGGGCGGACGTCGGCTGGAAGGCGTGGGCCTCCAACGTGAGCGACATCGCAGCGATGGGCGGTGTGCCGGTGGCAGGCCTCGTCACGCTTGGCCTGCCAGCCGAGTTGGACGTGAGCGACATCGACGCGTTGTACGACGGCATGCTCGAAGCGTGCGCTTCCTACGGGACAGAGTTGATGGGCGGAGACATCGTGGGCTCGCCTGTTGCATTCGTCACCGTGGCGATGACCGGCGTGTGCAGCGCCACCCCGCTCACCCGCTCGGCTGCCCGGCCCGGCGACGCGCTCGCCGTAACCGGCCCGCTTGGTGCGTCCCGAGGCGGGCTGTTGCTGCTGGAGGACGGCGCCGCGCTGGACACTCCCGCGCGCCAGGCGCTCGCACTGGCGCATCGCAGACCCAAAGCTCGGACGGATGCCAGCGCCGTGCTACGGCGTCTCGGCGTGCGGTGCGCAATGGACCTGTCGGACGGGCTCGCGGCCGATCTGCCGAAACTGGCAAGAGCGTCAGGCGTCGCCGTACAGGTCGACACGGACGAGGTCCCGGTGGCTGATGCGCTCCGGAGCGAGTTCCGCCCTGAGGCGCTGCGGCTGGCGCTTGGCGGCGGCGAGGACTACGAGTTGCTCTTCGCAGGCCCATCCGACATCGTCACAGCCGCTCTTGCCGAGATTCCCGGGAGCGCGGTCATCGGCGGGATCATGGAGGGCAGGGCGGGCAGGGTCGCATATGTGGCCGGGCGTGGCGAGCCGCTCTCGTTCGACGTTGAAGGCTGGGAGCACCTGCGGCGATGACTGAACGATTCGAAACAAACAGCGCCGAGGAGACACAGGCGTTCGGGAGGAGGCTTGGTGCGCTCTCAGAGCCCGGGGACCTCTACCTGCTGCGCGGGACGCTCGGGGCAGGGAAGACGACGCTCACGCAGGGGCTCGCCTGGGGCGCGGGCGTGACCGGGTACGCGCACAGTCCCACTTTCGTGCTCGTGCACGAGTACCAGGGCCGGATCCCCGTCTACCACGTGGACCTCTTCCGGATGGACGGGGGCGACCTGGAGATAGACGACCTGGCCTTCGGCGAGATGCTCGAAGAAGGGGCGTGTGTCGTGGAGTGGCCGGAGCAAGCGCACGCTGTCTTCCCGGACGAGCATCTCGCGGTGGGCATCGCATTCGGTGATGCACCAGACGTTCGGGTGCTCACGCTGGAACCGCACGGGGAGCGCTATGTGCGGCTGGTCGCGGCGTTGAGCGCGGAGGCCGGATGACCGCGTACCTCGTCATTGACACGTCGACGCGCTACGGCGCTGCAGGAATCTGGCACGATGGGCTGTCGCGCACCGTCTCCTGGCGCTCCCGGAACAACCACACTGCGGAACTCATGCCCGCCGTCCGGTGGCTCACCGAGGCCGAAGGCATCGCGCCGGACGCGCTGGGCGGCGTTGTAGTGAGCGTCGGGCCGGGCGGGTTCAGCGCCCTGCGCACCGGTATCGGCGTGGCGAAGGGGCTGGCCGTGGCCTGGGGCCTACCGGTTGCAGGTGTAAGCACGCTGGAAGCCTCGGCTTACGCCTATCGCCTGGCGGCAGAGCGCATCTGCGCGGTGCTACCGGCGGGGCGGGGAACGGTGGCCTGGGCCGTGTACGGCATGAGCGGCGTCGAATGGCGTGCTTTGGGCGAGGAGCAGGTCTCCTCCATTCCCGAGTTCGCCGCCGCGCAGTCCGGCGAGACGCTCTTCTGCGGCGAGTCAGCGGCGGACGTTGCGGACGCGCTCCGCGAGCGCATGGGCGCTGACGCACGGTCCGTCACGGAGCCGGCGCCGTTGGCGCGTCTGGCCGGTGTGGCCGAGATCGGCGCGGCGATGCTGGCGTCGGGTGAGGCGATCGGGGCATCGTCCATCGCTCCGCGCTACCTGCGTTCGCCGCGCATCACGCCGCCCAGCGCGCCGAAACGCATCGCGGGCGGCTAGCCGTGGCCTGAACAACCGGCGTTTGATCCCTTCCCCTTGATGGCGGAAGGAGGTGTTTGATCCCTTCCCTCGATGTGGGAAGGAGGTGTTTGATCCCTTCCCCTCGATGGCGGAAGGAGGTGTTTGATCCCTTCCCCTCGATGGCGGAAGGAGGTGTTTGATCCCTTCCCTCAATGGCGGAAGGAGGTGTTTGATCCCTTCCCCTCGATGGCGGAAGGAGGTGTTTGATCCCTTCCCCCTTGATGGGGGAAGGATAGGATGGGGGTGAGCAATGGAGGACAGGCGTGTGCAAACCACCCCTTACCCGCGCGGTGTGGTAGCCTACGGATTCCGCCGTATCGACACTGGCGAATCACCATGTAGGCCTGCTCAGCCGATGGCGCAGTAGCACGAAGGAGTAGCCAGCCTTGTCCGAACGTTCTCTCGTTCTCCTCAAGCCCGACGCGCTGCAGCGCGGCCTTGCGGGCAGGATCATCTCACGACTGGAAGACCGCGGGTTACAGATAGTAGGCCTGAAGCTGATGCAGATGGACATGCCCACGGCACAGCGGCACTACGCGGAGCACGTCGAGAAGCCGTTCTTCGCGGGGCTCGCCGCGTTCATGATGTCCCGTCCCCTCATCGCGATTGCGGTGGAGGGCAAGAACGCGGTGGAGGTCGTGCGCAAGACGATGGGCGCCACGAACCCGCAGAACGCGGAGCCCGGCACCATACGCGGCGACCTGGCGGTGGACATCGGCCGGAACCTCATCCACGGCTCCGACTCGCCGGAGTCGGCGGAAAGGGAACTCGCGATCTTCTTCGATGAGGGCGAGCTGCTGAGCTACCCGCGCGAGGTTGAGCCCTGGGTCACTGAATCCTGACGAGCTCCCTGCCTGCCCGCCACACCTGCTCCAGCCGGTAGAAGTCCCGCTGCTCCTCGCTGAAGACGTGCACCACTACGTCGCCAAAGTCGAGCAGCACCCAGCCGGACTCCGCGGAGCCCTCGCGGTGATGGAGCGAGGGGCCGGCCTTCTCCACCGCTTCGATGAGGTCGCCCGCGAGCGCGTTCAATTGCCGTACGCTGCCCGCCGTGAGCACGATCATATAGTCGGTGAACGCGGAGACGCCCCGCACGTCGAGCAGCACGATGTTGGAACCCTGCTTGTCCGACGCAGCGTCCACGGCTGTGCGCGCCGCTGCGCCTGCGTCCGGGGGTGTGCCTTCGCGCGTTGCCATGCGGGGGGATTATAGGCGGCGCGGGCGGCGACCGTGAAAGGGGCGGAGCCTCGTCATTCCAGCGGAGGCTGGAATCCAGAGTGACCGGCCAGCGCATGCGAGGCGGGGCAGGATGTGGGATGTTGTCATGCTGAGCGGAGCCGAAGCATCTCTCAGGGTGTTCCCCGTCATTCTTGTGAAAATAGCGCCCTGTCGTTCCTGCGCTTCAGCGCGCGCGGAGAGCAGGAACCTCGCCCCCCGGTTGTCATGTTGAGCGGAGCCGGAGGCGGAGCCGAAACATCTCTCGGGGAACGTCGGCGTACCCAAGACGCTCGCCAGAGAGAGTCCGCGCCTCCCCATTTTCATTCCCTTACGCGGCCTGACAAGGCCCTGGGCCATTCCCGCGAAAGCGGGAATCTCGCAGCCCGGGAGCTGGGCGTCCCTTGTGGGCGCCCTGCCTGATCCCTTCCCCCTTGATGGGGGAAGGTTAGCAACTGTGATTGCGGGTCAAGCGATGTGTGGGTTCCAGGTGGTTCCCTCCCGTAGGATGGCGTTCAGTATCGTCAGCATCTTGCGCATGCAGGCTACCAGCGCCACCTTCTTCGGTTTGCCCTGGCCAACCAGCCGCTGGTAGAAGGCACGGATCACGGGGTTGTGCTGGATGGCCGCGAGCATAGGCATGTAGAGCGCCCTCCGCACGTTCGCACGCCCGCCCCAGCAGAAGCGCTTCCCCTCGCGCTTCCCGCTGTCGCGGGCGTGCGGGGCCAGACCTGCCAGCTTGCCGACGGCGCCCCGGTTCAGGCGCCCCAGTTCCGGCATGGCCCCGAGCAGCACCGCCGCCAGCGTCTCCCCGACGCCGGGAACGCTCCGCAGCCGCTCCGCGCGCTCGCGCAAGAAGACGTCCTGGGCGATGACCTCCCGCAGCTCCTGCTCCATGGCAGCAATCTCCCGTTCGAGGAAGGCGATATGGCGCTGGGTGCTGGCCGAGCTCGTCCCTGTGAAGTGCCGGCCCTCGTGCATCGCGCGCGTCCGGGCATCGACGAGTTGGTTGCGGTGAGTGGCCAGATCGCGCACGGCCTGCTCCGCGGGCGACGGCGCAGGCTTCGGCTGGATGTCGTTGCGGTAGACGAACTGAGCGATGACGGCAGCGTCGATCCGGTCCGTCTTGGCCAGGATGCCGGTGGAGCGGGCGTGGTAGCGGACGTTGCGGGGGTTGAGGATGACGAAGGGGAGTTGGGCCTGAGTGAGCGTGTCCGCGAGCGGGCGTTCGTAGCCGCCGGAGGCCTCGAAGGCGATCAAGCGGGGCTGAGCGTCGCGGCAGTGCTCGACAAGAGAGCGGAGGCCGTCAGGGGTGGTCTTGAAGCGCCGGGGTTGTCCGGCTGGGTGAGCGGTCAGGTCGAGCCAGTCCTGAGAGACGTCGATGCCGATGCAGAGGGTCGAGTCCATGCGGTATCCTCCTTGCGCCCTGCCGTGCCCAGCCTTGTGATACGAGCTCGTTGGCTCAGGCAACTGTTCGGGCAGCCGGTAGGGCGGGTGAATGGGGGCGGGGCGGTCAAGCTAACCTGCGGTCTTTTGGGACCCAGGATGGGGCGGCCTGCCCCGCCTTCCATCACCATACAAGGATGGGGGTGATTGGGGCGGGGCGTGGGGAGGAGAGGCGTGTCATACCGAGCGCAGCCCGCGCTTTAGCGCGCAGCATCCTCTCGGGGGCCAGGTCCCTTCCCCCTTGATGGGGGAAGGCCAGGATGGGGGTGATTGGGCGGGGCAGGGTGCAGAGGGGCGGGTTGATCCCCTCTCCCTTGAGGGGAGAGGGTTAGGGTGAGGGTGAACCGGTGGGGCAGTGGTGGGGTGTCTGGTGTACGGGCGCTCGCCCATGGTGAGCCTGTCGAACCACCCCTACAGCATCCGCTCCGCCCGCCCCTCCGAGCGCCGGTGGCGCGCGGCGCGGCGGAACGTCGGCGCGTCCGCGAGGCCGAGGCGCGGCACGTCCGGCCCGTTGCCGTTCAGCAACTCCTCGATGGTCGCGATCTGCACGCGCGGGTACTGGCGGTCCGGGAAGTGTTCCGGCACGTAGAACCCCGCGCCAGCCGCCTCCCGCACCATCGGGCCGGTCGGCGGCTCCAGCGTCACCAGCAACCCCATCTCCGCCTGCTCCCGTTCCATGTCCCCCTTGAGCGTCGCGACGATGTTCCGTTGCACGTGGCCGCTCTTCACCTGTACGAGCACCGTCTTCGCCTTGCCCGACTCGTCGTCGAAGAAGTTGACGTAGCCGTCGACGCCCGCGTCCGCGCCCCTGCGCCGGTTGTTGCCGGGGCGCGCGTCGACCAGCCCCAGCGCCCAGTACTCGAACTGGTAGCGGCCGTCGTGCCCGCTCTCCTCCGCCAACGCCTTGGCGCTGGCGATGTCCTGCGGCACGCCCACCACGTCGTACTCCGACAGTTGCGTCCCGAACGTGTCGTGCAGCCTGCTCTTCATCAGCGAGATCGCGAGGTGCGTGACGTCCATGCCAGTCCACCGCCGCCCCAGCCGCTCCGCGACCGCGACCGCCGTGCCGCAACCGCAGAACGGGTCGAGCACCACGTCTCCCTCGTTGCTGCTCGCCTTGATGATGCGCTCCAGCAGCGCCTCTGGCTTCTGCGTGGGATATCCGAGACGTTCCAACGCCCGGGAGCCGATGGGAGGAATATCTGTCCACACGTCCTGCAAAGGAACGCCCGGCATTTCGTCAAGGTAACGCTTGTATCTCGGCGTTCCTCCCTTGGAGTAGACAAGTCGCCCTTCTTTGGCGAACTCCCGCATGTTGTCCTGTGAGAATGCCCAATATCGACCACGATAGGGTCCGACGCCTTTGTATTCCCACCCCTCTATTGGAGCTTCCCACTCTCCAGTGAGGTCTGCTGTCCACTCCCCGTCTCCGAGCCGCTTGATACGCCAGTCATAGGAAGTATCGCCGCCGGGCTTGGCAGCAGTCAGATTGTCGCTGCTGTACCGACGACCAGTCTTTGGTTCGCTGTGACGGTAGAACTCGTCAACGTAATCTCGTTCGTACGGCGTGTAGAGGGGGCTCCACTGCCAGTCGTCGCTCTTGGTGTAGAAGAGGAGGATGTCATGAATGCGCCCGTGCTGGCGTCGGCCTTGCTTCGTGTCGCTATGCGCGCTGGTGCGCTTCCATGTGATTTCAGTCTTGAAATTGGCCGCCCCGAAAACCGCATCCATGAGTAACTTGAGGTAGTGGCTGGCAGTGGGGTCGCAGTGGAGGTAGATGCTGCCGGTCGGTTTGAGGACGCGGTGCAGCTCCACCATGCGCTGTGCCATCATCGTCAGGTAGGCCATCATGTCGTTCTGACCGAGGAACGAGCGCATCGCCTGCAGCAGGTCGGCCAGCTTCTTCGGCCCGTGCTGCACGACCTCCCGGTAGGCGCGCTCGGACTCGATGTTCCAGTGCCAGGTGTCGTCGAACGCGTGGATCTGCGCGGCGGAGCCCTCGCCGCTCGCCTCCCTGAACAGCACGTTGTACGTGGCGTTGGAGTTGAACGGCGGGTCGAGGTAGATCAGGTCGACGCTCTCATCCGGCACGTGCTCGCGCAGGATGTCCAGGTTGTCGCCGAAGTAGAGCTTGTTCTTCCAGTCCGCCATGCGTCTCCTGCTGCTTGCTCCGTCGTTCCTGCGGAGGCAGGAACCTCGCAGCCCTGGGATGGGGGTGCAACCTCCCGCCGCGCGCATGGACACACGCGCACACACGCCGCAAGGCATGGTAGCAGGCACGGGCCCGGCGGGGTCTAGGGGGTGGTGTCGCGGGGTGCGATCCCCTCTCCCTACAAGGGGAGAGGGCTAGGGTGAGGGTACTGCGGGGTGGCGTGGGGTGTGGAGCGTCCCCGTCGTTCCTGCGGAGGCCCGCGCTTTGGCGCGCAACCTCGCAGCCACAACAGAGCGGAGCCCGTCATTCCCGCACCGGCGGGAATCCAGAGTGCGCGGGCAGCGCACGCAGTGGGGGTTGTTCAGGAGTTCCCTTGTTGCCGAGGAGCGCAGCCAGGTACTGCCCGTGCAGGTAAGTGAAGTAGGGAGGCAGAGCCTCGCCGACCAGGTTGCGGATAAGGTAACGCGTCCGGTTGTCTTCCGCTCTCTTCCAGTCGTAGAACCTTGGGACGGTTTGTAGGTCGGCGCACTCGAGGATACTGAGCACCCGGTTCTCCCACGGGTGAATCTTGAAGTCGCTGCCTACGTGGCTGGAGTTGGTCGTTATGGTGTAGGCAGGCCGGTCAGGACTCATACGCCGGTAACTTGAATGAAAGCCCTTGATTAGGTACGGCTGGCCGTCCTTCTCAGCGTATGGCCTGTTGCGCATCACCCCGTCGCAATGTGGGCACCGTATCAAACCTGCCTCAATCGGGCCACGAGTGCACGAAGGACAAGTGTCGTTCTCGTACGCGCTGCGCCCTGAGTAGGGTGGTATCTGGCCCACTTGTTGATAACGGTCGGGACCGTAGGCCGGTACGTAGTGCAAGGGGTGTTTGCCAACCGCCTTCTCCTCACAGCTCGCGTCAAGTGACTCGTATTTCATCGCGTTCAGCCACTGCCGCACACTCACCCAGGGCTGCACTCCGTCGAGCGGCTGTTCGGCGTGGCATGGGCGGGGCCAGGGCTGTTCATCAGCGAGGTGCTTGAGGCCTGGTTCGTCCTCGTGGATTGCTATGACCAGCGCGCGCTTACGGACCTGGGGAATCCCGTAGTCCGCCACGTTCACCACCCCTGAGAACACCTGGTACTGCGGAAGACCCTCGCTGAGAAGGTCTACCACTTTCTTCCTTTCGCCCTCGTGTTCGACGTCAAGTGTAAGTATCTGCCGGACGTTCTCAGCGACGATTACTCGTGGTTTCAACGCTTCAGCGATGGGAATCAACTCCAGCATAAGCCGGTTCTTCGCTTCCAGCGCTTGCGCCTGCGGAGTCTGACGCTTTCCTCTGCTAGGGTTCGAACTGCTCATGCCTTGACACGGCGGCGTCGCGGTCAGTAGGTCCAACCTCCGCGCCGACCCCTTGCGGTACGCTTGCACGATCGCGTCCGTGCTGTCCTGAACGTTCGCGGTTATCCATGTGGAAGCCGGGAAGTTGTCTGCACCAATCTTTGCGCGGCGCTCGTCCGCTTCCACTTGAACGAGGAACCGGAAGCCCGCCAGTTCGTACCCCAGGTCGCTCAGGCCCCCGCCGGAGAACAACGAAACCGCAGTCAGGGGCGCGGAGATGTCAGGCTTCTCCTCCTGTAGGACGAAGCGCTTAATTCCCTGCACTGTCATCGCCGTTACCACTCGCCCTTGCGCGTTTCCGGCATCGTTGCCCGGATCAATTGTGCAAGGGAGTCAATAGTTTGAGCGAGCGACCCCTTAGTGCGCACCGAGTGTTCGGGAACCCGAAGCACCGTCCATCCTTCGCTCTCCAGTGCCGCCGTGACCCGCCGGTCCCGCTGCCTCGTGGCGTTTATCTTGTTCGCCCAGGACTCGCCGCTCTGCTCAGGGCGCTTGTCGCACTCAGGACAGCCGTGCCAGAAACACCCGTCCACAAACACGACAAGACGCTTCCGAGGGAAAACGATGTCCGGTTGCCCCTGCAGCCGCCTATGGCTGACGGCCAGATAGCCTCGGTGAGTGAAGTAACGGATGCCCTTACGCCAGAGTCCCGATGCCAGCGCACGCTCTGGCTTTGTCCTACCTCGGTTGTGCGCCATAGCCTTTTGGCGCTGGGCTGGGGCCATGACGTCCGTTCTGATAGCCATCGCTTCACGCCTCATCGCGCTGCGTATCGGCAAAAGACCCCTTCCTCTGTGTCACCTCCAACCAGCCCGTGTGCAACCGCCGGGTATTGTCGATAACTGTCGCCCATGTGGAGAACGCCAGTTTGACCTCTCGAACCTGTTCGAGGCTCCTTCGCGTTCTGTCCGCCGTCTCAGTGTAGCCGTCAGCAATCATGAGGCCGCTTACGAATGGTGGGTAGGTGTTCCTGTCATAGTAATCGCGAGCGCCAAGCACATAGGAGTGAAATTTATTGACTTCATTCATGCTTACGCGATGTACCCTGCCTTTGGAATTACGGCCTTTCTTAATCTCGACGACAAGAAGCTGATCGAAGGGAGCAGGCTCTTTCGGCCTCAGAATGAACAAGAAGTCCATTCGTTCTCTTGTTTCCTCGTCCATTGTAGGCGTCGGTTGTTCTGACAAAGTGGTGGGGTCTATTTCATCTCCTAAGAGGCTCCATCGAGGGTCGAGTATCCAAGGGAATTCTTTAATTACTTGGTGTATCTCTGGCACCTCTTTCGCTCCGGCACTTATCGCTGCGTCAAGACGGTCTATAGTTCCTAGCCTGGCTTGGATGATGCTATAGTTTTTCCTGGCATCTATCAGCGAAAATTCACGTACAAGTCCCCAGAAATTTGTCTGGAATTCTTTGTCCTCAACTTGGACTCGCTGCATCAACTCTCGAACAGCCTTGTCTTTATAGCCATTGACTACTTCAACCATGAAGTCATGTACCTCGGATGGTTCGGGGTCGCCAATCAGAGAAGCCTTCTTCGCAATCTCAACAAGATGCCGTTGCTCAGTATCAGTGAAATCCTTGATCAACTCAACAATGTCCGGTTCGTTGAGGGCATCTTCAGCCTTCTTCTGACGCCGTGTAAGCCGTTGAGCTAGCGCCCAATCCAGCCTTCTTCTGCCCCATTCAAGCAAATCTTGTACCCTCTCGTCTTCCAACTGCAACTGGTCGCGGTTTGTCTGGACCAAATCATCCTCGATGTCCACGCCAAAGTCTAGCCAATCAGCAATCACTTCCCCGACGAGATACTCCTGGCCTAGTTGGCCATGCACCCCACGGGAACGCTCGAACATGAAGGGCCTCTGGAGCATCTTTCCGTGATGAGCCAAGATAGAGATACCCTTGAGGTAGTCAGCTTCCAAAGGTTTCGGGGTAAAGCCAATCCACCAGCGCACTTCCTTTCCGTTAGGCAGAGTTTCCCTTCCCCAGCCGTCCCGCTCAATAACTACGGCATTCGGTTTTCCGTCTCTGGGGTATCGGATTTCTAAATCCATGTCGAACCGCTTCAATTGAGTACCATTGATGAAAATGCGCATCTCAGTCTGGTCGATTGCGAACCGCCTGGACATCGACGTAACGAAGCGTTCCTGGGATACGGCGCGTTGCAAGCGCAAGCTGCTCAACCGCACCCTAGTGCCACTTGCGAGCACTTCGCCTGCGGGCGAGAGAAGAGGTTCCCTATCCACATCTTCATCAAGCGGGGTGTCAGCGCCGGGGGGCCACTTGCGGATGCGCTCGTATTCGAGACGGAAAGAAACCGCCTCCCCCTCCCTGATGGAGTAGCAGTCAAGCACCTCAGCAGTCCCGAACGCGGCCAGCTTGCCGATGCCCTTGCGGCCGTGGACCAACCGCCCATTCGGAGTCTGGCCCCCATCCTCAAGCCTCCTCTTCCGGCCAAGCACCAGGTACTTCTCCTGTGCCTCGTCTCTGGTCATTCCGTGCCCATCGTCGATTACCACGATCTGGTTCTCTGCGGTCCAAGATTCGCCAAACGGAATCGTCACCCACACGTTGCGAGCGTCGGCGTCCCACGCGTTGGAGATGAGCTCAGCAACGGCAGCCGTAGCGCTCGGGTACAACTGAGCTCCCAACTGCTCCACCAGTGCTCCGACGAACTTCAGTCGCAGAGGTTCTCGACTCGTCGTACTCACGTGTGCCTCCGTGTTGGCATTATAGCGTGCAGAGGAGTCAGGCACTCCGTGTTCAGTTTTCAGGGAACGAGGCTTCGCTCGGCATGACACACCTCCCACCCCCCTCCGCACCGCGTGACCTGCCACCGCACCTCTGGACTCCAGCCTCCGCTGGAGTGACGGCCTGCTCCCCGCTCCCTCTGGGAGAGGGGTCGGCGGTGACGGTTGTCCATCCCTGTCAGATTCCTGACACCCGCCCCTTTCGCGGTCGCCCCGCCCCCCGCTACGCTGGTTGCATGACCGTCGCGCTCGCACGACCTATAGACCGCGCCTATATATCGAGGCCCAGATATAGACAGGGCCTATGGCTCCGGCGCGAGACTTTGAAATCGATGAAATCTTGGTGCCTTGGTCGCGGGAAGCAGGCCGTGGCCTGCGAAACACCCCGATTCAAGGAGATCAAGATTTCATTTCGGGCATGCGATTCACTCGTAAGAGAGCGACCAAGATTTCAAAAAACGGCCAGGGTTGGAATCTTGGTCGGCGCGCTGCACCAACATCCTGTCCATCCTGTGCATCGATGTGAGTATTACCCACACCCGCATCGCACGCCCAGGAACGACGGGCGCCAGGGCAGGTTGGTATCATGGCTGCGAGCATAGAGAGTATGGACGGACGTCACAGCACAACGGAGCACGGGCAGCGGGTCATCGCCGCGATGTCGGGCGGCGTCGATTCGTCCGTTGCCGCGTATCTGCTGCGCCGGCAGGGATACGACGTCATCGGCGTCACGATGCGGCTCTGGTCGACGGACGAGGACGACGTATCGCCGGACCACCAGGGCTGCTGCTCCATCCAGGACATCGAGGACGCCCGCCGCGTCTGCCAGACGCTGGGAGTGCCGCACTACGTCGTGGACGCGAGGCGCGAGTTCCGAGAGCACGTCATCGCCTATTTCGTTAGCGAATACGAGCGCGGGCGCACCCCCCATCCCTGCATCGCCTGCAACGACCGCATCAAGTTCGACTTCCTCATGCAGCGCGCCGCGATGATGGACGCCGATTTCGTTGCCACTGGCCACTACGCCCGTATCGAACGCGACTCTTCCGATGGCGCATGGACGCTCCGCGAGGGCGTGGACGCCTCGAAGGACCAGTCCTACGTGCTGTTCGGACTGGGACAGGAACAGCTGGGGCGTGTGCTGCTTCCAGTGGGTGGCTACACCAAGGGCGAGATACGCGCACTGGCGAGAGAGGCCGGCTTTCACCTCGCCGACAAGGCGGACAGCCAGGAGATCTGCTTCATCCCCAGCGGCGACTACCGCAGTTTCATGCGGAGGGAGTCCGCGCCGGAGCCGGGCGAGGTTGTGGATGCGTCGGGGCGGATCGTCGGAGAGCACGCGGGCATCGAGTTCTTCACCGTCGGTCAACGGCGCGGAATCGGCGTCCCGCCGTCGGCGCTCGGACTGCCGGACGGGGAGAAGGTGTTCGTCACCGCGGTCGACCCCGAGACGCGGCGCATCACTGTCGGTGGGAGCGGCGATCTGCTTCAGCGCGGGGTGCGCGTGGGGAACGTTCGCTATGTCGCCGGCTCCCGTCCCTCCGGCGGACGGAGAGTCTCAGCTCGGATCCGCTACAACGGCCGTGCCACCCCGGCCGTCCTGCAGCACGACGACGACGGCGCAGTGCTATGGTTCGACGAGCCGCAGCGGGCCATCACCCCAGGCCAGGCCGCCGTGTTCTACGACGGCGACCGCGTGCTCGGCGGGGGGTTCATTGAGGGTCCAGCGGGAGCAGGTCTGCCGTCCATCGAAGGGAACAACGGCCCTGCCGAAGCACCGGCTGCCGTCTGAGGCCGAACGACGAGCGGACACCCGATCCCCACACAGAACGAGGAGCACCGCCTCCTCTTGGAAGGCTACGCGCGCGTCGCGGGAGTTGACGAGGTGGGGCGCGGCCCCATAGCCGGGCCGGTTGTTGCAGGCGCCGTCGTCCTTCCCGATCTGACCGGCTTCGAACACGAAGACCTGCCGCTCCTGCGCGACAGCAAGACGCTCAGGCCCGCTGAGTTGCGCCGCGCGGACCGGCTCGTACGCGAGATCGCCGTCGCCATCGGCATCGGCGAGGCGAGCAATCACGAGATCGACCGTGAGGGCATCGCCCCCGCCTCCCGCATGGCGATGCGCCGCGCGCTTGACTGCCTCGACGAGCCTCCCGACCACGTGCTCGTGGATGCATTCCCGCTCGACTGGCGTCGCAAGCCGTGCACCGCCATCGTGAAAGGCGACGCGCTCTGCACCGCCATCTCCGCCGCCTCAATCGTGGCGAAGGTCTACCGGGACAGCGTCATGCGGCGGCTGGACAGGCGCTATCCCGGCTACGGCCTCGGCGCGCACAAGGGCTACGCGTCGGCCCGGCACCTCGCCGCGGTTGCGGAGAAAGGGCCGTCGGCGGTGCACCGGCTCACGTTCTCTCCGTTCAAGCCGATGCTGTTCTCAAATGCCTAGCGGACGCTCCAAACTCGGCACGCAGGGCGAGCGGATAGCGGCGGCGCACCTGGAATCGCTGGGCCTCATGGTGGAGGACAGGAACTACCGCACGAGGTTCGGCGAGGTAGACCTCATCGCGCGCGATGGCGAAGAGAGGGTGTTCGTCGAGGTGCGAACGAAGCGCAGCACGGCCTTCGGCACACCGGAGGAGTCACTGACGCCTCGCAAGCAGGCGCGGCTTATCCATGCTGCGGAGGAATACCTGGCTGAGCGTGGGCTCGCCGGGGCCTCGTGGCGCGTGGACCTCGTAGCCATCACCCTGCAACCCGACGGCCCGGCGCACATCTCGCACATCGAGTCGGCGGTGGAGGACCTGAATGGTTAGAGTGTGTAGGGTTCCAGGCGCACGCTCTCACGGTGCTGTGCGCCTTGAACAACGACTGTGCAATGCACAGGCCGTCTCAATGCACTCTTCCTAGCCAGAAACTCCTCAATGACGTAGGCAACAGCGCGAAGTTGACTCACACCTGACATCCCTCGCCTGGGACGATGCACCCAGAGCGTAGAGATCCCAGACGTGAGTATCTGCTTGCGGTGCTGCACTCTCGCTTTGTCATCCGCATGCACCCACACTCCCTGGTACTGACCAAGCCATGCGATGATCTCGCCGTCCTGCACACCTTCTCGCCCGAATACGCGTTGAACATTCGTTGCGTTGAAACCGACCGCCGCGAGCGCATCGGCGACCGGTGGGTTGAGCGATTCGTCGATGAGGATGCGCGTTTGGTCAGGCAGGTAACCGCTCCTCCCAAGAGATGGCGGCTTGAATTTCCTCGAGAGGCAGGTCGTAACTGGCGCTCAGCAGTTCCTTCGAGTCTCCTCCCCGCCAGGAGTTCCACAGCGCCCTGGTTGGGATGCGAGTGCCGCTTATACAGGGTGCTCCAAACTGAATGTCCGGGCGCATGACGACGAAACGAGCAGGCGTCCATGACGAAGCAGCCCCGTCGGTGAAACTGAGCCCGTGGACAGGGATAAGGTGTCTTTCCATGAGCCGCATCGCGAGTTGTCCGCTTCTGCTTGCCGCAAGGAGCATCCCACGAAAATCAGCGAATACGTCTGATGTATCCGTCCAGAGCGATTCGGTAGCGAACGGGCGCGGGTGGCCGGTGAGTTCCCGCAGGTTCTGCTCGGCTGTGCGGACGCGAGCGAACGACACTCCGGCAGCGCGCAATGCTGCGACAATCCGGAGGGAGACGAGGTCCTTGAAGGCGATGAGCAGGTCACGTCCGTGGGTCTCGGTAAGGTTGGGACCGGCTATCCCCATGCGTATCCAACGTATGAGTTTGAGGGAAGAGACAGAGTAGACGATGTGTGCCTCCTGCGCGGCCTTGAGAATCCGCGCCGCCTCAGGCACGTCGTAGATGCCCTCGAACACCATGCTCTGGGTTGCGAGCCTCGACATGAAGATGGAGCCTCCTCGAGTTGTGGCGGTAGCAGGACGCCTGGGTAGCGTCCGCTGCCGTTACCCCTCTTTCCAGACAGCGAAGCCGACCACGCCGGGCCCCGTGTGCGCACCCACCGATGCGCCGATCGACCCGCTGATCACCGGGTTCGCCGTGAATTGCGCAAGGTGGTCGGCCATCAATCCCGCTTCTTCGTCCGTGACGCGGTGCATGACCGCTGCCTCGCGGTACGGACCGCCCGTCGCGGCGATCTCGCGCATGCGGAGCACTGCCTTGCCCTTGGTACGCACCTTCTCGTGCGGGTGTACTTCGCCGTCGGTCAGCTTCAGTATCGGCTTCATGGACAGCAGCGAGCCCAGCAGCGCCTGTGCGCTCCCGATGCGTCCGCCCCGTTTCAGGAACTCCAGCGTATCGAGCACGAAGAGCACCTCCGTGTTGGCCGCCGCCTTGCGGGCGGCCTCCGCTGCCCCTGTCGCGTCCGCGCCGGCAGCGACCGCGTCCACAGCAGCTTTGGCCGCAAGCGCGACTCCCATCGATGCAAGTTCCGTATCCACTATCTCTACTGTGGCGCCCGGCAACTCTTCAGCTGCGAGGCGGGCCGAGTTGACCGTTCCGCTCAACTTGCCGGAGACGTGCACCGATACGATCTCATGTCCCCCTTCCACCAGCGGCTTGTAGGCCTCCAGGAAGTCCCCCACCGAGGGCTGTGTCGTGGTGGGCATGATGTTGCCGGTTGTGAGCCGCCGGAAGAACTCTTCCTTGGTTATCTCTACCCCGTCCTTGAACGCGTCGGCCCCGAAGAAGATCGTGCAGGGCACGACAGAGATACCCAGCTGCTCGGCGACTTCTGCCGGTATGTCCGAAGCGCTGTCCGTTACGACTTTGACCGCCATGCCGATCTCCTTCCGTCTCCCGTTTATTCGATGGAGACGAGGTAATGATAGTGCGGCTGTCCGCCTTCGTGCACTTCCACTTCGATACTGCCGAGGCGCGCGCCGATGCCGGTTGCCGCTTCCTCTGCCGTTTCCTGGGCCAACCCCGCGCCGTAGAAGAGCGTTACCAGAGCCCCGCTCTCCAGTCCGGCAGCGTCCAGCATCGCGACGAGCGCGTCGTTGGGAGTCGCGGCGGCGGCGGCGAGCGCGCCGTCGAGTATCGCTATGGCCTGTCCCTCCTGGACATCCACCCCATCGATCGTGGTGGAGCGCACTGCTGTGGTGACCTCGCCAGAGCGCACTTCGTCCAGTGCACACTGCATCGCCTCGGCGTTCTCCTCACCGGACAGGTCAGGATTGAACGCCAGCATCGCTGCCATGCCCTGCGGAACATTGCAGGACGGCACGACAGCGATAGGCGTGTCAGAGAGTTCCGCTGCCTGCTCCGCTGCGAGCACGATGTTCTTGTTGTTCGGCAGAACGATGGTGAAGGCGGCTTTCGTCTTCTGCACTGCGGCGATGATGTCCGCCGCGCTCGGGTTCATTGTCTGCCCGCCGAAGACCGTCGTCGCCGCGCCGAGACTGCGGAAGACGCGCGCGATGCCGTCGCCCGGCGCGACAGGGATGACCGCGAGTTCCACCGCCTCCGCCTGCTCCGGCGCTTCCTCCCCATAGCCGTGGAGCGACATGAACTCCTGATGCTGCAGGTCCATGTTCTGGATGTTGATCTGGTCGAGCGCGCCGAGTGCTGCGCCCATACTCAGCAGCGGACCCGGGTCTTCTGCGTGCGCGTGGATACGCACGACGCGGTCGTCGCCGACCACGACGGTCGATGCCGCCATCGCCATCACCCGCTCACGAACCTCGTCCGGGTCGAGTCGTTCGCCCTGCACGACGAACTGCGTGCAATAGCCGTACATCTCCTCTTCCGTGTGTTCCAGGAACTCGTGGCTCACGTTCGCTGCGGCGCTTTCGAGCCCGCCCTCCGGCGCGGTGATGCGCAGGACTATCAGCTCCTCGCTCACGAAGTTGACCATCCCCGCGAGGAACGCAACGACGCCCTGACCACCCGCGTCGACGACGCCCGCCTGCTTGAGCACCGGCAACTGCTCGGGCGTGTACGCGAGCGCGCGCTCGGCTGCCTCGTAGGCGGCGCGCAGCACCTCCGGCGCATCCGCCGTTCCATCCGGCGGGTGGACTGCCTCCGCCGCGGCGCGCATCACGCTCAGCATCGTGCCTTCAACCGGGTTGCCGACCGCCTGGTAGCCCGCGTCCGCCGCTGCCTGCAACGCCTCGGCGAATGCAGCGCCGTCCGCGCGTTCGCACTCCGCCAGCCCGCTCGCGAGTCCCTTCATGAACTGGGAGAAGATGACGCCGCTGTTGCCGCGAGCGCCGAGCAAAGCCGCCCGCGCGATCGCGCTGCTCATCGCAGCCACAGTGGCCGACGCCGGATCGGTAATCTCAACAGAGGTTGCCGCGCGGAGCGTGAGCAGCATGTTGATACCGGTGTCGCCGTCCGGCACCGGGAAGACGTTGAGGGCATTGATGGCGTCAGCGTTGACCTCCAGGCACGCCGCGCCGGACAGGACGAGTTGCCGGAAGTCCTGCGCGTCGAACGTGGAGTAGGCGTGTTCGTTCATGGGTTCGCCAGCGGCGCGAGAGCGTGCTAGACTATGCGTCTGCGCCTCGTTGAGAGTGCGCGCATTCTAACCCCGCCGGGGACTCCGGCGACAGAGAGCGTCATGGCCAGCTGTGAACTATGCGGAGCTCGCCGCCGGGCGGGCAAGAACGTCAGCCACTCCAACCGGCACACGAACCGCTGGTTCTTCCCGAACATCCAGCGGGCGATGCTCACCATCGCCGGCAAGACGAAGCGGATGAACGTCTGCACACGCTGCCTCCGCACCATGCAGAACAAGCGGATGCTCTCGGCCTAGCCCTCCACCCGCTGTTCCGCTGCCCCTCTCGTCACCCTTCACTCAATCCGAACGCGTCGTGCAGTGTCCGCACGGCGTCGTCCACCTGCGATTCGTCCACTACGCAGGTGATGCGTATCTGCGACGTAGTGATCATCTCGATGTTCACGCCTGCCTCCGCGAGTGCGGAGAACATGACGGCAGCGACGCCCGGCGCGTTCTGCATGCCCGTGCCGACGATACTCACCTGGCCCAGGTTATCGTGCGAGACGCACTCACCCGCCCCGATATTCCCCGCGACTCCCTGGGTCACGGCCAGCGCCTCTCGCAGGTCGGAGCGGTCCACCGTAAATGAGAGGTCGGTCAGCCGCTCGGCGCTGGCGTTCTGGACGATGGTGTCCACGCTGATGTTGGACTCCGCCAGCGGCTCGAACACTGCGGCAGCGATGCCGGGGCGGTCCGGCACGGCGCGCAGCGTGATGCGCGCCACTCCGCGCTCGTAGGTTACTCCCCGCACTTTGTTGGCGACTTCCATCCCTTCTCCTTCCGGCACGCCAGTTCCTGCTGGCGCAACGTCATGGATCAGCGTGCCCGGCACGTCCCGCGCGCTCGACGCTACCAGCACCGGCGTGTCGTACCAGGCCGCAAGCTCAATGGAGCGCGGGTGCATCTTCGCGCCGTAGCTCGCGAGCTCCAGCATCTCCTCGTACCCAATCTCCGACAGCTTGCGGGCGTTCGGCACGATGCGCGGATCGGCGGTGTAGATGCCGTCCACGTCCGTGTACACCTCGCACCGCTCGGCGCCAAGCGCGGCGGCCAGCGCGACCGCCGTCGTGTCCGACCCGCCGCGGCCCAGCGTGGTGACGTCCATCTCGTGCGTGACGCCCTGGAACCCCGCAACGATGACGATGCGCCCGGCGTTCAGCGCCTGCTGCACGCGCTCCGCGTCGAACTCCACGATAGAGGCGCTGCCGTGCGTCGTGTCCGTGCGTATGCCCGCCTGTGCTCCGCTCATGCTCACGGCCTCTTCTCCGAGTTCGCGGAGCGCCATCGTGACGAGGGTGCAGGAGACCAGCTCCCCCGTGGAGAGCAGCACGTCCAGTTCGCGCGGGTCCGGCGAGGCGCTGACGGACTCCGCAAGCTCGATGAGCCGGTCGGTCGTGTCCCCCATCGCCGAAACCACGACCGCGATGCTGTGCCCCGCACGCCGCGCTGCCGCGATGCGTCCGGCCACGTGGCGTATCTTCTCCGCGTCGCCGACGGACGTTCCGCCGTATTTCTGCACGAGGACGGCCATCTACTCCAATCCCTTTGGATGCGGTATCACTTCCGCGCCGCCCTCGGCGGGCTTCAGCACCTGGAAAGTGCCGGTGAGGCCGGACTTGTCACCGGCGTCCGCCATCTCGTATCCGATGGTGAATGCCCGGTTCTCACCCTGTTTCGTGAATGCAACCACAGACGAGCCCGCGCCGGAGAGGAAGACGCCGCGCGCCCCCGCCGCCAGCGCGTGGTCGAAGATGACCTTCATCTGACGGTATACCTGCTGACGCTGCGGCTGGTGCAGCCGGTCCTGCGTCGCGAGACGGAGGTACTCCGGCCTGTCGAGCGCGAGGCTGGCGACGAGCAGTGCGGTGCGCCCCGCATTGAACACTGCGTCTGCGCGCGGGACCTCGGGCCCCAGGACGCTCCGCGCCTCGTGCGTCGCCATCGGCATGTCCGGGATATAGACGACGCACTGCAGGTCGTCCGGCACCGGGACGGGCACCGCGTGTACGGTGTCGCCGTCCGCGACGACGATGCTCATGCCGCCCATGAGCGCAGGCGCGACGTTGTCCGGATGCCCCTCGATCTCCGTCGCGATCTCCAAAAGACGGTGCGGCGAAAGCGGGTAGCCGAGCAGCGCATTCGCAGCGTAGATGCCGCCCACGATGGCGGCTGAGCTGCTGCCGAGCCCCCTGCTCAGCGGTATCTCCTGCCATGCCTCTATGGAGAGGTTGCGCCCGACGTTGCCCGTCTCGATCAACACACGCTCCGCGGAGCGGTACATGAGGTTGCCGGGGTCTCGTCGCAGGTGCTCCTCACCCAGGCCATGCAGGCTGATCGTGGGTTTGTCAGCCCAGCCCACGCGCATCGTGTTCCAGAGCGACAGCGCCATGCCCAGGCAATCGAAGCCCGGGCCGAGGTTGGCTGTGGTCGCGGGAACGCGGATGGTGAGTACGTCTGACATGGAAGCGGGGCGCGCCGTCTCCGGCTGCCCCGCGATTATACAGGCAATCCCACGCTCAGGCGGCGCGGCGCTGCCGGTCGCGCCTGAGCCATGAGCGGGACGAGAGTCTCCTCTTTCCGAGACTCAGCTGTCGCTGACGAATCGCGGCATCACCTTTGCAGCAAAGGTCTCCAGGTTCTTCAGGGTCTTACCCAACGGGATTCCCATATGCGTGAACTCGACAAGCAGATAGCCCAGGTTGCATACCTCCTGTAACTCCTGGATTTTCCTCACCACGTTCTCCGGTGAGCCAACAAGCAGGGTGCGTGGCTCCAGGAAGTCCCAATCCAGGTTCACGCTGGGGTCCAGGACCTCGTCCGGGTTGGTGAAAACCTGCCTCCCGCGAAAGGGACCGTTGAAGATGAATGAGGACATGATGCCTTCTTCGGCATCCCTGCGCGCCTCCTCCATCGAAGAGGCGACATACGTGGAGCGCATGACCGCTTGGTCTTCTCCCAGACTGAAGGGTCTCCCCTCCCGCTCGCTCCTGACCTGCGCGTAGAGTTCCATTCGCTGCCTGATCCTGAGAGCGGGGTTGCCAGTAGCAGGCTTTCAGCCCAAGTTCGGCCGCAGTTGTTACAGAACGATCTGTGGAGACGGTCATCCACAGTGGGGGATGCGGCTTCTGGTAGGGCTTCGGCGTCACCCGAAGTCTCGTTACCCTGTCCCCGTCCTGCCAGGCGGGGTTCGACGGATACAGCGGATGGGAGAAGACGGTGTCGTCGGCAGGGAAACTGTAGTTCGTCCCATGGTAAGAAAAGTACTCGTTGGTCCATATCTCCCGCACTATCTCCACCGTCCCATCCTCGGACGTAAGCCGCCGCCGTTTTGCGTCCCCGAAAGGGGGCTGCTACACCCTCGCGCCAGCATATTGCAGGGAGCGTGACGATGCCATCAGGCCGAAATCAGGGCCTGGTGCAGACTGTGCTGGGCCTAGTACCTCCATCGGAACTGGGCGCCACCACGACGCATGAACACCTCTACATAGACTTCTCATTCATGTATCGCCCCGCCCAGGACTCCCCACGTCCGGAACTGGCGGATGCGTGCCTAGCGCTGGAGAATCTCGGATGGATACGCCGCAACTACTACAGCAACCGCTCCAACCTGCAATTGATGGACCTCGATACAACCATAGGAGAGGTCAGAAAGTTCAGTGAAGCCGGCGGCGGCGCGATGGTGGACGCGACCTCGAGGGGGATCGGGCGCAACCCGCATGCGCTGGCTCAGATATCTCGTGGGTCGGGCGTCCACGTCATCATGGGTGCGGGCCACTACGTGGCAGCTGTCCATCCGGAAGACATGGATGAACGGACCGCAGAGGACCTGGCGCGAGAGATCACCGTCGATATCGTTGAAGGCGTTGAAGACAGCGGCATAAAGGCGGGCATGATCGGGGAGATCGGTTGCACGTGGCCTCTGGCCCCGAACGAGCGCAAGTCTCTCTCGGCGGCAGCCATCGCCCAGCGTGAAACGGGTGCGGCGATATCGATCCACCCGGGACGACATCCGGATGCGCCCCTGGAGATATTGGAGATACTTGTGAACAGCGGCGCGGACCTATCCCGGGTGATCATGGGACATCTGGACCGGACCGCGTTTGAGTTCGACGCGCTTCTGAGTATCGCCGCGTCTGGCTGTTACCTTGAATGGGACCTGTTCGGCAATGAGGGGTCGTACTACCCTCTCGCCGAGATCGACATGCCCAGCGACGCTCAAAGGCTGGGTTTCATTTAAGCGCATCGCCGACGCCGGCTATTCCAACAAGGTCGTCGTTGGCCACGACATTTGCACGAAACACCGACTTGTGCGATACGGCGGGCACGGCTACGGCCACATCCTCGAAACCATCGTTCCCAAGATGCTACGCAAAGGGTTTCGGAAGATCTCATTCGAGAGATAACTGTTAACAACCCGGCCAGGGTCCTCGCTTTCGCATAGTACCTGCCATGCCGGCATCAGCGCCGTCTCCAACACGGTAGCGGTATGCCACGAGCCCGGGCTAAGCGTCGTCCTCTTCCGTCTCCTCAGCCTCAGGGAAGAGGGGGGCCTGCATTGCGTGCCACATCGAGACGGTCATGTCGCCGCCGTCCTTGCCTGCGTCCGCGTCTTTGGTCGCATCGGGAGCATCGTCGGCAACTGCAATCGGTTCCGCGCCGCTGGGCGTGTCATCGCTCTCGGCGTCATCGTCTGCATCCTCAGCGTCGCTGGCTTCGTCCACATCAACGATGTCGAGCGCACCCTCAGCATCAGAAGCGTCGGCGTCGGCAGTGTCCTCGGGTTCGGAAGTGTCCTCAGCGTCGAGTCCGTCTTGTGCGCCAAGCGTTTCCCCGATCATGTCGGCAGTGGGCGCGTGGCCATTGTTGCTTTGGGGCCTCGCTTTCTTCGGCTGCACCTTCGGCAGCCTCTCGAAGTCCTCCCAGGTACGCTCGCGGAATGCGCTCATGGAGATGACCACGTCGTCCTCGGCGAGCTTGGTCATCACTTTCACACCCTGCGTGATGCGGCCCAGCGTGCGAATGTCCGCGAGCGACGTGCGGTAGACCATGGCATTGCGGGAGCCGACGATGATCTCCTCGTCATCGGAGCCGGTGACGACTGCGCCCGCGATGGGACCGGTCTTCTCCGTTATCTTCATTGCGTAGACGCCCTGGGCGTTCCGGCCCGTGGTGCGGAACGTCTCCACCGCAGTGCGCTTCCCGTACCCGCGCTCGCTCACAATGAGGAGGCGTGCGTCCGGGGTGACAACTTCCATCGCGACAAGCTCGTCGTCATCCGGCAGGCGCATGCCGCCTACGCCGCCGGTGCTGCGTCCCTGCCGCTCGGTCACCGCATCCAAGCTGAACTGGACGCCCTTGCCGTTGCGTGATATGAGCACGGCGGTCATGCCCTCTTCCGCGAGGCGCGCTGTGAGCAGGCTGTCGTTCGATTCCAAGTCGAATGCCGCGAGCCCCACGCGGCGGATGTTCTGGAACTTGTCCAGGTGCATCTTCTTCACCTTCCCCTTGCGCGTGGCCATGAAGATGAAGAGGTCGGCCAGCGGATCGGGGATGGCAACAACTGCGGTGACGGTCTCCGTGTTGGGGTTGATGGATTCCAGCAGGTTCTGGATAGGTGTGCCGCGGGTCTGGCGCGACGAGTCCTCACCCACTTCAAAGACGCGCTTGCGGTAGACGCGGCCCTTGTCCGTAAAGAAGAGCAGCCAGTCGTGCGTGTCCGCGACGACCAGCTGCTGAACGGCGTCGCCCTCGCGCCGCTCCTGGCCACGCACCCCCTTGCCGCCACGGCGCTGCAGGCGGTAGAGCGAGATGGGCAGGCGCTTGATGTAGCCACGGTCGCTGAGCGTGATCACGACGTCCGCATGAGGGGTCAGCTCTTCCTGGGACTGGTCGCGCGCCTCCTCGTCGGATATGGCAGTGCGGCGGTCGTTGCCGAAGGTCTTGCGCAACTCGGCCGTCTCCGTCTTGATCACGGCCAGCACCTTGGAGGGGTCGGAGAGCAGGTCCTGCAGCTCCGCGATGCGCCTCATCAACTCCTGGTATTCGTTCTCGATGCGTTCGCGCTCCAGCGCGGCCAGACGCCGCAGCTGCATCTCCAGGATCGCCTGTGCCTGTGCCTCCGTCAGGCCGAATTGCTGCATCAGGCCGTTGCGCGCCTCTTCGGCGTCGGCAGACGCGCGGATGAGCGCTATCACTGCGTCCAAGTTCTCCAGGGCAATCCGCAGACCTTCCAGGATGTGCGCCCGCTCCCGAGCCCGAGTCAGGTCGTACTCTGCCCTGCGACGGATGACCTCCTTACGGAAGTCGATGAAGCGGTTCAGCGCGGAGCGAAGGGTCAATACCCGCGGCTGGCCGTCCACCAGCGCGACCATGTTCACATGGAATGCGTTCTGCATGGCTGTGTGCTGGTAGAGGTTGTTGAGCACTACGCCCGCGGCGGCGTTGCGCTGCAGCTCGATCACCATGCGCATGCCTTCGCGGTCGGACTCGTCGCGCACCTCGGAGATGCCGTCTATCTTCTTCTCCTTGGCGAGCGTGGCAATCTTCTCAACGAGCGCGGCCTTGTTGACCTGGTACGGCAGTTCCGTGACCACGATGCGCTGGCGCGCGCCCTTCTCCGCGTCCTCAACCGTCGCCTTCGCGCGCACCATGACGCGCCCATGACCGGTCTGGTACGCCTCCTGGACGCCCTCCCGTCCCATGATCGTCGCAGCGGTGGGGAAGTCCGGCCCTTGCACGAAGTTCATCAAGTCTTCGGGCGTCGCATCGGGATTGTCCAGCAGGTGGTCGAGCGCGTCGCAGACCTCGCGCAGGTTGTGCGGAGGGATGTTCGTGGCCATGCCTACCGCGATGCCGGAAGCGCCGTTGACCAGCAGGTTCGGCAGGCGGGCGGGGAGGACGGTCGGCTCTCGCTGGGAGCCGTCGTAGTTGTCGACGAAGTCGATGGTGTCCCGGTCGATGTCCTGGAGCAGCTGCTCGGCGATAGGTGCGAGTCGCGCTTCCGTGTAGCGCATCGCCGCGGGGGGGTCATCGTCTACCGAGCCGAAGTTGCCCTGGCCGTCTACGAGCGGGTGCCGCATGGAGAAGTCCTGCGCCATGCGGACGAGGGCGTCGTACACAGGGGAGTCGCCGTGGGGGTGGTACTTGCCGAGCACTTCTCCAACAACAGCAGCGCTCTTCTTGTGGGAGTAGCCGGGGCGGAGCCCCATGCCCTGCATGGCATAGAGGATGCGCCGGTGCACGGGCTTCAGCCCATCGCGCACGTCGGGCAGCGCGCGGGAAACGATGACGCTCATCGCGTAGTCCAAGTACGCGCTGCGCATCTCCTCTTCTATGCGTACAGGTCTGACGTTGTCGCGGTTCCCCGTTACCATGCCGCTCCTTTTCACGCTATGCGGGGAGTGGCCGCCGAACAACCACTATATGTGGTGGGCGGAGGACTGCCGCTTCCCAATATATGCCGAGATAGTCGCGCCATTATAGCAGGCGCAACCCCGTTGCCCAACAACCCCGTGACACCCGTTTCGCCGGTGAATCACGAGCGCTACCCAGCCGGATGGCCCTTGTAGACGGCCACGGGCAGGCGCGACCACCGGAGGTGCTCGATGAGCAGCGTGTCGCCCTCCTGGAACTGCTGGTAGGTTGCCAGGTCGATGGGGAAGCGAACGCGCCCCAGCGCCGTGACGTACGGCTTGGGCGGCAGCGGATTGAGCGGGTGCCGCCTGGCGATGGGCCCCAGCTTGCCGGGAACGAACCCGTGTCGCGCGTAGAGTTCGAAGCCACCCAAGAGCGTCCGTGTGAAGAAGAGCACCGCCAGCACCAGGAACACGGACGCCAGTATGGGCGAGCCGCCTATGGGAAACGCCTGTGCGGGCACCAGCAGCAACGCGGCCAGCACCGCGAATATGAGGTTGCGCGTGGTAGGCCGGACGAGGTCGCGCCGCTCGGACGACCAGGCCAGGCGGAACTGCAACCCGCAGTGAACGCAGGTCGCGTCCCGCGTCAGGTAGAGGTGACGGCACTCGCCTGAGGCGTCCACCTGCTGCTGTGGCTGAGCGTTCCTGCGTCTCATCGCGGCATATCTCCCACTTCGTAGCGCTCCGCCCACCCGGCGAGCCACTCGAACAGCTTGCCGAAACTCTTCGGCACCTCGTCCTCACGTTCGGGGTGGCACTGCACCGCAACGAGCCACGGGTGTTCCGGGCTCTCCAGCGCCTCCACGATACCGTCCTCCGGGTGGTACGCCGACGCCATCAGCGACGGCGCGCGCTGCGCTTCCTTCAACCCCTGGTGGTGACGGCTGTTCGTGCGGTATATCGCTCCCGCTCCGATGATCGCGCCGAGGCGGCTCCCCGGCGACACGTACACCTGGTGTATCGCCGACTTGAACTCCGGCAGCGTGTGACCCGGCAGGTCCTGGATGAGCCTACCGCCCATCGCCACGTTGACGAGCTGCATACCCCTGCATATCCCCAGCGTGGGCATCTCTTCCTCTATAGCGTAGCGGAACAGCGCCATCTCCATCTCGTCGCGCTCCGGCTCGATGCCCTGCGCTCCGCCCGGCTCGGACGTCTCCCCGTAGAGAGCGGGGGACACGTCCCCGCCGCCGGTCAGCAGCAGGCCGGACACGCCGTCCATCGCCTCTCTTAGCGACGTGAAGCGCTCCGGCGTGAGCACCCGTGTTCGCGCCCCGCGCGATTCGAGCGACGCAACGTACCTGCTCGCGCCGCTGCCGTTCGATGTCGTCACGCCGATCAGCGCCACGCGCTAGCCCTCCAACGCCGCGCTTAAGGCGGACGCGTCCACACATTCCCGCGCCATCGCTCCGGCGCGCTCGGCCTTGGCAGCGTGGTGGATGCTCACCGCATCGTGCAGGGTCTCGAGCGCCGCTGCGGCCTCGTGGGTGTTGCGCCCCACCGCTATCAGCGGCACGTCCAGCTCTTCAGCGCGCTGGTATACGTACTGTGACGGCGTCTCGCATCCGGTCAGGAAGAGCGCGTTCAGGGGAAAGTTGAGTGCGCTCATCTGAATGTCTATCCGTCCACCGCGCACGACGACAGCCTGGTTCGGCAGCCGCCCGAAGTAGTTGCCGCCCCATTCCGTGATGAGACCGCCGATGAGGAAGTGCTCGATCAGTTCGCCGCCGACGTCCTCACCTGTGAAGTACGTGCCGCCCAGATGGTCCACGGTCTGCTGCACCGTGGGCGCCAGCAGCAGACGTTCCTCGGGCAACACACCGAGCACCGGCAGCCCCGCCTCCGCAAGCTCGGCGACGAGCCGTGTCGAGGCGTCATGCTCCGCATAGCGGGTGCGCCTGTTCACGATGCACCATGCCAGCGATGCTCCGAACGCTTCACTCCACGCTCCACATGCTTCCGCGCCGAGCGAACGATCGTACTCGAGTACCCCTACCACCAGTGCGCCGGTACGGCTGGCCAGCTCCCCTCCAAGCCCAGCGAGCGGGGGGCCATCCACCAGCACTACGTCCGCGCTCGCGGCAGCGCTCTGTACAATCCTCGCGGCCTGCGCCACTTGCTCCGGGGAGGGAGATTCCTCGACTGTTACCGTCTCCGCAGAACCGCCAAGCGAGGCGAGGAAAGCGGGGTCGGCATCGCCGGGAGATGAGAGCGGCTTCACAAGCGAGACCCGCTTCCCCTGCGCGCGCAGCAGCGAGGCTAGCCCGCACACGACCGTCGTGGCGCCCGCTCCCGGGCGCGACCCTGCTATCTGGACCACGCTCATCCTCACTCCTGCCCTCTCCCGCGAGTTTCCGGGAGTATATCAGCGCTCCGCGACGCTATTGGCATGCCAGCCGGCTCCGAAGAGCCTGGGACAGGACCCGCGCATGAGCTCCGACACTGTGGTTTCCGGCCCCGCGTGGCGACTTATAGCTCATCTCTATCGTGCGTTGAAGCTCACAGGCTAAGAACATGACACGTTCTATTGAATAAAATGTGTAGATATGCTAATACACACCTACCATGTCATCATTGCTCAGGCGGACGCAGCATCCGCCCACCGCTGTGTGCAACTTGGCATCACGCCTCTCAGCATCGCTTGTCCCGCTGTGCTTCGGTTTGGCCGTCCTCCTGTGCGCGTGCGACGAGGCATCCGCATCGCCCTTAGGACTGGATTCCAGACCAACACCGACACCCACGAATACTCCAACAGCAACCCCTTCCTCCACGGCCACCCGCACACCAACGCCCACGCCCACCTCTATTCCAACACTTACGCCATCTCCGACTCCGACCCAGCCGCCGCCACCCACGCCATTCCCGGTCCCCGTACTGATTCCCGGCCCAACTCCAACTCCAACTCCCACTCCTACACCAACGCCTTCACCCCCAACGCCTACTCCGACGCTTGCACCCACTCCAACACCTACCCCGACGACCACTCCTACTCCAACGCCTACTCCGACGCTTGCGCCCACTCCAACACCTACCCCGTCTCCGACTCCTCCTTCATCCCGGGAGCCGGACTCCGCGACTCCTCCGACTGTCACGCCAACGCCGACCCCCTCTCCAACCCCCACTTCATCCCCCACACCCACACCAACGCCATCTCCTACTCTTACACCAACGCTGGCACCCACTGCCCCGCCTCAGGCAACGCTTCGCGGCCCCATCGGAGCGGGTGGACTCCATTCATGCGTGCTCCGCTCCGACGATTGGCCCATCTGTTGGGGGAACGACGACAAGGGACAATCGTCTCCTCCTCCAGGCCTCACGTTCATCGCACTCAGCCTTGGCGGAGGCCATACCTGTGGCCTCGAAGCAAGCGGTTCGCCCGTGTGCTGGGGTGAAGACGACAATGGCCAGGCATCCCCTCCAACGGGGAAAATATTTAACTCCATCAGCGCCGGATACCTCCACACGTGCGCTCTGGAGAGCGACGGTACGCCCGTGTGCTGGGGCGACAACGACAAGCAGCAGTCGTCGCCTCCCGAAGGGAAGGGCTTCGCAGCGATAAGCGCCGGCGAAGAGCACACCTGTGCATTGAGAGCAGACGGGACGCCTGTTTGTTGGGGAAGCAACACCGCCGGACAGTTGTCGCCTCCGGCGAACGCAGCCTTCATCTCCATCAGCGCAGGTTACCTGCATACCTGCGCCATCCTGGCCGAGGGTTCTGCGGTCTGCTGGGGCCGGAACGATCTAGGCCAGGCAACCGCGCCGCAGGACAGGACATTCAAGGCAATCTCCGGCGGTCGAAGGCATACGTGTGCGCTCACGACGGACGGAGAGCCGGTGTGCTGGGGTTCGGATACGCACGGGCAGTCCTCGCCACCGGAAGGTGCGCTGTCCGTGGCAATAAGCGCAGGGGAGACCCACACCTGTGCATTGAAACCAGACGGCACTCCTATCTGTTGGGGAGACGCGTCGGACGGGAGGTCCTCGCCACCCGCCCTCGAGCCCACGCCCACGAATACCCCTACACCGACTCCTACTCCCACTCCCACGCTGACGCCCACGCCCACGAATACCCCTACGCCGACTCCTACTCCTACGAATACCCCTACGCCGACTCCTACGCCCACGAATACCCCTACGCCGACTCCTACTCCTACGAATACCCCTACGCCGACTCCCACGCCTACGAATACCCCTACGCCGACTCCTGCGCCCACGAATACCCCTACGCCGACTCCCACGCCTACGAATACCCCTACGCCGACTCCTACGCCCACGAATACCCCTACGCCGACTCCTACTCCTACGAATACCCCTACGCCGACTCCTACGCCCACGAATACCCCTACGCCGACTCCTACTCCTACGAATACCCCTACGCCGACTCCTACTCCCACGAATACCCCTACGCCGACTCCTACTCCTACGAATACCCCTACGCCGACTCCTACGCCCACGAATACCCCTACGCCGACTCCTACTCCTACGAATACCCCTACGCCGACTCCTACGCCTACAAACACCGCTACGCCAATTCCGACCCCAGGGACATTCCAAGAGACTGTAGGAGCGGGCGCAGCTCACTCATGCGCACTCAAGCCTGACGGCACACCCGTTTGTTGGGGATACAACGCGAATGGGCAGGCGTCGCCCCCAGGGAACACGGCGTTGACCACCATCAGCGTCGCTTCGGGACACACATGTGGGTTGAACGCCGATGGCTCAGCGGTCTGCTGGGGAGAAGGGGACTACGGTCGGACCTCCCCTCCGCAGGACAAGACGTTCACCGCGATCAGTGCGGGCTATCTCCACACGTGCGCACTTGAGACCGATGGCACGCCCATCTGTTGGGGCAACGATGAGAAGGACCAATCGTCGCCGCCAGCAGACTCGACATTCACGGCGATCAGCGCAGGAGAGGCGCACACCTGCGCCCTCACTTCCACTGGCACCGCTGTCTGCTGGGGAGGTGTGGACAACGATCACGGCCAGGTATCACCCCCAGCGGACACTACCTTTACAGAGATCAGCTCTGGCTACCTACACACATGCGGGATCAAGACGGACGGATCCATCGCCTGCTGGGGGCTGGACAACAAGGACCAGGTATCCGGCCTTCCCGCAGGCCAGACATTCGTGTCGCTCTCATGCGGACGACGGCACTCCTGTGCGTTGACATCCGACGGTACGCCAGCCTGCTGGGGTGAGGACGACGAAGGCCAGTCCACGCCTCCCACCGATGCAACGTTCGTGGCGATAGGCGCGGGAGAGAAGCACACCTGCGCGCTCCAGGCGGACGGGACGCCTGTCTGCTGGGGCGACGACACGCTCGGGCAATTGTCGCCACCAGTGGAGGAAGAGGAGATGGTGGATAAGGCAACCGAGCTCACTGGAGTTGTCCCGGTAGGTGACCCGCCCTATGATGCACGGCGGCAGGAGGTGGGACATGGCGCACCGGATCGTCTCACTGCACGCGGGATTCGACGGCCCCAACGGGTTCGTGGACGGATACATCGGGCGGCCGGCGGACAGGGGTCCGTATCCGGGGCTCGTGGTGGTCTCTGGCATGGGCGGGCTCAACTGGTTTCAGCGCGAGATCACGCGGACGTTCGCGCGCGCCGGGTTCGTCGCTCTCTCCCCTGACCTCTTCGGCGGCGTACTGCCGCAGGGGCACGCCACGCAGCTGCTCTATAAAAACTCTCTGGACGTGCAACGGACGGTGGAGAACCTGAGCGCAGGGGCGGACTTCGTGCGCTCCCTGCCGTGGACGGCAGACGACGCGCCTGTGGGCATAGTGGGGTTCTGCTTGGGCGGCGGGCTCGTCCTGCTGTCGCTGGCGCGCACAAGTACCTTCGGCGCAGGGGTCGTCTACTACCACAGCCTCTTTCCCGACCCAGAAGAACTCGAGAACATCCGCGTGCCGATGATGTGCCACTACGGCACGCACGACCACACGACGCCCATCGAGGAGATCGAGGCGTTCCGCGCCGCGCTCGACCGATACGAGAAGCAGTACGAGTTGTTCATGTACGAGGGCGTGGGGCACTCGTTCCTGAACCCGAACCAGGACTCTTCGGCGCAGCGCGAGAAAGCGGCGACAGAGTCGCTGGAGCGGACGTTCGCGTTCTTCCGGGGGCAACTGGGCGTACCAGTGCCCGCGGTTGCGCAGGAAACAGCGGCTGAGCAGAGTGAGACACCGGGTGAGCCGTGAGGCTGTTCGGCGGGCTCATCGAGTTCTTCGCGGCGCTGCGCTACCGGGACTTCCGGTTCTTCTGGCTGGGGCTGGTCGCACAGGTGACCGGCCAGCAGATGACCATCATCACCCTGGGGTGGCTGGCGTTCGACCTCACCCAGTCGCCGCTGGCGCTCGGCTTCATCAACTTGGTGACCGCCGTGCCGCGCATCCTCGTGAATATCGCGGGCGGCGTACTCGCCGACCGGTTCGACCCGCGAACGCTCATCACCGCTGCCCAAACGACGTCCGCCATCATGCTGGTCACGCTCGCCGTGCTCACGCTGACTGACCGCGCGGCAGTATGGAACCTGGCGGCAGCGGCGCTGGTCATAGGGTTGGTGCAATCGTTCGACGAACCGGCGCGGGCGTCGCTCTTCCCGCGCCTGCTGCCGGACCGGTCGCTCATCCCGATAGCGGTGCCGCTCACATCGGTGGCCTGGTCGTCGACGCGCATCGTCGCTCCGGCCATCGCGGGGTTCGTCATCGCGGCGGCCGGAGCGGGCCCCAGCTTCATCGCCGCTGCCGCGGGCGCCGCCGCGATGGCCGCGGCGATACGGCTGGTGCATCCTCACCAGGGAGCGAGCGGAAGGCGCGGCACGATGCTGGGCGACCTGAAAGCAGGCGCGGCCTACGTGTGGTCTCACCCGGTCTTCCGTCCTCTGGTCCTGCTGGCGCTCGCGGTCTCAGCCTTCGGACAGGGATTCATGCTGACCTTCCCGGTATTCCAGGCGGAAGTCTATGAGGTAGGCCCGCGCGAGCTGGGGCTCATGTACTCGTCGGCGGGCGCCGGAGCGCTGACGGGGTTGTACGCCTACTCGCGCTACTTCAGGAAGCGGGGCGCGGGCCGTGTGCTGGTGGGAGCATCGGGGTCGTTCGGGGTGATGCTCGTCGTGTTCGCGCTGACACCGTGGTACGCAGCGGCGCTCGTGCTGCTGTTCATCACGGGAATCATGGGAGTGCTGCAGACCACGACGGGGCAGGTGATCCTTCAGACGCTTGTGGACGACAGCCTGCGCGGGCGCGTGATGGCGCTCCACGGCGTCCACTGGGGACTGCTCCCGGTGGGCGGCGCGGCGATGAATGCCATCGCACAGGTCACCGGAGCGCCGATCGCCGTCGCAGGGGCGGGGGCGCTGATGTTCATCGTGGTTGTGATGATCGCGCTGCGCGGAGCTGCGCTGCGCAACGTGACGCTCCCGCAGGCCGCGCCCGTGCGAGCTTAGGCTGGCGGGAGGGCCTTCCTCTACCCCATTCTTCAGCAACCAACCCACGCTGCCGAACCAGACGGCTCTACCATAGTTCTTGATGGGCAGCCTCAACCAGTTCATCCAGCGATTGCCCACGACCAACGGTCACAGCTGTGGCTGGTTGTGTCCAGTCCTCTCTACAGCCCCCGGCCTGCCGTGGCGTCGAGGACGGCGCCCTGCTCCTCGGAGGAGTCGTACTCCCACTTGTAGTGGGGGTCCTGGTACGCCCCTTCCGGCATGAGGCTCTCCAGGCCGCGCTTGCCGAGCTCCTCCTCGAACATCTCGTGGATCCAGGACTCCTCGTTCGGGTACTCCACCTGGTCCAGCAGCGGGTTCATGCGGTCGCTGAGACCGCGCATCTGGCGGATCGGCGAGAGCGCGAGGTAACGCGCCGGCTCCACGCTCACGTTGAAGTGCTGATGGAACCAGCGGTTCGGGGGCACGAACATGCTGGACTCGTGCCAGGGAACGATGACCTTCTCCTGGCCCTCCGGCCACATGATGGAGTAGCCCTCGCCCGCGGGGATGATGATGACGACGCCGGGGCCGTGACGGTGCGCCTTCTTGTAGGTGCCCGGCGGGAAGACGGACATGTGCCCGCCCATCTCCGAGTGTGGGAATTGGATGTCCACGACGTGTCCGCCGCCGCCGCGCTGGCGGTGCGGAACGAGGCCGTTCCACGCCGCAAGGTCGGTGAAGAAGTTGCCGAACCAGCTCGCGCCCCGGCCGCCCGGCGAGCGTTTGGCAACCGAGTACAACTCGTCCTCGGAGGCCTCCAACAGGCTGGAGTCCTCGTAAGTGCTGTTGAAAAAGTAGGTGGGGTCAGGAATAAGCGACATGCCAACGGGCAGGTACGTGTTGGTGATGAGCCGCGCAGGACGGTCGCCACGGGCGTTCGCGAACTGGCGGACCGCACCGCGCGGGATGACGAAGAGGCTGCGCGGGCTGAATTCGAACGTCTTGCGCTCGACGCCCTCCGCCCACACCGTGGCGAGGCCCTGCCCGTCCGCGACATAGATGACCTCGTCGAGAGCGAAGCGCATGGGGTAGGTCGAGCCGCCCGGCGGGATCTCGGTGATGCGCGCGTCGGCGACACCCTCCATACCGGCGAGCTGGATGATGGCGGCATTGCAGCCCATCTCCGGCCACGGAGCAACCTCCAGGTTGCGGACGTCCTCCACGAAGTAACCCTTGTGGACAGGAAGGTCGAGCGATTCGACCCACTGGTCGTACGGGAGCAGCTTGGCCCGTGCGTCCGTGTCTATGGTGGTCTTTTCGAGTGTTGCGACATCTGTCTGCTGCGCCATGGTTCTCCTCCGAGCCTGTCAGGCTTGTGTGGTAGGACTCTCGCTCGCAGCGCGCGATTCGTCAAGCGCAGGAGGGTCAGACTGCGTGCAGCGGGCCCGACATAACACGACAGCAATCCGACAGGTATTCCGACGTTTCCCAACAGAATTCCGACACTATCCGACACCTATCCGACAGCCTATTCACTCCTGAAGAGGAGGCCAGCAGGAGTGAGATGGCGGTCGTTTTCTCACAAGGTGTCGGATTCTGTCGGGTCCGGCAGGGCCGCCTCGTGGGCTTCGCGCCGGGCAATCATCAGCGTACCGTTCAGGTGAGCGTCGGCGTAAGGGGCAGATGTCACAAGGGCTGGGCGACGCGATGCGGTGATTAGGGAGGTTATTCACCGCATGTTGTACGGCGATTAGTTGCGGGATGCGGAGATTAGGGCTATAATCTCCGCAAATGCTGCGGAGAACATACATACACGAGGAGCCGGACTGGCCTCAGTTCCGGTGGCAGCCGGAGGGGCTGGTCGAGCAGCTTGCCGCAGCCAGGCACCGGCAAGGCCGGTTGGTGGGCCGCATGGGAGCGCTCGGCTTTGACCTCTGCCAGGAGGCCGTGCTCGACACGCTAACCGAGGACGTGGTGAAGAGCAGCGAGATCGAGGGCGAGATGCTCGACGTCGAACAGGTGCGGTCGTCGGTGGCCCGGCGTCTCGGCATGGACACCGGCGGGCTGCTGCACGTGGACCGCAACGTCGAAGGCATCGTCGAGCTGATGCTGGACGCGACGGCGCACTACGACCAACCTCTGACCGAGGAGCGGCTGTTCGATTGGCATGCGGCCCTCTTCCCCACGGGACGGAACAACATGGGGCGGATCGAGGTGGGCCGCTGGCGGACGGGCCCCATGGAAGTGGTCTCCGGCGCCATCGGACGTGAACGGGTGCATTTCGAGGCGCCCTCCGAGAAGCGGGTTGCCGAGGAGATGCAGGCATTCCTGGACTGGTTCAACGCGCCCGCCGATACAGACGAGGTGCTCAAGGCGGGGCTGGCCCATCTCTGGTTCGTCACCGTGCACCCGTTCGACGACGGCAACGGGCGCATCGCCAGAGCGATAGCGGACATGGCGCTCGCCCGCTCCGAGGGCAGCCCGCAGCGCTTCTACAGCATGTCTTCCCAGATCAGGAAGGAGCGCGCCGCCTACTACGACATGCTGGAACTGACACAGCAGGGGACGGTGGACGTATCCGAGTGGATGCACTGGTTCGTGGGTTGCCTGGGCCGGGCGATAGACGGAGCGGAGACGACCCTGACGGCAGTGCTGGCCAAGGCCCGGTTCTGGGAGCGGATAGCGGGCATATCGATCAACGAGCGCCAGCGGACCGCCATCAATCACCTGCTGGACGACTTCGGCGGCAAGCTCACCACGTCCCAGTGGGCGAGGATGATGCGCTGCTCACAGGACACCGCCCTGCGGGACATCGCGGACCTGATGGAGCGCGGCATCCTCGTGCGGAACCCGGAGGGCGGACGGAGCACGAGCTACGCGCTCGCCGAGGTGTGAAGGTTGGCGTGCTCTGCGCGTACGACCCGGCGGATGGGTGCTGCCCCACCACGTCCCCGCCCCACACACAGTACCCTCACCCTAGGGATGCTCTGAACAAGCGAACGTCCACCGAGAGATGCTTCGGCTTCGCTCAGCATGACAGGAGAAGGCTGCGAGGTTCCTGCCTCCGCAGGAACGACGGGGCAGACTTATTCAGACTATCCCTAGCCCTCTCCCCTTGTAGAGAGAGGGGATAGCCGGTCAGCGTTCGTCGGGCTGCACCTGCGGCTGCAGGACGGCAATGTCGTAGCCGAGCGCGGCGAGCGAGCGCCCGTCCGTGTCGAGGAGTTCGGCCTCGAAGCGGGGGGCCGGACGCACGTTGCCGCCAAGCACGGGCAGCGTGCCGGAGAAGACGACGGCACCGGCGCCGGGATCCGGGCCGATGAGGTCGAGCAGCCGCTCGGGCCGGATGAGCTGGGCGAACGTGCCGTCCTGGTAGTCCGTGAGTTCGCCGTTCTCGCCGACCCGGCTCCGCAGGCGGAGGTCGTCCCAGCGGGGCAGGAGCTCGTCGAGCCGCCAGACCTGCCTGCTCACGATCTTGGGATAGATCTGCTTGGACTTCTCGATGGAGAGGCCTTCCAGACCACGGTCGGTGTGGTCGCTCCCGATACAGACGAAGATGTCGTCCCTGCCGATGAGCAGGACATATTCAGCCTCGCCGGACGACGTGCCGTCGTACGCCCAAACCGTCCCGCCCATCCGGAGGAGCTCCGGGTTCGCGACGAATACCCACGGCACGTGGTCGGGGCGCGGCACGCCGAGAACAGCGAGCTCCGCGATGTGCTCCTCCACGGCCGCCGGATCGCGGCCCGTGTAGCCCCCGGCAAGCAGCCTGCGGGCCGTGAATCGTTTCACCGCCCCGGCATGATCGAAGGTGAGCGTCCGGTTGGGTGCTGTCATGGCGGTCAGTGCGTCTCCTTCCCAGGTCTCTCAGCGCTCGTAGTGTCTTAATTCGAACGTCCGGCAGCCGTCCGGCGATATCCAGGGGCCGTGCGGCATGCCGGGCGGGCGGCAGGCGTACATCCCCGCAGTGAACGTCTTGTCCAGCGGGATGTCGTGGATGCTGCCCTCGATGATCCAGACCTCCTCCCAGAAGTCGTGGACCTGGGGACCCATTGGGGAGGTGTCCGTGCCGGGTTCGAACCGCAGGAGGCGGGTGTAGTCGCCGGTCTCCTCGTCACGCGAGAGTATCTGCTGACTGAGGCCCTGCACCGGGGGGATCGGCTCGCTCGGGATGCCGGAAGGGTCGAAGAATTCCAACTCAGGTTTCGCCACGCTCACTCCTCTCTTACAGTCCTTAAGACGTCCAGAGCCCGGCGAATCCGGTCGCCACGACCTGCTCATATGGCACGGAGCCGGACAGCAGTCCCATCTGCTGCGCAAACCCGTTCATCTGCTCGACCGCCTCTTCCGATATCGACGGAGCGTAGTACGGGATGTCGCGCTCGATCAGCTCCGCGATGAGCCCGGCCTCTTGAGCGGGGAACCGCTTTGCGCCGACCTCCGTTGCACGCGACGGGTCCGCCTTGAGCATATCCTGCGCCGCAACGATGGCGCGCACCGCGGCGGCGACTTCCTCCGGCTGTTCCGCGATCCTGCGGTCGGCGGCAACGAAAGCAGGGAACGTGTAGCCGCGGGCCGCCGGCGGGCCGTCGCCGCGGCGCACGTCGAGCACGACGCTGCCCGCACCGGAGCGTACGGCGACCTCCGTACCCATGCCGTTCGCCCAGAAGCCGTCGATTACGCCCTCGGCCAGCGCCCTCGCCGCCTGCACCCCGAAGGACACCCCGGAGCCGGACGCTCCCGGTACGGGGCCTATGTCCACGCCGTCGCGCTCGGGGTCGATGCCCGCCTCCCGGAGCATCTGCTCCAGGCCGTCGCGGGGGCCAGGCGCAGCGCCGATGCGGAGGCCCTTCACGGCTTCGATCTCGCCGCGCCGTGCGCCGAGGTCGCTCCTCAGCACGAGGAACCAGTACATGTGCTGCGCGAGCGCAGCGAGCAGCGATGCGCCGTCCCATCCGGGGAACGCCGTCAGCACCGCGTGCGCCGAGCCCGCCACGTAGTCGAGTTCGCCGTCGCGGAGCATCTCCATCGCCCGAGTGACCGGGAAGACGAGCTCGATGTCGGCGTCGAGACCCTCGGCCTCGAACGCGCCCAGATCGACCGCGGCGACGGCGGGGAAGTACGAGTTCGAGACGAGGTCGGGAACGCCGATGCGCATCAGCACACCCCGCTGCGCCGCGGGCGCCATACGCTGTGGCTTCGATCATATGCGTCGTGACTTCTCAACGGATGCCTCCATCGCCGTGCCTACCGGCATCAGCGAGTGTGCCAAGCGCCGGGCAGGAGGTCAACCGGCGAAACGATGCAGGCCTGCAGCGACAAGCTTGCGACTCCCGTCAACGAGATCTCAACGTTGCATCAATGGAGCCCGGATCATCCTGCTGGCCACATTCTTCATCGGGCTCAACCTGTGGGACCTGGAGACGGCCCGGACGATGACGTTCACCGGCTTCGTCGTGCAGGAGTACCTGCGGCTGCTGGTCATCCGCGTCCAGGAAGGGATGCCCATCTGCACGAACAAGTGGCTGTGGGCGGCGGTGAGCTTCAGCCTGTTCATGCAGGCGGTCATCGTCTACACGCCCATCGGCAGCGCGGCGTTCGACACGGTGCCGTTGGGGCTGGAGCAGTGGGGTATCCTGCTGGCGGGACTGGCGGTGGGGTTCGCCGTGGCAATCGTCACCGGGAAGCTGGTCGTGCGGCGGTTCGGCCCGCTGTAGGGAGCCTCCGTACAGCGTCCGAGGCTGCGCTAACGCCGCACGACGCGGGCGAAGCGGCGGCTGCCGACGCGGACGAGCGCGCCATAGGGGATGCGCACACGCTCGCCACCGGGGCGTTCGCCGTCTATCTGCACCGCGTTCTGCTGCAGTAGACGCCGCGCTTCGCTGCGGCTCGCGGCCATACCGAGGGCTGGCAGCAGGTGTGAGAGGTCGGCGTCGAAGCCGTCGGCGTCGTGGGAGATGACGGCGGGGCCGGTCAGGTCGACGTCGACCTCCGGGATGTCCTCTGGCGTCTCGCGACGCTGGAATATCCGCTCGAACTCCTCGCGGGCGGCAGCGGCCGCCTCCGGCGAGTGGAAGGTCGCGGTGAGCTCCTCTCCTAGGCGCTTCTTGAGGTCCATGGGGTTCAGGCCACCCTCACCCGCGCTGCGCGTATCGGGGGTCATCGCGGCGTGGATGGCGTCGAGTTCGTCGTCGGGGATGTCAGTCAGCAGCTCGAAGTAGAGCGGGATGAGGTCGTCCGGCAGCGACATGACCTTGCCGAACATGTCGCGCGGCGTGTCATCGAGGGCGATATAGTTGTCGAGCGACTTGCTCATCTTGCGGACGCCGTCCGTGCCGGGGAGGAGGGGCATGGTGAAGACGAGCTGGGGCCGCTGCCCCACCTTCTCCTGCAGCTCGCGTCCCACGAGCAGGTTGAAGAGCTGGTCGGTGCCGCCGAACTCCACGTCCGCCTCGATCGCGACGGAGTCGTAGGCCTGCAGCAGCGGGTAGAGCATCTCCGTGACGGCGATGGGGCGCTGGGCGGCGTAGCGCTGCGCGAAGTCGTCGCGGTGCAGGAACTGGTTGACGGTGAAGTGGGCGGTGAGGCGTATGACGTCGGTGAGCGTGAATTTCCCGAACCACTCACTCTGGTAGACGGCGCGCGTCCTGTTCGGGTCCATTACCTTGAAGAACTGGCGCATGTAGGTCTCGGCGTTCTCCCGCACGTCCTCGGCGCTGAGCATCGTACGCGTGTCGGACTGGCCTGACGGGTCGCCGATCTGCGCGGTCCAGTCGCCGACGATGAGGATGAGCTCGTGGCCGAGGTCCTGCAACTGACGCAATTTGCGAAGGCCGACGACGTGGCCGAGATGCAGGTCCGGCCTGCTGGGGTCGAACCCCATCTTGAGGCGGAGAGGTTTGCCCTCCTGCAGACGCCGGATGAACTCGTCCTCCGGGATGATCTGGGCGACGCCGCGCTTCGTGATGCGGTCGATGGTCTGCTGGTCGAGCGGTGGCATGGTCAGGACGCCTCCTGCGGCAGCGCAAGGATATGCCTCGTGCGGGCGACGTCGTCCCGCATGGCGGCGACGAGCGCATCGGCGCCATCGAACCTCTCCTGACCGCGCAGGCGCTCGACGAACTCCAGCCTCACCCGCTCGCCGTAGAGGTCGCCGTCGAAATCGAGGATGAATGCTTCGACGACGCTGGGCCCGCCCTCGTGGAATGTGGGCTTGTGGCCGATGCTGACGGCAGCGGGCAGCCGGTCCGGGCCGTGCAGCAGCCACGCGGCATAGACACCGTCCGCCGGAATCGCCTGCTGCGGCCCCACACCAACGTTCGCCGTCGGGTAGCCGAGCAGCCCGCCGCCCCTGCGCTCGCCCTCGACAACGGGGCCGTCCAGCGTGAACGGGCGTCCCAGCATCCGCGCGGCTCGTGTGACGTCGCCCGTGTCCAGGGCCTGCCGTATGGCGGTGCTGCGAGCGGGTTCGCCGTCGAGCATGAGCTGTTCCACGCTCTCCATGGTGTAGCCGATTTCGTCCCCCAGCGCGGTGAGCACGGGAAGCGTGCCCTCCCGGTTGTGTCCGAGGGTGACGTCCGGGCCTGCGGCGAAGTAGGCCATGCCCAGGCAGTCGCGCAGGGCAGTCATGAACTCGCGCGGCGTGAGCAGCGATACCTCTTTCGTGAAGGTGACGGGCACGACCGCTGCGACGCCGGAGTCCGCGAGCAAGCTGAGGCGCTCGCCTAGCGACGTCAGCAGCCGCACTTCCACGTCCGGGCGGAGCACGGAGAACGGATGGTTGGCGAGGGTTACCGCAACGGGCGCGAGTCCGCGCTGTTCCGCCGATCTCACCACGGAGGAGAGCACGTGCCGGTGGCCCAGGTGGACGCCGTCGAACACGCCGAACGCGACAGCCGTCGACCGGTCCGGCCGGTGTACGGTCAGCTCCTCACAGAGGTCGGGCACGAGCGCGCTCCAAGAGAGGATCAGGCCACGGGCTCGGCTATCAGCGCCTCATGCGCCGCGGTGAGCATGGCCTCGGTCTCCTCCCAGTCCATGCAGGCGTCCGTGATGGAGACGCCGTACTGGAGCTGCGACGGGTCGTCGCCGAGGTCCTGCCGTCCGCCGAATAGGTGGCTCTCCGCCATGAGGCCGACGATGAGATCGTTGCCGTCGCGGCGCTGCCGCACCACGTCCCGGAAGGCGATGGGCTGCCGGTTATGGTCCTTCTCGGAGTTGGCGTGGGAGCAGTCCACCATGATGCGCGGGGGCAGCCCCGCGGACTCCAGCTTCGACTGCACGTCCCGCACGCTGGCCTCCGTGTAGTTGGGGCCGGCGGTGCCGCCGCGCAGGATGAGGTGACCGTACGGGTTCCCGTTCGTGCTGACGATACAGGTGCGGCCCTGCCGGTCGATACCGAGAAAAGCGTGCGGCGCGCGAGCGGTCTTCATCGCGTCGATGGCGATCTGGGAGTTGCCGTCGGTACCGTTCTTGAAGCCCACGGGCATGCTGAGGCCGCTGGCCATCTCTCGGTGGGTCTGGCTCTCAGTCGTGCGGGCGCCGATGGCGGCCCAGGTCACGAGGTCGGCGAGGTACTGGGGCGTAATGGGGTCCAGGAATTCGGTCCCAGCGAGCACGCCCATCTCCCCCAGTTGCATGAGCAGTCTGCGCGCGCGGTAGAGGCCGCTGGAAATGTCGAACGAGCCGTCCAGGTTCGGGTCGTTGATGAGGCCCTTCCAGCCGAGGCTGGTGCGCGGCTTCTCGAAATAGACACGCATGACGATGAAGAGTGTGTCGCTCATCCCGTCAGCGAGTTCCTTCAGTCTGCCGGCGTATTCGAGTGCGCCTTTCTCGTCGTGGATGGAACACGGGCCGACGATGACGAGCAGCCGGGAGTCCTCACCGGTCAGGATGCGCTGCACCTGGTCCCGCCCCTCGGCGACGGACTGCACCATCGCGGGAGTGAGCGGCAGCCTGCGTTGGAGTTCCTCCGGCGACGCAAGCGTTTCTATCGATTTGATATGCAGGTCGGTAACGGAACGCGCCATGAACGCAATCCCCTTTCTTTATGTCCGGTAATGCGGAAGGCGGCAAAACAAAGCGGGGCCTAGCGATAGCTGTCGCTAACGCCGCCCCGCCGCGTAAACAGGAGGAACCGTCGCGTCCAACCCGATGTCCGGACGCCACGGATGCGAGGCTCGACTACGAGCGTTGTGCGCATCTCTCTCCGCGATTCATTCGCTACCCGGCGTCCGCAGATCGCGAGCGCCCTTCAGGTAGACGTAGCGCAGGTCCTCTTTCCGCTTCTCCGTATTCAGGAGCAGGAGCACCCGGATGACGGACTCCGGCGCGCCAAGCACCGGAATCTCGCAACTGTCCATGAGCGCCGTCTGCTGCCAGCCCAGCCGCAAGCGCGCCGCCTTGGCCGGGAACTCCGCGGTGAGGTCTGCGGTCACGGTAAAGAATACCGCGCCGATATCCTCTTCGGCAAGGTCATTGGCTGCCGCAAGTTCGCGCAACAGCTCCTCGGTGGCGTCGAGGATCGCCTCCGGCGTGTTGGCGTCGGCGGTCGTCGCGCCGCGCAGTCCAAGGGTCTGCATGGTGTTATCTCCGCTTGTTCCCCCAGGCGGGAACGACACGGCCGCACACGTCTGCGCCGAATCACTCCGCAGCGGCAAGTTCCCGAATGAACGCGCCTGCACGGGTTGCCGCCTCGCCGGGCGGAGCGGAATCTATCACGTTGATGAGCGCGCTTCCAACGACAGCCACGTCGGCGACCTGACCCACGCGCTCCACGTGCCGCCGCTCCGCAATGCCGAACCCGACGGCCACAGGCAGGTCCGTGTGCCGCCGCACCCGCGCGACGAACTCCGGCAAGTCGTCCGGCAGGTCCCTCCGTGCGCCGGTGACGCCGGTCACGCTGACGCAGTAGACGAAGCCCCGCGCGTCTGCACAGCCGAGCACGATGCGCTCCTCCGTGCTCGTCGGGGCAAGCATGCTTACGATGCCCAGTCCCCGCTCCGCCAGCGCGGCGCGCAGTTCACCCGCCTCGTCCGGGGGCAGGTCCGGGACGATGAGCGCGTCCACTCCGGCCTCCGCGCAGTCGGCGGCGTATGCGGCGATGCCGTAACGCAGGATGGGGTTGTAGTAGCCCATGAACAGCAGCGGCACGGCCACTCCCGCCGAACGGAGCTTCCGCGCAACCTCCAGGCAAGTGCGGCTGTCCACGCCACCGGTGAGCGCGCGGTAGCTCGCCGCCTGTACCGTGGGGCCGTCCGCGAGCGGATCGCTGTACGGCACGCCGAGTTCGATAGCGTCGGCGCCCGCGCGTTCGATGGCGGGGACGATCGCGAGCGTGTCCTCTATCGAAGGGAAGCCGACGGTGACGTACGGTACGACAGCGATGCGTCCCTGATTGCGTGCGCGGGCCAGCGCGCTTTCCAGTCGGTCCATCATGTGCACAGTCTATCGTTTTGCGCCCTGCGGCGCGTGAGCGTGGCATCCGCGCCACGCGGTTGACTCGAGGTGAGACTTTGTACTATCATGTGCCAGCTTCTAATATTCGTTTTCCGCAACGAAGGGAAGTAGTAAGGGGCAAGCGCATCCCAGCGAGCCGGTCGTTTCGGTGCAAGACCGGCGATGGACAAGACCCCCTGAACTCGTCCCCGAGCGGCTGGCCTGAACAGAACAAGTAGGGCCAGCGGAGCGCGCCGTTACCGCGCAGGTAAAGCTGCCCCGGCATTGTGCATGTCCGGGGAAGTAGGGTGGTACCGCGGGTTAACGGCCCGTCCCTTCATTGGGGCGGGTCTTTTTTTACCTCGCGAGGGCCGCTCCGGTTGCGGAACGATGAGCGAAAGGGAAAGGTGAGTCGATCTTGCGTTTGACAGGCGCGCAGATGGTGTGTGAGAGCCTGGTGCGGGAAGGAACGGACATCATGTTCGGCCTCCCCGGCGGCGCGATACTGCCGCTCTACCAGACGCTGCCGGAGTACCCGCAACTGCGGCACATCCTCGTGCGGCACGAGCAGAACGCCGGCCACGCGGCAGACGGCTACGCGCGCGCGTCCGGCAAGGTTGGCGTTGCCGTCGCCACATCGGGGCCGGGGGCGACGAACCTCGTCACGCCGCTCGCGACGGCGATGATGGACTCCGTCCCCGTCGTGGCGATAACGGGGCAGGTGCCGCGCGCCGCCATCGGGCGGGACGCCTTCCAGGAGACGGACACGACCGGCATCACACTGCCCATCACGAAGCACAACTACCTCGTGATGGACACGGCGGACATCCCGCGCATCATCAGCGAGGCGTTCCACATCGCGCGCACAGGCCGCCCCGGCCCGGTGCTCATCGACCTGCCGCGCGACGTGCTCACCGAGAGCGCCGACTTCGACTACCCGGAGCACGTCAACCTGCCCTCCTACAAGCCGACGATGGAAGGGAACGGGAGGATGGTCAAGCTCGCCGCGCAGCTGATCGCAGGGTCGCAGCGGCCCCTGCTGCTCGTGGGGCACGGCGCGATCATCTCGGGCGCGTTCGCGGAGGTGCGGGAGATAGCGGAAAAGGCCCAGATCCCGGTCATCACGACGCTCCTCGGCATCGGCAGTTTCTCCGGTGAGCACATCCTGAGCATGGGCATGCCGGGGATGCACGGCCAGGCGTACAACAACTGGGCGATCGACCGCGCGGACCTCGTCATCGGGGTCGGGATGCGGTTCGACGACCGGGTCACGGGCAGGCTGAGCGCCTTCGCGCCGAACGCGAAGGTCATCCACATAGACATCGACCCCGCCGAGGTGGGCAAGAACGTGCGCGTCACGGTGCCGATCGTCGGCGACGCGAAGCGCGTGCTGCATGCGCTCGCCAAGCAGGTTGAGCAGGTCTCCCGCCCCGAGTGGATCGCGGAGATCGAGGCGCTCCGCGCCGAGCATCCGCTGCGCCCCGGCCAGGGCAAGGGGCTGCGTCCTCAGCACGTCGTGCGCGAACTGTGCGCGGCCACGAACGGACGCGCGATCGTCGTCACCGGCGTGGGGCAACACCAGATGTGGGCGGCCCAGCATTACGTGTTCAAGGAGCCCGGCTCCTGGATCACGTCCGGCGGGCTGGGGACGATGGGGTTCGAGGTGCCCGCAGCGATGGGCGCGGCGTTCGCCCAGCCTAACCGGCAGGTGTGGAGCATCGCCGGGGACGGCGGCTTCCAGATGACGATGTCGGAGCTGGCGACCATCGTGGAGCACAACGTGCCGGTGAAGTTCGCCATCCTGAACAACAATAACCTCGGCCTCGTGCGGCAACTGCAGGACCTGTTCTACGGCGGCTCGCGCGTGGCGTCCGGCTACACCGGCAACCCGGACTTCGTGAAGCTCGCGGAGGCGTACGGCATCTGGGCGAAGCACGTGACGGACGAGCCGCAGGTGCGGTCGGCGATAGAAGAGGCGGCGGCGGTGGACGGGCCAGCCATCATCGACTTCCACGTGGAGCCGGAGGAGAACGTGTACCCGCACGTTCCGGCGGGAGAGAGCGTGTTCGAGATGATCGAGTCGCCCGCGGGGCAGGAAGCGCTGTCATGGCTGACGTAAGCCTCAACGGGCACGTCCACACCATCACGGCGCTGGTGCATGACAGGCCGGGAGTGCTGGCGCGCGTCGCGGGGCTCTTTTCCCGGCGCGGGTTCAACATCTCCAGCCTTGCGGTCGGCCACAGCGAGACGGCGGGCCTCTCCCGCATGACGTTCGTCGTGGAAGGCGGGGACTGGGTGGTCGAGCAGGTGACGAAGCAGCTCTACAAGCTGATAGACGTGGTGCGGGTGACGAACATCTCGGCGGAGAGCATCGTCATGCGCGAGATGGCGCTGCTGAAGGTGAAGTCCAACAAAGACGACCGCGCGGAGATCATGCAGATAGTGGACATCTTCCGCGCGGGCATCGTGGACGTGGGCAAGGACACGGTCATCATCGAGGTGACCGGAGACGAGGAGAAGATAGACGCGCTCATCAGGCTGCTCCAGCCGTTCGGTGTCCGCGAAACGATGCGGACCGGACGGATAGCGATGACCCGCGGCGGCGCGGCCACGGGCACGAGGCAGACGGCTTCCCAGGCTGCGGAGAGCGCGCCGGACACGGAAGTCGTCCCCTGAGGACGCGTCCCCCACGGGGACGTACATGAAACAGAACCAGAGGAGGAGACGAGAGATGGCGAAGGTGTACTACAAGGAAGATGCCGACCTCAGCCTGTTGAGCGGCAAGCTCATCGGGGTTATCGGCTATGGCAGCCAGGGGCATGCGCATGCGCTCAACCTGCGCGACAACGGGGTGAACGTGATGGTGGGCCTGCCCGAGACCAGCGCCAGCCGCGCGAAGGCAGAGGCGGAAGGGCTGCGGGTCGCCACTCCGGCGGAGACCGCGAAGGAGAGCGACTTCATCATGGTGCTCGCGCCGGACACAGCACAGCGCGGCATCTACACGGAGTCCATCGAGCCGAACCTGGATAGCTCCAAGACGCTGATGTTCGCGCACGGCTTCAACATCCACTTCGGGGAGATCCAGCCTCCCGCCGACGTGGACGTCTCGATGATCGCTCCGAAGGCGCCGGGGCACCGCGTACGCGAGGTGTTCGTCGAGGGCCAGGGGGTGCCGTCGCTGGTAGCGATCCACCAGGACGCCTCCGGCAACGCGCTCGCGAACGCGCTGGCCTATGGCGCAGGCATCGGCTCGGACCGGGCCGGCATCGTGGGGACGACGTTCAAGGAAGAGACGGAGACCGACCTCTTCGGCGAGCAGACCGTGCTCTGCGGTGGCGTCACCAGCCTCATCACGAATGCGTTCGAGGTGCTCGTGGAGGCGGGTTACCAGCCGGAGATCGCCTACTTCGAGGTGATGCACGAGCTGAAGCTCATCGTCGACCTGCTCTACGAGGGCGGCATGAAGTACATGCGCTACTCCGTGAGCGACACGGCGGAGTACGGCGACTACAGCCGGGGTTCGCGGGTGGTGGACGACCACTCCCGTGCCGCTATGAAGCGCGTGCTCGACGAGATACAGGACGGCTCGTTCGCCCGCGAGTGGATAGCCGAGAACCACGAAGGCCAGCCGCGCTTCAAGGCGATGCGGGAGGCTGCTGCCAAACACGAGATCGAGACCGTCGGAGCGGAGCTCCGGGGGATGATGACCTTCCTGGGCAAGAAGTAACCGTCAGCACCAGCCGGAGGCCGTGAGCGGCCCTTTGCGGAGGAATGACATGGAAGACAGAGTGCTCATCTTCGACACCACGCTCCGGGACGGAGAGCAGTCCGCCGGGGCGGGCATGACGGTGGAAGAGAAGCTGGAGATAGCCAGGCAACTGGAGCGGCTGAACGTCGACATCATCGAGGCGGGCTTCCCCGTCAGTTCACCCGGCGACTTCGAGGCGGTGCAGACGATCGCGCGCGAGGTGCGGAAGCCCATCGTCGCCGCGCTCGCCCACGCGAACGAGGCTGCGGTGGACCGGGCAGGGCAAGCGCTGAAGGATGCTGCGCGCCCGCGCATCCACGTGTTCATCTCCTCTTCGGACCAGCACATCCAGCACCAGCTTCGCAAGAACCGGGAAGAGGTGGTGGAGATCGCGGTGAAGGCCGTCTCACGGGCGCGCCAGTACACGGACGACGTCGAGTTCTCCCCCATGGACTCCAGCCGCACGGAGCGCGAGTTCCTCGCGCACATCGTGCGAGCCGCCGTGGACGCAGGCGCGACGACCATCAACATCCCCGACACGGTCGGCTACGCAGTGCCAGAGGAGTTCGGCAACCTCATCACCTACCTGCGCGCCGAGGTGCCGGAGCTGGGCGACAGCGTCCGCATCTCCGTGCACTGCCACGACGACCTCGGCATGTCGGTCGCCAACAGCCTCTCCGCCGTGAAGGCGGGGGCCCGCCAGGTGGAGGGCTGCATCAACGGCATAGGCGAGCGCGCAGGCAACACGGCGGTCGAGGAAGTCATCATGGCGCTCCGAACGCGCTCCGACTACTTCGGGGTCGACACGGAGATCGACACGAAGCAGCTGTACAACACCAGCCGCCTCGTGAGCCAGGTAAGCGGCTTCCCGGTGCAGCCGAACAAGGCGGTCATAGGACGCAACGCTTTCCGTCACGCCTCCGGCATCCACCAGGACGGCGTGCTGAAGGAGCGTACCACCTACGAGATCCTGAACCCGCTGGACGTGGGCGTACCCCGGAGCGAATTGGTGCTCGGCAAGCTGAGCGGACGCCACGGCCTGCGCTCGCGGCTGGAGGAGTTGGGCTATGTGCTCACCAACGAGGAGCTCGACAAGGTGCACGAGTCGTTCAAGGAGCTCGCCGACAAGAAGCGCGAAGTGACCGACCGTGACCTCATCGCCCTGATGGGCAACGAGCGCACGGCTATCGCTGAAACGTATTCGCTGGAGCACGTGCAGGTCACCTGCGGCACCGGCGAGATCCCCACCGCGACCGTCCGGCTCTCCCTCGAAGACGGGACGGTCCGCACCGATGCGGCGACAGGCACCGGGCCGGTCGACGCCGTCTACCAGGCCATCACCCGCATCGTCGGCGTGCCAAACGAACTGACCGAGTTCAGCATCAACTCGGTCACGGAGGGCATCGACGCTATCGGCGAGGTGAGCATTCGCATCGAGCAGGACGGCAAGCCGTACATCGGACGCGGTGCGGACACAGACATCATCGTTGCGTGCGCCCGCGCCTACATGAACGCGCTCAACCGCCTCATCGCGATGGGCGACACCTCGCGTGCACCGGAGGCCGCCGGAGCCGTCTAACAGCGTCACAGTCCTCATCCTGTGGTGGGTTTGACCGGCTGCTTGGTATGCTTTACCATTTATCGTACTGGCAAGGAAAACCAAGCAGCCGAGGCCCGCCATGCGCACGATAACCGTCAGCAGCAAGAACCAGATAACCATCCCCGTCGCCATCCTCCGGGAGGTGGGCATCAGCGCCGGGGACAGGATGGCCGCAGCCGTCATAGACGGGGACATCGTCCTCGTCAAGGAGCCGGAGAACTGGGTACAGTATTTCCAGGGCAGCATGGCGGGAGCGTACGGCGGCGCCAGGGAGAGCGTGGACCGCATGATCCTGCGCGAGCGTCAGAGCTGGTACGAGCCCATGTCCGAACACATCAGCGAAACGGACCCGCGCGAGTGGTGCAAACGGTTCGAGGACCTCTACGCCACGGACGGCAGCGTGCGGGCAGTCGCCGACACCCTCATGGACTGCCCGCACCACGTGGCCACCTACCCGGACCTGGAGTGGCTCATACCCGACACGGTTCACGACGCGGACGCCGACCCTGCCGCGGCCCTCGCCCAAACGCTGGACAGGCTCACGTCCAGCCGCTGGGTGCGCCGCATCCCCGCGGCAGAGGAGGAGCCTGAACGCTACCGTCTGGACGGTGAGGTCGCGGCGTCGCTCAAGGCGGCCTGATGACATCCGTCTTGAGCGACGCCTTGGTGGGCAAGACCCGGATAGCGTTCGACACCAGCGCCGTCATCTACTACCTGGAGGACCTCTACCCGTACGGCATCTATGCGGCGCAGGCGTTCTCGCTCCTCGTGAGCGGCGCAGCCGTTGGCTTCGTGTCCTCCATCGTGGAGATGGAGACCCTCGTGCGCCCGCTTCGGATCCGGGACAAAGGGCTGCTCTTCTCCATACGCAGGTTCTTCGCCCTCCATCCCAACCTGCACGTCACGCCCGTGAGCAGCGACATCGCGCAGGCGGCGGCGCAGGTGCGCGCCAGCACCAACTTGAAGGCGCCTGATGCTATCATCGCAGCGACCGCGGCAGCGGACCGCTGCGACGTCATCATCGGCAACGACCGCGCATTCGCCAGGAACAGCGAACTCCCCTACCTGGTCCTGGACGATTTCGCCGCCTGAATAGAAAGCGGAGGATCAGATGGCCCCCAAGACGATGTTCGAGAAGATATGGGACGCCCACGTCGTGCGGGAGGAGGAGGGCAAGCCTTCCCTCCTCTATGTCGACCTGCACCTCGTCCATGAGGTGACCTCGCCCCAGGCGTTCGACGGCCTGCGAGTCAACAACCGCCGCATCCGCAGGCTAGACAAGACCGTTGCCGTCGCCGACCACAACGTGCCCACCAACGACCGTGACAAGCCCCTTGCCGACGAGGTGTCGAAGGCGCAGTTAGAGGCGATGCAGCGCAACGCCGACGAGTTCGGCCTCGAATACCACGACATGTTCAGCGAGAAGCAGGGCATCGTCCACGTCATCGGGCCGGAGCAGGGACGCACACAGCCCGGCATGATCATCGTCTGCGGCGACAGCCACACAGCCACGCACGGCGCCGTCGGCGCGATGGCCTTCGGCATCGGCACGTCGGAGGTCGAGCACGTCCTGGCGACACAGTGCATCTGGCAGGCGAAGCCCAAGACGATGGAGATCCGCGTGGACGGGACCCTCGGCTTCGGCGTCACGCCCAAGGACGTCATCCTCGCCATCATCGGCAGGATCGGTACGTCCGGCGGCATCGGCCACGCCATCGAGTACACCGGCTCCGTGTTCCGCGAGATGTCCATGGAAGGCCGCATGACGGTCTGCAACATGTCGATCGAGGCAGGCGCGCGCACCGGCATGGTCGCGCCGGACGAGAAGACGTTCGCCTACCTGCAGGGCCGCGAGTACGCCCCCGCAGGCGCGGACTGGGACGCTGCCGTCGAGCGCTGGAAGGCACTGCGCACCGACGCGGAAGCGACGTTCGACACCGTCGTCACGCTGGACGCCGCCGACATGCAGCCCCAGGTAACTTGGGGCACGAACCCCGCGATGGTCCTGCCCGTGGGCGGGCGCGTCCCGACGCCGGACGAGTATGCGTCGTCGCAGGAGCAGGGCGCCGTCGAGAAGGCGCTCGCGTACATGGGGCTGAGCGGCGGCGAGCGCATCCAGGACATCGCCATAGACACGGTCTTCATCGGCTCATGCACCAACTCCCGCATCGAGGACCTGCGCGCCGCAGCAGACGTGGCGCGGGGCAAGCGCAAGGCGGACAGCGTCCGCGCGCTCGTCGTTCCCGGCTCGTGGGCGGTGAAGCAGCAGGCGGAAGAGGAAGGACTGGACCAGGTATTCACTGAAGCAGGGTTCGAGTGGCGCGACGCCGGATGCTCGATGTGCCTTGCCATGAACCCGGACCGGCTCGCCCCCGGCGAGCGCAGCGCCTCGACCTCCAACCGCAACTTCGAGGGGCGGCAGGGCCCCGGCGGGCGCACGCACCTCGTCAGCCCGTCGATGGCCGCGGCAGCCGCCATCGCGGGGCACTTCGTGGACGTGCGGGAACTGAACTAAAGAGACCGGACCCGGTTCCGGCGCAGGAGTAGACGGATGGACGCTTTCACGAATCACACCGGCAAGGTCGTTCCCTACGACATGCCGAACGTGGACACAGACCAGATCATCCCGGCGCGCTTCCTCAAGAAGATAGACCGCGTCGGGTTCGGCGAACTGCTCTTCTACGAGCTGCGCTACGAGGAGGACGGCTCCCCCAAGCCCGGCTTCATCCTCAACCAGCCGAAGTATGCCGACGGAAGCATCCTCGTGAGCGGGCCGCAGTTCGGCATCGGCTCGTCCCGCGAGCACGCGCCGTGGGCCATCCAGCAGTACGGCTTCCGGGTCGTCATCGCGCCCAGTTTCGGCGACATCTTCCGCAACAACTGCTACCAGAACGGCCTGCTCCCGGTCATGCTCGACGCAGCCGAGGTGGACACGATCATCGCCCGCGCCCAGGAGATCCAGGGCTACGAGCTGACCGTTGACCTCGAGGCGCAGCAGGTGACCGACGGCCACGGCCTCGCCGCATCGTTCGACATCGACCCCTTCCGCAAGGAGAACCTCGTGCAGGGGTTGGACGACATCGGCCTGACCCTCCAGAACGAGGCGGCGATAGACGCCTTCGAGAGCGCCAACGCCTGATCCCCGCCCCCACTCTGCCGCGAACACTCCGGCATCCTGAGGTACGCACATGGCCACTTTCGACATCATGGTTCTGCCGGGCGACGGCATCGGGCCTGAGGTAACCGGCGCATCGCAGCAGGTGCTGGACGCCGTCGCCGCACGCTGGAAGCACACCTTCCGCTACCAGACCGACGTGGTCGGCGGCGGCGCGATCGACGCCTACGGCACGCCCCTGCGCGAGGAGACCGTACGCGCTGCGAAGGGCGCCAATGCCGTGCTCTTCGGGGCAGTCGGCGGTCCGAAGTGGGACAACGAGCCGGTCCGCCCGGAGGCCGCCATCCTCGGCCTGCGCAAGGCGCTGGGCCTCTACGCCAACATCCGCCCCGTCAAGGTCTTCCCCGGGATGGAGGGCGCAAGCCCGCTCAAGGACGACCGCGTGCGCGGCGCGGACATGGTCATCCTCCGCGAACTCACAGGCGGCCTCTATTACGCCACGCCCAAGAAGCGCTGGGAAACGAAGGCCGGGCGCAAAGGTGTCGACACGCTCCTCTACACCGAGAAGGAGATCGAGCGCATCCTGCGCGTCGGCTTCGAACTCGCCCGCTCGCGCCGCAAGAAGCTCACCTCCGTCGACAAGGCGAACGTCCTCCAGTCCTCCCGCCTCTGGCGCGAGATCGCCATCGAGGTCTCGAAGGACTACCCGGACGTCGAGCTGGAGCACCAGCTGGTCGACTCCTGCGCGATGGTCCTCATCACGCGCCCCACGAGCTTCGACGTCATGGTGATGGAGAACATGTTCGGCGACATCATCTCCGACGAGGCCGCTGTCCTCTCCGCGTCGCTCGGCATGCTGCCGTCCGCCAGCCTCGCCGGACTCCCCGGCAAGGACGCGAAGGGCAGGACCCGGCGCGTGAAGGGCCTATACGAGCCGAGCCACGGCAGCGCGCCGGACATCGCCGGCCAGGGCAAGGCGAACCCGGTCGGCTCCATCCTCAGCTCCGCGTTCATGCTGCAGTACTCGTTCGGACTCGCTGAGGAGGCCGCCGCCATCAACGCCGCGGTCGAGAGCGCCCTGAACGACGGCCACCGCACGGCTGACCTCGCCCCTCCCGGCGCGGAGTTCTCCACCACCCAGCACATGACCGACATGATCCTCGAGCGACTGTAGGCCACACCGATGCCGGAGATAAGCCCGCTCGTCGCTGCGGCGGTCGTCGCAACGTCGCTGGTCGCCGCCGTCATCGGCGGCGTCACGGGCATGAGCACCAGCATCATCGCCATCCCCGTCCTCATCTTCGCGTTCGGCATACGCCTCGCCGTCCCCATCGTCACCGTTGCCATGCTGCTCAACACCCTCTCGCGTTCGATAGCGAACTGGGACTACGTGGACTGGCGCGTCGCCCGCTGGTACAGCCTCGGCGCGGTGCCCGCCGCTGCGCTCGGAGGCGTCGTATTCGCGAACGTCCCCACCGACCTGCTCGCGAGGGGACTCGGTGTCTTCCTGCTAGCGCTCGTGGTCTACCGGCACATACCACTCGTTGCAGGCCGTGCGGTGCCCCTGCGCGCCTTCCTCCCCGTCGGCATCGGGCAGGGCTTCTTCTCCGCCCTCTTCGGCGGCGCGGGCCCGTTCGGCGCGCATTTCTTCATGGCCTACGGCCTCACGAAGAACGCCTTCGTGGGCACCGTCGCCGTCGGCACGTTCCTCGTCAGCATCGTCAAAACGGCGGTCTACGGCGGCTTCTCGCTGTTCACACTGGAGACGTTCCTCATCGCCGTCGGCATCGGCCTCATCATGGCGGTGGGAGCGTACGCCGGCGCGCACATCGTCAAGCGCGTGCCGGAGAAGCTGTTCATCTACGCAGTGGAGGGCCTGATGGTGGTATCGGGCCTGCTCCTGCTGGCGACGGGATAGCACTGTGGACCCGCTCGTATTCGTCGCGCTCGGCGTCATCGCATTCCTCTCCGCGGTCATCGGCGGACTCGCGGGTCTCGGCTCCGCGATCATCATGATTCCGGCGCTCACGTTCGCCGTCGGCATCCGGGAGGCTGTACCCATCGCCACCGTCGCCGTGATGATGCAGACCTGGTCGCGCATATGGGTGAACCGCCACCTTATCGACCGTAGCGTGGTCAAGTGGTTCTTCATCGGCGCGTTCCCCTTGTCCATCGTCGGCGCGACGGCGTTCGCCAACCTCCCTGCCGACCTGCTGCAGAAGGGGTTCGCCGTCTTCCTGTTGCTCATCGTCGCCTACCGCCACTCCCCTGTCGCGGGACGCGGGATGCCGATGAACCCGCGAGCGTTCGCGGGCGTCGGCGCGGGGCAGGGATTCCTCTCCGCGCTCTTCGGCGGCGCGGGACCGTTCGGCGCGTCGTTCTTCCTCGCCTACGGACTGCGGCGCGGCGCATTCGTCGGCACGATGGCCTCCGGAATGACGATCATCAACGTCGTCAAGATCGGCATCTACGGTTCGTTCGCCCTGCTCGACATGAGCAGCCTCATCCTCGCCTTCTCACTCGGTCTCATCATGGTCGTGGGCGCGTACGTTGGCGGCATGATCACCAACCGCGTCTCCGACAAGGCGTTCGTCTACATCGTGGAGATCGTCATCGTCGGGGCGGCTATCTCGCTGTTGGTTAGATAAAGCCCGTCTCGTTCCTGCGCGTATCCGTCATTCCCGCGCAGGCGGGAATCCAGACGCGCGGCGCAGAGAACCGTGCGAAGGGTGCTGGTACGATGACGCTACCGCATCTTCAAGCCGCTGCCCTGAGGCAGACTGGGAGCGCCCAGAACACCCATATACACCTGCCGCATGTTCTCGAACCAGTCGGACATCTGCTGCCAGTTCTTCGCATTGTCTATGTCAATCTCGTGAAAGACCGAGTCATCGCCGTACGTGTCGTCGTACTGACGTGGTGGCGCGTCGTTGTTCGATGCAGCAGCCTGCCGCAGCGCTCCCATCAACTGTTGCTGGTGCTGGCCCAAACGCGGGCGTGAGATGCTCTTGTCTTCCCCTTTGAACCCTCTCAGGTATGTCCCTATCACCTTCTTGCCCTCTACGCCTTCGTTCAGGTAGAGACCCAACGCCAGCCGGGGAGTGCGGAAGTGGTAGCACACGTTGGTGTCTTTATGGCCGGCCTTGACATTGGCTGCCGGGTGCTGCTGCGCATTGTGATGTACCCAGAAGGCCTGCCAGTTGCTATGTCCCGCCATGTGAGCCTCCTTCACGGTATCGCATCCATGGTACAGCCCGTCCCCTCCCCCATCCGCTACCATAGCCCCATGGCCACCGACACTCCCACAGAAACTGTGAGCCTCTATCCCCATCTCCTCGGCGACGCCTGGCACGCGCTGCCTGGCGTGCTCAAGCGGGTTCACGGCAGCGACGCGCAGTTGACTGCAAGCGGCGAGATGGACATCACTGTGGGACGTTTCATCGGCGCAGGGCTCGTCCGGTGGGCGCTCCGGATGCCCCGGACGGAGGGGCGCGTGCCAGTGGAACTCCACGTGCGTCGAGAGGGCGAGCGGGAGGAGTGGGACCGGCGCATCGGCGCGTGGCGGTTCCGCACCGAGCAGTGGGCCGAGAACGGACTGCTAGCCGAGACGTTCGGCCCGTTGCTCTTCCTGGCTGGCGTCTCCTCAGATGAAGACTCCGTCTCTCACGTGTCGCGCAGGATGCTGCTCCGCGCCCTCGGGAGGCGATGGCCCGTACCGCGCTGGCTCGCGATCCGCACGTGGGGCACGGAGCGCAGCTCCGCGAGCGTCCCCGGCGCGATGGACGTGGACGTGCGCATTGAGACGCCCTTCGGGCAACTGTTGGTCGCTTACCACGGAACGCTTCTCCCCTCTCCCTCGAGGGGAGAGGGCCAGGGTGAGGGTGAACCGGTGGGGAAACGGGGACTGGAGCGCTGAAGCATGAGCGACACACCGGGCAACGAACGCTCCCTCGCGGTGTACCGGCCCTGGTTCTACGCGGCCGCCGCCTACAACGCGGCTTGGGGCATCACGACCATCCTCTTCCCCGATGCCTGGTTCGAGCTCCTCGGCATGGAGCCGCCTGCCCTGCCTTCGCTCTGGCGAGTCGTCGGGATGTTCCTGCTCGTCTACGCGCCCGCGTTCTGGTGGGTCGCGCGCAACCCTGAGCGGCACCCGCACCTCGTGCTTATCGCCACTGCGGGGAAGGTGCTCGGACCCATCGGATTCGTGATCGCTTACCTGGCGGGCGAGCTGCCGGGCCGCTTCGGGCTGATCCTCATCGGGAACGACCTGATTTGGCTCCCGGCGTTCTTCCTCTACCTGCGAGCCGTCGCCAACGCGCGAGGCTGGGGCACGTTCCTCACGGGCGGCTGACCCCCGTCATCTTTCCCTGCCCGCCCTATCCCGTGCATCCTGTCCAGCCCTGCGAGTTTGTTCGTGCGACACGCGCCCCTTCCGCGAACGGCCCACCTCCGCGTACGCTGGTTGCATGACCAACGCACCGGCAGCACCCATAGGCAGCGTCTATAGCTTGCCCCGCAGCTATAGACAGCGCCTATGGCTCCGGCTGCAAAACTTTGTTTTCGATGGCCCCCTTGCCCCCTTGATACGGGAAGCAGGCCACGGCCTTGGAAACGCCCATATCAAGGTGGCCAAGGTGGCCAAATCGAGCCTTGGGGTTACTCGTAAGCCGGCTATTAAGGCGGCCAGAATTCAGACCGGTTGGCCCCCTTGTTCCGCCGAGAGCCAATCCATGGTTGACACCCAAAGCCGGTCTGGGCGAGACTGATACAGGGACGCTGGCAGGACATGACTACAGAAGTTGAGCGCATCAGCCGCCTGGAGGGCGCATACCAGCACCTGGCCAGCAAGGCGGACGTGGCGGAATTGAAGGGGGAGTTGAAAGCCGAGATCCACCTGATGGAGATTCGGCTGCTGCGATGGGGCATGGCAACGGTGCTGGCAAGCGTTGGCGTGGCATCCGGCGTCACGCTCGCGGTGGACCGGCTGCTGGGGAGCTAGGCTTCCCCGCCTCTGGCCAAACCCGGCCCAGTGAGCGATAATAGGTCGCCAGCGACAAGAACAGGTTTCACGGAGCACCCATGCCAGCGAAGAAAGTAGCAAGAGTCCAGGAGCGCCGCCGCATCGTCAACCGGCGCGTCCGCTCCAGCACCCGCACGGCGGTCAAAAGGGCCGTCCGCGCGCTCAACGGCAACAGCGAAATGGCGGGCGGCGCCGTCCTGAGCGCAGTCAGCAGGCTTGACCGCGCCGTCTCCAAGGGCATCGTTCACCGCAACGCCGCCGCGCGGAGCAAGTCCCGCCTCACCCGGCGGCTCAACGCCATCGCCGCCGAATAGCGCGCCCGTCGTTCCTGCGGAGGCAGGAACCTCGTCCCCTGTGTCACTGGCAACTCCACGCAAACTGCGACACGACCCCGTTGACAGTTGTGCGCACGGCCTTCTACCCTGCAGAACGTTCGTTCTGAAATTCGCACGGAGGCCGCCCATGCCATCGATCTCGACGCGCCAGCAGCAGATACTCGATTTCCTGCGCGAGTACCACACCGACCGCAGCTACATGCCGTCCATCCGCGAGATACAACTCGCGTGCAGCATCAGTTCCACCTCCGTTGTCGACTACAACCTCCGCCTGCTGGAGCGCGACGGCTACATCCGCCGCTCGCCCGACATCTCGCGCGCCATCGAACTCGTCGGCGAGTCGGAGCCGGACCTCGTGGAGGTGGCCCGCATTCCGGTGCTCGGCGCGATCGCCGCGGGCGAGCCGATCCCCGTCCCCGAGGCCAACGCCTACGCCAACAGCGACCACGAGTCGCTCTCGCTCCCGCCCGAGCTGACGCCCCGAGACCCAGACAACCTGTACGCCTTGCGCGTCAAGGGCTACTCGATGATCGACGCGTTCGTGACCGACGGCGACATCGTGGTGCTGCGCCACACGCGCGACGCACACAACGGCGACATGGTCGCGGCATGGCTTCCGATGCAGGAGGAGGCGACGCTCAAGCACTTCTACCTCGAGGGCGACAACGTGCGCCTGATGCCAGCGAACCCGGCCATGGAGCCCATCATCGTCCCCGCGAGCGACGTCCAAGTGCATGGGAAAGTAGTCGCCGTCATGCGCCGTGTGGCCGCGTAGCCGTGCGCCTCGTCCCGAAGAACCTGCCGCCCGCTGAAACCGCATCATGATTGCCGTTCGGCGCGCCAACCGGGACGACCTGCCGTTCATCGTGGACGCGCAGATGGCGATGGCCGTCGAGAGCGAGGGCACGGAGCTCGACGGCGCGACGCTCACGGAGGGTGTGCGCGCCGTGCTGGAGGACCGCGTCCACGCGGAGTACTGGCTCGCCGAGGAGGACGAGGCGCCCGTCGGCATGCTGATGGCCGTCACCGAGTGGAGCGACTGGCGGAACGGCGTCGTGCTCTGGATCCACTCGGTCTACGTCGTGCCGGAGGCGCGCCGCCGCAAGGTCTACTCGACGCTCTACGCCCACTTTCGCCAGCAGGTCGAGCGCTCCGATGAACTCGTGGGCCTGCGCCTCTACGTCGACAAGCGGAACGAGCCCGCCCAGCGCGCCTACGAGGCCCTCGGCATGACCCGCGACCACTACCACCTCTACGAGTGGCTGAAGGACTAGTCGGACGACGGTAGCTTGCGCGCCGCCAGCATCGCCATCGGACGCCCGTCGCAGTGGATGCGGGACGAGCCCGACTTCGTGCACAGCACCATGATGCCCGTCGCCTCGTCCTGGTAACGCTTGCCCAGCTGGTCGGCCTCACCGTCGGCGGCGGGCGCACACGATAACTCGCTGTCCCCGCCCTTTGTAATCATGTACTGTGCTCCCAGGTCGGCGCACTCCAGACGCTTGCCGGTCTCCGCAGCCATCCGTGCCTCCGGTATCGTAGGGTTAACAAGGCAATGTTAGCAGCAGGCTGGATCATGCGCCGCATGTTCGGCGCCAGCCCGCCGTGAACGTACCACCCGGAGGTGAGCGTGGCCATCGCGTCGAACGTCAGGCAGCACATGGAGAACAGCTCGTGGATCCGGCGCATGTTCGAGTTCGGCATCGCCCTCAAGCGGGAGCGGGGCGAGGAGAACGTATTCGACCTCTCGCTCGGCAACCCCGTCGTCGAGCCGCCGCCCGAGTTCTTCGACGCGCTGCGGAGCCTGGCGGACACTCCCGCGCCCGGCGCTCACCGCTACATGCCCAACGCGGGTTACCTCGAGACGCGCCAGGCCGTCGCCGACACGCTGACCTCGGAGACCGGCCTTCAGTACGAGGCCCAGAACGTGCTGATGACCTGTGGCGCGGCAGCCGCGCTCAACGTCGCCATACGCGCCGTCTGCGACCCCGGCGACGAGGTCGTCATCCTGGCGCCCTACTTCCCAGAGTACCTGTTCTACGCGTACAACCACGGCGCAACGCCCGTCGTCATCGGCTGCGACGGGGCTTTCACGCCGGACCTCGACGAACTGGAGAGCAAGCTCACTTCCCGCTCGAGGGCAGTCATCCTCAACTCGCCGAACAACCCGTCCGGCGTCATCTATTCGCAGTCGTTCATCGCCGACCTCGCAGCGTTGCTGCGGCGCAAGAGCGAGGAGCTGGGTGTCGACATCTACCTCATCAGCGACGAGCCGTACCGCCGCATCATCTACGACGGTCTCGGTTACCCGTTCCCGCAGCATGAGTATGAGCGGACGATCACCGCGACCTCCCACGCCAAGGACCTCGCCCTCCCAGGCGACCGCATCGGCTACCTGGCCGTCCATCCGGCCTGCGGGGAGGCGGCCGAGCTCATGGACGCGTACGTCTTCTGCAACCGCGTGCTCGGGTTCGTGAACGCGCCCGCCATCATGCAGCACCTCGTGCGCGGTCTACAGCGCGTGACCGTGGACGTCGGCGACTACCAGGCCAAGCGGGACTACCTCTGGGATGTCCTCACGTCGGCGGGCTACAGCGTCCGCAAGCCGGAGGGCGCGTTCTACCTCTTCCCGCAGTCGCCAGTGGAAGACGAGATGCTGCTCATCGATGCGCTGCAGGAGGAAGGCGTACTCGTCGTTCCGGGCCGGGGGTTCGGTATGCAGGGCTACTTCCGAATCTCCTACTGCGTCGAGCAGGCCGCGCTCGAAGGAGCGGAGCCCGGATTCCGCGCCGCGATCCGCAAACTCGGTGCGGGGTAGCAAGACCTGCCCTCCGCGTGAGGCAACGCACAGTCGAACGCGCTATCATGGAAGCACTGCCCCGGAGTGAAGCGGGGGCACGGAGGCATGACTGATGTTCCAACCGCGCCGCATAGGCCGCGACAACCAGTTGCGGGCACGCATGATTTTTACGATGCTGCTGCTGGGCCTCGTGTACGGCCTCTTCCTCTGGTTCCTCGTAACGGTCGCGGGTGCGACCGTCATGCTGAGCATCGCCGTCGTGCTCGTCCTCGTGCAGTTCTTCCTCTCCGACAAGCTCGTGCTTACTTCGATGCGCGCAAAGGTTGTGACTCCTGAGGAAGCGCCGGAGTTGCACGCGATGGTCGACCGGCTCGCGATGACGGCAGGAATCCCCAAGCCGAAGGTAGCCATCGCGAACATGAACGTGCCGAACGCGTTCGCCACGGGGCGCAGTCAGAAGCACGCAGCCGTCGCCGTCACCACCGAGCTGATGCAAATCCTCAACGAGCGCGAACTCGAGGGAGTGCTGGCCCACGAGATCAGCCACATCGCCTCCCGCGACGTGCAGGTGATGACCTACGCCAGTTTCCTCTCCGTTGTTGCCTCGACGCTGATGTCGCTCTTCTTTTGGTCGGCGCTCTTCGGTGGGGGGTTCGGACGCAGCAGGAGCAGCAGCGCGGGCAGCTACATCATGATCGCCTACCTGGTCACCATCCTCGTTTGGGTCATCAGCCAGGTGCTCATCGCCGCGCTCTCGCGCTACCGGGAGTACGCAGCCGACCGCGGCGCAGCCATCCTCACCAGCAGACCCCGCGACCTCGCGAGCGCGCTCCAGCGCATCGGCGGCTCCATCACCCGCCTGCCACAGAACGACCTGCGCCGCGCCGAGACGCTCAACGCGTTCTTCATCATGCCCGCCATCGGCGACGGCTTCGCCAGCTTCTTCTCGACACACCCGCCGATGGCCCGCCGGGTCGAGCGCCTGCTCGAACTCGAGCGGACGGCGATGCTGACGGGGTAGTCCGATGTGCAAGTTTCTCTCACGCCAGCCCGCCGGCGGATGGAGCGAGGCTCACGAGGCGATGGCCCGTGCCTCGGAGCCGTTCGAGCAGGTGTTCGACACCTTCACGACCGGCAAGGCCGGCGTGCTCGTCCGCCCGAGTGAGGAACAAGACGCTGTCCAGGCTAAAGCGGAGTTGGAACGCGCACTGGCGCACCTGAAGTCGTCGGACGGGCCCCGGTGGGACGTCATGCTGGACGAATCGGAGCACCCCCATCCATGGATCATCGTGCGAGATCCAGGACTGCCCGCCCTGGCGAACTCCACCCGCATCGTGGGGGAGGCGCTCACGTCAGTGGGCATCGGCTCACGTGTGCTCGCGGCGGTCTATTCGTTCACCTGGAAGGGACAGGACATCTACTGGATCTACCAGCCGCGCATCAAAGCGTTCACCCCGTTCGCCCCCGCGAAGGACGGGCCGCCGGAGACCCGCGACCACCCCCTGGAGCTGAGGATGGAGCAGGCGGCGCGGCGGGACATCCCCACCTCTCGCTCCATCAAGGAGTGGTATCCCATCTGGGGGCTGCCCTTCTAGCCGGCCGCGTCACCCGTTGCAGGCGCCCCACGCTTCAGTCTACGGCGCGCCCAGAGGATGAGCACCGCATCCAACGCGGGGAGCAGGGCCAGCGCCCCCCACCACGGCAGCGGTGTGAGCAGCGCCAGCAGCACCACGAGCGCCGCGAGGACGCCCAGCCCCACTATCAGGATGACCCCTACTGCCATCACGCCGTTCACGCTCGTAAGTATAGGGCTACGCAGCGGTGGTAGTATCTGCTCATCGGGCCCCTAACCGTCCACTGACAGGCACGCCGCATGTCCACCGCAACAGGACAGCACCAGCAGCAGGACGAACAGCGCGTCGTCCTGCCCATCGAGGGAATGACGTGCGCCGCGTGCGTGAGCACCGTTACCAACGCCATCGCCCGTGTCGAAGGCGTATCGGGCGTCGTTGTCAACCTCGCTTCGGAGACCGCGGCCGTCACGTTCGCGCCTGTGGGGCGACGCGTTGCCGCCATGCGGGATGCCGTGCGGTCGGTCGGCTATGGCATAGCGGAAGAGAGCGCGGTGCTCACCGTCCCCGGGCTTGTTGACGCGGAGATGGCGAAGGCGCTGGAAGCGCGCCTGGCCAACCTGGACGGTGTGCTCGGCACGGCAGCGAACCTCGCCGCCGAGCAGATCACGCTGAACGTCGTCCCCGGAACAGTCGCCGCGGGAGTCCTGCGTGACGCTGCGGAAGCGGCGGGCTTCAACGGCGCCTACGTCACCGGCGCGGATGCGATGGACGCGGAGCTGGAGCGGCTGTCGCGCCGTGCGGAGGTCCGCGCCTTCCGCAACCGCGCCGCCTTCAGCATCGCGAGCGCCGCCGCGATCATGATGCTGATGCTCATCCCCGCCGTCGAACAAGCCTTGGGGATGCCGTGGCTCAACGCCATCGCGCTGGTCCTGGCGGCGCCGGTGCAATTCCGGGCAGCGCGACATATCTACGCGAGCGCATGGAGCGCGTTGCGGCACCGCACGTCCAACATGAACACCCTCATCGCGCTCGGTTCGTCAACGGCCTACTTCTACAGCGCCGCCGTGGTCCTTTCCGGCAGCACCATAGGGAACGGCGAGACCTACTTCGACACGTCCACCGCCATCATCGGCCTCGTGCTCTTCGGCAGGTTGCTGGAAGCCAGAGCGAAGGGAAGCGCCTCGGATGCCATCCGGACGCTGATCGGCATGCAGCCACAGACCGCCCGCGTTACGCGCAACGGCGAGGAGCAGGACGTCCCTGCAAGCGACGTCGTTCCCGGCGACGTCGTCACCATCCGTCCCGGCGAGCGCATCCCGGTGGACGGCGTCGTGACTGCCGGGACCACCGCTGTAGACGAGTCCATGCTCACCGGCGAGAGCGTTCCGGTCGAGAAGCGGACGGGCGACGTGGTGTTCGGCGGCTCCGTGAACGCATCCGGCGGCATCTCCATCGAAGCGACCAAGGTTGGGAGCGCGACCGCAATCGCGCAGATCATCCGGCTGGTCCAGCAAGCGCAGGGCTCCCGAGCGCCCGTGCAGCGGCTCGCCGACACCGTGGCCGCTTACTTCGTCCCCGGCGTGCTCACCATCGCGGCGGTCACGTTCCTCGCCTGGTGGCAGTTGGGGCCGCAGCCCGAGCTGAACACCGCGATGTTGAACGGCATCGCCGTGCTCATCATCGCGTGCCCCTGCGCGCTCGGACTCGCCACGCCCACGGCGGTCATGGTCGGCGCCGGCGTGGGTGCGCGGCACGGCATACTCGTGCGTGGGGCAGAGGCGTTGGAGCGCGCCCACCGGCTGGACGTGGTCGTCTTCGACAAGACGGGCACGTTAACCCAGGGAAAGCCGCAGGTAACGGATGTCCTCGCCCGGGAGGTCTCCGAGCATGAACTGCTCGCGCTGGCCGCGGCCGTGGAGCTGCAGAGCGAGCACCCGCTTGCGGCAGCTGTCGTGCAGGCCGCGCGCGACCGCGGCATCGTCCCTCTGCGTGCCTCGAACTTCCAGGCTGCGCCGGGGCTCGGTGTGCGCGCAACAGTGGACGTGGACTCCATCACTGTCGGCAGTCTCGGTCTCGTGCGCGAGGCAGGCGTCGCGCTGGGCGGGACCGCTGAATCGGCGGCGCGCGTGCTTGCGGAGCGGGGCAGGACTCCCCTCGTCGTGCTGCGGAACAGTGCGGTCATCGGCATCATCGGGGTAGCCGACACGCTACGCGAGGAGTCGGCGCAGGCGGTGGCAGCGCTCAAGGCGATGCACCTCGAAGTGGGGATACTCTCCGGTGACATCCGCCCGGTGGCGGACAGCATCGCGGCGGAGCTCGGCATCGAGCGCGTCATGGCGGAGGTGCTTCCCGGCGCGAAGGCTGCGGAGATCGAGCGGCTGCAACGGGAAGGCAAACGTGTCGCGATGGTGGGCGACGGCGTGAATGACGCCCCGGCGCTTACCCAGGCCGACGTCGGCATCGCCATCGGTTCCGGCACGGATGCCGCGCTGGAGGCGGCGGACGTCGCGCTCATGACGTCTGACGTACGGCTCACTGGCGCCGCCGTCCGGCTCTCCCGTTCCACGATGCGCACCATCCGGCAGAACCTCGCTTGGGCGTTCGGCTACAACCTTCTGCTCATCCCGGTCGCGGCAGGCGTCCTCCACCTCATATTCGGGGACGGAGGCGTACCGGAGGCGTGGCGGTGGGCGCTGGGCGAGCATGGCTTCCTGAACCCCATGCTCGCCGCCTTCGCGATGGCGTTCAGCTCCGTCTCCGTCGTGAGCAACAGCCTGCGCCTGAAGAGGTGGATGCCGTAGAATGGCGGTGTCCGCTGCACGTCAAGCGCAACAGGGGAGAAGAGCCAGATGAACCGGCTGGACGTGATCTTCGGGAAACCGGGCGACACTGCCATAGACCCCGTCTGCAAGATGACGGTGCCGAAGTCCGACCCTCCAGGTGGGACTGCCGAGCATGAGGCTGAGACATACTACTTCTGCGCTCCCGGCTGCCGCAGCGCGTTCACGGAAAACCCCACGCAGTTCCTGTAGGCGGAGGCCGACGCATTCCCGGCCGACACCTCCGCATATCTTGTCATCGGGAGTGGGGAGGTCGTACCATCTAATGGGCATTGTGCGATTTTTCACGAGGAGGTCAGCATGGCTCCGCTGGACGAGCTCGACACGAAGTTGATAGAGCTGCTGCAACGCGACGGGCGCGCATCCAACATCGAACTGGCGCGCAAGACCGGTGTCAGTGAGGGCACCATCCGGCGGCGTTTCCGCAACCTCGTCCAGGAAGAGGTGATCCGTGTGGTCGCCATACCGGACACGTCCAAACTCGGCAGACGCATGTCGGCGCTGGTCGGCCTCAAGGTAGACCCCGCTCAGGTGGAGGCAGCCGCCGAGGAGCTGGCAAAGATGGAGGAGGTGCACTACGCGGCGGTCACCACCGGCGCGTACGATGTCTTCTGCCGCGTGAGCCTCGGTTCGCCGCTCGAACTCTCCGACTTCCTCAGGAACCGGGTGGGCGATATCAAGGGCGTCCGCCAGACGGAGACGTTCATCAACCTCTCCATCAAGAAGAACGTGGGAGACTTCGTAGCCCAGGGCGGGGGTTGATGACTTGTTCCCACCCCAGCGAGGCGTCTGCTAGAATACCGCTTGCCTTTCCGGGAGGAAGGCGGCTTAGACAGGCCTAACACAAAGGGAGGGGCAGTTCCACGATGACTTACATAATCACCGAAACCTGTGTTGACGTTAAGGACGCCTCCTGCGTTGACGTCTGCCCGGTCGACTGCATCTATGAAGGCGACCGCATGTACTACATCGAGCCCGATGAGTGCATCGACTGCGCAGCGTGCGAGCCCGTCTGCCCCGTCGCCGCAATCTTCGCCGAAGACGCTGTCCCTGCTGATCAGACCCGCTTCGTCGAGATCAACAAGGACCGCAGCGAACCCTGATTCCCAGTTGCTCTCAATCAAACCGGCATAGGCGGGCCAGCTCTGGCCCGCCTATCGTTGTCTCGCGATCGGGATGCTCCTCATCCCTCTTCCGCCACCGGCGCCCGCAACCAATCACGGCATCTCTTCCACTCAGGCTGTGTTGAACGCGAGCGCCCAGAGCGAGTCCTCGCTGCCGCGTCCGCACCTCGATGGCACAGACTCCTCCTGCGGCGGGAGCGACAGCAGACCTGGGTTTGATTCCGGTTGTGCCGCGCCGTAGACTCCCGAGTTGATGCTCTCTCACGCACATCTGAAGCCCGGACTACCGCGCCAGGTCACCGGTATGCGCGGCGCGGTCCACGGCTGCCGCTCCGTATCGTAAGGCACTGGAGCGCCATGGCAGACATCGCCATCATCGGCCTCAGCCCTGTTGGCATCACGCTCGGGCGCGCGATCAAGTCCGGCCTCCGCGGCGTATCCATCGCAGGTTTCGACCCCGATACAGCGATCGGCAAGCGTGCCGTGGAGGCGGGCGCGCTCGACGACGCACCCAGGAGCGCCGCTACCACGCTGGTGGGCGCGAAGCTCGTCGTCCTCGCCGGACCCTTGTCCGCCGCAAGGGATGCGCTGCGCGTCGTCGGCGAGTTCGCACCGTCCGAGTGCGTCGTCACAGACACCTGTCAGTTGAAAGCGCCTGTCCTGCGCTGGGCGGAAGAGCACCTGCCGCGCGGCATGCATTTCGTCGGCGGGCGGCCTGTGCTCCGGGACCCCGGCGGGGGCGTAGAGCCGTCGTTCGAGGGCACGGACTACGCCGTCATACCCGGACCAACCGCTTCGAGTGACGCCATCGAAGCCGTGATCGGACTCGCTAAGTCGGTCGGGGCAAGCCCGTTCTTCCTCGATGCGGCTGAGCACGACAGTTTCGTCATCGCCACCGAGTATCTGCCGCGCATCGCCGCCGGCGCAGCGGTGGACGCCGCCTCCACGAGCCCGGCCTGGCGCGACGCGCGACGTATGCAGGGAGACGTGTTTGCTCGCGCCGTGGACGATGCCGACGCACTCGACCGGGAAGAGTTGGCTATCGTCCTGGAGTACGCATCGGAGACGTTCACCTACTGGCTGGACCGGCTTGCCGGCGCCACCAGCGAACTGCGCGCAGCCGCGCTCGCGAAGCCGGACGCCGCTGAGGCGGCGAAGCAGCTGGCTGTGCTGGCGGAGGCGCAACTGAAACGGCTGCGCGGGTCACCTGCACGTGCGCCGGGGATGCAGGTCCCGAGTTTCTCGTCACTGCTGTTGGGCGACTGGCTGAACCGGCGGGCCCGCTGATAGGGGTAGCAGCGCGTCTCATCCCAGCGGAGCGGACTCCTTCATCTTCGAGTTGGTCGGCTCCCGGATGCCGACCCCTCTCGCCCTACACGCCGTAGAGCGCCGCGGGGTTATCCGTCAGTATCCGCTCCGCGGTTGCCGAGGAGATGTCGTCGCGCGAGCGCATCTGGTTGACGCAGTGCACCTGCGCCGAGGGGTCGCCGAAGAGCCGGTCGGTCGTCCCGGGAGTGTGGTGGCCGTAGTCGGTGCCGACGACGATGTGTTCCTCGCCAACGTAGTTCATCAGATAGGGCAGGTCTTCCTCGACCTCGTATGAGATCCACATGTTGTAGCGGTCGAAGAGGCGCGGCCCCCAGAAGTCCTCGTCCGCGCGGAGCGTCCCACGCAGCTGGTACATCGCGAACGGCACCCACGAAGCGCCGGTCTCGATGAACCCCCACCGGAGGTCGGGGAAGAGTTCCGGGACCTTGTTCGCAACCAGGTTGCGGAAGGCGACGACGGGGGGGATGCGCCCGTGCGTGAACGTGTGGCTGCGGCTCACGTCTATCAGATAGTTCAGCGCCGGCGCTCCCTGGCCCTGATGGATGCAGATGGGGAGGCCGAGCGCCTGCGCCTCCTCGTAGACCGGGTAGAAGTACGGGTCGTCCAGCGTCTTGTCGCCTTCGATGCCGCGGAAGAAGACGCCGCACGCGCCGTGCTCCTTGCCGAAGCGCAACTCGGCCACCGAGGCGTCTATGTCACGGAGCGGGGGAATAACGACGTACCGGATGCGGTCTTCCGCCTTCGCCCACACGTCCGCGAGGAAGCGGTTGTATGCCTTGCACAACTCGACCTCGTATGCGGCGTCGTGGGTAAGGTAGGCCAGGAAGAGTGTGGGATAGACCACCTGTGTATCCACCTGGGTGGCCTGCATGTCCTCGAACCGCATCGGCAGGTCCAGCAGCTCGCGCGCCTTCCGGTCGACACGGTCGCGCACGTTCTTCTGCTCGGTGGGAGTGACGAGGAAGTTGCCGCCACGCCCCGCGGGGCGTGGGTATATCTGGCCGTCTATGAGCCACATATGGTCCACGCCGCCATAGAGCGTGTCCTCCGGCACCTGCACAACGACAGGCCGCCGCTTGTGCCAGTCCGGGTGCAGGAAGTCCCACATTTCCGGCGGTTCGGCTATGTGCGTGTCGGCATCCAATACGCGGCTCATGCTGGACCTCCTCCATCTCGCTTTGACGTCTATCCAACGCCGAGAGTATGTCTCCGAACGGCACAGCGGTCAAACGGCACGCCGGGCCCGGCACTGACTCCCTGCCCGTTACAACGCCCGCGCCGATGCATAGCCGACCGCAACGGCCGCAAGCCCGAGTGCGACCGTAAGCAGGACGTTCGCAGCAGCGGAGAGGTACGCGGCGCTGCGCAGGAGCGTCAACGTGTCGTTGGTTATCGCGGAAAAGGTGGTGAACCCGCCGAGCACGCCCATGAAGAGGAAGAGGCGCGCACCCGGACCGAAGAGTTGCCGCGTCTCAGCAAGCCCCGCAAGCGCGCCGATGAGTAGGGAGCCAAGGACGTTCACGGCAAGGACCCCCCACGGGAAGGACGGCTGACCGAGCAGGCGCGACACACTGAGGATCACGCCGTAGCGCGCCGCGGCGCCGATGAAGCCGCCCATGCCGACGAGGAGGAATTCAGTCATGGGTGAGGCTTGCGAAAGGTGAGCGGGTCGTGCTCTTCGCTGCCGTAGAAGCGGAGCCAGAAGTCGCTCTTGCCGGGGAAGTCCATGTAGAGGCCGAGATGCGCCCCGCCGAGCACGTGGAGATGGCCGTGCCGCTGTGACTGCATGGCGTCGGCCCCGAAGTTGGAGACGATGCGGAAGCCACCGGGCGCGTCGGTCTCGCCGAGCTCGACCGCGAGTTGAGCGGCGCGAGGGAAGAGCGGCGACTGCCAGAACTCGCTCTGGCTCATGTGCGCGACAGGCGCAACGAGGTACATGAGCGGCGCCCAGTCCAGCGCGTTGTGAAAGGCGATGAGTTCGTCGTCCTGGTGGCGGATGCGGCGCGGGAGCTCGCCGGAAACGATGGCGCAGAACGCGCACTCTCCGGGGCTGCCATGGCCGTGCTCCGCGTCCGCGTGGGACGCGCGGGGGTCAGTCCCGGACATCGCGGCGGGGCTCCTGTCGAACTCGTCCGGTCTGGCGATAGTCCGGCGCGGTGATGGGCACTTCCGTCACCAAGCGGGCGTCGTTGAGGCGCGAGGCGACGGGGTCGGACGGGCCGGACGGGAGGGTGCGCATGGTGATGATGGTGGGGAGGCGGGCGTTGTGCCGGTGGACGATGATCTGATAGAGCTTCTCGTCCGCCCAGGACGTGGAACTCTCGGCTCCCAGGTCGTCCATGATGAGCAGAGGCGCCTGCTTGATGCGGTCGAACAGCTCGTCGTAGGTAACGCGGCTGTCCGGACTGAAGGTATAGCGAAGGTGGTCCAGCAGGTCGGGTACGAAGGCGAAGAAGACGTCTCCACCCTGCGTCAGCTGTTCGTTGGCCACGGCGACGGCCAGGTGGGTCTTGCCGCAGCCGGGGCCGCCCACGAGGACCAGCCAGCCGTCCGGCCCCTGGGCGAAGGCCCGCGAAGCATGGAGGGCGGCCGCGAGCGTCTCCCGGTCCTCTCTCGTGCGGGAACGGCCCTGGGGTTCGAATGAGTCGAAGGTCATGTCGCGGAGCATCGCGTGCGGTATGCCCCCCAGGCTCACCGTTCTCGCGCCGGTGGAGCCGCCCATGTCTATCACGAGCGCGTTGCGAGGGTCTGTGAGCTTGCTTTGGAGACGTCCGTCCAGCCGTTCGAGCGGAACGGCGGAGGTGAGGACGGTGGGCAGACCACTCAGGTAACGATGGTTGACGACCTGGAAGAGCTTCTCTTCAGCCCACGGGGTGCCGTTGTGCGCGCCGATGTCGTCCAGGATGAGCACAGGGACGTTCTTGACCTGCTCGAACAATTCGTCGTGGGAGAGGGCCGCATCGTCGGCGTAGCCACCCCTAAGCTGGTCGAGCAGGTCGGGAACGAAGGTGAAGAGGACGGGATGTCCCTGTGACATGAGGCGGTTGGCGGCGGCGGCGGCGAGACAGGTCTTGCCCGTGCCGTGGCCGCCGGTGAGGAGCAGCGAACCCACAGGTTGCCCGGCGAAGGCCTGCGCAGCACGCAAGGCGGCGTCGTAGCGGGCATTCGCCTCGGGCCCGACGCCCGGGCCGCTTGGGGCCAATGTCTCGAAGGTGACGGCGTGCAGCACGCCGAGGTTGCTGTAGCGCTGCAGCCGCGCGAGGCGGTTCGTTTCGCTCCGCTGCATCTGGCAAAGGCAGGGAAAGGCGCGCCCGAAGTCCGGGTGGCCGACGGGCACGTCGCGGCGCACCCAGCCCTGCCCTCCGCAGGTGGGGCAGGCCTCAACATCGGTGGTCTCGGAGTCGAGCTGCTGCACCCACTCAGGGGCGGCGGCGACGTTCGAGAAGTTCCGCTGCTGTAAGCGCCTCAGAATGTCTCCCAGGCTTTCCACGTGACCTCATCCCCCTGCCTTCGCGCTTCCAGCGCTCCAGCACCGCTTCGATATAGCGCCAGCTGTGCACGCTTCCCGCGGCTGCCTCGCGTATGGCCGACTCCACCCATCCGGCTGGGTACTCCTCTTCGGCGGCGCGCAGTTCGTCAGCGACCAACGGAGTCAGCATACCAATGTTCTCTTCGTACAACTGAAAGATGTTGGGGCGCTCGGACGGATGACCGACCGACGCCGGCGATGGGGCGGGTTCGAACCGTTCCGCGGCGCGTTCGTTCTGCGGCGTGTGCAGCAGCAGCCACCCCCCCGACTCGATGAGGGTGCCGCGTTCGACCGCGAGCGCGATGCCGCGCTTGATCTCACCCTCGGACCCGAGTGCATCCAGCAGGACGCCGTCCGATCGCAGACCGGACACTGCAACGCGCTTGGGCGCGCCGCTCTCCTGGGCCTCGTACCACAGGAAACGCAGGGTGCACTTCAGCTCGGCGCAATCGGCGATGTCGGCCAGGAGGGTCGAGAGCAGGGGCGCGGGCACGGGCAAACGCTTCGTGCCCGCGCCGAACCCAGGGAACGTCGCGGCGGTCATGGGGTCGCCGTTTCGGTCGCCAGGTTGAGGAAGCGCGAGAACTTGCCGTCGAAGAAGAGGTGGATGGTGCGCGTGGGGCCGTGGCGGTTCTTGGCGATAACGAGTTGCGCGAGATTCTCCGGGTACGGGTCCGTGGGATGGCGCTGCTCCCACTGCTCGGCCGTCAGGTATTTGTCGTCGCGATGGATGAACGCGACTACGTCGGCGTCCTGCTCGATGCTGCCGGACTCGCGCAGGTCGGAGAGTTGGGGGTGGTGGTCCGGGCGCTGTTCGATGGCGCGGGAGAGCTGGGAGATGGCGACGACCGGAACGTTGAGGTCACGGGCGATGGCCTTCAACTGGCGGGTGATATCGCTCAACTCCTGCACGCGGTTCTCACCCCGGTTCTCGCGTCCGGCGATGAGCTGGAGGTAGTCGACGATGACGAGGTCGATGCCCCTGCCCGTATGGAGACGCCGAAGCTTGGACCGCATCTCCAGGACGGTCTGCGCGGGAGAGTCGTCGATGTAGATGCCCAGGTCGGACAGGGCGCCGATCCCGGTGACGACTCGCGTCTGCGCGGTGTCGCCGAGGAGGCCGATGCGCAGGAGGTGACTGTCCACCTCGGCCTCGGCGGAGAGGAGCCGGAGCGCGAGCTGTTCCCGGCTCATCTCGAGGCTGACGACTGCGGCGACAGCGCCCTGCCCTGCCGCGTTCCGGGCGATGTTCATGGCGAGGGTCGACTTGCCGAGCGCGGGACGCGCCGCGAGGATGAAGAGGTCTCCGCGCTGCAGGCGTCCGAGCGCGTTGTCGAGGTCTATGAAGCCGGTGGGGATGGGAGCGACACCGTGATCGAGCGGCGCGGTGTCGGACGCCTCCTCCAGGTACTGGTCCAGCACTTCCCGGATCGTCACGAAGTCGCGCGTGACGTGGGTGTTGCGGACCCGGAAGAGGATGTCCTCGGCCCGCTCGAGCGCCTGCTCGGTGTCGGGTGCATCCTCGTAGCCGATGGCGGCGATGTCGCCCGCGGCCTGGATGAGCCTGCGCATGGTGGCGGTCTGGTTGACGATGCGGGCGAAGTGCTCGGCGTGGACGGACGTGGGCACGGCAGCGATGACGTGGCTGAGGTAGCCGTGGCCGCCGACCTCGTCCAGCCGTTCCTTGAGCGAGAGCTCCCGGGCAACGCTGATCTGGTCTATGGCCTCGCCGCGGTGGTAAAGGGACTGGCAGGCCTCGTAGCACCACCGGTTGCGCTCACGGTAGAAGTCGTCCACCTTCACCAGCGGCGCGATGCGATTGATCACCTCCCCGTCTATGAGGAGGGAGCCGATGACCGCTTCTTCTGCGTCCGCATCATGTGGTGGAAGCTTCTCCGCATACATCCTGCCTCGTTCCTACGGCTCCTCTTCATCTCCGGTTTGGCCGTCCCCGGGCTCGTCTTCGTCGTCTTCATAGTCGTCGTCGGGGGACTGGCCTTCGTCTTCGTAGTCGTCGTAGGTGCTCTCCTCAGCATCCGTCGCGTCTTCCTCCGGCTCGGCAGAGGCCTGGGCGGCCTCGTAGCCTTCGGGAACGACCGAAACCTTTACCTCGGCGATGACGTCGCGATAAAGGCGGATGCTGACGGGGTAGTCGCCGGGTTCATGGATGGCGGCTCCGAGCAGCACCTGGCGGTGGTCTATCGCGCGGCCCGTGGCGGCGGAGAGCCGGTCGGCGATGTGTCGTCCGGTAACGGAGCCGAAGAGCCGCCCGTTCGGGCCCACGCGCACCTCGACGGGCACCTGCGTGCCTTCGATCAGCGCGGCAACCTCTCCCCACTGCTCGGAGAACTGGAGACGCTTCTGCCGGGCCGCCGCTTCGATGGCGCGTATCCGCTGCAACTGACCGGGCGTCGCCGGAGCGGCGAGTCCCTTGGGCAGCAGGTAGTTCCGGGCGAACCCGTTCTTCACTTCTTTGACCTCGCCTGCATCGGCAGCGCCGGCCACGTCTTCGAGAAAGATGACTTTCATCTCGCAATTCCTCGCACTGTGGGGTATGAGTCCGCGCATTCGCGCGGATAGCGCGTTCGCGCGGCAACAACGATACGGCCAGTGGACTGGCCGCATGCACGCAACATCATACCGGATTAGGCTCCTCCTCCGCGCGTTCGCGCGCAAGAGTCTCGTGTCACAGGCGCCACGCGGATTGTGGCACAGCGGCTCTGTCGGCCCCACGCAGCGGAGTCCGCGAATTCTGACGACCCGCTCGCTTGCGTTTTTCGGGACGCCGGTTCTAGGCGTCCAGCGCGCGCTCCAGCCCGCCGAGGAAGGCATCGGCAAGGTCCGTAAGCGGTTCGTCCACGAGACCGGGGATGGAGAATCGCGCGCGGCCGGTGACGCCCAGCCTGGCGCAGGGAACCCCCGCTTCCTGAGCGGCAGCCACTATCCGCGCAACGTGGGCTTCCGCGCAGCTGACGACGGCCCGCGATGGCGTTTCGCCGAACAACGCGGCGTCCCAGCGACCTTCCAGCCAGCCGCCCGCGCCCGTGAAACCGACCCGGCCGAGCACAGCGCTCTCCGCCAGCGCGACGACGAGTCCGCCGTCCGAGCAGTCGTGCGCGGAGCGCAGCAAGCGCTCGCGCGCAAGTTCGACGAGAAGCCGCTGCAGGCGGGCCTCGGCGTTGAGGTCGATGGCGGGCTTGCCCGCCACCGTGCCATGCTCAGTCGCAAGGTACTCGCTGCCTGCGAGTGCGCCGTCGTCCGCGGGGGACGCGCCGAGCAGGAGGACCGCATCGCCGTCGCGGCTGAACGCAGCGCCGAGCGCGTTGCGGGCGTCGTCCAGCAGGCCCACGGCCCCGACGACCGGAGTGGGGTAGACCGCTTCACCCTGCGTCTCGTTGTAGAGGGAGACGTTGCCGCTCACGACGGGAACACCCAGGGCGCGGCAGGCGTCGGCCATGCCTCGGATGCACTCCTCCAATTGGAAATAGACCTCCGGCTTCTGCGGGTTGCCGAAGTTGAGGCAGTTGGTTATGGCCAGCGGCGCAGCGCCTGATGCCGCGACGTTGCGGCACGCCTCGGCGACGGCCATCGCCCCGCCGGTGTACGGGTCCAGCCAGGCGAGGCGTCCGTTGCCATCCACGGCGAGGGCCAGCGCCTTGGGGATCTCGCGGAGACGAAGAACGGCGGCATCGCCTGCGCCCGGCTTGACCATCGTGCGCGTCTGGACCTCGTAATCGTAGCGGCGGTAGACGGCTCGCTTGCTCGCGACGTTGGGCGAAGCAAGGAGCGCGCGCAGGATGCGCCCAGCCTGCGCGGGGTCTGGCGGTGCAGGCATCGGGGCGGCATGCAGCGCGTCGAGGTACGCGGGGCGCGTCCCGCTGGGGCGGTACTGCGGGGCTTCCACGAGCGTCGCAACGTTTACCTCCGCGGCAAGTTCAGGGCCGTCGTAGACGCGCGCCATGCCGTCGCCGGTGACGACGCCGATGGCCGAGAGCGGCACGTCCCAGCGGTCGAAGATACTCCGGACCGCGTCCTCGCTCTCTGGCTTGACGATGAGCAGCATCCGCTCCTGTGACTCCGAGAGCATGACCTCGTAGGGGGTCATGCCGTCCTCGCGCCGGGGGACACGCGCAACGTCTATCTCGACGCCCGTTCCGCCCCGGGCGGCGCACTCCATGACGGAGCTCGTGAGGCCCGCCGCGCCGAGGTCCTGCATCCCGTCGAGCAGTCCGCTCGCAGCGGCCTCGAGGCAGGCCTCGATGAGCACCTTCTCCAGGAACGGGTCGCCGACCTGCACGGTGGGGCGCATCTCGCGCTCCTCCTCGAACGTGCGGGAGGCGAGGCCGGACGCGCCGTGGATGCCGTCCCTTCCGGTGGCGGAGCCCGCGAGCAGGAAGAGCGAGCCGGGGTTCGCGGCGGCGGCGCGCATGAGCGCTCCGTGCGGGAGCAGGCCCACGCACATGGCGTTCACGAGCGGGTTGCCGCTGTACGTGGGAGCGAACATCGTCTCGCCGCCCACGTCCGGCACGCCGATGCAGTTGCCGTAGCCGGAGATGCCGGCGACGACGCCTTGGAACAGGTAGCGGTTGCGCGCGGCGTCGAGCGGGCCGAACCGCAGTGAGTTCAGAAGCGCTATCGGGCGCGCGCCCATCGCGAGGATGTCGCGGACGATGCCGCCGACGCCCGTCGCTGCGCCCTGGTATGGCTCGACGGCGGAGGGGTGGTTGTGCGATTCGATCTTGAATACGACGGCCAGCCCGCCGCCGATGTCGACGACGCCCGCGTTCTCCTCTCCGGCCCGCACGCGCACGGCCTCGCCGGTGGTGGGGAAGCCGCGCAGGAGGGGTTTGGAGTGCTTGTAGCCGCAGTGCTCGCTCCAGAGCGCGCCGAACAGCCCCAGCTCCACGCCGTTGGGTTCGCGCTCGATCTTGCTGACGATGAGGTCGTACTCCTCACGCGTGAGGGCGATCTCGTCCAGTGTTTCCTGCGATACGGGCATCAGTTGGCGACTCCGATGAGGCCTACTCCTGCGACAACGAGTGCTGCACCGAGCACCACTCGCGGCGTCAAGCGCTCGTAGCCGCGCAACACGATGAGCACGAACAGGTACGAGGCGAGTGGCACGGCCCCGACGATGGGAGCAGCAACGCTGAAGTCTATCCGGGTGAGGGCCGTATAGAAGCTGCTCGTTGCCAGCGCGAACAGGACGCCGGCTGCCAGCATCCATCCCAACGCCGACCCCGCCTGGGGACCTCCCGAACGCAACCTCCGCGCCCTGATCCCCAGGACGAACGCGAGACCGAACAACGCCTCGTAGAACGCGACGACCATGGGCGAGGCTCCCCTGCCCACGAGGTGGTTCGCCAGCAGGCCGGCCACAACGAACGACAGCATCGCGAGCACCGCAAACACGAGACCGATGGTGATGCGGCGGGTATCCGCGCTTCCGGCCATGGCGCTCACCGCAGCACCCGTTTGCGGTCCGTGAGAATCACGCCGACCCCGATCACCACTGCGAACGCGCCCGCCACTGTCGCGAGATTCGGACGCTCTCCCGCAAAGAGCACGGCGAACGCGATGGCGAACAGCGGCGAGGCTCCCAGGATGGGCGCGGCGAGGGTCACGCCCGCGCGCTTCATGCCGTGGAAGTAGAAGAGGTTGCCCGTAACCCAGGCCAGCGCTCCCATCACCGCCGCGACCCCCACGAATGCCAACTCGATACCGCCGAACGCCGCAACCCCCCCGGTCCAGACGATCACGGTCCCCAGTACTAGCGCCACCATTCCCACCACGACGACGACCACCAGTTCAGGGGATACGGCGAACATCGCCCGGCGTACGAACACATCGCCCGCCCCCCATGCGAACGTGGCCACGATGGCGAGCAAGATACCGATGCCCATCTATGCGCTGACGCTCCGGGTGCGCTCGTGGAGCGCTTCATCGAGCGACCGCAGGAGCAGCAGGCCGTCCGTGCCGCCCAGCGCCTCCTCCACCACCCGCTCCGGATGCGGCATCAGTCCCAGCACGTTTCCGGCCTCGTTGGTGACGCCCGCGATGTTGGCGAGCGAGCCGTTGGGGTTGGCCTCCGGCGTCACCGCGCCGGTCGCGTCGCAGTAGCGGAACGCGATCTGGCCGTTCGCTTCCATGCGGGTGAGCGTCTCGCCGTCCGCGTAGTAGTTGCCGTCGCCGTGGGAGACGGGTATCGAGAGGACGTCGCCCTCGCGCATGAGTGAGGTGAACGGGGCGGCGACGCGCTCCACGAGCAGGTGCTGCGGCTGGCAGCGGAACTCGAGGCTGGCGTTGCGCATGAGCGCGCCCGGCAGGAGGCCGGACTCGCAGAGCACCTGGAAGCCGTTGCAGCTGCCGATTACGGGGCCGCCCGCCGCGGCGAACTCGGTGAGGGCGCGCATCACAGGGGAGAAGCGGGCGATCGCGCCGGGGCGAAGGTAGTCGCCGTAGGAGAAGCCGCCGGGCACGACGAGGCAGTCGAACCGCGAAACGTCCGTCTCCTTGTGGAAGACGTACTCGGCCCGCGCGCCGAGCACTCCCTCGATGGCGTTGCGCCAGTCGGTGTCGGACCAGGTGCCGGGGAAGACGATGACGCCGTAGGAAGCGGCCATCACGCCCCCTGCCCGAGCAGTTCTCCGACGATGCGGTTGACTGCGCTCCCGTCGGCACGGCCCTTCAACTGGGGCATGAGCCTGCCCATGACCTTGCCCCTGTCGCCGGGGCTGGACGCGCCCAACTCGGCGACGACTTGTCCTGCGAGCGCGCGGATCTCGTCCTCGCCCATCTGTTCGGGCAGGTAGCGAGAGACGACGGCCAGCTCCGCCTCCTCCTGCGCCGCGAGGTCCTCGCGTCCGTGCTGGCGGTAGGCTGAGATGCTGTCGCGGTGCTGTTTGGCCATGCGGCCGAGCACCTCCAGCGCAGCCTCGTCGTCGAGTTCGCTGCCCTTCTCAATCTCGGCGTTCTTGACCGCGGCGCGGATAAGGCGTATCGCGCCCTTCGTAACGTCGTCCTGCGCCCTCATGGCGGTCTTCAGGTCTTCCGCAAGTTGCTCCGTGATGAACATGCGTCAGTCTTACTCCTTGTCAGACTCCACCGTGCTCAACTGCCGGTGGACGCTCGCCATCTTGATCGCCGCTTCCACGGCATCGAATCCGCGGTTGCCCTGCGCCCCGCCGGAGCGGGCGAGCGCCTGCTCCGTGTTGTTGGTCGTGAGCACTCCGAAGGCGACGGGCACGCCCGTTTCACGCACCACCTGGGCGATGCCCCGGGCGGCCTCAGCGGCGACGAAGTCGAAGTGCGCGGTCTCCCCGCGTATGACGCAGCCGAGCGCCACGAGCGCGTCCCACCGACCGGTGCCCGCCATGCGCTGCGCGGCCTGCGGCAGTTCGAACGAGCCGGGGACGTGGACGATGGTGAGTGCGTCTTCCTTCACGCCGTGGCGTGCGGCGGCCTCGCGCGCGCCCCGCAAGAGGCGGGAGGTCAGCGCCTCGTTGAACTGCGCAACGATGATGCCGAGCCGCAGCCCTTGCGCATCGAGGCTTCCGCTGATCTCCAAGGCCATGGGGATATTCTAGCCTGCGTCGCGCCCGCCGTGTGACGTACCTGCCCCTCGTTCCCGAAGCTGGTGACACCAGGCTCTTACCCGGTTGCCCCCTCCCGCCCTACTATGGTCCCGATTGCGAGCCCTCCGCATCGGCGCAGAACGCCCGCCGTGTTCAGAGGTGCAGTGGCTCACAATGGCCCACAATGGCTCACTTTTCCTGGTGGCGGGCGGTTCAATCGCAGACCGGCAGGTCTTCCGCCCGGCGCGGGAACGTGTTGCCAGGGGTGGTATGAGAACGAATGAGACCAAATGAGACGCCGTTCTTGTGGGGCGCTCCTGTGACGACCCCCGTGCGTACGAGTGAAACGGCATGTTCAATCCGGGCTATCCGCGCTCGATTGCGCGCAGGCCGTGCTCATTGGCAGCCATTTGCTGCTCATCGTGCGTCAGCCAACGGCATCGGCCGGAGGAATCGCAACCCAACAAGCTCGATGAAGGCTGCCCCTGAGGCGGCGCCGGACGCCTTACTCCGGGGTTTCGGCGTTGTGGGGGTCGAGGAGGTGGCCCAGGAGTTGTTGCTTTGTCTGCAGGTAGAACGCGTTCTCCGCGTTGGCCTCGACGACGATGGGCACGCGCTCCTTGATGGAGAGGCCGTAGCTCTCCAGTCCGACGACCTTCTTGGGGTTGTTGGTCATCAGGCGCATGTTGCGCACCCCAAGATCAACGAGGATCTGCGCGCCTACGCCGTAGTGGCGCAGGTCCGGCGGAAAGCCGAGCTGGCGGTTCGCTTCCACCGTGTCCGCCCCGCTGTCCTGCAGCGCGTACGCCTTGATCTTGTTGTGCAGGCCGATGCCGCGCCCTTCCTGCCGCATGTAGAGGAAGACCCCGCGGCCCGCCTCCGAGATAGCCTTGATCGCCATCTCGCGCTGCACGCCACAGTCACACCGCAGGCTGCCGAAGACGTCACCGGTCAGACACTCGCTGTGCACGCGCACGAGCACTGGCTCCTTGGTGCGGACGTTGCCGAATACGAGTGCGACGTGCTCGGCGGAGTCAACCGAGGAGTGATAGGCGACGGCGCGCGCCGTGCCGTACTGGGTCGGCAGCCTGGCCTCCGCGACGCGCTCGACGAGACGCTCGTGTTCCAGGCGATAGGCGATGATGTCTGCGATGGTCACGATGTCGATGCAAAGCTCGCGGGAGACTTCCTCCAACTGCGGCATGCGGGCCATCGTCCCGTCCGCGTTCATGATCTCGCAGACGACCGCGCCCGGAGGCAGCCCTGCCATGCGGGCGAGGTCGACGCTGGCCTCGGTCTGACCCGCACGGACGAGGACGCCGCCCGCCTGGGCGCGGAGCGGGAAGATGTGCCCGGGGCGGGCGAGATCGGACGGTTTCGTGCCGGGGTCTATGAGGGCTCTCACCGTGGCCGCGCGGTCGTGCACCGAGATCCCGGTGCCGCCGTTGTCTATATCCACGGATACGGTGAAGGCGGTGGTGTGCTTGGAGGTGTTGTTCGTGACCATCATGTCGAGGTCGAGTTCGTGGAGACGCTCTCCGGTCATCGGCGCGCAGATGAGGCCGCGGCCGTGCGTGGCCATGAGGTTGATGGCCTCCGGCGTTACCCATGTGGCAGCGATAGCGAAGTCGCCCTCGTTCTCCCGGTCCTCGTCGTCAACGATGATGACGAGTTTGCCGGTACGGAAGTCCTCTATCGCCTGTTCTACGCTGATGAGCGGCATGCATCATCTCCCGCCGAGCGCCTGGGAAGCCGTGAGACGCTCCACATATTTCGCGAGGATGTCCACCTCGATATTCACGCGGTCGCCGGGTCTCCTCACCCGCAACACGGTGTGTTCTGCCGTATACGGTATCACGGCGACGGAGAATCCGGTCCCCTCCTGCGACGCCACCGTGAGGCTGATGCCGTCCACGGCGATGAATCCCTTCTCTACGACGTAGCGCGCCAGCTCCGGCGGAACGTCGACGCGCAGCTCTCGCGCTTCCGGCGAGCCGCCGAAGGCAACGACTTCGCCCGTGCCGTCCACGTGGCCCTGGACAACGTGGCCTCCCATCCGGGACGACGGGGTAAGCGCGCGCTCCAGGTTGACGATGCCGCCGGGTGCAAGGTCGCCAAGGTTCGTGCGCGCGAGCGTCTCCTCCACGAGGTCGACCGCAAATTCGGTTTCCGTGCGCCCCGTCACGGTGAGACAGACGCCGTTGATGGCGATGGAGTCGCTGACGGCGAGCCCGTCCATGACCGAGCCGCCCGCGACGCGCAGGCCGTGCTGCGCTATCTCCACGACCTCCCCAACCTCTTCGACGATGCCCGTGAACATCCGCTCCTCACTTCCCGGTGGGGTACCCGACCACCATCATATCGCCGTCAGATTCCGTGTACGTTACATCACGGAGGCGGAGGGCGTCCGCCATGCGCTCTGCTCCTGCGCCGCCAACGGGTCCCGGCACGCCGTCGCCCCCTATGACGACCGGCGCGACGAACGCGACGACCTTGTCAACGAGGCCGCCCGTGAACAGCGCCCCGTGCAGGGCCGCGCCCCCTTCAACGAGCAACGACATCACGTCCCGCGCTCCGAGTTCGGCGAGCAGTCCGGGGAGATCGACGCGGCCGCTTTCGCCGGGGGCGACGATGGACCCCGCTCCGAACGCCTCGACGGCTTCCGCTGCGTCCGGCGAGGCCACCGCAACGAGCGTCGTCCCGTCCTCCTTGAGCATGGCGGCGTTAGGAGGAAGGCGACCGGCGCTATCCACAACGACGCGAATCGGTTGTCCGCTCGCAGGCAGCGGAGCGTCACGCACGGTGAGCAGCGGGTCGTCGGCGAGCGCGGTGCCGATGCCGACCATGACGGCGTCGGCCTCGGCGCGCAGCCGCTGGGCCTCCCGGCGCGAGGTCTCGTTCGATATCCAGCGGGAGTCGCCGGAGCGGGAGGCTATCTTGCCGTCCAGGCTCATCGCGAACTTCGCAACGACGAATGGCGACCCGGTGTTGACGTGCTTCGCGAACGCTTCGATGAGTTGCCGCGCCTCCGGTGGGCCATCGTCCACGGATACGGGGATGCCCGCGCTCCGCAGGCGCTCGACTCCCCGGCCGGCGGTGTGCGGGGCGGGGTCCATCACGGCGATTCGCACCGATGCAACGCCCGCCTCGATGAGCGCGTCGGCGCACGGCGGCGTACGGCCATGATGCGCGCATGGTTCCAGCGTGACGTACAGGTCCGCTCCGCGAGCGGCGTCGCCGGCCATGCGGAGCGCTTCCGCTTCGGCGTGAGGGCCGCGGGGGGGCTGCGTGCGCCCCTCGCCGACCACGTGTCCGTCGCGCACGAGCACGGCGCCAACCGGCGGGTTGGGGCTGGTGCTTCCAACCGCCTCATGGGCGAGCTTGATCGCCCGCAGCATATGGTCCGTGGTGGTCACGACGCGATGCTCCGCAGAGGCGCCGCAGGTAGTGCGGGCCCCTTCGCAAGTATAGCCGTGCGTTCTCAGGGAGACGGCGGAGTGCCTGGAGGCGGGTCGAAGTCCATCTGGATGCGGCTGGGCGTGGGCTCCTGCTGGCCCTGGTACTTGGATCCGAGTTCCGCCGACCCGTACAGATGTTCCGCTGGAGTCGAGAGCCGCAGGAACGATATCTGGCCGATCTTCATGCGGTAGTAGAGCGTGATGGGAAGATTGGAGACGTTGCTCAGTTCCAGCGTGAGGCGTCCCTTCCAGCCGGGGTCGACGTAGCCTGCGGTGGAGTGGATGAGCAGTCCCACACGCCCGAGCGAGCTCTTGCCCTCCAGCCGCGCCACGATGTCGGCAGGCACCTCGACGTGTTCGAGCGTACTGCCAAGCACGAACTCGCCGGGATGCAGCATGAAGGGAACGTCATCGCCCACGGTGACCTGCTCCGTGAGCGTCTCGTTCATGGCCCGCACGTCGATGTACGGCACGTGGTTGTTCCTGAATACGAGGAAGCTGCGCCCCAGGTGCAGGTCCACGCTGGCAGGCTGGACGCAGCCCTCCATGAGCGGGTCTATCACGATGCGCCCGCTGGCCAGCTCCTCGCGTATCGTCCGGTCGCTCAGAACCATGATCCCCTCTCTCCGACGCGCGCCATTCTAGCAGTGCGGGCGTACCATGGGGACAAGGGCAAGCGGAGCGCTCGATGAAGCACCCCTGGGCAAATATGTTCGTGCTGCTGCTCGCCACCGGGTCGATCGTGACGGGCTATTACGCATTCGTTGCGGCTGAACCGGAACAGGCGTGGCAAGCGTCAACGCACCGCGCGGCGGGGTTGGCCGTGGTGGCGGTGCTGGTATGGAAGGTACCGAACCTGCTCCGGCCACTCAAGCGGCGCTGGGGCAGGTGGACGGGGCAGGACTGGGTCGCGGTGGGGGCGCTCTCGCTGCTGCTGACGGACATCATGCTGGGTGTAGCGTGGTCCCACCTGGGGCGGTTCTCCTACCTAGGCTCGTCCGGCATGACGTGGCATGCGCTACTGGTGTTCCTCATCGTGCCGATGATCCTGTGGCACCTAGTCCGGTACCGGAAGCTACTGCGCCCGCGCTACTGGGCCGAGCGGCGTTCGGTGCTGCGGCTGGGAGGATTGGCGTTCGCGGGAGCAATGCTATGGCAGATCGGGACACGGCTCGACGGCGTAACGGGAATCGCGCAAGCTAAGCGCTTCACCGGCTCCTACGCAGCGGGCGACTTCACGGGCAACGGCTTCCCAACCACGTCGTGGTTGAACGATTCACTGGAGCCAATCGACCGCGAGGCGTGGACACTCACGATAGCGGGCGCGGTGGACGCTCCGCAGACCGTGCGCTACCACGAGCTGTCGGCGACGGAGGAGGAGACGGCAGTGCTGGACTGCACCGGGGGGTGGCACTCGACACAGTCGTGGCAGGGCGTGCGGCTCGGCACCCTGCTGGAACGTTCACGCCCGCAGACCGCTGCGGCAAGCGTTACGGTAACCTCTGCGACGGGGTACTACCGACGGTTCGGGCTCCGTCACGCCGAGGGGCTGCTGCTCGCGACACACGTCGGGGGCGAGCGGTTGTCGCACGGTCACGGCGCGCCGGTGCGGCTGGCGGTGCCTGGGAAGCGCGGCTTCGAGTGGGTGAAATGGGTGACGCGGATAGACGTCAACACGACCGGGGCGTGGTTGCAGCCGCCGTTGCCGTTGCAGTAGACAAGCGTTGCGCGGAGCGCACCTGGGCAGGGACACGGAGCAGCAAGCATGGCGGATAGCTACCAGGTGGTCATCGTCGGAGGAGGGCCGGTGGGCGTCGCCCTCGGCGTGGATCTGGGCCTGCGAGGCATCTCGTGCGCGGTTGTCGAGCGCTACCCGGAGCCCCAGCGCATCCCCAAGGGGCAGAACCTGAGCCAGCGCACGCTGGAGCATTTCTATTTCTGGGGCATCGTGGACGAACTGCGCGCCGCCCGAGTCATGCCGAACAATTACCCGATCGGCGGGGTCACTGCGTACAAGCACCTGATGAGCGACTACTGGTACACACCTCCGGGACGAGAGACGGTGCAGTCCTTCTACTACGAAGAGAACGACCGGCTGCCGCAGTACCGCACAGAGGCTGTCCTGCGGGCTAAGATTGCCACGCTCCCCAGCGTCACCACGTACTTCGGGTGGACCGCCGATAGCATCGAGCAGGACGCGGACGGCGTACGCGTCAGCATCGCGGAGACAGGCAGCACGAGCGACGGCTTCGCCTGGGGCGGGTTCGGGCCGGAGAACGACGCTCGCGCCGATGCGGCGGGCGAACGGCGCACCATCGAGGCGGCGTACGTGGTCGGCTGCGACGGAGCGCGTTCGTTCGTCCGCGACTGCGCGGGCATCATGTCGAGCGGTGAGAACTTCGAGCAGAAGATGCTCCTCGCGGTGTTCAAGTCGCGGGAGCTGCACCAGGCGTTCTCACGCTTTCCCGAAGTTACGACCTACCGCGCGCTGGACCCGGAGCTGGAGGGCTACTGGATGTTCTTCGGGCGCGTTGACGTTGGCGAGGGGTGGTTCTTCCACGCGCCGGTGCCGAACGACACGGTCAGGGAGAGCTACGACTTCCAGGCGCTTCTGAACCGCGCGGCGGGGCTCGAGTTCCGCGCGGAGTTCGAGCACGTGGGTTTCTGGGACCTGCGCGTCATCGTGGCGGACTCGTACCGGAACGGACGCCTCTTCATCGCCGGAGACGCAGCACACAGCCATCCGCCGTATGGAGCGTACGGGCTCAACAACGGACTGGAAGACGCCGTGAACCTGGGTTGGAAGCTTGGGGCTGTCCTCAACGGATGGGGCGGCGAGACGCTGCTGGAATCGTACGGAGAAGAGCGCCGCCCCATCTTCTGGGAGACAGGGCAGGACTTCATCGCGGCAGGCATCAGGTCGGACCGGAACTTCCTGGAACGGTACAGCCCGGAACAGGACCGGGAGGAGTTCGAGGAGCAGTGGAAAGGTATGGGGCGCAGGTCGCGCATCGGCGTGTACGAGCCCCACTACGAGGGTTCGGCCGTGGTGTGGGGGCCTCCCGGCGGAGTGAGCAGTGCGCACGGCAGCCACACGTTCACTGCACGGTCCGGGCACCACCTGCCGCCAAGCGTGCTCTCCTCCGGGCGCGGCGTCCACGAGGCGTTCGGGGCGGACTTCACGCTCCTCGCATTCGACGCCGACACACAGGCCGCCGCCGCTTTCGAGGAGGCCGCGCTCTCGCTGGGCATCCCATTGGCGGCCGTCCGCGACACGTACGCGGAGAGCCGCGCGGCGTACGAGTCGCGGCTCATCCTCGTGCGGTCTGACCAATACGTTGTCTGGTGCGGCGACGCTCTGCCCGACGGCGTCAACGCAGCAGACATCCTCCGCCGGAGCGTCGGCGTTGGAGAGTCATAGCCGGGTTACTCGATGAGCGCGTCGGCCTCGATCTCGACGAGCATCGCGGGGTCGATTAGACGGCTCACCTCCACCATCGTCGAGGCGGGGAGTATGTCCGCGAAGAACTCGCCGTGGGCGCGCGCAACCGCCTCCCAGTTGGCGATGTCCGTCACGTACATGCGCGTTCGCACGACATCTGCGAGCGACGCGCCCGCCTTCCGTAGCGCCGCCTCGATGTTGCGCAGCGTCTGCACCGCTTGGGCGTAGGCGTCGCCTACTCCGGCGACGGAGCCGTCTGCCGCAGTCGCGACAGTGCCAGAGACATGGACGGCGTTCCCCACCCGGACCGCACGGGAGAAGCCGATGGAGCCTTCGTAGGGGCTGTTGCCGCTGACGTTCGTGCGAGGCATGGAGATCAGTAGAACACGGAGCGGGAGTTGCCGCCGCAGGGAGCGACGGCTTCGCCGGTGATGCAGGCAGCCTGCTGCGAGCAGAGGAAGACGACGACGGCCGCAACCTCCACATCGGTGACGAGGCGGCGAATGGCGTTCTGGTCCGCGATGCGCTGCTCCACCTGCTCCGGCGTGATGCCCTCGCGCTCCGCGGCGCGCTCGAACCGCTCAGCCAGGGATGGTGTCATGGTCTGAGCCGGGTGAACGGCGTTGACCGTGATGCCCTTCGGGCCGAGCTCCTCGGACATGACCTTGGTGAAGTTCATGACGGCCGCGTTCCGCAGGCCGCCGCTGATGCCCTGGGCGTTGCGGGCGGCCATGCCATCCATGTTGACGATCCGCCCCCACCCGGCGCGCTCCATGTGGGGAACAGCCTCGTGCGCGCAGCGCAGGTAGCCCATCACCTTGACGTCGAAGTCGGCATAGAGCATCTCCTCGTTCAAATGGGCCAGAGTGTCCGGGCCGCCGGTGCTGCCGACGCGAGCCGCGTTGTTCACGAGGATGTCCAGCCCCCCAAGGGCTTCCGCGGCATCCGTCACGAGCCGCGTCACGTCGTCCGGGACTCCGGTGTCAGCACGGAAACCGAAGACGCGCACACCGGTCTCAGCGGCTATCTCCGCGGCCACGCCGCGGGCGTCGGACTCGTCTCGCGAGCAGAGGGCTACGTCCACGCCCTCACGCGCCAGTTCCAGGGCGCACGAGTAGCCGAGCCCGCGTGTTCCGCCGGTAATGAGTGCCCGTTTACCCGTTATGCCGAAGTCCATAGGTCCCCTCCGTTATCAGCAGCAATCGGGCCGGGTGATGCCCACCCGGCCCGATGATTCTCGCAGACTCGTTCGCCTATTCCTATCCGGCGAATACCGTGCCGAAGACGACGGCAACGATGGACATGAGCTTGATGAGGATGTTGAGCGAGGGGCCAGACGTGTCCTTGAACGGGTCGCCGACGGTGTCGCCGACGACCGCGGCGGCATGCTCGTCCGTGCCCTTGCCGCCGTGCGCGCCCGCCTCGATGTACTTCTTGGCGTTGTCCCACGCGCCGCCGGAGTTCGCCATGGTGATAGCGAGCAGCGCTCCCGCGGCGATCGCGCCGATGAGCAGTCCCCCCACGGCCTCCTTGCCGAGGAACGGGATCACACCGACAACGATGGGCACGATGACGGCCAGAAGGCCGGGGATGATCATCTCGCGGAGCGCGCCCTTCGTGCTGATGTCCACGCAGCGGGCGTACTCGGCGCGGACGCCTTCCTTGCCCTCGCGCAGGCCGGGAATCTCGTTGAACTGCCGCCGCACCTCTTCCACCATGTCCTGGGCGGCGCGGCCCACGGCCTCCATGGTGAGGGCGCTGAACACGAACGGCATCAGCGCGCCGATGAGGAGCCCAACCAGCGTCGAGACTTCCAGCAGGTCAATCACTTCAAGGTCGACGATGTTGGCGTAGGCGGCCATGAGCGCAAGCGAGGTGAGCACGGCCGAGCCGATGGCGAAGCCCTTGCCGGTGGCGGCAGTGGTGTTGCCGAGCGAGTCGAGCGCGTCGGTGCGCTCGCGTACCTCGGGGTCGAGGTGGGCCTGCTCGGCGATGGCGCCTGCGTTGTCGGCAACAGGGCCGTAGGCGTCGGTGGCAAGCGTGATCCCCAGGGTGGAGAGCATGCCGACCGCAGCGATGGCGATGCCATAGAGCCCGGCAAGCTGATGTGCGCCGATGACTGCAGCGGCGATGACGATGAGCGGGATGACAGTGCTCAGCATGCCGGTGGCGAACCCGCTGATGATGACGGTCGCGGGGCCAGTGACCGAGCGACCGGCGATGCCCCGCGTGGGTTTGTACTCGTAGCTGGTGTAGTACTCCGTGCTGACGCCGATGATGACGCCCGCGCCGAGTCCGACGGCTACCGCTCCCCAGACTTGCCAGACCCTCTCGATGCCGAACCCACCCTGTGCCTCCATCACCCAGTAGATGGCGCCGAATGAGCCGACGAGCGCAAGGAAGCCAGCCGCGAAGATGCCGCGCCGGAGCGACCAGAGCAAGCTGCCGATGCTCGTCGTTTCGCCCGTGCGGACGAGGAACGTGCCGATGATGGAGGCCGCGATGCCGACCGCGGCGATGACGAACGGTAGCACGGCCAGCGACGAGTCGCGCTCGACGACCGCCGGGCCGCCGAGGAACGCCGCGCCGGTCGCGGCGAGGGCGAGGCTCGCGATGATGGAGCCAACGTAGGACTCGAAGAGGTCCGCGCCCATGCCTGCGACGTCGCCGACGTTATCGCCTACGTTGTCGGCGATGACGGCGGCGTTGCGGGGGTCGTCCTCGGGGATGCCGGCCTCGACCTTACCCGCAAGGTCGCCTCCGACGTCAGCGGCCTTGGTGTAAATGCCGCCGCCGACGCGGGCGAAGAGCGCGATGCTGGACGCTCCGAAGCTGAATCCGGCCACGATGTTCGGGTCCTCGAAGATGATCCAGAGGATGACCGCGCCCAGCAGTCCGATGCCGACGACGGTGATGCCCATGACACCGCCGCTGGAGAAGGCGACGCGGAGCGCACGGTTCAGGCCGGTGCGCGCGGCGGCGGCCGTCCGCATGTTGGACTTGACCGCGATGCGCATGCCAATGAACCCGGCCACCGCCGAGGAGACAGCGCCCACGAGGTAGGCGACCGCGGTCATTTCGTCCTGTTCATCGCGAACGAGTCCGAGTACGAGCAGTACGATGAACACGATGACGACGAACCCCGCGAGTACGGTGTATTCGCGTTTGAGGAAGGCATTCGCGCCTTCCTGGATAGCCGCACCGATCTCTTTCATGCGGTCGGTGCCCTCGTCCGCGCTCAGTACGCGCATGGCGAGATACACAGCAAAAACGAGCGCCACAGCGCCCGCAACGATGGCCAGTATGAGGCCTTCCATCAGCATCTACCTCCTGGGGCATGGGCACGGCCCACCACTGCCCCGCACAGATGATTCTCGCCGGGTTCCGGCAATGGAGCATTGTCTCTGTCAGAGCACGTTCAGGTCAAACCGGCGACAGGCCTCACGCCCGCCTCGTCACACGTCGGAGCGGTCGTTGAGGAGGCGCTCCAGCCTGCGCTGGCGCATGGTCATCGTGAGGTCGCCGCGAGTGCGTTCGAGGACGCCACGGAGCTGGTCGGTGGTGCGGCGGAGGCCGGACGTAAGGGCGTCCGGAAAGTCCATGACCACGAGGATGTTGTAGACGTCGTCCATGTAGCGCATCAACTCCTCGGCGCGAGAGTCGTCGTCGCGGCGGAGAGAGTCGAGGATGTAGCGCCGGAGTTCGCTGGCGGCTTCCGCAAGGCCGTTGAGGTACGAGGGCGTCTCGACGCCGATGTCCTCAGGGAGCGGCAGCTCCGTGCGGGCGATGAATGCGAGGACGGCGCACGCCTCGGCGTATTCCTTCTGGGCGTCCTGGGTGTAGCCGGTGAAATAGAGGTCGGCATGGCCCTCGAGCGTCTGCTGCGTTTCGCGGACGAGAGCATCGGCCGCCGCGATGAGTTCGCGCGCCTCGTTAAGCTCGTTGCGGTGGATGGCGCGTATGGCATTCGCGGAGGTCCGCACCACCTCACGGGATACGCGGATCGCCTGCTCGCGCCTTTCGTGCTTGCGGCGGAATTCGTCCAGCGAGATTGCGGCTATCTCGTCGATGCGGGACTGCATGTTGCGGGCTGCGTCGTCCATGCGGCATAGCCTAGCAGAAGGGGGTCTGAGCCGGATTGTGCGGCGTTTCACTTACGCCCCTGCTGTGCTATGCTCGCTCTCGTAGTCACCCCCAGATTTGCGGGGTTCGGCCCCGCCATGGGAGAGATCTGTAGCAGGCCATGGTCAACCCGAACGAGCACGCGCCCTTGTCCGTGCCCTCTCTCCAGACCGGAGCGGAGGAGCGCGGCGCGGTCTACGGGCAGGCGATGCCCGGCTGGGACCTCGACCGCATCGAGGGCGAGGCGGTCGAGCAGTTGAAATGGAACGCGCAAGAAGCGTTCCCTGACCCATCCATCCAGGTGCCGGATGACGTTGCGCGCAACGTGGCGGTCACGTCCGTGGACGCACTGCTCAACTGGGGGCGACGATCGGCAACGTGGCCCGTGGCCTTCGGACTCGCGTGCTGCGTATTCGAGATGATCGCCTCCGCAATGTCGCGCTTCGACCTCGCCCGGTTCGGGATGGAGGCGATGCGCGCAACGCCCCGCCAGGCCGACCTGCTCATCGTGTCCGGGACGCTCACGTGGAAGATGGCGCCCGCCGTGCGCCGCATCTACGACCAGATGGCGGAGCCAAAGTGGGTCATCGCGATGGGGGTCTGCGCGACGAGCGGCGGCCCGTATTACCAGGGTTACAGCGTCGTGCCAGGTGTGAACCACATCGTGCCGGTAGACGTCTACGTACCGGGTTGCCCACCCCGTCCCGACGCCCTGCTCTACGGCATCATGCAGTTGCACGAGAAGATCAAGAGATACAGCGTGGGGAGCGACGCCGCGGGAGTGGACCGCGCATGACAACCGCGACGGCAGGCAACGCGCTCGCCGAGTCGCTGCACTCCCAGTTCCCCGACGCCGTGATTGACTCGGATGAGAGCGCAGTGTGGGTGGAGCCGGGCGCCATAGCGGAGGTGTGCGGGTTCCTCCGGGACGACCCAGCGCACGACTACAAGATGCTCGGCTCGCTCACGGCGGTCGATTACGTCGAGTACTTCGAGGTGGTTTACCACCTCACGTCCATCAGCAGGAACGCGACCGCCATCCTGAAGGCGCGGGTGTACGGGAGAGACGATGTCTCGCTGCCGAGCGTCTGCGGCGTGTGGCGCGGCGCGACCCTCCAAGAGCGGGAGGCGTGGGACCTGATGGGCGTGGGCTTCGACGGGCATCCCAACATGAAGCGCATCCTCACGTGGGAGGGGTTCTCGGGGCACCCGCTGCGGCGGGACTACCTAGAGCCGCCGCTCCCGTACTCGTGGCCGCAGGGGGGCTAGCGATGACGCTGCGTACGGAGCCAGTCGTCGTCAACGTGGGGCCTCACCACCCGAGCACGCACGGCGTGTTCCGCATGAAGCTGACATTCGACGGGGAGAACATCCTTGAGGCCGAGCCGGTCATCGGCTACCTGCACCGGGGCACAGAGAAGCTGGCAGAGGAGCGGCAGTACACGCAGGTCATCACGCTGACCGACCGGTTGGACTACGTCGCCTCTATGACGAACAACCAGGCCTACGTGCTCTCGTGCGAGCGACTGGTTGGCATCGAGCCGCCGGACCGCGGGAAGTACCTGCGGGTCATCGCCGCGGAGTTGCAGCGGGTCGCGAGTCACCTCATCGGCGTGGGGTTCTTCCTGCAGGAGTTGGGCGTCTTCGGCGGCACGGCGCTGATGTACGCGTTCCGCGAGCGCGAGCGCATCCTGGACATGTTCGAGATGCTGTGCGGGGCACGCATCACGCTCTCCTACATGCGCATCGGTGGCGTGCTGCAGGACGCGCCGGACGAGTTCTGGCCCGCGCTGCGTTCCTTCCTGAACGACATGCCGGGGTATGCAGACGAACTTCAGGTGCTGGTCTTCGACAGCGAGATCGTCAAGAGCCGAGCGATAGGCGTCGCACCGGTCTTGGCAGAGGACGCCATCGCGGCGTCATTCACCGGCCCCATCCTGCGTGCGTCCGGCGTCGAGTGGGACTGGCGCAAGGCCGCGCCCTATGACGTGTACGACCGTGTCGAGTTCGACGTGCCGACGTGCGAGGGCGGCGACAACTACGACCGGTTCTGGGTACGGATGCTGGAGGTGCGGCAGTCGCTCCGCATCATCGAGCAGTGCTGCGAGCAGATAGAACCGGGGCCGGTGCGGGCGACGATGGCGATGCTGTTCCGTCCGCCGCCGGGCGAGGCGTACGTGCCCATCGAGGCGCCCAAGGGAGAGTTGGGCTTCTACCTGGTGAGCGATGGCACGATAGCGCCGTACCGCTGCCACGTGCGCTCTCCTTCTTTCATGAGCCTCACGCTGTTCAGAGAGATGCTCGTGGGGTGGAAGCTGGCGGACGCCATCGTCACGCTCGGCAGCCTCGACTTCAACATGGGCGAGGTTGATCGCTGATGGGCGAGACGCTCGCAGGGAACGTCATCTACCGGAACGTCTACGAGTTCGTGCAGGACCTGCTGGGCGAGGAGTGGTCGTGGGTCGCGTACGCGGCGGCGGGGATGGCGATCATCCTCCTGGTGACGAACGCCGTCATGGCTATCGGAGCGATGTATACATGGGTGGAGCGGCGGTTGCTCGGCCGCTTCCAGGGACGGCTGGGGCCGAACCGCGCAGGTCCGTTCGGGATGCTCCAGCCGATAGCCGACGCGATCAAACTCATCACGAAAGAAGACATCATCGCGGTGGGGGCGGACCGTATCGTGTTCACTCTCGCGCCAGTCGTCATGCTCGCGCCGACGCTGCTCGTGCTGGCGGTCATACCGTTCGGCGCGGGATCGTGGCTGGCCGACCTGAACGTGGCGGTGCTGTACATCGCGGCGGTGAGCGGCATTTCGACGATAGCGGTGATGATGGCGGGGTACGCCTCGCCCAACAGCTTCTCCCTGTTCGGGAGCATGCGCGCGGTAGCGATGCTGGTGAGCTACGAAGTGCCGCTCGTGATGGCGCTGTTGGGCGTCACGGTGCTGGCGCAGTCCATGTCACTCGTCTCGGTTGTGGAGGCGCAGGCCCTGCCGTTCCTGCTCGTAACGCCGCTGGGAGCGCTCATCTTCCTCGCTGCCATCTCAGCGGAACTGAACCGCGCTCCGTTCGACGTGACGGAGGCGGAGTCGGAGCTGGTCGCTGGCTACATGACCGAATACAGCGGCATGAAGTACGGCGTGTTCATGCTGGCAGAGTTCACGAACACCGTCGTGGCCGGAGCGATATTCGCTGTGCTGTTCCTGCAGGGCTGGAAGTGGGCCATCCTGCCGTCGCACGTCTGGTTCCTGGTGAAGGTCGCCGGGTTCGTGTTCGTAGCCATATGGGTACGTGCAACACTGCCGCGTTTCCGGCTCGACCAGATACTCGCGGTCGCGTGGAAGTACCTCTTCCCGCTGAGCCTGCTGAACGTGCTGCTGCTCGCGGCGGAAGTCATCGTCTGGCCGGAGCGGGGCGCCGCTGAACTGGGCATCATGGCGGCGATCAACTGGGCCGTCACGATTCCAACTGCGCTGCTGTGGTCAAAGGCCGTCTCGCTGCGCACCGCGCCGCCGATAGCCGCAGTGTTCTCGACGGAGGGCCGCTGATGTACGGCACAGGCATACTGCGCGGGCTGGGCGTGACGCTGCGCAACCTTGTGCGGCGTCCTTTCACCATCCAGTACCCGGAGGCGCGCATCCCCCAGCACCCGCGCTTCCGGGGGCAGGAGTTCACCTGGTACGAGCAGCGATGCACGGGATGCGCGAGCTGTGCGAAGTACTGTCCGCTCGGGATCATCCGCATCGTCACCGACCCTGACGGCGGCAACGAGCAGGACGGCGGCAGCTACAAGGTGGACGTGTTCGACATCGACCAGGCGCGCTGCATGTACTGCGGGCTGTGCGTGGAGGCGTGCCCCTACGACGCGCTCCACATGGGGTCCGGATTCGAGGGGGCCCGCTACCGCAGGGCGGACCTGGTGATTGACATCGATACGCTCAAGGAGCGGGAGAAGCACCCAAGCACCTGGTTTCGGCCACAGTTGGAACGAGGAAAGACGGACCCGCACCACGACGCGCCGCAGGAGTGGGAGAGCGTTGGACGCGAGCCGTTCCTCTGGCACCCCAAGCGTCCCGGGCAGATGCCGGAAGAATTGGACCACCGGTCCAGTGCCGCGGGCGACTACGGAGGCGAGCCTTAGCCGTGGCGTTCGACAACCTCTTCTCCGAGATTGTGTTCTGGACTCTCGCGGTGGTCACCATCGGGTCGGCTGCGCTGGTGGTGCACCTGCGCAGCATCTTCCGCGCGGCGCTCATGCTGGTGGTGAGCTTCCTGGGCATCGCAGGGGTCTTCGCGATGGTGAACGCCGAGTTCCTCGCGGTCGTGCAGGTGCTGGTGTACGGCGGCGGCATCGCGGTGCTGGTGATATTCGCCGTGATGATGACGCGCGACGTGGACACCGGGAACCGATCGACCGCCGTGCAGCCCGTAGCCCTCGTGATGGGCATAGCATTGTTTGGAGCGCTCGCGTACAGCATCGTGCAGGCGGAGTGGGCGCTATTGCCGGACTCGCTGCCGGGGCCCATCGCGACTGTGTTCGTGGAGACGCCGACGCAGTTGGGACGGCTGCTGTTGAGCGACTACGTGCTGGCGTTCGAGGTGACGGGCGTTCTGTTGCTCGCAGCAGTCATCGGGGCGCTTTCACTCGTACGGGAGCGGCACGATGCTTGAGCGGCTGCTCATCATCTCGGCGGTGCTGTTCTGCATCGGGCTGTACGGGGTGCTGTCACGCAGGCACATCATCGCTGTAATCATGTCCGTGGAGATCATGTTCAACGCGGTGAACGTGGCGCTGGTGGCGTTCTCGCGCTACACCGTTCCGGCGTCGCTGCGGTTCCCCGGAGCGGGCTCGGACGTGGAACGTTTCGTGCTGGAGGGGCAGACGCTGGCGGTGTTCGTCATCGTCGTCGCGGCGGCGGAGGTTGCGCTGGGGCTCGCGCTCATCATCGCGCTGGCCCGCAGGCGCGATACGGTACATATCTCAGACCTGAATACGCTGCGGGGTTAGCGGGACCCGCGATGTGGGTTGACTACAAGAAGGCGCCGAACCTGATGCTCGCCGAGATGTGGAAGGAGATCCTCGAGGGCGAGGGTCTGCCTGTGCGCCTGCTGCCGCAAGGCGGCCTGCTGGAGTACAGCGAGACGTCGGCGTTCCGCATCATGGTGCCGCGAGGCCGCGAGCACGTTGCGGACGAGATATTGAGGAAATTATAGACAATGCTCCCTGAAGCAGCAGCCTGGCTCATCATCGGCCTGCCGCTCCTTGCAGGGGTGTTCAACATCGCCGTGCTCAGGCCATGGCGGCGCTCGCTCTGGCAGTACGCGGGATACGTGGGCATCGCCGGCACCGGCGCGGCATTCGTCCTGAGTCTCATTGCCGTCAACGGCGCGATGGGGCAAGGCGACGCAGGCTACGAGCCGCACGCGTGGTTCGCCGTCGGCGCCATCGGAGCGCAGGACGGCTTCCGCATGACGGTGGGCATCTTGCTGGACCCGCTCTCGGCCATCATGACGGCGGTCGTCTCCGGCGTCAGCATGGTCGTGCAGGTCTTCTCGCTGGGCTACATGCGGAAGGACGAGCACGATGCCAACGGAGAGTGGAGCGACTACCCCCGCTACTTCAGCTACATGTCGCTCTTCACCGCCTCGATGCTGGGGCTGGTGCTCGCGTACAACCTCATCCAACTGTTCGTGTTCTGGGAGCTGGTAGGACTCTTCTCCTACCTGCTCATCGGGTTCTGGTTCCACCGGCCGGCAGCGGCGGCGGCCGCCAAGAAGGCGTTCATCGTCACCCGGATCGGCGACTTCGGTTTCCTGCTGGGCATCCTCTACCTGTTCCTGAATCGTGGGGACTTCACGGCACTGGGACTCAACCCGTTCGAGATACCAGCCATCCTGGACGCGGCGCCGATGCTCTCCGCAGGCGTTGCGACGTGGGTGGCGCTGGGATTGTTCGCGGGCGCAGCAGGCAAGTCGGCGCAGTTCCCGCTGCACACGTGGCTGCCGGACGCGATGGAGGGCCCGACACCGGTCAGTTCACTCATCCACGCGGCGACGATGGTCGCCGCGGGCGTGTTCCTCGTCGCACGGCTGTTCGGGCTGTTCGAGGAGAGCGCAGTAGCGATGAACACGGTCGCCATAATCGGCGGCTTCACTGCCGTTTTCGCCGCGGCGATGGGCCTCGCCGCGAACGACATCAAGCGCGTGCTGGCGTTCTCGACAGTGAGCCAGCTGGGTTACATGTTCCTCGCGCTGGGAGTGGGAGCGCCGGGTGTGGCGATGTTCCACCTGTTCAACCACGCCTTCTTCAAGTGCCTGCTCTTCCTGGGTGCGGGCTCAGTGCACCACTCGGCGCACACGTTCGACATGAGGTACATGGGCGGCATCCGGCGGTGGATGCCCATCACGTACCTGACGACGCTCATCGGCGGGCTGAGCCTCGCAGGGATATTCCCGCTCGCGGGCTTCTGGAGCAAGGACGAGATATTGAGCACGGCGTGGAGCGGAGCGCACGCGGCGAGCAGCGGCGTCTCGCAGCTCGTGTTCTGGCTGGCGCTCGCGGCGGCGTTTATGACCGCGTTCTACGTCTTCCGGCTCATCATCATGGCGTTCCACGGCGAGTTCCGGGGCGGAATCGACTCGGTCCCGCACGAGGAGCGCATACCGGACGAGGCGCACCACCACGTCCACCAGCACGAATCGCCACGCGTGATGACATTGCCACTCATCGTGCTGGCGATATTCGCGGTCGGTTCCGGGTTCGTGGCGAACTCACTCGTTGCGCTCGGTCCGGTGCCCGCGCACTGGTTCTCACACCTGCTGCACGAGGGCGCGCCGGACTTCAACCTCGCCATCGCGCTCGCCTCCACCCTTGTCGCGGTCGCCGGGATAGGGCTGGCGGTGCTCGTCTACGGAACGCAGACCGTGTCGTTCGACGGACTCGGGCGCCTCTGGCGGTTCGGACACCGGCTGCTGATGCAACGGTTCTACATGGACGCGCTCTACGAAGACCTCATCGTCCGCCGCGCACTCTACGGCGGGCTGTTCCTCGTCTCCGACTGGTTCGATCGGCGCATCGTGGACGGCGTGGCCGACCTCGCCGGCTGGCTGGGACGCAACAGCGGACGCGCCATCGCCCAGTTACAGACGGGCCACATGCAGGTGTACGGCGTGGGGGTCTCCATGGGCGCGGCGGTGATACTCATCTTCTACCTGATGCAACGCTGAGCCGATGCTGACTGCAATCACATTCGTACCGATGATCGGCGCCGCACTGGCGCTGGCGGTTCGCGGCTCCACGCGGACGACGCGCCTCATCGCACTGACGGCCGTGCTGGCAGAGCTGGGGCTGACGATCTCCATGTACGTCATCTTCAGCGCGCAGGAGGGCGGTTACCAGTTCGTGCAGCGCGCGCCGTGGGTGTCCGCGTTCGGCATCGAGTTCCTGATGGGCGTGGACGGGCTGAGCGCGCCGCTGGTGCTGCTGAACGGCATCCTCGGCGTGGCGGCAGTGCTGGTGTCGTGGCGCGTGGAGACGCGCGTCCGCGAGTACTTCATGTGGCTGCTGCTGCTGCAGGGCGCGGTCATGGGCGTCTTCGCATCGTTGGACATGATCCTGTTCTTCATCTTCTGGGAACTCGAACTCGTGCCGATGTTCTTCCTCATCTCGATCTGGGGCACGGGACGCCGGGACTACTCGGCAATGAAGTTCCTGCTGTTCACCTTCCTCGGTTCGGCGTTCATGTTCGCGGCCATCCTCGCGCTCTACTTCTCGTTCCCGGCAGGCGAGCGTACATTCGACATGACGGCGCTCATCCACAAGGACCTGACGGACCTCATCGTGCCGTCGTCGCTGGTGTTCAGCGGCTTCCTGGTGGCGTTCGCGGTGAAGCTGCCCATCGTGCCGCTCCACACGTGGCTGCCGGATGCGCACACGGACGCGCCAACAGCGGTGAGCGTGATGCTCGCGGGAGTGCTGCTGAAGATGGGCGGCTACGGCCTGCTCCGCATCAACGCCGGGATGTTCCCGGATGAACTCGCCGCAGCCGCGCCCTTGCTGGCGATGCTGGCGGTGGTGAACGTGCTGTACGGCGCGTTCATCGTCATGCGCCAGACCGATCTCAAACGCCTCGTCGCGTACAGCAGCGTGAGCCACATGGGGTTCGTCGTGCTCGGCCTGGCATCGGTCGGCGCAGGGGCAGCGCAGCTGGACGGCACAGGACTAAACGGAGCGGCGATGCAGCTGTTTGCGCATGGGACGATCACAGGGCTGCTGTTCGTGGTCGTCGGGCTGGTCTATGACCGTGCGCATACGCGGCACATCGCTGACATGGGCGGGCTCTCAGGGCGCATGCCGCTCATCGCCATCGGGTTCATGATTGCGGGACTGGCATCGCTCGGTCTGCCGACGACGAGCGGCTTCGCAGCGGAGATCATGGTGTTCCTCGGCACGTTCCCGGCGTACGGGCTGGCGACTGCGCTGTGCGCTTTCGGCGTCGTGCTGGCGGCGGGCTATATCCTGTGGACGGCGCAGCGCACGATGTTCGGCCCACCCCTGGAGCGGTGGCGCCACCTCGAAGATGCAACACGCGTAGATATCGCTGCGATGGGGGTGCTCATCGTGCCCATCTTCGCGTTCGGGGTCTACCCGGCACTGCTAACCGACGTGTTCGATGCCGGCATCGCGCCCATCATCGCATCCTTCGCCCAAGGGCTGGGGGGCTAACTCGTGGGCATCACCGGGCGAGACCTCTTCCTCATCGCGCCCGAGCTCGCGCTCACGGTGGCGGCGACCGTCGTGGTGCTGTCCGGCCTCGTGTCCCGGCAGCGGCAGTTGACGCTTGCTCTCGCGCTGCTCGGCCTCGCAGCGACGTTCGCGTTCGGCATCGCCCTGTGGGGCGACGTACACGCGAACGGGGCGCAGTCCGCGTTCAACGACTCGCTGATCGTGGACAAGTTCGCGCTTTACATCAAGTTCCTCGTCGCCGGAACTGCAGCGCTCGTGCTCATCGCAGGCTCGGAGTACGCGGAGCGCTTCAGGCCGTACGAATCGGAGTTCACCGGCCTGGTGCTCTTCTCGGCGAGCGGACTGATGCTGCTGGCGGCGGCAGCCGACCTGATCACCATCTACGTCTCGCTGGAACTCGCGACGCTGCCGGTCGTTGCGCTCGCTGCATTCGTCAGGACACGGGTCGCTCCCATCGAGGCAGGCGTGAAGTATCTGCTGCTCTCCGCAGTGTCGTCGGCGTTCCTGCTATACGGGTTCGCGTTCCTTTACGGAGCGTCCGGCACGATGCAGGTGGTGGGCGGAAGCAGCGGCGCGCCGACCATCGCACAGACGCTTGCTGAAGGCACGTCCGCCGGGCCGTTCGGCGGGTACGCCGTGATGGCCGGCACCGTGCTCGCGACCGCCGGTCTCGGCTTCAAGCTATCCATGGTCCCCTTCCAGATGTGGACACCGGACGTGTATGAGGGCGCTCCCACGCCGGTCGGCGCGTTCCTGGCGACGGCCAGCAAGGCTGCAGCGTTCGCCGTGGTACTGCGGCTCTTCTACGAGGCGCTCGGCGGAGCGTCAGGGGACTGGTCGACGCTATTCGCGGTGCTCGCGGCCATCACGATGACGATAGGCAACCTTGTGGCGATAGCACAGAGCAACGTGAAGCGTCTGCTGGGCTACAGCGCCATCGCACATGCGGGCTACATGCTCATCGGCGTCGCAGCCGTGACGGCGCACGGACAGGAAACGCCAGACGCGTCCGGCATCACCAGCGTGCTCTTCTACCTGGGCGGTTACGCAGCGATGACGCTGGCGGCGTTCTTCGCCGTCATCGTGCTCACGCAGCACGCCGAAGACGAACGCATCGAATCTATGGCTGGCATGGGAAGACGCGCTCCGCTAGCGGCGCTCGCGCTGGCGGTCGCGTTGCTGGGCCTCACCGGCATCCCGCCGACCGTCGGGTTCATGGGCAAACTGTTCCTGTTCAACGCTGCCGTGAACTCAGGGCTGGTCTGGCTCGCAGTCGTCGGAGCCGTCAACTCGGTCGTCTCCGCCTACTACTACGTGGGCATCATCCGAACGATGTACCTCCTCCAGCCTGCAGGAGATTCCGTCCGGGTCACTGCGTCTCTCTCGGCGAGAGTCGCCCTGGGGGTAACACTTGCAGCTATCCTCGTGCTGGGGCTCTGGCCGGGCGGCCTGCTCGAAGTGGCGCGCACCGCAGCGAGCGGGCTGGTTCCCTAAGCCATCACACAGCGCTCCCCTGCGCTCTCCCTTCCCACTACACTCCACAATACTATGAGGCAGCGATGACACCCGCACCCCGGCTCTACACCGACCTCGCCCACCTGTGGCCACTGATGAGCCCGCCAGAGGACTACGCAGACGAGGCCGCGTGTCTGCGCCACGAACTCCGCAAGCGTCTCGGTTCCGGCAGGGCGCGCATCCTCGACCTCGGTACGGGCGGCGGGCACCTGTTTCACCACATAGCCGACGGCTTCGATGCAACAGTGGTCGACCTTTCCGAGGCGATGTTGGCGCACTCGCGCCGCCTGAACCCGGACGTGACGCATCACACCGGCGACATGCGGACTGTCCGCCTCGGCGAGACGTTCGACGCCGTCCTCATCCACGACGCTATCGACTACATGACGACGGAAGACGACGTGCGAGCGGCATTCGCCACGGCGCGGGCGCACCTGCGTCCCGGGGGCCTGTTCATCGTCATTCCAGACAACTACGTGGAGACGTTCACTCCGCCGCGCGTGCGGCATGAGACGCGCCGTGGGCACGGCGCAGAGCTGACGTTCGTCGAGTATTCGTGGGACCCGGACCCGAACGATACGCAGACGGAGACGGTGTACGTGTTCTTCTTCGAGCAGGACGGTGAACTACGCGTGGAGGTCGACCGCCACGTGACGGGTCTGTTCCCCATCGGCACATGGGAACGGCTGTTCGTCGAATCCGGCTTCGAGCCGGACCGGTTCGACTACCCCTACGCCAACGACGGCAGGCCGATGTACCTGTGGGTATGCACTGCGGTCGGCGCGCTCGCGTAGAATGACGCGCACGACAGAGGCATCGAACGAGGAGAACGGAGCATGGTGGAAGGCATAGCAGGCCGCGTGGCGGTCGTTACCGGCGCGGGACGCGGCATCGGGCAGGGCGTCGCGCTGCGGCTGGCGAGAGAGGGGGCAAGCGTCGTCGCGAACGACCTCGACCAGGGGCCCTTGGACGAGACGCTGCGGCAGATCGAGGAGTCAGGCGGCACGGCCGCCGGCCTCGCAGCGTCAGTAACGGACGCGGACGTCGGAGAGCGGCTGGCGTCGCTGGCGATAGAGCGTTTCGGTGGCCTGCACATCGTCGTGACCGCGGCGGGCTTCCTCTGGGACGGGATGATTCACCGGATGACGGACGAACAGTTCACGTCCATCGTCGACGTGCACCTCGGCGGAACGTTCCGGGTCGTGCGCGACGCGTTCAAAGTGATGCGGGAGCACGCGCGTCAGGAGAAGGAGCGCGGCGAAGCCGTGCCCGCGCGGCACATCGTGACCATCTCGTCGCTCTCCGGGTTCGGGAACCTGGGCCAGGCGAACTACTCCGCAGCGAAGGCCGGGATCGCCGGACTCACACGAACGGTGGCGATAGAAGGCGCCATGTTTAACGTGCTGGCGAATTCGATGGCGTTCGGGTTCATCGATACGCGGATGACTCGCGCGATGGAGTCGCAGAGCGAGTACGTGAGTGGAGCGCCCCAGGGCATACCGGAAGCTGCGCGAAACAGGGCGCTCGAAGCCATACCGCTGAAGCGCGCCGCGGCGGTCGAGGAGGCTGTCGGGCCGATAGTCTTCCTCTGTTCCGACCTCTCAACCTACGTAACGGGGGCGCTGCTGGAAGTGAACGGCGGCGTGCATATAACGTAGCGGAGTACGGCGCTGGTCCAGTCATTCGAAGACTACGAGTTCAAACCACGTATCCACGTCGTGGAGTACGTGGGGATCAGACGTTGCAGCCAGACGCCTGCGTTCATGCGACTGTCCATGCGCGTCTACAAGGAGGCGTGCGATGCAGTGGGATACTACGCAGGCGGTATCCGTGCGAAGTGGTGGCGGGGCGAGTTCTACACCTACACGGTCTGGGAAGACCGCGACTCGATGCTTGCTTTCGTACGCACCGGGCTGCACGCGGAAGCAGTGACCCGCATCGCGGAGTTCGCCGCACCGGGCTCCTGCTACGTGGAGTTCATGAGCGATGCCCCGCCGGACTGGAACGATGCATACAGCCGCCTCTCGTCTCCGACGAGCTACTTCGCGCCACCGCTGTGGGGGGACATTCGAGGGCGCTAGAAGAAATCGTGCAAGCGGTCCTTGAGCATGGCGTGCACGGCAGCGAGCAGCAACACCATCGTCATCAGAAACACCCCGAGCTGCCAATCCACGCCATGTGCAACGATGGCCAGGGCAGTGCCCGCAGCAGGCGCATGCTCCGTATCCGTCAGCGCCATCAGCAGCATCGCAAGGCCGACCGCAACCGCGGCGTAGAAGCCGAACAGGAGAGAGAACTCGCCGGTGAAATGCGCACCGGAGAGATTCTCGGCAAAGAAAGCGATCGGCGAGGCGGCGGCAATGGCCACCGTGTGGCCGCCGATACTGTGACGCGGGTGAGCGGTTACGCTGCGCGGACCGATGAAGAGGATGAATGCGGTCGAGGCAATAGCGGCGACGAGGACGGCGCGAGCGATACTTGCGCCGGTGAGGAGGTCAGCCGCCCAGAGGGCCAGCATAAGTGACACCGCCGCGAGACCGGCCTGGAAGAGGTAAACACGCAGGAAGAGATACCCCCGCGCGTCCCGAGTGACTCTGGGGTTGATAAGACGAGGCTTGCTCTGCGGAAAGCGAGGGCGACGGTACGCCAGGCGGGCTGCACGCAATCGCAATGGGAGACGGGTAGTACGGGAGAGCAGCCGCTGCCGAAGCGGAAGCTTTGTCCCAGCGGATGCGAGGTTAGGGGGTCGCCGCCTCATCGGTCACCGGAAGAGGGTGAAGAACCGGTCCTGGTACTCTTCGAACAGGCCCCAGCGTTCGATCTCCCGGTGGACGTCGCGCGGGTCTCTCTGGCCGCGCCGCGCTTCTTCGATCAACTGCTCGATGCCCCGGCGGGCGTCCATAGGAACCCCGCCCTCCGTGCGAAGCAATCCCTGCGCGCGCATCTCGGAGACGTTCGCCCGCGCAGATTGCGTTGTGAGCTCGTAGATGAATTTCATCAGGGAGAGGTCCCACAGGTCGTCGGAGCCGGTTATCACGGCCTCCAGGGGTTTGCCCTCTCTATCCAGCCGGTCGACGATCCTGCGCGTGACCTCGTCGACGGTACCGGAAACGACAGCCGTCTCGGCGCCCTCGTTCTTGTAGTGGTACATCAGTCCCGGATGGTCTGACCCGACCTCCTCTGCCAGCCGTTGCAAGTAGCGTTCAGCGTTGTCGCCGAAGCCTTCGTGGTGCAGCAAGTAGTACGGCGTGACAACCCGTGGACGCTCCGCGCGCACGACGCCCTCTCGCACAACGGATTCCTCATGCCCTTCGTGCTGCACGTTGAGGTCACGATACGAGGGTTCCGTCACGAGGTAGTAGCGAACGGAGGTCGAGCCGAACGTCGCCAGCCCTTGTCGGGGAGGCCTGACAACGTGGGTCCCAGCAATGGCCTGCATGAGGCGTACGTCTTGCTCGTCCATGATTCCATTATAGCGGCGTCGCGCGTTGCGACGGGCCGTATCGGGCACGCTATTTCCAAGCGAGTGTCAATGCTAACACCCGCCGCCTTGACCTTGACCTGCGCCGCTGGTAACCATGCAGTTATCACATCTGGGAGGAAGATACATGGGCAAGTACCTGTTCCAGGCCAGCTACACTCAGGCGGGCCTTACCGGCCTGTTGAAGGAGGGAGGCACGCAACGGCGAGCGGCGCTGGCGCAGACCATCGAGGGGGCCGGCGGCACGCTGGAGTCACTCTACTATGCATTCGGGAAGAGCGACCTCTACATAACCGCCGACTTTCCTGACGACGCAACCGCAACCGCCGTCTCCTTGAACATCGGTGCTGCTGGTGCACTCAGTGTGAGCATCACCGTACTCGTGTCACCGGAGACCGTAGACGAGGCAATCAGCAAGAGCATCCCCTACCGGGCGCCCGGCGCCTGAGTGAGCCGTCCGCATAGCACGGGGGTTCCGGCTAGAATCTCCCGTGTTATGCGGACACGGGCACAACCTGCCGCCGAGCGGTTCTGGACAGCGATAGCAGAAGGGCGGTTCGAGTTGCCGCGTTGCGGACTCTGCAGCGCCTGGCAGGAGCCGGATACGGAGTCATGCGAACGGTGCGGAGCGTCCGTACTGGGCTGGGAAGCCGCGCCAGGAAGCGGGGTAGTGTTCAGCACTATGGAGCCGCTGAAGGGTGAAGGCCAAGGCACCCGCACTATCGTGGTGGTGGAACTGGATGCGGGTCCACGGATGATGGGCGTGGTGGAGGGAACAGCCGAAGGTGTGCCTGTCGGGATGCGCGTCGCAGCAGTTCTTCCTGCGCGGCCTGGAGCAGAACGACTCCCGTTGTTTGCGGAATCCGCCAACTAAAGAGCGGGTATATAGCTGAAGCCGCAAGCTATAGAATTAATCTATATCTAAGGCTGTTTTCGAGCCCGGCCCGCCCTACTGAAGCCGTCCGTCCATTTGCCCGCAGCATGCCAAGGCCAGTATACTGCAGAGCGACTTCCGGCCAGATTCCCCTTGTCGTTCGTCTTGGCGCCTTCCGAAAAGGGGAAACAAAGTGGCCGCGAGCAAAAGATTTCTTCTATGGCAGACTACGACGTTGCAGTCATCGGCTCAGGTCCTGGAGGATATCCAGCCGCGATTCGAGCCGCTCAGTTGGGTTTGAGCACGGTCTGCATCGAGCGAGAGGCCATCGGAGGTGTATGCCTCAACCTGGGCTGTATCCCGTCCAAGGCTCTCCTCCGAAATGCAGAGGTGTTGAGCACCGTTCAAAACGCTTCTGAGTACGGCATCCAGGTGAGCGGCGTCCAAGTGGACTACGCCGCCGGGGTGGCCCGCAGCCGAAAGGTTGTTGAGCGGCTGACCAAAGGCGTTGCGTCACTATTCCGGCGAGACGGCGTAGCCTACATGGAAGGCAACGCAACGATAACGAGCAGTCATGAAATCTCCGTCGAAGGCGAGCGCATTCCATGCCGGAACATAATCGTCGCCACAGGAGCCCGGCCTGCCCTGCCCCCGCCTCTCATCGCGGACGGCGAAGTGGTCGTGACATACCGGGAGACCATCGTTGACGAGCGGGTGCCTGAGCGTGTCGTTATCGTAGGCGGCGGGGCGATCGGTATCGAGTTCGCTTACCTCTACAACGTCTACGGTGCGGAAGTGACGGTGGTCGAGTTCCTGCCGCGCATCCTGCCGAGGGAGGACGAGGAGATATCGCAGGCGCTGTCTCGTGCGTTGGGGAGTCAGGGGATACGCCTGCTCACCAGAGCTTCCATCGCGGGCATTACCGTACAGAACGGCACAGCTCGGGTAACGGTAGCGGCTGTGGACAGCACACTGGAGTTGGAAACGGACCGCGTCCTCGTGGCGGCAGGCATAAGCCCGAATACGGAAGGCCTCGGCATAGAGAACGCCGGGGGGTCCCTGGAGCGCGGGTTCATCCGAGTGGACGACTGCCTCCGCGCCAATGGAGAGAACGTCTACGCTGTGGGAGACGTGAACGGACGCCTTCCTCTTGCTCACGTAGCGCATGCGGAGGGCGTCTACGCGGCAGAGCATATCGGCGGAATGAGTCCCCCTGCGTTAGACTACCCCGGCATGCCACGTGCCACCTACTGCAACCCGCAGGTGGCGAGCATGGGACTGACAGAGGCGCAGGCTCGCGAGCAGGGCTACGCCGTAAGGGTGGGCAAGTTCCCCTTCCTCGCGAACGGGAAAGCGCTCGCCGTTGGACACAGGGAGGGATTCGCCAAAATCGTGGCCGACTCGTCCACCGGGGAGTTACTCGGCGCGCACCTGATCGGACACGAGGTAACGGAGCTGCTGGGTGAGTTGAGCATGACCCGCCTGCTCGACGGAACGGACATCGAGATCGGAAGGCTGGTGAACGTCCATCCCAGCATGTCAGAGGCAGTGAAAGAAGCCGCGCTGGCCGCCGTCTAGCAGGACAGCACGGGACCGAGACATACGGCCCATAGGCCGAGTGGAGGGATCTATGAGCGACGGGAATTTCGACCTCGCCCTGGCGATCGGAGGAGAAGCCGGTCAGGGCATCGCCACGCCAGGCGACACGCTCGCGCGCATCGTCGTGCGTCGCGGGCTGCACCTGTCTACGTACAACGCCTACCAGTCCATAATCCGAGGCGGACACATCTTTCTCACCGTTCGCATCTCGGACAGGGAGGTCCGCAGCCATGGCGACAAGCTGGACATGTTACTGGCCTTGAACCAGGACACGATGAGCCGGCACTTGCGACTGCTCGGCCCCGGCGCGGCAGCCCTATACAACAGCGACACCATCTCCCCGGGCGACTATGCGGACGGCGTGCAGCTCTGTCCACTGCCGGTGAACGAGCTTACCGGCTCGCAACGGTCAGGCCTGAACCAGAACACTGTAGCGCTCGGCGCGATGATGCACCTACTCGGTCTGGACTTCGGCCTGCTAGAGACGAGCATCAACCAGCAGTTCGCCCGCAAAGGCGAGGACGTAGTGAACGAGAACGTGCGGGTAGCTCTCGCGGGATACACGCACGCGCAGGAGAACTTCACCCCGTTCCCGATGCCAGTGCCGGAAGGAGGCGAGCCTCTGGGCGTCTGGTCCGGCAACGATGCGCTCGCAATGGGCGGCGCAGCAGCAGGTGTGAAGTTCTACGCAGCCTACCCCATGAGCCCGTCCACAGGCGTGCTGCACTGGATGGCACAGAACGCCCGCAACCTCGGCATCATGGTGCGCCAGGTCGAGGACGAGATCGGCGTCGCGAACATGGTCGTAGGCGCTGCTCACACCGGGACCCGCGCGATGTGCGCGACCTCCGGCGGCGGCTTCGCCCTTATGACCGAGGCGATCGGCGCAGCGTCGATGATGGAGATACCTTGTGTATTCATCAACGTGCAGCGCGCGGGACCGTCCACGGGAGTTCCGACCAAGACCGAGCAAGGCGACCTCTGGCAGGCTCTCGGCGCGAGTCAGGGGGACTTCGAACGGTTCGTCGTCAGCCCGAAGGATGCACTCGACGCCTACAACACCGTACCGGAGCTCTTCAACCTGGCTGACAAGCTGCAATGCCCGGGCATCCTCCTATCCGACCTGCTCATCTCTGAGGGCAGGTACAGCGTCCAGCCGTCAGACATCGACTTCTACCCCACGATCGACCGGGGTGAACTCATCACGGAAGGAACCTCCAACGGAGACGCCTACCTGCGCTACACGGACACGCCGAGCGGCGTATCCCCACGCGCAGTGCCCGGAACCGAGGGGCACGTACACACGGTAGCGACCGACGAGCACGACGAAGACTCCACGCTGCTCTCCGACGAGTTCACGAACCCGCATCGCCGCCGTGCTTCCGTCGAGAAGCGCGCGCGGAAGTTCGAGGCCGCAGCCAGCCTCATCGCGCCCCCGGAGATCGAGGGTCCCGCGAACGCAGAGGTAACGCTCGTCGGCTGGGGCTCCACCGCGGGCGTTATCCAGGAGGCGATAGAGCAGCTTGCAGACCGCGGCATCGCTGCGAACCAACTGGCGATCAAATGGCTCATCCCCCTACACGCGGACGAGATTACGGCAACGCTCACGAGCGCCAACAGGTTCATCATCGTAGAGAACAACTATTCCGGCCAGTTCGCTCGCTACATGCGGAGCGAGACGGGCCTGAGCGCTTACGGCCACATCCGCAAGTACGACGGTGAGCCGTTCGCACCTCACCACATCGCAGACGGCGTCGCAGACCTGCTCGGCAGGGAGGGCGGTGTCTTCGTCCCCTATCAGGAAGTCATCGTCTAGCCAAGGAGAAGACACCATGACCACGATTCAACTAACAGCACGTGACTTCAAGGGCAAGGTCGACCCCGACTGGTGCCCGGGTTGCGGTGACTTCGGCGTCCTGAACAGCCTGCAGCGCGCAGCCGCCGAGCTTGGCCTGCGCCCGCACGAGATCGTGACGGTCAGCGGCATCGGTTGTTCGTCCAACATGCCGGGATACATCAACACCTACGGGGCGCATACGCTCCACGGGCGTTCGCTCGCGTTCGCCACAGGCGTGAAGATGGCGAACCACGAGCTTACTGTTATCGCCACCGGCGGCGATGGCGATGGTTACGGTATCGGCGGCAACCACTTCACCCACACCGCCCGCCGCAACGTGGACCTCACCTACGTGGTGATGAACAACCAGATATACGGCCTCACCACCGGTCAGGTTTCCCCTACCAGCAGGGTGGGGCAGAAGACCAAGAGCACCCCGTTCGGCAGCGTGGAATACCCCATCAACCCCATCACCTCCGCCATAATGAACGGCGCGACCTACGTTGCGCGGGGCTACTCCGGCGACGTGAGGCACCTGACGGAGCTCATCAAGGGAGGCATCGTGCACCAGGGGTTCGCCCTTATCGATATATTCAGCCCGTGCGTTACCTTCAACCTGGACAACACCCACAACTTCTTCAAGGAACGCATCAAGAAGCTGGAGAACGAGGGTCACGATGCCACCAGCTGGGCCGCTGCCTGCGAGAAGGCGATGGTCTGGGGTGATGAGATCTACATCGGCAAGTTCTACCACCTGGAGAACGAGAAGGAATCGCTCACGGCGCTGGAACCCGTCCTGCGCGACGGCCCTGTTGCCAAGCGGACCGGGGGACTGACCGAGGAGCAGGCCGATCGCATCGTGCAGCGCATGATGTAGTACACAAAGCTACGCCCAGCACAACGACGGCCCGCGAGTCAGCGATTCGCGGGCCGTTCGCTTTGCACGAAGTCCCCACGTCGGCGGTGCTGCGTGTAACATTCCATAGTGCGCAATGCGCACGCCAGACGAGATGTCCATCACCCCCGAGCAGCAGGCCGAGATAGACGCGCTCCGCAACGAGCAGCGGGAGACGCGTCGTGCCACCGTGCCCGCCATCGAGGACATTCTCTACCAGGCGCTGCCCGTGCTCGACCACGGGTTCGTGCGCGTGGTCGACTACATGGGCGACGATGCCGCGATCGTGCAGGCGGCGCGTGTCTCGTACGGACGCGGGACGAAGCGGACCCGCGATGACCAGGGCCTCATCAACTACCTGATGCGCAACGCCCACACCTCGCCGTTCGAGATGTGCGAGATCAAGCTGCACGTTAAGCTGCCCATCTTCGTGGCGCGGCAGTGGATACGGCATCGCATGGCGAACGTGAACGAGTACTCGGCCCGCTACTCCGTACTCGACAGGGAATTCTACATCCCCGAAGGTGACCAGCTGGCTATCCAGTCTGCAACGAACAACCAAGGGCGCGGCCAGATAGGTGCAGGGGAACAACTTACCTTCGGCCCGGCGCCCCCATCGCAGGCTGCGTCACAACCGACCCCGCGAAGAAGGACAGCAAAGGAGCGGTCTGCCGAGGCACAACGTACCCGGGCAGCCCAGGTCGAGACGCAGCGCGTTCAAGAGTCTATGACCGCGGACGCCGACCGGTCGTTTGAGGTGTACGAGCAACTCATCCGAGACGGCTTTGCGCGTGAACTGGCGCGCATCGGTCTGCCGCTGAGCACCTATACGCAGTGGTACTGGAAGACAGACCTGCACAACCTGCTGCACTTCCTCGCGCTCCGCGGCGACGCACACGCACAGTGGGAGATCCAGGAGTACGCCCGCGTCATCCTGGATCTCGTCGAGCGCTGGGTGCCGCTTACGACGAACGCCTTCCACCGCTACCGGGTCGGTGGCGCGCGCCTGAGCGCGGAGGCACTGGAAACCGTAAAGCGCCTGCTCGCTGGAGAGGAAATCGACCCCGCCACACTGGAGATGTCGCCTCGTGAGTGGCGCGAGCTCAAGCAGACTCTGGAACTCGAGTAGACAAGCCCCGTTTGCGTAAGAGGCGACCCCACACGAAATCCAGCCGATGAGGAAGGCCCCGCTCGAGAGAGCGGGGCCTTCTGCTGTCGTATCGCTAGTACGATTCTTGCGGCCTAGGCGAACGCACGTCGGCGGGTGCGGTAAACCATCAGTCCGCCACTGAGAACGAACGCAGCGCCCAGTACCAGAGCCAGCAGTGCAACCGTCGGCACCAGGCTATCGCCGGTGGCAGGCGGAGCGCCGACGCCCGGGCGGAATGCGCCGAAGTCCTGCGCCGTTTCGTAGACGGCTACTGCGCCGCCGCTGCTCGGGTCGCCTTCCGCCTCGCTGTCCTCCACGGTGCCGTTGTACAAGCGGTTCGCCCAGAGGTACAGGTTCTCCGTCTCGACCCTGGTTGCGACATCGCTGGCGGCAGCAGCTTCGACGCGCGCGGCCGCGTCGCGCATCTCACCCGCGAGCCGCTCCACGTTATTCGTCGCGTCGATGAGAGCGTTCGCGGTGTCATCTACGTACGTGTCATCGCCACTCGCGGCTGAGAAGAGCAGGTCGCTGGCCACCGCCGAGGCTTCCCGCGCCTGAGTAACGATGCCGTCCAGCATTCCAGCTGCCATGGTTGCATTGGCCTGCGTGTCAGCGAGCGATTCCGCTTCGTATGCGACTCTCGCATACGCCAGTGCGCTCGCAGCCTGGTCGCGCAGTTGTGTGGCAACTCCGTTCTCGCCCAGGAGCACGCTTACGTGCGAGAGGACAGCCCCACGACTTGCTGCCCCGTATGCAATGACACCAGAGGGTCCGGGGTCAGGATCATCGAGCGGTTCTACGGTAATCACGAATGTGCTGTAGCGCGCGAGGAGGTCGGCGCCGCTGGGAGAGACGTACTCACCCTGAAGGTAGGGCCCACGGCCAAGCCTGCCGGTACTGACCTTGTTATCGTCGGCATCTATGAGCCAGCCCTCATACGTAGACCCGTGAGAGAGCGTGCTTGCGCCGGTGAAGTCGACTATCAAGCTGTCGCTTGCCGCGTTGGCGTCGCGGAAATGGGCGCTGCCGCCAAGGGCAGGTTCTCTCGCGCTCGCGCTGAGAGACATGAGCAGGGTCAGCGTCAGCACCAAGGCTACGCTGATGGAGAGCTTTCGGCATGTGAACATCCCGCCTCCTGTTAGTCCGGTGACTCTTTACGCATCAAGGCATGGCCGGACGCTACTACCGGACAAACCTAATGCATATCATATCCTAAGCCAAGCCGGTAGCCGGTCAGGCTTTGGACGGCATTATAGTACATCATCGCCGCTCCGCCATAGTTTTTACAGCGTCCTCTCATCCAACTTTCGGCGGATACGCGTGCAACCGCGCCTGTTTGACCGACCGACCCAGCGGTTATACCATGCCATGCAATCGAATAGCGAACGTTCAGGGGAGCCGGGCGCCACGTCCGGCTGAGAGGCCCACACCGGGCGACCCTCCGAACCTGACCTGGGTCATGCCAGCGTAGGAAGAGCGATGCAACCGCGGATACCGCGAAGGGGCCGCTCCTCCAGTGAGCGGCCCTTCGCTATACAGGAGGAGACGCCATGTCCACCGAGGTCTGGGCTCTGGTCGCCGCGATCATCACTATGGCTGTCATGTCTGCAGCAGGCATCACCTACGCCAGAACCAGGCGGCAGACGATCGAGGATTTCGTCTCCGCGCGTGGCTCCATCGGGGGAATGACCGCGATGGCTACCATGACCGCCTCCCTGCTGGGAGCGTGGATCCTGTTCAGTCCCGCTGAAGCAGCCACCTGGGCAGGGGTCGCCGCCCTCATCGGTTACGGCATCGGGCAGGCAGCTCCCATCGTGGCATTCACGGTCGTCGGGCCGAGGATGCGGAAACTGGCGCCGAACGGGCACTCCCTCAGCGAGTTCGTCTGGCAACGGTACGGCCGAGCGATGTACCTCCTCACGCTCCTCATCATCGTCCTCTATATGTTCACCTTCCTCGCCGCCGAGATGGGGGCGATCGCGCGCGCGGTGGGCCAGGTCGCCGACGCTCCACTGGTTCTGACGCTCGTGCTCGTCGGTGTGGCAACGCTGGCCTACACCGTCTACGGAGGTCTCCGCGCCTCTATCTTCACGGACAATATCCAGTTCGCCATCATCATCCCCTTGCTCATCGCCGTCCTCATCGCTACACTCGCCCACTTCGGAGGTTGGACTGCAGCCTTCGATAAGGTGCGGGAGGAGAACGCGGCCCTGCTCGACGTCACCCAATTGCACGGCATCGAGTTCGGGCTCACCCTCGTGATCGCCATCCTCGCGGCGAACCTGTTTCACCAGGGACTCTGGCAGCGCGTGTACGCCGCAAGGACAGACGCCGACATCTGGCGTGGGTTCCTCTCCGCGGGCGCCATCGTTGTCCCGCTCATCATAGTCTCGGGGCTGTTCGGGCTCTGGGCCGTCAGCAGCGGCCTGGTGAACGACGACCAACCCGCTTCTATCGCGCTCTTCTCGCTCGCGTTGGAAGTGTTGCCGGCTTGGGCGCTCGTCGTCCTCGTGGCACTTGCGCTGACGCTCGTGATGAGCAGCATGGACACGCTCCTGAATGGCATGGCGAGCGTCTTCACGACGGACCTCTCCCGCATCCGAGGAGGACGTGGGCTGCTCCGCTCCACCCGGCTCATCACCGCGCTCCTCATCATCCCTGCGGCTGTCGTCGGTTTCGCGTTCGACAGCGTGCTCTACCTCTTCCTGATAGCGGACCTGGTATGCGCGGGGGCGATGGTGCCCGTATTCGCGGGCATGTGGAGCCGCCACCTGAGTGGAACAGGGGCCTTGACAGGGGCGGTGGCCGGCATCGCTATTGGGGCACTGTTCTTCCCCACGAGGAGCCTTGCCGGTTGGTGGACGTGGGATGGGCTCACGAACGTATGGCACATCCTCGCGTCCGGGAACCTACTGGCTAGTTTCCTCCTGGCGGTCCTCGTCTCCTCGGGCGTAACGGCGCTGTTCGTGCTGACAGCCCAACGACGTGGTGCGCGGGAGTTCAACCTCGAAGCGCTGGCGGACGAGATACGCCCGCTGGAGAGCGAGGCGTGAACCCTCGCGCTCTGACACTCCGGTCAGGGGGAGCGTGATGGCTGAGCCATTCAGTGCCCGTTTGAAGGCGGCGGCCGCAGACGTCTGGGAGGCTCAGCACCAGCATCCGTTCATCCGGGGCATCGGCGACGGCAGCCTGGACATCGCCCGCTTCCGGCACTGGGTGCGCCAGGACTACCGGTTCCTGATCGAGTACGCGCGTATGCTCGCGACGGCGTCGGCGCGTGCGCCCAACCTGGAGGCGATGACGAAACTGGCGCTACTCACAAACGAGACGCTGAACGTGGAGATGTCCATGCACCGCTCCTACGCGGCGGAGTTTGGTATAAGCGAGGAAGAGCTGGAGCGCGAGGGGATGTCGCCCACATGCCGGGCATACACGGACTTCCTCGTCCGCGTCGCGGTAACGGGGAGTTTCCCCGAGGTAGTCGGCGCACTGCTGCCGTGCATGTGGGGATTCTCGGAGGTCGGGCAGCGGCTCGCCGCACAGGGGCGTCCGGCAGACCCGCGCTACGTCGCTTGGATAGACACGTACGCGTCCATCGAGTTCGCCGAACTGGCAGCATGGTGCCGCGGTCTGCTCGACCGCATCACTGATGGACTGCCGGAGAGAGAACTCTCCCGGGTGGAAGAAGCGTTCGTCACCAGCTCCCGCTACGAGTATCTGTTCTGGGAGATGGCGTGGCATCAGGAGGAATGGCCGGTATGAACGAGGAGCATACTCCCATCGCGCTGACCATCGCGGGTTCGGATTCCGGAGGTGGGGCAGGTATACAGGCCGACCTCAAGACATTCGCCGCGTTCGAGGTCTACGGCGCGAGCGCCCTCACTGCCGTGACCGCGCAGAACACGCTCGGGGTTACCGCGGTCCACGAATTGCCTGTTGATGTCGTCCGCGCCCAGATAGACGCGGTGGCGGCCGACCTCGGCATAGACGCGGTGAAGACTGGAATGCTCTCCAGCGCGTCAATCATCGAGGCTGTCGCGGAGAGACTCGAACACCACGCAGTGCGGCAAATCGTCGTGGACCCCGTGATGGTGGCGAAGGGAGGCGACCGCCTGCTGCGCGAGGACGCCGTAACGGTCCTGGTCTCCCGGCTGTTGCCCCTGGCGCTCGTATCCACGCCGAACGCAGAAGAAGCCGCCGCCATCTGCGGTCATCCCGTAGAGACGATGGAACAGGCACGAGCCGCCGCGCAGGCCATCCACGGCATGGGCTGCCGCTATGTCGTTGTGAAGGGAGGGCACTTCGGCGAAGACGCCGTGGACGTGCTGTACGACGGCTCTGCATTCACGGAGTTCCCGGTGAAACGTATCGCTACTACAAGCACCCATGGCACAGGCTGCACGTTCGCATCGGCAATCGCGGCAGGACTCGCAAGAGGGAGCACAGTGGAGAATGCCGTGTCCAACGCGAAAACGTTCGTAACGGCAGCCATAGCAGCTGCTCCTCCGATCGGAGCGGGACACGGACCCCTGCACCACTTCCACGCATGGTGGAGCCGGCAGCCGGAACGACAGTAGTGAGACACATAGTGTGGCCTGCGGTCACTTGAGCAGGCCCCGCCCGTGCTATACTTCCCCGCACCACAGGAGCATTTGAGGCCTTGCCCAGCCCCGATGCGAGGAGGTGACAGGGTGGCAACGATTCGGAAGGGAGACCTGGCGCTGAGAGTCTCACTTGAGCTTGGCGCAACCCGTGCACAAGGGGATGCAGCTCTCAATGCTGTGCTCAAGAGCATCACTGACGCGGTAGCCGCCGGAGACCGCGTTGTTCTCACCGGGTTCGGCTCATTCGAGTCCCGTAAAGTGAAGGAGCGGCAGGTAACGGCCATCCGCGGGCCACAGGCAGGGCAGCGCATCACCGTGCCCACTCACAAGCGCGTCGGCTTTACTGCTGGCGCTGACTTTGCAGGAGCGGTCCGCAAATAGCGGAGCGGCGGATCGCTCCCCTTCCTACTACCGTTTCAGGGCCACCTCCCCCACATGGGCTGGAGGTGGCCTTTCATTTTGCAGAGGCATCGCCCCATGAGACCGATGACAGTCAACCGTTTCCCTCGGATGGCGCCAGGGCTACCATGAGCCCCGTGAACGGCCAGCGATACATCGCTCTCTTGGACCTGGATGCTTTCTACGCCTCGGTAGAGGTGCTCGAAGAGCCGTCTCTCAAAGGGAAGCCGTTGCTCATAGGCGGGAGCCCGCAATCGCGAGGCGTCATCGCGGCGGCTTCCTACGAAGCGCGCAAGTACGGTTGCCACTCCGCAATGCCGATGTCTCGCGCGGTACGCCTCTGCCCTGAAGCGATTGTCCTCCCACCGCGCTTTCATCTCTACCGCGAGTACTCAGGGCGCGTCATGGATATCCTCCGCCGCGAGTCCGGCGTCATCCAGCAGATGTCCATAGACGAGGCCTACGTTGACCTCACTCCGGTATCGCGCGACATGCAGGAGGCCGTGAGTCGCGCTCACCGTATGCAGGGACGCACCCGCGTCGACCTCGGCCTTCCATGCTCCGTGGGTGTCGCGAGCAACAAGATGGTCGCCAAGGTCGCCTGCGAAACAGGAAAACCTGGAGGACTTGTCGTCGTGCAGCCGGGAACAGAATCGGCCTTCCTGGCGGATCTGGACGTGCGCTCCCTGCCTGGCATCGGGCCGCGCTCCACGGAGCGTCTGAAGGCACACGGGTTCCATACGCTCGGCCAGATCGTCGCAGCGCCTCCGGAGGCGCTGGTAACGGTGCTCGGGCCCTGGGGGGCCGCGCTCAAGCGGCGCGCCCAGGGGGAAGATCCCTCTCCCGTGGATGCGGAGCGGGAAACGAAGTCCGTGAGCGCTGAGGAGACGTTTGGAGAAGACGTCAACGTCCGGGAAACACTTGTCGACGAACTCTGGCGGATGACGGAGCGAGTAGCACGGTCGTTGGAGAAACATGGTCTGGTTGGACGAACCGTTACGCTCAAACTCCGCCTCGCCGATTTCACTACGCTCTCCCGTTCCATCAGCAGAGAGAACGCAACAGCCCACGCTGATGCGATACTCTCTGACGCGCTGCATCTGCTGGATGCCAACTGGGAACCCACTACCGACGTCCGCCTCATCGGCGTTGGCGTCAGCAATCTACGGCCCGTTCATGCCCCGGGGCAGCTCGCCCTGCAGATGGGCGACGGCCCGAGGGAGAACTAACGCTTTGCTGCTCATCAACGAACAAGAGGTGCGAGACCTGCTTCCCATGGGCGAATGCGTAGAGGTGCTGGACTCAGCGTTCGCCGAGTGGGCCGCCGGGTCGGTCTCCAACATGCCCCGCTATCGGCTCCCACTCATGCGAGGCGCGCAACAGGTAATGGCGGGCATGTCCGGGGACGCCGGAGCAACCGGCCTGAAGACCTACGTCAGCGGTACGCAGGGGCCCGGCCGCATGGTGGTGCTCCTCTTCAGTACAGAGGACGGCTCTCCTCTTGCCATGCTCGCTGCCAATGCCCTTGGCCAGATACGGACCGGAGCCGCAAGCGGCGTGGCTACCCGCCACATGGCACGTCCGGACACCAGCGCCGTAGCGATCATCGGGAGCGGCTCTCAGGCGGGTACACAACTGGCGGCGGTCGCTGCGGTACGCCCCATCGAGCGGGCCCTCGTCTACAGCCGCAGCAGGGAGCGACGAGAAGGCTTCGCGCAGCGGATGTCGGCCGAACTCGGTATAGACGTTCGCCCCACCGAGTCTGCGCACGAAGCCATTTCCCAAGCTGCCGCCGTATGCGCCATCACCAACTCTCGCGAACCAGTGTTCGATGGGGACTCGCTCTCTTCTGGAACCCATATCAACGCGGCAGGCAGCAATCACTGGATGCGCCGCGAGATAGATGAAACGACGATACGGCGCAGCGATGTCGTCGTCGTGGACGACCTGGAGGACGCGAAGATAGAGTGCGGCGAACTCATCTGGGCGGTCGAGCGCCGTGTGTTCCGCTGGGAGAACGCAGTGGAACTGCGTAACGTCGTCGCTGGACGTGCAACGGGCCGACCGTCGGCGGAGGCGATTACGCTCTTCGAGTCTCAGGGCCTTGCCATGGAGGACGTTACCGTCGGTATGCACGTCTACCGCAAGGCGATGGATAGAGGTGTCGGCAGGGAAGTGGAGTTCTAGGGCTGAACCACCGCCTCAGGGGCCGAGTCTGCCCAGGCAATAGCCAAGGAGAAACGAACAGACCATGGCAGAGGAGCAGTACGAGCCGCGGCACATAGACATCGCACCGGATGGACTCCACATCATCTGGAAAGACGGGGTGGAGACGCTTCTGCCTCACCGGTACCTGCGCGGGCACTGCGGCTGCGCCCAGTGCGTGGACGAGATAACCCACATGCGCCGCGTCGGTGTAGACGACGTGCCATCAGATGTAAAGATAGAGGACTACATGGAGATAGGCCGATATGCCGTTGGGCTGCTCTTCAGCGACCTGCACGACACCGGGATATTCCCCTACAAGCTGATCCGCGACCTTGCGAGCCAGTCCGCCGGTTCTTGAGAAGCCCTTGGTCCATCGAGGGTCGCCCCGCTCCGGCAACCGTCTACGCCGTCATCCCCATGCGATCCTTGAGCGCATCCACCGCCTCGTGAGCGCCATAGACCGTTGTCAGCCGTCCATCCACCCGGATCCGTAGTTTCCCGATGTGGCCCGTTTTCGCCAGCAACCAGAGCGACCAGTTCAGTGCGGAGCGTTTCATGCGCGGGAAAGTTCTTATCAATTCATCACCCTGGTACTCGAACACCTCGTCCGGGCGGCGCATCAGTTCTTCGTACACCATCGCCTGCAGAGGAGGAAGGCCACCTTCGGCAAGCAGGCTGTAGTTGGCGATCTGGGATATCTTCATCGGCGCGTCCCTCTCGACACGGACCCTCTCTCGAACGCCAACAAGTCTAAACGCCCCACTCGCAGCTCTGGAACCAGATTCGGTTGCGGGTAAGCACATGTTCGAGAGCCTTCAGCCGCCCCCTCAAGCGTCTCTGATACACTGACAGGCGTTCCTTCATCTGCCACACGTCTGTGTGCGCCGCCAACCATGACCAATCAACCGGAACCGGAACTCTCCATCGCACAGGTGCGGCAGGTCGCCGCGCTGTGCCACATCGCTCTCACCGACGAAGAGGCCGAGCAACTGCGCGGCGAGATGGCCAAACTCCTGGACGAAGTGAGCGTCCTCCAACGCATCGACACCTCCGGTATCGAGCCAACAGGCCACGCAGTTGAGGAGGTCCATACGGTGATGCGCGATGACGTTCCACGCCCGCCCCTGGAGCAGGAGGACGTGCTCGCCAACGCTCCACACCGCGAGGGTTCCTACTTCCGGGTACAAGCCGTGATGGACGAGTCCTGACCGATGGGCGACCTGCACTACCAGACCGTACGCCGGATGTCCCAGGCTCTCGCCGAGAAGGAAGTCTCCTCCGTGGAACTCACGGATTCCCATCTGGAACGCATCGCCCAGATAGACCCCCGCATCGGCGCCTACCTCGCCGTAACTCCTGAGACCGCACGTGCGCAGGCTGCCGAGGCCGACCGCCGCATCGCGCAGGGCAAACCCGGTCCACTTACCGGCGTCCCCATGCAGCTCAAGGACAACCTCTCGACCCGCGGCGTAGCCACTACCTGTGCATCGCTCATGCTGGACGGCTACACCCCGCCCTACGACGCTACAGTAACGTCTCGCCTCGCCGTGGCCGGAAGCACCCTCCTCGGAAAGGGCAACATGGACGAGTTCGCCATGGGCTCCTCCAACGAGACTTCCGCGTTCAAGCCGGTGCATAACCCGTGGGACCTGTCCAAGGTGCCAGGGGGATCGAGCGGCGGACCGGCGGCGGCGGTCGCCGCAGGACTGGCTCCGTACGCCCTCGGCTCGGACACAGGCGGCTCCATCCGGCAGCCTGCCGCACTCTGCGGCATCGTTGGCCTCAAACCCACCTACGGCCTCGTCTCACGCTACGGCCTTATCGCGTTCGCGTCCTCGCTCGACCAGATCGGCCCGCTGACACGCTCAGTCGAGGACGCCGCCATCGTCCTTAACGCCATCGCCGGTCACGATCCACTCGACTCCACCAGCATCTCCTCAGATCCGCCGGACTACACGACCGGGCTTCAGGACGGCGTAAGCGGACTCCGCATCGGGGTCGTACCGGAGTACCTCGGCGACGGCATAGACCCGGCGGTAGCCGGATCGGTGAAGGCGGCGATTGCCGTACTCGAGTCGCAGGGCGCAGTGGTCGAGGAGGTCGCTCTGCCCACGTCCCGGGCAGCCCTCGCGGTCTATTACGTCCTGGCCCCCTCCGAATGCTCCGCGAACCTCGCCCGTTACGACGGCGTGAAGTACGGCTACTCGGACCAGGAAACAGACGGTATGTGGGCCGCGCTGGACGCGACTCGCCGCAACGGTTTCGGAACCGAGGTACGCCGCCGCATCCTCATGGGAGCGTACGCACTCTCTGCGGGTTACTATGACGCCTACTACAAGAAGGCCCAGCAGGTGCGGACGCTCATCCGCCGGGAGTTCCACGAAGCCTTCCAGCGCGTCGACATCCTCGCGCTGCCCACCTCGCCCACCACCGCCTTCGAGATCGGCGGCATCGTCGACCCCATCGTCATGCACGCGAACGATATCTGCACCATACCCGCGAACATCGCGGGCATCCCCGGCATCTCCGTCCCGTGCGGGTTCGCGGACGGCCTTCCCATCGGCCTGCAACTGCTCGGACCGCATCTCAGCGAACCCACGCTCCTCCGCGCCGCCTACGCCTACGAACAGGCGTCGGAGTGGCACGACCGCCACCCTGACTTCTAAGGCCCGCCTGCCTGCCCCGAGCCTAGCGCGTGATGTCGCGCCGCTGGAACAGCACAAGCGCGGCCACGAATCCCACGAGTCCGACGCTGAACAGCACCAATACGTCGCGCAGCAGCTTCGAGCCGGTCGTTGCTACTGCAAGCGGATCGAGATAGTAGAAGATCGACAGGGGCGCCAAAGGTTCCGCCGGGCCCCATATCGCCCCGACGAAGTCGAGGAAGTACATCACCGTCAGTATCCCGGCAGCCAGGGACACCGTTCGCCCGCCGTCCGAGCTCACGGCGGAGAGCAGCATCGCGATGCCGCCCGATGCCACCAATACGCCCAGTACGTTCACCTGCGCCAGCAGTAGTGTCCCAGGCTCTATGCCTTCTTCGACGCCCGTGAGCAACGCTCCGACAAGCGAACCCAGCCAGGCCATCGTAATGATGACGACAGCGCCCACGACTACCACTGCAACCTTTGCCGCGAGGTAGCGCCAGCGTGCTATGGGCGATGCGAGCAGCATCAACGCCGTCCCTCGCTCGATCTCACGCGCCGCTGCCCCACTCGACACCGAGAGCACGAACGCAAGCCCCGCGATGAAATAGATCGGGTGCCGGTAATCAGCTGCTATGTAGCTCGTTATGGAAGGGCCGAACCCAGCCTGAGCTCGGAACATCGCCGCGAAGGGTTCCGGAATCGATTCGTACAGGTCGGCGATCGCATCTATCCCCCCGAAAGCGTCGAACGTATAGACGATGATCAGGCTCATCAGGAACAGGCCAACCGACACGGCGAACAACCCGATCCGGTATGAACGGAGCGTGTATGTGAAGACGCTACGCATCGGCCAGTTCTGTGCCCCCGCCTTCGCTGTAGAAGCCCATGAACAGGTTCTCCAGGCTTAAGCGCTCATAGGTCATGTCGGCTACGTCGTGCCTCGCCAGCTCCCGCAGCACCTCATTGATGTCGCCGGAGACAGCCAGCTCCCAGCGGGCGCCCTCGCGGGACAGGACTTCAACGCCAGGTATGGCCAGATCCACAGATGGCGGTTCACGGAACTCCACTTCCATCCTCCGTGCCTTGCCCTCGCGCAGCGCTTCCACCGACCCCGTCCCCACGATGCGTCCGTCGCGGATGAGCGCCACCCGCTCGCAGACCTCCTCCACGTCCGACAGGACGTGGGACGACATGAACACCGTCGCGCCTCTGTCCCGTGCTTCCCTTATGATCGAGAACAACTCCTGCCGCATCAGCGGATCGAGCGCCTCGGTTGGCTCGTCCATGACCAGTACGTCGGGGTCGTGCTGCATCGCCTGGACGAGCCCCAGTTTCTTCGCCATGCCTGAGGAGTATCCCTTCACCTTCCGGCGAAGCGCTGCGTCCGGCAGTTCAAGGCGTTCCAGCAGCTCCGCCTGGCGGGGGAGCTTGCCCCGTACGCCCCTCAGACTCGCCACGTAGTCCAGGAAGTCCTTCCCGGTGAAGCCACTGGCGAATGCCACCACGTCCGGCAGAAACCCGAGCCGCGCCTTTATGGACACGGTCTCGCTCCAGGAATCCATCCCTAGCACCTGGGCATTGCCCTGGTCCGAGCGGATGAACCCCGTCAGGACACGTATCGTTGTGGTCTTGCCGGCGCCGTTCGGGCCGAGGAAGCCGAATATCTCACCCTGCCCAACGGAGAGGTCGACTCCTCGCAAGGCCTCGACGCTGCCGAAGCGCTTGTACACACCTGAGACGGTGAGCGCCTGCATCGCTGCTCCGCTCACGCAGCTTCCTCGGTCAACACGAAGCCTCCGTGAACGCGCAGACGGTGGGCGCGATGCAGGAACGTGTGGGGCAGGGCGTTTGTGTCAGCAGTCGTCACGATGGTTTGAGGATAGCTACACGCCTCTTCCAATACGAGTTCCCTCCGGCGCTCGTCCAGTTCGGACAGTGCGTCGTCCAGGAGCAGGAGAGGGGGGTCGCCCCTGCGCTCAGCGAGCAGGCGCCCCTCCCCGAGCCGCAACGCCAGCGCCGCGAGCCGGGCCTGCCCGCGAGAGGCGTGCCGTGTCGCTTCCACGCCGTTCAGCACCAACCGGAGGTCGTCGCGATGCGGCCCAACGAGCGTCATGCCGCGTGCACGCTCCTGGTCTCGCGATGCGCGCAGTGCGTCCTCCATGGCCCGCACCCCGTCTCCGTCTTCCGGCTCCTCAGCCGTCCCGAAGTAAGCGACCGACAGTGCGTCCTGGGACGACAGACGCTCGAATGCAGACGCAGCAGCCTGCCCCAACGCCGCCATGGACGACCAGCGTTCGCCCAGCACGACCGCCCCCTCCTTCGCCAGAGCGTCGTCCCAGAACGTGAGTTCTTCCTCTCGCGCCCGCTGTTCGCGCAAGGCGCGCAGCAGCGTGTTTCGCTGTGCCAGTACCCGCTGATAGCGTGAGAGCGCCTGCACGTACCGGCGCGACACTTGCGCGAGCAGTACGTCCAGATAGCGCCTGCGTCCACGCGGAGGGCCGAACACCAACTCTATGTCCTCCGCTGCGAAGAGCACCGCGCCCATCACCCCCACGAGGTCGGACGCCCGCTTCGGCACGCCGTTCACGCGGACCTGCTTAACGATGCCCGACGCCTCCCGGCAATCAAGGCCGACGCGCAGTTCGAATGGCCCGTTCCGTCCCTCCAGCGCTGCTGCCACGATCGCGTACCCCCCCTCCTCCGCCGCCTGCCACGAAACGAGGTCCCGCTCCATCACTGCACGGTACGACTTGCCGATGGCGAGCAGGTACACCGCTTCCAGCAGATTGCTCTTGCCCTGGCCGTTCTCTCCGCTGATGACGGTCAGCCCTGGCTCCAGCGTCAGGTCCAGCTGCCGATAGGAGCGGAAGTTCGTGAGTGTGAGGTTGGTGAGTTGCACGACGCATACCCCGGTGGGGACGCCGCAATGATAGTCCATGCGTGAAGGCCGGGCGCCTGTGCCTCCCTTACGCGCGCTCAGGGCGGAACGGGGTCAGCGAACAAAACCCTGGCATAGAGCGCTCATTTCCGCGCATCCGCACTCATTCACCTCCAGCCTCGCGCCTGCATCCGAGGGGCTCACGCCGCTCAAAACCGCTCATCCCCGCGCAGAACCGCTGGATACCGCTCGGACATCCTCACCCCTGCTCGGTGCTGGCCTTCTGTGAAGACCGGCCTCCGCAACTGGCACTGCCGGAGACAGCGTACGCGGTCAGCATGCGGCTGCGTAAGAGGCGGGTGGCACTTTCCCCTTGCGGGCACTTCTGTGTAACTGTGATTCCCACTCCCATTTCCACCAGCATCCGTCTCTGCCATGCATCAAGGTCAATCCGCAAACCGCTCTCATTGAAGGGGCGCTTTCCCACCATCTACAATGAATGAGTGCGGTGCGGGGGGACACCCCAAGAACCGAACATAAGAGAAGTGACCCCATGCTTACCTACGTTCGCGAAAGTCTCCGCACCCGTATACGCAGCCTTGCCGCCCTCACCTTGGTTCTCGTCCTATTCGCAGCCTTCGCCGCAGCCTGCAGCGATCCGGAGCCGACAGCAACCCCGACGCCCCGGCCAACACCTACACCGGTGCCCACGGCGACTCCAACGCCGGTCCCTCCGACTCCGACTCCCACACCTGCGCCGGAGCCAACTGAGGACACCATGATGCCCAAACCGGAGGCAGGTTCTGTTGAGGACCTCGTCATTACGGACAGCACCACCGTCGGCGACATCCTGGCCGTACTCTCTGAGTCAGAGGTCTCCTGCTTGCGCGACGCCATCGGCGCAGCCACGATCGAAGCTGTCCAAAACATCCCGCTAGCGAGTGCTCCTCCCGGAACCATGGAGGCCCTCCCATTTGAGTGTCTCGCGCCGGAGAGCGCCATCGGCATCAGTATCGCAATGATGTCGGCGGAAGCCGGAGGGCTGAGCGCAGAAACACGCAGCTGCGTCACTGCTCTTGCGATGGAGAATCCCAGCGTGTTCGGGATCGGTGAGCCACCGCAAGACCCTGCCGCCCTCTTCGGCACCGCCATACAGATGCAACTCTGCATGAGCGATGAGGAGGCCGCCCGCTTCGCAGCGAACAGCGGTGGCGAATTGCCTCCTCCATCCGTCATGCGGTGCATGGAGGAGCAGTTGGGGAGCCTGGAGGACCTGCTCACCCTGTTCTTCGGGGGAGAGCCGGACCTGGAGAAGCTCGGCGGCTTGGTGGCAGCCGCGCAGACGTGCGGGCTCGAGATGGGGCCGCCTCCAGGCGGGAGTGGATCCGGTCAGTAGCTGCAAGCAGCCTCCCTGACCAGCAGATGTGACTCCTGGTGAGAGCCGTCCTGAGGACGGCTCTCACTATCTCTATTCTTCATTCTGTTCTTCATACGGCTCCGCCCGCGTACGGAATACGGGTGGCTGGCGCCCTGAGGCTTTGACACTCCGCCACGGCGCCCATAGCATTGTTCAGTGCGCCCGTGGACAGAGCCTGTGAACGACCCAGCCGTCATCACCCAAGAACTCCAACCCCTTGTCTGGCAGGACGGACACCTCCTCCTGCTCGATCAGACGATGCTACCGGCGAGCGAACGGTGGCTGGCCGTCCACGACGCAGCCGAAGCGGTTGAAGCCATCGGCTCCATGCGCGTTCGCGGGGCACCAGCCATCGGAATTGCCGCCGCTTACGCGATGGCCCTCGGCGCCCGCAACATCGAAGCCGCGACGATGACCAGCTTTCTGGATGAGTTGGACGCGCAGGCAGCATGGATAGCCGCTGCGCGCCCCACCGCCGTCAACCTCGGCTGGGCCATGCAGCGATGTCAGAACGCTGCGCGCACGTGCAGCACGCCCGGTCAGGCTGCTGAACGCATCCTCGCACTCGCACACGTCATGCGGGAGCAGGACATCGAGTCCAACGAGGCGATCGGACGCGGCGGGGCGGCGCTCATGCCGGACTCCGGCGGCGTCCTCACGCACTGCAACACCGGCGCGCTCGCAACGGCGGGCTACGGTACGGCGCTCGGCGTCATCCGCGCCGCGTGGGAGTCCGGAAAGCGGCCACACGTATTCTGCACGGAGACCCGCCCGTGGCTGCAGGGTGCACGCCTCACCGCATGGGAACTGGCGCGGCTTGGCATACCGGCCACGCTTATCGTGGACTCGGCGGCTGGCGCGCTCATGGCATCCGGCAGCGTCGGCGCGGTTGTAACCGGCGCGGACCGAATAGCGGCGAACGGCGATACGGCGAACAAGATAGGAACGTACGGCTTGGCCGCGCTGGCTGCTGCGAACGGCATCCCTTTCTACGTCGCAGCCCCGTTTTCCACCGTGGACCTGGACGTGCAGCGCGGGGGGGACATCCCCGTGGAAGAGCGCCCTGCCGTAGAGGTCACGTCGCTGGGAGGACAGCCCATCGCGGCAGAGGGCGTGGAGGTCTGGAACCCCGTATTCGACATCACACCTGCCGGACTGATCGCCGGAATCATCACGGAACGTGGAGTACTCCGCCCGCCGTACGAGGCGGCGTTGCGCTCGCTCACCCGGCAGTCCAGGCGCTACGGAGGTGGCATGACGAATGTGCCACGCGCAACCGTCGGCATCATCGGCGGCACTGGTCTGTACGACATGGACATGGACGATGTGCAGGAGGTGACGCTCTCAACACCGTACGGTGAGCCGAGCGGCCCGATCACCATCGGGGAGATGGGAGGTGTGACGGTCGCGTTCCTACCGCGGCACGGCATCGGCCATCGCATATCGCCAACGGAGCTCAACTCCAGGGCCAACATCCACGCGTTCAAGCAGTTGGGCGTGGAGCGAGTCGTCTCCGTGAGCGCGGTCGGCAGCCTGCGGGAGGAGATAGCGCCGCTGCACTTGGTCGTGCCTGACCAGCTGATAGACCGCACGAGGTTGCGCGGCAACACCTTCTTCGGCGATGGTGTGGTAGCGCACATCTCGTTTGCGGACCCGTTCTGTCCCGACCTGAGTGCTCAACTCGCGGACGCCGTGGAGGAAGATGCCTCGGCAACCGTGCACCGGGGCGGGGCGCTGGTGGTGATCGAGGGGCCCGCATTCTCCACGCGGGCGGAGTCCGCTCTCTTCCGCGCCTGGGACGCGAGCATCATCGGCATGACGGCTCTGCCCGAGGCGAAACTGGCGCGCGAGGCGGAGATGTGCTACGCCACGCTCGCCTGCGCTACCGATTACGATGTATGGCACGACGAGTACGCAAGTGTGACCGTTGAGGTGGTGATACAGAATCTTCAGAGGAACGTCGCGGCGTCCAGAGACACCCTGAGCCGTCTCATCCCCCGGCTTGAGTCCGTGCGCACATGCGGCTGCGGGAACGCCCTGCGTAACGCGATCATTACCCCCATTCAGCACGCCCCCCCGGAGACGCTGGAGCGGCTCGGCCCCATCGTCTCCCGGTACATCAACTAGCAGGAGCAGGAACCATGGCACGAGGCAGACAGGAATCAGGAGAACCGTACCGGCGCATATCCGTCCAGGAGGCGCACGAGATGCAACAGGAGGGCGCGCTCGTCGTTGACGTACGCCGTCCCGACGAGTGGGTCACCGGGCACGTCTCAGGCGCGCTGCACATCCCGGTGGACGATTTCCTCGGAGAAGCGGAGGCGAAGCTCCCCCAAGACGCCGACCTCCTCTTCATCTGCGCCGCGGGCGTCCGCAGCGGACTGGCGGCGGAGATGGCCGCAGCCCTCGGCTTCGAGTCCGAGCACCTCTACAACATCGAGGCGGGCACGCCGAAATGGATCGAGGCTGAGCTGCCCACCGACTACGGTGACTAGGAAGGGAGAGCCTCTTGCAACCGGAAGGAAAACTCGGAGACGTCAAAGACCCGTCGCTGGCGGGCGAGGGAGTCCGCCTCGTTGAATGGGCGGCGCGGGAGATGCCCGTGATCCGCCTCATCAGGGAGCGCTTCGCGAAGGAGAAACCCCTGGAGGGGCTCACGCTTGCAGCCTGCCTGCACGTGACTTCGGAGACCGCAAACCTCGCACTCGCACTGCAGGCCGGAGGCGCCGACGTGCGCCTCTGCGCAAGCAATCCTCTCTCCACCCAGGACCCCATCGCGGCCGCGCTCGCCGTCGCATACGACATACCAACCTACTCCATCAAGGGCGAGGACAATGACACGTACTATCAGCACATCGCGTCCGTTGTGGACGCGAAGCCGCATATGACCATGGACGACGGCGCGGACCTCGTGGCCATACTCCACACCCAGCGACAAGCACTCCTCGACGGCGTTATCGGGGGTATGGAAGAGACGACCACCGGCGTTATGCGCCTGCGCAGCATGGCGAAGGCCGGCAAGCTCCGCTACCCCATCATCGCCGTCAACGAGGCCGACACCAAGCACATGTTCGACAACCGCTACGGCACCGGCCAGAGCACGCTGGACGGCATCACCCGCGCCACGAACGTGCTCTTCGCGGGCAAGAACGTCGTCGTCGCAGGCTATGGCTGGTGCGGGCGCGGTATCGCCATGCGCGCCAGGGGCATGGGAGCGCAGGTTATCATTACCGAGGTGGACCCTGTCCGCGCTCTCGAGGCAACGATGGACGGCCACCAGCTCATGCGTATGGACGACGCCGCCCGGTCAGGGGATGTCTTCGTCACTGTAACGGGCGGTAAGCACGCGCTGGACGCGCAGCACTTCCAGGTGATGAAGGACGAGGCTGTCATCGCCAACAGCGGCCACTTCAACATCGAGATCAATTTAGACGCCCTGGAAGACGCTGCCGTTGAGAAGCGGGACGTACGCCCCATGGTGCAGCAGTACGTGATGGCGGACGGACGCAAGATCAACCTGCTCGCTGAGGGCAGGCTGGTCAACCTCGCCGCCGCTGAAGGACATCCGTCCGCGGTCATGGACATGAGCTTCGCCAACCAGGCGCTCAGCGCCGAGTACATGGCGAAGAACGCCGCCAACCTCCCGATTGACGTCTACGATGTTCCACTGGAACTCGACCAGTGGGTCGCCTCGCTCAAACTCGAAGCGATGGGCCTCTCCATGGACGCTCTCTCGGAAGAACAGACTGCCTACCTGGCGGGTTGGGAGGCGGGCACCTAGCTCGTGCGCAACGCAACATTGGAAGTTCGGAGGACCCAGGGAATGACACCGACCGGAACGACGTTCGAGACCTCGCCCTCTTATCTGCTGACCTCGGAATCCGTCACCGAAGGGCACCCCGATAAGCTGTGCGACCAGGTGTCCGACGCCATCCTCGACGCCATCTATGCCCAGGACCCGATGGCCCGCGTCGCCTGTGAAACTGCGACGGGCACAAACATCGTCATGGTGGTCGGGGAGATCACCACGACCGCCAGGGTCGACTACGAGGCCATCGTCCGCGACACCGTCAGGCGAATCGGCTACGACGACCAGGAGATCGGCATCGACTACAAGACCTGCGAGGTCATCGTCCGGCTGCACGAGCAGTCGCCGGACATCAAGGCGGGGGTCGACACCGCGCTCGAGGAGCGGGGGAAGGACGGCGCGAGCGACGAGTTGAACCTCGGTGCGGGCGACCAGGGGATGATGGTCGGTTTCGCATGCAGCGAGACCGCAGAGTATATGCCCCTCACCATCTCACTCGCGCACAAGCTCACGCGCCGGCTATCCATCGCCCGGAGGGAGGGCGTCATCCCCTACCTCAAGCCGGACGGCAAATCACAAGTCACTGTGGAGTACGAGCACGGCAAACCGAAGCGCATCGCGGCCATCGTTGTCAGCACCCAGCACAGCGCGGACGTCTCCAACGAGCAGATCGAACAGGATGTGCGCGAGCACGTCATCGGTGCGGAGGTCCCCGCAGAGCTCATCGACGACGAGACCCGCATCTACGTGAACCCGTCAGGGCGCTTCGTTGTCGGTGGCCCGCACGGCGACTCCGGCCTCACGGGACGCAAGATCATCGTGGACACGTACGGAGGAGTCGCGCGCCATGGCGGCGGGGCGTTCTCCGGCAAAGACCCCACGAAGGTGGACCGCTCGGCCACCTACGCCGCGCGATGGGTTGCGAAGAACGTCGTCGCCGCCGGTCTCGCCGACCGATGCGAAGTGCAGGTCTCCTATGCCATCGGCGTCGCGGAGCCCACGAGCCTCGCCGTTGAAACATTCGGCACGAACAGGGTGGACACTGCGCTCATAACCGAGCTGGTGAAGAAGCACTTCGATCTGCGCCCGCGCGCCATCATCCGCGACCTCGAACTCAGGAGGCCCATCTACGGCCCGACCGCTTCCTACGGGCACTTCGGACGGATGGACGTCGACCTTCCCTGGGAGCGCACGGACAAGGTGGAGGCCCTGCGTGCCGACGCGAACCTCGGAGCCGCCCGTTGAATAGCGACCCGCTCATCCGTTTCGGCACCGATGGCTGGCGCGCCCTCATTGCCAGGGAGTACACATTTGAGAACGTGCGCATCTGCGCGGCAGCCGTCGCCGCTTATCTCAAGGAAGAAGGGCTGGGCGGACGCGGCGCAGTTGTCGGCTACGACACCCGCTTCGGTTCGCCGGAGTTCGCCGCCGAGGCCGCAGCTGTCATCGCTGCGAGCGGCGTTCCCGTCTACCTCTCGGACCAGGTCTCTCCCACCCCGGTAGTCAGCTACAGCATCCTCCACCAGCAGGCCGGCGGCGGCGCCATCATCACGGCAAGCCACAATTCCGGCCTGTGGAACGGTTTCAAGTTCAAGCCGGACTACGCAGGCAGCGCGCCTCCTGAGATCGTCGCCAGGATCGAAGGTCACATAGACGCCCTCCAAGCCGCGGGCGGGGTGGACGCGCCGGGGCGGGAAGCCCCGAAGGCGCAGATCGTCGACATGAAGGCTCCCTACCTTGCCAACCTGGCTGCTGCCATGGACCTCGACGCGATCGGAGCAGCCGGTCTGCGCATCGGCGTAGACGCCATGCACGGCGCGGGCGCGGGCTTCTTCAGCGCTGCGCTCGCCGACGCTGGGGCAAACGTGCAGGAGATGCGCGCTGAGCGGAACCCGGCGTTCCCCGGCATGCGCCAACCCGAGCCTATCGAGCCAAACCTCGGTCCGAGCATCGAGGCCGCGCGCGCCGGCCAGTTCGACGTCGTGCTCGCGAACGACGGCGACGCCGACCGCCTGGGCGTCCTCGACGAGAACGGCACGTTCATCGACACGCTCTCCACCTTTTCGCTCCTCTGCCTCCACCAGATGGATGGCAAGGGGCTCCGAGGCCCCATCGTGCGCTCCCTCACGCAGAGCGCGATGGTGGACAAGCTTGCCGCACGCTACGGCCTTCCCGTCCACGTAACCCCGGTCGGCTTCAAGTTCGTCGGCCCCACGATGATCACAGAAGACGCCGTCGCGGCCGGGGAGGAGAGCGGCGGATACGCGTTCCGCGGCAATATCCCGGAGCGGGATGGCATCTTCAGCGGCCTCCTCTTCGTGGAACTGATGGTCAGGACCGGCAAACGGGCCTCCGAACTGGTCAAGCTGCTCTTCGAGCAGGTCGGGGAACACGCATACGACCGCCTTGACGTCGACCTCGCTCCCGGCGACTCGAAGCCTGACACGCTCGCACTTGCGGCGAAACCGCCGGCCTCCATCGCGGGTCTGCGCGTCACGAGCACGGACACCGTGGACGGTGTTCGTTACGTGCTCGACGACGGCTTCTGGGGGCTGATACGTCCATCCGGCACCGAGCCCCTGCTCCGCATCTACGCGGAAGGCGACAGCCCGCAGCGCGTCGCCGAGATGCTCCAGGACCTGCGCGGTCTCGCAGGAGTATGAAAAGAGCCCGCTCGTTGAGCGGGCTCTCTGTTTGCGGTCGATTGTATGAGGAGCCTTAGCGCTTCGTGTACTGAGGGGCACGGCGGGCGCGCTTCAGACCGTACTTCTTGCTCTCCTTGATGCGCGAGTCCCGCGTCAGGTAGCCGTGCTTGCGCAGCTCCTTCTTGAGATTGGGGTCCGCAAGGAGCAGCGCACGGGCGATGCCGTGCCGTAGCGCATCCGCCCATGCGGAGACGCCGCCTCCCTCGATCTTGGCAACCACGTTGAACCGGTCGGCTGCCGCGGAGATTGTGGCGAAAGGCTGCATCGCACGCTTCTGCCAGTCTATCCAGGGCAGGGCCTCTTCGAGCGGTTTGCCGTTCACGACCACCGCGCCCGTGCCGCCCGGGTAGAGGCGCACGCGAGCGATGGCGGACTTCCGCTTCCCCGTGCCGTAGTAGTAGCTCTCCTGCGTGGTCATCTGTTCTCGCTCCCCTCGTCCTGCTGGCCCTCTACAGCTTCTGCCGCTTCAGCTCCGCCTTCCGGCGGTCCATCCCCAGCGGCCTCTTCGGCTTCGGCAACCACCGTCTCAGGCTCGTCTTCCGCTGAGGCGGTCTCCTCGCGCACTGTGCCCCGCCTGCGCCGTGCAGGGGCGGGCGACGGGGCAGCTGGCGCCTGTTTCGCCTTGCCCATGCCGATGCGGACCTGCGCCTCGTGCGGGTGCGTTGCGGATGTGTACACCTTCAGCCGGCGGAGCATCCTGCGGCCGAGCCGGTTGCGGGGCAGCATCCCCTTCACCGCAAGCTCGATCACCCGCTCGGGGAAGCGCGTCAGCATCTCTTCCAGCGTGCGCGTCCGCATGCCGCCCAGGTAGCCGGAATGGCGGTAGTACAGCTTCTGTGACATCTTGTTGCCGGATACACCAACCTTCGCGGCGTTCACCACGATGACGAAGTCTTCCGATAACTGGTGGCGACTGTAGTCCGGGCGGTGTTTGCCCTGCAACAGGCTGGCGACCTTCGTGGCGAGGCGGCCAAGCCGCTCGCCTTCGGCGTCCACCACGTGCCACCTCTCCTTACGAGCTGCCGGGTTCGTGTGTCTTGTCGTGCGTTGTAGTTGCATCGCTCTCAGGCGGGAATCCCGCGTATCTCACTTCCTGTAGTGTCAGACCACGTGCGGGGAGCACTGTCTCCGCCGTGCCCTGCGTTCCACTCTCGATCATCTGCTCGAACGCGCTCGCCGTCATCCTGCCGAGTCCTACATCCACCAGCGCCCCGACTGTTCGACGAACCTGTTGGGGAAGGAAGGCGTTCGCCTCCAGCTCCACGACCAACTCATCGCCGTACCGGAACACCGGTGCCCGCATCATCCGCCGGACGAACGACTTACCCTGGGGTTGCGGCCCGCTGAACGCGCGGAAGTCGTGCTCCCCGACCAAGCTTGCCGCTGCCAGGCGCATCGCCTCTACGTCCAGCTTACGTGTCACTCGGTAGGTAACGTTCCGGTGCAGCGGGGACGGCGGACCGCCGTCCAACAGCCGGTAGCGGTACACCCTCGACTTCGCGTGCCTGCGGGGATCGAACGATGGTGCAACGTCGTAGGCTGCACGCACCGCTATCTGCTCGCCGAGGTTGTGGTTCAGCCCCGCCTCAATGCGTTCGATGGGCAGTACGCTCTCCGTATCGAAGGCCACCACCTGCGCGAGGGCGTGAACTCCGGCGTCGGTGCGCCCTGCTCCCCGTACCGTGGGCCTGAGGGTGGTGAGCGACTCTATTGCGTTTTCGAGTTCCTCCTGTATCGAAGGGGCGTTCGCCTGGCGTTGGAATCCGGCGTAGCCCGTGCCGTCGTATTCGATGACGAGCGCGATACGTCTCGTCACAGTCCTCTCTCTACACCAGTTCCAACAGCGCCATCGGCGCTGCGTCGCCCTTACGTGGTAGGAGTTTCACCATCCGCGTGTAGCCGCCGGGCCGGTCCACGTACCGAGGCCCTATATCATTGAAGAGCCGCTCAACGGCGTGCTTGTCCGGCACCACGGAGAGCGCCTGACGCCGGTTATGCAGCGTCGCCTCTCTCCCTTTGCTGATCATCTTCTCGGCAAGGGCACGCACCTCGCGAGCCTTTGCCTCGGTCGTCGTCACCCGCTCATAGCGGAGCAACTGGGATACGAGGTTGTTCATCAGCGATTCGCGGTGTTCGCTGCGGCGGCCCAGCTTGCGGCCTGATACTCGATGTCGCATCGCCTTACTCCTCTTCGCCCTCTGCCGCCAGCCCGGAGGCGGCGGCAACGGGGAGCGGGTCGAGGGTGCTCTCCTGTGTCCGCAAACCGGGGTGGGTGATGCCTATCTCACGCAGGCGCTCATCCAACTCATCGAGCGACTTCTCACCGAAGTTCCGGATGCGCAGCAACTCGTCGCGGTCCCGTTCGAGCACCTCACCCACCTTGTGGATGGAGGCGCGTTTCAGGCAGTTGAGGGTGCGCATGGTCAGGTTGAGGTTCTCGACCGGCATGTTGTACTGAGAAGAGGGGATCGCTGCAGCCCACATCATTCGGTCGCTGTCTGGAGACTGCGATTCCGAAACGGTGGAGAAGCGGAAGAAGTGCTCGACCAGCTCCTGGCCAGCCTGGCGCATCGCCTCGGCGGGGGAGACGGCTCCGTTCGTCCATACTTCCACGTTCAGCCGTTCGTAGTCGGTGTGTTGCCCGACACGCGTGCGTTCCACGGTGTAGTTCACCTTACGCACCGGAGTGTAGATGGCATCCACCGGCAACTCCCCTATGGGCCGGCCATCGCCGGAGGCCGCGGGTTCGTACCCCCTGCCGGTCTCCACGTTCAGGTCCATCTCCAGCTTCGAGTTCGATCCGTCCAACGTGGCAATGTGGAACTCGGGATTTACGATCTCGAAGTCTGGAGACATGATGATGTCCCCTGCCTTCACCTCGCCGGGCCCCTCGACGCGCAGCCGGAGCTTTCCTGGCCTGCTCGTGTGCGCCCGCAGGTTGATAGACTTCACGTTTAGCAGGATGTCCACCACATCCTCTTTCACATAAGGGACGGTGGAATACTCGTGCTCTATGCCTTCGATCTTGACGGAACTGATTGCGGAGCCCTGGATGGAGCTCAGCAGCACACGGCGAAGGGGGTTCCCCAGGGTCACCCCGTATCCGCGCGGCAAGGGTTCGATGACGAACCTTCCATAGTTCTCATCGAATTCCGTCATCCGCACCGTGGGTTTGGGCACTGGCGCGAGGTCGAAACTGGAGTCGCGAGGCTCGTCGTAACCGTAGTCCAACATCTTCTTGTCCCATCCTTCATAATCCCAGTCCTGCCTGGAGGACCGGGGAGACCAAAGCCGACCCGTTAGCGCGAGTAGAACTCCACCACCATACGGGTCTCGATCTTGCTGCCTATGTCTGTGGGCTCGGGGTTCCGCGCAATCATCGCCGTCATCTCATTCCGGTCGAACTCGATCCACTCCGGCATTGGCCTCTGGCCGACCGAGCGTACCGTGTCCTGCCCGAACTGCGCGTCCTTGCTGGACGGCTTCCAAGCGACCATCTCGCCCGTGCGAACACGGTACGAAGGGATGTTCACCTTTCTGCCGTTCACCGTGAAGTGCCCGTGCAGCACGCGTTGGCGAGCCTGTGCCCGGGAGTCTGCGAACCCGATACGGTAGACGACGTTGTCAAGACGCCGCTCCAGCAACTGGAGCAGGTTCTCACCCGTCACACCCTGCATCCGGAGCGCGTCTCCGAAATACCGGCGGAACTGGCGCTCCAGCACACCGTACGTCTGACGGGCCTTCTGCTTCTCACGCAGCTGCACAGCCCAATCGGACGCGCGGCGGCGGCGAGGTTGCTGGTCGCCCGGAGTCTTGCGGCGCTTCTCCACCCCGCACTTGGGAGTGAAGCAACGCTCACCCTTCAGGAACAGTTTCTCTCCGGCGCGCCGGCACTGCCGGCACACGGGACCTGTGTATCTTGCCATCTCTCCCTCTTAGACCCGCCGCCGTTTCGGTGGGCGGCAGCCGTTATGCGGGACCGGTGTCACGTCGCGGATGCTCGTTACGGTCAGACCCGAGCCCTGCAGCGCACGTATCGCGGACTCACGCCCTGCGCCGGGACCCCGGACGTACACCTCGACCTGGCGCAGGCCAAACTCCATCGCCTTGCGCGCAGCCGTCTCAGAGACACGCTGTGCCGCGAATGCGGTGCTCTTCCGCGCTCCCTTGAATCCAACGCCTCCGCCGGACCCCCAGGCTACAACGTTGCCTTCCGGGTCGGTGAGCGAAACTATGGTGTTGTTGAACGTCGCCGTTATGAACACCTTGCCTCGCGGAACGAACTTCCGCTCTCGGCGCCGTGTCCTTGTTCTGTTGGCCCTGGCCAAAATGATCCCTCCGCCCGTCCTACTTCTTCATCACGCGCCGCTTGCCCGCGACCGTCCTACGGCCGCTCCGCTTCGTGCGTGCGTTCGTCTTCGTCCGCTGACCGTGCACCGGCAGTCCGCGACGGTGTCGCAACCCCCGGTACGTGCCGATGTCTATCAATCGGCGGATGTTGTCATTCACCTCGCGTCGGAGGTCGCCTTCCACGGTGTATCCGTGGTCGATGATCTCCCTGATGCGGGTCAACTGGTCGTCCGGTACCTCGCGCACCTTCGGGTTGCCGGAGATGCCGGCCTGCGACGCGATCCGCGTCGCAGCCGTTGGGCCGATGCCATGGATGCGCCGGAGCGCTATCTCCACGCGCTTGTTGTCCGGTATGTCTACGCCTGCTACGCGTGCCATGGTTGTCACCCCTGCCTCTGATTGTGGCGCGGGTTGGAGCAGATGATCCGAAGCGTGCGGCCACGCCGGATCTGACGGCATTTGTCGCACCGAGGCTTGACCGATGCTGATACTTTCACGTCGCTCCGCTCCTTCCTCTACTTGAACCGGTAGGTGATCCGCCCGCGGGTGAGGTCGTACGGCGACAACTCGACCAGCACGCGATCACCGGGAAGGACACGGATGAAGTGCATCCGCATCTTGCCTGACACATGCGCCAGCACCTCGTGGCCGTTCGCAAGCTCCGCGCGGAAGGTTGCGTTCGGCAGCGCCTCCATCACCGTGGCCTCGACCTCTATGGACTCTTTCTTCGCCATGCGGCCCCGCGTTCTCCCTTACTCATCCACCTTCGTCGTAATGATGGGCTCGCCTTCCGTGATGATTACCGTGTGCTCGTAATGGACGGACACCGTCCCGTCCGCGGTGACCACTGTCCATTCATCGTCGAGCACCGTCGTGGCGTCGCCTCCGAAGTTCACCATCGGCTCGATGGCGATGGCCATACCGGGACGCAACAGGGGTCCGTGACCACTGGGGCCGAAGTTGGGAACGGACGGCTCCTCGTGCAATTGGGTGCCGATACCATGCCCCACGTACTCTCTCACGATGCCGTACGACCCGCGGCGCAGTATCTCCTGCTCCACCGCGCAGGAGACGTCGCCCACACGGTTGCCCGCGCGGGCCTGTGAGATTCCCGCGAACAAGGCCGCCTTCCCCGTCTCCATCTGCGCACGTGTCCCCTCACTCACGTCGCCGACCGCGACGGTAACAGCTGAGTCGCCGTACAGCCCGTCGACGATCGCCCCCAGATCCATGCCCACGACATCCCCGACCCGGATGAGGCGGTCACCGGGGATCCCGTGAACGATCTCGTTGTTGAGCGAGATGCACAGCGTAGCGGGGAAGCCGCGGTAGCCCTTGAACGCTGGAAGAGCGCCGCGGACCCGTATCTCGCGCTCGGCTATGGCATCCATCTCCCGCGTCGTCATGCCGGGAGCGATGGCTTCGCGCAGTACTCGCAGCACTTCGCCAGTAACGCGCCCGGCCTCCCGCATCCGGTCGAGCTCCCGCGAGCTCTTGACCGTGATGCCGCCGCGCCTGTTCCTGACGCCCAGATCCCGCAGCACCGATTTCGCCTGTGTTTTCATCCGCAAACGCCTATTCTACGTGGCATGAGCAGACAACGCAAAGCGTTGCCTTATGCACCGTAGGCCGCCTCTAGGTCCGCTGTAACCCGTTCCACGCTCTGCTGGCCATTCACCCGTGCAAGCTTCCCCTGCAACTCGTAGTAACCCACCAGCGGCGCCGTCTGACGCTCGTATATCTCCAGCCGTGCTCTGACCACTTCGGGTTTGTCGTCGTCACGCTGATACAGCTCTCCACCGCAGGAGTCGCAGCGGCCGGCTGTTTGTGGCGGTGAGAACGCCTCGTGGTATGGCGCCTGGCAGTTCCTGCATATCCATCGCCCGGCCAAACGACGCACGAGTTCTTCCGCCTCCACCTCTATCAGAAGCGCCGCAGCTATCTCGCGCTCCTGGTTCTCCAGAGCCGTGTCCAGCGCCTTCGCCTGCTCCAGCGTCCGCGGAAATCCGTCCAGCACGTAGCCGTCGCGTGCGTCCGATTCTTCCATGCGCTCGAGCACCATCCGGATCGTAACATCGTCGGGCACCAGCTCACCCTTGTCCATGTACGTCTTTGCCAGAACTCCGAGTTCGGTGCCTTCACCCAGGTGCTTGCGAAACAGATCGCCTGAGGCGATATGCGCGCCGACTCCACCCTCGGCGATGAGCGACGCTTGTGTGCCCTTCCCCGCTCCGGGGGGACCCAGCAGCACCACGCGCGCGCTCATCGAAGAAAGCCCTCGTAATTGCGCATGAGCAACTGGGCTTCCAATTGGCGCATGAAGTCCAGCGCCACGGACACCATGATGAGCAGGCTCGTGCTGCTCAGCGTCAACGCCTCCACGCCCGTGACCCGGGTGAAGAAGAATGGCAGTATCGCCACTGTGCCCAGGAAGAGTGCGCCGCCCCACGTGATGCGCAGTATCACACGGTTCAGGTACTGCTGTGTCGGGACGCCTGGACGGATGCCTGGCACGAACCCTCCGTTCTTCTGCAGGTTCTCCGCCAGCTGTTGTTGCTGGAAGACGACCAGTGTGTAGAAGAACGTGAAGACCACCACCAGGATGAACACTGCGACCCAGTACCAGAGCGATGTGGGAGCCAACGTCCGCACGATGAACCCTGTGATGCCGTGTATGAACCCTCCGCTGGACGGGTTGTAGATGAAACCCGCCACGGTACCCGGCAGCACCATGATGGCGAACGCGAAGATCAACGGAATCATACCTGCCGAGTTCACGCGCAATGGCAGATGGGTTGCGCCCGTCTGCCGGTACATGCGTCCGCCGCGGAACACGCTCCGGCCATATTGCACCGGGATACGCCGTTGTGCTTCGTTGAACACGACGATGAAGAAGATGAGCACCAGGCCCGCTCCTGCGAGCGTCAGCAATCCCACGGTGTTGTCACGCGCGAGGAAGCCTTGTCCCAGCAGGCCCGGCAGACCTGAGACGATGCCCGCGAAGATGATGAGTGATATGCCGTTGCCCACGCCTCGCTCGGTGATCAGTTCACCCATCCACACGAGCAGCATCGTTCCGCCTACGAAGCTGATGACGATCGTAAGTGTCTCGAAGGAGCCCGGCCCAACGAAGCCTATCGGGTGCGTGAACACCCCCGCGCGGGAGAAGAGCAGCAGCTGCCCGTAGCCGGAGAAGAACGCTATCGGGACTGTGATCCAGTGCGTTATCTGGTTTATCCGCTGGCGTCCGCTGTCGCCCTCTCTAGCCAGCGACTGCAGTTGCGGCAGCACCGGCGTCAGCACCTGTATAACGATGGACGACGTGATGTACGGGAAAACGCCCAACGCCGCAATGCTCATGTTCCGCAGTCCGCCCCCGCTGAACAGGTCGAACAACGGCACAAGCGGATTGCTTTGGAAGAGGTTGCCGAGCGCGGACCGTTCGACGCCGGGCACTGGCACGTGGGCCAGCAGGCGGAAAAGCACAAGCATCGCGAGCACGAACAGTATCCGGCTCCGCAGGTCCGGCGTTCTGAACGCATCAATCATCGCCTGGATGAGCGCCGGGCGGCCCGGCTGCTCACGGGCGGAGGTCTGTCCGGCTCGCACCGTTTACGCCTCCACTGAACCGCCCGCCGCCTCGATCCTGGCCTTGGCGGACGCTGTCACCTTCACTCCGGACACCGTGAAAGCACGCTCCAACTCGCCGCCGCCCAACAGCTTAACCGGCTTGTCCGCATGCCTGGTCATGCCGTTCGCCTTCAGCACCAGCGGCGTGATGCCGCTCACGTCGTCCGGTAGCGAGGCGAGCCTCCCCACGTTCACGATCTGGTACTCCACGCGGAAGGGGTTCTTGAACCCGCGCAGCATCGGCAGACCCTTGATCTGCGGGTTCTGGCCGCCCTCGAAACCTGGGCGAACGCCCCCGCCGGAGCGGGCCTTCTGTCCCTTCATGCCCCGCCCGGAATACGTGCCTTTGCCGGAGCCGTCGCCCCGGCCAACACGCTTGCGGTTCGGGCGCGCATGAGCAGACCGAACTGTATGCGCCTGCATCGCTTAGCCTTCCTCTCCTACGCTCACGGACACCAGATGACGCACCTTGTGCACCATCCCGCGGATCGTGGGGCTGTCCTCCCGGACGACCTCGTGCTGAAGACGCCGCAGTCCGAGCGCCCTGATCGTCCGGCGCTGGCTCTGCTCGTAGCCGATACCGCTCCGCACCCACCTGATACGCAACTTCGCCATCGGATAACGCTCCTATGCCTGGGCAGGGCGCGGGGCCGCCTCGCGGGGTTCCCTGGGCTCGCGAGGTTCCCTGGGCTCACGGCGTTCGCGGTCCCTGTCGCGGTCACGGCGGGAACTCGCCTCGCGGCGCAGCGGAGAACGCCGGTCGGGCGCGGTAGGAAGGACTGCCTTCCGCGCCTGCTCGTCCACGTCCGGGGACAACGCCTCCATCTGACGAAGCCCCTGGATGGCCGCCTGCACCACGTTGATCGGGTTCCGGCTGCCGAGGGCCTTCGCAACGACGTCCTTCACGCCCAGTGCTTCCATTACGGCGCGAACCGCGCCCCCCGCCTTGATCCCGGCTCCAGGCTGCGCGGGCCGCAGCAATACCTGGGACGCGCGGAACTTCGTCGTCACCGAGTACGGTATCGTAGAACCGTTCAACGCCACTGGAGTCATGTCCTTGCGTGCGAGCGTCGCCCCCTTGCGGATGGCATCAGGCACTGCCTTGCCTTTGCCGAAGCCGACGCCGACGTTGCCCTGGCCGTCTCCCACCACAACGACAGCGTTGAAGGTGAGGTTACGTCCGCCCTTCACAACCTTGGCGACTCTGCGGATGTGAACAACCTTCTCTACGAGGTCGCTCTGCTCTTCGGTTGAACGCTCGGTCATTACCATGTGCTAGAACTCCAGCCCTTCTTCCCGTGCACCGTCTGCCAGCGCCTTCACTCGTCCGTGGTACTGGTAGCCGCCACGGTCGAACACTACGGACTGGACGCCCTTCGCCTTCGCACGCCCGGCCACCAGGCGCCCCACTTCCTTCGCGGCGTCCGTTTTGCCGAAGGCGTCCTTCGGCAGTTCACGCGAACTCGCCGCCGCAATGGTGTGCCCGGCGGTGTCGTCTATCACCTGTGCGTACATGAACCGCGCGCTGCGGAACACGTTCAGCCTCGGGCGGGCGGTTGTACCGGCCAGGTGCCGCCGCAGTCTGAGGTGCCGCACCAGCCGCGCAGCGCGGCTCGTCTTGACCTTCGCCATCTCGCTAAGACCTCTTCGCGGCGGACTTGCCGGGTTTGAGCCGGATCTGCTCGCCCATGTACCGCACGCCCTTGCCTTTGTACGCGTCCGGGGGCCTCAAACGCCGGAGGCGTGCGGCCTGCTCGCCCACGATCTGCTTGTCTATCCCCCGTACATGGATACGGTTGACCCCCTCCACCTCGAATACCACCCCGTCCATCGGCTCTATCACGACGGGATGGCTGAAGCCCAACTGCATGTTGACCGCGCTTCCCTGTGCCTGCACGCGGTAACCGACCAATTCCATGGTCCGTGTGAAACCTTCGTTCACACCGGTCACCATGTTGGCCAGCAGTGCGCGCGTCAGCCCGTGCAAGGCACGATGTTCACGATTGTCCGACGAACGCTGGACGACCAGCACGCCGTCCTCTTCCTGCACCGAGATGGCCGGGTTCACAGCCTGGCGCAACTCACCACGCGCTCCCGTGACGATCACCTCGCCGTCGGCAACCTCCACTGAGACGCCGCTGGGGATGGGTATGGGTTTCTTACCGACTCGTGACACTTCGCGCTCCTACCATACGTACGCCATAAGCTCACCGCCGATACCCCGGCGGTACGCATCGCGTCCCGTCATGATCCCTTGCGACGTAGAGACGATGGCCATACCGACGCCGCCGAAGGGGCGTGGTACATCCTTCTTCTCCACGTGGATGCGCAGTCCCGGCTTGCTCACGCGCTTCAGTCCTGCTATCCCGGGTTCCTGGTTCGCCTTGTAGTGCAACTGCAACCGCAACCAGTTCTGCGACTTCTTCTTGGAGATGCTGTAATCGGTGATGTAGCCCTCCTGCTTCAGTATCTCCGCGATGGAGACCTTCACCTTGGAGGACGGCACGTCAACGTCAGGATGACGAACAAGCAGCGCATTCCTGATGCGCGTCAGCATATCCGCTATGGGGTCGGTCATCGTCATGGCTCGCCTCTACCAACTAGCCTTCCGCACGCCGGGCAGTTGGCCTGTCAGCGCCATCTGCCTGAAACAGATGCGGCACAGGCCCGCGAATCGAATATAGGCCCGCGGCCTGCCGCAGCGGTTACAGCGATTCATCTCCCGCACCTTGTACGGTGCTGTCCGCATCCACTTCGCCAGCTTGCTCTTCTTCGCCAAGTCCCTTCCGCCTCCTAGTTCGTCTGCACCCGGGCGAACGGCATTCCCATCAGCTCCAGCAGACGGAAACCCTCCGCGTCCGTGCGCGCGCTCGTCGTTATGACCACCTGGAAGCCCCGCACGCGGTCCACGCTCCCGTAATCGACCTCCGGGAATACGATCTGCTCGCGGAAGCCCAGTGCATAGTTCCCACGGCCATCGAAGGAGTCCCGCGGCACACCTCGGAAGTCCCTGATACGCGGCAGCGCCGTCGAGATCATCCGGTCCAGAAATTCGTACATCCGTCTGCCGTGCAGCGTCACCATCACGCCGATGGCCTGACCCTCTCGTACCTTGAATCCGGCCACCGATCTACGGGCCTTCGTGATGACCGGTTTCTGACCCGTGATTGCAGCCACGTGAGCGGGCGTCGTTTCCAAGGCACGGCTGTTCGTCAGGCCCTCGCCGAGACCGACGTTCAGTACGACCTTCTTTACTTCCGGCGCCTGCATCTGGCTCGCGTAGCCGAATTCGTTGATCAACTGCGTACGGATCTCGTCGCGGTAGCGCCCCATGAGCCTGGGCAGTGGGCGCTGCTCGACAACCTGCTTCGCGCGTGTCGGCGCCGCACGCCTCCGCGTGGCGCCCCTGGTCGTGGGCGCAGCCGGTTCCGCCTCCGCGACAGCAGCCTCGGTGGCAGACGGAGCCTCCTTCGAGGCAGCGGCAGCCGTCCGACGCCGCGTGCGCGGCTGTGGCGCGGACTCCGCGCCAGCACTCCGACGCGTCCGGGCTGGCCGCTTCGGCTGCTCTTCCGCCGCCGATGGGTCCTGAGCAGCTGCGCCGCTCTCAGCGTCTGTCGTCAACTGAACATCCCCTCGCATTTCTTGCACATGCGCGACTTCCTACCGTCCTCCAGCACCTTGACGGCGATGCGCGTCGGCTTATTGCAAGCCGGGCAGACCGGCATGAGTTTCGACGCGTGTATGGGCATCTCTTTGTCAATGATGCCCGCCTGGCGTGCGCCCCCCGCGCCCGCCCGTTGATGCCGCTTGACGATGTTCACACCGTCCACCAGCACCTTCCCGTTGTCCGACATGACGCGCTGTATCTTCCCGCGCTTGCCTTTGTCACGACCTGCTATCACCATCACTTCGTCGTCTCGCTGTAACCGAGCGGTCATCACAGCACCTCCGGTGCGAGTGAAACGATCCGCATGAAGTTGCGTTCGCGCAACTCGCGCGCCACGGGCCCGAAAATACGCGTCCCGCGCGGCATCTCCGCTTGAGACAGGATAACTGCCGCGTTGTCGTCGAACCGGATCGTGGACCCGTCCGATCGCTTGGTCACAGCGCTCGTCCGCACTACCACGGCGCGCACTATCTCGCCCTTCTTCACGGCACTGTTCGGCTGCGCCTGCTTCACCGACGCAACGATGATGTCGCCCACCCGGGCGTAACGCCTGCGCGTACCCCCAGGGATGTTGAAACACATGATCTCTTTCGCGCCGGAGTTGTCGGCGACGGTCAGACGCGTCTGAGGCTGGATCACGACGTCTTCTCCTCGCTCGTCCCGTCAGCGTCCGCTTCTTCAGCGGCTTCCGACTCCTCTGCGTCCGCAGCAGGCTCTTCGGCTTCAGCGACAGGAGTCTCCTCGTCGGCGTCCGCCTCCTCGTTCGACTCCTCACCGGAATCGCCAACCGACTCCTCGGTCTCCGCAGCTGCTGCCGCATCGCCGGTGTCGATTTCTTCCTCTACCGATTCCGCAGTCGTTTCTTCGACCTCGGCAACAGCGTCGGAATCGTCAGGCTCCGCTTCTTCTGCCGGTTCGTCTGCGGATTCCTCAGCCGATTCTTCAACCTCTGCAACAGCGGTCGTCTCCTCGGTATCCGCATCCTCCACAGCCTCAGCAGCAGCTTCCTCGCTCGCCTCTTCGGTTTCAGCAACGACAGCCGTGTCGTCAGAGTCCGCCGCTTCCTCCTCCGGTTCCTCAGCCTCGACAACGGCTTCCTCTACGGTCTCTTCGACCAGGGCGACACCAGCCGCATCATCGGCCGCCGTCTCCTCCAGCGATTCCTGTACCTCGGCGGCCACGTCGACCCGGGCCGCCTCTGCGACCTCTTCCCGGTGCATCAGCTCCGCGACGCGCCAGCGCTTCGTGCGAGAGAGGGGCCTCGTCTCCATCAGACGGACCACGTCTCCCACCTTGTACTCGTTGCGCTCGTCGTGCGCCTTGAACTTTTTCACGTGCCGCACGGACTTGTGGTAGATGGGGTGGTGCACACGGCGCTCCACTACCACCACCACCGTCTTGTCCATCACGTCGCTCACGACGCGGCCGACGCGGCTCTTACGGAGGGCAGCCCGTTCGTTCATCGCCCGCCTCCCATCAGTTCGCGTTCCCGCGCCACCGTCAGAATGTGCGCAAGGCGGCGCTTGGCGCTCCGCAACTCAGACGGGGCCGAGAGCTGGCGCGTCGCCACCTTGAAGCGGAGGTTCATCAACTCGAGGCGCGTGTTGAACTCTTCCTCTTTGAGGCGTTCATCAGACAGCGCCCGTACGGTTTCTATCTTGGCTCTCATGCTTCCTGTTGCACCGCTAGGCGGTTACCAGCGGCTCCTCCCTGCTTACCATCCTCGTCTGCACCGGCATCTTCTGGGCCGCACGCGCAAGAGCCTCTTTCGCCAGATCCGCGGGCACGCCACCCACCTCATACATCACCCGCCCCGGCTTCACCAGGGCGACCCAGGCATCCACAGGACCCTTGCCACCGCCCTGCCGCGTTTCCGCAGGCTTGCGCGTGATGGGCTTGGCCGGGAACACTCGTATCCAAACCTTCCCACCACGGTGGAGGTGGCGCGTGATGGCGCGACGGCCCGCCTCTATCTGACGCGCCGTTATCCAGCCCGCGTCCAGCGACTTCAGTCCGAAATCACCGAAGCGCACAGCACTTCCCCGCAACGCCATGCCACGCATGCGGCCACGGTGTTGCTTCCGATACTTAGTTCTTTTCGGTTGAAGCACCGGCTTCTCCCTCACTCTGCACGTCCCCGGCGGCACTGTCCGCCGGTGGCGCATCCCTTGTCACAGGCTCCGCAACCACAGCGGGTGAACTGTCTACTGCGACAACCGCTGCGGGCTCCGGTTCCACGACTACCGACGAGACACCCGAGCTCTGAGCGGCGAGCGCCTCCTGGGCAGCAGCGACGATCTCCGCCGGGACTTCGGGCGCGGAAGGCTGGGCGCGTTCGGGCTCCTTGAGCACGTCGCCCCGGTATATCCACACCTTCACGCCTATACGGCCCATCGTTGTATTCGCTTCCGCCAGCCCGTAATCGATGTCGGCGCGCAACGTGTGCAGCGGCACGCGGCCATCCATCACCTTCTCGCGCCGGGCGATCTCGGCCCCGCCCAGGCGTCCGGACACCATCACCTTTATCCCGCGTGCCCCCGCCTGCATGGAGCGCATCACCGCCTGGCGCGTCGCTCGCCGGTACATCACGCGCCGCTCCAACTGGTCTGCGACGTTCCGCGCGACGAGGTAGGCGTCCAGCTCCGGCTGGCGTATCTCCAGCACGTTGAGCCGCACACGCTTCCCGCCCGCAGCGCCTTCCACCAGCTTGCGCAACTCGTCAACGCGCTGACCGCCTCGCCCGATGACGATGCCCGGACGCGCGGTGTGCACGTTGATGGTCAGGTCTTGCGCGCTCCGTTCGATCTCAACCCGTGAGATACCGGCCTCCGCGTACTGCTTGCGGATCACTTCGCGGATGCGCCAGTCCTCCGCCACCTGCGCGGAGTACTGCCTCCCGTTGCCCGCGAACCAGCGCGATTGCCAGCCCTTGATGACGCCAAGGCGGAAGCCAATGGGATGTGTCTTGTGTCCCACGCGCTCAGTCTCCCTGCTCGTCCACGACGATGGTGATGTGGCTTGCCTGCCTGCGAACACGACCTACCCGGCCTCGCGACCGTGCCCGGAAGCGGCGTATCTTCACCGCCTGGTTCGCGTAGGCAGACACCACCACCAGCTTCGTCGGGTCCATCTGCTCGTTGTTCTCCGCGTTCGCCGCCGCTGACTTCAAGAGCGACAGCACTTCTTCTGCCGTCGGCCCCGGCTGGAACCGCAACTCGTTGAGCGCCGCCTGCACGGGCCGCCCCTGCAGCGCGCGCAGCAGTGGGCGCACCCGCTTGGGCGATATGCCAACCTGCCTGCCTGTTGCACTGACCGGCATCGCCTACCGCCTCACCGACGACTGGCGCTCGGACTTGGAGACGTGGCCGCGGAACGTCCGCGTCGGAGCGAATTCTCCGAGCTTGTGCCCAACCATGTTCTCCGTGATGAACACCGGAATGTGCCTTCGTCCGTCGTGCACCGCAATCGTCATGCCCAGCATGTCCGGCATGATGGTCGAGGCACGTGACCACGTCGTAATCACCACCTTCGTGCCCGAGTTTTGAGCGCGGGTGACCTTCTTCGCGAGTTTCGGGTGCACGTACGGACCCTTCTTCACTGAACGGGACATGGCTTACCGCTTCCTCCTGTCGCGAACGATGAATATGTCGGTGTGCATCCGACGGCGCGTCTTCGGGCCCAGCGCGGGCTTGCCCCACGGCGTCTTCGGGTGCGTCATGCCGATGCCTGCGCGGCCCTCGCCGCCGCCGTGCGGGTGGTCGCTCGGGTTCATCGCGGAGCCGCGCGTGTGCGGACGCTTGCCGAGGTGCCGGTTTCGCCCCGCCTTGCCAAGCGACGCGTTCTTGTGCTCGGGATTACCCACCTGCCCTATCGTCGCCTGGCACGCGCTCGGCACACGCCGGATCTGACCTGAAGGCAGCCGTAGCAGCGCCGTCTCGTCATCCCGCGCGAGCAACTGCGCGCCGGTTCCGGCGCCCCGGCACATCTGCCCGCCCTTGCCGGGCTGCAACTCGATGTTGTGCACCATCGTGCCGGTCGGGATGTTCCTGAGCGGCATCGCGTTCCCGACGCGTATCTCCGCGGCCGGGCCGGATACCAGCGAATCGCCAACCTTCACCCCGCCCGGAGCGAGGATGTAGCGCCGCGCTCCGTCCGCGTACAGCAGCAGCGCGATGCGCGCGGAGCGGTTCGGGTCGTACTCGATCGACTCCACCTTACTGGGGACGCCCGGCTTGTTGCGCTTGAAGTCGATCTCGCGCCACGCCCGCTTGGCCCCGCCTCCGCGGTGACGTACCGTCATCTTGCCGCGGACATTCCTGCCGCCGCTCTTGTGAAGACCCTTCGTCAGTGGCTTGTGCGACGACCGCCGGGTCAACTCTGAGAAGTCCGGGCGCACCGCGGCGCGAACGCCGGGGCTGGTGGGGTTCAATCGCTTCAAAGGCATCGCTACGCTCCCTCGAACAACTGGATCGTGTCGCCCGGAGCGACGGTAACGACCGCCTTCTTCGTCGCCGGAGTCCGGAGCCACCGCCCATTGCGCAGGCGGCGGTTCTCTCCCGCAGTATGGACCATGTTCACGTTCGTGACCTTGACAGCGTACGCCCGCTGCACCGCCTCACGGACCTGGATCTTGTTCGCTGACCGCATCACCTCGAAGACGTACTTGTTCTGCTCCTGCAGTAACGTCGACTTCTCCGTGATCAGCGGACGTTTGAGCACTTGGAAGATATGCATCAGGCCACCGCCTCCTGCTTCCGCACTCGGCGCGTGTCCGACCATATCTCGTCCGTGCGCCGGACCGCGTCCGGGCTCATCAGAACTGCGTCGTAGCGCAGCAGGTCCAGCACGTTCACGAGGTCAGCGCGTATGGCCTTCACGCGGGGGATGTTCCGCACCGCCATCCCCGCCTGGGATTCCGCCCCCAGCACCACCAGGGCTGACCCCTTTACGCCGAAGGCAGACAGTACGCCTGCCATCGCTTTTGTTTTCTGCTCGATCGAATCCAAGCCGTCGACCACGATCAGCCGCTCTGTCGCGACCTTGCCGGACAGCGCCGTCCGGATCGCCTGCCTGCGCATCTGCTTCGGCATACGCTGCCGGTACGAGCGTGGCGAAGGACCGAACGCGACGCCGCCTCCGCGATGGTGCGGGGACTTCCAGGAACCCTGCCGGGCACGGCCCGTCCCCTTCTGGGAGAACGGCTTGCGGCCCGTGCCGCTCACCTGCCCGCGCGTCAACGTGTGGCTGGTGCCGTGCCGTTGGTTCGCACGGTGGTACACCAGTGCCTGTTGCAGCAGCTCCGGGTTCTCGGAAGCGCCAAAGACCACCTCGCTGACCTCTAGCGTGGCCGTTGCGCTCGCGTTCAAGTCGTACTGAGGAAGTTCCATCAGGAACGCTCCTCCTCTCCGTTGGACTGCTCAGCGCCCTCGGTTTCGGCTTCATCGGTAGTTGATTCTTCAGCCTCTGCCGCAGGCTCATCGGAAGATGCTTCCTCCGATTCGGCCGCAGACTCCTCAACCTCTGCGACAGGCTCTTCCTGCGGCGTCTCGGCTGCAGGTTCCTCCGCAGCGGCCTCTTGGGCCTCCGCCGCCGGTTCCTCTGCGGCAACCCCTTCAGCCTCGGCTGGTGCCTCCTCCGTCGCCGCTTCCACAACCTCCGCAACCGCTTCTTCGGTCACGGCCTCCTCGATCTCGACAACGGGCTCCTCGGGAACAACGCGCTCTGCTACGGGGACTCCGTGCGCGTATCGCACCATAACCGTGGTATTGCGTGAACCCGGCACGGCGCCACGCACGAAGAGCAGGTTGCGCTCCGCGTCCACCGACACCACCTTGAGTTTGCGGATCGTCTTGCGCTTGTTCCCCATGTGGCCGGGCATCTTCTTGCCCTTCAACACCCGGCCCGGGTATGTCCCCGCTCCGATGGAGCCGACCGCTCGTCCCCGGTCTCCCTGGCCGTGGGTCTTCTGACCGCCGCTGAACCCGTGACGCCGCATCGCGCCCTGGAAACCGCGGCCCTTCGTCGTAGACACCACGTCCACGAAGTCGTCGGGTTGGAACTGGGTAACACTCAACTCCTGTCCGACCTTGTACGCCGAAACGTCGTCCGCGCCGAACTCGCGCAGATGACGCACGTGCGCGCCGGATGCCGCAAGATGCCCGCCCGATGGCTTGTTGAGCTGCTTCGCCGCTCCATAGCCGATCTGCACGGCTTCGTACCCGTTGCGCTCCTCCGTGCGGACCTGCGTAACGACGCACGGCCCCACTTCCAGCACGGTAACGGGTATCACCCGCGCCTCTGCCGCAAAGAGGTGCGTCATCCCTATCTTCTTGCCTATCAGCCCTTCGATCATTGTTCTGCTACAACTTGATGGAGATGTCCACACCCGCTGGCATCTGCAGGCGGGTCAGTGCGTCTATCGTCTTGGGGTTTGGGTCCAGTATGTCCACCAGCCGCTTGTGGGTCCGGAGCTCGAAATGCTCACGGGAGTCCTTGTCGATGTGCGGGGAGCGGATCACGCAGAACCGCTTGATCCGCGTCGGCAGAGGCACCGGCCCGGACACCGCAGCGCCCGTCCGCTCTGCCGCCTCCACGATCTGGCCGGACGACTGATCGACCAGCTTGTGGTCGAACGCCCGCAGGATGATGCGGACCTTCTGCCCCGGCCCTGCAGGCTGGGCGCCTCGCACTCGAGTTGTCTGCTCAACCACGCTGTCCTCTCCTACGCGCTTCGCGCCACGGCCTGCACGGTGGAGTCCGGCGCCTTCTCATAGCGCCCGAACTCCATCGAGTAGTTCGCCCTGCCTTGCGTCACCGACCGCAGGTCCGTCGCATAGCCGAACATCTCCACGAGCGGAGCGTCCGCCTCGAGCACCTGCGTATCGCCTTGCCCTTCCATGGACTTGATCCTGCCCCTCCGGCTGTTCAGGTCTGCGAGCACTTCGCCCAGGTATTCACCCGGCGTTATCACCTGCAACTCCATCACCGGCTCCAGCAGGATCGGCCCTGCCTTGGTAAGCGCGTTCTTTATGGCCATGGAACCTGCGATCTTGAACGCCATTTCGGACGAGTCCACTGCATGGAAGGAGCCGTCCACAACGGCAACCTTCACGTCCATAACCGGGTATCCCGCGATGACGCCCGTGAGCAGCGCCTCCTCGGCGCCCTTGCTGACCGCCGGGATGTACTCCCGCGGGATCGCGCCGCCCACTATCCGGTTCTCGAAACGGAAGCCCGAGCCGGGGTCGCCCGGCTCGATCACCAGCACGCAGTCGCCGAACTGACCGCGCCCGCCCGTCTGACGTACGAAACGCCCTTGTGCCTTCGCCAGACGCGTGATCGCTTCGCGGTACGCCACCTGCGGACGGCCTATCGCCGCGTTCACGTGGAACTCGCGCTTCAGGCGGTCAACCAGTATCTCCAGGTGCAACTCGCCCATGCCGGACATCACCGTCTGGCCGGTCTCCTTGTCGTACCGTACCCTGAACGTCGGGTCCTCTTCCGACAGCTTGATCAGCGAGTCGGTGAGCTTGTCCTGCTCCGCTCGGGTGGCAGGCTCGATGGCAACCGAGATCACCGGCTCAGCGAAGCGGATCGACTCCAGCGTGATGGGCTGCTTCTCGTCACAGATCGTTTCGCCCGTGAACGTGTTCTTCAGCCCTACCGCTGCGCCGATCTCGCCGACCGAGATGCTCTCCGCCTCCTCCCGGTGATTCGCATGCATGAACATGATGCGTCCCATCCGCTCCCGTACTCCCTTGGAGGAGTTGTACACGCTCGCTCCCGCTTTCATGGAGCCGGAGTACACACGGAAGTAGACGAGCCGTCCCACGTAAGGGTCCGATACCACCTTGAATGCAAGCGCGGCGAAGGGTTCGGACTCGTCCGCCTTGCGCTCCGTCTCTTCCTCCCTGTTCGGTACCTTCCCTACTACCGCCGGAACGTCCAACGGCGACGGGAGATAGTCCAACACCGCGTCCAGCACCAGCTGCACGCCCAGGCTCTGCAATGCTGAGCCGCACACCACCGGCACTGCGTGGTTCCCTATAGTCGCCCGCCGCAGGGCTGCCTTGATCTCCTCGGGAGAAGGTGTCTCGCCGGAGAGGAACTGCTCGAGCACGTGCTCGTCGTTCTCCGCGACCCGCTCGATCATCTCCTCGCGGACCTGCGCGGCTTCTTCGCGCAGGTCAGGCGGTATCTCGCCCTCGCGCAACTCGCCGGACGCGCCGCCGCGCTCGAAGAACCACGCCTTCTCTTCCACGAGGTCGATCACTCCGTGGAACTTGTCCTCGGCCCCGATCGGGTATTGAACGGGGACCGGTACAACCTTCAGCCGGTGCCGGATCGAGTCCATCGTCTTGTCGAAGTCCGCGCCGATGCGGTCCATCTTGTTCACGAAGCAGATGCGCGGCACTCCGTAGCGGTCGGCCTGACGCCATACCGTCTCGGACTGCGGCTGCACTCCCGCGACCGCGTCGAACACAACAACGCCTCCGTCCAGGACACGGAGGCTTCGCTCCACTTCCGCCGTAAAGTCCACGTGACCCGGCGTATCGATGATATTGATCTGATGGCCCTTCCAGGCGGCACGCGTTGCGGCGGACGTTATCGTGATGCCGCGCTCACGCTCCTGGGCCATCCAGTCCATCACCGTCGTTCCCTCGTGGACCTCGCCCAACTTGTAGGTGCGGCCCGTGAAGAACAGCACCCGTTCGGTCACCGTCGTTTTGCCGGCGTCGATGTGGGCGATGAATCCGATGTTTCGGACTTTCTGCAGGTCAACAGTCACTAGTCGGTTCCTACCAGCGGTAATGGACGAACGCCCGGTTCGCCTCGGCCATTCTGTGCATCTCTTCGCGGCGGCGCGCTGCTGCGCCCTGTCCCCGCGACGCGTCGATGATCTCGCTCGCCAGCCTTGAACGCATCGGCTGCCCGCTGCGCGCACGTGCGAAGCGGATGAGCCACCGCATCGCCAAGGCGTTCCGGCGGCGCTCCGGCACTTCCACTGGGACCTGGTACGTCGCGCCGCCAACACGCCGGGGCTTCACTTCGACTGTCGGCGTGACATTCCGCAGCGCGGTCTGAAACACCTCCATCGCGTCGCGGTTCGTCTCTTGCGCCACTTGGTCGAGCGCCTGGTAGACGGAGCGCTGTGCCACCGTCTTCTTGCCGTTCAGCATGACCCGGTTGATGAAGCTGGCCAGCGTCACGCTCCCGTAGCGGGGGTCCGCATGGGGCACGCGGCGCTCAGCACGTCGTCGGCGAGACATTTATTCGCTTCCCTCCTTGCGCCGGAGCGCAAAAGACAACCTTGGACGCCTGGCCCGCAGATCGCGCCGGCGAACCGCGTCTTGCCAACTACCGATTGGAGAACGGGGAACCCAGGCTCACCTATTGGCGCTTGGTCCCGTACTTGCTCCGCCCCTGCTTCCGGCCGTTAACCCCCGTAGCATCGAGCGCCCCACGGATGATGTGGTAGCGAACGCCCGGCAGGTCCTTCACTCGGCCTCCGCGGATCAGAACGACGGAGTGCTCCTGCAGCGTGTGGCCCTCTCCCGGTATGTAGGCCGTAACCTCCATCCCGTTCGTCATGCGGACACGGGCCACCTTCCGCAGCGCGGAGTTCGGCTTCTTCGGCGTAACCGTCCGCACCTGGACGCAAACCCCCAGCTTCTGCGGGCTCCCGTCCCCACGGTACACACGGTTGCGCAGGCTGTTCCGCACGTAACGGAGCGCAGGCGCCTTGGTCTTCTTCACCACGCGCTTGCGTCCATGACGCACCAACTGATTAACGGTAGGCACTTGTGCGGTACTCCCTGCGCTTTTCGTAAGCCTCTCTGCCGAATCCGTACCCGTTCGGGCACGAACATGGGGATGCTACTGCAAGCCCTCTCCTGTGTCAACCGCGTTCGCCCTCGGCGCCGAGCCGGCCGCACCCACTACCCGAGCGCACGTATAATCCCCACGACATGACCGGCTCCAACCCGCTCAAGATCTACACCAAGTACGGCGACGAAGGCGAGACCGGCCTTCTCTACGGCGGACGCATCTCCAAGAGCGACCTCCGCACCGAGGCCTACGGCACCACCGACGAGGCCGTCTCCGCCCTGGGCCTCGCCCGCGCGCTCACCGCCGACCCGGACGTGCAGCGTATCGTCAAGCGGCTCCAGCGCGAACTCTTCACCGTCGGAGCCGAACTCGCCACCGATCGCGCCGAGTACGCCAACCTCCGGCGCCACTTCAGCGTCGTCACCCCGGACATGACCGCGGCGCTCGAAAGCGACATCGACGCCCTCAGCGCACAGGTGGATCTGCCGCGCAGCTTCATCATCCCCGGCGCGTCCCAAGCCTCCTCCGCCCTCGATCTCGCACGTTCCATCCTCCGCAGGGCTGAACGGCGCGCCGTGCAGATGAACATCGAGGGGATGATCGAGAACCCGGAGCTCATCCGTTACCTCAACCGCGCCTCGGACCTCGTCTTCATGATCGCTCGCTATCAGGACCGGGCGCTGCCGTTCGAACGTCTCACCGCCGACGATTCCTGCTAACGCCTGACCGGGAGGAAAGCCATGGCCGGAGAACCCATCAACCTGTACGAGCTCGAGGAGATCGCTGAAGGAAGGCTCCCTCAGAACGAGTGGGACTACGTTGCGGGGGGCGCAACCGACGAGATTACACTCGCCCGCACCCGCTCCGTGTTCGACCACATCGCCCTGCGCCCGCGCATGCTCGCGGGCATCCCGGACGCCGATCTCTCCGTGTCGGTGCTCGGCCGGCGCATCCCGCTCCCGCTCATGCTCTCGCCGTGCGGCAGCCACAAGCGCGCCCACGAGGACGGCGAACTAGCGTCCGCCAAGGCCGCCGCCGCCGCCGGGACCATCCTCGCCGTAAGCGCCAACTGCTCGTACGCCCCGGAAGAGATAGCCCGCGCCGCCGACGGGTCGAAGTGGTACCAGACCTACTTCTACCGCGACCGCGAACAGACCGCCAACCGCGTCCACATGGCCGAGGAGAACGGATACGACGCCATCTGCGTCACCCTGGACGCCGTCTGGCCCCCGAAGCGGGAGCGCAACATCCGCAACTCCTACCAGCGCCTCCCCACCGCTGGGGAAGAGCCCGGGCTGGCCCCGCCCAAAGACCTCACCAAGTTCAACTCGGGCATCAGCTCGCGCAGCCGTGTCGATCCGGGTGCATCCTGGGACGACGTCGCCTGGCTGCGCTCCATCACCAACCTGCCCATCGTCTTCAAGGGCATCATCACCCGCGAGGACGCCGCTCTCTGCGCCGAGCACGGTGTCGACGCGCTCATCGTCTCCAACCACGGTGGGCGCAATCTGGACACCACCATCCCCACCATCGAGGCCCTGCCGGAGGTCGCCGAAGCCGCTGGCGACGTGGAGGTCTACCTGGACGGCGGCATCCGCCGAGGCACGGACGTGGTCAAAGCCATCGCCCTCGGCGCGAAGGCGGTCATGCTCGGCAGGCCCATGTTCTGGGGACTCGCCTACGCCGGAGACCAGGGCGTGGTCCACATGCTGGACATCCTCCGCGACGAGGTAGAGACCACCATGATGATGTGCGGCAAAGCCCGCATCGAGGACATCGGCCGCGACCTCATCACCCGCCTCCCCGAACTCCGCTGACCTACCCTCCGTCATTCCCGCGAAGGCGGGAATCCAGGGAGCGGCGCGCTGCGCCGCTCGCGGTGGGGCCGTGTGGGAGCGGAGGACCGTCATGCCGGGCGCAGCCGAGGCACCCCCGTTTGGGTGCCCTGTCTGCGCCCCTCTCCCAATGGTGGGACCCTTGCGTAACTGTGGCGAGGGCGCTTGGGAGGAGTGGCGAGAGGCCTGATCCCCTCTCCCTTGAGGGGAGAGGGTTAGGGTGAGGGTGAACCGGCGGGGGGGGTAGGGCGCGTCGTCGTTCCTGCGGAGGCAGGAACCTCGCAGCCCTTGGGTTGGGCGGGCAGCGTGCCTGGTCCCCTCTTCCTTGAGGGGAGAGGGTTAGAGTGAGGGTGAACCGGCGGGGCGGGGCGTAGGGCGCGTCGTCGTTCCTGCGGAGGCAGGAACCTCGCAGCCCTTGGGTTGGGCGGGCAGCGTGCCTGGTCCCCTCTTCCTTGAGGGGAGAGGGTTAGAGTGAGGGTGAACCGGCGGGGCGGGGCGTAGGGCGCGTCGTCGTTCCTGCGGAGGCAGGAACCTCGCAGCCCTTGGGTTGGGCGGGCAGCGTGCCTGGTCCCCTCTCCCTCAGGAGAGGGCTAGGGTGAGGGCTCTTTGCGGTGCGGAAGGAGCCTCTGGCTCCCCTCTCCCGCTGGGCGGGAGAGGGGCCGGGGGTGAGGGTTGGGGACGTGGGGGTTGCCTACACCAGCAGCGCCTCGAACCGCTCCGGCAGCTCCACCTGCCCCTCTGAGATCTCCTGCAGGCGCTCATCCGTTAGCGGGAAGCCGAACTCCTCGTTCCGCATCCGCATCCGCTGTATGGAGATCTCCGTCACCATCTCCTTCGCCAGCGCCCAGTCCTCTTCTGTGCGCGCCACCGCGTTCAGGTCGTCCGCCCCATGTGCAGCGTGGTCGATCTCGTCGTTGTACACGTTGGCGCAGGCCGCCGCGATGCGGTCGCGGAGCTCGTCGCCGCCTATCTGCATCCCCTCGTAGAAGATCGACGCTCCGCCGCCCTCGCAGAACGACGACGCGAATCGCCCCAGTTCGCCATGACGCTCGTAGCACCGCCTGCGGACCGCGCGCAGCTCCCGCTCGTGCTCGATGTCGTACATTGCCAGCTCTTCGGTCGTCAACTGCCCGCCGGTGATGTGGTCGATCACGTCCGCGAAGACGACGTAGTGCCGGAACTCTTCTTCGAGGAATTGGATGTTGTAGAGGAAATCTGCGCGCCCGACGCCCTTCTCCAGCGCGGGATAGTTCCGGGCCAGCTGCTCGATGTTCCGCAGGATGATGCCGTCGTCGCGCGGCTGAAGCTCCTTGTACGCCTGCACGCGCAGCCAGCGCAGGTGCTCCTCCGGCGCTCTTGGCTGCGAGAAGAACGTCCGCGCTATCTCCGCCTCGCCCGCCCAGAAACGCGACGCGTACCGGGTCAGTTCGTTCCGACTCTCTCGTGCCTGCTGCTCGTCCATGCGCCCCCCAGTGCAACGGCTGAAATAGGAAGTCCGACGGCGGCATTATAGGACAGCGGCGCGATGACTACGCGCTCCGCTACAATGCTCCCCGCCCCATTCGGGACCTTTGCGTAACCGTGTGGGAGACGCGGTGCGAGGTTGTCTTATCCCTTCCCCCTTGATGGGGGAAGGTTAGGATGGGGGTGAATCGGCGGGGAAGGGGCGGTGCGACAGGGTTACCCAAAGGTCTCCTATCCCGGATGCAGGAGGAACGCCCGTGCTGCCCGAGGTCAAAGCGAACTACGGCAAACTAAGAAACCTCATCAACGGCGAGTGGGTCGAGCCCGACGCGAGCGGTTGGTTGGACGTGGAGAACCCCGCGACCACCGGCGTCATCGCTCAGGTGCCCCTCTCCACCCCCACCGACGTGAACGACGCGGTCGCCGCTGCGAAGCAGGCGTTTCTTACATGGCGTGAGACTCCGCCCGTGCTCCGCGCACGCAGCCTCTTCACGCTCAAGGGGCTGATGGAGCAGCACTTCGAGGAGTTCGCCCGCACCATCGTCCAGGAGCACGGCAAGACCATTGAGGACGCGCGCGGCGAGACGCGCCGTGCCATCGAGAACGTGGAGGTCGCCGCGGGCATCCCCACGCTCATGCAGGGGTTCGGGCTGGAGAACGTTGCGAGCGGCATCGACGCCGAGGCCATACGCCAGCCGATCGGCGTCTTCGGCGTCATCGGGCCGTTCAACTTCCCGCTCATGGTGCCCAACTGGTTCATCCCCTACGCCATCGCCACGGGCAACACCGTCGTCGTGAAGCCGTCGGAGCAGACCCCGCTCTCGGTTACCCGCATGGGGGAACTGATCATCGAGGCCGGCATCCCTCCCGGTGTGTTCAACCTCGTACACGGCGCGAAGGACGCCGTCGACGCGATGCTGGAGCACCCGGACGTGCGCGGCATCTCGTTCGTCGGTTCCTCGCCCGTCGCGCGGTACGTCTACACGAAGGCATCAGCGGAAGGGAAGCGCGTGCAGTGCGGCGGCGGCGCGAAGAACTTCCTCGTCGCCATGCCGGACGCCCACCTTGACTCCGCCATCGACAACATGATGGGCTCCATCTTCGGCGCTGCCGGACAGCGCTGCCTCGCGGGCTCGGTCGTCATCACCGTCGGCAACGCCTACGAGGGCGTGCGCGACCGCCTCGCGGAGGGCGCGCGCAACCTGAAGCTCGGCTACGGACTGGACGAGACCGTCGGCATGGGCCCGGTCATCTCCCAGCGCTCGCTGGACAGGGTGCTCGGCTACGTCGACAAGGGCGTCGAGGAAGGCGCGAGCCTCATCGTGGACCGGCGCACCGCACGGCAGGACGAGGAGCTTGCGGGCTACTTCGCCGGGCCGTGCGTCTTCGACGGCGTCGAGCCGCAGATGGCCATCGCGCGGGAGGAGATCTTCGGCCCCGTCGCGGGCATCATGCGCGCGGACTCGCTCGACGAGGCGATAGGCCGCATCGAGTCCCTGCCGTTCGGCAACGCCGCCAGCATCTTCACGGCCAGCGGCAGCGCCGCGCGCCAGTTCAGGCATCGCGTGACCGCGGGCAACATCGGCGTCAACGTCGGCGTCGCGGCGCCCATGGCCTTCTTCCCGTTCGGCGGCATGAAGGACTCGTTCTTCGGTGCACTGCACGCCCAAGGCCGCGAGGTCGTGGACTTCTTCACCGACCGCAAGGTAGTCATCAGCAGGTGGTTCTAGCCGTGCGTGCCGCCGTCTTCTCCCAGCCCAACCAGCCCATGACCGTGGAGGACCTGGCAATGCCGGAGCCGCACGAGCATGAAGTGCGCGTTAAGGTCGCCGCGTGCGGCGTCTGTCACACCGACCTCCACGTCCTCAAGGGCGAAGTCGCCTTCCCCACGCCCGGCGTGCTCGGCCACGAGGTCTCCGGCATCGTCGACGCCATCGGCCCCGGCGTTACGAACGTCGCCGTGGGCGACCGCGTCGTCTGCTCGTTCATCATGCCGTGCGGCAACTGCGGCTACTGCGTCCGTGGACGCGAGGACCTTTGCGAGACGTTCTTCGCCTACAACCGCCTCAAGGGACAGCTGTATGACGGCTCGACACGCCTCCACCGGCCCAACGGCGACCCCATCGCCATGTACAGCATGGGCGGCCTCGCCGAGTACGCCGTGACTCCGGACACGTCCGTCTTCCCGCTGCCTGAGAGCGTGCCGCTCGCGGACGCCGCCATCGTCGGCTGCTCCATCTTCACCGCCTACGGCGCCGTGCGGAACCAGGCTGACGTCCGCCCCGGACAGAGCGTCGCCGTCTTCGCCGTCGGCGGCGTGGGCACGCAGGTGGTACAGATGGCGCGCGCGTTTGGCGCGTCGCAGGTCATCGCGGTCGACATACGCGGCGACAAGCTGGAGAAGGCGCTGGAGATGGGCGCGACCCACGCCGTCAACGGCGCGACCGAGGATGCCCCCGCCCGCGTCCGCGAACTCGCGAACGGGCGCGGCGTCGACGTGGCGATCGAGGCGCTAGGCTCGCCCGTGACCGTGCGGCAGGCGTTCGAGTCCGTCCGCGACGGCGGCAAGGTGGTGCTCATCGGCATCGCGGCGGTGGGCGTGGAGGTGCCGCTGGAGATCACGCGGTTCGTCCGGCGCGGCATCACGGTCGTCGGCTCATACGGCGCGAAGGCGCGCAGCGACATGCCGGAGATCGTCGAACTCGTGCGGCGCGGCGCGGTCGACACCAGCGCCCCCATCACCCGCCGCTACACCCTCGACGAAGTCAACGACGCCTACGGCGCGCTCGCCAGCGGCGACATCGTGGGCCGCGCCATCATCGAGATGGTCTGATCCCCTCTCCTGAGGAAGAGGGTGAGGGTGAGGGCCCTCGGTGGGGTTGTGGGGCACTCCGTCGTTCCTGCGGAGGCAGGAACCTCGCTGCCCTTCCCCGTCATTCCCGCGAAAGCGGGAACCCAGAAGTGACCGTCCGGCCACACGGCGGGGCGGAGTGGAGCGGGGTGCCCGATCCCTTCCCCCTTGATGGGGGAAGGTTAGGAAGGGGGTGAATCGGCGGAGAGTGGAGGGGTAGACGTACCCCTTACCACCCTGACGGCGCGAGGGCTTCCAGCGTGTCCCGCATCAGCGCGGCGTCGGCCCCGAACGGAAACATCAGCACGTGCGCGTAAGCGCACACGGCCACACGGCGGGGCGGAGTGGAGCGGGGTGCCCGATCCCTTCCCCCTTGATGGGGGAAGGTTAGGAAGGGGGTGAATCGGCGGAGAGTGGAGGGGTAGATGTCCCCCCTCACCACCTCGACGGCGCGAGGGCTTCCAGCGTGTCCCGCATCAGCGCGGCGTCGGCCCCGAACGGAAACATCAGCACGTGCGCGTAAGCGCACACGGCCACACGGCGGGGCGGAGTGGAGCGGGGTGCCCGATCCCTTCCCCCTTGATGGGGGAAGGTTAGGAAGGGGGTGAATCGGCGGAGAGTGGAGGGGTAGATGTCCCCCCTCACCACCTCGACGGCGCGAGCGCTTCCAGCGTGTTGCCCATCAGCGCAACGTCAGCCCCGAATGGGAACATCAGCACTGGCAGCGTAACTCCCGCGGCGTATGCCGCGTCCAGCCGCTCCCTGGCATGCACGGGCGAACCGACGGCGCTCGTCGAGTCCAGCATCTCGTCCGTAACGGCGGTAGCCGCTGCGCGGCGGCCCTCCCGGTTCGGACGCGCCCACTCCCGGCTGATGCGCTCCGCCTCCTCCGCCCACCCGAACCGCTGCAACATCCGGTTGTAGAACGTCCCCATGCCGCCCGCGTAGAACGCGATGTGCGCCCGCGCCATATCCCGCGCAGCCTCAGGCGCGCGTTCCGACGCCGCGGCCAGCATCGCGGGCGCTATCTCGATCGCCGACGCATCGCGGCCCGACCGCGCCGAGCCCGCCGCCAGCAACTCCCGCATCTCAGGCAGAGCGTCCATGCGCAGGAAGATGGGAAGCCAGCCCTCAGCCAGCTCGCCCGTCAGCTCCACGTTCCGGGGCCCTATCGACGCCAGCATCACCGGCACGGCGGAGCGCGGAGGGTCATCCCGCAGGCGGAAGCCCCGCAGCCGGAACACCTTGCCGTCGTAGTCCACGCGCTCGCCCGACAGCGCCAGTCGGATGATCTCCACGAACTCGCGTGTCCGCTGCAGCGGCTGCTCCCACCGCTGCCCGTGCCAGTTCTCGACCACGATGGGACCGCTCGTGCCGAGCCCGAGCGTGACGCGTCCACCCGCTATCGAGTCGAGCGACGCCACGCTCTGTGCCGTCATCGCGGGTGTGCGACTGAACATCGTCGCGATGTGCGTGCCGATGCCGATCCGCGTGGTGTGCGACGCCAGCCACGCCAACGTCGTGAACGCGTCGAACCCCCACGACTCTCCGGCCCAGACCGACTCGTACCCCAGCTCCTCCGCCCGGCGCACGAGGTCGAGCGTCTCCTGCCGGGAGAGCCCGTCTCCGGCAGACACGTGCACCCCGATACGCCGCAACGACTTCCTCTGAATCATGCGCGCATCCTACCGCACCGGGACCGCCTGGGCCGCGGTCAGACGAGGGAGCAGGAGGGCCGGGAGACGGCCTGCTGGTGTTCGATAACCTTCGTGGGCCTACTTGGAGGGGAGCGCACAATGCAGGCGGATTGGGGTAGGATACGCCCCGCCATGAGGATTGACGTCCACGCCCATTACATACCAGCATCACTTCCGGAACTCGCCAACCGGCGAGGCGGGTTCGGGCCCGCGGCGAACATGCGCGACAGCATGTCCGACCTCGACCAGCGCCTCGCTGACATGGACGAGCGCGGCATCGACGTGGAGCTCGTCTCCGCGCCGCCCTACGTCCAGAACTCCGCGCCGGACCTCTGCCGGCAGATGAACGACGCGACCGCCGAGGCCATCGCGGGTTCGGAGCGGTTCATCGGCCTGGCGACGCTGCCGATGCAGGAACCGGAGGTTGCCGCAGCCGAGTTGGAGCGCTGCGTGAAGGAGCTGGGCTTCCGGGGACTGGAAATACTGACGAACGTGCAGGGCGAGAACCTGCACTCGGCGCGCTTCGCGCCGCTCTATCGCAAGATGCAGGAGTTGGACGTTGCGGCGTTCGTGCACCCGCAGAACGTCCTCGGAGCGGACCGGCTGAGCGAGTTCTTCATGAACAACATCATCGGCAACCCCAGCGACACCGCCGTCGCCGCGGGCTGCCTCATCTTCGGCGGCGTGCTGGAGGAGATGCCGAGCCTGCGGTTCGTGCTCGCGCACGGCGGCGGCACGTGCCCGCTCCTGCGCGGACGGTGGGAGCACGCGTGGCGGCAACACCTGGTTGTGGACACGCCGATCACACGCCCACCGTCCGAGTACTTCAGCAAGCTCTACTTCGACACGCTCACGCACAGCACGCCCGTGCTCAACTACCTCGTCGAGACGGTCGGTCACGAGCGGCTCATGCTCGGTAGCGACTACCCCTTCGGCATGGGCGACTACACCCCGCCCGTGAGCGTCCAGGCCGTCCCGCGTCTCACCGACGCCCAGCGCGAGGCGATCTACTGCGAGAACGCCATCCGCGTCTTCGGCCTCGACCTCTAGCCATCCGGCGCAACACCGCGCTTCTGAGGTGCAGACGATGACAATCACAGAGAGCACTCCTGCGGTCGAGAGCGCCGGGTTCCAAGCGGTCCTCGCGCGCATCGCCGATGCAGGCGACGCCATCGAGCGGGAGCGGCAGATACCGCAGGACGTCATCGACGCGATGGTGGACCAGGGCCTGTTCCGGCTGCTCGTCCCGCGCTCTGTGGGCGGCGGTGAAGTCGACTATCTCGACTACCTGGCGATAGTGCAGGCCATCGCGACGGCGGACGGCAGCACCGCATGGTGCTTCAACCAGAACAACATCCTGGGAACGATGGCGTCGCTGATGCCGGAGGCGCTCGCGCAGGAGATATGGAGCGACAGCCGGTCGATCCTGTGCAACGGGCCGCCCCAGCACTCCGCGTTCACCGAAGTGGACGGCGGCTACTCGGTCAGCGGGCGGTGGAACTTCAGCAGCGGCTCGCGGCACGCTACGTGGGCCGTGGGACTGGAGCGCGTCGCCGACCCCACGGCGATGAGCGTCATCATCCCCAAGGGGGAGTTCACGTTCATAGACACGTGGCAGGTGAACGGCCTCAAGGGCACGGGCAGCTTCAGCTTCGAGGCGAAGGACGTGTTCGTCCCCGACAGCAGGGTGTTCGTCGAGGCGAAGACGCCGCGCGAGGACGGGCCGCTCTACCTGATACCGCGGAGCCTCTTCTTCGGCTCCGGCTTCGGATGTGTCGCACTGGGCGTGGCGCGCTCCGCGCTCGACGCCGCGATCGAGATCGCCACGCGGAAGAAGCCGCAGGAGCAGACGCTGCTGCGTGACCAGCCCGCCATCCAGCGCATCATCGGGCAGGCCGAGGCGACCTGGGGCGCGGCCAACGCCTTCCTGCAGGAGAAGGCGGTCAAACTGTGGCAGAAGGCGCTGGACGACCACGAGCTGCCGCTGGAGCACCGCATGGAGCTCCGGCTGGCGAGCAGCCACGCCATCCGGCAGGGCGCGCAGGTGGCCGACATGGCGTACTCGGTCTTCGGTTCTAGTGCGATCTTCGAGTCGAGTCCCATCCAGCGCAAGTTCCAGGACGCCCACGCGATAACGCAGCAGATACAAGGGCGTCTGGAGCACTACGACAGCGCGGGGCAGTACTTCCTGGGGTTCGAGCCGTCAGGCCGGATGTTCTAGGGGGCCGCGGCCCCCTCTCCCTACAAGGGGACCTTTGCATAATCGTGAGGGGAGGTGCTGTGCGGGGCTGTTTTGATCCCTTCCCCCTTGATGGGGGAAGGTTAGGATGGGGGTGAATCGGCGGGGTCTGGGGTGTGCGATGGGGTTATGCAAGGGTCCCTACAAGGGGAGAGGGCTAGGGTGAGGGTACTGCTGGGATGGGGCGGGGGGGGGGGCTCGGCAGGCCGGCAAGGAGTGATGAGTGTGCAGTAACCGCATCCGTGCAGGCGTGATCGTGGTCGACGGCGATTCGATGCTCCTCGTCCAGTACCCGGGACTGCGGAAAGCAAGCGAGGCAGCACCCAGGTCAGCTTGCTGACGACATCACACCGTGAGGTAAACGACCGCCGTGGCAGCCGTAAACGAGAACATCCGCTACGAGCCCGACGAGATTCCTCCCCCCCTCGTAGCCCTGGGAACGGGGTTCCAGGCGGCGCTGGTGATCCTGGCGCCGGTGGCCCTCACCGTCGTCATCGTGGTGCGGATCGCTGAGGGATCGGACAGCTATCTTGCGTGGGGCGTCTTCGCGGCCCTGCTCGTCAGCGGGGTCACCACCGTTCTCCAGGCTGCCCGGCTCGGACGGATCGGCGCGGGGCACGTGCTCATCATGGGCACGTCAGGGGCCTTCATCGCTGTGTGCGTGGCTGCGCTGGTCACGGCGGGCCCCGCCACGATGGCGAGTCTGATCGTCGTGTCGTCGCTGTTTCAGTTCGCCATGGCGGCGCGCCTGTCGCTCCTGCGGCGGATATTCACGCCGGTGGTGTCCGGCACCGTCATCATGCTGATAGCAGCTACGGTGATGCCCATCGTCTTCGACACGCTAACGGACGTGCCGGAAGCCGCCTCCCCGACCGCCGCTCCTGTCACCGCCCTGGCAACCCTGGTTACCGTCCTGGCACTCGTGCTGCGTGCTCCGCCGAAGTGGCGGCTGTGGTCGCCCATCATCGGCATAGCGGTGGGTTGCGCAGTGGCCGCGCCCTTCGGGCTGTATGACCCACAGGGAATGCTGGATGCACCTTGGGTGGGCGTACCCCTGGGCGCGTGGCCGGGGTTCGACCTGAGCCCGGGCGCGGAATTCTGGGCGCTGCTGCCTGCCTTCATCATCGTCACGCTGGTGGGCGCTATCGAGACCATCGGGGACGGCGTAGCCATCCAGCGGGTCTCCCGCCGCAGGCCACAGGCGACGGACTTCCGCGTGGTGCAAGGCGCGCTCAACGCGGACGGCATGGGCAACCTGCTCTCCGGCCTCGCGGGGACCCTGCCCAACACTACGTATTCGTCCAGCATCTCCCTTGCCGAGGTCACCGGCATCGCGGCCAGGCGAGTGGGCGTCGTCATCGGCGTCATCATCGCCGTGACCGCATTCCTGCCGAAGGTCGCGGCGCTGCTGATCTCCGTCCCCAGCCCCGTGGTTGCGGCGTACATCACCGTGCTGCTCGGCCTCCTCTTCGTTCAGGGGATGAGGATCGTCATCCAGGAGGGAGTGGACCATCGGAAAGCCGCCGTCGCGGGTGTCTCGTTCTGGGTGGGCGTGGGCTTCCAGAACCAGTGGATATTCGCCGACCAGCTCGGCGACGGTTTCCTGGGCATATTACTCAGCAACGGCATGACGTCCGGCGCCCTCGTGGCCGTCATCATGATGCTGTTCATCGAGTTGACCTCTCCCCGGCGCAGGCGTCTGCAAGTCGCGCTGGCCACGGAGAGCCTGCCGCAGTTGGAGGAATTCCTGCGCGGCATCGCGGCGAGAGCCGGATGGAACGACGCCTCGACAGAGCGCCTCGTACTCGTTGGCGAAGAGACGGTGTCGAGCCTGCTGGCCGAAAACGAGGACGGTCCGGAGCGGGCCGAAGCACGGCGGCTGGTCGTCACCGCCCGCGGCGATCACGCCAGGGCCGAGTTGGAGTTCGTGACGGGCTCCGAGGGGGAGAACCTCGAGGACCGGCTCGCCTACATGGGCGAGACGCCGGATATCGCGGACGAGCGGGAGATATCGTTCCGGCTGCTGCGCCACTACGCGTCGTCCGTGCGCCACCAGAAGTACCACGGGGAGGACATCGTCACGGTGAGCGTCGCGGGGTCGTCCGGCCCGCCGGCGTAGCGCAGCGCGAGGCGGAGGGAAGGGCTATCATGCGCGCACCGCCCGCTGGCAGCGCCATTTGAATCGCACTGACAAACCCCCTCGCAAGCCCCGGTTCTTCTACGGATGGGTCGTCGTCATCGTCGCTGCGATGGGCAGTTTCAGCGCGAGCACGGAGACCTTTCCCGTCCTCAGCATCTTCCTGCGGCCCATCACCTCCGAGTTCGGTTGGACGGTCACGGAGTTCACCGGGGCGATCAGCCTCGGCGGGCTGATCGGAAGCGGGGTGGCGCTGGCGACCGGGCCGGTGGTGGACCGGTTCGGCCCACGCTGGGCGCTCACCTTCGCTTACACGCTCATCGGCGTCACATTCGTCCTCATGTACTTCATGACGGAGCTCTGGCACTTGTACGCGCTGCAGATCTTCGCGCGGAGCATGAACACTGGCGTCCTTGCCGTCGCTTCCGCGGTCATCGTGCCGAACTGGTTCATCGTCAAGCGCGGACGTGCGACCGCCTACGCCGGGCTCGGCTTCCCCGTCGGCGCGTCGCTCATACCGCTGCTGATCGCCCTCATCACGGGACTGTACGGCTGGCGTGAGGCGTCGCTCGGCGCGGGCATCATGATCCTCATCGTCTCGGCCGTCCCCACCGCGCTCCTGCTGCGCCGCAGGCCCGAGGATATGGGGCTGCTGCCGGACGGCGAGCTGCCACGGTCGGCTGCCGACGCACCCGCACACGACCTGCGCGTTGCCGACTACTCCCTGCGGCTGGGGCAGGCCGCGCGGCACCCCGCGCTCTACCTGCTCATCACCGCCGTCATGCTCTGGTGGTTCGGACGCACGGGCGTCATGCTCCACGCAGTGCCCTTTCTGACCGATGCCCTGGCGGGGCCGATGACGGACACCAACGTGCCCCACCCGGTGGCAGTCTGGGCGCTGGCCGTCCATTCCGTCGTCGGCGCATTGGGTGCGGTCATCGCGGGGTACCTGCGCGACAAGATCAGTGTGCGCTACCTCATCGCAATCGACTTCCTGATGAACGCGGTGGCCTTCATCATGCTGCTGGCGGTGGACACGGCGCTGCTGGCGATGGCGTGGGGCGTCTTCTACGGCCTCGCACAGGGGGCCTCCGTGACGCTGCAGCGGCTCGCGTTCGCGGACTACTTCGGACGCCGCCACCTCGGTTCGATCGAGGGCGTCGCGCGCGCGTTCACGAACATAACGCAGGCGGCGGGCCCACTGGCGGCGGCGCTGGCGTTCGACATCACGAAGAGCTACAACAACATCTTCGTCGTGTTCGTGGTCACGAACATCCTTGCCGCCGCGCTCGCGGTCGTGGCCAAGCCGCCGCCCCCACCTCTGGAGGAGGCGTAAGGGGCAGTATGCACAGGCTAGGCCGCTAAGCTTGAATAGCGCCGCCTCATATTCAAGGTTATATGCTATACTTGCATATGAAGGAACACTATGGCAGGTTTTGAGAAACGGCGCTGGGAAGGCGACGTCACTGGCCTGAGAAGGCGCGACCGCCGTCCCTGCGACTACGACGTCTACCTGCCCGACCCCATCACAGGCCGCCGGTTCGTGCTCGACGGCAGCACCGCCGCAGACGTCGCCGACGCCGAGGCCGCGCTCGTGCGGCTCAATGCGTCAGCGGAAGCGCTCGCTGACACCGAGTCCCTCGCCCGCCTCCTGCTCCGCGCCGAGTCCGTCGCTTCGTCCCGCATCGAGGGGCTTGACGTGGGCGGAAGGCGATTACTCCGGGCCGACGCCGCGCGTCGACTCGGCAAGGCCCCCCGCGACGTGACCGCGGAAGAAGTGCTCGGCAACATCGACGCGATGGTCTGGGGCATCGAGTCCGTCGAACCCGGCGGCCCTATCACCCTGGAGATCGTGCTGGAGGCGCACCGCCTCCTTCTCGCGGAAACGCGGTTCGAGGAGCACGGCGGCCGCATCCGCACCGAGCAGAACTGGATAGGCGGGGGCAGCTACAACCCGTGTGCCGCCGCGTTCGTCCCGCCTCCGCCGGAGGATGTGCACGACCTCCTCGAAGACTTGGTGCGCTTCTGCAACGAGGACACGCTTCCGGCCCTGGCGCAGGCGGCGGTCGCCCACGCGCAGTTCGAGACGGTCCACCCGTTCGTGGACGGCAACGGGCGCACCGGACGCGTGCTGCTCCATCTCGTGCTGCGGCGGCGCGGGCTCGCGCACCGTGTACTGCCGCCGGTCTCCCTCATCCTCGCGACATGGTCGAACGATTACGTCGGCGGCCTCACCGCGACCCGCTACGCTGGCGCGCCGGACTCCCCCCAGGCGCACGAGGGAATCAACCGCTGGGTATCGTTCTTCGCCTCAGCGAGCCTCCGCGCGGTCCAGGATGCCAGGCGCTTCGAGGAACACGTCCGCACGCTCCAGGCGTCGTGGCGCGAGCGCAGCGGCAACCCCCGGCGGGACTCGGCAGCGCACTTGCTCATCGAGGCGCTTCCCACCGCGCCGGTGCTCACGGTATCGACCGCGTCGGAGCTGACCGGGAGGTCGTTCCAGGCGGCGCGGCAGGCGGTCGACCGGCTGGTAGACGCGGGCGTGCTCACGCAGGTCAACGTGGGGCAGCGCAACCGGGCGTTCGAGGCGCCGGAACTGATCGACGCGTTCACGACGCTGGAGCGGCAACTCGCGAGCCCCGCGGGCAACACGCGCATCTCCCGGCCGGCCCGCCGCGTCCCCCGCAGACCGGCGTAACCTTGCATAAGGAAGAGTCATATACAAGGTTACGCCGTATCATTGTATATGCTGACAACCGACAGACTGTTGCCTTGCGCCTGTCACCTCGGCACGTTGTGCGTAACCGAGTCGGCAACGAGGTGGACGACGCGCTCGTCCGCCTCAACCCTTTCGATCAGCAACTCCATCTTCTCCGGCAGCATCGACGGGTCCTCGTCCAGGCAGGGGAACTCGAGAACGAACCCCGGCTGCGTCGCGTGCAGGTTGAGGACTCCCACCACCTTGCCGCCGTTCTTCCCAGCGATCTCTCCGGCGTCGTCGAGGGTGCTGCCCTCGACCAACTGCAGGTGATACCGCGTGGCGATGTAGTCGCCCACCATGCAGTCGTACGGTGCGTGGTGTGCCTGAGCGGAGGCTGGCGCCAGTACACCGTAGCCGGCCAGAACAGCCAGGGCGCCGAGAACGGCGAGCAGGATGAAAGGGGCGGTCAGTCTCCGGGTGTTCATGTTCGTTCTCCTCTGCGAGATGGGCGGCTCTGTGGAGCGACTGACGATGGGGCTGTTTGACCTGGCGGGGCGCCACCTCCTTCCGTGGGGAGCATGTCTACCAATTACTACGCACGGGACGGTGATTTCGTTCTATCAGCGATGCGGGGGGGGGGGCTAACAGGGGTATGTAACGGGCGGAAATAGGCGTGGTTAAGGCTCATCTAAGCAGTCGGTGTCAACCGCACCCGTCATTCCCGCACCGGCGGGAATCCAGAGTGCGCGGGCAGCGCACCAGGGGGCTGTGGAGGCGGGTGGAGTGTTTTCATTCCACCATACATACCCCTATCAGTCGGGGGGGAGGCGAGCACTGGGGAGCCGTGCAGAAGGTTGACATTCCCTCAGCTGTCTGTCGCAGTCTATTGACAATGTCAGGCCCAACTGCTAGGGTTTCTAGCAGAAAGTCAGGTGCACGATGCCAGACCTAGACCGGTTTGAGAGGACCTTCCGACCTTGGTGGCGCGCTGCCTATCGGTGCGCCCAGGCCGAAGACACGTCCCTGGAGGAGGTTGGCTACAAGCTGGTCAAGTCTCTGGCTAAGGCCCTGCGGGACGGTGGTGGAGTATCAACGCTACGGCCTCGAAGCAATGCGCGGTCAGGTTCATAGGCTTGCCCACTGCCTGGACTCTGATACTCCTTGGGTTGCCTTAGCCCGTTCGTTTCCTGAACTTGCGCGCACCCAAGCCGAACTTGTGGCACACGATGGCCTGTCAGCCGACGAAGTGAAGGCCTCTTTCATCCGGCTGTACCGGACCTATGTGAAGGAATGGGAGACGTTCATGTCGCCCTTCAGCCTTGCGGCCTAGGGAGGCTCCATGCAGCAGCACGTATTGGAAACTATCGACCCGCGAGTGCTGGGACAGCGCCTGCAGGAAGCAAGGAAAGCCTGCAACCTCACCCAGCAAGATGTTGCCGAATCCCTCTCCGTCGCACGGACCACAATCACTGCGCTGGAGAAAGGCGAAAGACGGCCTCGACCCGGTGAACTGATTCAGATGGCGCGGCTCTATGGCCGCCCGGTAAGCGATTTCGTTGGTTCGAAAGAGCCTATAGCAGACTTCGCAGTGCAGTTCCGCACGGCGGTCAGCAATGCAGCTAGCCCGGGTGCTCAGCAGGAGTTAGAACAAGCTGTCCAAGAGTTCCAACGCCTCTGCGAAGACTACCGGTATCTGGAGCATCTCAGCGGAGCGTCTCTTCGGCAGAACTATCCGCCTCAATACTCGACCGGCTGGACTACGCCCGAAGACGCTGCTGAGGAAGTTGCGACCTCCGAGCGTAACCGGCTCGGGCTTGGGGATGGACCGATCCTGAGCTTGAGAGAGACTCTGGAAAGCGACGTGGGCGTTCGTGTCTTCTCTATCGAGTTGCCTTCACGGGTGGCAGGCATGTTCTCCTACACGGAGGAGCTCGGCGGCTGCATCGTTGTGAACGCCCGCCACCCTGAAGAGCGGCGGCGCTGGTCAATGGCCCACGAATATGGCCATTTCTTGACTCGGCGTTTCCAGGCAGAGGTATCCATGCTGGGCGCATACCGGAGGGTTCCCGCTGCAGAGAAGTTCGCCGATGCCTTCGCTCGTTGCATGCTCATGCCTGCTACCGGCCTCCGGCGCAGGTTCAATGAGATGTCCCGCGCCGCTGACGGCAGGATTACAGCAGCAGAGGTGTGTCGCATCGCCCACCACTACTTCGTCTCCGTAGAAGCAATGATGCTCCGGTTGGAGGAACTTCGGCTTCTCCCTGGAGGCACTTGGGATCGTCTACGAGACAGGGGATTCAAAATCCGCGAGGCCCAGGCGCAACTGGGATTGCTTCCACATCCCTCCAGCGACCGGCTTCTGCCGTTTCGCTACCAGCTTCTGGCCGCGCGTGCATACGAAGAAGGGAACCTTACCGAAGGTCAGTTAGCCAGGGTTCTCCGGGTCGACCGTGTGTCGGCCAGACGCATCGTCCGGGAGTTGACCAACCCGGTACACGTACTTGACGAAGGTGAAATCTCATCTCTCAGCATCGATCTCGCAAGCAGCATCAGCTGACAATCATCTAGAGCCAGGCCAAGTGTCGTGACCAGTCCATCAGAATTCCTCCTGCTCGACGCCAGTTGCCTGCTCAACCTCTACGCCACCGGACGCTTGCGAGAGATCGCCCTAGCGCTGCCGTATCGACTAGGAGTCACCGACTACGTGTGCGAGCAAGAAGCCCTCTACACGTGGCGCCCTGACCCTTCAGGGAATCGGGAGGAACGTGAACCCGTAGACATTTCTCCGCTCATAGACGAGGGGCTGATTGAAGTAGCACACTTGGAAGGCGTAGAGGAAGAAGCCGCCTTCATAGACCTCGCCGCTCAGATTGACGACGGCGAAGCGGTAACAGGGGCACTGGCGCTCCATCGCGGATACTCCGTAGCAACTGACGACCGCAAGGCGCGCCGTGTACTGGGAGAGTCGGCCCCGACTGTTCCCCTCGTTTCAACCCTGGAACTGGTCAAACTCTGGGCCGAAGTGTCCTCAGCATCCCCAGATGTGTTGCGGTCGGCGTTAGATGGGATGCGGACAGGCGCGAGCTATATCCCGGGTGACCGAGACCCTCTCTACTCCTGGTGGAGTGATGTCATGGGGAGCGGCACGCCGTAAGCCAACCTGCCCCTAGGGATAGTCTGAACACGGGGTATCTCTGCGTGATTGCGCGTGCGTCGCCTGATCCCTTCCCCCTTGATGGGGGAAGGCTAGGATGGGGGTGAACAGGGTGGCGGGGGAATCGACGGTGCTGCGGGACACAGGCTTGTTCAGAGTATCCCTATATCTGGCCGGAGCGCTGGAAGATCTTGCCCTCGGTGGCGATCGTCGGGGCCACAACGAGCTCCGCGCGCTCGTGGAACTCCGGGATGGTCTGCGCGCCTACCATGCTCATGCTGATCTGCAACGCGCCCACGAGGTTGTGCGTGCCGTCCGTGCGGTGGCTCGGTCCAAACAGCACCTGCTCCAGGCTCGCGTGCATGCCGACGTTGACACGCGTGCCGCGCGGGAGCGCCGGGTGCGGGCTCGCCATGCCCCAGTTGAAGCCCTGGCCGGGTGCCTCGTACGTCTGCGCGAACGGGGTGCCGATCATGACGCCGTCCGCGCCCGCCGCGATCGCCTTGCAGAGGTCGCCGCCGATGCGGATGCCGCCGTCCGTCAGCACGTTCACGTACTTGCCGGTGCGGGCGTAGAACTCGTCTCGCGCCGCGGCGACTTCCAGCGTCGCCGACACCTGCGGCACGCCGACGCCGGTGACGTCGCGCGTCGTGCAGGCCGCTCCGGGCCCCACGCCCACGAGGATGCCGTCGATGCCCTGCTCCATCAGCTCGAGCGACGCGCTTGCGGTGACCGTGTTGCCGACGATGACCGGAACGCTGATCTCGCGGACGAGGTCGTTCAGGCGCAGGCCCGTGAAGCTGTTGGAGATGTGGCGCGCCGTGGTGACGGTGGATTGCACGACGATGATGTCCGCGCCGGCCTCGACCGCGATGGGGGCGAGGCGCTTGGTGCGCGCCGGGGTTACCGACACCGCAGCGACCGCGCCGGTCTCCTTGATCTCGCGCACGCGCTGCGCCACGAGGTCTTCCCGGAACTCGGCGGTGTAGACGCGCTGCAGCACGTCGGTCACCTCTTCCCTGGGGGCGGACGAGATGGATTGGAGGGCGTCGGTGGCGTCGTCGTAGCGGCAGTAGAGCCCTTCCAGGTTCATCACGCCGAGACCGCCCGCTTTAGCCATCAACCCCGCAAAGGCGGGGTTGACGATGGCGTCCATGGCGGAGGCGAGGATGGGGATGGAGAAGCGGTAGGGTCCGATGGCAAGCTGGGGGACGGAGAGCTCGGGGTTGGTGGTGACGTCGCCCGGTACGATGGCGACTTCCTCGAATCCGTAGGTCCTGCGGAGTTCCCTTATACGGACTGCTGGTAGCACCATTGCACGGCCCCCCTTCGTGTAGTGGTTACTAGAGCAAATGTAACAAACCGCAAGGGCTGCGTCAAACGTTTGAGATAGATTTCACAATCAATTTTCTAACCTCGCACTCTCGATATCCACTCTTCCAACAGCGAAGGTCTCGCCAGGGAGGGTGTACGGCTCGTAGAGGCCGTTGAGTATATTGATCCCCCAGCAGATGAGGCTCCCGTCCCGGCGCAGAGCGCACGAGTGGAAGACGACGCTGGTGATGAAGGCGAAGGGCCTTGCATCGGCCGCCTGAGATGCTTCTATCGCTGCGACCAGGTCCGTTGTGTTTCCCCAGCAGACGAGGCGACCGTCGGCGCGCAACCCGCACGTGTGCGAGCCACCGTTACTGATGGAGACGAACGGTCCGCCTCCAAGAGACACGTCACCGTCTTGCGGTGCATCATCAACTTCCCTTCCCCAGCACACGGGACTCCCATCAGGCCGTATCGCGCATGTACCCTTGTCGCCGCTGTCGATATAGACGAACCGCTCATTCTCAGGCGGGGACGCCCCACCGCTATAGTCGTCTCCCCAACAGACGAGGCTGCCGTCTGCACGCAACCCGCAGGTGTAGAAGAACCCGCTGCTGACGAAAGTGAAACGTTCGCCCTCCGGCAGCGACGCAACGCCTGAGTACTCGTCGCCCCAGCAGGCGACGCTGCCGTCGGGCCGTAGCCCGCACGTGTGCACGGTACCGGCGGTTATGGCAACGAACCGCTCGTCATCCGGCGGCGACGCCTGGCCGGAGGTATCATCTCCCCAGCAGACGACACTGCCGTCGGGCCGTAGCCCGCAGACATGGTCCTGGCCGCTGGCGATGGAGACGAACCGCGCGCCATCCGGCGGCACGATCACGCCCCAGCAGACGAGGCTGCCATCCTGTAGCAGCCCGCACGTACGTTCGCCTTCACTGCTGATGGAGATGAACCGCTCAGCATCAGGCGGCGTCCTCCGATATCCCGTGCAGAAGACGCTGCCATCAAACCGCAGCCCGCATCGCTCTCCCCATCGGTTGTAGATGGCTGCGAACGGCCCTTCCCCTTCGCCCATCTCCCGTTGCCGGGTCGAGGTCCAGCAGAAGGCGCTGCCGTCTTCCCTCAGTCCGCACGTGCCGTAGGAACCGCTGCTGATGGACACGAACCGTTCGTCCTCCGGCGGCGTCGGCTGACCAGACCCAACCTTGCCCCAGCAGACAGGGGCTCCGTCGCGCCGCAGCGCGCACGTGAACCCGCTGCCGCTGCTGATGGAGGTGAAACGTTCCTCATCCGGAGGCGAGGTCTGGCCTTCCTCATTACGTCCCCAGCACACGGGGCTTCCATCCCCCCGGAGAGCGCAGGTATGGGAGCCACCGCCGCTGATGACGATAAATCGCTCTTCTTGCGGTGGCGAAGCCTGGTCGGAACCGTTTGCGCCCCAACAAACAGCGGTTCCTTCTGTCCGCAACCCGCATGTGTGCGCACGGCCGCTGCTGATCGCTGTGAACCGAGCACTCTGCGGCGGCGATGCATCGCCAAATCCGCCCACTCCCCAGCAAACCACGCTACCGTCTGTCCTGAGCCCGCACGTGTGCATGCGACCGCTGCTGATCGCTGTGAAACGCTCACCCTCCGGCGGCGATGGCAAGAGGGGCGATGGCAATACCAGGGGGTAATCGGTGTTCCAGCAGACCGGGGTCCCGTCGGGTCGAAGCGCGCAGGCATGCCCGAAGCTCAGGGTGAGCGTCGTGGGTTGCTGTTGCACGAATGACGTTGGTATCCGTGTGGGGATAGGAGCTGGTGCCAGGGTGGGCGCGGGCGTTGGAGTATATGTGGGAATGGGTGTCGAAGTCGGGACAGGTGTCGGAGTCGATGTAGGTGTGGTAGTCGAAGTCGGGATAGGCGTGGGTGCCGCCTGTGAGCACGCGGCGAGCACAAGCGCAAGGAGCGTCAGGACGAGGAATATTGAATCTCGCAACGCGCGCCTCAGAGACTGGCGGTTGGTTGCAGTCTAGCAGCGGCGGGTACTCACGCCTGCCTTGACGCCCTCGCGCCCCGGAAACACACTGTCCCTCACGTTGAGGGCGGCCCCGGCGCCGTTTGCCGGGCGGGCCGCCCAGGTTGTGTTCATTGCGCTTTCGACCATCGGGACTCTGGCGACAGGAGACGTTCCTCAAGCTCTGGGCGAGCCAGACGTCCACGTACGCCGGCTTCCAGGTGCAGCTCCTCGGCGTGCCGCTGGTGGCGGCACTCCTTCTGGATGCGACACCGCTCCAGATGGGCATCCTCGCCTCGTTCGGCGGCGCTCCCGCGATCGTGGTGGGCGTGTTCGCGGGCATCTGGATAGACAGGCGGTCGAAGCGGTCCGTGCTCATCGCCGCGGCCTGGGGTCATGTACTCGCGCTCTCGGTCATCGCCGTCGCCGCATGGCTCGGCTTCCTCAGCATCCCCCTCCTGTTCGCAGTCGCGTTCGCGTTGGGAGGCCTGCGGTTCATCGTGGACGTCACCTACCGCGCGTTCCTGCCATCGCTCGTCCAGCGGACGCAGCTCATCGAGGCGAACAGCAAGCTGGAGGTGGGCCGGTCCGCAACCGAGATCGGGGCCCCCGGATTCACGGGAGTCCTGATCCAGTTCGTGTCCGCGCCGTTCACGCTGGCCGTGGGCGCCGCCGCATACGCGGCCTCGGCACTGTCGCTCCACCGGATGCGCCCGTCGACGGACATCTCGCCGCGGGCAGTGTCCTCGCTGAGCGTCCGAGACGAGTTGCGCGAGGGCCTGGCGTTCGTGATGAAAAGTCCCGTCCTCCGAGCCCTGACGATCGCCGCGGCGATGGTGGGCGCGTCCAATGCGTTGCTGGACGCCGTGGGCCTGCTCTACCTGGTGCGCCACCTGGATCTCACCCCGGGCCTCATCGGGCTGGTGTTCTCGGGCGCCGGCGTCGGATGGCTGATCGGGGCCTCGTTTGCGAAGCAGACGACACGGAAGGTGGGGCTCGGCAGGTCGGCAGCGGCCGGCCTCTTCCTCATGGGCGCCTGCGACCTCATCATCCCGCTGGCCGGCGGGCCCATGGCCGTTGTGCTCGCGTTAGTGGGGGCGGCCACGTTCCTCTTCGGAGCAGGTCTTGTCACGTACATCATCGCGCGGACGAGCCTGCAGCAGAGCATGACGCCGGACCGCCTGCAGGGAAGAGCGAACGTCGTGCTCAGGATGGCCTTCCTGGGGGCCATCCCGGTAGGAGCGCTGGCAGGCGGCGCGCTCGGTGAGACCATCGGTTTGCGCCCCACCCTGTTCGTCGGGGCCGGGGGCGAGCTACTGACGGGAGTATTCCTGTTGTACTCGGCGGTCTCCGCGGTCCGGGAGCCGCCCCCGGAGCAGGGGTAACCCGAAGAACTTATAATCACTCACCGGACACCCCTGGGCGTAATTCTCGACTCATAACATAGGAAGAACGACCCCATGCGCTACCTGCTGCCCCTGCTTCTGCTGCTGACGGCCTGCTCGTCTGCGCCCGTGGCGACACCGACGCTCGCGTCAATGGTGGGCGAGCCGTCGACCCCCACGCCGCTGCCCTCGTGCGACCCCAACATGCCCTACGACGTCTTGACCGAGGAGATGCTCACCTACAAGGAGCATGGAGAAGTCACTTTCACCACCGAGACGAGATTCGCCAGCGGGGGTGATCACCACAGCGTCACTTATGACGAAGAAGGCAACGCTACGTACCAGGCTCTCTGGAAGGACGGCGTGAATTGGTACAAGTTCGGCGACCAGGACTGGGATGAGACCATCGGTGGCGGAGGCGATCGATTGGGAAACGCATGCGGCCCTATCCCGCATGAGAGTGGCTACTTCGCCAAAGGCCTGTGGCTCTACCGGTACGTGGCCGACACGAATCTGGACGGCGAGACGGTCAGGCACCTGGAAAGCGTCCAGCCGTTCGAGCAGGCCGGTCAGAAGATACAGCTATGGGTCAACCTGCAAGGCTACATCGTCCGCACGGAGACAGAGATTGACCGGTTCGATGCAGTAGGCAGTGCTGTCTCGACCAACACTGGCTTCGGCGAGCCCAACGATCTGCCAGACCCGGCCGTCAAGCACCCCACGCCCACGCCTACGCCCGGCATGTGGGGTAGCAGAAGCGTTGAGGTGACGCCAAGAGCCCCCACTCCCACTCCCACCGCCACTCCCATACCGACTCCCACCACAGGCCCATGCGACTGCGATGGGGATATCCCGGTCGATGCTATCTACGAGGCAGTTGGAGAGCGGTACGCTGAGCAGCGGTTCCGGCCTATCGATACCCTGGAGATGACTTTGGACTCAGCAGAATGGGGTATCGACGAGGGCGAGTACGTGATGATCGTGCGCACCTGCGAGTTAGACGATGGAGAGCGCCGTGGGATCAGGTGGACAACGACAGGCACCTGGGACGCGGATTGCAGAATCTATCCGGGAGGCGGTCAAGGCGATGGGGATGACAGCATCTGTAGCGAAGGGTAGGTTCCATATATCTCCTCTTGCATAACCGACGCACGTATGTCATACTGGTGTCATAGACCCCACAACCCACAGGACCCCCGAAGGCGGACGAGCCGCCCGGCAGCACAAGGCCGGGCGGCTTTTTCGTGTTAACGGGGTGGAGAAGGCCCCCGCCCCTTGTCTGGTCCCTTCCCCCTTGATGGGGGAAGGCCAGAGCCTGCCCCACACTTGATGCGGGGATGGGGGTGAAGGTTGGAGCCTGCCCCGCGCTCGATGCGGGGATGGGGGTGAAGAGGAAGGCCGCCGCCATGTTCGCCCGCTACAAGAACGACCCCGTCGGTTTCGTCAGGGACATCCTCGGCGCAGCAGGCAGACCCTACGACAAGCAGGTGGAGATACTCCGCGCCATCGCGCATCACGCACGCGTCTCCGTCGCCGCGTGCAACTCCTCCGGCAAGGACTGGGCAGCCGCCCGAGCCATCGTCTGGTGGCTCCACACCCGGCCCCACGCAAAGGTCGTCGTCACGGGCCCTACCCTCCGGCAGGTCAAGGACATCCTCTGGCACGAGCTCCGCCTCGCGGTCGCAGCCGCCGGCGACGCACTCCCCGGCAAGGTCACCGAGACCAAGTACGTCATCGACGACGACCGGTTCGCCATCGCCTTCTCCTCCAACTCCCACCACAACATCCAGGGCTTCCACTCCCCCAACCTCCTCGTCGTCGTCACCGAGGCCCAAGGCGTCAAGCAGGCCTACATGGAAGCCCTCAAGCGCCTCAACCCCGCGAAGGTGCTCCTCATCGGCAACCCCCTCTCCCACGAGGGCGAGCTCTACGAGTCCCACCACGCCAAGTCCGCCCTCTACCACCAGATCACCATCTCCGCATTCGACTCTCCCAACTTCCGCCGCAAGCGCTTCCGCGTCCCCGGCCTCGTCACCCCGGAGGACGTCGAGCACCACCGCCGCGACTGGGGCGACGATTCCCCGCTCTACATCGCGTCCGTCCTCGGACAGTTCCCTGACGCCCTCGAGGACTCCCTCACCACCCGCAACCACGTCGACCGTGCCATCGCCCGCCACGAAGCCCAGTCCGGCGAAGGCACGGACCCGGACGGCAACGCCATCTCCGACGATGGTCCGTCGTTCCTGCGGAGGCAGGAACCTCGCCCCCACGACCTCCCCTACCGCATGGGCGTCGACGTCGCGCGCTTCGGCGCCGACGAGTCCGTCATCTGCATCCGGCGCGGCTACCATGTCGAACACCTCATCCCCCTCAAGCGCGGCCTCGACAACATGCAGGTGGCCGACGAGGTGAAGGCGTGGACCGACGCTCTCGGCATCAACGCCGTCTTCGTGGACGGCACAGGCGTCGGGGCCGGCGTGGTCGACCGGCTCGGCACGCTCGGCGTCCCCGTCATCGGCGTCGATGCCGGTAGCAAGGCCCGCCGCCCCTCCCAGTTCGCCGACCTCCGCGCCGAGATCTTCTGGGAGGTCGCCCGCCTGCTCCGCGAGGACGCCGCCGCCATCCCCAACGACTCCGTTCTCGTGGGCCAGCTCCTCGCTCTCCGCTACGACGTCTCCTCCACCGGACGCATCCGCCTCGAGAGCAAGACCAAACTCCGCAAGCGCGGCATCGCCTCCCCCGACCGCGCCGATGCCCTCGCGCTCGCTTTCATGGAACCCCCCTCCCTGGACATCTGGGTATGACGTTCCTGTTCGCCCTCCGGTCTGTCGTTCCTGCGGAGGCAGGAACCTCGCAGCCCGCTCCCCTCTCGGGCAGTCCTTCGACAGGCTCAGGACGAGCGGGGCTGCCCTCACGGACGTTCCCGAGAGATGCTTCGGCGGAGCCTGTCCTGAGCCTGCCGAAGGACTCAGCATGACAGACTGCTCCGCCAAGAGAGATGTTCACGTTGACGCACTCCCCTGCCGGTGCTACATTCGTTCGGAGGAGTTAGCACTTGAGCGAGCCGACTGCTAATCCGGCGGCCCCCGCCCTCAACACCCGCAGGCAGGCACTGCTGGAGATCATCGTCAGCGACTATATCGAGACGGCGGCGCCCGTCTCGTCGCAGCAACTCGCCCGCCGGTATGAGTTCCGCGTCAGTCCGGCCACCATCCGCAACGACATGGCGGAACTGGAGGAGATGGGCTTTATCTCCCGTCCGCACACGTCGGCGGGAGGCGTTCCGTCAGACCCCGGCTACCGCTTCTACGTGGAGCGCGCCGGGCAGCGCAACCGCCTCCCCCGCCACTTCCAGGAGCACGTGCGCGACGCCATCGACTTCGACGAGGCCGACCCGGCGGCGTGGGCGCGCAGCGCGGCCCGCGTGCTCGCCAGCGCCGTCCACAACCTCGCCATCGCCACCACCGTCAAGCGTCCCGTCGCACGGGTCAAGCAGATGCAGATCGTGCACCTGCACGACCGCGAGGCCCTCCTCGTCGTGGTGATGCAGGACGCGCAGCTGCGGCAGCGCATCATCCACCTGGACTCCGACACGACGCAGGACGACCTGACCTTGGCCGCCAGCCAGCTGAACCGCCTTGCGGGGGGCATGAGCGCCGCCGAACTGCGCACGCTCTGGGACTCCGGCGTCCACACCGGACGCATCGTCTCCGCCGCGCTCGTGGAAACGGTCCGCATCCTCTCGGACGAGGAGCGCCGCGAGACCCGCGAACGCTACCTGAACGGCCTGAGCCACATGCTGAACCAGCCGGAGTTCCAGTCCGGCAGGAGCGCGCAGGACGCCGCTGAGGTGCTCGACGACGACTCGATCACTCGGATATTCGACGACTCGCCGCGCCCCGCGGAGGTGCGGGTCGTCATCGGGCAGGAGAGCCACGACGAACACCTGCGTCCGTACAGCGTGGTCTACGCTACCTACGGCGCGCCGGACGGGGCCACGGGCGTCATCGGCGCGATGGGCCCGACGCGCATGGACTACGCACGCGCTATGTCCAGCGTCCGCTACCTCGCCGCGTTCCTCAGTGAACTCGTACAGGCCCTGGAACCCTCGCCCCAGTGGCAGGGCTAGCCGCCGTCCCATGACCACCAAACGCGACTACTACGACGTGCTTGGCGTCAGCGCCCAGGCGTCCGAGGAAGACATCCGAAAAGCCTTCCGACAGAAGGCGATGGAGTACCACCCGGACCGGAACAAGGCGAGCGACGCCTCCGAGCGCTTCAAAGAGGTCAACGAGGCGTACCAGGTGCTGAGCGACCCGGAACGCCGCAAGCAGTACGACCGCTTCGGCCACCCGGGCGTCCGCAACGGCGCGGGACAGGGCGCCGGAGGATTCGAGGGCTTCGACATCTTCGGCGGCTTCGGCGACATCTTCGACGCGTTCTTCGGCAGCGGCGCCGCGTCTCGCACGCGTCCGCGTCAGGGCGACGACGTGCGCGCGAACGTCAGCGTCACGTTCGAGGAGGCGGCATTCGGCATCGAGCGCGAGGTCGAGATCAGCCGCACCGAGCAGTGCCCGTCGTGCAAGGGCTCACGCGCTGAGCCAGGCACGCAGCCGGAGACGTGCAGCAACTGCCACGGCAGCGGCCGCGTCCGCCGCGCGCAACGCTCGATGTTCGGTCAGTTCGTCACCGAGGCGGCGTGTAACGTGTGCGGCGGTGAGGGCCGGCGCATCACGACGCCCTGCACCGATTGCAAGGGCGTCGGCAACAAACGGGCGAGACAGCGCCTGCAGGTCTCCATCCCCGCCGGCGTATATGACGGCGCGCTGCTGGAGCTGCCCGGCCAGGGCCACGCCGGCGTGTTTGGCGGTCCGCCGGGAAGCCTGCTCGTGGGCGTGCACGTGCAGCCGCACGCGTGGTTCAAGCGCCGGGAGAACGCTGCCGACGTGCTGCTGGACCTGAACGTCTCGTATCCCCAGGCCGCGCTCGGCGCGGAGGTCGAGGCGCCGACGCTCGACGGCCCTGAGAAGCTGAAAGTGCCCCCGGGGGTCCAGTCCGGCGAGGTGCTGCGTTTGAGAGGCAAGGGCATCCCGCACCTGGGGCGCGAGGGGCGGCGCGGCGACCAGCTCGTCACCGTCCGCGTACAGACGCCGGACAAGCTGACCAAGGAGCAGAAGAAGCTGCTGGAGGAGCTCCAGCGTTCCTTCGAGAAGCAGAAGTAGGCGGCGCCCCGAGATGTCATGCTGACCGCAGCCGGAGGCAGGAGTGGGGCTCTTGGTCCCCTCTCCCTCGAGGGGTGAGAGCTAGGGTGAGGGTGAACTGGCGGGGGCTGGGTGGGTTACGCAAGGGTCCCCTTGTAGGGAGAGGGGACCACACAGAGGTTTGGATTGGCTGAGCACCTCTGGCTGGAACTGAAGATACGGGTGCCGTTCGAGTTCGTTGAGCCGGTGGCGGAGCTGTTCCGGCGCTACGGGAAGGGCGGTGTGGCGATCGAGGAAGCCGGGGGGTGGAACCCGGACGAGGGAGAGTCGCCCCCTGAGCGGCAGAGCGCCATCCTCCGCACATACATGCCGCAGACGCCCTCCTACCACCGCAACCGCGAGATCGTCCACATCGGCATCCAGCTCGTCGGCAAGCTGACCGACCTGCCGGAGCTGGAGGAGCGCGAGATACATGAGCGCGAGTGGGAGGACGCGTGGAAGGCGCACTTCACCCCGCTCCGCATCGGCAAACGGCTGCTGGTGCAGCCGCCCTGGCTGCGCGAGGAAGCGCAGCCGGACGACGTGGTCATCGAGATCGACCCCGGCCTCGCATTCGGCACCGGCCACCATCCAACGACGAACCGCACGCTGGAGTGCATGGAGCGGCTGATGCGCCCCGGCCTGAACGTGCTGGATGTGGGCTCCGGCTCCGGCATCCTGAGCATCGGCGCGGCGAAACTGGGCGCGGCCCGCGTGCTCGGTGTCGAGATCGACCGCGTCGCCCTCAAGGCGGGGCGTACCAACGTGCGCTCCAACGGCGTCTCCGGGCGCGTCCGCTTCTACGCCGGAACGCTCCCCAACGACAAGATACCGCCCGCGTGGGCAGACCTCCTCCTCGCGAACGTCAACTCGGTCGCGCTCGCGAACCTCGCGCCGGAGCTGCGCCGCTCCCTCGCGCCGGAGGGGCGGCTCGTCGCCGCGGGCATCCTGCAGGAGCGGCGCGGACAGGTCGTCGACGCGTTCGCCGCCACGGGCCTCGCGTTCGTCGAGGAGCACCACGACGACGATTGGGTAACGTTCGTGTGCGCCGCGGAAGCCGAAGAGGCGTAACCTCTGCCGTGGCCCCGAGTCGCACAGCAAGGAGCGCTTCATGACCACCAAGCCGACGTTCAGCCTCGCGTTCGCGCCCAACCCCCGCAGCCGCCCCATCATGGACGGCACGATCAAGCCGGAGGGCATCGAGCTCATCCCCACGGCGTCGGGCCCGGGGGAGACGTTCCACCGGCAGCTCACGCACCAGGAGTTCGACGTCTCGGAGATGTCGCTCTCCTCGCTCGCCATCATCACCGCGCAGGGGAACCGGGACTGGGTCGCGCTGCCCATCTGCTCCACGCGGACGTTCTTCGGCATCGGCGCGCTGGTCCGCACGGACGCGGGCATCGAGTCACCCGCCGACCTCAAGGGCAAGCGCGTCGGCGTCAACGAGTACCAGCAGACGGCGGCACTGTGGGCGCGGGGCTTCTTCCAGCACGAGTACGGCGTCGCCCCCGAGGACGTCGAGTGGTGGATGGAGCGCACGCAGGAGCTGAGCCACGGCGGTGCGACCGGCTTCCAGCCGCCGCCCGGCGTCACGCTGCACTACATGGATCCGGCGAAGGGCGAGAACCTCGGCGGCATGATGGCGAAGGGCGACTTGGACGCCATCTACGTCTACTTCTATGGCGGCGGAGGCATCAACCGGAGCACGCTTGACCTGCGCGCCCACGAGCAAGTGCGGACGCTCTTCCCTGACCCGCTCGCGGAGTCGGCGCGCTACTACGCCAAGACGGGCATCTATCCCATCAACCACGTCGTCATCATGCGGCGCTCGCTCTACGAGCAGTACCCGTGGGCCACGCGCAACCTGTACGACGCGTTCGTGAAGGCGAAGGAGCTCTGGGTCGCGCGGACGCTCGAACAGACGCAGCCGTTCATCGACGCGGGGCTGCTGCCGTCCAACGCGCGGGCCGCGCTAACCACCGACCTCTTCCCGTACGGCGTCGCGGCGAACCGCCACACGCTGGAGACGGCGCTCGCCTACTCGACGGAGCAGGGGCTCACCCCGCGCGTCGTCACCATCGAGGAGCTGATGGCCCCGAACGTGCTGGACACATAGGCTGGACGCCCCTCGTGGCGAGCGTCACGGTGCAATCCTGACGTACCCTTGGCTAACGCGCAATTCGGCGGTAGGATACATTCAGTAGTTTACGGTCAATTACTCGGATACCTCTTAAAATTAATTGTACCATTTCGTATTGATATTTGGGATCGAGCGGTTGATACACTGTATTGGCTTGGTGGGCAACTTTGCCGCGTTGCTGGCCAAACTCGTCGATCTTCTGCAACCAGTTTCCGGCCACTGTTCCACGGAAGGACAAATTGTTTAAATAGGGGAAAGGAAGACCAACAGGCAGGAACAGTCGGTAAATGTTGGCCTCCCTGATTCCTTGATTCGACCTCACTGTTTTGGTAAACTGCCTTTGCAAGTCTTGTAAGGAACTCAAATGCTTGTATCTCAATGACCCAACCGATAACATGATCACTTTTTTGTAGGATTCTATGGTAGCACCTTCTGCGTACATCAATGGGCCATAAGCCATTAGCGCAGCGGTACTTTGACCCACGCTATGCCCACGCCCTTGGTTGACACACAATCGGACTGCATTCAGAGCAATAGCTTCAAGGCACTCTTCAATTTCAGCATGCATCAAGACTGCGTAGGCCGCCGCCATATCATGGTATTGGTTACCATAGATGCCCCTTACATCAAATTTCGCAGGCAAGAGATTTCTGCGAAGTTCTCTCGCTCTCCAATCCAAGTTAAATACCACTTGAGTGTTCGGCACTCTACTGATCGCTCCTCAAATTGTTCCTGCCTTCTCTACTCAGCCTGCCTCGTGACCAACCTGAGGAACCTCGGCATTCATTCCGATGCGTCTCAGCGTGCGCCCCCACTTCGTCAAACGGTAATTTGTAGCTCTTATGCTCTTGGTTGTCACAGTGAGAGATTCCTGGAAAGTCCTGTCCTTTGTGCACAATCTGTGAAAGTCTGCTACTATTTTATTGGAATTCTGCACAGCATCTGCTCGCAGTTCTTCGTCTGCGAAATAGAACGTCATAATATCAAACACAGCACGATTGAAAGGACGTTTGTAGCGGCCCTCTTCCCAAAATCTGAAGGAGTCACGTCCAAATATACTATAGGTGGTTTCTATCGCGGCATCACAAGCAGATGCCATCCGCTGGATTTCTTTTTCTCCTTCTGTTTCCCATTCGTGGTTGAGTGTATCGCAAGCCTTGTCCAAGAAGTCCTTAAGCCTTCCTTGATACTTGCCTATGAATCGGCGGAAGGCAAAGAATCTAACTAGTATTTCTACATCACGCATCCTAAAGTCAGGTTTGTCTATTCTCAGAGCCTTCTGTATCGATTTACTGTCAGCGCTGTAGGTGTTTACGAAGTCTACAAACTTCCCAGGGATCAATGCTTGGCGCAGTTCTTGGCTAGAGAGAGGAAGGCTGCCACTATTGAGTCTAGTGAATATGCGGTGGAGAACACTGTCCGATCTCCAATTGCGCACAACAACAGTACGCATTGGTTGGTTTTCGTAAGAGGAAAGGTAAGATGCTAGTTCTGCATCTTGTTCTATGTCTGCAAGACTCTTTCCTTCCAAGTCTTTTCTAACTTCAAGCCTTTGGAGTCGCAAAGGCTTAAAGCCATCTTCTCCGTGTGAAGCGAATCGCCTAATCGCAAGTAGTCTTTGCTTTCCGTCAAGCACAATAAATGTGCCTCGCTGGTTCATTTTTTCAGCGAGTACAATCTGAGGAACAGGTAGCCCCATAAACAATGACTCAATGAAGGCACTCTTGCGGTCATCGGTCCAAGCTTCTCTGCGTTGGAAGCTCGGATTGAGGTTGATGTTTCCCTTAGTCATCTGGCTCATAATGGTCTCGGTTGTCCAGTCTGAAGCAGTCACAAAGGCATCTACAGACTCTTCCTCCAAGTCTTCTTCTTCAACTTTGGAAGCGTCGTCATCGAATAACTCTTCCTCTAGGTATTTTTCTAAGTCCTGTTCTTCAACTCGTTTGGTTGTCATTTCGATCCTCCGACTGCCACCTTATGTTTAAGGCATCCATCTTCGTTAGCATACAACTCCCTACTCTCATCCACCAAACCTGAGGCCCCTCACTCCTGGCGGGGGGCGCGGGCCATCAGTTCGAGGAGGGCGTCCTGCGGCGACGCGCCGTCGAAGAGCACGCTGGCCGTCGCGGCTGCGATGGGGGCGTCGACGCCCAGGGCATGTGCCATCTCCAGCGCCGCGGAGGTCGTGCCGACGCCCTCGGCAACCTGCCCGCCGAGCGCCTCGACAGCCTCTTCCAGCGTCCGGCCCCCGGCAAGCGCAAGCCCGACGCGGTAGTTACGGCTGAGGTTGCTGTAGCACGTCGCCATGAGATCGCCGACGCCGGCGGTGCCCGCGAACGTCGCAGCCTGCGCGCCCGCCGCGACCCCCAGTCGCACCATCTCCGCCAAGCCCCGTGTGACGAACGCCGCTTTCGCGTTGTCGCCCAGAGCCATGCCGTCGCAGATGGCCGCCCCTATCGCCACGACGTTTTTCAGGGTGCCGCCCAGCTCCGTGCCGACGACGTCCGCGTTCGTGTAAACGCGGAACGTCGGCGAGTTGAAGAGCCGCTGGGCTGCCGACGCGGCGTCGGCGGACGCGGATGCAACGACAGTGGCCGACGGCAGGCCGCGCACGACTTCGCGGGCGAGGTTCGGGCCGGACAGCGCGCAGAGGCTTGTCGCGGCGTCGGGCAGCTCCTCGGCCAGCACGACGCTCATTCGGTTGAACGTTCCCTGCTCCAGCCCCTTGCACGCGGAGATAACGATGGCGTCCGGCGGGAGGTGGGGCGCGGCGCGGCGGGCGTTATCGCGCAGGGTGTGGCTCGGCACGGCGAACACCACGAACGGCGCGCCGTCCATACCCTCGGCCCAGTCCGCCGTCACGCGCAGCGACGGCGGAAAGGGATAGCCCGGCAGCCGCGCCGCGAGTTCGCCATCGGACGCGATCCGCTGCGCTTCGTCCTCGGTGCGCGCGAGCAGTCGCACGTCGATGCCGCGTCGCGCGAGAATGAGGGCGAGCGTCCCGCCCCACGACGTTGTGCCGACGACCGCAATGGGCCCATGCAACTCTGCTGAGGTCATGCCTCCCTCCCACGAGAGGCTGATTCTAGCGCACCTGCCAGGGGGTAAGGCGAAGGGCGCCCACGAGGAGCGCCCTTACACCTGTCTCGCGCTATGTCACCCTGAACTAGTCATAGTCCTGCAGCGCACCCTTCTTGTTCTCGGGGCCGGGCACGCCGGTACAGGTGGCGACGAGGTTCTTCATGCGGCACTGCTGGCCGTACTTGGCCAGTTCCTCCTCGAATATCTGGTGCACGCGGGCGTCTTCGTCCTCGTACTCGAGCTGGATGCCGCCCTCCTTGATACTGACCATGGCGCGTATCTCGCCCCGCCGGGAGGGGTCGTTGATGCCGCGCTCGTAGGTGTACTTCCGGGAGTTGGACGGGCTCATGTTGATGTAGCGCGCGGGGGTGGTGCCCACGTTGAAGTGCTGGTGGAAGTACTCGCTGTAGGAGTCCTGGGTCGGCAGGTAGAGGCTGCCGCGCTGCCAGTCCGCCTTCACGAGGTCGGACATGTCCTCTTTCTGCCAAACGAGCGCGAAGCCGACGCCGCCGGTGATGAGCAGGTGCGCGCCGGGGCCATGGCGGTGCGCCTTCTTGTAGGTGCCAACGGGGAACTCGGAGATGTGGGAGGAGACGGTGTTGTCCGAGAGCGACAGCATGATGTTGGTGCCACCCGCGCCGCGCTCAGACCAGTCTGGCATGGCCATGTTGGCCGCGTCCGGCAGGAAGTTGGTCTCCCACACCCGGCCCTTGTACATCATGCCGGAGCCGGAGGCCCACCCTTCATCGGCGGTCAGGCGGTCCGGGAAGACGTAGGGGTTGTTCCAGATGAAGTCCGGCGTGATGAACTTGCGGATCATGCCGGGCAGGTTGGTGACGGAGACCATGCGCGTGGGCTCTGTGCCGCTGCCGTTGAAGTGCTGGTACGAGGCGTTCATGGGGATCGAGAAGTAGGCGCCTTCCGTCCACTCGAACGTCTGCTTGCGGGACTCGTCGTACCAGACGGATGTGGCGCCGCGCCCGCTGAGGACGTAGATGACCTCGTTGAACATGTGGTGCTCGGGATTGGTCTTGCCCGCGGGCTCAATCTCGACGACGTGCTCGTCGGTCTCCTCGTCGCCGTCGAGGTAGACGACCGCGCCATAGCAGCCCTTGCGGGGCCAGTAGTCGAGTTCCAGGGAGTAAAGGTCCTTGATGTAGAGGCCACCGTGGGTCTTGGCCCCTTCGTTCTGCAACCATTCCTCGTACGTGTCGATGCGTTCGAAGACCGGGGCTGCGGCCGGATCGTAGTTCGTCGTCATCCTTTCCTCCTCCTCATGGAATTGCGCAAGCGAAAGCGCCATCCTGCGCTGTAGCCGGAAGGTACGCCCACGCGCGTCAGTCGTCAAATCCGGGGGGACTAACGTACGGCGGTGGTTCGACGGGCTCACCAAGAACGGCGGGAGCTCTTACCCTCGTCTAGCAGCCTCGTCCGCGATGCGGGTGGCGACGTCGGCCACGGGGAGCAGGCCGAGGTCCTCGCCGGAGCGGAGGCGCACCGCCGCGCCGCCGGCCTCCGCCTCCTTGTCGCCCACCACCAGCATGTACGGCGTCTTCATCAGCTGAGCGTCGCGTATCTTGGCGTTCATGCGATCGCTGCGGGCGTCGACGTGCGCCCGGACGCCTGCCGCCTCCAGCCGAGACCGCACCGATTCCGCGTACTCGACGTGGCGGTCGGCGATGGGGATGACCTCCGCCTGCACCGGCGCTAGCCAGACGGGGAACGCGCCGCCGAAGTGCTCGATGACGACGCCGAGGAAGCGCTCGATGCTCCCCAGCATGGCGCGGTGGATGACGACCGGACGACGCCTCGCGCCCTCCGAGTCGACGAACTCGAGGTCGAAGCGCTCCGGCAGGTTGTAGTCCAACTGCACGGTGCTCAACTGCCACTCGCGCCCGATGGCGTCGGCAACGAAGAAGTCGATCTTCGGGCCGTAGAACGCGCCCTCGTTCGGAGCGGGCTCGTACTCCATGCCGCGCGCATCCAGCGCTGACTCCAGCGCGCCCTCCGCCGTGTCCCACAGGTCGTCTGTGCCGATGCGCTTCTCCGGGCGCAGCGACAGCACAACGCGCACGTCGTCGAAGCCGAACACGTCGAACGTCTCGCTGACCATGCTGATGAACGAGAGCACCTCGCTCTCCACCTGTTCCGGCGCGCAGAAGATGTGCGCGTCGTCCTGGGAGAACGTACGCACGCGGGTGAGGCCGTGCGTCACACCGGAGCGCTCGAAGCGGTGCAGGCGTCCGAAGTCGGCGTAGCGTATCGGAAGGTCGCGGTAGGAGTGGAGTTGCGAGCCGTAGAGGATGGCTGCGGCGGGGCAGTTCATCGGCTTGACGGCGAACTCCTGTCCGTCCGCGTGGATGAAGTACATGTGCTCGCGGTAGTTGTCGTAGTGGCCGGAGCGCTTCCAGAGCGACGAGTCAAATACCTGCGGGGTGATGACCTCCTGGTAACCGTAGCGCTCGTACAGGCCGCGAACGTAGGTCGTCAGTGCGTTCGTCAGCGCTGCGCCGCGCGGCAGGAAGAACGGACTCGCGGGCGCGACAGGGTCGAAGAAGAAGAGCCCCAACTCCTGCCCCAGCCTGCGGTGGTCGCGCCGTCCGGCCTCTTCCAACCGCTCCAGGTGCGCCTCCAGCGCGGCCTCGGACTCCCATGCCGTGCCGTAGATGCGCTGCAGCATCTCGTTGTGCTCGTCGCCGCGCCAGTACGCGCCCGCGACGTTCACGAGTTTGAACGCGACCACCTCCCCGGTGGAGCCGACGTGCGGGCCCCGGCAGAGGTCCACGAAGCCGTCGTGCTCGTAGGTCGAGATCGTCTCGTCTTCCGGGATGTCCGCGATGATCTCCAGCTTGAACGGCTGGTCCGCGAAGTGTTCACTCGCCACGCCGCGCGGCAACTCCTCCCGGCGGAACGGCGCGTCCGCCGCGATGGTCGCGCGCATCCGCGCCTCGATGCGCTCCATGTCCTCGGGCGAGAACGGGCGTGAAACGGAGAAGTCGTAGTAGAAGCCGTCCGTCGTGGGCGGGCCGACCGCGAACTTCGCCTCCGGGAAGAGGTCGAGCACCGCCTCGGCCATGATGTGGGCGGCGGAGTGGCGGATGCGGAAGCGCAGGTCGACGAGTAGCTGCTGTTCGGGGGTCTTCTGTTTGACGGGCATCGGTCTGCCTCTCTGGTGTCCTGTTATGAGAAAAGGGGCGCTTGGCGCGCCCCTTCTGCATTGCTGGAGATACGTACGTATGCGCCCAGGCTTATGCGGCCACGGCTGCGGTCTCGCGGACGCGCGCAGCCGCGGCCCTCGTAGTGCGGGTCGTCATGTTCGTTGTGGCTGCGGCGCGCTGCATGACGCCCGCATTGTAGCACGCCCTCGTGCAAGCGGGCGGGACTCACATGGATGGACAGGATGGGGTGGTTCGACAGGCTCACCACGAGCGGAACACCCACGCCCCATCTCACTGTACCCTCACCGCGCGCTGAAGCGCGTAGCCCTCTCTCCTTGTAGAGACCTTTGCATATCCCGTCCACACCACCCCGGAGTACCCTCACCCTAATCCTCTCCCCTTGTAGGGAGAGGGGAGCAAACACGAGACTCCGGCATCAACGGGACGTTGCGGGGCGGTGCTACAATCGTCCCATGACGCGGGGGAGGGTGAGCACATGAAGGCCGTCTACGACGAAGCAACAGCGCTGACGCATGACGGGCAGGACTTCGTCATCGCAACCGTCGTGCACACGCAGGGCTCGACGCCGCAGAAGCCCGGTGCGGCGCTCCTCGTGCGGGGCGACGGCTCGACCGTCGGCACGCTCGGCGGCGGATGCGTCGAGGGCGACATCTGGTTCGCCGCCAAGGAGGCGCTCCGCGAGAACACGGGCCCGCAGTACAAGCGCTACTACCTGAACGAGGACATCGCCGCACGAGACGGCCTCGTCTGCGGCGGCACGATGTACTTCTACATCGAGCCGCTCACCGGCGACGCGGGCGGACGGGCGCTCTCCGCCGAGATCGCCGACGCCTACGCCGGAGGTCCCAGCCTCTCTACCGCAACCCTCGTGAAAAGTGACCGCCTCGCTCAGGGCGCGCGCATCGTCGTCCGCGAGGACGGCACGTCCGAGGGGACGTTCGGCGACGCCGCACTCGACGCCGAGGCGATCGAGACCGCGAAGGACGTCATGCCGATGGGTCGCACCGCCCGCATCCACACCGAGCAGGGCGACGAGTTGTTCGTGGAGGGCTACACCGCGCCCGCACTCCTCGTGCTCATCGGCGGGGGGCACGTCAACCTGCAGGTCGCGCGCATCGGCCACATGATGGGCCTGCGCGTGATGGTGACCGACGATCGGCGCGAGTTCGCCAACACGGAACGCTTCCCGATGGCCGAGGCCGTCAGCGTCGCGCCGTACGACCGGGGCGTCGACTCCTTCCCCGTGACGCCGAATACGGCCATCGTCATCGGCTCGCGCGGTCACCACTTCGACGACCTGGCGACCGAGGCGGCGGCGCGCACGGACGCGGGCTACGTGGGTCTGCTTGGCAGCAAGCGCAAGACGATCATGATCTACGAGTCATTGCTGCGAAAGGGCGTGCCGGAAGAGCGGCTGCGCGAGATACACGCGCCTGTCGGCCTCGACCTCGGCGGACGCGCGCCGGAGGAGATCGCGCTCAGCATCGTGTCGGAAATCGTGGCGTGGCGCAACGGCCGCGGCGGCGGCCCGATGACCATGGAGTCTTTCCACATCGACCGGCTCGTCGCGAAGGTGAACGGCGCAGCGGTGCGATAAGGGTAGGGCCGGTCCTAACGCCTTCTCCTACGCCGTGTAGGACGACCACCCCTCCGAGGCGCAGGCGCCTCTGCGGCGGGCGGGCGTTCGGAACTCCGGTCATCACCGGCTCCTGACTCATCGTGCGCCGCTTCCCGCGCACGATGGGCAACGGAGATGGCGCGTAGCAGTGCATCCGCGACGACTTCCACGTACCGTTTGTCCCTAGACGCGAGGACGTACACCGGCCCGCGCTGCGTCGTGATGCGGATGCCGTACCGCGGACGTTTCCGCGCAAGGTTCAGCGACCCCGACGTCACTGCCACCGCGCCGATCACGAGCGTGATCGTGTGCTGGAGCACGAGCCCGACAGCCATGATGACGAACCCGATGAACAGCGTCCCGATTCCTGGCCAGCGGACGCCCTTGTCCTCGACGCGGTCGACGCTCTGGATGTTGCGCGTGGCGTATGTGTGCTCGCCGAACACCGAGCGATGCGCGGAGATGCGGACGCCGTTCGCGTCCATGTGGAATACGTCAGTGGCCATCACTCACCCTTCACTTACCGCCCCTCAGCGGCAGCACCCTCTCCCCAAGGGAAAGGAATTCAGAGGCTAGCGCCGCAGCAGCGCGTATTCGAGGCTGTCGGACAGTGCCTGCCACGACGCCTCGATGATGTTCGTCGACGCCCCGACGGTCGCCCAGGTCTGCTCGCCGTTCGTCGATTCGACGAGCACGCGCACGACCGCGCCGGTGCCGCCCGGCCCCTGTGAGACGACGCGCACCTTATAGTCGGTCAACTCCACGTCCTTGAGATGCGGGTAGAAGTCGAGCAGCGCCTTGCGTATCGCCTGGTCGAGCGCGTTCACCGGGCCGTTCCCTTCGGCCACGGTGTGCCGCACCTCGCCGTTCACGGAGAGTTTCACCATCGCCTCGCAGAGCGAGTCATCGTCGGCCCGGCTCCCCGGCCTGCGCCGCTTCTCCATCACGACCATGAAGTCGACCAGTTCGAAGGGCGCCTCGTAGCCGGGCTCGGTGCGCTCCACAAGCAGCCGGAACGATCCCTCCGCGCTCTCGTACTGGAAGCCCTCGTTCTCGCGCTCCTTCACGAGTTGCAGCAGCGCGCTCAGCCGCTTGCCGGAGACGTCGGCGGTCAACCCCGCCTCCTGCAGTTTGACCGCGATGTTGCTCCGTCCCGCGAGCTCCGAAACGACGACGTGTTTCGCGTTGCCGACGATCTCCGGCTTGATGTGCTGGTAGCTGTCTTCGACCTTGGTGACGGCCGAGACGTGCAGCCCGCCTTTGTGCGCGAACGCGCTTTCGCCGACATACGGCTGGTAGCGGCTGCGCGGCATATTCGCCAGCTCCGCCGTGAAGCGGTGCAACTCCGTGAGGTGGCTCATCTGCTCTTCGCTGATCACGTCCATGCCCAGTTTGAGCTGGAGGTTGGGGATCACGGAGAGCAGGTTGGCGTTGCCGCACCGCTCGCCGTAGCCGTTGATGGTGCCCTGCACCTGCGTCGCGCCGGCCTGGACCGCCGCGATGGTGTTGGCGACCGCCACGTCGGCGTCGTTGTGGCAGTGGATGCCGATGCCGCAGTCCACGGCCTTGGCCACCGCGCTCACCGTCGCGAACACGTCCACGGGCAACGTGCCGCCGTTCGTGTCGCACAGGACAACGTACTCCGCTCCGGCCTCCGCGGCTGCGCGGATGCACTGCAGCGAGTATTCCGGGTTCGCCACGTAGCCGTCGAAGAAGTGCTCCGCGTCGAAGAAGACGCGCTTCCTCTGCTCCCGCAGGTACGAAACGGAGTCTCGAATCATGGCGAGGTTCTCTTCGAGCGGCACTTCGAGCACCTCGGACACATGCATCTCCGACGACTTGCCGACGAGCGTAACCACTGGCGCGCCACTGTCGAGCAGCGCCTGGATGTTTGCATCGTCCTGCACGGCGGTGTTTGCGCGGCGTGTGCTCCCGAAAGCGGTGAGTTTGGCGTGCGTGAGTTCGAGACCCTGCGCTTCCCTGAAGAACTCCTCGTCCTTCGGGTTGGAGCCGGGCCAGCCACCCTCGATGAAGTGCACGCCGAGTTGGTCCAACCGCTCGGCGATGCGCAGCTTGTCATGGACGGAGAGGCTCACGCCCTCCATCTGCGAACCGTCGCGCAGTGTCGTGTCGTACAGCGTTACGCTCGCCATGACATCCACTCCTTCGCTGCCCCGTCGTTCCAGCACCCTCGGGGCCTCTCCAACGTCCAACAAAAAACCCGCCCCTGCCAGGGACGGGCATCACCCGCGGTACCACCCTTCTTCCCCCGCTCTTCCGTTTTCCCGCGAAGCGGGAATCTCGTCTGGAGGGCGGGGGCCCTCAGTGGAGCGCCATCACGCTCCCGCCTTCGGTAACGGGCGGCGAACCCGGTCAGATCTACTCTCCCGCCATGCGGGACTTCGGCTGACGGCTCGGGAGGGATATTCGACTGGGGCGGCGCACCGGTCTCACACCGTCACCGGCTCGCTCGACCGCCGTGGGCCCGTCTACTCGTCTCCGTCGTAGCCGTTACTCGTAAGGATACCACGCGAGTGAGGGCTGTGTCAGCGGCAAAGGCAACCTTTGACAGCCCGGATGGCCTTTCACTATTCTGTGGTTTCCGCAGATGCGATAGACGTGCAGAGCCAGGAGGTCCAAACATGGCTGGCGAGCGCCGTACCGTCATAGTCACCATGAACCTCTCGATAGAGGCGCGCAGCGATGGGAAGATGTTCGCTGCTCACTTGCTGGGTCTGGGGCTGACAGCCTACGGCCGCACCGAAGAGCAGGCCCGCGAGAGCGTGACTCAGTCGTTCAAGCAGTGGGTGGGCCTGTATCGGGACGCAGGGATATTGGAGAAACGCTTGAACGAACTTGGCGTACTGTGGCAGTGGCTCGATGAGTACGACGGGGATGTGCCGGTCGAGCATGTGACCGAGCCCAAGCGCGCTGAATCAGTTGAGAATATGCCGCAATACCATGCCTTCAGCAAGTTCAGGCTGGCCGCATAAGAGACGGCCGTGCTCCATTACGATGACCTCTTGGGGATTCTGGCACATGAGGGATTCTTCGAGGTAGCACACGGCAGCTTCGCCTATCATCAAACCGGAGCAGATCCGTGGTTCATCAGGGTACACCTGACCCCGACGGGTATGTCGATATCGGCCATGTGCTGTGGAACCTCCAATCGCCTACGCCATACCTGGACATTCGTAGGCGACTGGTCCGACGTCTTGAGTCATGGCCCAAGCCGCCTGGTGATTGAATCCTGAGTTGCTTACTCCAGCGGTGGGCGCGCCTCGTGCCAGGAGGTGCGCTGATGGTAGGCGTGGCCGATGCGGAAGAGCGTGTTCTCCTGGAACGGACGCCCAGCGATCTGGATGCTCAATGGCAGGCCGCCCTCTGTGAACCCGCACGGCACCGCCATCGCCGGGACTCCAGAGAGGTTGAACGGGCTGCGGTGCGAGCGGATGCCGAAGAACTGCGCGATGACCGCCTCCTTGGAGGTCAACCCCGTCTCCGTCGGGATGGGCGGCGCGCCTCCCGGCTGCGCGGGCGTCACAATCACGTCGTATCTGCCGAGCTCGCGCATGACGTGGCGGCGCATCAGCGTGCGGAAGCGCAGCAGCTTCGTGTACACCGCGCCGGGGACCAGGCTCGCCGCCATCAGCCTGCGGCGCGTCGCGAAGTCGTAGTCCTGCGCCCGCTCGCGCAGCCACTTCCGGTGCGTGTGCGCCGCCTCCACGTCCGACAGCGTGTTGGCGATGAGGCCCCCGCGCTCGAAGAGCGGCAGCGATGCGTCGCCGGCGCTCGCGCCCGCGTCCTCCAGAACGCGTATCGCGGCGTCGACAGCCGCTCCGGCCTCCGCGCTGGCCATGCCGTTGTCGATGCTCTCGCGCACGACGCCGATGCGCAAACCGCGCAGGTCGTCATTCGGTTCGAACGGGATAACGGGGCGCGAAGACGAGTACCTGTCCTTCGGATCGTGGCCCGCGATCGACTGGTGAAGCATCGCGGCGTCGGCGACCGTCTTGGTCATGGGGCCTATCGTGTCCATGAACCACGCCATCGGGAACGCGCCGTGGCGGCTGACCGCGCCCCACGTCGGGCGCAGGCCCACGATGCCGCACCAGCCCGCCGGACCGCGTATCGAGCCTGCGGTATCGCCGCCAAGTGCAGCGGCACAGAGAGACGCCGCGACCGCGACGCCGGAGCCGCTGCTGGACTGCCCCGCCTGCCGCGTTTCGTCCCATGGGTTGTGGGGGACGCCGAACGGGTGCTGCACGTTGCCGCCGAGCGCGTACTCGCTCAGGTTCAGCTTGCCGAGGAGCACCGCGCCGTCCTCGCGGAGCCGGCCGACCGCGGTAGCATCCTCGTCCGCGACGTAGTCCACGATGTTGCCGCCAAGCGTCGTGCGCATCCCTTTCGCGTCGAACTGGTCCTTCACCGCGACGGGCAAGCCATGGAGCGGGCTACGTGCCGCGCCGCGCGCCAACTCGGCTTCCGCCGAGCGCGCAGCCCGCATCGCGCCCTCCTCGTCGAGCGTGATGTAGGCGTTCAGCCGCTCAAAGCGCTTCGCCCGCGCGATGAACGCCTCCGTGAGCTCGACGGGCGAGACCTCGCCCCTGGCGATCAGTCCTGAGAGTTCCGTCGCGGAGCGGAGCGTCAGATTATCGGCCACCAGTGGCCTCCTCTGCCTCCGCTCCCTCGGCGGTGAGCCAGAAGACGGGGATGGGGTCTATCGCGTCGGCCTCGAGATCTTCGAGCGCAGCGGCGGCCTCGTTGATGGCGTTCACGCGGTTCGTGATCTCGTCGAGGTCGACGGCATCGAGCGGCGTCAGGTCGAGCGCGCGCAGCAGCGAGCGCACCTCGTCGGTCGTCAGGTCGGGCATACGGGAACCTCCGCGCCGCATTCTAGCGTCTGCGGACATGGCGCGGCGCATGACCTGAGGGGGCGGATTTGGTATGCTGACGAGTGGCGTGGAGGGATCGCATAGTGGCCTAGTGCGCCCGCCTGCTAAGCGGGTTGGGGGTGATGAGCTCCCTCGCGGGTTCGAATCCCGCTCCCTCCGCCACGACCGAGTCAGACAGCACGAGCAGTCATGGGAACGTTCACAGTCAATCTCAGGGTAATCGGCCCCAACGGCCTAACAGAGGACGTCAATGCCCTCGTGGACACTGGCGCGAATCGCACGGCGCTTCCCTCCAGCCTGCTTCGACGCCTGGGGGTAGCCCCTCAGGAAACGAGCATGTTTCGAACGGCCACGGAAGAGCTGGTGGAACTGGAGACGGGAGAGACGTTCGTGGAGTTCGAGGGGCGCAGAAAGACTGTGCCTGTTGTGTTCAACGCCGATGCTGCTCAGCCACTCCTCGGCGCGACGATGCTTGAGACCTTCGAGCTCTCTGTCGACCCTGTGCAGAAGCGGCTTGTGCGCATCCCTGGTCAGCTGATGTAAGCGGTTGGGCAACACCGATGAGAGGTACACGGAACCATCATGTGTCTAGCGTCTTGGTTGGCCACCCGTCGCCGCACTGCCTATGTTCACGCTGCCCACATGCACGCCGCGACGGCTATAGCCCATGCGCGCGCCGTCCTGAATCAAGTGCATGCAGTCGGTACTCATGTCGCCCTAACGAGCAGCCGTCTTGAACAAACTGTTACCCCCGAGCAATTAGCCCAGTGTGAACACCTTGCTGTAGCGGCGGGTGCCCTTGCAACGCGTGTTGCCATTCTGTGGTCCGAAACGCCAGATGCACGAGCAGCCAGATCGGATGCTGAGGTTGCTGATATCTTGGTTGCCGATTCAGCCCACGCCGCTTTAGCCGACGCACGTACTCCATTAACACCTGCCGGGGTTCGTGCTGCCCTGAAAATAGTTGGAGCGCCCCTGTGGCCACCGAAGGATGACTTGGGTGAGTGGCCGATGGATGATGACCTTGAGGACATGGCCAACACCCTCTCGCTAGCTTGGCATGCTACCAATGCCGCTGAGGCAGCAATGGCTGCTGTGATTAGGGCGGCAGCGGCACTCAATGTTGCTGACGCAGCAGCAGTGGAGGCCGCCATTGACTTGGCTCATGCTGACGCCGATGCTGCTATTGCTCTCACGGACGCGCCCGAACTGGGTATGGGAAAAGAACGCTGCTAGAACGCATAGAGGTAAACTGGCATCTATCAGAACCGCCACCACCGACACAAGAAGCACGAGCGCCATGGGAACATTCACCGTACAAGTAACCTTCGAGGGCCCGCAGGGGCAGTTGAACGTTGACGCGCTCGTGGATACGAGCACCACTTACGCCTCGTTGCCCGCAAACACCCTGCGCAGCATCGGTGTGATGCCTGAAGAACGCCAAAGGGGATTCCGCACCTCAAGCGGCGACGTGACCTACCGCGACATCGGGCAGTTACACGTGCGCTACGGAGAACACATGGCGCCGGTCGTCGTTGTGTTCGATGACAGCGACTCCACTCCTGTGCTGGGACTCACGACCCTATCGTGTCTGGGCGTTGAAGCCGACGCAGCCAACGAACGGCTCGTGCCTGTCGTGTTGCGGCTGCCGTCGCTGTGGCCGGCATAGGGACGAGCGCCATGCCGAGTTACTACATCTGGACCGTTGGCTGTCAGATGAACAAGGCCGACTCCGAGCGGATGGGAGCGGGCCTGGAGCAGCTCGGCCTCGAGTCCGCTGACACCCCGAAACAGGCAGACGTCATCGTGCTCAACAGTTGCGTCGTGCGCCAGCAGGCCGAGGACCGCGTCACCGGCATGCTCACGTCGCTCAAGCCGTGGAAACAGCGCTTCCCGGAGAAGACGCTCGCACTCATGGGCTGCATGGTCGGCCCGAAGCAGGACGACCTCCGCAAGCGCTACCCCTACGTCGACGTCTTCATGCAGCCGCAGCAGTTCGAACCGCTCATCGAGCTGGTCGGCGACAAGATAGGCGTCGACCCTGACGGCTGCGCGGGGCCGTTCGTGCCGGGGCACCCGTCGGTCACGACGCACGTGCCCATCATCCACGGCTGCGACAAGTTCTGCACGTTCTGCATCATCCCCTACCGGCGCGGACGCGAGAGCTCCCGGCCTATCCCGGAGCTCGTGAACGAGTGCCGGATGCTCGTAGCGCGCGGCGTGCGCGAAGTAACGCTCCTCGGGCAGAACGTCGATTCCTACGGCCACGACCTCCTTGGCGCACCCGACCTCGCCGACCTGCTGGAGGCCGTCCACGAGCAGGTGCCGGAACTCGCCCGTATACGCTTCCTCACCTCCCACCCGAACGACATGAGCGAGCGGATCATCGAAGCTGTCGCCGGTCTGCCGCGCGTGATGGAGAACGTCAACCTGCCGTTCCAGGCCGGCAACGACGAGGTGCTCGCGAACATGCGGCGCGGCTACACGAACGCCCAGTACCGCGAACTCGTCGGCCGCATCCGCGACACCGTCCCCGGCGTTGCGATGGTCACCGACCTCATTGTCGGCTTCCCCGGCGAGACCGAGGCGCAGTTCGAGGACTCGCTCGACATGGTGCGCGACATGCGCTTCGACAAGGTGCACGTAGCGATGTACTCGACGCGGCCGAACACGTTCGCCGAGCGCAAGATGACAGACGACGTGCCGCAGGAGGAGAAGCACCGCCGCCTGAAGGCCATCGAGGGCGCCCAGGAATCCATCCTCTCCGAGATCAATACCGCCTACTTCGGCACGACGCAGGAAGTGCTGGTGGACGGCCACAACAAGGGCCGCTGGCAAGGCCGCACCCGCACCGACAAACTCGTCTTCTTCGACGCGTCTGACCCCCTCTCCCTACAAGGGGAGAGGGTTGGGGTGAGGGTACCCCGGCGCGAGGATAGCGAAACGAGTGGTGCACCGGACGACGGCGTAGCGCTCGGCGACGTACTGAACGTCCGCATCACCCGCACGACGCCTTGGTCGCTGCAGGGCAAGGCGCGCGTAATCGCTCCCGCGAAGCGATAGCGACATCTCCGCAACCGATTTGTTGTACAGGACGGCGGATGCGCGTCGTCTGCGTTAGCGGTATAGTGCACACGACAGAACAAGGAGGGACGCCATGGTAGTAGAGACGAGGACCCAGAATGCGTTGGACCGGTTCGTTTCGAAGACCCGCGAACTCTTCGCCTCGGAGCCCGATCTCAACAAGCGCTGGGCGGCGCTGGCGCCGGTCCTCGCCGAGTTGCTTGCCGACCCTTCGGTGCTCGAGGCATCAAAGTCCTGGCCGGACTGCGTCCCCGCCGACGGCCGCGCCGAGAACCTCATCTTCTACGAGGACCCGGACTACGGCTTCGCAGTGAACGGCCTGACCAAGGGTCAAGCCCGGCAGGGCGCCCGCGCCCGCATCCACGACCACGCCCACATTTACACCCTCTACGGCGTGCTCGACGGCCACGAGCGCATCGAGCGCTACGACCGCCTCGACGACCGTTCGCGCCCGGACTACGCGGAGATCAAGCTGAGTGCCAACCAGATGGTCGGCCCCGGCGAGATCGACCTGGTCAAGCCGTACGAAGTTCACACCGAGATTACGGTCGGTGAGCGCACCGTCGCCGTCATCATCCGCAGCGAGAAGTCCGGCGGGTTCAACCAGGGACGCTACGAGCCGGAGACCAACTACTACTACGAGAGCCTCGGCCCGCGCCAGACGCCTGTCGACATGTTCCCGCAGCAGTAACGCCTCGCCCCCTTTGCGCAGCGGCTGCTCTGAGCGGCAGCCGCTGCGGCCTCCCGTGCTCCTACGGCTCCCGCAGCCATGGTACAGGGATGATGCGCCCCCAGATGCGGCGCACCCTCATCCTGAAGTAGGCGCCCTTCCCGAACAGCGTGCCGGTGACGAGCAGAAGCGCCGAATACGACGGCGTGATGAGCGCCACGTACGCGGCGCGGTAGCCCCACGGACCGGCCCAGAGCGAGCCCTCGATGCCGATGACGCCGTTCAGCAGGACGTGGCCCAGAGACGCCGCCAGCGCGCCGTTGACCGCGAACACCAGCATTACCACCGGGTAGTGCAGCGCGCGCCACGCTTGCCGGGCGCGCGCGCTCATGGAAGGGCCGTGCAGGGATGGGTCATCCAGCACCCTGCCGCGCCTCGACTCCCGCCAGCGCTTCCACTGCCTTGACGACGGCCTGCGTGCCCTCGTCGGCGCCGCCCATCGCCTCGACCGCGGTGAGGTACTGGCGCGCCAGCCCCGTCACCGCGAGCGGCACATGCCGCTCCTGCGCAGCCTCAAGGATGAGCCGCAGGTCCTTCTGCTGCAGCTTCACCATGAAGCCGGGTGCGAAGTCCCGCTGCGCCATCCGCGGCCCGAGGTTGGATAGCTGCCACGAGCCCGCAGCGCCGCCCGAGACCGCCTCCACCGTCTTGAGCAGATCAGCGCCCTGCGACGCCGCGAACACGAGCGCCTCAGCCACCGCCGCGCACGTCCCGGCGACGAGGATCTGGTTCACCAGCTTCGTAGTTTGTCCCATGCCGGATGGTCCCATCAGCGTGATGCTCTTCCCCATCGCCTCGAACACGGGCAGGCACCGCTCGAACGTCTCTGGTTCGCCGCCCACCATGATAGTGAGCGTGGCCTGCTGCGCGCCCCACGAGCCACCGCTGACCGGCGCGTCCAGCATAGCGATGCCGTGCTCCGCCAGACGCTCGGCAAGCGCCCGCGTCTCGGCGGGCGATATCGTGCTCATGTCGATGAGTACGGAGCCCTCGTGCATCGCCCCGGCGAGGCCGCCGTCGCCCTCTACCACGGCCAGCACGTCCGGCGTATCCGGCACCATCGTGATGACCACGGACGCCGCCTGCCCAACCTCCGCCAGCGACGCAGCGACCGTTACACCGTCTTCACGCAACGCCTCCGCCCGCGACGCCGTGCGGTTGTACGCAATGACCTCGAACCCCGCCTTCACAAGGTTCCGGGCCATCGGCGCGCCCATGATGCCTGTCCCGACGACGCCGACGATCTCGCGCTCAGCCATCACCGGCCCTCCTCGGCAGAGCGCGCGCCGTCGACGTACGCCCTCGCTGCGTTCAGCAGCAGCATGTTCGCGCCGGTCAGGAACAGCTGCACGCCGCGGTCGCGCCAGTACGCGTAGTCCTCGGGTGCTCGGGCGATGGTGCCCGCCGTCTTACCCGCCGCGATGATCTTCTCCGTCAGTTGCTCGATCATTTCCAGCACGAGGGGATGCTTCGCCTCCCCCGGCACACCAAGCGCGACCGAAAGGTCGGAAGGACCGAGGAAGACTGCGTCCACGCCGTCGGTGTTGATGATCTCGTCGACGTTGTCGATGCCGTCGCGCGTCTCGATCTGCACCATCACGACGGTTGCTTCGTTCGCCATGTCCGTGTAGCCCGGGGTCGTCGCGAAGTCGTTGGCGCGTACGCCCGCCAGGCCACGCCTCCCTACCGGCGGATACTTCACCGAGTCCACGACGTACTTGGCATCCGCAGCGTTGTTCACCATCGGGATCATCACGCCCAGCACTCCCCCATCCAGGTATTTCGACATCACCTGCTGGGTGTTCTCGCCGACGCGGGCCATCGCGGGGACGCCCTTGGCTTCCGCCGCCCGCACCATCTCCACCGCGTCGCCCGCTGTGATGGGGTTGTGTTCGCCGTCGATCATCACGTAGTCCACACCCGCGACCGCGAGCAGTTCTACCGTCGTCGGCGACTCGATGCTGACGAATACGCCCACGAGGGGGTCGCCCGCCCGCAGTCGTGCCCTGAACGCGCCATCGATCATTCCGTCTCTCCTTCTTCGGGCACGTACGCCCGTCGCGCTGCCTGTACCTGACGCGCCACGAACGCAGCGCCTCCTATCACCACGATGCTGATGTAACTGATGCTCCTGTCCACCAGCGCCACTGCCAGCGCCGCCTCCACCGCCAGTTCCAGCCCCAGCAGGCCCGTCACGCCGGTCTCCACCAGCCCCAGCCCGCCGGGCGTGAGGGGTACGGCGGTGAGCAGGCCGTTCGCCATCGGCACGAAGAGCACCAGCCCCAGCGCCACCGGCGTCCCGACAGCCATGACAACACAGAAGAGGCGTCCGGCCTCGCAGAGCCACCCGGTCACTCCCAGAACGAATACGATGTGCATACGCCCGAAACTGTCCATAGTCCCGCTGTGGAAGCGGTGATACATGTCGCGCAGCCTCTCCGGCAAACGCGGCGCGACCCACCGGCGTGCAACGAGCATCCCCACGAGTCCCAGTCCGACCAGGGCGAGCGCTCCCAGGGCGACCAGTACGAGCAGGAGTGGAGGCACGATCTGCCCGCCGACGAACAGCGCGCCGACGCCTATCGTGATGAGGACCGCGACGACGACGAGGTCGACCAGCCGGTCGGCCATCACCGTGCCCATGCTGCGGGAGAAGCTCGTCTGTGTGTCGGATGCGTACGCGTACGCGCGGTAGGCGTCGCCCATCCGGAACCAGGTCACCGAGTTCGCGAACCAGCCCATGAGGATGACCCGGCCGGCGTAGGCCACGGAGGGCGGAGGCCCGCCGCCGTGACGGTATGCATTGGCTATCAGCACGCGCCAACGCGCACCGCGAAAGATGAACGTGCTGTAGTGCGATACGAACGCCGCCACATACCACCACGGGTTCAGGGTGGTGATGTGGTCCCACGTGTCGCTAAAGCCGATGTCCAGCTGAGTCGTGAGCAGCACGATCACGAGCACCAGCGCAGCCAGCGGTAGCCCGGTCTGCGGTGAGAGCAGCCTGCGCTTCAGCGACTGGTTGGCTTTTAGAGACGTTAGGAGGTTTGCCACGTACTTAAGCCTAAATCAGCGGACGCTTGGCCGGTATCCCTGCCTTTCTCGGATAGCGGTCAACCGTGGATTCTACTTTCTCCACGATTACAACATGACGGTTTTCGAGCCCTGCTTCTGTGCCAACTTGTTCAACCCCCGCGACGCGCCCGCCGAGCACCGCAGCGGTCTCTGCGTGTGAAGCAGCCTCGGCCCCGCCATCCGCTCCCCGCTGACCGAACAGCATCCCCCCCGTTCTGCAGAAGGGCAGTGTCAACTCCAGCACGACAGGCCAGGGGCCGAGCGCGCGGCAGACCGCGATGTCGAACGATTCACGCAACTCAGGTTCATGCGCGGCATCTTCCGCGCGGGCTTGCAGGACTTCAACGTCCAGCGCCAGCTCCGCGGCGGCGCGCTCCAGGTACGCCGTCTTCTTGCGCGTCGCGTCCATCAGCATGACACGCAACTGAGGCTCGGCTATCGAAAGCACAAGGCCGGGGAACCCGCCGCCCGTCCCCACGTCCACCAAACGCCCCTCACGCAGGTTGGCGTTGCGGATCAGCGGGAGCAGCGTGAGCGAGTCAAGCACGTGGCCCCGCAGTACGTCCGTGAGAGCGGCTTCCGACATGAGCGACGCCGACGGGTTGTAAGAGCGCAGCATCTCCACCATCCGGCGCATCTGCTCAACCTGCACAGACGAGAGCGGCGCGCCGAGCGACGCAGCCGCTTCGGTGAACCCGTCCCAGTCCAACGGCGCGTAGGACACTACTTCTTACGTCGCCGCGACAGGATGAATGCCACCGCAGCGACCGCTGCAACTGCAGTCGCCGCCAGAGGGCCTCGCAGAGACAGGGGAGCGTGGTACGTGCGATAAGAGACCGGGAGCAGTCGATGGGTCGCCGGAGCGGGAGCCTGCGGGACGGAAGCGCCCGCGGCATCTGCCAGATGGCTCGCCGCATCGTCGCCGAATGCCTTGATGTAACCGCGCACCACTCCGTCAGCCGCGGCCCGCAGGAAGGTTTCGCGCTCCTGCGTGGGCAGGTAACGGTAGGCACGCCCGTCCAGTTCGCGCCTCAGCATCTCCTTCTCGACGAGGCGGTTGAGCACGGTCATGACGGTCTTGTAGTTCGCCCCGCCGAGCCTGTCCACCACCTCCTGAACGGAGAGCGAGCGTCCCGCCGACCACGCAACGTCCATCAGCCGCGTCTCCAGCGGCCCCAGCGATGTCACCTGCGTCTTACGCTCTGTCGCTTCCTGCATGTCCCTTGCATCTCCTCCCAACGGAACACATTGCCTACTCAACGTAAGAGTACTGAACAGTAGTGTCAACCGTCGACGGCCACCCGCCTTGATGATTCCTCTCAACCCCACAAGACCCACGTCACGCTGCCCGCTGGCGTAAGATTGGGAGACGCTCGCCGAAGTTCCGCGGGGCGAACCCCGCTCGCAGGGAGAACGACTCGATGCCTCTGCTGTACGGAACCGCCCGCAAGGGCGCGTCCATAACCGCCTCCGAGGTCAACGCGATCACCGACAAGCTGCGGGGGCAGATCGCCGGAGAAGTGCGGATGGACCACTACAACCGCCTCATGTACTCCACCGACGCCTCGATATTCCAGATGACGCCAGTCGGCGTCGTTGTGCCGCGCACGGCTGACGACGTGGAGGCCACGATCCACATCGCCCGCGAGCACGGCGTCCCTGTCACGCCGCGCGGCGGAGGCACGGCGCTCGCAGGACAGACGACCAACCACACCATCGTCATGGACTTCTCCAAGTACATGCGCAACGTGCTGGAAGTGTCGCCGGAGGAGCGGTGGGCGCGCGTGCAGCCCGGCATCGTCAACAACCACCTCTCGGCAGCCGTGCGTCAGTACGGCCTCATGTACGGACCGGACCCGGTGACCAGCGCGCGCGCCACGGTGGGCGGCGGCATCGGCAACAACTCCTGCGGCCCGCACTCCGTCATCTACGGCAAGACGCTCGACCACATCCTGGAGGTCGACGCCATCCTCTCGGACGGCAGCCGCGCTCACTTCTCGCCCGTTGCCGGCGAGGCGCTGGAGGACAAGCTGTCGCGCAACGACCTCGAAGGCGCCATCTACCGCGAGACGCGACGCCTCGCCTGGGAGCACGCCGACGAGATCGCGCAGCGCTTCCCCCGCATCCTCCGCCGCGTCATGGGCTACAACCTCGACGACTTCACTGGCGACGGCCCGATGAACCTCACCCGCGCCGTCGTCGGCTCGGAGGGCACGCTCGTCGCCGTCACCGAGGCGCGCGTCAATCTCGTACCTCTGCCGCGCTACAAAGGGCTGGGCGTCGTCCACTTCACCGACCTCATCGAGTGCATGGAGGCGTCCGTCCCCCTTCTGGAGCACAGCCCATCGGCGGTCGAACTCGTCGGCCACATGATCATCGACAACTGCAAGGTGAACCCCGGCTACAGGTCCCTGCTCGAATACTTCATCGGCGAGCCCCGAGAGCTGCTGTTCGTCGAGTTCTACGGCGACTCCCCACGCGAGGTGCAGGCGAAGCTCGAGGCGATGAAGGCCGACATGGAACACCGCCGCCTCGGCTACGCAACGATAATCACGAACAACCTTGTCGAGCAGCAGCGCTGGTATGCGCTCCGCGAGGCTGGGCTGGGGCTGGCGATGGCCCTCAAGGGCGACGCCAAGCCCCTGCCCTACGTCGAGGACACCGCCGTCTCGCCGGAACAGTTGCCGCAGTACGTGCGCCGCTTCGAGGAGATCATCGCGAAGCACGACACGGAGGCCGCCTACTACGGCCACGCGTCCACCGGCTGCCTGCACATTCGCCCCGTCGTCAACCTCAAGCAGCATGAGGGCGTCGAGAAGATGGCCTCCATCGCCGAGGAGATCGCCGACCTCGTGCTGGAGTTCGGCGGCAGCCTCACCGGCGAGCACGGCGACGGCATCGTGCGCGGCGTCTTCACCGAGAAGATGTTCGGCTCCGAGCTCTACCAGGCGTTCAAGGAACTCAAGCAGACGTTCGACCCCGACGGCATCATGAACCCCGGCAAGATCATCGAGACGCCCGGCCTGCGGGAGAACCTGCGCATCGGCCCTGACTACAGGGCCATCGACGTCCCCACGTACCTCGACTTCAGCGAGGACGGCGGCTTCGGCGCACACGTTGAGATGTGCAACAGCCAGGGCGCGTGCCGCAAGCTGGACGGAGGCATGTGCCCCTCCTTCATGGCGACGCGTGAGGAGGAGCACTCCACCCGCGCTCGCGCCACGATGCTCCGCATGATCATCAGCGGGAAGCTCCCCGCCAATGAACTCACCGGCAAGCGCCTCTACGACACGATGGACCTCTGCGTCGAGTGCAAGGCCTGCAAGGCCGAGTGCCCCTCCAACGTGGACATGGCCAAGCTGAAGTCCGAGGTGCTGAGCAAGTACTATGAGAAGCACGGCCTGCCGCTGCGCGCCCGTGCGTTCGGAGAGGTCGCCCGCCTCAGCCGCATCGGGCAGGCTATCGCGCCTCTCACGAACCTGCTGAGCAGCCTGCCGCCGTCGAAGATGTTCGCCGAGCGCGTGTTCGGCATCGCCCGCGAGCGCCCGCTGCCGAAGTTCGCGCTGCGCCGGTTCTCGTCGTGGTTCGCGCACCGCGACACGCAGGCGCAGAAAGGGACGCGCGGCGACGTCATCTACTTCCACGACACGTTCACCGAGTACCTGACGCCGGAGGTGGGGCGCTCCGCCGTCCGCGTGCTGGAGGCGCTCGGTTACAACGTGCGGCTGGAGACGCAGCGCGGCTGCTGCGGCAGGCCGCTCATCTCCAAGGGACAGCTGAAGAAGGCGAAGGGCTGGGCGAGCAAGAACGTGGAGGTGCTCGCGCCCCACGCGCAGCGCGGCACGCTCATCGTCGGCACCGAGCCGTCGTGCCTGCTCACCCTCCGCGACGAATACCCGGAGCTGCTGCGCAACGGCGCGTCGAGGTCCGTGGCGAGCCAGGCGTTCATGCTGGACGAACTGCTCGTGAAGCTCGCTGCCGAGGAGCCGGACGCGGTGCGCGCCGCGTTCACGGAGGGCGGCAAGGCGCAGATGCAGGTGCACGGCCACTGCCACCAGAAGGCGCTCGTGGGCACGGCCCCGACGCTGGAGGCGCTCCGCCTCGCAGGCTACGAGCCGGAGCTGATCGACTCCGCGTGCTGCGGCATGGCGGGAACGTTCGGCTTCGAGAAGGAGCATTACGAGACGTCGAAGGCGATGGGTTCGCTCAAACTCTTCCCGGCGATAGAGGCTGAGGAGAAGCGTGGCTGGCCGGTCGCCGTCTCCGGTATCTCGTGCCGCCAGCAGATCGGCCACTTCACGTCCAAGAAGCCCCGCCACTGGGCCGAGTACCTCGCCGACGCGCTCCGGTAGGGCATCTACAGGCCGCGGCTCCGGCGTTACTGCTTGGGCGCTGGCTGAGGAACAGGCTGAGAAGCCGGAGGCTGCGAACTCGGGGGCACAACCGAGGGAGGCTTTCCTCGTTTGTTACGGTTCCAGATTCCCATCTATCTCTCCTTAGCTCTCCCCTCGTTCCTCACCCCTCAATTACATAACTCAATCGATTCCCATCCCACTCCCCACTCACCCTTACCGCGTTTCTTGGGGTTCTTGATGTACACGTGGGAGCGCAAGTATTGGTAATCCCCTTCTATCAAGAAGTCAAACTGGTGCTGTAGCTCTTCACCAGGTTCCAAATCGACCGCAGCCAACATCTCCTTGCTAGCTACATACTCCATGGAATTGCCACCATGTTCCTCGGCAGCCCCCTGCAGGGACTCCAGCATTGCATCCCGTCTGACCCCTTCAATGTAACAGAAGCCTCTCTCTGGCCGAACCAACACCCTCGAACGATTGTCCAAAGTGGCGACGACCTGTAGATGCATCGCCCTATCTGATATCTGAACATGGGACACCGACTGCGTAATCACCAGGAACCCCTTGAGTTCCCTGAAGCTGGAGACACGCCATACAGCCCAAACGCCTGCGAACAGCACTGCTACGGTCGTAGCGATCGCCTGTGCAGTGGGCGCCCAGTCCATAAGGAACGAGTCCATTTCCAGACCCTACCGCCCACTATAGCAACTCCGACTCACCCTACAGGGGTGGGTGTCGAACGCAGAAGGGGCAGATGTCACTAGCAGCGAGGCGTCGCCCTACCTTCTCCTCCTACGACGCGTAGGACGACCGCCCAGGCTTAGCGGTTGCCCTTCTGGTACGGGCGTGCGGTTCAGTGCTGCGCTCTTCGCCGGAATCGGCGTCATCGCGTGCCACTTCCCTTGCCCGGTGCGCGGCGGGACGGTGCGTAAGAGTGCGTCGGTGACGACCTCCACGTATCTGCTTGTCCCTCGTCTCCCGCACGTGCAGGCCCTCGTCGGGTAGAATCGGCGGGTTCGAACTTCCCCGAGGAGCTGCCCCATGCCTGGCCCGCTCGACGGCATACGCGTCATAGACCTCACCCGCATCCTCGCTGGGCCGTTCTCCACGATGCTCATGGCCGACCTCGGCGCCGATGTCATCAAGGTCGAGCAACCGGAGACGGGCGATCCTGCGCGCGGCAACGGGCCGTTCCTCTCCCGGAAAGGGGCGGAGACGGACGAGCAGGCTTTCAGCACCTACTTCATGAGCATCAACCGGGGGAAGCGAAGCATCGCCATCGATCTCGCCAACCCGAAAGGGCGCGAGGTGCTGTTGCGGCTCGCCGAGACCGCCGACGTACTCATCGAGAACTTCCGCCCAGGCACGATGCGGCGGCTGGGGCTGGACTACGAGGTGGTGCAAGCGCGCAATCCGCGCATCGTCATGTGCTCGGTCTCCGGCTTCGGCCAGACGGGGCCGTACGCCCAACGCCCTGCGCTCGATGTCATCGTGCAGGGCATGGGCGGGATGCTGAGCATCACGGGCGAACCCGGACGCGGCCCCGTGCGCCCCGGCGCGAGCATCGGCGACATCACCGCGGCGCTCTTCGCGACCATCGCCATCCAGAGCGCGCTGCTGGAGCGCGAGCGCTCCGGCGAGGGGCAATACATCGACATCGGGATGCTGGACTGCCAGGTGTCCATCATGGAGAACGCGTTCATGCGCTACTTCACACTCGGCCAGGTGCCGCAGCGCATCGGCACACGCCACCCCAGCTCCACGCCGTTCCAGGCGTTCCGGACCGCCGACGGCTACGTCGTCGTCGCCATCATGGGCGGCTCGACCGACCAGTGGCCGCTCTTCTGCGCGGCGATAGACCACGTCGAACTGATGGACGACGAGCGCTACACAACCGGCTGGTCGCGCACGCAGCACTACGACGAACTGATCCCCCTCATCGACGAGGCGATGCTGCAGAAGACGACCGCCAAGTGGGTGGAGATACTGAACGAGATGGGCGTTCCGGCGGGGCCGGTGCAGGACATCGCAGAGGTGGCAGCGGACCCGCAGGTGAACCATCGGGAGATGTTCGTGGAGATGGAGCACCCGGCGCTGGGGCCCGTGCGGTTCACCGGCAACCCCATCAAGATGTCGCGGACGCCCAGCGGCCCCCGCCGCGTGCCGCCGCAACTCGGCGAGCAGACGATGGAGGTGCTGACCGCCGACCTCGGCATGCCGGAGGATGAGGCGGCGGCGCTGCGGAACGACGGAGTGGTGGCGTGATACTCGGCGCGCTGCTCTCACTCACCTCGGCATTCTCATTCAGCGTTAACTCCATCCTCATACGGAGAGGCATCGCCGGGGCGGGCGCCACAGCGTCCCAGGGCGCACTCATCACCGTGGTCCTGGGCGTGCCCTTCGGTTTCATCGCTGTGCTCGTGACCGGCCAGGTCCTGCGGTTCGGCGAGGTATCGCCGATGGGCTATCTGCTGCTGTTCGGAGCTGGCGTGGTCCACTTCGTCATAGGCAGGTACTGCAACTACCGGGCGATCGGAGCTATCGGCGCGTCCCGCTCCAGCCCCCTCCAGGCCTTCGCGACCCCCTACAGCATCCTCATGGCCGTCATCCTGCTCGATGAGGTAGTGACGCCCCTGATGCTGGCCGCCATCGGGTTGGTGCTGCTCGCTCCGGCGGTGATGATTGAGCGGCGCCCCCGCACCCCTGCGCCCGCCGCGGTCTCAAGAGGTGCAGTTGGAGATACGCCGGCGCCGCGGGACAAGGCGCTCGAAATACACCAGCTCGAAGGGTATATCTTCGCTTCCCTCGCAGGCATCGCGTACGGGACGAGTCCGCTCTTCATCCGGGCTGCACTGGCAGACGCAACGGGAATGGCGGCCATAGGCACGTTCGTCGCGTACGTCAGTGCGGCGGCGGTGCTCCTCGCGACCATGGCGTTGCCCGGGCGGCGCCAGCTCATGCGCTCCATCAACCCGTACTACATTCGGTTGTTCGGCGGCGCGGGGTTCTCGGTATTCTTCGCCCAGCTGCTCCGCTTCTTCGCCCTGTCGATGGCAGACGTCGTCGTCGTGGCCCCGCTGCAACGCATGGTAGGTGTCTTCACAATCATACTCACCTACCTTGTGAACCGCTCCGTGGAGACGATCACCCCGCGCGTGGTCCTCGGGGTGCTGGTCTCCATCTCGGCCTCAGCTCTGCTGGTCTACGCATCGAACGCGAGCTGAGCAGCAACGGCTGGGCTGAAGTCCGTTCGTGGTCATGGCGGACATCCTCGCGCCGCTGTAATCTTGGCGCAGACCCATCGTTAAGCGCCGCGAGCGGCGCTTCCCCAGCACGGAGGCTCCTCATTCCGCTACCGCACGGCCGACCGCACGAACCCGCCCACGCGCTGAGCGCTGACCCTGGCGTCCACAGGGGTGGGGTAGCGGCGCAAGTGCGCAAGGAGGTGGCGGCGTGATACTCGGCGCGTTGTTCGCGCTCGCTTCCTCGTTCTCGTTCGGTGTCAACTCCATCCTCGTTCGAAGGGGCATCACGGGCGCAGGCGCGACGGCGGCGCAGGGCGCGTTCATAAGCGTGCTGCTCGGTGTGCCGTTCGGCCTCGCGGCCGTACTCGCAACCGGCCAGCTATTCAGATTCGGCCAGTTCTCATTGAATGGCTACTTTCTGCTAGCGGCGGCGGGCGTCGTCCACTTCGTCGTCGGACGCTACTGCTACTACCGGGCGATCGGGGCTATCGGCGCGCCCCGCACGGTGACGATCCAGACCATCGTCGTGCCGTACAGCATCGTCATGGCGATGGTCCTCCTGGGCGAGCGCCCCACTTTCCTGATGTACGTAGCCATAGCGCTCATCCTCTGCAGTCCGGCGCTGATGATAGAGCGCCGGAAGCGCCCCGCTCCTCCCACGCACCCTCACCCTAACCCTCTCCCAGAGGGAGAGGGGACGAGGCCCGCAACCGCCGCTCCCGCGGTCGAACTCCGCATGGTAGAGGGCTACGTCTTCTCCCTCCTCTCCTCGGTGGCCTACGGCACCAGCCCCATCCTGATCCGCGCAGCGATGGAGGGCGCAACGGACGCAGCCGCAGTCGGCACGTTCATCGCCTACATCGGCGCGTCGGCGGTGCTCGTGGCGTCGCTCGCGCTCCCGGTCCAACGGCACCTGGTCGGCACCATCAACCTCCACTACATGCGGCTGTTCGGCGGCGCGGGCCTCAGCGTCTTCATCGCGCAACTGCTGCGGTTCTTCGCGCTCTCGCTCGCCGACGTGAGCGTCGTCAACCCGCTCATGCGCACCGTGGGCGTGTTCACGCTCGTCCTCTCGTACATGGTGAACCGGAGGCTGGAGAACATCACGCTGGGGGTCGTGCTCGGCGTGCTGGTGTCGTTCGCCGGATCGGCGCTGCTGGTGTACGCGGCGGCGACCGCGAACTGACGCCTACGCCTACGCCAACCGCAGCGCAGCCTCGTACTGCTCACGCGTGTTGAGGTTCGCGAGCGTAAGCGGGTCGTCCACGGGCACGACCATGCGCTCGCCCCGGTGCCGCGAGACGACCTCTCGCAGCCCCTGCCGCTCCTCCGTGATGGCGTACAGCTCCGGCAGCAGCGCCGCGTCGAACAGCGGCGGATGTCCCGCGTTGCCGTCGAGCGACGGCACGGCGATGGCGGGACGCGATGCGAGCCACGCCTCCCGCAACCGGGACAGCAGCGCGCCGGAGCGTGGCTGGTCGACCGAGACGATGAGCACGCCCGCGACATCATCTGGCAGGGCGCGCAGTCCGGCGGTGATGGAGGTCGTGCGCCCCTCGCGGTAGCGCGGGTTTTCGACGATCTGCAGCGGCTTTGGGCCGGTGAGCTCCTGCCGCAGACGCTCACCGAGGTGCCCGAGTACCGCGACGATGGGCTCGTAGCCCGCCTCCGCGAGCGCGTGCGCCTGGTGCGCCAGCAGCGTCCTGCCGCCCACCCACGGCAGCAGCGCCTTCATCTCGTGCATCCGGGTCGACTCGCCCGCCGCGAGCAGCACCGCCGCGACGCGAGGTTCGTTCGTGGTCATGGCGGATATCTTACCGCCGCTGGTAGTCTTGGCGCAGACCCAGCCCCGCGCGCCGCCGCGCGGCGTTCCTCGGACGGAGGTTCCCTATGCCGCTACCGCACGACCAGTTGCACGCACTCGCTCACGCGCTGAGCGACGCCGAGCACAGCGCGACGCCCATCCCGCCGCTCACGGAGCAGGCGCCGGAGATCACGTCCGAGGAGGCGTACGCCATCGCGGCGGACATCCTCGTGCACGAACTGGAGCACGGCCACCGCGTCGTGGGACGGAAGGTCGGCCTCACGAACGAGGCGATGCAGGCCGCGTTCGGCATCGACACGCCGGTCCTCGGCACCGTGTTCGATGACACGACGGTGCGGGACGGCGGGCGCATCAAGACGGCGGAGCTCATCCACCCCAAGGCGGAGCCGGAGCTGGCGTTCCGGCTGAAGTCGCCGCTGCGCGGGCCGGGCGTGACACTGGAGCAGGTGCTGGCCGCGACGGACTACGTCTTCCCGGCGCTGGAGATTGTGGACAGCCGCGTTGAGGGGTGGCGCATCAAGGAGCAGGACATCATCGCGGACAACGGCGTGGCAGCGCGGGTGGTGATCGGGAGCACGCGGCTGCCCGCTGGCGCGCTGAACCTCTCGATGGAGGAGGTCGTCCTCTACCTCAACGGCGAGGAGTTCGAGCGGGCGAGGGCGTCGGCGGTGCTGGGCAACCCGGCGCGCTCGGTGGCGTGGTGCGCGAACAAGCTCGCGGAGTTCGGGCAGGGGCTGCGCGCGGGCGAGTTAGTGATGACGGGCACCATCACCAAGGCGATGGACGTCCGCGCGGGCGACACGGTCCGCGCGGAGTTCGCGACGCTCGGCGGGGTAAGCGTGCGGTTCACGTAGGGGAACAGTATTGGATTCGAACTGCCAGCAAGTCGTTGCAGGAAGTGATAACACCATCCATCCTGTGACAAGACCACCCAACACGGAGCAAACTAAATGCCTCAGTACCGGAACAAAAGCCTCCCTGATGTCAAAAGCTGGCAGCCAGTGTCAAAGAACAACGATACGTTTAAACATGCGCTGGAGATTACTTGTCAGGTTGCTCAGAATCGCATAACGAGCAGAGCACAGGCCGAAGCCCGTTTCAGTATCTTCAATTTCGATTCGGGTTCTGGAGTTGAAGATATAGTGCGTGAAGAGATAGCCAGCCTACTCCCGGCACGATATTCCGTTGATGCTGGGGTTGTTAACGATCGACATGGCAACACTGCCGGGGATTGTGACCTAGTCATTAGAGACCAGACATGGTCGCCGGTTATCAAACCAGGAGCAACCAGTAACTCGCGTCGCTCTCACTTCCCTATTGAAGGAATCTACTCGGCAGTGGAAATCAAACAGACATTGGGGTTTAGAGAACTTGATGAGGCCATGAAAAAACTAGTTGTGCTCGCGAGGCTAGAACGTCCAGACAACCCTTATGGTCATATAACAGAGAACCAGAATCTGACGTCCATTGGGAAGCCTGGAGAAATACTAAATCCTCTTCATACCAGTGTACTTGCGACGGGCCTACCAGATGGCTTGACTTTCAGTGACGTAGTCGAACGATTTGGCAACATAAATGCCATGCTTACTCGTAGAGACATGGTCAACATGATCTGTGTCCTTGATCAAGGTACTGCGTGGTATTCTGTCGCAAGTGGCAGCCCTTACAACGCTACCTACATGACAGACCGCCAAAAAGTCTTACTCATGCAAGTGAATGACAAGGAACCCTTAAATGCATTCTACAGGTTCTACATCGAACAACTAGGACACCTGACCCGCTCTGTATTGGGTCTCGCCAATATGGCGCCAGAGTACGGTAACCCACCACCGCACAGAGAAATCCTCACGTACAGGGATGCCGTCTTTAACCAAGGAACTGAATAGACTCTGCTGGCGCGTTGGTTGGCAGTGCTCGACATGGGACGGCTCGCTGAGCTCCTGGTCATCCCAGTGCTGAGGGCAGACTAGCCCATCGCAGTCTCGATGATGCCCTCCATGAAGGCTGCCTTGGCGTCGGTGTAGGCCTCGCGGTCATCCCGGTGCTTCGCGGCGAGTTCCCGCTTCAGAGGCCGTGGTTCATCTTCGCCTCGCCTCCCGGCTTTGTCCGCATCGGCAGCCGGTGCTAGTATCGGCGCGCTGCCACGGCCTCAACCGGCCGCGCTCCCGCGGCGCTCGGATAGTCTCGTCATACAACGGGGATGACTGGGAGGACGACGGGGTGGAGATCCACGAAGCTCTCTTTTCCGTTGGCGTGCTCATCGTCACCGCCAAGCTCCTCGAGGGCGTCTTCAAGCGCTTCGGCCTGAACGCCATCTTCGCGTACGCCATCGCAGGCGTGGTACTCGGCCCCCTGACCGGTCTCGTCCAAACCGGCAAGGAAGTCGAGCTCATCCTCAGCATCGGCATCTTCATGTTCTTCTTCCTCATCGGGCTGGAGGAGCTGGACATCACCGGCTTCGTCGCCGCCATCCGCGGCCGGATCTTCTTCACCGCCGTGCTCGCCGTGACGCTCTCGATGCTCGTCTCCCTCGCAGTCACGACCGATTACTTCTTCGACCTCCAGCTGGGCCTCAGCTTCACGGAGGCCCTCGGCCTCGCAGGCGTGCTCTCCCTCTCCAGCCTGGGCGTCGTCGCGAAGGCGCTCATCGACCAGGGCCGGCTGCGCGAGCCCGTCGGCGTGCAGATATTCACCGCCGTCATCATCGTCGAGCTGATCGCCCTTTTCGTCGTAGGCTTCGCCATCAGCGAGCGCTTCTCGTCGGACGAGCACGGCGGCGGCCTCGACGCGATGAAGGTGGCCATCATCATCGCCGAGATCCTCGGGTTCGCCGTCGTCACGTGGTTCGTGGCCAGCAAGCTGTTGCCGCATCTCCTCGGTCTCATGCACCGGCTGCTGCACGTGCCGCAGTTCGCCCTCGGCATGCTCCTCGGCGGCCTCTTCCTCGTCGTCGTCGCCGCCGAAAAGGTGGGGCTGCACGGCTCCCTGGGCGCGCTCCTCTTCGGGGCCGCCCTCTCCTTTCTGCCGTACCAGATGCGGCGCGACATCATGCCCGGCATGCGCGGCGCCGCCGAGGGCTTCTTCGTCCCGCTGTTCTTCGCCTCCGCGGGTCTCCACTTCAGCCTGGACTTTACCAAGCTGCCCTTGGAGACGGTCCTGGCGCTGGCCCTCGTCCCTCTCGCGGGCAAGGTCGGCGCGTCCTTCCTCAGCGCCTACGTCACGCGAATCGACGCCCCCTTCGCCACGGCGGTGGGCCTCACGGCGAAGGGTGTCGCGGAGATCGCGCTGCTCCTGGTCATGCTGCACAGCGGCGCCATCGGCAAGGATATCTTCTCCCTGCTGGTGTTGGTGATGCTGGCCTACATCATGCTTACGCCTATGGGCATCAGCTACGCGCTGCGGCGAATGGCCCTCCCGACGCGCGAGCTTTCCCTCGACAAACTCCCGCCGTCGTTCGAGCGCTTCGTGCTGGACGAGATCAGAGTGCGCGACCTGCTGGACCCCTATCGCGCACATCCAGTGGCCTCGCAGACGGTCAAGACCTTTGCGGAAGACTGGCTGCTGCAGGACCAGCACGACTACGTGGTTGTGGAACACGGGGCGCTGGTAGGCATCGTGTCCGTGAGCATGCTGCGCTACCTGCCCCACGCCGAGTGGGACCACACACCGCTCAGCCAGATGCTGCGGCAGCAGACGCCGACCGCGTACTCCGACGACTTCCTGGAGGACGCGCTGCAGCGCATGACCGAGCACTCCCTCTCCGTCCTCCCCGTCGTCGACTCCGAGACTGGCGGATTCAGGGGCTCCATCTCCGCCCACGAGATCTTGGAAATGCTGATCCTCAGTGCTCGCGGGCAGTAGCAGAAATCCCAGTACCACTTCTGCTCATGCCCCGTGATGCTGCTGCTTTCACTTCACGCGCTGCTACCTGCGCATTCTTGGCGACAACAGCACTCAGCTGTATGACGCTCACGTTCTTGGAAGCCCTGTTAGCGAGGACGCCAGCTGTGAGTCCGGCCAAAAGCGCGACGCCTGCCGGCCCGCCGGCAACCCCCACGAGCGAGACTGCCGCCAGCGTGCTCCCAGTGCCAACCAGACCCTTCGCCTGACCGTCGACAAAGGCCTCGTAGTCGCCGGTCTGCCGTGCCTTGTGGAACGCTTTGGCCAGCGCCACTACCGCAACAACAAGAAGGGCGGGATTCGCAGCCGCGACGGAGGACAACCCCAGCCCACCTGCCAATCTGGCGAAATCCTCCGTGTCGGCGCGATTCCAGTGCAAGGCCAAGGCAATCGTGCCAACTGTCCCCCCGAGCAGTTCAGTTGCGTCAAAGGTGTTGAGGTCATAGAACCAACTCTTGGGTATCTCAAGGTGAGACTGAAGGGTTTCCGCCACTCGGTCAAAGGTTGCTTCGCTCCAAGTGACTATCGGAAGCCCCATGGGCGTAGTCCCGTCACGGAGCAGGCCCTGTACCGTGCCAAACGCCTCCTGGATGATGCTGTCGTCCGCCGAAGCGCTGTGGTTGGCACTCACTGCCCCGGCGATCGTGTGGCCTCCGTCGAACAGCCGGTGCTGGGCGCCTCCCTGATGAGTGGCGATATAGGCAGCGTCCATCGCTTGGTCGTAGATGGTTGGAGCACCGTCAACAGCGTCCTGCATCAGTTGGTTGAGGTCGTTGGACAGGTTGCTCGCAAGCAGAGCCTGTGTGGACCCGACCAGACCCAAAGCCTTCTCAGTTGCCTTATCCAAGGCGTATCGGGAACCAGAGGTGGCACGCCTCGCAGACGCTCGGACGGTCTGGGCGGTATTGGAGGAAACACCCTTAGCGGATTCCCCGATAGCTGACGTGCTACGCCTTGCCTTCTGAGAGGCAGTCTTCAGACCCGCGCTGGTCTTGGCAACTATTCGCTTTCCACTGACAGAGGCCAGGCCCTTGTCCCGCCCTTCGGCTGGTTGCCTGTCCTGTTGAGCTTCTTCAGGGGTTTCCTCTGACACAGGTACAGCTGAGTCCTTCGCCGTTCTCTTGGGCAACACCTTCTGCAGTTTTGGTTTTCGCATACGTTCACGACTGCTCAAAGCGGGACGCAGTCTAGGACGATGAGAGCAGGAGGCGGACGTAGTCGTCGTCAGCGGCCTGAATGAGCTCCTGGTACGTACCGGTGCGAAGTATGCGGCCGTCCCGTATGACGGCGATGCGGTCCGCCATCGCGCGCGCGTCGGAGATGCTGTGCGTCACGTACAGCGTCGTGCAGCCTGTCTCATCGTGAAGCCGCCGGATCTCCGTACGCATCTTCGGCCTGCTGATCGGGTCGAGGCTGCTCAGCGGCTCGTCCATCAGGAAGGTCTTCGCATCCGTGACCATCGCCCGCGCGAGCGCCACGCGCTGGCGCTCGCCACCCGACAATTCGTCAGGTTTGCGTGGAAACAGGTACTCCCTGAGCCCGACGCGGCGGCTCACGTCGCTCACGCGCGCGCGGATCTGGTCGTCGGTCCAGCGACGGACCTTCAGCGGCAAAGTGAGATTGGAGTAGCCTCGGTCTTCCACCACCCGAAGGTGCGGCCAGAGTGCGAGGCTCTGGAAGATGAGTTGGACCGGCCTGCGGCCAACCGGAACATCATTCATGTACTCGCCGCCGATGTAGATATCCCCCTGGTTCTGCTGTTCGAGGCCGGCGATCAGGCGCAGCAGGGTCGTCTTCCCCGATCCGGACTCGCCCATGATAGCGACGAACTCCCCCGCTTCGACTCCAAAGTCCGCGATATCAACAGCAGGACTCTCCGTCCTGGGGTACTGGAACCGCAACCGTAGTACACGTACGCCGCTCATCTCTTCCTCTGCCGAAAGTATATGACAGGGACGGGAAGACGTGTGCTTCCATGCAGGCGGGCGTTACTCGATTGGAGTCCGGGTAGGCGGGTCTCCGGCAGCGTCCGCACCCTCTTCTCCTGCCGCCGATGTTGGCTCTTCGCCCTGTAGGGTTCCAAGCGCATCCTCCGCATGGACGGCCTCGGGCGCCGATGGCGCAGGCTTACGCCGCCGCAATACGAGCCTGAGAATCGCCCGTACCAGCCGCAACGCAAACTCGAGCACTACCAAGAACAGCAGGTAGTACAGGATGATCTCTCGATGGTCGTTGGCCCGCTCCAGTACCGACAGCGACTCACCTACTTCAAAGAAGGACGCATCGATCAGGAAGATTGCCAACACCGCGAACGGCAGTATCTTCGCCAGGTCCCGCGAGAGGTCTTCGTCATAGTAGGACGTCACCCGGATGGCGCTTACGGTTGCCAGCGCGATCAGCAGGATGTCAGCGAATGGACGGTCCCTGGACAGGAAGGTGAGGATCAGCGTGAGCACGGTGAACCAGATGAACGCGAACGCCGGGAACAGGATCAGGTACTTGGTCACGTACATAACCACGCCCAGGACGCGCCGTACCAGCCTAAGGCGTGACTCTTCGTACCTGGACAGGTCCAGGGCGAACATATCCCTGGAGGCGACGGACCGGTAGAACCTGAATATGAAGACGGCGTACACGCTCATGCCGAGGACGTAGACCGTCACGGGCCACAGCAAGTCTAGAGCGTGGACCAGGTACAGCCCGTTGGGGAAAACAGAGTCCACATTCATGAGCACCCCCTGTTCAGGCGCGGCACCGGCCAGCAATCATGGCTACTCTACCAAGGATCGACGCTCTATGCTGCATGGATGCGCACCACCCAGGGGACGTCAATCGCGCGGGTCGAGCCTGCGCAGGAACTCGCGTGGTCTGTCGGCGATGGCGAGCAGATAGCAGACCGCCGCCAGGAGTGCCGCGAACCCGGCCAGCACGAAAAGCCCACCGGCGAGCGACCCGGTGCCGGAGATTGCCGCCGCCGCCAGCAGCAGCCCTCGCCGGGCCCACCCGTCCAAGCGGAACGCGGCCAAGAGCGCGAGGAGTGCCGCCGCGACGATGAACAGCGGCAACATGAGGAACCACCAGGGGTCCAGTTCTCTGACGGCGGTGGCAAATATGCCGAAGGCGATAGTCCCCTGCCCCCCGCCGAGCACGGCGCCGCCGAGGACGAGCGCACCGGCCTCCCGCCTCGGTCGCCAGCGGTTGCGCTCCAGCCATACGTACGGGATGGCCGCTGCTGCCGCGAACACGATGAGCACGGCGATGAGGACCGCCTGCGCCGCCATGCGCGCGCTACCCTTCGCTCCTGGTCGCGGTCACGGCACGACCCGGTAGATTACCGGCAGTTCGCCTGGATCCGTCACGCTCGCATCGGTGTGGTGGTAGATGACCTGTATCCCTTGGGCGCAGTCGCCGAACCCGTCACAGGAGAGCGCGCCCGTAAGGCCGGGGAAGCCCTCCTCCTCGGCGCCGTAGAAGAGCGACCGGTCGTTGGATACTTCCCTGACAGCCTCCCGAAGCGCACTGCGGCTGACGCGCAGCGTCCCTCGCTCGGCAGCGCCGATCAAGCGAGTGAAGAAGTTGTCGTCGTCGGGGACGGCGGCGCGCCTGATGGCGGAGAGCAGCAGGGTCGTGGCGTCGTAGGCATGCGCCCAGTAGGGCGTGATGCGGGCGAGGTCACCGTAACCCGCCTCGAACGCGGCGAGCGCCTCGTCCGCGGTCCTGCCGGTCGCGATGTTGAAGTTGCTCCCGACGTGAGACGGCGGCCCTGCGAAATAGATGCCTTCCGTCTGCGGCAGGGCGAGGAACTCCGCAACGAGGGCAGCGGTGCCTGAGATGAGCGTCACGTCCTCCAGGCCACCGAACTCCCGCACCTGCCGGATGAAGTGCGCGCCCTCCGTGCGGAAGAGCGGGAAGAAGATGCCGTCCGGCCCCACGGCGGCGAACTCTGCCAGGACGTCCGCCATATCGGTCTGGCCCTTGTCGATTGCGCCGATGTGCGCCACGTCGCCGCCACGTCCGGTGAACGCGCCCTCGAACGCGCTCGCGAGGGCGGTCGTGTACGGGTCGCCGTCGTGCATCGTGACCATCCGGCGCAGACCAAGCTCGTCGTAAACGAAACCGGCGACTGCTTGTGCTTGGTAGAGGTCATTGTTGGCGACGCGGAAGTAGCCGGGGTGATAGTTCGAGCCTGCGTTGCCGCGCAGGTCCGAGGTGAGCACCGGCGAGGTATTGGACGGCGCAATCATCACGAGCCCCGCCGCGCTGATCACCGGTGAGGCCGCCACCGCCGCCGCCGAACACGACGTACCAATCACGCCGAGCACCTGCGGTTCGGCGGCGATCTGCTCAGCTCCTGTGCGTCCGCCATCCGGCGAGCACATGCTGTCCAGAGTAACCCCGAGCTCGACCTCGTGGCCGTGGATGCGGCCGAAGTCGCCGACGGCCATCTCAACGCTGGCCCGCAGCGACTCGCCGAGCGACGATGCGCCGGTAAGCGAGAGCAGCGTGCGGACCTCCACCGGGTCGTCAGGGCCGATGACAACCTTGTCCAGGTCGTCGCCCCCACACCCCGCTGCAGCTGTTGCCGCGAGCCCTGCGAGCAGTACGAGTACGGTCCTCTTCAACAGGTCACGTTCCATGCTGCCCCTTCTTCGTTGTCACTCGTGTCCGTCGGCCTCCAAGTAGGCCCGTCCGTCATCCGCCCCGCTTCACCACGCGTGCTCCTTGGTGCGTGCGAGCGCATGGGTAAGCTGAGCCGGTCAGGATATTTCTGGGTCATGGCGTGTGCAGGATACTCCCTGGCAGCGTCTGGTTGGCCGCTTCCATGTCTCTGTTATGCGCCAGCCAAGGCCACGTCGGCGTAGACCGCCGCGAGGCGAACGGCGGATGCGTCCCACGTGAACAGCCGGGCCCGCGACGCGCCTGCCTCGCCCATGCGCCCCGCGCGCTGCGGCTCCCTCAACACCGCATCGAGCGCCTCCGCGAGCGCGGCAGCATCAGCGGGTTCGCAGAGCAGACCGGTCTCGTTGTGGCGCACGAGTTCGCGCATGCCGCCCGCGCGGGACGCCACGACCGGCGTGCCGCATGCCATCGCCTCCAGCGTCGTGAGCCCGAACGTCTCGTGCAGCGACGGCACTGCGCACACGTCGGCGGCTGCGTAGTAGGCGGGCAGTTCATGCTGCGGGACCGCGGCGCGCCAGTCCAGCAGGCCGCTCACACCGCTCGACAGCGCCGTCTCTCGCAGCCACTCGACGCCCGGCTCGCCTTCTCTGCCCCCGACGACAAGCAGGCGGACATCGCGCAGGTCGTGGAGGAGCGATAGCGCCCGCACGAGCACGTTCGTTCCCTTGTACGGCTCGATGCGGCCCACGGAGAGCACGACGCGCTCGTGGCCGCTGATGCCGAGCGCAGACCGCGCCCCTGAACGCGGCCGCGGACTGAACAATGCCGTGTCCACGCCCATAGGAACAACGTGCGCTCGATGAGGCGCGAGCCCCAGCAGACCGTGGAGCAACGCGGACTCCTCTTCCGTGAACGTGACCACAGCGTGCGACCGTTCTGTCGCAACGATCTCCGCAGCCTTGCGGGCGTCAGGCTCTGCCGCACCTCCCGCGCGCTCCTTGATAGCAGCGATGGTGTGACCGGTGAAGACGTGCGGCACGCCGAGCCGCTCCGCGAGCCGCAGACCCGGCCCAGCCGAGGTCCAGTAGTGGCTGTGGACCAGAGCGTAGTCCGCACCACTCGCTTCGACGGCGCCGATCAGGGCATCGGCGAATCCCGGTGCGCCTTCGGCGCCGACATGGGTCAGGTGGGGCGGCTCCGGTTCACCGGGAGCCGGGCACGGCCCGTGGGAAGCGGCGTAGATGTCCACCTGCACGCCCGCAATGGCGAGCGCCTGGGTCATGTTGCGCAGGAAGACGCTCATCCCACCCGCCGTCCCCGCGCCAGGAGCGGCGAGCGGACAGCCGTGAGCGGAAACGCAGGCAACGCGCACAGCGCTCATGGTCCGCCGGCTAGCGCGTCACGACGATGCGATGGATGCGCCCGTCTACCGCGCCAAGGTGGTACTTGTAATGCTCCGCGCCCCTGAGCAGGTCGAAGTAGGTCAGTCCGTTCTCTATCGCATCCTTGATGCAGAGCGCCTTGAGCAGGAGCCCGGCGGCCAGATGGTCGTAGGTGTGGCGGTAGCCGCTGTTGTAGAGGAGCCGCCTGCCTGCGTGGTCGAATGAGAGGACGGCGGCGGCGGAGTCGTCACCTATCTCCAGCAGGAAGAGGCGCAGATAACCCGCCTCGTGCATGCGGCCCAGTCACACGCTGGAAGAACGCCTCGCGTTCCGGGCTGAGGAACTCGCTCTTCTCTTCCCTGCTCTCCGCCATCACTTCCCGAAAGAGCACGAGGTCGCGTTCGAGTGTCGCCTCGTCGGCTAGACGCACACGGACAGGGCCCGCGGCCTCGAGGCGCCGCAGCTTGCGCCGCAGCTCGTGCCGGTCCTTCTTACGCAAGCCCGCGAGGTAGGCGTCCCAGGACTCCGGCAGCGTCACGCCAGGCACCACGTCCTCTTCCTCGACCGTCACAAAATAGCCGCGCTCGCGGGCCGCCTGCGGGAGCAGGGTGAACGTCGGCGACCACTCCGGCACAGACGACAGCTCCATCACGCTCCACGGCTCGCTCTCCAGGCAGTCGAAGAGTGTGAAGTGGAATTCGGGGTCCACTGAGATGAAATCGTGATAGTCGAATAGGTCCGTGCCGCCGATGAAGGTTATGCGGCCACCACTGAGTTGAAGCGGCGCAAGTCCCAGCGGAGCATCCGCCGGACCGACAATGACGAGCCGCAGTTCGTCGTTGTGGCCGAACTCGTCCCACCAAGCCTCCTGCCATTCCGGTGTCATGAAGATACTGCTCCAAGGCAAACGTTCCAGCAGCTCGCGCCAGACCCCACGGACCGGCGCGAACGATCTCGTTGCCTCGGCGCAGATCAATGCAGCCCCTCCCGCAGCAGGCTCAACGCCTCCGCGCGGGTCGCCTCGTTTGACTCGAAAACGCCTCGCAGCGCGGACGTAACGATCGACGTGCCTGGCTTGCGCACGCCACGCATGGACATGCACAAATGCTCGGCCCGCATCACCACCGCCGCGCCTGACGGTTCGACAGTCTCCATGATGGCATCCGCTATCTGTGAGGTGAGGCGCTCCTGCACTTGCGGGCGCTTCGCGAAGATATCCACCGCGCGCGCCAATTTGCTGATGCCAACGATCTTCCCGTGGGGGATGTAGGCGACGTGCACTGTTCCGAAGAAGGGGAGGAGGTGGTGCTCGCAGAGCGAGTAGAACGGCATGTCGCGCATCAGCACCATCTCCTGATGCGCCTCGCCAAACTGGACGGAGAGCACTTCTTTCGCATTCTGGTCGATGCCTCCCGTGACCTCCTCGTACATCCGGGCGACGCGGTTCGGCGTGTCGCGCAGTCCTTCGCGCTCCGGGTCCTCGCCTATGGCGAGCAGCAACTCGCGAACGGCGCGCTCCACTCGGGCCGAGTCTATCGTCAACGTCTCCTCCTCAGCCCTGTTTGATGACCCTGGCAACCTCGCGCACGTCCGGCGGCGCGGTTTCGGTCGGGCGTATCGCGAGCCGTTCCGCTACCGGGGTGTCCTTCAGCCCCGTGCCGGTGATGATGCACACCACCGTCGCCGAGGAAAAGTCGGCGCCCGCGCGCCCCTGCTTTATGAGTCCCGCGACTCCTGCAGCGGACGCAGGTTCACAAAAAATGCCCTCCATGCTGGGGAGCAGGCCGTACGCTTCGAGTATCTCGTCGTCGCTCACCGCCTCGATCGTTCCGCCGGACTCGTCGCGCGCCGCGACAGCCCCTACCCAGTTCGCAGGATTGCCGATGCGTATCGCGGAGGCGATCGTCTCTGGTTTCAGTACCGGGGCGCCGTTGACGATGGGAGCGGCCCCGGCAGCCTCCGTCCCCATCATGCGTGGACGTCGTGTCGCGAACCCCGCCTGGTGATACTCGACGAACCCTCTCCAGTAAGCCGTTATGTTGCCCGCGTTCCCCACGGGAATGAAAAGGTAGTCCGGCGCGTCGCCAAGATCGTCGACGATCTCGAACGCGGCAGTCTTCTGCCCTTCGAGGCGGTTCGGGTTCACGGAGTTGACCAGTGCGAAACGCTCCTCGTACGCGGCTAGTTCGCGCGCGATGCGGAGTGCGTCGTCGAAGTTCCCCTGGATCGTGACGATGCGCGCGCCATAGGCGATGGCCTGGCTCATCTTGCCGGGAGCGACACTGCCTTCCGGCACGAGGACCACCGTCTCCAGCCCCGCCGCAGCCCCGAACGCGGACGCTGACGCGCTCGTATTGCCCGTGGACGCGCAGAGCAGGCGCGTCGTCCCCTCCTCCATCGCCTTCACCACGGCGACGACCATCCCCCTGTCCTTGAACGAACCTGTGGGATTGCAGCCTTCCAGTTTGAAGTAGAGCGCCCCGACCCCGAACTCCCGTTCCAGGTTCCGTGAGCGCACGAGCGGCGTGCTCCCTTCGCCGATGGTCAGCGAAGGAGTTGCCGCCGTCAGCGGCAGGCGGCTCGCGTAACGCTTCAGCACTCCTTCGCTCACGCTTCCTCCATGCTCCCGGACCTAGGCGGAGCCGTCCTCGATGCGCACGAGTTTCGGTGCGCCGTAGACCACCGGCAGCGCCTCCAGTCTACGCGCAGCATCCTGCACCGCAGACTCCCGCGCTTTGTGGGTGATGATCACGACCTCAGCAGGCGTATCGGCATCCTCCGGCACTTCCTTCTGGATGATGGAGGCAAGGCTGACGCCCATCTCTCCCAACACCCCCGTAATCTGTGCCATCACGCCGGGCTGGTCGTACGCCCGCAGTCGAAGATAGTACTTCGTCTCCAGTTCAGCCACAGGCAGGACGGGGATCCGCTCCCGCACGTCAGGGTATCCGGGCAGCGCGCCGCCGGACGTGGAAGCCCGCACGATGGAGAGCACGTCCCCGATGATGGCAGAGGCAGTGGGAGAAGCGCCTGCCCCTGGCCCTTGGAACATCGCCCAGCCGACGAGGTCGCCCTCCAGTTCCACGGCGTTGTAGACGCCGTCCACTTTCGCGAGCGGGTGCCGCTCCGGCAGGAACGCCGGATGGACGCGTGCCTGCACCGCGCCGTCCTGCAGACGGCTCGCGGCCAGCAGCTTGAGCACGTAGCCCAACTCGCGCGCGTACGCGAAATCCACCGCATCCAGCCCGCGTATGCCTTCCCTGTACACGTCCGGCTCCCGGACGGTACAGCGGAACGCCAGTGTGCTCAGTATCGCGAGCTTATAGGCCGCGTCCTTACCGTCAACATCGTCGGACGGGTCAGGCTCGGCGTAGCCGTTTCGCTGCGCCTCACCGAGCGCATCCTCATACGACGCGCCGTCCTGCGCCATGCGGGTGAGTATATAGTTCGTCGTTCCGTTGATGACCGCATTAACCGCGGTCACCTGGTTGCCCGCGAGGTCGCGTACCAACGGACCAATGATGGGGATGCCCCCACCGACGCTCGCCTCGAACGCCAGCGTCACTCCATGCTCCCTCGCGAGTGCGAGCAACTCCGGCCCGTGCAGCGCCATCGCCTGCTTATTGGCGGTCACGACGTGCTTGCCCGAGCGCAGCGCCAACTCGATGCAGCCAAGTGCGGGCTGCTCTCCTCCCATCACTTCGACGACGATGTCCACGTCATCGGCGGCAGGCAGCGCGGCGGGGTCGCTGGTAAGGCGTACGCCCGGCGGCAGCGCCGGCCTGGGCTTCGCCGTGTCGCGCACCAGCACGCCGGTCAGCCGGAGCGGACGCCCCGCGTAGCGCGCCAGCGCGTCGGCCCTGGCAGTGAGCGTCTGCGCGACGCTGGTCCCGACCGTGCCCACACCAAGGAGCGCAACGCCTACTGCCTCGCGCGTGCTCATTAGCCGTCCTCCAGCTGGTCCACCAGCCATTGGGCGTCGTTCGCATCGAAGTAGTACTGCAGTTCAACGGCCTGCGCATCGATCCACCGCTGGAAATCGTTCTGCGCCCACAGGTTCCGCATAGACCCGGTCAGCGGTTCGTCAGACGGGCCGTCCGCAATGCGGAAGACGATGGCTCCGATATTGATGATGTGCGGCCCCTGCACTTCCCCATGCTCGATACCTTCCCTGAACAGCACGCCGTTCACGTCCGCCTGCACTACCCCCTCAGGCAGCCAGCCGGCAGTGGCCATATCCGAGAACAGGAAAAACTCATTGAGGTCTTCGGCAACGTCAGTGAACCCCTCTCCTCCTTCGAGGCGGGAGACCGCATCCCGCGCCGTCGTGACATTAGCCGTAACGATCGCTTCAACGTATATCTGCTCCGTTGTCTCCGGCGCTTCGGCTGAGAAGAACTCGAGTGCAGCCTGCCGGCGCAACTGGCCTGAGAGCCAGGCGCGATAGTCATCTTCAGCGACACCGAAGGCATCGAGGAAGCGCTTGAACACCTGGCGTCCTTCTTCGCTCAGGCTCGACGGGGGTTCGGTTTCCTCGCCCTCAGATGGGGGCTCGAACAACTGCACGATGTCCACGTCCACTGCGCCCGGGTCGATCACTGCGCCTATGTCGTTGCTCTTGCGCTCGATGATGCCGTCGCCGACGAGGTTGTTCAAGGCCTGGTCGGGAACGAACGAATTGCTCAACGAAGCATCAAGCAACGCGTAGGGCAGCACATCTCTGAGCTGGTACTGCACGCCGTCGATCTCCGCCACAACCTTGCGCGGGACCCGGTACTGGTTCAGATACCAACCCACCACCAGCAACGCGACGAGCCCCAGCAGCACGACCGCGATGGCCACGTAGAGCAGCCGCTGGCGCTGCCGTTCGTTCAGGCGACGGCCTGCGATCTGGGGAGAGGTTGAGCGTGCCGAATGCTGGCGTTCCGCGCGGCGGCGTTGTCGCATGGAGGCGCTTACTACTCTTCGGAGTCTGCCGGACCTGCGGCTGCTTCAGCCGTGCTGTCAGCCTCGGCAGCCGGTCCATCTGCAGCGGAGACGTCCGCAGAAGCATCCGCCTCGGCAACCGGTGCGTCAGCAGCGGGAGCGTCCGCAGAGGCATCCGCCTCGGCAACCGGCGCGTCAGCAACGGGGGAATCCGCAGAAGCATCTGCTTCGGCAACCGGTGCGTCAGCAGCGGGAGCGGCGGCGGGAGCGGCGGCGACACCGGCAGAGGCGCTCTCGGCGGCAGGTGCAGTGGCAGCGGGACCGTCGGGCCGGGGACCGTAGCGTGTGGGGCCGCCGTCGCGCGGGCCCATCCGGCGCGGACCGCGGTCAGGACGGGTCAACTCGATGAGGCTGTGGCCGCCGCTGTAGGGCAGGAGAGCAAGGTAGCGGGCGCGCTTGATGGCAACGGCCAGCTTGCGCTGGTGGCGCGCCCGCGTGCCCGTACGCCTGCTGGACTCGATCTTTCCCCATTCGGAGACGAACCGGCGCAGGACGGGAACGTCCTTGTAGTCCGGCGTCTTCTTCTCGGCGCTGAAATAGCAGACCTTCCGCCTGGGGAAGTACCGGCGCCCACCGGGGCGCCGCCGTCGTATGTTCTGCATCTACGTGCTCTCCTCTGTCATCGGTGCGGGCCTGTTACGCCCGCTGCGTGCTCGTTCAGAAGGGCAGGTCGTCCGGCGAGAGCACGTCGTGCCCTCCGTAGTCCGTTCCACCCGCGCCCTGTGCGTATGTCCCTCCGCTGTACTCTCCGCCTTCGTCGCTCGTACCGGGCCTGTCCAGGAACAGCACACGCTCGGCGATGATCTCGTTGCGGAACCGCATCTGGCCGTCATTTCCCTGGAAGGAATGGCTGTGTAGACGGCCGTCCACGTATGCCTTGCGTCCCTTGGAGAGGTACTGGTTCACTTGTTCCGCGAGAGCGTTCCACGCGACGACGGTGAACCACTCGGTCTCCTGGCGGCGCTCGCCTTCGCGCGTGTTGTACGCGCGGCTCACGGCGATGCGGAAGGAAGTCACCGGCGCGCCGGAAGGCGTGTAACGCATCTCCGGGTCCGTCCCCACGTTCCCGATCACCATTATCCTGTTGAGGCCTACCAACGTAGCACTCCCTTACTCTTCGTCCAGGCGAATGAGGAGGTGCCTGATGACGTCCTCCGTGAGCTTGAGAGAGTTCTCCAGCACCATGGTCCCGGCGCCCTCCATTTCGAGGTTTGCCAGGTGATAGTTGGCTTCGGTGAAGCGCCCTATCTTGTAAGCCAGCTTGCGCCTGCCCCAGTTATTCTCGCTCACGACGTCACCGCCGTGGTCGGCCGCGATGCGCCGAACGCGATCGACGACCGCCTCCAGCCGTTCTTCATCGGCATCAGGATTGACCAGCATCACCAACTCGTACTGACGCACTCCCCACTCCCTCTCGTTCCGTAAACGTCTTCCGCGACTGAACCGAAAACCACCGGCCATTTTCCGCGCGCGTCTCGTGATTATAGCACGCCCACCTGCGAGAACGGCAACCGCGCCTAGTCGTCGAGCCCCGGCACGGGGAAGCCTGCGGTCAGTTGGCCGACCTCGTCGGCGATGGCCCCGAGCGCCGCGGCATCGTCGTTGCTGTTCAACGTCCGCACGATGAGCTGCGCCACCTTCTGGCACTCCTCGACTCCGAAGCCCCGCGCGGTCACAGCCGGCGTGCCGAGCCGCAGGCCGCTCGTGATGCGCGGTGGCTGCGGGTCGTTCGGGATGGCGTTCTTGTTCACCGTGATACGCACTTTGCCGAGCGCCTCTTCGGCTTCCTGTCCCGTCCAGCCCAGGGGCCGCAGATCAACCAGCATCAAGTGGTTGTCCGTGCCGCCGGAGACGATACGCAGACCCTCGCCCTCCAACGCCGCTGCCATGGCGCGCGCGTTCTCCACTATCTGATGTCCGTAGGCTGCGAACTCCGGTTGGAGCGCCTCGCCGAAGCAGACCGCCTTCGCGGCTATCGCGTGCATGAGCGGCCCGCCTTGCGCATACGGGAACACCGCTCGGTCTATGTTCCGCCGGTGCTCCTCCGTGCAGAGGATGAACGCCCCGCGCGGCCCGCGCAGCGACTTGTGCGTTGTGCTGGTCACGACCGTCGCATGCGGCAGCGGCGATGGGTGCGCGCCCGCGGCGACCAGCCCGGCTATGTGCGCCATGTCCACCATCAGCACGGCGCCGACCTCCCCCGCGATCTCCGCGAAACGCGCGAAATCTATCGCCCGCGGGTAGGCCGTGTACCCCGCCACGATGACCTTGGGCCTGACCTCCCGCGCCTGTGCCGCGATGACGTCGTAGTCCAACTGCTCCGTCTCAGGATCGAGGCCGTAGGCGGCGAAATTGTAGAGCTTGGCCGAGAAGTTGACGGGACTGCCGTGCGTCAGGTGCCCCCCTTGGTCCAGCTGTAGGCCCATGATCGTGTCGCCGACATCGCACAAGGCGGCGTACGCCTCCATGTTTGCGGTCGCTCCGGCGTGGGGCTGCACGTTGGCGTGCTCTGCCCCGAAGAGCTCCTTCGCCCGGTCGATCGCAAGCTGCTCAGCGATGTCCACGAATTCGCATGATCCGTAGTAGCGGCGTCCGGGGTAGCCCTCCGCGTACTTGTTCGTCAACGGGGAACCCTGCGCCTCCAGCACCGCTCGGCTGGCGTAGTTCTCCGAGGCGATCAGCACGATGTTCCGGCGTTGCCGGTCTGACTCTTTCTGGATGGCCTCCGCGATCTCAGGGTCACGCTCCATCAGCACGCTCACGGCAACACTCCTCGGTCCCGATGTGGAAGGGCAGGCCAACGAGAGCCCTCGAACATGCCCTTGGGAGAAGGATATGCCCCTTGCCCAAACACCCGCAAACCGGCAGTGACACCCCCACGCCTCATGGGGATTGACCCTTGCCCGAACCAACCCTATAGTCGTCAGCCCAGCCGTATGGCGGTGCTGGAGACGCTCGTCCACGGCGGCTCCACCCCGACTCGAGGAGATGTACGAAAATGGCCGGATTGCATGGCACGCAGAGTGAGGCGAACCTGAAGGCGGCGTTCGCCCGTGAATCCGAGGCCAACCGGCGCTACCTCTATTTCGCACGCCGAGCCGACATCGAGGGATACCCCGAGATCGGCGGCCTCTTCCGCGACATCTCCGAGGCCGAGACCGGTCACGCCTTTGGGCACCTCGACTTCCTGAAGGAGGCCGGCGACCCCGCCACCGGCGAGCCCATCGGCAACACCGAGGCCAACCTCAAGTCCGCCATCGCCGGCGAGACCTACGATTACACCGAGATGTACCCCGCCTTCGCGCGTACCGCGCGTGACGAGGGCTTCGACGAGCTCGCCGAGTGGTTCGAGACGCTCGCTCGCGCCGAGCGCTCGCACGCAGGCCGGTTCGTCAAGGCCGTTGAGAACCTCGGCCCATAGAGCGCCGCTGGAACGCCTCGCGGCCTCGTAGGCCCTGGCCTTGGGGGCGCGTCTGCGATCCGCGTCGAGGAGCCTGCACCGCTACCATCACCGCGGCTCGGGGTAGCATCAAGGTGAAGCCTGGGTGGTGTTCGGCTCGCCCAGGGATATTGCGAAGCGATACGCGCTGCTCTCCATCCCTTCCCGCTCGTAGAATCGATGGGCATCCTTTCGACGCATAGCTGAGTCAAGCTCGAGCCGCCCACACGACTCAGCCTCGGAGCAACCGGTCCGCCATTTGAGAAGACGGGCGCCATGCCCCTTGGATCGCTCACTACGAGCGTGACCAGATCGTCAACATTGAGGAAGCGCCCGGACCCCAGCGTTTCGAGTATCCGAAAGCCAGCTACTGCCACGGGCTACCCCCGACTCTCGACAAACGCCAGAAGATAGCCAGCCTCTTGCTGAGTACGAACACGGGACAGGAAGGTGTCTGGAGTAAGGTGCGGACGTAACTGGTGCGTCAGTTCGAAGCATGACGCAATCTCCTGGTCTGACTTCGCAAGCCGGATGCTCATTGAAATGCTACTTCCGTGTCCGGCAGCCGATTCCAGGGTAGCGGTAGCGGCTAAGCGCCCGCCAGCACGGCCTGCAGCGCTTCTTCCAGCTCCGCGAACGCGGCGTAGCCTTCGAAGCGCTCGGCGATACGCGCGTCGGCGCCGATCACGAACGTCCACGACTCGTTCTGGTAGTGCGGGACCTGGTCTATGCCCCAGTCGGCCAGCACCGGCGAGAGCACTCCCTTGGTAAGGTCGCCTTGTATCTCGTCCGGGTTGTCGTACACCTCGACGTGGATGTAGTCCGCAGCGTCCGGGTACGCCTCGCGCAACTCGGTCACGGTCTCGACCTGCGGGCCGCACGTCGCCGTCGTGCAGAACGCGGGCGACGCGAACACCACAACCGTCGGCTTGCCGTTGAAGAGAGACTCCGCAAGGCTTATGTCGTACAGGGCCGGGTCGGGCCGGTAGTGGGAAGTGATGCGGCTCAGATCTCCGCTTTCGCCTGCCAGGGTCTTCGTGTTGCTGAACACGCCGATCTGCCCGACATCGCGCACGATCGACGTCTCGCCCACCTCCACGTCCAGTTTCGCTGTGCCCCCTTGTCCCTCGATGTCGAGCCGCCACGTGCCCGCCTGTGGGAAGGTCAACTGCGTCACGTAGGAGCCGCGCGTGCCGAACGGCCACTCGTGGAACTGTGCCGTCGCCGTCTCACCCTGGGCGCTGCCGTCGAGGAACGTCGTGGTGACGGTCGCCTCAGGGACGCGCACGAGCGCGGAGCCGGATGCGAGCAGGAACGCGACGCGCTGCGTTCCTGTGCGCAGGACCGTCGTGCCGAGGATCGGCTCCCACTCCTGCATCTCCGGCGTGGGTGTGGGAGCCGGGGTGGGGGTCGGCTCAGGAGAACAGGCGGCAGCGAGCAGCACGGCAAGGAGTCCACTGAGGATGACTGTAGGGAGGCGCGAGCGTCGCATCGTCCTAGGACTCCTGTCGGCCGATGGTCACGTCCGGCACGTCGTGGCCCCCCTCTTCCATCAGCGCGCGTATGTGGTGCTCGGTCTGCTCGTACGCGCCCTCGCCGAAGTGTCTGTAGCGGATAACGCCGTTCGCGTCCACCAGGTACTTCGCGGGCCAGTAGGTGTTGTCGTAGGAGTGCCACGTCCGGAAGTCGTTGTCCTGTGCGATGGGCCAGATGACCCCCAGCTCTGCCGCCGCCTCGAACACGTTCTCGGTCGATTTCTCGAACTCGAACTCCGGCGCATGCACGCCGACGATCGTGAAACCGTCTCCGGCGTATTTGGCGTTCCAGTCCTGTAAGTACGGCACGGTACGTATGCAGTTGATTCAGGTGTACGTCCAGAAGTCCACCAGCACCACCCTCCCACGTAACTCCTCCATCGTCAGTGGTTCGCTGTTGAGCCACTGCACGATGCCGGTGAACTCGGAGGCGCTATCGCCAACCTTGCCTCCCGTCTCTCCGGACGCCCCGAATGCGGGCAGCACTGGCGAGGGCGTGGGCGCCGGCGCAGACTCCTGCGAGCATGCGACCGCGACGCACGCTGCCGCGAGCGCACCGACGACGGCGGTATACGTGCGCACCTTCCGCATCCGGATGCCTAGAACACCTCGTCGTAGGAGCCGAACGTGAGCGCGAAGAGCGCGAAATGCGGCGAGTTCGACGAGAACTTCAGCTCGGCGTCGCCGAACTCCGGCAACGAGATGACGTTGTACAGGTCCGGCTCGTCCACGACGAAGTAGCTGCGCCCGCCCTCGATGACGATGTGCTCGCCCGCTTCGTCAGCGGTCAGCGGCCGATACGCGAGTTCCGCTCCGGACTCAGCGTCCGGGGGCAGGCTCTCAGCGATGGTGACCTCCACCTCGAAGGGCTCCACGCTTTCCTCGAGATCGAGGACGATGTTGACGGTCCGGGCGAAGAAGCGGAGCGCGATGTAGTCCTCGTAGTCCTCGGTCTCTCGCCCGTGGGAGATCGCTTCGAGATCTGTCCGCCAGGAGCCGTGGAGGAAGAGGGCATGATTGAAGTGCTCGGCGGGGTCCCGGTACAGCTGCGTGGCGAGCGGCCCTCCCTCGTAGTACTGCGCGTGCGCGATGTACGGTTGGAAAGAGTTGCGCTCCCACCCTCCGTATATCTCGCGTGTCTGCTGGTTCTCCTGAGAAGTGCCGATCGCCCGCCGGTCGTACATCGGCCCTGCGTCCGCGCCGGCGGCGATGTCAGACACGTCGTTGCCTGCCTCTTCCAGCAGCGCGCGGATGTGGTGCTCGGTCTCGTCGTATGCGCCTTCGCCGAAGTGGGTGTACCGCACGATGCCGTTCGCGTCTATCAGGTACTTCGCGGGCCAGAAGCGGTTGTTGTAGGACCGCCACGTGCCGAAGTCGTTGTCCTGCGCGACAGACCAGACGACGCCCAGCTCCTCGTTCGCCGCGGCAACGTTATCCGTTATCTTTTCGAAGTCGAACTCCGGCGTGTGCACGCCGACCATCGTGAGACCGCGGTCTGCGTACTTCTCGTTCCACTCCCGCAGATACGGCATAGTGCGGATGCAGTTGACGCACGTATACGTCCAGAAGTCGATGAGGACGACCTCCCCGCGCAACTCCTCCATCTTCAGCTCGCCGCTGTTGAGCCACTCCGATATGCCCTTGAACTCCGGCGCGGTGTCCCCGAGCCCTCCGCCGGTACGTCCGGTCGGCTGGAATCCCGCCATCCTGGGCGTGGGTTCTGCCACGGCATCGGATGCCGCAGCATCGGATGCCCCGGAATCGGATGCGGCAGGCGCGACGGTGGCCGTCGCTGCGGGCGGTGCGGTTGGTTCATCGGCAGGTGTCGCCCCTTCCTCCTCACCGCACCCGGCCACGACGGCAAGCAGCGTCAGGAGCAACACACCAAGAGAGATGCGGACAATCGAACTCGGACCTATCATGCGACACCCTCCTCCCCATGTGCCCATGCCTTCCGCATGGCACTCTCCCATTATATCCCCTGCCGATTGGACACCCTGCCGTTATACTTACGTCACGCACTACTTCGGAGCCTGCCCTTCCATATGAGAGTTCCGCTGTCTTGGCTCGCCGAGTACGTCCCCTTGCGGATGCCCCCGCCGGAGTTGGCCCACCGCCTCACCATGGCCGGTCTGGAGACCACGTACGATCCCGGCCCGGGCGGCGGGTGGGCGAACGTCGTCGTCGGCTACGTTGCCGACGTGCGCCCACACCCCAACGCCGACCGGCTGCGGCTGGCGGACGTGGACACCGGCGCCGAGACGGCCACAGTCGTGTGCGGCGCGCCGAACGTCGCGGCGGGACAGAAGATCGCGTTCGCGCGTGTGGGCGCGGTGCTCACGAGCGGGAAGACCGGCGAGCCGATGGAACTGACCGCTGCGGTCATACGCGGCGTCGAGTCCGCGGGCATGGTCTGCTCGGAGCGCGAACTGGGGCTGAGCGACGAACATGAAGGCATCCTCGTACTGCCGGACGAAAGCCCGGTCGGCGAACCGCTCTCGTCCGTGCTCCCTTCGGCTGGCGCGCTGGAGGTGGAGGTCACCCCGAACCGGGGCGACTGTCTCTCCGTGCTCGGCATCGCGCATGAGACGGCCGCCATCACGGGCGAGCAGGTGGCCGAGCCTCCCGCCGCGTACGACGAGAACGGCGGCGCGATCGAGGAAAGCGTCAGCATTGAGATTGCCGACCCGGCCCTCTGCTCGCGCTACACCTGCACGCTGGCACGCGGCGTGCGCATCGGGCCGTCCCCGGACTGGCTGCGCCAGCGGCTGCAGGACGCGGGCCACCGCTCCATCAACAACGTGGTGGATGTGACCAACTACGTGATGCTGGAGTACGGCCAGCCACTGCACGCGTTCGATCTGGACGACGTGCGCGGCGCTAGGGTAATCGTCCGCCCCGCCGGGGACGGCGAGCGTTTCACGAGCCTCGACGGCCAGGAGCACGAGTTGCGTGCGCCCATGTTGATGATTGCCGACCCGGAGCGCTCCATTGGACTCGCCGGCGTGATGGGCGGCGCGAACTCCGAAATGACGGACGCCACCCGGAACGTGCTGCTGGAGTCGGCAACGTTCAACGCCATAAACACGCGGCGCACGTCCAACGCGCTGAAGCTGCGTACGGACGCCTCACTCCGCTTCGAGAAAGGGCTGAACCCGGAACTGGCGGTGCGGGCGGTCCGTCGCGCGACGCGGCTCATCCTGGAGACAGCGGGAGGCGAGGCCGCGCAGGGCGTCTACGACGTCTTCCCCGGCAGGAGCGATCCACCCCGCGTCCCGTTCTCCCACGAGAGCCTGCGCCGCGTACTGGGCGTGGACTTCCCCACCGAGCAGGTGTCGGGAGTGCTCGCTTCGCTCGGCTTCACCGTCGAGCAGAGCGCCGACGGCACGATGGCTGTCATGCCGCCCTACTGGCGGACGGACGTGGGCATAGAAGAGGACGTGGTTGAGGAAGTCGCGCGGATCATCGGCTACGACGTCGTTGAGGGCGAACCGCTTGGCGGACGTATACCGGAGGCCATCCTGCAGCCGGAGCGGGAGCTGCGGGAGGAGTTGCGGGACGCGCTGGTCTCGTTCGGACTCCAGGAGACCATCTTCCACACGCTCGTGAGCGGTGAGGACGCCGCGCGGCCGGACGGCGCTTCGCCGCTCGGCGCGGCGAATCCCATGAGCCAGGAGCAGGCATACCTGCGCACGTCGCTCCGTCCCGCCCTCCTTCGCGCCGCAGCGAGCGCGATGCGCCTGCAGGGCGGCGCGGCCTTGTTCGAGGTTGGACGTGTGTTCATCCCGCGGGACAGCGACCTGCCGGACGAGTGCGAGATGGCAGTTGCTGTCCTTGCAGGCCCGCGCGGTAGCGTGCTCTGGGAGCAGGACGCGGGACCGCTCGGCTTCTTCGACGCCAAGGGTGTCGTGGAAGGCGCGCTTGCGCGCGTGGGACTGAGCGCCACTTTCGAGCGGACGAACGACCCACTGCTGCACCCCGGACGCGGCGCTGCCGTGCTGGTGAACGGCCAACAGGCTGGCGTCGTAGGTGAGTTGCGCCCGCAGGCCGTGGCGCAGTACGACATTCCCGCCGCTCAAGCAGCATTCATAGAGCTGGACCTGCAGCTCCTCGCGCCGCACGTCCCGGCGATGCGCTCCTCGTTCGCCGCGTTCTCGCGGTACCCCAGCGCCGTACGCGACCTCGCTCTTGTGCTGGACGCCGCCGTACCGGCGCGGCAGGTACAGGAAGTCATCGAGAGCGGCCCGCTCGTCGTCCGCGCGACGCTGTTCGACCTGTTCGAGGGTGACCCGCTCCCGAAAGGCAAGAAGTCGCTCGCGTTCAAGGTAGAGTTCCAGTCGCCGATCAAGACGCTCGAAACAGCCGAAGTCAACGACGCCGTCGCCTCCATCGTCGCACGTATGGAGCGCGAGACCGGCGCGGCACTCAGGGCATGACGCTATGACAGAGCACGGCCACCACCACGGACATGAGCACGAGCACGCCCACGACCATGGGCATGGTCACAGTGCGCCGCAGGCGCATCATGATCACGGTCACGGCCATGAGCACGAGGGCCATCCGTCTCACGCACCACAACACGAGCACTCCCACGCCCACCCACGGACCGCTGACATGCTCAGCGTGGAGGACGCGCTCGAACGCGTGCTGCGCCTCGTGCATGAACTACCGGTCGAACGGGTCCCACTCCTCGACGCGGACGGACTCACGCTCGCCGAGGAGGTACGCTCGCCGTTCGACATCCCCGCCCTGACGAACTCGGCGATGGACGGCTACGCGGTGCGCGCCGCGGATGTCGCCCGAGCGTCGGAGTCGTCGCCCGTCACGCTGGAGATTGTGGGACAGGTGCAGGCAGGTCAACTCCCCTCATCGACCGTGCACGAAGGCGAGACCGTCCGCATCATGACCGGCGCTCCCACACCCGAAGGCGCCGACGCCATCGTCCCCTACGAGTTCACGGACGAGGTGGAGCGGCGTGCCACCGGGCTCGCGCTGAAGTACATCGCTATACGCCACGCCGCACACCTCGGAGACCACATGCGTCCTGCGGGCGAGGACGCCTCGAAGGGCGCACTGATACTGGAGAAGGGCCGCGTGCTCGACCCGCCCGCCATCGGCCTGCTCGCCTCGTTCGGCTTCGCGGACGCCCCCGTCGTGCGCAGGCCCCGCGTCGCGGTGCTCGCGACGGGGGACGAGGTGCAGACGCCCGGCGAGACGCTCGAACCCGGACGGCTGTTCGACAGCAACAGCTACGGGACGGCGGCGGCCTTGCGCCGCTGGGGAGCAGAGCCTGTGCTGCTCGGTATCGCCCGCGACAACATGGACGACCTGCGCGCGAAGATTCGGCAGGGACTCGAAGCCGACCTGCTCATCACGAGCGCAGGAGTGAGCGCAGGCGCGTTCGACATGGTCAAGGAGACGCTCGCAGAACTGGGCAGCATCGACTTTTGGTCCGTGCGGATGCGCCCCGCCCGCCCCATCGCGTTCGGGCTGTTGCGTGCGCCGGACGGTCGGGAAGTGCCGCACCTCGGGCTGCCGGGCAACCCGGTCAGCGCGCTGGTGGCGCTCGTGGAACTGGGCAGGCCCGCGCTCGCGAAGATGATGGGACGTGAACCGGAGGCCCTGCCCACGGTGCGCGCCACACTGGACGACGACCTCTTGAACACAGACGAGCGCCGCGTGTACGCTCGCGTGACGCTCGAACGCCGCGAGGACGGACTGCACGCGCGTCTCACGGGAGGGCAGGGCTCCAACCTGCTCACTTCGATGGGGCTCGCACAGGGGCTCGCCATCTGCCCGGAGGACATGCCCGTGCGACGGGCAGGCGAACGCGCGCCCGTGCAACTGCTGGACTGGCTGGACCACTCCGGCATCCTCACTGAACGGCTCGACATTACGGAACACCACATAGACTGAGAGGCACCTGCATGACGACGAAGGCTCCGGTTGAAGCCACTTCCCAAGAGAACGACGACAATCCCAGTTACACCTTCAACCCTGAACTCATCGCGAGGCAGGGGCGCTCCGTGGGCGTCGTGCTGGGAGCGCGGCTGTGCGAGGCCGCCAAGGCGAAACTCAAGGGCGCTCCTGAGGAACTGACCTACGCGGAACTGCACAAGCTCTTCAAGGCGCATTGCGCAGGGCAGGAAGGCTACCTCTCGCCGCAGCATCCCGTGCTGGAGACAGTGGTGCGGATACTGCTCGCAACTCCGGAAGATACCCTACGCCTCTCGGAGATATTCGAGCAGGTTTCCGACCTGTGGCTCACGTCCGCCTGGTCTCCGTCCCTCAATCCCGGCACGATGCGCCGTCTCCTGGACCACGCAGGAGCGCAGGGGATCACTCGCGCTTGACCGAGACTACTTGCGCGACTTGTCTGGGCTGATCTCCAGGGGCGTCCCTCGTGGGTCCCTCGCTACGCGCCGCACCTCGGATGCACGCAACGGAAGGCAATATCTGCCTGCGCCGTGAGGGGGAGTACAGAGAGGCAGGCCCCTCCGCCCTGGGGCGTAGGCCGCTGATGCCAGGGATGCCCCTCATGGCGAACCGGGCAGGTGAGCGGGAAGAAACTACGTTCGCTGAGCGCGCTTGCCTGAGACGCTAGGCAGCGGTGGCGACCTGCGCCTTGGCCTGCTCCGCGAGTTGGCCGAACGCGTCAGGGTCTGCCATCGCCAGGTCGGCGAGCACCTTGCGGTCCAACTCCACGTTCGCCAGTTTCAGCCCGTGCATGAACTGCGAGTAAGAGACGCCGTGCTCGCGGGCGGCAGCCCCGATACGCACGACCCACAGCCTGCGCATGTCGCCCTTGCGCTCCCGCCTGTGCGCGTAGGAGTAAGCCAGCGCATGGAGCATGGACTCGTGTGCCCGGCGGTAGAGAGCGTGCTTGGTGCCCCGATGTCCTTTCGTGAGCTGGAGCACCTTCTTGTGTCTTCGGTGCGCGGTTACCCCGCGCTTCACGCGTGCCATAGTCAGAACTCCTACTTGTTGAGCGAGGGGGCGAGCTTCATCACCCGCTTGCGGCTGCCGGAACTCGCCGTGACCGTGTCGCTGTAGGTGCGGGTCACGGAGCGCGGCTTCTTCCGGCGCAGGTGGCTGGAATGCCGCTTCATGCGCAGCAGTTTGCCTGATCCGCTCACGCGGAAGCGCCGTGCCGCGCCCTTATGCGTCTTCATCTTCGGCATCTTCTTCGGTCTCCTTCGTTGCCACTGCTTCCGAACGACCGGGCACCGTCTTGGCCGGAGCAAGCACGATGCTGATGAACCGCCCCTCCTGCTTGGGAGGCTGCTCCAACTTCGCGCTCTCCTTCACCGCCTCGTGCACCTGCTTCAGCAGACCCACAGACAGTTCCCGGTGGTCCAACTCGCGCCCCCGGTGCATCACCGACACCTTCACCTTGTTGCCCTCGTCCAGCAGCTTTACCACCAGGCGTTCCTTCGCCTCGATGTCATGCCGCCCGATGCGAGGGCGGAAGCGCACCTCACGCAGCCCCACGTTCTTGTGGGACCTGCGCATCTCGCGCTCTTTCGTGGACTGCAGGTAGCGGAACTTGCCGTAGTCCAGAAGCCGGCAGACCGGTGGGTCGGAGTTTGGCGCCACCTCTACCAGGTCCAGGTCGTGCTCACGCGCAAGAGCAAGAGCATCGGTGATGGTCATCACTCCGAACTGCTCGCCCCGCTCATCGATGACCCGGACCTGCGGCACCCGGATGCGCTCGTTTACACGGTATTCCCTGGCTATCGCATTCCTTCCTATCCATCAGAGTAGGAAACGCCGCTTCACGCGGCGATTCCAGCGACACAGCATACACTCTGCACATTGCAAGCGTAAAGGTGCGCATGGCGCAGGCATGCGATATGACAGACGGCTGCCACCTGAACGAAAACGGACGTGGAACTTATGGAATGCACTCCATGGCGAGGCTTATGCTGGTCATACGCAGTCCGGCGCCGCACGGAGTGCCTCCTCCGCGTCGCCGGACGCAAGGAGGTCGCCGATGCTCGGAACACGTCTCATCTCCCTTTATCTCATGCTTGTGGGCCTCGCCGTCGCCGTGCACTTCATTATCGTGCCCTGGTACCACCCGGGCGGAGATGAGCCGTATCCTCTCTGGGAGATGCTGGACTGGTTCATGGCGGTCGCCATCGTCATCGCGCTCATCAGCACATTCGTCCACAAACGACGGCACGACTCCGGCGACAGCACGAGCCTGCTCGAGCACATATCCGTCAACTCCGTCTTCTACGGCACTCTCGGCGTGGGAATCCTCTTCTTCTGGAATTGGTCGCACCTGCTGAGGGAAAGCGGGGAAGCGGACTGGCTCATCTGGAACTTCATAGACGTCGCCCTCCCGCTCCTGCTCATCGCTGCGGGACGGCGGCTGTGGCGAGCTTCCACATGAACCGAATGAGTAGTTCCCCGCCCTTGGGACATGTGCGAAGTTCCGAACGCACAGAGGAGATACGACCATGGCTATAGTCCTGAAGGTGCTCTCCGCTTACACGGTGTTGGTGGCCCTGCTCGTGGCCGTCAAGTTCATCTTCGACATCGAACAACCTTTGTGGTCGGTCATGAATTGGCTCATGGCTGCGGGCGTCATCATCACGCTGGGCGGAGCGATCAACTGCAAGCGCGCACTGGAAGCGGAGAGCGGTGCCGAGCCGGACCTGCGACGATTCCTGGATGTGAACGTGCCGTTCTACGCTGCCGTCGCCCTGCTCATCGCCTTCGGATTCCAGTGGTCATCGGAGTTGAACGACCACGTGCAGGTGCTGGTGGACGGAGAAGAGACCTCCATCGGCTCCATGTGGGCATACATCGACACGCTCTACATCGTCGTCACCGGCATGATTGGCGTGCGGATGTGGAACGGTCGCTGGCCGATGCAGGGCTAGTAGAGCATCGCCGGCTACACGGTGGTCACGGAGGATCGCACACGTCATGGGAACGCGCCTCGTTGCCCTGTATCTGATGCTGACGGGCCTTGCGGTTGCCGTCTACTTCATCGCCGTCTCGTGGCAGTACTCCGGCGCCGATCAGCCCTATCCCGTCGAGCCGTATCCCGCATGGGAGGTCCTGCACTGGTTCATGGCGGCTGCCATCCTCATCGCGCTGGCCAGCACGTTCGCCCGAAAGCGGCAACTCGGCCCCGGCGGTGCACTCAGGGAGCACCTTTCCGTCAACGCGCTCTTCTACGCGCTGCTCGGATTGGCGCTGATCTTCTTCCGTGTCTGGCCGTCCCTGCTCAGGGGAGGCGAACAGGACCTGCTGGTCTGGAGCTCCATCAACATGGTCCTGCCGGTGGTCCTCGCCGCCGCCGGTGTACGGATGTGGCGGCGAAGCGGCGCTGAGGAACGTTGACCGATGCGGCTGTTCATAAGACTGCTTGCCGCATACAACATGCTCGTAGCCTTGGCGGTAACCGTGAAATCGGTGTTCGACGTGCCGCAGCCGGACTGGGAGCTCCTGAGCTGGCTGATGGCCCCCGCCGTCGTCATCTCGCTGGCTGCTGCATACGGCTTCAAGCGGCGGTTCGACGCCGACAGCGAGAACGCGGGCGACATGGTGCGCTTCCTGGACGTGAACATCCACTTCTACGCCGCGGCTGTCCTGTTCGTCGGTTACGGCTTCCAGTGGTCGGCGTACCTGAACGATCTCGCGTGGGGCAGGTCCGGGCTCTCCAACACGGGCTCGCTCTGGATCTACGTCGACACCCTCGTCATCATGGTTGCCGCAGTGATGGGCCTTCGCATGTGGAAGGCGGCAGGGAAGAGCTAGAAGAACGAACAGCGCCCGCGGGGGCGGGCGCTGCGCCAAGACGCTATTGGGGGAGTACGCCGACTAGTAGAGGTGCGGCTGCGCCAGCGCGATGACCGACAGCTCGATGTCCGTGATTGCCTGGGACATCGCCTGGCCGATGAGGTCAAGCTTCCGCACCTGTTCGATGCGCGCCGACGCCCGATCGAGTTCCTCCCGGGAAACCAGCCGCGATAGGATCCCGCACGCCTCCGCCAGACAGATGAGCATTACGTCGCGCGGGTCGGGGATCTCGTCGCTGAAGAGCACTTCCATGATCCGCAGCTTCACTTCGCGCTCTTCCTCGCCGTGCAGGGAAGGGTAGCGGCGGGTCTTGAACACCCACAGGAACCGTTCGTCCCGTTCCTCCAGGATGCCGGCGCTCACCAGCCGCGAGAGCGCTTCCTCACGGATCGCATCGCCGTTGTGGGCCGTTCGCTCCACCCAGAAACTGAGATTGCGCTCCTCCACCGTCTGGATGTCGGCCAGCGTGGAGTCGAGCAGACTGTCGCCCGTCGGCGTGCCGTCGATCAGGGTAAGGCTCTCGACGTCGGTGTCGATGCGGTTCTCCATCGCCAGGTCCATGAGAACGCCGCCCGCAAGAGCGTAGTTCAAAGCCAGTCTGGGAACATGAGAGAACGATCCGTCCTCGTCGTCCAGCAGCAGAAGGATGATCTCCTCGGCGAATCTCAGCATGATGGTTGCGCTCCCCTCGTTGACCAGCGGCACACTGGATGGATGAGTCCATTATGGCCTACGCCGCGACGCGCCCGCAACGCTCCGGCCCTCCGCCACCGCCTATTGATACTGACGGATGCGGCCCGCTTTCGACCACTCCCGCACCTGCTGCGGACAGGGCAGGCGTCCATTTGGATCCTTCCAACAGATTTGATACACCTTGTAGCAGACCTATTGACACATGACCCATACTTTGATACAGTTCATATCAAGTCAGGCGAGCCTCTACAGGACAGAGGTTCGCACACGAACAAGGAGGCTACTCATGGCTATCGAACGTTGGACCCCATTCCGAGACCTGCGCAGGTTCGAGCACATGCACCGCCACTTCGGCGTACCCTACCACTACTCCTACGCTGGAGGCTGGGCGATCCCCCTCGACGTTGAGCGCAACGGCGACGACTTCGTCGTTCGAGGCGCACTGCCGGGCGTCGCGCCTTCCGACATCGCCCTCACGATTGAGGACGGCGTCCTCACGATTGAGGGCAGTACCACGTCCGAGGGAGAGCACGAGGACGGCGGCTACCTCCTGCGCGAGCGCCGCACCGGCTCCTTCCGCCGCTCCGTCCGCCTGCCGGAGAGCGTGGACTTGGACAACGCAGCGTCCTCGTACGAGCACGGGGTCGTGACCGTCCGGTTCCCCAAGGCGGAGGGCAGCAAAGCGAAGCGCCTCACTCTCCACGTCTCGGATGAGACTCCGGCCCCCGACCCCGCGGCGTAACCACCGCTTACCCCCTCTCCCTACAAGGGGAGAGGGTTGGGGAGAGGGTACTCGGTGGTGGTACGGGGGAAGGCCCCGATAAGAAGAGCCCCCGTGGACGTTAGCGGGGGCTCTTCCTATGCACGCAGCCAACGACTACAGCAGAGGACTGTGCCCCGACGCCTCCGGCATACCTAAGTGCGCCACCTCCAGCTCTGGCATACGTCTCGCCATCTCGACCGCGACGTTCATGCGGTGGCACTCGTTCGCATTCCGCTCCAGGCACATGATGGCAACCGCTCCGTTGCGTTCCAACAACGCGGTGAGTGCAGCGAAGCCCTCCTCCGGATCGTGCAGGACCACCCTGCCTGCTCCCGTGAACTTCCCCTCGTTCCCCAGCGCTTTCAGGTGGACGTATGTGATGCCGGACTCTTCGAGTGCAGCCGCGAGGCGGTTCTTGGAGAACTCCGGCTTGAACCTGCTGCCCGCCCACATCCGCACGTCCCCCAGCGCCGGTACCTCGTGCTCGCGCAGCATGCCGATGAACTCGTCCAGGCTCCGTTTCGAGTACCCGATCGTGAACAGCCGCATGCGCGCCCTGACCGTTCTACTCGCCAAGCCTGAAGGGCGGGTACTGGTCGGTGAACAGCCCCACCGCATACGCCTCTACGCGCAGCGTCCATCGTGTCACTCCCACCACGAAGTCGAACATGGCTCGCGGGTAGGAGCCCGTGACGATGATGAGCAGCCAACCGATGACTGTCACCACCAGCGCGATGATGCCGAGGACGTAGATGACGATCCAGTGCGGCAGCGCCAGCAGCCACTTGATGAGCGGAAGGAAGCGGTTGAGGCTGCCCGGCTCCGGGTACACGATGTCCAGGTGCACGGCTTGCTCCTCGTCCGTGGACGGGTACTCGTCGCGCAGGAGCAGCAGATAGGCGTCCACGCGGGCGTTGAACCGCAGCCATTCGAGGTTGAAGTCGAACCACCAGCGAGGGTACTTCCCGCGGAACAGCAACATGAGCACGATAGCCGGTCCGGCCATGGGGATCAGCAACCCGATCACTATCGCGATGGGGATCATGAGTATCAACCGGAACAGCGTGGTCAGCCTGTTCCTCGAGCCTTCCGGGTAATCGACGTTGAACGTGAGTGGATACATCGGGTGCGGCCTCCTGCGTGTATTCCGCGCGGCTATGACCGCGCACCTCGATTATAGAAGCCTTCGTAGGCTAGTTCCCGCACAAAACACCCCCCCCAAACCTGCGCAGGTTACGAGTAACCCGGCCCGCCCTGTATACTGACGTGCCATGACTGACGCGCCACCCCAGGACGCCGCATTCGTCCGCGACGCGGCCCTCGACGCCCTCGAACGCGCTGACTCGTCGGACGCGCTCAAAGCGTGGCGTGTCGAGTACCTCGGCCGCTCCGGCAGGATGACGCAGGTCCTCCGAGGTCTCGCTCAGCTCCCGCCGGAGGAGCGCCGCGACGCCGGTGCAGCCGCCAACGAGGCGAAAGCCGTCCTGGAGCACCGCTTCGCCGACCGCCGCGCCCAGATCGAGGCCGCGCTCGCAGAGGGACTCGGCGCGGACGCCATCGACGTCACGCTTCCCGGCAGGCCCGCCCCCAATGGGCGCTACCACCCCTCCACCATCGTCATGCGAGAGATCGAGGCCATCTTCCGCGGCATGGGCTTCCAGGTCGCCGAGGGGCCGGAGGTCGAGTGGGACCGCTACAACTTCGAGATGCTCAACATCCCGAAGGACCACCCCGCCCGCGACATGTTCGACACCTTCTGGCTCGACGCGAACCGCGACCCGGACGGCGGCTTCACGACCCTCCTGCGCACCCACACCTCTCCCATGCAGGCGCGCATCATGGAGGCCCACCAGCCCCCCATCCGCGTCATCGTCCCCGGCAAGTGCTACCGCTACGAGGCGACTGACGCCACGCACGAGTCGCAGTTCCACCAGATCGAGGGGCTGGCCGTGGACAGAGGCATCACATTCGCCAACCTCAAGCACACGCTCTTCCAGTTCGCACGCCAGATGTTCGGGCCGGACACCCGCGTCCGCTTCCGCTGCGACTACTTCCCGTTCGTCGAGCCCGGCGTCGACATGGCCATCGAGTGGCGCGGCGACTGGCTGGAGATCCTCGGCGCGGGCATGGTGCACCCCAACGTCCTGCGCGCCGCCGGCTACGACCCGGACGTCTACACCGGCTTCGCGTTCGGCATGGGGCCGGAGCGCATCGCCATGCTCAAGTACGGCATCAACGACGTCCGCCACTTCCTCGCCAACGACGTCCGCTTCCTCCGGCAGTTCCGCTAACCCCACTCCCCCGTCGTTCCTGCGGAGGCAGGAACCTCGCCCCCTCGTCACTCCCGCGTGCTTCCCGTCGTTCCTGCGGAGGCAGGAACCTCGCCCCTTCGTCGCTCCCGTGTTTTTCCCGTCGTTCCCGCGACCGCGGGAACGTCGCAGGCCCTCGTCTGCCGACAGCGCCGGCACGCCTCACAGGCCGCCGACAGCACGAGAAGGCCCAGGAATACGACAGTGAACACCGACGTAGGCCATGCGAGCGAACGCACACCCACGATCCCCACAGCACCATCTCCGCCACCGCCAGCATCCTGTCTCGCACGTTGTCCTCGACTATCCGGCTGTGCGCCGTCGCGTTCTCCCGGAGCGAAACGCTGCAAGGGGCTGAGGCGGGCTAGAGAGCGAGGCTGCAACCGGGCAACGAGCGCGCGTCACCTATCCGGCGTGGTCCGCCAAGGCACGGGCGGTGAGGGGGTAAGGGTTGGGCATCGCCGGAAAAGGTATTCGGGATCGCCATGAAGCCCCCCCCCCGTTCGTGACCCCCAACTGGCTTTGCGGGTTGCTTGCCGAGCCTCTCCAGATGGTGTCGACGCCCTGCTCGATCCTCGCCTCTATTTTGAGATATACGGCCATCTCAGAAAGCCACTCTAACCGCAATATCAATTACGATTAGATTATGCAATAGCCAACACTTGAATCCGAGCCTCTCTTGTAGCAGGAAGCCAGTCTACGTAGAATAAGACTTCATATATGCCACAACGATAAGCAAACAACACTAACGGAGGGGGGATTGATATGATGCGATCTCCGTCTGGTTCCGGAAGTTCTTGAATATAGTCAAGGCAATCCAGAATCTCTTCCCGGCCATCTCCGCCGGCCCTGTCGATGACGGCTTGGGCGAGAGGCTTGACACTAAGGCTATTCGGCATAGGAAGCCTTCAGCTCCTCCAAAGAGATGCCGGGCTCCCTCGATTGCAGCGATTCCTCTACCTTTGCCATGAGTGCGGAGTTGGAGAGCACCTGCCCTTGGCGTTCTTCTAAGTCAGGGTTCAACCGTAACTCCAAGGAAGTATGTTGTTCAGCATCCTTCATGCGTAGGGTAGCCTTAGCCGCCCTTACCACGGATTCACGATTCTGTTTCCCATACTTCTTGACGATGGAGACTATGAACATCCAGCCATCCGGCGAGAGCGGCAACTCTGACAAGTCAACCTGGGCTGCAGCTCGGTAGTAGTATGCAGGATTCCCATATGGAGTCGTGCCGGTTGACGATTGTATTAGTCCAACTTCTCCCAGCCCGTCGAGCGCCGCCACAATACGATTACCAGTCGCATTGGGTCCGTAATTGTCCCGGTGGTATTTGAAACCTGTGATTGGAGTGCCCAGTTGCTCCGCGCGCATGTTGTCAACTAAGTAGACCAACTTGACCAGCTTCGTTCTGCCGGTAGGCCTTTGAAGTTGAGACAGCAGCCCCAAGATAACTGCCTCCCCTTTGCTCAACTTCGCCATGAGACCCTCCTTCCCTAACGGCAATCTCCATCCCCAATCAACGCGAGTGGAGTATCCGCAGAGGCATTCCAAAGGTCAAACAGTATCGAATCAACGGCTCAGTGGCACGGGACCGCTCAGAGCTGAGCCGCCTATCCGTGGGCTACTGATCTAAGGCTCCTTCATCCCCTCTCCCACTGTGCCACTCGCCCCTTCCGCGGTCGCCCCACACCCGCGTACGCTGTCTCCGTGACGCCGGGACGGAGTGGCAGCCCGCGCCTCTCGGGTCCCCGTTGCATCTGGGCCACATCCGGTTACAACGCAGGAACAGAGGCGTAGCGAACGGTTACAGACGGGTGGCCGGAGCCACGAGTGGAAGTAGCGGAATGAAACAGGACGTAACACAGGAAAGAAACGTAGAAGGCGCAGGGCTGCTCACCAGGCGGAGCGGAGGGTTGACCGGAATGAGCTGTAATGCACCAAATGACCTGGAATGGGCCGCGGATGGGCCGCTTTGGACCCCTCGACGGCTCATCGCCAGACCCGATTTCAGAGGTGAAATCAAGGCCATGGACCGAAATGGACCGCCGTTCCCCCCCAAACTTTCCTCCACCCCCTGTGGAACGCTGGTTGGCACGGTCTGACAAGCTCGCCACGAACCGTGGCGCCTACCCATCCTGTCCATTCCTGTGAATCTTCAGCTCGGTGGTAGAATCCAGACATGGCGCGCGAGACCTTGCTCATCGCTACGAACAACGCTCATAAGGTCACCGAGTTCCGACGCATCCTCGGCGGCCCGGACGTGACGCTGCTCACGCCCGCCGACGCCGGCATCGAGGTCGACGTCGAGGAGACCGGCGAGACGTTCGAGGAGAATGCGCGGCTCAAGGCGCGGGCGTTCTGCGCTGCCAGCGGCCTGCCGTCGCTCGCCGACGACTCCGGCATCGAGGTCGACGCGCTCGGCGGACGCCCCGGCGTGCGCTCGGCGCGCTACGGCGGCGATGGCCTGGACGACGCGGGCCGCACGCAGCTGCTGCTCGACGAACTGACCGGCGTGCCGGATGAGCAGCGCACCTGCCGCTACTGCGTCGTGCTCGTCCTCGCGAGGCCGGATGGCAGCGAGGAGGTCGCGGACGGCGCATGCGAGGGCCGCGCCGCGTTCGCTCCCACCGGGGAGAACGGCTTCGGCTACGACCCCATCTTCTACGTCCCTCGCTTCGGCAGGACGATGGCCCAGCTGAACCCGGATGAGAAGGACGCCATCAGCCATCGGGGGCAGGCCGCCCGTCGCATGGCCGCGCTGCTCCGCGAACGCGCACTCCAGGGAGCCGCGCGATGACAGCGCAGATCACAGACATGCTCGGGAGGCCGGTGCGCGACCTTCGCATCTCCGTCACCGACCGCTGCAACTTCCGCTGCACCTACTGCATGCCCGCGGAGGTGTACGGCGAGCGCTACCACTTCCTCCCCCGTGAGGCCATCCTCTCCTACGAGGAGACTGCCCGCCTCACCCGCCTCTTCGTCGACCTCGGCGTTAGCAAGGTCCGCATCACCGGCGGTGAGCCGCTCGTGCGCCAGCACGTCGACCGGCTCGTGGCGATGCTCGACGCCATCTCCGGCATCGACGATCTCACGCTCACCACGAACGGCTACCTGCTCGCCGAGCAGGCCGACGCCCTCCGGAGCGCAGGGCTGCGCCGCGTCACCGTCAGCCTCGATACGCTCGACCCGGAGATATTCGGCGTGATGAACGGCAAGGGCTACAGCCCGGACGCGGTGCTGGACGGTATCGCCGCTGCCGAGCGCGCGGGCTTCGACCCCATCAAGATCAACGCCGTCGTCGAGCGCGGCGTGAACGACCACACCGTGCTGGACATGGTGCGCCACTTCAAGGGCACCGGCCACATCGTCCGCTTCATCGAGTTCATGGACGTGGGCACGCTCAACGCCTGGCAGCGGGAGAAGGTCGTTCCCTCGGCGGAGCTCGTCGAGCAGGTGAACGCCGTCTTCCCCATCGAGCCGCTCGCGCCGAACTACCGCGGCGAGGTCGCCGAGCGTTGGCGCTTCCTCGACGGCGACGGCGAGGTCGGCTTCATCTCGTCGGTCACGCAGCCGTTCTGCGGCGACTGCAACCGCGTTCGCATTACCCCCCAGGGCGAGGTGGTCACATGCCTCTTCGCCACCGGCGGCACCGACCTGAAGACGCCGCTCCGCTCCGGCGAGTCCGACGACGAACTCCGCGAGCGCATCGCCAACATCTGGCGCGCCCGCACCGACCGCTACTCCGAGCTCCGCGCCTCCCTGCAAACCAGCGCGACGCGCAAGATCGAGATGTTCCAGATAGGCGGCTGAAGCGATGCCAGCGGCGTTCGACATCTACACGGACGGCTCCTGCTCGGGCAACCCCGGCCCCGGCGGCTGGGCCGCCGTCATCGAGCACGACGGCGAGAAGACCCGCCTCTCCGGCGGCGAACGCTCCACGACCAACAACCGCATGGAGATCACCGCCGCCATCAAGGGTCTGGAGGCCGCGCCGCCCGGCGCAACCGCCGTCATCCACTCGGACAGCGAGTACCTCGTAAAGACGATGACGAAGGGCTGGAAGCGCAACGTGAACCGCGACCTCTGGGAGCAATTGGACCTCACGGTGGCGAAGCGCAACGTCGACTTTCGATGGGTGCGTGGCCACTCCGGGCATCCGCAGAACGAGGAGGCCGACCGCCTCGCCGTCCAGGCGATGCAGGCTGCGGCGAACGGAGACACCTCCTCTGATTCCCTCTCCCCCCGGGAGCCTGATTCCCTCTCCCCCTGGGAGTCTGATTCCCTCTCCCCCTGGGAGTCTGATTCCCTCTCCCCTCGGGAGTCTGATTCCCTCTCCCCCTGGGAGAGGGTTAGGGTGAGGGTTTCCCCCTCTCCGGGTGCGAGCGACGCCCCCGCCGGGGGCGGGCTCACACACATAGACCCCCACGGCAACGCCCGCATGGTGGACGTCGGCGACAAGCCGGACTCGGCCCGCACGGCGATTGCGTCGGGAGTCGTAGCGATGCTGCCCGAGACACTGTCGCTCATCGTGGAGGGCCGCGCGGAGAAGGGCGACGTCTTCACGGTGGCGCGCATCGCGGGCATCAACGCCGCGAAGCACACGTGGGAACTCATCCCGCTCGCGCACCAGGTCCCGCTCAGCCACGTATCGGTCGACTTCCAGCCGGAGCCTGGCGCCGACATCGCACGCGTCCGCATCACGGCGCAGGCCCGCACGACAGCGAAGACGGGCGTGGAGATGGAGGCGCTCACCGCAGTATCGGTGGCCGCGCTCACGGTCTACGATATGTGCAAGGCCGTCGACCGCGGCATGACCATTGAGGGCGTGCGGCTCGTCGAGAAGACCGGCGGCACCCACGGCGACTACCGCGCTCCGGAGGAGACCAATGCCTGATCCCTTCCCCCTCGATGGGGGAAGGATAGGATGGGGGTGATTCTTCCCCCCTTTGACAACGAAGCAGAAGACGAGAGGAGGAGAGCCATGGCAGGACTGGGCGTGCAAGGTATGACCCACTGGTCGATCCCCGTGAACGACCTCAGCGAGGCGGAGGAGTTCTACGGCGGGCTGCTCGGCCTGGAACACAAGGGACGGCTCGGCAACGACTCGATGTCGTGCTTCAGCACAGGCGACACCAACATCCTGCTCTGTGCGCAGAAGACGCCGGTGGGCGGCTCGCCGCCGGGCGTGCACCACTCCTTCACTGTCGCCCCGGAGGTGCTGGAGCAGGCGTGCAAGCTCTTCCGGGAGAAGAACGTGAACGTGGACGGCCTCGTCTACCGGGCGCAGGGTCACTTCACCGGGCGGGAGCTCTACTTCTTCGACCCGACGGGCAACCGGCTGGAGCTGCGCGACGCCACCTGGAGCAAGGGGATGCCGGAGCCTTCGCTGGAGGAACTCTCCCAGTAGCCTGAAATGAAGACAGGCGGGGGGAGCCCGCCTGTCTTGCGTCTGCCGCGTCGACGCTCGTTGGCGCTAGCCGGGCAGTTGCACCTTGAACTCGGTCCTGCCCGGGAAGTAGTGCCGCATGTCCGGCATTGCGCCGCGCTTCAGGCACTCCTCCTCGAACAGGTCGAGCACCAGCGGGTTCTCGTCTTCGTACTCCACTTGCATGCCGCCCTGCTTCTGGCTTACGTCCCCCTTCCCGGAGCCCGCGAACGGCGTGTGCAGCCCCGCCGCCGTGCCGCCGGAGCCGTAGCCCAGCGCCATGTAGCGCGCCCGCCGCGTGCCGGTGTTGAAGTGCTGGTGATAGCAGCCATCGCTCGGTACAACTACCATCGCGCCCAGCTGCCAGTCCGCCTTCACCATGTCGGACATGTCCTCCTCGTGCCAGAGGAGCGAGTAGCCCGCGTCGCCGCTGAGGATGAGCAGGTGCGCGCCCGGCCCGTGACGGTGCCCCTTCTTGTACGTGCCGACCGGGAACTCGGAGACGTGGCCCTTCATGGCGTTGCCTGCCATCTCGAACAGCGCGTTGATGCCGCCTGCCCCGCGCTCCACCCAGGAGTACAGCGGCATGTCCGGCACGTTGGGGATGAAGCTGGCGTCCCAGACGCGGCCCCTGTAGAGAGTACCGTTCCCGCTGAAATAGTCGTCCTCGCCCTTGAAGCGCTTGGAGAAGACGAAGTCGTTATTGAAGATGAAACCGTCATCTTTGAACAGGCGCATCGTGGGCGGAGCGGTCGTGACGGAGAGGTAACGTGCGGGCTCCGTGCCGCTGCCGTTGAAGAGCTGGTACCAGGCGTTGAGCGGGACGGCGAAGAGGCTGCCCTGCTTCCACTCGAACGTGCGCTTCGGGCCGTCGCCCACCCACACGCTCGTTGCGCCACGCCCGCTGACGATGTAGACGATCTCCTCGTACAGATGGTGCTCCGGCTCCGACGAGCCGCCGGGCCTGATCTCGACGAGTTGGGCGTCGTTGATGAGGACGGGGTACGGGATGTTGAGCGCGGCCCCCATGCCGCCCTTCCGCTTCCACGGTCCAAGCTCCACCTTGGCGAGGTCCTCAAAGGCATACTCCTCGATGACCTTCACTCCCTCCCGGGCGAGCCAGGCGCGGTACGGGTCCTCCAGCACCAGCTGTTCGAGGGCATCGGGGTCCGGTTCAACCGCTCGCAGGATATCGGCGTCGGCATCCATCGTCGTCATCGCAGTCCCTCCTCGGTAGGAATGGGCGCGGGCAAACCCGCCGCGCAGGCATGATAAGCAAAGGAGGACACATGTGCACCAGTCTTTGACACTCGGGGCGCGCTGCGGCTATACTTCCTCTTCGGGCGTTACGCCCAAACCTCGGAGAGCGCAGAGACGTGCCTAAGCGTACATGGCAACCGAAGAAGCGGCGCCGCCAGCGGCGTCACGGATTCATGGCGCGCATGCATACGCCGGGCGGTCGCAGGGTGCTGAGCGCACGGCGCCTCAAGGGCCGCCACCGTCTCGCAGTCTAAGGGCCACCTTGCGGGATTCGTCTCCCCATGACGGGGCAGGGCATCAGCCGCGCGCAGCGTCTTCGCCGCCAGCGCGACTTTCGAGCACTGCGCGAGCACGGTGTTTCGCGTGCGCACCCCCTTTTGGTCATGCGCACGATGCCGAACGAACTCTCCCACCCGCGCTTCGGCTTCATCGTCAGCAAGCGCGCCGCCCCGCTCTCTGTTACCCGCAACCGCGTACGCCGCAGGCTGCGGGAAGCCGTCCGAGCACTGCCCTTCCTGGACGGCTGGGACGTTCTACTCATCGCACGGCAGAGCACGGCCGACGCCCCGTTCCACACGTTGCAGGAGGCCACCGCATCGCTCGCGCACAGGTTGCGAGTGCTCGCACCGGAGGAGCGCTCCAGGGACGCCGGGGAAACGAGTCGTGATGAGTAAGGCCGCAGTGGCACTGATCTCGGTCTACCAACGGGTGCTGTCGCCCTACTGGCCGTCGTCGTGCCGCTACCAGCCGACCTGCTCCCACTACGCACAGGAAGCGATTGTGGCACACGGCACGCTGAAGGGCGGCTGGCTCGCGCTGAAGCGGCTCGCCCGCTGCGCCCCGTGGGGCGGTGGCGGCTACGATCCCGTGCCTTCCAAGCACGCCAACGTCAACGAGAACGCTGGGGCCGGTCTCGTGTAGACCGTCTCCGGTTACATCGGAGCGTCCTGCCCACGCACGGACGCCCCCGAAAAGGATGCAGCAAGGTTGAATCAGACCGGCGCTTACCCCGGCCGGACGCGGCTCTCTCCCGTGCTCGTACTGCTCACGGCCATCGTTCTGGCCGTCCTGCTGGCCGGGTGCGCCCAGAGCCGGAACGCGGCAACGCAGAGCTGGTCAGGCGTGGCGGTCGCCGGCGACTCGGTGTACGTGGGCACGCGTGAAGGGCACCTCATCCAACTCTCGCTGGACGCCGGGCTCGCCAGGATCGCGCCCTATCAGGTCCCACAGCCGGACCAGGAACAGGGCTTCCCCGCGCTGTACGGCACGCCGGTCATTGAAGGCGGGCGGATCTATGCAGGAACGTACAACGGCATCGTGCTCTCGCTCGACGCAGCCAGTTTCGGCGACGCGCGCATCTTCGAGATACCCGGCAACGACCTGGCAAAAGGCATCGCGGGTTCGGTCGTGCCGCACAACGACTCGCTGGTCGTGGCTGCGGCGGAGGACGCAGGAGCGGGCAGGCTGTACGTGCTCGAGGCCTCGAGCCTCGTCGAAAAGTGCCGCTACCCCGCGCGGAACGAACCGCCGGTGGGACAGCTCTGGACGACACCGGTCATCCGAGACGGGATCGCCTATTTCGGCGACCTGAGCAAGCAAGTGCACGCGGTTTCCATAGCTGACTGCAGGCCCGTATGGGACAGGCCCGCGGAACTGGACGGAGCGATCGTCGCGCCACCCGTGCTGACAGGGGGCTACCTCTACCTCGGTGCGTTCGACCGAGCCTTCTACCGTGTGAACCTGGCCACGGGCGCGCCGGAGAGGCTGTTCGACGAGGCGGAAGGCTGGTTTTGGGGCGCGGCAGTGACGGACGGTTCGGTGTTGTACATCCCGAATATGGACGGCAACATCTACGCATACGACAGCGCATCCGGGCGCGTCCTCTGGGCGTACCCCGGCAACGACGAGGGCGAACCGGTGCTCGCGTCTCCCGTTCTTTCGAACGGAGAGTTGGTGTACGCATCGGATTCCGGCATCATGGTCGTGCTGGACGCGAGGAGCGGGAGCCGCAAGTGGGACCGCCGCGTGGGGAACGACGTGCGCGCGCCGCTCACCGCCGAAGGGCGGATCGTGTTCCTGCACTCGCTCGACGAGACGGTCACTGCGGTGGACCTGGACACGAAGCAACTGGCCTGGGAACGCAGCCTGGAAGACGTGCAATAGGCGGCTGAGCGCATGGAACTGCTGTCACTACTCTGGAGCGAGGTCATCACCAAGCCGATGACCAACAGCCTGCTCGTGCTCTACGTCGGGCTGGGGTCCAACCTGGGCCTGTCCATCATCGCGTTTACCGTCATCATGCGGGCGCTGACGTACCCGCTCGTGGTCCGGCAGTTGCGGCAGACGCGGAAGCTGCAGGGGCTGCAGCCACGCATCAAGGAGATCAACGAGCGATACAAGAACAATCCCCAGGTGCGCGGCCAGGAAGTGATGAAGCTCTACAAGGAGATGGGGGTTAATCCGGTGGGCTGCCTCGGTCCGCTGGTGATACAGATGCCCATCTTCATCGGCCTATTCTGGGCGATCAACGGCGTGCTGCCGTTCACGCCTGAGAACCTGGCCGGGCTCTCCGGCAAGCTGTACAGTTGGCTGCCGTTCCTGGACACTGCCGTGCCCGTGGACCGGAACTTCCTGGGGATGGACCTCGCGCTGGAGCCGATGCGCGTCGGCAGCATCCTCGGCTACACCCTCGTGGCGCTTTCCGGCTTCAGCATGTTCGTCCAGCAGAAGATGAGCCAGGTCGCTTCGCCGGATGCGGCCCAGCAGAGCACTCAGCGGATGATGCTGTTCATGTTCCCGGTGATGTTCGGGATGTTCAGCCTCTTCTTCCCCATCGGACTCGTCATCTACTGGGTAGCATCGACGCTCATCGGCATCGTGATGCAGTATTTCGTTACCGGTTGGGGTGGCCTCTTCCCGCAGGCCGAGAAGGCCCAGGGTGCTGGGACGCCGAGACTCGGCCCCACGCTGAGTGCCGCCCTACCGGACAAGGAGGAAGGCGATGGAGGACCAAAGCCTCGTCCGGTCAGCGAAGACAGTGGAGGAAGCAATCGAGCTCGCAACCCTGGAGCTCGGCGTCGGTCGCGACGAAATCGAAATCGACGTCATTAGCCACGGGCGCAGCGGCATCCTTGGCATCGGAGCGGAGGACGCCAAGATCCGCGTCCAGCGCATCACGGGCGGGGACGGCTCCGCCGCTGCAGCGCTCAGCACCGTGGGACGCTTCCTCGACTGGTTGGACGTGGACGCCGCGGCTACCATACGCAGCTCCGGCGGCGGCGAGGAGATGCCCGTGATCGACATCCAGGGCAACGACGCCGGCCTGCTCATCGGCCACCGCGGCGAGACCCTGCGCGCATTCCAGTTCCTCGTCAACCTCACACTGGGCAGAGGCGAAGGGCTCTCCACCGGCGTGGTGCTGGACGTCGAGCAGTACCGCGAACGGCGAACGCGCCAGCTGGCCGCACTCGCCAAGCGCATGGCCCAGCGCGCCATCGCCAACGAAAGGCCGGTCGCGCTCGACCCGATGTCCCCCGCCGACCGCAGGGTGATCCACTTCACGCTTTCGGACTACCAGGGCGTGGAGACGCAGAGCGAGGGCGAGGGCGCAGACCGCCGCGTCGTCATCACCGCTACCGGCGAAGCGCCGCGACCTTCCCGCGGAGGGCGTGGGGACGGCCGCCGCCATTCCCGCTCCTAGCGCGCCATGGCCGCGCAGGCTGCGCCGGAGATGCGCCTGGCGGACAGGCGCAAGCTGCTGCTCACGCTCGGGTTCCCGTTCGCCCTGCTGCTCCTGTCCTCTCTCGTGGCGTGGCCATGGCGCGCGTTCGACATGCCCGGTGTGCTCGGCGCGCTCACGCCGCTGAGCTTCGTCCTCCTGGCCGTCACGGTCGGAACCTCCACCTACGCGCTGCGGCGACAGCTGCCGCTCTCCATGATTACCTGGCTGCCCGCCGGGCAGGGAGCCATCGTGCTGCTGGCCACGGGACTCTTGGCGGGAGGAGCGCAAGAGCAGCTCACCGCGCTCGCGTTTATCGTCGCGTACGGACTCATCTTCCTCATCGTCCTCGGCATCACGACGGCGATAGCAGCCCACGGCGGGTCGGTTGCCATCGCCTTCATTTCGTTCTTCGTATTCACTCAGGCCGCACGATTCCCCGTCTTCGAGGTCGAAGGAGCTGCCGCCACGAATGCCAGCCTGCTCACGCTCGGCGCAGCAGCGCTCGCAGTCGCTGAGACGGCGCTGATGGTCTGGCTCGCACGAAGGTTGGTGGAGGCGGCGGACGAGTCGGCGACGGCGACGGCGCTCTGGATCGTGGCGCTGACCCTCGGACACGGCCTGCTCGCGGGCTGGCGGGATCCGATCTTGGAGGGCTCGTTCAGCATGGAGGCATACGCAGAGCAGGTCGTTAGATGGATCACGTTCGCGGGCATCCAACTGGGCATGGCCGGAGTGCTCATCCGCTTCCGACGGGCGCAGTTCCGCGAGCAGCAGGCGCAACAGGACGCTCAGTCCGCAACCGACGAGGGACCGCAACCCGATACGGAAGATGCGTCTCCTGTGCGCCAGCCCAGGCGAAGCGGACACCCCACCCCAAGACGACGCCGCAGATAGCGTCATCCGGCGCTTACGCGATGCGCGCGCCGAGGGTTACGCTGCAGGCCCAGTTGTTACACTCGTGACGAGGTGCAGAACGTGACCACAACGGCGAACGCCGCGCCGGATGCCGTTTCCCAAAGCGAGGCCTGCGTCCTTCGCTATGCGGAAGTGGTTGTGGACGCGCGCACCGGCAAGCCCGACGACAGGTTCACCTACTCTATCCCGCCGCACATGCGCATTGGGCCCGGGCATCTCGTCCTCGTGCCGTTCGGCTCGCGTACGCTGCCCGGCGTCGTCACCAGCCTGCTCGAAGAACCCAACGTGGACTACACGCGTCCCATCGCCTCGCTGGTGGAAGAGCAGCCCGTCCTGACGCCGGAGCGCATCGAACTCGGGCGGTGGGCCGCCCGGTACTACAGGGCATCCTTGTTCGATGCGCTCGCGCCCATGCTGCCGCCGGGCATGCGCGGCAGCGCCCGTGCCTACGTGCAGGCAGCAGCCGACCCTCGGCCCGGCGTTGAAGAGCGATTGTCCGGTGGCGCGCGGCGGCTGTTCGCATATCTGCGGGCCAACCCACGCCCGCACCGTATCGCGGCGCTCACGGCAAGCCTCGGACCATGGGTGCGGAACGCCGTCCGCGCGCTGGTCGAGGCGGGCGCGGCGTCGGAGTGGTTGAGCGAGCCACGGCACAAGCCGCACGCGCCGCGGAAGACCTGGCTCGTGCCAGAGGCCTCCGCTTCCACGCTGCGCCAACTCGCCGACGAGCAATCGCGCGCACAACGCCGCGCCGAACTCTTGCGCGGACTGGCGTGCTCACCCGCCGGGCTCTCGGCGGCGGATGCCCGGAAACGGTATGGCAGGGCCGCGGTAGTAAGGGTCATCGAACACGCGCTGGCATCGCTTCAGGCCGCACCCTCTCCCACGTACGCAACCGTGACGCACACTCCGCTCCTGCCGACCCCCGAGCAGCAGCGAGCACTCGCCGCGCTCAAGCCGGCGATAGACGACCCCTCGTTGACACCCCGCACCTGGCTCCTGCACGGCGCAACGGGCAGCGGAAAGACGGAGGTGTACCTCCAGGCCATCGCACACTGCCTGGCGAAGGGACAGCGGGCCATCGCCCTCGTGCCGGAGGTCGCGCTGACGCCGCAGATGACGCAACGCTTCGAGGAGCGCTTCCCGGGGCGTGTGGGCCTGCTGCACAGCAGGCTCACGCCCGCACGGCAACGGGACGAGTGGTGGCGCATCTTCCGGGGGGAGCGCAGCGTGGTCATCGGCCCGCGCAGTGCGCTGTTCTCCCCCGTGAAGGACCTCGGCCTCATCGTGCTCGACGAAGAGCACGAGTGGACGTACAAGCAGTCCGACGCCCAACCGCTCTACCACGCCCGAGACGTTGCCGAGCAGCTCGCGAAGCTCACCGGCGCCGTCGTCGTGCTGGGCAGCGCGACGCCGGACGTTGTGACTTCGTGGCGCGCGATCGAGGGAACGATTGGGAAGCTCTCGATGCCCGGGCGGATCGAACGGTCAGGTGCGCCGACCGCGCTCGCGGAGGTAGAGGTCGTGGACATGCGAACGGAGTTGCGGGAAGGCAACCGCAGCATTTTCAGCCGTCTGCTGCAGGAGCGTCTGCAGGACACGCTCGCGGCGGGCCGCCAGGCCGTGCTCTTCCTGAACCGGCGAGGCGCGGCGAGCATCGTGGCATGCCGCAGCTGCGGGTCCGTTATGCGCTGTGCGAGATGCGCCACCCCGCTCACGTATCACAGCGCGCTCGGCGGCGGACGACTGCGCTGCCATCACTGCGGCAGGGCGCGGACGGAGCCCCGGCGCTGTCCCAGGTGCCGGAGCGTTCATATCCGCTATCTCGGCCTGGGAACCCAGCGGGTAGCCGACGAGGTGAGCCGCATCGCTCCGCACGCACGCGTGCTGCGCTGGGACAGCGACACCGCGTCCGGTACCGGCGCGCACGAGCGCTTGCTCCGCGCGTTCGCTGACGGCAAAGCGGACGTTCTCGTCGGTACGCAGATGGTGGCGAAGGGGCTGGACGTGCCGACAGTGGACCTCGTGGGCGTGGTGCTGGCGGACATCGGTATACACATGCCGGACTTCCGTGCGCCGGAACGCACTTTCCAACTGCTCACGCAGGTGGCCGGGCGCGCAGGACGGGGACCGCAGCCGGGATACGCCGTGCTGCAGACCTACTTGCCGGATCATTACGCGGTGCAGGCGGCCGCCGGGCAGGACTATGCGGCCTTCTACGCTGCGGAGATGGAGCACCGCCGCGCCCACGCTAACCCACCGTTCAGCAGGCTGGTGCGGCTGCTGTACGACGGTCACTCCGACCGGCGCATCGCGCTTGAAGAAGCCCAGCAACTCGCCGGACGCTTGCGCCGGACGGTACATGAGTGGGACATGCGCAGGGTAGACGTTATCGGCCCCGCCCCCACCTACCCCCCGCGCATCCGGAACGCATGGCGATGGCAACTGCTCATCCGTGCGTCGGAGCCGCGCATGCTGCTGGACAAGGTCAGCATCCCGCCCTCGTGGCGCGTGGACGTAGACCCGGTCAACATCGTTTGAAGTGCCCGCTATAATCGTCGTATGGCCGTCCTGCAGATGCACTACATCCCGAACACTGCCCTGCGCGAACGCGCCCGCAAGGTGCGCGACTTCGCCGACCCCGCACTGCGCAAACTCGCCGACGACATGATTGAATCGATGTACTTCTACAACGGCGTCGGGCTCGCCGCGAACCAGATAGGGTCGCTCAAGCGCGTCTGCGTCATACAGATGCCGGAGGACGAGGGGCCCACGGTCCTCCTGAACCTGGAGATAACGCGCAAGGAAGGCGAGCGCGAGGTGACTGAAGGATGCCTGAGCTTGCCCGGCTGGCAGGGACGCATACTCAGGGCCGAGAAGGTGTGGGCGCGCGCCGCGGGGCTGGACGGCAAACCGATACGCTACAAGGGTGCGACGGAACTGCTCGCCCAGGCGCTCGAACACGAGTGCGACCACCTGAACGGGGTGCTCTACACGGACTTCCTGCGCTCACAGGACGACCTCTATGAGGTGGAGCAGGGGCAGGAGGAGGAAGGGGAAGGAGAGGGAACGGTGTCGGCCGCGGCAGGCTAGCGTTTGCCGCCCTGCACGCGCTCCTTGATGCGCGCCGCCTTCCCGGACAGGCCCCGCAGGTAGTACAGCTTGGCGCGGCGCACCTTCCCCCGACGGACGAGTTCCACGCTCTCCACGTTCGGGGAATGAAAGAAGAACGACCGCTCCACGCCGACACCGGAGGCTACACGGCGCACCGTGAACGAACTGGCCGGGCCGCCGCCGCGCTTGCGGATAACGACTCCCTGGAAGCTCTGCTGGCGCTGGCGCTCCCCTTCCCGGATCCAGACGTTCACCTTCACGGTGTCGCCGGGTTGAAACTCGGCGATTTTTTCGTTGGGAGTCAGTGCCACTGCGTCGCGCGCTTCCATGGGGGCTACCTCATGCGTTGCATACTGCCCGTTCGCAACGGGCAACCGCCAAAGTATACGGGACTCAGAGGGACGGGGCAACGTGCGTTATGTGGTAGAGATGGCGTGCACCCTGCTCAGCATCTCGTCCCACGGGTCGCCATGCGGTGGGAGTTCGTCCAGCGGCAGCACCTCGCTGCGGTTGCTCCGCCAGCAGACGAGCGCCCCGGATACACCGTCCAGCAGGGCATCGGCTGCCTTTACTCCCATGCGCGTTCCGAGGATGCGGTCGAACCGGGACGGTACCCCGCCGCGCTGGATGTAGCCGAGCACGGTGTAGCGGGCGTCGTATGGCTTGTCGGAATCGTTGATGAGCTGGGCAAGCTCCGCGGCGCCCCAACGCGCGCCCTCCGCGAGAACGATGATGAAGTGGCGCTTGCCCCGCACCCAGACCTGCTGCATCTCCTTGAAGATGTCCTCCAGTTCAACAGGACGTTCGGGAGTGATCACCATCTCCGCGCCCGTGGCAAGGCCGGCCATGATGGCGATGTAGCCGCAATGCCTGCCCATCACCTCCACGATCATGGCGCGCCGGTGCGCGGTTGCGGTGTCGCGGATGCGATCAATGGCTTCCATCGCGGTGTTGATGGCCGTGTCCGCGCCGATCGTGATCTCCGTGCCGGGCATGTCGTTGTCTATGGTCGCAGGGACGCAGACGACAGGCATGCCGAGCTTGTGCAACTCCCACGCACCCTGCATGGAGCCCTCGCCGCCGATAACAACCAGCCCCTCGAAGCCTTCCCCGCGCAGGTCTTTCACTGCCTTGCTACGCACGTTCGGGTCAAGGAAGGGCTCGCAACGACCGGCGCCGATGATGCTGCCTCCGTGCCGCAGCGCGCCGGACACGTGGCGGGTGGTCAGTTCTTCAACGCGATGGTCCAGGAGGCCGTTGAATCCGTCCCAGAATCCCCACACCTCTGCAGACCGGAAAATCGCTGTGCGCGTCACGGCACGTATTGCTGCGTTCATGCCGGGAGCATCGCCGCCGCTGGCCAGGACACCGATCTTCTTCATAGCCCGGCGATTGTAGCACTGCCTGTCTCGTGGAGACGCTATCGGAAGCGTGACGCGTTTGACGGTTGGTGAGAGGCGCCGCTATACTTGGCACGCTTGGTGGTTTGAGCGGAGCGGACCCACCCGTACCCATCCCGAACACGGAAGTGAAACGCTCCAGCGCCGACGATACTGGCAGGGCAACTTGCTGGGAAAATAGGTCACCGCCAGGCTATCGAACGAGCGCCCGGGCACCTGCCCGGGCTTGCTTATCTCAATTCCCAACCACTTGCACCATTCCAGAGTGGCGGTCGCCTCGCACTGAACCTCCGATGCGCCGCCGTTTGGGGTATGCAACCTCAGCGCAAGGTCTTAGAATCCACCTTTGGCAAAATGCCTATTCGGAGTAGCCGTGTCTGACCAGATGAACACGGGTGACCCCGGTGAGCCAACGATGGCGGAACTCCTCGAGGAGGAGACTCTACCGCAGGAGTTGCGCCGGGGAGACATCGTACCCGGACAGATCATGGAGATAGACCAGGACGGGATCCTCGTCTCCATCGGCTACAAATCGGAGGGCATGGTCCCCGCCCGTGAGATGCGCACCCTCACGCCGCATCCAAGCGCTCACTACAACACCGGGGACACCATCAATGTCTACGTCATGGACGTGACCGGCCCCGAGGGCCAGGCCCAACTGTCCATCGACCGTGTGCGGGCGCTCTCCGCCTGGCTGATCCTCGAAGAAGCAGAGCGGAACGACACCTTCCTGACAGGAAAGGTCACCGGCCACAACCGGGGAGGCATGGTCGTAGACCTGAACGGACTGCAGGGATTCGTTCCTCTCTCTCAGGTCGCACTCCCGACAGGCTCCGATCCGGAGGCTGCTCTCGCTACACGTGTGGGAGAAGAGGTGCCCCTCAAGATCGTGGAAGTGAACCGCAAGCGCAACCGCGTGGTCCTCTCTGAACGCGGCGCGCTTCGCGAGCAGCGCGAGGGACTGAAGGACCAACTGCTCGGCACACTGCAAGAAGGCGACGTGCGGCACGGGCGCGTCTCCGGTATCTCTAACTTCGGCGCATTTGTGGACATCGGAGGGGCCGACGGACTGGTTCACGTTTCGGAGATTTCCTGGTCCCCGGTGGCCAGCGTATCGGACGTGCTCCAGGTGGGACAGGAGGTCGACGTGCAGGTGTTGCGCATCGACCGGGACAATCGCCGTATCGCGCTCAGCCTCCGCCGCCTCACGCCCACCCCCTGGCAGGCGGCCATAGAGCGTCTGCATGTGGGGCAATTGGTGACTGGCACCATCACGAATTTCGCCGATTTCGGCGCATTCGCGCGCGTTGAGGATGGGATTGAGGGATTGATTCATATCTCGGAACTGACTGAAGCTCACATCCGTCATCCGCGTGAGGTCGTTAATATCGGTGATACAATGACGCTTCAGATTGTGAGTCTCGACCCTGATCGTCATAGGCTTGGGCTCAGCCTGCGCCGCGCAGAAGAGACGAAGACGCCTACTGAACATCACGACCCCGTGGAATACCACTCGTTCCTCGATCTGGGTAGGGACAGTGGTATCGCGCAATAGACCGCGATGTGATTAGATAGAGTCGGAGGCGGTCATGGCCAGCAGATTCGAAAAGTTCTCGGAACGGGCCCGCAGGGTGCTTTCGCTCGCACAAGAAGAGGCGCAGCGATTCAACCATAATTACATCGGAACCGAGCACATCCTGCTCGGCCTTGTTCGGGAGACGGACGGCGTCGCCGCCCGCGTTCTCAGCAGCCTGAACGTCGAGCTCTCTAAGGTGCGCTCCGCGGTCGAATTCATCATCGGCAGGGGTGAGCGTCCGTCTCCGGGAGACATCGGGCTTACGCCGCGCGCCAAGAAGGTGATTGAACTGGCCGTGGACGAGGCCCGCCGCCTCACCCACCACTACATCGGCACGGAGCACCTGCTCATCGGCATCATGCGCGAAGGCGAGGGCGTCGCGGCTGGCGTACTGGAAAGCCTCGGCGTCTCGCTGGACAAGGTGAGGGCAGAGACGACGCGCATCCTCAACCAGAGCGTCTCCCAGAGCCAGGGGCACAGCCGCCCCACCAACCGCACTCCCACGCTGGACCAGCTCGGCATCGACCTCACGAAGTACGCGCAGGAAGGAAAGCTCGACCCGGTGATCGGGCGCAACAAAGAGATCGCGCGCGTGGTGCAGATCCTCAGCCGCCGCACGAAGAACAACCCGGTGCTCGTCGGCCCGCCGGGTGTCGGCAAGACAGCTATCGTTGAGGCGCTTGCCCAGCAGGTGAACGCCGGCGACGTGCCGGAGAACTTGAGCAACCGTCGCGTCGTCACGCTGGACATGGGCGCGCTGGTTGCAGGGACCAAGTACCGGGGCGAGTTCGAAGAACGCTTGAAGAAGGTCGTAGAAGAGATCAAGTCCTCCGGCAACTGCATCCTATTCATAGACGAGATGCACACGATGGTTGGCGCGGGCGCCGCCGAAGGGGCTGTGGACGCCGCGAACATCCTCAAGCCTTCGCTCGCTCGCGGAGAGTTGCAGTGCATCGGCGCAACTACCCTCGATGACTACCGCAAGTACGTGGAGCGGGACCCCGCTCTCGAACGCCGGTTCCAGCCGGTGAACGTGGATGAACCTACCACCGAGGAGACAGTTGAGATCCTCAAGGGCATCCGAGGCAAGTTCGAGGAGTTCCACAACGTGAAGATCGAAGACGATGCGCTGCTGGCAGCAGCCAGCCTCGCCTCGCGCTTCATCGCCGACCGCTACCTCCCGGACAAGGCGATAGACCTGATGGACGAGGCCGGCTCCCGAGTGCGCATCCGCACGAGTGGCATGCCTCTCTCCGTTAAGGAGTCGCAGAAGATGCTGGAGACGGTCCGCCGCGACAAGGACGACGCCATCTCGCAGCAGCAATACGAGTACGCTGCCGAGTTGCGCGACCGGGAGGTGAAGCTCGCTGACAGCCTGCAGCACTTGCAGAGCGAGTGGCGCGAGACCACCGACGACGAGAAGGCCACGGTCACCGAGGAGGAGATCGCGGAAGTGGTCAGCATGTGGACGGGCATCCCCGTAACGCACATGGCCGTGGAGGAGATCGAGCGTCTCCTGCACATGGAGGAGAATATCCACCGTCGCATCATCGGTCAGGACGAGGCTATCGTAGCCATCGCCAAAGCCGTCCGCCGTGCACGCGCCGGTCTGAAAGACCCCAAGCGCCCCATCGGCAGCTTCCTCTTCCTCGGGCCCACCGGCGTCGGCAAGACCGAGTTGGTCAAAGCGCTCGCGGAGTTCATGTTCGGCTCTGAAGAGGCGATGGTGCGCCTCGACATGTCCGAATTCATGGAGCGTCACACCGTGGCGCGGCTGGTCGGCGCCCCCCCGGGCTACGTCGGCTACGAGGAGGGCGGTCAGTTGACCGACGCCGTCCGGCGCCGCAGCTACACCTGCATCCTGCTGGACGAGATCGAGAAGGCCCACCCGGAGGTCTTCAACCTCCTGCTGCAGATATTCGACGACGGGCACCTCGCAGACGCCAAGGGGCGTAAGGTGGACTTCCGCAACACCATCATCGTGATGACGTCCAACATCGGTTCGGATCTCATCCGGCGCGACACGTCCTTCGGCTTCCCGATGGTTAACCAGGCGAAGATGGAGGAGACCGCCTACGACAAGATGAAGGGCAAGGTGGAGGACGAGGTCAAGCGCTTCTTCCGCCCGGAGTTCCTGAATCGTATCGATGGGCAGATCGTCTTCCACGGGCTCACAAGGGAACACATCGTCAGCATCGTCGACCTGATGTTGAACGAGGTACGCAGACCGATGCTGGAGAAGGGCCTGAGCCTCGATGTAACCCAGGCCGCCAAGGAGTGGCTCGGGGAGAAGGGGTTCGACCCGCTATTCGGCGCGCGCCCCCTCCGCAGGCTTATCGAACGCGAACTGGAAGACTCCCTCTCCGAAGGCGTCATCAGGGGAGACTACCATCCCGGCCAGACCATTCTTGTTGACGTCAACCACGACGAGGAGAACCCGAAACTCGTCATCAGCTTGGGTGACCCTACGCCTGAGCTCGCTGAGGCGGCAGCGGCTCCTGCAGCCGAGTAGCGGAACGCCATAGCAGAGAACGCTCAGTGCAAGGGGCGGGTGTGACACCCGCCCCTTGCGCATTCATCGACGGTTGTTAGACGATGCAATCGCGATGCGAAACGCCGGAGCCAAGACCACCTTTCTCTGTCAGGATTGCGGGCACTCGTCTCCCAAGTGGAACGGACGCTGCTCCGCCTGCGGCGCGTGGGGCACGATCACCGAGTTCACGGAACCGAAGCGGACTGCTGCACGGCGAACAGCCGCAGGCGGCGTTGCTCCCTCCCCTGCCAGCGCACCCGTGCCCCTCATCGACCAGCCCAGCTCGGACGGAGACCGCCTCTCCATCGGCCTCACAGAGGTAGACCGCCTCCTCGGAGGCGGCATCGTCGCGGGCTCCGTCGTGCTCCTGGCAGGCGACCCCGGCATCGGCAAGTCCACGCTACTGCTGCAGGCTGCAGGCTCCATCGCGGAAACCGCGGGCCCGGTTCTCTACGTCTCCGGAGAGGAGTCCGGCGCACAGGTCCGCCTGCGCGCCGAACGCCTCGACGTCCGCAGCCCGGCTGTGCGCTTCTCTCCCGAAACCGACGCGCCCACCATCGGCGCGTTGCTCGCGAGCGAGCGCCCTGCGCTGCTCGTTGTGGACTCCATACAAACGCTCACTTCGCCGGATGCGCCGTCCGCCGCGGGCAGCGTGGCCCAGACACGGGAGTGCGCCCAGATACTGATCGGCGGCGCCAAGCAGACAGGCATCCCCGTTGTGATGACCGGCCATGTGACGAAAGACGGCAACATCGCTGGCCCGCGCGTCTTGGAGCACATGGTGGACGTGGTGCTGGCGATGGAGGGCGAACCTGTCAGCTCGCTCCGCCTGTTGCGCTGTTCCAAGAACCGCTTTGGCGCGGCCAACGGCGTCGCGCTGCTGGAGATGCGGAACGAAGGACTGGTAGAGGTGCGCGACCCCTCGGCGCTCCTCGTGGGTGAGCGTGACCCCCACGCGCCCGGCTCCGCAGTGGCCGTGACGATGCAAGGGAGCCGCCCGCTGCTGTGTGAGGTGCAGGCGCTCACCAACCCATCCGTATTCAGCCCTCCGCGGCGTACCGCGACGGGCGTCGACTTCAACCGCATGGCCATGCTTGCTGCTGTCCTCTCTCGCCGCACGGGCATCAACATCGGAGGCCAGGACGTGATGGTGAACATCCCGAGCGGGCTGCACGTGGCCGAGCCCGCGCTCGACCTCGCTGTCGCCATCGCCATCGCGTCCAGCTTCCTGGACGCGCCGGTGCATCCCGGCACTGCCCTGATCGGCGAGGTCGGACTGAACAGCGAGGTGCGCAGCATCGCTCACCTGGAACGCCGCTTGGAAGAGGCCGCGCGCCACGGGTTCGAGCGCGCCCTCGCGCCTCAGGCAGCGCTGCGCACCATCGCCGTTCCGGCGGGAATCGAGGCTGTAGGCGTCGCCAATGTCCGTGAGGCCATCGCCGCCGCGATCCCCGCGCGATAGCCGGTCCGCACCCGCACCGCGAAGCCCTACCTGTCGTTCCTGCGAAGGCAGGAACCTCGCTCCTCGTCTGGGGGACTCAGTCATCCCCGCCCTTCTTTCGTCATTCCAGCTTCCGCTGGAATCCAAGGTGCCCGCCAGCGCACGCTGTAGGGAGTAGGGCGTGGGAAAGGGGTTATGCAAGAGTCTCAGGATGTGACATCCGCCGCTTACGCCCTACCGCCTGCATGCGCTACGCTGGATGTGTGCAGTACACTGGCCCGGAAGCGGGACTGCATGGCCCCGGACACAGGAGCGGAAGCGCTTGAAGAGCAACACCCAAACCTATAAACCGATGAGATTGTTGTTGCCTTGTTCGCGGGAAGCAGTCTACGGCCTTGAAAACGCCTTCCATCAAGGCAACAAGGATGTCAGATTACCTGTCTCTTTCACTCTTGGATTCCCGAACAAGGATGTCAAGGAAAGGGTTCGTTGACATCCTTGTTCGCGGCCGGGAGTGCGCGGCCGGCCGCTTCCTGATGAGCCCTGCCGCGCCCCTGCTCTGCTAGCATAGGCCTATGAGCACCGCCATACCTCCAAAGCGCCTGCCGGAATGGCTGAAGGTCCGCTGGCCCGGCGGCGAGAACTACCTCCACGTCCGCCGGATGCTCCGAGACGCGGATCTCCATACGGTCTGCGAGGAAGCCCATTGCCCGAACATCGGCGACTGCTGGGAGCGCAGGTCCGCCACGTTCATGCTGCTCGGTGAGATCTGCACCCGTGCGTGCCGCTACTGCGCCGTCACGAGCGGCAGACCCGCGCCCCCCGATCCGGCAGAGCCCGCGCGCCTCGCCCGCACCGTCGAGCGGCTCGGGCTACGCTACTGCGTGCTCACCTCGGTTGACCGCGACGACCTCACTGATGGCGGCGCGTGGGCGTTCGCCGAGAGCATCCGCCTCATCACCCGCCGCGTCCCTGGCTGTGAAGTGGAGGTGCTGACGCCAGACTTCGGTGGCAATCCCGACGCGCTGCGCTGCGTTCTGGATGCAGGCCCCGCTGTGTTCAACCACAACATCGAGACCGTCCGCCGCGTCTTCAAGAGCGTCCGCGCAAAGGGCGACTACGACCTCTCGCTCGCGTTCCTGGCGAAGGCGCAGGAATTCGCGCCGGAGATACCCACGAAGAGTGGCATGATGGTTGGGCTCGGCGAGACCACAGACGAGATACTCGCGACGATGCGCGACCTCCGGGAGACGGGCGTGCAACTGCTCACCATTGGCCAGTACCTGCGGCCGTCCCTTGCGCACACGCCGGTGGACCGCTTCTACCACCCGCGAGAGTTCGCCGAACTGGAACGGGCAGGCTACGAGATGGGCTTCGCCCACGTTGCCTCCGGCCCGCTCGTTCGCTCCTCGTACCACGCCGACGAACAGCGTGACGCTGCCCGGTAAGCCGTGCGCATCGTCAGCATCCGCGAAACGACCGCCAACATGCGTTCCGACATCCGGAACGCCGTCATCGACTTCTCGCAGATGACAGCGTCCGTCGTCGCCGTCATAACGGACGTGGAACGCGACGGCAAGCCCGTGGTCGGCTACGGCTTCAGCTCCAACGGACGCTACGCAGCAGGCGGCATCCTGCGCGAACGGTTCATCCCGCGCATCCTCCACGCCGACCCTGCGTCGCTTCTCGACGAGCATGACGTGCTCGACCCGCACCGCATCTGGGACGTGATGATGACGGGGGAGAAGCCCGGCGGCCACGGCGAGCGCTCGGTCGCCGCGGGTGTGCTGGACATGGCGCTCTGGGACGCGGTTGCGAAGGCAGAGGAACAGCCGCTCTACCGCCTCGTCGCGGAGCGCTATGGTAACGGCGCGCCGTCCGACGACGCGTGGGTCTACGCGGCAGGGGGCTACTACCAGCCGGGCAAGGGCGTCGAAGCCCTGCAGGACGAGATGCGCGCCTACCTCGATATGGGCTACGACACCGTGAAGATGAAGATCGGCGGCGCCCCACTCGACGAAGATCAGCGCCGCATCGAGGCCGTGATCGCGGTCACTGGCAGCGGTGCGAAGCTCGCCGTCGACGCCAACGGACGCTTCGATCTCGAGGAGGCGGTCGCCTACGGTGAGGTGATGGCTCCCTACGGCCTGCGCTGGTACGAAGAGGCGGGGGACCCGCTCGACTACGCGTTGCAGGCCGAACTGGCCACCCATTACGAACCCCCTCTTGCGACAGGCGAGAATCTCTTCTCCGTGCACGACGCGCGCAACCTGGTCCGCTACGGCGGCATGCGTCCCGACCGCGACGTGCTCCAGTTCGACCCCGCCCTCAGCTACGGACTCGTAGAGTACCTGCGAACCATCGGGATGCTGGAGTCGTCAGGCTGGCCGCGCAGCCGGTGCGTGCCACACGGCGGCCACCTCTTCGCCCTGCACATCGCTGCTGGGCTCGGGCTCGGCGGCAACGAGTCCTACCCCGGTGTATTCCAGCCGTTCGGAGGCTTCCCGGACGGCGTCCAGCCGGAGGGTGGCCGGGTGCGGATGCCGGATGCACCCGGCATCGGCTACGAATTGAAATCGGACCTCTACACCCTGCTGAAAGACCTCGTGGAATAGGAGAACGCCATGCGAATCGCCGTGCTGGACGACTATCAGGGGATCGCCCACGAACTCGCGGACTGGGATTCGATAACGGGCGCGGAAGTGACGTTCTTCCACGAAGCGATCACCCCCCAGGAGATGCCCGACCGCCTCGCACCATTCGACGTGGTCCAGATGATGCGCGAGCGCACGCCGATACCCGCGTCCGTGCTGCGGCAACTGCCGAACCTCAAGCTGCTCTCCGGCACAGGGCGCCGACAGCCGCACGTGGACGCGGAAGAGGCCGGAAGACTCGGTATCCCGGTCACGGGAACGGACGTCTCTGGCGACTCCACACCGGAACTCGTCTGGGGGCTCATCATCGGGGTAACGAGGCACATCGGCTGGGAGAACGAGCGAATCCGCGAGGGGAAGTGGCAGACGCGGCTGGGCTTTGGGCTCGCGGGCAGAACGCTTGGGATACTGGGGATGGGGCGCATCGGCACGAAGACCGCAGTCTCCGCGCAGCAGACCTTCGGCATGAACGTCGTTGCGTGGGGGCCAACGCTCACTGCGGAACGGGCAGCGGCGAGCGGAGCAACCTACGTCTCCTGGGACGAACTCTTCTCGCGAGCCGATATCCTCACGGTCCACGTGCCCCTGACCGACCTGAGCCGGGGATGGGTAACGGAACGCGAGTTCGGCCTGATGCAACCCTCCGCGTTCCTTGTGAACACGTCTCGCGGCCCCATCGTGAGGGAGGATGCGTTGGTGCAGGCGCTTCGCGAGCGCCGCATCGCGGGAGCGGCGCTCGATGTGTACGACGTGGAGCCGCTGCCAGCGGACCATCCGCTGCTCGGCCTCGACAACGTGCTGCTCACGCCGCACCTGGGCTACGCGACGCTGGACAGCCTTGCGGCCTTCTACCGGAGCTCGGTCGACAACATCAAGGCGTGGGCGGCTGGCGAGCCAATGAACGTGCTGAACACCGAGTCGCTCACAGAGCCCAGTCGCTAACTGAGCAAGCTAGTTGCGGCGCTGCGCGAGGTAGTCGACAAGGGCATCAAGCGACTGGCGGGCGCGAGCGTCGGGCAACGTCGCAACGGCAGCGCGGGCTGCGTTCCGGTAGCCTTCCAACTGCGCCAGCGTCTCTTCTATCGCGGACGAGTTGCGGACAGACTCAACCATTGCGATGAGGTCGCTCTCATCCCGGCTGCCATCCCGCAGCCGACGTACGATGGTCTCATCGGGATGGCTCGCAGCAAACAGCAGTGCAGGCAGCGTGAGCGTCCCCTGCAGCAGGTCGTTCCCCACAGGTTTGCCCAACTCCTCTTCGCTGCTCGTGAAGTCGAGCACGTCGTCCACTATCTGGAACGCCATGCCGACGTTGTACCCGAATGAGCGCAACGCCTGCGATTCCGCTTCTGGCGCACCGCTCAGCACCCCGCCGGACTCCGCCGCGGTACAGATGAGGGAGGCAGTCTTGTCATAGATGCGCCGCTCGTAGTCCGCCGATGTCTGCGACCAGTCGTGCTTGCTGAGACGCTCCGTGAGTTCGCCGCGCGCCAGCTCCATGATCGTCTCAGCGAACCGGCGCACCACACGGATGTTCTCCGTGTCGCAGACGAACGTCGCCGACGCCGCGAACACGTAGTCGCCCAGGAGCACGGCCATGTCGTCGCCCCAGAGCCTGCTCACCGTAGCGCGGCCCCGGCGCTTCTCCGAATGGTCGACCGTGTCGTCGTGGATGAGCGAGGCGATGTGCAGCAACTCGACCGCAGTGGCCATCTTGACCAGGCGCTCTTCTTCACCTGGACGCAGGGCGCCGGCGAGGAGCGTTATCGTGGGACGTACCAGCTTCCCGCCGCCTTCCACCACGTGGGAGACCATATCGCGCGGCACACCGGAGCTCTCCGCTAGGTTCCCCAGGTTGGCCATGACGAGGTCGAGACCTCCGAACACCGGTTCGTAGATGAACTGTGCCTGCTCGTCCAGCCGGTCGCGTACTGTCAGTGTCTCGGTCATCTCTTGGTCCGTTATCCGAGCTGGGCCAGCATCTCGGTGGCCACGGAATCGTCCAGTTTCGTGAACAGCGGGGTCGGCTCGGGCAACGGAGCGCCCGGTTCGCTGCTTTCGAGCTTCCAGCCCACGTCCTGCACTCGGCCGTCCTGCCCCAGCAACTCATGGAGGCGCTGCGTGCTGAACGGCAGGAACGGGTAGAGCGTAACCCGCAAGGCCATAAGCGCCTGCATGGCCGTGTACAGCGTGCGTCCGGCGGCTGCCTTGTCGCTCTTCACCTGCTGCCACGGCGCCTGTGCATCGAGGTAGCGGTTCGCCTCTCGAGCCAGCGCCATCGAAGCGTTCAACCCCTCCCGCAGGCGCACGGCGCCGAGTGACTCGGCAACCGCTCCCATGGCCGCTTCCGCCTTGCCGATGAGTTCCACGTCGGCTTCACCGAGGCTACCGGGCTCCGGCACGCTCCTGTCGAAGTTGCGATAGACCTGCGTCAGCACCCGGTGTACGAGGTTCCCGAACGTTGCGACAAGTTCGTCATTGTTGCGGCGTACGTACTCGCTCCAGGTGAAGTCGGCGTCGCCGGTCTCGGGCAGGTTGGCCGCGAGGTGGTAGCGCAAGGGGTCAGGCGGAAAACGGTCCAGGTAGTCCGGCACCCACACTGCCCAGTTGCGGCTCTTGGAGAGTTGACGTCCCTCCAAGTTCAGGAATTCGTTGGCTGGTACGTCGTACGGAAGGATGTAGGTAGCCTGCCCCAGGAGCATCGCGGGCCAGATGATCGTGTGAAAGGGGATGTTGTCCTTGCCGACGAAGTAGTAGGCGCGCGTGGACGGGTCTTCCCAGAACGGGCGCCACGCGTCCGGCTCCCCGCTGCGAGTTGCCCATTCCACGCTCGCGGAGAGGTAGCCGATCACTGCCTCGAACCAGACGTAGATGCGCCGGTCCTCGTAGCCGTCCGCAGGCACCGGCAGGCCCCAGTCCAGATTGCGCGTGATCGCCCGGTCTTTCAGGCCTTCCCGCAGGAAGCCCAACGTGAAGTTCCGCACGTTGGGGCGCCAGTGCCGCTGCTCGTCAACCCATGCCGCGAGTTGGTCGCGGAAAGCGCTCAGGCGGAGGAACTGATGCTCCGTGTCGCGTATCTCGATCGGGTAGCGCTCCCCGCCCACGGTGTATGCCGGGTTGCCCAGGTCCACTGGATCGAGGATCGAACCACAGTTGTCGCACTGGTCTCCGCGGGCGTCTTCGAACTGGCACTTCGGACAGACGCCGCGCACATAGCGGTCTGGGAGGAACCGGTCGTGGTCTGGCGAGTACGCCACCTTCATGCTCGATTCGTAGATATAACCCCGATGCTGCAGCGTACGCCAGAGGTCGTGCGTCACCTCCCGGTGATTGTCGGTCATCGTCGTGGTGAAGAGGTCGAAGGAGATGCCGAGCCGCTCCCAGGATTCGAGGAACGACGCATGGTACCGCTCGACAACCTCCCGCGGAGGGATGCCTTCGACGTCAGCGCGCATCGTGATCGGCGCGCCGTGGGAGTCGCTGCCCGACACCATGAGCACCTCGTTGCCGCGCATACGGTGGTAGCGGGCAAAGACATCCGCGGGAAGGTACGCTCCTGCGATGTGACCGAAATGTAGCGGGCCATTGGCGTAAGGCCAAGCGACCCCTATGAGGATGCGTTCAGGCATGGACTACTCTCGCGCATTCTAGCAGTCTCAGGGTCAGAGCGCCGAAGGCATGGCCCGGCCGCGCACGACAGCACGCTTGCCGACAGACGACGCCTATTGCTTGTCCCACGCTGCATAGGCCGCACGGCGCGGTACGCCCAGTTCCTTCGACACCTTCGCCGCAGCGTCGCGACGGCTGAGACCGGATGCGCGCGCAGCTGCCATGGCCTCCGCGATGTCCTCCACCGTGGGTGGTTCGCTAAGTGAGGCGTCCGACGCTCCCTCTATGACCAGTGTGAATTCGCCGCGCGGGGTGTGGAAATAGGCGCTGGCTTCCCGCACCGTACCGCGAAAGACCTCCTCGTGTACTTTGGTCATCTCCCGGCACACGGCCACGCGCCTGTCGCCGAGCGTCTCGGCAATGTCGCCTAGCGTGGCAAGCAGGCGGTGCGGCGCCTCGAAGAGGACGAGCGTCGACCGCAGCGAGGACGCCCCGGCAAGTGCGGCACGGCGCGCCTTTGTCGTCCGCGGCAGGAAACCGAGGAAGTGGAACGCATCCGCCGGGAATCCGGCAATAGCAAGCGCGGCGGTGACGGCGGACGGCCCCGGCACGCTCACGACGGTGAATCCGGCCACGGCCGCCTCTGCTACAAGGCCTGTGCCTGGATCGCTAACGGCTGGCGCGCCTGCATCTGTTACAAGGGCCACGTCTCCTTCGCGCAGCACGTTGAGCAGCGTGGGCGTTCGTTGCCGCGCGTTGTGCTGGTTATAGCTGACGGTGCGCGTGGACAGGCCCAGGTGCCAGAGCAGCTTGCGCGTCTGCCTGGTGTCTTCCGCCGCTATCAAGGCCACCTGGCTCAGGACGCGCGCAGCGCGCGGCGTGAGGTCTTCGAGGTTGCCGATGGGCGTCGCAACGACGTAAAGGGTTCCTGGCATTGCGTGGGCCTACGGCTGCCGGGCGCTCGACACTGACAGGGCTACTCCCTCGGCGCCCATGGTCGTCGCATCAGGAAGGCGGTGGACCAGTAATGTGTTGAAGTTCGAATCGTCGTAGTCCCAGCGCAGGATGTCCCGCGGGTTCATCTGTGCGGGGCAAAAGAGACCGGCAGCCAGCGCGTCGATGACCGGCTTGACGAAGTTCTCCACATCCAGCCGCTGGTCACCGTGGTTCGGGGGGTGGAACCTGAATGCCATTGTAATCGCATGGGTATCGGCTGGGCTCCATCGCTCCTCGCCCCGCGCAGCCTTGACGGTAGATGCAATCCGCACTTTCCAAGCCTGGAGCGCCTGCGTCCGCTCCGTTGTAGAGTTGATGACACTGCCGTTCACCCGCACGGACAACAGTGGCCTTGAAGGCTTCGCGAATTCGATTACACCGTCGTTGAGAACCAAGCCCCCGTCTGCGATAGCCATGCGTTCCTCACTTCGATGGGCCGCGTTCTATAATCGGCCTTTGCCGGATTGTAGACCGAAAGGAGCACACGATGGACGCGCTGTACACGGAAGAGGAGCGGCTGTTGCGGAACACCATGCGCGAGTTCGCCGATACCGAACTCGCCCCGAACGCCGCACGCTGGGACGAGAACGAGGAGTTCCCTTGGGAGAGCGTCAAGGCGATGAAGCACATGGGCCTCATGGGCATGACCGCGAAGACGGCCCACGGAGGCGAGGGAGCATCCTACGCCGAGTTGGCCATCGCCGCTGAGGAGGTCGCACGCGCCTGCATGACCTCCAGCACCACGCTCCTCGCTCACCTCTCGCTTGGCGTCTCCACGATAGATCGCTTCTGCAATGGCGAGCAGGCGGAACGCTTCTTGCCCGCCGCTTGCGCCGGCCACAAGATCGTGGCGTGGGCGCTCTCCGAGCCCAGCTCCGGCAGCGACGCCGCCGACATGCAAACGACCGCCATCCGCAACGGCAACGGCGCCTACGTCCTGAACGGCTCCAAGATATTTATCACCAACGCGGAACAGTCCGGCCTCATGGTCGTCTTCACCGCCACCGACCGTGCGAAGGGCCACCGCGGAACGACCGCATTTGTGGTTGAGAGCGACAGCCCCGGCATCGAGATGCGCGGCATGCACGGCAAACTCGGCATCCGCGGCTCCGGCACCGCCGAGGTCTACTTCAACGATGTCCAAGTCCCCATGGACAACCGCCTCGGCGACGAGGGCGAAGGCTTCCGCATCGCCATGGCCATCCTGGACTCCAGCCGCATCTCGCTCGCCACGCAGTCGGTCGGTCTCGCGCAGGGCGCGTTCGAAGCCGCCATCCGCTACACCCAGCAGCGCGAAACGTTCGGGGAATTGCTCAAGGAGCGGCAGGCCATCCAGTTCATGATTGCGGACATGGCGACCCAGATAGACGCCGCGCGGCTGTTCACACGGCGCGCCGCCCAGTTGAAGGACGCAGGGCTCCCCCACACCCGAGAGTCCGCGATGGCGAAGTTATACGCCTCCGAGGCGGCGCACTTCTGCGTCGACAAGGCTGTCCAGATATTCGGCGGCTACGGCTTCTTCAAGGAGAACCCCGTCGAGCGCATGTACCGCGACCAGCGCATCACCGAGATCTACGAGGGCACGTCCGAGGTGCAGCGCATCGTCATCGCTCGCAGCCTCCTCAAGGAGTACGCGATAGAGTAACCGGTACGCGTAGCGTCCTCCGGTGCGCTAACCCCACAGCTCCTCGCTCGCGAGCCTCGCTCCCTCAGCCATGGCCCGAAACTTCGCCCAGCAGACGTCGGGCGTGCCCACGCGGGTCCCGAGCCCGCAATCGGTTCCTGCCATCAGGTTCTCCTTCCCCACGATGGACGCAAACCGCAAGAGACGCTCGGCCACGAGTTTCGGATGCTCCACGAAGTCGCTGAAGTGGCCGACCACGCCTGGGATGAAGATGGCGCCGTCTGGCAGCGTAACGTTCTTCCAGACTTCCCACTCATGCTGGTGCCGCGGATTCGATGCTTCGATGGAGTATGCTTGGGCCTTGACGCTGAGAAAGACGTCCACCATGTGTTCGAGGTCTATGTCGGATACATGCGGACCGTGGTAGCTGCCCCAACAGGCGTGAAGGCGTATCTGCTCGCGCGGGATGTCGCGCAGCGCATAGTTGAGGGCCTCCACGCGCTGCTCCGCAAACCCTCGGTACGCAAGGACATCCATGTCGGTCTGTATCTGCCACGCATCGAAGAGGTCAGGGTCGTCTATCTGCAGGATAAGCCCGGCGTCTGCGATGGCCTTGTACTCTTCATGCATAGCGTCAGCGATCGCGTAGAGGAACTCTTCTTCCGTGGCGTAGTACTCGTTCCACAGCCAGTGATCGATACTGCCCGGAGCGACAGCCGGCAGGAACGGTTCAGCGTCACCGATGTCACTCAGGGTAGCCTTGAAGCGTGCGATATCCCGCTGCACGAGTTCCGCCCCCACGTAAGTAATGGGGCCGACGCAGAAGAGCTGCTTGTCCCGAGGACGTCCCACGACGAACCCCCGCGGCGAGTCGAAGTACCCTGGGAAAGCAAGCCTGTCCCGGGCGGATATCTGCTGTGGTTCCGGCCCCTCGCCGGGCCCGAAAGTGCGCAACTCGATGCCGCCGAGCCGTTCGTTGGCGTAGTTCGTGAAGTTCGTCTTGCTTAGCTCGCCGTCGTTGATACTGTCCATGCCGCAGTCGATCTGCTGGCGCACGATGCCGGCGACGGCCTCGGCAAGCCGCTGGTCGAGTTGTTTCTCGTTCGCCATAGTTCCTGCGGCCTTGGCCGCGACCAACTCCCGAACGTCATCTGGCCTCGGCAGGCTCCCTGCGTGCATCGTGCGTATGCGGTCCATGCTGCGCTTCATAAGTGCCTCCTTATAACTTCCCGATTCTCCGCAGGACACAGACAAGACGCAAGCAGCCGCCGCTATTCAGGTTCCCCTTGTGCTATTGCACATCGTCGCGCAGAGGCCATGGAGCGCTTCGCCTTACATGCGACTAACGCGCCCGCGCGAAATGCGGTACCATCCACGCATGACGCTCGCAAGCAGCAACACCCGCGTTGGCGCACTCAACCACATCGGCCTCGCCGTCGTCAGCATTGAGGAGTCTCTCCAGCAGTTCTACGACCTGCTGGACTCGCCGCAGGCCGCACGCATCCTCGTGAACGAGGAGAACGGAGTGCGCGGGGCGTTCATCGAACAGGGCGAGACGCACATCGAACTGCTCCAACCGCTCCGTACCGACTCGGTCATCGGCAGGTTCCTCGACCGCCACGGCGAGGGCATCCACCACATGGCGTTCACCGTGGACGATGTCGATGCGAAGGCCCGCGAGCTCGAGGCGCTCGGCATCCCTATCATAACGGGGCCACGAGAAGGCTTCACGGGTCGCATCGCTTTCGCTGACCCCGCCAGCATGCATGGCGCGCTCATCGAGTTCGTGACGCCTTTCGAGCGCTAGCCTCCTCTCGATGGCTGCCGCCCCCCGAGTCCTCATCGCAAAGCCGGGCCTTGATGGCCATGACCGTGGCGCGCGCGTCATCGTCCGTATCCTGCGCGAGGCCGGTTTCGAGGTGGAGTACACCGGCATCCGCAAGACGCCGGACGAGATTGCGGAGCAGGCCCGCGAGTTCGGCGCGGAGGCTGTCGGCCTGAGCATCCTCTCCGGAGCCCACATGGAACTCATCCCGTCGGTCATGGATTCCCTGCAGCGCGTTGGGTTGGAACATGTCCCCGTGGTCGCGGGCGGCATCATCCCCCCGCAGGACCGCACCGCCCTCTTGGAGATGGGCGTTGCGGCGGTGTTCACTCCCGGCGCGCGCTCCAGCGACCTCGTCCCTGCGCTCCGCGCCGCTGCGGAAACGGGACGCCGCGCCGTGGAACGCGAGTGACTGAGCCGTGACGTTCGAGGCGGCATCCGGCGCGCACCCGGCCTGTTATACTTTCCCAGTTGCGTACGGATTCGGCGATGAGCCTGCAGTTACAAATGAACGTCGCCCAGCTCCTCAAGGAGGCTGTTGGGGCTACCCGAACGTTCGAGGTCGACGGCCCCGAACTGGAATCGGACGATGTCGCCCCCGCTTACGTCCAGGGAACGCTGCGCCTGACCAGGACAGACCAGGGGATCTGGATTTTCGGCGCCGTTACCTTCTCTGTGGATTACGTCTGCAGCCGTTGCCTTGCCACGGTCGCATCGTGGGGAGAAGCAAGGGTGGACGATGTCTTCCTCCCAAGTGTGGACATCGCAACCGGAGCGAAACTCCGCTACCATAATGGCGACACTGACGCGGATGTGACCAGCATAGACGAACAGCACGTCCTGGACCTGAGCGACATGCTACGGCAATACCGGCTGGCGGCCATACCTATGGCTCCCGTCTGTCGTGAGGACTGCAAAGGAATCTGCCCCGAGTGCGGAACCGACCTCAACGAGACTATGTGCTCCTGTGAGCGCTACCAGGACCCACGTTGGACCGTACTGCGGGAGCTGTTGGAGTGAGATAACCATGCCCCCTCTGCCGAAAAGAAAGCGATCCAAGTCCCGAGTCGGAACGAATCGTGCGCACCAGCACATCTCGCTCGTCGGGCTCGTCGAGTGCCCGCACTGTCACGAAGCGATGAAGCCGCACCACGCCTGTCCGTCTTGCGGCTACTACCGCGGACGCGACGTGCTCCGCGTGGACAGCGACCTCGAATAGCGCGCGCCAGCGCTACATGGCCACTGCCTTCATCTTCCCCGGACAAGGCGCCCAAGCTGTCGGCATGGGCTCAGACGCTTACCACGACTCCCCTGCTGCCCGTGCCGTCTTCGACGAAGCAGATTCGGTGCTGGGTATGCCGCTCTCCCGTCTCATTCTGGATGGGCCTGCGGATGCACTCGTCCGTTCCCTGAATGCCCAGCCCGCCATCCTGTGCGTGAGCCTCGCGCTGCTCCGTGCCGCGGAAGAACGCCTAGGAGCAGCGATGCCGCGGCCCGCCTTCACGGCCGGGCACAGCGTCGGCGAATACGCCGCGCTGGTCGCCGCGGGCGCGCTCTCGCTTGCGGAAGCACTCCGCCTCGTGCGGACGCGAGGCGAACTCATGCAGAACGCTTGCGACGCCACTCCCAGCGGTATGGCTGCCCTCATCGGCCTCACTCTGGAACCAGCCCAACGCGCCTGCGAGGGAACAGGTGCCCAGGTAGCGAACGTCAACTCCGCCGAGCAGATCGTGATCGGCGGTCCGAATGACGCCCTGCAGCGTGCGATATCGAATGCGAAGCAGGCAGGGGCCCGCCGCGCCATCCCACTGGAGGTCGCAGGCGCATTCCACACTGAGGTCATGCGCCCCGCGCAGGAGGGCATGGCGCGGGCCCTCGCGGAAGCGGCGCTTACCAAGTCTGCCACGCCTGTCGTAGCCAACACGACCGCTCTGCCTGTCGAATCCACAGCGGAGATCCGGTCGGAGCTTGTTTCGCAACTCTGCGGCTGCGTCTACTGGCAGCAGTCGGTGGAACTGATGGCTGCGCAGGGCGTGGACCGGTTCATTGAGTTCGGCCCCGGAAAGGTACTAACCGGACTCTCCCGACGCATCGTGACAGACACCGCGGCGCTGGCCGTGCCAGACCTAGACGCTGTCAACGCACTGGCGTAACATTGCAAGGAACCCCGCCTCGATGGACAACAGAGGCGTCTCTTTAACAAGCCCGATGATCGACTCTCCCGGCGCTACGAGAAGGTCCAGTCGAGGCCGCAGGCGGCCGGAGCACCAGGGGCGCGTGCTCGCACTCCAGGTGCTCTACGAGTGCGACCTCGCGGGTCACGAGTGGCGGCCCGCGTTGGACGCACGGGCGGACGAACTGCACGCCACGCCTGAGGCGATTTCCTTCGCGAAGAACTGCATCGAAGGCGTAGTCGGGGAGCAGGACAACCTCGACGCTCTCATCCGGCGCCACCAGCACCAGTGGCCCGTTGAGCAACTCGCCGCCATCGACCGTGCTGTTCTCCGATTGGGGCTCTTTGAACTGGCGGAGAACTCACGCACACCACCGCTAGTGGCCATCAACGAGGCCGTGGAACTGGCCAAGACTTTCGGGAGCGAGGGTTCCGCCAGGTTTGTGAACGGCGTGCTTGGAGCATCGTTCAACGAGCAGAACAACAGAACACCTGATTGCTGAGGAAGGCAAATGGCGACCGTTTACGATCGTGTCAAGAACGTGGTAGTGGACAGGCTCGGCGTGGAGGAGGGCTCCATCACAATGGAGGCATCCTTCGTGGACGACCTCAACGCGGACTCTCTGGACCTGGTTGAATTGATTATGGCTTTCGAGGAAGAGTTCTCGACCAATGCGCTCACCCTGAAAATATCCGACGAGGACGCCGAGCAGATTCGGACCATCCAGAACGCCGTGGACTTCATCAAGAGCAAGGGCGTCTCTGACTGACAGGACGCCCGTGGCTGACCTCCAAGCACTCCACCAGCAGATACACTCCTGTCAGGATTGTGCTCTCCACAGGGCACGGACCAATGCCGTGCCCGGAGAAGGTGCGCCCAACGCGTCGCTCATGTTCATCGGCGAGGGCCCGGGCTTCAACGAAGATCGCCAGGGCCGGCCGTTCGTCGGTGCAGCCGGACAGTACCTCGACGAACTGCTCCTTTCCATCGGGTTGAAGCGCGAGGACGTGTTCATCACCAACATGGTGAAGTGCCGCCCACCGAACAACCGTGACCCGTTCCCCGGCGAGATCAGCGCCTGCTCCGGCTACCTGGACGCCCAGATAGAGGCCATAAAACCTGCCGTAATCGTTCCACTGGGACGCCACGCGCTCGCACGATGGTTCCCCAGGGACTCCATCAGCAAGGTGCGTGCCCGACCTCGCGTGTTCGATGGGATCACGATCTTCCCCCTGTACCACCCGGCCGCCGCACTGCATAACGGCGCGCTCCGCGTCACTATCGAAGCCGACTTCGCGAAACTCGGTGCTCTGCTCAGGGAGCGTGAGTCCCACGAAACTCATGCTGCAGATGACATCCCCAACGAGACAGGCGGCTCCCAACAACTGAGCATGTTCTAGCCGATGCCTCACTCCATCCGCATCGTCCCCATCGGCGGCCTCGGAGAGGTGGGCAAGAACATGCTCTGCGTCGAGTATGGCAATGACATCGTCGTCGTAGACGCAGGGCTTATGTTCCCCAGGCAGGAGATGCTCGGTATCGATCTGGTGTTGCCGGACATCTCCTACCTGACGGCCAACGCTGACCGCGTGCGCGCAATCCTCATCACCCACGGCCACGAAGACCACACGGGGGCGCTACCCTACGTCCTGCGCGAACTGAACGTCCCTGTCTACGCACCGCCTCTCGCGCACGACCTCATCGACGTGAAGCTGCGCCAGCACCGCATCGGGGACTGTGAACTCCACGAAGTCGACGCAGGCAGCACCCTCGATTTCGGAACCATCCAGGCGGAGTACTTCCGTGTATGCCACAGCATCCCTGACGCCTGCGGCATCGCCCTCCGCACGCCGGCGGGACTGGTCGTACACACCGGCGACTTCAAGATAGACCACACTCCGGTGGACGGACGCCCTACTGACCTCCAGCGGCTCGCGGAACTCGGCAGAGAGGGAGTCCTGCTCCTGCTCTCTGATTCAACCTACGCCGAGGTCCCCGGCTACACGCCATCGGAGAGCGTCGTCGCTTCCGCGCTCGACCACGTCATTGCAGATGCACCAGGGCGTGTGCTCATCGCCACGTTTGCATCTCTCATCGCTCGCGTGCAACAGGTGCTGGACGCCGCCGTGAAGCATGGACGGAAGGTCGCTCCTGCGGGGCGCTCCATGATCGACAACGTCAGCATGGCTGTAGCGAACGGCTACATCAACGCTCCGCCCGGTACGCTGCTCGACCTCCAGGCACTGAGCGCGCTCCCCCACGAGCAACAGGTCATCGTTCTCACCGGGGCACAGGGCGAACCGCTCTCCGTCCTCTCACGGGTCGCCAATAACGCTAATCGTGACATCGAGGTCCACGAGAACGACACCGTCATCATCTCCGCGACCGCCATCCCCGGCAACGAGACCGTCATCGCCTCCGTCGTGGACAACCTCACGCGGCGCGGCGCCAGGGTGCTGACTCGCCGGACGTCGCCCGGAGTCCACGTCCCCGGGCACGGGGGCCAGGAAGAACTGAAACTGATGCTCCGGCTCATCAACCCGCGTTACTTCGTGCCCGTGCATGGCGAATACCGGATGCTGGCCGCACACGCGGATCTCGCCAGGCAGATCGGGGTCGCTCCGGAGAACATCTTCGTCCTCGAGGACGGCGACGTCCTTGAACTGGACGAAAGCGGAGCGGAACTAGGTGAGCCCGTCCAGGCCGGACACGTCTACGTGGACGGACTGCGCACGTGGGACGTTGGCGAGGCCGTGCTGCGCGACCGCCGGATGCTCTCCCGCGACGGGTTCGTGGTAGTCGTCGTTCCCATCGACCACGCGACGGGCAGGGTGTACGGAGAGCCGGAGATCGTCTCGAGCGGTTTCACCGTGCCAGAAGAGGCAGAGGAGTTGATGGAGCGGGCAGCCGCGGTGGTGGTCGAGGCCCTCCGCGCACCGAACCTAGACCCTCTGAACGAGGACCACGTGAACGATCGCGTGCGCGAGGCCCTGAGCCGCTTCCTGTACAAGGAGACGCGCAGCCGCCCGATGATCCTCACCGTCCGTTTGGAGGTATGAGCACGCCCGTCCCATGCAGACGGCCTGCGCGGAGGGGGCCGTGAGACTCCTGCTCCCTATCTCTTCATAATCTGCAAGCGGACCCGGCTCACAACCGCGGTCTATCCGACTAAAGTCCGACGGGTGAGAAATCGCATCTCCTCATTGCTGTTCAACCAGGTCGGCGTGCTGCTCGCACTCGTCGTTGCAGCCTTCGTCGCCTACGTCATCATCGGGCAGCCTGCCTGGGCCATAGACCCTATGCGAGAGGCCGCGTCCGACCTGCTCGGCGGTATGGGCGTGGCGCTCGTCCTGCTGCTGGCCTGGGCGGGTTGGCTGGGGTGGCTGTTCTCCCGCGGGTTCAGGTTCTTCATCCGCAAGTGGCGCTACGTGTTCGGCCTGGGCTTCCTCACGGCCGGAGCCTTCGCCTTCCTCTCGTACTTCCACACCGAGTTCCCACTCATCGGTATCGCGCCGTTGGGAGGCGAGCTGGGTGGGCAGATTCGCGGCTCCTACGGTGGGCTCGGAATCTTTCGCACCGTCGTCCTCATTACGCTCGGCGCATGGCTCGTTGCTCCCGTGGTGTTCAACCACGCTGCAGTGTGGATGGGACGTGGAGCGCGTGCGACCGGGAGAGGTATCGGCAGCGGCGTGAGCCGCCTGCGCAAGCGGGAGAACGGTTCTGTCCTGCAGGAGGTGGACGAATACCTCACCTCCAACGCCACCGCGTCCAGGGCAGCCCAGATGGAAACGTTGCAAGCGGCTGACGAATACCGGCGAAGCACCGCTGCTCAGAGCGCCGCCACGCCAACCGCGACCACTCCACGGGGTCTTGCATACCTGGAACCCACTGTGCCTCGGCCTGTGCCTCCCCGCCCCTCGGTCGCTGACCTGCAGCCGAAGCCTGAGCGGCAGAAGGCCGACCTCTGGCCAGGGCTGAGAAGCACCGATCCCGCCACTGCGGAACTACAACCGGTAACGGCGTCAACAGCGACGATGGCGCCTCCTCTCACCGAGAGCGAAGCGGACAGCGAGCCCACGCGTGTGGAGCCGTCCTACGCGACGGAAGACTCGTACGCAGTCGAGGAAGACCGCATGACAGACGGCCTCGACGTCAACAGGACGCTCCAGGCGGATGTGGAAGAAACCCTCGCCCTCGCAGTCCCTGTAGAAGCGCCCTGGCCCGACATCGCCGCGATGGCGGAGCCGTCCAGCCTCGACGTTCCCAAAGCGCCGGCGAAAGCTGACGCTCCGCCCAGCCCGTTCCCGCCGCTCGAACTTCTTGCTCCTCCCGTGGCCGCCGGAAGCATCACGGAGGAACACCTCGTCACTGCCGCGCTCATCGAGGAGACGCTGGCCCAGCACGGCGTCGAAGTGAGCGTGTCGGAGATACGACCGGGCCCCAGCGTCACGATGTTCGGCATCGTACCTGGATGGAACCGCAAGGCGATGTCCGCGCGGGCCAGAACGCTTGCGGCTCAGGAAGAGACTCAGGTGCAGATGGAGGTGCGGAACCGGGTCAAGGTAGACAGCATCCTCGCACGAGAGAAAGACCTTGCGCTGGCGCTCGCCGCGCCCTCTCTCCGCATCCAGGCCCCCGTGCCCGGCGAATCGCTCGTAGGCGTGGAGATGCCCAACAAGTCCTCCTCCACGGTGACCATCCGAACGGTCATGGAGTCCCCCGAATACGAACGGATGCTTGCCGCCGGAGGACTGCCCGTGGCGCTTGGCCTGGCCTCCGCCGGCGAGCCCGTTGCCCTTGACCTGCTCAAGATGCCGCACCTGCTCATCGCCGGCGCGACGGGCAGCGGGAAGAGTGTCTGCATCAACACCATCATCTCGTCCATCATCTGCCACCAAGACCCTGCCAAGGTCCGGATGCTCCTGGTGGACCCGAAGCGAGTGGAACTCACCCCCTACAACGGCATTCCCCACCTCTTGACGCCGGTCGTCGTCGACCCGGACAAGGTCGTCCGTCTGCTCAAAGGCGCGATACAGGAGATGATGCGCCGCTACAAGCTGCTGGAAGAGGCAGGAGCGCGCAACATCGCTTCTTACAACCATAACCCGCGCGCCACCGAGGAGATGCCGTACTTCGTCATCTGCATCGACGAGTTGGCAGACCTCATGATGACCGCCTCCTTCGACGTCGAGCAGTCGCTCTGCCGCATCGCCCAGCTGGGCCGCGCGACGGGCATCCACCTCATCGTCGCCACGCAGCGCCCCTCCGTGGATGTGCTAACCGGGCTCATCAAAGCCAACTTCCCCAGCCGCATCGCCTTCGCGGTCGCCTCGCAAGTCGACTCCCGCACCATCCTCGACTCGGCAGGCGCCGAGCGCCTCCTTGGGCGCGGAGACATGCTGTTCGTATCCTCGGACTCCCCGAAGCCGAAGCGCGTGCAGGGCGTCTTCATCTCCGAAGACGAGAGCGCAGCCCTCAGCGAACACTGGCGGCACTTGCCGCCGGACGCCAACCTGCCGGAGATTCAGCTGGAGAAAATGGCACGGGAAGCCGAAACCGCAGCAGCCGAGAGCGCGGGCAACGGCGCCGACTTCGACGAGGGCGACTCCCTCTACGAACGCGCGCTGCAGGTGGCAGCGGCCAATCGCCAGCTCTCCACGTCCCTGCTCCAGCGCAGACTGCGCATCGGCTACCCTCGTGCCGCCCGGCTGATGGACCAACTGGAGGACGAAGGCATCGTCGCCGCCTCCGGCGAGCCCGGCAAGCCCCGCGAAGTCCTCTACCTTCCCGACGAAGAGTAAGCTCGCCCCCTAGCCTCTGCGCCTCCACACGCGGCTCGCTGCAAGCCGTGCTTGCGGCTTCTGTTAGAATCTTCCCATACGGGCGGGAGGAGAGTGACACCATGGCCGCTGATGTAACGGTGGAAGAAGTAACCGAAGCGCTGAAGGACGTGTACGACCCCGAGATCCCGGTGAACGTGGTCGACCTCGGCCTCATCTACGGCATCGAAGTAGACGACGACAGCAACGTCCACGTGGACATGACGCTCACTGCCGCCGGATGCAGCATGGGGCCGTTCATCGCGCAGCAGGCTGAATGGGCCATCGCCGACCTCGACGGCGTCAGGGACGTGAACGTCGAGATCTCGTTCGACCCGCCCTGGTCGCCCGACCGCATCACCGAAGACGGGCGCAAGCTACTGGGCCTCGACGACTAACCCGCGCCCAGCCGCGTAACGCTGGCAGTACGGGGCCGCGCCCCGGGGAGGCCGCACGCCCCGATGACGATGAACGAAGAGCAGCGGCAGGCGCGCCTAGCGCAGATCAAGCGCCAGTGGGAGCAGCGCCGCGCCATCAGCCGGTCGCTCGGCAAGATCAAGACCAAGATCGGCGTCTACAGCGCCAAAGGCGGCGTCGGCAAGACCACCGTCGCCGTGAACCTCGCCACCTACCTCGCGGAGAAGGGCTACAGCGTCGGCTTGCTCGATGCTGATATCGACACGCCCAACGCGCCGCAAGTGCTGGGCAGCGACGCCTACCCGGAGAGCGCGGACGGGCGCATCAAGCCCGCGGAAGCCTTCGGAGTCAAGGCCGTCTCCATGTCCTACTTCCAGCAGAACCCGGAAGAGGCCATCATCTGGCGCGGCCCCATGATCCACAACGCCATCAACCAGTTCCTGCAGATGACGGACTGGGGCGAGATTGACTTCCTCGTCGTCGACATGCCGCCCGGCACGTCGGACGCCCCGCTCACCGTGATGCAGGTGCTCACGATGGACGGCTTCGTCGTCGTGACCACGCCGCAAAGCCTCGCCGCACTGGACGCCAAGCGCTCCATCAACATGATCCGCAAGCTGAACGTCGAGGTGCTTGGCGTCGTCGAGAACTACGTGGGCGAAGTGTTCGGCTCCGGGGCCGGCCGCGAACTCGCCAGCGACCTCTCGCTGCCCTTCCTCGGTGACGTAGCACTGCGCGCCGACTATCGGGACGATTCGCAGCCGACGGTGCTCGCCAGCGCCGAGGTCCGCGCCGAATACGACGCGATCTGGGCTGCGCTCGAAGAACGGCTCATTCAACTCGAAGCGATGCCGGGGCAGCAGGCTGTCGCAAAAGGAGCGGGCGATGAGCCTCGCTGACCGACCTTACGCCCACAAGCACAAGCCGGGCAAGCACAACCGCAAGAAGTTCACCCCGCCTCCGAAACCCAATGCGCAGTTGCGCAAGGAACTGCGGGAGATACTCGAGCAGCCGAAGCCGCCCGAGGGCTGAGGGCGGGCTCAGTCGCCCCGTCTGCTGCGCTGGCTTTCGATGACGGAGAGCACCATCTCCTCCGCCTCCCCACGAGACGCCCCCACGACGACGTAGAGCGTCTGGCCGTAGCGCTTCACCATCAAGTGCCAGCCGCCCTCCAGGGAGCGGTAGTGAGCTTCCTCGCTATCCACCCTTATGGCGTCGAGCCCGGCGGCAGAAACGATGCTCCCCCACAGACCACCCACGACGAACGCAGGGTAGCTCGACTCCGCAACGGCGATGATGCCCGCCCCGGCGCCGCCCAGTACATCCGAGTTGAACTCGGACGGCGCTTCGCCGAACGCTCCGTACAGCCCGAACGATGCCAGGTTCATCCGGGCGAGCCGCAGCGCAGCGCCCAGCCCGTCGACCTCCACCCCCAAGGCGCCGAGCGTCCTGTCCAGCAGACCTCCCCGGTTGCGGACGAATCCGAGCGCCAGCAGCGGCGACGGCGGGTCATCCGGCAGCAGAAGCCAACCGCGCCACGCGGCAGGCTCGTGCTCCGCCCAGAGCACCCGGGCCTCGCTCTCCCACGCTGCGCGTACCGCGTCCGCCCACGCGTTATCCGGTTTCCCGAACAGCAGGGTCCGCCCGCTGGCGCTCGTCCAGATGCCCGCCTCCATCGCCTGCGCCGCCTCGGCTGCATCCTCAGCATCCGCGAACTCCGTCCGGGCCGCGTACTCATCCACCGGATCGCGCGCCACGCCCTCGAAACGGACGGCGCGCAACTCCGCCTCGTGCCCGTTCTTGCCTCGGATGGCGACTGCTGCCGGGCGCGGAGGCAAGACATAGACCGCTGCGTTCATGGATACGTCAAGTGCGGTCCAACCGTCGAATGGCGGAGGCAGGCCGGGCCCGCCTGGCGCGGCAGCATCGCTCCAGTTGAGGATGGCGAAGGCGATCAGCGACAGGAGTACGACACCAACCAGGAATGAGAGTTTTCTGCGCATCCCTACCGCTTGCGCCTGCGCCTGCCGCCGGCCCTCTCGTATGGGACCGGCTCGGGTTCGCCCCTTCGGCTGGGCGACCTCTCGCCGCCCGCGCCCCGGTCCGCGACCTCCTGCGCTACGAGCAGGCGCTTGAGATCCACCATCTCGTCGCGCAGAAGCGCGGCTTTCTCGAACTCCAGCTGGCGCGCCGCCTGTTTCATCTCCGCTTCCAGCTGCTTCACCACGCGGGCGAGATCGTCCTTCGGCATGTCCTGCCGGACGCCGTAAGCGGCGCGCGGCTCCGCCAGTTCGCGGATGGAGTCCGTGATGTCGCGTATCGCCTTGCGGATGCCCTCCGGCTGGATGCCCTCGCGCTCGTTGAACGCCGTCTGCAAGGCACGGCGGCGCTCCGTCTCGTCGATCGCGTTACGCATGGAATCGGTGATGCGGTCGGCGTACATGATGACGTGGCCGTCCAGGTGGCGCGCCGCGCGGCCTATCGTCTGGATGAGCGACGGCGAAGAGCGCAGGTAGCCCTCCTTGTCCGCGTCCAGCACGGCGACGAGGCTCACCTCCGGCAGGTCCAGCCCCTCACGCAGCAGGTTGATACCGACGACGACGTCGTGCACGCCGAGCCGGAGGTCGCGCAGGATCTCCGTACGCTTGAGCGTGTCCACCTCGGAGTGCAGGTAGTGCACCTTCACGTTCATCTCGCGCAGGTAGTCGGTCAACTCCTCCGCCATACGTTTCGTAAGCGTCGTGACGAGCGCCCGCTCGCCCTTCGCCGTGCGGCGGCCTATCTGCTCCAGCAGGTCATCTATCTGTCCCCTGGTCGGCTTCACCTCGAGGGTGGGGTCGAGGAGTCCGGTGGGCCGGATCACCTGCTCGACCACCTGCGAACTGTGCTGCATCTCATAGGCCGCGGGGGTCGCGGAGACGTAGACCGCCTGGTTGACGCAGCGCTCGAACTCCTCGAAGTTGAGCGGGCGGTTGTCGCGCGCCGACGGGAGGCGGAAGCCGAAGTCGATAAGCGAGTCCTTGCGCGACATCTCCCCGTGGAACATGCCCCGCACCTGGGGGATGGCCATGTGGGACTCGTCGACGATGAGCAGGTGGTCGTCCGGCAGGTAGTCCATCAGCGTCCAGGGCGTGCTGCCCCGCGGACGCCTGCCTAACGGCTGTGAGTAGTTCTCGACGCCCGCGCAGTAGCCCGTCTCCCGCAGCATCTCCAAGTCGTAGCGCGTCCGGTGCTCCAGCCGCTGCGCCTCCAACACCTTCCCCTCCTCCCGGAGGCCGGCGAGGCGCGTCTCCAGCTCCTCCTCGATCTCGACGACGGCCTCGTCCAGCTTGTCGCGGGAGGTGACGAAGTGCTTGGCGGGGTAGATGTCTATCTGCGAGCGCTCGGCCAGCAACTCGCCGGTCAGCGGGTCGACTTCCACGATGCGCTCTACGTCGTCGCCGAAGAATTCGACGCGCACGGCGACGTCCTCGTACGCCGGCATGATCTCCAGCGTGTCGCCGCGCACGCGGAAGCGTGCACGGGCGAGGTCGTAGTCGTTGCGCTCGTACTGCATCTCGATGAGGCGGCGCGCGAGCTTCTGCCGGTTCATCCGCTCGCCCCGCGTGATGCGCTCCACAAACGCGAAGTACTCGGCCGGCGAGCCGAGGCCGTAGATGCAGGAGACGGAGGCCACGATGAGCACGTCCCGCCGCGTCATCAGCGAGCGCGTCGCGGCGTGACGGAGCTTGTCTATCTCGTCGTTGATGTCGGCTTCCTTCTCGATGTACGTGTCGGTCGAGGGGACGTAGGCCTCCGGCTGGTAGTAGTCGTAGTAGGAGACGAAGTACTCGACGGCGTTCTCCGGGAAGAAATCGCGGAACTCCTGCGCGAGCTGGGCCGCAAGCGTCTTGTTGGGTGCGATGACGAGCGTCGGCTTCTGTACGGCCTCGACGGTCTTCGCCATCGTGTAGGTCTTGCCGGAGCCGGTGACGCCGAGGAGGGTCTGATGGCGCATGCCGCGGCGTATGCCGTCCGCGAGCCGTTCGATGGCCTGCGGCTGGTCGCCGCTCGGCTCGAAGTCGGCGACGACGCGGAACGGCGTTCCGGTCCCGGTGGGGTGTAGTGTGGTCATGCTGTTGCTTCTTTCACCTTCCTAATTTCGCTTACCGCGCCGTTAAGGGCAACCGGGCACAAGGGACGCCCCGGCACCGGGCATCCCTGCACCCCGCCAACCCTCACCCCAGTCCTCTCCCGCCATCGGGAGAGGGAGAGGGAGCAAGCAGAGCGCCCACGGGGGCTGCGAGACTCCCGCCTCCGCGGGAATGACGGGTCTGCGGGCGTCCCAGGCACTGGACACCTACGCTGCGCCACTGGTTCACCCTCACCCTATCCTCTCCCCTTGTAGAGACCTTTGCATAACCCCATCGCACACCCCGGACCCCGCCGGTTCACCCCCATCCTAGCCTTCCCCCATCAAGGGGGAAGGGATCAAACAACCCTGCGCCGCATCTCCCCTCACGGTTGTGCAAAGGTCTCCTTGTAGGAAGAGGGCGCGAGCATTCCCGAGAGATTCCTCGACTCCGCTGCGCTCCGCTCGGATCGATAGCACCGATGCCCCCACTGGTTCACCCCCATCCTAGCCTTCCCCCATCAAGGGGGAAGGGATCAGTCCCCGGTGAAGCCGGTGCGCGCGGGGCGCTGGAAGAGCGGGCGGCGGGCAGGGCAGCGGCAGGTCTCGCTCATCCGCATCAGGTCGCCTTCCGCGTAGGCGTGGGCGATGGCCTGCACGATGCGGGCCTCGTCCGGGATGCGACCGGTCCTGAAGCACTGGCGGAGGTAGGCGTTGACGGGGGCAGGGCTGAGGACGGGGACGCGCGCAGCGCCTGCGGCCTCGAATAGCTCCGCGATGTCCGGCGGGTAGCCGCCGCGCTCGACGGCGTCCATCCAGCGGTCGACGTAGTCCTCGGCGATGGGTTTGAGTTTGGCCTGCGCCACGAGGCAGGTGTAGTAGCGTTCGACGGCCCTCAGGGGGGTTCTCATCGCTGATCCCTCATCATCCTCTGAGCGTTCTCGACGACCTCGATCCTGTTCCGAATCTCCTTCTGCTCCTTCGCGGAGAGCGAGATGGAGAGCGCGACCTTCAGGGCACGGAGCCGTACGTTTGGGTCGGGGTCGTCGAGCAGTTGATCGAGGCGGATAACGCTCTTGAGGGTGAGTCCTTCCACTACGTTGAAGGCGAGGTCGGAGATGTTACGCCTGATGCGCTCAAGTTCCGCTCGGAAGGCGGGGTCGTCCATCCACCGTGTGAGCGTACGTCTGCCTATCTGGGCGGCTTCGGCCCCCCGCGCCAGGTTGGATTCGGCTGCGATGTGCGGGAGAGCTACCGCCTGACGGGGAGTGAGGGAGTCATCTCTGATAAGTGAGCCATTGTGCGCCATTGTGGGCCATTCCTCCTCTGTGGTCTCGGCCTTCATCCCGGCGATGGCGCGGGCTTGCTGGCCGTCCAGAACAGGGTAGGCATAGCAGTATCGTTGGCGCAATGGGCAGATGTCACAATGATGACGGACTGGGGGGGCTCCGGGCATCCCCGCGCCACAGTGCCCTCACCCTAGCCTTCTCCCTCAGGAGAGGGAACCAGCACCCCGAGAGATGCTTCGGCTCCGCTCAGCATGACAAGCCCCACGCCACCCCCACCGGCGTGTGCGCCAGCTGCGCATGCGCGCGTCTGCGCCGCGCGTCTGGATTCCAGCCTCCGCTGGAATAACGGGGGAGACGGGAATGACGGGGAACACTCCTAGAGATGCTTCGACTCCGCTGCGCTCAGCTCAGCATGACAGGTGCAGCGCCCCAAGGGGGCGAGGTTCCTGCCTCCGCAGGAACGACGGGGAGGGATCAGGCGTAGATGTCGCGGAGGGCGGCGTCCAGGTCGGGGTGGCGGAAGGCGTAGCCGGACGCGAGCGCGGCAGCGGGGAGGACGCGGCGGCTGTTGAGGAGCTCGGAGGCGAACCCGCCCAGCGCCAGCCGCAGCGCGAACGCGGGCGCGGGCGTGAGCGCGGGACGGCGCAGGACGCTGCCGAGCGCCTTGGCGACGTCCCGCTGGCGCACAGGCTCGGGGGCGCAGACGTTCACCGGCCCATGCACGCGCTCGTTGTCCAGCGCGTGCAGGATGAGGCCGACCACGTCGTCCACGTGCACCCACGGCCACCACTGCCGTCCCGAAGCGACCGGCCCGGAGAGTCCCAGGCGCGTGAGGCGCGACAGCGGCGCGAGGAAGCCGCCGCCGCGTCCGGCCACGAGCCCCGTGCGCAGCAGGACGACGCGCGCCCCGGACGACGACGCCTCCGACGCAGCCCCCTCCCAGCGCACGCAGACATCGGCGAGGAAGCCCTCGCCGGGCACCGCATCCTCGGTCAGCTCCTCCTCGCCCCGGTTTCCGTAGTAGCCGCTCGCGCTCGCGTTCACGAGGACGTGGGGCCCAGCGCCCGCGCCTGCCGCTTCCCGCATCCCCAGCACGAGATTGCGCGTGCCGGTCTCCCGCGTCTCCAGGATGGCGCTCCGCTTCTCCGCCGTCCAACGCCCCGCGACGCTCTCCCCCGCGAGGTTCACGACCACGTCCACGCCCTCGAACGCCTCGGCAGGCGGCGGACCCTCCAGCGGATGCCAGGCGTACGTTTGCGCCAACCCCGGCAGCGACATGCGCGCGCGCGTGGGGTCGCGGGTGAGCGCCACTCTCTGGTCGCCGCGCTCCATCAGCGCATGGACCAGCGCACGCCCCACGAACCCGGTCGCCCCGGTGATCAGCACCCGCATGACTACACGCCTCTCCCCGGCATCAGCTCGTCCGGGTAGGGGTAAAGATACGTCTGGGCGGCGAGCCAGTCCGGCCCGCCGACCTTCCGCACGTGGTGGCGCAGCAGCGTGAGCGGCACGACGAGCGGCGCCCTGCCGGTGCGGTAACGCTCGATCGCATCGCCGAGGTCCTCACGGTCGTCGCCGTCGAGCAGGACTTCCATGAACCCCGCAGCGTGCTGCAGCGCGTTCGTGTGCTTGCGCACAGTGGTCAAGCGCTTCATAGCACGCATCAGCACACGCCCGTACGCGTCAGTGATCGTGTCCCACGCGTCGCTCCCGGCTCGGGCAACGATGCGTCCGGCCTCGCGGTAGAGCGCCGGCGCGTGCGCCATGAGCGTGAGCTTGTGCGCCGTGTGGAAGTCGACCAGCGCCGATGGGGCGCAAGGGCCGTCCAGCAGCGCCGTCCACCGCTGGTAGACGAAGATGCGCTTGATGAAGTTGTCCCGCCGCAGGCGCGGACCGTTGAGACGCCCCTGCTCCTCCATCGGGAGCAGCGGGAAGCGTTGCATGAGCGCGCCGGCGAAGAGGCCGCGTCCGGTGCGGGCGGCGGGGCCGCCGGTGGCGGCGTAGACCTTCACGCGAAAGAGGCCGCAACTCGGCGAGTCCTTCGTGAGGACGTAGCCGTGCAGCCCCAGGCGCGCCAACTCCTCGACGCGACGCGCCGCCCACGAGCGCATCGCGACGGTGTGGTCCGTATCGGAGCGAGCGCCCCGCATGCGGATCGCACCGCCGCCCTCGTCGACGAGGCGCACCGGCTCACGCGGCGTCCCCATCCCCACCTCGGACTCCGGGCAGACGGGCGTCCACTCGACGTGCGGCGCGAGCGTCTGCGCCAGGAACGCGTTGCGGAGGTGCCCACCGTCGTAGCGCAGCGGCTCGCCGAGCAGGCAGGCGCTGACGCCGATACGCGGCTTGGGGAAGGACGTGCTCACACTTCCATGGTACTCCGACCGTTGACAATCAGAACGGAAGGAGAACGGGGCACCCCGACTGGGGCGCCCCGACTGGGGCGCCCCGTTCCGTCTGGCTCTGTGTGCTATGCCCCTACTGCGTCTCCGGGCGTACGAACAGCTTCCAGTATTTCTCGTCCTTGAGGTCTTCCACGGATCGCAGCCCGGGGTTCGCGTCCGCCGTGTACTGCGGGATGAGGAATGAGCTCTGCCACGCGACGCTTGAAAGGCTGTCGCCAATCTCGGTGACCGTTCCCGCCGCGGTTGCCTCCGCCCAGGCGGCCTGCTGGTTGGGCAGCCATATCTCCATCGTAACGTTGGTGTCCCCGGCAGACAGCGCCTGCATGAGCGGAATGGTGCCGCCAGACACTGCGTCGGTCGGGTAGCCGTATCCGTTCTCGACGATGATCCTCGCGACTGCGTTCTGCAGCAACGCCGAGCTCCAGTTCAGGTCGGAGAAGATGATGGTCGGCTTGCTCGAATCGGGCGCCATGACGTTGCCGCCGGCAGCGGCCGCCAGCTTGCCCAGAGCTTCGGGCGCAACCCACGCTGCCCACTCCGGGGACTGCGCCATCCACCAGGCAGCCACTTCTTCATAGGAATCGCCTGTCTCGTCGAGGCGGGAGAGCAACGCGTTGACACCTTCGTCGCTCAGCGTCCACTTCTTGAGGAACTCAACGACGTCAGGCGCACTCTCCAGCAGTTCGGTGCGCACCGCGATGAGCACATCCGCGTCGGAGTACTCACACGCCTGCGTCACGTCCTCCGCCTCTTCCGCAGCGGTCATGTGGTCCCAGCACGCTGCCGAGTAGGCCGGCTCCTCCAGGCGATGGAACCCGCCGTACTGCGTGATCAGTTTCGTAGGTACGATCTCAGGCCCCCAGTAGTAGAAGAGGATGTCCTCTTTTCTCTCGAACGCGCCGAGGATCTCCGCGTTCAGGCCTTCATACGACCCCGGATTGACGAGTTCGATCACCTCATCGAGTCCGTAGCCGTGCACCTGTTTCTCGTTGACCTTCTCACACTCCCAGCCAGGGGGGCAGGTCACGAGGGCGGCCTTCTCGTCTTCGCCACATGCGGCCAGCGCCACCGTCATCAGGGCTATGAGCCCTATCATCAACCATCCTTGTCTCATCGCTTTCATGCGTTTCCTCCTCCATGTTTATGCGGAAGGCGCCGGTTTCATTATTTGCCGACGGCCTTGTACATACCCGTTGTCTAATTGCCGCCGGTCAGCGCCTGCTGGCGCTCCCTGGCGGCAGCCTGCGTGAGGCGGTCTATGATGATAGCAAGAACCACGATCCCCGTGCCGCCGAAGAACGCCTTGCCGGGCTCCAGCCGTCCGAGCGCGCGGCTCACGTCCTCGCCAAGCCCGCCGGCGCCCACGAGTGATGCTATCACCACCATCGCCAGCGCCATCATAGTCGTCTGGTTGATGCCGGCCATGATCGTCGGCACCGCCATGGGTACCTGCACCTTCCACAGCAGTTGGCGCGGGGTCGTTCCGAACGACCGCGCCGCCTCGACGACTCCCGGCGACACCTGGCGGATGCCCAGGCTCGTCAGCCGTATCGCGGGGGGCACGGCATAGATGACCGTGGCGAATATCGCGGGAACGTTACCGATGCCGAAGAACATCACGGCGGGGACAAGGTAGACGAAGCTGGGCATCGTCTGCATCGCGTCGAGCAGCGGTCGGAGCATGGCGTCCAGCGTGTCGCTGCGGGCGATGACGATGCCCATGGGTATCGCGATGGCGATCGATATGGTGACTGCCACCACGATCAGCGCCAAGGTCTCCATGGCGCTGGGCCAGAGCCCGAGGACCCCAAGCCCGGCAAGGGTTGCCGCGGAGAATATGGCGATCCTCGGCCCGGCGAGGCGGAATCCGAGCAGCATGATGCCCAGGATCAGGACCGGCCAGGGTATCCAGAGGAAGACTTCCTCCACCGCCAACAGGAACTGCAGGACGGCGGTCGCAATGGTGTCGAACAGGAAGGCCCCTTCCCGTGTCGTCCAGAAGATCGCGTAGTCCACGCACTCAGAGGTCGCCCGCCCAAGGTTGTCAGGGGTGACCCCGTCGGAGCAGGCGCCGCCGAGTCGCTCGCTGATCCCGAAGAAGTTCTCCGGGAACCCAACGCCGGTCCCCCACAGCCCCACGAAGATGAGCGTGACGACGAGGAGTACGGCGAGCCCTCCGCCGTATACGTATCGGTCCGGCAGAGACACGATGCGCTTCCAAGGGCTGCCTTCGTCGCCGCGTCCTGTTGGTGCCGATACTGCCATCGCTGGTCTCCTAGTTCGCGTCGGCCCCGATGCCGATGGCGCTGGTGGCTGTAGTGTCCGCCGACTCAGCTGCGCTCTCACGCTCCATCATCCCGATAACCGCACGAGGCGAGAGCTGACCGGTCAATCTGCCGTCGGTGTCTATGACCGGCTGCGAGCCAGACATGTGCCGCACGAGGGGGAGCGCCGCCGAAACCGACATGTCCTCCGACAACGGGGTTACGTCATCCAGGAGCGCCTCCTCACAGCGAGCGCAGCCACCCCGGTTCGCCGCGGCGAGCGTTGCGAAGCTCACCGCGCCCACGTAGGTCTCGTGTTTGTCCGCGACGAAACCCGCCACCTCCCCCATCTCGCCGAGGGCGCTCATCGCCTCCTTCGGCGACATGTCCGCGCGCAGCTTAACCTGCACGGGCTCCATGATCGTCCGCAACGTGACCACCGACGACTTCCGCACGTCCCGTACGAACTCGGCAACGTAGTCGTCGGCGGGGCGGTCGAGTATCTCCTCGCCGGTCCCCATCTGGATGACCGCTCCGTCGCGCATGATGGCGATGTGATCGCCGAGTTTCAGCGCTTCGGTGAGGTCGTGCGTGATGAAGATGATGGTCTTGTGCATCTGCTGCTGCAGACGCAGCAACTCGTTCTGCATGTCCCGCCGGATGAGCGGGTCCAGACCGCTGAAAGGCTCGTCCATGAGCATGACGTCCGGGTCAGCGGCCAGCGCCCGGGCGAGCCCCACGCGCTGCTGCATGCCGCCGCTGAGGGTGTTGGGGCGGTAGTGCTCCCAACCGTTGAGCCCTACGAGCTCGAGCACCTCGTGGGCGCGCTCCAGGCGCTCTTCCCTTTCCATGCCACGGATCTCCAGTCCCCATGCGGCGTTCTCCTCGACCGTTCGGTGGGGAAGCAACCCGAAGTGCTGGAAGACCATCGCGGTCTTGGTGCGGCGGTATTCGATCAGTTGGTCCTCGCCGTACTTGAGGATGTCCTCGCCGTCCACCTCGATGGCCCCGAAGGTGGGTTCGATGAGGCGCAACAGCGTCCGCACGAGTGTGGACTTCCCGCTGCCCGACAGGCCCATGACCACGAATGTTTCACTCGGCTGCACGTCGAAGCTCACGTCGCGCAGACCGATGACCCAACCGGCCCCCTCGCGGAGTTCCGCCTTGGTCTTCCGGAGCACCTCATCCGTCAGCTCCGTTGGCACGTCGGAGCCGAAGATCTTCCACAGACCCCTGACGCTCACTTTGAGCGGCGTGCCGTCGATTGTGCCGTTCCTGCTTACCGCCATGCGCCAACCTCAACTGCCCCGTACCTACGAGGCGCACGATTGGGGTCAGATTCGCTCGGTGGGGGAGGAACAAGTGAATGGCGAGGAGACGCGAGTCTACGCGTGCGCGCTCGAATACTTCAGAGGGCTGGGCGGCTATATACCCGCACGCCACACGGAGCGGGCACCCTCTTGCCACTGTTCAAGGCCTACCCTAGCCATTTGCGCAAGGGGTGTCAACGCTCGGATTCCGCCAGCCCCCTCCCGGAACCCGCTGGAATCCAGCCATCCGCTGCGCCGGCCTCGGGCGCCTCCGCAGGCAGAAGGGACCAAGGGCGGCGCATCAGCCCATGGGAGAGGTAGCTCCCGGGGATCGCGATGCCGCCGGGCAGCAGCGCACCAATACGGCACGTTGGCCGTTTTCGTCGCTGCCGCGCCGCGCGGCGGCCCGTTCCGTAAGGTTAACGCTCGCCGTCATCACTGAGAGGCGTGTCGCTCTCACCGTCAGGACTGGGAGACGCGTCGCTCTCACCGTCAGGGCTGGGAGGCGCGTCGCTCTCACCGTCAGGACTGGGAGGCGCGTCGTCCGCGTCCCGCGGCGCCGGTCTTGCCTCCCGCTCGCGTCCGGGGAGGAAGCGCGCAGCTTCAGGCACGAGAGCCCCCAGGATGGCGAGCGCCCCCTGCGTCCAACCGTTCACCGGGCGCAGGCAGATGTACTCCGAAGTCAATTCGAGGTCGGCGATCAACTCGAACTCGCCGTCAGGCGGGTGGTGCCCCAACGGTACGATGGTCTTGTCGCCTTCCCTGCGGCTTTCGCCGTAGGTGAAGCCCTCCCTGTTGGCGACGCGCTCCAATGCAGGTTTGGACGCTCTTCCCAGCAGAAAGGGCAACTTGAGCAAGAACACAACGGGGCGTAGCAGTATTCCCAGCATCACAACCTCCAGGGCGCATCGGGGGCGCCGGGGTGAGCCTTCGTGCGCATTATACTGGTAAGCGAAGGCAGCCTGCGGCGCATCACGATGGGAGTCCAATGACCACAACTCCAGCAGCCCCACCCACTGTGCGCGCCGACGGACTCTGGAAGCGTTTCGGCAGTCACGTCGCCGTACGAGACGTGAGCCTCTCGCTCGACCCCGGCGAAGTCGTCGGGCTCGTCGGGCCGAACGGCGCGGGGAAGACCACCACGATCCGCATGCTGCTGGACATCCTGCCTCCCGACCAGGGTTCCGTATCCGTGTTCGGCGCGCCGGTCAGTCCGCAGGCACAGTCGCGCATCGGTTACCTGCCGGAGGAGCGCGGCCTCTACCGCAGTCTCCGCGTTATCCCCAACATGCTCTACCTGGCCGAGCTGAAGGGCATGCGGCGGGAGCAGGCGCTCCGCCGGGCGGACGAACTGTTCGCGCTCCTCGGCCTGGAGCCGCACCGGGGGAAGAAGGTCGGCGAACTGAGCCGCGGCCTCGGGCAGCTGGTGCAGTTCGCCGCCACGATCCTGCACGAACCCTCCTTCATCGTGCTGGACGAGCCGTTCTCCGGCCTCGACCCCGTGAACGTCCGCGTGATGAAGGACGCCGTCTCCCGGTTGCGCAACGAGGGCGCAGCCATCATGTTCTCCACGCACCAGATGACGGACGTCGAGGAACTGTGCGACCGCGTCATCATGATCGACGGCGGCGCCGTGGTGCTCGATGGTCCGATCGCCGACATCAAGCGGCGGTTCGCGGGGAGCGAACTGTTCATTGTCACCGACGTGGACCCGCAGGGCGCGGACGGTGTGCTCGTATCGCGTCGCGACGGCGCGGGCTACGCACTGCGGCTTGCCGAAGGCAGCGCTCCGGAAGACGTGCTGCGGTCGCTGCTGGAACGCGGAGCGAAGATCGACCGCTTCGAGCTGGCAACGCCCAGCCTGGAGGAGATATTCCTGCGCGTGGTCGGGCGCGAGCAGGCGGAGGCAGAGGGCGATGAGGAGTAAGACGTGGCTCGTCGCGCGGCATGAGTTCGCCGTCACCATCGGGCGCCTCGGTTTCCGCATCTTCGCCGCCGCGGTGCCGGTGCTCGCGCTGCTCGCGCTCATCGGCATCGGGGTCTTCGAGACGGTGCGCGGCGGCGAAGAGCCATCCGCTGCGGGGCAGCCGTCCGCCGAGGTGACGCGCGTGGGCTACGTCGACCTCAGCGTCGGCGGGGACGGCCAACCCTTGTTCACGTCGTTCCGCGAGCAGGACGGCGTCGCGTTCGTGCCGTATGCAGACGAGGACGCGGGCAGTGCCGCGCTGCAGGCGGAGGAGATCGACGCTCTCTACGTCTTCCCCCGCAACTTCCTGCAGACCGGCTCCGTCGTGCGGGTGCGCATGGAGGACAGCGGCGGGGGCGCAGGCAGCGCGGCGTTGCGCCGGTTCGTGCTGAGCAACCTTGTCGCGGGAGAGGTCAGCGAACAGGAGTTGGAGCGCGTCATCAGGCCGTACTCGGTCAGCACTGTCGAGCTGTCCGAGTCCGGGGCGCCGATCGAGGGAGAGGACGACGGCGCTGGTTTCCTGTTCTCCTTCGGCGCGGCGATGCTCCTCCTGGTCTCGGTGCTGACTGCCGCCGGCTATCTGCTGCAGGGGCTTAGCGAGGAGAAGGAGAACCGCATCATGGAAGTGCTGCTCTCCTCCCTGAGGCCGGAGCAGCTCATGTACGGCAAGCTGCTGGGGCTCGGCGCGGCGGGGCTGCTGCAGATGGCTATCTGGACGACGTCGCTCGTAGCCTTCCTGCTGGTGCTGGGCCGCGTCGTGGACGTACCCATAGAACTGAGCGCGCCGTCCGTCGAAACGGTAGCCGTGGCGCTGGCGTACTTCCTGCTGGGCTACGCGTTCCTGGGGACGGTGCAGGCGGCGCTCGGAGTCGTCACGACGAACCAGAAGGAGGCGAACAACATCGCCGTATTCGTGGTCCTGCCCGCCGTCTCGCCGATGTGGTTCCTCCCGGTGCTAATCGAGCACCCGGACGGCGTACTGGCGTGGGTGCTGAGTCTCGTGCCGTTCACCGCCCCGATAACCGGCCTGATACGGTTCGGAGGGGGCGCGATGGGCCCGGCGGAGGTTGCGCTGAGCCTGGGCGTTCTCGCGGCGTTCACGGCGCTGGGCGTCCTGCTCACGGCACGTCTCTTCCGCGCCTACCTGCTCATGTACGGGCAGCGACCGCGCGTCGGGCACATCCTTCGCACGCTGTGGAGCGGTTGAACCGGCCTACCGAGCCAGGGCCTCCTCGAACGTGAACCGGTCGTTGCCCCCACCCACGCGCTCGGAAAGGAAGCGCTTGCCTTCCTCCGGCGACATCACGTCCGCGTAGATCTCCAGCCGGTTGCCGTCAGGGTCGTTGAAGTAGACGCTCTTCGTCATGCCGTGGTCGGTGAGGCTCGCGATCTCGACGCCGTTGTCCAGCAGCCGCTGGTGCATCTCCTGCAGTTCGGGGATGCCGCCGTCGATGACCAGGGCGAGGTGCCCCAGGCCCGCGTTGCCGCGCGTCGGCTCGGCGTTCACGCTGAACAGGCCGATGTCGTGGTGCTGGGCGCCGAACGACATGAACGCCGCTCCCTCAGACCGCCGTACCGTCTCCATGCCGAGCGCGTCGCGGTAGAACGCCTCCGCAGCATCGACATCCGTAACGCGCAGGACCACGTGGCCGACCCGTCGTATACCTGCCATATCGCCCTCCTCTGCTTCTACTCTTCTCGTTGTTGCTCCCAGTGTAAACCCCTCTGTCCACCCGCGCGCCCCTTGACCGCAAGGCGGGGCGCACTTACCTTTGCGGCGTCCTACCATGAGGAAGGAGAAGGCGCCATGACCACTGCGGAGAAGATGAAGCTGGAGGTATCCGTCGGCTACGCCTCGATGACGTACGAGATCGTGCGCCCCCTGATGGAAGGGCGCGTGCAGATAGAGGGCGTCGAGCTCGATCCGGTGGAGGAGCTGGGCCCCACGCCCACCGGCGACTCCCGGATGAAGACCGGCGACTTCGGGCTGTGCGACCTCAACATGGGCTACTGGCTCGCCGCCATCGACCAGGGGTGGGACATCACCGGGCTGCCCATCTTCGTGAAGCGCAAGAGCGCGCACTGGTACATGGTCGTCCGCAACGACAGGGGCATCGGCGGCCCGAAGGACCTGGAAGGCAAGCGCATCGCCACCCGCTCCTTCCGCTCCGCGATCGTGACGTGGTGCAGGGGGCTGCTCAAGAACCGCCACGGCGTCGACACGTCCACGTTCCGGTGGCTGGTCACCGACGCCGAGGACTACTTCCCCATGTACGACAAGTCCGCGAACGTGGAGACGGTGCAGGACGGCAAGGTGAGCGTGAAGGACCATCTGCAGCGCCTGCTCGACGGCGAGGTGGACGCATTCCTCGGCGACATCTCGGACCCCGAGCTGTTCGGCTGGGTCGCGAGCGACGCCCGCATCCGCCGCCTCTTTCCCGACTATATGGACGAGGACCTCCGGCTCTGGCGGGACGAGAGCATCTTCACGCCCGTGCACATGATGGTGCTGAGCGGCAAGCTCGACCGCGAGGACCCGACGCTCGCGCCCCGCATCTACGACGGGTTCCAGCGCTCCAAGGAGCAGGCGTACTTCGACCTGCTGCGCGACCGCGGCAGCTTCTCCGTCATCTACCTGCGCGAGTACGTGGAGGAGCAGTTCAAGAAGTGGGGCGACCCGTTCGTCTACGGCATCGAGGCGAACCGGCGGATGCTGGACTGGTACATAGACATCAGCCACGAGCAGGGCATCATGGCGAAGCGGTACGGCTTGGACGAGGTGTTCTCGAGGAGCGTGCTCGACACGTAAGCGATATGCTTTATGCTACGTGTAAGTAATCCAATTGAGGCACACCTATCGGTACTATTATGATACATCTGTATCACTATGCCTGTATACTGCTACTATATGCCGTTCGTGAGTACACTGAAACCGACCTCTATTCAGATGCACTTTACGCCTTCCGGCTCATCTACGAGCACGACGGCGGTACTGCGAGTCCTACAGTCACGCCTGATTCCACACCTGCGTCTGCGCCCTCGTCTACGCCAACACCAACCAGCACACGCATCCCCGAATCGGCCACTTCCACTCCCGAACCCCCGTGCACCGGTCGTAATGTCTCCTGCGAGCCGCGCGATGTCAGCGGGGTGCCTGCCGGAACCTCGGCACGTGCCGCCGCCTCCGGCTACAGCCCGCCTGAGGTTCCCACCCTGGAGGAGAACTTGGAGAAACCCTCCCGATGGGCAGACGGTCACGTCGACATCGTTCTTCGAGGGACGGCGCGCCCCGAGACGTTCAGGTGCCAGTGGCATGGCTACGCCCTCACCAACGACGAAAGGGAAGCAGTCCTGCGCTCCTACCTGGACCTCGGCCCGTCCGACCCTCTTCCGTCTCAGGGTGAGGCGGAGCGCGAGCTGGAGCGGCGGTTCGCGTCTCTTTGGGATCACTGGCCGCCGGACTCCATCGCCGAATACAGGGCATATATCGACGGAGGGCTCGTTGGTGAGATCGATCTCCGGATCCACTGCTCCGCCGACTACCGTGTGCACGAGTACGTCCTCGGTGACGGGCCAAGCGTCGTGACGGTCGTCTACTACCCAGCCCTCCTCTACAAGTCCTATTCGATGTACCAGCAGATGCAGCGGTTCCACCGCGAGCTGGGCGGCGCTGCATACGGCGAGGAGTACACCGAGGCAGAGTACCGCGCAGAGCTCGACCGCGTAGCCCAGGAAGCCGTTAGCCTCCTCACACCTCTGTTCGGCAACCGTGAGACCGTCCTGTTCCTCACACCCTTGGCTGGCGCACAGCTCAACCGCAGCATCGCCGTCGAGGGCTGGAGTGCCCTCCCTGCGTACGACTTGCAGATGGCCGAGGATGGCACGGTTAACGCCGTTGCCTACGGTGTCCCTGACGGCCATCCGGAGCAGAAGCTGACGCTTGCCAATCTGAAGAGCCGCGTGACGACGGCAGCGGCCAGCGACGCTGCTGCAGGTGAGCGCACTGCCATCCGTCCGTTGCCCGGCGCGGCCCGCACGCTCTACCATGGTCCTGTGCACCGGTGAGCGTGTCCGCTGCGCCGCAGGCGCGGCGCAGCCGCTTCCCGCGTGGCTCACAATGGCTCACAATGGCTCACAATGGCTCACCTATTCGATAGCGCCTCTCCTGGCAGCCCTGAATCACGCCTGCGCCTGCGTGCCAGACTGTTCCCGGCGTGGCATCCGGCGCGCGTGCTGCGGCTCGGTGGCGTGCCATTCCTTGCCATGTGCGCCGCAGCCGCGTTCGTCCTGCTCACCCCATCGCCCGCTCCCTCCAACTTCACCGATGGCAGGAGCAGCGTCGGCTCAGGAGGCAGCGTTCTCGTCGTCGCGGTGTTCGCCGACACCACGGATGCGCAGGACGGCGTACCGTCGCAGGGCGTCGCGTCGAGCGGCTCGGTAACCGCGGGCGACGCTGCCTACATAGGCAACGGCGCGGACCCCCGCAACACCTTCTCCAATAACGACGTGCACGCGTCCAACCGGCCGGACGCCTACAACGCGGTGCTCATCACCGCCACCGTTTCAGGCGTGGCGGACGGCGGTTGCGCCGAGGCGACTGCCACCAACAAGCGCTCCGGCGGGGCCGTCACCGTCCTGCTGGTACCCACGAGCGAAGCCCCGGTCGGCGGCGCGCGCACCTACCAGGGCGTGATGAGCGTCGCCGACTGGAACGATGAGGGCGCCGTCGGGCCGGCTTGCGACGACTACGCCTCCGGCACGGACACACTCGCTGCCCTGCGCGCCCGCGACGGCGACAGGATCGCCATCACCGCCCAGGGCGTGGGGTCGGCCATCGAACTGGTGGTGGACGGCGAGGGGCCGGAGTTCCGCGTCTACAGCCCCCTGCCGGACAGCTACTTCCGGTCGGTCGTCGTCAACTTCTCGTTCGACGTGCGCGACGACGGAGCGGGGCTACGGCACGATGGCGAGTTCGAGACCTCGGCGGACGGCGACCCGCGCGTGGTCAACACGGACGGCGACCAACTCACGTCGCAGGAGCCGCGCTCCACGCCGGACGGCGGAGCGGCCGACATCCATGCCTACCTCAGCCGGGAGGGCGGCGGCGCCGTCGACATCACGCCATACGGCTCGAACGGCTGGCGTGTCATCGAGACGGGCGCAGCCTACGCACTCTCCGTCGACGTGAATCTCGGGGGCAGCGGCGCGTTCGACCTCGAGTTCGAGGCCACCGACCGCGCCGGCAACACGACGATCGCGGATTCTGCGGACGTCGCGGTCCCTCCCGCTGCTCCCACTCCTGCCCCGGAGCCGGACGGCGGCACGCCGACCCCAACGCCCATACCGATCCCCACGCCGGACCCCACGGCCACGCCGACACCGGAGCCCACATCCACGCCGACACGCACGCCGACGCCTACACCGACGCCCACACCGGAGCCCGGGCCGGACCTCGCCGCCTGGTTGGAAGCCTGGATACAGGCATGGCAGGCATGGCTCGCGCGGCTTCAGGCGGGGTTCTTCCCGTAGGCGCCGCGAACGGGCAGCGCCTTCCTCGGTGAACCGCGCACGCGAAAGCGAGAGGGCTGGAGGAAAGGCTCTGCTACAATAGTGCAGCACATGTTCCGAAACCTGATATCACGTTTCACCAAGAAACCCGCCACGCCTCCCGCGAGCGAACCCCCTCCGGTTGCCACGGAGACCGACGCCGCGCGCAAGCCCCGGCGGCGCAGGCCGCCCAAAGCGGCGGAGGCAGCAGGGCCGCGCCCAGCCGGGCAGAAGCCGCAGCGCGCCGCCGCTCTCGCCGAGCCGCCTGAGCTGCCATCCGCCAAGCCGCCAAGCCGGCGCCGGGGCGGCAGAGGTCGCAGCAAGGAACAGAGCGCACCCGCACCGGAGCGTACCGGCGAGGATGCTCCGCGCAGCAGGGGCGTCCGCGGGCCCGCCCCGTCTCCCCAGGGGCCGTCGCCCCGCGATCTGTCGTTCGGGCCCGTCCTCGTCTCGGCGCCCGTAAAGCGCGCGCTGGACGAGATGCGCTACGAGTCCCCCACCCCGATCCAGGAACTGGTCATCGACCCGCTGTTGAATGGCGAGGACATCGTGGGGCAGGCGCAGACCGGGACGGGCAAGACCGCCGGGTTCGGCATCCCCATCGCCGAGCTGGTCGACGCCCGCGAGCCGTTCGTACAGGCGATCGTCCTCGTGCCGACACGCGAACTGGCGCGGCAGGTAACGGACGAACTCGCGGAACTGTGCAGATATCGCGGCACGCAGGTTGTACCCGTCTACGGCGGAGCGCGCCTCGGCCCGCAGATAACCGCGCTGCAAGACGGCGCGCAGGTCGTCGTCGGTACGCCGGGACGCGTGATAGACCTGCTCGACCGCGGCGTGTTGCGCCTGGACAGGGCGCGGATGGTAGTGCTGGACGAGGCCGACCAGATGCTGGACATCGGCTTCCTGCCGGACGTGCGCCGCATCCTGCGCTCCACACCCCGCTCGCGACAGACGGCGCTGTTCACCGCGACCGTCCCCACCATGATCAAGCGCCTCATCTACTCCTACCTGCGCGCGCCCCAGACGTTCCGCGTCGGCGAGGAGTCGGAGCCGGTGGAGCAGGTGACGCAGCGGTACTGCGAGGTGGCCAGCCGCGACAAAGTGACCGCGCTCCTGAGCGTGCTGGAAGAGGACGAGCAGACGCTCGTGTTCCGCCGCACGCAGGACGACGTGGACTGGCTCGTAAAGACGCTGGGGCGGCGCAGGGTGAAGGCCGCCGCCATCCACGGGGGGTTGCCGCAGGCAGAGCGAAACGCGGTCATGCAACAGTTCCGGAGCGGCGCGCTCAAACTGCTCATCTCCACCAACCTCACCTCACGAGGCATCGACGTGCCCAGCGTCACGAACGTCATCAACTACGACATCCCGGAGAGCGTCGAGGAGTACGTGCACCGCATCGGGCGCACCGCGCGGATGGGACGCGAGGGCACGGCTCTTACATTCGTAAGCGAATGGGACCTCGACTTCTTCGACGCCATCAAGGCACATGTCGGCGACGACCTCCAACCACTCGATCTGGGGCTCTACAAGCACCAGGAAGCGAGCGTGTAGGAGCGTTCCAGATGCGCGCGACAGAGTTCCTCTCACGCACACTAAGACAGGACCCCAGCGAGGCGGAGACGGCCAGCCACCGGCTCATGCTCCGCGCGGGAATGATGTTGCAGGCCGCAGCCGGGGTCTACTCCTACCTGCCGTTGGCGCTGCGCTCCATCCAGAAGATCGAGCGGATCGTCAGGGAGGAGATGAACGCGGCAGGCGGGCAGGAAGTGCTCATGCCCACGCTCCAGACCATCGAAACGTGGGAGCAGTCCGGCCGCGCGGCCGCGTTCGGCGACAACCTCTTCCGCCTGTTCGACCGGCGCGCGCGGGGCATGGTGCTAGCGCCCACGCACGAGGAGGTCGTAACGGCCATCGCGAGCGCTCACATCGAGTCTTACCGGGACCTGCCGTTCAACATCTACCAGATACAGACCAAGTTCCGGGACGAGCCGCGCCCACGAGCGGGACTGCTCCGGGGACGCGAATTCGTCATGAAGGACGCATACTCCTTCGACACCGATCAGGAAGGGCTGGACGTCACCTACCAGCGGATGCGCGTGGCGTACCGCAACATCTTCCGCCGCTGCGGGCTGCCCACAATCGAGGTGGAGGCCGACAGCGGCGCCATCGGCGGCAAGGACTCGCACGAGTTCATCATGCCAGCGCAGAGCGGCGAGGACGTCATCCTCTACTGCGAGGAGTCCGGCTACGCCGCCAACGTTGAGCGCGCGACGTCGGTCATCGCTCCCGCGCCGGAGGGAGAGCCGCTGCCACTGGAGCTGGTGGACACGCCCGGCATCACCACCATCGCAGACCTCGCGGTGTACCTGGGCATCGCGGAGTCGCAGACGCTCAAGGCTGTCTTCTACCAGGCGGACGCGGAGACCGTGCTCGTGACGATCCGGGGCGACATCGAGGTCAACGAGGTGAAGCTGAAGAACCACCTCCACTGCATCGACCTGCGCCTCGCCAACGCGGAGGAGGTCGCCGCTGCGGGTCTGACGCCGGGCTCGACATCGCCCATCGGCCTCTCCGGCATCCGGCGCATCGCGGACAACTCCATCCTGCAGGGCAACAACTTCGCCGCAGGCGCGAACCAGCCGGACAAGCACTACCGGAACGTGAACTACCCCCGCGACTTCCAGGTCGACGAGACAATCGACATCGCCACGGCCCGCGAGGGAGACGGCAGCCCGGACGGCAAGGGAACGCTCAAGGCGGTGCGCGGCATAGAGGTTGGCCACGTCTTCAAACTCGGCACCTTCTTCACCACGACGCTCGGCGTCGACTACCTCGACGAGAGCGGCACGCTCAACCCGCCCGTGATGGGGTGCTACGGCATCGGCGTCACGCGGGTGCTCGCCGCCGCCATCGAGCAGAACCACGACGAGAAGGGCATCATCTTCCCCGCGCCCATCGCGCCGTTCCAGGCGCACCTGCTCGCGCTCAACGCGTCCGACCCGGACGTGGTCGCCGCGGCTGACGCGCTGTACGAGGAGCTCACGTCAACAGGCTGCGAGGTGCTGTACGACGACCGTGCCGAATCGGCGGGCGTGAAGTTCAACGACGCCGACCTCCTCGGCCTGCCGGTGCGCATCGTCGTGAGCCCGCGCAACCTCAAGCAGGGCGTCGTCGAGCTCAAGCGCCGCCGCGCGGACGAGGCAACGCAGGTCCCCGCGGACGGCGTCGCGGCTGCGGTGCGTGACCTGCTCGCGCTCGACGAGTTGTAGGACATCTCAGGCGCAGCCCTGCTCCTCCTGACGCTCCCGCCTCACCTTGCGACGCTTCCCGATTGAGCGCCTCACTCGTACGCCGTATACTGATGCGGAACGGGAGGGACGGCATGAGCACGAACGGGACAGATAACGGCAAAGAGACCGGCACGTTCCTGGTGAAGGCAGGCCTTGCGCAGATGCTCAAGGGCGGCGTCATCATGGACGTGGTGACGGCGGAGCACGCGAAGATAGCCGAGGACGCGGGCGCCTGCTCCGTGATGGCGCTGGAGCGCGTCCCCGCCGACATCCGCGCAGACGGCGGCGTCGCCCGCATGTCCGACCCCGCGATGATCGAGGCGATCATGCGCGCCGTGACCATCCCGGTCATGGCCAAGGTGCGCATAGGCCACTTCATCGAAGCGAAGATCCTCGAGGCCATCGGCATCGACTACATCGACGAGTCCGAGGTGCTCACGCCAGCTGACGAAGAGCACCACGTCTGGAAGCACGACTTCAAGGTGCCGTTCGTCTGCGGTTGCCGCGACTTGGGCGAGGCGCTGCGCCGCATCGGCGAGGGCGCCGCGATGATCCGCACGAAGGGCGAAGCCGGCACCGGCGACGTGGTCGAGGCCGTCCGCCACATGCGGACGGTGATGAAGCAGATACGCCGCGTGCAGTTGATGGGCGACGACGAACTGACCGCCTACGCGAAGGAGACCGGCGCGTCGCTCGACCTGCTGCGGGAGACGAAGCGGCTCGGAAGGCTGCCGGTGGTGAACTTCGCCGCGGGCGGCGTCGCCACTCCCGCCGACGCCGCGCTGATGATGCACCTGGGCGCGGACGGCGTCTTCGTCGGGTCCGGCATCTTCAAGTCCGGCGACCCTTCAGCGCGAGGCAAGGCCATCGTCAAGGCCGTCACCCACTACGACGACCCGCTGGCCATCGCGGAAGCCTCCATGGGCCTCGGCGAGCCGATGGTCGGCATCAGCGCGCGCTCCCTCGCCCCTGGGCAGGAGCTTGCATCCCGGGGCTGGTGAGGCCACACACCACGACGAGGTGACCGCGACGGCAACCGTCGGCGTACTTGCGCTCCAAGGCGATTTTCAGGAGCACCACACTGCGCTCCAGAGTCTGGGTGTGTCCGCCGTCGAAGTGCGCAGGACGGACCAGTTCGACGCGATAGACGCGCTCATCATCCCCGGCGGCGAGAGCACCTCCATGGCGAAGCTCATGGACGCCTACGCGATGCGCTCACCCCTGCAGGCCTTCGCCAGGAGCGGACGCCCTGTCTGGGGCACCTGCGCCGGGCTCATCCTCCTGGCCTCCCGGCTGGCGGAAGACCGACCCGAACCTCTCGGACTCATGGACATGACCGTGCAGCGGAACGGGTTCGGCAGGCAAGTCGACTCGTTCGAGACGGAGCTGGACATCGCCGGGGTGCCCGGCGGCCCCGTGCACGCAGTCTTCATCCGCGCGCCGCTCATCCGGGAGACAGGCCCCGCCGTGCAGACGCTCGCGTCGCTTGGGGACGGCACAGCCGTCGTCGTGCGGCAGGGTCATCTCCTGGCTTCCGCTTTCCACCCCGAGTTGACAGGAGACACGCGGATGCACCGCTATTTCCTGGACATGCTTCCGGTGGGATCAACTCCGTGATCCGCTCGTTCCGCATGACAGATGCACCATGCCTGCTGTTGCAGGGCGGTCCCAGCAGCAGAGACCTCGTGCACGCCCGCCCTTCCCTGGGGCACGAGAGCCGCAGACTGACCCGGACAACGGCAGCCTGCCTGGGCATGTCCAGCGGGCCTCGCCGAAAGGTGCTCGGCTCATTCGAGAACGGGTTGCTGGAGGCTCTCGTCATCGTGCAGGTGCGGAAGTCCGCCTCCGTGTGGGAGGTGTTCGGTTTCTTCTCCTCCGCCCAGGCATACAACCGGGTGGACGAACTCCTGCTCGCCGCCGCCGCCGCGGTAGGCGAGGTAGGCGCGGAGCGCCTCTTCCTGCGCTGCGCAACCGATGGCCCCGCGTCCGGCCCGGCGCAGCGTGCGGGCTTCCACCACGCCATCTCTGAAGAACTCTTCACCGGAAGACTACGAACGACTCAGGACACACCGATGCATTTCCGCCCCATACAGAGCCGCGACGCACACGACGTGTTCCGGCTGCATCTGGCCACCGCGCCCGTGGCCGCAAGGCCGGCGATAGGCCTGACCGTCAACGAATGGATGGCCGCCAGAGAACCCTCGCCCGGGAGGAGCAGGGAGTTCGTGTGCGATACTGAACACGGGGTCAGCGCGTGGGCGCGCCTCGACCTCGCGAGCGATTCTGTCACCGTGGAGGCTGCCCTGCACCCGGACTTTCCCACACTGGCCCCCATGTTAGTGGAGGGGGTGGCGCGGGTTGCTCACCGCCACTCTCCCGCCCAATGGATCGTCCCCACGTACCAGCCCTACCTCGCCCGGGCACTCACGAACCGCGGATGGCGTTCTGAGAGCACATACGAGGTATCCGTCAAACCCATCGCACAACGCGTACGCCATCCGTTCATGACACCCGTGCAGGCATGAGCAACTCCCCATGACGACATCCCCACACACTACACCTGGACCAACGACGGAGAGGGAACGGCACGACCTCTACACCGTGCTGCCGCCTCCGATCCGCAAAGCCGTAGAGGACCAGCCCAATCCTGAAGATCTGCTCGAAGTCGTGCTCGACCTCGGCAGGCCGCCGGAGGCCCGGTTCGCCGGCAGGGACGTATATCTGGGCTGCGCCGACGTCTCCCGGGAGGACCTTGACCACGTCACCGCGCGCGTCGGCGATTTCGGCGACGACAACCGCGCGGGCATCGAACGCACCCTGCACCGCATATCCGCCATCCGCAACCGGCGGGGTGAGGTGATCGGCCTGACCTGCCGCGTAGGGCGGGCCATCCAAGGGAGCGCCCGCGTCATCGAGGACCTCGCTCTCTCCGGAAAGAGCATCCTCCTCGTCGGCAGGCCCGGTGTCGGGAAGACCACCATCTTGCGGGAACTGGCGCGCGTCCTGGCAGACGCGGGGAAGCGCGTCATCATCGTAGATACGTCCAACGAGATCGCGGGCGACGGAGACATTCCACACCCTGCCATCGGCAGAGCACGTCGGATGCAGGTGGCCACGCCATCGCGCCAGCACGACGTGATGATCGAGGCGGTGGAGAACCACATGCCTCAGGTCATCATCGTGGATGAGATGGGCACAGAACTCGAGGCTATCGCCGCAAGGACCATCGCCGAGCGAGGCGTGCAGCTCATAGCGACGGCCCATGGCAACACGCTCGAGAACCTGCTGGTCAACCCGACACTCTCCGATCTTGTCGGGGGCGTGCAGACCGTGACCCTGGGAGACGAAGAGGCGCGCCGGCGACGCACCCAGAAGACCATCCTCGAGCGCAAGGCTCCCCCCACCTTCGACGTGCTCGTAGAGATACAGAGCTGGAATAGCGTTGCCGTGCACGCGGACGTGGCGAAGACCGTAGACGCGGTGCTCCGCGGGAGGACCGTCACACCCGAAACGCGGGAACTGGACGACACGGGCACGGTGCGCAAGAGCTACCAGCGCGCTGCAACGCCGCCGGAATTCGAGGTCGCGCCGTTCATCTACGGCCAGGAGCGGGAGCGCCGGTACGATCAGCAGCGGGAGTACCATCCCCGTAGACAGGAGCAGTCCGTCTTCACGCCGGAGCCCCTGCCCAGCCAACCCACCAGACCCGCCACGCGCGTCCATCCCTTCGGCGTCAGCCGTGAGCGGCTCCAGCAGTCGGCCGGCGGCGCAGGGCTCGCCGTGAAGGTGGCGGATAGCCTCAGCGACGCAGACGTGGTCCTGACGACCAAGGCGCACTACCGCAGGCGGGCCAGCGTGCTCGTCACCGCCGAGGAGCAGGGTGTGCCCGTGTACGTACTGCGCCGAAACACTCCCGGGCAGATCGTCGGCTTCATCGAGCAACTCAGCGAAACAAACGAGGACGGGAGCTCCCATCACAGCGGAACCGCTGAGGCGGAAGAAGGCGTGCAGCGCATCCTCGCCGGTGAGGCCCACACGATCGAACTGCGCCCGCAGTCCTCGTTCGTCCGACGCATCCAGCACCGCATCGCGGAGCAGGCACAACTGCGCTCGCACAGTGTGGGACGGGAGCCCCGGCGGCGCGTCACCATCCGGCGCACGCAGTAGCAGAGACCGAGTGCTATCATCCGCGTTCCGCAGGAGACTCGTTTGAGCGGCTTGTTCATATCGTTCGAGGGTGGCGAAGGCTCCGGCAAGACCACCCAGTCCCAGATGCTCGAGGCACGCCTACGAGACAACGGGCATCGCGTTATCCGCCTACATGAACCGGGTGGCACGCCGCTGGGCGAGTACATCCGCAACTGGGTGAAGGCGCAGAGTACCCCGCTGACCCTGCAGGCCGAGTTGCTGCTGTTCGTGGCGTCCCGCGCGGAGCTCGTCCAACGGGTCATCCGCCCGGAACTAGCGGCGGACTCGATCGTCATCGCAGACCGCTACGCCGACTCGACGACCGTGTACCAGGGCAACGCACGCGGACTCCCGATAGACGAGGTGGAAGCTGCCAATGCCATCGCAATCGCAGGCGTGTGGCCGGACCTGACTTTCCTGCTCGACACGCCGCCGGACACCGGCCTACGCCGCGTGAGAGTTCAGACGTCATTCGACGTGGAGGGCCGGGTGGAGCCGATCCCTCGCGCGGAGGACTCCGGCAAACGGCGCTTCGAGGAGCTTGGCGCGCCGTTCCACCAGAAGGTGCGGGATGGTTACCTGCGGCTGGCGAAGGCGGACCCGAAGCGGTGGGTCGTGCTCGACGCCAGGGAAGCGGTGGAGACAGTCCACGTGCAGGTGTGGGAGCAAGTGCAAGGACTCCTGGGCTCCGTGCGCAATTCCGCTTGACAGGCTGCATGGGCGTCGTCTAATCTAGTCAGGTTCCCTTCTTCGGAGAGGGACTTGGGAAGGGCACCTTAACAAGTGAATAGTGGAAGGAAAGCGCCGCGTGCCCCTTTGGGGGTACGCACCCTGTCAAGGAAAAAACGAGCCTCATCAGAGACTCGAAACTTGATTGAGAGTTTGATCCTGGCTCAGGACGAACGCTGGCGGCGCGCCTAATGCATGCAAGTCGAACGAGCGGACCCCTTCGGGGGCGAGTTAGTGGCAGACGGCTGAGTAACGCGTAAGCAACCTACCCACTGGCGGGGGACAACCCGGAGAAATCCGAGCTAATACCGCATGTGGTTGCCTGTAGATAGCGGGTAACCAAAGGCTTCGGCCACCAGTGGATGGGCTTGCGTCCCATCAGGTAGTTGGTGAGGTAACGGCCCACCAAGCCATCGACGGGTAGCCGGTGTGAGAGCACGACCGGCCAGAGGGGGACTGAGACACGGCCCCCACTCCTACGGGAGGCAGCAGCAGGGAATCTTGCGCAATGGGCGAAAGCCTGACGCAGCGACGCCGCGTGAGGGAAGAAGGCCTGCGGGTCGTAAACCTCTTTTCTCGGGGAAGATAATGACGGTACCCGAGGAATAAGCCTCGGCTAACTACGTGCCAGCAGCCGCGGTAATACGTAGGAGGCTAGCGTTGTCCGGATTCATTGGGCGTAAAGGGAGCGCAGGTGGCTGAGTTAGTCTGTGGTGCAATCTCCAGGCTCAACTTGGAGAGGTCTACGGATACTGCTCAGCTTGAGGACGGTAGAGGAGCACGGAATTCCTGGTGTAGTGGTGAAATGCGTAGATATCAGGAGGAACACCCGTGGCGAAAGCGGTGCTCTGGGCCGATCCTGACACTCAGGCTCGAAAGCGTGGGGAGCAAACCGGATTAGATACCCGGGTAGTCCACGCCCTAAACGATGAGTGCTGGGTATGGGGGGTATCGACCCCCTCCGTGCCGAAGCTCACGCGTTAAGCACTCCGCCTGGGGACTACGGCCGCAAGGCTAAAACTCAAAGGAATTGACGGGGGCCCGCACAAGCAGCGGAGCGTGTGGTTTAATTCGATGCAAAGCGAAGAACCTTACCAGGGCTTGACATGTCGGTGGTACCCTGGCCGAAAGGCTGGGGGACCCTTCGGGGAGCCGTCACAGATGCTGCATGGCTGTCGTCAGCTCGTGCCGTGAGGTGTTGGGTTAAGTCCCGCAACGAGCGCAACCCTCGTCGCTAGTTACACTCTCTAGCGAGACTGCCTCGTAATTCGAGGAGGAAGGTGGGGATGACGTCAAGTCATCATGGCTCTTACGCCCTGGGCGACACACACGCTACAATGGGTAGGACAACGGGCAGCCACACTGCGAAGTGGAGCTAATCCCTTAAACCTACCCCCAGTTGGGATTGCAGGCTGCAACTCGCCTGCATGAACGTGGAGTTGCTAGTAACCGCAGATCAGCCATCCTGCGGTGAATACGTTCCCGGGCCTTGTACACACCGCCCGTCAAGTCATGGAAGCCGGTAACGCTTGAAGTCGCACAGCCAACCGTAAGGAGGCCTGCGCCTAGGGCGGGACTGGTGACTGGGACTAAGTCGTAACAAGGTAGCTGTACCGGAAGGTGCGGCTGGATCACCTCCTTTCTAGGGAGTCCCCTTTATTGGGAACCCCAGGTCGGTCCGCTCGGAGAGACCGGCCCGCGTCGGGCGATCGGTAGAGCTTCTGCTCCCTCGTCCCGGCAACGGCGGCCTCGTTCCCTCTTCGCGAGGGTCCGGCGGCAACCAAGTCTTTCCTTCCACTATTCACGGGTTAAGGACGCCCAACGAACAGAGAGACCAGCCACGGCTGGTCTCTCCCGTTCTCCCGCGCTATACTCGCCCGCGCGTGGGCCACTAGCTCAGTCGGTTAGAGCGCAGTCCTGATAAGACTGAGGTCCCTGGTTCGATTCCAGGGTGGCCCACCAACCCCTTTTGTGAGACCGAATAACTTGGTGCTTCAGTTCAGGCTGCGACGAATCATTGCACCGCGAACAGGTGCGCCCACTTCTCAGCCACCCGGGCCCGTTCTTCCTTGCTCGCGATATTCGTGAGGGGGAACTCACTCTTCCAGGAGTAGGGTTTGCAGGCGTCGATGATGGCCTGGGAGGCAGTGTAATCGCCTCGCTCCTTCTGGTCGGGTGGGATCCGCGGATCCAACGCACTTGACTGGCACGCCTGGAGCACGGTGATGGACGTTGCCGGGTCACACCGTGTGCCGATGGCCCATAGCACGTCCATCGGGTCCCAGGCGTTGATGTCCTCATCAACGACCACGACGAACCGGCCCATATACTCTCCAGACGCAGCCAGACCTGCCCTCGTCACATGACCCGGGAACCGTTGGCGGATCTGGACGACTATCATGCCCGGTATCGACATCCGGACCACATTGAGCACCTCAGGGACGCCGGCCCTGATCAGCGCCTGCTTGTCGTTGACCGCGTGGGTCGGGAAGCCGAAGTGGGCCTTGGTGATGCCGTGCCCCTTCAGCGGCGGCACTCCGAGGATCATGGGGTTGTTGCGATGATAGAGCCCCTTGACTCTGATCACGGTATCAGGCCGGGTTCCGGAGGCGTAGTAACCGGTCCACTCGCCGAAGGGTCCCTCGTCTCGCGTCTCCTCTGCATGTCAGTCGGTACCGCACTGTCATGCAGCTACTGGAACTTCGGCAGCACATGCTCCGCGACGAGTTCAAGTTTGGAGGTGTCGGGCCAGGGGAAGCCCAGCGCCACCTCCTGGCACCCGACGTCACCCAATGCCCTGATAGCGTCCACGATGTCGGACGGGGTGCCGTAAACACAGTCCTTGAGTTCCGGCAAGCCCTGGTTGCGGAAGGCGTCGAAATGCTCTTCGAGCTCGCGCTGCGCGACATCCCTGTTCTCGTCGACGTTGGCGTAGAGCGTCTTGCAGTTCAGCAGAGATGACGGGTCCCTGCCGTTGCTCTCAGCCGCTTCAGTGACGATGCGCCACTCGCGGGCGAAATCTTCCGGCGACCCGCGCCCGCCTCGCGTCCAGCCGTCGGCGATGCGGCCTGCGCGCTGCATGCCCGGCACCGAGCTTGCGCCGATCAGCATCGGGACACGACGCGGTGGCTTGGGATCGATGTTGGCATCTTCGAGGGTGTAGTACCTGCCACTGAAGTTGACGTTGGGCTCGGACCAGAGTTTTCGAAGGACCGTCATCCCCTCCTCGAGCCGGCCCGCCCGCTGGGTCTTGGGCGCATTGAGGGCGACGTACTCGTTGTCGCGTCCGCCCATCGCAACGGATAGCACGGTGCGCCCTCCCGCAAGGGCGTCGAGGGTGCCGATCGACTTGGCGACGATGACGGGGTGGCGGATGCTGAGCAAGAGGGCGTTAACGCCCAGGCCGATACGCTTGGTGTGGGCGGCCGCGAGGCTCAGTGTCGTCAGGGGATCCAGGCACTTCACGGAGTGGAAGATCATGTCGTAGACCCATAGCGTCGCGAACCCCAACTCGTCAGCCCGGCGGCAGAACTCCGTCAGCTCGTCGATGCGGGGTATCTGGTCGCCCCAACGGGTGGGAAGGTGTATGGAGACTTTAGGGTTTGGCATCAGGCCTTGTCGGCTTGGCAGTTCTCGAAGCCGGAGTGCGGTACGCTAGACGTCGGGCTCCTGCGGGGCCAGGGAGAGTCCGCCGTCGATGACCATAGTCTGCCCAGTGATGTAGGTCGCGGCGTCGGAAGCGAGGAATACCGCGAGCAGGCCAACTTCGCGCAGAGTACCGTTTCTCCTGAGGGGGACCCGTCCGGCAGCGTCCTTCTCGCGGGTCTCGATGGCTTCAGGCGTCATCCGTGCGGTGTCGGGGAAGATACCGGGGGCGATACCGTTGCACGTCACGCCGAACGGCGCCCACTCCAGTGCCACACCTCTGGTCAGGTGGTTGAGCGCGGACTTTGCCGCAGCGTACATGACGAACTTGGGACGCGTACGTTCGGCGTGCATGGCGGAGATGTTGATGACGGTGCCCTTCCCCCTTTCGAGCAGGTGAGGGGCGAAGTAGTGGCAACCGAGGAATGCCTCGGTGAGATTGACGTCGATGATCTCTTTCCACAAGTCCTCAGTGGCTACCGCCTCTTCGCGTCCCGGTCGTTTCGCGACCACGGCCGGATAGTGCTCTCCCAGGCAGTTCACGACCGCATCAAACGGGCCGAACTCAGCGATAGCGGCCTCGGCGAAGGTCCTCATCTGGCTGTCATCTGTTGCATCAACCGCGTACGACCAAGCCTGCCGGCCCAGAGCGCGTACCCGGTCGGCCGCCTTGTCGGCGTTGGCCTGGGTGAGGCCGGCGACTGCGACATCGGCCCCGGCTTCGGCGAAGGCGAGGGTTATACCAAGGCCAACGCCCCGAGAACCAGCGATGACGACAGCACGCTTGCCCGCAAGCGAGAATTCAGGGACGGACATCCGTGGTTACCTTGGTTGCCCGTGAGCAGGCGCGGGAATCGGCCGGGCACCGTTGGCGATGGGTGGCATATTCGACTCGATCCCTTTCTCGGCGAGGATGGCCTCGAAACGCTCCCGAACCTCCGGGTCCTCATCCTCGTACTCGATGAGGGCGCCGCCCTGCTTCGAGTCGGTCATGATGGACAACTCCTCGCCAATGAAGGCGTCGAACACGGTCATGCGAGGGGTCAGCGCCCCGTAGATGGCGATGTGCCGGGCCGTCTCGCTGCTGGTGTTGAAATGCATGTGGTACCAGCCGGTCGGCGGGCTGTAGATGCTCCGGGCTTGCCAGCGCATCTCGACGACCTCGTCGGCGTGGCCGTCCTGGTAGGGGTGCATGCCGTACTCGTGGGGCCACAGCAGGACATATCCCTCGCCCTTCAATCCCGTCAACAGCGCGCCCGGGCCGTGGTAGTGGGCCTTGTGGTAGACGCCGACGGGCCATTCTGAGAGGTGTCCTGTCGGGAAGCCGCCCGCCATCCGGTAGCCGGTGCCGATACCGGCGGCGACCTTGTGCTCCATCCCGGGCCTCAGCGCTCCGTTGAAGATGTCCGGGATGAAGTTGGTGATCCACCGGTGGTTCACCTCGTTGTACTCGGACCCGGCCACGTAGTAGGTGCTGGGGTCTTTGTGGAATTCGTTCTGAACCGGTGCGTCGCAGTTGAACAGCAGGTCGTGGTCACGTATCGCGTTCATCGCGCTCGGGGCGGTTGTGACGCCGACGTAGAGGACAGAGCTGGACGAGCCGTTATACATCCGGTGCCAGGCGTTGAGCGGGATAGCGAATACGCTGCCCTGGTTCCACTCGAAGGACGTGCGCTGGCTGTTGTCGTACCAGACCTCGGTCGAGCCCCGGCCCTCGATGATGAAGATGGCCTTCAGGTAGAGATGGCGTTCAGGTTCGAGCGCCTGGCCAGGCGGGATGCGCGCGACGAACACGCCGCTGCCTTCCTCGATCATCCCCCGGAGCTGGACGAAGCACGCCTCGGCGCCGATGCGGGCCCACGGTGCGAACGGGAGTTCGGCGATGTCCTCGACGCCCACAAGCGACTGGAAGACGGGAAGTCCCTCCCACTCCATGAGGTCCTCGTAAGGCGTCTTGACCCAGCCCCCCTGTTGATTGACCACGCCCCTCCTCCTTCCGCGCGCGGAGAGTGCCTACGTGTCGCGTTCGCTCGTCGGGCCGACCTCGCCGGTGCACCAGGGAACGAAAGCCTTCATCCTGCAGGGCGCGCCGTTCCTGGTGAGCTCGTCTTCGAACAGCTCATGCATCCTGGGGTCTTCGTCTATGTACTCGATCTGCCAGCCACCATCCTTGCTGCCTCGTTCGGCATCAGGACTGCCGCCGGCCGCCGGCGGGTAGAGGCCCATGTTGCCGTTGCGCAGTGCGAGGTACCGGGCGGGCGTGGTACCGGTGTTGAAGTGCTGGTGCAGGCAGGATTCCTCGGGAACGATGACCATCGCCCCTTCCTTCCAGTCGGCCCGCCGGGGCTCCCCGCCATCTTTCCACAGCAGCGAATAACCGCCGGTGCCGCGGAGCAGCAAGAGGTGAGCGCCGGGGCCATGTCGGTGTGCCTTCTTGTACGTGCCTACCGGGAACTCCGAGATGTGGGACTGGATATTGTTGCCGCCCATCTCCAGCATCGCATTGACGCCGCCGGCACCGCGGCTGCTCATGTCCCAGAGGCCCATCTCCGGAGCGTTGGGGATGAAGTTGGACTCCCAGATGCGGCGGTTATAGAGCTTGCCGCTGCCCGAGAAGAACTCCTCATCCCCGGAGTAGCGCCTCTTGAGCCTGACAGGGTTGTCGAAGATGAACCCTTCGTCCCCGAACAAGCGCAGCATCGGCGGAGCGTTGGTCACAGCAAGGTATCGTGCCGGTTGGTCGCCGCTGGCGTTGAAGAATTGGTAGGACGCATTCAATGGGACGGCGAAGTGGCTCCCCGCGTGCCACTCAAAGGTGCGCTTCCTCTTCTCATCCTCCTGCCAGACCGCTGTGGCGCCCCGTCCCGCCAGGACGTAGATCATGACCTCGTACAGGTGATGCTCCGGCTCGGAGTGCCCACCGGGACGAATCTCGATGACGTGGCAGTCGTTGTACAGGTTCTTGTTCGGGATGGTGATGATGGCGCCGGAGCCTCCCTTGCGTTCCCAGGGGCCAAGCTCGAGGGCCTTGAGGTCATCAAAAACGAAATCGACGTAGCGCTTGATGCCCTCACGCTCGATCCAGAGATCGTAGGGGTCGGGTATCACGTGGTCTGTTAGCGGGCCCTCGGGCGCGGGCGCGGTGCGAAGCTGCGTGTCGGTGGCCATAGGAAGCCTCCTCGGGCATGCCTATCCAGGATGGGCGCAGTATAGCAGCGCCCACGTCTGAGCATCGGTGCTCGGCTTTCGCCGGGACGGGCGTCCGGGCGTTACCAGGCCGAAGGGGCGGTGGCAACCGGCTCGCGGGTCTCGGCCGCAGGCTTCTCCCCGGCGCCGTTCAGTGTTGCGTCCACCCAGTCCGTGCCGACGCCGCGGGCGGTCCGATTCACAATGTCGCGCTGGTCGAAGTTGATCTGGTCTACGCGGTGCAGCTTGGACGGCCAACTGAAACCGTGGCGCTTCGCGTAGTCGGTTGTGTCGCGAACCATGTCGGCATCCTGGTTGTTGAACCGGATGAACTGCGCCCACCGGCCGTAGCCAAAGTACTTGACGTTGAACCAGAGGCGGTCGATGAGGTTCTTGAACCAGTAGGTCGACATCTGGAAGTAGATGTAGTGGTCCTCGTCGACCGGCACGTACCACTCGTAGTACATGCATCCGGTGATGGGCGCGTGGGTGATGCGGGTGATAGCCGGAAGCCGCTGGGCCGCGCGGCTGTAGCGGACGCCGCGCACAGCTTTCGGCGTGCGCCCGTCCTTCTCGGTCGTCTTGGGGTCGCCTTCGCGCCGCCAGGGCCGCGGTCGGGGCCACTTGCCGAGACCTGGGTACTCAGCGTACCGCGTGACGCCTTTGCCGTGGTGGAGCATCCAGGGGCCGTCCTCCCCCTCCTCGCCCAACTCCGCGCGCTGGTCGTGCGCGAAAGCCGGCAACTGCGTGAACAGCATGTGGATGGAGTCGCGGTGGACCATGAAGGCGTGGCCGCCTCCGGGGTTCTCGAAGTGCCAGCGCCAGTTGCCGTAGTTCACGGTGGCCCGGGTGTTCAGCCATGTGTCCTCGCGCAGAACGAGCAGGGGTACGTCGTCCTCCAGCGGTACGGGTTCCATCTCACCCATCCAGATCCAGACGATGCCCTTTGCCTCCTGGACGGGATACGACTTCACGCGCACGCTGCCTCTCACCGGGCTGTCGGGGCCGTCCGTGAGGTCGGCGAGGCACATGCCATCTTTCACGTCGTACGTCCAACCGTGGTAGCGGCAACTGATGGTGTCCGTACCCGGGAACTCGTACTTCCCGCGCGAAAGCCGCGTCCCGCGGTGTGGACACTCGTCTCTGAGCGCGTAGACGTGTCCGTTGCGTTTGAAGAAGACCACCTCGTCGCCGAGGAGGCGCATCGGCTTGGGTCTCTTGACCGAGACATCCTTGACCAGGCAGGCGGGCCACCAGTAGTTCCTGAAGCCCAGGGTGGCCTCCTCATAGGGCGTGGGCCCGGTCCTGCGGGCACCCTGCGTGGTGGGGGCGGTGGTTGCCATACACACCTCCGTTCCGGCTATCGCCTCGTGCCATCGTCCAGCGCCAACGTACCCCCCCGCGAACACGGCTGTCAAACAAACGGCGAATGTTCAGACAAAGCTCGCCGCCGTTCTTGCTATCGCTTCGAAACGTGCGAAGGTGAGGCAAGGTTGAGCGCTTGCGCGCCGGATGCTAGTATCGCCTCGCTGGACGCCTAGCAGCGGCCCGCTCACGAAGGAGATACGCGATGCCGATCGGACTTGGGCTCGCATCGTCGCACGCACCCGCGGTGGACTACCGAGCGGACCAGTACGAGCCGATGTACCAGCGGATCACCGTCGCACGCGGGGTCCCGCAGCCGCCGAGCGCGGCGCTCGAGACACCGGATGTCATCGAGTCGTACATCGAGCGGATCCAGAGCTCTTTCGGCTTGCTCAAGGACCAGCTCGCGGCCTACGGCCCGGACCTGCTCATCATGGTCGGTGGCGACCAGACAGAGATGTTCGACGAGTCGAATGTTCCGAACCTGATGATGTTCCTGGGTAACGAGGCGTGGGGCCACAACACCCTCAGGGGTAACGAGCCTTCGGAGGAGGACATCGTCCATTTCAGGGTCGACGTACCAACATCGAAGCGGCTGCTCAATCGCCTGGTTGAGGAAGCAGGCTTCGATATCGCGTATAGCGAAGAGCAGGTTGCACTTGGCGCGCCGCAAAGGGGCCTCCCCCACGCATGGACCAGGCCTGCGCCTTACCTCCTCACAGGCCTGAACGTGCCGGTGCTCATCCTCTACACGAACACCTACCATCCCCCGTCGTTGACTGCGCAGCGTTGTTTCGACCTTGGCCGGGCAATCGCACGCGAGTTCAAGAACGACCCGCGCCGGATCGCGATCTACGGTTCCGGAGGCCTATCGCACGACCCCGGCGGCCCGCGCTCCGGTTGGGTGGACGAGCCCCTGGACCATTGGTTCCTCGACAAGCTCCAATCGGGAGAAGCCGAGGACGTGGCTGCTCTCTACGGCTTCGACTCGCTCACTATGCGGGGCGGGACAGGCGAGATCCGCGCTTGGATCGTCGTTGCGGGCGCCATGCACGAGGTGGGGACGCGGGCGAAAGTTGTCGATTACATCCCGGCGCATCATGCGGTCTGCGGGCTTGGCTGGGCGTACTGGCCTGTTCCCGCGTATGCCTGACGGTCGGTCCCACGCAGCCCGGCGATGAGCATACGAGGCAACCATGGGTGAAATCCTCGGCCTGATGATTTCGGACTTTCCCAACCTGCGCCTGCAACCGAAGTGGATGTCGGGAGCGCTGCAGGGGAACGTTGACCGCGGCTGGGAGTCCACGCCCCACCTGAAGGACCCGGGCAACTGGCCCGCGCCGATGCGGGAGCAGTGGGGCGACGACCGAGGCGAGTCGGCCGGCCGCGAGATCCAAGCGCACATGCACGAGCAGTTCAGGCTCGTCGGCAACGCCATCGACGCCTTCGAACCGGACTTCCTCCTCGTCATGTACCGCGAGGGCACCGAGACGTGGGGCAACTTCGCCAGGCCGCAGTGGTACATCCAAGCGCACGAGCAGCTCGAATCGAAGCTCTGGCAGTCATTCGGTCCGCGCGAGAACCTCTTCGACGAGCCGCTGGACCACTCGTACGTCGTTCCGGGACACCGGCAGGGCGCGCTCCACATCGCGCGGCAGCTCCAGGACAAGGGTTGGAACCCGCTCTACTCGCTGGAGCCGTACCACCCCAACGGCTTCGGGCACAACATGGTGGCTCTGACCGTCCACCTCGACTTCGAGCGCCGCAGGTTCAACCGCCCTCTCGTACCGCTGGCCGTGGACCCCTTCGGCTTCCTGCGCGACCGCAACAACGAGGGGCTTACACCGTGGAACCGCGATATGCCCCGTCCGCTGCTGCCACGCGAGGCGTTCACGCTTGGCCGAGACCTGGCCGAGACCATCAAGGCGAGTCCCTGGAAAGTAGCACTCGTTGCCGGCCACGACTGGGCGCACCAGAATGACACCGCCCGCACGAACCAGCCGCTGCACCCGGACCACGAGGCGGACACCCGGCGCTTCGAGGAGTGGTCGGCGGGCCGGTTCACCGACTGGGGCGACTCGTGGACGTTCAACGAGATGGAGGAGCACGGGCAGTGGGAGCTCCTCATCGCCATTATCCTCGCGGGCGCCATGACCCACGTGGGCGCCAGGGTCGTTCATGCGGACTTTCAGCCGACATGGGTATTCAACGACGACTTCGTGACGACGATCTTCGAGGCGAAGTAGCGCCCTGCCGGCCCGGAGGGGTTAGCCGCGCACACCTACGCGGAACCCAAACATCCTGGCAAGCAGCGCGGGCCCGAGCGTCAGCAGCACGATGATGACCCCCACTACCGTGGCCTCGCCGTCACGGCCCGACGTGACCTGCTCGAACTGCAGCAAGGCAAGCGTTCTGGACGACGGGCTCGCCAGGATCGCGGGCAGGATCGCGTTTCCCGCCGCGCTGACGAAGTTCAGCACCCAGACAACCACCAGTGCCGGGGCCAACAGCGGAAGCACGACGCGCCTGAACGTGAACAGCCAGCTTCCGCCGGCCACATTGGCCGCTTCCTCGAGCTCGATCCCCAACTGAAGCAAGCCCGCCTTGAGTATCTGGACCGTCACCGTGATGCCGCTGAGCGCCGTGACGATGATGAGGGCCGCCATCGAGCCGTACAGCGGCCGCAGGAACGGCACTCGGAGGAAGATTATGAGCCACGCCAGCGCCAGGATGATGCCCGGCAGCACGTAAGGCACCCACACGAGAAAGTCCAGTACCGCCTTCAGTCGCGAGTTCAGCCGGACGACCATGTACGCAACGATGGCGAAGAACGTCACCGAGATGGTTGCTGCGCTGAACCCAAGGATCAGCGTGTTCTTGACCGAGAGGAGAAACACGCTGTCGGTGAGGATCCGCTCCCAGTGGATCAAGGACCACGTCCCCGTCGGTACATCGAAGAACCCGAAGACCCGCATGAACGTCCCCATGAGGATCAGGCCGACCGGCAGCACCGTCGTTCCCAGCGCGATCGTCGCAACCAGCGCGAAGGCGCCCCACCGCCACTGGCCGAGCGCCAGCACCTGCGGCCGGTACCGGCCGGACATGGTGGTGTAGTTCTTCCGGATCGAGATCCACCGGCTCGCTACGATGAACGGGATGAATGCCCCAAGGACAACGATGCCCATGGCGGCCGCGGCCTCATAGCGAGGCGGCGATTCCCCGAAGAGCGAGAAGATCTTGGACCCGAAGATGAAGTATTGGATGGGTGTCCCCAGGATCACCTCGATCTCTACCGACTGCGCCGCTCGCAGGACGGACAACATCAGCATCATGACTATCGCCGGGGTGAGCACCGGGACCGTGATGCGGATGAGTGTGCGTATAGATGTCGCCCCGCCCACGCGCGCCGCCTCCTCGAGCGAGGCGTCGAGGTTGCGGAAAGCCGGCGTCAGGAGCATCACCTTGATGGCGATGGTGTTGGTCGCGAGATGCACCCAGATGATGCCCCAGAACGAGTAGATGTTGAACGGCCCGTCTTCGATGAACGGCAGTATCTCGAGCCACTGGTTGAGCAGTCCGGCGTTCGGGTGCGCGAGCAGGACCCACGCCTGCAGCACCGGGATCACCGGCAGGAAGAACGCAACCCAGAACAACACCTCGAGCGTCTTGCCGCCGGGCATGTCCGTGCGCGCGATCAGCCAGCAGATGAAGATGGCGATGGGGAACGAGAGGCCCTGCCGCACGAACATAACGACGACCGTGTTCCAGAGCGCCTCGAGCATCCCAGGGTCGGTGAGGGCGAACCGCCATTGGTCCAGGCCGTATTCCGTCGGTTCGAATGGGCGGGTCGTGATGAACGTGCTGGTGAGCAGGAGGAGGAACGGGTAGATGACCGAAGATCCGAGGATGATGACCACGCTGGCAAACAGAATGGTCTTGAATTCGAGAGAAATCCGGACCCGTGATGCAGCGGTGGCGATGTTGGCCATGTGGGTCTAACCCGGTCGCGGGAGCGCTATGCGCTCACCTTCACGTACCTCTTCCGAAGCTCGGCCCAACCCTTGCCACGCGCCTCCGCAGCCTCGCGCCAGTCGTCAGGGAAGTCGGTGTAGGGAGGCCGGAACGGGCCTACGTTGGCATACCCGGACGCATTGACCGCTGCCTTGACTGCCTGGGCATTGAAGCTGGGGAACCGGTCAGGGTCGGTCTTTGGCACCGCGGCCCGCACTGACTTGATGTCGGCGTCGATCTCCTTCGCCCTCTCGAGGTCGCCCGCCGCGATCGCGTCCATCAGGGCAACGCAGGGCTCCGGGCCCATGTTGGCCGCCGTGGACCACACGGTCGTGAGCTTGTCACCCAGTATCTCGCGCGCGGCGAGGGCGTTGCGGTCGATCGGCATGAAGTTGACCTGATGGCCCGCTACTTGCGCGTCGGCGGCGAGGTGGTCCATGCCGTAGGCGATCTTGCAACAGATGACCGTCGGCGCCTTGCGGGCGATGCCCTCCCAGAACTCCGTGGGGAAGGACGATTTGAACACCGCCGCGTTTGCGTAGACCATCACCGGGAGATCCGGGACCGCCTCGCTCAGGTCGGCGTAGAAACCCACCGAATTCTCGAGCGTCGGGGTCTGCCACAGCGGCAAGCCGACGAAGGCGCCGTCCGCCCCCATGTCCCTGAACGCGCGCATCTGGGCGACGGTCTCTCTCGTGTTGAGCGTCGTGGAGCCTGCGAACACAGGGACGCGGCCCCCGCTGACCGATACGACCGTTTCGAGGAGGGCCTTGCGCTCTTCAAAGGTCAGTCCCCAGCCCTCGCCGGTGGTGCCGGCCACCGCGATGCTGCCGATGCCTCCGTCGATGAGGTCTCCCGTGAGCCTGGCCGTCGTTTCCAGGTCAACCGTATCGACGGCGTAGGGGCGGTCGGCACCCTCCTTCGCCGGCGTAACCACCATCGGACAGACGCCGAACAGATCCTTCGCCGTCAACATGCGTGGCCTCCTTCGTGGAAGACAACCTCGATACGCCGGGTCCTACCCTGTCCGCTCACGCACGTAGCCCTCCGGGCCATACGTGCTTACCGCCAGGTACGAAAGCGGTTCCGAACCGGTGTTGCGAATGAAGTGAACGACGCCCCTGGGAATGATTACGGTCTGGCCGGGAGAGATGGGTATCGGACTTCCCTCGTTGACGTACTCGCCGTGTCCGTTGAGCACGATGAACACGTGGAGGTTTTCGGGGTGCCGGTGGGAGTCGGTCTCCTGGCCCGGCTCGAGGTTCCAGACGACGAGGCTGGCGTCGGGGTCGGCGGCGTACATGCGCACGACCATCGGCCCTTCCTGCGAGTACGCCTTGAACTCGTGCGGGTCGTACACGCCGCGACCAAGGGTGTCCGGTGTCAATTGTCGGGTTACATCTCTCGGCATGTTGCTCTCGGGAAGCGGGCTCCAAACTGCAGCGAAACTTGTTAGGCCGTGGATGCAGGCTGGCAGGCCCCGCCAGCCTGCATCCGTCCAGACCGTGTCTATCGACCGCCCAGGATTTCCTCGGCGAGGTCGTTCGCCTCGACTTCGATGAACGACGTGCTCTCGCGGTCGAAGCTCAGATACGAGCCGTTCTCTTTCAGTCTATCGTCACGCGGACAGCGGTCGGAGTTGTGCAGGTCGTCACGAGAGCTGCAGTCTCTGAAGTCGAATGCGCCCAGGAAGTCGGTCGACCCCTGCTCCGAGAGAAGCCAGTTGATGAAGATCTTGGCGGCGTTCGGGTTCGGAGGATTCTTGAAGATCGCAGGACCGCCGAAGCCGGAGTTGAAGAACCCCTCGAACGTGTCCTGACCGGCTCCGTCGCCGCAGCAGGTGCTCTTTATCCCGGCGTCCGCGTACTCAGGGCCAAGGCTCGGGGTTGGGAATGAGACGTTCCGGATGTGAGGTGCGAGACCTTCGGCTGTGAGGTCGTCGATGTCCGCCCCAACGCACGCGGCGTATTGACCGCGGACCAGGTCCTGAGCTGCCTGTGGCCGGTCGTTGTGCAGTGTGACGTTGGTGTCGGTCAATACCTGCCGCGCGAAGTCCTTACCCTTCACGGCGACCAACTGTCCGAACCAGCCCTGGCCGGCGCCACGCTCCCTGGGGTCGAGCAAGCACCAACCGTTCTCCGCCAACTCAGGGTCCAGGAGGTCGTCGAAGGTGTCGAATTGGCCGGCTGGCAGGACGTTCTCATCAGCATAAAACGTGATCCCGCCGGGAGTGGCCTGCATGCAGAACTGCTTGTTCCTTCCGGTCTGGTCGTCGCAGAAGTGGTCGTCCAGTGTGCCAACCCAGTTGTCGTCGCCAACGACCTCGGGATGGATCAACTGGGACCTCGTGTCTCCGGCGATTCCGGCAGGACCGAGCGTCTCCAGGATCGCGCTGAGGAGCATGTACACGTCTGCGCTATGGATACCCGCCTGGTACTCGCGGATGAAGCGCTCCTCGAGACCTCGGCCCACTACTGTCTCAACCGTGATGTCGGGGTAGTAGCGCTGGAAGTTCTCAATGCCCTCCCGGTACGTCGCCCTGGTGACGACCACCACGACCTTCCCTTCCTCCCGTGCCGCCGCCAGCGTCGCGTCCCAGTCGGCCTTGAACGTGTCCACTGTTGGCGTGGGCGCCGCAGCGGGCGCCGCAGTTGCAGCGGGCGCTTGTGTTGGCGTAGGCGCCGCGGCGGGCGGTGAAGTTGGCGTAGGCGTGGCGGCGGGCCGTGGTGTCGGTGGGTCAGCTCCACACGCCACTATCGAGGCGGAGAATACCGCCAGGATTCCCAGCACGGCGAGGCCGCGGATCAGCTTGGAATACACAGAAACCATCGTTCCTCCATTCGATCAGACAGCCCCAACGGGGCAAAGGGGAGACTTCAACTTAACTGAACGCAAACACATCGGACAGCGTGCATTCTGGGGTTCGAGGCCCAAGCTGTCAAACAGGAGCCGCACGGCCAACAACGTGATGGCAAGGTCGGCCCGAGCATTGCGCGCCTGACCGACGAAGCGACCGCCGGCTAGGCCCCGCGATGGCCAGCTTCCCAGCAGGCGAACCCAACGCCGGCCCCAACTGCGTGGCACGGAAAGTAGTCCACGACGTGGGCCTTCGCGCCAAGCGACTCGCCTGCGCCTGCCGCGACAGCCCAGAGGCGTACCTCGGCCGCGCCTCCACGGACCGAATCGGAATCGAGGTCGTAGATCGCGCCGAGCCTTGTGCCCTTGCCACGTTTGACCATGTCAAGGACCCAGCGGTCCAATGGCTCGTCAACCCAGCCCGCCCGGTCGTTGTGGTAGTCGTGGGAAAGTCCCCCGGAGGCAATCACGGCGACCGGCTCAGGCCACTCCTCGAGGATGGCGCCGAGGGCACTCCCGAGTTCGTAGCACCGCCGTCCGTTGGGAGCGGGGCGCCTGTTGACATTGACGAAGATGGGGACCACGGGGATGGCCTGGAGACCCAGTCTGACGACGGGTTCTACCAGGGCCGCCGGGGCGCCGTAGTCAGGTTGGCCCATCGGCCGGAGCTCCCGCGCGTAGTTCATATCGAAGCCGACATCGACGAGCTCCTGCTGAACGAATTCGGCCAGCGCAGGCGCGCCGGACAGGTGGACGACGTGCCCCTCGGCGGGCTCGCCAAGCTCGGACATCGCCGTGCTGCCCCAGAGGTCCTCGCCCAGGAAGGTGCAGAACTGAGGCACCTGGATGCTGGAGAACAGCCTCCCCGAGTCGGTGCACACCACTACGAGTGACTTGGGGGCCGCATCGTCTAATCGTTGCCGTAGCGCTGCGAACGAGTTGCCGAGGCGCGTCTCGTGGGCTGCTATGGCCTCGGGAGACTCATCCGATGACGGATGCCCTGTCCGGCCTTCCAGCGCCCACGCCAGTACCTTCGGCCACTCGGCGGAGGGCCGGTACACGGCGGGGTTGTGTGAGCATGCAGCGACCAAACTGATCAATGGGCCCCTCCCGGTCGTTGGAGCAATGGGTGCGTAGGAGCAGAGTGAACCATGGCTTCCGCAACGTCAACTCGGCGTTCAACTCTCGCTGCCTTTGCAAAGGGGTCGCGACTCTCTATAGTGGCGAAGTAATCCCGGTGACGAAGCGACCCCGAGCCACGGAGGAGCAGATGAGCACAACGACGAGGTCAGCGGGTGAAGCGAACACCGCGTGGCCGGAGGGCCAGACTCCCTACGACCGTGCAACACTGGGCTTCCAAAACTACTGGTATCCGGTCTGCCTCGCCAAGGAGGTGGGCAAGCGGCCCGTATCGATTACGATGCTCGGCGAACAATTGGCGCTTTTTCGCCGGGGTGACAAGGTGTTCGCCCTGCGCGACGAGTGCGCCCATCGCGGCATCCCGCTCTCTCTCGGCAAGGACGAGTTCCCGGAAACCAACACTATCGCCTGCCGGTATCACGGATGGGTGTACGACCTCGCCGACGGCCGGTGCGTGGGCGCGCTCACCGACGGGCCAGACTCCCCGGTGATCGGCAGGGTGCGTGTGCGCAACTACCCGATCGAGGAGCGCAAGGGCATCCTGTGGGCCTGGATGGGAACCATGGCCCCGGTGCCGGTTGAGGACGATATCCCCACGCTGATGGCGCGAGAGGACACGCAGCTCAAGATCGTGAAGCGGGAGACCTACGGGAACTGGAGGTCCCACGCCGAGAACATCGGTTTCGGCCACGCTCCGATGCTGCACAGAGACTCCGTTTGGCTGATCACCCGGCAGTTCCCTGCGCACATGTACAACTTCGTCCCGTGCATCCAGGAAGACCTGGACGGCGAATGGGTCATGGACCGGTTCGAGGGGTCGGTCAAGCAGGCCGACTACCCCGGCTTGGGCACGTGGCCGGACCTGGCGCGCAAGCCATGGCGGTACCGCGGTCTCCGCGGCGGCGAGATCTTTGGCATCCGGGCATTCATCTCCCTTCGGCTACCGGGAATAAACAGGGTCATCCAGACCCCGGTCAGAGGCTCGATCTACTATGAGTTCTACGTGCCGGTTACGGAGGACTCTTACCGTCTTTGGCAGATAACCTCCGTGTGGCCGAAGAACCCGGTGGACTGGCTCCGCATCCAGCTCGTCTATTACCTCTGGGGCCGCTGGGGGCTCATCGAACGGTTCATCGGCCAGGACCGCAGGATGGTGCGCCATTCCTCAGACTTCGCCAAACGGAATGGCGGGTTCCGAGGCTCGCCCAAGCTCTACCGGCCTGACGCGTTCCACGAGTTATGGCAGCAGTACTGCAATGAGCATGCGCGCGGCGAGCAGCGCTAAGCGAGGGTTGCCGCCGCCGCCCTGAACTCGGTTGAGGGCAGGCGAGTCCTGCGACGGCTACCGACCAACCTTGACGTACCGCTCGCGCATCTTTGCCCACGCCTTGCCTCGGGCCTCAGCGCCTGCCTGCCAGTCGGGCGGCAAGTCTTGATACGGAGGCCTCATCGGGCCGGCGTCCATGAACCCGGCCGCGTTCGTCGATGCCTTGACCGCCTGCGCGTTGTAGCTGGCGAATGCGGCCATCTGTCCGGCCGGGATCGGCGGCGGCAGAGCCTTCAACTCCTCGTCGATCGGCTCGATGCGCTGGTCGTCGCGGGCGAGCAGCGCATCCATCAGCGCCACGACCGGCTCCGGGCCCATACAAACAGACGTTGCCCAGATCGCGGTGATGTGGTCGGGCACCTGGTGGTACGCGTCGACTGCGGCGCGGTCGTTGGGTAGGAACCGGATCTGGTGGCCCGCCAGGCGGACGTCCTCGGCGAGGTGCTCTATACCATAGGCGATCTTGCAGGAGATGACCGTCGGCGCCTGCGCGGCCACGGCCTCCCAGAAATCCGTCGGGAAGTCCCATTTGAACACCCTGCTATTGGCATACAGCATGATGGGCATGTCCGGCACTGCGTCGCTCAGGTCCGCCAGGAAGCGGACCGAGTTCTCCATGGTGGGTGTCTGCCACAGTGGCAAGCCAACGAAAGCACCCTCGGCGCCCAGGTCTCTGAAGGCACGCATCTCGTTGATGGTCGCCTTTGTGCCGAGCTGTGTGGCGCCGGCGAACACCGGGACACGATGCTCAACCACCTGCAATACCGCGTCCACGAACGATTTCTTCTCGTCGAGGCTGAGGGCCCACCCTTCCCCTGTCGTGCCGCAGAGGGCGAAGCTCCCCACTCCCGCGTCGACGAAGTCTTTGGCCATCCTGGCGGACACCTCCAGTTCGACCGTGTTGTCCTCGTCCCACGCACGGACGTTCGATTGGCTCGGCGTCACGGGCATCGCACAGATCCCACGTATGTCGTGCATGGACAACATGTCGCGCCTCCTGCTATCCGGTTGGCCCAGCCAGATGCCGCTTTAGGAATTCGAGCTTCAATGACCATCCCCACTCGGCGGCAACTGCATTATAGAACCGCGGGATGTCTTCTTCGAAGAATCCATGCCCCACGTCCGGATCATCGAAGATACGCCAGTCGAAGTCCTTGCCGAGCGAGCCCATGCGCTCTGCAATGACCTCGACTTCGGCGGGTGGCACCAGCTCGTCTCCACGCGCCGACAGCCAGAGCATAGGGCAGTCAATCCAATCTGCCAGGTCAAGACATCGTACAGGGACGGCCGGAGTGATCTCTGGATTGACCAAGCCGACCCCGTACATCACGGCGGCCGCGCGAACGTCTCCGTGGACCGCGGCGGTGAGGTAGGCGACTGTCCCACCCATGCAATAACCAACCACGCCAAGCCGGGTCGGGTCGACCCGCTCGTGCTCGCGCAACGCATTCAACGCCAACCGGGTATCGATGGCGAGCCTGAAGTAGGTAAGGTTCTGCCGCGCCGCCTGCGCCCGGTCACGCTCGTCTGGCAGCCTGAACTCCGTGCGGTAGCTGATGCGGTTGAACAAGTCGGGGATTGCCACCACGTAGCCTTCTGCGGCGATGCGTTCAGCCATCGAACGATGCTGTTGGTTGATACCCGGCAGGGCGTGGCAGTAGGCGATGCCGGGATAGGACCCGGAGCCGGTTGGCTCCGCAATGAAGACCGCCATCTTGCCGGTCTCGGAAGTGGCATCGATCCATCGGGTCTCAACTTGATTGGCCATCGACTGCTCTCCAGGGGCTGGGGGGTGTGGAGGCAAGGTGGGTGCCCTGAGCGGGTATTGAGTTTGGCATCGGCATGCCAAGGGCCCGCTGGGAAGACTCGATGGACTCCCCAACGGGCCCCAAGAACGTTTCGGGCGCCTCAGACTAGGCCAGGTCGAAACGGTCCAGGTTCATCACCTTGTCCCACGCGCTCACGAAGTCGCTGACGAACTTCTCCTGTCCGTCGTCACAACCGTAGACCTCCGCAAGGGCACGGAGCTCCGAGTTGGAACCGAAGGCCAGGTCTACCCTGGTGCCGGTCCACTTGACCGCACCGCTCTGGCGGTCGCGTCCCTCGAACACGTCCTGGGACGAAGAGGTCGCACCCCATTCGGTGCTCATGTCGAGCAGGTTCACGAAGAAGTCGTTGCTCAGCGTCCCCGGCCGGTCGGTCAGGACTCCGTGCGCAGACCCCCCGCCGTTCGCACCCAGCATGCGCAGGCCGCCAACGAGCGCCGTCATCTCCGGAGCGGTGAGCGTCAGCATGTACGCCCGCTCCACCAGCAACTCTTCCGGCTTCCCCGCCTTGCCCGCCTGGACGTAGTTGCGGAACCCGTCTGCCCCGGGCTCCAGCACGGCGAACGACTCCACGTCGGTCCACTCCTGCGACGCGTCCGCGCGCCCCGGCGCAAAGGGGACCTGCACGTCGTGGCCGCCGTTCCGGGCCGCCTGTTCGACGCCCGCGCACCCGGCCAGCACGATGAGGTCGGCGAGCGAGACTTGCTTCCCGCTGCCGTTGAACTCCGCCTGGATCCCTTCCAGGGTCTGCAGCACCCCGCCGAGCGCTGCCGGGTCGTTCGCTTCCCAGTCCTTCTGCGGCGCGAGGCGGATCCGCGCCCCATTCGCTCCACCGCGCTTGTCGGTGCCGCGGAACGACGACGCGGACGCCCAGGCGGTCGAGACCAGCTGGGAGACGGTCAGCCCGGAGGCGAGTACCTTGGCCTTGAGGTCGGCGACGTCCTGCTCCCCGATCAACTCGTGGTCGACGTCAGGGACAGGGTCCTGCCACACCAGCGCCTCTTCAGGGACCAGCGGCCCGACATACCGGCTGCGAGGCCCCATGTCGCGGTGGATCAGCTTGAACCATGCCCTGGCGAAGGCGTCCTCAAAGTCCGCGAGGTTCTCGAGGAAACGCTTCGAGATCTCCGCGTAAGCCGGGTCCGTTCGCAGCGAGAGGTCCGTCGTGAGCATCATGGGGGCGTGCTTCTTCGAGGGGTCGTGCGCGTCCGGCACGGTGGCCACTGAGGCTGCATTCGTGGGGGTGTACTGCGACTTGCCGGCCGGGCTCTTCGTCAGCTCCCACTCGTGGCCGTGCAGGTTCTCGAAGAAGTTGTTGTCCCACTTCACCGGATCGTTGGTCCAAGCGCCGTCCAGGCCGCTGGTGATCGCGTCGCCGGCCTTGCCGCTGCCGTAGCTGTTCCTCCAGCCGAAGCCCTGCTCGCTTATGCCTGCTCCCTCCGGCTCCGGGCCGACAGTGCTGTCAGGGGCGGCGCCATGCGCCTTTCCGAACGTGTGTCCGCCGGCGATCAGCGCAACCGTCTCCTCGTCGTTCATCGCCATGCGCTTGAACGTCTGGCGGATGTATTTGGCTGCAGCCATTGGGTCCGGGTTGCCGTTCGGCCCCTCCGGGTTCACGTAGATCAGGCCCATGTGGTCGGCGCCAAGGGCTCCCTGGAGGTCTCCCTCCCCGCTGTGGCGCTCGTCGCCAAGCCACGTTTCCTCAGACCCCCAGTCGGTCTCGTCGGCCTCCCAGACGTCTGGGCGCCCAAAGGCGAAGCCGAACGTCTTGAACCCCATCGACTCCAGGGCGCGGTTGCCGGCGAAGATGATCAGGTCGGCCCAGGAGAGGCTCCGGCCGTACTTCTGCTTGACCGGCCAGAGCAGGCGACGCGCCTTATCCAGGTTGCCGTTGTCGGGCCAGCTGTTCAGGGGCGCGAAGCGCTGGTGACCGGAGCCGCCACCACCCCGGCCGTCGCTGATGCGATACGTGCCAGCGGCGTGCCAGGTCATGCGGATGAAGAGCGGCCCGTAGTGGCCGTAGTCGGCCGGCCACCAGTCCTGTGAGGTCGTCATCACCTCATCGACGTCCTTCTTCAGCGCATCGACGTCGAGATTTTTCACCGCCTCGGCGTAGTCGAAGTCCTCGCCCATCGGGTCGGACTGGGGAGAATTCTGGCGCAGAGCCTTCAGGCTCAACTGATCCGGCCACCAGTACTGGTTGGAAGTCATTTTCGTCCCTCCCTTGAAATCTTCTGCGTATCGCGCGGCCCTCTGAGGCTGTGGCGCGCCGGGCGCATTGTAGCCTCAATCGTCAACCTGGGAAAGGGGAAAGGGGCGTCTCGGAACGAGCATGCGGCGCACGTTGGCGCCATACGAGATTACGTCTCATTAGTGAAATGATTCAGGCTGCGTTTTGCCCTGTGTGCGGATGAGCCCTGTACCCATGAGCGTGTGCGCTTCCCTGCCCGCTCTTCACGCACTCTTCACAGCGATGGTAGAGCTCAAGGCGGTGCTCGACGACGCCACGGATCTGCGTGACCATGACACGGAGCATCCGCTCGACATAGGGATGCCGGAACTCGTCGACGCGTCCGCACGAGACGCAGCCGAGATGATGGTGATATTGCACGTCGTCCAGAGAGTACCGTGGGGAACCGTCCAGAAGCGCAGTCTGGCACAGGACGCCGACATCCACGAGCAACTGAATTGTGCGGTAGATGGTTCGCACGCCCCAGATCCGGCATCCTTGCCACGATCTCTTCGGCGGTGAACGAACCGGTCCAGCGGCCGAGCACGGCGGCAAGCTCACGGCACGGGAAGGTCATGCGGTTGCCGTGTTCCTCCAGGGCTGCAAGGATGCTTAATTCGGCCTGCGAAGCCGCTTGTCCAGTGACTGTCGTCATGCGCCATGCAGTAAGGATAAGGCTGCATCTTGTCAATACATTGTATCAATAACTCGCGAAACTGATACCAGGTTGTTCCTGACACAGGCAGTTTCGACTGCGCGCTTGCCGAACGGTGTAACATGAGCCCCAGTTCACGGGGTGTGTCAGCCTGAGTCAGGAGAGAAATGCAGGCCAACATCGGGGCGGTCCTCCACCGCTACGTCGTAGCGCTGCAATACCGGGACTTCCGGTGGATCTGGCTCAGCAGCCTGGGCGGGCAGTCGGCCTACTGGGCCCTCATCGTCGCACGCGGCATCTACGTACTTGATGAGACCGGGTCCTCGACGCACGTAGGCATCACGACGTTCGTAGCGATGGCGCCCCGCTTCATCCTGCCGCCGCTCGCGGGTTACCTTGCGGACCGGTTCGACCGCAAGGCAGTGCTCGCCACGGCCTACGCGCTGCAACTCTCGCACGCCGTCGTACTGGCTGCGCTCGCCCTGTCGGGCCTGCTCGAGGTTTGGCACGTCGTCCTGCTGGCGCTGCTCAATGGCAGCTTCCGAACGTTCCAGATGACGTCCACGCAGACGCTCATTCCCAACGTGGTGCCGCGCGAGCACTGGCTCAACGCCATCGCGATGAACCAGGTATCGCTCCAGGGCTCGCGCCTCGTCGGGCCGGCCCTCATCACTCCTGCCCTGCTGCTTTACGACGTGAACATCGCATTCCTCGTCAGCACCTCCTTCTATGTCCTCGGCATCTACGGCGTCATGGCCATTCGAACGCGTTCGACCGGTGAGCTGACCAGTGGATCACGGATCGGGGCGAGCCTCTGGGCCGCGATGCGCTACGCGTGGGCAGACCCGCAGATCAGGGCGCTGTTCATCCTGCTTGCGCTGCACTGCTCCATGGCTATGTCGTTCGAGTCGATGCTGCCGGTGCTGGCCCGCGACGTGTTGGGCGACGCCAACGTCAGCGTCGGCTACCTGATGATGGGCGTCGGCGCGGGCGCGCTCGTCGGCTTGGTCGGCATCGCTGGCGTGCGCAGCGCGGCAGGCCGAGGCAGGCTGTTGTTCATAACGGGCGTCGTCAGTGGGGCTTCCCTACTCCTGTTAGCCTTGTCGGGCAGCACGACTGTGGCACTGTTGGGCACCGCGGCGATGGGCGGCTCCCAGGCAGCGTTCATGGCTATCGGCGGCGCAATGGTGCAGTCTCTCGCTCCGGACGGCATGCGCGGCAGGATCTCGGGGCTGAACCAGATCAACATCGGGGGAACGATGGCGGTGATGAACCTCGCGAACGGGTTCGCGGCGGACAGGTTCGGCGCCCCGAACGTGCTGCTGGTACTCGGGGTGGCCTTCACCGCCGCCGTGGTTGCGAGCCTGGCCTCGAGCTCCGTGCGAGGCATCTACCGGGGCGCAATCGACGTGCCCGACAAAGATCGCACTCCCCGCCGCTAGCTCGGAGCGCTTCCTCCCATAGCCGGTTACTCGATAGTACCGAGCGTTATCCCTGCCACGTCCGGTTGGCCGAGAGCGTTGAACCGGAACCCCTGGACGCGCGGACGCACGAGCACGTAGTCCTTTATGTGGAACAGCGGCATGATGCCTGCCTCGTCCACCAGCAACTGCTCCGCCTCCCCGTACATGCGCAGCCGGGCCTCGCGGTCCCGCTCGGTCCGCGCCGTCTCTATCAGGCTGTCGAAACGCTCGTTCACGTACTTGCCTTCGAAGATGTGCGAGTGCAGCAGCAGGTCCAGGAAGTTCTCCGGGTCCGGGTAGTCCGCAACCCAGCCGCCGTGCCACAGGTTCCCTACCACATCCTCGAGGGAGTAGTAGTAGACATCTCTTTCGATCAGTTCCACCTGCACGTCGATGCCCAGTTCCTCCTGCCACGCAGCCACCATGAACTGGACAAGCTCCGTCGGTTCGCCGTCCACATCGACTGCGCTGAACACCGTCTCCGGGAAATCGTTGGCGTGCCTGGACTCAGCGAGCAGTTGGCGGGCTGCCTCCGGGTCATAGGGGGCGCCCCGCAACGACTCCGAGTAGCCGGGCATTCCGGGCGGCAGGAGGCCCTCCGCGAGTTCCACGTTCCCGTCGAAGACATCCTCTATCAGCCGCTCGCGGTCGAGCGCCATCAGGAACGCGAGCCGCACCTTGGGATCGTCGAATGGAGGCTGTGAGCCGTCGACGCCCACGTAGTACGTCGTGAGCTGGTCGTATTCACCGAGCTGGCTGCTCACCGTTTCGTTCTCCCGAACGAAATCGAGCGACCGGGTGCCGACCGGAAGCGCATCCCAGCCGTCCACGAGGTACATATGCAGCCACGAAACTCCGGCCGGGGCGGCTTGAGGTGAGATTACGTATTCCAACGGCACGGGCGTGTGATAGTCGTCGAACCGCTGGAGGACGACGACCTCTTCATTGTCCCACCGGTCCAGCCGGTAGGGGCCGGAGCCGTTGATATCGGCGCTCATCCACCAGTCGAAACCGAGAGGCTCGACGGTGCGGCGGTCAACGATAGCGGCCGAGGGATACGTCAGCTTCGCCAGGAAATACTCCTTCGGCTCGTCGATCGTGATGCGTACGGTGCGCTCGTCCACCACCTCCACGCCGGAGACTTGCTCCGACTCGCCGTCCAGCTTCTCCTTAACCCCGACGATGTCACCGAGATAGGAATGTGCGGTCTGGCTGTGCAGCGCCGGGTCCGCGGCGCGCTCCATGGAGTATTTGAAGTCTTCCGCAGTGATGGGGCGCCCGTCGTGGAAGGTGATGCCCTCCCGGAGCGTGAACGTGTAGACGACACCCGCGTCGTCCAATTCCCAACTCGCGGCCAGGTCTGGTTCGACATTGAGGTCGCTGCCGATGCGGACGAGGCCGCTGAACATGCTCGTTACGAAGAAATGGGAGGTCGTCTCCCGGGCGATAGCCGGATCGAGCGTGGTGGGTTCACCGAGCGGCATGGTGAATGCGCTGTCGCGCGGGACACCGTAAGGAGCGGGAGGGAAGCTCCTGAAGCTCGCCAGCATAGTGTGTATGGTTTCCTGCTGCCTCTCGACCTCAGTCAGCGGTGCGATGAGCAGGAGCAGGTAGAGCAGTTCGCCGCGCTGCGTCACCTGAACACGCCGCACGTCGGTGCCGCCTTCCACGCCGTAGAGGATGTCAGCGCGCTCAGCCTGCGTGCCGTCGTCCAGCGTCACGGCGCCGAGGCGCTCCACCCGTGGGTCCCCTTCCGCCGGCGTGAGGAAGGGAATGATGGCCTCAATCTGTTCGGCCAGCGACCCTGCGGATGCCTGCTCCGCGAACAGCAACATCCGTGAGATGCCCTCGCTGTCCTGGATGACCAACCAGGCGCCCTCTCCGCCCGTTGGCGTGATCGTCCACTCCGCAGGGTAGTAGAGAGAGACCCCCAACTCCTGGCTCACAAAGGGGACAAACCCTTCGGGAACGGGGTCATGGGTAGGCGTGGGCGCAAGAGTGGGAGTCGGGGTCGGAGTCGGTTGAGGCGTCACCGTCGGTGTAGCCGTCGGAACAGGGACAGGCGTCGGGGTGGGAGCCGGATCGGCGCATGCGACGGCCAGCGCCAACACGAGCAGCAGCAGAACAGACACAGGGACAAGTTTCGTCACGGGAACTCTCCCAAGGTTGGTATCGAGCCGTGGCCTTCTCAGATAGCGGCGCTGCGAATTCTAACCCCGCTGCGGCGGTATCCGCGACATGCTTAGGTATGGGTTGCCGGCCTATTCGCCTTCCACGTTGGAGAGCAGGTAGGCGCGCATGAAGCCGTCCAGCTCGCCGCCCAGGACCTGGTCGGGGTTCGTGGACTCGAATCCGGTGCGGTGGTCCTTCACCATCTTGTACGGGTGAAGGACGTAGCTCCTGATCTGGCTGCCCCACCCGGCGGACACGTGCTCGCCTTTCAGCGCGGCGCGCTCCTCTGCGCGCCTGCGCATCTCTATCTCCATGAGGCGCGCGCGAAGTATCTTCATCGCCACCTCGCGGTTCTGGAGTTGCGAGCGCTCATTCTGGCATGAGACGACGACGCCGGATGGTACGTGCCGGATGCGGACGGCGGTTGAGTTCTTCTGCACGTGCTGCCCGCCCGCTCCGCTCGCCTTGAAGACGTCCATCTGGATGTCGTCCGGGTTGATCTGCAGAGCCACGTTGTCTTCCGCCTCCGGCAGCACCTCGACGAGCGCGAACGACGTGTGGCGCGCATGCGCCGCGTCGAAGGGCGACTGGCGCACGAGCCGGTGGACACCCCGTTCCGCCTTGGCGTAGCCGTAGGCGTAGTCTCCGGAGACCTCCAGGGTTGCGCTCTTGACGCCTGCTTCCTCGCCTGCGGAAAGATCGAGCACCTGCGCCTTGAAGCCGCTCTGCGCCGCCCAACGCGTGTACATGCGCAGCAGCATCTCGGTCCAGTCCTGCGCGTCGGTGCCGCCCTCCCGGGCATGGATGGCGACTATCGCGCTCCGCTCGTCGTATTCGCCGGAGAGCACCAGCAGCAGCTCGCGCCGCTCGGCCTCGGCGAAGATGGCGGCGCTCTCCTCCGCAAGCTCTTCCGCAAGCGAGGCGTCGCCCGCCTCTATGGCCATTTCCAGCAGTTCGATGGTGGAAAGCACGCGGGACTCGAAGTCACGCCAGCCGTCGATGGCGGCGCGCAGGCGCGAGAGTCTCTGCATAACGGCCTGCGCGTGGTCCGGGTCGTCCCAGAGATCAGGAGCAGCGGCCTGCTCCTCCAATCGTTCTACTTCCGCTTCCTGGCCCGGGAGGTCAAAGCCGCACCATGATGCCGGCGATGTGTCCGGCGAGATCGGTGAGGCGCTGTCGCAATTCTTCCATGGCAGGTCTGCTCCCTCCCGCAAGCCAGCGGGTGCAACTGTCATTCTATCATTCGTCCATTCGTCACTCCCACGCGGTGCGTCCCGGCGATGGACGAGGCGCGTCTGCCTGTGCTACGCTCGCTGCACGGCCGGGGTGTGGCGCAGTCCGGAAGCGCACCTGCATGGGGTGCAGGGGGCCGTTGGTTCAAATCCAATCACCCCGACCATTTCCACCTTTCACTGGAGAGCACACGTGACGACAACGGGCAGCGGCAAGCCTGCGTGGGTGCTGGAACACCTCGATCGCTACCTGGCGACCGACGGCGAGGACGGTCACATGTGGCGCGGTATGCCGACTCTGTTGCTCACGACGACGGGGCGGAAGTCCGGCAGGGCCGTTACGACGCCACTCATCTATGGTCAGCACGAGGGCAGCTGCATCGTCGTGGCCTCGCGCGGCGGCGCGCCCGACCACCCGCAGTGGTACTACAACCTCAGCGCCACGCCGTCGGTTCGGGTACAGGTGGCCGCGGACAAGTTCGATGCTACCGCACGTACCGCCGGCCCCGATGAGAAGCCTGCGTTGTGGCAACTCATGGCCGCTATCCACCCACGTTACGACGAGTACCAGGCGGGCACTGAGCGGCAGATCCCCGTCGTTGTCCTGGAGCGCGCCGGATAGCGTTGTCACCGAGAATCGTCCCTGGCAGAAGGAGAGGCCGGTACGCTTGCATACCGGCCTCTCCTTCTTCGGTGTTGCCTCGGTTGATGCTGGTCGTGTGGGATGCAGTTCAGGCTGCGCTAGCGAGGGGCGTCTGTATCCGGCGAAGCGCGCGGTGCACCGTGCGCACACTGATGCCGAAACGGGTCGCCACCTCGAAGACATGCAGGTTCTCGTACTGGTAGGCCCAAGCGATCTCCTCGTCCCGCTCCCGCAGTCTGTAGGCCTGGTACCAGGCAGGGTCGTCGAACCTGCAGCGGGGCAGGGGACACTCCAAGCACGACATCGACGCCTCGCATCCGGTGTCGGTGTAGTGGACCTGCTCCGGCAATCTATCCACGGCCGGCTCGTCGCGCCTTCGTCTCGACTTCGTGTACATGCTCATCGTTTCCTCCTTCCGGTCATTCCGCTTCATAACGGCTGTCCATACGTTCTCGAACCCGTTTGTTCAGGCAACACTCCTCAGGACGCGATAGCGATGGGGAACACCAACTGTTGCCCTCCAGCCTGCTCCGCGTCTTCACTTGCCAGCATGGCAAGGCCATCCAGGAACCCTTCGTCCTGCCCCTCCACCGCCACAGTGAACCCGTGCCTCTCACCAAAGCGCAGCACCGCCCACTCCATCTCCCGGCGCAACGCTTTGTACTCCGGCGAACCGTCCATCGCGTAGAGAGACAGCCGTCCCGCGTGCGCCGCAGCGACAACAGAGGAGGCCTCACGCTCGTGCTGCAGTGCGGTTTCCGGGAGCCATCGCACGGAGCCCGGCCTGAGGTTGTGCTCCACGAGGTGCCGCAGCCGTATCCCGCCAAGGGACTCGCGCGTCCTCCAGAGCACACTCTCGCAGGGCCAGGTCTTCTCCACGAATCTCTTGATCCCCCCCACAAGCAACGGCGCCTCAGGCGCTTCTATCCACTTGTGGTCGAGCACCCGTGACCCAAGTGCCGTGTGCGACGCGACAGTGACCACAGCCCTCGCAGGCGGACCAACGGGACCCTCCGCTCCTTCCCTTGTCACCACGACAGACGCCATGAGCCGACCGGCCACGGCAAGCCGCCGCGGGCCTCCTCCTCCGAAAAGGGCGCGCAACCGCTCCCGCGAGAACGCGGAAGCGCCCGGGGAGACGGGGCGAAGCTCGTACGCGGTCTCGAACTCCGGGTGCGCCACACCGAGCCTCTCCCGTTCGGCCCCAACTCGCCCTGCATAGCCTGCCAGTTCCGTTTCCGCACGCTCCAGCGGAACGCGGAAATGCCTGCGTACTCCCTCCGTGGCGACAGCCTCCCGGTTGGCAAGTTTGATGCGTTCAAAAGGAGTCTCACTGCTCCACGGGCGCCCATAGAGCACCACCGTCGCGCCCGAAGCGCTTGCGATCTCCTGCAAGCGCGACAGCTCAGTCGGACGAAGGAGGTGGGCGTCAACCGCCTGGACCAGCTCGAATCGTCCGGCGGTGCGTACGAGGTCCTCCGGCGCTGCATACTGCACGTGGGCGCGGCCGAGGCGCACACATCCACGCTCATCGGACCACAGCCCTTTCAGCGAACTCTCACGCAGATGGCTGATGAGCCGCCCCTTCACATCCGGCTGTCCTCCGGGAACGACGCGGAGCAGTGCTCCGCCCGCGTTAACATGAACGCCCATCACCAGCATCTCCAACTGGGAGACCAACTCGCTTACACCTGAACCGAGCGGCATCTCCACCGTGAACTGCGACCCTCGCCGCTGGAACACGTCCGAAGCCACCGCGTTGGCTATCTCACACTGATATGTCGTTGGCGTCTTCATCGCTCGACTCCTGCAGAACGTATGTACTACTACGCTGAGGGCATACTAGAACGCTTGTTCTACGCTGTCAACACTCTCTTAGAACGAATGTTCCCCGAATTTCTCAAGGATCACGGTTGCCGTCCGGCCGCACGAGGCGTACGTTGCCGGACGGACATCTACAGGAGCGGGACGCACGCGGCGGGGGCACGTTTCTGCACGCCGACCGAACGTCCATCCGAAGGTCAAGGAGCGCATCATGGGCTGGACGATCCATCACCCGAGCGGACTGCTGTACCACGATCCGACGCGTGCGTTTCAGGGTTACACCCTCGTCTCCATGTCCGGCGGCAGGGACGCTTTCCTCATCGACATGGAGGGCCGCGTCTGTCACCGCTGGCGCCGCGAGGAGGGCATCTCCTACGGCTTCCTGCTGAACAACGGCAACCTCCTCAGCAGGACGCGCGCCAGTGGCGGGTTCGTTCCGCCCTCCGACCTGCCCACCGGCATCCTGGAGTTGGACTGGGAGAGCAATCTGGTTTGGGACTACTGGGACCCGTACGTGCACCACGATTTCGAACGGCTCCCCGACGGGAATACGCTGATGGTGCTCTACGACGAGATGCCGCAGGGGACGGCGCGCCAGGTGCGTGGAGGGCGAGGGAGTGTCGAGGAGCCGATGTACGGCGAACTGGTGCGTGAGGTGGACACGGCAGGTGCAACCGTGCGGGAATGGAGCATGTGGCAAGCGCTCGACCCGGAGCAGGACGCCATCTGTCCGCTGGAAGAGCGGCACCAGTGGCTGCACCAGAACGCGCTGAACGTTACTCCGAACGGCGACCTGCTCGTGAGCTTCCGGCAGATAGACACCGTGGGCATCGTCAGCCGCGACTCCGGACAGTTCACGTGGAAGTGGGGGCCCGGGGAGATATCCCACCAGCACCACCCGACGTACCTGCCGAACGGGCGCGTCCTGCTCTTCGACAACGGCCCGCATCGAGGCAATGCGACCTACTCGCGCGTTATCGAGGTCGATCCGGAGAGCGGCCGCGTCGAATGGGAGTACCGGGGCTCTCCGCCCATCTCCTTCTACAGTTACCACATCAGCGGGGCGGAGCGGCAGCCGAACGGCAACACGCTCATCTGCGAGGGCGCGCCTGGGCGGCTGTTCGAGGTAACGCCGGACGGTGAGGTCGTGTGGGAGTACGTGAACCCTCACCGCATTCCGGAGGACGCACCGATGGGCTCCGGCGGCCCGAACTCGGTGTTCCGTGCGCACCGCTACGCGCCGGACCACCCTGCCCTCGCCGGGAAGGACCTGACGCCACTCGGCTAGCTACGGAGCAGCCGCCGGCACGAACAGCGGCAGATGCTCGTAGCGGCCTCCGAGCACGTCCTCCGACGGAGCGCCGAGCCAGCCCTCCAGTACCGAGGCGTACACCTGCCGGAAGTCGATCGTGAACCGGAGGTTGTTCTTGTCGAGCGAGGCGAGGCTGGGGCGTTCGCCGTAGAAACCGCCCGCAACCGGCGAGCCCACGACGAACATAGGCCCGGCGGAACCGTGGTCGGTGCCGTCGCTTGCGTTTCCGGTCACCCTCCGCCCGAACTCCGACCATGTCATCATCACCACGTCGTTCGCGTGCCCGTGCGCCTGCAGGTCCCGGTAGAAGGCGAGCATGGCGTCCGCCGTCTCAGCGAGCAGGCTCTCGTGCCAGGACTCCTGCGCCGCGTGCGTATCGAAGCCGCCTATCTTCACGTGTCCCACGCGCAGGCCGAGGTCCGCATCTATCGCCTCGGCGACGAGCCGGAACCCCTGAGCGAGAGCCGACTCTCCGTATTCGACGGCAGGCTCGTACTGCTTGTGCGCCTGCTGCAGGGCGTCCGAGCTACGCTGGGCCGCGCGCACGGTGTTGTCCAGCAGCGCACCGAAGCGCGTTGCCCCCGGAGCGGACGAGTAGAGGTCCAGGAGCGCCTCCGTCCGCGCCAGCCGGTTCCAGGCGTTCCTGGGGTCATCCTGCAACTGGTAGGCGTCCAGGCTCTCCACGAGCGGGACAGCGACCTTGCTCGTGTTGAGCGCCAGCGGCAGCCGCGAATCCGCGGCCAGCGCGAGGAAGGCGTCCTCCTGCTCCGCCGCGATGCCGTTCAGATACCGCCCCAGCCAGCCCTCGTACCCCCTCCTCCCGGTACTCGCCGTCTGCCAGATATCCATGGACTCGAAGTGCGAGAAGCTCTGGTCCGGGTAGCCGACACCCTCCACCACCGCAAGCACGTCCTCGTCCCACAGCTCCTTGAATGCGGTCAGGCTTGGATGGAAGCCAACCTGCCCGTCGATGGCGATCACGTCGCTCTGCGGTATGGCAAGGCCCCCGCGCAGCTCGTAGTACCGGGTGTCGTTCACCGGAACGATGGTGTTGAGGCCGTCGTTCCCGCCGGCCATCTGCACGATGACGAGCGTGCGATCGCCCATGGGCGCGGCGCTGGACTGCTGTTCGTGGATGGCGGCGGCGACGGCCCGGCTGAAGACGGCGGGCATGGCCGCCGCCGCGGGCACGGCCACCATGCTGGTCTTGAGGAACTGACGCCGACTGATCAACATCCCATGCCGCCTCACACCACCTGGAAGTCCGGGGACGCCAGCATGAGGTAGACGACGTTCCTGAGCTTCTGGTCCAGGGTCACGCTGCCCAGATCGTCCAGGAATGCGACCAGTACGTCGCGGTCGGCATCGCGGAGGCGCCCGCCTAGGAGCAGGTCTCCGAAGAAGTCGACGATCTCGGCGGACGTGTTGAGGTCTTGCCCGCTGATGAGGTCGTCGGGAGCGAACCTCAGCCTGATGTCGCGCGCCTCCGCGAGCATGTTGGCCACGTTGATGCGCTGCAACAGCGACGAACTGTTGATCCAGGTGGCGCCTCCCGGCCAACCGGCGACGTTCGGGGGAGCGAGGAGCATCTGCCCCATCTGCTCGATGGGTTTGTCGAGCGGCTGGAAGTCGGTCTCGACGCCGAGGGCGCGCACCGCGCCCACCGCGAGTTCCACCGGCGACTTGACGAGCGCCGCCCTGGCGCGAGCACTGTAGAATTCGTCCGACTCGAACATCGCGCGGACGACAGGGCGTATCTCCGTGCCGTTCGTCCTGAATACTTCCGCGAGACGCTCGACCACCTCGGCTTCGGGGTCCGCATAGGCGAAGAACGTCCAGAGCCGCGTGCAGATGTACTCGGCGGCGGCCGGTTGCTCCATGATGATGTCCACGATGTCGTCCCCGTCGAAGTTGCCGGTGCGGCCCAGGAATGTCTTGCGGCCGTTGTCGTGCTGGTTGGCGTTGAGGTAGAAGCCGGTCTTTCGCCTGCACTGCCAGCCGGTGAAAGCCCTGGCGGACTCGCGGACGTCTTCCTCGGTGTAGTGGCCGATGCCGAGCGAGAAGAGCTCCATGAGCTCGCGGGAGTAGTTCTCGTTCGGCGCTGCCTTCTTGTTCGAGCGGCTGTCCAGGTAGATCATCATCGCCGGATCGCGGGAGACCGCCTTCAGCAGTTCGTCGTAGCGCCCCATCCCCTTCTCGCGGAAGAGGTGATTCTGGGTGAGCATGTGCGGCCCCTTGCCAGCGAGCTTGTAGGAGCTGGTCAGGATACCGTGCCAGAAGAGCGTCATCTTCTCCTGCAGCGGCCGAGCGGTGTAGGCCATTCTTTGGAGCCACCATCGCTGCAGGTGGTTGAAACGCTCTTCTAGTTCCAGTCCCTGGGCGGCGATGCGTTCCTCCAGCGCGCTGTCGTCGATGGCGTCGTAATCGACCAGGTGATCGATGGTGGCCTGCAGCCCCATCTCCCGGAAGCGGGCCAGCTCCGCAGGGGATGCGCCGAACCCGGCGCGCCAGAGCAAGTGGCTGACACGCGACGGCTCGTCCAGCGAAACGCCCCCCGGCGAGAGGAGTTCCGGGAGTTGAGAGAACGGCCCGCCGGATGCGCCGAAGCCGTCGAAACCGGTAGGGTCAGGAAACGGCTCGACTGTGGCTGCCGGGGACTTCTGCTGCATCGCGGCGATGAAGACCGGCGCGGTGGCGACCGTGAGGCCGAGCAGCGCGGCGCGCGCCATGAACCCGCGCCTGTTCATGCCGAGCGTCAGAACGGGGTCGTCCTCTTGTACGAGGCCATCGGTCAACGGTTCGCTGCTCATGAGAGTCTCACACATCCCCTTGCCCCACCATCCCTTTGAATGGTACGCCCCCAGGATGGCTGATCTCTCCTTCCGCCGCGTCGGCAGCGGAACGATACGAACCCCGCCATTCACGCGTCAAGGCGACCTCCTTCCATGTCGTCTTCCATGTCGTCTTCCACGTCGTCGCCATCATCCTCGTAGCCTTGCTCGCGGTCTTCGCTGCCTTCCTCCTGCACGGGGGAGAGGAGCGACTGACGCGCAGGGCAGGTGCAGCGTTTGTCGAAGATGAGGTGCATCTCGGCGTGAGCGTGGACGATGGCCTGAACGATGCGGGCCGGGTCGGGGAGGCGGTAGTCCTCGGCGCACTGCACGAGGTAGGCGGCGAACGGACCTTCCTCGAGGATGAGGACGCGGGCGGCGTAGGCGGCATCCCTGAAGTACTCCTCGTATGCAGGGAGTATCTCGCGCTTGTCCATCGCTCGTTTCCACTCCTCGACGTAGGCTTCCGCGGCGGGCATGAGCTCGATCTGGGCCCTTAGGCAGGCGTAGTTGCGGGCGAGGGAGCTGACGGTAGTCCTCATCGCTGGAAGCCACTGCAGAGCAACGAAATGCAACGATCTGCAACAGGGCCTTCCGAGGGGCACGGGGGCAGGTCCGGGGCCGTCAGGAACAGGGTATGCAAGGGCGGTTCGTTCGCACAACGGGCAGATGTCACATTTCAGATAATCAATAGGGATGGCGGTTCGACAGGCTCACGATGAGCGGGCTATCCGCCGAGACTCCTCGGCGGCGCTCGGAATGACACACCCTCCCCACCGCACCACCCACCGTGCGACCTGCCCGGTCACTCTGGATTCCCGTCGGTGCGGGAATGACGGGGTACTTCTAACAGGACAGGGCGATGAGGAGGCTGTTGCGGGTCTCGGCGCTCATGGGGTGGATGAGTTCGCGGCGTTCGAGGTGCGTCCGCAGCGCGCCGTCCAGGAAGACGAGGACGCCCTCATGCAGGCTGCGGTCGGCAGCAGCGCGCACCTCGGGCTGGAAGGGATACGCCTTCCGTTTCATGGGGTCCAGCTTGTCGGCGACGAAGACCACCTGCCCCACCGGCGCAAGGTCCGGGTGGGCGGTGGTGTGCCAGTGCACGCCCTCCAGCACCTCAGGGTCGGGAATCGCGCCGTCCTCACGGAGCCACGCCGCGCCGACCGGCCCGTGGAGCAGGATGGGGGCGGCGCGTTCGACGGCGTTGACGGGGATGCCGAGACGCTCCGCCTCCTCGATGAGCATCCGTCCGGGGATGTGGCGGGCGACGTCGTGCGCTGCGGCGGTGAGGTCGGCGGTCGCCGGGTCGAGGGCATGGGCCACGGCGAGTTCGCGGGCGATGCCTCTCACACGCTCGACGTGAGCGCGCAGGCCATCCGGGAGGGCGTCGAGCCGCGCGGTGAGGGTCGGCGGGAGGTCGGCGGTCATGGCCGCGCCCCGCGTGTGAGGTGGTTCGACAGGCTCACCATGAACGGCTCTCCCCTTCACCACGGCTGCGAGATTCCCGCCTTCGCGCCCACACCGCGCCGATTCACCCCCATCCTAACCTTCCCCCATCGAGGGGGAAGGGATCAGACACCCCGAGAGATGTTTCGGCTTCGCTCAACATGACAGGGGGCGAGGCCGTGTTCAACATGACACTGGTCATGGCTACGCTCAGCCCATGGCGCCGAGGCGGCGTCCGGCGAGGATATGGAGGTGAAAGTGGGGTACCTCCTGCCCGGAGTCCGGCCCCTGGTTCGCGACGAGCCGGTAACCGGCATCGGTGACGCCGAGTTCGCGGGCTATGCCGGGAGCGGCTTCGATGCAACGGGCCGCAGCCGCCACGGGTTCGGAGTCCGCGGCCGAGAGGGCTTCGACGTGCTCGTGGGGGATGACGAGGACGTGCGTCGGAGCCTTCGGGTTGATATCGCGGATGGCGAACACCGTCCCGTCGTCGAAGAGCTTGTCCGCAGGGATGTCTCCTCCCGCTATCTTGCAGAAGATGCAGTTGGGATCAGCCATGGTGCCTCTTGGCATTCCCTCCCCACCACACTCCACCCGCAGCACCCTCACCCTAGCCCTCTCCCCTTGTAGGGAGAGGGAACCAACGCATCCCTTCCAGGCGAGGAGCGAGCGTTACGGCGTAGTTATTCGCCGACGGCGAGGCAGGTGACGGTGCGAACGATGCCGCCGATCGTGTGGACGTTTCCCGTGACGGTGTCGCCGACGGAGCTGAGGTCGTCGGCCTCGACGACACAGATGACGTCGTACGGGCCGGTAACGACGTCAACCGACGTAACGCCGTCGACGTCGTGGAGGGCGCTGACGACATCCTTGGTCTTGCCGACGGTCGTTTCTATGAGCACGAATGCTTTGGTGGGGGGCATGTACCTCTCCTTGTGGGCGTAGGGGCCGCCGGAAACGGCGGGACGATGATAGCAGTTGGGCGGCGCGCCGCAATATGGACGGAGCCGGTCAGAGTGACCTCGAGGATCGCGCCTGCAAAGCTGCTTCGGACTTCATGGCGACGCCGTTCATCACCGCGAACTGCTCCGCGAGGCGTTCGCCGATGGGGTACGGCGCATCGGCGGCGCTGTAGACGCCCGGGAGATGGTAGAAAACGTTGCGTTTCATGTGCTCCGTGTTGATGAAGTAGACCGGTTTGTCCCACGCGACCGCCATGCCGATCTCGACCAGTGAGCCTGCGTAGGGCAGCTCGGGGTCCACGTTGACGAAGAGCAGAGCGTCGGCGTCCTTGACGCCTTCCATATCGTCCCTGGCTTCCGCACGCCCGCCGAGGGCCTCGGCCATCGTCCAGTCATGTGTGATCTCGTGGCCCGCGGCCTCGATGCAGCGTTGCGCCAGGCGCACGCGCTCCTTGTCCTCGAATTTTCCGGCAACGTAGAACTTCATCGGGCCTCCGTGGGACGTAGCGTGAGCGCGGTAACGCGCGACTCATTCTATCCGGTGCGGCATGCACCCGGGGAAGGGCCGGCTGTCACCAAATCCGGCGCTTGGAGGCGCGCAAATCTTCCCACCTACCCGCACGAACGCTTTGCGGCGAGACATCCCCATGCCCCGGCACTACCCTCACCCCAACCCTCTCCCAGAGGGAGAGGGGATCAGGCGGTCACGAAGACGTGGCCAGCTTCGACAGCAGGGCGAGCGTGCGTTCCCGGGACGCGGCAGCGTCCGGCCCTGCGGCAACGATGGAGACGATGATCTCGCTTGCCCCGAAGTCGAACAGTTCGGAGACCCGCTCCGTGACGCGTTCTTCATTGCCGGAGAGGACGACCGCCTCGATCATCCCATCGCTCCATCCCTCGGCCGCTGCGGCTTCGGGGAAACCGGCTTCGGCGAACATGGCCTGGTAGAAGGGCAGGCGCGGGTAGTTGGCGAGCTGCTCCCGCGCGGCGGCGCGGACCTCATCGGGATCGTCGTGGACGCAGACGGGTGCGTGGGCGATGAGTGGCGGGCACGGACGCCCCGCACGATCGGCGCCCCGACGCATCGCGGGAAGAGCGATGTCGCGCAGGTAGACGCCGGGCGACACCCAGCTGATCGCGCCGTCCGCAACCTCACCGCACAGCTCGTAGGACCTTGGCCGCAGCGCCGAGGCCATCACGGGCACGCCCGGCACCGGCGCGGGGAGGCTGACGTTCGCCCGGTACATGCTGCCCTCGAACTCGACGGCGCCGGTGTGGAGGAGCGTGCGGGTGATGGTGAGGTACTCGCGGAGGGCGGTTAGCGGCGTGCGGTAGTCCGCACCGAAGACGGTGGTCATGGCGCGCACGTGGCTGGGGCCGATGCCAAACCGGAAGCGGTTGCCGGAGAGTTGCGCCGCTACCTGCACCTGCTGCGCCGCGGCGACGGGGTGCCGCCCCCACGTGGGCACGATGCAGGTGCCGAGCAGGGTGCGCTCGGTCCGCGCTCCGGCGGCAGCCATGAGGGTGATGCCGTCCAGGCTCGCGCCCCCGACGGTCAGCCAGGCGGCATCGATGCCGCGCTCCTCACTATCCTCGATGCGTGCGAGCACTGCGTTGCTGTCGCCGCCCATGACGGCGACGCCGATGACTCCTGCGTCCATGCGGGACCCTCCAATCAGTGCGTGTTCGGTGGCAGAGAGTGTACCCGCTCCAGCGGACTAGGAGGAGCGCTGCCGGAGCCTGCGCCAAGCTATGGATGCGACGAGCATGACCACGGCGGTGAGCACAATAGCCCCGCCGCCCGGAATGTCTTGGTAGAAGGCGACCGTGAGACCGACGACGGCGCTGATGATGCCCACACCCGATGCCACGATGAACGCGGTGCGCAGGTTGTTCGTGACGCCCTGCCCGACGAGGACGGGGATGACGATGAGCGCGCCGACGAGCAAGACGCCCATGATCCGCATGGCCAGGGTGATGGTGGCCGCAGCGAGCACCGCGAGGCCGAGATTGACCCAGTCCACCTTGATGCCGGAGACACGAGCGAGGGAGTCGTCGAACGAGGTCTGCGCGAGTTCGGAGAAGAACGCGGTCACGCCGATGACGACGAGGAACGCCAGCCCTCCGAGGAGCCAGAGGTCCAGTTCGGTGATGGTGAGGATGGAGCCGAAGAGGAATCCGAGCAGGTCCACGTTGAAACCACGCGCGGCGCTGATGATGACCACCGCTGCCGCTAGTGAGGAGTAGAGCGCAACCGCGAGGACAGCGTCGCCGGGGAGTCTGCCGCGCGTACGCAGTATCTCCATGACAACGGCGGCGACGGTGACGGCGATGAACGTTGTGAGCGTCGGGTAGACGTTCAGCACGAAGCCGATCGCGACACCGAGCAGCGCAACGTGCGCGAGCGTGTCGGAAAGCAACGAGAACCGGCGCAGCACGAGGAATGTGCCGAGCACCGGGGCGAGGCCGCCGACGAGGACGCCCCCGATGAGGGCGCGCACCATGAAATCGTATTGCAGTATGACCGGCATGGGATCAGTGGTGATGCACGTGGGGCGTGAGCCGGTCGAACTCGTCGTGGCGGACGGCATCTTCACCGTGCGCGTGATGGTCGTGATGCCGGCCGTGATGAAGCACCTCAACCGGGAATCCGTAGAGTTGCACGAGGTCGTCCTCGGTCAGTTCGTGGGGCGGGCAATGGCAGAGGAGCGTGCCGTTCATACACGCGACTGTCCCGGCCTCGCGCATGACCGCACCGATGTCGTGGGAGATGATGAGGATGGTGACGCCGCTCTGGCGGAGTTGGCGGAGCAGCATATACAACTCTTCCCCGCCCTGGACGTCCACGCCCGCGATGGGCTCGTCCATCACGAGCAGGTCGGGTTTGCGGATGAGGGCCCGGGCGATGAGGGCGCGCTGCTGCTGGCCGGTGGAGAGCTCGCCGATGCGGCGGCGCTTGAAGTCTGCCATGTCAACCATCTGCAGGACTCCGTCCACGTCCGCGCCGTTTCCCCGGCGCCAGAAATCGAACGGCGAGAAGCCGGTGTACCGCCCGTGCGCGACAACCTCGCCGACCGTGATGGGGAACATGGCGTGGATGCCGGTAGCCACCTGTGGGACGTAGCCGATGCGGCGCCAGTCCTTGAATTGCTCGATGTTGGTCCCGAGAACGCGCACGTTGCCGCTGTCCGGCCTGATCAGCCCGAGGATGAGCTTGATGAGCGTGCTCTTGCCGCTGCCGTTGGGGCCGACGATGGCCGTGAAATCGCCGCGCTCGATGCGCATCGTGACGCCGTGCACCGCGGGAGCGCCCGCATACGTGTAGGAGACGTCCTCCAGTTCGACTGCCAGTGTATCGTCCATGTTCGTTCTCTCCTTGCGAGGCCACCTGCGGTGATCCGCAGGGCGCGTCGGTTACGAGCAGTCCATCGCGGCACGCAGGCTGTTCAGATTGTCACGCATCAGACCGAAGTAGTCGCCGTGTTCGGTCAGTTCGGTCAGGGTTACGCCATCCATCGGGTGGATCTTGTAGATGCCTGCGCCGGTCTCGCTGGTGAGCACCTGCTCGTTCGAGCCGGAGAGCACAGGCTCGATGAGCACGGCTTCAATACCGAGGTCATCGATTCGATCAGCGATGCTCGCGAGGCGCTGCGGGGAAGGCTCGACGCCGGGAGAGAGGCCGGAGACCGCCACCTGCTCCAAGTCGTAGGCGAGCGCAAGGTAGCCATAGGCCGCGTGGGACGTGACGAACTCGCGGTGAGTGCACGAGCTCAGGCCGGTCTCGAACTCGGCATTCAGCGCCCGGAGGTCGGTGGTCAGCGAAGCGAGGTTCACCCCGTAAAGCTCGGCGCCCGCGGGGTCTGCCTTGATCAGCGCCTCGGCGATACGCTCCGCCTGGGTGATGGCGCGAAGCGGGTCCAGCCAGAAGTGAGGGTCGAGTTCGCCGTGGCCGTGGTCGCCTTCTTCCTCGTCGTGGCCCTCACCTCCCTCGGCCTCGTGGTCATCGTAGGCCAACCCAGCTTCCGCGTCGGCAGCCTCTACCACGATGCCGGAAACGTCGTCGCCAAGGGATTCGAGGGCGCGCTCCAGCCACGGCTCCAGTTCCAGGCCGTTCATCGCGATGACGTCGGCATCCGCGATCGTGAGGAGGTCGCGGGGCGTCAGTTCGAACGTGTGTCCCTCGACGCCGGGGGGTACGAGGGCGACGACTTCCACACGGTCGCTGCCGACACGCTCGGCGAAGTACTGCATGGGGTAGATGCTCGCGACCACCAGCAGCAGCTCCTGCTGCCCCTCGGCGCGCGCTTGCGTGGGGGTGGCGTCGGCGCTCTGCGAACACGCCGCAACCGCCAGGGCGGCGATCGCAACGGCAGGCACAGCGAACAGTTTCATGAGATTACGTCTCATCAAGAGAACTCTGCCGTTCGTCAGTGCACGTGCATGTGAGTCCCATGCATGTGAACGTCCGTGCCCTGCCCGCTCTCCCGGCAGGCCACGCAGCGGTGGTACAGCTCCAGCCGGTGTCCGATGAGTTCGCTCCCGACGTGGGCCTTCATGGCGCGGAGCATCCGCTCGACAGAGGGATGGCGGAACTCGTCTATGCGTCCGCAGGACACACACACGAGGTGATGGTGATGGTGTGCGTCGTCCAGCGAGTAACGCGGCGAACCATCCGGCATGGCGGTCTTGCAGAGGATGCCGACCTCCACGAGCAGGCGCAGCGTGCGGTAGATGGTCGCGCGGCCCAAGCTCGGCAGTCCCGTGACGATCTCCTCGGCGCTGAACGAGTCCGTCCTCCGGGCGAGCAGCGCAGCGAGCTCACGGCGCGGCCACGTCATGCGGCTGCCGTGTTCCTCGAGGGCCGCCAGGATGTTGGACTCGGTCTGCGTAACCGCGTTCGCCGGTTTTCCCGTGATCGTCGTCATGGCGGCAACAGTAGCGCAGCCTTCAGATGTTGTCAATACTTTGTATCAATAAGTGCGGAAAATGATACTGCGCTCTGAGTGGATTGGCGCCCTACTGTTACTCCCCTTCCTCCGGTGCACACAAGGTCTCACTACGCTGAGCGGCAGCGTTCAAAAGTCCTGGCGGCCTTCGAATGCCCTCGTCAGGGTGAGGTCGTCGGCATATTCGAGGTCGCCGCCGACGGGCAAACCGCGCGCGAGGCGGGTAACGCGGGGTCCGAGCGGGACCAGCAACTGGTGGAGATACATCGCGGTGGCCTCGCCCTCCACGGTGGGATTCGTGGCGATGATGACCTCGCCGACCGGCTCCTCGCCGATGCGGCGGAGCAGTTCGCGTATGCGGAGGTCGTCCGGGCCGATGTTGGCCATGGGGTCGATGAGTCCGTGGAGGACGTGGTAGAGGCCACGGAAGACGCCGGTGCGCTCCAGCGCAAGCACGTCCAACGGCTCCTGTACGACGCACAGGCGTGTCTGGTCGCGTAGAGGATCGGAGCAGATGCCGCACACGTCCGGTTCCGTGATGTTCTGGCACCGGGAGCAGAAGCCGAGAGAGTCCTTCACCGCGCTGATCGCGTCGGCGAGCTGGCGCGCTTCCCGTTCCGGAATGCGGATGAGGTAGTAGGCGAGCCGCTGCGCGGACTTTGGTCCTATACCGGGCAGTTTATGGAGCTGTTCGATGAGCCGGGCGACGGCAGGCGCGAGTGCGGGACCGCCGCCATAGCCGCCCTGGGGCGACGAGTTCATGCGCTACATCCCCGGTATCTTCAGGCCGCCGGTGAGCGCGCCAAGCCGCTCCGCCGCGAGCGCCTGGGACTTCGCGAGCGCCTCGTTCACCGCCGCGAGCACCATGTCCTGCAGCAGTTCCATGTCGTCCGGGTCCACGGCGGCAGGGTCTATGACGACGGACTGGACCGTCTGCTTCCCGGTGGCAACGACCCTGACGGCGCCTCCTCCGGCAGATGCTTCGACGGTCTCGGTCTCCAGCTCCTCCTGTGCCTTGAGGAGGCGGGCCTGGAGCTGCTGGGCCTGTTTCATCATGTTCCTGTTCATCGTTCCCATCCCTCAGGTGGTTCGTTGGAGTCGTCGGACGAGGCGCGCACCGCCGCGTGCTCGGGTTCAGCAACGTGCGACGCGCCGTTCGGGTTGGCGTCGGCAGCCGGACCGGGGCTGGGAGGCGTGCCACCGGCATGGGAAACCGGGGCGGATGGAGCAGTCCCTTCGCCGGCGTACGGGTCCGGAACGGGCGCAGGGGCGGGCGCAGGCTGACCGGCTTCGGTGATGACCTGCCCGCCATAGTTGACGGCGGCGCGGATGAGATGTCCGCCGCCCGCCTCCCCAGAGCGATCGCCGTTGGGACGTTGCTCGCCGGTGTCCACGACGACGGTGAGTTGCTGGCCGAGGGCCTCCTGCAGCACGCGTTCCACTTCCATGCGGCAGCGGGGGTCCTCCAATTCACCCATCAGCCGTTCGCTGTTGGACTGGTGTGGGAAGGTAACCACCAGATCGGCCCCTCGTATTTCCCGACCTCCCGAACTCCGGAGCAGCGCGGCGATGTCGAACTTGCGTCGGGGCACGCGGCTGAGCGACTTGAGGATGGCTGGCCACTGTGCGGCGAGCCGCTGACCGATAGGCGCCGAGGGGTCCAGCGGCGGCGCGGCGGTGGCAGGGGGCGGCGAAGGCCGCCGGTGGGCGGGCTGCGCCGGCCCGGACGCCGGGCGGGGAAGTGGCGGGGCCCCCGGAGGCTGGGCAGGGCGAGGGGCGGCAGCAGCCGGCGCTGCGGCAGGGGCAGCAGGAGCGGGTGCCGCGGTCTCCGGCGGCAGTCCGAGTTCGACCGCGGCAAGCTCCAGTGGAAGCGGTGACGGCTGGTCGAACCGGAAGGAGACGTGACCGAAGAGCCGGAGCGCGCGCATGATCTGGTCCAATGGCACGCTCTCCGCAACGAACGTAAGCTGCGACTGTATGTCCTTCGAGAGGTCGAGAGAAGACGCCGCGCCGCTCTTGATGAGCAGTGCGGCGCGGAGAAGTTCCACCGTCATGCGGTGGAGCGGACGGAGGTCCACCCCCTCGTCCGCGACAACGTTGATGACTTCCAGCGCCTGGGCCGTGTTGCCGTTGAGCAGGTGCTTCACGAGCGCCAGCGCGCTCTCCTCGCCGCTGATGCCCAGCAACTCCCGCGCCTGCTCAACGGTGACGCGCGAGCCGAACGATGTGATGAGCTGGTCCAGCAGGTTCGTCCCGTCGCGCAGGCTTCCGCCCGCTGCGCGCCCGATGAGGCGCAGTACCTCCGGCGAGACCTCCGCGCCCTCCTCCTGCGCGATGCCCGCAAGGCGGTCCGTCATGTCCTGCATGGCTATGCGGTGGAAGTCGAAACGCTGGCACCGTGAAACGATGGTGGGAGGCAGGCGCTCAGGCTCCGTTGTGGCGAGGACGAACACGCTGTGGGGCGGAGGCTCCTCCAGCGTCTTGAGGAACGCGTTGAAGGCGTCGTTGGTGAGCGCATGGGCCTCGTCGATGATGTAGACCTTGTTCCTGCCGACCGTGGGTGCGAACCGCACCTTCTCCCGCAGGTCGCGTATCTCGTCGATCCCGCGGTTGCTGGCGGCGTCGACCTCGATGAGGTCTATGAAACTGCCGTTGTCTATGGCGCGGCAGTTGTCGCACGCGCCGCACGGGTCGCCGACGGTCGGCGGGCGCATCGTGCAGTTGAGCGATTTCGCCAGCACGCGCGCGGTGCTCGTCTTGCCGGTGCCGCGCGGGCCGCAGAAGAGGTAGGCGTGCGACGTACGTCCGTGCGCAACGGCCTGGGTGAGGGTCTGCGTGATGGGGCCCTGCCCGACGATGTCGGAGAAGCGCGGAGGCCGCCATTTCCTGTAGAGCACCTCGCCTGCCATCAGGACACCTTTGCCCCGTTCACGGAGGGGAACAGCGCGCTCAACGCCTGTCGCTCCATCGCGCGCATCGCCGCTTCCTCCTCCGGCTCAGCGTGGTCGTGTCCCAGCAGGTGTAGGATGCCGTGCACGACGAGCAACGCAGCCTCCTGCTCCACCGGCACATTGTGCTCGCGCGCCTGCCGTTCCGCCATCGGGTAGGAAAGCACCACTTCACCGAGGCTGGGGGGCTCGTCGGGGACCGACGGGAACCCGACGTTGGGGAACTGTCCGACCGGGGGGAGCGCCGTGTCCTCAACGGGCGCGCTATGCTCGCCGAACGAAAGGACGTCGGTCACCTCGTCGAAGCCGCGGAAGCGAAGGTTCAGGTCATGGAGCGTCTCGTCGTCCGCGACGACGACGCTCGCGCCGGAGCTTCCGTCCGGGTCGGCGAGGGCGAGCGCGGCGATCGCGGCGCGGCGCACCGATGCCACAGGCGACGTCCCCCTGAAGGAAGGGAACACCCGGACATCAACGCGCCGCTTTTGGGATCGTGAGGGCATGCCGTTCCGCCTCCCCGGAACCAGCGGATGGTAACAGGGCGAGACGCAGCGCTGCACTCAACGAACGGCGGACAATCACTATCACTCGACCAGGTCTGTGCGGCGCGGGTATGATGCGGCATGGCCCGGCGGCGCGCCGGACGCACGATCACCACCCAGGAGAACATGCCCATGGAAGGCCACGAGTTGATCGCGGACGGCCTCGGACGAGTCAACCAACTGTTGCACCGCGCCCTGGCAGGGGTTCCCGCGGACACGCTGAACCGCATGCCCGGCAGCGATTCGAACTCGATGACTTGGCTGGCCTGGCACCTCACGCGCATCCAGGACGACCACGTCGCGACCCTCGCGGGCGAGCCGCAGCTCTGGACGAGCGAAGGCTGGCACGAGCGGTTCGGCATGCCCGCGGACGACGCGATCACCGGGGGCGGCCACTCGCTGGAGGAGGCCGCAGCCGTGAAGGTGGACTCCGCCGACGTGCTGCTCGGCTACAACGACGCGGTCTGCGAACGGACGAAGCGATACCTGGCCGCGGTCACCGCGGCGGACCTGGACCGCGAGTTGAACGAGCCGCAATACAGTCCGCTCCCCACCTTGGGAGTGCGCCTCGTCAGCATCGTCTCGGACAACACGCAGCACGCGGGACAGGTCATGTACCTGCGCGGCTACTTCGACAGGTTCGGATGGCAGCGGCGGTAGGCCGCATCCGATGGAAGGACACCCATGAACGCAGTTGACCTCTACTTCAACGCGCTGGACCGGGCGGACGGCATCCTGCGCCGCGCCCTGGAAGGCATGACCGTGGACGAACTCCGCGCCCAACCCGCGGGCGAGGGCAGCAACCCCATCGGGTGGATGGTCTGGCACATGACGTTTGTGCGCGACTACATCACCGCCGGGGTAACCGGCGAACCGTACCTCTGGGAGACGGACGGCTGGGCGGAGCGTTTCGGTATGGAGGCCCGCCCTCCCCGCTTCACGCCGGAGAACGTAGACACCTTCGACCCGAAGGACCTGGAAACGCTCATCGCCTATTTCGAGGCGGTCGCGGAGAAGACCGCGGCGTTCTTCCGCGGCCTCACGCCGGAGGACCTGGACCGCCTCCTCCCTCCCGCGTCGCCGGACAGGCCCCCGCAGTCCGTGGGCTCGCGGCTCGGAGCCATCCTGAACGACAACATCCAGCACGTCGGCCAGATTGCCTACCTGCGGGGTGTCATACGCGAACAGGGGTGGTTCTAGGCATGACCGGGAGCATTCCGGAGGAGACGAGCGTCCCCGGCTTCAGCCTCGACGCGTTCTCGCTCGAAGGACGGACGGCAATCCTCACAGGGGGGAGCGACGGCATCGGACGAATGATCGCGCACGGTTTCGCCGACGCAGGCGCCAACGTCGTCATTGCGGCGCGTGGCCTGGAGAAGATCGAAAGCGTCGTCGCGGAGATAGAGGGCAAAGGCCACGCGGCGCTCGGTGTCCCCACCGACGTAACCGACCCGGACGCCGTGCGCGCGCTCGTCGAACGTTCCATCGAGCGTTTCGGGCAGGTGGACATCCTGATGAACGTGGTCGGGGGGTCGCAGGGGACGACGTTCAAGCGCGGGCCGCTGCTGGAGCTGACCAAACACGACTTCAACGAGGCGTTCAACATCAACGTCACGAGCGCGTTCCTCTGCAGCCAGGCCGTCGTGCCGCACATGCTGGAGCGCGGAGGCGGCGTCGTCATCAACATGGCGTCCATCGGTGCGCGGGACTACCGCCTGCCGGAACCCGGGATGAGCGTTTACAACATGACCAAGGCCGCCGTGATGCACCTCACGCGCAGCATGGCGAAGGAGTGGGCGCCCACCATACGGGTGAACTGCATCAACGCCGGACACTTCATCACGCCGCGCCGCGCGCGGACAGAGCACCCGGACCGGCGGGCGCGCAGCCTCGCCGAGATCCAGCTCGGTCGATTCGGCACGCCGGAGGACATCGCGGGAGCGGCGGTCTTCATCGCATCGGACGCGGGAGCCTTCTTCAACGGCTCCTACCTCGATCTGCACGGTGGCACGTAGCACGACACTGAACACAGGGAGGCTTCATGGACCTGTCGCGTTTCTCCATGGAAGCACGCACCGTCATCATCACGGGCGGGAGCGGCGGCATCGGACGCGGTTGCGTGCGCGCATTCGCGCAGGCGGGGGCGAACGTTGTCGTGGCGTCGGTGCCCGCCGACACCATCCCGCCTGCGGTCGAGGAGGCGGAGTCGCTCGGCGTGACCGCGCTGGGCATCGCGGTGAACGTCGCCGAGCCGGACGAGATCAACGCCATGGTCAGGCAGACGCTCGACCGGTTCGGGCGCATCGACGCGCTGGTGAACGTCGCCGGCGGTTCGTACAGCCGCAACCCGGACATGCCGCAGTACAACCGCGCACCCCTGCTGGAGATGAGCGGCGACGACTTCCTCGGCGCGTACGTCGGCAACGTCAAGACGGCCTTCCTCGTCTCCAAGGCCGTCGTGCCGCACATGAAGACGCTGGGCAAGGGCGCCATCGTCAACATCGGCTCGACATCCGGGTTGGACCGACACCCGAGCGCGCCGGACATCGCGGCCTACGGCACGGCGAAGGCCGCCGTGCACAGCCTCACGTTCCACATGGCGCACCAGTGGAAGCCGGAGGTGCGAGTGAACTGCATCGCCCCCGGAACGATAGACACTCCCCGCCCGTCGGGGACGGTGCGCCCGGAGATGGCGACTGCCGCACAGCGCATCGCCGTCGGCAGGGTGGGCGTCGGCGACGACATCGGCAGCGTGGCGCTCTTCCTCTGTTCGGACGCAGCGGGTTTCGTGAACGGCATCGTCGTGCCGGTGCACGGCGGCGACTAGTCAGCCGAACTCCACGAATCGCACCTTCGCGTGGCGTACACTACGCGCGTGACAGCGCAGGCGTACCAGGACGGCCTTCACCGTCCTCCCCCAGGAGGACGCCCCCGCGCCTACAAGACGGACGCGCTCGTGCTGCGCGCCTACCGGATGCGCGACGCCGACCGGCTCGTGGTGGTGCTCACCCCATCGCTGGGGAAACTCAAGCTGACGGTGCGCGGCGCGCGGCGGCTCACGAGCAAGCTCGGCGGCCACCTGGACGTGCTCAATCGCGCCCACCTCGCCATCGCCATCGGCCACACGTTCGACGTGGTCACTGGCGCGGAGTCGGCCGAGTCGTTCGCCGGGGTGAAGGCGGACCTCGCGCGCCTGGCCGAAGCCCTCTACCTGATGGAATTGGCCGACCTTCTCCTGCCGGAGGCCGCCCCCCACCCCGATGCGTACCGCCTGCTGCTGGACGCGCTGCGCGCGCTGGAAGCCGGACGCAACCCCGCCGCGGTGGCGCGTTACACGGAACTCGGCATGCTTGGTGACGCGGGCTACATGCCTGAACTTCGCTCGTGCGTCATGTGCCGCCGGGAGATCGAGCCGGAGCACCACCGCTACGCCGCCGCGATGGGAGGCGTTGTCTGCGACGTTTGCCCCGCGCCGTCCCCCGCCCTGCTGCCGCTCTCCGTGGGCACGCTCAAGGTGCTGCGCCACTTCGCGGAGCGGAGCGTTGCGGACGCATCGCAGGTCGCGTTGGGCCTCGCTGTTCACGACGAGTTGGAGGCAGCTCTGGGGGCATCGGTTCGCTACGCGTTGGAGCGTGAGCCGAACACGGCAGGGTTCGTGGAACGCGTCGCGCACCTGCGCGAGCGGGGAGTGTGAGAGCAGGGTGACATCTGTCCCTTACATCTTCCGTGCAACCCCGCATACCATAATTTCTACAGCATGCCGCTATTGCCCTGCGCAGGGCGCCAGCGTAAGGTTCGCGCACCTGCAAGGCCGCAAGGGAGGATTCAACATGGCATCCCCGGCAACTCAAATCCCTCGATGGTTCGAACACCCAGAGCCAGTCCGCGTCCGCATTGCGGAATGCCATCGCAATTCATTTTTTGATGAGGCCGTGGTCGTCATCAGGATAGGCGGGAAGATATTCGAAGCTTGGGTGCCCGAGGAGGCAGTTAAGGAAGACGCGGTGGCGGGAAGTACTGTCCGGGGACTCAAGATTGCGGAGACAGACGAGAACCTCTACGTGGCGATGCCGGTCAGCACCATCACCAGCCCGAACCTAGTCGTTCCAAAATCATTGCAGACAGAAGTCTTCGCGTAGACGAACCCCCCATGGTGCTGAGTGACACTGAGATACAGGCCGAACTCGCCGCTCAGCGGCTGAAGATTGACCCTTACCCGGAAGGGCGCATCGAGCCTTCGTCCGTTGACCTGCTGCTGCACCCATCTCTACGCATCCTGCCATCTCCCGACGAGGTAAGAGGAGTGTCCATCGATCTCAAGGAAGTCCGCGTTGCAACCCTTATCTCCCAGCAGCCGGAGCACCGACTGGATAGCGACGGGCCGTGCAAGATGAGGCACGGACAAGTCATTATCGGCAAGACGCTTGAAACCATCGCCCTCCCCATCGATATGGCAGGGCGGATAGAAGGCAAGAGTTCGCTGGCCCGTCTGGGGCTGGCGGTGCACATCACTGCCCCGACGATTCAGGCCGGGTTCCAAGGATCGCTTGTTCTAGAGATGTATAACGCAGGCCCGTGGACGCTGGAACTGACTGAGGGAATGCAGATAGCCCAAGTCATCTTCGAGCGCTTGGAAACAGCCCCCCAGCCGTGGCTACCAAGGACAGTTTCAGGGACAAAGGTAACCTAACCACACGCCGCACCGCACCTAGGTAATCACGACCGGCTCTTCCGTCACCGTCCCGTCCACGATGGTGAAGGTCCGCACGTCCGGCGACTGTTTGTCCATGAGCGAGACGAGCAGGTAGTACGGGTCAGGCCAGTTCGCAGCGAGGCGCACGTCCGTATCGGAGGGATAGGCCGGGCTGTGGGTGTGCGAGTGATAGATCACCTGCATCTCCCACCCGTTGTCGTCCAGCTCATGGAGCACCTGGTTGAGCTCCCGCCCGTCCATGCTGTAGCGGTACGGGCTCCGCTCCGTGTTCGTGATGCGGTAATGCTGGAGCACGATCCCCCCCGCTCCGGCAAGTATCCCGCAACACTCGTTGGGGTCTTCCTCCAGCGCGTGCTGCACCATCTCGTCGCGTATCTCGGCGGGTATCTCCATCGTCGTCTCTTCTCCGAAGCAGGGTCGCTCCCTGGCAGGATTATACCGGCGCGGGCGGGAGGCTTCGCGGCTGGGTATACTTATAGGTGAGGGCTGAGGAGGCTGGCCATGCCGGACGGCATCACAGTGAAGATGGACAAGGGCGGCACGCGGGTCGAAGTACGCTCGCAGAACCAGGCGGGGCTGCTGTACGCGGTGCCGGCGGAGGCGAGTTGGGTCGCAACGCCAGAGCATCTGCATGCCCACGCCATCGCCGGGTTCTTCACCGATCTCATGAAGATGGACTTGCCGGAAGTCTCCCGGCTCATGGAGAAGTGGGGGCTGTACTTCAGGCCCCTGGAGTTGGAGCCACAGAAGTGAGTTCTCCCCTGACCACCTTCCTTTCGCATCGTCGGACGCGGCTGGCGGAGGCGCGGGGGGACCGGCAAGCTTTGCCGGTTTACTCGTAATGCGGTAAGCTAGATTCAGGCGCAGGCAGCGCCCTTGGAGCAACGAGTCGATGGGCAACCGCCGGATCGGCAACACCTTTATCTACCTGATCATCTTCGTGGCGGTCATCGCCATCTTCTTCCTGCTGTTCTCGCCCGGAAGCGAGGGCACGGAGGAGGACTTGGCGACGATCCTGACGATGGCGGAGAACGGGCAGGTATCGAGCATCACGGTTGACGGCGACCGCCTTGTAGTGGTCCAACGCCAGAACAACCAGATACTCACCGCCGCCAAGGAGCCGGGCTCCAGCATCTTCGAGATACTCCAGTCCGTAGGGATCAACCCCGTGGAGCAGGGGATCGAGGTGAAGGTGCAGCGCAGCGGCGGACTGGGCAACCTGTTCGGGATATTGATCCAGTTCCTCCCGCTCATCTTCTTCGGCGCGATCCTCCTCTTCATGATGCGCCAGGCACAGGGGAGCAACAACCAGGCGCTCGGCTTCGGCAAGAGCCGCGCGCGCATGAACACCGGGAACCGACCGACGGTTATGTTCTCGGACGTTGCGGGGGTGGAGGAGTCCAAGACGGAGCTTCAGGAGGTCGTGGAGTTCCTCAAGTACCCGGAGCGTTTCCTCGCGCTGGGAGCACACATCCCCAAGGGCGTGCTGATGGTGGGCCCGCCCGGCATCGGCAAGACGTTGCTCAGCAAGGCGGTCGCCGGGGAGGCAGGCGTCCCGTTCTTCTCCATCAGCGGCTCCGAGTTCGTGGAGATGTTCGTTGGCGTGGGAGCGTCCCGCGTGCGCGACCTCTTCGACCAGGCGAAGCGGAACGCTCCCTCCATCGTCTTCGTGGACGAGATCGACGCCGTAGGGCGGCACCGGGGCGCGGGGCTGGGCGGAGGCCACGACGAGCGCGAGCAGACGCTCAACCAGATACTGGTCGAGATGGACGGCTTCGAGACAAGCACGAATGTCATCGTCATCGCCGCGACGAACCGCCCTGACATCTTGGACCCGGCGCTCCTGCGCCCCGGCCGCTTTGACCGGCGCGTGGTGCTGGACCTGCCGGACATCAACGGGCGCGTCGCCATCCTGCAGGTGCACTGCAAGGGCAAACCGCTCGGAGAGGACGTCGACTTGGAGCGCCTCGCCCGCCAGACGCCCGGGTTCAGCGGCGCTGACCTCGCGAACCTCGTGAACGAGGCCGCCATCCTCGCTGCGCGGCGCAGCCAGAAGACCGTTGCCATGTCGGACATGCTGGAGTCCATCGACCGTGTGACGATGGGACCGGAGCGCCGCTCGCGCGTCATCTCCCAGAAGGAGAAGGAGATCGTCGCCTACCACGAGGGCGGACACGCGCTCGTCGGGCACCTGCTCGAGCACGGAGACCCCGTGCAGAAGATATCCATCGTCTCGCGCGGTATGGCAGCGGGCTACACCAAGTCCCTGCCTGAAGAAGACAGGATGTTCTACTCGCGGCCCCAGTTGATAGACCGCATCACGATGGCGCTTGGTGGCCGCGTCGCAGAGGAGATCACGTTCAACGAGGTGACGACCGGCGCGAGCAACGATTTGGAGCAGGTGACGCAGATCGCGCGCGCGATGGTCACGCGCTACGGCATGAGTGAGAACCTGCTGCCGCGCACGTTCGGCAAGCGGGAGGAGATGATCTTCCTAGGACGGGAGATCTCCGAGATGCGGGACTACTCGGAGAAAGTCGCGCAGGAGATCGACGAAGAAGTGCAGTCCATCGTCGTCGACGCGTACCACTCCGCCAAGCGGCTGCTGCTGGAGAACTACCCCAAGCTCGTCCAGATCGCGCGATACCTCATGCTCAACGAGAGTATCGAGGGCCCGGACCTGCAGCAACTGTTCGCATCCGAGTCGCCTCCGCTGGACGGCGCTGTCCCCGTCGGCGCCTAGGCCCGCCGCCCTCATGGTGTGGTTCACACCACCGCGTCACCGCAACGCACCGTCTACACGGTCATGCTGGACACTCCGGTAGGCGGGGCCGTCACTCAACTCTTCGCTAGCAGAGTCGGTACGTTAGCCAACCGTGGAAGCAACCGGATGGCATTGTCGTAGACCATCGCCACCTTCGCGCTCTCAGCCAGGTCCGTGCGCTCAACAAGCTGAGGAACGCCTTCCGGCCACGGACCGCTGAGATGCGGGTAATCGGTCGTGAACAGCCATGGATGCTCCCCCAGGAGCTCGACGCTCTGGCGCAACATCGGCTCGTCCGGGTCGATGCCGCAGAAGATCTGACCGCCGGCCATGATGTCTGAAGGCTTCCGCTTCAGATTGGGTGTGCTCGGCGAGCCCGGGCGGAAGCTGTTGTCACACGCCTCGATGAACCACGGCATCCAGTCGGACTCGTTCTCCATGAGGGTCACGCGCAGCCGCGGGAACAGGTCGAAGATGCCACCGCCGATCAAGGCCCCCAGGGCGGTCATGCCGGCCCATGCCCTGTGCACGCCTCGCATATCGACGTTATCCGTGATTCGCGACCCAGGAGTCAGGGGCGCATGGTCAGGATTGCCGTGGACCCAGATGGGCAGGTCCAACTCTTGCGACCGCTCCCAGAGGGGAAAGAGGTCTGGGTTGTCCAGAAGTCTCCCGTCGGGAAAGATCCGCGGCACGAATGCCCCGGCGTAGTTGTCGTCGCGCTCCGCCCAGTATGTCAGGTCCGCCACGCTCGCCGAGGCATCCCGGATAACGGCGTTGGTCAGCCAGCGCAGCCGACCTCCGGCCTCCGCGCAGAAACGGTGCACGTACTCGTGGTATGCCTCGTGCAGCGCATGCTCGAACCCCACGTCGCGCAGCATCGCGTAGTTGTCGGACTGGCTGGCGAACATCACTCCGACGTCGACCCCCGCCTTGTCCATGTCGGCCAGGTAGAGTCCTGTGTCCCAGTTGACCGCGATATCGACCTTGCGCCTGCCGAACACGGTCCTGAGTGCTTCGCCATGATGATCGGCGTCCCAGCTCGCTACGTCGGCCGGGTCCCCATTTCCGGCAGGACGTACTGAGAGCTGCTTCTCGAATGGTTGGTGCATACCCATAGGCCGAAACTGTGGGTGCTGATGAACGGCTCCCATCCAGATTGAAGTGCCCGCACCGAGGCCGAACCCCGTCTCTGCCACCCGCCGCTGGTCTGCTCGTACGGCCTCGCTGAACCGTTCGTAGTCCTCGCGGTACTTCGGATCGATGAACTCCTTGTAAGTACGGTCCATGTCCCAGTATTCCTGGATGTGGCAGTCAGTGTCTATGACCAAGCGCCCGTTGTAACTCATTTCCCCTGGATCCTCCTGTTTCTTCCTGGCGAATCAGGATGTCCCTGGCCGGGAAGATTGTCTGGCACGGCTCCTGCACCTCATGATTCAGCCACACATGACCACATCCAACGTTCCCGCAACACCGATGGCGTCCGGCGGGGCACGCATCCACGCTACGGAGCCGCTACGTCGAGTCCCGCACGGAGCGGGTTGCTGGCGCCGCATCTATGTCAACATGCCTTCTATAGCCACCGATATCCAAGCATAGCACGTAGATGCACTACGTTTTCATTCCGCACATGCCTGTGCTTGCACCCTATATCGTAGTCCGCCGCGCCGCCCTGATCGCGACCGAATACATAGTGGTCCGCTCGTGGGAGGACGGGCCGCGCCGCGCCGAGCACCCTCACAAACCGAGGCGCTGGTCGAAATAATCGACCACGTATGCCTCGTAGTGGTCCGTGTAGTCTTCCCAGCCTTGGCTATGCTCGCAGCCCTCATAGATAGTCAGGAGTGGAGGCGCCTGCGCCTGGGCGCGTAGCCGCGCCAGGTGGGAGAGCGGGACCCGCTCGTCCGTGCTGCAGTGCACGAACGCCAGGGAGTATTTGTAGAGCGCGACGGAGTCGACGGGGCGCACCTCGCTGATGTCCAGCCCCTTGACCGTGCTGGCCACGAACAGGATGCCCGGCCGCAGCGCGACGGCGCTCCAGTGCACCAGCCTCGTGCGGTCCGCCACCTCCTGGATCAGCAGGTCGGACACGCTCGTGAACGACGAGTCGGAGAACACCCCCACCACCGACGGCTCGTCCACCGCCGTCATGAGCGCGACCGCGCCTCCGAACGAGTCGCCGTACAGGAGCACGCGTCCCGGTTCCGCGTCACGCTCCGCCAGCACGTAGTCGATCGCGCCGCGCAGGTCGTCCTGCTCGTGTATGCCTGCTCCCATCTGGGCGGCATCGGACTCGCCGTGCCCGCGCAGATCGAACGCGAACACTGAGTAGCCCTCGTCCACCAACGCCTTCGTGAGGCCCAGCGACGAGTCTCGCGTGCCGTCCAGCCCGTGGATGCGGACCACCGTCCCTTTCGCGTCCTCGGAGGGGACCCACCAGCCGCGCAAGGTGAGCTCCGGCCAGTCCCGCGGCGAGAACTCCACCTCGTCGTAGCGGAGCCCGAAGTCCTCCGGCCGCTCCTCGATCTCGTTCCTTTCCGCCACGAGCGCCGTGTTGACGATGTACAGCGAGACGAGCAGGTAGAGCAGCCCAAGGACGACGACGATGGCTCCGGCAAGCAGGGCCCTGCCTCGCAGGGTGGTGGGCAGTGCGAGTCGCATAACGCGGGTTATTCTAGGCTAACCACTCCCCAAGGCGTCAGGGATTCGGTAATCTGGTTTGACAGAGTAGCCGATGAATCGGGCAACACGCGTCATCTCCTCCCTCGGAATAGCCATCAGCCTGGCTGCCGCATGCGCGTCGCCGACGCCAACTCCGGCCCCTACCCCCACTCCAACGCCAGCGCCCACGCCTACGGCCACTGCAACCCCGTTTCCGCTGCCCACACCCATACCCATCGGCAGCCTCCCTCCCGTCACCTTGCCCGCCGACGAGTCCCCCCACGAGTACCTCGTCGAGTGGTGGTACTTCAACGCACACCTCACGTCGGAGGAGCAGGAGCGCTACGCTCTGCACGACGTCGTCTTCCGCATACGCGAGCCTTCCAGCGGCGTCGCCGCCCACGTGCGGCATATCGGCCTCGGCGGCGGAGCCGGAGGCTACGCCCACACCGAACTCTTCCAACTCGCCGCCCCGGTCGAGACAGCGCCGGGAGACTTCGAACTCGCCGTGCAGGACACGCTCATGGCGGGCGTCGCGGGAGAGTCCTACACGCTGCGCGCAGAGGCTGGCGGCTACGCGTACGACCTCGCGCTCCGCGCGACGACGGGACCGCTGCTCCACCAGGGCGGGCTCGTGGACTTCGACTACGCCGGTGTGACCTACTACTACACGCGCCCGCGCCTCGCGCTGAGCGGCACGCTGACGCTCCCGGACGGTTCGACAACGAGCGTCACGGGCCTGGCGTGGCTCGACAAGCAGTGGGGCGACTTCCAGCCGGTCGCCGTCGAATGGGACTGGGCCAGCATCCAGCTGAACGACGGCGCCGACCTCATGATCTCCAGCCTCTACGAGCGCGAGGGCCCGCTCATCGAGCGCTACGCGACACTGCGTAGAGCAGGCGAGTCGCCGCGAACCCTGACCGCGGATGAGGTCTCGTTCACGCCCGGCGAGCCCACCTGGCGCAGCCCGGTTACCGATACCGCCTACCGTACCCATTGGAACGTGGAGTTGCCGGAAGAAGGCCTCTCGCTCCTGCTGCGCCCGCTCGAAGAAGAGTCCGAGTACCGCAGCGAGACGATCGGCGTCACGTACTGGGAGGCCGGAGTCGACGTGCTCGATCCGTCCGGGGAAGTTGTCGGCCAGGGGTTCGTCGAACTCAACTGGGCGCGCGGAAGCGAACGCTAGCCCCGCTTGCGCGGCCTGCGTCCCTTGGGAGCGTCCCCTTCCAACGACGCCAGCAGCGCCAGCCCTTCCGGTGTCGGAGCGTAGGCATAGACGGCATACGCGGCGGTGACCCGTTCCACGAACCCGCCTTCCAGCAGACCGCGGAGCGTGGTCTCGCCCAGGTACGGCGGCAGCCGCAGCAGGTGATCGGATACGGGTGCATCGCGGGCGGCGTACTGCTCAACCACGAGGCGCAGGAGGCGCAGCGGGTAGGAACGCACCTCGTCGGAGAGGTTGCGCAGCGGGCCCGTCGCCGCCAGGACGTCCTCGGCCGCGCGGACGCGGTCTTCCTGCGTCATCGCCACCCCTCCGGCGGCTGGGCGCGCAGTCCGCTGCAGATCTCCTCGACCAGCCCCGGCCCTCGGAACACGAGCGCGGTGTAGAGCTGAACGGTGTCGGCGCCCGCCTGCAGGGCGGCGCGCGCGTCGTCCGCCGAGGCGATGCCCCCGCAGGCGTTCAGCCCCACGCCGCTTCCCAACTCGGCGCGTATGTCCGGCAGCATCGCTAGCATGTTCTCCAGTATCGCACGCCCGCTCAGCCCCCCGCGTCCGGTGGCGAGTCGCGTGTCCTCCACGGGGACCGTGTTCGCCGCCGTCACCGCGTCCACGCCCGCCTCGCGGCAGACGCGTACGAGCGCGAGCACTTCCTCGCGCTCCTCGTCGTTCGTCCACGGGGGGACCTTCACGAACAACGGTTTCAGCCGAACAACGTCGAGTACGCCGAGCAGGCCGCGCAGCGCCTCCGGCTCCTGGAAGCGGCGCAACCCCACAGTGTTGGGAGAGCTGATATTCACCTCGACGCCGTCCACGAGCGGCTGCAGGCGCGCGGCGCACTCCGCCGTCTCCTGTTCATCGAGCGCGGCGATGCTCACCAGAACGCGCGCAGGCATCCGGCGCAGCCGTTCCAGACGCGCAAGTGCAGCGTCCAACCCGTCACCGGGAAAGCCGAGGGCGTTGATGACGGACTCGCGCTCGGTGAGCCGGAGGACGCGCGGCCTGGGGTTGCCGGGGCGTGCCTGAGCGGTCACGGTGCCGCCTACCACGTACCCGAAACCGAGGGCCGCAAGGCTGGCCAACGACGCACAGTGCTTGTCGAGCCCCGCGGCAAGTCCAACGGGGTTGCGAAGAGCGATGCCCCCGACGGAAGCAGGGAGGCTCACCTCGCCCGACGACGGCCCGAGCGCACGCCAGAGCGGACGCACGCCGAGAGCGCGCGTACCGGCGTTGATAGCGGTCTCCGGAGGAAGTCTGAACAACAGGGGACGAACGGCACGACGGTACGCCGACCCCCAGAGGAGCGAGCGTAAGCGCTTGCGTACCGAACCGAACAGCGCTACGACCTAGAACTTGACCTTGTTGATGAGGTAGCGACGGGCGCCCTTGGGAGTCTGGACCCTCACTTCGACGCCCTCGGCCTTGCCCGCGATGGCTGCGCCGACAGGGGACGAGACCGATATCTTGAAGCTGGCGGGGTCCGCCTCCATCGTGTCGACGATGGTGTAGGAAACGTCTTTGCCCGACTCCACGTCGCGCAGGGAGACGGTCGCGCCAACCCCGACACTGGTGCCGCCCGCGCTGTCGACGACCTCGGCGCGGCGTAGCTCCTCTTCGAGGTCGCGGATGCGGGCCTCGATCTTGCCCTGCTCTTCGCGCGCTGCATCGAGTGGTGCGTTCTCGCGGAAGTCCTTGTCAGCGGCGGCGATGCGGATAGCCTCCACGATCTCCGGTCGCTGGCCCTTCAGGTCCGCCAGCTCCTTCTTCCGCGCTTCCAGCCCGCTCCGCGTCATCTCCATCGTCTGGAGGCTCGAGCGCGGAGATGCAACGGCGACTCCCCCCTTCACGCTCGGCCGCGGTATCTTCACGTGCACGGAGAGGTTCTCTGGATGGAACCCCTTCTTGCCGAGATAGGTGAGGAACTCCTTGACGGGGCGCAGACGTGCATGCACGTCGCCGCCGTTGGCGACCTCGCGCTCCGCGTACGCCGCGACTTGCGGGGCCTTCAACTGGTCGACGGGCCTTTCTGACCCGCTCAGGGCGCGCATGGCGCGCGCGAAACGGTGGAGCTCCTGGTGTGCGTAAGAATCGAGTTTGTTCGCACGTTCAGACAGGTAGTTGGTTAGCGCATTACCGATATCCAAGGCTGGGCCCTCTCCAAGCGCGCCGTCTCACTTGTGGACGGAGAAACTGGCACGCTTCGATTCTACGGGCGCGCTCGAGAAGCGTCAACGAGAAGAACGTGGAGCAGGGCCCCCCGATCGGTGCGGCGCACGTCCGTTTGACGCCTGCGCGCTTCCCCCGCTACTATCGAACCACAGGCTGCGACGGAGACGAGTACGCAGGCCACCGCGCGAAGAGCGAGCCGGGTACGGTGCGAGCCGGCGCGCGCGACCTGCCGAACATCCCTCCCGAGCCGCCGCCCGAACGCTCCGCTCCCGGGGGCCAGTAGGCGCGGACGGGCCGCCCGCCCGTTACAGCGGCAGCCTTCCGCCCGCATCCGTGCGCGGCGCGAGGTTCTGAGTGCCCCTGCGCCCGGCGCGGGGGAATGGTGGTGGTACCACGGCAACGTCCGTCCGCCGGTGTGTGGACGGGCGTTTTCTGTTACGGAAGGAGCAGCATGGCAGGCAATGCGAAACGGTACGAACCCGTCTCCAGCAAGGTGGACTTCCCGCAACTGGAGACGTCGGTCCTCGAAGCGTGGCGGGAGTCGGACCTGTTCCGCCAGGTCGACCGCGTTCGCGCGGACGCTCCGCTCTTCGTCTTCTACGAGGGGCCGCCGACCGCGAACGGCAGTCCCGGCATCCACCACGTGCTCTCGCGCTCGTTCAAGGACGTCATCCTGCGCTACAAGACCATGCGCGGCTACCGCCCGCTGCGCCGCGGCGGATGGGACACCCATGGCCTGCCGGTCGAGCTCGAGATCGAGAAGGAACTCGGCATCTCCAGCAAGCAGGAGATCGAGGAGTTCGGGATCGAGGAGTTCAACCGCCGCTGCCGGGAGAGCGTATTCCGCTACGTCGGCGAGTGGGAGGCGATGACCGAGCGTGCGGGTGTCTGGCTCGACATGGCCGACGCTTACGTGACGTACAACAACTCCTACATCGAGTCCGCGTGGTGGGTGTTCAAGCGCCTCTGGGACAAGGGCCTCGTCTACGAAGGCTACAAGGTGACCCCTCACTGCCCGCGCTGCGTCACGAGCCTCAGCTCTCACGAAGTCGCCCTCGGCTACCAGGAGGACACGCCCGACCCCAGCATCTACGTCCGCTTCCCCGCGAGCGCATCGCAGTCCATGTCTTACAACGCATCGCCTGAAACGCTCGCGCGCCTCGGCTACGACGGCGAGCGCTGGACCGCGCCCCGCCCCGCCTTCATCGCTTGGACGACGACGCCTTGGACGCTCACTGCGAACGCCGCTCTCGCTGTCGGGCCGGACGTGGAGTACGTCCTGTCGGAGAACGACGACGGCGAGCGCGCCATCGTCGCCTCGGCGCTGGCGCCGAGCGTCCTCGGCGACGGGTGGCGCGAGGTCGCGCGCTGCCCCGGCGCGGACCTCGTCGGCATCGTGTACGACGCACCCTACGGCGACTTCCTCGCGCAGCGCGGCCACGCTCACCGCGTGCTGCCCGCCGGCTACGTTTCCACCGCCGACGGCACCGGCATCGTGCACAGCGCCGTCGCTTACGGTGCGGAGGACGCCGAGCTCGGCAGGGCCCACGGCATCGAGACCGTCCACACCGTCGACGTCCACGGCATCGTCGCCGATGACTTCCCCGGCGGCGGAACGTTCGTGAAGGACGCCGACAAGCAGCTCATCCGAGACCTGGACGAGCGCGGCCTCCTCTTCCACGATGCTTCGCCGTACAAGCACACCTACCCCTTCTGCTGGCGCTGCGGTACGCCCCTGCTCTACTACGCCAAGACATCCTGGTACATCCGCACGACCGCGATGAAGGACGAGATGCTCGCAGGCAATCGGGGCATCGAGTGGGTGCCGGAGCACATCAAGGAGGGCCGCTTCGGCGAGTGGCTGCGGAACAACGTCGACTGGTCCGTCTCCCGCGAACGCTACTGGGGAACGCCCCTCCCCATCTGGCGATGCGCCGAAGACCCGCAGCACATCGTCGTCGCGGGCTCGACCGCCGACCTCGCCGAGCGCGTCACCGACGAGACGCGCGGACTGCTGGATGGCCTTGACCTCCACCGTCCGTTCGTCGACCGCGTCGAGCTGCACTGTACCGAGCCCGGTTGCAGCGGAACGATGCGCCGCGTGCCGGAGGTCGCCGACGCCTGGTACGACTCCGGTGCGATGCCGTTCGCGCAGTGGGACTACCCCGTCGCCGTGAAGGGCCCCGGCGGCGAGGAACTCACGCTCAACGGCGTCGATGACCTCATCGCAAGCCCCCTCTTCCCCGCCGACTACATCACCGAGGCGGTCGACCAGACGCGCGGATGGTTCTACAGTCTGCTTGCGCTCTCCACGCTCATCACCGGCAAACCCTCGTACGAGAGCTGCCTCGTCCTCGGCCTCATCCTGGACGGCAAGGGCGAGAAGATGTCCAAGTCGAAGGGAAACGTCGTCGACCCCTGGGCCGTGATGAACGAGCAGGGCGCGGATGCGCTCCGCTGGTACCTCTTCACCGCCGCGCCCGCGGGCGACGCCCGCCGCTTCTCCCCCGATCTCGTCAAGGAGACGCTCCGCCAGTTCCTGCTTACGCTCTGGAACACCTACAGCTTCTACGTCACGTACGCCAACATCGACGGCTTCGACCCCGATGCCCACGCCGAGTACTGGAAGGACGGCCGCGTGGGCGAGCCGACCCTTGCCGCACCGCCGCCGAACGAGCTCGACCGCTGGATAATCTCGGAGCTGAACGGTCTCGTCGCACAGGTCGCGGACGACATGGACGCCCTCAACGCTACCGGCGCGGGCCGCCGCATCCAGGAGTTCGTGAACCTGCTCTCCAACTGGTACGTCCGCCGGAGCCGGCGACGCTTCTGGAAGGCCGAGAACGACGACGACAAGACGTGGGCGTACGTGACGCTCTACTCATGCCTGCACACGCTCACGAAACTCATCGCGCCGATGACGCCGTTCGTCTCCGACGCCATCTTCCGCAACCTCGCGCCCGCTGATCCCCTCTCCCTACAAGGGGAGAGGGCTAGGGAGAGGGTACCCGGCGGGGCAGTGGACGAGGGGAGCATCAAAGGTGGTCGCGACGAGCCTCGCAGCGTCCACCTCGAAGCCTTCCCCGCTACCGACCCTGCCCTCACCGACGAGCGCCTCGACCGCGCTGTGCGCCTCGCGATGCGTATCGCCAGCCTCGGGCGCAACGCGCGCAGCAGGAGCGGCGTGAAGGTGCGACAGCCGCTCGCCCGGGTTCTCGTGCGTCCCCGCGACGGCGACGAGGAACTGCTGCCGCTCATCGAGTCGCAGGTGCTCGACGAACTGAACGTGAAGGCGATGGAAGTTGCGGAAGCGGACGCTATCGCTGAATTCACGCTCAAGCCCAACCTGCCCGTGCTCGGCCCGAAGCTCGGCGCAAGCATGGGCGCGGCGCGCGCTGCCATCGCCGGCGCGGACGCCGCTGCGGCCGCCGCCGCACTCCGCTCCGGCGGCAGCGTCGAGCTCGGCGGCCTCACGTTCGATGCGGGCGACCTCCTCATAGAGACGGAGGACAAGCCCGGAATCGCCGCCGCGTCCGAGGGCGCGCTGTTGGTCGGCATCGACACGGCGGTCACGCCGGAGCTCGAGGCGGAGGGCACGGCACGCGAGTTCGTCCACCGCATCCAGAACATGCGCAAGGCCGCTGGCTTCGAGATCGAAGAACGCATCATCACCTACGTCATTCCCGCGAAGGCGGGAATCTCGCAGCCCATCAGGGAGGAGGGCGCGGGGAGGGGTGCCCGGCCCCCCTCTCCCTCGTCTACTGCCGTCATTCCCGCGGAGGCGGGAATCTCGCAGCCCACGGGTGAGGGGATGGGGTGGGGTGTCCGGCCCCCTCTCCCTACAAGGGGAGAGGGCTGGGGTGAGGGTACTGGCCTGCGTGAGGGTGAGGGTACTGGCCTGCGTGAGGGTGAGGGTACTGGCCTGCGTGAGGGTGAAACTTCCGCTCTCCCGCCAGCCCTCGCCTCGCAGGAGGCGTACATCCGCCAGGAGACACTGAGCGACGCGCTCCACGCCGCCGCGCCCCCGTCCGGCGCCTACACCGAGGAGCACGAGATAGACGGCGAAACGCTCACCGTAGGCGTCGCCCGCTTGGGAAGGAGCGCCTCATGACCACCATCGTCACCGGGATTTCCCCCTCTCCCTTGATGGGAGAGGGTTGGGGTGAGGGTGAGACGTCCGCCCTTCCCGACGTCCCTGCCGCGCAGGATTCGTACATCCGCCAGGAGACGCTGAGCGTCGCGCGCTTGGAAAGGAGCGCCCCATGACCACCATCGTCACCGGCGGCCTCGGATTCATCGGCTCGCATACCGTGCGGGCGTTCGCCGAGGCCGGAGAACGGGTCGTCGCCACGTCGTACGAGAACCGCCGCGTGCCCTCGTTCCTGGAGCCGCACGTCGGCAAGAGCGTCACGATCGAGCAGTGCGACCTCGATGAGCCCGGCGCGATCGAAGCCGTCGCCCGGAGGCACAGCGCCGACGGCATCGTCCACCTCGCCCTCCACCGGCGCGCTTCCGCCGACCCCGGCGAGGACATCCGCATCAACATGGACAAGCTCTCCCACCTCTTCGACGGCGCGAGGGCAGCGGGCATCCGCCGCTTCTGCTGGGCATCCAACGGCGCGATGTTCGCGGAGCTGCCGGAGGGACCGTTCCACGAAGAGACGCCCGTGCTGCTGACCGGGGGCGTGAAGCCCGGCGCGTTCAAGAAGGCATGGGAGGTGCTGGTCTACAACTACGCGAACAACTACGGCGCCGGCATGGAGGTCGTCTCCATGCGCATCAGCGGCGTGTTCGGCCCCACCTACCGCTCGATGCTGAACCTGCCGAGCCGCCTCTGCCACGCCGCGTCCAGAGGCCACGCGCCGGACTTCTCGGAGCGCTTCGGAGGCGTCCCGTTCGCCGGCGACACGTTCGACATCACCTACGCGCCGGATGTGGGGGAAGCGGTCCGCTCGCTGCAACTCGCGGCGTCGCTCGCCCACCCTGTCTACAACATCGGGCGCGGCGAGACCGTCACCGCCGCCGAACTCCTTGACGCCGTCCGCGCTGCGAAGCCCGGTTTCGACGCGGAACTGCAGGACGGACGCAGCGCCCGCTACCGCCCCAACGCCTTCCTCGACAACGAGCGCGTCACCGCCGAGACCGGCTGGCGCCCCGCCTACAACGTCCCCGCCGCCATCGCCGACTACATCGCCTGGCTCGACTCCGGCCAGGAGTTCTAGGCCACGTCATTCCAGCGCAGGCTGGAATCCAGAAGTGCGCGTAAGCGCACACGGTCGCACGGCCGGGCGTGGGTGGGGGCCTGATCCCCTCTCCCTCGAGGGGAGAGGGTTAGGGTGAGGGTGAACTGGGGGACTGGGTGGTTTACGCAGGGGTCTTCTGCGTAGGAGGGAGCGGGTGAGGGCCTCCGGGGCGGGGCGGGGGGCCTTGTCATGCTGAGCGGAGCGCAGCGGAGTCGAAGCATCTCTCGGGTTCCCCGCTCCCAATGGCGAGACTCTTGCGTAACCGGATGCAAGTGGGCTGAGACCGCCTGCTCCCTCTCCCGATGGCGGGAGAGGGCTGGGGTGAGGGTTGGTGGGGCGGGGGTGTGCGATGGAGTTACGCAAAAGGGCTCGTGGGGGAGGGGCCGAAGGTCAGGGTTGGCGGGGGGCGGGGGGAGGCCTACATCCGGTGCCTGAAGAACACGAACCGTTCGTCGAGCTGGAAGCCTACCGATGCCCAGTAGGCCATCGCCCACGGATGGCCCTTCTCGACCAGCGCGCCGACCACCTTGACCCCGTTGCGGCCGAAGCGCACCTTCACCTCATCCAACAGAGCGCGTCCGATGCCCTGCCGCCGGTGACTCTCCGCCACCGCGAGCCTGGAGATTGCGCCCCGCCACCCGTCGAAGCCGCCCATGATGGTCCCGACCACCTCGCCGTCCGCTTCTGCTACCAGGAACTCGAGGGCCTGTTCGGAGACGGCGCGCTCGACGTCTTCGGGGTTGTCGGTGGGAGTATTGGACGCGCCGGACGTGGCCCACAGACGCAATACCCCAGGCACGTCCTCCCGATGGCACTCCCTGATGATCACCTGTGCTTCCGGCATTGCTAACCCATGACTTCCGCATCGTATCAGCGCTGACCGCAGGACTCTAGGATAAACCGCAATCGTTCGCTCTCCTCTCCTTTGAGGAGGCCCTTGCATAACTCCGGAGGTATGCGGTTTGGGAACGGGAGCGGCGGCCTGATCCCCTCTCCTTTGAGGGGAGAGGGTTAGGGTGAGGGTGAACTGGTGGGGTGTGGGGTTGGTACAGGAGCGCCCCTCGTGAGCCTGTCCAGGCTTCCCTCTCCCGATGGCGGGACAGGGGCTGGGGGTGAGGGTTGGCGGGGTGTGGGGCAGGATTACTGACACCCGCCCCTTACCCGGTCGCCCCCGCGTCCGCTACGCTGGATGCATGACTGCGCACCCTGCCCCACCCATAGACCGAATCTATAGCTCGCAGCCCCAGCCGGTCTGCCCCCTCTCCCTCTGGGAGAGGGTTGGGGTGAGGGTGGCTCCGCCCAAACTTTTGAAAACGTTGGGCATCTTGAGCATCTTGATGCCTCGAATGCTGGGAAGCAGGCCACGGCCAGGGAAACGTCCCGGACAAGATGCTCAAGGTGCTCAAACGGGAAGGACGATTTACTCGTAAGGCTTGGAACAAGATGTTCAGAATGGGGCTGGATTGCACACCTTGTTCTAAGCCGCCCCTGCAGGGCGGCCACTCGCGCATCGAGACGCGATGGGTTAGCCTTACCGACTGCGGCGCGGCGCGCACCTATAGCACTAGCTCTCAGCGGAGGTGGACGTTGACAGTCCTCATCACAGGCGGCATGGGATTCATCGGCCTGCACACGGCGAAGGCGTTCGTCGATGCGGGCGAAGATGTCGTCATCACGTACTACCAGACCTGGCGCGAGCCGTCGTTCATTAAGGACGAGTACGGCAAGCGCGTCATCGTTGAGAAGGCGGACGTCTCGGAGCCGAGCGTCATCGAGGAGTTGGCGAAGAAGCACAAGACGGAGCACATCGTCCACCTCGCGGTCCCCGGCGTGGCCGCCCTCGGCCCCTACGAAGACTACCGCGTGAACATGAACGGCCTCATCGGCGTGCTGGAGGCCGCCCGCAACGCGGAGGTGAAGCGCCTCTCGCTCGCGAGCTCCATCGCCGTCTACCACAGCCTTGCCAGCGGCCCCTACCGCGAGACCGACAGGCTCCCCGTGGAGTCTTCCAACCCCACGGAGACCTTCAAGAAGTCGTGGGAGATACTCGCCTTTCACTACGCGGCGCGCACAGGGTTGGACGTCGTCTCCATGCGCATCGGCGGCATCTGGGGGCCGCTCTACCACTCCATGATGAACCTGCCCAGCAGGCTCGCTCACGCCGCCGCCAACGGCACGGAACCGGACTACTCGCGCGGTGTTCCCTTCGCTGAGGACACCGGCGATGTCTGCTACGTAAAGGACTGCGCGCAGGGCATCAGGCGCGTGCAACTCACGGAGGACCTCCCACACCGCATCTACAACGTGAGCTCCGGTGTCGCCGTCTCCAACCAGCGCCTCGTGGACGCGGCGAAGGCCGTCAAATCGGACGCCAACCTCCCGCTGCAGGAAGGCAGGGGCCCCGGCTACAAGGAGCAGAACTACCTGGACATGAGCCGCGCCCGCGACGAGCTCGGCTTCGAGAACGCCTACACGCCCGAGTCCGCCATGGCCGACTACGTCGCCTGGCTGGAAGAAGGCAACGAGAAGTAACCGCCATGATTCCCCCCACCATCGGCATCGTCGGATGCGGCGCGATAGGCCGGGCCATCCTGCGCGCCGCCGACGACGGCACGCTCGGCGGCATGGAGGTCGCTGGCGTTGCAAGCCGCACGGAGGCAAGCGCCCGCGAGTTCCTCGACACGCTCCGCACGCCGCCGACGTACATGAGCACCGGCGAGCTGATCGAGCAGGCGGACCTGCTCGTCGAGGCCGCGGGCGCGCCCATCGTGCCCGGCCTCGTCGAGGCGGCCTTCGCCGCGCGCAAGGGCGCCATGGTCATCAGCGTCGGCGCGCTCATCGCCCACCCGGAACTGCTGGACAGGGCGCGGGAGACCGGCTGCCGCCTGCTCATGCCCTCCGGCGCCATCATCGGGCTGGACGGCATAAAGTCCGCGTCCGTGGGCCGCATAGACCGCGTCGTCATGGAGTCGCGCAAGGGTCCGGCGGCGTTGGACGGCGCGCCGCACGTCGTCAGGAACGGCATCGATCTCTGGGCGATGGAAGAGGAGGAGGTCATCTTCTCCGGCTCGGCGCGCGAGGCGTGCGTCGGCTTCCCGGCGAACCTCAACGTCTCGGCGGCAGTGAGCTTCGCGGGCATCGGCCCCGACCGCACGACCGTGAAGATGATCGCGTCGCCCGGCCTCGAACGGAACTGCCACGACATCGAGGTCGAGGGCGAGTTCGGGCTCATGCGTCTGCACCTGGAGAACATCCCCGGCGAGAACCCGAAGACCGGGCGGCTCACGGCCATGTCCATCATCCGCACGCTCCAGCAGGAAGCCGACCCCGTCCGGCTGGGCACGTAGCCCCAAGGAGGACCCGTGCCCCGCATCGACGGCAGACGCAACGACGAGTTGCGCCCCACGCGCATCACCACCGGCTTCCAGGAGTTCGCGGAAGGCTCCGTCCTCGTGGAGACCGGCCTGACGCGGGTCGTCTGCGCAGCCTCCATCGAGGAAAGGGCGCCCTTCTTTCTGCGCGGCCAGGGCAAGGGCTGGGTGACCGCCGAATACGGGATGCTCCCGCGCTCCACCCTCACCCGCACCTCCCGCGAACGCTCCTCCGGCAGCGGACGCACGCACGAGATACAGCGCCTCATCGGTCGCTCCCTTCGCTCGATAACCCAGCTCGAGAGACTCGGCGAGCGCACCATCACGATTGACTGCGACGTGTTGCAGGCCGACGGCGGCACGCGCACCGCAGCCATCACCGGCGCCTACGTCGCGCTCTACCAGGCCCTGCTCGGCCTCGTGCGCCACGGCGTGTTGCTCCGCGTGCCGCTCTCCGCCAGCGTCGCTGCCACGAGCGTGGGGTTCGTCGGCGGCGAGACGATGATCGATCTCTGCTACGAGGAAGACTCCCGCGCGGCGGTCGACCTGAACGTCGTCATGACGAACGGCGGCGAGTTCGTGGAGGTCCAGGGCACCGGCGAGGAGCACCCCTTCTCCCGCGCGACGCTCGACGAGATGCTGGACCTCGCCGCGGGCGGCATCCGCGAGCTCTCGGCCACCCAGGAGGAAGCGGTGCGCGGGCTCACCACCGCGTGAGCGATGTCACCCACGGCACGACGCCAATCCGCACCGGCCTGCACGCCGTATCATATGAGTAAGGAACCCTGCCTGTCGGCTGCACCCCGATGTCTGCTCTACGGAGGCCCCGCTTGCGCAAACTGACCATGCTGCTCCATGCGGCGCTCGCCGCCGCCGCGCTCGCCGCATGCACGAGCACCGCCGCCCCCACGCCGACGCCCACACCGGAACCTCCGCCTCCCACCCTCGCGCCGGTGCCCACGGAAGAGACTATCGACCCGGAGCAGCGTAGAGCCCAGGTGCTCGCGGCGGCCTACTACATCGCGGACACCGTGGATAAGACCATGCCTGCTGTCGTGCAGGTGCTCGCCACCGTCGAGCAGACCAACGTCTTCGGTCAGACGACGCCGGGCGTCGCCCAGGGTTCCGGAGTGTTCTTCCGTGAGGAAGGTTACCTGCTGACGAATCACCACGTCGTCGAGGACGCGGTCGAGGTGGAGGTGGTGCTCTCGAACCGTCAGCGGCTGCCCGCCGAGATCATCGGTACGGACAAGGCCACCGACCTCGCTGTGCTCAAGGTGGACCCGGAGGAAGTCGAGGACCTGGTCATCCTGCAACTTGGCGACGTGGACGCGCTGCGCATAGGCGAGTGGGTGGTGGCGATCGGCAGTCCGCTCGGGTTCCAGGGCTCGGTGACAGTCGGCGTCCTCAGCGCCAAGGGCCGGTCGCTCGGGACGGGCGACGAGCGGCTGGACAACCTCCTGCAGACGGACGCGGTCATCAACCCCGGCAACAGTGGTGGGCCGCTGCTGAACGTGTATGGCGAGGTCGTCGGCATCAACACCCGCGTGATCCGCGAATCGCTGGGCGGCGGCGTCTCCATCGACGGCATGGGCTTCGCTATCAGCGCCAACACAGCCATCCCCGTCTCCCAGCACCTCATCGAGTTCGGACGCGTCGTGCGGCCCCGCATAGGCATAACGGTGCAGGACGTGACGCCCACTGCCGTGACGGAGCGCAGCCTGACCGTGGATGAGGGGGCGCTCGTGATCTCCGTCGCCGAGGACAGCCCGGCCGACCGGGCAGGCATCGAGGTGGACGACGTTATCGTGCAGGTGGACGGCGTACCGATAATCGGCACGAGCCAACTGGTGCTGATGCTGCTGACCGACTACCGCGTCGGAGACACCATCAGCGTAGAGGTGGTACGGGCAGCCGTGCGGTTCACCTTCGAGTTGACGCTGGAAGAGGTCGACTTCGGGGAGGAGGAGTCCGAGGACGAGGACTCCAACGGCGGCGACGGGCCTTAGAGGTTCCTCCCTGTGATGCGGCTGGCCCGCAGCAGCACGACGACGCGCCCCTCCTCCGCCATCACGCGGTCGTACTCGTCCCAGTTGGGGTGCTCCTTCCCTGCTGCGATGCGGTAGACCTCCCGCAGCCGAACGCGCAGCGACTCCGCATCGCTGTTGTGCAGGCCCTGCACCTGCGCTGTGCCGTCGAGCACCGCGAAAGCGCGCTTGTCCGGGCTGACGAGCATGATCGCGCAGCGCGGATCGCGGGCCAGGTTGTACGCCTTCGCGTTGCGCAAGCGCGTCGTGAAGGCGAGTCCGCCGTCCATCTTCCCGACGGTGACGAGGCTCTGCTGCGGCATCCCGTCGCGCCGGAACGTCGTGAACACAACGACGTTGCTCTGTGCCAACAGTCCGTCCAGATCGTCCAGGGTCGGCATGGGACAGCCTCCGAAGCGTGGGGTGGAAGGCCCAACATAGAAGGCGGGACACCCGTTGTCAAAGCGCGGCGCGGTTTCCCTCACGGCCACGCGCGGCTACCATGCGGCAGGAACGGCCCGGTGTGGGCCGCGTGGAGACGCCTTCTTGGAACCCCAGACCCAGGCCTCCGTCACAACGCGCCAACCGCGCATCTTCTACGGCTGGTACCTCGTCGCCGGAAGCATCTTCACCAACACCATCCTCTCGGCTGCCTATTTCCAGGGTATGAGCGCCTTCAGCGTTTCCATCGAAGCGCACTTCGGCTGGTCCCGCTCCGTGGTCGGCGGGGCGATGTCCATGCGGCAGATGGAGTCGGGCATCACGAGCCCGCTGGTCGGCGTCCTGCTGGACAAGATGAAACCGCGCACGCTGCTCTTCTGGAGCGCAATCATTACCGGGCTGGGGCTGATCGGGCTGGGGTTGATCAACGGCATCGCCACCTTCTACCTTGCCGTCTTCGTCATCTCCATCGGCACCTCCGGGATGAGCCATGCGGTCACGTGGCCTGTACTCATCTCCCGCTGGTTCCGGCGCAGGCTGGGAGCCGCGACCGGATGGGCGGTGATGGGGCCGATCTTCGGGTCGCCGTTCGTCATCCTGAACACGTCGCTGGAGGAAACGTTCGGCTGGCGGAACATCATCATCACGTATGGGCTGATCGTCCTTTTGCTGTTGACGCTCATCAGCGCCATCGCCCGTGAACGTCCTGAGCCGTATGGGCTGCGCCCGGACGGCGACCCCCCGGAACGGGACGCACAGGGTGCGGCGATAAGGACGGTCCCGCCCGTCCGTGGCATGAACGCCCGCGGGGCGATACACACGAAGGAGTTCTGGCTCTTCATGGGCTACCTCTCCGGCATGTTCATGGTGAACTCCGCGTTCCAGGTGCACCAGATCTTCTACTTCGTCGAGGACACCGGCCTCACCAAAAGCGAGGCGGCGGTAACCTTCACGCTCGTCTTCCTCCTCAGCGGCATCGGCCGCCTTGGCGCGGGCTACATGCTGGACAAGGTGGACTACCGCCTCGTGCTGGCAGTAGTGGCAGGCATGCTGACGGCGTCCATGCTCTACCTGCAGTTCGTAACCGTCACGACCGTCGCGCTGGCGATGCCGTTCGTTGCGCTGTTCGGCATCGGGTTCGGCAGCGTCATCCCCACGCGCGGAACGCTGGGGAGCATGATGTTCGGCACGCGCTCTCTCGGATCGATCGTGGGGATGCTGCAGGGCGGCTCGGTCGCGGCGGGCGTGGTGGGGCCTATCTTCATGGCCTGGGTGTTCGACGTAACGGGCGACTATCGTGCATCCATCTGGGTCCTGGCGTTCATCGGCACGCTGATGATACCGACGGCGTTCGCGATGGCCTCGCCCCGCCGCCTGAGCGCACGTATCCGGCTGGTCGAGCGCCAGGCGTCCGCTTCCGATGGGAGCAGGAGGCGCGGATAGGAGATGCCGCTCGCCTGGCTCGGACTCGGATACGCACTCGGCCTTTTCGCACAGTCGAGCGTAGGACTGCCCCTCTTGGGAGGAGCACTGGCTGCAGTCGCGCTCGGGGCTGGTGCTCTGCGGCTTCGCCTGGCAGGGCTGCAGGTCGGCATGGCCGTGGTCTTCCTCGCGGGAGGTCTGCTCGGGCTTGCACGTCCCCTCCCAGACCTGACCCCGGACGACGGCCTCGCATCGCTGCACGGGAGCGAAACCGCACTACGAGCGGAAGTAACCGGGGCCCCGGAGCCTGCGGGTGGTTCGCTACGGTTAACCATCGAGAGCACCCAGGCGCTGGAGCCGGACGGCTGGACCCCCGCGTTAGGCAGGGCGATCGTCTGGGCGGAGCCCGAGCCACCCATCGTGGAAGGGCGCTCGTACCCGTTTCTGCACCACGGCGACGAGGTCGTCATCCGTGGATTCCTCGACGCTCCGCGCAACATCGGCCCGTTCGACTACCGCGAGCACCTCGCCGTCGGGGGCGTACACACGGTGGTCTCGCGAGCGGAGGTCGTCTCGATAACGCCGGGGCCCGACGGGGCGGTGCCCTTACTGCACCGCGCCCGGTCACGTCTGGCGGATGTTCTTCATCGCTCCGTGCCGGAACCGGTCGCGCCGGTGGCGTCGGCGGTGCTGCTTGGACTGCGGGCGGGGATCCTGCCGGAGACGTACGCGGACTTCCGGGAAGCGGGGCTCGCCCACCTGCTGGCCGTGTCGGGACTGCACGCAGGGTTGGTGCTGGGGCTCTCCCTGCTCGTTTCACGGGCGTTGCTGGGGCGCCGGCACGGTATTTACCTCATAGCTCCACTGGTCCTGCTCTGGGGATACATCCTGCTCGCAGGAGCTCCACCCTCCGCAGTGCGAGCCGGCGTCATGGGTTCGGCATTCCTGCTTGCGCTCGCGGTGGGAAGGATGCCGGCGGCAGTAAACGCGCTCGGACTTGCCGCTTTCCTGCTGCTGGTGGTGGAACCACTCTCGCTCTGGGACCGCTCGTTCCAGTTGAGTTTCACGTCGATGGCCGGGGTCTTGCTGTTGGGTCTGCCAGGCAGCGCCTGGGCACTGGAGCGGACATCCGCGTTGAGGCAAAGGCTTCCAGCGACTACAGCCCAGGCGATGGGGGCGGCGGTTGCGAGCCTCATGGTCTCCATGGGGGCGTTCCTGGGCTCGCTGCCGGTTGTGGCGTTCAATTTCGGGGAGGTCCCGCTGCTGGGCGCGCCCGCGACGCTCGTCGCGATGCTGGTGATGCCCGCCTTCCTGATCGCATCCGCGCTCACGGCTGCCGCAGGACTGGCATTCGCGTTGCTGGGCGAGGCACTTGGACTCGTCACGTGGTTGGCGGGGACAGCTCTGACTCAGTTGGCAGCGCTCTTCGCCGCTGTTCCCGGGGCACGTCTCACGATGGAGGGAATGAGCGCGGCCTGGGTGTGGAGCGCCTACGCGCTGGTGGCGTGTGTGGGCGCCGCCATGAGCCGCCGGAGGTGGATGGCCGAGGTCTCCGAGGCAGCTCGGGCAATCTGGCTTGGCCCAGCCCGTTCCGTCGAACGCCTGACTGTGCTAGGCGTTACAGGTGTCCTGATGGGGATGGTGTGGGTTGCCGCGTTGACTCCTTCCAGTGACCTGCTGCACCTGCATGTACTCGACGTTGGGCAGGGCGACGCGATGCTCATCGTAACTCCGGACGGTGCGGTCGCGCTGGTGGACGGTGGACCCGACGAGCGCCTCACCGCGAACCTCGTGGACACGGTCCTTGCGCTGGAAGGGCTACGGATGGACTTGGGCGTGGTCACGCACCGTCACGCCGACCATGCAACAGGGTTGCTGGGACTGGCACGCCAGGGGCGGTTCGCGTTCGTGCTTGCGCCGCCGCCACTGCCGGACGAGGACGTCTCCTGGCGCGCCGAACTCGCCGCTCTGGACGTGGAAGTGCAGGACGGGATGCGGGGGATGACGGTAGCGCTCGGAGAGGAGGTCACGTTGGAAGTGTTGAATCCGCCGCTGCCGTTGCACACCGGCACTTCCTCCGACCTGAACAACAACAGCATCGCGCTCCGCCTGACGTACGGCGAAGCATCCGCGTTGCTGATGGCCGACCTGTTCATGGAGGCCGAGTACGCCATGCTGGACAAGGAACTCGACGTTGCGGCGGACGTACTGAAGGTGGGGCATCACGGCAGCGCCACGTCGACGTCGCCGGAGCTGCTGGCCAACGTCATGCCCGCTGCTGCTGTGGTGCCGGTCGATGCGGAGAACCGCTTCGGACACCCATCGCCTGAAGTCATGGAGCGGCTGGCCGGGGCGGTGGGGGAGCAGTTGTTCACCACGTCCGAAAACGGGTGCGTCAGCTTCGCAAGCGACGGGGCGCGCTGGTGGGTTTCGACCGGCTGCGATTGACACTCTCAGAAGCGGCTCCCTATAATTCCGCTCGTTTCTGAGTCATTCTTGCTCCCAACCGGCATCTACGGAAGATCAGGCGAATCCCATGACGACCCCCACTGCGTTCATGAACGGAGACTACATACCTCTCGAAGAGGCGAAGGTCGGCATCATGACCCATGCACTCCACTATGGCACCGCCGTATTCGAGGGGATCCGCGGCAACTGGAACCCCGAACACGAGACGATGTACATCTACAAGCTCCGGGAGCACTACGAGCGGCTTCTGCGCGGCTGCAAGATGCTTTGGATCGACGTGCCTTACAGCCTGGATGAGTTGTGCGAGATCACCGCGGGGCTGGTCGAGCGTTCCGGCTACACGGAGGACCTCTACATACGGCCCGTCGCCTACAAGTCCGAGGAGAAGGTGGCGAACCTGAACCTCCGGTCGCTGGGCGACGGCTTCTTCTGCCTCGCGGTGCCGTTCGGCAACTACCTGGACGCCAGCGGCGCCATCAGCTGTTGCGTGGCGTCGTACCGCCGCATCGACGACACGATGGTGCCGCCCCGCTTCAAACTGAGCGGCCTCTACCTGAACTCCATCCTCGCCAAGACCGACGCGATCGCATCGGGGTTCGACGAAGCGATCATGTTGAACATGGACGGTCACGTGTGCGAGGGCACCGGAGAGAACATCTTCTTCGTACACGGCAATACCGTGGCGACGCCCACGCTGGAGAGCAATGTGCTCCCCGGCATCACTCGGGAAACGGTGCTGACGCTCCTGCAAGGCGAACTTGGCATGAAAGTGGAGGAGCGGCTCGTGGACCGCAGCGAGCTGTATACGGCGGACGAGGTGTTCCTCTCCGGTACCGCTGCGCACGTGCAGGGCGTCGGCTCGGTGGACCACCGCCCGGTCGGTAACGGGGGCGTGGGGCCGGTGACGCAGCGCCTCCAAGAGCTCTATTTCCCCATCGTACGCGGACAGAATCCCTCCTATCTGCACGAGTGCACTCCCGTGCAGCCAAGGGCGCTGCTGGGGGCGTAACTTCCGGGATGTCCGACTTCGAGACTGCGTACGTCCTGTGGGTCGCCTTCAGTACGCTGGGGGTGACGCAGTACGCTGCGGTCAGCAACCGATTGTGGGGGCTCATGATCCTGCGGCGATGGCCAAGCGCCGCGAAGGTCAGCGCCGTGCTCACCGTGATCGGGACATTCGCGTGGTTCTTCATCAGCGAGGACCGCAACCTGCCAGACACGGGAGACGGCCTGGACGGCGTTGAACAGGCGCGGTGGTTCGCGATCGGGGCGACCGCCTCCATCCTTGTGCAAATCGCCATCTCGTCTATCGTGAATCACCGGTGGGGAGCTTCCCACGGCTGGGACCCCGCCGAGGAGCGCTGGCCACCCGCAGGGCTCGACTGGCTGGAGCACACGACCTTCGCACGGGCGCTTGCAGCCCGTATGCGGGCAATATTTGGAGGCTCGCACTGATGGACGGCGCGATCGTCCGGCTCCTGAATTCGGGCGTAGGCAACGTTGCCCTGTTCGACTGGCTGATGAACGTGCTGGTGAGCGACTACTTCGTGCCAGTCACGGGAAGCCTGTTGCTCATCGCGCTCTGGATGACGGGCACGCAGGAGGCCCGCCAGTCGAACCAGCTAACAACGATGATTGCAGCCGCGGCCATCGGGGCCGCCAATGCCATCACGACGATCATCACCCAGCTTGTCGAGCGCCCACGCCCGTTCGAGGACAACGACCTGACGCTGCTCTTCTACGCTCCGACCGACCCGTCATTCCCCTCTAATACCTCTTCGGTCGGCTTCGCTCTGGCCACAGCCGTTTTCCTGAGGCACCGCCGGCTGGGCGGCGTGCTGTACGCACTGGCATTCTTCTGGGGCTTCGCGCGGGTCTACGCCGGGGTGCACTACCCCACCGATGTGCTCGCCGGAGCAGTTGTCGGAGTCGTCGCCGCGCTGGCGACGGCAGTGCTGTTCCGGCTGCTCGCATTCGTGCCGCGGCATGTGCTCCGCTGGCTGCGCCTGCTGTACGCCGCCTAAGTCCCTGGCAGTCAGTTGCCTGCTATGCTGCCGCGGTAAAGCCGCACCAGTCCCAGTTGCTCGCATGCGGAGAGCCGAATTCCCTGCGCTCCCGTCAGGCGGCGCGCCTCCCGGGTGAGAGAGTTCTCTGGCAGTGAGGGGTACTGCACGAAAACGTCCTCTGCGTGGGGATTGCCCGCCGCGAGCAGCGGCAGCACCGCGTTGACTACAATCTCCCGCGCACGGCCGGCGCCGATGAGCGCTCCGCCAGGGCCCTTCACGACGAACAGCCGCTCCAGCGACGTCCGACCCTCGGCAACCGCACGCTCACAGGCGGCGATCAGTCCCTCGTCGGAGACACGGGCGGCGAGCGCCGCTGCACCGCGGATGCGCCGCCGCGGGTGGTTCACGGGGCGTACGCCCGTAGTCTTCCACCCGGGGTGCTCCCCGGGATGCGCTGTTTCATCGAAGCCTGAGGCGTCGAGCAGGATGCGCTCGAAGGCTTCATTTCGCTCGTCAGAAGAGGTGCCTTCCGCCAGTTGTCGAAGCGTCTTGGCAGGCACTGCCCGGGCGAGCCAGCGGAACGGGGCACGGTTCTCCGCATAGCCGAGGGCATCGAAGACGGCCTCGTGCAACGCCTGCTCCGCTCCACTCTCTCCCACGCTGCGGGATGCAGCCTGCACGCGTTCGCGGAAGCGGGCCATGCCGGAGCGCACGAGCGCCTGCCGCAGTTCGCTGGATGAAGCGCGGGCGAGCTGTGCCATGAGTGGGGCCTCCAGCGCCTCGCGGGGCCCGGTGCCGTTGAGTTCCGCGAGCGGGAGGTCAGGGCCTGCGCCATCCGCCTGAGCGACGACGTGCAACATGACGCCGTCGTAGGCAGGATCTGCGTCGTGGCCGTGAACCCGCCAGTCCGAGGGTTTCCGGTGCAGCTCGACGTTCCCTGATGTGCGTCCGCCGTCCATCCGCACGACGGCATCCTGGAAGTCGGGACCGTGGCCGGGCGCGGGTCGTCCCGTGTAGAGCACTTGCACGCGCCTGCCGTCGACCGTGCGCAGCGAGCGCCCTTCCTTCGCACGCCACAGCCGTGCGAGCAGGCGTTCGGGGAGCAGGGGCGCAGGGCGGCTCACCCGTGGGCGACTGCCGTAGGGCCTGCGCTCTTCCGCCAGCATCGCTACATTGCTCATCATCTGCGCTCCTGCTCAACCACGCCCGTAAGACCTTCTGCAGAGGGGTAACCCCCTCTGCACTCCCCCTACATGGTACACGCGGGCAAACCCTAACCCCGCGTTAAGTGAAACGGCACTGATGCTTAACCGCTCGGATGCTCCGCTCCGGCGCACGACTGCATAGGCTGAAGGCATCACCCCTCAGGAGGAAGGACCGATGCCTACCGCCATGGCTGACTACGAGAGCACCGTTCTGCAAGGGCCGGAAGACGAAGAGGAAGACACCGAGGAGAGCGCCTCCGAAGAGACGGAAGCAAGTGAGGAAGAAGAGGCCGAGGGATCCGAGTAAGAAGCCGAAAACGAAGAGTAGCCCTCAGGCCCCTCTGGCTCAGCATTGCAGGGCGTGTCCCCGGTCCAGTGGGCGCGCCCTTTGCATGCGTGGCGCGGCGACGGACCGGTCAGCCGAGCATGTCCGCGACGGTTGCGCCGATGTCGGCAGGCGTCAGGATGACGCGGCAGCCGGCCTCTTCCAGCGCGCGCATCTTCTCCGAGGCGAGCGCCGCCTTGCCGGTGATGACCGCGCCCGCATGCCCCATGCGTCGGCCCGGCGGAGCGGTCTGCCCGACGATGAGCGCGGCGACGGGCTTGCGGACGTTCTCCTTGATGAACGCTGCGGCTTCCTGCTCCTTGGTGCCGCCAATCTCACCGATCATGACGATGGCCTCGGTCTCCGGGTCGTCGTTGAACATCGCGAGCACGTCAACGAAGCCGGTACCGGAGACCGGGTCACCGCCGATCCCGACGCAGGTCGCCTGGCCGATGCCCCGCTTCGTGAGCTGGTCGACGGCCTCGTACGTAAGCGTCCCGCTGCGGGAGACGACCCCGACCTTGCCGGGCAGGTGGATGTTGCCGGGCATGATGCCCACTTTCGCCTTCGCGCCTGGAGTGATCAGGCCGGGGCAGTTCGGGCCAAGCAGCCGCACCGGTTTGCCCTCCAGGTAGCGCATCACCATCGTGGAGTCACGCACAGGGACCCCTTCCGTGATGCAGACGACGAGCGGGACATTCGCGTCGGCTGATTCCAAAATGGCGTCCGCCGCGAACGGCGGAGGCACGAAGATGAGGGCAACGTTCGCGCCGGTACTGTCCACGGCATCGCGTACGCCATCGAACACGGGGACGCTGTCCAGAACGGTTTCCCCGCCCTTGCCCGGCGTCACGCCGGCGACGAGGTTAGTCCCGTATGCCTTGCAGCGCTCCGCGTGGAAACTCCCTTCACGTCCCGTGATGCCCTGCACCAGCAGGCGCGTGTTCTCGTTCACCAGGATGCTCATGTATGTCTGCTCCACTATCCCTTGATGGCCGCCGCCGCTTCTTCCAGCGTGTCCACCATCGTTGCCGCCAGCCCTGACTCGGCAAGTATCTGCTTCCCCTCGTCCACGTTCGTGCCGAGCATCCGCACGACCAGCGGAGGCTGGCGGTCCGCCCTGCCGTAGGCGTCCACGATGCCCCGCGCGGCGATGTCGCACCGGAGGATGCCGCCGAAGATGTTGACCAGCACCTTCTCGACATTCGGGTCAGACAGCATGAGGAGGATCGCGTGGCTGATCTTCTCCTCCGCCGCGCCGCCGCCCACGTCCAGGAAGTTGGCAGGCTCCGCGCCCGCGAACTTCACGATGTCCATCGTTGCCATCGCGAGTCCCGCCCCGTTGACCATGCAGCCAACGTTGCCGTCAAGCTTCACGTAGGCGATGCCCGCCTCCGACGCCTCCACTTCGAGCGAGTCGTCCTGGCTGGTGTCGCGTAGTTCGGCCTCCGGCTTGTGGCGGTAGAGCGCGTCATCGTCGAGGTCCATCTTGGCGTCGAGTGCGAGCATCTGCCCGTCGCTCGTGAGGACGAGGGGGTTAATCTCGATCATCCCTGAATCCTTCTCAACGTAGGCGCGGTAGCACGCGTCCACGAGGGAGGAGAAGGGGCGTATCAACGCGGGTGGAAGGCCGAGCCCCGCCGCCAGCCTGCGACCCTGGAACGGCTGGAAGCCGATCGCCGGGTCTATGGGCTCGGTGAGCACCTTCTCGGGCTCGGTCTGTGCGACCTCCTCGATCTCCATGCCGCCCGCCGCGGACGCGATGACGACGGGCCGGCGACGACCGCCGTCCGTGGTGATGCTCAGGTAGAGTTCGCGTTCGATGTCCATCGTCTGCTCGACGAGCACCTGGTGGACGGGGACGCCCTGAGGGCCGGTCTGGAAGGTCACGAGCGTCGACCCGATGAGCCCCTCGGCGATCTGCGCGGCCTCGGCGGGAGTCGCGGCGACCTTCACGCCGCCTGCCTTACCCCTGCCACCGGCATGTACCTGTGCTTTGACGACGCCTCTGCCGCCGAGCCGTTCCGCCGCTGCCGCTGCCTCGGCCCCGGACGACGCGACGTAGTTCTCCGGCACCGGAACGCCGTACGCAGCCAGAAGCTGCTTGGCTTGGTATTCGTGGAGTTTCATCGCTGCCCTCTCGATAGACTGGCCCAACCGGAGGCTTCCGGCGGGCCGTGCAGCATGATAGCAGAGGAGCGAACGATGCTGGCCCGAGCAGCTACCCCGCGATGACGCCCGCGACCTCTGTCGCGTAGTGGTCCACCGCGTCCTGATCGACCTCGACCCCGAGGCCCGGCAGGTGCGGGACGGTGATGTGGCCCCGCACGGGCACGAGCGGTTTCGTGAGGAGGTCGCTTTCCAGCCGCGCCCCGCCGCCGAGGCTCGCCGGAGCGGCCTTGCCCAGCGAAGCGGCGAGGTGGATGCCCGCCGAGATACCGATCCCGGTCTCCAGCGACGCGGACACGGTGCTGCGCAGCCCGCTTCGCGCGGCGTAGGCCATGATTGCCTGCGCTGCGCGGATGCCGCCCGCCCGCGCCGCCTTCACCACGAGCACATCCGCGGCTTCCGCCTCCACGACCTTGACGGCGTCGCTCATCACACCGACGGCCTCGTCCGCGGCGATGGGCACCGGCGACGCGCTGCGGATACGCCTGAGGCCGCTCATATCCTCCGCGATGACGGGTTGCTCCACGAAGTCCAGGTTGAATGGCGCCAGGCGTTCCACCGTGTGGATGGCGCGCTCCGCCGTCCAGCCTTCGTCCGCGTCGGCGCGCAGCGCGATGTCGTCTCCGATGGCCAGGCGGACGGCGCGGATGATCTCGATGTCTGTGGCGGCGTCGCGCGCACCGAGCGACGCCTTGATGCACTCGTAGCCGTCCGCGACGGCAGCGCGCGCCTGCTCCGCAGCCTCGTCAGGCGGCAGGAAGTCCAAGAGTCCGACCATCGGCGTCCAGTCGATGACGCCGCCGAGCAGATCGGTCACGGGGCGTCCGGCGTTCTTGCCCATGGCGTCGAAGGCAGCGGTCTCGAGCCCGAAACGGAGGGCGTTGCCCGTTGCACCCGGAGGGGCCAGCGCGGAGAGGATGTCGAAGGCGATGGCGGGGTGCAGGCCGAGCGCGGACGGGGCGAGGTCGTGCAGAAGCGAGGCGAGGTCGGCGATGCGGGGTGGACGGCCCGGCCCGGCGGTAGCCGCTTCGCCGACCCCGACGAGGCCGTTGTCCATGTGCATCCAGATGAGGAGCGCGTTCCGCCCCGCCTTGGACGGGTCCAAGGCGAGTTCCGGCCGCTTCAGCGGGACGCGGACGCCCCGCCACTCCATCTTGCTGACGTGCATGCGGCGCATTATGGGCGCGGGAGAGGAGCAGGGCAAGCGCGCGCCTTCGGCGGGGTCAGGCCATGTCGTCCGTTACCGCCGCGGTGAGCCGGTCGACGGCGGCGCGCAGCCCCGGAAGCGTGCTCAGCTCCGGGTCGGCGACGAGGATGCGCCCAGCGTGCTCCCGTGACGCACCGAGCAGGTCGCGGTCATCGGGGCGCGCCATCCTGACGGGGGCAACGCCGGACTGTCGCGTGCCGAAGAAGTCGCCCTGGCTCCGCATCTTGAGGTCCTCCTCCGCGATCTCGAACCCGTCGTTGGTGCGAACGAGCACGCTCAGCCGTTCCCTGCTCGACTCGGCCTGGGCGAGCGCCCGCCGGAACCACTGTTCCACTTCCTGAGGGTCGTCGCCGTTCGCGACGCGGCGCTGCCGTGCCTGGCTCAGGCGCTGGAACGTCTCGGCTTCCGACTCCGCAACGAGGAAGCAGAAGCTGCGGTGCGCGCCGCGCCCGACGCGGCCACGCAACTGGTGGAGCTGGGCGAGGCCGAACCGAGTGGGGCTCTGGACCATCATCACGGTGGCGTTCGGCACGTCTATGCCGACCTCGATGACGGGCGTCGAGACGAGCACGTCCAACTCTCCTTCGCGGAATGCGTCCATGACGGCCTGCTTCTCCGGGAGCGGCATCCGCCCGTGCAGCAGGCCGACCCGTGCACCAACGAGGGTGGTAGAGCGCAGGCGCTCGTACTCCGCCACCGCGGTGAGTGGGGGGAGCGCCGCCGATTCGGGAACGACGTCGGAGTTCTCGTCGGCTTCGTCCCCCGCGGTGTCATCGTCGTCGTAGGCGCTGCCGTACCGGTCGTCCGCGTCGTCGATGCGGGGGTAGACGATGAAGCACTGGCGTCCCTCCCGCACCTGCGTCAGCAGGTAGTTCTCGGCGTCATGGGCGCGGGCGAGGTCGACGCTGCGCGTCAGTATCTCCTGGCGGCCCGCGGGCAGCTCGCGCATCGTGGATATCTCCAGGCCGCCGTACAGCGTGAGGGCGAGTGTGCGCGGGATGGGCGTGGCCGACATGAGCAGCAGGTGCGGCTCGCCGACTGTGCTCTTGCCGCGCAGCGCCTCGCGCTGGAGGACGCCGAAGCGGTGTTGCTCGTCGCCCACGGCGAGGGCGAGGTTCGGCAGCGCAACCTGCTCCTGGATGAGGGCGTGCGTCCCGATGAGCAGGTCCAGCGAGCCGTCTCCCGCCATCCTGAGAATCTCGCGCCGAGCGCGTGCGCCCGTGCTGCCGGTGAGCAGGGCGACGGTCACGGGCTGCTCCCTGCCCTCCAGTGCGGCGGCGAACCAGTCCGGGTTCTCCAGCGAGTGCTCCGGGCCGCCGAGCAGGCGGCGGACGTTGAGGAAGTGCTGCTCGGCGAGCACCTCGGTGGGGGCCATCATTGCGCCCTGGTAACCCCCGGCAACGGCGGCGAGCAGCAGCGCCACCGCTACCACCGTCTTGCCTGAGCCGACGTCGCCCTGCAGGAGGCGGCTCATCGGCCTGCCGCCGCTCGACACGTCCTGCATCGCCTCTCCGAGCGCGGTGCGCTGGCCCTGTGTCAGCTCGAACGGCAGCGACGCGATGAACGACTCCACCATCGGCGGGAAGAGGGGCAGGACGATGCCCTCCTGGCTGGACGTATAGTTGCGCTCCATGCCAACCCTGAGCTGGATGGCGAGGAACTCGTCGAAGGCGAGCCGCCGCCGCGCCTGCTCCTTCGCATCCTCGGAGCCGGGATAGTGGTACTGCTCGACGGCATCGCCGAGCATCAGCAGGGCTACGTCCTCGCGCACGGCGTCCGGCAGCGGGTCAGGTATGCCAGGGCGCACTCCCCCGTTCTTCGTGCTGTCCAGCGCGTCGCGCACGATCTCACGCATCTTGCGCGGCGGTATGCGCCTGCCCTTCGTCGTGGCAGCCGACGGATAGAACGGCACCAGCCCCGCCGTGTGCAGACCGGGAGCGTTGGCGCTCCCGACCAACTCCCACTCCGGCGACTCCATCTGCTTCTTACCCTGGAAGATGCTCACCTTGCCGCTGAGGACGATGCGGGGCACGCTGCTGGGCGTGTGGGCCGTGCGGGCGATGGCAGCCTTGAGCTGCTGAGCGATCCACGGGTTGCCCCACCAGATCACACGGATGTTCCCGGTGTCGTCGCCGACTATGGCCTGTGTAGCACGGATGCGTCCACCGCGGCCCAGACGCACCTCGTACGCCTCCCACAGCACGGCCTCCACGGTCTGCTCCTCTCCCACGCGCAGTTTGGCGACAGCGGTCCGCTCCCTGCGGTCGACGTGGCGCAGCGGGAAGAGGTAGAGCAGGTCGCGCACGGTGGGGTCCGGGGTCGTGAGCATGCGCCGCCGGATGAGCATCCGCCGGATCGCGGCAGCCTGCGGGCGGTTCACGGACCGCAGCGCGCTCAGGGGCTCGTCGAGCGGGTTCCGGGCCTGAGCCGGGGCGACGGGTGGAGGCTCGGGCGGCGGAGCGGGGCGCTTGCCGGGACGAGTTGCGGGCCGATCGCCGAGGAAACGTCTGGCCTCGCCCGCCCAGCGCTCGCGCTGGCCTGCGTCGAGCTCGACGTAGGCGACGGAGAGGAGCCCGCGTTCGTCCAGCGCTCGCAGCGCCGGGTCAGCACCCGCCTGCCCCCGGAGCGTTTCGAGGAACCGGTCGAGCCCGCCGGCGACGGCCTTGTCCGTGAAGCCGTTCGCCGCCTCCATGTCCAGGATGTTCCGGAGGGCCCGCACCTGTGATGCGCCTGCCCGTTCACCGCGCTTCGTCGTCACCTGTGACCTTTGCGTAGCTGCGGCTCCGCGCAGCGTTGTTCTTCCCACTTGCACCCGAACGCTTGCAGAGGGGTTCCCCTCTGCACTCCGCTCCTGCACACCTCACCCCGCCGGTTCACCCTCATCCTCGCCTTCTCCCCTCAAGGGAGAAGGGATTGGGACGTCGCGCTACACCTCTTGCATTTGGCCCGCGTCGGAGGCGCGCTGCACGGCGTCGATCAGCCGGTGGTGCCGGACAGCGTCGCCGAAGTCGGGGTGGAACTCGCGTTCGTTGAGGATGGCGTCGGCGTAGGACGCCCAGAGCTTGCCGATGTTGACAGACACGCCTCCCAGTCCCGCGGCGGTGACCCACTCGTCCTGCGGCGCGCTCACCGCGCGGAGTTCGGTCTCGCCTTCCGCAGCCACGCGGACTTCCGCCGAACTCATGTGCGTCGAGCTGGACGAGTAGAGCGTTATCGTGCCACGCGAGCCGAATACCTGCAGGCTCTGGCCGGTGCCGACCGCGGCGACGGAGGCGACGTGGGCGGAGAACGACGCGCCGCCGGCGAGCGTACCGCTCACCAGCGCGTTATCGGGTGCCGTGACGGAGACCCGTTCTCCAGTGTCGGACGCGGTCCACTCCCTGATCTGACTGCTGACGACCGAGGCGATGCTCCCGGCCGGGCCAAGCACAGAGATGAGGCCGTCGATCGCATGGCCGAACGTGATACTCAGCGTATTGGCGTGGGTGCCCTCGTCCCGCATCCAGATGCGGCCGGAAGGCCGCGCCAGCCCACCGCCGCCGAACTGGGTGAGGCTCACGCTGAGCACGACCCCGATGGCGCCGCTCTCGACGATCCGCCGCATCTCCCGGTACTCGGCAGAGTGGCGGGCCTGCAGGCCGACGCACGTGCGGACGTCCGCGGCGGCGGCAAGGTCGGCCATCTCCTCGGCCTGGGCCGTGGTCGTGCCGAGCGGCCACTCGGTGTAGACGTGCTTGCCCGCCGCGATGATGTCCTTCGTCAGTTCGTAGTGCGTGGGCAGCCTGACGACGACGGCCGCGACATCGACCTCCGGGTTCGCGAGGAGGTCGTGGTGGTTGTCGTAGGCGTACCTCGCGCCGAACTTCGCTGCGGCCTCGTCCGCCGACTCCTGTCTCGTGGTGGAGACGGCGACGAGTTCGACGCCGGGGATGCCCGCCGCCATCGCGGGCATGTGGGCGCGTCCCGCCCAGCCGTTCACGTTGCCGCCGATGATGCCGACCCTGATGTTGTCTGCCATGTTCCTCACTCCGTTCCTTCCCGAATCTCACGAACCCAGCCATGCTATGCGGGACGCGCCAGCCGGACAACCGGTGTAGACCAAGATTTCAACCCGCCCCGATTCCTGGATTCTTGGTCGGCATCTTACGAGTAAGTCAGCCCAGCGATCTGGCATCTTGGTCGCCTTGCTCAAGGGTGTTTCCATGGCCGTGGCCTGCTTCCGAGGTCCCGGAGCACCAAGGCACTCAAGATTTCATCGATTTCAAACTTTGCCACCGCAAGGCATAGGCTTTGTCTATATCTCCGCCCGCGAGCTATAGATGCGGTCTATGGGTGCTGCTTGTGCGCCGGTCATGCAACCAGCGTAGCGGACGCAGGGGCGACCGGGTAAGGGGCGGGTGTCAGTATGCTGCTAGACTGGCTGCCATGTTCCGGTCAGTGCCTCCGCCCTTGCGAATGCCCGCATTTCTCGCGCTGACGCTCCTTGCCCTGGCGGTTACCTCGTGCGATTCGGCCCCGCCAACCGTCGGTGTCGTCGACTCCGACCCGCGCTCCACGCCGACGCCCGCGGTCGTGCCGACACCCGAGTCGACGCCTACTCCAACGTCCACGCCAACGCCAACGCCCGTCCCGCTTCCGGTGGAACCCTGCGCGCAGTCGTCGGACGTCTGCGATGCGCGGGACGTAAGCAGCTTCGACCCGTTCGGAGGAGCAGCCGCCGGATCCGGCGGAGCGGCGTACGGCTACGAACCGCAAGACGCGCCGACGGTAGAGGAGGTACTCCAGGAGGGCCTGTATCAGAGTGGCGCATCGCCGGTCCACATAGCGTTCAGAGGAGCACCGATAAGCGATTCCGTTCGCTGCGATTGGCGCGGCGTCGCGAGAACGGCGCAGCAGCGCGAGGAGTCAGCGCGTTTCTGGTTCGGACTCGACGAGGACCTGCCATTGCCCCCTGCCGCCGAGATCGAGAACACGCTCGTACGTGTGGTTGGGACTCTGAGCCCTGCGTTCCAGGCCAGCCAGCGCGCGAGGTGGGCGGTACTCGCACGAGGGGGGTTCTCCACTGATACTGTGTCCCTCGCGTGCTATGCGGACTACCAGGTCCAGGAGTACCTCCTGGGGAGCGGGCCTGTCGTAGTGACGGTCGCTTACGACCAACTGAGCGCGGCCACATCGTATGAGCTCTACGAGAAGTCCTACTCGGTTGGGGCGGTCGAAGGGCTGCCGCCGTTGGATGAGGAAGAGTACGCGGGGCAACTCCAGCAGGTGGTATCGGGGACAGAGACGGTGGTCGGCGGGCTCATCGGTGGACGGGAGAGCGTCGTCTTCCTTGCGCCCATGGGCGCGCACAGCACGATCGCCGTCGAGGCCTGGCAGGCCGTTGCGCAATGGGACCTCCAACTTGCGGACGACGGTTCGGTCGATGCACTGCGGTACGGGACGCCACGGGACGATCCCGAATACCGCCAGCCACTGGACGGACTCAGGACACGGGTCTCGACGGCCGGCGCAACGGACGCTTTCGCCGGGGAACGGATCGACGGCACCGACGGACTGCGGGCCTACTACGAGAGCATCGGCGCATACGGCGTGATCGGGCCGTACAACGTGCCGGTCAGTGAGCGGAAGCCCTTCACGCCGTCCGCGCCTCCGGCCCCTCGCGAGAGGGCCGCGCCGGATACCGCTCCGACACCCACCCCGGTCCCCTACGATGCGCCGAAGTTCGAGTCCATCAGCAGCGGCGGGGGCTTGACGTGCGGGCTCGAAACGGACGGAGCCGTCGTGTGCTGGGGCGGTGAGACTTATCTGCGTACTTCGCCGCCCAGGGATGAACGGTTCGCGACCGTCAGCAGCGGCGGGGACTACGCGTGCGGGCTGCGGTCCGACGGAGCGATAGGCTGCTGGGGCGACAACTACCGCGACGCCTCGTCGCCGCCATACGGCAGCTTCACCATGGTCAGCAGCGGAAGGGACCATGCGTGTGCACTCCGCGAAGATGGGTCAGCCGAGTGCTGGGGGTACAACGCCTCCAGGCAAGCATCGCCTCCCCCGGGGGTGTTCACGTCCATCAGCGCCGGTGGAACTCACACCTGTGCGCTCCGGCAGGACGGCGCTGCGGAATGCTGGGGAGACGGGACCTCGACCCTTCCGGCGGGCACGAAGCTGGTATCCATCAGCGCCGGGTACGGGCACGCGTGCGGGCTGCGGGCGGACGGCTCGCCCGTCTGCTGGGGCGGCAACGGAAACGGTCAGGCCACGCCACCCCAAGGAGAGAGCTTCGTCTCGATCTCTTCGGGCGGGTGGCACACCTGCGCCCTTCGGTCCGACTCCACCGTCTCATGCTGGGGCCTGGACCAGAGCGGCCAGTCGACGGCTCCGGCGCTCCAGGGAATCGTGTCGATCAGCTCCGGCGATAAACACACCTGCGCGCTGCTGGAGGATGGCAGCGCCGTCTGCTGGGGCGACAACGGCGCAGGGAAGGCGAGCGCGCCCGGCGCCGAACAGTATGTCGAGATCAGCGCCGGCGGGAGGCACGCGTGCGCCCTGCGGGCGGACGGCTCGCCCGTCTGCTGGGGCAACAATGAAGACAGGCAGGCCGCGCCCCCGCAGGACGAGACCTTCACCTCTCTGACCAGCGGGTGGGAGCACAGCTGCGGACTGCGCCCGGACGGCTCGGCGGCCTGCTGGGGCAACAACGACGCCGGTCAGGGTTCCGCCCCGGCTGCGCAGCGGTTCACGGCGCTCAGCACGGGGGGCGAGCACACCTGCGGGCTCCTTCGGGATGGAGCCGTCGCCTGCTGGGGACGGGGACGGCGACGCGAGAACGATGCCCCCAACGGGCGTCTTCTCAGCGATCAGCGCCGGTGCGGCGCACACATGCGGTCTACGGCCCGACGGCGCCGCAGAGTGCTGGGGTTACGACGAAGACGGCGAGGCCTCGCCTCCCGAGGGTCAGACGTATGTTTCGATCACGAGCGGCATCTCACATAGCTGCGGGATCCGGCCTGACGGCACCGTCCAGTGCTGGGGCTCCGACGAAGAGCGGCGGACCTCCCCGCCGTCCGGCCAGTTCTCCTCCGTAAGCATCGGCTGGGCAAAGTCCTGCGGCATCCGAGCCGATGGAACGGTCGTCTGCTGGGGAGAGCGGTACACCGACTTCCCCACGTTCCCTCCTGAAGGGCGTTTCCAGGCGGTCTCCGTGGGCGGCGACCACGTCTGCGGCATCCGTGCGAGCGGGGTGGCCGTGTGCTGGGGGCGCAACAGCGATGGGGAGTCTTCCCCTCCCGACGGACAGGTCCTGCCGGACCGGTTCCCCGACCCGGTCGAAACCGGAACGCCGCCTCAACCGCCAGGCCCTGAGCCAGTGCCGATCGCACTCGTGGAATACTCCGCCATCGACAGCGGAGACTGGCATACCTGCGGGGTCAGGTCGGACGATGGCGCAGTCGACTGCTGGGGCAGCGACGCGTACAGTGAGTCCTCGGCCCCGGAAGGCGAGCGGTTCGCGGCTGTCAGCAACGGACTCTTCCATACATGCGGCCTGCGCCCCGACGGAAGTGTGGTGTGCTGGGGAGCAACCGACTTCGACCTGGGCCAGAGCTCGCCTCCGGCCTCTGAGCGGTTCACCTCGATCAGCAGCGGGGGCGTGCACACGTGCGGTCTGCGCTCTGACGGTTCGATCCTCTGCTGGGGCGATGAGGAGTACGGGCAACTGCAGTCGCCATCGGGTGAACGATTCTCCCAGATCAGCAGCGGCCGTATCCACACCTGCGGCCTGAGGTCCGACGGGACGCCGGTCTGCTGGGGCGGCGACGGCTACGACGTCGGGCAGGCGACGCCGCCAAGCGGTGGGACGTTCGTATCGATAGAGAGCGGTCCCTACTACTCCTGCGGGCTGCGGGCCGACGGTTCCGCGGAGTGCTGGGGCGGAGGAGGACTGCACGATGAGGTCCCGTCGCCGGACGGCGGTGGGTTCGCTTCCCTGTCGGCGGGTGCGGGTCATCTCTGCTCGTTGGATGGCAGCGGTGATGTCGAATGCCAAGGAGCAGAGTCACAGGGCCAAGGGGCCTCTCTTCCGGTGGGGCCGTTCTCCAGCATCAGCGCGGGCTTCAGTCACGCATGCGGCCTGCGCACGAGCGGCACCGTGGTGTGTTGGGGCTCCGACGCGTTCGGCGAGTCCTCGCCCGCAGCCGGTGAGCGCCACCAGCCGACAGCGACCTCGGCGACACCGCCCGTCCCGGGCGCGAGCGAGACGTTCATGGCGCTTGCGTTGTCGTTCAACCACTCGTGCGCCCTGGCCGCGGACGGAGCCGCCTACTGCTGGGGCGACAACGGGAATGGACAGGCGGCCCCTCCCACGGAGGAGCGCTTCAGCGCTATGGCGACCGGCCAGTCGCACAGCTGTGGCCTGCGACAGTCGGACGGGTCGGCTGTGTGCTGGGGCTATCACTGGGGAGACCCGCCGGAGGGCCGGTTCATCGCGATCAGCGCCGGCAGGAGCCACACCTGTGCGCTCCGCACCGACGGCTCGCCGGAATGTTGGGGGGCGGCATCCCCGCCACCGGGGGAGCGCTTCGAAGCCATCGGAAGCGGCAACGACTACAGCTGCGGCTTGCGGGCGGATGGCACGCTCAGGTGTTGGGGAGCGGAGACCCTGTACGGCGCGGAGCAGAACCCTGAAGGCGAGCGATTCACGGCGATAGGCATCGGATCGGAGGATGCCTGCGGAGTGCGCCACGACGGCACGGCGGTCTGCTGGGGCAGTTGGGCTGCCGAGCAATACCAACCCCCCGCCGGTCAAACGTTCTCGTCCGTCAGCGCAGACAGCGGCCACGCCTGTGGCTTGCGCACCGACGGGTCTGTCGTCTGCTGGGGCGTTGACCATGATGACCAGACTTCTCCTCCCTGGGGAGTGGGCGCCACGTTCTCGGCTGTTGCTGTGGGCTCTCGCCATTCGTGCGCGGTCCGCACAGACGGCGAGGTCGTCTGCTGGGGCTCGAACTACCACGGGGAGTCTTCGCCTCCCGGCGGCGAGCGCTATGTTGAAGGGCCGACCGTACCGGTGGCGGGCAGGTTGACGGACATCAGCACCGGTACGTACCACGGCTGCGGACTGCAGCCGGACGGCGCGGCGATCTGTTGGGGCTCAAACTGGCACGGGGAGTCCTCCCCGCCGGAAAGGGAGACATTCGCGTCCATCAGCAGCGGGGGCGGCCATACCTGCGCGCTCCGCAGCGATGGAGCGCCCCTCTGCTGGGGCCGGAACGATCACGGCGAGTCGTCGCCACCCGAGGGAGTGTCGCTGAGATCGATCAGCAGCGGCGCCAGACATACCTGTGGTCTGAGGAATGACGGCGCCGCGGTGTGCTGGGGCAGCGAGGAGTACGGCCAGTTGTCGGCGCCGGAGGGCGAGACCTTCGCATTCATCAGCAGCGGGACCTGGCACACGTGCGCGTTGCGGCTCTCGGACATGGCCCCCGTCTGCTGGGGAAGCGACGACGAGAGTCAAGCATCGCCGCCCCAACCAACGGGGCTCCTCTCGCTCAGCAGCGGTCGCGATCAGACCTGCGCCGTGACCGGAGAGGGAGCGCTCCTGTGCTGGGGAGGCCGGTACGAACAGGGCAACGCTCCTCTATCGGGACCTTCGTTCACAGCCGTGAGCAGCGGCGACAGGTTCGGCTGCGGGCTTACTGCCGAGGGGAAGGTGGCTTGCTGGGGGGGTGGCTCCTATGGCCAGGCATCCCCGCCAACCGAGGGTGTATTCGTTGCCATCGATAGCGGCGAACTCGGTACGTGTGCACTGGCGCAGGACGGGACTCCCGTCTGCTGGGGTCATCATTGGAGGCCCGGCACCTCCACGCCGGGTTACACGCTGCCGCGCAGGTCTCCCTGACGCGCGGGGACGCTCACCGGCACGGACCCCGTGCCGCTGGGCGGAGCTTCAGCAGAACAGCGGAGAGACGCGGTCCGACAGGCTCACCACGAGCGCGCACCCGAGAGGATGCTGCGCGCTAAAGCGCGGGCTCCGCTCAGCATGACAACGCCCTGCGCCGGCTCTTCCCGCAGGGCCTTCACCCTCTCCCTCTCCCCCAGGAGAGGGCACCGGACAACCCGAGAGGATGCTGCGCGCTAAAGCGCGGGCTCCGCTCAGCATGACAACGCTCCGCCCCACCACTTCCCACGGGGCCCTCTCCCTCTCCCCTTGTAGAGACCTTTGCATAACCCCATGGCACACCCCAGACCCCACCGATTCACCCCCATCCTAGCCTTCCCCCATCAAGGGGGAAGGGATCAAACAACCCTGCACCGCATCTCCCCTCACGATTATGCAAAGGTCTCCTGTAGGGAGAGGGGACCAGGCGCGTTGACCCTCAGGGGAGCGCAGCCTAGACTGCGCGGCGGCGCCTCCGCCCTGCGGGGGGAGGCGCCGCACAACGTGCGTGCACGCCGGCAGGCAAGAGTACAGAGTCTGGCGGGAGAAGCGTCCAGCGGATCGAGGGAGAGCATCCATGCGGATAGGATTCATCGGCCTCGGAAACATGGGCGGGCCCATGGCCCGGAACCTGCTGAAGGCAGGGCACGAACTCATCGTCAACGACATCGACGAGGCAAAGACAGCCCCGCACCGGGAGATGGGCGCGACGTGGGCCGCAACGCCGGAGGAGGTCGCGCGGCAGGCGCCAATCGTGCTCACGTCGCTTCCGGGGCCGGCGGAGGTGGAGGATGTCGCGCTGGGGCCGCAGGGGCTCGTGCTGGGGCTGTCGCCGGGGTCGGTGTACGCAGACCTGTCGACGGGATCACCGACGCGGGTGCGGCAGGTGGCGGAGCGCATCGAGGCGATGGGGGCGCACATGCTGGACGCCCCGGTGAGCGGCGGCACCATCGGCGCGGAGGCAGGGACGCTCGCGGTGATGGTGGGCGGCGACGAGGAGGTGTTCGAGTCAGTGCGCCCGGTGTTCGAGGCCATCGGCACGGGGGTGAGCTACATCGGGCCCATCGGTGCAGGGACGGTGGCGAAGCTGGTGCACAACTCGATCTCGCTGACGACGCGCATCGTCGTGCAGGAAGGGATGACGCTCGCGGTGAAGGCGGGCGTCGCGCCGGGCGTGATGCTGCAGGTGCTGCGGGACGCGGCGTTCGGCAAGCAGACGCTGCTCAACCAGCTTCCGGACGTGGTGTTCAAGGGCGATTTCGAGACGCCGCGCTTCACGCTCAACCTCGCCCACAAGGACGTGAGCCTCGGACAGGAGCTCGCGCAGGAGATGGGCGCGCCGATGGAGCTGGCGGCGATGGCGCAGCGGGTGCAGGAGGAGGGGATCAGCCGGGGCTGGGGCGGATGGGACAACCTGGCGACGTTCATGCTGGCGGAGGAGCGCGCAGGGATCGAGGTGCGCGAGTGAGAGCGGAGGCTGCGCCCCACTCCCCTCCAACCCTCACCCCCGGCCCCTCTCCCGCCCAGCGGGAGAGGGGAGTAGAGGGGCCACTCACCGTTCGGCAGGGCACCCACCAGGGGCGTCCCTACACCAGATACTACCCCTTCGCCCCACCGGTTCACCCTCACCCTCGCGTGCGCTGGCACGCGCGCCCTCTCCCCTCAAGGGAGAGGGGAGCGGACACCCCTCACCGTACCCCATCCCCAGGGCTGCGAGGTTCCTGCCTTCGCAGGAACGACGGAGGGGGGCGCGGATGAATGACCTGGTACGGATGACGGCGCGGGAGGCGGTGCGGCGGCTCGCTGCGCGCGAGGTGTCGCCGCTGGAGATGATCGACGCGGCGGTCGAGCGCATCACAGAGGTGGATGGGGCGGTGAACGCGCTGCCGACGCTGGCCGTCGAACGCGCTCGGGAACACGCGGCGCGGCTGATGGCGTCCGGTCCACTCGACGACGCGCCGCCAGGCTACCTGCACGGGCTCCCCATCGCGGTGAAGGACCTGAAGGACGTGGCGGGCGTGCGCTCCACGAAAGGCTCGCCCATCTACGCGGAGCACGTGCCGGAGCGCTCCGACTATCTCGTGGAGAATATCGAGGCGCAGGGGGGCGTGGTGCTCGCGAAGTCGAACACGCCGGAGTTCGGGGCCGGGGCCAACACGTTCAACGAGGTGTTCGGGAAGACGCGCAACCCGTGGGACACGCGGATGACGTGCGGCGGGTCGTCGGGCGGCGCGGCGGTCGCGCTCGCCACGGGGCAGGTGTGGCTCGCGACGGGGAGCGACCTCGGCGGCAGCCTGCGCATCCCGGCGAGCTTCTGCTCGGTGGTCGGGCTGCGCCCGTCGCCCGGGCGCGTGCCGCACGGGCCGAAGGAGCTGCCGTTCGCCGGACTGTCGGTCGAGGGGCCGATGGGCCGGACGGTGGGGGACGTCGCGCTGTTTCTCGACACGCAGGCGAGCGGGGTCTGTGCCGTCGACCCGATCAGCCTGCCGCGCCCGGAGCGACCGTTCGTTGAGGCGGTGGACGCGCCGCGCGCGCCGCAGCGAGTCGCGTACTCGCCGGACCTCGGCATCGCGCCGGTGGACGCGGAAGTGCGGGAGATATGCGGGCGCGCCGTGCGGCTGTTCGAAGGGCTGGGAGCGTCGGTGGACGAGGACGCGCCCGACCTGCACGACGCGGAGGCGATATTCCAGGCGCTGCGGGCGGCGCAGTTCGCTGCGCTGTACGGCAAGCATCTGCAAACGAACCGGCACCTGCTGAAGCCGGAGGTGGTGTGGAACGTGGAGGCGGGGTTGGCGCTCTCGGCGGAAGACGTGAACCGGGCGGAGACGGCGCGCGGCGCGCTCTACTACCGAACGGCGTCCTTCTTCGAGCGGTACGACATCCTCGCGTCGCCGACGGTGCTCGTGCCGCCGTTCGACATCGAGCAGCGTTACGTGGAAGAGGCAGGCGGGGTGACGTTCGAGACGTACGTGAGCTGGCTGGTGATGTCGTTCGCGCTGACGCTCACGTCGTGCCCGTCGATCTCGGCGCCGTGCGGGTTCACGTCCTCCGGACTTCCGGTGGGGTTGCAGCTGATGTCGCCGCGCGCGGACGAAGCGTCGCTGCTGTCGGCGGCGGCGCTGTTCGAGGAGGCGTGCGGACTCGCGGGTCAGGTCCCCATCGACCCAATCACACACTCCTCCGCTTCCGGTGCATGATGAGCAATCATGCTCTCGGTCCGGTTCACCCTCACCCTAGCCCTCTCCCCTCAAGGGAGAGGGGAATGGAGGGGGCGTAATGTGGCGCGTTTCCGTAGCGGGCGGCGTGGTATGGGTGCTGGTGACCGTGTGGGTGACGCTCGCGCTGTTCCGGGGAGCGTCCGATGCGGTGGAGCAGGAGCTCATCGCGGAGCCCCAGAGCGGCCAGGTGCTCGTGGCGGTGCTCTCGGCCATCATCTTCGGGATGCCGGGCGTCGTACTGATCGTCTACGGCTGGCGCCGCCGGGAGTGAGCCTGGCTACGCCCTGATCTCCTCGCGCATGAAGCGGACGTAGGAGACGACGATGAGGACGGCGACCATCGCGACGAGCACGACGATGTGCGGCCACACGAGCTGCAGGCTCTGGGTCGCCGACACCGGGGTCGAGAGCAGCCCTTCCAGGCGTTCCTGCTCAATGGTGAAGAGGTTGAGGGCGCGCCCGCCGATGGGGTCGAGGAGGATGGAGGTCGCTTCGGAGTAGAGTCCGGCGGGGGAAACGCGGTTGGCCCACGACTCGACGTTGACGTGCCGCACGGCGTCGTCGACCGTCTCGATGTCGGGGACGATGCGGTCGGCGAGGACGCCGCCGAGGAGCGTGATAAGGAAGCCGAGGGCGAACCACATGCCGATGGAGGCGAGGGCGGACGTCACGGTGTTGCGCAGGAGAACGGACGCAGTGATGGCGAGCGCCAGCCAGAAGGCGAGATAGGCGATGGTGACGAGGCCGAGACCGGTGAGGCGTATGACCTCCTCGCCGGTGGGGGCGATGCCCATGCGGAACATGGTGAGGCCGATGACGACGATCATCATGCTGGAGACGACCAGCGCAAGGGTGAGCAGTGCTGCGAGGAACTTGGCGTTGTAGACGGAGTCGCGATGGAGCGGCTGCGCGAGGAGGCGGGCGAGCGTGCCCTGCGTGCGCTCGCCGTTGATGGCGTCGAACCCCAGGGCGATGCCGATAACCGGGCCGAAGAAGCTGAGGAACGAGAGCAGGGAGATGGGCACGCCCGCGGTGCTGGTGAAGACGTCCAGGAAGAAGAACTGCCGCCCCTGGCTCGCGAGCTGCGCCAGGTCAACGAACGCGCCCCAGACGAGGCCAAGGGCAACGAGGCCGAGGAGCAGTGTGAACCTTCGCCTCCCGAAGTGGTCCGCGAGTTCCTTCCAGAAGAGAGCGGTCATGCTACGGCCTCCTGGAAGTAGCGGAGATAGATGTCCTCCAGCGTGCGGTCGTTGGCGCGCATCTCAAGGAGCCGCGCTCCCTGTTTGTGGACGGTGGCAGCGGCAGCGGCGCGCACGTCCTCGTCGCTCTCGATGACGACGTCGACGCCGGAGCGTGAGGCCTCACGAACGGAGGGGAGCGCGGCGAGCGCCGCGTCCAACGCGTCGTTCGCGCCCTCGACCTTGAGCGTCACGCGGAAGCCTCCGGCGTCCGTCTGGGTGGTCAGGGCAGCGACGGTGCCTTCCAGCACGATCCTGCCGTGGGACATGATGCCGACCCGGTGACAGACGCGCTGCACCTCCTGCAACTGGTGCGACGAGAGGAAGACGGCGATGCCCTGCCGGGCGCTCAGTTCCTCGATGAGACCGAGCAACCAGACGATGCCCGCGGGGTCAAGTCCGAGCGTGGGGTCGTCCAGGATGACGAGGCGCGGCTGCTTGAGCAGCACGTCGGCGAGGCCGAGACGCTGGCGCATGCCGCGCGAGTACTGAGCGACGGGCTGGTTGGCCGCGTCTTCGAGCTCGACGGTATCGAGCAGTTCGGCGATGCGCGGGCCGGCCTCGGCGCGGGGTATGCGGTTGAGCTCCGCGGTGAAGCGGAGGTTCTGCGCGCCGCTCATGTCGCCGTAGAAGCCGACGGACTCGGGGAGGTAGCCCACCTGCCGCTTGACGGCGAGCGGGTTACGCGCGGGGTCGTGGCCGCAGACCCGGACGCTCCCCGCAGTGGGTTCCGTAAGGCCGAGCATCATGAGGATGCTGGTGCTCTTGCCGGAGCCGTTGGGGCCGAGGAAACCGAACACCTCGCCCTCGTTGATGGTCAGGTCGATGCCATCCACGGCGGTGAAGGCGCCGTAGTTCTTGGTGAGCCCTCGGGCCTCGATCAGTGCGCTCATCGCCTGCCAAGCCTCAGGAAGAGCGCGCCGAGGATGAGGATAACGAGCACGACGAGGACGATGCCGAGCCAGCCCCAGATGGTGGACTGGGCCACGGTCACGCGCAGCTCAAGGGAGGCGTTTGTGTCGGGGTGGTTGGAGCGCAGGGTCACGAGGTAGTCGCCGGGGATGGCGTCCGCCGCCGGGAGGACGGTGGTGATGATGTCTATCTGCTCGTTGAGCGGCAGCCTCTCCACGGAGTTTACCTGGAAGGTGACCTGCCAACCCGAAGGGGCGTCCGCCAGAAGGTTGATGTCCGCAAGGTCGCCGGTGCCGAAATTGGTGAGGCGCAGCTTGGTGGAGGATTCCTCTCCTGCCGTAGCGTCCAAGTTGAGCAGGCCGGTGTCGGTGCTCATGAAGACCTCGCCGCGCCCCCGGATGGTCACCAGCAGCAGGGCATCCGCCTCGAACCCTGCGTCGTCCTGTACCTGGACGGGGATGAAGTAGTCGCCCGGCGCGGTGTTGCGCGGGGGGGTGACACGCACGTCGACACGCTCGTTGAGGGCGTCGCCCACGCTGATGCTGGAGATTACGCGCTCCTGGCCGAAGGCCGGGGAGAAGCTGATGTCCCACCCCGGGAGCACCTGCCCGCCCTCGTCGACGGCCACCGCAGTGAGGTCGAATGAGGAGTCCGCGCCGGTGTCGTTGTCGATAACGACCTCGAACTCGAACTCGCTGGTGGAAGGGCCGCTCAGGGCGGGGTACGTCACGGAGACAGACACCCCAGTGTCCGTGCTGGCGGGAGGCTCCGGCACGGTGAGGGTGTAGCGGGCGCTGTCGTACACGACGCTCCTGTCCGGCGAGGTGATGCGCAGGCCGAAGGAGTAGTCGTCCGCGGGCGGGCGTTCGTCCGGAAAGTCGACGCGGAGGCGGAGGCTCTGGCTGGGGCCGGTGTCGTCGGGCGCCGGCGGCTCAACGACGATCTCATCGATCTTGAAGTCGAAGAACCGGTCCCAGACCGCGACGTCCCAACCTGGGGGCGTGTCCTCCAGGACGATCTTGACCAGCCGCCGTTCCGAAGTGGTGTTGTAGAGGTCGACGGTCAGGTCGGCACGGGTCTCGCGGGGGCCCATCTCCAGGGAGCGGACGGCGGAGTCGAGCCGCACGTCGGTGGGCTGTTGAGCGAGTACCGCGGTGGTGTGCATGCCGATGGCAAGCACGAGGGTGGCAAGCACAAATAGCAGACGACCGATACGCATACTTCCGGTTACCTCTCGCTGTTGTTTGTTCTACGGCACGCTCCGAACGAGCGTCCAATTGACGATTATACCGCGTGTGAGCGGGACTGGTGAGTGCGCCTGCCGACCAAAGCGGCAGTATCCCCGTGTGCTCTACGTCCGACAGGTGTCGTTGGTTCTCTCATCCGGCAGATTTGGCGCGTTCCCAGAGCGCCAGCTTGGCGTCGGTCGGCATCTCGGCGAGGGTACGACCGTCCCGGCGCGCGGCTTCCTCCACGTGTTGGAAGCGCGTGGTGAACCGGTCGTTCGCTCCGCGAAGCGCCTGCTCCGGGTCTATGTCCATGCGGTGCGCCGCGCCAACCAGCGCGAGGAGCAGGTCGCCGAACTCCTCCTCGCGGCGCGTGGGCGTTTCAGTGGCGCGCAGCTCGGCGGCTTCCTCGGCCACCTTGTCGAAGATTGCGTCCGGGTCGTCCCAGTCGAATCCCGCCCGGCGGGCACGGCTGAGGACGGAGTGCGCGTAAGCGAGGGCCGGCATGGCGCGGGAGACGCCGGCGAGCATGGAGCGATCGGCCTGTCCCTTCCTGGAGCGTTCCTCCGCCTTCAGGCGCTCCCATTGGCCGGTCACCTCGGCCGAGGTGCGCGCGGTGCTGTCCTCAAAGACGTGGGGATGGCGGCGCACGAGCTTCTCGTTGAGTTGGCCGGCGACGTCGTCCATGGTGAACGTGCCCTGATCCGCGCCGATCTGGGCGTGGAAGATGACGTGGAGAAGGAGGTCGCCGAGTTCCTCAACGAGCGCGGCGCGCTCGCCGGAGGCCATCGCATCGAGGGCCTCGTAGGTCTCCTCCAGCAGCGAGCCTCTGAGCGAGTCGTGGGTCTGCTCAAGGTCCCAGGGACAGCCGGAGACGGGGTCGCGCAAGCGGCGCATCGTTTCCAGAAGGGTATCGAAGGCGTCGGACAAGGGAGGCTCCGCAGGGAGTGGGTGCATGGATTATAGCCGAGGCCCAACGGGATAGAATCCAGACATGGGCCCGATCCTGAAAGAGCCGTGGCGCATCGCTGGGTGGGTCGCTCCGGTGGCGCTGGGGTTGCTACTGGTAACGACGACGGTGCGATGCTCGGCAGGGAGCCTGACGCTGTACGAGGCACTGTTCGAGCGGCATTCGGTGTCCGAGCGGACCGGCATCACGCCGGAAGGCCTGGCCCATGTGGGGCGGGAGGTGCAGGAGTACTTCGCGAACAGCAGCCACGATCCGCTGTCGGTAACGGTAAGGGTCCACGGAGTACAGCGCACGCTGTTCAACGAGAATGAAGTCTCCCACATGGCGGACGTGAAGGCGCTGTTCCTGCGCGTCTACCGCGTCCAATCGATATCGGCGATCGTGTTGGTCGCGCTGGGGCTGCTGGCCGCGTGGCGTCTGCGCGGCGCAGCGTACCTCGTCATAGCTTCGTGGCTGCGGCGGGGGGTTGTGCTGACAGCGGCGGTGATACTGGTGCTGGGGCTGCTGAGCGCAGTGGCGTTCAACCAGGTGTTCATCGTGTTCCACTACATCGGGTTCCCGCAGGGGAACTGGGTGTTCGACCCGCGCACCGAATACCTCGTGCAAGTGTTCCCGTTCGGGTTTTGGCGGGACATCACGCTGCTCATCGGCGTGCTCATCCTGCTGGAGGCGGCAGCGCTGTGGATGGTCGGCACGACAGCGCAGCTGCTGGCGCGCGGCGGGGAGCCGGCAGAGGTGGACGGAAGGGGGCTCGTGCGGTTGTGGGTATATCCCAACGAATTCGAGGCGCGGTTGGCAGAGGGCATCCTGCAAGAGGCGGGAGTGAAGTCGCTGGTGAGCCCGGAGTACGGGGGATACGCTCGTTTGGGGCAGAACCAGTTCACCGCACACGGGTTGTGGGTTTTACGCGCGCACGAGGAGGAGGCGCGAGCGTTGCTGGAAGGGGTCTGCTAGCCGCAGCCGCACGCGCCTCCGCAGCAGGCACCGCCGCTGAGGGGGCCGACCGGCGAGGGGCCAGCGCCCGCGCCAACAGCGACGGGGGCGGCAAACAGCGAGAGGACGCGCTTCGCCTCTTCGCCGCAGTCCGGGCAGCCCGCCACGTGGGCCGCGGACATGGCCTGCAGGCGCTCGAACCGGGAGTCGCAGCTATCGCAGACATACTCGTACAGAGGCATCGCTCCCTCCTTGCCGACGGAGACATGGTACACCATGCGTGCAAGTTAGCTGCAGGACCGTTCTCGTGATTCGACAGGCTCACCACGAACGGAACTTCTTCCCGCCCCATGTTGCGTTGTTCCCGCCGAGGCGGGAATAACGCTCAGCCGCGGAAGCGGTAGCCGACGTTCCAGACGGTGTCGATGAACGTGTGCGAGGCGTCCTCGATCTTGCTCCGGAGACGGCGGATATGGACGTCCACGGTGCGGGTGCCGCCGAAGTACTGGTAGCTCCAGACCTGCTCCAGCAGCGTTTCGCGGCTGTACACGCGGCCAGGGTTGGCAGCCATGAGCTTGAGGAGCTCGTACTCCTTGAACGCCAGGACGACCGGTTTGCCCGCGAGGAAGACGTCGTAACGGCTGGGGTTGATGACCAAATCGCCGACCCGGATGACACCGGGTTCGTCGGCCGGGGCCTTGCGTTCCAGCAGCTTGTTGATGCGAAGGGCGAGCTCGCCGGTCTCCCAGGGGGCGACGATGAAGTCGTCCGCAGCGATGCTCAGATCCGGTGCCTGGAGGTGGCTCCGCGCGAGCACGGCGATGACGGGACGCAGGCTCTTGCCATACGTTCCAGACGTCGACTCCGCCCGATGGCGGTCCACATCCACGAGGTCGAGGACGAAGGCGTGGGGATTGGTCACTTCGTCCGCGGGGCCGAACTGCACGCCCTCGCGGTCGAGGCTTTCCATGAGTTCAGCGCTGGGCGTGCGAGCGTCGTACAAGATGCCTACGGTCAGTTCGGCACGCCAGGCTGCGGCGCGGTCGCGGAACGGGCTTGCATCTACCACCAGACCTTGCCCTGCACTTTCTCTCGCAGACGCGCGCCGTCCTCAACCGTCCACAGGCCGGTGCTGAGGTACTTCCACCCACCATCGGCGAAGAGGCAGACAATGTTCGCCTCCGAGACGCGGGCAGCGATGCGCTGGGCGGCGGCGAGCACGGCTCCAGACGAGACGCCGGCAAAGACACCCTCGCCGTGCAGCAACTCGGCAGTTTTCCGGAAGCTCTCCTCACCGCTGACCATGATTCGTCCGTCCAACAGGGAGAGGTCCAGTATGGGGGGGACAAACCCCTCTTCCAGACTGCGGAGGCCCTGGATGCGGTCGTCTATCTCCGGGGCTGCGGCGATGATCTCTACGGCCAGGTTGTACTCCTTGAGACGACGGCCCACGCCCATCAGCGTACCGCCCGTGCCGAGCCCGGCGACGAAGTGCGTCACCTCCGGCAGGTCCCGGATAATCTCCGGAGCGGTCGTCTCGTAGTGGGCCTGCGGGTTCGCGGGGTTTCCATACTGGTAGAGCATGCAGTAGCGCTCATCCTCAGCGGCCATCTGCCGCGCCAGAGCGATGGAGCCGTTGGAGCCGCCCTCTCCGGGCGAGTAGACGATCTCCGCGCCGTACGCGGCAAGGAGCTGGCTGCGCTCCGGGCTGACGTTGTCCGGCATGACCGCGGTGAACCGGTAGCCGAGGCGGTGGGTCACCATGGCAAGAGAGATACCGGTGTTGCCGCTGGTGGGCTCCAGGAGGACCTTGTCGTGAGAGAGTATGCCGTCCTTCAAGGCGGCCTGCACCATGGAGCGCGCGATCCTGTCCTTCACGGAGCCGGTGGGATTGTTACCCTCCAGCTTCGCGAAGATGCGGACAGCGGGAGCGGGGCTGAAGGTAGGCAACTCGACGAGCGGGGTATTCCCGATGGCCTCGATGAGGTTGGCGCTGCGCATAGCCGTGTGCGATCCCCCTGCCTGCGCGCCGCTGCGCTGGTGCGCCGGCGGCCGCGCCTGCCTAGTGAGCCGCTGCAACGCCCTCCTGGTCAGGCGCCGGGGCGAGGCCGCAGAACACCTCGTAGTCGATGAGCTCGGTCACGGTGGGACTGTCGCCGCAGAGCGGGCACGCGGGGTTGCGGCGCGCGCGGACGACGCGGAACTCCATGTTGAGCGCGTCCACGAGAAGCAGACGGCCGGTGAGAGTTTCGCCGACGCCGAGGATGAGCTTGACCGCCTCTGTCGCCTGGATGCTGCCAATGGTGCCTGTGAGTGCGCCCAGGACTCCGGCCTCCGCACAGTTTGGGACGAGCCCAGGCGGGGGCGGCTCCGGGAAGAGGCAGCGGTAGCACCCCTTGCCGGGTTCGTAAACGGACACCTGGCCATCGAAGATGAGGATGCTGCCGTCCACGATCGGCTTGCCACTGAGATACGCAGCGTCGTTTACGAGGTAGCGCGTTGCGAAGTTGTCCGCGCCGTTCACGACGATGTCGTACTGCGCGATGAGATCCATGGCGTTCTCGGAGTTGATGGGGAACTCGTGAGGAACGACATTGACGTCAGGGTTGTAGCGGTTGAGGGTCTGGATGGCCGACTCGACCTTGGGCATGCCGACCGTCTCGGTGTTGTGCAGGACCTGCCGCTGGAGATTGCTCAGGTCGACCACGTCGAAGTCGACGAGCCCGATCGTGCCGACTCCAGCGAGGGCCAGGTAGAGCGCCACCGGCCCGCCGAGACCGCCCGCGCCGACAACGAGCACCTTCGCGTCCATCAGCTTGCGCTGCCCGCGGCTGCCGATCTGCGGCATGATGATGTGTCTGCTGTAACGTTTGACCTGCTCAGGCGTCAGTTGGGGGGCGGTTGCAGTCATCTCTTCTCCTCTCGTTACAGCACGCTCTGCAGAGCGTGGAGTCGCCGGGGTTGCTGGCGCGCCGTGTCAGGATACGAAGGTCAACGGCGATGCAGTGCGGGCCTGCTGGCGTCTGGCCAGGTCGGCGATGGTAGTCGTTGTGAGGACTGCGTGGATCGCATCCTCGACATCGCGCCAGATATCGCGCTGCGCGCAGCAGCCGGACAGCGCGCACTCTGTGGCGTCGTCGATACACTCAAGCGGAGGGTTGCGGCCATCGAGGGTTGCGACGACCTCGTCGAGGGTGATGTCGGCCGGCGCACGCCCAAGGACGTGGCCGCCTTGCGGTCCCCTGCGACTCGTGATGAGCCCGAACTTGTTGAGCGTGGTCAGCACCTGGTCCAGATACGGTTCAGGTATGCTCTGGCGTCCAGCGATGTCCGCGGTGCGGACGGGACGGCGGACATCGGCCTGTTCGGCGAGGTCCACCAGCGCCCTCACTCCGTAGTCCACCTTCATCGGGATACGCATGGCCGTCCCTCTACCGAGGCGTCACCCGCCTTAACGAAGCGATGATACCGCCCACACAGGGTAAAGTCCACTGAAGGAGTCGACAATACCCTTCCGGGGCGAGGTGAAGTATGGCGGGAGACGGCGCTGTCTGCTATGCTTCTGCATAGCCCCGTTGAACGACGGGGCACCTTTATGGAAGGGCGCATCATGGACGAAGTACGACTCGTCGCGGAGGAGCGCGTAGCGCTCGGCAAGAAGGTAAAGGCGCTCCGGCGCTCCGGCATCACCCCGATCCATGTCTATGGTCCGGGCGGTCCTTCACTCTCATTGCAGTCGGACACGTACAACCTCGTGCACGCCCTGGGGGCCGTCGGGCAGACGAGCCCACTGACGGTGCAGGTCGGCGGCGACGAACACTTCGTCATGGTCCAGCACGTGCAGCGCCACCCTGTCAGCGAGCGTCTGCTCCACGTCGACCTGTTCCGCGTTTCTCGGACGCAGCGCATCCATGCCATGGTGCCGCTGCACTTCGAGGGTGAGGCCATCGGCGCGCGAGCAGCAGACGCGATCCTCTCAGAGGACCTCCACGAGATAGCGGTAGAGGCGCTGCCGACCGACATCCCACACGCGGTCATCGTAGACCTCGCCGCTCTCAGCGAGCCTGACTCAGTTATCCTCGCAGGCGCTCTGAAGCTCCCCGCCGGTGTCACGATGGTAACCGACCCGGGCGCTTACGTGGCGCGCATCATTGCGCACGGGGCAGCAGCTGAGGAAGAAGAGGAAGCAGCAGAAGAGGCCGCAGCGGCAGCCTCCGGGAGCACCGGAGAGAGTCCCGCCTCGGGAGGAGAGGCCTCCTCCGCATAGCGCCCGTTCAGAGCACCAACCGCGCTCGAGCGAAGGCCGGACGACCCCTCAGGAACTCTGTGGCCCCCACCTCCGGGCGCCCCTCCATCTTGACGCGGAGCAGACGCAGGGCCCCTCTGCCCGTTCCCACGAGGACGGCATCCCCATACGTTGCCACCTCACCGGGCGTGAGGCGTTCTCCTCCCGCATCCACTATCGCCGCGGTGATCGCCAGCCGCTTTCCCTCCCACACGGTCGCCGTGCCCGGCCAGGGGTCGTAGGCGCGCACCTTGCGTTCAATGAGGCCTGCGGGTTCGCCCCAGTCGATCAGGCCGTCGGCCTTCGTCATGCGAGGGGCGTAGGTTGCACCTTCGTCAGGCTGGGGTACGGGCGCCGTCTCTCCCGCAACATAGAGCGGCAGCATCTCAATCAGCATCTCGCCTCCCAGGGTGAACAACCGCTCCGTGAGCGCCGGGGTCCGCTCATCGCCAGCAAGGGGAAGGCTCCGCCAGGCGAGGGTAGGCCCGGTGTCCAATCCTTCGTCCATGGCCATCAACGTCACGCCCGCTTCCAGGTCGCCCTCGAGGATCGCCGCGGTCACGGGCGCCGCGCCCCGGTGGCGCGGCAGCAGCGAGGGGTGGACGTTCACCGCGCCGTGCGCCGGTTCGAAGAGGAACGGCGCCGGAAGGAGCAGTCCGTATGCCGCAAGGACAACCAAGTCGGCGCGCAGCGCACGGAACCGCTCCTGTTCTTCCTGCACAGTCAGGCGTTTGGGAGTGAGTACGGGAATGCCCAGCTCCTCCGCCCTGCGGCGAACGGGCGACGACGACATGCGGCGTCCGCGCCCCTCCGGCTTATCCGGCGCCGTGTAGGCTGCAACCACCACCCAGCCGTTCGCACCAGCGACTCCGACGGCAGCATCGAGGACTGCCACGGCAGGCTGGGGTGACCCCATAAAGACGATACGCAGCGGTTCCATACGAGTAATTCTAGCAGCCTAGCAGGCCACGGCGGGCTGCCAAGCGGGGATTAGGCCACGATGCGATGGCAGGCTCGCAGGCAGTTTTGCAAGTGAGATTGTAGTGGGAATCCCGCCGATTTGAGCGGATGGCCAACGACCCGTTCGATGGTAGATTGCTGTCCCTTCACCGGACGGCGTCACGCGCGCTCTCCCAGAGCCCTGCAGTCCACCCGCCGGTTTCAACCAGCCCCAGAAAAGGACCGCCGCTCTTGACGGACAGTTCAGCACGCCGCCTATGGGAAGCCGTCCTTGGCAGACTGCAGTTGCAGACGCCAAAGGCTACTTTCGACACATGGCTCGCCGGGACCAGCGGAGAGGTCCTGGCAGACGGGGCCCTGACCGTGTCAGCCCCGACGGCGTTCGCTGTCGCATGGCTGGAAGGCCGGATGCAGGGGCTGGCAGACGCGACCGCATCGGCAATCGCCTCCGGCCCTGTCAGCGTGCGGTTCGCACTATGGGCCACTATCTCGGCGGAGGCGGCACCCGGAGGAGCGAAGGCTCCGCTGAACCAAGAACTCCCGCCCAACAGCACGCTCTCTTCAACGGAGACGTTCGATTCGTTCGTCTCGCTCCCAGAGAACCAATTGGCCCATGCCGCGGCGCTGGCAGTGGCCCGCGCTCCCGGGTCAGCCTACAACCCCCTGTTCATCTACGGCGGCGTAGGTCTGGGCAAGACGCACCTTCTGCTCGCGATCGGCCATCGAGCGTATGCCACCGGGCTATCCGTGGAGTACACAACCGCCGAAGACCTGACCAACGCCTACCTTGCGGCGATGCGGGAGAAGCGAACCAAGGCTTTCCGGGAACGCTACTGGGGCGTCGACATGTTGCTGCTGGACGACGTCCATGCGTTCGAGGGGAAGAGCGCCCGCATCCAGGAAGGGCTGCTGCACACGCTCGACGCGCTCCGCAAACGAGGCAGCCAGATCGTTCTCGCGAGCGATCGGCCTGCCCTGTCCATCACCATCGAGAAGCGGCTCCAGTCACGTTTGGCGGCAGGTCTACAGGCAGACCTCGCCTCACCAAGTCTGGAATCGCGCATCGCGTTATTGCACGCATTCGCCCAACAAGCCGGGATGGAACTCCACACGGATGTCTCCTCATTCATCGCCGAACGCCTCAACGCCAACGGCCACGTCCTCAAGGGAGCACTCACCCGCCTCTTGGCCCTGGCCGACCTCACCGGACACCGCATCACACCCCATCTCGCGCGGCAGGCACTGGCTGCACATCTCTCCACAACTGATACCCATCTTTCCCCAGACTCCACCCTGGCGGCGGTCGCTCGATATTACGGCCTCCCCACGTCAGCACTCGAAGGGCCCCGGCGGGACCGAGAGGCATCCACCGCACGTCAGACAGCCATGCACCTCCTGCACACGCTGTTAGGCCTATCGCCGGAGGAAATCGGGACGCGGCTCGGAAACCGCGAGCGAACAACAATCATCTACGGCCTACGGCGCATGACCGACCGGCTGCAAACCGACGCCACTGCCACCGCGGCAGTCGCAATAATCCGCGCTTCCCTCTCAGACGAGGAGTCCCCACAACAACTCTCCACACCTGCCTAAGTACGCCATCAGGCCGCGGAACTCATGTCCCTCCCCATTATTTTCCCCACAGGCATCCTCTCCACCGGCGACGGGACCTCTATCTCCTATACTGATATACATCATGATTGACAAGAGAACATTAACCACCGTCGGAGGACGGGGAGGGAATGGATCTGTGAGCTTCTTGAGAGAGAAGTTCCGTCCTCGCGGCGGACCTGATGGTGGCGATGGAGGAGAGGGAGGAGCAGTCGTCTGTCGAGCTGTGGGAAATGTTCGGACGCTCGGACATCTGGAGGGTGTGCGGCGAATCGTCGGAGAGTCGGGTGTCCCAGGCAGAGGTCGGCAACGTACGGGGAGGAAGGGGAAGCGGACTGTGGTGGAGCTTCCGGTAGGTACCGTTGTGTGGGAGACGTCTGAGGAAGGGCGCGTGTTTCTGACGGAACTTGCCGTGGAAGGGGCGGAGGCAGTGGTGGTGTATGGGGGGCATGGCGGCTTGGGGAATGTGCACTTCGCCAGTTCAACGAACCAGGAGCCGCTTATCGCCCTTGGTGGAGAGCTAGGGGAGGAGCGCGATATAGAGTTGGAAGTCAAGCTGCTGGCGGACGTTGCGCTGATCGGCGTGCCGAATGCAGGGAAGTCGACGTTGCTTAGCGTGGTGTCACGGGCGAAGCCGAAGATTGCCGACTACCCGTTCACAACCCTGGAGCCCGGGTTCGGTATGGCGCAGGTGGGCGAACGGGCGCTCGTTGTGCTGGATGTGCCGGGTCTCATCGAGGGAGCGCATGAAGGCCGAGGTCTTGGGTTGGAGTTCCTCCGCCACTGTGAACGGGCGCGAGTATTCGTGCACTTGGTGGACGGGATGGCGGAGGACCTGGCAGCTGAGTATGAGACGATACGGCAGGAGGTTGCGTCCTATGGAGCAGGGCTGGCCGAGAAATCCTGCGTAGTGGCGGTGACGAAGATGGACGTCCCCGAGGCCCGGGAGCACTACGAGGAGCAGAAGGCGGCACTGGCCGCGGTAGCGGGAATGACGCCTGTGGCAATCGCGGCGGTTACCGGAGAGGGAGTACGGGAGTTGATGCGCCGGGTGGCGTCGCTCGTGCCGCCCGATACCGGAGAGACGAAGGAGACGGTGGCTGTACCGCGGATGGAGCGAAGAGGGTCCGCGCTGAGCGTCACCAGCGATGGAGAGCGATTCGCCGTGGCGTGTGCGGTGGCGGAGCGCATGTTGGACGTCGTAGACCTCAGCAACTGGCGGGCCCGGCTGCAGTTCCACCGGGAATTGGGCCGGCTTGGGGTGATCGGGGCGTTGGAGAAGGCGGGCGTCGCGCCGGGAGATACGGTACGCATCGGTGAAGTCGAGATGGAGTGGGAGTAGAAGGCGTGCGCAGAGGCATCCTGGGCGGCACGTTCGACCCGATCCATACAGGGCACCTCATCCTTGCGCAGGAGGTGCTGTGGCGACTGGGCCTGGACGAGGTGTGGTTCATACCGACCGGGCTGCCGTGGATGAAGCGAGGGGAGCCGATCACCGCCCGCGAGCACCGGCAAGCGATGGTGGAACTGGCGATAGCGGGGAATCCTGCGTTCCAGCTGTCCACCATCGAGATGGACAGGCCGGGAGAGACGTACACCGTGGATACGCTCGATGCGTTACGTGCGGGACCAATGGCCGGCGACGAACTGTTATTCATCATGGGCGCGGACACGCTGCATACGATGGCGCGGTGGAAGGAACCGAAGCGCATCCTGGAACAGGTTCGCCTGGTGGTGGCGCTCCGGCCCGGTCACGGGACGGTCGAATTCGAAGCGCTGACAGCGATAGACGCCGCTGCCGCGGAGCGGGTGATGGTCGTGCATATGCCCCTCATCGAGATCAGCGGGACGGAACTTCGCCGCCGGATGAGTCATGGGGAGCCAGTGCGCTACCTCGTGCCCGATGTGGTGGGCGAGTACATAGAAAAGCATCGTCTATACCGAGGGGTACGGGAGGCGCGACCCCTTTCTGGAGGACACAACGCATGACGGACAAGGGCAGCGGACTTGCGGAGGAGATACTGGAGCTGGCGAAAGAGCTGGATGCGCTTCTGTATGGGGAGTTCGTGCTGACATCGGGCCAGACGAGCAAATACTACTTCGACGGCCGCCTCCTGACACTCTCTCCGAGAGGTGCGAACCTGGTGGCGCGGGCGTTGTTGCCGGCCATACGGACCGCCGGCGCGTCGGCGGTGGGAGGGCCCGCGGTGGCGGCAGTTCCAATGGTGACGGAGATAGCCATGCTGAGCGGGCAGGACGGCGGCGAACCAGTGCCCGGATTCTTCGTGCGGAAAGAGGCCAAGGACTACGGGATGGGAAAGGCGGTCGAAGGGCCGATACCGGCAGGAACGCGGGTGGCGATCGTGGACGATGCGTGCTCGACGGCGGGGTCGCTTTACATGGCGATAGAGGCCGCGGAAGCCGCTGGGCACGAGGTGGTCCTGGTGGCGTGCATCCTCGACCGCAGGCAGGGGGGCAGCGAGCGCCTACAGGCCGAAGGGTACGCTTTCCACACGATCCTGGTGGGGGACGACGAAGGGCAGGTGCGCGTGGCGTGACGCGCCACGCGGCGCGTTAGACGTCGAGGTTCTTGACCTGACGGGCGTGGGTCTGGATCCACTCCTTGCGCGGGCCGACGAGATCGCCCATGAGTTCCGTGAAGGCGTTATCGGCGTCCGCGGCGTCCGCTACGGTTACCCTGAGCAGCGTGCGCGTGGCGGGGTTCATGGTGGTTTCCCAGAGCTGGTCCGGGTTCATCTCACCAAGCCCCTTGTAGCGCTGGAGGCCGATGCCCTGCCGTTCGGAGTTGCGTTCGAGCACATGCGCGAGGTCGTGCCAGGGCACACCCGTAGCGACCTCGTTGTCGCGCCGGGACACCATGTAGGTGTGGCCGTTCACCCACTGTGCCATCTGTGGGAAGAGTTGCTGGGCTCGGTGGGCCATGGCGGACTCGAGAACGCGGGGCACGTTGATGGTGCCGTGGCCGGGCGCCTCGATGAAGTACTCCTTCTTGCGCTTGTTGACGACCTTCCTGCACTCGAACCCCTGCGCGGTTAGCCAGTCCACGACGGCGTCCACGGTGTGCTCCCCCTCGAACGAGAGGCGGTATGCCCCGTGCTCTGCGCCTTGCAGGAAAGTTCCTACCAGTTCCGGAGCGAGGCCGAGGCTGGAGAGCGGGCGCGTCCAGTTCTCAAATTCCTTGAGGCGGTTGACGAGCCCTTGGATCTTCGGGCCGGAGAGGGAGACGGCGCCGTCGCTGGACTGAATGGAGAGCCGCCCGAAGAGTTGCTTCGCGAGCCAGGTGTCCTTCTCGGCTTCGGAATACTTGTATTCGACCGACCTGCCGCGCGAGGTGCGGTAGAGGGGCGGCTGGGCGATGTAGAGGTGCCCTCCGTCGATGAGTTGGCGCATGTTGCGGAAGAAGAAGGTGAGGAGGAGCGTCCGGATGTGCGCGCCGTCCACGTCGGCGTCGGTCATGATGATGACCGTGTGGTAGCGGAGCTTGGGGAGGTTGAAGTCCTCGCCGAGGCCTGCCCCGAGCGCGGTGATGAGGGCGCGTATCTCCTCGTGTGCGAGCATCTTGTCCGGGCGGGCCTTCTCCACGTTGAGGATCTTGCCCCTGAGTGGGAGGATGGCCTGCGTGCGGCGGTCGCGCCCCATCTTTGCGGAGCCGCCCGCAGAGTCGCCCTCCACGACGTAGATCTCGCATAGTTCAGGATTGCGCTCGGCACAGTCGGCGAGCTTGCCGGGCAGCGAGCCGCCGTCCATGGCGTTCTTGCGGATGACGAGGTCCCGCGCCTTTCGCGCGGCCTCGCGGGCGCGCTGGGAGGTGAGGCACTTGTCGATGACGCGCCGGGCCTCCTGCGGGTGCTCCTCCAGGTAGTACTCGAGACGCTGTACGAGGGTCTGCTCGACGGCGGTCTTGGTTTCGGCGTTGCCGAGCTTGCCCTTGGTCTGGCCTTCGAATTGGGGTTCTTCGAGCCGAACGCTAACGATAGCGGTGAGGCCCTCGCGCACGTCGTCGCCGCTGAAGTTGGCGACATCCTCTTTGACGAGTTTGCTCTTCTTGGCGTAGTTGTTGATGGCGCGGGTGAGTCCGGCGCGGAAGCCGACGAGGTGCGTGCCGCCATCGGCGGTGTTGATGCAGTTGGCGAATGCGAGGGTGGACTCGTAGAAGCCCGTGTTGTACTGGAGGGCGACCTCGACCATCGCGTGGTCGGTCTTCTCTTCGTAGTAGAAGGGCTCGTCCTGGAGGACCTCGCGGTTCTGGTTGAGCTGTTTGACGAAGCTGGCGATGCCGCCTTCGAAGTAGAAGGTACGGTCAGCGTCGGGGTGCGCCTCGGAGGCGAAGGAGAGCCAGATACCCTTGTTGAGGTAGGCCATCTCGCGGAAGCGCTGGATGAGCGCGTCGCGGTCGTAGTTGGGGGGGCCGAAAACCTCGGTGTCGGCCATGAAGCGGACGAGGGTACCGTTCTGGAAGGAAGCGTTCTCCGGGATGGGGCCTTCGTCCACCACGTCGTGAAGCGGGATGCCGCGCTCGAATTCCTGCGAGTGGACTTGGCCGTCGCGGCGGACCTCGACGCGCATCGACTCCGAGAGGGCATTGACGACAGACGCCCCCACGCCGTGGAGGCCGCCGGAGACCTTGTAGGCTCCGCCGCCGAACTTCCCGCCTGCGTGGAGGGTGGTCATGATGGTTTCGAGGGCGGGCCTGCCGGTGGTTGCGTGCAGGTCTGTGGGGATGCCGCGACCGTTGTCGCGGACGGAGACGGAGTTGTCTTCGTGGAGCGTGACGAGGACATGATCGCAATAGTCGGCCATGGCCTCGTCGATGGCGTTGTCCACGATCTCGTACACGAGATGGTGGAGGCCACGCTGGTCGGTGCTGCCGATGTACATGCCGGGCCGCCGGCGAACGGCCTCCAGCCCTTCGAGGACCTGGATGTCGCTTGCGGTGTACCGGGCTTCCTGTTGTTTGACCATGATGCGTTCAAGGCTCCCGGGGCTGTTGGGTCTTGCCTGCGAGACACGCAGGCGTGGATACACTCCTAATTCTACCAGATAATGGCACCTTGGTCAAAGTAATAACACAACATATTGTGGTTGGTTGTACGCCTGCGGGGGCGTTTGTGCGCCTGCTTGCAGCCCGCTGTAGTATCTTCGTCGTGCATTACCCCTCTGTCATCGCGATAGACGGCCCCGTTGCCTCCGGCAAAACGACCGTGGGCCGCGAATTGGCGCGTCGGCTGGGCTACGCCTTCGTGGACACGGGCGTTTACTACCGCGCGGTCACCATCGCCGCGCTCTACGCCGCCACCCCGCTGGACGACGAGGCCGCGCTCACCCGGCTCGCGGATGCGATGGTCGTCCGCCTCGGCGACGGTGGCCAGAGCGTGTCGGTTGACGGTGTCGACGTTACCTCCCGTCTGCGTGCCCCTGAAGTCGATGCCGCGGTATCCGCGGTAGCGAAGATCGGAGGGGTCCGCAGGGCTATGGTCGCGCAGCAGCGCGCGACCGCGAAAGGGGGAGATGTCGTAATGGTGGGGCGGGATATCGGGACGCAAGTGCTTCCAGACGCGGCCAAGGTGTATCTGGACGCATCGCCTGAGGAGCGGGCGCGCAGACGGTTCAGGGAACTGATGGGAACGGAGCAGGCACGCTCTGAGGCGGAAGTGCTGCGGAACCTCGAGCTGCGGGACACGATCGACTCAGGCCGTGAAGACTCGCCGTTGCGGGTGGCAGAAGACGCTTGGCGCATCGTCACAGACGGACTCGACGTTACAGGTGTCGTTGAGCGTGTATCGGCAGCCCTGGGCACAGAGGAGGACGAGTGACCGGCTTCCCGCTCGACTGCTGGTACCGACTGGGGCGGGTGCTCTCCCGCATCTTCATCCCGACGTTCGGGAGCATCCGGGTCATGGGACAGGAGCACGTGCCCCGGAGCGGGCCTCTGATCATCGTCGCGAACCACCAAAGCAACGCGGACCCGCCGGTGATGGTGTATGCGATCCCGCGGCCGATCTTCTTCATGGCGAAGCGCTCGCTGTTCTGGGGGCCAGTTGTCTCGTACCTGCTCCGCGCCGTGCACGTCTATCCGGTGGACCGCGACGGACGCGACGTGGATGCGCTGAAATGGGCGCGGCGCACACTGGACAGCGGCAAGGCGATGCTGATCTTCCCGGAAGGAACGCGGAGCCCCGGCGGGCTGCGCAGAGCGACAGACGGGTTGGCGTACCTTGCGTTGTCGTCCGGCGCACCGATCCTCCCAGTGGCGATCACGGGAACTGAGCGCATCGAGGGCATGTTCCGGATTGCGTTCCATTTTCAGAGACTGCACGTGACGATCGGGGAACCGTTCTCGCTGCAGCGCTCGGAGGGACGGCTTGACAGGGCGCAGTTGCAGGCTGCGACGGAGGAGGTGATGGGTCGCATCGCTGCGTTGCTCCCTGCGACCTATCGGGGGGTATACGCGGAAAGCGTGCCCGGCAGCGCGCAGGGAGAGCACGCATAGACCGGCCAGCGGCCTTGTGCTAGCATCGCCCGTTGGCGTGACCGGCGGGAGGCCGTAACTTTCGAGCTGGTTTCGTGGGGGTTCGGTAATGACGGCGACGATGTCCGGGAAGATGGTGTACCGCCTCGCGGAGGGCGGCGCAGACATGGTGAGCCTTCTCGGGGGGAAGGGAGCGCATGCGAGCGAGATGGCTCGCATCGGCGTTCCGGTGCCTCCGGGATTCGTGATTACGACGGAGACGTCGCTGGAGTATTTTCGACAGGGACGGCGCTTTCCCGACGGCCTGTGGGACGAGATAGGCCGGCACGTTCACATGCTGGAAGAGCAGACAGGCCGCCTGTTCGGCGCCGTGGACAACCCGCTGGTGGTCTCGGTCCGCTCGGGGGCTCCCGTCTCCTTGCCCGGGATGATGGACACCATCCTCAACATGGGTGTGACAGACACGACGGTTGCGGGCCTGGCGAAGATGATGGGCGACGAACGCCCCGCCCTGGACGCCTTCCGACGGCTGATACAGGGCTTCGGCGATGTGGTGCTGGGCATCCCCAAGGCCCGTTTCGAGACCGCGCTGGAGGGTGCGAAGAAACGCGCAGGCGCCGAATTCGACTATGAACTGCAGCCCGAAGCGCTGCAAGAGCTCATCGGCGAGTTCAAGGGAATCATCCAGGAGGCGACCGGAGAGCCGCTCTCGGACGACCCCTGGGTGTTGCTCAAGGCGGCAGTGGAGGCGGTGTTCAACTCGTGGAACAACCCGCGCGCGATCACCTACCGCGAGTTCCAGGGCATCTCCCACAACATGGGCACCGCGTGCGTCATCATGGCGATGGTGTTCGGCAACCTGGGGGACGACAGCGGCACGGGCGTGCTCTTCTCCCGCAACCCCGGCAGCGGCGAGCGCGGACTGTACGGCGAATTCCTGCCGAATGCCCAGGGGGAGGATGTTGTAGCGGGGATACGCACGCCTCAGCGTATCCAGACCCTGCATACGGCATGGCCGGAGATCTACGGCCAGATAGATCAGACGGCGCGCCAGTTGGAGGCGCATTACAAGGACGTGCAGGACATCGAGTTCACGGTGGAGCGGGGGAAGCTGTACATCCTTCAGACGCGCTCCGCCAAGCGGACGGCGTCGGCAGCGGTGCGGATAGCGGTGGAGCTGGTATCGGAGGGCGTGCTGACACAGGAACAGGCATTGGGGCGAGTGGAGGCAGGCGAGGTTTCTGCTGTGCTCATGCCCCACTTCGTGGCTGAAGCGAAGGCGGCAGCGGTGAAGGAAGGACGTCTCCTGGCTGAGGGGGTTGGAGCGTCACCGGGAGCGGCGTCCGGGGTTGTTGTGATGGACCCAGACCGGGTTGCGGCGATCGCGGATGGCGGCCAACCGGTGATCCTGGTGCGTCAGGAGACGAGTCCCGACGACGTGCACGGCATCATCAAGGCAAATGGCGTGCTCACGAGCCGGGGTGGGATGACGAGCCACGCGGCGGTCGTCACACGCGGGCTGGGAAAGCCGTGCGTTGTCGGTTGCGAGGAGTTGCGCTTCGAGGCGGACGGACGCGCCACGGCGCGCGGGAAGTCCATCGCGGAGGGCGACGTCATCAGCCTCGACGGCGCAACGGGCGAGATATTCGTTGGAGACATCGAAGCGGTCGCGCCGAAGCCGGGGGAGCTCGCAGAGCTGAACACGCTGCTCGGCTGGGCGGACGGGGTCCGCCGGTTGCAGGTGTGGGCGAACGCGGACACTCCGGAGGACGCGCATCGTGCGCGAGCGAACGGCGCGGAGGGCATCGGCCTGTGTCGCACGGAGCACATGTTCTTCGCAGAGGAGCGGCTGCGGCACATCCGGCGTCTGCTGGCGATCGGGCCCGAGGCGTCGCAGTTGATCCGCCGGGTGAGCGAGTTGGAGGAGGCGCTCGAGAACGCGCCCGCATCCGGACGCGAGGCGATGCAGAACCGGCTGGAGGAAGCGACGGCGCAGTGTGAATCGTCCGAGGCGGTCCAGGGCTTCCACGCGGAACTGGCCGAACTGGAGCGGTTCCAGACCGAGGACTTCTACGGGATCTTCAAGGCGATGGAGGGCCTGCCGGTCGTGATCCGGCTGCTGGACGCCCCGCTGCACGAGTTCCTGCCGGACTACGGGGAGCTGGTGCAGGAAGTAGCTGAACTGACGCGCCGCATCGAGAGTGACAACCGGATGGAGGCGTGGCTGAACAAGGGCCGCGACATGGTCAACCGCTCGGCTGCCGAACTGGAGAAGCTCACAGTGGGCAAGCGCGTGATGGACTGGCTCTCGGAGCGGGTGTCCCTTCCTCAGCAAGCCGATGAAGAGGGTCTGCGCGCGGAGTTGGAGGAGAAAGAGCGGACGCTCGAACTCGTGGCGCACCTGCGGGAGTCGAACCCGATGCTGGGCCACCGGGGTTGCCGCGTCGGCCTGACGATGCCCGAGATATACGAGATGCAGGTGCGGGCGATAGTCACGGCCGGCTGCCGCCTTGCCGAGGAAGGCTCCGCGGTGCGGGCGGAGATCATGATTCCCATCGTCTCGCACGTGAACGAGTTGAAGTGGCTCCGGCCCCGGCTGCGGGCGGTGGCCAGCAAGACTCGTGAGGCGCTCGGGATATACGTGACGTACCTGTTCGGGACGATGATCGAGGTGCCCCGGGCGGCGCTGACGGCTGACGAGGTGGCGACCGAGGCGGAGTTCTTCTCGTTCGGATCGAACGACCTGACGCAGATGACGTTCGCTTTCAGCAGGGACGACGCGGAGAGCAAGTTCCTGAACCACTACGTCGAGACGGAGATCCTGCCGCGCAACCCGTTCAACACGCTCGATACCAGTGGCGTGGGAAAACTGATGCGGATGGCGACCGAAGCTGCGCGCGAGGTCGATCCGGACTTTCCGATAGGCATATGCGGAGAGCATGGGGGCGACCCTCGGAGCGTGGCGTTCTGCAACGAGTTGGGGCTGAACTACGTGAGCGCTTCGCCGTTCCGGGTTCCGGTTGCTCGCCTCGCTGCCGCGCAGAGCGCATTGGGCCAGATAGCGGCCGCAGACTGAACGAGACCGCGCGCTGCTTTTGTGATGTAGTTCACAACACTATTGACGCTCGCGCCCGGACACTCTACGATTGGTGGATGCGCCGGGGTACCGTACCCCGGTTTCCTATTTACCGCTTTACCGCGCATCAGGCGTTGGGTCTGGGAGGAGGCGGGCCATGGTAACAGCCCGCGACCACGAGGCGCGGCAGTACGTCCTCCGCACTGCCAAGGAGAACGACGTCAAGTTCATCCGCCTCTGGTTCACTGACATCCTGGGGACGCTCAAGGGTTTCGCTATCACGGAAGCGGAGCTCGAAGGAGCGTTGGAATATGGCATGGCTTTCGACGGCTCCACAGTGCAGGGTTTCGCGCGCCGTGACGAGAGCGACATGGTTGCGATGCCGGACCCGACGACGTTCTCGATACTCCCGTGGCGTCCGCGCCAGAACGCCGTTGCCCGCATGTTCTGCGACGTGCTGCGTCCCTCAGGGGAGCCATTCGAGGGCGACCCTCGCTATGTTCTGAAGGTGGCGCTGGAGCGCGCGGCTCAGCAGGGCTACGAGTTCCAGGTTGGCCCTGAGATGGAACACTTCTACCTGAAGTCGACCGAAGAACCGGAACCGCTCGACGCGGGAGGCTACTTCGACCTGACGACCACGCTGGATAAGGGCGCAGACCTCAGGCGGCAGACAGTGCTCTCGCTCGAAGATATGGGTATCCCCGTGGAGTACAGCCACCACGAGGTGGCGCACGGCCAGCACGAGATAGACCTGCGCCACACGGACGCGCTGACGATGGCCGATGCGGTGATGACGTACCGCCTGGTGGTGAAGGAAGTGGCGATGGGGCATCAGGTATACGCGACGTTCATGCCCAAGCCCTTCGAACACCAGAACGGGAGCGGGATGCACATCAACATGTCACTCTTCCAGGGCGGGGAGAACGCCTTCTACGATCCGGAGGGAGAGCACAAACTCTCATCGACGGGCCGGCATTTCATCGCGGGCCTTCTACAGCACGCGGGCGAGATCGCTTGCGTGTGCAATCAGTGGGTCAACTCCTACAAGCGGCTCACGCCCGGCTACGAGGCCCCGATCTACGCGACGTGGGCGGCGGTCAACCGCTCCAACCTCGTGCGGATACCGGCGTATCGTCCGGGGAAGGAGGCCTCGGTCCGCATCGAGTTCCGCCTGCCCGACCCCGCGTGCAATCCATACCTTGCGTTCGCCGCGATCCTTACGGCCGGTCTCGCAGGCGTGCGGAACGCATACCCGTTGATGGATTCCACGGACGTGGACGTGGATGCGCTCTCGGAGGCGGAGCGCTCGAAACTCGGCATCCGCCGTCTACCTGGCAGCTTGTACGAGGCGCTCGAAGAAGCGGAGGGGAGCGCGGTGCTCCGAGAGGCGCTCGGGGAGCACACGTTCAACTCGTTACTCGAGAACAAGCGTATCGAGTGGGACGGGTACCGATTCGCGGTCACCGACTACGAGATGAAGCGGTACCTGCCCATCCTGTAAGGACAAGGCTGCTCACCAGAGGGCAGCCCTGTAACCGATGTACGACCCATCAACAAAGCGCACAACTGTACGACCCACGTTTCGAGCACGATGCGTGCGGCGTAGGTTTCGTTGCCGACATCAACGGCAACAAGAGCCGCCTCGTGCTCGACAAGGCGCTCGAAGCGGTCGTGAATCTGACGCACCGGGGCGCTGTTTCGGCTGACGCGAAGACGGGAGACGGCGCCGGGGTACTGACGCAGATACCCACGGCCCTCTTTGTGGCTGAGGCCACCCGCTTCGGCGTCGCGGTCACGAACGACGACGACCTCGCGGTCGGGGTTGTGTTTCTGCCGGCGGATGACCCGGGGCCAGCGCCCGTCGCGACGCCCTGCTCGCTGCGAGCGGCGCATCTCACGCACAGTAGAGTTGCTCGCCCCGCGATTGACCTTGAATTCACAGCCGGCAGGACGTATGATGTTACCTGATAGGTAACGTGCTCCCGACGGAATGCGTGGATATCTCCTTCAGGACCAGCAGGCTTGCGAAGACCTTCAACTCGGAGAAGGCGCTTAAGCAAGAGTACGGTGAGCGCATGGCAAGAGTCATCATGACACGGCTCGCCGTTCTTAAGAACGCCCGGACGCTGACGTTTGTCCCCGACGACTCGACCTGAACGGCGGCATCTGCTTACCGGTCAACGCAGAGGGCAATACGCGGTCGACCTGGTTCACCCGCATCGGCTTATATTTGAGCCAGACCACGCCCCAATCCCGCTTCGAGAAGATGGAGGCATCGATACTGATGGAGTGACTGCGATTACGATAATCGGCGTCGTTGACTATCACTAGGAGGTGGCGTGATGAGTGCAACCGCCAATCAGTACCAGCCCGATTATGCCGTGCCGCCCGGCTGGATGCTCGCCGAGCGACTGGATGCGCAGCGGATATCGCAAGCGGAATTCGCCCGCCGGTGCGGAAGGTCGCCGAAACTGATTAGCCAGATAATCTCGGGGGATGCACCGGTTGAACCCAGCACAGCACTCCAATTCCAGCGAGTGCTAGGTGTGGACGCGAGTATCTGGTTAGGCATTGAGTCTGATTACCGACTTCACCGCGCACGTGAGGCGGAGAGACAGAAAACTGCAAAGGCGATGGAGTGGGCGGAGCGATTTCCGGTAGCTGAACTCGTGAGGCGCAAGGCGATTGCGAAGCCATCTTCCCCGGAGGAGAGTGTGCTGGAGCTACTCTCGTTCTTCGGCGTTGGATCGAGAGAGGCTTGGGAGAACCGCCAGTTGGCGAATGTCGCTTACAGGCACTCGCCGAGTTTCAGGAGCGACTCGGCAGTACTCGCGACGTGGCTCCGTTTGGGAGAGATAGAAGCCGAACGAATGGAATGCCCAGGCTACAACGAAGTGCAGTTCAGGCGAGCATTGGTCCGCGTCCGAAGTCTTACGGCCCACCCTTCGTCTGCAACTCTGAGAGAAGCGCAACACCTTTGCCAAGGAGCTGGCGTAGCATTGACAATCGTCAAGCCTCTAGGAAGGACGGCTCTGAGTGGCGCAAGTCGTTGGTTGCACCCTGACAAAGCAGCCATCCACCTTACGGCGCGCTACTTAAGTGATGATCAGCTATGGTTCAGCTTGTTTCATGAAGCGGCGCACCTGCTTCTGCATAGCAAGAAGCACGCCTTCGTCCATGAAGCAAACGGGCGGCCGACGGAGGCCGAAGTTGAAGCAGACAAGTGGGCGGCTGATTTCCTCGTACACCACCGGGATTGGGCACAGTTCGTCGCTGTAGGCGATTTCACGTCAGGCGCAGTTCGGACGTTCTCTGAACAACAAGGAATCGCTCCTGGCATTGTGGTGGGGCGTCTTCAGCATGAGAAGCACTTGGGTTGGCATCGCCTCAACGAGTTGAAGGTCAAGCTAAAGTGGACTGGAGATACCGACTGAGGACGCCCTCTCCGCGATTGACACCCAGAGGCCCGCTGCCGGATAATCGTTCTGTTACAGGCTGGGATGGGGAGTAGTACTCCTTCTGGCGGGGCTTCAGAGAGCCGGGTTTGGTGAGAACCGGTGCCTGCGCGAAGGCCGAATGGACCCCTGAGCCTCGGCCCGAAACCTGCGATGGCAGGAGGTAGGTGCCGACGGGACCGCCCCGTTACAGGCGGACGGCATAACCCGCTCCAGGGCGGACGTGCCGGTTAGAGTCCCTCCGGAAGGCCGAAGGGAGAAGTAAGGGTGGCACCGCGGTAGCCCCGCCCCTTGTTATGAGGAGCGGGGCTATTTTCATGTCCACGAAGGAAAGTGAGCGATGGCGGACTACGTTCCGACGGTCGAAGAGTTCAAACGCCTGGCGCAGGAGGGCTACAACCTCATCCCGGTCTACCGGGAGGTCGTGGCCGACCTGGAAACGCCGGTCTCCGCCTACCTGAAGATCACGGGCGGCGGCGAGGGCATGTCATTCCTGCTGGAGAGCGTCGAAGGCGGGGAGCGGATGGCGCGTTTCAGCTTCATGGGCACCGAGCCTTATCGTGTGCTGCGGACGGGCGAAGGAGAGCCGGACGGCCCCGGCGACCCGCTCCTCGCGGTGGAGGCGGAACTGGGGCGCTTCCGCCCCGCGCAGGTGGACGGCCTGCCGCGCTTCGTCGGCGGAGCTGTCGGGTATCTCTCTTACGAAACGGTGCACTACTTCGAACCGTCTGCGTCCATGGCAGGGGAGGACCCGCAGGGGCTGCCGGAGTCCATTTTCCTCTTCACGGACTCGTTGTTGGTGTTCGACCACCTGCGGCACCGCATCCAGGTCGTCGCGACGGTGTACGTGGACGGTCCGCCGGACGAGGCGTACGCCCGCGCCACACAGCGCGTGGACGAGTTGGCGGAACGCCTCGCCCGCCCACTCCCCCGGCTGGCACAGCTGGCGGGGGGATCGAGTGGAACAGAGGCTGCCAGCGGGTCCGGCATGGAGCACCTGGAGCATTCCAACAAGACGCCCGGCGAGTACCACGGGATGGTGGAGCATGCCCGGGAGTACATCGTGGCGGGCGACATCATCCAGGTGGTGCCGTCCCAGCGGGTGGAGATGCAGGTCGCGTCGGGCGCGTTCGACCTGTACCGTTCGCTGCGGGCTGTCAACCCGTCGCCGTACATGTACTACCTGTGGCTGGATGACTTCGCCATCGTGGGGGCCTCGCCCGAGATGCTCGTCCGCGCGGAAGAAGGCCTCGTGGAGACGCACCCCATCGCAGGAACACGCCGGCGCGGGAAGGACGCCAGGGAGGACGCGGCGCTGGAGCGCGAACTGCTGGCTGACGAGAAGGAGCGCGCGGAGCACATCATGCTGCTCGACCTCGGGCGCAACGACATCGGGCGGGTGAGCAAACCTGGCACAGTGCAAGTGACGCAGATGCTCGAGGTGGAGCGTTACTCGCACGTGATGCACCTCGTCTCGCACGTTACGGGCGAACTGCGGGAGGACCAGTCGGTCTTCGATGCACTGCGTGCGTGCTTCCCGGCGGGTACGGTATCCGGCGCGCCCAAGATACGGGCGATGCAGATCATCTCGGAATTGGAGGGCGAACGCCGGGGTGTCTATGCGGGAGCAGTTGGGTACTTCAGCTTCTCCGGCAACATGGACACGGCGATCGCCATCCGCACGATGGTGGTGAAGGAGGGCAAGGCATATCTCCAGGCAGGAGGAGGCGTGGTGTTCGACTCGGACCCGGAGTCGGAGCGGATGGAATCGTTCTACAAGATGAATGCGCTGCTCCGGGCCATCGCCCAGGCGGACGTGGGACGGGGAGCCTGAACCTCAAGAGCGCGGGAGGCCAGATGCTGCTACTGATCGACAACTACGATAGCTTCACCTACAACCTGTATCAGTTCCTGTGCGAACTGGGGGCGGACGTGCGCGTGGTGCGGAACGACGCGGCTACGCTGGACGACATCGAGCAGATGGCGCCGGAGCGTATCGTCATCTCGCCGGGGCCCTGTACGCCGGAGGAGGCAGGCATCTCCACGGATATCGTCAGGCGGTTCGGGGGGCGCACGCCCATCCTGGGCGTCTGTCTTGGCCATCAGTGCATCGGGGTGGCGTACGGCGGCTCCGTGAGCGGCGCGGGAGAGATCGTCCACGGTAAGATGAGTTCGATTACGCACGACGGCAGGGGTGTGTTCGCGGGTCTGCCGAACCCGCTGCAAGGCATCCGCTACCATTCGCTTGCCATCGAACGGGAATCGGCTCCGGACGTGCTCGAAGTGACCGCCCGGAGCGAGAGCGGCGTGATCATGGGTGTGCGGCACAAGGAGTTCGCAGTGGAAGGGATCCAGTTCCATCCAGAGTCGATCATGACACAGAACGGCAGAGAGTTGCTGAAGAACTTCATCGAGGCAGGGTCGTGACCACCCCGGATTTCACCAGCAGGCCGGTTTGGGATGAGTTCACGATGGACATCTCCGCTAGGGAGGCGTTCGAGATGTCCCGGGAGCGGCTTCGCACACTTGGGTACCGGCTGATCGAATCGGTGACCGAAGGTGAGGACGGGAGCTCCCGGGTAGTGGCGAGCCTGGACCGGTCGCCCGCCGCTCGCCGCCGGAGAAGCGGGAAGCTCATCCTGGGGGCTGCCGTGGCGCTCACGCTGGTGCTGCTGGTGATGATGGCGCGGGACATAGGGGGCGACCGGGCAGTCGTCTCTGTCCCTCTGCTGGCGGCAGTGCTCCTTGGCGGGCTGGGGATGAACCGGCTGCGTGAACCCTTGCGTCAGGAGCACAAGGTAATGGAGATCACGGTGCTCCCCGCGCAGGAAGGCCATTGCCGAGTGCTGATCAAGGGCACACTCGTGTCCGGCCCTGTGGCCATTACTGAAGAGCCCCCGACGACGGCGGAGACCGCCGCATCCGAGCAGGCGCTGTTGGAGGACATGCGCGTCGTTCAAGGGCGCCGCGGTTCTACGGAGGAGTCGTCGTGATTCAGGAAGCGATCGGCAAGCTGGTGACGCGGCAGGCGTTGTCAGAGGCGGAGTCCGCCGCCGTGGCGGAGGACATCATGACGGGCGAGGCCACGCCCGCGCAGATAGGCGCGTTCCTGATCGCGCTGCGCCTCACCGGCGAGACAGTTGGGGCACTGACCGGGATGGCGCGCGTGATGCGCGAGAAGGCGCTTCATGTCGAAACCGATGGACGATTGGTCGACGTGGTGGGCACCGGCGGCGACGGCTTGCGCACATTCAATGTTTCGACGGCCTCAGCACTCACGGTGGCCGCGGCGGGGGTCAGGGTGGCCAAGCATGGAAACCGGGCCGCTTCCGGCAGCGTGGGCGCCGCGGACATCCTCGACGCGAACGGCGTGAAGCTGGAGCTCAGCCCGGAGGCGGTAGGGCGCTGCATAGACGAGGTAGGCCTGGGCTTCATGTTCGCGCCGGCGTTCCATCCGGCGATGCGTTTCGCGGGCCCTCCCCGCCGCGAGCTCGGCGTCCGTACCGTGTTCAACTTCCTGGGGCCGCTGACGAACCCTGCGGGGGCGCTCTACCAGCTGTTGGGCGTAGCACAGCCCGCCGATGCTTCGTACGACGTGGCTGAACTGATGGCGCACGTGCTCGGCGCGCTCGGCACAGAGCGCTCATGGGTGGTACGGGGCGACGACGGACTCGACGAGTTGACCACGACAGCAACGTCGCAGGTGTGGGAGGTCTCGTCTGAGGGCGTGCGCCACTTCACGCTCACGCCGGAAGAGGTAGGGCTACCCCGCGGGAACCTCGCCGACCTGCAGATCGACGGCATGGAGCAGGCGCGGGAGAAGTTTACAGGGGCTCTCTCTGAGGGCGATTCGCCGGAGAAGGACATGGTGTTGCTGAACTCGGCGGCGGCGCTGGTCGTGCGGGGCGCCTCCAGCGATCTACCATCGGGCGTGGCCATGGCCCGCTCTGCCATAGACTCGGGTGAGGCCTTGGCGAAGTTGCGGGAGTTGGCAGAACTGAGCCAGTCCCTTGCGTAGCAGAACGATGAGCATCACCGGCACGATCCTCGACAAGATACTGGAAGCGAAACGCACGGAACTCGTGCGTCACCAGCGTGAGGTACCTCAGTCGGCCTTGGAGTCGCAGGTGCGAGAGGCGCCGTTTCCGCTCAACCTGTCCGGCGCACTCTGGGGCGATCGGGTACGTCTTATCGCGGAGACGAAGAAGGCGTCGCCCTCCAAGGGACTGCTCGCGCAGGAGTACGACCCCGCTGCGCTGGCTTCGACGTATGCCGCGAACGGCGCGGCCGCGATATCCGTGTTGACGGAGGTCGACCACTTTCAGGGGAGCCTGGAGCATCTTGCGGCTGTGAAGGCTGCCGTCGGGCCGGAAGGCGTCCCCGTGCTCAGGAAGGACTTTCTGTTCGACCCGTACCAACTGTTGGAAGCGCGCGCTCACGGGGCGGATGCGGCGCTCCTCATCGTCGCGGCCCTGTCGGTGGAGCAGCTGCGGGAGATGCTGGACGCGGCGCAGCGCATCTGGCTGCAGTGCCTGGTGGAGGTGCACGACGAGCGTGAACTCGAGGCGGCGTTGAGCGCGGGCGCGGAGATCGTCGGCATCAACCATCGCGACCTGCGGACGTTCCAGGTGGACATGACGCTCTCGGCCCGGTTGCGGCCTATGGTCCCGGAGGGGAGGATGGTGGTTGCGGAGAGCGGCATCAACTCGCAAGAGGACGTGTCGGCGCTCCGGCAGGCAGGTGTTCATGGCATACTGGTGGGCGAGGCGCTTATGACCGCGCCGGACGTGGGAGAGAAGGTGCGGGAACTGTCAGGAGTGCTGGCGTGACGCACGTGAAGATATGCGGCTTCCGCTCCGCTGAACCGTTGCTTGTGGCTATCGACGCGGGAGCAGACGCGGTGGGGCTCGTGTTCGTGCCGTCAGCGGGAAGGCGCGTGACGGCGGACGAAGCGTGCGCCGTTCTCGACGAAGTGCGCGCGTCCGGACAGTCGCCGCCACCGGTCGTGGGGCTGTTCGCGGACCAACCGGTGGACGAAGTGCAACAGGCCGTGACGTGGGTAGGGCTGGACGCGGTGCAGCTCTGTGGGAGCGAAGGGGTGGAGTACGCGGCGCAGCTTGGCGTTCCGGTCTACAAGGTGATCAGCATCGACGCGGACGTACCGGTGGCCGCACAGATGCCGCGGGTGATGGTGTTGCAGCAGCGCCACGCGCTGGCGGGACACCGGATTGTGCTCGATGCACAGGCGGCAGGTGAATACGGCGGCACCGGGCGGCAGTTCGACTGGGACCTGGCTGCCGACCTGGCGGGGGCGTTCGAGATGAGTCTGGCAGGGGGCCTCTCGCCGGAGAACGTACGGGAGGCCGTGGAGCGGGTGCGCCCCTGGGGAGTGGACGTGTCCAGCGGCGTGGAGACGGACGGCGAGAAGGACCCCGCCAAAGTGCGGGCGTTCGTGGAGGCGGTGCGGGCGGTGGACGCGCGCAAGAGGAAGGGCAGGCTGGCCCGTCTGCTGGGCAGGCGCTGACGTGACGACACTTCCTGACGACAAGGGGCGGTTCGGCCGGTTCGGTGGGCAGTACGTGCCCGAGACGCTGATGCCGGCGTTGGCGGAGCTGATCGAGGCGTGGGAGGAGGCTCGCGAGGACCCCGCATTCCAGGAGGAGTTGGCGCAGTTGCTGCACGACTACGTGGGACGTCCTACGCCGGTGCATCACGCGCGGCGGCTCACGGAATACGCGGGCGGCGCCGAGATATACCTGAAGCGCGAGGACCTGGCGCACACGGGAGCGCACAAGATCAACAACGCGCTGGGGCAGGGACTGCTGGCCAGGCGCATGGGGAAACGGCGCATCGTGGCGGAAACGGGCGCAGGGCAGCACGGCGTCGCGACGGCCACGGTATGCGCGCTGCTCGGCATCGAGTGTGTGGTCTACATGGGCGAGGAGGACATGCGCCGCCAGGCCCCGAACGTCTACCGGATGGGGATGCTGGGCGCGGAGGTGCGACCCGTCACCGCAGGCAGCCGCACGCTGAAAGAGGCGATAAGCGAGACGATTCGCGACTGGGTGACGAACGTCAGGGACACGCACTACATCATCGGGAGCGTCGTGGGGCCGCACCCCTACCCCATGATGGTGCGCGACCTGCAGTCGGTGATAGGGCGCGAGTCCCGCGAGCAGATGCTGGCGCAGGTGGGGCGCCTGCCGGACGCGGTCGTGGCGTGCGTCGGCGGTGGCTCCAACTCCCTGGGGCAATTCTACGCGTTCATCCCGGATGAGGGCGTCCGCCTCATCGGGGTGGAGGCAGGGGGCGAAGGCGTCGAGACGGGGCGGCACGCTGCATCGATCGGCGGCGGCAGTGTCGGCGTTCTTCACGGTTCGATGTCGTATATCGTGCAGGACGACGACGGCCAGATACACGAGACACACAGCATCTCAGCCGGACTTGACTACCCTGGCGTTGGCCCGGAGCATGCCTGGCTTCGCGACAGCGGGAGAGCGGAGTACGTGAGCATTACTGACGACGAGGCGGTTGCCGCGTTCCGACTCACGTGCGAATTGGAAGGGATCATCCCTGCTCTGGAGTCGTCCCACGCGGTGGCGTACGCGGTACAATCCCTTGCGGAAGAGCTTGGGAAGGGCCGCACTGCATTGATCTGCATGAGTGGACGCGGCGACAAGGACATGGGCACGATCATGGAGCGTGATGCCGGTTCCTGAGCGTGGCGGCGTTGACAGGCTGGGGGGGTCGACGGGAAGATAGGGATTCGGGAGACCGTTTCCTGCGCGCGGGTTGCTCCGCGGCAGCGAGCGTAGGGCAGTCAGCCTTTCCCTGAGGAGCGCATGACCCCAGAGGGTTACGCCGTCAACTGGACGGCAGTCGTGCTTGCGGTTGTGGTTGGCATCGTGGCGATGGGCCTGATGCTTGCTGCTTCGGCATTACTCTCACCGCGCAGACCCTCGAAGACGAAGGGTATCGCCTACGAGTCGGGCATCCTCCCCACGCCGCTGAATTGGACGCAGTTCAACGTCCGTTACTACATCTTCGCTATCCTCTTCCTCATCTTCGATGTAGAGGCAGTGTTCCTCTTTCCGTGGGCGCTGGTCTTTGCCGACGAGGGGGTACCGGGCTACGTGTTCTACGCGATGATGCTGTTCATCGCGGTGTTGCTCCTGGGCGTCGTCTACGCCTGGCGCAAGGGGGTGCTGCGATGGAGGTAGAGCGTGGACAGGGGTTGCCGGTCTTCCGGCCGTCGTCCTGGGAACGCCCGGCAGGTGGGCGCTTTTTCGATTCGGCTGAAGGCGGCGCGGTCTCCACGGACAAGGGGAACTCTCCTGCTCCCAACCTGATCAGGAACACTGCACCCGGCGTGATAACGGCCCGGCTGGACGACCTTGCCGCGCTCGGCAGGAGCAACTCGCTCTGGACGCTCACGTTCGGGCTCGCGTGCTGCGCCATTGAGATGATCTCCACGCACATGGCGCACCACGACCTGGACCGGTTCGGGGTAGTTACGTGGCCGTCGCCGCGCCAGTCGGACGTGATGATTGTGGCGGGGACGGTCGTGAAGAAGATGGCCGAGCCCATCAAGCTGCTGTACGAGCAGATGCCGGACCCGAAGTGGGTGATAGCGATGGGCACGTGCGCCACGAGCGGTGGGCCGTACTACCGCTCCTACAGCGTTGTCATGGGCGTTGACCATCTCGTGCCTGTGGACGTGTACGTGCCCGGCTGCCCGCCGAGGCCAGAGGCGCTGATGGACGGCATAGTGAAACTGCAGCAGAAGATCAAGCGCGACGCGAAAGAAGGCGTACGGAGCGCTCCCGTTGTAGTGGAGCCGCAGTCTGAGCCAGCCCCGGAGGCCGATGCTGAGGGGAGCGATGACTGAGCAGCAGCCTTCCGAGGAGCAGGCAGCCCCGCGTCCGGCAGCGCACCGCGGGCCGCCCATCGAGGTGGCGAAGGAAGTGCTCGACTCCCGCGGTGAGCACACCGCAGGCGCACTCCGCTTGGCGCTGCGGGACATGTTGCTCGAGGCCGGGGGGCGCGAGGACGTTCCGTGGGTGCGCATCGCGCGCGAGAACCTCATCCGCGCCGCGGAGGCCTGTGTGCGCAGTCCGAACCTGCGCATGGACATGCTCCACTGCCTGTTCGCCGTGGACTATGTGGAGCGCATAGAGCTCAACTACGCGCTCTTCTCGCTGGCAAAGGGTCACAAGGCGCTGCTGAAGGTGGATGTTCCACCGGACGAAGCATGGGTGGACTCGCTGACCGGCCTCTGGGAGTCTGCGGGTTGGTTCGAACGGGAGACGCACGACCTGTTCGGCGTCGAATTCGAGGGGAACCCGGACCTCTCGCCCCTGATCCTGTACGAAGGCTTCGAGGGCTATCCCGGCCTGCGAAGCTTCCCGCTGCACGACTACGAGGAGTGGTAGGCGTTCCGGTGAACACGGAGCAGGCATACGAGACCGTAGACATGATGCTGAACATGGGGCCGCAGCATCCGGCGACCCATGGCGTGTTCCGCATGGTGCTGACGATAGACGGCGAGCGCGTCGTGGACGTGACGCCCCACATCGGCTACCTCCACCGGGGCTCGGAGAAGCTCGCGGAGAATGAGAGCTACGGACAGGTCGTCACGTTGTTCGACCGGCTCGACTATGTCTCCAACCTGAACAACGAGCTGATCTTCTGCCGCGCCGCCGAGCGGCTCATGGGGATCGAGCCGCCGGAACGCGGACAGTACATACGCGTCATCCTCGCGGAGCTGAACCGGCTCGCCAGCCACCTCCTCTTCATCGGCACCTACGCCATCGACCTGGGGGCGATGACGCCCATCATGTACGGGTTCCGGGAACGAGAGCGCATCCAGAACCTGTTCGAGTCCGTTACAGGCGCGCGCATGATGCATAACTTCATCCGCATCGGTGGGGTGAAGGAGGACGTGCCGCTGGACTTCGTCCCGCGCGTGCGGGCGCTGACGGACGACGTGGAGCGCGGCGTGCAGGAGTGCGACCGCCTGCTGACGTTCAACGAGGTGTTCCTGGCGCGGACGCGGGGCGTAGGCGTGATAGACATCCCTTCTGCCCTGTCCTGCGGGTTGACCGGGCCGTGCCTGCGGGCAAGCGGCATGGCGTACGACGTCCGCAAGGACTACCCGTACGAGGTCTACCCCTATCTCTCCTACAAAGTTCCGGTGGGTGAGAACGGGGATTGCTGGGACAGGTACTACATGCGCGTGCTGGAGTGCTACGAGTCCCTCTCCATGATCAGGCAGTGCCTCGACCAGATGGAGGAAGGGCCGGTGATGGCGCAGATGCGGCGCATCGCAAGGCCTCCCAAGGGCGAGGTGTACGTGCACGGCGAGAACCCGCGCGGCGACATCGGCGTCTTCCTCGTGAGCGACGGCACGGACAAGCCGTATCGGGTAAAGGTGCGGCCCCCGTCCTTCTGCAACCTCGTGGCCCTGCGCCCCATGATGCGCGACGCGTACATCGCGGATGCGGTCGCCATCCTGGGCTCGCTGGACATCGTGCTGGGCGAGGTGGACAGGTGAGAGCGAAGCCCGTTCAGCTTGCGATAGCGGTGGTGCTGCTCGTGGGGGTCGGCGTGCTCGTGGCCGTCTTCACGCTTGCCTTGGCCCTGCTCGGCGAACCGGGCGACGACGTGAGTCTGCTCACGGTGGGCAAGATCGTGATTGCGCTATTCGCGCTGTTGACGCTCATCACCACGCTCGGCATCTCGCTGGTCTGGCTGGAGCGCAAGCAGTTGGGGAGGATGCAGGGACGAGTTGGCCCGACGCGTGTTGGGCCGTTCGGCCTGCTGCAGGTGGTTGCGGATGGTATCAAGCTGCTGATGAAGGAGGACGTTGCACCGGAGTCGTCGTCCAAGGCCATCTTCTACGTTGCCCCGCTGCTTGTGTTTGTTCCGAGTTTCGTCGTCTGGCTCACGATCCCCATCGGGGAGGACCTCGTTGTGCGGAGCCTGGACCTGGGCGTCTTCTTCTTCATCGCGGTCTCGGTGCTGAGCATCGTTGGACTGATACTGGCCGGGTGGAGCTCCAACAGCAAGTACGCCATCCTCGGGGGCTTCCGCTCTGCAGCGCAGCTGGTCAGCTACGAGATACCGCTCATACTTGGCGTGCTGAGCGTGGTGATCGTAGCGGACTCGATGCGCTTCACCGACGTGGTGGATGCCCAGGCGAGCGTGCCCTACATCGCCCTGTTGCCTCTGGCGTTCGCGGTGTTCTTCATATCGGGGCTTGCCGAGGTCGGCAGGACCCCGTTCGACATCTACTTCGCGGAGTCGGAGGTCGTGGGCGGACCGTTCGTCGAGTACAGCGGTGCACACTGGGCGATATTCTTCCTTGCGGAGTACGTCAACACGTTCGTGGTCGCGGCGCTGGGCGCCTTACTCTTCCTGGGCGGTTGGGTGTGGCCCTTCGGAGAGTTGGGGCAGGTCCCTGCCGTGGCGTTGTTCCTGGGCAAGACGTACTTCCTTGCCGTTGTCATCTTCTGGGTGCGAGCGACGCTCCCGCGCCTGCGGATAGACCAGCTGATGAACTTGGGCTGGAAACTGCTCATACCACTGGGGTTCGCCAGCGTCATCTTGGTCGCGGTGCAGCGCTTCTACGACTGGCCTGCGTGGACGCTGACAGTCATGTCGCTGGTGGCGATAGCTGCCGTCGCAGGGGTGCAGTTGCGCATGCAACGGAGGGACGCGGTCGCCACTGCGGAGCGCTACGCACAGCGCGCTGTTGCGGTGCAGCCGAGCAGAGCAAGGCCGAGGCCGGAGAGTCAACAGGCATGATAGGAACCCTGAAAGGGCTACTGACGACGGCGCGCTGGCTGCTGAAGCGACCTGTTACCGCGCACTACCCTGAGCAGCACCTGCCCGTGCAGCAGCGCTACATGGGCTTCCCTGCCCTCCTGATGGACGACACGGCGGACGAGCCGTTCTGCACCGGCTGCATGGTTTGCGTGCGGGAATGCCCAACCCAGTGCATGTCGGCGCAGATGCACGACAACCCGAAGTTCGCCGACGGGTCGAGCCACCGTCGCAAGATCATCGAAGAGTTCGAGATAAACCTGAACCGCTGCATCCTCTGCGGCATCTGCGTGGACGTTTGCGCGTTCGACGCCATCGAGATGTCGTACGAGCACGAGTTGGCGAGCTATGCCCGGGCCGGTTCGCGCGCCGACCTGACGCTGCTTCTGGAGCAGGGACGGCGGTACGTGGAGATGAGCGGCTGGAGCCCCGAGAACGCCGAAAAGAACGTCGCGGAAGTCGCGCTCGCAAAGAGGGCGGCGGCCGCGGCTGCAAAGGCCGCTCCTGCAGGCGACGCAGCCTCAGCAGACGAACCGACCGAGGACGGGGAGTAGCGTGGGCCTTCTGCTCTTCTACGCCGCAGCCACGCTCACGCTGTTCGCCTCATTCGGCGTCGTTGCCACGCGCAACATCGTCCACGCGGCGCTCTTCCTGCTCGCTGCGCTGGCGGGCGTGGCGGGGTTGTTCGTGCTGCTCTACGCGGAGTTCCTGGCCCTCGTGCAACTGCTCATCTACGGCGGCGCGGTCACCATCGTCATCCTGTTCGCCTTGATGCTGACGCGCTCCGGGGAGTACGAAGGCGAAACGGAGACGCGCCGCCGCCCGTTCGCGGCACTGGCAGCCGCTGTCCTTTTCGGCCTCATGACAGCGGTGTTCGTGGCCGACGCGGGGCAATTCAACACCAACACACGGGAGGCCGTGCCGTTCGGAACGCTCGCGAGAGACCTCTTCGAGGCGTGGGCAGTGCCGTTCGAGATTGCGTCGCTGGTGCTCCTCGTCGCGCTCATCGGGGCGGTGGTGATAGGCCGTGCGGGACGCGAGGAGGACGAGACCTTCCCGGAGGATGACGGACCGGAGAGCGGCCAAGAGCCCGCACGCAGGGGAAGCCGCAGGCGAGCGGAGCGCCGCCGGAGGGGCGCATGACGCTGCTCCACTTCCAACTGCTGAGCGCGGCGATCTTCTGTATCGGCCTGTACGGCGTGCTGGCTCGGCGTAGCGCCGTCCTCGTTCTCATGTCTATCGAGCTGATGCTCAACGCAGTGAACCTCCAGCTCGTGGCGTTCGGGGCGTTCAGCGGCTTCGGCACGTCCACGGGACAGGTGATAGCCGTGTTCGTCATCACCATCGCGGCGGCGGAGGTCGGCCTCGCGCTCGCCATAGTGATGCGGCTGTTCAGGAGCAGAGGCGTCGTGAACCTGGATGAGATCGACGTGATGAGGGGCTAGGCGTGGCACAGGCTTGGCTCATCCCGGTGTTCGGGTTCGGAGCGTTCGGCTTCCTTGCCCTCTTCCGGCACTACCTGCCGGGGCAGGGGAAGCATCTCTCCGTGCTGGCGATCATCGCTGCATTCATCGCGGTCTGGCCGGTCCTGCTGGACATGCTGAACAAAGGCGTGGGAGAGCACCACTTCCCCAGGGACTGGTTCAGCGCGGGACCACTGGAGGTGGGCTGGGGCATCATCGTCGACCCTCTGGCGGTTGCGATGCTGGCACTCATCACGTTCGTGTCGGTGATCGTGCAGGTCTACTCGCTCGGGTACATGCGGCATGGGAACGCGGACGATCCACGCATCGGCTGGTACTTCGCTGTCCACTCGCTGTTCAGCGCGAGCATGCTGATGCTGGTGCTGGCGGACAACCTGCTGCTGCTCTACGTTGCATGGGAGTTGGTAGGGCTCTGCTCCTATCTGCTCATCGGCTTCTGGTTCGAGCGGCGCTCGGCGGCTGAGGCGGCGAAGAAGGCGTTCGTCACCACGAGGATAGGAGACGTGGGCCTGCTCATCGGCGTTGTGCTGCTCATCGTCGAGTTCGACACGGTCGGCATCCTCGACATCATGGCACGGCTCGGCGATCCGGGCGTGAACCAGGCGGTGGTGACGGCGAGCGCCTTCCTCGTCTTCTTCGGAGCGATGGGCAAGTCCGCGCAGTTCCCGCTGCACGTGTGGCTGCCCGATGCGATGGAGGGCCCGACACCCGTGAGCGCGCTTATCCACGCGGCCACGATGGTGACGGCGGGCGTGTTCCTCGTGGCCCGGCTCTTCCCACTGTTCGACGCTGTGGGCAGCGCGCAGTTGGCCGTCGCTTCCATCGGCCTCGTGACGGCGCTCATGGGGGCGGCGATGGCGCTGGTGATGACGGACCTGAAGCGCATCCTGGCGTATTCCACGATGAGCCACTTGGGGTTCATGATGCTCGCACTCGGCGCGGGCGGCTACACGGCTGCCATATTCCACCTGCTGATGCACGGCATCGCGAAGGCGATGCTCTTCCTCTCCGCGGGCTCGATCATGCACGCTGCGCACGAGGAGACCGACATCCGCAAGATGGGGGGCCTGCGAAAGCGGATGCCGGTGACATCCGCAGCGTTCACTATCGGCGCGCTGGCGCTGGCAGGGACCCCGCCGCTCAACGCGTTCTGGAGCAAGGACGAGATACTGCTTGCCGTCGCCGACGGCCTGAACCCGGTGTTCGTCGTCCTCTTCCTCGTCGCCATCGTCCTGAGCGCGCTGTACATGGGGCGCGCCGTCCTCGTCGTCTTCTTCGGCAAGCTGAAACCGGAGAACCAGGACGTCCACGAATCGCCGCGCATCATGGCCTGGCCGCTCGCACTCCTTGCGGTGCTTGCCGTCGTGACCGGGTTCATAGCCCTGCCCATCGGCTACGAGGGCATCGGCGCGTTCCTCTTCGACGCCGCGCAAGGCCCGCACGGGTTCGAGGTCAACCCGCTCTGGCTTGGAGCGAGCATCGTGCTCGCGCTCGGCGGCCTCGCACTGGCCTACGCGCTTTACGGAGACGAGGACACGTCGCGCGTCGACGCGCTCCGCGAGCGGTACGCCCGCGTGCACGACATAGTCGTGAACCGCTTCTATATGGATCACGCGTACCAGTGGACCGTCGACCGCGTCGTACTGTGGGTGAGCGCAAAGCTGGCCTGGTTCGATCGCAAGGTGGTGAACGACGTGGGTGTCAATGGCCCTGGTCTGAGCGTGGTGGAAGCAGGTCGGCGCCTGCGATATCACGTGACGGGCCTCTTCGCAGACTATGGGGTCGGCATAGTCGTCGGCGTGGTGGCCCTTGGAGCACTGCTGTGGTTCGGGGCGTGACCGGATGAGTTTCGCGGAGCGGCACGTCCTGGAATGGCTCATCTTCCTGCCGATGCTCACGGCGGCTGTGCTCGTGGCGCTCCCGGCGGCCTGGCGGACGGTTGCGCGATGGATCGGCGTGGGTTCCGGCGCGTTACTCATGGCGGGCTCGGCCTGGGTGTTCGTCGCCTTCGATTACTCGGCGGGCGCGGACACCTTCCAACTCATCAAGGTCTACACGTGGCTCGAGTCGGTGGGGATAGATTTCCGGCTGGGCGTCGACGGCATCGCGGCCCCGATGGTCCTGCTCACGGGCATCGTGGCGCTCACCGGCTCCGTGATCGCTGCCAACGTGGACCGGGATGCCAAGAACTACTACATCCTGCTGTTCGTCCTCATCGCGGGCGTGTATGGAACGTTCGCGTCCATAGACCTGTTCTTCCTCTTCTTCTTCTACGAACTGGCCATCGTTCCCATGTTCCTCCTCATCGCCGTATGGGGTTCCAGCTCCACGTTCGCTGACTTCGCGCGGACCAAGGAGTACGGCGCGCTGAAACTCGTGCTCATGATCGTGGCGGCGAGCGTGCTCGTCTGGATAGCCATCATCGCCATCTATGTTTGGGTGGACATAGGCACCTTCGACATACTTCGCTTGCGCGATGCGGTGCAGGAGGGCGGACTGTCGTCCGGTGCGCAGAAGACGTTGTTCCCGCTCGTGATGGTGGGCTTCGGCCTGCTGGCGGGCCTGTGGCCGTTCCATACGTGGTCGCCGGACGGCCACGTCGCTGCGCCGACCTCGGTGAGCATGCTGCACGCCGGCGTGCTGATGAAACTGGGCGCGTTCGGCATCATCCGCGTCGGCATGACGCTGCTGCCGGAGGGCATGGAGGCATGGGCGCTCGTTCTGTTCATCCTGGGGACTGTGAACGTGGTCTACGGCGCGATATCGGCGATGTCCCAGACGGACCTGAAGTACGTCGTCGGCTACTCCAGCGTGAGCCACATGGGCTACGTCATCATGGGCATAGCGACGCTGAACAGCATCGGGCTCACCGGAGCGGCGCTGCAGATGTTCTCCCACGGCATCATGACGGCCCTCTTCTTCGCCGTCGTCGGCGCGATCTACGAGCGAGCGCATACCCGCGACACGCTCATCCTGAACGGCCTCGCGTCGAAGATGGGGTGGACGACGGCGTTCTTCGTCATAGCGGGCCTCACGTCGCTCGGCCTGCCGGGGCTGAGCGGCTTCATTGCCGAGGTGCTCGTGTTTATCGGTGCGTTCAGCTCGGAGGTGGTGTTGATCGGCGCGTTCCGCGCGGGGCCGTTGCTGGGGACGCTAGGCATCCTCGGCGCGGCGATCACGGCGGTGTACATCCTGCGGCTGGTCGCGCGCGTCTTCTTCGGCCAGCGCGACCCCCAGTGGGACGCTCTGCCCGACCTCACGCCGCGTGAGATATTGGCATCTGGCGCACTCGTGGTGCCCCTTGTGCTCGTGGGCGTCTGGCCTGCGCCTCTCCTGGACGTCATCAGGCCCGGCGTTGACGCCGTACTTGGAGGTCTCTCCTAGCGATGCAGGTGGACTTCACACTCCTGATGCCAGAGTTCATGCTCGCCGGGCTCGGTGTGCTGGTGCTCACTGCGGACTTCGCGGTCCCGTGGGCGTCGCGCGGTGTGAAGAACGGCGCGCTCGCGGCGCTCACCGTCCTGGGATTGGCAGTGACGCTCGCCGTCATGCTGCGGATGCAGTGGGGCTTGGACGAACCCAAGATTCTCTACGAGCACCTGATCTACGTGGATCGCTATGCGCTGCTGTTCAAGGCGCTGGCGATGGGCATCGGGGCCGTGGTGGTGCTCATCTCCATGGAGTACGTGCACACCCGCATCCGCCACACGGGGGAGTTCTACGCGCTCCTCGTTTTCGCAGTGCTGGGCGCGAGCCTCATGGCGGGAGCGGCGGAGCTGCTGACGGCCTACATCGCCATCGAATTGCTGGCGTTCTGCCTCTACGTGCTGGTTGCGCTGAGCCGCGGCGACGCACGCTCAGGCGAGGCTGCGGTGAAATACATCCTGCTGGGCGCGATATCGTCCGCGGTCATGCTGTTCGGCATCGCGCTGATCTACGGCGCGATCGGAGACACGGGGTTCCGGAGCTCGGAGCGGCTGCTGGAAGCGGTGTTCGGGCCGACGGTGGCGCTGGGACTGGGTATGTTCGTGGCCGGGTTGGGCTTCAAACTCTCCATGGCGCCCTTCCACCTCTGGGCGCCGGACGTCTACGAAGGCGCGCCCACGCCGGTAACGGCGCTGGTCTCCGTGCTTTCCAAGGCGGCGGCGTTCGCGCTCACGCTGCGCTTCCTCGCTGAAGCGGGAAACGCGACGCTCGAAGAGTGGCAGTTGGCGCTGGCGGTCCTCGCGGCCCTGACGATGACGGTAGGCACGTTCACGGCGCTGGTGCAGGAGAACATCAAGCGGCTGCTGGCGTACAGCAGCGTGGCCCAGGTGGGGTTCGTGCTGATAGGCGTCATCGCGCTCAACGAATCAGGCGCGCGCGCCGCGCTGCTGCACATCATGGGCTACTCGTTTGCGAACCTCGCGGCGTTCGCGGTGGTGATTGCCGTGGAGGCGAAGACCGGGAAGGAGCGCATCGCAGACTACGCAGGGCTGGCGTCGCGGTCGCCATTCCTTGCGATGGTGATGTCAGCGGCGATGTTCTCACTTGCGGGATTGCCCATCTTTGCGGGCTTCGTCACCAAGTTCCTGCTCTTCACCTCCGCCGTGGAGGGCGGCCTCTTCTGGCTCATGGTGATCGCGGTTGCGAACAGCCTCGTCTCGCTCTACTACTACCTGCGCATCGTGCGGGAGATGTACGTGGGCGAGGCTGCGGAACCAGGGCGCCTGCGGCTGCCGGTTGCGGCGTCGGTGCCCGTATGGTTCCTCTTTGCAGGAACGGTGTTCGTGGGCATCTACCCTGCTCCGCTCATGGACGCCGCGGGAGCGGCCGTGGGCGTCCTCGCGCCGTTCCTGTAGCGCTGCCCCTATGGTCCCCTCTCTTCGGGGGGCCCTTGCATGATGTGGACGGACACCGGATAGCGGGGCGGAGGGGGGCGTATTATCCCCTCTCCCTTGAGGGGAGAGGGTTAGGGTGAGGGTGAACCGGTGGGGCTGGGGTGTGCGATGCGGTTACGCAAAGGCCTCTACAAGGGAGAGGGCAACGCGCTTCAGCGCGCGGTGAACATACTGCGGGGATGGGGGGCGGGCGGGCCTTGTCATGCCGAGCGAAGCCCGCGCTTTAGCGCGCAGCATCCTCTCGGTGTGTTGGTGCCCGCTCATGGTGAGCCTGTCGAACCACCTCGTCGTTCCTGCGGAGGCAGGAACCTCGCAGCCCTGCCTGGTGCCTCGTGTCCCTTGTGGGCGCCCTGTCCCCTGACCCTTCCCCCATCCTGTCCATCGATGTTGAATATATGACACGCGCCCGTTGCGCGGCCAACGCACCCCTCCCTACCATGTCCCCATGACTACCCCCCCTCTCTTCGGGGACCCTTGCATAATGTGCACGGACACCGGATAGCGGGGCGGAGGGGGGGCGTATTATCCCCTCTCCCTTGAGGGGAGAGGGTTAGGGTGAGGGTGAACCGGTGGGGCTGGGGGTGTGCGATGCGGTTACGCAAAGGTCTCTACAAGGGAGAGGGCAACGCGCTTCAGCGCGCGGTGAACGTACTGCGGGGATGGGGGGCGGGCCGCCTTGTCATGCCGAGCGAAGCCGAGGCATCTCTCGGTGCCCCCCCTCTCCTCTTGGGAGAGGGGCTGGGGGTGAGGGTTGTTTCCATGACACGCGCCCGTTGCGCGGCCAACGCACCCCTCCCTACCATGTCCCCATGACTACCCAACCCGCACCCGCGTCCGAACATATCCGCACCCCGGCCGTGCTCACGCCGGAGGACACGGCATACGGTGAACGCCTCCGCCGAGCTCTCCGCTGCGGCCTCCCCGGCTGCTCGTGCGTCGCGGGCCCCAGGTTCCACTGCCCCTCACACGACAACGCCGAAGTCCCCACACTCACCGTCACCTACGGTTCGGACCGCGGCTTTGACTTCGCCTGCACCCGCTGCCCCTATCCCCGCGTCATGGACGCCCTCGCCAGGCGAGGCCTCATGCCGGAATCGCACCTCTACACCGCCACAGGCGCGCTCGAGGCCGGACTCCAGCCGCTAGACTTCCTCATTCAGCAACCCCCGGACTGGCTATGGCCCAACCGCATCCCACTCGGCAAGCTCACCCTCATTGCCGGCTACCCCTCCTCTGGCAAGACTTCCATCGCGATGGACATAGCCGCCCGGGTCTCACGCGGCGCGGCCGCGCCCGATCAGCCGGACGCCGCTTTCCCATCCGCCCCGGTCGTCGTCGCCCTCCTCGACGGCAACCCCAAGGCCGACGTCCTCCCAACGCTCCGCCTCTTCGGCGCACATCTCGGACGCATCTACCTCGCCGACCTCCTCTCGCCGACCCACCCCATCGACTACTACCCCGGCGATCCGCCCCAGGACGACGGGCCGGACTACGAGGAGGAGGAGGAAGACGACGATGACTTTGATGACGAAGACGGGAACGCTCCCCGACGCCGCAGGTCCATCGGCGTCAGGCTCCCTCCTCCCTCATTCTGGTCAGAGGATCCCAAGCCCGCCGCATCGGATTTCACCGCCCCCTGGCCCAGCCTCAACCACGTCATGAAGCGCCTCGCCAACCTCATCGAAGCCGGAAGCGCCGCCTTGCTCATCGTCGACCAGGTGGAAGACCTCGCATCGATGCACCGCGCCCAGGTCGCCACCGTCCTCGGCATGCTCAAGGCGCTGGCCGCACGCACCGGCGCAGCCGTCATCGCCCTTACCCACAACCCCGCTCCGAACTATCCCCGCGCCGTCACCGCCATGCAGCGGCGGCTCGCCCAGGCCGCCGTCGTCTTCACCACCGCCCTCGTCGAGCCCGGCGAACGCCGCTTCCTCGTACCCCTCCGCCCCGCCATGAGCGACGACGCCCCCGCCATCCCCTTCGTCCTCCCCCCGGCAACCGTCATTCCCGCGAAAGCGGGAATCCAGGGCAGCCCATCGGATGGCTTCACGGTCGCATGGCGCAAGCCCGTGTTCTCTGTCTTTCAATCGACAGAAAAGGGTGCGGTTCTCATGGGCAGTCGATTTGGAAGCAGCCGGGGCGGAATAAGTATCAACATGGTGCGGAAACTACAGACGTCCCATCGTTAGCCGACCAAGAACAGGTCTGACGTAGGCCTACGGGTTCAAGTCCTCTTAGGTGGGCCTATAGGGGGTTGGGGCACTGAGCCTTTCCCTGTAGGGTTGTCGTTCCCGCTGGGCAAGTGGAACCGGCATCGTATCCCAAAGGCCATCTCATGGAGTTCATCAGGTCTGGCGCAGACCTAACATGATGCCCGGTCAAGCTCCACGTCTGTCTGTAGCATCGCCCGGAGTTCCACCACTTCCGTTGCCTCGAGCTCCTGCTGCAACGCCGCCACAACCCGGGTCCATACCCTCGACGTCCTAGTCGTGGTAGGGCATGAGCCGCCCAGGACGGCGCGTAGCTTGTACGCCTGCTTGGGCGTCAGCACCTGGAGCGATTGACATTGAACCGCTCCAGCAGCTACGGGAAGTCCTCGGGGAAGTCTTAGGTGGTTCTCCTGTAGTGAGTGCGCTGTCTCGGCATAGCGCCAATCCTTGTTACGGACGGCCGCAATCCCCTCCGCGACGGGATGTCCAAACCGTCAGCCGTGCGGTGCGCAAGCAAACCCGTTCTCCCGCCGCCCCGAAGGTCGGACGTATCCAGGCAGGGATAGGGTGCCGGCCTCTCCCGGCCATCCACATATGCGGGGTTTTCTTGTTGCCTGGAAGGCCACGCGCTATCCACCCGCCCGGTATCGGTAATGTCGCCGCCTATGCAGGCATTTTAAGCCGCCCGCCACAAGCACGACTCCCATGAGCACCAGGAACAACCACAACCACAGGGGGTCGGCCCATCTCCCTGCAGGTGCCTCGACAATCAGCGCCGGCGTTATCGTGGTAACGCCTGGCCTCGCCGCAGGCGCCGCGGTCGGTTCGGGTGTGGAGTCGGTAGACGCCTGCGCTCCAAAGAACGGAGCGTAGAGGGCAGCGCATATGAGCAAGCCCAAGAGCGCGAGTGTGGCCCTGATTGTTGGACGGATCATGGAGAACTCCAGTGGCACAAGAGCCAAGCAGGGCCGCGTCAGTTGGCTTCGTCGTGACCGCTATGCCAGCCGGAGCCGAACGTCATCCCGTCGTAGCCGACCGCCCAGACGCGCACGTCCTCCGTGGTCACCCAGTTGCCCTCTGCGGTGACCTCGAACATGTCCGTGCCAAAGATGTCGCTGATGTCCGTTCCCACCATGTCTTTGTGGTAGTGGTCCACGATTGTGCCGCTCTCGTCGGCTATGAACGCGAACCAGTCTCCTTCAACGTTCTCGGCGCTGTTGTAGTACTCGATGGTCGCCGCCAATCCCGAATAAACGCTCTCGGGACCGCTGAAGTACGCGATGGTCCCTTCCAGCCCCACCAAGCGGAAAGTGTTGACGGCGGCGAACACGAGCGACTTGGTGAATTCGTCGGCGTTGATATACCAACCGGAGGCGAACAGCAGCCCGTCATGGCGCACTACCCAGACGTTCTTCAGCTCAAGCTCGCCGGTGTAGCCGGCCCCGAAGTCCCCGCTCTCCGGGTTCTCGTACACGTAGGACACCCACTTGCCCTCCTCGGTGGCAGAGAGCATGTCCGGCCCGAAGTTGTAGCCGTTGGCGTCGGTGCCCACCCAGCCCCTCAGGTCAAGCCCTAGGCGTTGGGCGTCGGGATGCCCGATGACCAGACCGCTCTCGTCAATGACGAAGGCATACCACTGGCCGTCGACACTCCCCGGGCGGTTGTAGTGGGCAAGAGTGGCGCCGAGTCCCTGGGTGTCGTACCTGCTGATGGCTTTGCCTACGAAGAACTTGGTGTACTCAGCGGGGGCTGACCTGGGGGGGATGGAGGCTACGACGCCGCGGGCGATGCGCTCCACCTCCTCGGCGGTGATGAGTCCGGCCTGCTGTTCGGGAATGGCGGCGACGGCGGCTTCGGCTATCCGCTCGACTTCGCCCTTGGACAGACCCGTTTCCGGCTGGGGCGGGTCCGCCAGCGCCCGACGGATGGCCTCCTCCACCTCGTCGGCTGTTAGTCCGGGCGAGCGTTCGGGCGGAGCGGGCGCGTCGGCCATCTCTTCCCTCACGATCTCCTGTACATCGGCACGGGTGAGTCCGGCATCGGCGTCCCCTTCTCCGTTGCCGCAAGCGGCCAGGAGAACGAGAACCAAGACGGCCAGCGCTGCCGACGCCATAGCATGCAACTCTCGCTTCATCATGGGTTCTCTGTTGCTCCGTTCCTCTGTTGTTTGCTCCCGCCGCTCCCTCCAGCGGGAACGGGGGGAGGATGTGGCTGTTCTCCCCCCAGGGAGGAGGCTCAGGGTGAGGGCGTTCTTCCGGCGGCGGCCGCCGTTCTGCTCACAACCCGCCGACGGGCCGCATATAGGCCCAGTTGGGGTGGTCGTATTCGCTGGAGGAGCCGAGCGCGTTAGCAGCCCGCACCCGGTACACGTACGTCCGCCCCTGGGCGTCCAACGAGTCCGTGAAAGAAGTGCTCGCGTCGTTGTCGTTCCCTTCTCGCAGCGTTTCCCAGTCCTGTTCCGGGAAGACCACGGTGAACTCGTCCGAGTTCGCAGCCTCGTGCCGCACGTACTCGCGGCGTTCCACCTGGTAACCGGTGAGCCACGGGTCCGCCACCGGCCCTGACGCCTCTCCCCGGTAGATCTTCTCGATGATGTGGTTGGGGTCGGACGGCGCGTCCCACGCCAGCCGCCGGGAACCTTGCGATTCACTGGTGAACCGCACGTTGCGGGGGTCGTTCGGCCTCGACGTCGGCCCAAGAGGGGTGTTGCCGGTCTGCGCCCTGCCGCTCTCGACCGCCCGGTAGGTGGTGCCGTTCTCGGTGGACTGCCTCTCGATGGGGATCACGATGTGGGCGTACGTGTAGCCCGCGAGCATCGTGCGGTCCTCGTACCTCGTGCGGGAGTCGTTGTTGCTCTCGTAGAGGGTGGTCAAGGCGTCTTGCGGGTTCGCATTGGCAAGCGCCTGGTCGTCCACCAGGTTGATGCGCAGGACCTTGAAGCCCGTGTACTTGGCATCGGTGGGCGCCGTCCAGGTGAGGGTCACGACGCCCGGCTCCACGGTCCTTCGCAGGTTCGTGATCCTGTCTACCTGGGCGCACTCCGTGGTGGCCACGGCCCCATCCAGTCCTGTCTGCCCCAGCCTGGTGTGCGTGGTTTTCAGCAAGGGTGCGCCGAAGGTTTCTTCGTAGTACTTGCCGTCGCCGCGGATGCTCAGCCGCGCGTCGTACGCCGTGCCGCAGTCCAGGCCGGTGGCGACGCCGAAGAGCGAGTAGGAGGACAGGCCGCCGGGCAGCGGACCGAAGTCGCCCTTCGTGACGCGTACCCATGAATCGTCGCCTTCGGAGTGCTTCTTCACCTCCAACTTGTACTCCGCGGCGTGGGGTGCCTCGATCCATGCCATGGCGAAGCCGTTCTGGGACTCCCGGAACACAGAGAGAGCGCCCGGTGTGGGCGCCGGGAGAGGCTCCACCGGCCCCACGGCTGCGCTGCGGAGAAGAGACTCCTCGCGGAAGCCATCGGCGTCGATGAGCCAGACCCACACCTTTATCTGCTTGCCTGTTTCAGCCGCCGTCAACGTGTAGGTGGGCCCCGTTGCGCCGCGTATGGGGGTCTCGGTCCCGCCGTCGACGGCGATCCACTGGTAGAAGAACAGCTTGAGGCCGTTCTGGTCCGTGATGCCCGAGACGTCCACTCCCAACGTCGCCGTCACGTGCAGGTCGCCGGTGGCGGGCACACCCGTGATGACAGGGACGCCGGTAGCCGCATGGTTGGTGGGCCCCTCTTCCTAATCTTGCTGCTCCTCCTGGGCGAAGACCGGCAGGGCCAGGACGGCCAGCAGCAAGAGCAGGGCGCATACCCGGAATATGCTCCGGGCGGCAATCGCAGCGATGTGAGGACTGGTAGTCATGGGGTCTCTCCCTCGATGTGGGGTATAGGATGCTCAGCCGGTGCGGGCAGGACGGTCCCGGACAGGCGGTTGGCGGAGCGACGGCAGGGGCCGTCCCTCCGTCCGCCGTCTCAGGTGCACGGACAGGTCTGTCGAGCGCTATGTAACGTCTCCTCTAGCGCGGTCGGGATTAGCGGAACCTACGACCTTCTGCGCTGTCCGCACGTAGACTGGCGGCCTGTGATTCCGCTTACCTTGTGATTCTTCTTGCGCATTCACCTATTGGAAGAACACTAGAGACTCTTCATCGATTTGGTAAGTGCCCAATCACACTTTTGCGGCGGCCAATTGTTTGCTCTGAGAGAGAGTGTTTCTGCAACTTTTGGCTCTTGCTGACATAAACGAAAGTGGCTAGATTAGTAGTCATCTACACACCGCCGTGACCGCCAAACACTCCATGGTCTCCCGTGCTCCGAGGAGCGTGCATCCAAGGCGCATTGCCAGTCCGTATCTGCTGAGCGGCCTGCTGACCTGCGAGCCAATCATCAAGGGCACGTGCCCGGTCTGTAGCACGGGGCTTAACATCATCGGCAAGACCATGGCTGAGATGAGTTAGACCCGTCCAGTCCTCAACGAAGGACCAGCTTCCGTCCCTGATCTGCGCACGAGATGCTGGGGGCATCCCCGGCAGACGCTCAACGACAGTCCCCTCTCGCCGTACGAATCTCAGGGCAACGGAACAAGGCCACGTACCGTATGGCGGAGGTTCTGACTCCCAAGAGAAAGGAAATAGCAGACGCTGTAATGTCCCTACTTGATGCTGGAATCATCCGCGATAAGGGCAGCGGGAAGTATGAGTTGTGTTGAGGAAGAGACGGATGTAGGCGCCGTAAAGGGCCACACACGGCCAGGCGCCACTTACCACTTGCTGGACATCTCCGCCCGTTCGTGGTCAGGCATGTAGTAACTGATCCCGGCATCGTCGAACGCCGAGATCGCGAGCATCTGACCAAAATTCTCGGCGACAATGCTCTTCCCTCGAAGTTTCACCCTCCAACGCCGGATGCGCTGCAACATGCGGAACTGCCACAAGATACCTATCGTTTTGGACTTCGGAAAGCGTAACCGGTCGGCGAGGTCGTTTCCGATAAGAGCCCGTGAGATGGGGTAGATCTCACGCTCCACCATGATCCTCCGCTGAGCCCGATCCGTTACGCCCGCGACCAGGGGAGCTGAGTTGATCAACGCGTTCGTCATGATTATGGATTCTTCAGTGATGGGAGGCTCACACGCATTGCCCACCTTGTGCATCTCAAGGGCTTCTGCATAGTTCGTAAAAGTTATGGATTCGGGTATCCCCATGATGTAGGCGGTGTAGCGCCAGATGGCACAGATGCTTTCCTTCTCTTCCTGGGTAAACGAAACGCCCACAGACTCCGAGTGCACTATGGTCCGCGCGGAGAAACAGGCGGCGGCATAGCCCAAGTGCGCTGCATTCAGCGGACCCCCCCACGCTTCCCTGTCCCAGTCTTCGCTGGCGTTGAGCAGGTGCCGCATCTGTGCGTGAATGAGCCGGATGCGGACGGTTAGCTTCCATCCGTCACCCTGCCTTTCCAGTCCGCCGGGGAAGAAGACATCCACCAAGTGGCGGTTGTTCTGCTGAAGGCGCCTGACGCCGTGTTCGAACACTCGGCCCGTGTGGACGAACGATTTGCTGATGAGCGTCCCGAAGCCGTCAACCAGCACACCGGCCACGAACCCGGACATGATCAGACCGCTGTCCTTCTGGAAGAACTTGCGGATGCCCGGCTTGAAGGCCTCGTAGTCCAGCCAGGGCGGGTCGGGGGGCGGGGAGTCCACGAAGAAATCGCGCAGCACTTTCGGCGCGCTGCGCATAACATCCAGGTCTTGATCCATACCGGCCTGGATGAACCGCGTCACCTCACTCCGGGGCATATCGGCGAGCTCCTGTGGCATCCCATCCAGGAGAGGATCGCCTACGAGCGTGTGTTTGAGGTAGTTGGCTGCCTGCCTGGGGTACCTGGCGAGCGCTTTTTCGGCGTTGATCCTGTAAGCAGTAGGTAGCTCAACGCCATCAAGTATGTGTCCACCACCGTGAACCACTTCTTGGACTGGTCTGTCGAGCGCCATGTGAATGCCTCCATTCAGAGCCGGGATGAGCGACGCCCTCCATCACCTCCGCCGTCCGCACGTAAACACGTAGAGTGGCAGCCGGTGATTCCGCTTAGCTGGTAGTTCTTATGGCCCATGGAACAAATGCCTGCCTAGCGCTGGCTCCGCGCATACGCGATGCTGCCGAGGACCAGCGCGAGTACGACGAAGGGCAGGACCCACAGCCATAGCGGTAGTCCGCCATCCTCATCGAGCTCCACGACCGGCACCGGAGTCATTGTTACGGCTGCCGCGGGCTCCGGGGTTGGCGTCGCGGTCGGCTCGGGCGCCGGGGTCGCCGTTGGTTCGGGCGTGGGCGTTGCCGTAGGGGCTGGGCGTGGCGGGGCAGTCGGAACAGGAGTGGCGGTTGGGGCCGGGGCGGGGGCCGGAGTAGCGGTTGGGGCCGGGGCGGGGGCCGGAGTAGCCGCCGGGACAGGCGTAGCCGTGGCGGTTGCTGCGGCCATCGGGCCGGGCGTCGGGGCAGTTGCGGGCGCTGACCCGACCCGCAGGCTGGTGTCGCCGCCGATCTGCCGTTCGTCGTTGTGCTGGTCCCGCACGAAGCCGGAGAAGGAGTATGACGCCTCAATAGGGAGCGCCTGTACGGTGTAGGTGAATTGCTCCTCTCCCAACAGCGTGAACGTAACTGTGGCCAGCGTCACGCTCACTGCGGAGTCAGGAAGGCTGGACCCCACGTAACGGAATCCCCCAGGCGGCGTTTCCACCACCTGGGCGAAGGCGCCGTAGTTCTGTGCCGTGATGGTCACCTTGATCTGGCCGCCCGGCGCCACCCACGGCGACGCAAAGGCCCGCGTGGCGGCGTGCCCGGAGGCCTCCACGACGCCCGGCTGGTGGAGGGTCACACCCCACAGGGCAGCCCCCACCACGAGCAGCAGCGCCAGCGGTCCCCCTGCGACCCTGCTCAAGACGTGCCCCCCACAGACTCGTAATAGAGGTTGACGATGGCCGTCGCCTCCTCGCGGGTGAGCGAGCCGGCGTGGTAGTCGGCGACCGCCGCGATGACCTCTTCGAGGTCGATCAGTTCGTTGCCGTTGGCGTCGTAGTTACCGGCGATCCCGGTCAGCGCCACGTTGGTGATGGTGACGATGATCCTTATGCTGGCCGTAGCGCCGCTGGCGTTCGTGGCCACCACGGTGAGCTGATACCTGTTCTGTTCGCCCTCGAAGTCGAAGACCGCTCCCTCCGCGATGCTGATCTGCCCCGTCTGCTCGTCGATGATGAACAGCGCGGCGTCGATCCCCGAAAGGCTGTACGTCACCGTCTGGCCCTGGACGCTCCTCGCCGAGACGGGCTCGCCAATCTCATCGCCGGGCTTCGCGTCCTCGGACACGGAGCGCGAGGTCTGGAAGCCCTCACTGAACACGGGCGGAGGGATGATGCGGGTGAAGGCGCCTCCTCCTCCTCCTCCACCGCCACCGCCGCTACTACTGTCGCCGGAGGAAGGAGGAGGCGGCGCCACCACGCGAGGGGCGGTCACCGTTATCGTCACGCCGATGGTGTCGTCCGAGGCGGTGGACGGGCTGTAGGCGCCGTCGAAGCCGTCGTGGACTTCAACCGTCACCTCGTGGGTGTTGTCCCTGTCCGGGTCGTGCTCGAGGACGTCCTTCGTCCGGATCTGGCCGGTGGCCGCATCGATATCGAATGTATCGGCGTCCGTCCCGCTCAGCGAGTAGGTGAGGACGTCGCCCTGGTCGGCGTCGGTGGCCCGGACGGGCGAACCGACGTTCCGGCCTCCCGCCGTGCCCGCGGAGACGCTGCGGGTGACCGGCGCCGTCTCCGTGAACGCGGGGTCGGCGTTCGCCGCAGGCCTGGCGTCGCCAACGGGCGAGGTCAGCGCGGCGGAAGCCGTCTTGTTGCTGCCTCGGGCGTCCTCGTAGGAGACGCTTGCCCGCAGGTACTGGTTCGCGTCATCGGCAGTGACCGTGTAGCTGCCCGACGTTGCGTTCGGTATGTCTGCCCAGCCGGACCTGCCGTTGGACGACCGCGCCCACTGCCAGGTCGTGCCGGTGATGCCGCCGTCGTCGTCGGTCAGGGCGGCGGTGAACTGCGTCAGAACGTCCACCCAACCCCGCGCCGGGGTGATGCTCACAACGCCCTCTTCCTCAGCGTCCGTCACGGTGACCGTCACCGCCAGCGAGCCTGACAGGGGCGCCGTCTCGTCATCGTCGGTGGCGGTGACAGTCATGGTGTACGACGTTTGGCTCTCGAAGCTGGGCGGGGTGCGGAAGTAGAGCTGGCCCCGGTTGGAGATCCAGAAGTCGTCTCCGGAAACGGACCAGGTGAGCGTGTCGCGTTCCGGGTCGGCGCCGGTGTAGGTGGCGACTGCGGAGGTGGAGTCCTCCTGGAAGGACGGCGTCTCATCGCCGGTGACGACGGGCGCCTCGTTGACGTTCGTCACGGTGACGGTCACGGTGATGGTGTCGTCGATCGCGTCCATGTCGTCGTCGCCGTTCCGGTCCCTGCCGTCGGTGACCTGCACGGTAAATCGATGGGTGCGCTTGCCCTCGTAGTCCAGTTGCGCACCCGCCCCCACGCTGATCTGCCCGGTGCTGGAGTCGATGGTGAACGACGCCGCGTCCGTGCCGCTCAATGAGTAGGCAAGCGGGTCATTGACCGCCGAGTCGCCGGCGTTCAGGTCGGTCGCCGCTACCGGGGTTCCGACAGCCGAGCCCTCCGCGGAGTTCTCCTCCACTTCACGCTGGCCGTTCTCCGTCGAAAGGAACAGGGGCACCGAGTTCACCGGGGGCGGGTCGCCGACGCGCGGCGATACGGTGTTGGCGGTCTTGTTCGGGCCGTGGCCGTCGGTGTAGGAGGCAGTGGCGCGGATGTAGCTGCCCGCGTCCTCCTCCAGCGTTGGCGTGTACGTGGCGGACGTAGCGCCCTGGATGTTGACCCAGTCCGTCCTGCCGTTGGGCGAGCGCGACCACTGCCAGCTGACGCCGGTGGGGATGTCGTCGTCCTCGAGCGCCGCCGTCACCTCGACACGGGCCTGGACCACCCCGGTGTCCGTGGTGAGCGTCACCGTGCCTGGCTCCTCAACGTTCTCCACCGTGATGGTAACGGCCTGGGTGTCGTCGATGGCGGTGGACGTGTTGCCGGAGCCGTCCCGCCCGTCGTGCACCTCGACGGCGACGCTGTAGCTGGGCTTGGTCTCGAAGTCCAGCGCATCGCTCGCGCGGATCTGGCCGGTGCTCGTGACTATGGTGAAGGCGGCGGCGTCCGTGCCGGTCAGCGTGTACGTCAGACTGTCGTTCTCCGGGTCCTCGGCTGCTACGGGAGCGCCGATGTTCACGCCTGCCCGGGTGTTCTCGGGCACGGTGCGCTCGCCGGTCTCGGTGGACGGGAAACGGGGGCGCCGGTTCTCGCTCGGGACGGGGCCGTCCGTGACCCCCTCCGCGCTCTTGCTGGCGCCGCGCCTGTCCGTGTAGGTGACGGTGGCCCGCAGGAAGAAGTCCTCATCGGCCACGGTGGGAGTGTAACTGCTCGACGTGGCCCCGGAGACGTTGGTCCATCCGGTGCGCCCGTTCTCGGACCGCGCCCACTGCCACGTCTCATCGGTGACGCCGCCGTCGCCGTCCTCGAGGGTTGCGGTCAACTGCACATCCGTCTCCGGCTCCACCGCCGAGAGCGTGACGACCCCGGCCTCCTCCACGTCCAGGATCGTGACGAGCGCCGACCTCGTGACGTCGACAACCGGAGTGTCCTCGACGTTGCCGTCGGCGTCCCTGCCGTCGTGCAGCGTAAGCGTGAAGGACAGGTAGACGCTCGACGCCGTTTCGAAGTCCAACGCCTGGGCCAGGCTAACCTGCCCGCTGGACGGGTCGATCTCGAAGAACGCGGAGTCCACCCCCGACTGGATGCCGAAGGTCAGGCTGTCGCGGTCCCGGTCAGTCCCGGAGATGGGATCACCGACGGCCTTGCCGGCGGGGCCCTCCTCGACAGACCAGATGCTTATCCCCCGGAACCTTGGCGGCGCGTTGGCGATGGGATTGGCCGTCACCTCCGCCGTCTCTTCGCTCTGGGCCGTCTTCCCCGACCCTCTCCTGTCGGTGTAGGTAACCACGGCGCGGAGCCTCTTCCCTGTTTCGTCCTCGTCAACGGTCCAGGGGAAGGTCGTCGAGGCGGGGTCGAGCACGCCGGAGACCGTCTCCCATGATCCCCCGGTCGCCATGGACTGAATATCCCAGATGATGTTGGAGGTATCGATGTTGCCGTCCGGGTCGGTCAGCGTGAAGGTCAACGTCCGTTCCGCCACCGGACTCAGACTGTCCACCGTGAGGGTCCCGGCCTCCTCCACGTCCCCAACGGTCACCGTGACGTCGCTGCCGACGTTGCGGCGGCTCGATCCGATCGCCACGTCGGTGGCGACCACCCTGAACTCGTAGACGTTGTTGCCTCCGGAGTCCTCCGGCGCCTCGAAGTTGGGGGTTTCGGCGAAGGTGAGGACGCCGTCGGCGTTGATGGCGAAATCACCCCTGTCCGTGCCCGTGAGCGACCAGGTCACCCCGCCCTCCTCGTCGCGGGCGTTGTAGTCCTCCAGATTCATCACAACGTAGTTGTCGTTCGCATCATGCTCATTGAGGGTTATCGCCGTTTCGGGAGTCCCCGTGAACTCCGGCGTTTCGTTCACGTCGGTCACCATGACGACGACGGCGTACGCTTCGGTTTCCCCGTGGTTGTCAGTCGCTACCACGGTGATGGAGTAGGTGTTGCTGCCGTCACCGGCGTCGGCGTCGCGTGGATACTCGAAGTTGGGCAGCGGGCCCCGGTCGAAGCTGTCGTCCTGCGCGAAAGTCAGGACGCCCGTTGTGGCGTCGATCTCCAGGTAGGCAGCGTCCGTCCCGAGCAGGGACCATGCAAAGGTGTCTCCAGCGTCATAGTCGGTGGCGGTAAACGTGTGGACGTCGGGCGGCGTCCCCGTGAAGTCGTATTCGATCTCCGCGTAGCTCGGCACGGTGTCCTCGTCGATGTCCGGCCGCTCGTTCACGTCGGTGACAGTGACGACAACCGCGAGCTCCCTCGTCTTGAGGGGCGACGTGGTGTCCCTTGCTCTCACGGTAATCTCGTAATCGTTGTCAGTATCGCCGTCCTCAGCATCCTCAAAGTTGGGCCGGTTCCTGAAGGTGAGCGTGCCCATACCAGTGGTGGTATCGGTGGAAATCGTGAAGTCGCCCGCGTCCGTGCCGCTTAGCGACCAGGTGATGCCGGTCGTCCCGTCCTCCTCGTCCCATGCCGCGTACACCACCACGTGGAGGTCCGCCGAAGGCGCGTCGTACTCGATCTCCATGAACGATGGCGCGGTGTGGCTCGCCGCTGTGGTCGTGATCTCCGGCGTCTCGTCGACGTTGGTGACGGTCACGATGACGGCGAGGGTGCCCGTCTTGGTGCCCGTCTTGCCCCCCTGCGCATTGTCGTCCTCCGCCTCCAGGACGATCTCGTACATGTTGTTGGAGGCCATGTTCGCCGGGTTCTCATAGTCCGGACGGATGCTGAACGACAGCTCGCCGCTCGTCGAGTTGATCGAAAAGTGTCCAGCGTCGGTTCCGCTGACGGCCCATGTGACCGAGTCTCCTTCATCGTCAATGGCCGCGTAGGTGTCGATGGTGAGGACCGGAGAGGTCGCGTCAAACTCGATCTCCGCGAATTCCGGCGAGTTGTCTCCGCTGATCACCGGTATCTCGTTCACGTCCAGGACGTTGACTTCGACGCTCACCGTGTCGTCCAGCTGATTGCTCGAGCCGCGGTTGCCGGGAATGCCGTTGTCCTTCACCTTCACCCGGATGTCGTAGTCGTTCATGGTGTCGGCGTCGGCCGGCATCTCGAAGTTGGGCGCGTTCCTGAACTTGAGATCGCCGTCCCCATCGGCGTTCTTGGTGATGGTGAAGTCGCCCGCGTCGTTTCCCTCCAGCGACCAGGTCAGCGTCGACGACGCGTCCACGTCCATTGCCATGTAGGTCTTGATGACCGCCGAGGTCGCCGTGTTCTCGTCGACGTCGAAGTCCGTGTGAGTCGTCGAGGTGGTCGTGATCTCCGGCTCCTCGTTGACGTTGGTCACCGTCACCGTGACCATGTGCGTGTCGCTCGACGCTGGAGAGGCGTCGTCTTCGACCTTCACCGTCACCCGGTACTGGTTATCGGTGGAACCGGCCTGGTCCGGCATCTCGAAGTCGGGTGCGTTCTTGAAGGAGAGCGTCGTGAACGCGCCGGTCGAGATGTTGATCTCAAACTTGCCTCCGTCGTCGGCGGCCTCCACGGACCAATTGAGCGTGGTCGACGCGTCCACGTCCGACGCTGTAACCGTGAGAACACCGGTCGAGTTCTCGTTGATTTCGACCGTAGTCGCAGTGGTTGTGATCACCGGCGCCTCATTGACGTTCGTCAGGTCGATGGTCACCGCGATGGTGTCGTCAGTGACGGTGTCGGCGTTGCCTGCGGCGTCCTTGCTGTCGCGCACGTTCACGGTCACGCTGTAGGAGTTCTTGGAGGCCTCGAAGTTGAAGGTGTGCATGGACCCGGTCTTGACCTTGATCTGGCCGTCCGAGTCGATCTCGAAGCGAGCCGCGTCTGTGCCGGTCAGCCAGTAGGTCAGCGTGTCCGAGTCACCATCCGTGGCGGTGACCGTCCCCCCGGTGACGTCCACCCCGGCGCCGCTGTTCTCCGGCAGGGTGCGCGTCGCCGTCGTGGTGCTGAAGGAAGGCTCGGCGTTGCTGGCCACCACCGTGCCGCTCGACACCGCTCTGGCAGTCTTGCCCGAACCCTGGGGGTCTGTGTAGGTCACCGCGGCCCTGAGGTACTCGCCCACGTCCGCGGCCACCGGCGTGTAGGTGGCGGAGGTGGCCCCGATGATGTTGCTGAACGACCCGGTGGCCGTGTTCCCCCTCGCCCACCGCCACGAATCGCCGGAGACGGTCCCGTCAGGGTCGGTCACCGATGCGGTAGCCGCCGTACCCCCGGTGAACGTGGACGGCAACGTCACCGTCCCGGCGTCGTCCACGTTGTTGACAGAGATGGTGACGGCTATGGTGGCATCGACGGTGGTGTCGTCGCCGCCAATGGCGTCCTTGCCGTCGTGCACGGTCACGCTCACCGAGTAGCTGCTATCGGTCTCAAAGTCCAGGGAGGCGCTCGTCTTCAGCTGGCCGCTGGTCGAGTCGATGGAGAAGGAAGACGCGTCCGTGCCGGTCAGCCCGTAGACCAGCGTATCGTTGTCGATGTCAGTGGCCGAGACGGCAGCGCCGATGTTCGTGGCCGAGGCTGTGTTCTCGTCCACGCTCCGCGTCGTGGACGAGTCCTCGTCGAAGGCCGGCGGGTAGTTGACCACCTCCAGCAGGTAGACGACGGTCTCCTCGCCGATCATCCAGTTGGCGTCCCCATAGGAGGCTGGCCAGCCGCCGGTTAGGTTCCCAGGCGTACTTATGCTCGCGTCGGCCAGCGCAAATTCGCGGCCGGTGTCGAAGATCCACGCCTCCTCTTCGTCAGCTGCAGGGATCTCGTCGATGACGAAGAAGAGTCCAACGCTCTGGATAGGCCCGAACTCCAACTGGGTGATTGTGTAGGTGTCCGAACCGTAGGTGAACAAGAAGGGGTTGAGGGAACCGTCACTAAAGCGGTTAAAGCCGACGGTGCCGGGGCCGCGGTCCCCGGGCGTGAGCGTTCCCAGCCAGAGCAGCTTGCGCGTGGCGCCGGTGGCGACGACCTCGTGGGTCGCGGCGCTGGTCAGCGACTCCGAGTAGCCCTGGTCGTCGGTGAACGTCACCGTGAGGCTGATGGCGTCGCCCACCTCGGATGCCGTGAGCGTGTAGGTCGATGAGGTCGCGCCGGATATGGCCGTGCCGTCGGCAAACCACTTGTAGGAGAGCGCGCCCACGCCGTCGGCGTCGGCGATGCCCGCGGTGTCCGCCGTCAGTTCCTCGTCCTGCTGAAGCACGCCGCTGATGGAGGGCGCGCCGGTGGCCCGGTTGTTGAGGTCCTCCAGCAGGTAGACCGCGGTCTCCGTGCCGATGGTCCAGCCGGGGTTCCCCTGGGTGGGTCGCCATTCGCTACGTAGGTTCTCAGGACGTTCAATAAGGGTCGCGTCGAACAGCGCGAATTCGCCGCCCGCTTCGAAGATCCACTTCACCTGTTCGACAGCGCCCGGAACCGGCTTGACTACGATGGCGAGGCCAAAGGCAGTGCCAAACTCGATCGCTTCGAACGTGTAGGTGGTCGAACCGTCGATGAATGACGAGGGGCTGAGAGAACCAACGGTTGTGTCGCCAAAGCCGATCTCGCCGTTGCCGACGTCCGCAGGCGTGAGCGTTCCCACCCAGAGCAGCTTGCGGGTGGCGCCGGAGGCGACGACGTTGTGGGTGGCGGCGCTGGTCAGCGACTCCGAGTTGCCTTCGCCGTCGGTGAACGTCACCGTGAGGCTGATGGCGTTTCCCACCTCGGTTGCCGTGAGGGTGTAGGTTGAGGAGGCCGCGCCCGATATGGCCGTGCCGCCGGCGAGCCACTGGTAGGAGAACGTGCCCAGGACGTCGATGTCGGCGATGCCCGCGGTGTCCGCCGTCAGGACCTTGTCCTCCTCGAGCACGCCGCTGATGGACGGCGCGCCTGTGGCCGGATTGTTGGCTGCGTAGCCCCTGACGGCCATTTGGTGGTTAAAATCGGTGTTTTTTACCCACGCGGTCCCGGGGGTCACAACCACATAGCTATCATCCCCGATTGTCCAGCCATCCGCGCCGCCGGTGTCCTCGGTGTCGTTGGCAGTAACGTCCAAAGAGATAGTGGATGTTGCGGTGTTCGCCACCCGCTGGACCACCGCAAAGTAGGTCTTGTTCGCCTCCAGCGTACCGCACGGGTCCGTGGTCGGCGCAGCGAAGGTTTGCACACCCGAGCCGGAGAAGGTCCCCGGGTCGGTCAGCGTGCACAGCGCGGTGCCCGGATTGCCGTTGCTGTCCACGCCGTTCAGCGTCACAGCCAGGTCGGCGCCGGCTGTCGAGATGCTGGTGATACTGGCGAAGCTGAAGCCGATGGAGCTCAGCGTGTAGCCGGCGGGGTTGGCGCCGGTGGTGAACGCCTGGGCACGCTTGGCGTTGCCACCGACGCCCAGTCCGTAGTCACCGCTGTCGGCTTGCCCCGTGTTCTTGATCAGGACGGGGGCTGAGACGATGGTGGCGGTAGCCTTGACCTCAATCAGATGCGCGGACGTGCTGGAATTCCACGAGCTGCTGTACCAACGCCGGGTGTTACCAATTGACCAGCCGTCCGCGCCGCCGGTGTCTTCATTGCCACTACTCGTGGAGTCCAGTTGGATAGCATCTGTGGCGGAGCCCGAATGATTGACAACCACGAAGTATGACGTCGACGCGACGAGCATTGGGCACGTGGCGGGGGCGGTGAACGTGTTAACCGCATTCGCAGTGAAAGTGGCTGGGTCGGTGAGGGTACACTCCGCACTAGCGCTTGGATTGCTGTCCGATGATACTTCGTTGAGGGTTACGGTGAGATTTGCTCCCGCTGTGGCTGTATCGGCAATCGACGTGAATCCAATTCCGATGGAGCTCAGTGTATAGCCGGCCGAATTGCTGCCGGTGGTGAACTGTTGGGCGCGCTGCGAGTTGGAGCCGTGTATGGAGTGGCCGACTGTGTCCGAACTCTGCCCCGTGTTCTTGATCACGACGGTCACGGTCTGCGCCTGGGCCGGCGCCGACCAGAGGAGCAAGCCGCCCAGGACCATCGCCAGCAGGGCAAGGCCGGCGGCGCGCAGGAATGGGGCGGGACGCGCCGAAGGAACGGCACGTGGCCCGGCGTGAGCCTGACGTGCTGGCGGCATCCACGTCAGGGCTGCTTTCGCTCTGCGGACGTCCACTCGTTTCACGAGGTTAGACAGGCTCAACTGTTCTCTCCGATTGCTCGGTCCGCTCGCCGGTGCGGCCGTTCCCATACGACAGCCTCGCCCGCGCGAAGAGTTGCAGCCTGCGATTCCGCCCATCCTGCGACTTTTCTCACGCATTCACCCATGAAAACGCTAGAGACTCTCCATCGCTTTGGTAAGTGCCGAACATCACTTTTTGAAAGCCAATCTGTTTGCTCTGAGGGAGAGTGTTTCTGCAACTTTTCACTCTTGATGACATAGACGGAAATGGCTAGATTAGTAATCATCTACGCACCGCCGTGACCGCCAAACACAACACGTTCTCACGCGCAAACCGGAGAGGAGATGTCCCAGGCGACTCGCCAAAGCCGAGGCCTTCATCCATTCAGGGCAGCCTCCAGCGTCTTTCGGATGAGCGGCTCGATGCCTATGCGGCTCGACCCAGGCGGTCTGAGATACGCCGCGTCCCTACCGGTCCGGGCACACTGGTTCATGGCCAGCCTTCAGTCTTGTGCAGCCGGCGTACCGGCCTGCGGGTTGGCCGGAGCGCAAGCCGTGTATGCGCCGCTATTCTTGCTGCAAAAGCTGGGGGCTGGTCAGTGCGAGGTTGCCGCGCCAGTTCCACCGGCGGAGGGTTGTCATCTATTCGGGCTCCAGCATGCTTGGCGGCAAAAGTCTAGTCTGGGTACTGGAATAGGGGCCTGTATTTGATGAGTGCAGCGTTCGGCGCAATACAGACGCGGGTTCTCCAGATGTTCTGGCTTGACCCGGACGAGGCATCGTACGCCGCCAAGATCACGGTGTGGCTACGCTGGCTCTTTTGGGTCGGCGCCGTGATCGAACTCGCCTATCGACCGGCGTTCACGCAGGCCAAGTACATTCCGTTCATGCTCATGCACGTGCCGCTGATTGCACTCAACGGCTATGTGCACTACCGTCTGCTCTCCCGGCGCAGGGTGACGTGGCGTCACCTGCTACTCCTCAGCGCCATGGACATAGCGCTGATTACGGCCAGCGTCGTCGTCGATGGGGGTTTCGACACCTTCCTGTTCCTTCCCTACTATCCCGCCCTTGCCGCTTTCGCCGCTGTCTTCACCTCCGCTCTGCCGAATCTCACCTGGGCTACGCTCACCGCCTCCATATATGTCGGCGTGAGCTTGACCGTCGGTTCGGGCATGGCCTTCGATGGGAGCAATGAGAAGATGCTGTTCTCCAGGGTGGTCGCGATGTTTGGGGTTGTCCTCGTTGTCAACTTCATCACCCGGTTTCAACGGCGTAGGGCAAGGGCGGCGATGGAAAGGGAAGGGGAACTGCAACGGGAACGGATCGAGCTCTCGCAGACGATTCACGATACGGTGGCCCAGACCGCGTACATGATCGGCCTGGGGATAGACGCGGCCAAACAGGTTGCCGCAGATTCGAACGAGGAACTTACCGCCAGGCTGGATGCGACCTCGCGGCTCTCCAAGGCCGCCATCTGGCAGCTGAGACACCCGATAGATATGGGCCGCATATTCGACGGCAGGGATCTGGGCTGGACCCTGGACTCGCACGTTGCAACGTTCAGGTCCATCACGTCGGTGTCGGCGGAGCTGACTCAGAACGGGGATGAGCCGCCTCTTTCGATTGAGGTCAGGAGTATGCTGTTTTCCATAGCCCACAACGCGCTCACCAACGCCTTCCTCCACGCCGGGGCGAGCCGGGTGCTGATAGGGCTCGACTTCGGACAGGATGAGTTCAGGCTGTCGGTGTCGGACGACGGGATGGGACTTCCCGATGACTACGAGGAACAGGGCCACGGCTTCGCAAACATGCGGACGTATGCCGAGCGTCTGGGGGGACGCCTCATCGTCGAGTCCAGGGGACCGGACGGGGGCGCGAGCGTGACCTGCGTGATGCCAGTGGGTCGCGGAGAACGGGAGAGATAGGTTGCCAACAGAGTCTCCTCTCATAAGGGTGCTGCTCGCAGACGACCATCCGATCATGCGGGAAGGTCTTCAGGTAATGCTGGAGCGGTCTGGGGAGTTTGAGGTGGTGGGGCATGCCAGGGACGGCGTGGAGGCGGTGAAGGCGGCCTCCGAACTGTCGCCCGACGTGATCGTGATGGACGTCATGATGCCAAAGAAGGACGGTGTGGAGGCGTGCCGGGAGATCATGGAGTCTCTGCCCGGCACACGGGTAATCATGCTGACCGCCTCGACTGAGGCGGACGCCGTGATAGAGGCGGTGGCCGCCGGTGCGGCCGGCTTCCTCCAGAAGGTGGCCGGGATGGACCGGTTCCTGAGCACGGTGAAGGGCGCGGCTTTGGGCGAGATGCGTCTGCCTACCGAGGTGGTGAGGCGGGTCTTCGACAGGATACGGAGCGGGGCGAAATCGAAGGAGGAGGTCGACCTGACCCCGAGGGAGAAGGAGATACTTGTATCTTTTTGCCGGGGCATGTCATACGCCGCGATTGCGGAGGCAAGGGGAGTCAAGCCGGTTACCATCCGAAACGCCATCTACACCATTCAGGTGAAGCTGAGCGCTGCCTCGAAGCAGGAGGTCGTGGTGTGGGCCGTGCGGAACGCTCTGTTGGATGACTGACCACACAGGCCGCTCTCGAGGCTCGTCGAGGTTGCTGAAGGCGTTTTCATAATGTTCCGCTAGATTGGTGATGCGCAGGACCTCCAGGTTGTCCAGGGGGTCGAAGACGCCCACGGGCACGTAACGCCGCTGCAGGGAGGTGTCCCCTGAGGTCCAGCTCGATGAGCAGCAGTGGGAGCGGCGCAAGACGCCGGGAGGCGGTCATGACTTACCTCCGGCTAGCCAAGACTGAACGTCGGGGGTCAACGTCAGTGCTAGTCCGCTCTTTCTGTCCTTCATCGAACCCCTCCGGTAGCATTGACACCGTGCTGAACATCACCGTGGGCGGGCCCGCAGTAGCTCACGGCCCACCGCGCTCCCGTAACCAGGCCTGCCTCCGCGGCGATCATCCGGGAACGGTACACCTACCTCCCCTACTGCCTGCGCCGCCGCTTGCGGGCCTTGTAGCGCAGGTAGAGGGGGCGGAGCCGGAGCGCCAGCAGGAACACGACGCCGATGACCATGGCCAGGCGCGTCACGAAGATGAAGACAGGTTCCAGCCATTCGAGCATCTTCTCGATCTCTCCTTGCCCGGCAGGAACGGGTCAGCAGCGCGCCACGCCGCTGAGCGCCTTCAGTTGGTGCTCCAAGAGCCGGTGATTTGGCGGCCCACGCCGAATCCAATTCGGCGAGGATCGTCTGGCCCGTGCGGAAAAGAGGCATTGAAGTAGTCTAGAATGCCTTCTAGCCGCCGGCGTTCACCAGAGGAGCACGCCGCCCAGTACCAGCGCCAGCAGAGCGAGCAGTGCGGTGACCGCCAGGGGGAGCGGCGCGATACGGCGGGACGTGGTCATGACCTACCCCCGGCTAGCCGAGGCCAAAAAACGGGGGGGGGACATCTGTTCTAGGCCGCCGTGCGCGGCGGACCCCAGCGCGGCGGGCGCCGTCGTTCCTACCGCTGTCCCAGGTGCATGGACCGGTCTGTCAAGGGCCATGTGATGCCTCCCTCGCACGTTCGGGACTAGCGGAACCTACGACCTCGTCCGCTGTCCGGGCGTAGCGTGGCAGCCTGTGATTCCGCCTATCTGATGATTCTTCTCACCGCTGCAGAACGCTAAAGATTTCTCAGCATTTTGGTAAGTGCCGTGGCACACTTTTGAGGCGGCAAATTGTTTGCTTTTAGAGAGGGTGTTTCTGCGACTTTTCGCTCTTGCTAACATAGACGGGAGTGGCTAGATTGGTAGTCATCTACAGACCGCCGTGACCGCCAAACACTCCATGGTTTCACGCGCATACCGGAGAGCAGATGTCCCAGGTGACTCGCCAAAGCCGGGGCCTTCATCCATTCAGGGCAGCCTCCAGCGTCTTTGGCCTGAGCGGCTCGACACTCATCCGCCTCGACCCAGGCGGGCTGAGATACGGTGCGCCCAGACTGGTCTGGGCGCACCGGTTCATGGTCGCCTTCTGTCTTGGGCGGCTGGCGCACCGGCCTTCGGGTTGCCCGGAGCGATATGTCGTGTATGCGCCGCTATTCCTGCCGCAAAGGCCGGGGGCAGGCCGGCGCGAGGTCGCTGCGCCAGTTCCGCCGGCGGTCCAGTGTCATCTGACCGGGCTCCAGCGTCGCTTCGCACCAGGGTTGGGTTGGATATTGGAATAGGGGCCTGACTTGATGAAGGCAGCGTTCGGCGCAATACAGACGCGGGTTCTTCAGATGCTCTGGCTCGACCCGGGCGAGGCATCGTACGCCGCCAAGGTCACGGTGTGGCTACGCTGGCTATTCTGGGTCGGCGCCGTGATCGAACTCGCCTATCGCCCGACGTTCACGCAAGCGAAGCACATTCCGTTCATGCTCATGCATGTGCCGGTGGGCGGACGAGAGACCACGACTCAGGGTCACCAGTCCGGGACCGAACCCCTGCTGGACGGGCTAGATGCGGTTCAAGTTATTCAATCACCACTGTAGGGACAAGTAGTACCGGGGAGAGACGGGAGGCAGGCATCGCAATCAGGGAGTTCATACGTGGCCCAGGCCTGATCATGAAGGTGGCCAGGTTGTCGTTGTTGGCAGTAGTCGGAGTACTTCTAACTCTAACGCTGCTCATCCTTCTTACTCCACAGGGACGGACCGCGTTCCATACCGCGTTGTTCGTCATGCAGGTGTTGGAGATGCCGGTGCAGGCCCAGTCCTGGTTTACGGACGAACCGTTGCGGCATAGAGTGCACTTCCCCACCTCCAGCGGCGCGTCTGAGGCTGAAGTGTACCGTCTGCCCGACGGGAATCCCCAGCCTGCGGTGGTGCTCTCTCTAGGAGTTGCCAATGAAGGGTTTAGCGATCCCCGCGTGGTCAACCTGGGCAACGCACTTTCGCGGGCTGGCGTAGTCGTGATGATCTACTGGTCACCGGAGATGGCCCTGCTCCATCAACTCGACCCCGACGAACCTGATAAACTGGTGTCGGCATACCTCTATCTGGCGGAGCAGGACTACGTGGACCCGGAACGGGTCGGCATAGGTGGGTTCTCCGCCGGGGCAGCCTTCGCCTTGATGGCTGCTGCCGACCGCCGAATCAGAGACCAGATTTACCTGGTCAATGTCTTTGGCCCCTACTTCGATGCGGAGACACTGCTACTCCAGGCGACTTCCCGGTCCGCAGTCTACGAAGGAGAGCAGCGTCCGTGGGAGCCTGACTGGCCCGTCATGCAGGTTCTTGCCACCGAGCTGATTGAGGTCCTGAATAATCCCGAAGAAGCGGCCCTGCTGACTCGCCGCTACGTGGACGGCCATACTATCTCATCCGAAAAGTTGGGCGGGCTGTCTTCTCAGGGCAAAGTGATAGCCCGCCTACTGGACGGCGTATCTCTTGAGGAGGCGAAGACCCTTTATGGACTGCTGCCATCCAGCGAGCGACGGAAACTGGCACAAATCTCCCCGGCCACCTATATCAGTGATGTTCGCACCAGAGTGCTGGTGCTTCATGACTACAACGACACTATGGTGCCGTCCTCCGAATCCAGGCGCTTGATGGAGGCGTTAAAGAGCCGGGGGAATATTCGCTACACCGAGGTTCGATCCTTCGACCACGCCACCCTGGATCGCAGCAGCGTGCTGGCTTATCTTGGGGATGCGGCCCGTCTTTACCGGCACATGTACGAGATATTGCGAGTCGCTTCCTGACCGTCTCGGATTGACCGATGGCCCCTGCAGGGACGACGAGCCGCCAAGCCAACCCTGACGTGACAGAAACCTTGTCCTGTGAGTGAATGTATCTCGACCTACGGACTAGACCGGCATTGGAGAGTCAGACCTGAAGTGAAGTCAACCGTACAGCTGTGAAAGATGCAGCTTCGCAGAGATTCAGTACCTTTCTGGAGAGGCGCTCCGGCTGGATAGTATTCGGGGTTCTCTTAGTAACCCTGCTGCTTGTCATACCTCTCATAGCCCTCGCGCCGGACGAGCAGGCTTCAACAGAGCCCGGCTGGCCCGTTTTCGACCTGCGCGATCAGGTAGACGAGCGCTTTCCCCCTGCACTCTACGTCCCGACCTACATGCTGGAATCTCTCGACGGTCCGGATGGCGACGTCTTGATCCAAGCTGCCCTGTGGGAGCTGTACCAGCATGAGAATACCCTCCGCCGGGCCGACCAACGCGGGGAGCTGCGCCCCCCCAAGCTGGAGGCCCAGCCTCATTTGTACCGGGGCAACAACCCCAGCACCCAGCACCCCATGCACGGAATCTTCACCGTCGCCGACGCGGTTCAGGCCGTCCTCGCCGAAATGGGCACTGACCTTGAACGCGCCAGCGACGATGAAGTCAAGCTCGCCCTCCACTACGTGCTTCTCGAGGACTCGCCCACATCTAGTCTGCTGAGGTCCTTATCGGAGATGGCCTCGTTCACTCTGGAGGAATCGGAGGACATCGGGCAGTACAGGCGCTGGCGCTCTCCAGCCATCATTATCTTTGTAATGGCCGAAAACAGCCGGCTGGGCGGGGGACCGCTGACCATGAACATCGGAGGGGACGACATCGCCATACAGAAGGAGCACTTTGGCCGAAATGTACAGAGAATCCTAAGAGGCGAAGAGCGGAACTATCGACTTTGGGGCGTCGCCATAGACCCAAACCTGGAATCTCAGGATCAGGGACGAACTGCCATCCCCTTCATCTTCGCAACCGTGGTGGCCGTTCTGGTGGTAATCGGGATAAGCCTGCGCTCCTGGCGGGTGGCGCTCCTTACAGCCGTCGGACTGGCAATGCTCATTGTGTGGCTCAAGGGGATATCCAACCTCATCGGTCTCAAGGCCGGCCTCGTCGTGGAACTGATCGTGCCTATAGCCATGATCTCCCTGGGAGTCGACTTCGCCATTCACGCCATTCACCGCTATCGAGAGGAGAAGAGCAGAGGACTTGGACCGCGCATGGCATTGAGAGCGGGATTCGCAGGCGTAATGGGTGCGCTGGTGCTTGCTATGCTCACAGACGGAATGGCCTTCTTCTCCAATACTGTTTCAGGCATAGAATCAATAGTTGGGTTTGGAATCGCCGCTGGTATAGCCGTAATGTCCTCCTTCATTATCATGGGTATATTCGTGCCCCTGGTGTTCATGCGGATGGACGCGCGAAGTGAAACCGGGCAGGCCAACTCTGAGCCGGTATCCGATCCAGGTCCTTCTGCGAGTAGCAGCCAATCCAGCAGGGCTCTGAGCGCCGAGTGGGTTGTGGCGAGACTAGCTCGGAGTTGGTTCATTGTGCTCCCTGTGGTGGCGGTATTGACCGGGGTAGCCCTGCTTTTCGCCAGCAGGCTAGAGGCGCAGCTGGACGTCAAGGACTTCTTCGATAGCGACTCGGACTTCGTGGTTGGACTGGACAAGCTTGACCAGCACGCTGGGGCCACCCAAGGCGAGCCGGGGATCATCTATATAGAGGGCGACCTGTCGTCCAGCGAGTCTCTTGAGGCACTCAGAGAGCTTCAATCAAAGTTGAAGGCCAACCCCCACGTGGCCAAGGGCGTCGATGGAGAGCCCACTCTATACAGCACGACGGTCTTTGAGTTGATGGAGCGTCTCATCGGCAGCGAGTACGCCCTTTACCAGGTGGAGCTTGTAACGGAGCAGGCCATCACGGACACGGACGGCGACAAAATGCCGGACACCCAGGCCCAGATCAGGGCTGCCTTCGACTACATTGTAGACCGAGGCGTTCCACTGGACGAGTCGACTTTGGCTTTCACGCCGTCCCAGGTTCAGGGGAGCCTATTCCACGATCCCTCCGGACATGACCCCGATGCTCTCCAAATTCGCGTTGGCCTGCCCGGCTCCAGGGAGCAATCTTTGGTATCCGGGGCGCGGCAGGCCGTCGAGGCTGACCTGGAGTTTCTTGAGGACGTGCCCTCTATCTCCGCGGCTGGTCTCACCGGCTCAGCCTTAACCAGGGCTGCCTCCCTGGATGCGGCTGTGCGCTCCCTGCTCATCTCGCTGCCCATTGCCGTGGCGTCCTGCTTCCTGGTGGTGGCGGTGTTCATGCGCTCAGTGCGTTATGCCATCGTGACCATCATCCCCATAGGCCTGGTGGTGACCTGGCTGTACGCCATGATGCACCTGATGGGATTTCACCTCAACTTCGTGACGGCCACCATCGGGGCGGTCTCCATCGGAGTCGGCGTGGACTTCTCCATCCACATGACCCAGCGGTTCCGGGAAGAGATGGGAAGGGTCGGCGATGGAATGCGCGCGATGGAGCGGACCGCGAGAGGCACGGGGACAGCCCTCATGGCGTCGGCAGGGTCAAGCATCTGCGGATTCGCGATCATGGCCCTTGCTCCCATGCCCATGTTCTCCGCCTACGGCATTCTCACCGCCGTCATGGTCCTCATGGCGGCCGCAGCAGCCCTGCTGGTCCTGCCGTCCCTGCTGTTGCTGGTGACCCCCGAACCCCGACAGGTGGATGGTTAAAGCAAAGGCAGGACTGCCCCACGAGAAATAACCGCCGGACATCCCTGGCAGCAGCCTTAGCCTTGCTCGCCCGGGACGCCAGCGCCGCCAATGTGGGCGACCCGCCCCGCAACCTCAGCGCCTATCCCGTCATCGGACAGGCCACCCTGAACTGGGACGCGCCCACCTCCGGCACTCCCACGGGTTACCGCATCCAGCAGCGAGTCTCTTGGGGTGAGTGGACCAACCTGGTGGGCTGGTCGAAGAACCGCCCCGAGTTCCAGAGGATGCTGGCCGACGCTAGAAGCGGCCGCTTCGACACCATCGTCTGCTGGAAGTCAGACCGGCTCAGCCGGGGCATGTACCCCGCAGCCGCCCTCATGGAGGTCGTCGAGGCGTACCAGATAGAGATCGAAGCCGTCATGGACACCATCGACATGAAGACCTTCGGCCTGATGGCGGCCATCGGCAAGATCGAGCTGGACAACTTCCGGGAGCGGGCATCCATGGGCAAGCGCGGCTCGGCCAAGCAGGGCCGCATCCCGGTCAGCAACATCCCCTACGGCTACCGCATCGGGGAAGACCGCAGGCCGCAGGTCGTGGAGGCCGAGGCCGAGGTCATCCGCCGCGTCTTCCACCTCTACGTCCGCGAGGGAATGGGGTCTCCCGCCATTGCCAAGAAGCTGACCGCCGAGGGCGTCCCCACTCCCAGAGCCGCCGTGCGGTGGCACCACCGCACGGTCACTCGCATCCTGACACTCGATGCATACCGGGGCACCTGGTGGTTCGGCAAGATCCGCCACGTCGCCACCGAGGCCGGAATGAGGAGGTACGACCGGCCCGAGGACGAGTGGATCGGTGTGCCCTTCCCGCGCCTGGTGGACGAGGAGACCTGGGAGCTGGCGCAGGAAGCAAAGAAGCAGCGGCTGACCCGTTCGAGCCGCAACACCAAGGTCTTCTATCTCCTGCAGCATCTGGTCAGGTGTGCCGAGTGCGGGTACCTCATGGGCTGCCGGGCGGCGAGACGTCAGGCAGCCAGGCACGACGGTAAGGCCTACGGGTACGAGGTGGACACCTTCCACCGCTACTATAACTGCTACGGCATGCTGAACGAGGGCGTGAGGTGCCGGGAGCACCCCTATATCAGGGCGGAACGGCTGGAAGAACGGGTCTGGGGCGAGGTCAAGAGGGTGCTGGAGAACCCGGGCCTCATCGTCGCCGGCATCGAGGCCCTGGCCGCCCAGGCGGAGGGCGGCGGATACGCCGAGGAGATAACCAGGGCGGAGCGTGACTTGCAAAGGGTCCAGATGGAGGAAGACCGGGCCATCAGGCTCTACGTATCGGGCAAGATCACGGAGAAGCAACTGGACCATCAGCGCAGGTTCATCACCGAGCGGCTTGAGACTCTGCGGAAGGCGCTGGACGACTATCGCGCCCGGGACTCGGCGCAGGCGGAGAGGCGGATGCTGGGCGAGCACATCGTGGAGTGGGCGCACCGGGCTGGCGACAGGCTGGACGGCCTGTCGGACGAGGGACGAAGGGAGGTGCTTCAACTCCTCCTAGATGGGGCGACCATCGACCGGAACAACAACGTCAACCTAACCCTCGCCATCCCGACTGAGGATGTTGTGTCGATTGCAGGACTGAAGCCGTCTTTCCCGCACACCTGAAAGCCCTCGCCGGACCCCGCCCCAACGACGGAGCCAGGACCCGCGCTGCGCAGTCGCTCCTCACGCGCGCCCTCGCGGACGGCCCCCGGCCCGCTGGCGACGTCGAGCGCGAAGCCACCATGCACGGCATCGCCAAACGTACCCTCCGCCGCGCGCGCCTCGCCTGCAACGTCAAGGTCACCAGGATCGGTGCCTCAGGTGGCCCCGGAGCGGGCACGTGGTACTGGTCGCTCCCGCCGCGAGACACCTTGCAACAAGGATGAGACACCCGATGAGCGCTCAAAACTTTGAAACGCTTGGCCCCCTTACCGCCTTAATGCCGGGAAGCAGGCGACGGCCTTGGAAACACCCCCGATTAAGGTGGCCAAGTGGCCAGATTGACCGTCCGGGTTACTCCTGGTCTCGGATTAAGGGGGCCACTTCTCTACCCGCGTTGGCCACCTTAACCCACCCCTTTCGTCGTTCCCGCGCTTCGGCGCGCCGGAGGCAGGGACCTCGCAGCCCCGTAGGCCTCGTCATTCCCGCACCGGCGGGAATCCAGAGTGACCGGGCAGGTCACGCGGTGGGGGGCGTGGTACTGGCGTGGGCGCCCACCTCTCCCTTGGGGAGAGGTCGACGCGCTTGCGCAGCGGGTGTGAGGGTTGCGCCACGTGGAGTCGGGGCTTGTCATGCCGAGCGCAACCGGGAAATCTCTCTCGGACCCCCATCCTGTGCATCCTGGCCGTCCATGTTGATTCATCGGGTTGTCCGCTTGCCTGATAGAATCGAAGGCGCCGCACGGGTCAGCCAATGACGAATCCGCTCGAAACGAACACCCCGCACCCGTTGGATGCTGCCGAACGTCCTCTGATCATCTCGGTGATAGGCGGGGGTGCGCCCTCCGCCCGGGCCTACGAGCTTGCGGAGGCCGTGGGGCGTGAGCTCGCGGAGCGCGGAGCGGTGGTCGTTTGCGGGGGGTTCGGCGGGGTGATGGAGGCGGCGTGCAAAGGGGCCAAGTCCGCGGGCGGCGTGACGATCGGCGTGCTGCCGGGAAACGACCCGCGCAGTGCTAACCCTTGGGTGGACTATCCCGTGATGACCGGCATGGGCTACGCAAGGAACGTCGTCGTCGTGAAGACGGGGCGCGCCGCCATCGCCGTGGACGGCGCATACGGCACCCTCTCGGAGATAGGCCACGCTCTGAGCGACGGCACGCCTGTCATCGGCCTCGAGACGTGGGACCTGACAAGTGGCGATGGCTACCCGCTGGAGATCACCCGCGCGGATTCACCCGTAGACGCGGTGGAGAAGGCGATCGCCGCCGCACGGGAGCGGGACGCGAGGGAGCGGGCTGCGGCGCACTGAATCGTGGCGTGTGAGAGACTCGCGGAGGAGTGAAGGATGGCCCATATCGAGACTGTGCGTGCGAGCGAGATGCTCGATTCGAGGGGGCTTCCCACCGTGGAGGCGGTCGTTACGCTGGATGACGGCGCGACCGGCTGGGCTGCGGTACCGTCCGGCGCGAGCACCGGCACGCACGAGGCGTTGGAGATGCGGGACGGCGACCCTGCCCGATACGGCGGTAAGGGCGTACGGGCTGCCGTGGGGAACGCGAACGAGAAGATTGCACCCTGTATCCGCGGACTCGATGCAGACGACCAGCATGCCGTAGACCAGGCGATGCTCGACTTGGACGGCACGCCGGACAAGTCAGGCCTCGGCGCGAACGCGATACTCGCGGTCTCGCTCGCCAACGCCCACGCTGCAGCGCGGTCTGCCGGGTTGCCCCTCTACCGCTATCTCGGCTCCGGCGTGCTGCTCCCGACCCCCATGCTGAACCTCCTCAACGGCGGGCGTCACGCGGTGGACTCAACGGACTTCCAGGAGTTCATGGTGATGCCCGTGGGGTTCGACAGCTTTGCGGAAGGTCTGCGTTGCGGCGCGGAGGTCTACCAGGCGTTGCGAGGCATCGTTCACGCGCGGGGCATGTCCACGAACGTCGGCGACGAGGGCGGTGTCGCGCCGTCGCTGCCAACCAACGAGGCGGCGGTTGAACTGCTGGTGGAGGCCATCGAGAAAGCGGGTTACCGCCCCGGTGAGGACTGTGCGCTGGCGCTCGACGTGGCGGCGAGCGAGTTCTTCGAGGGGGGCAAGTACGTGCTCGCTCGCGAGGGTGTTACGCTCACCAGCGCGGAGCTCGTCGGCTACTACGAGGAGTGGGTATCGAAGTATCCCATCGTCAGCATCGAGGACGGCCTCGTCGAGGACGACTGGGAGGGCTGGGCGCTGCTCACCGAAAGACTGGGCGGCCGGGTGCAGTTGGTAGGCGACGACCTGTTCACGACGAACCCCGACCGCATCGCGCAGGGCATCGCGGACGGCGCGGGAAATGCGGTGCTCGTGAAGCTGAACCAGATAGGTTCTCTCACCGAGACGCGCTCCGCCATCGACATGACGCACGAGGCAGGATGGAACGCGGTGATCAGCCACCGCTCAGGGGAGACAGAGGACACGACGATCGCGGACCTCGCGGTCGCGGTATCGGCGGGACAGATCAAGACGGGTGCTCCGGCGCGCAGCGAGCGCGTCGCCAAGTACAATCGGCTGCTCCGCATCGAGGCGGAACTCGGAAGTTCGGCGGAGTACACGGGCGGCTCACCCTTCGAGCGCCTGCGGAGGTGATGACATGGGTATCAAGGGCATGGACCACGTGGAGGTCTGGGCGAAGGACCTGCAGGAGTCTGTTGCGTTCTACACGGACGTGCTGGGCTTCCGACACCTGCGCACCACCGCGGCGCAGCGACCGGACGGTGCGGTGCACGAGCAGACGTGCGTAACGCTCGGTGGGATGATGGTGGAACTGATCGCCGCGCCCGCGGAGCGTGCGTCGGAAGAGGTGGACGTGGGGCGCATGGGCATCAAGGCGTTCGCGCTCACCGTGGAGGACATGGAGGCGACCGCCGCCGCGTTGCGCGAGCGCGGCGTGACTTTCGTTCAGGAACCGAAACCGGGGTCGTCGTTCAACGGCTGGCGCGCGGAGATCCTCGACCCGAACGGCATCGGTATCGAGCTGCGCGAGTGGATCGACGACAGCATCCATAACGATGTGTGGCAACCGGCGAGCGGCGCTGTGAGCAGGACCGCCTGATAACTGTTCAGAGTTGATGAGGCGAATCCCCTCTCCCTACAAGGAGGCCTTGCATAACCGTGGGAGAGATGCGGTACGGGGGTTGTTTTAATCCCTTCCCCCTTGATGGGGGAAGGTTAGGATGGGTGTGAATGGGCGGGGTCTGGGGGTGCGCGATGGGTTATGCAAGGGTCCCTTGATGGGGGAAGGTTAGGATGGGGGTGAATGGACGGGGTCTGGGGGTGCGCGATGGGTTATGCAAGGGTCTCTATAAGGGGAGAGGGTTAGGGTGAAGGTACTCCGGGGCACGGGGGGCTATCGGTGACACTGCTGGGGGAGACGGACCTCACGAAGCCTGAACAGTTACCGGCCTGACCTGCGCCTTGTTGTGAACGCGAACGGTCTATAGCATGGAGCGGCCTCGCGAAGGAGGCCCGTGCAAGGAGGAGAAGAGGCGTATGAGCACGAGGATTGGCATCAACGGCTTTGGGCGCATCGGAAGGCAGGTGCTCCGGGCAACCTTGGAGCGGCACCCCGAAGAGCTGGAAGTGGTCGCGGTTAACGACCTCGCGCCGCCGCAGGTGAACGCGCACCTCTTCAAGTACGACACCAACTACGGGCGCTACCCAGGCACGGTGCAGGCCGTCGACGGGGGCATCGAGGTGGACGGACGCCACATCCAGTCGCTCTCCGAGCGGAACCCCGCCGACCTGCCGTGGGGCGATCTGGGGGTGGACATCGTCATCGAGTCCACCGGCATCTTCACGCAGCGTGAGAAGGCCGCAGGCCACATCGAAGCCGGAGCGAAGAAGGTCATCATCTCTGCCCCTGCCAGCGGCGAGGACAAGACGCTCGTCCTGGGCGTGAACGCCGATGAGTACGACCCCGACACGCACCACGTCCTCTCCAACGCGTCCTGCACCACGAACTGCGTCGCGCAGCTCATCAAGGTGCTCAACGATGAGTTCGGCATCCGGCACGGGCTTATGACCACAGTGCACGCGTACACGAACGACCAGCAGATTCTCGACCAGGTGCACCCGGACATGCGCCGCGCCCGCGCCGCCGCGCAGAACATCATCCCCACCAGCACCGGCGCGGCCAAGGTCGTTGGCGTAGTGATCCCGGAGTTGAACGGCAAGCTGCATGGCATGGCGCTGCGTGTTCCCGTGCCTACGGGCTCCATTACCGACTTCGTCGCCGATGTCGGGCGTGACGTCTCGAAGGAAGAGGTGAACGAGGCGTTCCGCAAGGCCGCCGAAGGTGCACTGAATGGCATCCTCGAGTACACCGAAGACCCCATCGTGAGCAGCGACATCAAGATGAACCCGGCCAGCTGTATCTTCGACGCCGAATCCACCATGGTGATGGAGGGCAGCATGGTGAAGGTGCTCGGCTGGTACGACAATGAGTGGGGCTACTCCTGTCGCACGTCCGACCTCACGGCGATGATTGCGGAGAGGGGCGTCTAACGGCGCGGCACTCCGTTGCGGGTCTGTGCCTCCCAGTGCACAGACCCGCGCCCATGCCGTAAACCGATGGCATGGCTCCCATGAGTGATATACCTACCGACGCATTGCCTTCAGTGCCCAGTGCCGCGGAGACTGCCCCCCTCGAGCGTTCGCTGAGCGTGAGAGAAGAACTCGCGCTGGTGCGCGGGTGGCTCAGGGCCACACCCCTATGGATCTTCATCCTTCTGTTGATTGCCGTCGCCGCCCTCGGGTTGCGGATGAACGGCCTCGATTGGGACGGCGGCAACCTCTACCACCCGGACGAACGCTCCATCTACCTCCGTGCGGACTGCATGTACCGCGTGCTGGCAGAGGCTCCGGGATGGAACTCGTGTCAGAGCCGCGACTTTCCGCAGGATGAACCGGGGTTTCCGGGCATTGGCACGCTTCTCGACAAGGACACCAGCCCGTTCAATCCGCATTGGTTCCCGCTTGGTTCCATCGTCATCTATCTGCTGGTGGCCGTCCGATTCCTGATCGATCCGTTCATGGACCAGGTGCGGCTTCAGGATCTGGCATCGGCAGGACGAGCGCTGGCGGCGTTCACGGATACAGTCTCCGTGCTACTGCTGTTCTTCCTGGGGCGGCGCCTGTTCGGGCATGGCGCCGGCCTGCTTGCGGCTGCCCTCGGAGCGTTCACGGTCTTCAACATCCAAGTGACACACTTCTACCGTCCCGAGTCGTTCGTTGTGCTGCTGGCGCTGGTCGCTTTCTGGTGGATGCTGAACGTGCTGGAGCGGGGACGCCTCCGTGATCACGCCATCCTCGGTGTAGTCATCGGCATGACGTTCGCATTCCGTGGCAGCAGCCTGCCGATACTTGCTCCTGTCGCTCTGACCTACGCTGCGCTCCTGTGGCCGCGGTGGGAAGCCGGATACAGGGGCAGCGCCCTCATGCAACCGATCAGGCGCCCTGCCGTGCTCGCGTTCGGTTCGGCGCTGGCTACCTTCATCGTGTTGCAGCCGTATGCCCTGCTCGACTTCCGGGAGTACGTGGCAGATCTCGGTTGGGAGGTGATGGTCGCTCGCACCGCCGGGACGGTGCCCTACACGCTCCAGTACGTCGGTATCCCCCGCAACGGACTGTACGAACTGCGGCAGACGGCGGTCTGGGCCTTGGGGCTGCCTTTGGGAGTCCTAGCATGGGGTGGGCTCGTCGCCGCGGTCATCGCTGGGTTCCGCCGCCCGCGCATCGGTGAGTGGCTCCTCATTTCGTGGGTGGTCGTGCTCTTGGGCAGCGTCGTGCCCCTGTTCGAGGTGAAATTCCTGCGGTACGTGGGTCCGGTGCTGCCCGTGCTCGTGCTGCTTGGGAGCCACTGGATGGTAGAGGCGTACCGTTTCGCGCGACAGCGAGGAGTCGCCTGGGCTCGCGGTGTTCAGGCCCTGATGGTGGTCGTGGTAGTCGCAACGGCTTTCTATGCGCTCGCCTTCGCCTCGATCTACTTCATGGACCATCCTGGGGTGCAGGCGTCAGCCTGGGTGAACGAGAACGTCCCGCCGGGGGCGAACGTCCTTACGGACAATCACTGGGACGAAGGCTTCCCCGACCTGGGAAGGTTCAACGTAGACCTGTTGCATGTACACGAGGGAGATACACCGCGGAAGGTGGAGGAGGTGGCTTCTCAGGTTGCGCGCGCTGACTACATCATGTCGTACAGCAACCGGCCCTGGGGAAGCATCGCGCGAGTGCCGGAGCGATACCCCTTCAGCGCGGCGTACTACCGAGCACTGTTCTCCGGCAACCTTGGCTACGAGCTCGTGCGTGGTTTCGCGCGCTATCCCACCCTCGCAGGCGTGTCTTTCGTGCACGACCCATTCACGACGGCGGGGATTGAGCGTCCGGAGAGTGTACCGGGTGTGGACACCGGCGCAGTCGCCCTCAGTCTCGGCTACGCGGACGAGAACGCCGTCAACTACGACCACCCGCTCGCGTTGGTGTGGCAGAACGTGGAGCGCCTCAGCGAGGCGGAGATCAGCAGCATCATGTTCGCGGGTGACCTGGAGCCTGCGCCTGAACGCGCGCTGCTGAGCGACGAGGAACGTGTTGTGCAGCAGGCGGGCGGCACATGGACGGACATCTTCGATGAAGGCGGGCTGAATAGATGGATTCCCTGGCTCGTCTGGCTGGCGGCTGTTGAGGTCATCTTTCTTGCCGCGCTTCCGCTCTCGGCGAGGCTGATGCGATGGCTGCCGGACAGGGGCCTCGTGCTCGCAAAACCGCTGGGGTTGCTGTTGGTGTCATGGCTGGTGTGGATGGGGGCGAGCACCGGACTGTGGACGTTCTCTCGCGCCAGTGTGGCTCTCTCGATACTGCTGCTGGCTGCGGTATCGGCGGTGCTGCTCTACCGCAATCGCTGGCTCATCACGTTGGCGAAGCGCCGTTGGAAGTACGTGGCAAGCGTCGAGTTGCTCTTCATCGCGGCTTACCTCTTATTCGTGCTGGTCCGCGCTGCGAACCCGGATCTGTGGCACGCGTGGCGCGGTGGTGAGAAGCCGATGGAACTGTCTTACCTCATCGCCGTCGTGAAATCGTCGACCTTCCCCCCCTACGACCCGTGGTATGCCGGAGGGTTCATCAACTACTACTACTACGGCTTCGTGGTGGTGGGAGCGTTGATCCGCCTGACGGGTATAGTGCCTGAGGTCGCGTATAACCTGGCGCTTCCGATGCTCTTCGCATTCACCCTGATGGGAGCGTTCAGCGTGGGGTACAACCTGGCTGAAGTGTTGCGCCAGCGAAGCGGTGGGATAGCGCTACGTTGGAGCCCTGTCTGGGCAGGGGCAGGCGCCGCGCTCCTCGTTGTGGTGCTGGCAAACGTGGACGGCGCAGCACAACTGCTGCAGGGCGCATGGCGCAGCAGTATGGGTGAACACTTTGGGAATTTCGATTTCTGGCGCAGCAGCCGGTTGATGCCTGGCCAGACAGCCATCAACGAGTTTCCCTTCTGGACGTTCCTCTTCGGTGACCTGCATGCACACCTCATATCGCTTCCGTTCCAGGTCCTTGCAATCGGACTTACGGTGAACCTGGTCCTGGGTGCTCGGAAGGCGGTCCCGATGCGGAAGCTCTTGCCTGCACTCGGAGGACTCGCGTTCGTTGTGGGCGCGTTCGCCGCGATCAACACCTGGGAGACGCCTGCGTACCTGCTGCTGGGGTTCGCCGCCATCGCCATCGTGTTGCTCGTGCGGGGCGACCCGCCGGACCTCGTCACGGTTGCGAAGGGGTTGCTGCTGGCCGCGCTGTTCTGGGTCGTTCTCTACTGGACGTGGTTCCCGTTCCACCAGCACTACGAAGTGCCCTCGACGGGCGTGAAGATGAGCCAGTGGCGCACGGTGCTCTGGCACTATCTCGCTATACACGCGCTGTTGTTGTTCGCGGTGGTGTCGTGGCTCGTCTTCGAGGCGAGGCAGAACCTTGCGGAACTGAACCACGAAGGCCCTGCCAAAGAGGCCGCCCGGACATGGCTGCGGCGTGTAAACCTGCGGTTGGCAACAGTGGCGCTGGTGGTAGCAGGCGGATTGCTGCTCCTTGTGGATGCGTGGCGACAATGGCTGACCGCCGCGCTCCTGTCACTGCTCATCCTTGCCGCAATGGGAGTGGTGGTGTTCTGGTTGGTGCGGCGGAACGAGCGCGCCGCGCCGGTGCACTTGCTGCTCCTTGCCATGCTCATCCTCGCGCTGGGGATCGGCGTCGGCGTCGATCTTGTGACCGTAGAGAACGACATAGACCGGATGAACACCGTCTTCAAATTGTACCTGAACGCATGGGTTCTGTTCGGCATCGTGGGCGGCGTGGGGCTGTGGCGCGTGTGGGCGGCGGGAGGGGTACGCCTGCGTACGGTAGGGAGCAGGGTCTGGACCGGTGCGCTGGTTGTCCTCGTGCTGGGGAGCGCCGTCTTTCCCGTGCTCGGCACACGCGCGCGTCTGGCGGACCGGTTCGATACCTCTGCCGGCGTGACACTGGACGGTCGTGCGTACCAGGCGTCAGCGGTATACGGCGATCCGGCTGAACCGCACAACGGATTGCCGGAGGCCAGGTATGCCCTGGCTTACGATGCGGAGGCCATCGACTTCATCCGTGCGAACGTTGAGGGGTCTCCTGTGTTCCTGGAGGGCGTTGCCAACCATTCCTACCGCTGGCCTCCCCGGGTGGCCAAGTACGCCGGGCTGCCCGTGGTGGTTGGCTGGCCGTGGCATCAGATGCAGCAGCGGGGCGCGGGCGGAGCGGAACCTGCGTCAGTGAACGCACGTCTCAATGATGTCCGCTTGATGTACGAGACGGTGAGCGAAGACCTCTTCCTCTCTATCGCCTCGAGTTACGGGGTCAAGTACGTCTACGTCGGGCCCACGGAACGCGTGTACTTCCCCGGAGCCGGGCTCGACAAGTTCGATGCGATGGTGGGTTCATCGCTGGAGGTCTTCTTTGCCAACCAGGAAGTCACGGTCTATCGTGTGCTGGACGCTGGCACATGAGACCTTCGCGGATGGCCCCCCGGCGTGCGCTAGAATGCTTCCGCGCGACGCAGGCGGGGCACCGCCCGGCAGCCGTCGGTGGAAGGGAGAAGCAGGATAGTGGATGAAGAGCTGATAACGCAGGTGCGGGATATCCTCATCAGCACCTACCTCGTGATGGGTATCCTCGTCATGCTTGCCCTGCTGGTGCTTGCGTGCATGCTGGTGAAGGCGACGCGGCGCTTGTTCAACGCGATAACCAACACGGTTGAAACTGCAAACGGCACCTTGGAGAACGTCAATAGGGCGTCCGAGTCGGCCCTGAGATTCCTGACTTCTCCTGCGGGCGAAGGCAGTGCTGCCTCGTTCACCAATGGGCTCGGCATGCTCATCGGCTTCGTGTCCGGGCTGCGCGGCAAGTCCAGGTAGGGCTGCCCGCTCTAGAGCAGCTCCCCGATGCCGTCGGCGGTCGTGAATGCGGTCATAGCGGCCAGGTCATCCGGCCACTCGGCGGCTGTGGCACGGGCGTGCTCTGCTACGGTCAGGTCGGCGAAGACAAAGATCGCTTGCACCAGCCCCGCCTCCAGGAACGATTCCGCTGTCGCGCGAACGTCCTCTATGGACGATGTTGCCCGGATCTCGACTCCTGTCTCCGCGCCTCCGACCTGCAGGAGCACGTCTACTTCCACGCCGGCTCGCAGTACCTGCTCCTGTGAGCGGTAGCCGCGCAGTGCGGCAGTCTCGCGCACGAGTGCTGAGAGGTACGGCGTGATGGTCATGCGGGGGTAGGAGCCGAACACCTTGAGCAGCGACGCTTTCTTGCCGATGTTGACGAGCACTTCTTTGAGGACGGCATCCTCTCGGTGTCCGTCGATGTCCATGAGGAAGTAGTACTTGCCGAGCCCGAGCCGGGTCGGGCGCGACTCGATCTTGGTGAGGTTGATGTTGCGCTCCGCGAACTCCTTGAGCACGCCGAACAGCTGCCCCGGTCGGTCCTGGGAGAATGCCATCGCCACGGAGGTGAGGTCGTTGCCCGTACGAGGGTGGTCGCGCTTGCCGAGCACCACGAACCGAGTGACGTTGTTGTCATCGTCCTGGATGCCGGGGGCGAGAATCTGGGCTCCATAGAGCTCGGCGGACCGGCTTGGGGCGATGGCGGCGGCAGGCACATCCGAGGCCATCGCCTGTTCAACCGCTTCTGCAGTGCTGAGCGAGGCAGCGAGTTCGGCGTTTGGCAGGTGCTGCTCCAGGTATCTCCGGCACTGACCCAGGGCCTGCGGATGCGAATAGACGCGCTTCACCGCAGCCAGCACCACGCCGGGCTTCACCATCAGGTTGTGCACGATGTCCAGGGTCAGCTCCTGGCGGATGTGCAACCCTTCCTCGTGCAGCAGCACGTCCAGCGTGTCCGTAACGGCGCCCTGATAGCTGTTCTCGATAGGGCAGACCGCTTCGTCTGCCTCGCCGAGAAGGACGGACATAGCCGACGCGGTGATCGAGCGGTAGGCGACGAGTTCCGCGTCGTGTGCATAGTCGAGCGCTGTCTGTTCGGAGAAGGTGCCCTGCGGCCCCAGATAGGCGATCTTCATCGGCGCACCTCTCCAGTGAGTGCATGCCACAACTCGTCTTCCTTCTCCGGGGGCGTGATGGCGACGATGGCATCGTCGGCGGACAGCTCAGGGTCGTTGGCGGCAGGCTTGAGCTCGCCGTTCTTGTGGATCACCGCGGTCAGCAAGGTGCCTTGCGGAAGTTTGATGCGGGACACGGGTTGACCCACTACAGGGGAACCGCTTGGCACACGCATGGATACGATACCGCTCGTTGCACCGCGCAGTGGCAGCACGTGTACGAACGGCCCGCCGGTGAGCTCCTCCTCGACGTGCGAGAGGATGAGTTCGGTGGTGCTGATCGTGACGTCGACCCCCAGCGCACGAAAGAGAGGCACGTGGTCGGGGTCGGTGACCACCGCCATCGTCTTCGGGACGTTGAACGAGTACTTGGCTACCTGGCACGCGGTGAGGTTCGTCGCGTCCTGGCCGGTTGTGGAGATGAGGATGTCACAGCGTTCTGCCCCGGCTTCGCCGAGCACGGTGGGTTCGGTCCCGTCGCTCGTGATGAGGATGGCGCCGAGCTCCTCTGCCGCCGTGGCGCTCACGCGGGTGTCGCGTTCGATGAGCGTCACCTCGTGGCTTGCGGAGAGAAGCTCGCGAGTGAGGTAGAACCCGATCTTGCCCGCGCCGACGACGATGACGTACATCGCTATTGCTCCATGGCGTCAAGGACGAGTTCGATGAGGAGCTGGTTCGGATTCACGGTAGTAAGCCCCAGCTGCTCGTACATCTCGCTCCTGGTGGGGTCGTTGATCCGGCAGACCACGTGCTGGATGCCGAATGTCGTGCGGGCCGATTGCGCAGCGAGCGCGTTTGTGGTGTCCCGTCCCGTGGCGGCTATGAACGCGCCGACGGACTCGATACCGGTGCGGCGCAGCACCTCATGAGAAGTGCCGTCGCCGACGTACATGCTGAGCCGGGGGCGGGGGTGGAGGCGCCGGAAGTTCTCTGCGTCCGTGTCGAGTATTGTGACACGGTCGCCGCGGTCTAACAGTGCGTTCGCAGCGGTAGCGCCAAGCCTCCCACAGCCGACGATCATGACGTGCTGGGTCATGGAATACCTTCTGGTATGGGCGCCGGCTGCTGTTCCCGGTAGACGACGACACGGCATGGGCTGTGGCGCAGAACGTACGGGACCATCTCGCCAAGCGATGGGCTGCCGTAACGCTCGGTGTACGGCATCCCCGCGACGATGACGTCGGTCTGGCGGTCAACGGCCTCCTGCACGACGGCTGCCCCGATATCCCTTGCCTGCAGGATGTCGCCCTCCACTTTGCACTTGAGCGAATGGCCGAACGCCTCCATGCGCTGGAGCAGGTGCTCCCCCCGCGCAGTCTCGTTCGGCAGTTCCGCGTCCACGGGCAGTTTCCGTCCGACCTCGATGACGTAAAGCGCCCAGACCTTCCCCTTGTTGGCGCGCACGAGATCGCACGCGATGGAGACGACGGACTTGTCCATCGGAGTGCCGGTGACGAGTGCGAGAGCGCGCTTGATGTCTGCCATGCCTATTGCAGCCCGAAGCGTTCGAGCGTGTCCTCCCTGCCTGCGAGGACGAGCAGGTCGCCTTCCTGCAGCACTTCGTCCTTGGATGGAGAGAGGATGGGCTCGCGTCCCCTGCGGATGGCGACAACCGCCGCGCCGTACCTGTCCCTGGCCGTGCTCAGTCCTGCCTGCTCCAACGACAGGCCGATCATGTCCGCGGGGACGCTAACCTTGCTGAACCCGAATCCCCCGGCGAGTTCCATGTACTCCAGCACGTCGCGCTGGAAGAGGCTGTGCGCCGCGCGCAGCCCGGTTTCCTGCTCAGGGTAGACGACGCGGTCGGCCCCCACTGCGGAGAGTGTCTTGCCGTGAAGGTCGCTGATGGCGCGCGCCATCACCAGCGGCACCGCAAAGGTCTGCTTGAGGAGCACGGTGGTGAGCACGCTCGACTGGATATCGGTCCCAATGGCGACGGCGGCGGTGTCAAAGTTGCGGATGCCCACTTCCTCCAGGAATTCCATGGAGGTGGAGTCGCCCGTTACGGAATAAGTGACCTGCCCCATCATCACCTGGGTGAGGGACTCGTCCCTGTCGACGGCCAGCACATCGTGGCCGACGCGGTACAGTTCGCGCGCCAGGCTCATACCGAACCTGCCCATGCCGATGACGGCTACCTGGTGAGCCATTGCGGTTTCCTCAACCGATTCTAACGCGTTCCTCAGCGTACCGGTACAGAGCTCGGCGTTCGCGAAGCGCCAACCCGAGCGCGATGGTCAGAGGACCGAGCCGCCCCACATACATCGCCATGGTGACGATGAGCTTCCCGGGCGTGGAGAGGTCCGGCGTTATCCCGTGTGACAGACCGACGGTGCCAAAGGCCGACATCGTCTCGAACATGACGTCGCCGAATGTGAAGGCGCCCGCCTCGAGGTTAGAACGTTCGGAGATCATAAGCGCGATGATGAACAGGGAGACACCGATGACTGCCAGCACAAGTACGGACAGGGCACGGCCTACCTGGGTATATGCAATCTCGCGCCGCGCGAACTCTACATGGGTCCGTCCGCGTACGGCGGCGATGGTCGCCACAACGATCACCATCGCCGTGTTGACCTTGATGCCTCCTGCTACAGAACCGGACGCTCCACCCACGAACATCATGATCATGAACAGGAAGCTCGTGCCGGCCTCCGCCTGGCCGAATTCCATGGAACTGAACCCCGCCGTGCGCGAGGTCAGCGCCTGAAACGCGCCGTTGCTGACCTTGTCCGGCAGGCTCATGCCGCCGAGCGTCGCTGGGTTCATGACCTCGAAGAGAAGTATCGTCACCGCGCCTGTGGCCCAGAGCCCCAGCATTCCAAGAACGACGAGCCGGGTGTCCAGTGTCCAGCGTTTGAACCCCTTGCGCCGCGCCAGCTCATTCATGACGGGATAACTCATCGCGCCGAGCAGGATGCTCAGGCCGATGGTCCAGAGCACGGCGGGGTCGGACTGGAATGCAGAGAGGCTGTCCGAGTCGGGGAAGATGGTGAACCCCGCGTTGTTGAATGCGGAGATGCTGTGGAAGAGGCTCTGCCAGAACGCCTCAACAGCGGGATACTTGAAGAGGAGACGCACGAAGAGGAGGAGGAACGTGACTGCCTGCGCCCCGAGCGCGAAGTAGATGATGTAACGCACGACGCGGACCGCGCTGCCCAGCGCCGCACCCCCCAGCGTCTCTCGCACGAGGAGCCGCTGGTTGAGCGTGACGCGCCGCCCAAGGAGCGCCAGCACCACGATGCCTGCGCTCATGATGCCCAGACCGCCCATGAGCATGAGCGCAGCGATGACGACCTGCCCGAACACGCTCCAGTACGCCCCGCTCGAAACGACGACCAGGCCGGTGACGCAGACGGCGGAGGTGGCGGTGAAGAGTGCCGTGACAAAGCCGGCGCTCTCCGGCCCAACGGCTGCGAACGGCAGCATGAGGAGGCCAGTGCCCGCAGAGATGAGGATTGCAAACCCTCCCGCGAGAGTGAGCAGCGCCGAGGACGATGAAGGCAGGGCGAGGCGCCGCCGCCGGTCCTGCGTGCGGATGCGCACGGGCGCGGTCTCGCTCTGGCGGGGGCGCCTGACGACACGGTCACCCGGACGGAGACGCCAGTTGTTGCGTCTCATCGCAGGGCCTCGATGAGTTCCCGGGGGACTGGGTTGGAGGTGAGCGTAGCGAACTCCAGCCGATGGCGGAACGGCTCATGAAATTCTAACAGGCGTCAGGGGCGAGTCAACGAATCGGGGTTGCGGGATAACGCGCATCGTTCCTGCGAGCACACCGCGATAGAATCGCCGCATGACGCAGGACAGGCAGGGAACGCTCGCCGCGCTCGTGGGGAGAACGCCGCTCATCGAGCTGCGAAACCTCAGCCCGCGCTCCGGCGTGCGGCTGTTCGCCAAGCTCGAGGGGCAGAACCCCAGTGGTAGCGTGAAAGACCGGATCGCGGTGGCGATGCTGGACGCGGCAGAGGCGAGCACCGGGAACACGGCCATCGCGCTGGCGGCGCTAGCGCCCCGCAGGGGCTACCGCGTGCGCGTCGTCCTGCCGAAGGGCATCGTGCCCAGCATCGCGGACATCCTCGACCTCTACGGCGCTGAGATCGAATGGTGCGAGCCGGAGGCAGGGATGCGCGGAGCGATCAGGCGAGTGCAGGAGATGGCCGAACAGCCCGGCTACTATGCGGTTGGCCAGTTCAGCGACCCGGCCAACGTCCACTGCCACTACGCGACGACGGGTGATGAGATCGTCCGGGCGATGGGAGAGACTAGCGTGGACGTGTTCGTCGCCGGCATCGGCACCGGAGGCACGATCACCGGCGTCGCGCGCCGCCTGCGGGAGGAGTGGCCGAATGTACAGGTGGTGGGCGTCGAACCGAGGCTTGGAGAGCGGCTGCAGGGGCTGCGGAGCCTGTCGGAGGGGTACATCCCCCCGCTGCTCGACCTGGGGCTGCTAAACCGGCGCTTCCTCGTGGATAGCGCGAGCGCCATCGCGGCGGCGCGGGAGGTGATGCGGGCGGAGGGCGTCTTTGCGGGGGTGTCGTCCGGCGCCGCGTTGCACACGGCCCTGCGCGTCGCGGAGGGGATGGAGAGCGGGAACATCGTGATGATGTTCTCAGACGGCGCGTGGAAGTACCTGCCGTCCCGTCCCTGGGACGCTGCCGGCGCCGACGCCGAGGCGCTCGACGAGGTGCACTGGTGGTAGGGAGAGACGACGCAGCGCAACACCACCCCCGGAGTACCCTCACCCTAGCCCTCTCCCCTTGTAGGGACCTTTGCATAACCCCGTCGCACACCCCAGACCCCGCCGATTCACCCCCATCCTAGCCTTCCCCCATCGAGGGGGAAGGGATCAACAACCCCGCACTGCATCTCCCCTCACGGTTGTGCAAAGGTCTCCTTGTAGGGAGAGGGGAATCAGGAGACGCCCAGCACCTGTTCCAGGGCGCGGCGGGTGAAAACGACGGACATATCCCTCTTGTACCAGGCCGAGCCGCGGGGGTCGTCGGTGGGGTCGACGATGTCGGCGACCGCCTGCGACGCCTCGCGCAGCGCGTCGAGCGTCGGAGCCTGGCCGGTCAGCGCCTCCTCGACGACAGAGGCGCGCACCGCGGTCGGAGCGACCGCTCCCAGCGCGACGCGCACGTCGGCGATGCTGCCGCCCTCGACACTGCCGATCGCGGCGACGGAGACGGTGGCGTAGTCGTCCTCGGTGCGGGGGAGGTACTTGATGTACGTCCATCCCGCGCCGGGAGGCTGCACGGGGACGCGCACCTCAGTGACGATCTCGTCCGGCTCCAGCGTCGTCTCGTAGTAGTCGGCGTAGACCTCACCGATGGGGATGACGCGTTCGCCGCGCGTAGACGTTGCAACGACACTTGCGCCCAGGATGAGCAGCGACGGCGGGGGGTCCATGGCGGGGTCGGCCTGGGCGATGCCGCCGCCGACCGTGGCGACGTTCCTGATGCGGACGGTGGCGACGCGGCGGTACGCTTCCGCGAGCAGCGGGGCGTGCTCCTTCACGACAGGAGACGTCTCGGCGTCTCGCTGGGTGACGAGCCCGCCGATGCGGAGCACGCCGTCCGACGCCTCGATGGAGTCGAGGCCCAGTACTCGGTGCAGGCTGACGATGTGGTCAGGCGCGATGAGCGACTGCTTCAGGAGCGTCGTGAGCGAGGTGCCTCCCGCAAGCAGCTTGGCGTCGCCGTTATGCTCGGTGAGCAGGTCGAGGGCGCCGGCGAGGGAGTCGGGTGCGTGGAAGGTGAAGTCGTGCATGGCTACTTCCCCTCCGCAGCGGCCTGGATGGACTCGATGATCTGGTAGTAGCCGGTGCAGCGGCAGAGGTTGCCCATCATCCACTCCTTGATCTCTGCCTCGGAGGGGCTGGGGTTGTGCTCCAGCAGTGCCTTGGCCGCCATGATCTGTCCGGGGGTGCACGCGCCGCATTGGAAGCCGCCGTAGTTGATGAAGGCCTCCTGCACGGGGTGGAGAGTGTCTCCGTCGGCGACGCCCTCGATGGTGGTGATCTCCGCGCCGTCCGCTCGCACGGCGAGCGTGATGCACGATGCGGCGATCCTGCCGTTCAGTTCGATGGTGCACGCGCCGCAGACGCCGACGCTGCACGCCTCTTTCGTGCCGGTGAGGCCGAGGTCGTAGCGGATGAAGTCGACGAGGGTACGGTAGGTGGGCACCTCGCGGGTGTATTCCTGGCCGTTGACGGTAACCGTGACCGTCTGCCTGACTGGAGTCGTGGTCATAGAGCCTCCCTGCGGCCCGCGCCGGCCGCTTCCTGCTGCTGCGGATGCTATCGCAGATGCGTCTCCTCCGCCAACCTCCCGCCTCCTCTCCAACGTTCTCAACAGGGGTGGACAGGACGGGGCAGGCGAGACCAAGAATCCAACGGGGTCCGAATCGTGGAATCTTGGTCGACGGCGCAGGAGTAAACCGGGGCAGCGAAATGGAATCTTGGTCTCCTTGGTTTGGGGTGTTTTCCAGGCCATGGCCTGCTTCCCGCGACCAAGGAACCAAGATTCCACCGAAAACGCAAAGTTGGGAGCGGAAGCATAGGAGTTCTCGATAGCTGGACTCGCGAGGTATAGACGCGGTCTATAGGTGCTGTCGGTACAACGGTCATGCAACCAGCGTACGCGGATGAGGGGCGTTCGCGGAAGGGGCGGATGTCAGAGAACCAATATGGATGCGAAGGATGGACCTGGTGGTTCGACGGGCTCACCACGAACGGGAACCATCCGCTCCCCCCACCGGAAACCGGCCGCTCCCCCCACCGGTTCACCCTCACCCCAGCCCTCTCCCCTCAACAGACCTTTGCGTAACCCCATCACACACCCCAGACCCCGCCGGTTCACCCCCATCCTAGCCTTCCCCCATCGAGGGCTGATAGGGGTATGTATGGTGGAATGAAAACACTCCGCCCGCCTCCACAGCCCCCTGGTGCGCTGCCCGCGCACTCTGGATTCCCGCCGGTGCGGGAATGACGGGTGCGGTTGACACCGACTGCTTAGATGAGCCTCAACCACGCCTATTTCCGCCCGTTACATACCCCTGTCAGCCCACCGGAAACCGGCCGCTCCCCCCACCGATTCACCCTCGCCCCAGCCCTCTCCCCTCAACAGACCTTTGCGTAACCCCATCACACACCCCTGACCCCGCCGGTTCACCCCCATCCTAGCCTTCCCCCATCGAGGGGGAAGGGATCAAATGGCCCCGCACCGCCTCTCCCCTCACGGTTATGCAAGGGTCTCCTCAAAAGGGAGAGGGGGCACGACGGGGGCTAGGTGGCGCTGAGCTGCTCCAGGATGCTCGACCAGTCCTTGCCGGAGCCGCCGGCGCTGCTGCCGACGATGGCGCCGTCGCGCCCGATGCCGACCCACTGCGCCTGAGAGCGGACGTTGTAGTCGCGGGGCGTGTCCGACCCGGCCTCGGCGAAGAGCCAGTCGTAGCCCTCGCCTTGGGCGTACGACCCCAATTTAGCGGCGGTGTCCGAGAAGGCGACGAAGACGAACTCGACATCGTCCTTGTAGTCGTCGTAGAGGGGGTCGAGCGTGCGAGCCTCGCCGCGGCAGGTCGGTCACCACGTGGCGAAGAAGTAGAGGAGGACGGCGCGCCCTCCGGCTGCGGACTCGAGCGTCGTAGAGGAGCCGTCCACAAGCGTCAGCGACGCGTTGGCGGCACGGTCGCCGTGGTCCGAGCCGACGGCGACGTCGGAGCGCCAGCCTCCCGCCGGCATCTCGTCGGTGCCGGGCTTCGGCGTGGCGGCCGGTTCCGGCTCGGGTGTCGGCGTAGGCTCCGGTGCAGGTGTCGGCGTGGGTTCCGGTACGGGAGTCGCGGTGGGGTCGGAGCCGCAAGCTGCGAGTGTGGCCAGCAGCAGGAGCAGGGCAGCCCCTGCCCTGGTGAGACGCGATGCGGATGTGGTGTGCGTGGTCATCGCCCGGTAAGGCTAGGGGTGTACGGGTGGGGTGTCAATGCGGAGGGGACAACTCACAGGGATGCACAGGATGGGGCAGTGGGTTTCGTGGTTCGACAGGCTCACCACGAACGGGACCGGTGAGAGACGCTTCGGCTTCGCTCAGCATGACAACTGCCGCCCAACCCGCCGGTTCACCCTCACCCCAGCCCTCTCCCCTCAGGGAACCCTTGAGTAACCCCATCGCGCATCCCAAGCCTCGCCGATGCACCCCCATCCTAACCTTCCCCCATCAAGGGGGAAGGGATCGAACACCACCGTGCACGCACCTTCCCCAAGGTTATGCAAAGGTCCCCTCAAGGGGAGCTGATAGGGGTATGTATGGTGGAATGAAAACACTCCACCCGCCTCCACAGCCCCCTGGTGCGCTGCCCGCGCACTCTGGATTCCCGCCGGTGCGGGAATGACGGGTGCGGTTGACACCGACTGCTTAGATGAGCCTTAACCACGCCTATTTTCCGCCCGTTACATACCCCTGTCAGCCCCCCCTCAGGGAACCCTTGAGTAACCCCATCGCGCATCCCAAGCCTCGCCGATTCACCCCCATCCTAACCTTCCCCCATCCAGGGGGAAGGGATCGAACACCACCGTGCACGCACCTTCCCCAAGGTTATGCAAAGGTCTCCTCAAGGGAGAGGGGCCACGGTGTGGGCTACGTGCCGCTCAGTTGGTCCAGGATGTTCGGCCAGTTCTTGCCGGAGCCGCCGCCGCTGCTGGCAACGATGACGCCGTCGCGACCGATGCCGACATACGACGACTGGGAGCGGATGTTGTAGTCGCGGGTGAGCGAGGCTGGGCCCTCGCCGAACACCCAGTCGTAGCCCTCGCCCTGGGCGTACGAACCCAATTTAGCGGCGGTGTCCGAGAAGGCGACGAAGACGAACTCGACGTCGTCCTTGTAGGTGTCGTAAAGGGGGTTGAGCGTGCGAGCCTCGCCGCGACAGGTCGGTCACCACGTGGCGAAGAAGTAGAGCAGGACGGCGCGTCCTCCGGCCGTGGACTCGATGGCGCCGGTGGAGCCGTTCGCGAGCGTAAGCGATGCGTCCGGCGCGCGGTCGCCTATGTTGGAGCCGGTGGCGATGTCGGTGCGCCAGCCGCTCGAAGGGGCAGGAGGAGGCGGTGTTGGGGTGTCGGTGGGCAGCGGCGCGGGCGTGTTCGTGGGAGGAGGCTGGGGAGTCGGGGTGTTCTTTGGCCGTGGGGTCGGGGTATCGGTGGGTTGCGGCTCGGGCGCCGGGGTGTTGGCGGGCTGGGCTCCGGTAGACGGCGCAGACGTAGGAATCGGGGCGGGCGTGTCTGTCGGCTGGGGCGCGGGTGTGTCAGTGGGGGCAGGCGCGGGAGTATCGGTCGGGACCGGCACGGGCGTGTTGATCGGCGCCGGGGTAGGCGTGTCGACCGGAGGCTCTGTGATGACCGTTACCTCGTTGGAGGCGCAAGCGGCGAGCGCGAGCACGAGCAGCGCGGCGGCTACCGTGCGAAGGAGGAGGCTGTATCTCGAGCCCGTGCGCATCACCTACATACAGTATATGTCAGGCGCTTTCCGGAACGGCGGCATCCCTGAACGCGACGAGTTGCGCGTTGACGATGAGCCGATGGTCGTACTTGAGGCGTGGGAAGCAGGTGACGAGCGAGATGCGTGCGTCGTCCGATGGGTAGAGGGCCAAGTCGTCTGCGTGCACGGTGCTCGTGCCGTTCGCGAGATAGAGGTAGTCGCGTCCGTCTGCGGTAAGGATGACGTGCACGTCTTCGCCGTCGCGCAGCAGGTCTGCAATCTCGGGGAGCCGGAGGAAGACGTTCCCCTCGCCCTGGAGCGGGTTCTCCAGGTGGCCGAAGTACCAGCCGTTCCCCGCCGAACCGGGGTTCGGCGTCGTGGGGATGTGGCCGACCGTGAACGCGGGCGTCTCGTACGCGGCGCTCGACGCGAGGTTGATGATGCTGAGCTCCTCGACCTCGGCGCTGACGTTGAGCTGCGGGATGACGATGTGCTCCGCCCTGCCGACGACGCCCGCGATGTGGGGCCGGCCCTCGTTGCCAAGGGGGATGAAGCCGTCCAGGTCAGGAACGCCGAGCGAGATCGCGCCGCGCGGGTCGGCCCACTGCCGGGCGGGCATGCGCGAGCCTGGATAGAGTTCCTGCGAGGCGGGCGCAGCCCCCAGCGTTTCGGCGACAGGGTCGGGGACGGTGACCGTGAGGCGGTCCAGATCGCGCCCGGCGAAGTAGCCGTAGGCGTAGTAGGCTGCGGCGGCGGCGAGCAGGAGCGCCCCCACGGCGAGCAGCGCGATGCCAACCAGGGAGCCGCGCCGTCGGCGTGCAAAGGCAGCCGTGCTTTCACCGGGGCTCATCATCGACAACTACGCGCCTGAGCTGTGATCTCCCGGGGAGGCGCGCTGCTATCCACGAACGTTCCCCGAGAGATGCTTCGGCTCCGCTCAGCATGACAAACAAGGGACCCGCTCAGCATGACAAACAGGAGCGGGAGCGGACAGCTAGCGGGACCTGCCGGCCTGCGTCGCGCCGTTGTTGATGGGCTCGTTGATGTAGACGTCGCCGTTGCGGATCTTCAGGTTGAAGCCGCAGTCAGGGTTGGTGCAGACCCATGCCTTGTAATGGATGGGCGCGCCCTGGCTTCCGAAGTCCGAGAGCGGCACGAGGTCACCTTCGTTGCATGCCTGGCATGCGGGCAGTGCTGTTTCCACCATCTTCCACCTCCTCCGTTCGTGTGGTCTGAGACAGCGCGGACGATGGTAGCACACCCGCGCCACGTCCGTCCGCCGCCTTTTGTCACGGCGCAGGGGTGCTATACTCGTAGGCGTACGGTGGACGGGGCGGTTAGCTCAGTTGGTTAGAGCGTCGCGTTGACATCGCGGAGGCCAGAGGTTCGAGTCCTCTACCGCCCACCAGACTTGACGAAATCAAGAACCTTCACCTTGCGGGTCAGGTTGGCGCTGTAATCTGACGCCGACCTTGCCCCGCTGGCGGTCCGCCAAGAACCGGGGCTGACGGAGATGACGAGTCCAATCCAGCCAACTGAACATGAGAACATGACCCTAAAGAGCATACGTAACTCATTGGCAAGGCATATCCGCCAATCCATGATAAGTGGGTTGCTGCTTCTCGTCCCCGTGGCCCTTACATATGTCATCGCCAGATTCCTGTTCGACTTGGTGGACGGGGTTTTAGGGCCCTGGATTAAGTGGATTCTCGGACAATTCGGCATTGATTGGACTCTGCCAGGCCCCGGAGTTGTTGCTGCAGTGGTCATAGTCTACCTGCTCGGAGCCGTTGCTACGTTCGGACTAGGTAGGATAGTGGTCGACCGGGCCCGGGCATCTGTATTGCGGATACCTCTTATCGGGACGATCTATTCTGCCAACCGACAGCTGATCGAGTCTTTCTCCGGTACTAGTGTCACCGGCTTCAAGCGAGTAGTGCTGGTCCAATTTCCCAGGGCCAATGCCTGGAGCTTGGGCTTTCTAACGGGGATAACGAACGCGGATGGTGCGGACAGGCTGATAATGACCTACGTTCCCACCGCACCGCTCCCCAACTCGGGGTTTGTCGTGCTCATGCCGCCGGAAGACGTTCTGGACACAGACCTTTCGGTCCCCGAGGCAATGCAACTCATATTTTCCGGAGGCATCGTCTCCCCCAAGACGATTGGGACCAAGAAGATAGACATCGGGGAAATTGAAAGGCAGATCTACGGTGAACCCGGTTAGCTGGACAGAATCAAGGCGGAGTTAGGTGAGGGGCCCAGCTAGAGAAAACGAGGGTCGAGCTAGGAATGGAAACCGAAGATGCCCCGGATGAGTTCAGCGCCCTAGGGGCGGGCGTTGCCCGTCAGCGTCGTCGTGCGCGTGGTCTCCGCCCTCTTACCGATCCGTGGGCGAGGGCATGATAGGTATGCGGGGGCCTGCGACGCCACGAGTGGGAGCACGTACCCCTACCCGCTGCAGACCGCGGTGACGGGGCCAGAGTCCACCACACTCTCCACGCGGAACGCTTCAGGGATGACGCCGACGCTCTTCCAGAAGTCTACGAGCATCCGCATGCCCTCGGTGGCGGGGTCCGGGAAGTCGCGGAAGCCTGCATGGGTGACGTCGTAGGTCTCCTCCGCGATGGCGCGGGTGGTCTCGCCGTACTTCTCGTGGACGGCGATACCGAACTCCCGGTCCCGCTTGTAGCGGCGCTGGCCCTCCAGGTAGCCGCGCAGAAAGCGTCCCACGGGGTCCGGCTGGGATGAGACGAGCGACCTCGGGGCTGCGATGCCGCCGATGGCGAAGTTCAGGCCCATCTCCGCGTAGTCGTACAGCCAGGGACACCCTGCGTGCCTTGCCTGAACGGCGGTGGGAGGCGAGAGCGGCGTCGCGGCGACCTCGCCGTGCAGCAGGGCTTGCAGGCGGGACTGGCTCTCGCCAACGGCGCGTAGCTCGCTGGGTTGGCCGAGGACGCGGTCCATGGTGAGCTGCCCGAGGAAGTCGGTCAGGTCGCCGGGGTGGCTCATCCCCAGGGGCTGACCGCGAAGCGCGTCGAGCGTCATGCCGGGAGCGCCGACGAGGAACTGCTGGTTGACGCCGCCTGCCAGGAATACGAGGTCCGCTCGGCCCTCTGCTGTCGCAAGCACGAGCGCGGGCGCTGCGAGGTTGCCGAAGACGATGGCGCCGGACGCGAGCCCGGCCACGACCGCGTGCGCGTCGCCCATCTTGGACAGGGTGACGTCGAATCCCTGGTCGCGCATCGCGCCGGACTCCAGCGCGGCAGCCAGGGGGGTGACTCCCTGTCCTTCGCTGGCGTATCCGCAAGGAAGGGGTGTGGCCATGCCGGAGAAGATAGTCCGTCACACCAGGTAGTGCAATGACATACGTTTCGTGAGAGTGGGAGCGTAGAATTGATCCGTATACGGTTCGAGCAGAGGGACTCCCGGTTGAAGCATAAACAGGCAGGGATCGGGCTCAGGTTGGTGAGCGAGTTGCCCAGGGAACATGCAGCGTGGCGCGGCGCGTCCATAATCAGGGCGGCGCGCCTCCTGATTCAGGTGGGAGGGATCGACCTCGCAGGGTCACTCGCGTATTTCACCATCCTGTCGCTCCTCCCGGCGGTCGCGCTGTTCATCATGGCCATGGCCGTCGTTGGGGACCCCGAAGATGTCCGGGGGTTACTCACAGAGGTCCTGGTCTATTACTTCCCAACGTCGCGGGGCCTGATACAGGGGGCTGTGGACAACCTGCTCCAGGGTTCGCTGGCCATCGGACTGGTGGCGTTCGTCAGCCTGGTCATGGGGGCCAATGGGCTGTTCATGGCTGCGAACAGGTCGTTGAACAGGGTTTTCGAGGTCGAGGTCCAGAGAGTGGTCCACAGGACGATCCTGCAAGTGACGGTCTCGACGGTCCTCGTGGTGCTGTTCCTGCTGTCCGTAGGACTCTCGGCCTCCCTCCATCTGGCCGTGCGCTACAGCGAAGGGATAGCAGAGTCGACAGGCGGGTTCTCCTCCGTTGTCGTCCTCACACTGAGCGCGGTTTCGACGCTGCTGCCAGCGTTCTTCACGATGGTGGTGTTCGCGTTCGTCTATTTCCGCATGCCGAACGTCCGCGTGCAGTGGCGGGATGCGGTATTCGGCGCGATAGCAGCCATAGTATTGTTCGAGGCGGGCAAGCACCTGTTCTTCTGGTTCACCACCGTTGCCAGCCAGAGGAACGCGGTCTATGGGCCGATCGCCTCCTTCGTCGTGCTGCTGATGTGGGGGTACGCTGCCGGCATGATCTTCCTGTACGGCGCGGCTCTGACCAAGGCCGCGAGTGAGCTTCGGCCGTCGCGGCTCCCGAGGCGTCAGCAGTAACCTTTGCCGGCCGGAGCGCTTCGCTGTTCCTGCCGGGAGCTATGGCAACCGGCACGTCTGCAGTAGAGTCGTGTCAGTCTCAAAAAGACCTCTGTCCGCATGGAGGCGCCCTGTCCACGGCAACGCAGAGCCCCCGCTACGAGGCGCAAGAGAACCCATCCTGGGCCACCTCGCTGGGTTTCGGCCTTCAGTTCAGCATGATCGCCTCCGCCACGTTGCTGGTGACGCCTGTGATCGTGGCGAACGCGTCGGGCAGGGGCGAGCCCTACGTGACGTGGATGGTGTTCGCGTCGCTGCTGGTGGTGGGCATCTCCACGCTGGTGCAGGTACGCCGCCTGGGCCCTGTGGGCGCGGGCGCGGTGCTGCCGTTCTTCACGGCTGCCTTCTCCATCCCCTTCTGCATCACCGCGGTGGTGGACGGCGGGCCGGCGACGCTGACGACCCTGGTGCTCGCTTCGGCGGCGTTCCAGTTCATCGTCGCCAGGTGGCTGTTCATCCTGCGACGGCTCGTGACGCCTGTGGTGAGCGGCACGGTGATAATGATCCTCTCCATCACGCTGGCGTCGGTCGTGTTCGACCTGCTGGACGGCGCATCGCGGGAGGAGCCGACAGCGGCCCCATTGACCGCGCTGGCGACGCTGACGGTGGTGGCGGCGCTCACGATGCGCGGCAGTGTGCTGTTGCGCCTGTGGGCGCCGATGATCGGCATCGCGGTGGGAGTCGCGGTCGCCGCCGCCTTCGGCATCTACGACGTCACCAGGGTGACGCAATCGGCCTGGGTGGGCCTTCCGAGCGAATGGCCGGGGCTGGCGCTGGAGTTCGGCGTCCCGTTCTGGACGCTGCTGCCTGCGTTCCTGTTCCTCGGCGTCATCATCTCCATCCAGGTGAACGGCGAAGCGATAACGCACCAGCGCGTCGCGCGACGCGAGGTGCGGGCCGTCGACTTCAAGGAGGTGCAGGGCGCGCTGGCCGGCGCCGGAGTGAGCAACACGCTTGCGGGCCTCGGCGGCGCAGTGCCCAACGCCGTTAACCCAGGCATCGTCTCTTTCATCCAGGTCACCGGGATCGCGTCGCGCAGGCTGGGCTACGCCATCGGCGCCATCGTTATCGTCGTGGCGTTCATCCCGAAGTTGTCCGGGCTGCTCAGCAGCCTGCCGGGGCCGGTGATGGCGGGCTACCTGATCCTCGTCACCGGCACGCTGTTCGTGGACGGCGCGCGGACGGTGATCCAGTCCGAGCAGAACCGACAGAAGCTGATCGTCGCAGGCATCTCCTTCTGGATAGGCGCTGCCTTCCAGTTCGACCTCTTCACGCTGCCGCAGCTGAGCTCGGTGTGGGGAACGCTGGTGAAGAGCGGCATCACCACCGGTGGGTTCGCCGCGATACTGATGATCCTTTTCCTGGAGTTCACCAAGAAGCGGCGGATGCGCTTTGAGTCGCAGCTCGACGCTGAGGTGCTGCCGGACCTGTTCGCGTTCGCCGAGCGGTTCGCCGAGAGCAGGGGGTGGGACCAGGCGATGAAGGAGCGGCTGAGCGCCGTAGCGGAGGAGACGCTGCTGACGCTCGCCCCGCTGGACCTCACGATGGACCTGACGGTAGAGGATGACGACAAAGAGACGCGTCGGCTGGTCGTACTGGCGTCCAGCGACGGGCCTATCGCAGAACTGGAGTTCATCGGCGGCGGTGACGAGGAGAACCTGGAGGACCGCATCCATCAACTGCAGCAGCACGACGAGGAGACGGTGACGGAGAACGAGATATCGTTGCGCCTGCTGCGGCGCTACGCCTCGTCCGTGCGTCACCAGCAGTTCCACGGCACGGACATCATCACGGTGCGCGTCGGCTATCCGGGAAGGCGGTAGGCGGGGCTGCAGCGCCTCGCCGCGTTCAGGCGAAGCCCGGCGATGGACGCGGGCGGTTTCCCGCGCGAGTAACCCCGCATACACTGTGCGGGATTCGGTCCCTCGGAGGCTTCGCATGACCAGCCCTTCCTCCCTGAACGTGCTTTGCGTTCTCTACGACGACCCGGTGGCCGGGTTCCCTCCCGCCTACGCTCGTCAGGAGATACCCACGCTCGCGCACTATCCGGACGGCCAGACGCTGCCCTCGCCAGCCGCCACGGACTTCACGCCAGGGCATCTCCTGGGTTCCGTTTCGGGCGGACTCGGGCTGGAGCGGTTCCTGACCGAGCGAGGGCACCGGTTCGTCGTAACCTCGGACAAGGACGGCCCCGATTCGGTCTTCGAGCGGGAGCTGCCCGACGCGGACGTGGTCATCTCCCAACCCTTCTGGCCCGGATACCTGACCGCCGAGCGCATAGAGAAGGCGTCAAGGCTCAAGCTGGCCGTCACTGCCGGCATCGGGTCGGACCACGTCGACCTCAGGTCCGCCATCGACCGGGGCATCACGGTGTGCGAAGTGACGTGGTGCAACAGCATCAGCGTCGCGGAGCATGCGGTGATGCAGATGCTGGCGCTGGTGCGAGACTACATCCCCCAGTACGGCTGGGTGGTCAGGGGCGGCTGGAACATCGCCGACGCAGTCTCCCGCTCCTACGACATCGAGGGGATGGACGTGGGCGTCGTGGCAGCCGGGAGGATCGGGCTGGCCGTGCTGAAGCGGATGAAGCCATTCGACGTGAACCTCCACTACACGGACCGGCACCGGCTCCCCGCCGATGTGGAGCAGGAACTCGGGCTGACGTTCCATGAGACGGTCGAGTCGCTGGTCAGCGTCTGCGACGTGGTCAGCATCCACTGCCCTCTCCACGCGGAGACCGAGCACATGTTCAACGACGCGCTGATCGGCAGGATGAAGAGCGGGGCGTACATCGTGAATACGGCCCGCGGGAAGATCTGCGACCGGGACGCCATCGTCCGGGCGCTGGAGAGCGGTCAACTGGCCGGGTATGCGGGCGACGTCTGGTTCCCTCAGCCGCCTCCCAATGATCATCCCTGGCGGACCATGCCGAATCACGCGATGACGCCGCACACGTCGGGCACGTCGCTCTCAGCCCAGGCCCGCTACGCGGCGGGGGTCCGCGAGATACTGGAGTGCTGGTTCGATGGACGGCCGATAAGAGAGGAGTACCTGATCGTGCAGGGCGGCGCGCTCGCCGGGACGGGGGCGCACTCGTACAGCGAGGGGGACGCCACGGGCGGTTCGGAGGAGGCGGCTAAGTTCACAGCCGGATAGGCAGAGCGCTTGCGAGGGCTCGCGCACGGGGAAGGGAGCAGGTGGTTGTCATGGCCGATAAGGAAGCAGGGACGAACGGCGCGAAGGCGACGACGAGCGAGCCAGGCACCGGCCCGGGAATCGTGGAAGCCACCCTGGACGACCTCCGCCTCGCCTTTGAAGCGAGGGAGCTCTCCTGTCGTGAGCTCGTGCAGACCTATCTCGACCGCATCGAGGCGCTCGACCGCGGCGGGCCCGGCATTAACTCGATCATCTCGATCAACCCGAAGGCGCTCGAGGACGCCGAAGCACTGGACCGTGCACGCGCGGGGTCCGGGCACAAGGGGCCGCTCCACGGCGTACCGGTCGTCCTGAAGGACCAGATCGACGTTGCCGGCATGGCCACGACGATGGGGTCGGTCCTGTTCAAGGACTATTTCCCCGACCGCGATGCGTTCGTCGTCGAGCGGTTGAGGCGGGCAGGCGCCGTCATCCTCGCAAAGGCAACCCTCGGGGAGATGGGAGGCGGCGATACGCACGGATCGCTGTTCGGTTCAACGAAGAACCCCTATGCGCTCGACCGCACCGTTGGGGGTTCGTCCGGAGGGACCGCCGCAGCGATCTCGGCCAATCTCGGGGCGGTCGGCGTTGGGCAGGAGGGTTTCGCGTCCATCCGGCGGCCGTCCGCATGGAACAGCATCGTCGGCATGCGACCGACGGCCGGCCTCGTGAGCCGCAGCGGCGTCTATTCGGGGTGGCCGGGGATCCAGGGATCGCTGGGGCCCATGACGCGCACCGTCGCGGACGCTGCCGCACTGCTCGACGTGCTCGTTGGCTATGACCCGGAAGACCCCCTCACCGCGATGGGCGTGGGCACACCCCGAGAGCCGTTCGTCAGCCGCCTCGACGCCAGGAGTTTGACGGGCGCCAGGATCGGTGTCCTGCGCGAACCGATGGGGTTTGGCAGCGATCCCGCCTCAGAGGACTTTGCACAGGTGTCGGTCGTATTCGACAGGGCCGTGGCGGAACTCGAAGAGGCGGGCGCGGTCGTCGTCGATCCGATCACGGTCCCCGACCTCCCGGAGCTCCTGTCGAAGCGAGCGAGCGGCCCTGACGCACAGCGGGCATGGGACATCTACTTCGGGCGCAGTGCCCATCCTCCCTACAAGTCGCGTGAGGAGATGCTCGCCTCGCCCGACTTCGGGCTCGTGCTCAACAAGCGCATGGCGTCCATCGGCCCATGGGACGTGGCGGCGCACCATGAGGACCTCATGGCGCGTGAGCAACTGATGTTCAACGTCATGAAGGCGATGGCGGACCTGGAACTCGATGCGATCGTCCACAAGAGCGTCGAGCATCAGCCGACCCTCATCCGGGACGCGTCTGCCCCGGGCTTCGCCGGCATGCGCGGCGCCACTCATCTGAACACATTCGTCGGCTACGTCCCGGCGATCTCGGCGCCTATCGGGTTCACCGCGGACGCGCTGCCCGTAGGGATGACGTTCCTGGGAAGGCCGTACAGCGACGGCGCCATGATCGCTTTCGCCTACTCCTATGAGCAGGCAACACATCACCGCAGGCCGCCCGATCCGGCGCCGTAGCTTGAGCACTCCATCGCCCGGGCCAAGGGCTTTGGCGACTGCGTGAGTGAGCCGACAGGCGAGCCGCACGAAGTCGGCCTCGCTGCGATAAAGTACCGGCGAGGGTTCCCATACCCATCGGAAAGCGGGGGTAACGCCATGGAGACGTGCAAGGCTGCCGTTATCACAGGATTCAACGAGCCAACCGAGGTCCGGGACATCCAGATGCCGGACCTGGAGCCGACAGGCATGCTGGTGGAGGTCGAGGCCGCAACGCTATGCGGGACGGACGTGCACATCTGGCACGACGGCCCTTCCCAGAGCATGCTGCCCTACATCCCCGGCCATGAGACCGCGGGGCGCATCGTCGCGATGAATGGCGAGCGGCAGGACGTGCAGGGCAGGCAGCTCAAGGAGGGCGACCGCATCATCTCCGCGTACCGGTTCTGCGGGCACTGCTTCTACTGCTCGGTTGCGAACCAGCCCTCGCTCTGCAACGACAGCATCCGGTTCGGTCGCGGGCGCGCCGACCTGCCGCCGTACCTTCTGGGTGGCTGCGCGGAGTACCACTACATCCCGCCGGGCACCGCAATCATCCCTATCCCGGACGAGGTATCGTCGCCGCAGGCGGCCTCCGCCGCGTGCGCGCTGCGCACGGTGATGCACGGCTTCGAGCGTCTCGGCGCGCTGCACAGCCACGACACGGTCGTCGTGCAGGGGTCGGGGCCTGTCGGGCTGTACGCGTCTGCAGCCGCGCGCGACCGTGGCGCGGGCCGTGTGCTGGTGATCGGCGCGCCGCGCGTCAGGCTGGACGTCGCCGAGGCGTGGGGCGCGGACGAGACGCTGGACATCGGAGAGATGCCCGATGCCAGGGACCGGCACGAGTGGGTGATGGAGCGCACCAGCGGACGCGGCGCGGACGTCGCCATCCAGTGCGTCTCCTACGTCGTCATACCGGAAGGGTTGGGCTTCCTGCGCCCCGGCGGACGCTACCTCTCCATCGGCGGCGGCGGCGGGCCGGTCTCGATCGACGGCTTCGGGCAGCAGGTGACGATCGTGAGCGTGCGCTCCGGGGAGGGACGGCACTACCACCAGGCGCTCGAGTTCCTGCGGACGCGTGGCGCGTCGGTGCCGTTCGAGCGGATGCTGTCGCGTCCCTACTCGCTCGAAGAGACGTCCGACGCGCTGCACGCCATGGCCGGCTTCCGCGAAGTCAAGACGGTCATCCTGCCGCACGGCAACTAGCAGGGACGAGGGCCGTCGACAAGAGGAGTGAAGCGATACATGGAACTTGGCGCGTTTTCCATCAGCCTGGCCGTCGCGGATATCGCGGCTTCGAGGGACTTCTACGAGCAGTTCGGGTTCGAGGTCGTCGGAGGCGACCCTTCCGAGAACTGGCAGATACTCAGGAACGGAGACCACACCATCGGTCTCTTCCAGGGGATGTTCGAGAAGAACATCCTCACGTTCAATCCCGGTTGGGACAGCCAGGCGCGTCCGCTGGACGTCTTTACGGACGTGCGTGAGCTGCAGCGACAGCTGAAGGCGCGAGGCGTGCAGCTGGTGAGCGAAGCGGACGAGAATGGCACGGGACCGGCCAGCTTCGTGGCGATCGACCCGGACGGCAACCCGGTCCTGGTGGACCAGCACGTCTGACCTCCGAAGAGGCGCGTGTACCGTTGGGGATAGTCTGAACAAGTGGTTTGTATGCGCGATTGCGCGTGCGTCGCCTGATCCCTTCCCCCTTGATGGGGGAGGGTCAGGATGGGGGTGAACAGGGTGGCGGGGGGAATCGACGGTGCTGCGGGCGAAAGGCTTGTTCACAGTACCCTTAGCAAGCAGATCGGGAGGAGGGAACGAGAAACTGATGGCGAGAGTTCAAATCATCATCCCTGACCAGGACAGGGAACGGTTTGGCCGCCAGGCGAAGCGCGAGGGAATGACCTTCAGCGCATGGCTGCGGGCTGCCGCCCAGGCGCGGGTTGAAGAGAAGCGACCGCGCTTCGCCTCCCCCATGGAACTGGAAGCGTTCTTCCGCCGGTGCGATGCTCTGGACGGCCCTGATACCGAGCCTGAGTGGAGCGAACACCTCCGGGTTATCGGCAGGTCACGCACCGCCGGAGAGGAACACACAGGAGGCGCTGTATGACGCTGGTGTTGAGCGACGAAGACGTCGCACGAGTGCTGCCGATGGCAGATTGCATCGAGGCGATGGAGACGGCCTACCGCGACCACGCCCTCAGCGGAGCCGTGAACATTCCCCGCATCCGCTACGTCAGCCCCACGACGACGCCCGGCACGGTGTACGGATCGAACATCCACATCGGCACGACGCCCTCGTACGACACCGCAGCGATACGCATCGGCGGCAGCGCCCGCAGCACGAAGCCGGACGCGCAGGGCGAGCGCTCGCCGAAGTTCGAGAACCGCAACTGGGGCTTCATCGTCCTCATCGACATGCAGACAGGGCGGCCGCTCGCCTTCATCCAGGAGTTCTACCTGTCGGGCATCCGCGTGGGCGCGACCTCCGGCGTCGCGGCGAAGTACTTGGCGCCGCCGGACGCGCAGACCGTCGGCATGTTCGGCAGCGGCAAGCTGGCGCGGACGGACCTGGAGGCGCTCGTGCGCGTGCGCCCGGTGCGGAGCGTGAAGGTCTACAGCCCCACGAAGAAGCACCGCGAGGAGTTCGCCCGAGAGATGGCGCAGCAGTTGGAGATAGAGGTGACGCCCGTCGACGGGCCGCGCGAGGCGATGGAGGGTACCGAGATCGTCTGCTGCGCGACGAACGCGGGCTACGTGAGCGGCAAGCCGGTCTTCGACGGCGACTGGCTGGAGCCGGGGCAGTTCGTAATCTCGCTGCAGAACAGCGACGCCAACTTCAAGAAGTCCGAGGTGGACGACACGACGTTCGCCCGCAGCGCCTTCATCTGCATCAACGACCGCGACAGCGTGTACTCGAACAACCAGGTCGAGCTGCTCGACCCCATCGAACAGGGGCTGGTCTCGTGGGACAAGATATGCACGCTGGGCGAGGTGGTGGCCGGAACGAGCGGAATGGAAGCGCAGCCCGGCGACATCGTCTACTACAAGAACAGCACCGGCATGGGGATACAGATGGCTGCTGCGGGCGCGCTCATCTACCGCAAGGCGGTCGAGGCCGGCGTCGGACAGGAGATCCCCACCGAATGGTTCGGCAGCGACCTCTCGTACTGGTACGACAAGGGCTTTTATCCCTCGGCGTAGGGGGTGGGGCTTACGACCAGTCCGTTCGGCGGCTCAGCGTGCGGGGGTATCGAGTCAGCCGCCGTCCACAGCCTCCGGTTGAGTTCGCGGGCAGCGGCAACCCCGTCGCTGAGGTACTGCTTGCTGTAACGGTCCTGGTAGAAGTTCTCGTGGAGTGAGCGAACGTACCCGAATAGCTCGTTGATGCGCCTGTCTGCCGACTGCTTCCGAAGGTAGGCTCTCATGGAATCGGTCGCGCACGCTGTATGAAAGACCCACCCTTGTGCCGCCGCGATGGCTTTCAGCGTGTGCGTTACAGCCCCCCACACTTTCTCCGACACCTGCAGCCTGTCTGCGCCGGTCATCGGGTTCTTGCGTAGCAGCGCCTCTGCGTGGCCCAGCAGACTGTCCACACGAGCCAGGTGCTTTGCGCGCCTCTCTTCAGGCGTAGCGTCAGCGCCGATGGGCTCTTCGATCTCCGTGACCATCGCGGCCTCCTGACAGAATCATATCATAGGCCGCTTACAGATGCGTGATGCCGCAGTACTAAGCGTACTCTCAATTCCGCGGCTCCCCATGACCCCATATGGGATGGCCGTGGGGTTCGCGCTTGCGTGCCAGGAGCACTGCTGGGGGGCTGTAGCGGCAGCGACCGGCGCTTCCTCCTCCGCAGCGCGTGCGGATTGCTGGTGGCGCACGAGACGGCCCTGCGACAGGTTATTCAGGTGCGCAGCGAGGTCCAGTAGGTGGGGTTCCGCCCGTGGTGAGTTTGAGAAGGCTTGCTGTGAACAGTTCAGTGGAAAGTGGAGATGCAGAGCAGCAGCTTGCCCATGAAAGCATCATAGCCACTCGTCTTGCACGGCTCAGCGAGTCCGGGGACGAAATCTCAAGATAGAGAAGCCTGCAGTAGACTCGTGCGTACCCTCGACTTGGCCTGAGAAAGGGACTACCACGAGGCGCACACCGCCTCGGGGCGGGAGATCTTGTCAGGCGGAGTCTTGTCCGATGGAACTCAGGGCGAGGTTGAATGCCGCCAGGAGCGCCACGCCAACTGCCGCGCCCATCCAGCGCGTCCGTCCTTCCAGGAAGAGCAGCGTAGGGCCGAGCGGGAAGAGTATGCTCGCGTACCTCAGGCCGATGATGTGGAGGAGCGCCATAAAGATGGCCACCATAGCGGCCATGAGCAGCGCTGTCCTCCGTACGCCCGGCACCCCTGCGCTCCGCATCTCGATGTCCATGATCGCGCCCTTCTTGCCTTTGCGAAGGTCAAAGACCAGTTGAGCTCCTCCCAGGACGACGACTGCAGAGCTGATCAGCAGTGGGAACGCTTTGCCGGACGAAGGGAGCGTGGCGGCCGCATACAACCCCCAGATTCCCGCCACGGTGACGGCCATCGTGAAGAGGCTGGGAAGCGTTACCGCGATGCGTGGCCGCGGGCCCGCGGCGTCCGGCGCGCTGTCTCGGGTAGAAGCAGGTACGCCATCGCGTCCGGCCCCTACCGCTGCCTCTTCAGGGCGAGCGCCTGGAATGCCGGTCCTGCCTCTCTTGAAGACAACGGCGGCCGCCGCCGCGACAGGCAAGGCGGCCACGGCGGGCCAAAGCACGGACCGGATCGCCATCCCTACGGTCTCGGTGTGCGGATACGCTTCGGCGACCCAGCTCAGCGTGAGGCCGGTCAGGATTCCCATCACGAGGGGTGGACGCGGCCACTTGCACCACTTCATCAGCAGCCCCAACACCGCCGCGGCAACCATGACGTACACGGCGGCGAGGCTCTCCGTAGAGATGGACCACGCGAGGAACAACATCGGTATGACGATTGCGCCGATAACCGGATAGGGGATCAGGCTGAGTTTCGTCAGGTGCCCGGTGATGAGCGCGCCGATGGCGGCAACCACCGGCGCTCCCAAGGCCAGGCTGAGCACGATCATCGTGACGATGTCACCATGCTCCTCCAGCATCCGAGGGCCCGGAGCGATGCCGTAGCTTAGCAAGGCAAGGATGACGAACGCCCATGCTCTGCCGCCGGGTATCCCGAACAGGACGGTTGGAGTCCCTCCTCCTGTTCGGTGTGCGCTCGCCGCCGATTCCACGAAGAGCAGTCCGTCCAGCGATCCCCGGCCAAACTCCCTCTTGTCCTTCGTGAGGAATATGCCCATCGCATAGGAGAGCCAGTGCACCGTTGCCCCGCCCGTGCCCGGCATAACGCCGACCAGAACCCCGAAGAGGCCTTGCCGCACGGCGGTGCGCCACCTGCCCAGACCATAGCGAACGCCTCGAAAGACCTCGCTCCGACTGTCCAACGTCCCCCGGGGCGAAAGCGGCTGACGGGTCATCGTCAGGTCGATCACTTCTGCCAGGGCAAAGACGCCTGCGACTGTCGCGGTCAGGAAGAGCGTGCGCCACTGGTCGGGTTCGCTGAAGGCGGAGCGCAGCGCCCCATCGAATGGGTCGAGGCCGCTCGTGCCGAGCAGCAGACCCAATGCCCCAGCCGCCAGCCCTTTCAGCATCGCTTCCGAATTGAGGAGCGCAACGATCACAAGAGCGAACAGCACCACAGCAACGAATACTGTGCCCTCGAAAGCGAAGATGAACAGACGCACGAGAGGGGCGCCGATGAGGAGCGCGAGAGCGAACACGAGCACTCCCGTGAGGCCTCCTATCGCGGAGACCGCGTAGGCGGCGCCCAGCGTGTGGGCGGCCTGTCCTCTGCGCGCTAGCTGGTTCCCCTCCAGGAAGGTCACCTGGTTTGATGGACCCGGCAGACCGAACAGCACGGCGGCCACGGGTCTCATCACCGCGCTCACTCCCGCCAGCGTTGCAAGCATGACGATGCCGATGAGCGGGTCCTCTATGAGGATGACGATGAACGGGATGGCGAGTGCCATCACCAGGCTTGTAGAGACGACCGGCACCAGCGCGACGAAGACCGCCGCGATGACGGTCGCGGCGAACGCGAGCCAGTAGACCCAGTTGCCGAGATACGCGAGTCCTTCGAACAATTCGCTCAGCCTACTGCTCTCTCATCGCGTCAGCAGTTGCATAGGTCGGGAGGATACAGTAGACCCCACCCCGCTAAGCCCCGTTCCGCGGCTCCCCGTGGCCCCACATGGGATGGCGGAACGTGGGGTTCGCGCCGGCGTGCCAGGAGCGTTGCTGCGGCGCTGCGGCAGCGGTAACCGGCGTTGCTTCCTCTACAGGACGAGACGTGAGCTGGCGGCGCACGGGACGGCTCTGAGAGAGGTTGTTCAGGTGCGCGGCGAGGTCCAGCAGCGCGGCGAGGTTGTTCACCGGCAGCAGGTCGTCTATGTACGGCGCAGCGGCCTGCATCCCCACCGTCAAGGGCTCGTAGTCCTCGTTGCCCGCAAGCGGGTTCAGCCAGATGAGGCGGTTGCAGCTGCGTTGCAGGCGCGCCATCTCGCGCCCCAGCAACTCCGGCTCGCCGCGGTCCCAGCCGTCCGACACGATGAGGACGATGGAGCCCCAGCCGAGCGTGCGCCGCGCCCAGCGGAAGTTGAACTCCTTGAGTACGTCGCCGATGCGCGTGCCGCCCGACCAGTCCGGGACGGCCTTCGCGACCTCCGAGACGGCGCGGTCGATGTCGCGCTGCCCCAGGTGCTTCGTGATGCGGGTGAGCCGGGTGGCGAACAGGAACGCCTCGATGCGGTTGTCCAGCCCCGCGTAGAGGCTGTGGATGAAGTGGAGCAGCATCCGGGTGTAGCGCTCCATGGAGCCGCTCACGTCGCAGACCACCACCAACCTGCGCGGCTTCTCCTTGCGGCGGCGCGTCTCCAGGTGCACGAGTTCGCTGCCGAACCGCGCATTGCGCCGCAGCGTCCGGCGCACGTCCAGCCCCGGCCCCCGTCCCGCCTCCTTGCGCCGCGTGCGCCGGAGGCCGGGGTTCCACTGCAGCGACGCCATCAGCTGCCTTGCCTGCAGCATCTCCTCCGGCGTGAACTCGGCGAAGTCCCGTGTCCGCAGCACCTCCCGCGTGCTGAACGTGCGCGTGAGGTCGACGCGGTCGAAGCCCTCGTCCGGGTCGGCGGACTCGGCGGAGTCGTCCGGCTCCCTTCCCGGCGTGGGCGGCCCGGCGGACGGCTTGCGGAAGCGGCGCTGCTCGCCCATCGAGCGCAGGTCCATCGTCGATGTGCTGTCCTTGCGCTGACGCCAGAAGACGTCGAACGCCTCGTCGAAGAGCGGGAGGTCGTCCTTGCGGTGCACGAGCAGCGTCCGCAGCGCCGCGCGCACATCGCCCTTCCTTTCGAGGCCGATGTCCTCCAGTACGCGGATGGCGTCCAGCATCCGCCCGACGTGCACGTCGAGGCCGAGCCGCCGGAGCAGCCGTCCGAAGAGGAGGAGGTTGCCGAGGATGTACCCGTCCCCGGCGTCAGCCACGCCTGCCTCCGCGCTGGGTGCCGCGATGCATAGCGCGGTTCAGCAGCGCGCGTGTCTGCTCGCCGCGCACCGCCTGTACGTCCTCGCGGTACTTGAGCATGATGCCGAGCGTGTCGTCTATCACGTCCGGGCTCAGCTCGGTCTCGTTGAGGCTCACGAGCGCCGCCGTCCAGTCGAGCGTCTCGGCGACGCCCGGGACCTTGTACAGCTCGGTATCGCGCAGTTCCTGCACGAACGCCGTGACCTGCCCCGCGAGCTTCTGCGACGCCTGCGGCACCTTGCTCCGCACGATCTGCGTCTCCTTGTCGAGGTCGGGGTAGTCGATCCAGTAGTAGAGGCAGCGGCGCTTGAGCGCGTCGTGTATCTCACGGGTCCGGTTGGACGTGATGACGACGACCGGGGGCTCGTCCGTCGTGTAGGTGCCGACCTCCGGTATCGTGATCTGGAAGTCGGAGAGCATCTCCAGCAGATAGCCCTCGAACTCCTCGTCGGCCCTGTCCAGCTCGTCTATGAGGAGCACCGCCCGGCCTTCGCCGGAGTCCAGCGCCTGCAGGAGCGGCCGCTTGATGAGGAACTCCTCGCTGAACAATTCGCGCTCCGCTGCTGCCCTGTCCACGTCGCCGGACGCCTCGAGCAGCCGGATGTGCAGCAACTGCCGTGAGTAGTTCCACTCGTAGACTGCCTGGCTCACGTCCAGTCCCTCGTAGCACTGGAGCCGGATGAGTCGAGCGCCGAGCGCAGACGCGAGCACCTTGGCGACCTCCGTCTTGCCGACGCCCGCCTCGCCTTCGAGGAACAGTGGGCGCTTGAGCGTCAGCGCCAAGTAGACCGACATGGCCAGGGCGCGGTCGGCGACGTACATCTCGCCGCGAAGCGCCTGCTGCAGTTCGTCAACGGACGCGGGCACGGAAGCGGTGCGCGTTTCGTCCAATGCGGTAGTCCTCCGGAATCGCGAGTCACTCGCAGATGCGCAGGGGGCGCTCATATCCCCTCTCCCTCTGGGAGAGGGTGCCGCCGCGGAGCGGCGGCGGGTGAGGACGCCCCCTGTTTGTCATTCCGAGCGTAGCCGAGGAATCTCTCGGGGAACGTCCCGTCTATACCAACCTTCCCCCGAGAGATGTTTCGACTTCGCTCAACATGACATCTCCTTTCGGCGGGCCTCAGCCTGCGCGTGACGCTGCTGCGCCGAGCGCTCGGCGCACGTAGACCGCCGCCATCGCCCTGCGGTACTCGGCGGAAGCGAACACGTCGCCCATCGGGTCGCCGTTCAGGTCGCCCGCGACCGCCGCTGCTGCGGCGTCCAACGCGCCGTCACTGAGGTCGGAGCCTGCCAGCGCCGCCTCGACGGACGATGCCCGCGCAGGCGTCGCCTCGACACCCCCGACGACGACGCTCGCCGACGAGCACGTGCCGCCGCTCACCGAGAGGATGGCGGCAACGCCGACGACGGCGTAGCGGGACGCCGGGTGCGGGAACTTGACGTACGCGGAGCCTGAGCCGGATGGAACGGACGGCGCCGACACGCTCGTCAGCACCTCGTTCTCCTCCAGCGCGTTCTCCAGCAGCCCTGTGGCGAAGTCGGCGGCGGCGATGCTGCGGTCGCCGCCCGGCCCCGTCACGTTGAACGTCGCGCCCAGCGCTGTCAGCACGGTGGGCTGGTCGGACGCGGGGTCGGCGTGGGAGACGCTGCCGCCGATGGTGCCTCGATTCCGTACCGCCGGATCGCCGACGAGCGCGGCAGCCTCGGCGAGGACCGGCGCGTGCTGCCGCACGAGGTCGGACGCCGCGATCTCCGCGTGCGTGGTCAGCGCGCCGATGGAGAGCCCGCCGTCACCCGCGGAGATGCCCTTCAGCGCCTCGATGCGCCCGATGTCGACGAGGACGGCGGGCGACGCCAACCGCAGCTTCATCAGCGGGAGCAGGCTGTGCCCCCCCGCCAGTAGTTTCGCGCCCTCGTTGTCGGAGAGCAGTTGCACCGCTTCGGCTACCGAGCCTGCACGGTGGTAGGTGATCTGTGCTGGAAACATGGCCTAGCCTCCGTTCCGTGCGTCGTTGATCGCACGCCAGACTCTCTCCGGCGTCAACGGCATGTCCACGCGGGTAACGCCGAGCGGGCGCAGTGCGTCCATCACCGCGTTGTAGACGGTGGGCGTGGACGCGATAGTGCCCGCCTCGCCGATGCCCTTCACCCCCAGCGGGTGGTGCGGCGACGGCGTCGAGTTGGAGTGGACCTCCAGCTCCGGCAGCAGGTCTGCGCGGGGCAGCGCGTAGTCCAGCATGGAGCCGGTTACGAGCTGCCCGTCGTCGTCGTAGACGGCGCCTTCCCAGAGCGCAGGGCCGACGCCCTGAACGATGCCGCCGTGCACCTGTCCCTCCACGATCATGGGGTTGATCTGCACGCCGCAGTCGTCCACTGCGAGGTAGCGCTGCAGGTCTATCCGCCCGGTCTCCGGGTCCACCTCGACGATGGCGAGGTGTGCGCCGAACGGAAAGGTGAAGTTGGGCGGGTCGTAGAACGCGCTGGCCTCCAGCCCCGGCTCCATGCCCTCCGGCATGTTCCAGGCGACGTTGGCCATGAGCGCGATGTCCTGGATCGTCTTGTGCTGGTCGGGCGACCCGCGCACGAAGAAGCGCCCGTCCTCGTACTCGATGTCCTCCGGGGCGGCTTCGAGCAGGTGCGCTGCCAGCGCGCGGGACTTGTCCTTGATCCTCCGTACCGCGACCGCGACGGCAGCGCCCGACACCGCAGTGGTGCGGCTGCCGTAGGTGCCCCATCCCATCGGAGTGAGGTCGGTGTCGCCGTGGATGACCTCGACGTCGTCGACGTCTACGCCGACCTCGCCGGCGATGATCTGCGCGAACGTCGTCTCCTCGCCCTGTCCGTGCGGCGAGGAGCCGATCATGACGTTCACCTTGCCCGTGGGGTGGAAGCGCACGATGGCGCTCTCCCACAGGCCGCCCTGGAACCCGACTGCGCCCGCTACCTGCGAGGGGCCGAGTCCGCATATCTCCACGTACGTGGAGACGCCGATGCCGACGCACCGGCCATCCGCCCTTGCCTCCGCCTGCGCCGCCCGCAGGCCGGCGTAGTCTGTGGCGTCCAGGCAGGTGTCCAGCGTGGCCTCGTAGTCGCCGCTGTCGTAGGTGATGCCGGTGGCAACGTCGTGGCCGTTCTCGAACTTCGGTATGAGGTTCTTGCGGCGCACCTCGGCGGGGTCCCCTCCGACCGCCGCGGCGACGAGGTCGACCAGGCGTTCCAGCAGCATCGTCGCCTCGGGGCGTCCGGCGCCGCGGTAGGCGTCCACCGGCGTGCCGTTGTTGAACACGCCGTAGACCGTGCCGCTGATGTTGGGGATGTTGTACGGGCCGGAGTACATGAGGCCGTGCAGGATGGTGGGGATGCCGGGGCTCGCTGTCGAGAGGTAGGCGCCCAACCCTGCGTAGACGGTCGTGCGAAGACCGGTGATGACGCCGTCGCTCGTTGCCGCCATCTCCACCTCTTCGACGTGGTCGCGGCCCTGGGTCGTTATCAGGTAGTTCTCGCTGCGCGTCTCCGTCCACTTCACGGGCACGCCCAGTTTCATCGCGCAGAAGGAAGTGATGGCCTCGTCCGGGTAGTAGGGGATCTTGCTCCCGAACCCGCCCCCGACCTCGGGTGCGATGACGCGTATCTTGTGCTCCGGCACACCGGTCACGACACAGGAGAGGAACCGGGCGATGTGCGGGTTCTGAGACGTGTTCCAGAGCGTCAACTCCCCCATGGGAGCGAACCACTGCGCGATGGCCGAGCGTGGTTCCATGGCGTTCGCGATGAGCCGCGGGAGGGTGATGGTGTCGCTCACGGTGACGGCAGCGTCCTGGAACGCCGCATCCGCGTCGCCCCCGGCGACCGCCCACGTGAAGGCGATGTTGTTGGGGACGTCGTCGTGGAGCTGCGGCGCGCCGTCCTGTGCGGCGTCCTTCGGGCTGATGACGACGCCGAGCGGCTCGTACGCAACCGCGATGTGTTCGAGCGCGTCCTCGGCCTGGTACCGCGTCTCGGCCACCACGGCCGCGACGGCGTCGCCGACGTAGCGGACCTTGTCCGTGGCGATGGCCGGGTGGGTGGGGGTCTTCAGGTCGGAGCCCGGTATCAGCCACGCGCAGGGGATGCCGTTCAGGACGCCGTCCGTGTCGGCGCCGGTGTAGACGGCAACCACGCCCGGTTGACCAGCCGCTCCACTCGTATCGATGGAGGAGATGTTCGCGTGGGCGTAAGGGCTGCGGAGGATCGCCGCGTGGAGCATCCCCGGCAGCTTGATGTCGTCGGTGTAGGACGCCCGGCCCGTGATGAGCCGCGGGTCTTCACGACGGCGGATACCGGAACCGAATATCCGAGTGGTCATGGCTTACCTCCCTCCCATCGCCTTGGCGGCGTCCTCGACGGCGCTCACGATGTTCTGATAGCCGGTGCACCGGCAGATGTTCCCTTCCAAACCGTGGCGTATCTCTTCACGCGTCGGTGATGGATTCCTGCTCAGCAGCTCGTTCGCGGCCATGATCATGCCCGGCGTGCAGAAGCCGCACTGGAGGCCGTGGTTGTTCCAGAACGCCTCCTGGAGCGGGTGCAGGTCCACGCCGTCCGACAGCCCCTCGATCGTCGCGACCGACGAGCCTGACGCCTGGACGGTGAGCACGGTGCAGGACTTGGCCGCGACCCCGTCCAGCTGCACCGTGCATGAGCCGCACTGGCTGGTATCGCATCCCACCTTCGTCCCAGTGAGCCCCGCGTTCTCCCGGATAAAGTGAACGAGCAGCTGTCGCGGCTCCACCTCTCCGGCGCAGGCTTTCCCGTTGATGGTGATCTCGACAGGAACTGTCACAATCGACCTCCTCCCTCGACCGGCTGGTCGCGTCTGGGGATTCTGCACGTGCGGTTTGCGCACGCGTGCGCCTTGCGCGGGCAAGGGTATCTAACGCACTGGGTTTGTCAATCGGCGGGATGCGCTAACGTCCTGTGTCAAACGGCGAGGGCTCGGCACGTACCTCTTCTGTTGCACGACGCTGCTATAGTGCGGGCTGGCAAGCGCGAAAGCCCGGCGAGGAAGCGACGATGAAACGACGATGAAACTGAGCGGAGCGTACCGGTTCGACGTACCGAGAGCGCGACTCTGGCAGACGCTGTTGGACACTGCGGTCGTCGGCTCGTGCATCCCCGGCGTCAGCGCGTTCACGCCGCTCGGCGACGATCGCTACGAGATCGAACTCGCGGTGCGCGTCGGCATCGTCTCCGGCTCGTACAAGGGCACGCTCGCCATCAGCGACCAGGTCGAGCCCGAGTCGTACCGTATGACGGTCGCGGGCGCCGGAGCCCGCACCGAGATCAGGGGCACGGGCTCGCTCGCGCTAGCGGACGAGGACGGCGCCACGGAGCTGAGGTTCGAGGGCGACGTGCAGGTGACCGGTGTGCTCGCGCGGGTCGGTCAGCGCCTGATGGGCAGTGTCGCGAAGTCCCAGATGGACCGCTTCTTCGATTGCCTCCGCGCCAGGGCGGCGGAGGGATAACGTCATGACCGATGCGCTATTGCTGGAGCGCGACGGCGCCGTAGCGACGCTGACGCTGAACCGCCCTGAACAGCGGAACGCTATCTCCTACGATATGTGGCTGCGCCTTCCTGCGCTGTTCGCCGAATTGGAAGCCGACGACGCGGTACGGGTGGTGGTGCTGACCGGAGCGGGAGAGAAGGCGTTCTCGGCTGGTGCGGACATCAAAGACTTCGAGGAGACGCGAAGCACACCCGACCGGGCGCGCAACTACCGGCAGGCCGTGCTCGATGCGTGCGACGCGCTGGACGCACTCTCCAAACCGACCATCGCCGCGATACGCGGGTACTGCCTCGGCGGAGGGCTGGAGCTCGCGATGTACGCCGACCTGCGGATAGCGTCGACCGACGCGCAGTTCAGCCTGCCCGCGGCCAAGCGGGGCATCGCGGTGTCGCACGGGCACATCGACCGCTTGCTGCGCCTCGTGGGGCCGGGAGATACGGCGTACCTCATGCTGACGGGACGCATGATCCCGGCGGAGCGCGCGCTGGCGTCGGGCGTCGTCAGCATCATCGTGGACGGCGAAGCACTCGCGGAGGAGGCGCGTGCGCTCGCGGAGGAGGTCGCGTCGCTGTCGCCGGTGTCGCACCGGACCCACAAGCAGGTGATACGGGACCTGCTCGAGTTCGGCTCGGCGGAGCAGGTGCCTGAGGAGCGCCTGCGGGCGCTCGACCGTGTCGAGGCGAGCGAGGACTTCCTTGAGGGCGTGCGCTCCTTCCGTGAGAAGCGCCCGCCAAACTTCCCCGGTCGCTAGGGCTACGTCGTTCCTGCGGAGGCAGGAACCTCGCAGCCTATGGGGTGGGGAGCCTGATCGGGAAGGCGCGCAGCCGGAGCCCCTGCCTTGTCATGTTGAGCGAAGTCGAAACATCTCTCGGGGGAACGTCTGTGCATGGCGGCGTGCCTTCGGAGAGATTCCTCGGCTCCGCTCGGAATGACAACAACGGGCGCGAGGGTGCTTCAGCGGATGACCTTGTTCCGGTTCGAGACGTAGTCCGAAACGACGTAGGAGCCGAGGCTGTGGGGGCTGGCGATGAACGCGCGCCCCTTGTTGATCTTCGTCATCAGTTGGACGAAGCGCAGCAGCGAGGGGCTCTGGTCCAGCATGAACGTGTTGATGGTGATGTTGTCGCGGGTGCAGCGCATCACCTCGCGCATCGTCGCCTCGATGAGGCCGCCGCCGCGCCGCCCGTAGTCCGCGCGCAGGTCGCTCTCCGTCCAGTTGTAGGTCGTGGGCTCGCCGTCGGTGATGAGGATGATCTGCTTGTTGTTGCCGCCCTGCCTGCCGAGTATCTGCCGTGACTGGCGCAGCACTTCCTGGAAGTTCGTGCCGCCGCCGAACTCGACCCAATACGTGTCGAGCAGCATGTGGGATTGGATCGGCAGCACGAAGTACGAGAAGGCGACGACGCTCACCTGGTCCTTTGGGAACTTCGAGCGGATGAGGGTGTCGAGCGCCAGCCCGACGCGCTGGCCGGCCTGGAACGCGCCGTCCCAGAACATCGAGTAGCTCATGTCGATGGCGATGACGGTGGACGCGCGCGTCTGGGAGATGGTGCGGTCTATCTCGAAGTCGTCCGGCCTGATGCGGACGGGCGTTCCGGGTCCCTCGCGGAGCACGGCGTTGCTCACGGTCTTGAGCGTGTTGAGGTGGAGGGGGTCGCCGAACTCCCAGCGTTTCGTCTCGTCCGTTATCTCGACGCCGACGCCGCTCTTGTCGCGGTTGTGGTCGCCGATGTCGCCGCCGCGGATGCGGTTGAAGATGTCGGTGAGCGCCTTATCGCCGATCTTGCGCATCGCCTGCGGGGTGAGCTCCCAGCTGTTCTCGCCGCGTTTGCGGATGAGCCCCGCATCCTCCAGCTCCTTCGTGAGGCGCTGCAACTCCTGTGCGAACTGTCTTGCCTCCTCCCCCAGCACCTTGCCGAGGTCGTCCGCGTCGATGTTCGTGGCGTCGTTCGTTCGGAGCGCGTGGCGCAGCTGCTGTTCGAGCTCCTCCATGTCGTTGAGGTCGCCCATGAGCCTGAGCGCTTCCTGCAGGGTGACGGGCTCGTCGCCGAACAGGCGGAAGTCGTTGTCCGGAAAGCTGCTGGGGTTCATCCGTTCGAGGTTCGTCCCGAGTTCGAACAGGTCCCACGCGAGGCGGTTGTCCTGTAGCAGACCGTCCATCATCTCTTCGAGCTGGCGGCGCATCTCGGGCGACATCGAGTTCATCAGCGACTGCATCTGCGCCATCTGGTTGGACATGTAGTCCATCAGCTGGTCGAACGTCTCGATGCCCGGCGGGAACATGTGCCCCCACCTGTTCATGAAGTCGCTGATGTCCGGGTCGTCGCCCTGCAGCTTCTGCTTCACGAGTTCGTTGAGGTCGCGCACCATCTCCGCGATCTGGGCGAGGTCGCCCTGCGTCAGGTTCTGGAGGCTCTCCTGCATGCCCTGGAAGTACTGCTGGAGGAACTGCTGCTGGAGCTCCTGCATCAGCGCATCGAAGTCCTCGCGCGCGCTGCTGTCCATGAAGTCGTAGTCGCGGAGTTCCTTGATGCGCCCGCCCGCCCCCCCGGGAGCTTGTCCAGCTGGTTCAGCCGCCTGTTCGCCATCTGGCGGAGCATGTCGGCGAGCTCGTTCGGCGGGCCGCCGCTTGCGCCGGGCTGTCCGCCGCCGTCCCCTCCTTCGCCGCTTTCACTGCCCTGCGCGGCGCCATCGGAAGACGGCCCGCCGTCAGAAGGCGGCCCGCCATCGTTCGATGGCGCAATCTCCTGCAGCCGCTGGTTGATGCCTTTGCGCTCCTTGTCGATGATGCCGTCGAGCCGCTCCTGGATGTCGTCGAACATGGAGGACAGGTCGTAGCGGTCGAGGTTGCGCTGGCGGGCGTCGCGGAGGCGTTCGAGCAGGTCCTGCAATCCCGCGCCGCGCTGGCCCTCGCCGCGCATGCCGTAGCGCATCATGCGGTTGAGCGCGCCGCGCAGGTCGTCGCCCTGCAGGATCTGCTCGGAGAGGCGGTCGAACAGGTCGTCGGTCGTGGGGATCGGGACCTCTTGCGAGCCGTCCCATCGTGAGTAGCGGTAGATGGCCATGCGTGGGAGTCTAGGCGCGCGCAGGCGCACGGTCAACGCGAGGGCGCCTGGAGGCGGCGTCAGCGCAACTGGGCGAGCGCTTCCTGCGGCGTGACCGCAGGGATGGGAGAGCGTTCGAAGTCGCTGAGGTTCCGCGTGACGATGTGCTCGGCGCCGCATGCGCGCGCGGCTGCTACCTGCATCGCGTCCTCGAAGTCGGCCATCGGAAGGGATGCGGCGTACCGGACGGCTTCGGTGCCGGTCGGCGCGACCGATACAAACCGGATGAGTTCGAGGATGAATTCCCGAGCGGCGGCTCCTCCACGTGCGCGATCTATCAGGTAGAAGAGATTGGAGATGGTATGCCAGGCTATGAACGTCCTCTCCTGGCTGCGCTCTAGGAGATTGAGGACTTCGACCATGATTGGTGCGTAGGGCTGTCGGGCCAACCCCACGTCCAGCAGCACATCGGTGTCGAGAAGTATCACTTCAGGTACTTGCGTGCGAGGTAGTCGAAGCGAGGGTCATCCGTCGGGTAGTCTTCTGGGTCCAGTTTGAACTTGCCCAGCCACTTCTCTGCGAAGGTTGGCTCAGTCTCCCCAGTCGCTTCTCTCAGAGCCTGCTCGATCACCGACGAGAGCGACACTCCCTTCGAGCGTGCATAGCGCTTCGCCACGGGTATGAGTTCCGAGTCCACGGTGATAGTGAGTTTGCTTTTCATCGCTGACATCGCCTGTCATGCGTAGAGGTGCTTTCGCACCAAGGCGTCATAGCGAGGGTCGGCTCCGGGCTCCGGCGCAGCCTTCCGCGAATGTGCGAACCGTTCCCTCCAATACTCCATGAACGACGGCTCAGTCTCACCCGTCGCCTCCCTCAACGCCTGCTCGATCACCGACGAGAGCGACACTCCCTTCGAGCGTGCATAACGCTTCGCCACGGGTATGAGTTCCGAGTCCACCGTGATGGTGAGTTTGCTTTTCATCGCTGCACGTCCGAATACGCAGTATACGTATGCAGCATACAGCCATACGTATACTGCGTGCAAGATTCCTACACGCTCGACGCGTACAGCCCCGCCGCGAGTGCGAGCCCGGTCCAGCCGTGGAGCTTCCCGCTGCGCACGAGCAGGCGGTTCATCGCGGGGCGCTCCTCCGCCGCGAACAGCGCCCGTGCCGCGCCCACGGCCCACGGTAGCGGCGCGAGCCCCAGGACCGCCCAGAAGCTCACCGCGCCGCCGAGCGTCGCCCCTGCGATGCTCAAGTACGCCGCGGCCAGCATCGCCGCGTACGACCACATCGCAACGCGTGCTCCCGCGGCGGTGGCGAGACTCCGCTTCCCCGCCTCCCTGTCCTCCTCCACGTCGCGGATGTTGTTCACCACGAGGATGGCCGTGACGATGAACGCGACCGGCAGCGACACGTAGAACGACGCGAGCGTAAGCGCCTCCTGCTGCACGAAGTACGACGCCATCACCATCAGCGGTCCCATGAACACGAACACCACCGGCTCGCCGAGGCCCAGCGTCCCCAGCGGCTTCGGCCCACCCGCGTACAGGTACGCCGCCGCGCCGCTCGCTAGGCCCACCGCGAGGATCGGCCAGCCCACGTGCGCCACGATGACCAGTCCCGCGACGATGCCGTAGCCGAACGCCGCCGCCATCCCCAACGCCACCGCACGCTCCGAGAGCAGCCCGCGCTGGATGACCTTGTGCGGCGCGAGGAACTTCCCCTCTCCGCCGGACTTGCGGTGGTCCGAGTACTCGTCTGTGAGGTTCGTGCCGATCTGGATGGCGACCGACCCCGTCAGCGCGAGCGCGAACAGCAGCCAGTCCAGCGCCCCGACCGTCGCCGCGAGCGCCGTACCCACCAGCACCGGCGCAACGGACGCCGACAGCGAGAACGGGCGCGCCGCCCAGAACCAGGAGACGATCTTCGATTGAGGTGCAGGTGTGGCGGTCATGGTGGCGCCTGTGTTGCTGGTTACGCCGGCGAGGGGTGGTGGCCCTCGTGACGTGCCGCCAGTATCTCATCCCGCGTCATCGTTGCACCCTGCCATTCGACGCGTCGACGCTGGAAGCGTTCCACGGCTTCCCTGCGCTTGCCGCGCGCCACGGCGCGCAGGAGTGCGACGAGACGGGCCTTGACCTCAGAGGGTTGTATGTGCTGCATGGCTCTCCCATCGGCCATTGGGGGGTTGACTGCATTCAGAAAGCCGTCGTACGATGTCTGAGACGGACAAATCTCAACGTACGACGTTGACATCCGCGCGTAGTACGCGCTAATCTGTCCGTCAGACTTACTAACTGGAGGTTGCCGACGAACGCTTTCAGCCTAAACGGGTACCAAAAGGCCAGAGGGCAGAAATCTCAACGCCTGACCCTCTGGCCCCGGTGCTCCCCCATCCGTGCTGACGGCCTCGTCAGCCAATCCAGCCCGTGGTGTGGGGGCGCCTCTTGATTCTAACGTGGGAAACATCGGAAAGGAAGAATCCACATGACGACCAAGCAACCTCTTCAGGAATTCGAGGAATACGAAGAGATGTTCGCGAAGGCGTCTCAAGCTGCCACCGCCAGCTTCGGACGCACTGCCCCAGGGGTGTTCTACACACAGGGTGGGCGCCGCTTCATAACAACAAGCCTGCCTGTGCCGGTCTTGCTATCGCTGGCGCAAAGGAACAGCGCACCGAAGCAAGGTGACCCCTCCGAGGCACGAAACCGCCCACTGGACAATGGGCACGTTAGGGAAATCGCTGAGTACCTGTCCTCGGAGGATCAGTACCTTCTCCCACCGGTCATGCTGAACTCCTCCCAAGGGCTGAAGATTTTCGCCTTCCGTACCGAGTCTGAAGCCAAGCCCTGCGTATTCGTGCTGCCTTTCGACGCATACCTGTTCGTCACTGACGGACAACACCGGCTCGAGGCCCTTCGTAGTGCGGCTAAGTCCAAGCCTGAGCTGCTGCGGGACTCCATTGGGGTCACTATTGTTGAGGAGGCTAGCATCGACAAAGTCCATCAGGACTTCTTTGATGCCGCGCAGGTAAAGCCTTTGGCGAAAGCTCTGCTCGTGGAATACGACGGACGTGAACCTATCAACGCGATGGCCAAGGACCTCAGCACCCATGCAACCATCTTCAAAGGCCGCATCGAGCGCATTGGGAGCGTGGGCAAGAACTCCCTGATGTTGTTCACCAACAACCAGATAAAGCAGGCGGTCCTCCAACTGGTGGTTGGCGACTGGTCTCTCTACGGGGACGCGATGCAGAAGCAGGCGGAAGAGGCCATAATCCCGGCCAAGGACCTCTGGCGCAGCAGGCTACGCGCCTTCTTCGAGGAGTTCACCAACGCCAACCTCCAGTGGAACCAGGTTGCCAATCGCCCATTGGAGTCGGGGAAGCCCACGGACATCCCTGGACTCAGGGAGCACTACCTCCACTTCACAGGGGGTGGGTTGCTCGTCCTAAGCGGGATAGGGCATGCAATCCTGGGTCTTGATGCACTCCCTGACGGCAGGCTGTCGGATGTTCAGATGGAGCGCATACAAGCGCTTGCGCGACTCGACTGGTCGCGGAACGCTGCCCTTTGGTCGGGATACCTCGTTGGGGCACAAGGCAACATTCACCCTCACAAAGCCAACATAGTCCTGGCGGTCGCTCGTGCTAAGGAGCAGCTTGGACTTGAACTGACAGCGAAAGAAAGCGGAGCCATGGACAGAGCTGCTGCTGCTGCGGCACAGCGCGAACAAGAGCAGGAAGCTGCTCTCGTTTCGTAAGACATCAGGGGGACGCGCGACGAAGGCCGGTGGTATTAATATGCCACCGGCCTTTCGTGCGGCCGAGAAGGAGGTGCCCCGTCGGGGCCGATGCGAAACCAGCATCCACTGCATGCGCTCTGCCCGTACTTCGCGATGTTCCCCCCGGACTTTGCGAGGAAGCAGGTTATGCGTTTCACGCAGCCTGGTGATGTTGTGCTCGATCCGTTCAGCGGACGAGGGACCACCCTGTTGGAAGCGTCGCTATGGGACCGGCGCACCTTGGCTTCTGATGTCAATCCAGTGGCTACGTGCGTAACGGGCGCGAAGGCAAGAGTCCCCAACCTCACAGCGGTCAACTCTCGCCTGAATGACCTTCGCAGCGAGTTCAAGAGCACTCCGCTAGGAGACATTGAGGCTGAACGGACGGAATTGCCCCCCTTCTTCAGGAAAGCGTTTCACTACTGGACGCTGCGCGAGGTTCTCTTTCTCAGGCGGCGTTTGGACTGGCAAGAAGACGACGTTGACCGGTTCATCGCGGCTCTTGCGCTGGGCTCACTGCATGGCGAGATGGACCACTCCAAGTCGTATTTTAGCAACCAGATGCCGCGCACTATCAGCACGAAGCCCAACTACTCGCTCCGGTACTGGCGGAAGCATGGACTGATGGCCGAACGGAAGAGGGTGTTCGACCTGCTTGCCAAGAGAGCAGAACTGCGTTTGGGGAAAGGGCGGCCGCGCAGGCAAGGGTTGTCAGTCCGAAGCGACGTCCGCTCGCTTGGCAGGGTCTTGGCGCCGTGGGAGCGGTCCGTTCGACTGGTGGTAACGTCGCCGCCTTACCTGGACGTCACAAACTTTGAGGAGGATCAATGGCTGCGGCTTTGGTTCCTCGGCGGAGACCCAGGGCCTACACGGCGTCGAATCTCCAAGGACGACCGCTACAGCAACGCCGGCCGATACTGGCGATTCATCGCGGATGCGTGGAAGGGGATAGCGAACCTGCTAGCCCCTGATGCTGTAATCGTGTGTCGCATCAGTGGGAAGAAACAGACGCTTGAATCGCTGGCCCGAGGCATGAAGGGAACCGTGCAGGCTGCCTTTCCCGATGCGGGCTTGGTTCATCCCCCATTCGTGTCGGCCCCCCTCCGTCGGCAGACGGACAACTTCCGTCCTGGCACATTGGGGGTCGGCTCCGAAGTGGATTTCGCCTTCCGCGTCTAGGACTCACGGCTCGGTCAGATCTCCCTGTGGGCACTGCACATGTGTTATATGCTCGTTCGCGCAACGGGTGCTGACGGCTAGCGTATGTATCGGTATAATACCGATGAGGGGCAACCATCCGCCATGACCACGACGCCGATCGAACAACCCGCCGACGATTCCAGCATCCCGCGCTGTTTCCGCGACTTAGCGTTGGAGAGTGCTGCTCAACACCGCGCACTATTGGACTGCATCACGCAGGTGGAGGTCCATCTCATCGAGGTGAAGCAACGGGTTGCCCAAGCGGAGACCCGCATCATCCGCTGGGTGATCGGAAGCGCGGCTGCCGTGGTCGGCGCGCTCGCGACAATGAGCGCAGCGGCTGTTGCGGCTGTGTCCGTGTGGGGCTGAGCCCCCCTAACCAACTCTGCTTGCGGTATGCGCTGAAGTCCGATGACTAAGGCAGCGTAAGCATGGCATGGCCTGACAGGTAGTCGAAGGCCATGCCGCCGCGCAGCATCACGTCCATCCCCAGGAGGGACGGGACGGTCGCTTCAGGGTCGAGCAGGAGATACAGGCTGTCCAGCATGCAGTTGTCCTGCTCTCCGCTTACGGTAGGAAACTGGAGGACGGCTCGTGTAACCGAGGCGTAAGTGGTTCCGTCCGCGCCCCACACGCCTGCATTCGCTGGCGCCGATGCCCACGACTCAGGGGGAATGATGCGCCTCCAGTCTGCGGGAGTAAGCACGGAAGCTTCTGCTCCGGTGTCAACGACGAAGTCTACTCGGCTGAACTGGTCCGCATAATCCGGAAGACCGACGAGCGCGCTCACCATGATTCGCGCAGAAACCCCTGCCGGTTGGATTGTTGCTCTGATATCGGGCATACGCGCGCAATAGTCAGAGCACGAATACCTCGTCAGGGCCGCGCAGGTAGTCCACCACGACGTATCCGATATGCTCCTTCGCCGCCCGGTATGCCTCGTTGATCATCGTCTTCTGGTCAAGGCTCGCCGCGATGACCTGTCCCTTGTAGACGGCTATCGAGTACTTCGGATACTGCTCGTACAGCTCGGTGCGGTGAGCCTCCAGCCATGCCCTGTCGGCGTCGTGTTGTGCCCAAGCCTCCTCGTCGACAGGGAAGAGTCCCGCGCTGCCGGTTCTGCTCGATTGTCCCGCCATGCCTGACATCGCCAACCCTCCGTGTGACCTGCCCCGGAGTGGCCGCCACACCCGGCCAGTATAACCAACCTCGTCCACTTCCCCTCACCAGCTCTGCTTGCGGTAGGGGCTGAAGTCCGGCGGGCGCTTCTCGTTGAAGGCGCGCACGCCCTCCTCCGCCTCGTCCGTGTTGTAGAACATCTGCACCGCGCCGTGCGCCATCTGCTGCAGGCCGTACGCCCAGTCGGTGTCCTGGTTGAACGACGCTTTCAGGAACCGCAGCGCCGTCGGGCTCATCTCCAGGATGCGCTCCGCCCACTCCCGCGCCTCCGCCATCAGCTGACCCTGAGAGACAACCTTGTTCACCAGCCCCATATCCAGCGCTTCCTGCGCCGAGTACTGACGGCAGAGGTACCAGATCTCCCGCGCCTTCTTCTCGCCGACAACCCGCGCGAGGAACACCGTGCCGAACCCCGCGTCGAAGCTTCCCACGCGCGGCCCCGTCTGCCCGAATATCGCGTTCTCCGACGCCAGCGAGAGGTCGCAGATGACGTGCAGCACGTGCCCGCCGCCAATGGCGAAGCCATTGACCGCCGCGATGACCGGCTTGGGGATCATGCGGATGACGGCGTGCAACTCCGTGATGCGGAGCTTCGTGTGCCCGGTGCCGTCCTGGTAACCGTCCCTGCCGCGCACCTTCTGGTCGCCGCCGCTGGAGAACGCCTTGTCGCCCGCGCCCGTCAGGATGACGACGCCGATGTCGTCGTCCTCCCACGCGTCCTGGAAGGCCGCGATCATCTCGTCCACCGTCAGCGGACGGAACGCGTTGCGCACCTGCGGACGGTTCATTGTGATGGTCGCGATGCCGCCGTTCTTCTCATAGAGGATGTCCGTGTACGTCATGCGGGCAGTTTACGCGCCCCGTTGCACTCGGCAACAGAGAGCCCTCTCTTCCGTCATTCCTGCGGCGGCAGGAACCTCGCAGCCCCCTTCTGCTTTGGTGACATCTGCCCCTTACCCGGTCGCCACTGCGCCCGCTACGCTGGATGGATGACGCCATGTCTTGCCGTTCCGCAGCCGTCGAACACGCCCGCATCCGTCATGCCCGCCAAAGCTGGCATCCAGGGCGACCGTGAGGTCGCGCGGTGGTGGGGGCGTGAGGGGACGCATGACTCCACCCCAACTTGTGAAATCGTTGGCCACCTTGTTCATTTCTGTGGGAAGCAGGCCACGGCCTTGCCGACAGCCGAACAGGGTGGCCAAGGTGGCCAGATTGAACGTCTGGTTTACTCGTACTGTCGGCAACAAGATGGCCAGATTCGGGCAGGGTTGGCCACCTTGTTCGCTGCCCCGGAACTTGAAAAACATGGCAATCTTGAGATTCTTGATGCTCCGGCGACCGGGAAGCAGGCCACGGCCATGAAAACGCTCCGATCAAGGATCTCAAGGATGCCAAACGGAGTAGACGTTTTACTCGTACAGTGCGGATCAAGGATGCCGGATTCGAGGCCCGTTGGCATCCTTGATCGCGCGGCCCAACCTCACAGGCCGTACGTCTCCAGGAAGCGCAGCCACACCTCGCTCAGCGTCGGGAACGACGGCGTCGCGTGCCACAGCCGGTCCAGCGTCACCTCGCCCACGATGGCGATGGTCGCCGCGTGCGTCAGCTCGCCGACCTCCGGCCCCACGAACGTCGCCCCGACGAGCACTCGCCGGTCCTCGTCCACGATGAACTTCACCCCGCCGCTGAAGTGCTCGCCGTGCAGCGGCGCGGCGGCCACCGGCCACCCCATCTCGATGGCGCGCACGTTCAGGCCGCGCTCGCGGGCGGCGCGCTCCGTCAGTCCCACGCTACCAAGCTGCGGGTCCGTGAACATGACTGCCGGCACCGCGGCGTTGTCCGCCCACGCGGAGGCGTCGAGACCGCGTATGTGGTCGCCCGCCTGCCGTGCCTGGTACTTGCCCTGGTGCGTCAACAGCGCGCGCCCGTTCACGTCGCCCACGCCGTACAACCAGCCGCCGTCCACGCTCTCCACCTGCAGGTGGTCGTTCACCTTCACGTACCGCTGCGCGTCGACGCCGACAGTTTCCAGCCCGACGCCGTCCACGACGCCGGTGCGCCCCGCGGCAACGAGCAACTCCTGCGCGTACAGCGTCTCGCCGTTGTCCATCGTCACGCTCACGCCGTCGCTCGTGCGGCTCGCGGCAGCCACGACGCACCCGAACCGGAAGACGACGCCCTGCGCCTCCAGCGATTCGACGACCACCCGCAGCGCGAACGGCTCGAACAGCGGTGTGTCCTCAGGCGTCCTGCGCTCCAGCACCGTCACCTCAGCCGTGCCGAGCGACTTCCATGCCTGGGCCATCTCCAGCCCGACGACGCCCCCGCCGATGATGATGAGGCTCTCCGGCACGCTCTTTGCCGCCGTGATCTCCCGGCTCGTCCACGGCTCGGCCTCAGCCAGCCCCTCGATCGGCGGGATGAACGCGACCGAGCCCGTTGCGAGGACGACGGCTTTGCGCGCCTCCAGTTCGACGCTCCCGCTGCCGTCGGCCATCTCCACGACGACGCGCTTCTCGCCCGCAAGCCGTCCCCAGCCCCGGATGAGCGTCGCCCCCACGGAATCGACCCACTGCGCCTGCCCGTCGTCGTTCCAGTGGCTCGCGAACGCGTCGCGGGCGCGCAGCGCCCGGGCCGCGTCCACGGTCCCGGTGACGGCGTCTCGAATGGCTGGGACGCGCCGCGCCGCGGCGAGCGCCTCACCTGGGCGGAGCAGCGCCTTGCTGGGCATGCACGCCCAGTACGAGCACTCGCCGCCAACCAGTTCAGATTCGACGATGGCGGTGCTGAGTCCGGCGGGTGCGGTGCGTCCGGCGACGTTCTCGCCGGCGGACCCGCCTCCGATGATGATGACGTCATACGCGTCGGTCATGCGGTATCTCCTCTGCAGGAACAGATTCTGAAGGGCGTTGATCCTCTCCCTACAAGGGGAGAGGGCTAGGGTGAGGGTACTCGGTGCTGGGATGGGTGCACGGATGGATCACGCAGGTTGTCCTCTGTTGGGTAGTGGGTCGCTCACGGGAATCACCCCAGGTGCTCGGCGAAGTGGGCGAGCGTCTTCTCCCACGCGTCCGCCGACGCTTCCGGTCGGTGGCCGGCGCGGTCGTCGCAGAAGAAGCCGTGCCCCGCGCCCGCGTACAAGTGGAAGGCATGCTCCTTACCGAGGGAGGTGAGGTGCTCGTCCAGCGTCCTCACCTGCTCCGGAGTCGGGTTCTGGTCTTCCTCGCCGAAGAAGCCCACCACCGGGACCGAGAGCGCTTCGGCCTCGCGCAGCACGGAGAACGCCTCCGGCTGGTCGTCGGCGGGGAACATGAACCCGCTGTAGTAGACGGCCGCCGCCGAGAGTCCCTTCGCGCGTATCGCGGACTGCATCGAGACGCGCCCGCCGAGGCAGAAGCCCACGATGCCTATCGCGCCGACGTTGGGGTCGCTGCGGAGGTAGTCGATCGTGGCCTGTACGTCCATGTCGATGGACGCGTCGCCGTAGCCGCCTGCGCGCAACTCGTCCCGCATCTCCTGCAGTTTGTCGTAGGGGATGGAGCGCAGCCTTCCGGCGCGATGGTACAGGTCCGGCGCAGCGGCGATGTAGCCTTCCTGCGCGAACCGCTGCGCGATGCCCTCGATGTTCGGGTTCACGCCGAACACCTCTTGGATGACGATGACCGCAGGATGCGCCTCGCCGTCAGCCGGGCGGGACATCGGCGTGGCCATCGGCCCGTCCGCTGTCTGGATGTCGACCATCTGCTCTATCGTGTCCATGCAAGCGCTCCTTCCTGCTTCCGAACGCTGATGTGCGCTGTTCAGCCCTTGCCCTCCGCGCGCGGAGGGCGATTATACCTGCCGGAGGTGGCGGCCGAAGAACGCAAGCGTCTTCTCCAAGGCGTCCGCCGCTGGTCCGGGACGGTAGCTGGGCGAGTCGTCGCCGAAGAATGCGTGGCCCGCGCCCTCGTAGTAGTGGAACGCGTGCTCTTTCCCGAGGTCCGCCATGAGCCCGTCCAGCTCCCGAGCCTGCTCCGGCGTTGGGTTCTGGTCGTCCTCGCCGAAGAAGCCTATGACCGGTATCGCAAGCGCCCCGGACTCGCGCATGGCGGAGAATGCCTCCGGTTGGTCGTCGCCGGGGAACATGAAGCCGCCGTAGAAAACGGCGGCCGCCGACAGTCCGCTCGCGCGTATCGCGGACTGCAGCGAGACACGCCCGCCGAGGCAGAAGCCGACGATGCCTATCGCGCCCACGCCGGGGTCGCTGCGGAGGTAGTCGATGGTGGCCTGCACGTCCAAGTCATTGGACGCGTCGCTGAAGCCGTTGGCGCGGAGTTCGTCGCGCATCTCCCAGAGTTTGTCGGCTGGGATGGAGCGCAGCCTTCCGGCGCGATGGTAGAGGTCGGGCGCGGCGGCCACGTATCCCTCTTGGGCGAAACGATCCGCGATGCTCACGATGTTGGCGGTTACGCCGGTCCCCCCCATGATGACGATGACCGCCGGCCTCGTTCCGCCCTCCGCAGGGCGAGAGGTCGGCGTTGCCATCGGCCCGTCGGTCGTCTGGATGTCGATCACTTGCTCTATCGTGTCCATGCCAGCGCTCCTTCTTATTCACACGCAGTGCTCAGGACCGTTCAGCCCTCTTCCTTATCCCGTCGCCCCTGCTTGTTTCCGTCATTCCCAACTAAATCGGCAACCGGCCCATCTGCGCGCGGGAGGGCGGTCATACCTACCGGAGGCAGCGGCCGAAGAAGGCGAGCGTCTTCTCCCAGGAGTCCGCCGCCGGTCCGGGGCGGTAGCCTGGAGAGTCGTCGGCGAAGAACGCGTGGCCCGCGCCCTCGTAATAGTGGAACGCGTGCTCTTTCTCGAGGTCTGTCAGGAGCGCGTCCAGCGCCCGGATCTCCTCCGGCGTGGGGTTGAGGTCGTCCTCTCCGAAGAAGCCTATGACCGGTATAGCAAGCGTCCCGGACTCGCGCATGGCGGAGAATGTTTCGGGTTGGTCGCCGCCGGGGGACATGTTGCCGCCGTAGAAGATGGCCGCCGCCGACAGTCCGTTCATGCGTATCGCCGATCGCATCGAGACGCGCCCACCAAGGCAGAAGCCGACGATGCCTATCGCGCCGACGCCGGGGTCGCTGCGGAGATAGTCGATTGTGGCCCGCACGTCCATGTCGATGGACGCGTCGCTGAAGCCGTTAGCGCGGAGTTCGCCTTGCATCTCCTGGCGTTTCTCGACGGGGGCGTAGCGCAGCCTGCCGGCGCGGTGGTAGAGGTCCGGCGCGGCGGCCACGTATCCCTCCCGGGCGAAACGGTCCACGATCCCCACGATATTGGGGCTTACTCCGGGGCTCCCCATGATGACGATGACCCCGGGCCTCGTTCCGCCTTCCACGGGGCGCGACGTGGGAACCACCATCGGGCCGTCGGGTGTCTCCAAGTCGACTACTTGCTCTATCGTGTCCACGGCAGTACTCCTTCCTGCTTTGCTTGCACTGAACGTACGGACTGGCGCTTCCCTGTTACGGAGGACGCTCAGGCCACCCGAAGGTGGCGATCGAAGAATGCGAGCGCCTCCTCCCACGCCTCGGCGGCGCGCTCAGGATGGTACGCCGCGCTCTCGGGCTGCGCGAAGGCATGGTTGGCGTCCTCCACCCACACGGCACGGACGCGCCCGCCCGTATCGCCGAAAGCGGTCCTTATCGACTCGACGTTCGCATACGGGTTGAAGCCGTCTAGCGCGGGAAAGAACATGAGCAGCGGGTTCGTCACGTTCCCTGCGCCGTGTACCGGCCATGGCGAACCGGGTATCGCAGGGTCGGACTCCAACAGGCGCGTTGGGTAGAACGCCACAGTCGCGTCGATGACATCGCCGAGTGTCGCACCGAGAAACGAGATGCGGCCACCGAGGCAGAACCCGGTGAGCCCAACGCGCCCGTTGCTGCCGGGGCGCTCGCGCAGGAACGCGGCGAGTCGTGTGATGTCGGCGCAGTGGCCGTCGTTGGTCATGCCTGCGCGGATCTGCAGCGTGGCCTCCGGTCCACCGCCGAGTCCGGCGGTCGTCAGCAGGCGTCCCGCGCGGTGGAAGACGTCCGGTGCTGCGACGGCGTAACCGTGTCCCGCCAGCCATCTGGCCTGTTCGCGCGCCGCTGCGGTGAGGCCGATGGCGTCGTGCACCATGATGATGGACGGCAGCGGCCCGGCCCCCTCCGGCTCGTAGAGGAAGACAGCCATTTCCTCCCCGTCCACCGGCAGGCCCAACTCTTCCTCTCGTATCGCCATTGCTCACCTTCTCGATTGCTGCCGCCCGTTGCTGGCATGGGAACGTGGCGGCGGCAGCCCGCTTACGCTACCATAGAGTGGACGCACCGGCGCGGGAGAATCGCTCGCGTGCGCCCGTACCGCTCGACATGACACCCCACGCAGGATTCTGGATAGTCGTTAGCCTCATTGCGCTGGTCGAGATGACTATCGTCGTCACGGCGCTGCGCATGCGCGTTCAGCAGGACTCCTCACGCGGCATCGTGGGCAGCCGAGCCGCCGAGGTGGTCTGGACGCTCCTGCCCGCGGGGCTCATCGGCATCCTTGCAGTCATGTCCTACGGAGCGGTGTAGGCGGATGGCGACGGAGGGGGGACGCGCGACGGACGTCCGCCGCGCCGGGCTGTTTGCGCTCGTGTCGTCCGTGCTCACGGTGGGGCTCATCGCATACGGATCATGGGTGCGTGTCTCCGGCTCCGGCCTCGGCTGCCTGGACTGGCCCCTCTGCGAAGGTGTGCTCGTCCCGGAGATCCAAGGCGCCACCGCCATCGAGTTTGGCCACCGCGTCTATGCGGGCTTCACCATGCTGCTGGTCGCGGCCTCTGCTGCGTTTGCCCTCCGTGCGCGCGTGCAAGACCGGCTGACCTCGCATCTGCTCGTCGGCGCGCTCGCGGCGATCCTCGTGCAGGCCGTGCTTGGCGGAATCACGGTGCTCACCGAGTTGCACAGCATGGTGCGACTCGCGCACCTTACGTTCTCCCTGCTGACGCTCGCGCTCCTTACCGGCGGCGCAGCCCGCGCACTCGACGTGCGAGTCTCACCGCCACCGGACGCCAGACGATGGGGGGCGCTGGTTGCTGTAGCGGCGTTCGTCGTACTCGCCGGAGGGACGATCGTGGGAACTGGACACAGTGCAGGATGCCCTGGGCTGCCGCTGTGCGACGCGCGGAGCAATACAGAGGCTGCGGGAGTGCACCTCGTGCATCGCGCGGCGGCCACGGCGTTGCTGCTGGCGCTCGCATGGACTGCCTGGCAAGCGCGGCGCGCGGGAGGATGGACGTTCAGGATGAGCGTGCTCGCGGTATCGCTGGCTGCGGCGCAGTTTACGGTGGGGGTGAGCGCAATCGCGTTCCAGTTGCCGCAAGAACTGCGCGTGCTGCACCTGGGGCTGGCCGCCGCGGTCTGGTGGGCGGTAGTGGCTCAATGGAGTCTCTCGCTCCTCGGACGGACGCGCTGATGGGGTCGTTCTTCCTCCAAGTAGTGGCGCTCTGCAAGCCGCGCATCGTTGCGCTACTCGTAGTCACGGGGGCCGCAGGCGCGTGGAAGGCGGCTGAAGGTGTGCCTGACGCGACGGTGTTATTGACCGTCATCGTTGCTGGTGCGCTCGCTGCGGGCGGCGCCAACGCCATCAATCAGAGCCTGGATGCAGACATCGATACGGTGATGCGCCGGACAAGGGTGCGTCCGGTGCCCTCGGAGCAGATGAGCGCGCGAAGCGCTACAGCCATAGGCGCTGCGCTCGTGGCGGCGGCGATGGCGCTGATGGCGGTGGGGGCGAACCCGCTGGCAGCTGCGCTCACGTTTGCGGCGGCCGCGGTGTATGTGCTGGTCTACACGATGCTCCTCAAGCGGCGCTCGTGGAACAACATCGTCATCGGCGGGGCCGCGGGAGCATTCCCCCCAATGATCGGAGCCGCGGCGGTCTCCGGTGAGGTCACGGCGGTAGGGCTCTACATGTTCGCGTTCGTCTTCTTCTGGACACCGCCCCACTTCTGGACGCTCTCCATGCTGCTGCGGGAGGACTACACCGCTGCGAACGTGCCGATGCTGGCTGCGGTGGCGGAGCAGCGCGATACAGCCCGGCAGGTGCTGCTCTACGTCGCTCTGCTGGCTGCGATGGCCTGGCTGCCGCTTGCCGCCGGCTACGGCGGGCTAACGTTCGGAGTCGTTACGACCCTGCTGAGCGTGATCTGGCTGCGGATGTCGTGGCGACTGCTCGGTGGGGGCAGCGTTGAGGAGACGCTCGCCGCCTACAAGTACTCGTTGCTCTACCTGGCGCTCGTTTTCGCTACGCTGGCGGTCGAGCCTATGCTGCCCTGGTACTCCTCATAGCAGGCGCACGGAGTAGAAGCGTGTGAATGAAAGGCGCCTCCTGGAAGGCGCCCTTCGTTTCATCCCATCGCTGCGGGTCAGGTCGGTCCTGCCAACGGAGGCCAACCCTGATCGTTATGGACATTGGGCTATTCGGTGACTGCGTCCTCGTTCTCTTCAATCATGAGGTCGTCGTCCGAATCCACTGCGCCGATATCGTCATCATCGTCCGCGACCTCCGAATCGTCGGTCTCCCCTTCCCCTTCCCCTTCCTCATCTTCCTCATCCGGAGTGCTAGTAGCCGAGTTCGCGGGCTCATCCAAATCGTCGTCATCGTCGTCGAAGAGATCGTCGTCGTCGCCCTCGTCATCGTCGTCGATCGAGAAATCCACGTCCACGCCAGCCTGGGGAGCGGGGCCGTCATCGTCTTCGAAGTCATCCATGCCTGGCACCTCTCCCATGAGGCCCATGATGGTTTCGAAGTCGTCGCTGTCGACCTCGGCGGATGGTAGAATCTCAGGAATGCCGAGGAGGCTTCGACCCTCTGCGGAGACGTCGAGACGGGCGGGAATGAGCCGTCCTATGATGACGTTCTCCTTGAGGCCGCGCAGGTAGTCCACCTCCCCGGAGATCGCAGCCTCCGTGAGGACGCGGGTTGTCTCCTGGAAGGAGGCCTTAGCGAGGAAACTGTCCGTGTTGAGTGACGCTCGAGTAACGCCCCGGAGCTCCGGCTTGCTGGTAGCGGGCTCGCCGCCCTCCGCTATGACGCGCTCGTTCACGCTCTGGAAGCGCGAGCGCTCGATCAGCTGGTTGGGCAGGAGTTCCGTGTCGCCGATGTTATCGATGCGCACCCATCGCAGCATCTGACTGATGATGGTCTCGATGTGCTTGTCATTGATCGAGACGCCCTGGTTGCGGTAGACGGTCTGCACCTGCTCTACGAGGTAGCTCTGCGTTGCCTCCATCCCCTCGATGCGGAGGAGATCATGCGGGTCCTTGACGCCGTTGGTGAGCTTCTGGCCTGCGACGACGCTGTCGCCGGTGCGAACGAGGCGCTGGTCAGTGGCGTCCACCTGGTGGTCGCGCACCTCGGTCTCGAACGCATCAATCTCAATGCCGCCGTCCACGATGCGGACGATTCCGGAGACCCGGGCAAGCAGCGCAACGGGCACTGGTACCTGTTCCGAAGAATCGTCTAGCTCCTGTGCTTCGGCGGAGTCCGGGACGGGCTCCGCGATAACCACCCCAGCCTGCACGCGCTGGCCTTCTGTAACGATGAGTTTGTGCGTGTTCGCGATGGCGTAGCTGTCCGTGAACGGGATACGGCTTACTACACGCACGCAGGGCACGAAAGAGACGGGGGGGACGAGCACCTGCGGAGCGTCGCCCGCATCGTACTCGCCGATGAGCTGGCCGTTCTCGAAGACGAGTACATCTCCGTCTATCTCGGCGATGCGCGCTTTGCCCTTGGGCGAGCGTGCCTCGAACAGCTCCTCCACGCGGGGAAGACCGGAAGTGATGTCCTTGCCGGCGATGCCGCCCGTGTGGAATGTGCGCATCGTGAGCTGGGTGCCCGGCTCGCCGATGGACTGCGCGGCAATGATGCCGACAGCGTCGCCAAGCAGGGCGAGTTGGCCGGTTGCGGGGCTGCGCCCGTAGCACTGCTGGCAGATGCCGCGGGAGGCCTCGCAGGTCAGTGGGCTGCGAACGCGCAGTTCGGTTATCCCTGCATCCTCAATCGCGGCAGCCGGCGCCTCCTCGATCATCTCGGCGGCGTCGACGAGCACTTCGCCCGTGTCAGGATGGGCGATGGGAGACGCGGCGACACGCCCGACGATGCGCTCGCCAAGTGGCGCAATCATCACGTCTTCTTCGGATGCATGGGCGTGGATGAGAACGCCGCGGTCCGTGCCGCAGTCCTCCTCCAGCACGATGACCTCCTGCGCCACGTCTATGAGACGCCGCGTGAGGTAGCCTGAGTCGGCAGTGCGGAGCGCGGTGTCGGCGAGACCCTTGCGCGCGCCGTGTGTGGAGATGAAGTACTCCAGCACGCTCAGCCCCTCGCGGAAGCTGGACTTGATGGGCAGTTCGATGATGTCTCCACGCGGGTTGCTCATGAGTCCGCGCATGGCGGCCATCTGCTTGATCTGCGCCTCGTTTCCTCGAGCGCCGGAGTGGGCCATCGCGTAGATGCCGCCGAACTCGGGGAGGTGCTGCTGGATAACCTCGTCCATCCTGCCGGAAACGCGCTGCCACGTATTGACCGCGCGGACGTGCTTCTCACGCTCCGTGATGAGGCCCATCTCGTACTGCTCCTCCAGCAGTTCCACCTCTTTGTCTGCCTCGGCGATGATGGCGGCCTTCTCAGGCGGGACCTGTATGTCCGCGATACCGATGGTGGTGCCAGATATCGTCGCGTAGTGGAAGCCGATCTGCTTGATCTGGTCCAGTACTTCGGAAGTGGTCGCATTGCCGGTCAGACGATAGACCTCCGAGACGAGGTCCCGAAGGGCCTTCTTGTCCATCAGCACGTTGTAACGGCGCAACTCCTCAGGTAGCACATCGTTGAAGATGATGCGGCCGGGAGTGGTCTCTATCCAGGTGTTGCCCTCGCCGGGCGCACGCACGGAGACGACCGAGTGCAACTCCAGTATTCCCGCGTCGAAGGCGACACGCACGTCGTCGAAGTCGCGGTACCGTCCGCCCTCTCCCTTCGCACCCTCTTTTGTCTGGGTGAGGTAGTAGCAGCCCAGGACAATTTCGTAGGTCGGAGCAACAAGCGGTTCGCCAGAGCTGGGGGAGAGCATGTTGTGCGTGCTGAGCATCACGTTCCGGGCTTCCTGGACCGCCTCACGCGAAAGGGGGACGTGCACGGCCATCTGGTCGCCGTCGAAGTCCGCGTTGAAGGCGGCGCAGACGAGGGGGTGCAACTGAATCGCGCTGCCTTCAACAAGGGTGGGCATGAACGCCTGTATGCCTAGCCGGTGCAGCGTTGGGGCGCGGTTCAGCAAGACCGGGCGGGTCTGGATGACCTCCTCGAGGATGTCCCAGACCTCAGGGCGGGCGCGCTCCACCATGCGCTTGGCGCTCTTGATGTTGTGCGCCATCCCCTGCATAACGAGCCGGTTCATAACGAATGGCTTAAAGAGCTCCAGTGCCATCTTCTTCGGCAGGCCACACTCGTGGAGACGGAGGGAAGGACCCACGACGATGACAGAGCGTCCGCCATAGTCCACCCGCTTGCCGAGCAGGTTCTGCCGGAAACGTCCCTGCTTCCCGCGCAGCAGGTCCGAAAGGCTCTTAAGCTGGTGGTTGTGGCTGCCGACAATCGCGCGGCCCCGACGTCCGTTGTCGATCAGGTCGTCCACGGCCTCTTGGAGCATCCGTTTCTCGTTGCGGATGATGATGGCGGGTGCGCCGAGATCCAAGAGCCGCTTGAGGCGATTGTTCCGGTTGATTACCCTGCGGTACAGGTCGTTCAAGTCACTCGTGGCGAATCGCCCGCCGTCCAACTGCACCATGGGCCGGAGGTCAGGCGGGAGGACGGGGAGAGCGGTCATGATCATCCACTCCGGCTTGTTGCCGCTGCTGTGGAAGGCGTCTATGACCTGGATGCGCTTGACGGCCTTCTTCCGGCGCTGGCCGGAGGTCGTGCGCACGTCTCCTTTGAGGTGCAGCATCTCCTCCTGCAAGTCGAGCGAACGGAGGATCTCCAGTATGGCCTCTGCGCCCATCCCGGCGCGGAAGACATCGCCGTACTTGTCGGAGAGTTCACGGTGGCGACTCTCCGTGAGGAGCATCAGGGGCTTGAGGCTCGCGATCTCGCCGCTCTCTTTCGCGAGGTTCTGGTCGAGTTCGGCCAACTGCTCGTCGCGTGCCTTTGCCAGCGCCGAGATCTGGTCGTCTAGCGTCTTCCGGCGGGCGTCAGCGTCGCTCGACTCGGACCCTGCGAGGGATTCCAACTCCCCCTCCAGCGTGGCGATGCGCTGGTTCATCTGCTGTTCGACGTCCTCTTTCCTCTCGCCGTGTTCGAGCTGCAACTCCTCGATGCGTCGAGTCTGCAGGAGCGGGTCTACCCGCGTGACGATGTACTGTGCAAAGTAGAGGACGCGCTCCAGGTTACGCGGAGAGACGTCCAGCAGCAGTCCAAGCCTGCTCGGGATGCCCTTGGCGAACCAGATGTGGGCGACGGGCGCAGCGAGGGCGATGTGCCCCATACGCTCCCGCCGCACCTTGGCTCGGGCGACCTCCACGCCGCAACGGTCGCAGATCACGCCCCGGTAACGGATCTTCTTGTACTTGCCACAGTAGCATTCCCAGTCCTTCGTGGGACCGAAGATGCGCTCGCAGAACAGGCCGTCCTTCTCGGGACGCAGCGTACGGTAGTTAATCGTCTCCGGTTTGAGCACCTCGCCGTAAGACCACTGCTTCACCTGCTCCGGCGAGGCGAGTGAGATCCTGATGGCATTGAAGTCTGTAGCGTTCGGCATGTTCGCTGCTCTTCCTGCGGGGGCGCATGCCCCGCTCCGCTTTATGTCAAGGCGCCTAGTGGGCCCGGGGACCAGTGCGCACTATTCCCCGTTGCTCTCGCTCTCTTCCTCAGAAGCCTTGCGGGCGTAGGCGCCCAGGTCTATCCGCACGTTCGTTGCTACGTCTCCGTCCTGTTCCTCCAGCGGCGCGAAGTCCGCTTCCCACGACGGCGCAACTGGCTCGATAGGGAGCGGCGCAACTGCCTCGAGCTCGTCCTCTTCTTCCTCCTCACCGGAATAGGTGAACCGGGAGGTGACAACGCCTTGGTCCTCCTCGTACCGGAGTTCCACGGCGAGGCCGAGGCTCTGCAACTCCTTGAGCAAGACGTTGAAGGACTCCGGTATGCCGGGCTGCACCACTTCCTCGCCTTTCACGATGGCTTCGTACGTCTTTACGCGCCCGACAACATCGTCCGACTTGACAGTGAGCATCTCCTGGAGGTTGTAGGCGGCGCTGTAGGCCTCCAGAGCCCAGACCTCCATCTCTCCGAAGCGCTGTCCACCGAACTGCGCCTTGCCGCCCAGCGGCTGTTGCGTGATGAGGGAATAGGGGCCGGTGGAGCGCGCGTGTATCTTGTCCTCAACAAGGTGAATGAGCTTGAGCATGTAGATGTAGCCGACGGTCACCGGGTTGTTGAACGGCTCTCCGGAGCGGCCGTCATAGAGCACCGACTTACCGAGCACGGGAGCAGCGGCGTTGAGTGCGCGCCCAACGCGCAGGGCTTCACTGTACAGAGCGTCGAACGACTCATCGCCGAAATCCAACTGTTCGCCCGTTGCCTCCTGATACGTCTCTGCGAGGTCGTCGAGCCAGAGCCGCAGGCCTATCGAGGAGGCGTAGTTGGAGTCGCGATTCGTATCGTCGAACGCACGGTCCGCGTCGTAGCCGCGCTCGGCGACCCACGCGCGGGCCTTTGCCCAGTTGGGTTCGTATCCCTCAGACGTGTCGAGGTCGCTACCGAGCGCCCCCGCGCGCTCCAGGAGCCATGCTCGAGCGAGGGCGTTGCGGATGTCCGCATCGGTCGCGCCATCAAACACGGGTGTCGCGGCGCGGAAGCGCAGTTTGTGGGCAGCCAGGCCCAGGTGTGTCTCCAGCACTTGCCCGAGGTTCATGCGGGAAGGCACGCCGATGGGGTTGAGGATGATGTCCACGGGAGTGCCGTCCGGCAGGTAGGGCATGTCCTCCACCGGCATGATTCGGGAGACGACGCCCTTGTTGCCGTGGCGCCCGGCCATCTTGTCGCCTTCGGAGAGGGTGCGGGTCTGTGCGACCCAGACGCGCACGAGCTTGTTCACGCCGGGAGAGAGTTCGTCCCCGTTCTCCCGCGACATGACTCTCACGTCGATTACTTTGCCGCGCTCACCGTGGGGGACGCGGAGGGAAGTGTCCTTAACGTCGCGTGCCTTCTCCCCGAAGATGGCGCGCAGCAGCTTCTCCTCTGCTGTCAGTTCGGTCTCGCCCTTGGGCGTTACCTTGCCGACGAGGATGTCGCCGGGGCCGACCTCAGCACCGACGCGGATTATGCCTTCCTCGTCCAGGTTGTGAAGCGCGTCCTCGCCGACGCTGGGTATGTCCCGTGTAATCTCGCCGGGGCCGAGCTTTGTGTCGCGTGATTCGACCTCGTAGCGCTCGATGTGGATGGACGTGAACTTGGAGTCGCGAACAAGGTTCTCGGAGACGATGATGGCGTCCTCGAAGTTGTAACCCTCCATGGCCATGAACGCGCAGAGCACGTTCTGGCCGAGTGCGAGGTCGCCCTCCTGTGTGGAAGAGCTGTCGGCGAGCGGGTCGCCTTCCGTTACGGTGTCGCCGACGGAGACGATGGCGCGTTGCGTAAGGCAGGTGCCCTGGTTGGAGCGGATGAATTTCCGCAGCACGTGAGTGTGCTCCTTGCCATCGTCGCTCTTTATTACGACTACCTCGCCCGTCACGGACGTGACCACGCCGGAGGCCTTGGCGAGCACCATCTGTCCCGAGTCGCGCGCGATGCGCTGTTCCATGCCGGTGCACACCAACGGAGCATCCGGTTTGATGAGCGGAACGGCCTGCCGCTGCATGTTGGAGCCCATCAACGCCCGGTTGGCGTCGTCGTGCTCCAGGAACGGGATGAGGGCGGTGGAGACGCTGACGATCTGTATCGGCGCGACGTCCATGTAGTCCACGCGCTCGGGCGGCTCCATCAGGTAGTCCTCGGATACACGGCATTCCACTCGGTCTCCCAGCAACTGGAACTTATTGTCCATGGGAGAACTGGCCTGAGCGACGACGAACTTGTCTTCCTCGTCGGCAGGAAGGTAGACGATTTCGTCGGGGTCGGCGGAGACGTAGGGCTGCACAGCGATCATACGCTCGTCGAGCGCAGCGATCTTCTTCGTAGCGTTCGCGGAGACAACGTGCTGCGCACGTACGATGGCCTTGCCGTCGTCGCCGGGCACTGTTTCGGTGACGGTCCGGCCCTGGATGTCCGGGTCCTTGCTGGAGATGTCCTTCAGCACTTTCCGGTAGGGCGTCTCAATGAAGCCGTAGTCATTGAGGCGGGCAAAGGTGGCGAGGGAGCCAAGCAGGCCGATGTTCGGGCCTTCCGGTGTCTCGATGGGGCAGATGCGACCGTAGTGCGAGTAGTGCACGTCCCGTACATCGAACCCCGCACGCTCGCGGGAGAGTCCGCCGGGGCCTAGCGCGGACAGGCGGCGCTTGTGCGTGAGCTCCGCCAGCGGGTTCGTCTGGTCCATGAACTGGGACAGCTGCGAGCCGCCGAAGAACTCGCGCACCGCAGCGACCACGGGTCTTATGTTGATGAGGGCGCTGGGCGTCGCCTCGCCCTGGTCCAGGATCGTCATACGCTCCTTGACCACGCGCTCCATGCGGAGCAGGCCGACGCGCAACTGGTTCATGATAAGTTCGCCGACGGCGCGAACGCGCCTGTTGCCCAAGTGGTCGATGTCGTCTGGATTGGCCGCGCCGTTGTTGATGCGGATCATCATCCTGATCATCTCGATGATGTCGTCCCTGGTGAGCGTGCGGCTCTCCTGGGGCACGTCCTTGCCGGTGCGCCGGTTCATCTTGTAGCGCCCGACCCGGCCCAGGTCGTAGCGGCGAGGGTTGAAGAAGAGGTTGTCCAGGAGCGTGCGCGCGCTCTCAGCACTGGGAGGCTCACCGGGGCGGAGTCGGCGGTAGACCTCCATCAGGGCCTGCGCCTCATTCTGCACCGCCGTGTCGCGCTCCAGCGTGGTGCGGATGTAAGGGTGCTCCGGGTCGTCGTCCACATCGTCGAAGAGATCAAGGAGAGCGTGGTCCTCAGCGAAGCCGATGGCGCGGAGGAACGTGGTGACGGGCAGTTTGCGCTTGCGGTCTATCTTCACCGAGATCACGTCGCGGGGGCTGGTCTCGAACTCCAGCCACGCTCCCCGGTAGGGGATGAGCTTCGAAAAGGAGACATTTCGCCCCGTGCTGGGGTCCTGCACGCGGGTGAAGTAGGCACCGGGCGAACGCACGAGCTGGCTTACCACGACGCGCTCGGCGCCGTTGATAACGAAGGTGCCGGTGGAGGTCATCATCGGAATGTCGCCAAAGAAGAGCGTCTGCTCTTTGACCTCGCCTGTCTCCTTCACCTCCAACTCGACCGTGACGTAGAGCGGCGCTTCGTAGGTGACCTCCCGAGCGCGGCACTCCTCCTCCGCGTAGCGTGGCGCGCGGAACGAGTGCGCTCCGAAGCGCAATTCGAAGCGGTTGCCGGTAACGTCCTGCACCGGATTGATCTCGTCGAGCACTTCACGGATGCCGGTCGTCTTTAGCGCCTCGAACGACTCGAGCTGGATATTGACCAAGTTGGATGGTTCCAGCACCTGGTGGGTGCGTGCGTAGGACTTGACGGGATGCATTGGAGCGCGGTTGACACGGGGCATGAGCGATGTCATTGCTGGTTAGACCCTCCTCGCAAGGCGTGACCTGCGGAATTCCAAGAGACACGGAAAAAGGCCCAGCGGATATGCAACGCTAGACCTCGACGAAAGGGCTTAGGGGTTTCGGGGCTTCTGATGCTCAGGCGCGGTGAACAGCATTCCGGCTAACATTAGCAGGCGCGTACGGATTCGTCAAGTGTTCCTGACCCGAGGTAACTGTTCAGAGTTAGGGGGAGACGAGAAGCTGGCGGCAGGCGATGAGGGGGTTGCGATGTTGGGCGCGCCAAGTGCCGAACAGCGAAGCCAGAGCCATCTTGCTCTCGGTCCCCGCGCAGAGCGCGTGCCACCGCTGATCTTCCGGCTGAGCACCAAGTGCCGAAGGCTTCGCTCTGAAGCGTTGTTGTCCGATGGCGCCCGGGGCTCGGCTACGAACACGAACAGCTCCTTGATGAACTGCTCGATCCGCCGACACAGCTTCCCCTGCACCGCTGACGGGTCGGTCGCGTATGGCCGGCACAATGCCAGCAATCGGTGCTCCAGCCGCCGTTGGGCCACACTCCGCTTCCGCACGTTGGTATGGCTGGACTCCCGCGCCTTCGTGTAGAGCTCTTTGACTGCGCTCGCCCACCGAGACAGACGCGCATCCTTGGGATAGAGGGACTTCAGGTCACGGATGTCCCTCAGCAGGTGCACCCAGCATCGCTGCTTGAGCTCCGGGTAATGGTTGTAGGCAGCGTAGAAGTCGCTGACCAACACACCCCCAAACCCGTCTCCCAACACCTCGTCCACCACCTGCTTGCCGCGCCCACGCCTCACGAAGTACCGCTCCGTCGGCGTGTTGAACGTCCACACGAACCCGTTGACTCCCCCTTCCCGCCAGCCGGTCTCATCGGCCGCGACCACCGGGCTGCCACGGATGCGCTCCCGTACCTCGTGCACCGTATCTCGCGCTCGCTCCGCCGTCCGGTGGATGATGCCAACTATCGCTCCCTCGCTCAGGTCCAATCCGTGAACGCTCCACAGATACCACCGGATCGTCCGTATCGGCAGCCTTGCCTCCTCCCTGAGTGTCGCGACCAGGCTCATCACGTTCACTCCCACACGCTGCCGGCCCATCGTCACCCCGCCCAACTCTACCTTCGGCGCCCGCCGCCTTCTGCACACCGGACATTCCCGCGCGATCACCGCGTGCTCTGTCACGCGCACCGCAGACTCCGGGATATCGATCACCTCACGCGTGCGGTGTGTCCATCCACCACTCAGTCGCGTCCCGCAATCCGGGCAGACCTCCACCGCGTGCTCCACACGCTCCGTCGGCTCCATGCGACGGCGAGCAAAGCCTTGGAACCGCTGCTTCCTCGGCCGCTTCTCGCCTGTCGGCCGGGGGCCTGCACCAAGTTTGTTGCCAGGCATCCCCCGAGGCCCGCCACGTCCCTCCAACCCCGCGACTCGACGCTCCAGCTCGGCGATGGCCGCCTGTTGGAGGGCGATAATCGTCAGGAGGTCCTCACGGCTGGCTGTGCTCAGGTCAACTTCAGCGGCCACCCCTGTTGTATGACACAACCACCCCCTCGCACGCTACCCGTTAGCACTTCGCCTTTCGACCAGTCCCCCCCTTAACTCTGAACAGTTACTGTCAATCGTGCCGCCTTGCCGGGAACCGCGTGCTGTGCTAGCATCACTCCCGCGCGGAGCACACGCACGGAGTATCCATGGCATACGTTGAGATGAGAGACGGGGAACCGCCTGAGGCGATCGTTTCGCGGTTCCGCGCGGCGGTCACCCGCAACGGCATCCTCAAGGCCCACAAGGACCGGCGTTTCTTCCGCTCCAAGGGTGAGAAGGCCCGCATCGCGGCACGCCGCTCTGCGAGGCGACGGCGCCGCGCAGGCATGTGATCTCCGCTGCCGCGTAACCGGCGCACGTCGGCCGGTACCGCAGTCAGCGCTCAGCCCCGTCACCGAACTACGCACTGGGGCGACTCGTGAGGCCCATCCGCATAGCTCTCGGCCAGATGAACGCAACCGTCGGCGACCTCAACGGCAACGCCGAACGCATACTCGCGCTCGTCCAACAGGCCCGTGAGAGCCAGGCCGACCTCGTAGCCTTCCCTGAACTCGCCCTCACCGGCTACCCCCCGGAAGACCTGCTCTTCAAGCGCCAGTTCCTCCTCGACGCCCGCGCCCAGTTGGAGCGCATCGCCGAGGCAGCCGACGGCATTACTATCGTGGTCGGGGTTCCCGACTTCGTGGACGGCGAGCCTTTCCACCTCGGTGCAGCCCTCTACCCAGACCAGATGGAAGGCCGCATCTACAACGGCGCAGCCGTCCTCCATGACGGCAGCGTCGCCTCCGTTTACCGCAAGATCCTCCTGCCGAACCACGGCGTGTTCGACGAGGAGCGCTACTTCGCGCGCGGCAACGAGTGCCCCGTCTTCGAGATCAACGGGGTGCAGACCGGCGTCAACATCTGCGAGGACATCTGGTACGACACCGGCCCCGCGACGGTGCAGCGGCTCGCCGGCGCGGAGGTCGTCGTCACCATCAACGGCTCCCCCTACCACCAGGGACGCTACGCCCAGCGCAGCGCGATGCTCTCGCGCCGCGCCAGCGAGCACGGCTGCTTCCTCGCCTACGTCAACCTCATCGGCGGACAGGACGAGCTCGTCTTCGACGGCCAGAGCCTCGTGTTCGACCCGCGCGGCGGACTCATAGCGCGCGCACCGCAGTTCGAGGAGTCGCTGCTACTCGTTGACGTCGACGCCGACGAGGTTGGCTCTCCCGATCCGGAGGGGCCGCTCGCCCGGTCCGGCCTCGACTCCATCGGCAAGGCCCGGCGTTACTTCTTCTCCGGGTCGGGTGGCGCCCCGTCGCGCGAACCGCTCGCCCCCTCCATCGCGGAGGAGTTGCACCCGCTCACGGAGGTCTACAACGCCCTCGTGACCGGCACGAGGGACTACGTCCTCAAGAGCGGTTTCAGGGGCGCGGTCATCGGCCTCTCCGGCGGCATCGACTCCGCGCTCACCACCGCCATCGCCGCCGATGCGCTCGGGCCGGAGCGCGTCACCACATTCTTCATGCCGTCGCAGTACACGTCCGGTCAGTCCTGGGACGACTCCAAGGCGCTCACCGACAACCTCGGCGTGCGGCTCGTCTCGCTGCCCATACGCCCGATCTTCGACACATTCCTCGAAACGCTCGCGGACGAGTTCTCCGGAAAGGAGCCGGACACCACGGAGGAGAACCTGCAGGCGCGCATCCGTGGCAACCTGCTCATGGCCGCGTCCAACAAGTTCGGCTGGATCGTGCTCACCACGGGCAACAAGAGCGAGATGGCCACCGGCTACGCCACGCTGTACGGCGACATGGCCGGCGGGTTCGCCGTCATCAAGGACGTGCCCAAGACGCTGGTGCAGCAACTCGCCCGCCACCGCAACGAGATGGCAGGACGGGAGGTCATCCCGGAGTCCATCATCGTCCGCCCGCCCACCGCGGAGCTCCGCCCCGACCAGAAGGACGAGGACTCGCTGCCCCCCTACGACGTGCTCGACCCCATCATCCAGGCCTACGTCGAGGACGACCGCAGCTTCGACGAGATGCTCACCGCGGGGATGCCCCGCGACGCCGTCGAACTCACCGTGCGCCTCGTGGACCGCAGCGAGTACAAGCGCCGCCAGGCGCCTCCCGGCGTCAAGATCACGCGGCGCAACTTCGGGCGCGACCGTCGCCTCCCCATCGTCAATCGCTACCGCCCCTCCTGAGCCTTCGGCTTCCCCCACCGTTCCTTTCCCTGCATAGCACCCGTCGCTGGGTCGGCCATTGCGCAATTCCAGATTTGTGACACGCGCCCATTGCGCGGTTGCGTCATATGGATGGCAAACTCGTCAGCAACCGCCACTCAGCCCGCGGATGCGGGTGTGATACGATGAAAACACTGGCATGTGGCAGCCAGGAGACGAGGCCAAAAGGACATGTCTGACAAGGAACAAGCGCTGGCACTGGCTCTCGGGCAGATAGAACGGCAGTTTGGGCACGGGGCGATCATGCGGCTGGGCGAAGCCGCCCACAGCATGCATGTGGAAGCCATCCCCACAGGCTCCATCTCACTGGATATGGCCCTGGGAATCGGAGGAATACCCAGAGGGCGGGTAACCGAGGTATTCGGGACGGAGTCTGCAGGAAAGTCCACGCTCTGCAGCCACATCGTCGCGGAAGCGCAGCGTCGAGGCGGCACCGCCGCCTACATAGACGCTGAGCACGCACTGGACCCCACCTACGCCGCGCTGTGCGGCGTCCAGGTGGACACGCTCCTCATCTCGCAGCCTGACTCCGGCGAGCAGGCGCTGGAGATTGTCGAGTACCTCGTGCGCAGCGGCGCCGTGGACGTTATCGTCGTGGACAGCGTCGCCGCTCTCGTGCCCAGGGCAGAACTCGAAGGCGACATGGGCGACACCCACGTCGGGCTGCAGGCCCGGCTGATGTCGCAGGCCCTCCGCAAGCTCACAGCCGCCACGAACACCTCCCACACCGCGGTCGTGTTCGTGAACCAGTTGCGGGAGAAGGTGGGAGTCTTCTTCGGGAGCCCGGAAGTCACTCCAGGAGGCAGAGCGCTCAAGTTCTACAGCTCCGTCCGCATAGACCTGCGGCGTATCGAGACGATCAAGCAGGGGACGGAACCTGTCGGTTCACGGGTCAGGGCGAAGGTCGTCAAGAACAAGGTCGCCCCACCTTTCAGGCAGGCCGAGTTCGACATCATGTTCAAGATAGGCATCAGCAAGGAGGGAGACCTGCTCGACCTCGGTGTGGAGATGGGGATCGTCCGCAAGTCCGGCGCCAACTACTCGTACAACGAGACGCGCCTGGGACAGGGCCGGGAGAACGCCAAGACGTTCCTCCGCGGCAACCCGGAGATCTCCGATCAGATCGAGGCGAAGGTCCGCGGCATGGACGCCGCGAACGGACACAGCGAGGCTCCCGTTCCCGAGGCCGAGCTCCAACCGGCGGCCCCGGTAGCCGGATAACCGGCATCGTCTTTCTGGCTGCCACTCGCCGAAAACGAAGGACGGCGGTGGCAGATAACGTGCGCTTCACCAACGCGCAAGCCGGCGGGCACCACACCCGCCTCATCGCGCCCGCAGCCTGCGCGCTGCGGGGTGGTGTTGGCGCACTCTCTTTGCTGCCGATCCCGAAACCGGGGACCCGTCGTCTGCTCATAGCCATGGCCGGCTTGTCCGGTCCTCCTCGGCGGGGACACGCGCGCAGGTCGAGCCCGAAAGGAGACGCTCATGGAAGCGTTGATCATCGGTATCGGAGCATTGGTAGTCGGTCTCATCCTTGGTGTCGTAGTGGCCTTGTTCATTCGGGCCATGGGGCGGAGCAAGCGCACGAGCGCAGCCCAGGACGAAGCCGCCCGCATCCTCGCGGGCGCTGAGGAGGAGAAGAAACGTTCCCTGCTGGAGGCCAAGGAAGAAGCGCTCAAAGCGAAGCAAGAGGCTGACACAGAGCTACGCGACAGGCGGCGCGAGGTACAGCGAGCGGAGAACCGCCTCGCCAGCCGCGGTGAGAGCCTCGACAACCGGCAGGAGAGCCTCGAACTGCGCGAGCAGCGCCTGGGCGACCGGGAGCAGGATGTCGAGCAGCGGTACGACGAGGCCGAAACGCTCAAGGCCGAGCAGGCCACCAAGCTCGAAGAGGTCGCGAACCTCAGCGTGCAGGAGGCGAAAGCTCAGATCATGCAGAACGCGGAGGACGAGGCCGAGCACGAGCTCGCCAAGCGTTACTACGCCCTCGAACAGAAGATGCTGAACGAGGTGGACGAGAAAGCAAAGAAGACCATCGCCCTCTCCATCCAACGCCTTGCTTCAGACGTGGTGAACGAGTCCACCACCTCCCAGGTGGGGCTGCCAAACGATGAGATGAAGGGACGCCTGATCGGTCGCGAGGGACGCAACATCCGCGCCATCGAAGCCGCCACGGGGGTCGACCTCATCATCGACGACACGCCGGAGGCCGTAACGGTCTCCTGCTTCGACCCCATCCGCCGAGAGGTAGCGAAGGTCGCGCTCAGCAACCTCATCGCAGACGGGCGCATCCATCCCGCCCGCATCGAGGAATCGGTCAACAAGGCGCAGAAGGAAGTGGACGACTCCATCGCCCGCTCGGGTGAGCAGGCAGTACTGGATTCAGGCGTCCGCGGACTGAACCCTGAGCTCATCAAGCTCCTCGGCAGGCTCCAGTACCGCTACAGCTACGGCGAGAACGTCCTCCAGCACTCCGTCGAGGTCGCACGTATCGCGGGGCTGATCGCCGGAGAGATAGAAGCTGACGTCCAGACCTCCAAGGCTGGCGGGCTGCTGCACGACATCGGCAAGGCCCTCACCCATGAGTTCGAGGGGACGCATATAGAACTGGGCGAGGAGGTCGCCCGGCGCTACTCCCTGTCGGCCGGGGTGACGGCCGCCATCAACGAGCACCACGACGACGACAGGGGCTCCGTTGAGGCTTTCGTCGTCGCTGCGGCCGACGCCATCAGCGCCGCGCGTCCCGGCTCCCGCCGCGACACGGTCGAGCTCTACCTCAAGCGGCTGGAAGCACTGGAAGACGTTGCCAACAGCTTCGACGGCGTGCAGAAGTCCTACGCCATACAGGCGGGGCGCGAGGTGCGCATCCTGGTGCAACCGGACGAGATCGACGACGTCGCGGCCTCCAACCTCGCACGCAAGGTCGTCCGCAAGATCGAGGAGAACCTCGTCTACCCCGGCGAGATCGTCGTCACCGTGGTGCGCGAGACGCGGGTCACCGAGGTCGCCCACTAGAGCCTGGCTGCGCTGCCTTTGCCCAGTGCCCGAGCAAAGGCAACGCAGCTTCGCGGAGGCCGCATGAAGATAGACCTCCACATGCACTCCACGCGCTCGGACGGGCGGCTGACGCCCACCGAACTCGTGAAGCTCCTCGCGCATCGAGAGGTCAGCGTGGCCGCGCTCACCGACCACGACTCCACCGAGGGGCTGGACGAGGCGACTGCCGCGGCCGGCGCTCATGCCACACTGCGCATCGTTCCCGGCATCGAGATCAGCGCCTCGCACCCCACCAGGAGCGACTCCGACGTGCACCTGCTCGGCTACTTCGTGGACCGCGCCGACGCCGCGTTACAGCGGCAGCTCACCGCACTCCGCGAAGAGCGGGAGGAGCGGGGGCTGCGGATGCTCGCGAACCTCGAACGGCTCGGCTATCCGCTCGACTGGGAGCGCGTTCAGGAGCTGGCGGCGGGCGCCAGCATCGGGCGTCCCCATATCGCGCACGCGATGGTGGAGCGGGGCTATCTCGCGACATACAAGGACGCGTTCAACGGCCTGCTGAACAACGGCGGCGCAGCATTCGTTGGGCGCTCGGGCGTCACGCTGGAAGATGCCGCGCGCACGATACGGAGCGCAGGCGGCGCAGCGGTGCTCGCGCACCCGCTCTACGTCGAGGAGTACGAGACGATCATCCCACGGCTTCCCGACATGGGCATCGTGGGGCTCGAAGCTCACTACGCGAACTACGGCAAGGAGGAGCAGCGCATCCTGTTCGATCTCGCGGAACGGTACGGACTCCTTCCCTGCGGCGGGAGCGACTATCATGCGATGGGCAACGAGAACGAGGCACTCCCCGGAGCGGACGGCCCGCCCCAGGAGGTGCTCGAAGCGCTCGAGCGTCTCGCCGGAGCAGGATAGGGGCCTCTTGCGATGGACGATTCCCTCCAGACAGCACTGGTGCTCATCTACGGCTACCTGCTGGGCTCCGTGCCTACCGCCTACATCGTCGCCCGCCTCGTCAAGGGCATAGACCTCCGCAAGGTGGGCAGCGGCACCATTGGCGCGTCGAACGTCTACTACAACGTCGGGCGCTTCTGGATCCTGCCCGTCGGTATATTCGATCTGTTCGTGAAAGGGCTCACGCCCGTCTACCTCGCTCGTGTGCTCGGCCTGGGGATCGAGGTGCAGGCGGCAGCGGGGCTGCTCGCCGTGATGGGCCACAACTGGCCGGTAACCCTCGGCTTCAAGGGCGGCAGAGGGGTTGCACCCTCGGTCGGAGCGCTCCTTGCCCTCGGGCGATTGGAACTCGCCTTCTTCATCGTCATCACCAGCGCCGGGTGGCAGTTCACGAAGGCCTCCGGCGTTTGGGTGCTGCTGGGGTTCGTCTCCCTGCCGTTCGTGGCGCTCTACTTCCAGCGGCCGTCCGCCGTCGTGCTGCTCATGACGGGGCTGCTGCTCATCACCATCGTCAAGCGCCTCGCGTCGAACTCGCTGCGCGGCTCCGGGATCCCGCTGCCTCAGCTGCTCTTCAACCGGCTCATGTACGATCGTGACATCGCCGACCACGATGCCTGGGTCCAGCGCGACACACCCCGGACGGAGGCGGAATGACACAGCCGGCCACATGCCACTGGCACCCCGACCGGGAAACCAGGTTGCGCTGCGGCAACTGCGAGCGCCCCATCTGCACCGAATGCATGCGCCAGCATCCCGTCGGCATACGCTGCAGAGAGTGCGGCGCTCCGGTTGGGCTGCCGACCCACGCCGTCTCCGTGAGCTACGTGACACGGGGCGTCGCCGCGGCCTTTGGTGCGGGGCTGGGCGGATTCATCGCCCTGCAGATCTTCTTCCGACTGTTCCCCTTCGGCGGGTTCTTCACCTTCTTCGTGATGCTGGGCCTCGGGTTCGTCCTGGGCGAGGCCGTGAGCGTGGCGGTCAACCGCCGCAGGGGACGCACCTACCAGTGGATGGCGCTGGGGAGCGTGGCTCTGGCCACGCTCCCGTTCCTGGTCAACGCGCTGACCGACTTCTCCATCGGCGGACTGTTCCGCCTCGCAGCGGTCGGCGTTGCGATGATCGTCGCCTGGTCGCGCCTCGCGCCGTAGCGCGTGCCAACTCGCCGTGAGCACGCTACAATCTCACGCATGGCGCGGGCGTAGCTCAGGGGTAGAGCATCTGCTTCCCAAGCAGAGGGCCGTGGGTTCGAATCCCATCGCCCGCTCCAGGTATCCCCCGTCAGCCTCCACCGCGGCGCTTCTGGTCTTCCATCATCTGCGCGAGCGGGGGAGTTGGCTGCACGTTGTAATGCACCCTGCGAGACTCCACGCCGTCTATAGAGCCGACGACGACGTTCGCCCCAAACTTCTTGATCTCGAGGTCCGCTTGCAATGCAAGTTGGATGCGCTGCATCTGCCCTGCCTTCGCCCCCGGCGGACGCCCCACCTCGAACTCGCCCTCCACGTTCGCCTGCCGGTTGCCGTCCTCGTCCGTAAAGTCGAGCGTCAGCCGGTGCCGTTCGTTCGTCGATGCCCAAGGAACGCTGATCGAAACCGCCAGCGCCATGCGTCTGCGCTGCGGCAACGGCGCTGCGATGTTGATGCGATCGAACCCTCCCCCAAGGAGGTACAGCTTTCCGCCGTTCACTTCGGCGGCGTCCGCGAGGATGAGCCACTCGATGGCCATCTCCCCTGTGAAATCGTTGGTCATGCTGCTCTCCTCGTCGACAAATTATAGACTGCACCCTGATACGCTACCCGACACGAGCAGCCTAACCGTCCCCCGGCAGGAGGAGCGCCCATGACTACGTCCACGCCAGAGATACGGCCGGAACAGGAACGCATCGTCAAGTACGACGCCTACCGCGCCTTCCAGGAGAAGGAGGGCATACCCGTCATCACCGGGTTCGCGGTGGACGACCTCCGCACCGTCGAGGTCAAGCCGTGGGCGCGCCTCGACTGCCTCGGCACGTATATCAACCTCGACGGCGCAGGCGACACGAACGGCGCCTACGTGGCAGAGATCGAGCCGGGAAAGAGGATGGCCCCGGAGAGGCACATCTTCGAGAAGAACATCTATGTATTGGAGGGACGCGGCGCGACCCTCGTCGGCGAGGACCCCAACAGCCGCACCAGCTTCGAGTGGAAGCGCGGCAGCGTCTTCTCCATCCCCATCAACGTCTGGCATCAGCACATGAACGGCAGCGGCTCTGAGGCCGCACGCTTCGTCGCGGTGACCACGGCCCCCCTCACCATGAACCTCTTCCACAACGAGGGCTTCATCTTCAACAACCCCTACGTCTTCGAAGACCGCATCGGCAACCCCAAGCACTTCCAGGGCGAGGGCAGGATGTGGACGGCCACCACCGGCCGCACCAACGCCTGGGAGACGAACTTCGTGCCGGACATCGAGACCTTCACGACTTTCTCGTGGAAGGAACGCGGGGCGGGCGGCGCGCACATCAAGTTCGAGCTCGCGGACCAAACGCAGACGGCACACGTCTCGCAGTTCCCCGTCGGCACCTACAAGAAAGCGCACCGGCACGGTCCCGGCGCGCACGTCATCATCATCAAGGGCGAGGGCTACTCGCTGCTCTGGCCGTCCCATGGCAGCCCGCATGACGGCATGGAACGCGTGGACTGGAAGCCCGGCTCGCTCGTCGTGCCGCCGAACGGCTGGTTCCACCAGCACTTCAACGGCGGGTCCACTCCCGCCCGATACCTCGCCTTCCGGTGGGGGAGCCAGAAATACTACTTCTCCCTCGGGGTTGCGATGGAAGGCGACACCGACGTGGACGTGAAGCAGGGCGGCGCGCAGATCGAGTACGAGGACGAAGACCTCATCATCCACGATATCTTCGTCGAGACGCTCGCGAAGTCCGGCGCGGAATCTCAGATGGCGGAGTTCATCCCCCGCCTCCGCAACAAGTAGAGAGGGGGACAGGCGCTAGGACGGAGGGGGCATATCACCGAAAGTCGGCGGAGGCGGTATCGTCGGCGTAGGAGTCGGGGCCCCTGTCGCTGGCATCTCGCCCGTCCCATCCCCGGGACCTGCCAGGCTTGGGGGCGGCGTAGACTGGCCCGCATCGTTGTCTCCCCAGCAGACTACGGTGCCCTCGGAAGTCACCCCGCACGTATGTACTTGGCCCGAGCACTCCTGAACTCCGTTGACCACGCCGCAGGAGTAGTTCCGCCCGCAACTGATCTGCAAGAACGTCTCGGTGGGCACTTCGGTCTCGCCCCATTCGCCCCAGCAGAACGGAGTGCCATCGCCGCGCAGGCCGCACGAATGCGACCCACCACTGCTGATGGAGAGGAAGACCGCGTCGACAGGTGTTTCTGTCCGCTGTCCAGACCTGTCGCTGCCCCAGCAGACAGGCTTGCCTTCCGCAGTGAGTGCGCACGTGTGGTCGCCGCCGCTTGCGATAGAAGCGAACAACCCTTCGGGAGGAGATAGCTTCCCGTCCGCGTCGTCGCCCCAGCAGATCGGCCTGCCGTCCAGGCGAAGTCCGCACGTGTGACTGCCTCCGCTGCTGATCTGCGTGAACTTCTCTCCCTCGGGAGGAGTTGACCCCTGACCGCCCCAGCAGAACGGCGTGCCGTCGAAAGTGAGCGCACACGTGTGGTTGTCGCCGGCGCTGAGTGCGAGGAACTGCTGGTCGGCAGGCGCATTGATCTGGCCGAACGCATCGCTGCCCCAGCAAACGGCGTTCCCGTCAAACGTAAGTCCACAGGTGTGGTCGTTCCCGCTACTTATCGTTCCGAGTGGGAAGAAATCGATAGGCATCGCCTGCAGGGCAGAGTTGTCGCCCCAGCAGACGGGGACCCCGTCCGGTGGAAGCGCACACGTATGCCGGTCACCGGCACTGATGAAGGACTCAACCTGCATCACGATGGAGACTTCCGGCTGCGGCGTGAGGATCCCCGGTTCCTCCGGCGTCGGAGGGCTGGTCGGTTCCGGCTCAGGCGTCGGTGTAGCCGCCGGCTCGGGCGTCGGCGTGACCGTCGGCTCAGGCGTGGGTGTCGCTGTCGGAGCCGGCGTAGGCGTCGGCACAGGCGTAGGAGTGCTGGGTCCTTCAGGGGTAGAACGGGTACCGAACTCCACAACTGAGGGCTGCGATTCCCCACAAGCGGCAAGCGTCGACAGCAGCAGGACTGCGATAAGGAAGTAGCCTATGAAGCGACTGCGGGGGATACGCATAGTTGCCCAGGAGAGTGGCGGCATATCGACTATACACAGAGAACCCGTTCCCGTCACCCGCTTCGTGAAGCGAGTATCCTTGAAACGTGACCAGCCCTACGAGCAACTTCCGCAGCGGCCTCGTGGCCATCGTCGGCAGGGCGAACGTGGGCAAGTCCACGCTGCTCAACGCGCTGCTCGGCCAGAAGCTGTCGATCGTGAGCGCGAAGCCGCATACGACGCGTCACCGACTCCTTGGCGTCCTGAACGGCAGCGACTTCCAGGCCGCTCTCATCGATACCCCCGGCTTCCTCCGGAAGGGTCGGGACCAGCTCGATGCCGCGATGGCGCGCCAACTCGCCGGCGCGCTCGGCGATGCTCACGCTGTCGTCCTCGCCGCGGAACCCCGCTACCCCGGCGATGTCGAGCAGACGCTCATCGCACAGATCGCCACCGCCGACGTACCCGCGCTCCTGGTGCTCACAAAGGCCGACACTATCGCCAAGCACAAGCTTCTCCCCGTCATGGCACGCTACGCGGAGACCCACCCCTTCGCCGAGATCGTGCCCGTGAGTGCACTGGAACACGACGGCCTGGCCCCTCTCGCGGAAGCGATAGGCGCGCACCTGCCGGTGCAGGACGCACTCTTTTCCCCTGAGGTGCTGACCGACCGCACAACGCGCTTCCTCGTGGGTGAACTCGTCCGCGAGAAGATATTCGAACTCTACGCCCATGAGGTCCCTTACGACACGGCTGTGGAAGTCGTCACGTTCGAGGAGCGTGAGGGCGCGGCGCCGGACTACATCCGCGCAGTGGTCTACGTGGACACTCCCTCCCAGAAACGGCTCCTCATCGGCAAGGGAGGCACCGCGCTCAAAGAGGTCGGTGTCCTCGCACGCCCTGAGATCGAAGCGCTCACCGGGCGCTCCGCGTTCCTCGAGCTATGGGTGAAGGTGAACGCGCGATGGCGGAGGAAAGCCGGTTTCATCCAGCGTACGCTGTAACGGAAACCTAACGTCCGTGTTTCCCGTTGGAGCGCCCGTGCGGGTATCATGCCCCCGATGCAACGGAGGTGCACGCCTTGTCTCTGATACCAAGAGTGATGAGCACCCAGCACCCGGACAACGCGGAGGCCCCCGCCTACGCTATCGACGGCGTAATCAAGGGCGACGGCGAGATCATCGAAGCCGCAGACGTGCTGGCGCTCGGCTGCGACGAGCAGATGTGGGACTCGGAGGGCAAGGACACCGACACCCACGTCATCCAGAAGTTGCTCACCAACTATCCCGGTTACTTCTCAGAATCGAAGAAACTGGGGCGTGATGCCATCATCACCCTCCGCATCCCCAACCCCTCCATCGAACTGGAGATGCGGAAACTCCTGGTCGAGGCCCTCCAGGGCATCCCCATCGCCTACGACGTCGCGAAAGAGTTCTACGACGGCGACCTCGACCCTCCCATCCAGGAGGTCATCCTCCCCTTCACGACCAACGCCGCGCAGATCGTCAAGGTGCGGGACTACTACGCCCAGTTCATCGCCGGGCAGGAGAGCAGGCACCTGCCGGACGGCAGCACGGTCAGCGACTGGATAGGCGACTTCTACCCCAAGCACATCCGCGTCATCCCGCTTTTCGAAGAGCGGGACCAGATGATGACGGTGGACGACATCGTGCGGGAATACCTGCAAGGTTGGGAAGTCGAATACCAGCGAGTCTTCCTCGCTCGGAGCGACCCTGCCCTGAACAACGGCATCGTCGGCGCCGAACTGATGCTCAAGGCCGCCCTCGCACGGCTGGACCGCCTCGAGGGTGAACTAGGCATTCCTCTCTACCCCATCATAGGCGCGGGTTCAGCCCCGTTCCGCGGCCACCTCTCCCCGGTGAACGTGGACCGCGCGTTCCGCGAATATCCCAGCGTCCAGACGCTCACCGTGCAGTCCGCGTTCAAGTTCGATTATCCACGCGAGCAGGTGGTCGACGGCATCGCTAAGCTTCATGCGTACGAGCGCAAACCCGCTCCACCCGTTGATGAAGCCCGCGTCAACGACATCCTGGACAGGTCCGGGGCGGCATACCAGAACCAGGTGCGCCAGCTCGCCCCCACCATCGCCTCCATATCCGGCCACATCCCGCGCAGGCGGGAGCGCAAGTTGCACGTCGGCCTCTTCGGTTATGGACGCTCGCTCCCCGGAGCCGACGACGTCACCCTCCCCCGCGCCATCGCATTCGCGGCCGCGCTCTACTCGATCGGCGTACCGCCGGACCTGCTCGGGCTCGCCGCGCTCAACGAGGACGACTTCGCCTACCTGCGCGAGGTCTACCCCAGCCTGCAGGAAGACCTCAGCGCCTCCCTGCGCTTCTCCAACGAGACGCGCATCACCCAACTCCTCGGCGACGACTATCGGCGTCTGTTCGTGCGCTTCACCCAGGACATCGACCGGGTCCACGAAGGGTTGACCACGGCAGTCTGGGCAGGGCTCGTTCGGAACCGCACGTCCCGGACACGGCACTTCATCGAAGAGGCCGCCCTGATCCGTCGCTTCCTCGGCTAGCGCCGCTCCACGGCCTTACGCCGCCTCTTCCTCGGCCTCCACCTGTATCTGGGGCAGCCAGTTGAGGAATCCGGGCAGGTACCAGTTCCGGTCGCCGAGCAGTTGCATGCTGGCCGGAACGAGGATGCTGCGCACCAGCGTCGCGTCGAGAAGGACGGCCACCGCAAGCCCGAAACCGGCCTGCTGGTTGACGACCATGTCGCCCGAGGCGAACCCGCTGAACACCGCGACCATGATGAGCGCCGCGCCGGTGATGAGGCTCGCGGTCGAGCGCAGGCCGTAAGCGACCGACTCGGCGTTGTCGTGGGTCTGGTCGTAGCGCTCGCGGATGCGGCTGAGCATGAAGACGTGGTAGTCCATGGACAGCCCGAACAGGATGGCGAACAGGATCAGCGGCAGCCATGCTTCTATCGTCTCGATCTGCTGGAACCCGAAGAGGTCTGCCCCAACGCCCTTCTGGAAGACGAGCACCATCAACCCGTAGGCGGCGCCAACGGAGAGCAGGTTCATGATGATCGCCTTGATAGGGATGACGATGGAGCGGAATACGACCAGCAGCAGGATGAAGCTCACGCCGAGGATGAACGCGAAGATGATGGGCAGGTAGGCCCTGAGCTGTGTGTCGAAGTCCAGGTACTCGGCCGAGATCCCTCCCACGTACACGTCTGCAGAAACGCCGGAAAACGCCGCGGGGATGTAGTCGTCCCGCAGCCGGTGGATCAGGTCGAACGCCTCCGCACCGCTGGGAGCGCCGGGCACCGGTATCTCGATAATGGTGAGATTGCCGTGCGTGTTCGTGGGAAGCGCAGCAGCTGACGGGTCTTTGAGTATCGCCGGGTTGCTCTGCAGCAGGGCCGCGATGAGTGCGGGATCGCTCTCTACCGCCTGCCTGATCTTCTGCAGGGCTTCCGTCACCACCGGGTCATCGACCACGGACCGTTTGAAGGCCTGCACCGCAGCCTCAACCGCCGGGGCGTTGATATCTCCCTGGATGACGACCCTGGCTGGGTTCGCGGAGCCGTATCCCAGCGGGAAGTCCTCTTCCAGCGCGGTGAACGCTTCGCGGGTGTGCGAGTCCTCGGGGAACGTCTCGACGCTGTTGAAGCCGGTGTTGATGCCGAAGTAGTTCACCGACGCCCATACCATGAGCCCGCCGACCACGAGGATGCTGACCACGGGGAACCGCATCGTCTTCCGCGTTATGAACTCCCAGAAGCCGGGGCGCTGTCCCTCGGAAGGGGCGGCTGATGCCTTACGAAGGAACGGAAGCCGGAGGAAGTCGACGCGCGGGCCCAGCACCGTCAGGACGGCGGGCAGGAGCGTAAGCGTCGCCGTAACCGAAACAATGACCACCGTGATCGCACCCAGGGCCGTTGCGAGGAACAGGGTGTGCGGAACGATGAACACGCCCAGGAGGGCGATAACAACCGTCATCCCACTGAAGAACACGGTGCGGCTGGCGGTTGCTCCTGCTTTGATGACCGCCTCTCGCGTACCCAACCCCCGTGCCAGCTCCTCACGGAAGCGGGACACCACGAAGAGGCAGTAGTCGATCCCCACCGCCAGCCCGATCATCGTTATCCACAGCAGCACGAAGAAGACCAACTCCCCGAAAAGGGTGCCGATGACCGCCACGATCGCCAGCGTGATCAGTATCGAAACGATGGCCAGACCGATGGGTATCAGCGCAGCCACCACGGCGCCAAACAGCACGAGGAGGATGAGCAGTGCCACCGGAAGGCCGATGCGCTCGCCCTGCTCCAGGTCCATCGCCGACAACTCCGCCTGCTCGAACCGGCTGCTCGCGTCACCGACGACCAGTACATCGAACTCGTCCTTGTCGTCAGCTTCCTCTACGACGTGGATAACTTCCTCGACATTCTCCAGCGCCTCGCCTAGCGTGCCGGTCATCTGGAGGGCCACTATGGCGCTTCTGCGGTCCGTTGAAACCAGCGCGAGGAAATCAAGAGGGCTGCTGGCCAGGACTTCATAGTAATTCGCTCCGCCTTGGACGATGTCCGGCCCGAGAGCACGAAGCTCACTGGTGACTTCTTCCACTTTCGCTTGGAATGCAGCGTCGTCTACCGTCAGCGTTTCCGAATGAACGATGACGACTTCGGCGGGCGGAGGCTCGATAGCGCTGCCATCCAGCAAGTCGTTGACTGTTACCGATTCAACTTCGCTGAACCGTGGGATGATGCGGAGTTCCGTAGTGGTGGCAGTAGGGAGCAACTGGCCACTGATCCCGACAGCAACCAGCGCCACCACCAGCCATATCCCGATGGTCACCCACGGCCTGCGTGAACTGATGCGGGCGAGAGATTCGGTCATCGTTGCGGCTCCTTACGGACGACTCTCCACGGTATGCTAGCGCATAGGACAATGCGTCAATAGCGTGTTATCGCAACGCTTGACGCGGTCTATCGCCATTTCCAGCCCTACCCCACTCGAACGTTGAGCGGATAATCGAAGTAGGCTTCGTTGATCATGAAGTGTAGATTCGTTGCCTCACTCAAGACCCTGCGCAGCAAACTCTCACGGTCCCTGCTGTCCGGCCACTCGTTCTGCATGAGTGAGAGCGACCGTCCTATGAGCCGCTGGGCCGCATACCCGGAGTCTGCTCCGGGCCCTGCTCCGAGCGTGGCAAACTCTCCCGCGATCTGTTTGAGTGACCGGTAGACCGAACCTGGCAACAGAGGGTCCGTTGCCAGCAGATCGAGCGCAGCGTCCGGATGCACCGCAGCCCCGTAGCGCCGGTTGTACACCTCCAGCGCATGAGAGGCTTCCAGCAGGCTCGCCCAGTCTTCCTCGGCGTATCCATCGCTCTCCGCATCAACGGCCAGCTGTTGCAAGAGCAGAGCAGGCGCGAACTGCGCCCGCTCTATGAACCCGCCCAAGCGGAGGAAACTCCAGCCTTCGTCCCGGTACATCGTCGCCTGGGCAGCGCCGTCGAACGCATCGGTCTCCGCGGCCAGCCCTGCGTAGAACCCCTCGGGCAGCGCCCTCCAGATGTCCTCGATGTCCATGTCGCGGATACGCAGGTAGGCGAGATTGAGACGCTGCCACATCTCCGCACTGATGCAATGGCGCATCTGGCGTGCGTTCTCCCTGCCCTGGGCGAAGCAGTTCCACACTGAATCCGGGTTCGAAGGCTCGAAGGTCAGGTCCCCAGCAAGGGTGTACGAGTCCGCAAGCGTGAAGTCATCGCTGTCGAAGACGCTCAGTATGCCCCCTGGCGGCGTGCGGCGGAGAACGCCGTACAACCTGCGCCAGCCTACCTGTATGTCGCGAGCGGGGCGGTCCACCAGCGCCTCGGCCTGGATTTGCAGCAGGCGGCACAGGCATTCCGTGCGTTCCAGGTGACGGCCCATCCAGTACAAGCCTTGCGCGCTTCGGGAAAGCATCCCGTTCACTCCTCCAACACCCAGACGTCCTTGCCTCCTCCGCCCTGGCTGGAGTTCACCACCAGGCTCCCGCGGCGCAGAGCCACGCGGCAGAATGCACCCGGCACGATACGTGTCTCCCTGCCCTGCAGGATGAAGGGCCGCAGGTCCACGTGACGAGGCTCCAGTTCGCCGTCTATCAGGCACGGTGCTCGGGAGAAGGTCAGCATCGGTTGGGAGACGAAGTCAGCAGGATTCGCCCGCAGCTGTTCCGCGTACTCGTCCCGCTCCTGCGGCGTGGCGTGCGGCCCCATCAGCATTCCATAGCCGCCGGACCCACCCACGCGTTTCACCACCAGCTTGTCCAGGTTGTCCAGCGTGTACTCGAGGTCCAAGGGACGCCGACACAGATACGTCTCCACGTTGCCGAGCAGCGGCTCTTCGCCCAGGTAGTAGCGGACCATGTCCGGAACGTAGGGGTAGACGCTCTTGTCGTCGGCGACGCCGACCCCCGGAGCGTTGACCAGTGTAACGTTGCCGCGCCTGCACGCGTCCAACAGGCCTGGCACTCCCAACATCGAGTCCGGACGGAAGGCGAATGGGTCCAGGAACAGGTCGTCCACCCGCCGATAGATGACATCCACGCGGCGAAGTCCTGTGGTCGTGCGCATGTATACGAACCCGTCGCGGGTCAGCAGATCGCGCCCCTCCACCAGTTCAGCCCCGATCTCGTGTGCGAGGAACATGTGCTCATAGAACGCCGCGTTGTACACCCCCGGCGTCAGGAGCACGATCGTGGGGTCCGCCTTACCTCCGGGCCCCAGTTCGCGCAGGGTCTGCTGAAGCAGACCGCCATAGTGCTCGACCTCCCGGACATGCGATGCACGATACAGGCGTCGCAGGCCCGCCTTTACCGCATTGCGGGTCGCGATCATGTACGACACGCCGGAAGGTGAACGAAGGTTGTCCTCCAACACGAAGAAGCCGTCGTGCGTCCGAAGGAGGTCCGTCCCGCAGATGGCTACCCAAGCCCCCTCCGGAGGAGAGTAGCCCAGCATCTCCGGGCGGTAGTTCGGACATCCGACTACGAGGTCTTCGGGGATCACCCCGTCAGCGATGGCGTGCGCGCCGTTATAGACGTCGTCGATGAAACGGTTGAGCGCACGCAAGCGCTGGGAGAGTCCTGAATCGAGCAACGCCCATTCTGCTGCGGAGAGCACCCGCGGCACGCAGTCAACAGGGATGATCCGTTCCTGAGCCTCCTCGTCTCCGTAGACCGTGAAGAAGATCCCCTCGTGCAGGAAGGAGCGAGCCACGCCTTCCTGGACGCTGCCCAGGCGTTCGGGAGAAAGGCTCAGCAACGCCTCGTACAGCCGCCGGGAGTGCTCCCGCGGTGACCCGTCCGGTAACAGCATCTCATCGTAGATGGCGCTGTCGAGATTGTAGGAGTCGAAATTCATGGCCGGACCCGCTAGTCTTCCTCGCCGTCTCCGGCCTCCTCGTCCGGGCCATTCCCGGCCTCACTGTCATCGGCGTTGCTGTTTCCGGCACCATCTGCGCCGGTCTCTTGGTCCTCAATGACATCTTCTTCGGCTTCGCCATCCTCTGATCCGGCCACTGAGACCGGATACCTGAAGGGCAGGTTCACCGTCATCTCCGTGAATTCCCCCGCCTCTGAAGTAACGGTTATCGTTCCGCCGTGCTGGCGGACGATGTCGTTCGACAGCGCAAGCCCCAACCCTGTCCCTTTGTCGGTAGGCTTGGTTGTGAAGAACGGGTTGAATATCTTGTCAATGACGTCCTGAGGGATACCGCTCCCGTTATCCCGGACGCGCACTTCAACCGATTCATCCGTGCGCTTCGTTGCGAGGACAACCTCAGGTGAGTACCCGCGGTCCTCTGTCGCTTCCCTCTCCTTCCGTTTCTCATCCACCGCGTAGCAGGCGTTGCTCACCATGTTCAGGAAAACGCGGCCCAGATCGCCGGGGATGGCTTCCACTTCACCCGCATCGGGGTCGAACTCGTGTTTGATCTCCAGGAGGAATTCAGGGTCCAGCGCCCTGGCGCTGTGGAAGGCCAGTAGGGCGTGCTCGTTGACGAGGTCATTGATATCGATGGGCCGTGCTTCTCCCCCACCTCTTCCCATCGCGAGCATGTCCTGGACGATACGGTTCGCACGGTCGCCGTGCGAGCGGATGCGCTCCAGGTTGCCGATCAGGTCGGCCGAAATCTCATCGATGTACTGCTTCTGGTCTTCGGTCAACCGGTCGCCGGTGTCCTCGACCGCTTTCTTCAACTCCACGAGTAACTCGGCAGACGCTTCAGAGAAGTTCTTGACGAAGTTCAGCGGGTTCCTGATCTCGTGCGCCACCCCGGCGGTCAGCGCACCGAGGGCCGCCAGCTTCTCCCGCATGATGATCTGGTCCTGCGCCTTGTCCAGGTCCGCGAGCGCGGTCTCCAACTCATCGTTCTTCTCTCGCAACTCCTCTGCCAGGAGCTCCACCAGGTTCAGCCGTTGCACCTCCAGCGCGTTGCGCCGGAACACCTCCAACGCTGCTGCCATATCGGCGACCTCGTCCCGGCCGCTCACAACCACCTCCTCCTCCAGATCGCCTCCGGCCATGCGGCGCATCCGCTGGGAGAGGAACTCCAGCCGGCGCAGCAGCATCCGCCACACGAAGAGCCAGTCTATGAGCAGCGCTCCCGTCACGCTGACGATGCCGATAGCAATCAGCAACTGGCGGCCGGTGCGTATCGACTGGTCGGACGAGAGCGTCGCCTCTTCCGCGTGCTCGTTCGCCGTATTCACGAGGCCGTCCACCTCTTCAACCAGATCGATCGCTATCGTCCGGTTCAGTACGAGCAACTCACGCTGACGCTCAGCGAGCTCCAACCCGCTCTCCACGAGGGCTAACCCGCCCTCTTCTTCGCCCAGGCCCAGGTCGTAGAGACGGTCGGCCAAGGGCGTAAGCGCCGCCAGCAGATCGGCATCTACCTGCCCGATGAACGTGCTCTCGGCTCCCCTGAATGCAGCGAAGGACGCCTCGAACCGCTCTCGCAGCGGTTCCACCAGTTCCGGCTCCGAAACAGTGAAGGCGCTGGCCAGCACCTGCGCCGCTATGCTGAGAGCACCCTGCAGCTCTGAGAGGCGCCGGTATTCGATGATCTGGTCGCCGGAGAAGAACTCTTCCGGCGACGCGGGAGGTTCATCGAGGTTGCGGTAGCCCGTCATCAGGTAGAAGAGCTGATTGTCCAGCGCCGGGACCAGGATGCCTTTCAGTTCGTCCTGTACCGCGATGAGGTCCTGACGCAAGATGTCGGTGCGCGCCTCCAGCGCGAAGAACTCCGGCATCTCCGCCTGGATGGTGTCTATGTTGGAAACCAGCATGTCCGCCTGTTCGCGGATGCGGTTCAGGCGTTCCTCTTCGCTGCCACGCTCCTCGAGTGCAGCCAGCTCCGCCTCGAATGCCCGGTGCGCCGCATTGATGTCGACAACCACAGACTCAAAGTCCTCTACTTCGGCGGACGTCAACCGGGGCGCCGCTGCCACAAGGGCGCTGGCGGACTCCGCCACGTGGAAGGCCGTGGTGATCTCCGGCAGGCTCGCATCGTTCACCAGGCTCTGCGCCTCACTGACCCTGCTGAACGAGAACCAGCCCACGAGACTGGCAGCCAGCGTGAGCGCAACGGCGCCCGCGATCACCAACTGCAACTGGGTGGAGATGCGGGAAGGAAGCCTAATCATCCTGAGCGGTTGAATCATGGCCAGAAGTCCTGCAGCGTCTGGATGGGATAGTACTCTCCGTCAGACCCGAGCACGGTCAGGAACACCGTATCCGAGCCCTGGTTGTCGTCTTCCCCGTAACCAAGAGTGAAGCCGTCCAGGTCTATCGTGTCGGCGCTGGTCAGGCTGTCCAGGAAGCACTGACGGGATAGGTCCCGTCCGCAACCCTCCAGTCCCGCTATCGCCAGGCGCCCGGCCAGATACCCCTCCAGCGATACGAAGCCCGGCAGTTCACGCGGAGCGTGGGAAGAGAGAGCACTGCGGTAAGACCTCACGATCGGCTGCGACAGATCGTTCGGGAACGGCACCACCTGGGTAACGAACACTCCGGCTCCCTCCGGCCCCAGTTCCCGAGCCAGCGCATTGCTGCCAACGAAAGAGATGTTGATGAACTGGACGTCCATACCGATATGTCTCGACCACCTGATGAAGGTCGCCACCGGCTCGTAGGCCCCCACGATAATCACCGCCTCAGGCAGCGAACGCTGTATGTCCAGCACCGCTGTCTTCACCGCGGTCGTGTTGCGCGTGTACAGACCGATTCCCACCGGAGACATCCCCCGGCTGCGGAGTGCGTTCACCGCTCCTACATAGCCTGCCCGGCCAAACGAGTCGTCCTGGTACATCACCGCTATCCGCCTGATGCCCAGGTCCTCGGTCAGACGCTCGACCATCTCCTCCGTTTCCTGATTGTACGATGCCCGAACGTTAATCACGTTCTCAGGCCCCAGCGTACGCAGGAACTCCGCTCCTGTGAACGGGGCAAGGTAGGGCACGCCCGCCGCAACTGAGACCGGCGTGGCCGAGCGGGAAGTAGGCGTCCCGACCGCACCGATCAGCATGAACACCTGCTCGTCCTCTATGAGTTGCAGCGTATTCGTAACCGCCTGCTCCGGCTCGTAGAAGTCATCCAACGAGATCAACTCCAGCGAGCGGCCATGCACACCTCCGGCCTGGTTCGCCTCGTGGAACGCGGCGTTAATGCCAAGCCGCATATTCGTACCCAACTCCTCTGCAGGGCCGGTGAACGCGGCGGACTGCCCGAACAGAACACGTTCGTCGGTAATCCCGGCGGTGCCGCTGCCAGTCACCAGTGGTGTGGGCGTCGCTGTCGGTCTCTCGTTATGTCCAGTCGGGGTGGGCGCCTCTGTTGGATCGCCCGAGCAGCCGAGCAGTCCTACTGCGATCAAGAGCGCTGCAAGGTATCCAGGCACACGTCCGGATGAGAAGGTTCCGGACATACGCAGCTGAGGTTTCATCCATCCCTCGGGACTGCAACCATCATGTGATTCCTGCCGTCTTGGCGCCGGTACTGCATCTCGGATGTCATCGTACGCACGAGGTAGACGCCCAGTCCTCCTATGCGGCGTTCCTCCATCGGCGATTCCATGTCCGGATCGGGGGCATCATGCAACGGATCGAACGGCTTCCCCTCGTCCGTTATCTCGATGACGAGGTCTTCCTCGTTGCACGTAAGCTGCACTTCCACCTGATGCCCGATCTCGTCGTAGGCGTAGTTGATGACGTTGAGCACCAATTCTTCGAGAACGAGGTTCACCTTGAACGTAAGCGGAGCAGGCCAGTTGTCCTGCTCCGCCAGCAATTCGACTGCCGCCGTCAGCCGGTCCAACTCTTCGGGACGTGTCTCCAGTGTCAGGGCCAACCCGTTGCTCATGCCTACGCTCCCCCTCGCTTCAGCGTCAGGCACGTGATGTCGTCGGATTGCGGGGCATCTCCCACGAACTCCCGGACCGCCGTGAATACCGCCTCGTTGGCAGTCTTTGCGCTCTCCGGCTGTCCTCCCGCGAACACCGCCCGCAGGCGCTCCATCCCGAACTCTTCTTTCTCGATGTCCATCGCCTCCGTTACACCATCCGTATAGAGGACCAGCGTGTCGCCCGGCGCAAGCGTGATTTCACCTTCCTCGAAGTCGAAGCCGGACAAGACGGCCAACGCGAGCCCCTGCGTGTAGGGGAGCACGGTAGAGCTCCCGTCCGCGTGGAAGATCACGGGCAGGTTATGGCCCCCGTTGGCATAGGAAAGGCGTCCGGTGGGAGGGTCGTACACCGCGTACAGCACCGTCACGAACATGGCGGACTCGTTATCATCAGCGAGCAGATCGTTTACCTCTTGGAGCACCTTCCCCGGTTCGCTAAGGCCGATAGCAGAGCCCTTCAGCAACGTGCGGCTGGACATCATAAACAGCGCCGCTGGCACACCCTTGTCCGAAACGTCCGCTATGGCCAGGCCGATCCGTCCGCCATCCAGTTGCACGACGTCGAAGAAGTCGCCGCCAACGTTCCGCGCAGGGTCCATGCTCCCGAAGGTCTCGAAATCATCCCCGCTTGGGAACTGGGTCGGGAGGATCGACTGCTGCATCTGGCTCGCCACGTCCAGCTCCCGTTGCAGCGACACCAACTTGTCCCGCGAGGAGAGCGCTTCCTTCCAGGCCTTCATGTTCTCCAGCGTGCGCTCTATCGTGACCTGCAGGTCGTCGAAGTCGAGCGGCTTTGTGACGAAGTCAAAGGCCCCGCGGTTCATCGCGGTTCTGATGTTTTTCATGTCTCCGTAGGCCGAGACGATCACTGCGCGGAGATCAGGGTTCAACTGTGCAATCTGGGACAATAGCGTGAGCCCGTCCATACGGGGCATGTTGATATCCGAGACCACCATGTCGATGTCCGAATCCTTGTTCAACACCTCCAGCGCTTCGACGCCGTTCTGCGCGAAGACGAACGAGTACCGCCCGGACCGGATATGGCGCCGCATCCGCTGCAGCACCAGCGGCTCCATGTCCGGTTCGTCGTCAACCACGAGTATCTTGTAAGATTCCGCCTCTGATTCTGCCATCGCCTCCTCGCGTCCCTTCCCCGGGGCAAAAGGAACGAGCAACACTGTGCCCCTGAGACTCAGCAGTCGTGATTCAGCAGACCGGTTATAACGCTGAGTTAGTCTTCGAGCGCGTTCAGCGCATCTGCGCGGTTCTCATGCACCGGCACGATCTTGTCGAACCCGCTGATCGCGAAGATCTCCCGGACCGACTCGGAGAGCGCACAGCCCAGCAGCTTCGCGTTCTGCTTCTGGAGCGACTTGGCAACCAGCAGGATAACCCGGAGCCCCGCGCTGCTGATGTACTGCAGCTGCCCCATATCCATGATTACGCCCTGGTCGCTCTGTTGGATCGCTCCCTCGAGCGCCGACTGGAAGTCCATCGCGTTGGTCCCATCCACGCGGCCTTCCACGTCCACGATGAGATTCGTGCCTTCCCGTGTGCTTTTGAGCTCCATGTCCTCTCCCCTGCTATCAGTGTTGGCGAGCCTTCGGAGGCTCAGTATGCAACTCTACCAATGTTTTCCGTCAACGCTCAAATGTCAGCCGAGGGCTTCCCCGCTTCCGCGTGGCTGTCGCATACACTACCATACTTTACAATCCACGCAGACTACTGAGGAGGGCGCACCGACACTCATGTACTACGACATCTTCGAAACCGACTGGGGATGGGTGGCGGTGGCCGGCTCGGAGAAGGGCATCCGCTACGCTACTCTGCCGGAGCCGACTCCCGAACGCGCTCTTGAAGACCTCGAACGCAGCATGCGCGCGCCGCTTCCCGAGTACGCCCCGAACGCATTCGAGCCCTACCGCACACAACTGGAGGCGTACCTTCGGGGCGATGTCTCCACATGGGACGTGCCACTGGACCTGGAGGGCGTGGCTCCGTTCTTCCGCCGCGCGTGGGACGCCTGCCGCTCCATCCCTCCCGGAGAGACGCGCACGTACGAGTGGCTCGCAGCCTCCGCCGGAAACATCAGGGCGGTCCGCGCCGCCGGTCAGGCGATGGCCCGCAACCGCATCCCCATCGTCATCCCTTGCCACCGCGTGATCGGGAAGGACGGCGGGCTGCACGGGTTCGGCGGCCCCGGCCTGCCCATGAAACAGCGCCTGCTGAACCTGGAGGCGACATCAGCCTGATCAGGCCGCCGTGCTCTCCAACTCCATCGTCAGGCCAGCGTCCCGCATCGCGTTGACGTGCGCCTCGAGCGCATCGCAGAACTGCGTGCGGATGAGCGGCATCTCGATGCGCCAGAAGACACCTCTACTCTCGATGACGAGATAGACCTCGTCTGTGCCGGGGTAGTCCAGTAGCGTCTGCAGCACCTGCTTCAACATCCGGTTGTCCTCGGAAGGCTGGTCCGTCTCCTTCATCGTTACCCGAACCTTGCGCTGGCCCCCGTCGAAACCGTGCACTACCGGGACCGCCTCGACGTGTGGCGCCGCCCCGTTCTGGGAAGATGTCTCCGCGCCGTTGGAGGCGGATTGGGACGGAACGCCCGCGCTCTCGCCGACAGGCGGCCTCCACTCCTCCACCTTCGGCGTCGCGGGGGCTGCCGCCAGAGCAGGCGAAGCAGCTGGCGTTGTCTCCCCGACCTCGAACTCGACCGCCTCGTCGCAGTGTATCGACGTCTCGTCGCCCCGCCGACGCACGATCCCTCTCACCTGGACCAGGTTGCCCTCCGCCCATAACTCGGCCGTCTTCTCGAATACACGGCTCCACACCGCAACTTCCAGGACCGAGCCATCGAATATCTCCAGCCCCACAAAACAGATCTGCCTTCCCTGTTTATCCGTCGTGAGACGGACCGACGCCACTTCCCCGGCCAGAAGCACCTTCTCACCTTCGGGGGACGACTCCACTTCCTCGCGGGACAGGGCGGCCCCTTCTGGGGCATTCACCGGGTCGAGCACACGTCTCCCCAGCGCAACGCCTATCAGTTCGCGCTCCCAGGCGACCAGCTCCCGCACTGTCGGCTCCGGCGCCGGCAGCAGTTCGATCTCCCCGAGGGGCGTCGGCGCGGAAGCGCCGAACATATCGAACATCGTGGACTGACCGCTATCCCGCAGGCGCGCCTCGCGCTGCATCAGGTGCACGATGTTATCCGCGCTCGCGGCGAGTTGGCCCCTCGGCCCGAAAGCGTCAAGCGCCCCCACGCGCGCGAGGCTCTCGATAACGCGCCTGTTGGCGGCTTCAGACCCGGCCCGCCGACAGAAGTCCTCCAGCGACTGGAACGGCCCGCTCTCGTCGCGCTCATCCACCAGTTCTGCCACGGCAGACGCCCCAATGTTCTTGATCGACGCGAGGCCGAACCGCACAGCCTCCCGCCCGTCCTCCGCCCAGTCCACGCTGAAGTCCACGCCGCTCCGGTTCACGTCCGGCGGCAGCACCGGTATGCCCAGGCGCACGCACTCCGCCACGGCAGGCCCCATCCGATCGTTCCCCTGGTACGCGTTCAGCACGCATGTCATGAACTCCACGGGATGGTTCGCCTTGAAGTACGCCGTCCAGTAAGCAACCACGGCGTAGCTTACGCTGTGCGCCTTGTTGAACGCGTACCCGGCGAACGGTTCGATCAGGTCGAAGACAGCGGCGGCAGTCGGCTCGTCGTACCCCTTCTTCTGCGCTCCCGCGACGAAGCTCTCGCGCTCCTGTTGCATCAGCGAGGCTATCTTCTTCCCCATCGCCTTCCGCACCACATCCGCCTCACCGAGTGAGTAGCCGGCGAACCGGCGCATGATGTGCAGCACCTGGTCCTGGTAGACGATCACCCCGTACGTCTCGTTCAGTATCTCCTCGAGGTCGGGGTGGGGGTAACTCGCCGGTGCGCGCCCGTGCTTCGAGTCGATGTACCGCCCGATGTGCTCCATGGGCCCGGGACGGTAGAGCGCAATCATCGCCGCGAGTTCGCCCAGCGTGCCGGGACGCAGCTCCTTGATGTGGCGTCGCATCCCCGGGCTCTCCAACTGGAACAGGGCCGTCGTTTCGCCGCTCGCCAGCAACTCGTAGGTCATGGGGTCGTCGAACGGTATCCCCTGCAGTCGCACCTCCAGTCCCTTGCGTTCGCGCACCATCCGGATCGCTTTGCTCAGGATGGAGTAGTTTATGAGCCCCAGGAAGTCCATCTTCAGCAGTCCGAGCTTGGCGACGGGCTCCATGGCGTACTGCGTCATCGCGACGCTGTTTTCGCCTCCCTTCGTCGGGCGCTGCAACGGCACGTGGTCGGTGAGCGGGTCCTCGGAGATGACGACCCCGGCAGCGTGCGTGCTGACGTTGCGCGTCACGCCCTCCAGGCTGCGCGCGGTGTCGATCAGCTTCCGCAACTCCTCGTCCTGCTCGTACGCCTCCTTCATCTCCGGAGACTGTTCGAACGCCAGGTCTATCGTCATTCCCAGCCGCTGCGGAACGAGCCGCGCAATCCGGTCCACGTCCGCGTAAGTCATACCGAGCGCGCGGCCGGAGTCACGGATCGCGGCCTTGGCGCCGAGTGTGCCGAACGTGATGATCTGCGCGACGTGGTCGTGTCCGTACTTGTCAGTGACGTACTGGATCGCCTCCTCGCGCCGGTCGTCCTGGAAGTCCATGTCTATGTCCGGCATCTCTTTGCGCTCGATGTTGAGGAAGCGCTCGAACACCAGGCCGTAGTCCAGGGGGTCGAGCTCGGTGACGCCCAGGCAGTAGAGCGCAAGCGACGACGCGGCGCTGCCCCGCACCCCGAAGACGATTCCCTGGCGCCGTGCGAAGTCCGCGATGTCCCACACCACCAGGAAGTAGTTGGGGTACTGCGTCTCGGTGATGACGTCCAGCTCATACTCCAACCGCTGCCTCGCCGGGTCCGATCCCCCCTCGGGATAGCGCTCGCCGAAACCTTGCCAGCAGAGCCGGCGCAGGTACCCGTCTGCGTCTTCGTCTTCCGGGGTACGGTAGCGCGGCAAGCGCAGCGTCGAGAAGTCGAGCTCCACGTCCGTTGCGTCGGCGATGGTCTGGGTATTGGCCACCGCCTCAGGTAGGTCGGCGAACAGCTCCGTCATCTCCTCGTGAGTCTTCAGGTAGTAAGACGAGTCTGAGAACTGGAAGCGGTTCTCGTCTCTGAGGTTGGAACTGGTGCCGATGCAGAGCAGCACGTCGTGGATGTTGGCGTCGCTCTCCTGAACGTAGTGCAGGTCGTTCGTCGCAACGATGGGGATGTCCAACTCCTCGCCGAGGCGCAACAGCCCGTTGTTCAACGGATCGAGGAAGTCGAGGTTCTCGTGGCGCTGCATCTCCAGATAGAAGGAGGGGAAGGTGGCCATGTGCCACCTGGCCAGTTCTTTCGCAGCCTCGTAGTTGCCGTCTATCAGCGCAACCGATATCTCGGAGCTGGGGCATCCGGAGAAGACGACGAGGCCGTCGGCATGCTCTTCCAGCAGTTCGTGGTCCACGCGAGGCTTGTAATAGAAGCCCTCCAGGTGCGCTTTGGAGGACAGCTTCATCAGGTTCCGGTAGCCCTCGTTGTTTTTCGCCAGGACCGTGAGGTGATGGTAGTTCTGACCCTTGCCGCCCGCGTTGCGATCCGTCCGTTTGCCGTTGGCGACGTACAACTCGCACCCGATCACCGGCTTGATGCCCGCCTCCTTGCACGCCGAGTAGAAGTCCACTGCCCCATACATCGATCCGTGGTCGGTGAGCCCCAGCGCAGTCATGCCCAGCTCTTTGGCACGGCTCACCATCGCCGGGATGCGGCTCAGACCGTCGAGCAGGCTGTACTCCGAGTGGACGTGAAGATGAGTGAACGACACCGCTGCACACTCCGGGACAAGTCTGGCCATTATAGGGACACGACCCCGCCATGCCCAACCTTGAAATATGCAGGATTTTCCGTCCCTCCGCCGCTTGCATACAGCATCCTGTGTACTACCCGCCTACGGCCGGCGCCTCTGCGGTCCTCCCGGACCTCCCGCCTTCTCTGAACCTTGTGACATCCTCTCCTTGCTCCTTGCCTCTCCTTCTTCCTACGATGCCTTTTGCCCGCCATACACCAACTACAAGGGAGCGTCGGCCACATGCGATACAACCATCCCCGCGCCTTGGAACTCCTCCGGCTCGGCACTGGGCTGCCGGACGCACAGTTCCGAGATGGACAGGAAGAGGCCATCCGTCACGTTGTAGAGGGCGATGGTCCGCTCTTGATCGTTCAGAGGACAGGCTGGGGGAAGAGTTACGTGTACTTCGTCGCCATCAAACTCCTCCGCGAGGATGGCTACGGCCCGGCCCTCCTGATATCGCCTCTGCTCTCGTTGATGCGCAACCAGATAGCAGCAGCTGAGCGCATGGGTATCCGCGCCCTGACCATCAACTCCGACAACACAGCCGACTGGGAGCCTATTGAAGACCAATTGCGTGCTCAGGAAGTGGACGTCCTGCTGATTTCACCTGAGCGGCTGGGCAATCAGCGCTTCAACGAAGAAGTCCTCGCTCACATAGCCGACAGGATCGGCCTGCTCGTGATCGACGAGGCGCACTGCATCTCGGACTGGGGACACGATTTCCGTCCAGACTACCGCCGGGTCGAGCGCATTGTGCGTATATTGCCCGCCAACCTCCGGATGCTGGCAACGACCGCCACTGCCACAGACCGCGTCTTGGATGATCTGCGGAACCTGCCCGGCCTGAACTTCGATGTACACCGGGGCGACTTGAACCGGCCATCCCTGCTCCTGCAAACCATTCGCCTTCCCAGCCAGGCTGAGCGGCTTGCATGGCTCGCGGCAAGGTTGGGCGAGGTCGATGGAAGCGGAATCATCTATGCGCTCACCGTACGGGATGCAGAGCGTGTGGCTGACTGGCTGAGGTCCCGAGGGTTCAACGTAGAGGCTTACACCGGCGAGAGCGGTGAGCGACGGCCGGAGTTGGAGCAAGCCCTTCTGAGCAACGACGTCAAAGCACTCGTCGCAACGACCGCCCTGGGGATGGGCTTCGACAAGCCGGACCTGGCATTCGTGTTCCACTACCAGGCCCCCGGTTCGGTCATCCACTACTACCAACAGGTAGGGCGAGCAGGTAGAGCGTTGGACAGAGCCTACGGAGTACTGCTCAGTGGCCCTGAAGAGTTGGACATCGCCGACTACTTCATCGAGACGGCCTTCCCTTCACGCCAGGACGTAGAGCAGTTGACTGCCATTTTGGAGCAAGCCCCTGAAGGTCTCTCTCAGCCGCAACTGCAGCAGCGAGTGAACGCCCGCCCGGGGCGCATAGCCAAGGCGCTCCAGCTGCTGTCGCTTGAATCCCCCGCACCGATCGTTCGCGAAGGCTCCAAGTGGCAACTGACGGCCAGCCGCCTGAGCGAAGCCTTCTGGGAACGTGTGGACCGTTTGACCAACCTGCGAAGGGAAGAACTCGCGCAGATGCAGGAATACGTGGCGTCGGAATCAGGCCATATGGGATTCCTCATTCGTGCGTTGGACGGCGACCCTGCACTGGCGGCCACGCCAGCCTTCGAGCCCTTACCAAGTGCTGTTGACCCTTCCCTGACACGCGAGGCAGTGGCTTTCCTCCGCCGCACCAGCATCGTTATAGAACCGCGCAAGCGATGGCCATCCGGTGGCTCTACAGAGATGACCCAGGGAACCATCTCCGGCGACCTGCAGGCTTCACCGGGCAGAGCACTGTGCCATTGGGGAGACGTCGGGTGGGGCACACTGGTGCGGGCTGGGAAGTACCACGATGGACGGTTTCCCGATGAACTCGTGGACGCCTGCGCACGTTTGATAAGGGAGTGGGCGCCCTCCCCGGCGCCTGCATGGGTGGTTCCCATCCCGTCTCTCCATCGCCCGGAACTGGTGCCGGAGTTCGCAGAACGGTTGGCTGAGGCATTAGGATTGCCCTGCCATCGCGTGCTGGACAGAACGCAGCATCACGCCGAGCAGAAGGAGATGGAGAACAGTCCTCACCAGGCCTTCAACGTCTTCCGGTCGCTGGGTGTCCGGGCGGAGCCGGCGCCAGGCCCGGCGCTTCTGGTCGACGATATCGTGGACTCGCGCTGGACCATGACAGTGGCGGCTTACCTGCTCCGGTCTCATGGGAGTGGCGAGGTTTTCCCCTTGTCCCTCAGCCAGGCAGGAGGCAGTGAATGACCGTGACCGCCGATATCTCAGCCGATACACAGGCTGCCCTCCTCCTTACAGCTCCGCTGCTTGGCAAGCAGCGTGATGCCTCGCCTGAGCCCCTCCAGCCAAGCGACTATCGACGCTTCACCCGATTCCTCGACGAAAACGGTTGGCATCTTGCCGACCTGCTGACCAAAGATTCTGAGGAATTGTTCCTGCACGACAGGCTGCCTCTCGATGCCGGCCGGCTCAGGCTGCTGCTGGCCCGCGGCTTCCATCTGAGCCAGGTGATAGAACAATGGCACAGCCGGGCGATATGGGTGATCGGAGCTACCGATGACGCCTACCCTTCGCGGCTAAGGCAACTCGAGAATAGTGCCCCCCCGGTCCTCTACGGTTGCGGCGACCTGGCTCTACTGGATCAGGGGGGGTTGGCCGTGGTTGGTTCCCGCAATGTGGATGAAGACCTCCTTACGTATGCTGAGAGTATCGGCAGGCTCGCGGCTCGCTCTGAACACATGCTGGTCTCTGGCGGTGCGCGCGGTATCGACCAGGCAGCCATGCGAGGAGCCTTGGAGGCCGGAGGCAGCGTCCTTGGGATTCTGAGCAACGACCTGCAGAGGGCGGCGCTGCACCGGGAGCACCGGGACCTCCTTATCGAGGGGCACCTGGTTCTTGTCTCTCCCTACGATCCTGCCGCCGGTTTCAACGTGGGCAACGCCATGCACCGCAACAAGATGGTCTACGCAATGGCCGATGCGGCGCTCGTGGTGAGTTCCGATTTCCAACAAGGGGGAACGTGGGCTGGCGCGGTCGAGCAACTTGATAAGCTCAATCTCGTACCCGTCTATGTCCGGTCCGAGACAGGCAAAGCATTCGAGTCTCTCCTCCGGAAGGGGGCACATCGCTGGCCTGACCCCGAAACCCCCGAGGCTTTTCAACAAACGCTGGCCGCCAAACCGGGTCGGCAAGAAGCCCCTGTACAGACCGCCTTCTGGTCATAGTCCTCCACGCGCTGCCGTTGACTGGGCCAACACGCCGCTGCTACGCTCGCAACACGATTCCCATGCCTGCGCAGTACCCCGAACACGCCTCGGACACGCCTTACGAAGCAGCCCTCCACCGACTCCTCAGCCTCGCCGACTTCGAGCGCATGAGGGGAGCGGCCATCCCCGCATACAAGTACGACCTCGAGCGGATGCGGGAACTGGCAGGGCGGCTGAGTCTGCTCGACGTCGGCCCGCCGATCGTCCACGTCGCGGGGACCAAGGGCAAGGGCAGCGTCGCCGCCATGACTGCCAGCGCCCTCCGGGCGCACGGCCTGCACACCGGGCTGTATACCTCTCCGCACCTGCACTCCTTCCGAGAGCGCATCCGGCTGAACGGCGACCCGCTCCCCGAAAGCTCCTTCGCTGAAGCGGTCGCCCGCATCTGGCCTGTCGTCGAGGGCATGGCAAACGAGCCCATCGGCGCGCCGTCCACATTCGAGGCGCTCACTGCGATGGCGCTGGATGTCTTCCACGATGAGCAGGCCGATGCCGTCGTGCTGGAGGTCGGCCTCGGCGGAAGGCTGGACGCGACCAACGTCGCCTCGGCGAACGTTTCAGTGATCACCTCCGTCAGCTTGGACCACACAGCCATCCTCGGCTCGACGGTCGCAGAGATTGCGGGCGAGAAGGCCGGCATCATCAAGGGAGAGCAGCCCGTCGTCTCCGCTCCTCAGGACCCGTCTGCAATGGCTGTCATCCAGGAGCGAGCGCGGGTGATGGGAGCACCGCTCATTGCCATAGGCCGGGACGTAACCTACGTGCAGGAGCAGCATGACCTCACCGGCCAGACGGTGCTTATAGCCACCGAGCGCGACCGCTACCGCATACGCCTGCCGCTGCTTGGCGCGCACCAGGCCGAGAACGCGGCGGTGGCCGTCGCCGCCCTGGAGCAGGCGCCGCTGCCCCTCACGCGTGAGGCCATCGAATCCGGTCTCGCGGCAGTGCGCTGGGACGGCCGCTTCCAGTTGCTCGCGAGCGCTCCGTACCTCGTGGTGGACGGCGCCCACAACCCGTACTCCATGGCGAGGCTGCGCGAAACCGTGCGCGAATATCTGCCCGGCGCGCGCGTCCACCTCGTGTTCGGCGCGTCCGGCGACAAGCAGATCGACCTGCTCGCGCAGGAAGCTGCCGCTTTCGCTGACGAAGTCTGGACTGTGGCCTCGCGGCACCCGCGCGCCGCGGACCCGGATATGCTCGGCTCGGTGTTCGAGCGCCTGGGAACACAGGCCCGCAGTGCGAACAGCGTCGCCGAGGGCATCGAACAAGCCATGAACGCAGGGGGAGCCAGCGACCTCATACTCGTAACCGGTTCGCTCTTCGCGGTTGCCGAAGCACTCCAATACGCCCTCGGCATAGCGGGAGAGCACTATCCCGAGTTCGACCCGCAGGCATCGGCCCTGGGGAGAGTGTGAGCGCATGGCAGACAGGACGGTGAACGGACGTAAGCGGGTGGTGGTCACCGGCATCGGCGCGGTGACGCCGCTCGGCGAGAGCGCGGCCGAGTTCTGGGAAGGCCTCGCCGCAGGACGCTCGGGCGTCGGCCCCATGACGCTCGCCGACCCGACGGACTACCCCTGTCAGATATCGGGGGAGGTATCCGGCTTCGATCCGGAGCGGTACATAGAAAGGCGGGAAACGCGCAGGCTGGCGCGTTTCTCCCAACTCGCCATCCCCGCAACGGAGGAGGCCATGCGGAACGCGGGTCTCTCCGCCGCGAACGTGGACGGCGAGCGGATGGGCGTCTACCTCGGCAACGGCAACGGCGGCTTCCCCACCATTGAGGAGAGCATGCGCATCCTCTTGGAGCGCGGCGGCATGCGTGTGTCGCCGTTCTTCTTCCCCATGATCCTCCCCAATATGGCCGCCGCGAACGTCAGCCGCCACTTCGCCGCGCGCGGTCCCTGCAGCACCATCGTCACCGCGTGCGCCGCATCGACGCAGTCCATCGGCGATGCCGCCGAGGTCATCCGGAGGGGCGCCGCGGACGTGATGATTACCGGAGGGACCGAGGCAGGCATCAGCCAACTCGGCCTCGCGGGGTTCTGCGCGATGCGCGCCCTCAGCACACGCAACGAAGACCCAACCGCCGCAAGCCGCCCCTTCGACGCCGACCGCGACGGTTTCGTGCCTGCGGAGGGCGCGGGTATCCTCGTCATCGAGTCGTTGGAGCACGCCCTGAGGCGCGACGCGCCGATCATCGCCGAGGTGCTGGGCTATGGCGCGTCAGCAGACGCCGGGCACCAGTTCCAGCCGGACGACGACGGCGCGGGCGCTGCACGGGCCATCCGCTGGGCGTTGGAGGACGCGGGCATCGGCCCGCACGAGGTGGACTACATCAACGCTCACGGCACATCGACTCCGCTCAACGACGCATCGGAGACGCTCGCCATCAAGCGCGCGTTCGGCGACGCGGCCTACAAGATCCCCATCAGTTCAACGAAGTCCATGATCGGGCACGCACTTGGAGGCGCAGGGGGCATGGAAGCCATCGCCTGCATACAGAGCATCCTGCACGGCCTCATCCACCCCACCATCAACTACACGACACCCGACCCTGCCTGTGACCTCGACTACGTGCCGAACGAGGCACGCCAAGCCGATGTGAGGACCGTGCTCTCCAACAGCTTCGGCTTCGGCGGACAGAACGCCTGCCTGGTGTTCCGCCGCTACGAGGAGTGAGGTAACCCTACCGCTTCACCGTTGTGAAGACGGTCTCGTTGATGATGCGGCCGGTGCCGTGCTCCACCTTGACCGTGTCCTTCGTCGCGCCGGACCGCGTACCGATCATGATGAGCGGCGCATCGCCGGAGTTGAGCAACTGGTAGAAGGAGCCGCCGGTGATGGTGGCCATCATGCCGGACGTGAGCACCGCGTTCCCGCCATCCGGAAAGTTCATCGTCAACTCCCCCTCGATGACCTGGAACGTCTGGTCCTGGTTGTGGCAGTGCATCTCGTCCATCTGGCCCGGAGTGTAGTAGTGCACCCACGCGTGGAAGCGGTTCGTGTCCAATACCACGGTGCGCTTCTTCGTCTCGTGGCCGAACGCCTTCGTGTCGATGACTTCTATGGGCATTGCGCTGCGCCTCCTCTCGATACTCCCCCGCACTCTAGGGACACACGGGGGGGCGTGTCAAACTGCCGGGACCCTTGATTGCGGCCCGCGTCGGCGGCCGTCATACCTGGAACTTGAACAACTCCTCTGGTTTCTGAAGCTCCATGTCGGACTCCATCTGCCGCTCGAAGTTGAACTGCTCCGGCGGTGAGATGTCCACGCCGTAGGCCTCGTCCTGGCTCATCATGCCTCGGGCCTGCAGAACGAGACGTCTCCAGAGCACCTGGTGCGTGTCTGTCGCGGAGAGGTGTTCTGCAGTGTCGTACCGCTGCGGAGCAACCGCCGTGAAGTCCTGGCGTGAGAAGTTGGTCACCTGCATCCAGCGCCCTATCAACGTGAAGTGGACCCGCTCATAGACCCGGCCGACCCAACTGTTCGGCCGTGTGGCCTTGAAGTAGACCTGGCGCGAGAGGCCTTCCGTGACCGGGACGGAGTTCCTCGTGTACATGTCGGTGCGGTGGTCGTTGCGAAACATGCCTGGCAGGTGGTGCCCCGATTTCCACTCCTGCTGTGGGCAGTCCCAGGCGGGGCGCCGGGAAACGCGCTTGCGCGCTGGGCCAAACACCCAGGACCACCGCGTGCGCCACCGGTGCTTGGGCCACTTGCCGCCGAGGGCAGGGAAGTAGTGCTGAGGCCAGGCGCCGCTGCCCGCAAGCCGGCCTCCCTGCCTGGCCATACGATCGAGGATAACCGCCCTGCCAGGCACGACTTTGTTCAGTTGCGGTATCGGCCCGCTTCCGGGCATGGGGTGGATGAGCTGCTTCAACGAGTTCCGGTGGACATAGGGCACGTGGGCGTCGCCGCCATTCTCGAGTGCGACGTTCCAATTGACCGGCCAGTATTCGGTCCGGTAGAGGATCTGGGTGATGTCGTCGAAGAATTCCGGGGGCACGTCTTCTTCGATGGGCACCGGCTCTCCAATGCCCATCCACACGAACACCATCCCCTTCAGCGTCCGGGTCGGATATGCGCGAGCCTTGACCTTCCCCGGGACCTGCGAGTCTGGCCCCTCGGGGAGCACCGCGAGCACGTTGCCCTCTCCGTCGTAGGTCCAACCGTGGTAGGGGCACGAGATGGTGCCGGCGTAGTGGCAGTCACCGTGCATCAGTGAGCCGCCACGGTGAGGGCATACGTTCCACAGGGCCTTCACCTCGTTGTTCTCGCCGCGGAAGAAGACGAGCTCTTCGCCGAGGAGCTTGAGGCCAACTGGCTTGTTCCTGACCTTCTTCGCCTCGAGGGCAGGGAACCAGTATTCCCTGAGCCCCAGTGGCGGGACCAGCGCCCTGATGTCGCTCGGCCTCAGGTGTACAGGTCGGCCGTTACTTCGCGAAGAAACTCCGTCTCTGGTGCGCTCCATCGTCGCCATGACCACGCCTCCTCAACTGGGCCCATTCCCCCGTCGCACAGGTCAACCGTCACCGGCGTTTGGCAGAATCGTACTCCACTACTGGTGCAACTTCACCGGTAAAGCCCTTCGGCCATGTCGAACCGCACGCCGTGCTTACCGAGTTCGTCCTCGTACATCTTGCGGATATACGGGTCCTCATCCGAGTAGTCGATCGAGCCTCCGCCCCGGCTCACGTCCTCGTTCTGGCTGATGGTCTCCTCGCCGGGAGCCGATTGGTGGGCGCCTCGCGGAAGGCCGGTGCCCAGGAATGCCAATACGCGCAGCGGCTCCTGGGCCACGCCATAGTGGCCATGGAACCAGTTTGCGTCTCCCGGAGCCGCACTCACCAGGCCACCCGGCACGTAGTCCTGCCGCTTCACCAGGTGGCCGTTTCCCTCCTCCCACGGACGCGTGCCCGCCAGTCGTGGCCACGTGATGGTGTATCCCTGCCCTCTGAGGCAGAGGAGCACCGGGCCTGAGGTGTGCGCATGGCACTTCGAGTACCGGCCGCTTGGGTATTCGGCGATGTGCCCGGAGCTGCTGTTCCCCGCCATGTTCCACGTGTAGTGGCGGTGTCCCGATCCGCGCTGGCCGTCCAGCGGGACCTCCGAGTTGACCGTTTCCGGGATGATGTTGCCCATGTAATGGTACCGGCCGTTGTCGGGGCGAGTCGCGATCTCTTCCACCGACCTGAAGAAGTCCGGGTCTTTATCGAAGCGGTCCTTGAAGTGGAAAGGCGTGTTGAAGATGAATGCCTCGTTTCGAAAGAGCGTCATCAGCGGCGGCGCATTGGTCACTGCGAGCACGATCGCGGGTTCGGACGCTGCATTGACGATGCGATGGAATGTGTTGAGCGGTGCGGTGAAGAGCGCTCCGGTCCTCCATTCGAAAACCTGCTTTTCGGCCTCATCATCGACCCAGATCTCGGTGCTCCCCCGCCCTTCGACGACGTAGAAGACCTCCTCGTAGATGTGACGCTCAGGCGGCGTTGCGCCGGAAGCGGGTATCTCCAGCACGTATATGCCCCTGAGCCCGGAGGCGCCGTCCAACTCGATGAACGCCCCCCGTCCCCCCATACGCTTCCACGGCGCCAGGGTGATGTCTCGCACGTCGTAGATGCCCATACCGCGCACGACCGGCACCCCTTGTTCCGACATGAAGACCTCATAGGGAGTGGACTCACGGGACCACCTGAACCGGCCGATCGCTTGTTCCGTCATAACCCCTCCGCACGCTGGGGTTGAGAATGCGCCGTGAGTGTACATCGCGCATCTATGGGTGGCCAGAACCCCCCCCAAACGTCGAAGCGCAGAAGGGTTGGGGAGGATGTCGGCCACTTCAGGGGGCCGTCTACGGTCAGCGCTGGTACCCCTAGGGAGACTGTACTGCGAACGTTCCAGTGGGAAGCGGCACTCCAGTCTATGCCTGGTCGGCCGAACCAGCGACAAGCACATCGAGCATCCCCTCTCCCCGGCCAGTGCAGGGACGTTCGTGGCAACGGGGGGGCCTCATTGCGGCTAGACAATAGCAACCAACTGCAGTACCCATGGGCAGTCGACCTGGGTGAATGGGTAACCACACCTCACAACTGCGTAGCGTAGTTGGGAGACGGAAGACTCCTGAAGGCCCTGGCCATCAACCCTCAAGGGGTCCGCTGATCCCAGTCCTAATGGCCTGCCGCCTCTAGGACAACAGCTCTCTCTCAGGCTACTCCTCAGCTTGCTCTACGTCTCTTGCGACTGCTTTGCCCTCTCCTCAGGTCCGCAGTCTCTAGATAGCTGCCAGCGCCATCAGCCGCGCTGACCACACAGTAGGATTGCCGCAGCCGGACGATTGGGGTTGACGTAGCGTTTATAGTTGTGTATACAGAATAAAACTATTAGGATATACATACTTCCGGTTTGCTCCGCGAAGAAACAGGCGACCATGATTCAGATCAGACCAGTGGAGGTTACGAACCCTGGCTGCGGCGTCACGACCGCAGTCATATTCGAAGTCCCCTCGAGCCCTGCTCTCAGCATAGAGGTCGCTGACGAGGCTGCGGCGCCTATCAGAGCGGCTTTGCTCAGGCCCAGGGTAACCCCGAGCCTCTTCGAACAGTGGAGCATGGCCAACGTCTTCCACGACGGCCAGATGACCGAGGTGGACGTGGAGCTTCGCGAAGAGATGTCCTTCTTCTCCCTCGTCTTCGTATCCGGCGGTCTCATCTGGCGCACTCCGACCGACCCGGCCGATGCTTTGTTGATCGGCCTCCGCTTCGGCCTGCCCTTCTTGATGGCAGAGCCATCCCGGCCTGTGCGGCTCCCCTTTCTCCTGAGGGGCCCCCATGCCGTAAGCGGGGCCAGAACCACCTGGTGCGAGCGGCATGCGTACTCCGCCGGAACGAGCGACGGCTTCGCGTGCTGAACGCCACAGAAAGGAACCAGAGATGATGAGAATGTCCCTTCTGAAACCTGCCGCCGGCGTCGGCGCGCTTGCCCTCGTGTTGGTGCTGGCCGCTTGCGGCGCAGACTCCGCCCCTACCTCGACGCCGGTCCCGCCTCGTGCCGCAGCCACCGCCGTCCCCACAGCGACCCCTGCCCCACCCCCTGCAACCGCGACACCGGCGCCCCGGCCCACGCCGACGCCTGAACCGGCGCTCCCTGCGGGTCCCGTATTGCCTGCTTCTATCGTGGATGTCTACGGGAACGAGGTAGTCGTGGAGGACATCAGCCGTATCGTCGTCATGAACGGCGACTTTACGGAGGTGGTCTACGCTCTCGGGCTCGGGGAGAACGTCGTCGCGGTCGATACCAGTGCGACCTACCCCCCAGAGGCCACGGAGCTCCCGCAGGTCGGTTACCAGAGGAGGCTGAGCGCCGAAGGCGTCCTCTCCATGGATCCCACCGTGGTCATAGGGAATACCCACGCTGGCCCGCCGGAAGTCCTCGAACAGATTCGGGCCACGGGCGTGCCGGTGGTGGTCCTCAAAGTAGTGACCACCGTCGACGGAGGAGCTCGGAAGATCCGTGGGATCGCCCAGGCGCTCGGAGTCCCCGCCAGGGGCGAGGCGCTCGCGGTAGAGCTCGAAACCCAGATCAGCGAGGTCCAGAAACTTTCGGCCCAGGCGCAGGAACAGCCAACCGCTGTGTTCCTCTACATGCGCGGGCTCGACACGCTATTCCTGGGCGGAGAGGGACACCTGAGCCACGAGCTGTTTGAGGCCAGCGGCGCGATCAGCGGCGGGGCGGCCCTGGGGGTAACGGAGATAACCATACCGCTGACGGCCGAGTCCCTTGCCGCAGCAGACCCTGATTGCATCGTCGTGCTCACCCGGGGACTCGAGTCGGTCGGCGGGCGTGAAGGGATCGTCACTATCCCCGGCGTGGGAGAGACCGCCGCCGCGAAGGAAGGATGCATCCTCGATTTCGACGACCAGTATTTCGGCGGCGGCGGCCCTCGTATGGGTCAGGTGTTGATGGACCTGCTGAGGGTATTCCACCCGGACCTGGCGCCGGCCCAATGATGGCAATGATCGGAGCGAGAGCGCTGACGCGGCTGCGGGCGCTTCAGCAGGCGGCGGGCCGGGGCGGGAACTCCTCCCGGCTCACTGCCTCTACGCTGCTGATGGTCATGCTGGCGCTCTTTGTCGCCGCCCTGTTCGCGAACGTCGGCATGGGGGCGGTGGAGATTCCACCGGCCCAGGCGCTCTCGATCCTGCTCAGCCATGCAGGGATCGACATGGGCGCCTCGTTCGAGCCGCGGACCGATGCCATCCTCTGGAACATACGCCTGCCCCGGGTTGTCCTCGGCATCCTGGTCGGTGGGAGCCTGGGGGTGGCGGGAGCTTCGCTGCAGGGCGTCTTCCGGAATCCTCTTGCCGAGCCCGGCATTATCGGCGTGTCCAGCGGGGCGGCCGTCGGCGCCGTCGGCGCGATCGTCCTTGGCTTCACCATATTCGGCGCAACCAGCATCGCAGTCTCTGCGTTCGTCTGCAGTTTCATCGCCACCGTCATCGTCTACATGGTCGCGAGGACGTACGGCCAGACTGAAGTGACGACGCTGATCCTTGCCGGGATCGCCGTGAACGCCACTGCGGGCGCGGCTACTGGCATGCTCACGTTCATCGCAGACGACGACCAGTTGCGCAGCATCACGTTCTGGACGCTTGGCAGCGTGGGAGGAGCGACGTGGCCCGTAGTCAGTTCGGTCACGCCATTCTTCCTCATAGGCCTGGTGCTCCTGCCGTTCTGGGCCCGCTCGCTGAACCTTCTGACCCTCGGAGACCGGGAGGCCCGGCACCTGGGGGTGTCTACGGAACGCGTACGCTTGAGTGTGATCGGCCTGAGCGCTCTCGTCACTGGGGCCGCTGTTTCGGTGGCAGGCATCATCGGGTTCGTGGGGCTGGTCGTGCCGCACGTCATAAGGCTCGTCGTTGGGCCGGACCACCGGTTCCTCCTGCCCGCCAGCATCCTTGGCGGAGCGACGGCGCTGCTCTTGGCCGACCTCTTCGCCCGGACCGTCGTGATTCCCGCGGAACTGCCGCTCGGAGTCGTCACCGCAATGGTCGGCGGCCCCTTCTTCCTGTGGCTCGTCCACCGGACGCGTTCGAAGTGGGGAGGTACGGAATGACACCGGGTCTGAGAGCGGATCGCGTCAGCTACGCCGTGCAGGACAGGACCCTCGTGAGCAAGGTAAAGGTCGACCTCGGCCCCGGTGAGATGCTTGCGATCGTAGGCCCGAACGGTGCCGGCAAGTCGACACTCTGCGCGCTTCTGGCCGGCGACCTGGCGCCCATGGAAGGCGAGGTCGAAGTGTGCGGCCACGCGGTGCGCGCCACCAAGCCCGCCGCCCTTGCCCGTCTGCGATCGATGCTCAGCCAGCACACGCCCCTGCGCTTTCCGTTCACCGCGCGTGAGGTAGCGCTGATGGGGCGGCACCCGCATATCCCGCGATGGAGGTCTCCCACCGAGACCGACTATGCGCTGGCGGAGGGCGCTATGCAGAGCACCCAGGTGCTGCACTTGGCTGACCGTCTCTACCCCACGCTTTCTGGAGGCGAGCAGCGGCGGGTCTCTCTTGCCCGCGTCCTCGCCCAGGACACGCCTGTCGTCTTGTTGGATGAGCCAACAGCCGCCCTGGACATCGGCCATCAGCAGTTGGTCATGTCGCTGTGCAGGCAACTCGCCAACGACGGACGCGCCGTTCTCGCGGTGCTCCACGATCTGAATCTCGCCGGTGCTTATGCGGACAGGATCATGGTCATGTCGGAGGGCGAAGTCGTTGCGGTCGGCAGGCCGGAGGAAGTCCTCTGCCCGGACCTCCTGTCCGCCGTGTTCAACCAGCAGGTCATGGTTATGTCGCATCCCCAGACGGACAAACCCGTCGTGCTGGCGTCGTTCGAAGAAGAGTCGATGGGTATTCCCGTATGGGATACCCCGGTGGCATCAACGGGGAAGAACTAGAAAGGAGAGAAACATGAGCGTCGTGAAGATAAATGCCATAACCCCCGCCGAGGGAGGCGGACCGGAACTGGAGATGCGGTTCGGCAACCGCGTACGCGAGGTGGAGCACATGGAAGGCTTCGAAGGCTTCCAGCTGCTCCGCCCCGTGGAGGGAGAGACCCGCTACTACGTCTACACGCGCTGGCGCTCCGAGGAGGACTTCCAGCGCTGGGTGAACAGCGATGAGTTCCGCCGCGGCCACGCGAAGACGGACGGCGAGAAACCGGTAGCAACGCATGCCACGCTGCTCTCGTTCGAGGTCGTGGAGTGGCCTGCTGCGGTTGGAGCGGCGTAGGAAGTGGCCCGGTAACCCGCAGGACGTCGTCAACGAGGAGGCCCACGTGGATATTCAGAGAGTCGTCTTTGTGCTGATGGCCCAGGAGATGGATCGAGCGATAGCGTTCTACAGGGACGTCATCGGCCTCGAGCTGCGGTTGCAGGCGGGGGACGACTGGGCCGAGTTGGGCGGCGGCGATGCAGCGGTGGCCCTGCACGGCGGCGGCAACGCCGAATACCGCCCCACCGGCCTGGCGTTCACCGTCTCCGACGTTGCCGCAGCATGCGAGGAGGTGCGTGGCGGTGGCGGCACGATCATGCGGGACCCTGAAGAGCGCGCCGGGGAGGGCATCATCCTGGCCCACCTGGCGGACTCCGAAGGTAACGGCTTCCAACTCGTCCAGAGCGCCCGGCAGTCGTCGGGGTCTCGATAAGCAGGAAGAGACAGCACGTACGTACATACACAAGGAGAACTACATGACATCTTCGACCCCAGCTAACGCAGCAGCATCAGCCCCACGCAAGCGTCCTCCGCCTCGCGTCGTCGAAGTGCGGCGCGTCACCCGGCTCACGCCTCGTATGGTGCGCATCACCTTCGGCGGCGAACAGATGGAAGGGTTCCAGTCCAAGGGCCCCGCCGAACACTTCCGCGTCTATCTGCCGGACGGCGAGACCGGGAAACTCGTCCTGCCCGCCGTGGGCCCGGAAGGCAACGCCTTCCCGGAGGACAAGCCGCGTCCTGCCAGCCGAGCGTACACCCCGCGCCGGTGGGACCCTGAGAGTGGCGAGTTGGACGTGGACGTCGCCCTGCACGATCACGGCCCCGGCTCGGACTGGGCAGCGGGCGTGAAGGAGGGCGACACCGTCGTCATCAGCGCACACGCAGGCGGCACGTACTTCCCTGAAGAGAACGTTGACTGGTACCTCATCGGTGGAGACGAGGCCGCGCTGCCCGCCGTAGCCACGGTGCTCGAAGCGCTGTCTCCTTCCACGCGCGCCTATGTCATCGCCGAAGTACATGACGCGGACGAGGAACAGGAACTGACCTCGCTCGCAGCGATGCAGGTGCGGTGGCTCCACCGAGCGCCGGAGGAGATCCCGGGCCGGATGCTTGCCGACGCCATGCGCGGGACCGAATTGCCTGAGGGAGAGGGCCGCGTCTGGGTCAGCTGCGAGGCGACCATCATGCGAGAGATACGCAGGCACTTCATCGAAGAGCGCGGACTCGACCGTTCGATGCTGCGGACGCAGGGTTACTGGAAGGCTGGGGAGATCAACCACCCCGACCATGATATGGGCGAAGACGTGTAGATCCTCCCACATGTCCCGCCTGTTCGTGTACAAGAGTCCCTCGTGCGCTTCGCACGGGGGATTCTTGTGCAACAGAGCATTGACCCGGCTGACTTAGACTACGCGCCATGATGCTAGGCCCCGCCAGGCTCGCTCGTGCGTACGGCACGCTGCCGGTGACGCGGCTGCTCGACCGCGCCGCCGAAGCCGGTTCGCGTCCCGTGAGCGGCGCATCGGCGGCGGCGTTCCGCATCGCGTTCGGGCTGCTCGGCGTCGCTGCCGTCATCCGCTTCGCGGCGCGCGGCTGGATAGACGAGTTCTACATAGCGCCGGAGCACCACTTCACCTACTCCGGCTTCTGGTGGGTGCAGCCCCTGCCCGGTTGGGGGATGTACGTCCACTTCGCGCTCCTCGGACTCGCCAGCCTCGGCGTGGCACTCGGCTACCGCTACCGGCTCTCCATCGCCGCGTTCTTCCTCCTGTTCACCTGGGTGGAACTGCTGGACAAGACGACCTACCTCAACCACTACTACCTCGTGAGCCTGCTCAGTTTGCTCATGCTCTTCATGCCGCTGCACCGCACGGCCTCGCTAGACGCACGGCGCAACCCGCACCCGCTGAACGGAACGGTGCCCGTATGGGTCGTGTGGACGCTCAGGGCGCAGCTGGGTGCGGTGTACCTCTTCTCCGGCATCGCCAAGCTGAACCCGGACTGGCTGCTCCACGCGCAGCCGCTGCGGATTTGGTTGTACAACAGCAGCGACGTACTGCTCATCGGGCCGCTCCTCAAGGAGCCTTGGACCGCCTATGCCATGAGTTGGGTGGGCGCGGCGTTCGACCTCACGATAGTCGGCTGGCTGCTGTGGAGACGCAGCAGACCGTGGGCGTACGCCGTCGTCGTGGTCTTCCACGTGCTGACGTGGCTGCTCTTCCCCATCGGCATGTTCCCCTGGATCATGATGACGGCTGCCCTCATCTTCTTCCCGCCGGACTGGCCCCTGCGCGTCAGCGCAGGCCTGCGCCTGCGGTCCCGTCATTCCCGCACAAGCGGGAATCCAGACGCGCGGAGCAGACGCGCGCATGCGCAGGGTAGCGCACACGGTGGGGAGCGGGGCTGCGCTATGGGTGACGCAAGGGCCTCCCCGCACGAGAGCAACGCCTCCTGGGGCGCACGCCTCGCCGTGGCTGCGCTGGTGCTGTTCGCGCTCGTCCAGGTGCTCATGCCGCTGCGGCACTGGGCGTACCCCGGCAACGTACGCTGGAACGAGGACGGCTACCGCTTCTCCTGGCGGGTGCTGCTCACGGAGAAGACCGGCCACGCGCAGTTCCGCGTCCGCGACCCGGCAACAGGCCAGGAGCGGCTCGTCTACCCGGATGAGTACCTGTCGCCGCTGCAGGCCGAACGGATGGCGGCCCACCCCGACATGGTCCTGTCGACCGCGCACCTCATCGCGCGCGACTTCGCGGACAGGGGCGTACCGGACGCCGAGGTGCGGGCCGACGTTTCCGTCGCGTTCAACGGACGGCAGGCTGCGCGCTTCATCGACCCGGCGGTGGACCTGGCGCAGGTGGAGCCGGGCATCTGGCTGAAGTGGTGGGTGCTGCCGGGGCCGCCTGAGCGTTAGCGGAGGCTGTCGCCGTCCGCGTCGCTGAAGCCGACAGACACGCTGAGGAGGCTGACGACCTCCGTGGAGAGCGTGTCCTGCAGCGCCATCAACTCCTCGTAGACTGCGACCGCCTGCGCGGAGCCTTCAGCCGCCGCCTCGCGCAGCGGTCCCTCCACGGCGTCTATCGCGGCAAGCGACGCCTCGAAGTGAGCGCGCATCCGCTCGTCCGCGTCCTCGGAGAGCGGCGCGATGAGCGCGGAGATGCCGGGTCCGCCCTCCGCGCCTTCGTACACGTCGCGCATGCCCAGCACCTGGTTGCGCAACTCTGCGAGTGCGTTCCGACCTGCGCCGCCGGGTATCGCGGTCGGGTCGGCATCGCCCCGCAGACCGAGCGCTCCCGCGAGCCGCATGTCCACGATGGTGCGGATGAGGAACACCTGCGTGCGGACGACCTCCGCCACGGCTTCGCTCGTGTCCACCGGTTCGGCGGAGCGTCCGGCGAAGTGGTCCTTGTAGGGCGAACCGCCTCCGACGGTCCAATCGTCGAGGATGCCCGCAGCCTCGTCTGCAACCACCTGGGCCGCGGCGGTGAGGTAGGAGCAGCGTCCCGCGTCTGCGGCGAGTGACGACGGCGCATCGTCCGCGAACAGCACATACTCGATGCCACCGAGCCCCCGCTGCGTGGACGAGATGTTGTTACGCACCACGTCCGTCGTGACGGAGGGATTGGCAGCAAGGAACGCGTCTATCCGTTCAGGCTGGACTACCGCCCACGCGACGACGCCCACCGAACGCCTGTCCAGCACCGGGCCGAGCCCCGACGCCTCCGACCGGGCCCACGCCGCGCGGGCGCGACGCCACGCCTCGTGTGCGTTGCTCAGCGCGGCGTCGGACGGGGCGGCGCAGAGCGTGGCCAGCGCATCCCTCAGCGCGGACGTCTCTGAGGCCAGCGCCTCGTAACTCGGCACGATGACGTCGTCCGTGATCCCGGCGAGGACCTCGGCCTCGTCCGGTCCGCTCGAACCGCAGGCGGCAGTCGCGGCCACGAAAGTCCCGAACAGCAGCAGAGCACGCGATGCGCCGATCATCACAACGACTCCAAGAAGCGCAGCAGCGCGGCCCGCTCATCGGCGGAGAGCAGCGTGAATGCGTCGCGGGAAGCCTGCGCCTCGCCGCCGTGCCAGAGGATGGCTTCCTCCAGGCCTCGTGCACGCCCGTCGTGCAGGAACATCGTGTGCCCGCTCACCGTGTTCACGAGCCCGATGCCCCACAGCGGCGGCGTGCGCCACTCGCTGCCGCTGGCTTGGCCCTCCTGATGCCCGTCGGCGAGCCCTGTGCCCATGTCGTGCAGGAGCAGGTCGGTGTAGGGGTAGATGGTCTGTTCCCGCAGCGGACGCACGGGGTGCGATGCGCTCGTCACGTGTCGCGGAGTGTGGCAGGCGATGCAGTTGGCCTGTGCGAACAGCTGCGCGCCATCGCGCACCTGATCGTCGTCCACGTCGCGCATGGCGGGCACGGCGAGCGTCTGAACGTAGAACGCCACCGTGGTCAGTCGTTCGTCCTCGATCTCGGGCATACCTCCGTTGGGAGCGTCTAGGCAGACCTGCTGCGGTGCGGGGCAGTTCTGGTCCGGGAAGAGCACCGAGGTGATGCCGATATCGCCGTTGAAGGCACCCGCGGACTGCTGCTCCACCGTGGGCTGTCCGGCCTTCCACCCGAACCGGCCCAACGCTACGTCCCCGGCTCTGAGGTTGGTGACCATGTTCGGGCGGCCCGATATGCCGTCGCCGTCCGCGTCGTCCGGGTCCGCCAGGGCCAGGATGTCCTCTGCGGCTATCGCCTCCAGCAGCCCCATGCCGATGGTGGCGGGCCCGACGCGCGGCGAGATCGTCACGTCGGGGTGCAGCGGGCCGAAGGCCAGCTCCTCTATCGAGTACGTGGGTTTGCGGAGCGAGTACGGCGTTCCGTCCGGATACGCGCCCGGCATCTCCTCATAGCGGATGCTGATGCGGCCCTCCGGGGGAACGCGGAGGATGCCCCGGTCCTGCAACTGCCCGCCGTAGACGGGGTCGTCCACGGGGCCGTCCGGGCCGGGCACGTTGAGCCGCAGCAGCAGGCCGCGCTCCGGGTCGTCGTCGTTCTCAGGTGGTTTTGCGCGCCCGTCGTGCGTGTGGCACGACGCGCAGGCGAGGGCGTTGAACGTGGGGCCCAGGCCGTCGCGCGCCGTTGTCGATGCGGGCGCGGTAACCCAGTTCTGGTTGAAGAAGCTGTCTCCCACCTCGAACCTGCGGCGTTCCTCGTTGGTGAGATTGCGCGCGGACAACTCGAATGCGTTCTTCCCGCTGCTGAACGCGGTCGTCTCTCCGCCGAGACGCTCATCGAACAGCAGCGATTCGTCTATCCGGTCGCCTTGCGAGCAGGCAGCGACCGAGGTGGCCAGCAGCGCCGCTGCCAGCCACCTCGATACGCACTTCATCCCCGTTGCGTAGCCGTCGCTCACTGCATCAGGTTAACTGACGCTGATGGTGATGCCGATAGCTTCCGCCGCCGAAACGATCGTGTCGGTCTGGTTCTCCAGCGCAACGATCGTGTTCAGGACCGCTTGGCGTCCTGCGTCCGCATCCGATACACCCTCGCGCAGGTGCTGATCGAACGGAGCGGGGACCGCATTGGCGAGGCTGACGCTCCGCCGTATCTCGTCCTCCAGCTGCTGGGCAAGTTCCTCGTCCTCGGCGGCGATCAGTTCCCGCACGCCGGGGCCGGAGACGCTGCCGTAGTCGCCGGTGTAGACGAGCCAAACGCCGGTGGCGTTGGCGATGATGTCAGCCGTGGTGTTGTCCGCGAAGCAGGAGTGTTCATCCTCCTGCGAGCGCGCTTCGTAGGCGACCGTCATGCGCTCGCCCGCAAGTTCGCCTCTGCTCATCTCGCCGATGCCGGTGATGATGCGTTGGAGCGCGTCGTCTGAGTCGATCGAGAGGAACTCCGCGCGGTAGTTGCCGCTGCCGCTGGGAGCCCAGGCGTCGACCATGTCGCGCAGGTGACGCACCAGCACGTCCGACGCTGTGGCGAGGTAGGTCGCACGGCGCCTGGCGTTGGCGTTCGTGGTGTAGTCCTCCAGCGGGCGCAGGCCGGGGCCGTCGTCGTTCATGTCCTGGCCCCAGAGCAGGAACTCGATGGCGTGCCAGCCCGTGGAGACGTTTGCCTCGCCGCCTTCCTCGTTGAGCGAGACGATGAGGTCCGCGTCGATGGTCGGGAAGTCGCCGGGGTTGTTGACGATGCCGGCGTCTGCATCGCCGTCGACGTAGTCGATGTACGCCTCGTCGAGCGGCCACGCGTTGACCAGCCCTTCAGGGCCGTCTTCCTCGTTGTCTATCGGGCCGTCGTAGAACCGGTATATCTCGGTGGGGCCGTAGTCGTCGCGGGCGAGCAACCAGGCGCGCTTCGCGGCGTCGAGCCGCACCGCCGACGGGGCTGCGAGAAAGCGGTCGATCGCCGCGTCCAGCGTCTCCGCGCTCGCGAGGCTCTTCGAGTACATCGCGTGCGCGCCGTCGGCGTAGTTTCGTACGACGTCCCGCTTGAGGTCGTCGTCTGGCCCCCCGCCGCCACAGGCCGCTATCAGGCCGCCAACAACCGCGAGGGACACGGAGAGGGTCAGAAACTTGCGCATTAGCCGTCCTCCATGGATCGAATCGGGTCCAGGCAAGCGTAGTTGATACCACAGGAACGGCTATGTATGCAATAACTGATTTTGTTAGGCCATAGAGACTACAAGAGGCAGCGTCTGCTTGCGACCGGAGTCGGACCCGGTCCGGAGGAACGGGGATAGTCTCTTTGGGTCTGGTTATTCCCGGATGTTCTGCGCGAGGTAGTGCTCGATGCCGACCTGGCGGATGGTCTCCTGCTGTGTCTCCAGCCAGTCGACGTGCTCTTCCTCTTCGCGCACCATGTCTTCCAGTATCTCGCGCGTGCCGAAGTCGCCCACCTGCTCGCAGTGCGTGATGGTCTCGGTCAGCGTCTCCAGCGCCGAAACCTCGGTTTCGAGGTCCAGCTGCAGGTTCTCCGCAACGCTCTCGCCGATCTTGATCGGACCCAGACGCTGGAGGTTCGGCAGTCCTTCCAGGTAGAGGATGTGCCGCACGAGCTTCTGCGCGTCGCGCATCTCGTCCATGCTGGCCTCGCGCAGCTTCTCCGCCGAGCGCTCGAATCCCCAGTTCCGCACCATCTCGGACTGGACGAAATACTGATTGATGGCGGTCAGATCGATCGTCAGGATGGCATTGAGACGGTCGACCACTCCCTCCTTGGCTCTCATGGGTCCTCCTTGTTGCAGCATGTGCCGCTCACTAAACCATAGGGCAAGCAGACGTGGCGCGCAATGAGCCGCTTGCCAAGCGTGCAATGAGGCGATTTCTATGTATTGACAAGCCTACCCCTTAGGGTGTACTAAGTATCAAGCGATGCTGCCATAGGAAGAGCGCCTATGTACGTGTGCGTATGCAACCGCATATCTATCCGCCAGCTGGCTGCCTCTTGGGCGGAGACGAACCCTGACATGGAACGTCTGGCCGAGAGGCTCGGGCTCTACGACGACAAGTGCTGTGGGCGCTGCGCCGACGAACTGGACGAACTCGTCGACGTGGCCGAGTGCGCAGCCGTCCCCGCCGGGCTCGCACGGTGAAACTCGGTTGGAAACGTCCCGCCACACCGGCCCCGGGCGGGGGCGCGCCGGGCGCTGAGCCTTGCGAGCACCGGTTCGCCCCGCGCATCCGCCGCAGGAGCTACTGGGTACGCTCCTCATTGATGACAGACGTGAGCGTCGTCTGCTCCAACTGCGGCCAGCCCATCGAAGGCCCGCGCCCTGCTCGCTGCTAGGAGGTCGCCCTAAGCCGACAGGCGCCGTCTACGGTCAGCGCTGGTACCCCTGCAGGGACTCGAACCCTGGCACGCGGTTTAGGAAACCACTGCTCTATCCTCCTGAGCTACAGGGGCGCCTACTCTGTCATACTACCACTCGCCCGCCACCACCCGCGCCCGGAGCGTGACCAGGAGACAGCGCATGAAGGTATTCGCCCTCGGGGGATCGTCGAGCATCGGACAGGCCGCGATACGCGTGCTCCTCGACGCCGGCCACGAGGTGTGCGGAACGTTCCGCACCCGCGTCCCGCAGGGGCTCGACGGCGCGACCTGGGTGCGGGCCGACGTGCGCTCGACCGCCGACCTCGACGCCCTCTCCGGGCCCGCTGAAGGGGCGGACGTGCTGCTCCTCCTGCCCGGTCTCTCCCTCGGTCGAACGCTTGGGACCTACGAGGACGACCAGGTATCGGAGGTCGTGGACGTCAACTTCTCCGGCCAGTTCCGTGCCATCCAGCGCATCGCCCCTGTCCTGTCGGACGGCTCCCACATCCTCATCCTGGGTTCGCAGGCGGGCCAGCGCGGGTCGAGTGACCCCCTCTACGGCGCAACGAAGGGAGCGATGCACGCCCTCGCAAAGTCGTTGGCCAAGTCCCTCGCGCCACGCACGCGCGTGAACGTCGTTGCGCCCGGAATGGTGACCGAGACCGCCATACACGACGGAACGGCCCAGGCGGTGCTGGACATGCATCGCAGTACCACGCCGACCGGCCACTTCATCAGCGCCGACGAACTCGCGCACGTCCTGCTCGACATCATCCAACCCCACTGGGCCCAGTTGAACGGCGCGTGCATAGACCTCAACGGCGGGATGTACGTTCGGTAGGCGCTGGCCGCTGGTAGCCTGTTCCCATGCCGTACGAACCGTCGCCGTTCCTGCGCAGCCTGCCTCTCTTCGCGGAGGAGGAGCATCAGCCGTTCCGTAAGTCCGCCCGCGGCGCGATGCGCGGAGCGGCACTCCTCGTCCACGGCTTCCCCGGCACACCAGCCGACATGCGGCCGCTCGCGGCGTCGCTAGCCGCCGCGGGCTGGGACGTAGACGTGCCCCTGCTGCCCGGGTTCGGCCCGCAGATCATCACGCTCCCGAACCGCCGTCACGCCGAGTGGAGAGACGTTGTCGCGGGGCGCGTGCGCTCGTTGCGGGAGGAGCACGACAAGGTCATCGTGGTGGGGCACTCGCTCGGCGCCGCGGTGTCGGTCGTCGCCGCCCGGCGGGAGGTGGCCGACGGCTACGTGCTGCTGGCGCCGTACTGGCGCTTCGGCGGGCCGATGAGCCACATGCTCTGGCCTCTCCTGCGGTTCTACTTCGGGCGTTGGCGTCCGCTCAGGCGCGCCGACTTCGCCGACGAGCGCATACGGCAGGGCCTGCTCGCCATCATCCCCGACCTGCAGGTCGACGACCCCGCCGTGCAGTCGGAGTTGCGCGCGTTCGTCGTCCCGACGCAGCTGCTGAGCGAATTGCGCAGGCTCGGCATCGTTGCAGGAAGGGAGGCGCGACGCCTGCACGCCCCGACGCTCGTGGTGCAGGGCATACGCGACACGCTCGTGAAACCGGACGACACCGCACGCCTCGTCGAACGCCTGCCCTCCCTGCAGCGCTACGAGAAGGTGGACGGCTCGCACAGCCTGCCGCGACCCGAAGGCGGCGCATGGGAGCGTGTCGTACAGGCCGTTCTGGGCTTCGCGGACGAGGTTGCGGGCGAATCGGCGGGTTAGTCAGCGCTGCGGCGAGTGCCGTAGATGAACGCCCCCACGATTGTCGCCACTTCAATCCCAGCGAGCACGCCACCTGCCCACGGGAGATTGAGGTAGAACGCATACCCTGCAAGAACAAATCCGGCAAGTGCAACTACTACTGCTCCAAGGACCCCGATCAAGGAACGAGTGGATGCGCTCTTGTTGAGCATATTCTCTTGGCTGTGACGATGAGCCGCTTCCTGCTCTGCCATCTGCAGGATTCGTTCACCCGCACCCGGAACGACGTCCTCATAACCTGCCAGTATGTCGGGGGGAGGCAGCGGACCACGGAGGAATTCAAAACGCGCCGCTTGAACAAGACCTTCGTCTGACAAGGGGGCTGGCTGGGTTTGACGTTCGGGGACGTTCTCCCCTTCAGTTTCCCTCACCATAGGCTCAATTGAATCGCGTCCGCTGCTTTGTCACGCTCCGCGAGGCGGATGCCAGTTTCATCTTCGAATCGGATGATTGCTGCCCACATGTCCTTCCCAACCGCCTCCCAGTCCGAGGCCAATGCAAGTGCATCCGCATCAGGTGCCGGTTCATATCGACGCGGAGCGTGGGTTCCGGCAAGGTCAAAAGCGGACGCAACGCCCTCGAAGAACGACGGTCGCTTTCCCACAAACCGATCGTACTTGCGAATCCGCAGATGAGGTCGCGTCAGGTTCATGCAACTGTCTCACTCGTTCTCAGCGAACCACCGTACAACTTACTATACAGCGCTGCTCTCGGTTCGTCTCCACACCATCCAGCACGGCTACGGCTTCGAGAGCCAGTGCCCCAGCCGGTTGAGCGCCTCGCGGATGTTTTCCTGGGAGTTCGCGAACGAGATGCGCACGTATCCCTCGCCGTACTCCCCGAACGACGTTCCGGCCAGCAGCGACACCCCCGCGTCCTGCAGCGCGCCGCGCTCGAACTCGCTGCTCGTCATCCCCGTGCCCGTGATGTTCGGGAACGTGTAGAACGCTCCCTTCGGCATCGGGCACGAGACGCCAGGCAGGGCGTTCAGCCCCGCCACTAAGAGGTCCCGGCGCTCGTTGAACTCGCTGACCATCTCCCTTACGGACTCCTGCGACGACTGCAGCGCGGTCACCGCCGCGATCTGTCCGAACGCCGCCGTGCAGGAGACGCTGTTCGTCACCAGGCGCGTGACCGGCTCCACCAGCGGCTCCGGGAAGATGCCGTAGCCCAGCCGCCAACCGGTCATGGCGTAACTCTTGGAGAGCCCGTCCAGCACCACCGTCCGCTCCCACATGGACGGGAAACTCGTGATGGAGGTATGCGAGCCTTCGTAGTAGAAGTCCTTGTATATTTCGTCCGAGAGCACGACTGCGTCCGCCTCCACGGCGAGCTCCGCGATGCGTTGGAGCGTCGAGTCCGGTACGACGCTGCCGCACGGGTTGTTCGGCGAGTTGACGATGATGAGCCGCGTGCGCGGGCTGATGAGCCCCGCGAGGTCGTCCGGGTCCGGGTTGTAGCCCAGCTCCTCGCGCAACCGCATCGGCACCGGCGTCGCCCCCGCGAACCGGATCATCGACTCGTAGATGGGGAAGCCGGGGTTCGGGTAGATGACCTCGTCGCCCTCTTCCGCGAGCGCGAGGATCGTGAAGAACATGATCGGCTTGCCGCCGGGCGTGATGACCACGCGGGACGCGGGCAGCTCGTAGTCGAGCCGTTGCCCCACGTCCGCCGCGATCGCCTCGCGCACCTCGGTGATGCCGGGCGACGGCACATAGTGCGTGTACCCGGCGTCGAGCGCGCCCTTCGCCGCCTCGACGATGTGGGCAGGCGTATCGTAGTCCGGTTCACCGATGCCCAGGAAGACGATGCTGTGGCCCTGCGCCTCGAGCGCCTTTGCGCGCGCCAGCGCCTCGAACGCGGTCTCCGTCCCCAGTCGTGACATCCGCGATGCTAACCGCATCTCTTGCCTCCGCCCCGCTCCCGTTCCGGAACGGGAGCGCCGCCTGCGATGGCCGGGATGAAGTGCACCTCGGACTGCTCATCGAGGGGCGTCAGCAGGCCCAGGTTCGCCGGCTCTCCGTCCACGATGGCCCCGAGCCCCGGCATCAGCCGGTCGGCGTCGTCGGGATTGACGAGGCTCTCGGCGATGCCCGGATACCGCTCGTTGAGGTTCCGTACCAGGGCGCGCAGCGTCGCTCCGGGCACTTCCATGTTGGCCTCGCCGCCCGTGTAGCGCCTGAGCGGAATCGATAGGAAGACCGTCGCCACGCCGCGTGCCCTAGTCCTGGCGCCCGTTCTTGCCGTTCCGCTTGTTCGCCAGCGCCTCCATGATCCTGCTGGGGTTCATGGGCGTCTGGTACATCCGCACGCCGATGGCATCCGCGACCGCGTTGCCGACCGCAGGCGCGGGAGGAACGATGCTCGTCTCGCCGATGCCGCGCACCCCGAACGGGTGGTTGACGTTCGGCACCTCGACCACGATCGCATCGATCATCGGGAGGTCGAGCGCGGTGGGCATCCGGTAGTCCAGGAAGCTGGAGTTCTGCATCACGCCGTCGGGACTCGTGTAGTACTCCTCGTTGAGCGCCCAGCCGATGCCCTGCGCCGCGCCGCCCTGGAACTGGCCTTCCACGTAGGAGGGGTGCACCGCCTTGCCTGCATCTTGCGCAGCCGTGTAGCGAAGTATCTGCACTTTGCCCGTCTCCGGGTCGACTTCGACGTCCACGAGGTGGGCCGCGAAACTGCCGCCGCCGGAGCCGCGGACGTTCACCGTTCCCGTCTTGGAGACAGGGCCGCCGGTCTGGCCGAGCTTGCCCGCAGCCTCCTTGAACGCCAGGCGCTGGTCGGGCGCAGCCTTGTTCTGGAAGACGCCGTCCTCGAACCCGACGTTCTCCGGCTCCGTCTCCCAGAGCATCGCCATTCGCTTCTTGACCTCTTCGACGACCTGCCGCGCCGCTTCTATCGCCGCCTGTCCGCTGGCGTAGGTCGTACGGCTCCCTGCCGTCAGATCGTTGTAGCCCACGGAGTCCGTGTCCGCGACGGTGGGGTGCACGTCGTGCGCCGGCAGTCCGAACACCTCCGCTGCCTGCATCGCGAGCGTCGTGCGCGTCCCGCCGATGTCGGGGTTGCCCTCCACCATCGACACCACGCCGTCGTCGTTGACGCTGATCGTCACGGATGAGCGGTTGCCGCCGCCGTTCCAGTAGCCCGTGGCCAGTCCTCGACCCCGGAGCTTCCCGTCCGGCCCTGTGCGCTCGAAGTCGCTCTTGAAGTGATCGGAGTTGTTGATCGCCTCCATGCACGCCACGTTGCCGATGCGCGGGAACACCGGGCCGTCCGGCCTGCGCGTCCCTTCCTCGGCTGCGTTGAGCAGGTGGAACTCCATCGGGTCCATCCCGATCGTCTCGCACAGCTCGGAGACCAGCGACTCACTGGCGAACGTCGCCTGCGGCGTGCCCGGCGCGCGGTACGCGGCGGTCTTGGACATGTTGATGACCACGTCGTAGGCGTCGATGCGGACGTTCGGCACCTTGTAGCAGGCGAAGATGCCCGCTGTCGCCGCGCTGATGGACGAGCCGGGGTATGCGCCCGCCATGTAGCGGATGTCCGCGGTCGCGGCAACGATCCTGCCATCCTTGTCGACGCCCATCTTCGCGGTGACCTGCCCGCCGGGGCCGGGGCCCGTTGCGTCGAACACGGACTTGCGGTCCATGATCATCTTCACCGGCCTGCCGGACTTGCGGGAGAGCATCGCGGCGAGCGGCTCCAGGTAGAGCCCTATCTTGCCGCCGAAGCCGCCGCCGATCTCCGTCGGCACGACGCGCACGTCGGAGAGCGGGAGCTTCAACACCGTGGCCATGTTGCTCCGCACGCCGAACGGGGCCTGCGTGGTCGTCCAGACCGAGAGCTTGTCGTCCGGGCTCCAGAATGCGGTGGAACTGTGCGGTTCGATGTAGCCCTGGTGCGCCCGCGCGATCGTGTACGTGCGTTCCAGAACGTGCGCCGCCTCCGCGAACGCTGCCTCCGGGTCGCCGAACTCCGTGCGGGTGTGCTCCGCTACGTTGGTCGGCGACACCTTCTCGCCGAGGTGGTCCCCTTCGAGGTCGTCGTGGATGATCACCGCGTCCGGCTTCATCGCGTCTTCCAGGCTGATGACCGCCTGCAGCGGCTCGTACTCGACCTCGATGAGCTTCAGCGCTTCCAGCGCCGTGTTCTGGTCGACGGCGGCGACCGCCGCGACCGGATGCCCCCGGTAGACGGCCTTACCGTGCGCCATGACGCGCTGGCTGGCCCACTTGAGGTTCGTCACCTCCTCCATCATGTCCACCATCTTGGAGGCGGTGACCGGCATGTCCTCGCCCGTTATGGCGGCGAAAACGCCCGGAGCGGCCTCCGCGCGGGAGACGTCCACCTTCTTGATGACGGCGTGCGCGTACGGGCTGCGGAGCACCGCGCCGTGGATGAGGCCGGACAGTTTCACGTCCGCCCCGTACTGAGCGCGGCCCAGCACCTTGTCGACGCCGTCGTGCCTGATGGGGCGGCTGCCCACCACCTTGAAATCCTGTGCGGGACGGTCAGCGGTCGTAGTCATGTCGCTCGACTCCTTGGCGCGGCCGTTCGGCGCGCTACGTCGTCTTGTCCGCGGCGCTCTGCACCGCGCGCACGATCTTGTCGTATCCGGTGCACCGGCAGAGGTTGCCGGCCAGCCAGAGACGGATGCGGTGTTCGTCCGGATGGGGCTCGCGTTCCAGCAGCGCCCGCGCCGCCACCAGGAAGCCGGGCGTGCAGATGCCGCACTGGAGCGCGGCCTCCTCCAGGAACGCCTGCTGCAATGGGTGCAGACCGTGCGGCGGCGCCATCCCCTCGATGGTGTCCACGCGCTTGCCGTCCACCTCGGCTGCAAGCACGAGGCACGAGTCCACGATGCGCCCGTCCAGCGAGACGGTGCACGCCCCGCAGTTGCCGTCGTTGCAGCCTTCTTTCGTCCCCGTGAGCCCCACCACCTCGCGGAGCGCTTCCAGCAGCGACTGGTACGGGGCTGCGAGGAACTCCGTCTGCTGGCCGTTCAGCGTACAGGCGACCGGGACCTTGCGGACTGGTGTCTCTTGTTGCGTCATCCCCACCTGCTCTTCAGCGATTTGCCTGGGCGCGCCCCAGCGCGATGGCGAGCGTCCGGCGCGTCAGCACCTTTACCAACTCGACTCGGTGCTCCGCCGTGCCGCGCATGTCTCCTATGGGCGTCGCCTCCGTGGAGGCGATCTCTCCCGCCTCCGCGAACGTCTGCGGTGTGGCGGGCTTGCCCGCGAGGAACGCCGACGCCTGAGCCGCGAACAGCGGCCTCGGCCCAACGGCGGCCAGCGCGATGCGTCCCGACGCGATGCGCTCGCCGTCCGCGTCCAGCGTCAGCGCGCTGCCGACTCCCACCACCGCGATGTCCATCTCGTTCCGCGGGATGAAGCGCTGGTACGCAGCGCCGAACCCCTTCGCGGGAGCCGGGACCTCCAGCGCCACGAGCAACTCTCCACGGCCCAGGACGGTCGCGCCGGGCGCCGGGCAGAAGTCCTCCACCGGCACGCGCCGCTCGCCGTGCGGTCCGTGCACCACCGCGACGGTGGAGTGGACGATGAGCGGGCAGATGCCGTCCGCGCTCGGTGACGCGTTGCAGAGGTTGCCGCCGAGGCTCGCCCGCGACTGTATCTGGATGCCGCCGATGAGCGAGGCCGCGTCGATGAGCCCCGGGAACGCTGCTGCCACGGCGCTGTCCTCGTAGATCCGGTAGCACGGCACCGCCGCGCCGATGCGCAGGCTGCCGTTCAGGGCGAGCGCCATCGCCTCGGGCACGCCCTTCAGATCGACGATGGCGTCGAGGTCGAACCTCCCGCCGCGCAACTGGACGAGAACGTCGGTCCCTCCCGCGAATGGCCTCGCCCGCTCGCCGTGTTGGTCGAGGACGGCGATTGCTTCATCCAATGTTCGCGGGGCAACGTAGGTGAATGGATGCAACGGAACGCTCCCTCCTGCCGTGATGCGTCAGTGAGCCCCCATTATTCACGAAAGGCCGACGCCATCGCAATGTCCGACAGTCGTGCAGAGCCCGCGCAGCGCTGGCAGCCGCCGTGCGTGCAATCCGGCAGCAGTCGTACCCGGCGATGCGATTTTCGACGGCGAAACATTGCGGCTTGCATGTAGCCCGTCATAGGGCTAGAATGCGCCGCGTCGTACCGGCTCCGCTCGAATCTTGAGCCTTGGCTTGGACCAGCGTGTGACAGGCGGCAATCTTTCGGCGCTAGGCCGCCGCGTAGTTTTGGAGGACAGGATACAGTGGCAGAGGACACCAATCGCTTGTTTGTAGGGAACATACCGTTCAGGATGACGCAGGACGAACTCCATGACCTCTTCTCCCAGGCAGGGGCCGTGGTCTCCGTTCACATCCCGACGGACAGAGAGACGGGGCGTCCCCGCGGTTTCGGTTTCGTCCAGATGGAAGACGACACCGCGAAGGACCAGGCCGTCCAGATGTTTAACGGCTACTCGGTGAGTGGCCGGGCGCTCGTGGTCAACGAGGCCCGCCCCCGCGAACCCCGCTTCTAGGCATCGCTCGGACAACGGAAGAGCGCCGCAGTTGGTGCGGCGCTCTTCAACGTACCCCTGATTCAACGGCTACAGCGCTTTCACGCGCCCATCGCCACGTCCGTGTACTTTGTCCCCGCGCCGGTGACGATGAGCACCGTCTCCGTCTCCGGGGCCAGGAATCCGGACTCCCGCAGTTTGCGGTACGCCACCAGCGTGGCCGCTCCCTCCGGCGCGGACCAGACTCCCTCGGCCGACGCCATCTCACGCATGCCCGCGAGTATCTCCTCATCGGTCACCGCGATGGCGGTGCCGCCGCTCTCGCGCACCGCGTCCAGGATCAGGTAGTCTCCCACCGCCGCCGGCACGCGTATCCCCGCGGCTATCGTCTGGGCGTTCTCCCACGGCTCGGCGTGACGCACGCCCTGCTCGAACGCCCGCACGATCGGCGCGCAGCCCGTGGACTGCACCACGATCATCTTCGGGCGCTCCGGCCCGATCCAGCCGAGGCGCTCCATCTCGTCGAACGCCTTCCACATCGCCACGAGGCCCATGCCGCCGCCCGTCGGGTAGACGATCGCCTCCGGCAGACGCCACGCCAGGTCCTGCGCGATCTCGTACCCCATCGTCTTCTTCCCCTCGACACGGTACGGCTCGCGCAGCGTCGACACGTCGAACAGGCCGAGTTCCGCCGCTTTCTCGCGGGACAGCCTCCCCGCTTCGTTGATGAGCCCCTTCACCAGTGTCAGGTGCGACCCTGCAAGCGCGGCCTCCGTCCTGGCCGACACAGGCGCGTCCTCCGGCATGAACACATAGCACTCCATACTGCCCCGCGCGCAGTACGACGCGAGCGCCCCGCCTGCGTTGCCAGCCGACGGCGCCGTGAGCCGCGTCAGCCCCAGCTCCTTCGCCCGCGACACCGCTGACGACAGCCCGCGCGCCTTGAACGTGCCGGTGGGGTTCTGCCCTTCGTCCTTGATGTAAAGCGTGCGCGCGTCGAGCGAGCGCTCGAGGTTCGAGGCGCGCATCATGGGCGTTCCGCCCTCGCCGAGCGAGACGACCTTCGACTCGTCGCGCACGGGCATCAGCTCGAAGTAGCGCCATATCGTGGGCGGGCGGGACGCGAACATCGACGGGTCCACATCGCGGCGCACGGCATCGAGGTCATAGCGGGGGTAGAGGACCTTCTGAGCAGCGGGCGAAAGGGTGTGCGGTTCGTCGGCGTTATACGTCTCTCCCGTCTCGGTGCATTCGAGATGGGACAGATAGCTGCGCATGACCTAGCCTCCGGTGATCCACCGCCACAGACGGGAGAAGGGGCCGGCAGGTTGTGGATCGTCCATCGGCTGCCCGCGCCAGCGCCGTTCTACCGTCCGACGCGGCCTGGTGAAGTAGGCGACGTAGGCGAAAACGAACAGCACCACGCTCGCCCAGAAGAAGGGCCTGACGCCGGGCGCGTCCAGCGCATTGAGCACGACCGCCAGGATGAGCAGGACGATGCCCGCGAGCAGGAGTCTGCCGGGAGTGGGGCGAGTGAGCGTACGGAGCCCGCGCCCCGGAGAACGGGACCTGCGGCGGGGAGTGCGGGACGGCTTGGAGCCGTCCGGACCGGCGCCCTTACCCTCTTCCCCGGCCTGGCCGAGTATCTCTTCTATCTCTCGCTGATAACGCTGCGCCACGGGCCTCTCCTCCTCCGATCACCGGCGAAGCAGGCAACTTAATCATACCACCACAATGCACCGTTGTATGCGTCAACCCCACCTTATAGTCCCTTCCCCCTCGATGGGGGAAGGCCAGGATGGGGGTGACTGCGTGGTCCCTTCCCCCTTGATGGGGGAAGGCCAGGATGGGGGTGACTGCGTGGTCCCTTCCCCCTTGATGGGGGAAGGCCAGGATGGGGGTGACTGCGTGGGGGTGACTGCGTGGCCCATACGGTCCCGGCCATGGCCTTGTCATGTTGAGCGCAGCCGAAACATCTCTCGGGGAACGCTCGCGGGACAAGGCGCTAGGCAGTCTTGGGGGCTCCTGGTCCGTCGTTCCTGCGGAGGCAGGAACCTCGCCCCGTGGGGGGCTGATCCCCTCTCCCTACAAGGGGAGAGGGCTAGGGTGAGGGTACTCCGGGGCGGTGTGGACGGGTTATGCAAAGGTCCCTTGAGGGGAGAGGGTCAGGGTGAGGGTGAACCGGGCGCCCCCCGTAGGGCCTCCCTGCTTGCTCCCCTCTCCCGATGGCGGGAGAGGGCTGGGGTGAGGGTTGGAGGGGCGAAGGGGATGCGACGGAGTTATGCAAAGGTCCCCTTGTAGGGAGAGGGGATCAGAGCCCCAGGAACCGTATGGTGCTGTGCGCCTTGTGGATGCGGTTCAGGTTCACGAGCAGCGCGGTCAGCTCCTCGACGTAGCGCGAGTTCGACAGCGGCCCCGCGTCGACCGCGCGCAGCGACGGCATCGCCTCCGCGAGCGCCATCGTCTCGCGGCGCGCCGACTCGTCGTCGGCGGTCACCGCGACGTCGCCCTCCAACGGATGGTCGGCGCGGAGCAGGTCGCGCGCGCTCATGTTCTGGAACGCGGCGGCGACGCGGCTCTCCGGCAGCAGGTCCCGCGTCAACTCGCCCGCCGACCCCTCCGGGACGCTGAGCGCGCGCATCTGTCCGTCCGTGAACTCGACCGGCGCGACGATGCTCACAACCAACCGCCCCGCGAGCGACTCGCGTAGCGCCTCTGCCGTCGGGCGCAGCCCCTCGAACGGCACCGCGAGCAGCACGACGTCCGCGTTGCTCACGGCGTCTGCGTTCGCCGCGCCGCTGATGGCCAACCCCCCCTCGTCATTCCCGCTCCCACCTTCGTCATTCCCGCTCCCACCTTCGTCATTCCCGCGAAGGCGGGAATCTCGCCCCCTGTTGCCGCCCCCCTGTTCTTTCCCCTCTCCCGCCGTCGAGAGCGTCCCCTGTTCTTTCCCCTCTCCCTCTGGGAGAGGGCTAGGGTGAGGGTCTGGGTGAGGGTGCGCCTCCAGCAGTCCGGACGCGGCGTCAGCCGCGCGTCCCGCGTCTCGCGAGCCGATGACGACCTCGTGCCCGGCCATCGCCAGGCGCAGCGCGAGCCCGCGCCCCTCCGGCCCCGTTCCTCCCACGATCGCGATACGTGTCATGCGTCTCCTCTGTCTGATTCCCTCTCCCTCAAGGGGAGAGGGTGAGGGTGAGGGTACCCCTGCTTGGTGTAGGGGCGTCCCTCGTGGGCGCCCTGTCTGCCAGCCCCCATACCCCACCGCGCGACCGCGTGCGATGACTGCGCATGCGCGCGTCTGCGCCGCGCGTCTGGATCCCCGCCTTCGCGGCAATGACGGGAAGGGCGGGAATGACGGCTGCTGCTGCACCCGCCGGGCTGCGAGGTTCCTGCCTCCGCAGGAACGACGGGAGCCCACTTCATGCCAGCTCAGTGATGTCCGCGAGGCGTTCCAGGTGGTCCTCCATGTCGAACACGGGGTTGAGCAGCACCTCGTTCACGCCCATCTCCGTCCACTCCTCCAAGAGCTCGCCTATCTTCGCGGCGCTGCCCCAGATGGCAGCGTGCTCCGCGTTGTCAGCGTTGCCATAGTAGTAGCCGAACCACTCCCGCAGACGTCGCAGCGCCCGCGACTCGTCGTCGTCCACCGCCAGGTAGAGCCGCTTGGAGATGGGGAACGACGCCGGGTCGCGCCCTGCCTCCGCGAGATGGGACTGCACGAGCGCCACCTTGCGCGGGAAGTCGGCGAGCGGGCCGCTGCCGGCGCCCATCCAGCCGTCGGCGTGGCGCATGCTGCGCGCGATGGCGGCGTCGGCGTTCGCGCCGAAGATGATGGGCGGATGCGGGCGCTGCACCGGCTTCGGCTCGATGTTCGCCTTCGGCAGGTCGTAGAACGTGCCGGAGTGGCCCGCGGGGGTCTGCGTCCAGAGCGCGCGTATCGCCTCCACCTGCTCGACGAACCGGGTGACGCGACGCTCCGCCGTGATGCCGTACATCGGCAACTCCGACGCGCTGTTGCCGAGCCCGACGCCGAACACGAGCCGGCCGCCGCTCATCACGTCGATGTCGGCGGCCAGCTTGGCGAGCAGGACCGGGTTGTGGCGCGGCAGGACGAGCACCGAGACGCCGATGCGCGCGGTGGTCGTCTGCCCCGCGAGCCATGCGAGGAACGAGAGCGGGTGGAGCGTGGTGGGCGAGCCGGTGACGCGCTCCTGGGTCCAGAGGCTTGCGTAGCCCAACTCCTCGGCGCGGCGGGCAAATGAGGCTGCGAACGTCATGTCCACGTTCCCGTCCGGGAAGATATGTGGCGACCCGATGCCGATCTTCATGCGGTCTGCGATGGCCATTGCACTCCTGACTGCGCCCCGTTCACTCGTAGGCGCGTTTTTCCGGGGGTAACATTCGGTAACATTTGGTAACAGTGGCCTCGCCACCCGGCGGACTCATCCGCCGAGCCGGACACCGACTGCTCCGACGTTCCATGGTAGGGGGCAGGCGTCGGGAGGGGCAAGGGGCAGGTGGCAGTGGGGTGGGTTCAGGCTGCAGAGGTCGCGATGAGTAGTGCGGCAGCGCCCACCCTTTCTCAGAGGGTTTGCAGAAAGCCGCCTTTAGCAAAGTGCGTCCACGCCTTGGTCAACAAGTGACCTGCTGGTTGCGCTATAGGTGCTGCGTCTGCTGGCTACTGCCTAAATTGGGAGGGACATCGCAGGGTATGCCCAGATTGCGCGGCCAAAGGCCATCCATCCTTGACCGTTATGGGGGTTGCCCATAAGATTTGGTAACACTCTAGGGGGAGGTTGTTCAATTGAATAGTCATGCCTTGACAGCGTTCCGCGAGCATCTAGAGGAACTAGCAGCAACCTGGTATGACGGTGATGAAACCAAGACTTTTCGTCATGCGGCATTCCAGCAAACAATTGACCCAAACATGGCGGACGCTCAAGTTATAGAAGCAACAGCAATCGATCAGTCGGGCGACCTCGAAATTGACGGTTGGTTTGTTGACGACACTTCTGAGACAATCATCTTGTACCAGAGTGCGGGTGGCGAAGGCAAAGCACCGGAGGCTAAAGTTGCCAAGTTTTGGGAGTCTCCGCTAGAAGTTCTTGATCCTGAGCGTGTTAAGGGGTCCACCAACGAATCTATCAAGAATGTAGCTCAAGACCTTGATCATGCGCTCAAGAATAGCTACTCCGTCCGGCTCATATTCGCTTCGCGAGGAGGATTCGCACCAGCAGCTAACAGTTTTGCTAGGTCTAAAGCAAGTACTGAACGAACCGCTAAACTCGCTGACGGGAGCAGCGTCACGTTCCCTTGTTTGCTCGAGCTACTGGATGAGGATGACATTGCGAGGAAATTTGAGGAGTATCGCGCAGGATTTGTAGAGGACTCTCCTACCGTCACTTTGACGCTTGAGCCGGGAACAAATTATATGGTTGAGCGTGACGGGCTAAAGTCCTTACGGGCGACAGTAGCTGCTGCCGAGGTTGTGAAGGTGTTCCGGTCTCCTGGAATGGGATTTAGGCTATTTCAAACCAATCCCAGAGGCCCTCTTGCTAATGCTCGGGTCAATAAGCGTATCTCTGCTACTCTTGACGACCCTGTCAGGAGAAAGACGTTTCACCTGCTTAACAATGGCATCTGCGCGATATGCGACGATTTTGAAGCTAGCGGCGACCAAGTAAAGGCCTCAAATTTTCAGATTGTCAACGGTTGCCAAACGACGGTTGCATTAAATTCAAAAGCAGACCGAGAATTCAAGGGGCTTGAGGAGACCTATGTTGATTTGAAACTAGCCGTTGCTGATGCAGCATTAGCACAAGACATAGCGATCGCTTCGAATTCACAGACCGCGCTACGCTCCCGTGATTACGCTGCGTTTGAGAAGCAACAGCGCGTACTCCAGTACGAATTTGAGGAGATTCAACCCCCTTGGTACTATGAATTAAAGCAGGGATATTGGCGATTTGTCTTGATACCTAAAGAGAAAGCAAAGTTCCTGACAGGCAAAAGGAAGCGACACGTTGAAGTGCAGCCGCTGGCGCAAGCGTCGTTGGCGTTTCTGGGCTATCCTTCGGAAGCCCTTGACAGGGTACGCTTTGTGTTTGACGGCATTCGAAATTCGGAAGAGCGCGAGCACTACGAACGTGCCTTCCCCACTGGAACAAAAGCTAGTCAGCTGGTCTTGCCATGGCAGATGTTGGACTATCTAGAGCGGAACTCAGCCAAACGAAAGAAGTTTTCGACGTTCCACGTCATATATCTGATAGCCCGTCTACTTCGTTCGCATTATTCGGCTACCAACACGACTTTCTTTAGCCAGGATCTGACACGGAAGCTCGTCGGTTCCATTGATGAGTGGATACCAGACATCGCGCGCGTCGCTGACTCCGCATGCACGCAAGCTTCCCTTAGGGCCCATCACATAATGGGGCCCTCCGAAGATTTCGATCCACGAGCATTCTTCCGAGCCTCAGGCGACCTTGCTAAGGGTGTGAATCCTTCCGAATTGCTAACCGCAGCCTTCGACAGTGAAATGCAGATTGAGGCGAACGCGCAGCGAGACCCAACCGCGAAACTGCCGAAGTAACCCCCCTTGACACCCGCTTTCGGGTCCGATATGGACCACGGACCTTACGCGGGAGGCGTCGTCATGGGATTGGACATCGGCATTATGAAGATCGAGTACCTGGCACGGCCCAAGGGCGTCGTCTACGACTTCGCTTGCGAGATGGCAGCCGAGGGCGCCGTCGACGCCTATATGTTCGGCGAGGGCAACAGCTGGATACCGTTCACGCAGCGGCAAGTGCTGCGGATGCTCGACGAGTTCACCCGCGAGCGCGGGCTGTCGCCGCACGAGCGCCTGGAGGTCCGGTCGTGGCTGGCGTCGCTGCCGTGGATCGGGGGCTGGCAGGACGCGCTGCCGCCGAGCGACGGCCGCGACCGGGAGGACGACTATCACCCCGTCGTGGACAACGACGATGGCCGCGACGGCGGCATCATCGAGTTGCACTTCAACTGGTGACGCGCCTGTAACTGTTCAGAGTTCGTGGGGTAGGCCCGTCATTCCCGCGGAGGCGGGAATCTCGTCCCGTTCGCCAGGGCTGCGAGGTTCCTGCCTCCGCAGGAACGACGAACTCATCAACTCTGAACAGCTATACGCGCCTAGGGATTCAGGCGCAATCGCTCAGCCTCACGGTAGAACGCTTTGATCTCTTCCGGCGTGTTCGGCGACGACTCCAGCCCCGCACAGATGCAGTCAAGGATGTCCGGGGCTAAGGATTCCAGCAGAGTGATGCGTCCGCTTGCTTCTTCCGCATGGATGCCAGTCGCACTTCTGACCATTGCGTACTGGTAAGGAACGTAACTTCGACGCGTGATGGACCCGTGGTCGCCGGCGTTGAGGATGCAGGCGGGGTCTGTGTTGGCGTTATTCCTGTCGGTGGAGACGCTGACCAGCAACACGCCCTCTTCAGGGTAGCCGGGGACCGATGCGGGATCTGTCAGGGCGACGTAGAGATGGTAGGAACGCCTGCTCCGATGGCCCGGTGTCGGCATCCAGAGCGCCGCTCCTCTGGCGAGCGTCAGCAAAGGGACCTACCCGGCATGCCTCGCGCTGGCCTCCACCTCGTCCCAATATGCTTGCAGTGCTTCCTGGTCCTCGCAGTCTTCCACGAGTGCTTCCGCCTGCTCGTGCGTCATGCCAAGCGCCTTGAAGAGCGTGTAGCGTCCGATGGGCCTGGATGAGCCGTACGGGTCTTCCCACTCGGGGAACTCGTGCGTGAGGTCGCGCAACTCCCACTGGCTCATGCGTCCGTACTGCTCCCAGACGCCGTCGATGATCCAGCGCTCGGCCTGGCTGAGCTTGCCGAGGAAGGTCTCCTCCGAGACCCCGTCCGCCAGCGTTACGGCGTGCTGGTTCACGCGGCGGACATAGCGCGCCCACTCACTGGGTGGGGAGTTCGCAGCGCCCCTCATCAGATCGAGCGTTCGCGAGAGGACAGGGCCGTGCGGCATCGAGACCATCGTGTCGCCGGTGATGGGCGAGCCGCGCCGCCGGTAGGACTCCCTGTCGGCGATGTAGAGGAGCTTCATGAGTTTGAGGTGCGGCATGCTTCCGCCTGCTTTGAGCAGGAACAAGGCCGCCGCCTGTGCCGCCTTCTCCTCGTACATGATGTTCCTCCTTCCCATGCAGATGCACCAACAGCGTACTGCCGCACATGAGCGAACGTCTACAGCCGCGCGGCACGCGACCGGGCAACCTTGAATCAGTGACACATGCCTATTACGCGGTTGGCTCTCTGCCGCGGTACGGGCGTATCAGAGCGTCCGAGACAGCGTGCTATACTGGCATCGAGGAGTTGCCGACCCATGACCACTCAGGCCACGCCAGACATTCCAGAGCGCGTCAGCCGGCTCGAAGGCGCGTACGAGCAGGTCACCGAACGCCTGCGCGACCTCACCGAATCCGTAAAGGCCCTCCACTCCGAGACGGGCAGCCTCAAGACCACCATCATCGTCATCGGGGGGGCTGTCTGGGCGTCCACGGTGGGCGGCTTCATCGCGCTTCTCGTCACAGACTGACGACCCGGTCCGTCGTAAGGGCTGCGAGATTCCCGCCTCCGACACGGGTGCAAGGAGATAGCCGCGACGGCGGCATCATCGCGCTGCACTTCAACTGGTGACGCGATTAGGGGTTCAGGCGCAGGCGCTCGGCTTCGCGGTAGAACGCAAGCATACGGGGCGCTGTCCGAGGTGATGTTCCAGCCCCGCACAGATGCGGTCAAGGACGTGCGGAGCGATGGGGTCCATTGAGGTGATGCGTCCCCGGGTCTCTTCCGCGTGAACGCCGGCCACGTCGCTTACAATCGCGTACCTGTAGGAAACGTAGCTGCGCCGCGTGATGGCCTCATGGTCACCGGGGTTGAGGATGCAGGCGGGGTCTGTGTTGGCGTTATTCCTGTCGGTGGAGACACTGACCAGTAACACGCTCTCTTCAGGGTAGCCGGAGACTGATGCTGGGTCCGTCAGAGCAACATAGAGGTGGTTGGAGCGTCTACTCCGGTGGCGGGGCGTTGGCATCCACAGCGCCGCTCCCTTGATGAGCGTCAGCAATGCGGTTTCCTATCCGGCATGCCTCGCCCGCGCCTCTACCTCTTCCCAGTACGCTTCTATCGCGTCTTGGTCCTCGCAGTCTTCCACGAGCGCTTCCGCCTGCTCGTGCGTCATACCGAGCGCACGGAAGAGCGTGTAGCGTTCGATGGGCCTGGAGGAGCCGTGCGGGTCTTCCCATTCGGGGAACTCGTGGGTGAGGTCGCGCAACTCCCACTGGCTCATCTGGCCGTAGCGCTCCGAGACGTCATCGATTACCCAGCGGTCGGCCTGGCTGAGTTCTCCAAAGAAGGTCACCTCCGTCACGCCATCGGCGAGCGTTACGGCGTGCTGGTTCACGCGGCAGACGTAGCGCGCCCAGCCGTCCGGCGCGGAAGGCGCCGCGCCCTTCATCAGATCGAGCGTGCGCGAGAGGACGGGGCCGTGCGGCATGGAGACCATCTCGTCGCCGGTGATGGGCGCCCCGTAGCGCCGGTAGGATTCACGGTCGGCGATGTAGAGGAGCTTCATCAGTTTCAGGTGCGGCACCGGGGCGCCTGCCTTGAGCAGGAACAGGGCCGCCGCCTGCGCCGCCTTCCCCTCGTACATGGCGTTCCTCCTCCCTCAGGACGATGCACCAACAGCGTACCGCCGCATGTGAGCGAGCGTCTACCGCCGCGTGACTCGCGACCGGGAGGACGGCTACCACCCCGTTGTGGACAACGACGACCGCCGCGACGGCGGCATCATCGAGCTGCACTTCAACTGGTGAGCGTCCGGCCTGCCTGTATAATCGATGCGTCGTTCACTTGGCGAGAGGTGTCGCCATGCCGTAACTGTTCAGAGTTGATGAGTTCGTCGTTCCTGCGGAGGCAGGAACCTCGCAGCCTGGGGTTGGGGTGGCCCTTGTCATGCTGAGCGGAGCCGGAGGCGCAGTCCGCGCTTCAGCGCGCAACATCCTCTCGGGTGCGCGCCTCGCTTATAAGAACCTTCCCCGAGAGATTCCTCGGCTCCGCTCGGAATGACAACCCTCCGAAGGCATCTCCCTCGTCAATTCTGAACAGTTACGCCATGCTGAGATCTCGGCCTGCCCGCACGGAGGTCCGCGGTCTGCATTCTGGTTGACCCTCACGAAGCACCTCGAACTGTATGTGGAGGAGATAGACCCCATGAAACCCTTCGACAGGATCACCTTCGACCCCGCCGTCATGGGCGGCAAGGCGTGCATTCGCGGTATGCGCCTCACGGTTGGAACGGTTGTGGGTCTCCTAGGGATAGTCTGAACAAGTGGCGAGTCTGCGCTGATTGCGCATGCGGCGCCTGATTCCTTCCCCCTTGATGGGGGAAGGTTAGGATGGGGGTGAACAGGCGGGGCTGCAGGAGACAGGCTTGTTCAGAGCATCCCTGGCGGCCGGACGCTCTCCTGCCGAGATCCTCGGTGCTTATCCATACCTCGAGCGAGAAGACATCGACCAATCTCTGGCCTACGCTGCCTGGAGGCTCGAAGAACGCGAGCTTCCCCTTCCCACGCCGTGAAACCTACGCTCCTCGTCGACATGGCTATCCTGTGCACTCCAGAACCCGGGATTGGTGACACGCGCTTGTTACGCGGTCGGCACTCTCCCGCGTAGGCTGGTCGCCAGTCGCTGGCACGGGCGTATCTGAAGACCCGCGACGGCGTGCTATACTGCACCGAGGAGCTGCCGGCCCATGACCACCCAGGCCACGCCAGACATTCCAGAGCGCGTCAGCCGGCTCGAAGGCGCGTACGAGCAGGTCACCGAACGCCTGCGCGACCTGACGGAGTCCTTGCAGGGCCTCCGCTCCGAGATGCGCGCCGAAATAAACAGCGTCCGCAGCGAGTTGCACGCCGAAATAGGCAACCTCAAGACCACCATCATCATCATCGGGGGCGCAGTCTGGGCGTCCACGGTGGGCGGCTTCATCGCGCTCCTCGTTACCGACTGACGCCCCGGACCGTGGTTCGACAAGCTCACCATGAACGGGAATGGCTCGCCACGAACGGGGAGGCTCACCCATCCTGTGCATCCCTGTGAATCCGAACCAGTGACACGCGCCTCTTTCGCGGTCGCACCCCAGCCGCGTACGCTGGTTGCATGACCGTCTTGCCGGCAGCACCCATAAACCGGATCTATGGTTCGCAGCCGCAGCCGGTTTGCCCCTTCTCCCTTTGGGAGGGGTTGGGGTGAGGGTGGCTCCGGCGCGGAAACTTTGTTTTCGATGGCCCCCTTGCCCCCTTAATGGTGGGAAGCAGGCCACGGCCTTGGAAACGCCCCTGATTAAGGTGGCCACGTGGCCAAAACCGACAAGCCGATTACTCGTGGGCCGGCGATTAAGGTGGCCAGAATCCGGGGACGTTGGCCCCCTTAACCGGACAGCGAGGCTGCGAGGTTCCTGCCTCCGCAGGAACGACGGACCCAACGCGCCCGTGTACACCCGCCATCCGCCGCTGTACCATCCGCGTGCGACGAGAACCGTGAACTGAGGAGGAGGGAGACATGGCGAAGCGCGCCTTCCCCGTCGTCGACTGCGACGGGCACATCATCGAGGCCAGTTTGGAGATGCTAGACTTCATGCCGGAGCCGTTCCAGTCCACCATACGCGGCGGGCGGAGCGCCGGCGGCAGGCTCTTCCCCGGCCTGGACGGCATGCACATGCCGCAGGCGCGCCCGTCGGGCGCCGCGGGGCGCGAGCGCGTCAACGCCAGCGAGCACCGCATGGGCTCCGGCGAGGACTGGGTCGCGTTCCTGGAAGGCGCTGAGATCGACAAGGCGGTCATGTTCACCACCCAGGGGCTCGCGGTCGGCATCATCCAGAACCCGGACTACGCCGTCGCCGTCTGCCAGGGCTTCAACGACTACGTCCACGCCTGCTACCGCAAGGTCAGCGACCGGCTGCACCCGATGGGGCTCATCCCCATGCAGAACGTGCCGGCGGCGGTGAAGGAACTCCGGCGCGCGGTGGAGGAGCTCGGCCTGCCCGGCGCGATGCTCCCGACGCGCGGCCTGCCCGTGAACCTCGGCCACGAGATGTACTGGCCGGTCTACGAGGAGGCGGAGCGGCTCGGTTGCGTGCTCGCGCTGCACGGCGGCTCCAACCTCAACCTCGGCATGGAGGGCTTCATCGACAACGGCGCGTCGCACATCCTCCACCACCCGCTGCCGCTCATCATCAACTTCGTCTCGTTCTTCCGGCAGGGCGCGATCGACCGCTTCCCGGACCTCAAGATCGGGTTCATGGAGGGCGGCGCGGGCTGGCTCGCGTTCGTGCTCGACCGCCTCGCGCGCGAGGATGAGTACCGCCCCCGCGCATCCAGCCTCGACGCCGAGGAGTGGGTCAAGAGCGGGAACGTGCTCATCGGCTGCGAGGGCAGCGAGGGGACGCTCGGCCACCTCGTCGAGCGCGTCGGGCCGACGCCGTTCGCCTACGCGTCCGACTACCCGCACGAGGTCGACGCGCTCAAGGCCGAGGAGGAGATCGACGAGCTCGCCCACTACCCGGGCCTCACCGACGACGACAAGGTGGCGGTGCTCGGCGGCAACGCCAAACGCTTCTTCAACGTGTAGGGCGTCGCTGCGGAACGACATGCGTTGCCATGCCGGTTCGTGGTGAGCCTGTCGAACCACCGCGTGAGCGCCCCGTCCCTGCCAACCCTCACCCCCGCCGAGCTTTAGCGCGCCCTCTCCCGCCATCGGGAGAGGGGCGGAAGCCCCTTGGCGGAGTACACGCCTCCGTCATTCCAGCGGAGGCTGGAATCCAGGGCGGCCGCCAGGGGAGGCAAGCGCGGCAATCACGCTCGCACAGGGGGCGAGGTTCCTGCCTCCGCAGGAACGACGGGGCTGCTCCGCGTCCACGAGCCGCGCGGCTCGCTGCGCCACGCCACCCCCCCCCCGCCGGTTCACCCTCATCCCAGCCTTCTCCCCTCAAGGGAGAAGGGGTCCAAACGCCCCGCTCCCATCCCAAAGCGTACTTACATTTGTGCATTTCGTCACAAAGCGCCCCTTTCGTCGCCGTAGAATTCCGTCCCACACGAGTGACTCCACCTGGCGCGAGGTGAACCATGCTCCACCACTGGCACGGAACACGCGATCTGATACGCATGGCGCTCGCCGAGGACGAGGTTGCCTACGACCCCACCTCGTCGCTGCTGCCGGACGATCTCACGAGCGAGGCGCTGATGATGCCGAAGGCGAACGGCGTCCTCGCCGGCGTGGACGTCGCGCTCGAAGTCTTCCGCGAGACCGACCCCACGCTCGAGACGTCGCGCCTCGTCGTCGACGGCTCGCCCGTCGAGCGCGGCATGTACGTCGCGGCGATACGCGGCCGGATGTCGAGCATCCTGCGGGCGGAGCGCACCGCGCTCAACTTCGTCCAGCGCATGAGCGGCATCGCCACGGCGGTCAACGGCTTCGTGCGCGCTCTCGACGGCCTGCCCACGCAGATGATAGACACACGCAAGACGGTCCCCGGCTGGCGGCTGCTGGACAAGTACGCCGTGCGCATGGGCGGCGGCCACAACCACCGCATGAGCACCGCCGACGGCATCCTCATCAAGGACAACCACATCGCGGCGATGGCCACGCGCGGCGAGAGCATGACCGCGCTCATCCAACGGGCCAAGCGCGACGCCGCCCACACCATCCGCATCGAGGTGGAGTGCGACACGCTGGAGCAGGTGCGCGAGGCGGTCGAGGCCGGCGCGGATATCATCCTGTTCGACAACATGACGCCGGAGCAGATGCGCGAGGGCGTCGCCATCTGCAAGGGCCGCGCGCTCACCGAGGCGTCCGGCGGCATCACCATCGAGACGGTGCGCGACGTCGCCGAGACAGGCGTCGACCTGCTCTCCAGCGGAGCGGTGACGCACTCGGTCACGGCGCTCGACATCAGCCTGGAGGTTCGGGTAAACGGGGCGTGACCCTGCTCCGCCTCGCCTGCGCTCCCCTCTCCCTACAAGGGGCGAGGGCTAGGGTGAGGGTACTCTGGCGGGGCGGTGGGAGGCCTATAAGCGGCCTGCTGGGTACCGCGTACCTCGTGGCGGGGCTGCTCGTCCTCGCAGCGTGCGGCAGCGCCGAGCCCGGGCTCGATACGCCGGAGGCGTCCGGGAACACTGCGCCGGCGCTCGCCACGCCGATACCCGCCGGCAGCCAGCGTATCGTCCTCGTCGGGCCGCAGTTCGACATCTGGACCGTGCAGGGCGACGGCAGTAACCCTGCACGCCTCACCGGCAGCAGTGGGTCCGGCGAGTCCCGCGAGTCCGGCACCAGCGTCTCGTACCGTCCGCAGCGGCAACAGAGCATCCGCTACACCTGGCCGACGTGGTCGCCGGACGGGAGGGCCGTCGTGGTCTCGCGCACGCCGGGCGTCAGCGGCGATGCACTCGCCAGCCTCGTGCTGTTCGACGCCGAGGGTTCGACGGAGCGGCGGCTGCACGAGACACACCCGCGTTCCATCGGCCTCGTCGCCAACGGCGCTCCGCACTACGCCCTCTGGGCCCCCGACTCGCAGCTGCTCTCGTTCGTCGCCCCGCGAGGCCCCGGACAGGGACTCGGCCTCTTCGCCGTCCGACCCGGCGACGGCGGACCCTACGAGGTCAGCGCCGACGCCCCGCTCTACCACGTCTGGTCGCCGGACGGCACGCTCATCCTCGTCCACCGGCGCGAGCAACTGCTGCTCCACGACACCCGCGACCGCTCCACGCGCGACCTCGACGCGCCGTCGCTCCGCTACCGCGTTCCGGCCTTCAGCCCGGACGGCGAGCGCATCGCCTACGTCGTTGGAGAGAGCGGCGTTGGGAAGCTCGTCACCTCGAACATCGACGGCACGGACCGCGTCACCCTGATGGACGTCCCCGGCGAGGCCGCCTTCGCCTGGTCATCCGTCGATGGACGCATCGCCGTCGCGACCAGGCGGCTCTCGGCGGTGCTGTACGACGGGCTCTACGTCGTCGACGAGGAAGGCACGGGCGCAAGCGAGCCGCTGGTGCGTGAGCCTATAGCCGCCTTCTACTGGTCGCCGGACGGCTCGCGCATCGCCTACGTATCCATCGACGGCTCGATGGAGTGGCACGTCGTCGACCCGGCCTCAGGCGAAACGCGGTCGCTGGCGCGCTTCATCCCGACCGCGGACTTCCTCACGCACTTGCAGTTCTTCGACCAGTTCGCGCCGTCCCACCTCGTCTGGTCCGCCGATTCGACGACATTGGTGTTCGCAGGCGTCATCGAGCGGGGCGCTGAGCCGCAGGTGTGGGTCGTCGACGCGGTCGGCGATGCAGCGCCCCGTCCGATCGCCGAGGGCCGCCTCGCCTTCTGGGCCCCGTCGGCGGGGTAGGGGTGCGCTAGGCCACCAGCCCCGCCACGACGTCCGAGAGCGAGACGCCCGCCATCGACGGGAGGACGTAGTCCGCGTGGCGCAGGTCCATGCCCGCGGTGAGCGGGTTCGGCGCGGCGACGCAGCGGAGCCCCGCCGCCTTCGCAGCCGTCACCCCGTTCGGCGAGTCCTCGATGGCGAACGCTTCCTGGGGCTCCACGCCCAGCCGCTCGACCGCGAGCTGATACAGCGCGGGATTCGGTTTCGTCTCCTCCACGTCGTCTCGTGTGCAGAGGGCGTCGAACGACGAGAGCAGACCCAACCGGTCGAGGTGGCCGTTCACCCACACGAACGTCGAACTCGACGCAACGGCGAGTGCGAGCCCGGCCTCCTTCGCCTCTGCGATGAGCTCGGTCACGCCCTCGCGCGGCGGCAGGGTGAGCGTGCCTTCCCAGCGGATCGCCCGCGCCTGCCGGCGCATCGCCTCCCGGTCCACCTCCCGCCCGATGCTGTTTTCCAGGTGGACGAACGCAGCAGCAGCGCCCGTGCTCCCCCCTATCACCTCTCGCCAGACGCTCAGCGGCAACGTCGCACCGAGCTCCGCGAAGAGCGTGTGGTACGCCTCGTAGATCGGCTGCTCCGTGTCGACGATGAGGCCGTCGAAATCGAAGATAATGGCGCGGAAGGGGATACTCACCCGCACATTATACAAAGCGTCCGGAGTCCCCAGCACCGCCACCATTAGCGGCTATACTTGCCTGCAGCCGTGCACGCGCAGCCGTGCAATGGAGGTTGCGATGTCCACCGAACTGACCCCGGACGCGTTCGCGGCGTGGGCGCGCGCCGTAGGGCTGACCGCCGACCCCGAACACCTGGAGAAGCTGCGCCCCGAGGTGGAGGCGCTGATGGGACGCCTCGCCCCGCTGGACGCCATCCCGGTCGACGATATCCCCATCGAGCGAGCGGTCGGAGGCGTGGAATGACGGACATAACCTCGCTCCCTGCATCCGACCTCGCGCGGCGGATCGCCGGAAAGGAACTCTCGGCAACCGAGGCAGTGGGCGAGTTCGTGGCACGCGCCGACGCGCTGGAGCCGACGGTTGGCGCGTTCATCACGCGCACCTCGGAGCAGGCGATAGCCGACGCCCGCGCCGCCGACGCCGAGCTCGCCGCCGGCCAGCCACGCGGGCCGTTGCACGGCGTGCCGTTCGGCATCAAGGACATCTACTGGAGCGCGGGCATCCCCACGACCTCCGGCTCCGCGCTCGACGCCGAGTTCGTGCCGGACGAGGACGCCACAGCTGTCCGGCTGCTTCGCGAGGCGGGCGCGATCCCCATGGGCAAGGTCAACACCGTCGAGTTCGCGTTCGGCCCAACCGGACAGAACGCCACCTACGGCATGCCGCGCAACCCGTGGGGAGAGGGCCGCATGCCGGGCGGGTCGTCCAGCGGCACGGGCGCGGGCATCGGGTCGGGCTTCTTTCCCATGGGCCTCGGCTCGGACACCGGCGGCTCCATCCGCATACCGTCCGCGCTCTGCGGCATATCCGGCATCAAGCCCACGTTCGGGCTCGTGAGCAGGTACGGCGTCACGCCGCTCTCGCACTCGCTGGATACCGCGGGCCCGATGGCGCGTACCGTCGAGGACCTTGCGCTGATGCTGAACGTCCTTGCGGGCCCGGACGAGCATGACCCCGTCTCGATAACCGCTCCGCAGGTGGACTACGTTGCGTTGCTGCAGGGCGGCGTCGGCGGACTGCGCATCGGCGTGCCCGTGCAGTACGTGTGGGAGCCGCTGGACACGGACGTCGCACTCGCGTTCGAGACCGCGATGCGGACGCTTGAGGGGCTCGGCGCGCAGGTGATGGAGATATCGCTGCCGGAGCTGGACTGGACGCCGCCCATTGCCGCCGGCATCACGATCGCCGAGGCAACGATGGCGCACGGCGCACGCGTGCTCCAGTACGGCGACCGGATGGACCAGACCACGCGCCGCCGCTTCGAGTCCGGGTTCTTCGTCCCGGCGACGGCGTACGCCAGGGCGCAGCGGGCCCGCGTTGCGTATACGCGGGCCGTTGCGCAGGCGCTCACGCGGGTCGACCTGATCGCGATGCCCACCGTCGCCACGCCGGCGCCGCTGGCGGAGCAGGTCATGCTCACCCTCGGTGGCGTCGAGATACCGTCGCGGGAGGCGCTGCTGCGGCTCACCCGCGTCTTCAACCTCGCCCGTATGCCGAGCGCATCCGTGCCGTGCGGGTTCTCGCCGGAGGGCCTGCCGATCGGCCTCATGCTGGGCGGCGCTCGCCTGAACGACGCACTCGTGCTTCGCGCCGCGCACACCTACCAGACCGCGACGGACTGGCACCTGCACGAACCTCCGCTGGGGGAGTGAGCGGCGTCACTCTTCAAAAACGTTCCCAAAAGTCGCGTATTCGCTCCTCGGCACTGGCCAACGTCTTGACGACTTGTAGCTTTGACGCCCAAGTCCGCCCAGGATGCATTGTGTCCCACCAGCTCTTCTCGCCCTCTTGCCGGTTACGTCCGGGGTCATGGTCACCGAAGCCGTCCAGACAGAGATTCCAGGCCGGCCGGAAGTAATCAATGAGAAACCGCTCGGCAAGCGTAATCCACACAGGTTGGACCGCCAGATGCCTACACTTGAAATCAGAGACTTCCAGGTTGACTGCCTGCGCAAGGGACTTTGCGTGTTCGTTGATACGGCGTTGAAGGGCGGGAGCAGTCACGTCCACCGTGTCACCGCCTTTCCTAGAACCCGGTGGAACAACTTTCCCTACGTAGATTGGAGCCTCGCCTGCCGCAATCTGTGTATAGGCGGAGTGTGGGCCACTGTAGTACAGCGCGTATATCCCCGGCCCTTGGATGCCTACCGCTTCATCGAGGCCCATCTTCGCCTGCTTCTCGAAGTGAGCCGTTAACCCTGTCATGAGATTGTCGTAGGTCAGCGGGTCATAAAGCATCATGCGCGCAACTCCACGACCGATTCGTAGAGGCGTCCACTACCAGGCACACGGGAATTCACGATGCTGTTGCCGACTCGTGCGTCCCGCGGTGTGTGGATCGCCACCGCCTCCAACCCCTGGCGTTCAGCAACCACAGCTAGGAACCGATCGGTGGGGATAGGTACGCCTTGGAGGATGCTATTCCCCAGCACTACCAGCGCTGTTCCGCCTGGACGCAGACACCACCGCGCGCCCGCTATGAACCGGCCACAGTCGTTGAAGTACCGTGCGGCGTAGTTCGCCCAACCGTTTCCACCGTAGATACCCTTCTCTGGGTTCTTCATCCGCACTTCCGCGATTGCATCCCGTATCTCGGTGTCGTTCACCTGAGGATCAAGATCTACGGTGTCCAACTCTCGTGCATTCTGCCAATACGTTCCGAAGTTCAGGGACTCCAGGCGCTTCAAGTCGCTAGGGGTGTCGCAGAACCCAAGCCAGAAGAGATGCGGACGTGTGTTCCGGTTGTAGTGGTAGTTGTTCAGGTACGGAGGTGAGGTGACAAGTAGGTCGACGCTTCCCATGGGCAGCTTCCGGTATGCGTCGAAGAACGACTCTGCGAACACTCGCCCATCGTGGCGCACGCGCGGGGCACGCACGTCACGATACCAGTCTGCATCGTCGGCCATTTGCGAAAGCTTATCGGCTAAAGCATCAAATACCTCGGAGTCCGTCACGTCTGGCCGACCCGCTGTAGCCTTGCGTCCAAGGCTCGGTTCGTACGAGTAGTTCGAGTAGTGAACCATCGTCGAAGCAAATGCGAGCCGGAAGAGGTCTCTTACGTGATCGTCCGTTAGGGTCTTGATGAAATCGAGTGTGAGCAAGACCTTACGCAGGACTTTCGTGCTGTAGAACGGTGTCCTGGTCCGGAATCCTGCCGGTGGTGCTGACTGCGGTTCAACTCCGTTCGTGCCCACCGTATACGCGAATGCAAGAAAGTCGTGGATGTTCCTCCGCAGCACACCGGAATCAACGCGATGAGCCTTCAACTTGGTTTGGGATGCGAACCTCGCGTAAGGATTGATCTCGAAGCCAATGGCCTCATGGCCTGTACGGTCAGCTTCGACCAAGGTGGTTCCTACACCGGCGAACGGGTCGAGTACAACGCTCGGTCCCGTAGTATGGCGTTCGAGGGCGTCCTCAACGAAATGCTTGGAGTAGCCTGCAATCCAAGGCACCCACCTATGGACAGGAGCATCGCGGTTGGCAACGAAGGCTGGGTCACGGAAGGAGGTCGCAGTGCCAGCATCGGGTTCGGCCACCAGAGCCGAGTTCGATGTTTCAGAGGCAAGCGGTATCCGCGGGTTCTCCTGAATCAGCAGTGGCAGGTGTAGTTCCTTCATGGATGCGATGCTAAGACCTCGCGACGGCACGATGCTACTGCTTCGTGTCAGCCTTTTGCCAGCTTGTCCCAAGCGAGGACTGTGGCAGAATGCGGCTCACCCCCACCACAACAAGGAGGACGACGCGATGGCAGACATGCGGGAACTGATGGAAGAGGCCGCGCTGGCGAGCCGGATGCTGTACGAGATGGGACTTGCCGACGCCTCCACCATCGAACGGGGGCACGTGAGCCTCCGTCTGCCGGACGAGCCGGACAAGTTCGTCATCAAAGCGCTCGGCCCTGCGCTTTCGCAGACCTACGCCGAGCACATGGTGGTCGTGGACGTGAACGGCTACAAGGCGGCCGGACCGAAGGAGCTGAACCTGCCGAACGAGGTGAAGATGCACTCCTGCCTGCTGCGCGAGCGCCCGGACGTCAACTCCGTCGTGCACGTCCACCCGCGCTACACCGTGCTGATGAGCGTGTTGCAGGAGCAGATGGGCCCGATGTGCATCGAGGGCATGCCGCTCTTCGCGGAGCCTCTGCCGATTTTCCCCAGCCCACGGCTGATCATCCACGAGCAGGACGGCGCAGAGGTCGCGCGCCTCATGGGCGGGCACAGCGCCGTCTTGCTGCAGGGCCACGGCGCGGCGACTGTCGGGGGCGACATGGAGGACGCTATCGTGAACATGCTGCACCTGGAGGAGCAGGCGCGCATGAACTACCTCGCGTTCTGCGCCGTCGGCAGCGGGCACGCGGTGCTCACTCCCGAGCAGCGCGCCGAGTTCGGCGCCAACATGCGCTCCATGCCGGACGCCGACCACCTCACGCCGGAGGTCGCCCCGACGCCGCGCAAGCCCAGCGGCATCTGGCGCCACTACGCCGCGCTGGCCCAACGCGGATAGCGCGCCCCAGCGCCCTCCTACTCCAGCGTCTTCAGGCTCGGCACGAGGGAACGGAAGTATTCGTACGCATGCGACGCCCGGCGCGACCAGTCCGCGCCGAACCGCGCGGCGTACTCGTCCGTGAGCGGCGTCGGCGTCCCAACGATGGACGCGATGACCTGGATGATCGCTGCGCGCTCCAGGTAGATCGTATTCGAGACCGAGTGGTCCATCGACTCGCCGACCACGACGACGCCATGGCCGCGCAGTAGCGCCGCCCCGCGGTCGCCCAGCGCAGCGGCGACCTCATCGCCCTGCGCGGTCGTCGTAATCAGGTCCGGCTTCTCGTAGATGGGCGTCTCCGGCGCGAACGGGACAGCCTGGTTGTAGAGCGCCCGGATCGGTACGTTCCCTGCCCCCACCGCCGTCGCCACCAGCTGATGCGTGTGCACGACGGAGTTCACGTCCGGCCTCGCCCGCATGATGGCGGCGTGCAGCGCCGTCTCGCGCGGCGGCACGGGCGCGTCGATCGTCCGCCCGCGCTGGTCGTCCGGCGTCCACTGCGCGTCGCCGCCCGCGAGGTAGGCGTCGATGTCGACCGCGATGATGTCCTCAGGGCGGATCTGGTTGTGCGCGCGGAGCACGGGTTTGATGTAGAACACGTTCATTCCCGGCAGGCGCGCGCTGACGTGGCCGTGGAAGTCCACCAGCCCCTGGTGGTCCAGCACGTGCGAACTCTCGGCTACCTGGCGCTTCAACGCCTCGATCTCGGTGGACGTTGTCATGGCTGGGACCCCCTTGCGATTGTGGTTGCGATCGTGGACGGGCGCAGCGGACGCTTCGGCTTCGCTGCGAGCGCCAGCAGCACGGCTGCGATAGTGAATGTTACGGCGGAAGAGTAGAAAACGGCCTCGTAGGACCCCATGGACTCCCGCACATGAGCCATGATGACCGGGCCGAGCGCGAGCCCGACGAGCACCGCCGTCTGCACGACGCCGGAGATGGCGCCGTAGGAGCGCCTGCCGTAGTAGTTCGCCACGAGGATCATCAGGATGGAGCCTTCCCCCCTCGCCGCCACGCCGAGCAGGACACCGTACCCCACCGCCGCGGCGGGGTGCGAGATGAACTGGAAGCCGAGCGCGAGCACCATGCCCATGAGCATCGTGAAGATGCCCAGGACCCGCTCCGAGATGCGCTCCGCCAGGAAACCCCAGAGCGTGTTGGCGAACGCACCGGAGATGGCGAACATGCTCACGGCCGCGACCCCTATCGCCTCTCGGAGCCCCTGGTCCGCATAGTACTGCGGCATGTGGAACGGCAGCCCGCCGCCGCCGTAGTTCGTGAACAGGATGGAAAGGATGATGAACGTGAACGCGGGCGTACGGACAGCCTCGCGGAACGTCCAGGACTGCTCGGCCTCCCGCGCGCTCGCCGCGATCGCGGCCTCCTGTCCGCCGTCCGCTGCGCTCTCGCCGTCCGGCAGCAGACCCATCTCTTCCGGCGTCCGGCGGATGACCAGCGCGTTCGGCAGCACGAGGAAGACGAAGACGGCGATGCCAAAGATGACCCACACTCCCCGCCACCCCAACCCCGTGCCGATGATGAGAAGCGCGACAGGGCCCAGCGCGAACGTCCCCACCGGGTGAGCGGTGCCAACGAGTCCAATCGCGCGCCCGCGCATGCGGCGGAACCAGCTAACGACGATAACGCGCGGCACGACTCCCGCGATCATGTTCTGCGCGATCCCCCGCGCGACCGCATAGCCGACCACCAGCACCCACACACTCGGCGCAGCGGCGATGAAGAAGAACGATGCCCCCATGAGTACGACGCCGGACGTCATGAGGATGCGCGGACTGTAACGGTCGGCCATGAACCCTACGAAGGGGGTTCCCACGCCTGCCAGCACTCCGCCAACCGTTACGGCTCCCGCGATGGCGGTAGTGCTCCAACCGGTATCTTCGCTGATGGGTCGGACGAGCACACCGATGAACACCTGGCTCGTGGGGCCCGCGAACAGCCCCGTCAGCAGGATGACGCCGAGGATGTACCAGCCGTAGAAGATGCGGGGCCTGGAGTTGGGGTTCGTAGTGGTCAAGGCGAAGCTCGCGCGCAGTATACGCGAGAGCCCCCGCGCGCCTGGCGCCGCCCCAGACATGCAACCTTAACCGCCCGCACGACGTACAATCAAAGTAGGGGAAGTATGAGCACCGTGGACGACATCCGGGCGCGCCTCGACATCGTCGATGTCGTCTCCGGCTACGTCCCGGATCTGAAGCGCGCCGGTAATAGCTACAAAGCGCGCTGCCCGTTCCACCAGGAGAATACCCCCTCGTTCGTCGTCTTTCCCAACACCCAGACGTGGCGCTGTTTCGGGGGATGCGCCACAGGCGGCGACATGTTCTCGTTCGTCATGCGGACAGAGAATACGGACTTCACGGGCTCGATGCGGGTCCTCGCGGCGCAGGCCGGCGTGCGCATCGAGGAGCGGCGGCAGCGGAACGACGACGACCCGCTCTACGCGCTCAACGATTCGGCGCAGCAGTTCTTCAAACAGTCGTTCATCGCCGAGCGCGGAGCGCAGGCGCGCGCGTACGTGGAGGGGCGGCACATCGGAGAGGACGCCGTCGCGCGCTTCGGAATCGGCTACGCGCCGTCCACCGGTGGAGAGCTGTTACGGAGCCTCGGCTCGCTCGGCTTCGGCGACGACTTGCTGCTCCGATCAGGGCTCGTCCTGCGCGGCGACGACGGAACGCCATCGCGCGACATGTTCCGCGGACGGCTGATGTTCCCGTTGCGGGACACGGAGGGACGCATCGCCGGGTTCGCGGGCCGCTCGCTGGACGGCTCCGACCCGAAGTACATCAACACCCCCCAGACCTCGGTCTTCGACAAGGGGCGGATGCTCTACGCGCTCGACCGCGCCCGGGAGGCCATCGGCGCAGAGGGCGAGGCAGTGGTCGTGGAGGGCTACATGGATGTCATCGCCGCGCACGAGCACGGCTACCGAAACGTCGTCGCGTCCATGGGCACCGCCCTGACCGAGACCCAGGTGTCGCTGCTGAAGGCGCGCGCGCAGCGCATCGTGCTTGCGCTCGACGCGGACGCCGCAGGGCAGGAGGCGATGCTGCAGTCGCTGCGGACGACATGGGAACTGGTGGGAAGCGTTGCGGCCGGCCGCAGGCGCACGGAGGTGCTGAACCGCCCGGACGACATCTCTTCGCTCCGGGTCGCCCTCATCACGACGGGGAAGGACCCGGACGAACTGATCCGCACCGACCCCGGGCAGTGGCATCGTCTTTTGGCGGATGCCGTCCCGGCGGTCGAGTTCCTCATGCACGCCGAGGCCGCGCGCCTGGACATCAGCTCAGCGCAGGGGAAATCGGCGCTGGTGGAGCGGCTCCTGCCCGTCATATTCGCCCTGCCTGACTGGGCGGACCAGGAACACTACTTCACCCGTCTCGCGGAGATAGTCGGCGTGCCGGTCTCCACATTGGAAGCAGCGGTGGGACGCATGCAGGGTCCCTTGCGCACGCAGCGGAGCGGCAGGCGGCCCGCGCCAGAGGCCGGAAACAGGCAGGTGGAGTCGGTGTTCGGCGTCGCGGAGCACGATCCACTGGAAGAGCGGGTCCTCGCGCTGCTGTCGCAGGACGAGGCTCTGCTGGCGCGCGTTGACGAGGTTGGGCCGGATACATTCGTCCGGCCGGAGAACCGTGCCGTATTGTTCGCGCTTCGGGATGCTGGTACGATGGAAGGTGCGCTAGCGCAGCTCGACGGCCAACTTGCCGACCGTCTGGTCAGGCACTCGCTGGAGGCGCTTCCTCCCGCCGATCGAAAGCAGCGCACCGAGGAATGGGATGGCTGTTTGCGGAGGCTCGAGGAGAGGCGCCTCCGTAATCTGAAAGCGCAAGAGGCGGCAGCGTTCTCCTCGGACGCCGTCGATGATGCCCCGGTAGACCCCGAGTACGTTCAGGCTGTGCACCGGCAAGCCCTGGAAACCAACGAACGGCTTCGGGACCTCTTCACCAGGGGGCTCGGCTGATCCGCCCCGCAGCGCAAGAAACTCTCCCTCATCGAGGAGGAAGCAGTTGGCAACCAGGCAGGTACGTACTCCCAACAGCGAGGACACCACAAAGATGAACGGCGCGCCGGTGAAGACCCGCGTCAGGAGCGCGATGAAGACCGCGTCGAGGTCCGCCGCGGCGAGGCCTACCCCAAGGACCGCCCGCCCCCGCCCTCGTGCGAAAGCCGGCGATATCGGACAAGCGCCGCCTGAAGGCAGTGCCAGCGGACAGATAGCGGTCGACACGAACGGCGCGGAAGCCACAGTGGCCGTCGGGACGAACGGAGTGGGGTCCGGAGAGTTGAGCACGCCGTACGCATCCGCCGTTGCCGTTGCCGCCGTAGTCCTCGACAAGGCTGCCGACGAGCCGAACGCGGAAGACATCAAGGCGACCGAGGGAGAGGCGAAAGAAGCAGTCACGGACGCCCAGCAGGACGACATGGAAGGGGATGTCATCGACGACCCCGTGCGCATGTACCTCCGCGAGATCGGCCGAGTGACGCTCCTGACCGCCGCGGACGAGCGCCGTCTAGCCCTGCAGCGCGCCTCTTACAAGCACGTGGAGAAGGCTGTGAACGACCTGCGCGCGGAGACCGGGCGCACTCCCCGCGACACAGACGTCGCCAAACTGCTCCTGCACCGTCTCCACGGTCAGCAGGGGCTGCTGGAAGCCATCACCGAGTTCCTCGCCATCGAGGAGGAGATAACGCTCGGTGAACTGCTCCACAACGTGAAGCTTCGCGCGAACGTGGACGGCGAGTTGAACCTGGAGATGGTGGAGTCCCTCGCCGGGCGCTACGAGAAAGAGCTCCCGGAGGTCGGCCAGGAGATAGTGCAACTGGCGCTGAACAGCCATGTGCTGCCGGACGATATCCTTGGAATCGTCGGAGCGGACGTCGCGGTCGCCAACCTCCCCGAGGTCATCGAGGACGCGGACATCGGGCAACGGCTGGAGAGCCACGAGTTCGTCCTTCACCGGCACTTCCGGGACGTGGAGGAACTGGGCATCAAGGCGCAGCGCCACCTGGCGGAAGCGAACCTCCGCCTCGTCGTAAGCGTCGCCAAGAAGTACATAGGCCGGGGCATGTCCCTGCTGGACCTCATCCAGGAGGGAAACATCGGCCTGATCCGCGCGGTCGAGAAGTTCGACTACCGCAAGGGCTACAAGTTCTCCACCTACGCCACCTGGTGGATACGGCAGGCCATCACGCGTGCCATCGCAGACCAGGCGCGGACGATCCGTGTCCCTGTCCACATGGTGGAGACCATCAACAAGCTCATGCGGGTCAGCCGCCGCCTCGTGCAGGAGTACGGGCGCGAGCCCACAACCCAGGAGATCGCGGAAGGGATGGAGGTGCCGCCGGAGCGCGTCCGGGAGATCCTGAAGGTCGCGCAGGAGCCCGTCTCGCTGGAAACGCCCATCGGCGAGGAGGAGGACTCCCACCTCGGAGACTTCATCGAGGACCGGAACGCTCCCGCCCCTCCGGAAGCCGCGACCGCGCAGTTGCGCCGCGAGGAGGTCGCCAGGGCGCTCGGCACGCTGAGCGAGCGCGAGCGGCGCGTCCTGCAACTGCGCTTCGGCATAGACGATGGCCGCAGCCGTACACTGGAAGAGGTCGGACGCGAATTCGGCGTCACGCGGGAACGCATCCGCCAGATCGAGGCGAAGGCGCTCCGCAAGCTCCGCCACCCCAGCCGCTCCCGCCTCCTGCGTGACTTCCTGGAGTAAACGCGTCGTCGCCTGTCCAACGAGATGAAGAGAGGGGGCGCTTGCCCCCTCTTCTCATTCCATCGTCCCAGGCTCGATCGCTGGCGGCCGCTGGGTGCCGTATTCCTCGAACAGCGCCGTCTCCACGAGGGCGATGAGCGGTGCGCTCACCCCCAGAGCGACGGCTCCCATAACGACCGCCACGACGGTGCTGTCCGTCCACGAGGCTACGGCTCCGCTCAACGCCAGCAGCATTACTGCGAATGCCAGGGCGGGCAGCTGGATGAAGAAGGTACGCCACCAGTACCCCCCGACCATCCGCCAGCTCCGCGCGAGCGCCTGTACAGGAGTGCGCTGCTCCAGCACGATCGCCGGGCCCGCGAGTGAGAGGCGCACTGCCAAATAGACCAGTACGGGAAGGGCGGGAAGGGAGAGCGCGGGAACGTACGCCGCTACAACCAGGAGACCGCCTCCCGCCAGGCCCAGAACCAACCCCACCACGAAGAACCTCGGTGCGAATGCGATCAGTCCGTACAGCGTCGCGGCGGCGGTGATCGGTTCCCCTTTGCGAGCAATCGCCGACAGCATCCACACCGGCGCCTGGAGTCCGGTAACCAGGGCGGCGGTGAACTGGCTCCAGAGGAGTGCCGCCAGAAACAAGGAAGGCGACAGCAGCAGTCCGACGAGGTTCCCTGCCAGCGCCGCCGCAATCGCAATAGTGATGAACAGCGAAGCGTTGCGCCCATACAACGCCAGCGCCTCGCCGAGGACTTCGGCGGCTGGCGCGAGCGGCTGGCGTTCGGGGCGGGGCGCGTTCATCGGAGCGCGTCCATCCTAAAGCGCGTCCGCGCCGTCGTCCACCCGGGGCGGATTGCTATACTCGCAGCACGGCCTGCCCTGACGAGGCCGCGAGCGAGGCCCATCGTGCCCGAGATACCAGACCTCGAGGTCATACGCGAGTTCCTGAACGAACGCATCGCCGGACAGGAGATCGTTCGTGCCGAGGCCCCCAAGCCGTGGATCGTCCGCTCCCTCGCCGCCGACGACTTCCTGGCCGACGTGGCCGGCCGCACGTTCGGCCGGATACTGCGCAAGGGCAAGGACCTCCTATTTCCGCTGAGCGATGACCGCGTGCTGGTGACCAACCTCATGCTCACGGGACGCTTCCAGTACACGGAGCCCTCGACCAAGCACTCCAAGCGCATGTTCTTCCTGCTCGGCACCGAGGACATGGACCTCCGCTACCTCGACGACAAGTCCATGGGTCGCATCAATTACGTGACGACCGACCAGTTGGCTGGGATACGCCGCCTGCAGGAGCAAGGGCCCGACGCCCTCGACCCCGACGGCACGTTCGAGGACTTCGTCGAGCGGCTGCGCCCCTACACCGGCGAGATCAAGGGCGTCATCGCACGAGGCAAGGTCGTCGCCGGGATCGGGAACGCTTACGTGGACGAGATACTGTGGGAGGCGGGCGTCTCGCCCTTCCGCAAGCGGCGCTCGCTCTCCGACGACGAGCTGCGCCGCCTGTTCGACGCCATCCCCAAGGTGTTGAACGAGGCCACTGCGGTAGTGAGGGAGCGCATGCCCCCGAAGATTCATGTGAAGGTGCGGGACTTCCTGAAAGTGCACCGCAAGGGCGGTGAGCCGTGCCCGCGCTGCGGCGCGTCCATCTCCGAGATCGGCCCGAACCAGAAGATCACGAGTTGGTGCCGCGCCTGCCAGCCGGGCGGGCTCGTGCGCAACTGATGGCCGCCGTCGCCAGAGTCATCTCTGTCCCGGAACCGTTCGACTTCGCACTCACCGCCGGACACCAGACCAACTACCGCGGAACGGCGGGCTCCGACCTCTATGCGGACGGCGTGTACTACCGAGCCCTGTGGATGAACGGCGAGCCTCTCGGCGTGGCGGCGCGCCCGGTTGCAGACGGCATCGAGGTCTCGCTGCCGAATGGCGGCTCTGCGCGAACGCTGGACTTCGCCGCTGAGCACGTCGCATGGCTGCTGGGGCTCGACGTGAGCATGGACGGCTTCCACGAGATGCTCGCGGGCGATCCGGTCCTTTCCGAGGCGGTCGGAGCGCTGCGCGGGCTGCGTCACACGCGGACGGAGACGGTGTGGGAGGCGCTGGTGCACGCCGTGGTGGGGCAGCAGGTCTCCGGCGTCGTGGCACGCGTGATACGGGACGGCATCGTGACCGAGTATGGCACGGAGGTGCGGATGGACGAGCAGGTCGTGCACGCCTTCCCGCGCCCGCAGACGCTGCTGGCAGCGGGAGTTGACGCCCTGCGCGCGCTCAAGCTCAGCGCCCGCAAGGCCGAGTACGTCGTCGGCATCGCGGAGGCCGCGCTTCAGGGCGACCTCGACCCCGAGGCGCTTGCGCCGTTGAGCGACGAGGAGGCGGTCGCGGTGCTGACCGGCATCCGGGGCATCGGGCGCTGGACGGCACAGTGGACGCTCATGCGAGCACTCGGACGGGTGGACGCACTTCCCGCCGGCGACCTCGCCCTGCAGCGCGTGGTCGGCGAGTGCTACTTCGACGGGAAACGCCTCACGGAGCAGGAGCTGGAGCAGTTCGCGGAGGAGCGCTGGAAACCGTACCGCGGCCTGGCCGTCACCTACCTCTTCTCACGCATACGCCAGGAGCGCGTAGCACGTGAGAGCGCGAAGCGAGGTAAGGGATAAGTCACGGCAGGTCCCGGCCAGGCGCGGCCTCTAGGGATGCTCTGAACAAGCCTCTTGTGAGGATGAGGAGTGGACTACCCTAGGGGGAGCATTGCGCCGGGGGTGCGACGTGGCAGAGCAGCCGACATTTGCCGACCTCGACTACAACAGCAAGAAGCGCAAGACACGCCGTGAAGTGTTCCTGGAGCGCATGGAACGGCTGATCCCGTGGGAACAGCTTGAGGAACTGATACGTCCTTACTATCCCACAGCGGGGCGTGGGCGTCGTCCGTATCCGTTGTCAGCGATGCTGCGCATCCACTGCGTGCAGCTGTTCTACAACCTGAGCGACCCTGGGATGGAAGACCTGCTCTACGAGGTCGAATCGGTGAGGCGGTTCGTGGGGTTGCGGCTGTTGGAAGCGCTGCCGGACGAGACGACGGTCCTGCACTTCCGGCACCTGCTGGAGGAGCATGGTCTTGGTATGAAGCTGTTCGAGGAGATCAACCGTCATCTGGAGGCGCAAGGGCTCCGGCTTCGCGAAGGGACGATCATGGACGCAACGCTGATTGCGGCGCCAACGTCGACGAAGAACAAGGCGAAGGAGCGCGACCCCGAGATGCACCAGACGAAGAAGGGGAACGAGTGGTATTTCGGGATGAAGGCGCACATCGGGGTGGATGCGAGGACGGGAATGGTTCACCGCGTGATGACGACACCGGCGAACGTGAACGACCTCACCGAAGCGCACGGTCTACTCCACGGAGAGGAGCGGTGCGTGTGGGCAGATGCAGGGTATCAGGGGGTGGAGAAGCGGGCAGAGAACGCAGGGATGCGGATCGAGTGGCGGGTGGCGATGAGGCCGAGCCTGCATAGAGGGTTGGACCCGGAGAGCACGGAGGGGTTGAGGGAGAAGAGGAAGGCGTCGGTGAGGGCGAAGGTGGAACATCCGTTCCTGTACGTGAAGCGACACTTCGGCTATGCGAAGGTTCGCTACCGGGGTTTGTACAAGAATACGCAGCGTCTGGCTGTGCTGTTTGGCCTGACCAACTTGCTCAAGGCGGAGGGCTACCTCATGGCGGCATGAGGAAAGCAGTGGGCCTACAATCACCGATTGAGGGCAATCGCCCTTCCCAAGGGCAGATTCGTGGGGCATGTCGCCCTGGTTGCGACGCCACAGCCGTTTACTGAAGCTCGCGACAGAGCCTGTCTACCCGCTCAACTCACTGTAAATGAGTTGTTCAGAGCATCCCTAGTGTCCTGAATCGTAAAAGCAATCTATAAGGTAGATAGGCGAGTACACTCCTCGAAAACGTGCAGGGAGGCCTTCTATAGCGATTGGGTGATGGTTGTGAATATCTGGTCTGCGGTCTTGGTCCAGATGAATGGCTTAGGATTCGTGTTGTGCTGGTCAAGGTAGCGGATGATGGTTTGTTCCAGTTCCCGGGTGCTGCAGAAGATTCCGCGGCGCAGTTGTTTCTCCGTCAGATCTGCGAACCAGCGTTCCACCAAGTTGAGCCATGAGCTGCTCGTTGGGGTGAAGTGCAGATGGTAACGTGGGCGCTGGGCTAGCCAACGATGGATGAGGGCCGTCTTGTGGGTGGCGTAGTTGTCCAAAACGAGGTGCACCTCCAGGTCCGCAGGCACGGCTGCATCGATCTGGTCGAGGAAGCGCCGGAACTCCACAGAGCGATGCCGTCGGCGGCAAGAGCCAATGACCTCTCCGGTCTTCACGTTGAGGGCGGCGAAGAGCAAAGTCGTGCCGTGGCGGCGGTAATCGTGGGTACGGCGCTCAATCTGACCGGGCCGCATGGGCAGCAGAGGAGCCGTCCGCTCAAGGGCTTGGATCTGCGACTTCTCGTCGACGCACAGCACCAGGGCTCGGTGGGGAGGATGGAGGTAGAGCCCGACGATGTCGCGGACCTTCTCGATGAACAGCGGGTCGGACGAGAGTTTGAACGTCTCAGTCCGGTGTGGTTGGAGGGCAAAGGCGCGCCAGATGCGGGTTATGGCGCTTTGGCTCATACCCGTCTGCGCCGCCATGGAGCGGGTGCTCCAGTGGGTGGCGCCTACCGGGGTGGTCTCCAAGGTCAATGTCACCACGCGCTCCACCTCGGCATCGCTAATCTTCCGCGGCGCCCCTGGCCGCGGCTCGTCGAGTAGTCCATCGAGCCGCCGTGCAATGAATCGGGCTCGCCACTTGCCCACTGTCTGCTTGACTACCCCGAACGCCGCAGCTATCGCAACGTTGCTCTTGCCGTCAGCGCACGCCAAGACAATCCGCGAGCGCAGCGCAAGAGCTTGGGCAGTAGTCGGACGGCGCGCCCACTGCGTCAAGGTCTCTCGTTCCTCGTCGCCCAGTATCAACGGGGAAAGGGGGCGGCCAATCGCCATAGGAGCCTCCCTGCACGTTTTCGGGGAGTGTACTCGCCTACGTACATTTATGGAATGCTTTTACGATTCAGGACACTAGCACTTCATCTTCCATTTCCAGGATAATGTCCTTCAATGACTTGTGTTTCTTGACAAGCTTGTCCCTAAGGATGAGGTCTCGAAGGGTGAACCTCTCGTTGAGAATGTCCGAAAGACTCTGGTCGGACTGGGGAATATCAGTGATATCCTCAAAGAAATTGGGGTCTTTTCGGTGATAGTGAGAGATTTGCTGTCCATTGGTCCAAACGCCGATGGGAGCTCCTGTCGCGTTGCAATATGAACGAAGCTGATTCTTGCCTTCGCTGAGTTTGGGCTTTTTCAGTTCTACGACAGCGTAAGCCGCGTCTGGACGATCCTTGTCGAGAATGACAATGTCAGCCCGTTTCTGTTCTAATCCAAAATTGACCGGATACTCCATGATGAGGCGATGGTGAGGATACTTGTACACGTCAATGAGCCGTTTTGCATAGAGTTGGCGAACCACCTCTTCGGGCTTTAGTTGAATGTCCGTATCGCGAACGATACACCTGACGAAGTAGGATTCCTTGCCTCCGTTGATCTTGGTGGAAATTCTGCTACGCAAGGCGGCTATTTCATCTTGTCCAAACAGAGAAAGATGATAGTCACTGTCCCTGAGTATGGTTTGGATGATATCGGTGTCTGCCACCTGTCGCTCCGCCTAGCAAGGACTTCGTGGAGGTGTAGGGTAACTGAGAGCCTAATGGTTGCGCAACAAGGGAGGCTGGAGGTCCGGTAGGGAACGGACAAGTTGTTGGTTATTGCTTAGGAAAGCGTTCGAGGCGGCGGGCGACACGGTTCGGCCTAATTCGCGTCCTCCCTGGGCGGGCGGGACTCCGGCGGGCCGATGCAGAACTCGTTGCCGTCCGGGTCCGCGCACACCCAGAAGCCGGCCAGACCGTTGTCGACCGTGTGTAGCGCCCGGCCGCCCAACTCCACGACGAGGGCCACAGCCGCGTCCATCTCGTCCGTTTCGAAGTCGATGTGGACGCGGTTCTTACCCGTCTTGGGTTCGTCGCTCTGCTGCAGCAGGAAGTAGAGGCCGCTGGGAAGCAGCGCCCGCCGGAAGCCTGACTGGGTGGATGCGCCGAACGTGCACCCCATCAGGCCCGACCAGAACGCTGCTCCCCGCTCGATGTCCGCGACGTCAAAGCAGACGGCTTCGAGGAAGCCGACAGGCGAATGTTCCGTGCTCATGTTCTCTGCCTCCACCCAAGGATGCTCTGAACAAGCCTATCGCCCGCAGCACCGTCGATTCCCCCCGCCACCCTGTTCACCCCCATCCTAGCCTTCCCCCATCAAGGGGGAAGGGATCAGGCGCCGCATGTGCAATCAGCGCAGACTCGCCACTTGTTCAGATTATCCCTAGGGCTCGCCGTACATGTGGCGGGCGTTCTCGCGGAGGATGAGCATCTTGTGCTCCTCCTTGATGTCTTCCCGTTCGACGATCTCGTTGATCTCTTCCATGCAGTTGTCCATCGTGATCTCGTGGGGGAAGTCGGACGCGAACATGAACGGGTCCGGCCCGACACGCTCGATCGAATAGGCGAGCGCCTTCTCGTTCCCTTCGCAGCCGATGAACACCTGGCCGCGGCGGAAGTAGTCCTCAGGATGGTGCGGCAGCTCCAGCCCGCCGTACTCCAGCTCGCGTTCGAGGCGGTCGATGAGGAGCGGTATCCACGCCGTTCCGCCTTCCATGAACCCGACGTGCAGGTTCGGGAACCGGTCGAGCACGCCGTCGACGATCATGCCCGTCATCCCGTTGAGCAGCGGTATCGGCATGCCGAGCGCCCGCGAAGCAGGGAAGTTCGACATCGTGTTGAAGCCGAGATTCTCGTATATCCCGCCGTGCACCGCGAGGACGCATCCAAGCTCCTCGGCTTCCTGGTACAGCGGCCAGTACTCCCTGGCGGAGACGTGCTTCGCCAGCCCGTTGGACGGGATCATGCCGCCGACCATCCCCAGGTCCCGAACGCACCTGCGCAACTCGGCGACCGCCTCGTCGATGACCTGCATCGGGAGCAGGGCGACGCCGCGCAGGCGCGGGCTTTCCTTCAGGAACGCGTCGTGCAGCCAGTTGTTGTACGCCCGAGCGTATGCGATGGCCCAGTCCTCGAAGATCACGCGTCCGTAGAAGAGACCGCGCGTGGGGTAGAGGACGGCCCAGTCGGTCCCGGTGCGGTCCATGAAGTCCGTCCACTTCTTCGAGTCGGCGGGCTGGAATGCTCCGGGCGGCGTCTTGACGCTCCGCCCGCTGGGTGTATGGAACCAGTCGCCCTGGGGCAGGATGTTGAGCGACGTGCGAAGCCTGTCGAAAGGGGGTTCCAGGAACTGGAAGACCGCGGCGGCGTCCTCGATCACGTGGCCATCAGCGTCGACATAGCCCGACATAGCGCACCTCCCCTGTTGTGCCGTCCTTGTCTCGGAGCTCCGTCACACTCTAGCGCGCGCAGTATATGCGAATGGCGCTGCGGTCACCTTTTGCAAGTTACCCAAGCCTCCTCATCGCTGATACATTGCCCCGACAGCCCACTCGTAAGGGAAGGGAGATATGAAGGTCGTCATCGCACCGCAGAGCTTCAAGGGAAGCATCTCAGCGCTCAATGCCGCCAGGGCAATGGAGGAAGGGGTGTTGAGGGCTGTCCCGCACGCGGAGACGGTTCTCGCGCCGGTGGCGGATGGCGGCGACGGAACACTGGAGACCCTGGTCGAAGCAACGGGCGGGGTCATCCGTTCCGCGACGGTAACCGGCCCCATCGGAAAGGCGGTGACGGCGGAGTGGGGCGCGCTCGGCGACGGGCAGACCGCCGTGATCGAGATGGCGCGGACGTCCGGCCTTGCACTGCTCTCATTCACCGAGCGCGACCCTCTGCGCGCGACCACGTACGGGCTCGGCGAGGCGATCCGCGAGGCGTTCGACGCCGGTTTCCGCAGCTTCATCGTAGGGATCGGCGGAAGCGCAACGAACGACGGTGGGGCGGGGATGGCTCAGGCGCTGGGTGTACGCCTGCTGGATGAGACGGGGAAAGACCTTCCGTCGGGAGGAGCGGCACTCGCCGACCTCCGGAGGATAGACATGTCGGGACTGGACGAACGAGCGATCGGGGCCCGGTTTTCCGTAGCGTGCGACGTATCGAACCCTCTCACCGGCCCCGAGGGAGCTTCGGCGGTATACGGCCCGCAGAAGGGGGCGACACCCGATCTGGTCGAGCAGCTGGACGCCGCCCTGAAGAACTTCGCAAGGGTCGTTGAACGCGATATCGGAGCGAGCATCGACACCGTTCCCGGCTCGGGCGCTGCCGGCGGGCTTGGCGGGGGGATGATGGCATTCCTCGGAGGTTCACTGCGGGCGGGTGCGGACATCGTGCTGGACCACATCGGGCTGGACGAGAAGCTGGAGGGGGCCGACCTGGTGATCACCGGCGAAGGCCAGCTCGATTTCCAGACGGTCTACAACAAGGCCCCGATCGGAGTGGCACGGCGAGCGAAACAAAGAAACATCCCGGTGATAGCCATCTGCGGTTCGCTGGGCAGAGGTTTCGAGGACGTTCACACGGAGGGGATCGATGCGGTTGCGTCCATCCTCAGCGCTCCGATGACCCTGGATGAGGCGTCGGCTCGCGCCGGCGAGCTCATCGCGGACGCCGTCGCCGAGGCGATGCGATTCATGCAGGCAGGAAGCGGCCAACGATGACGCCGTTGCCGTCCCGGGCGCTTGCCCGATAGAAGGTGCTGGCGATCGAGGAGAACACGCTGCATTGGCTCAACAGGACTAATGACTCTCAGGGAGGCAGCCGCATGGCAACAGAGGCGAAGACGGGGGCTGGAGCGATCAAGGGTGCAGCAGGGGCGGCCATTCACACGAGTGGACTGACCAAGTACTACGGCAAGAAACGCGGCATTGAGGACCTTACGCTGGAAGTCCAGGAAGGCGAGGTCTTCGGTTTCCTCGGCCCCAACGGCGCTGGAAAGTCGACGACCATCAGAACGTTGCTGGACGAGATCAGACCCACTGCCGGCACTGCCACGATCCTGGGCCTTGCTACGCACAAGGATGCTGTGGCCATACGAAGGCACATCGGGTATATCCCGGGAGACCTGGCGTTGTACCCGAACCTTACGGGCCACGACACCCTGGAGTACTTCGCGAACATGCGTGGCGGGGTCGACTGGTCCTATGTCGACGAGCTTGCTGAACGCCTTGATTCGGACCTGTCCAGAAAGGTGGGAGACCTTTCAACAGGCAACCGCCAGAAGGTAGGAGTTATCCAGGCTTTCATGAACCGCCCTGAACTACTGATCATGGACGAACCCACCGCGGGACTCGATCCGTTGGTGCAACGGGAGTTTCAGAAGATGGTGAGCGAGGTCACGGCAGAGGGGCGCACCGTCTTCCTGTCCAGCCATACGCTCTCTGAGGTGCAGCGGGTGGCCGACCGTGTCGGCATCATCCGCGACGGCTTTCTCATAACGGTCGAGTCGGTTGCGGACCTGCGGTCGAAGGCGATCCGCCAGGTGGAGTTTGTGTTGGATTCCCCGGCAGACGCCGCGGTGTTTGCATCGGTCGCGGGAGTCCGCAACGTCATTGCCAACGACAAACACGTCGAGATGTCCTTCGACGGAGAGATGGGTGAGCTTCTGAAGGCGGCGACCGACCGCTACGGCGTTGCGGACATCAAGACCAGCGAGGCCGACCTCGAAGAGATCTTCCTCACGTACTACAAGAGCGACAGGGAGGACTGACGTGGCGTTTGCCAACATCTTCCTCAAGACCGCGCGGGACCGCTGGTTGGGGTGGGCAATCGCTGCCGCCAGCCTCACGCTGCTCCTGCTGTTCGGGATGTCCACCTACCGCGATATCGATCTCTCGGTCTACGCCGGATTGCCCGAGGTGTACCGGTCGCTGCTTGGCATCGGAGACGATGTCGACGTAGGTGGGCTGGCCGTAGGCTATGTCTTTGGGTCGTTCGGCGCCGTTGTCGTGGCAGTGATGGGCCTCGTGATGGGCGCGGCGTCCATTGCCGGCGAGGAGAGGAACGGCACGATGGGCATTCTCCTCGCCAATCCCCGGAGCCGTACACGCGTCCTGCTGTCCAAGACTGCAGCCCTCGTGCTGCTCACGGCCGTGACTGTCTTTGTCATGTGGCTCCTCGTCCATCCCATCGCTGGGTTGCTGGGCGTCGAGATCGGCGGCCTGGAGGTCGAGGCTTTGGCGCTTCACCTGTTCTTCAACGCCGTCTTCTACGGGATGCTGGCCCTTGCCATTGGCGCCGTGACCGGCAACCGTGACACGGCGACGGGCGGGGCCTCCGCCATCCTTGTGCTGTCCTTCTTCGCGGTCGGCCTGTTGCCCCTTATTGAGGGATTGGAGGACCTGCGTAAGGCCCTTCCCTGGTACTACTTCGACGGCAGCGACCCCGTTTACAACGGCATTGCCTGGGGTCACCTGGCCGTGCTGACTTCCGGATCGGTGCTGTTCCTGATCGCGGCCGTCATCGGGTTCGATCGAAGAGACCTGAGGGGTCAGTCCGTGGGGACGACCCTCCTGGACAGGGTCCGAAGCAACCCACACCTGAACAGGTTGGTCGGGCGTCTTGCCGGCTCCGCGAGGGTCTCATCAATACGGGTCAAGGCCTCGTCGGACTACCAGGTCCTTCTCCTGGTCACGTCTGCCGCGATGTTCCTGATGATGGGTGTGATGTTGGGCCCGATGTATGCATCCCTTCCGGAAGAGACGTTGTCCGCCTTTGAGAACTTCCCCGAAGAACTGATCGCACTCTTCGGTGGAGGCGACCTAGGCACGCCGGAAGGGTGGTACACCCTTGAGACGTTCGGCCTGATGGCCCCGCTCTCGGTCATCCTGGTGACCGCCGTCATGGGCGCGGGTGCCTTTGCCGGGGAGGAATCGCGCCGAACGATGGGGCTGCTGCTTGCCAACCCGGTCAGCCGGTACAGGATCGTGTTTGAAAAGGCTGTGCCGCTGGCCATATTCGGCATCCTCGTCGGTGTTGCGACCTTCGCGGGCGTGGCCTTCGGGTCCGTGCTCGGCGACCTCGGGATGGACATCGGCAATATCGCAGCCGCCGCAACGCTCCAGGTGCTGGTGGGGTTGGTTTTCGGGACCCTTGCGCTGGCTCTCAGCGCGGGCACGGGGCGCACCGGTGTCGCGATTCTCGGCGCTACGGGCGGGTCGCTTGTCCTCCATCTGCTGACTTCGTTGGCAAACATCAGCGATGGCCTTGGGGTCATTGCATGGCTGTCGCCGTTCCACTACTACCTGGGCAATGACCCGCTCATCAACGGCATGGACTGGGGTAACGCCGCTGTTCTGGCCGCACCGTCCATAGTGTTGTTCGGCCTGTCGTTTGTCCTGTTCCAGCGGCGAGACATCAGACAGCGGGGATAGGGCTACCCGTGGTAACGCAGTGGTGGCGCATACGGGATTCGAACCCGTGGTCTCCGCCTTGAGAGGGCGGTGTCCTGGGCCGCTAGACGAATGCGCCACGCGGTGGAAACGGCCTTCCGGCCTCGGCCCAACGGCCAGTATATCTGAAACCGCCCGGCTCCCGCACACGCTCACGCCTGTACCGCGTATCATGCGCCCCACACTGTGACCTCCCTGTTTCCCCTTGGGAGAGGGTTGGTGTGAGGGTGCAAAGGGCATGACCAACGCCCCGCTCGACGTCATCACCTTCGAGGTGATGAGCGCCCGTCTCGACGGCATCGTCCGCGAGATGGAGAACGCCGTCTTCCGTACCGGCTTCTCAACCATCGTCCGCGAGTCCCACGACTTCAGCTGCGGGCTCATGGACGCCACCGGACGCCTCGTCGCGCGCGGCTCCCATCCCGGCCACATGGGCGGCCTCCCCGCTTCCGTCCACGGACTCTTCGACTTCTACGCTCCAGCGGACATGCGCGAGGGCGACGCTTTCCTCGCGAGTCACCCGTACCACAGCGGCTGCCCCCACGCCAACGACATGGTCGTGATGACCCCCGTCTTCTGGGACGGCGCCCTCGTCGCATTCGCCGCCAGTATCGGCCACACGCCCGACATCGGCGGAGTCGCCGCGGGCTCGCGCAACGCCACCGCGCGCGACCTCTTCGGCGAGGGTCTGCTGATACCGCCCGTGCGCTTCATGCGCGGCTACCGGCTGGAGCTGGACACCGCGACATTCGTCCGGGCCAACAGCCGCGTGCCGGAGATGATGATCGGCGACCTCACCGCCAAGGCCGGCGTTTGCCATACCATCGGCGAGGCGCGCCTGCACGACCTCATCAACACCTACGGCACGCCCGCTCTGCTGCAACAGTTCGACCAGGCGGGCGAGCGCACTGCCCACCGCATGCGCGAGCAGCTCGACGCGTGGCCGGACGGCGTCTGCGAGGTCGAGGCCGCGGTCGACGACCCCAGCACCGGCGAACCGATACGTCTCCACGTCGCCTCCATCAAGGAGGGGCAGCGCCTCGTGCTCGACTTCACCGGCACCGGCGACCAGGCCACCGCGCCCATCAACCTCCGTCCGCCGTTCATCGAGGGTCTTGCGCGCAATATGGCGATACGACTCACGGACCGCCACATCCCCCTCAACCACGGCATGGAGCAGGCCGTCGAATGCCGCTTCCGCCGGGGCAGCCTGCTCGACCCCGCCTTCCCCGGACCGGTTGGCTTCTACTCGAAGACCCTCGCACTCGCGGAGAGCGTCATCGGCGCGGTCATGGCCAAGGCTTCGGGCAGGCCCGCCCTCGCCCACATCGCCACCCAGAGCTCCATCGTCGTCGGCTACACCGGCGCCAGGCGGCAGTACGTCCAGTACGAGCTTATGTACGCGGGCGCGCCCGCGTGGGATGGCGGCGACGGCTTCACCGGCGTCGGCTCGCGCGCCAGCTACGGCGCGAAATTCACCAGCGTCGAGGTCATCGAGTCCGAGTTCCCCGTCGACATGACCCGCTTCGAGGTGCTCCCCGACTCCGGCGGCGACGGCGCATTCCGGGGCGGCCCCGGCTACGTGCGCGAGTACCGCGTCCGCGCCCCCAGCCGGCTCTCCGGCGGCGCGGCGAAGCGCGAGGCCGCGGGCGTCGAGGGCGGCAGCGGTGGCCGCAACGCGTGGGTCGTCGTGCACCCCGGCGAGGAGCGGGAGCAGCGCTACCCCGGCATCGTCTCGAACGTCGGTCTCGAACCCGGCGACGTCTTCCGCATCGAGACCGGCGGAGGCGGAGGGGCCCTCCCCGCCGCCGATCGAGACCCCGCCCGTGTTCGCGCCGACATCGAGGACGGCATCCTCACCCCCGCCAAGGCTCGCGACACCTACGGCCTGGAGCAGGAGTAAAATATGTCCGATCCCAATACCTGCCCAGTCATCGCGCGCGTCCAGAGCGGCAGCGCGTGAGCGTCATCAGGAGGAATCACCATGCGCAACGGATACCGGGTCTTCGACGCCGACACGCACCTGCAGCCCTCGGTCGAGACGCTGACGCCCTACATGGACAAGACGCTCGCGGCGCGACAGCCGGAGCTGGCCGCATTCCTGCGCGAGGTGAAGATAGGGCGGGCAGGGCAGGTGCTCGAACCGCCGTTCAAGCACTGGTACCGCTTCGAGAGTACGGGCGGATGGGGCGGCGGCAAGCCGCGCCATCTGGGCGAGGCAGGGCCGCGCGAGCAGGAAGATCGCCACTTTCAGAACTTCATGGGCAGCAAGTATCCCTCGCGCTTCTCCGAGGACTGGGACATCGAGACCCGCATCGGCGAGATGGACGAGGAGGGCGTCGACGTAGAGCTCCTCGTGCCCGGCTCTTTCACGGGCCACGAGGACGTGAGCGTGGACGCCGGGACGATCGGCGCGCTCCACCGCTTCCTGGACGACGTCTGCTCCCGCTACCCGGACCGCCTCACATCCCTCATCACCGCGAGCGCACGCGACGTCGAGAGCGCCGTCAGCGAGATCAAGACCTGGGGCGGGTCGCACTGGGCGCGCGGCATCATCATGGACCTTCCCGTCGACTATCCCATAGACCACCCGGACCTCCGCCCCATCTGGGCCGCTGCCGACGAAGCCGGACTCACCGTCGTCCACCACAGCTTCGCCTCCGGTTACCCCGGCTACCGCGATCTCTGGGGCAACCCGTTCATCGGGCGCACCGCCTCGCACCCGTGGGGCGCGATGCGGATGGTGGCGGCCTTCCTCGGCGCGGGGCTGCTCGACAAGTACCCGAACGTCAATCTCGCCATCCTGGAGTCCGGCTTCGGCTGGCTGCCGTTCTGGATGAAGCGGATGGAAGACCAGGTGCACTACATGGGCTACGTCGCCGACGGCCTACGCACCATGGAGGAGTACATGACCGGCGGGCGCTTCTTCGCCGCCGTTGTCCTCCACGAAGGCCCGGAGATGGTGCGCATGGTCAGCGAAATGATGGGCGACCACGTGCTGATGTTCGGCTCCGACTTTCCGCACGCGGAGTCGCGCTTCCCCGACTCCGTGGACGTGGTGCTCGGCTGGGACCAGTTCGACGACGACTACAGACGCCGCCTCCTGTGGGACAATGCCGCCACCTGTTTCCACTGGAAATGAGGCAGACCTCGTCGTTCCTGCGGAGACAGGAACATCGCAGCCCGGGGGGTGGGGAGTGGGGTGACTCCTCTCCTCTCCCTCTTGAGGAGGGTGCCGCCCCTGCAGGGCGGTAAGTGAGGATTGCCATCCCCCCGCGCGGGTGTAAATTCCCAAAAGAGGAGGGAAACGCTATGCGCAACGGGTTCAAGGTCTTCGATGCAGACACTCACCTCCAGCCGTCCGTCGAGACGCTCACGTCCTACATGGACGCGGCGCTCCGAGCGCGGCAGCCGGAACTCGCCCAGTTCCTGCGTCCGGTCAGGTTCGGCAGGGCAGGGCAGCCGCTGGAGCCGCCCTTCAACCACTGGTACCGCTTCGAGACCACCGGGGGATGGGGCGGCGACAAGCCGCGCTACCTCGGCGAGGCCGGACCGCGGGACAAGGAGGAGCGTCACGTCCAGAACTTCATGGGTAGCAGGTACCCCTCCCGCTACACCGAGGACTGGGACGTCGACACCCGCATCGCCGAGATGGATGAGGAAGGCGTGGATGTCGAGCTCATGGTCCACAACGCGTTCATCGGCCACGAGGAACTGAGCGTCGACGCCGGCATGATCGCCGCGGTCCACCGCTTCCTCGACGACGTCTGCGGGCGCTACCCTGACCGCCTCACCTCGCTCATCACCGCGAACGCACGCGACGTCGAGAGCGCGGTCACCGAGATCAAGACCTGGGGTGACTCACACTGGGCGCGCGGGGTCATCCTGGACCTCCCCCTCGGCTACCCCATAGATTACCCGGACCTCCACCCCATCTGGGCCGCTGCCGACGACGCGGGGCTCACCGTCACTCACCACAGCTTCTCCTCCGGCTACCCCGGCTACCGCGACCTCTGGGACAATCCGTTCATCGGACGCACAGCGTCCCATCCGTGGGCCGCGATGCGCATGATCTCGGCGTTCCTTGGCGCCGGCCTGCTCGACAAGTACCCGAACGTCAACCTCGCCATCCTCGAGTCCGGCTTTGGCTGGCTCCCCTTCTGGATGAAGCGCATGGAGGACCAGGTCCACTACATGGGCTACGTCGCCGAAGACCTCCGGCACACGATGGAGGAGTACATGACCGGCGGCCGCTTCTTCGCCGCCGTCGTCCTGCACGAAGGCCCGGAGATGGTGCGGATGGTGAGCGAGATGATGGGCGACCACGTCCTCATGTTCGGGTCCGACTTCCCGCACCCGGAGTCCCGCTTTCCGGACTCCGTCGACGTTGTGCTCAGCTGGGACCAACTCGACGACGGCTTCAAGCGCCGCCTCCTCTGGGACAACCCTGCTGCCTGCTTCCACTGGGACTGACACGCAAACAGCCCCGTCAACCCGCGAAGGCGAGGGTCCAGCCCCCTGGGGAGGACCGTGTCGAAGGGTTATACCCGCCAATCCTGATCAAGTGTTGCACCTGGTTTGTGAACCTGGGTGCAACCGGAAATACGCGAAAAATACATGCAGTGGGCAGGGTGTTGTGGCACATTTTGCGGCGGCCATGTGCCATTGGGTCATTGCGCTATCCGCCGCATTCCTGTAGTCTGTTCTATATGCCTTTTGAATCTTTATCGACACGTCCACGTCCCACTAACCGTACCCAGCGACACTCCACCGTTTGTGCTGACTGCAGTACGCCCACAACCGTCCGTTTTCGGCCTAGCCAGGGTAGGCCCATCTACTGCTCCCCGTGCTTCAAGGCTCGCCGCGCCGGTCTTCCTCGTGCGGTCGATGCCCGCGCAAGGGAGTTGCCAGCCGCGGATCGAACCGCTGTCGGCTATGCCGTGGAGAGCGCATCCGTGTTTCCGGGGATCGCGCTGCAAGCAGGCACCAAAGCCGCTATCGCCCGGATGAACATTTCCGAGCCCACGCCCATACAGGAGAAGTCCATCCCCCATCTCCTGGCGGGGCGCGACGTGATCGGGCAGGCGCGCACCGGATCGGGGAAGACCCTGGCGTTCGCCGCGCCCCTCGTGGAGCGGTGCGACCCATCGCTCCGGCGCGTGCAGGCGCTGGTGCTCGTGCCCACGCGGGAACTCGCCATCCAGGTGGCCGGCGTCACGGAGGCCCTGGCTGCGTCGCGGCGGTTGCGCGTGACGCTGTTATACGGCGGCCGGTCGCTGCTGCCCGAGTCCAAGGCATTGAGAGACGGCGCTCAGATCATCATCGGCACGCCGGGCCGCACGCTGGACCACCTGCGGCGAGGCTCGCTCGACCTGCGCTCGGTCTGCTTCCTCGTCCTGGACGAGGCGGACGAGATGCTGGACAGGGGGTTTGCCCACGACGTTGAGGCCATCCTGAGCCAGACACCCTCCAACCGGCAGACAGCGCTCTTCTCTGCGACCATGCCCGAGTGGGTGGCGAAGACCGCTTCCAAGCACCTGCATGATCCCATCACCGTGGAAGTGGACGCCGGAATGCAGGCGGTGCCCACGGTGGAGCACATCGTGTACTCCATCGAGAAGAACGACAAGATAGGGGCTCTGCAGACGCTGTTGGACCAGCGGGACGGCGCCCCGATCATCGTCTTCGGCAAGACCAAGCACGGCGTCAAGAAACTGGCGAAGCAACTCGACGCGCTGGGCTATCCGGTCGGCGCGCTCCAGGGGAACCTCAGCCAGAACGCGCGTGAGCGCGTGATGATCGACTTCCGCTCCGGCGCAGCCCCGATCCTGGTGGCAACGAACGTGGCGGCGAGAGGGCTGGACATCGAAGGCATCGGCCAGGTCATCAACTACGATCTGCCTGACTCCGAGCAGCTCTTCACGCACCGGATCGGACGCACAGGCCGCATGGGCCGCTCCGGCGAGGCGGTGACGTTTATCACCCCGGAAGAAGAGAGCAAATGGAGCGAGATCCAGCGAGGACTCGGTCGCCAGTTCAAGCGCAAGCCCTGGCGCACCGCCCGCCGAGAGACTGCTGCCTGACCCACAGACGTCCGGTGTACCGGGGCTGATATCCTGAACCTCCGCAGGAGGTCGAGCCTTGGAGACCGAGCGCATATTCCCCGGCGTCTGGGAGTTCCGTACCGAGTACGGCCGCGACACCGCCGAACTCTTCACTGACGGCGCGATGCCTCATGCCGCGTGGTTCGTCGCCGGCGACCACCCCGCCATCCTCGACCCGGGCCCCACGTCCATCGCCGAGGAGTTGCTGGACGCCATCCGCAAGCTCGGCCACGGCACCGACGCCATCGAGTGGATCGTGCCGTCGCACATCCACATAGACCACGCGGGCGGCAGCGGCTGGCTCGTGCGGGAGCTCCCCCGCGCGAAGGCCGTCTTCCACACGCGCGGAGCGCCCTTCATGCGCGACCCTGCCCGTCTCATCGCGGGCACCGCCGACGTGTTCGGCGAGACGTGGGAAGCCGTGTTCGGCGACATCCTCCCCGTGCCGGACGAGCGCATGGCCACCGTTGAGGACGGCGACACGCTCGACTTCGGCAGCGGCGCGCCCTACCGCATCGTGTTCATGCCCGGGCACTCGCTCGACCACATCGGCGTCTACGACGAGGCGAACGGCGCGCTCTATTGCGGCCACGGCCTCGGCAACTACAAGCCTCCGCGCTTCCTCCCGGACCCGCCGATGACGCTCCCGTACTTCGACGTCGACGCCAGCATCGCCTCCATCCGGAAGGCGCGCGAACTCGCGCCGAAGTACCTCCTGCCAGTCCACTCCGGCTTCCTCGCCTCCAACCCGGCCTTCGCCATCGACGCCGTCGAGCGCATCACCATCGAACTCGGCGAGCTCATCAAGGACGGCATGGCAGCCGGCAAGAGCGAGGCGGAGATGGAAGTCGACGTCCGCACCCACCTCTTCGCCAACCCCGCGAAAGCCGACCGCTCATACATGCCCGTCGTCGTCTCGTACGCGCGGTACTATGAGCGGCAGGCCCGCAGAGCGAAGAACGCCTGAGCACGCACGGAGGAACGTAGATGCCGTCGTTCGATGTCGTATCGAAGGTTGACCTCACGGAAGTGGACAACGCCGTCAACGGAGTGAAGCGGGAGACCCTGCAGCGTTTCGATCTCAAAGGCACGAAGGCGGGAGTCGAACGCTCCGGCGGCGCGCTCACCGTCACCGCCGACAACGACCTGCAACTCCGCCAGGTGCACGACCTGCTTCACACCTATTTCGCACGGCGTAGCGTCGACAGCAACGCCCTCTTGTTCGAGACGCCGCAGAAGGCGACCGGCGACAGCCTCCGTCAGCAGGTGACCATCCGCCAGGGCATCGACGCGGACCTCGGGCGGAAGATCGTGAAGGCCGTCAAGGGCACGAAGATCCGCGTACAACTGGCGATACAGGGCGACGAGCTGCGCGTCTCCGGCAAGAAGCGCGACGACCTGCAGGAGACCATCGCGTTCATCAAGGAGATGGGCATCGAGCAGCCCCTGCAGTACGTCAACTTCCGCGACTAACAGACGGGACCGCGCTCGTTCAGTCCTCCACCCAAGTCAGGATGCGCTCCGGGGTGAGCCGCAGCACCACCGAGTTCTCGTCGAGCACGTTCTCCAGGAACTGCTCGGCCCGCTCCCCTATGTAGCGCCGCGCTATCGACAGCCCCGTCTTGTCCACGCCTTCCGTCGTGATGGCGACCGGTCCTTCCGCCGAAACGTACATGTAGGGCTCGTCGTGCGTAGAGATGGTGATCGCCGCGCGGACGTCGCGTTCGAGGTTCTTCACGCGCTGGAACCTGCTGCTCGTGAAGACGAGGAACGCACCGTCCACGAACTCGTACCAGATCGGGATGGCGTGCGGCGAGCCGTTCGCCCGCAGCGTCACGAACACCGCGACGAGGGGCCGCTGCAGGAACTCGGCCATCTGTTCGGGAGTTATGTCGCTCATTGCACTGTGATCGTCTGCCCGCCGTCGACCACCAGCGCGTGGCCGGTGACGAAGGACGACTCCTCGCTTGCCAGGAAGAGCACGCAGTAGGCGACCTCCTCCGGCTGTCCCATCCGGTGCAGCGCAGCCACACGCTGCCCCGCCATCTCCCGCTGCTCCGCGTCGATGGGGCGTGGACGCGGTGGGTACTCGCGGATGCGGTTCGTGTCGATCGGGCCGGGGCAGACACAGTTGACGCGTATCTCCGGCCCGTAGTCCACCGCCAACTGCCGCGTGAGGTTCACCAGCGCCGCTTTCGTCGCGCTGTACGAGGGATAGCGCGGGCTCGCCCGCAACCCGAAGCTCGACGCCGTGATGACGATGTTCCCGTGACCCTGTTCCATGAAGTGGGGCAGGGCGGCACGAACCCCGTGGTAGACACCGTACAGGTTCAGGTTGATGACGTGGTCCCACGCCTCATCGGACATCTCGTGGATCTTCTGCCGGACGCCGGTACCCGCGTTCAGGAAGAGCACGTCCAGCCCGCCGAACCGCTCGACGGCGGTGCTGACGATCTCGTCGCAGACTGCCCGCTGCGACACGTCGCCTAGCAGGAAGTCCGCCTCGCCGCCGTCGGCCTCGATGAGCCGGTCGACGCGGGGGTCGCCCCGCTCGGCGATGTCGGCGCACACGACCTTCGCGCCCTCGCGAGCGAACAGCCGGGCCGTCGCCCTGCCGATGCCGCTGTCCGCGGCCGTCACAGCCGCCACCTTGCCGCTCAGCCGACCGAGTCCGGTCCCCATCCGCAAGTGTTCGCCAGCGTTGTTGGTCATCGGCGCTTCCTCCTGCCTCGTGCGCGGCCAAGTCTAGCGCAAGCGCGCAGTGGGCGCGGAATGTGACATGAAGTACTTGTCTCGTCGCCAAGCGTTCGCAGATGATACGTACATGGCACAAACGACCATAGCTATCGTTGCGGACTGCGATGACACGTTGGCTCCGGACACAACCAAGCAGTTGCTGGACCTCTGCGGAGTAGACAGCGACGACTTCTTCCGAAATCATTCCAATCCTCTGGTCAAGCAAGGCTGGGACCCCTCCCTTGCCTACATGCACAAGATGATTGAATTCGCCAAGTATGAGGGTCCGCTCTCCTCCTTGACGCAGACCCGGATAGTCGAACTTGCAAATCACCTGACCTTCTACCCCGGCGTGCCGGACTGCTTCGAAGACATCAAGGCAGAAGTAGAGAACGACCCCCTCTATCGTGCTGTCGGCGTTCGTGTAGAGACCTACGTCATCTCCGGCGGCATCGCAGAACTCTTGCGGGCAAGCGCGCTTGCCCGTGTTGCCCACTACATCTGGGCGTGTGGCTTTGCTTACGGTGCCGACAGCGTCATCACCTTCCCAAGGAATGTAATATCGTTCACCGATAAGACACGGTTCCTCTACGCAATCCAGAAAGGGAAAGTCGGGCCTGCTTTCGAGAGCCAGCCTTCTGCTGTCAACGATCCGATGAAGGAGGCAGAGCGCCCAGTTCCCTTCACGCACATGATTTACCTTGGTGATGGCCCAAGCGATGTGCCCTGCATGTCCCTGCTCCAGAGCCACGAAGGGTATGTCATAGGTATCCTCAGCGAGGCTAACCCCTCCAAAGCTTGGGCTCTCGGGTACGGAAGGCGGGCTAACTTGACCCTTCCCCCGGATTTCAGCCAGGGCGGGCTAACATATACGCATCTGAGGCAGACTGTCTTAGAAATAGCGGATAGAATCGCCGCCAGCGTCAGCAAAACAGGACCTGTACCCCAGCACTAGAGGAGGAACATCCATGCTTATGCGACCGCAACCCTACCCCACCACGGACGAACTCCTCCAACAAGCAGCCTCTACGGTAGGAATGCGCCGACTCGTCCACTCCAGCGACACCCTCATCACTCTCTTTCTGCAACCCGACCGCATTCTCGTCTACCGAGCCGAGGAGCCTACTCCGTTCGGCTTTCTCAGATTCGGTGGACCGCGGTCAGGTGCCATTTGGATGAACGGAGAAGTTATCGGCGAGTACAACAAGAACCTCGAGGGCGAATTCGTAGTCGCCGAAGTGGAGGACGGCTTTTTGGCCGGGCATCAGCAGCAGCAGGACCCCCTCGACTATCTCATCCAACGGTCACACTTGCGGTCGGCCTCGTAGGTTGGCTCAAAGGCGTCTCGTAAGCAGGCGTTTAGTGATTGGCTGGGGATGATGGATTCGAACCATCGTTACCTGATCCAGAGTCAGGCGGCCTACCACTAGCCGAATCCCCAGCGGGAGACTTCTATGATAGCAAACCGGCGCTGGGGACGCCCTACAGCGCTTCCAGCGCGGCGCGCAGCCGCAACACGCAGCGCTCCCTGCCCAGCACCGCGAGCGTGTCGAACAGCGGCGGCGCGGCGGTGCGGCCCGTGACCGCGACGCGCATCGCGCCGAAGAGCTGACCCGTCTTGACGCCCAGCCGCTCCGCGAGTGCCCGGTACGACGTTTCCAGGGCGGCGACGCTCCAGTCGTCCACGCCCGTGTCAGCGGGCGCGCCCTCCGCCACGGCGAGCGCCTGTTCGAGCGCGGCGCGCGCACCGGCGGCGTCCAGTCCCTTCGGCACGAGCAGCGACGCATCGTAGGTCAGCCGCTCCTCGAAGAAGAACGACAGCATCTCCGGGGCTTCGGAGAGCCGCTTCAGCCGCTCGCGCTCGAGCGGCACGATCGTGGCGAGGTAGCCCCGGTCTACCGGAAGGGTGTCCACAGGCAGGCCATGCTCAGGGTCCTCGAGCCACGGGAGGAGCGCGTCCGCGAGTTCGGCGTCACTCATACCCCGGATATACAGCCCGTTGAACCAGTCCAGCTTCTCGATGTTGAACACGGCCGGACTGGCGACGATGCGCTCCGGCGTGAAGTGCCGGACCAGGTCGTCCTTCGAGAAGACCTCGCTCGACTCGTCGAGCGACCAGCCGAGCAGCGCGAGGAAGTTGACCAGCGCATCCGGCAGGTAGCCAAGGTCGCGGAACTCGAGCACGGACGCCGCCCCGTGACGCTTGCTCAGCTTGGAGCGGTCCGGCCCCAGGATGAGCGGCAGGTGGATGAGACGTGGCATCTCGTAGCCGAACGCCTCGTACAGCAGGCGGTGGCGCGGCGCGCTCGGCAGCCACTCCTCCGCCCGCATCACGTCCGTAATCTCCATCAGGTGGTCGTCCACGACGTTGGCTAGGTGGTACGTGGGGTAGCCGTCCGACTTCAGCAGAACGAAATCGTCCAGCAGCGAGACGTCGAACGTCACGTCGCCGCGCACGAAGTCGCTGATCGTCAGCGAGCCCTCGGTCGGCATCTTGAAGCGCACGACGGGAGGGTTCGGGTTCTCCCCTCGCGCCTGCTCGGCCCCGCCCGGCTCGCGGCAGCGGCGGTCGTAGCCCGTCGGCTGGTGCGCCTTCTGCCGTTCCTTCCGCACGGCGTCGAGCCGCTCTGGCGTGCAGTAGCAGTGGTACGCTTTCCCCTCCGCGAGCAGCCGCTCCGCGTGCGCCGTGTAGAGGTCGAGCCGCTCCGACTGCACGTAAGGGCCGTGCGGCGTTTGCGAGCCCGGCCCCTCGTCCCAGTCGAGGCCGAGCCACCTGAGCGCATCGAGGATCGTCTCGACCGAGCCGGGGACCAGGCGTGCCTGGTCCGTGTCCTCGATGCGCACGATGAACGTTCCGCCGGTGTGGCGGGCGTACAGCCAGTTGAACAGCGCCGACCGGATGTTGCCGACGTGCGGGTCGCCGGTCGGGCTCGGGGCGTACCGGACGCGGACCGTCATACGTCAGCTCTTTGTCGACGGCAGGAACGGCGCAAGCTTGTCCATGAGCGAGGAGAGCGTGCGCGTCTGTATCCAGACGTCGCCGCTGCCGGTGAACTTCAGCACCAGCCCCTCGCCGCCGGCGATGAGCGAGCCGAGTCCGCCGACCTTGCCGACCGAGTACTGCACGTTGTCCGTGAAGGCGACGACGTGCCCGGTGTCCACGACGAGTTCGCTGCCCGGCTGGATGGAGAGTTTCTTGATGGCCCCGTACGAGTTGACGTGAACGGCGCCCTGTCCGCCCTCGGTGTATGCGCGCAGGAAGAAGATCTTCTCTCCACTGAACATCCCTCTCATGCCCTGGAACTTCGCATCCGTCTGGACGTTCTCCGTGCAGGCGAGGAACGAGCTGCCCTGGATGAAGAGGTCCTGTCCCGGCCACAGCTCGTGGGAGATGATGTCGCCCGGCGTCGGCGGGGCGAGGCTTATCCAGCCCCCGCCGTGCCCTGCGGTAAAGGTGTTGAGGAAGAACGACTCGCCGCCCAGCATCCGCTTGAACCCGCCGAACAGTCCACCGCCTCCGCCCATGCCCGTCCGCATGTCCAACCCCTGCTGAGCGGCCATCGCTCCGGGCTCCGCCTTGATCGACTCTCCGGGGGAGAGCTCCGCCGTGAGTATCGTGAAACTGGGGGCGAACTCTATCGTCGTCTTCATCCGGTCACGTCCTCCTGGTACGCCTCTGTTGGAGGCGTTTCCCTACAAGACCAGTCTACCACCCATACCTTGGCGCCTTTGCCCCGTCGTCCCGCGTTCGAGGCGTCGTTTCAACCAGTTGGCCAGCAGGTCAGACCAAGATTCCATAGACCCCGTAATTTGGGATTCTTGGTCAGCATCTTACGAGTGAACGGGCAGCCGGTTCTGACATCCTTGGTATCTTGGTTTGGGACGTTTCCAAGGCCGTGGCCTGCTTCCCGCGACCAAGGGACCAACAATCCCATCGATCTCGGACTTCTGTTCCTCTTCCATAGATGCTGTCTATGCCTGCGCCCGCCAGCCATAGGTTCTGTTTATGGGTCTGGTCGGTGCGCAGGCCATACACTCAGCGTAGCGGATGCGGGTCTCATGGCGTAAGGGCCGGTTGTCACACCCGGCATCGTCGCGCCAATCCGCAATTTGCGCTATTCTTGCCCCGCACAAGAGCAATGCCACCACAGGAGGAGGCGACCTCATGCTTACCGCAGAGCAGAACGAACGGCTTACCCGCGTAGGGCCGGGAACACCGATGGGCGAACTCATGCGGCGCTACTGGCACCCCATCGCCGCCAGCGTCGAACTCGACGCGGACAACCCCACGAAGGAGGTGCGCCTCCTCGGCGAGGACCTCGTCCTCTACCGAGACGTGAGCGGCACGATCGGCCTCGTCGAGCCCTCGTGCGCGCATCGCAAGGCCAATCTCTCCTACGGCATCCCTGAGGAGAACGGCATCCGGTGCGCCTACCACGGCTGGATATACAACGAGCAGGGCCAGTGCATCGATCAGCCGTCCGAGCCTGAGGGCTCCAAGTTCAAGGAGAAGGTGCGCATCAAGGCGTACAAGGCGCAGGAGCTCGGCGGCGTGGTCTTCGCCTACATGGGCCCGCAGCCCGCGCCGCTGCTGCCCCGCATCGACGTGCTCGTCTGGTCCGGCGTCCGGCGCACGCAGTCCGTCATGCTGCCGTGCAACTGGCTCCAGTGCCACGAGAACTCGCTCGACCCACTGCACTTCCAGTGGCTGCACCGCTACTGGGGCGGCTGGGTGATGAACCGCGACAAGCCCCCGGAGATGCGCGACGCCTGGAACGCGCGCATCGGCTCGCGGGGCGCTGACCACCGCAAGATCGGGTTCGAGGTTACGGACTACGGCGTCATCAAGCGCAGGCTCGTCGGCGACGAGACCGAGGAGGACGACCACTGGCAGATGGGGCACCCCATCCTCTTCCCCCACGTCCTGCACATCACCTCCAACCTCCAGTACCGCGTGCCTGTGGACGACACCCACACCCTCCACTTCGTCGTCGACCTGCAGCAGCCCGAACCCGGACAGGAGGCGCCGGACGTGGTCACCCACGAACGCGTCCCCGTCTTCAACGAGGACGGGCGCATCAAGGCCGACTGGGTGCTCGGACAGGACCAGGCCGCGTGGATCATGCAGGGCCCCATCATGGACCGCACGACCGAGCGTCTCGGCGTCTCCGACGTCGGCATCATCATGTTCCGACGCATGCTGGAGGAGCAGATGCAGATCGTCGAGAGCGGCGGCGACCCCATAAACGTCCACCGCAACCCGGACGAGAACGAGATCCTCATCTACCCGGTGGAGCACTTCGAGTACCCCGGTTACGAGGGGCGGATGCGCGGTCCGTTCAAGGACATCGTCGTCCGCAACACCGTCGAAGCCGAGCTCTCCGGCGTCGGCGCCAAACTGGCTGAGTGGGAAGGCATCACCATCGACGACCCAAACACGAACCCGGGCAACGCGCGCCGCGCCCGCCTCGTCGGCGACGTGCTGTAAGACACGTCCGCACTAGAAGCTGAACACGGGGGCTCGCCATTGGGCGAGCCCCCGTTCCGTGCCCGCTACTCCCGCCCCTCTCGTCACTCCCTCAAAGGCGGGAATCTCACAACTCCAGCGCACCCCCCCGCGCCCCAGTCCCGCAGTACCCTCACCCTAGCCCTCTCCCCTTGTAGGGAGAGGGGATCAGAAGCCCCCAACCGCTTCCGCAACCACATCTCCGCCAGATACGCAAAGGTCTCCTTGTGGGGAGAGGGGATCAGACAGCACGCTCCTTCAGGAGCGCCCTTCCCGAGGGCGGCCACACTTGAACCGCCGCTGGCCGGACTGTACGCTGAGCCAACGTTACCCTGACTCCCCCTTTTTGCAGTTGCCATGGAAAGGAGAGCCCCATGAAAGCCCAGACCTTGCGCTCGTGGAATATGAATGCAGCCAGCCTCGAAGACTCGGTGCGCTTCTACCAGGACCTGTTCGGCGCCGAGGTGACGACGAGGCACCAGGTGCGGGGAGTTGACGTCGTGCGGCTCCGCGTCGGCGACTTCGCTATGGGTCTGTTCGACGCGTCGGCCGGGGACAGCCCCGGCGTTCCCCACTACACCTTCGCGATAGACGGCCCGGACGATCCCGCCGAGTTGCAGCGTGAGCTGGAAGGACGCGGGTTCGTTGTGGACCACGTCCGGGAGCATCGCGACGGAGCAGGCTACTCGCTGTACGTCGACGACCCCAACGGCAATCACCTGGAGTTGTCCGTCGGGCAAGGCTGATCCGTCGTCATGACCCCGGCCATCGTGGTGCTCGGCGGCATCAACATGGACCTGATCGGGACCGCTCCCCGGCTGCCGTCGCCCGGCGAGACCGTCATGGGTGAAGGGTTCTACACGGCGCCGGGCGGCAAGGGAGCCAACCAGGCGGTGGCTGCGGCCCGAATGGGCGCATCGGTCAGGATGGTTGGCCGCGTGGGCAGGGACACCTTTGGTGCGGGGCTGCTGGACAACCTGCGTGCCTGCGGGGTCGACGTGACCGGCGTCGCCGAGGACGCCGATGCCGCATCCGGCGTGGCGATGATCCTGCTCGACGCGTCACGGCAGAACCGGATCGTGGTGATCGGCGGCGCGAACATGCGCTGCGACGATGCGCAGGTCGATGCCGTGGCGTCGGCGTTGGAGGGCGCGGACGCGCTGATGCTGCAGTGCGAAATACCGGCTGCCGCGTCGCTGAAGGCAGCGCGCATCGCAAGGCAGACGGGCGTGTGGGTCATCTGGGACCCTGCTCCGGTCGAGGGCTTCCCGCCGGAGGCGTACGCGGTCGTCGACGTGCTGACGCCGAACCAGGCCGAGGCCGCCGCTCTCACCGGCATCGACGTCACCGACGCTGCGTCGGCCGAGGCGGCGGCGCGCGCCATCGTCGAGCGCGGGGTGAGGGCGGTCGTCGTGAAGATGGGGGAGGGAGGCGCGTTCTACCTGTCGGATGGGGAGGGCGGGTACGTGCTTCCCAACGAGGTCGAGGCGGTGGATACGGTTGCGGCTGGCGACGCCTTCGGCGCAGCCATGACGTGCGCCCTCGCCGAGGGGAAGTCGATGGTCGAGGCAGTCAGGTACGGCGCCGCGGCGGGCGCGCTGGCGGTGACCAGACCGGGCGCGCAGGAGGCGATGCCTAGCCGAACGGAAGTGGAGGCGCTCCGCTTCACTGGCTAGGACGGCACTCGTACCCCACGCCCCTCCGCACACAATGCCCTCACCCTCAGGAGAGGGGACTGACCCCTTCGCTCCACCCCCGCAGTACCCTCACCCTAACCCTCTTCCCTTGTAGAGACCTTCGCGTAACCCCATCACACAGCCCAGATCCCGCCGATTCACCCCCATCCTAGCCTTCCCCCATCGAGGGGGAAGGGATCAAATAACCCCGCACGCATCTCCCCTCACGGTTGTGCAAAGGCCTCCTTGTAGGGAGAGGGGACCAGGCGCCCCTCCGCCCATGCCGCAAGGTCCTCAACCGCCGCCCCAAGACATGCCCGCGCAGGGCGGGAGTGCTAATCTTCCCGTGCGGAGAAAAGAGGTGTCGCCATGCAACGATCGAATAGCTCGCTGACCATCCACGCGGGAAGGGTACTCGACGGGACCGGCGCGGCTGCTGCGACCGACGTCATGGTGCGGGTAGAAGGACGGCGGATCGCATCGGTGGGTCCCGCTTCGAGCGCCGGCCCGGCGGACGGGCAGGTCCTCAACTTCCCCACCGCAACGCTCCTGCCGGGCCTGATCGACTGCCACACGCACACGAATATGCCGGGCGACGGCAGGCGTGGCGAAGACGTCCACGTGAATGACGACGACGCCATCCGCCTCTTGCGCTCAGCACACAACGTCGGGCGGGCCCTCGAGACCGGGGTGACGACGGTGTGCGACTGCGGGGGCTGGAACCAGACCACGTTCCGCCTCAAGGAAGGCCTCCAGCAGGGCGTGGTCCATGGGTCACGGGTGCTTGCCTCCGGCCGCCCGATAACGGTCAGCGGCGGTCACTGCTGGTTCATGGGCTCCGAGGCCGATGGCGTGGACGGCGTCCGGCACGCCGCTCGCCAGCTCATCAAGGAAGGCGCCGACTTCCTCAAGGTGATGGCGACGGGCGGGAGCACGCTGGGAACCGACCCGTTCCGTCCGCAGTTCTCCCCCGAGGAATTGACGACGATCGCGCTGGAGGGACACCGGCGCGACCGCCGGGTGGTGGCGCACTGCCGCTCGAACGAGGCGATGCGGATGGTTATCGACGCCGAGTACGACGCGATCATGCACGGCTGGTTCACCGACGAACACGGTGCGCGGGTCTTCGATGAGCACCTGGCCGCCGACATCGCGGCGCGTGGGATACGCGTGAACCCCACGCTGCAGATCACGCGGGGCCGGATCCCCATCCTCCAGGACCGCGTGGACCGTGGGGTCGCCACGGAAGAGGAGACGGCGATGCTGGACCGGATGCGCCGCGGCCACGCCACGACCCTCGAGCAGGTGGGCAAGCTGATCGAGCACGGCGTCCAGTTGATGGCCGGGTCCGACTGCGGGTGGGGCGTGTACCCGTTCGGGCGCTTCGACCTGGAGCTGGCCGCGATGGTGGATGCGGGGCTCACACCCAGCGGGGCGATCGTCTCGGCGACGGGAGGCAACGCGAAGGCACTCGGCATCGACGACACGGTCGGCACCGTTGCGCCGGGCAGGGAGGCGGACCTGCTCATCGTCGATGGCAGGCCGGACGAGCAGATCTCCGACATCACGCGCGTGCTCGCCGTTGTGAAGGCTGGGCAGGTCGTGGTGAACAACGCCGCCTGAGGGCGCGGCAGGTAGAAGGACTCCAAGTCACCGGGCCAGGGATGGCCCAGTCGCGTTGTTGCCGGCGGACCGGCGCGGAGCCGCCAGGGATACTCTGAACAAGCGAGCGTCCACCGAGAGGATGCTGCGCGCTAAAGCGCGGGCTGCGCTCGGCATGACAGGAGAGGGCTGCGAGGTTCCTGCCTCCGCAGGAACGACGGAGGCAGACCAATTCAGACTATCCCTAGGGCCGGAAGAGGGCCATGCACTTGTTGGAGTTGAACACGTAGGTCTCGACGTAGTCGAGTATCTCCGGTTTCCGGTCCAACTCGGCCATAGCGCCCAGCAAGCAGGCCCAGTTCAGCAGCTCCTGCTGGCCCGCAGCTTCGACCTGGGACGTGGGGACCCGGCCCCAGGCGTCGTAATCGCCGGCCTGGAGGGCCTCGAACATAGTGCGGTCGGACTCGAGGTCCGGCGCCAGGAAGTCGTTCTTGTCCGTCAGGAAGGCATGAGACCAGCTCGACGACGCCACCAGAGCCACGCGCCAAGGGCTCTCCCGGAGCGCTCGCGCGATCGCCGCTCCCACTTGCATGCAGCGCTTGAGGGAAGGCCCAGGCGGGTCCGGCTCCAGATAGCGGCCATTCACCTTCTGAGGGAGGCTGCCGCCGCGGTTGCTGATGACCTTGCTTCCGTAGCAGTTGACCGCGAGCGGCACCACCGGTATGTCGAACCCCTGGCGGTCGTAGTCCAGGTACAGCAGGGTGTTCAGGATCGAGTGGGGCAGCCCTGGGTGGTGTAGCGGCTTGTACGCGTAGGCCATGTCAACGTCCTGCTCGATCAGCCGGGCAGTGAGCCACCGGGCGGCCTGCGGGTGGCCCGGATACCTGAACACCTTTTCCGTGGGCTCGCCCCAGGCGTTTGGCCGGCCGGCCGCATAACCCTTCATGTACGGCGTGGACTCGGAGTCGTCATAGGCCAGGATGCAGAAAGGCGGGACGATGTCTTCCCTGAAGTTCTCGTACTGGTCGTCGCCGATCATCAGGATGAAGTCAGGTTCGAATGCCTGGATCTCGCTGTTGACGACCCGGAAGCTTCTGAGCAGGCGTTCCCGGTGCAGGACCGCCGAGGCGACACCCTCATCTTCTCCGTACTCCACGCGCATGGGTTCCGGCCAGTTGACCGGGTTCTTCATGTGCTCCGGAACACGCTCGTCATACTTGAGCGTGGTGTGGATCACGAAGGCCTTCTCCTCATCAGCCACCATCATCGGTGGATAGTGGGTCACGCCCGCACCCAGGATCTCAGCCATCTCGACCTCCCCGTTCCTACAGTGCCTTCAGTGACGCGGCCATTATGGGTATGAGGCAAGGAGGAGGTCAACAACACGCAACGCAACAGCTGGCACGAAGGAGTCAACGCGCCTCCCATAGGCCGTCCCCACGCCCCGCGCCCCCTTTTGGTATGCTCGCCCCCGATGCCTCAGGAGGGAAGTCTGCCATGACCACGCGCCAACTGCCAACCGAAGAGGAAGTGCTCGGCTACTTCGAGTCGCTCAGCAACTGGGGACGCTGGGGAGACGACGACGAGCTCGGCACGCTCAACCTCGTGACGCCGGAGAAGCGCAGGCAGGCGGCGGCGCTGGTGAAGGAGGGCATCAGCATCGGCTGCTCCCGCCCCGTCAGCACACAGTACGCGCTCGACCAGCCGGTGACGCCGGTCCACTTCATGGTGGACAGCGGCGAGGTCTACTGCCTCGACGACGAACGGGAGTGGACGACGCAAAGCTCCGGGGACTACTTCGGCATGGCCATCCACGGCCCCGGCCAGACGCACTTGGACGCGCTCTGTCACCAGTTCTGGCAGGGGAAGATGTACAACGGACGTCCTTCCAGCCTCATATCGTCCGGCGGCAAGGCGGCGTTCGGCGCCGTCGACGGCATGAAGGACGGCCTCGTCACGAAGGGCGTGCTGCTCGATCTCGCGAAGATACGCGACGTGCTCTGGTACGAGCCCGGCGAGGCCGCCTACGTGGACGACCTCGAAGCGGCGGAGAAAGCCCAGGGCGTGCGCGTGGAGGAGGGCGACGCGCTGCTCCTGCGCTTCGGCTGGTCGAAGCGGCGGTACATGCTCGGCCCCGTGCCCCGCGACGGCGGACGCGCCGGCCTGCACGCATCCTGCCTGCCGTGGCTCCGCGAGCGCGGCATCTCCGTCCTGGCGTGCGACAGCGCCCAGGAAGTGCGTCCGACCGGCTACGACCGCTTCTTCGGCCCCATCCACTCGGTCGGCCAGGTGGCGATGGGTCTCTGGCTCGTGGACAACGCCGACTTCGAGGCGCTTGCGGAGGCGTGCGCGCAGGCAGGACGCTACGAGTTCATGTTCACCGTTGCGCCGATGAACTTCCCGTTGGCGACCGGCTCGCCGCTGAACCCCATTGCCGTCCTCTAGCGTGAAGGCTTCGGCGCGCCGTCAGGGCGCGTCGGCAGGAAGATAGCCCATGGACGCCATCATCACGGCGCTGGGCTACCTGATCGACCCCGTCTATTGGGTGGTGTTGCTCAGCGTCGTGTTCCTCGCGGCCCTCGCGAGCGCGATCCCAGGCATGAACGCCTTCCTCGTGATGGCGCTTGCCTTTCCGTTCATCCTCTTCGAGGTTGAAGAACCGGCGATCGGGCTCGTCGCCCTCGCCACGATAAGCGGCGTCAGCAACACGCTCGATTCCGTGCCCGCCATCCTCATCGGACAGCCGAGCGCGGCGACGCAGGTGACGTTCCTCGAGGGACACCAGCTCGCCAGGCGGGGGCGCGCCGCGCACACCCTGGGCGCCGTCTACGCCGTTTCGGCGCTTGGCGGCATCGTCGGCGCGGTGCTGCTCACCATCGCCATCCCTGTCGCGCGCCCGTTCGTGTTGCGGTTCGGCTTCCCGGAGATCGCGGCGACCGGCATGGTCGGCATCGCCATGGTCATCGTCCTGAGCCGGGGCGTGATGGTGCGCGGCCTCATCGCGGCGCTCGTGGGGATGCTGCTCGGCATCATCGGCTCCATGGGCAGGCTCACGGTGGACCCGTTCGTGAGCATGCCGCTCGTGCCGTTCATCATCGGCCTGTTCGCGCTGCCGGAGCTGGTGGACCTGATGATGAGCCGCCGGCCGGTGGCGGCGGAGGGCGCCACCTTTGGGAGAGGCGAGGTGCTGCGCGGGGTGGGCTACGGCATCTCCCGCTGGAAGATGACGGTGCGGCAGTCCGCATTCGGCGTTTTCCTGGGGGCGATCCCCGGAGTCGGCTCCGCCGTGGTGGACTGGCTGGCTTACGCGTTCGGCATCATCCTCGCGAAAGACCGTTCGGAGTTCGGCAAGGGTTCCCTGGACGGCGTGCTATTCGCGGAGTCCGCCCAGAACGCGAAGGAGGCGGGCGCGGCGCTGCCCACGCTGGCGCTCGGCATTCCCGGCGCTCCGACGTGGGCGCTCGTTGTGGTGGCCATGATCCCGTACGGCGTTGCTCCGGGGCCGGAGATGCTTGGCTCGCAGGCCCACATCACCATCCTGCTCGTCATCACACTGGCACTGGCGAACCTCATCATCTCCGGTATCGGCATAGGCGTGACCGGTGTCCTTGCCCGGCTCACAGCGGTCCCCTACCCGGTCATCGGCGCGATGGTCATCCCCATCGCGCTACTCGCCACGTTCGTGGACACGACGAGCTGGCGCGGCATCCAGATCGCGCTCGGCATCGGGGCTATGGGGCTGGTGATGAAGCGCTACAACTGGCCGAGGCCACCGATGATCCTGGGCTTCATCCTCGTGGACATCATCGAGCAGAACCACTTCAACGCGGTCAGCATCCACGGTTACGCAGGCTCGCTCACCCGCCCGATCACCATCGTCATCCTGCTCATAGCGATCACGGTGGCAGCGGTGCTCCTGCGCTCCGTCTCACGCATGGAGCGCGAGACGGCAATCGCCGGGGACGCTCCGAACGTCGACGTGAGCCCTCGCCGCAGTTGGAAGGAGCGCCTGCTCAACCCCGACGTAATCATCCCGCTCGTGGTCATCGCCGGGGTCGGCCTGCTGCTGTGGGACCACCTGCACCATCCCGTGCAGGAAAAATGGCGATTCACGATGTACCCGTTCTGGCTGCCGGTCTTCGCGCTGGGTCTACTGGGCATCGAGCTGTGGCGCGGCATCCGGGGCCGGCCCCGGGTTTTGTCCATCATGGACCTTGGCCTGATCAGCAGGGGCATGGAAGGTGCGCGAGGGGCGGCGCTGTGGATGCTGGGGCTGTTCGTGCTCTTCCTGCTCGTCGGCACGACGGTTGGCCTCAGGTGGGGGGCGCTCGCGTTCGCGCTCGCGGGGCCGGTGGTGCTGCTGCGCGGGCACGGGCGGTGGCTCATGGCGCTCGTGGCCGCAGCGGGAGTGGGGCTCTTCATCAAGGTGTTCCTGGACAACATCCTCTTCGTCCTCTACCCGGAACCGTTCCTGCGCGAGTGGTTGACGGGCGGCTAACCGGCGCGGCGCAACTCCGACAGCGCGTCGGAGAGATCGCCCGGCAGCGGCGCTTCCAACGTCTTACGCTCCGTTTCATCGGGCGGGAGCGCTATCTCCAACCGCGCGGCGTGCAGGAAGTGCCGCGGGACGAGCGGCGAGCGTCTGCCGTACACGGCGTCGCCCACGAGCGGGTACCCGATGGACGCGAGGTGCACGCGTATCTGGTGTGTGCGGCCCGTGACCGGATGCGCCTCCACGAGCGTGAACCTGCCGTGCGGGCCGTCGAAGCGCTCAATGACGCGGTACCGCGTAAGAGCTGCCCGTCCCCCTTCCACGACCGCCATCTTCTTGCGGTGCTTCGGGTGCCTGCCGATGGGCGCGTCCACCTCACCGTCATCATCCCGCATCGTCCCCGTCGTCAACGCGACGTAAGACTTGTGGACGCTGCGCTCCTTCATCTGGCGCGAGAGGCTGCGGTGCGCCGCGTCGGTCTTCGCGACGACGATGAGGCCGGAGGTGTCCTTGTCCAGCCGGTGCACGATGCCGGGGCGCTCCACGCCGCCGATGCCGGGCAGGTCTGCTACGAGTGCGAGCAGCGCGTTCACGAGCGTGCCGTCCGGGTGTCCCGGTGCGGGGTGCACCGTCAGCCCCGCGGGTTTGTCCACGACGACGAGATGATCGTCCTCGTACACGATGCCGACGGGGATGTCCTGCGGCGCAAGGTCGAGCGGCGACGGCGGCGGCACGACGACGACCACCACGTCGCCGCCGCGCACGATGGCCGAAGGCTTGACGGCGCGTCCGTTGACGGTGACGCGGCCCTCCCGCGCCAGCGCAGCCGCCCGCGAGCGGCTGAAGTACGCGTCCCGCGCCTGCACGAACGTGTCCACGCGGGAGCCGGCGTCGGTCTCGCCGGCGGTGAATCGCGCTTCGCTGCTGCCAGGCGTGTCGTTCACGGTGCAACCTCGGAGTACAGTCCACAGACCTCGGACAGGAACTGCGGCTTGCCCCCGTGGCTGGGATGCCTCACTCTGCGCACGTCCCGGCAGTTCGTCAGTCCCTTCACTGCGTCATGGGCGTCGTTGCCGACCGCGATCAGGCGCTCCGGCTTCAATGCGGCTATCAGGGCCTCCAGCAGCTCCTTCCCTGCCTCACCTTCCTCCCGGGAGTGTTTGCGATTGCTGAACGGTGCGCCCGGCTCATGGGGGTGCAGCGGAAAGACGTTCCAGAGGAAGACATCTGCTCGAATGCACTGCAGCGCCTGCCACACCGCAGAGGCCGTGGTCTCGGTTACCCAGCCTCGGGTTGGCTGCGTGGCCCGTACGCCCCATCGCGCACAGTGGATAGCAAGGGCTGCATCGTCGGTAAACGCCAGACCGGTCCTCCGGCCTCCCTTATGGCCGAGGTCGCGTCCGATCCACATGTCGTCCACTCCTCGCGCCTGGGCTGCCTCGATCAGAGAGCGCAGGGTCTCTCTCCGCTGCTCAGGAGCGCCGGGCAGGTCAGCGGAGGGACAGGTATCGGTGTAGGGGTTGAATACGTTGTCGAACGCCAACCCCCTCAACCGCTCGACAAAGACCTCTGCGAATCCCATTGCTCGTTCGTTGGGCTCGATGGCTGGTGACTCTCGTGCTAGTCGGCGTACTCCTCGTCGCCGGGGATGCTCGTCGTCACGAGCGCGGGGTGGGGTGGCGGCCGGGTGAGCAGGAGGACCGCTCCGAAGATGATGATGCCGGTGACGATGGACGCGTCCGCCAGGTTGAAGATGTACCACGGGCCCACGTCGATGAAGTCGGTGACGTGGCCCAGCGTGAGACGGTCGGCGAGGTTCCCGAACGCGCCCGCGAACATGAGGCCGAGGCTCGTCTGCACCCAGATGCCCGGCGTGCCCTGCGACCGGTAGAAGAGGATGAGCACGACGATGCCGGCGGCGGAGGCGATGGTCAGCGGCAGGTTGTTCCCGCCGAACAGTCCGAACGCGCTGCCGGTGTTCGCGACGTGCGTGAACCGGAAGATGCCCTCCTGCGGCCAGGACGACCCCATCGGGAGGAATAGCACGATGCCCAGCTTTGAGAGCTGGTCCGCCGTGAACGCCAACAGCGCCACGAAGATGACCAGCCCGTGCCTGTTGAGGAAAGTCACCATCCGCCCCAGTTTATCAGCAGGCGCTGGTAGAATCGCCGCATCCCCGATGAAGGACGAACGACGATGGCGAACAAGGGCACCGCGCCCCGTGTGATAGACCTGCGCAGCGACACGCTCACGAAGCCCACCGACGCGATGCGCCGCGCGATGGCGGAGGCCGAAGTCGGCGACGACGTCTACGGCGAAGACCCGACCGTCAACCGGCTGGAGGAGACCGCCGCGCGCCTGATGGGCAAGGAGGCGGGGCTGTACGTGACGAGCGGCACGATGGGGAACCTCGTCTCCGCGCTCTCGTGGTGCAACCGGGGCGACGAACTGGTGTGCGGCGTGGACGCGCACCTGCTCGTGAACGAGATGGGCGCCATCGCGACGTTCGGCGGCGTACAGATGCGCTCGCTCCCCAACGACCACCGCGGCCTGATGGACCCCGACGACGTCGAGCTGATCGTCCCGCCGGGCGGCTTCTTCCCGCGCATGGCGCTGCTCACGCTCGAGAACACGCACAACCGGGGGAACGGCGCGGCGTATACCGTCGAGCAGATGCAGCCGCTGGGCGACGTGGCGCGCGCGAACGGTATGGCCGTGCACATGGACGGCGCGCGGATATTCAACGCATCGGTCGCCCTCGGTGTGCCGCCGTCCGAGCTGGCGTCGGTCGCGGACTCGGTGACGTTCTGCCTCTCGAAGGGGCTCTCCGCGCCGGTTGGCTCGGTCGTCACGGGCGACGCGGCTTTCGTTGCGCGGGCCCGGCGCATACGCAAGATGGCGGGCGGCGGACTGCGGCAGGCCGGCGTCCTGGCTGCCGCCGGGCTGGTCGCGCTCGACACGATGGTCGACCGGCTCGCGGATGACCACGCGAACGCGAAGCGCCTCGCCGAGGGTCTGGCGAGCATCCCCGGCTTCCGCGTCGACCCCGCGACTATCGAGACGAACATCGTCTACGCCGAGCTGGAGGACGGCGACGGACCCGGCACGTCCGCGCGCCTGAAGGAGCGCGGCGTCCTGGGGAACGGGCGCTTCAACTGGGTGCGCTTCGTGCCGCACTACGGCATCACCGCCGAGGACATCGACGAGGCGCTGGACGCCATCGAGAGCACGGTGAAGGCGGGGGTGTAGGGAGGCGGGGCGTAGTAGACTGCGCGCGCGCTACAGAACAACAGGGAGGCAGCAGATGCCCGTCATCGACGCAGACACTCACATCGACGAGCCGGAAGAGGCGTGGCAGTACATGGAGGGACCGGCAGCCCGGTTCCGCCCCGTAACGATCTCGCCGCCGGAGGGCGTCGTCCCCGGCGGGATGGACGCCTCGGCCAGCCGGTGGTGGCTCGTGGACGGCAGGCTGCGCCAGCGCATGATCCGCAACGACGAGTTGACCGGGACGACGCTCAACTCGCGCGAGTTGCTGGACGTCAACGAGCGGCTGCAGCACATGGACGAGCGCGGCGTCGACGTGCACGTGATCTACCCGACGTTCTTCCTCTCCTACGTCACCGGCAACCCGGAGGCAGAGCGCGCGCTGACGGAGAGTTGGAGCCGCTACGTGGCCAGCAAGTGCGCCCCGACCGAGGGCAGGCTGCGGTGGGTCGCCGTGCCGCCGCTGCTGGACATCGACGCGTCCGTGAGCTACCTGCGCTGGGCGAAGGAGAACGGCGCGGTGGGCGTGTTCAAGCGCGGGCTGGAGCACGGCAGGCGCGTGAGCGACCCGTACTTCTTCCCGCTGTACGAGGAGGCGAGCGAGCTGGACCTGCCGATCTGCGTCCACACGGGCAACGGCAACCCCACCGAGGCGCGGCTCGGCCACGGCGACAGCCTGGGCGGCATCCCCATCATGGACGCATTCCACGCGCTGGTGCTCTACGAGGTGCCGGACAAGTTCCCCAACCTGCGCTGGGGCTTCATCGAGGCTGGCTCGACGTGGATACCGTACGTCGTCGACCGGCTGAAGGCAGAGAAGAAGCGACGGTCGTGGATACGGAAGTTCGAGATGGGGGAGGACCTCTTCCGCAGGAACCGCTTCTTCGTGGCTGTGGACGCGGTCGAGGACATCTCGTACGTCCTACAGTACGGTACCGAGGACAGCCTGATGATGGGCACCGACTACACGCACTTCGACACCTCGGCGGAGCCGGACGCGATCGACGCGGTGCGGCGGTGGGCGTCCGAGGGTCGCATCAGCGACACGGTCGCGCGGAAGATCCTGGAGGACAACCCGAAGGCGTTCTACGGAGTGTAGGAGCAGCCGCTCTGCCTGGAAGGGTTCCCCCAGCGAGGTACTGCGAGGGACGCCTCCACACAAGGCCACTCTCCGCGCGCACCCGCGAGCGGCTCGCTGCGCCACTCCCTGGATTCCCGCTTTCGCGGGAATGACGAGCAACAGAAGTGCCGGAGAGGCCTTAAGGCCGCTCCGGCACTGGTTTGTGCCCCGCGACTCGCGGGACTCACCTTCCGCTCCGTTGCCGTTCCCGGCGATCACTGCCGGATCCGGGCCGCCTCAGGCTTCAATGAGCCAATCTGGGCGCTTCTGCCCGCTCTCTGTAACGGAGCTTCCGGCTTCCGTCTGCCCTCCTCCGGCTGCGCTCAGGCTGCCGGGAGGGCCGTACAAGGGAAGTGCCACCGGTGATGCAGCACGTAGACCGCGCGTATGCCCATGGTGCACCTCCTTCCTTCTGTGCCGGGTTTCTCGGGAGGGGCGACCACCCTTCGCCCGCTTTCCCATCCGGTCTAACTTCAGTCTAGGACGCGGCGCAGCGACATGCAACCCTTATGCGGGCGGATTTCCCGGAGGATTCCGCGTAAATTTGTGAAAGAAATAACGAATTGCCTGCGTCAACCGCCCTCGCGCTTCGCCTTTCCCCACCACGCCTCCAGCCGCTGGCGGACGGTGTGCTCGTAGCGACAGCGTGTGATGGTCAGCATTCCCCGGTCCACTGCTATACTGCCGACGTAATACGCATGCAGTAAACCTTCCGCGCACCACGAGGCGCAACGACTGACAGAGGAGCGCCGTCCATGACCATCGAGATCCCCAATCGAGAAGAGTGGGACGCCCATTTTCGCCGATTCGGTAGAGATGTCGACTACCTGAACTCCATCTGGGCGGAGGTCCGGAAGCGCTACCCCGACCAATACGTGGCAGTCTATGAAGGGGAGATCGTGGCCAATCACCGGAGGCTGAAGAATGTCTTGGCCACGCTGGAAGACAAGGGTCTTCCCAAGGGTCACACCCTCGTCCGGTTCGCATCCAAGAAGCCTAGGCGGATGATTCTCTAACGTGGCGATAGTCGGGTATTACAAGGACGACGATCCGCCCGCTCCTTACGTCTACGGAGAAGTGTATCTCCCAGATGTACGTCCCTACGGAGGCATAGATGCTGGTCTCCACGGGGATGTCGAATTCCTTGTGGACTCCGGCGCCGACGCTACCTCGTTGCTTCCCTATGATATGACTCTGATCGGGGTGGACATCAGCAAGGTACGAGGGCGCTACCAGAAGGTGGACGGTGTGGGTGGCGAAGCCCGGTACAAGACGACGAAGGCTGTCCTCCGGTTCCGGGACGATGAGGCCTTCGGCCACTTCCAGGAGTTCGAGATTGACATCCACCTGACGAGGGGCGACGCCGGGCAGCAGTTGCCGTCGTTGCTGGGCCGCGACATCCTCAACGAGTGTGAATGCACTCTCGACGGGGTCAGGGAACGTGTCGCTCTCAAGCGGCTGACGGGCGCCACTTCTTAGCGGACGAGGACTGCGTTAAGCACCCTCGCGCTTGACCTTTCCCCACCACGTCTCCAGCCGCTCGCGCACGGTGCGCTCGTAGCCCTGGTCGCCTGGCTCGTAGAAACGCTTGCCCCCGAGCTCGTCAGGCAGGTTCTGCTGTCCCGCGAAGTGTCCCTTGTAGTCGTGGGCGTACTTGTACTCCGCGCCGTACCCCAGGTTGCGCATCAGGCCGGTCACCGCGTTGCGCAGGTGGAGGGGCACCGGATGCTGCTTCCCGCTTCGCACCTCGCTCATCGCTCGGTTCAACGCCATGTAAGAGGTGTTGCTCTTCGGGGCGGTCGCCAGATAGACCGTGGCCTCCGCCAGCGGTATCGCGCCTTCCGGCAGGCCGATGAAGTGCACGGCCTGCTGCGCCGCGACGGCAACCGGCAGCGCCTGCGGGTCAGCCATGCCGATGTCCTCGGCGGCGAGGATGACGATGCGGCGCGCGATGAAGAGCGGGTCCTCGCCCGCCTCCAGCATGCGCGCGAGCCAGTAAACCGCCGCGTCCGGGTCCGACGCGCGGACCGACTTGATGAACGCGGAGATGGTGTCGTAGTGATTGTCTCCTGCCTTGTCGTAGTGGAGTGCGCGACGCTGGAGGGCTTCTTCCATCAGGGCGCGGTCGAGCCGCTTAGTCCCGTCCGCCTGGCGCAACGCGATCTCGGTCGCGAGTTCGATGCCGTTCAGTGCGACGCGGGCGTCGCCGGAGGCGACCTCCTGCAGGAAGGCGAGCGCGTCGGAGTCGAGCGTGACGCGCTCGTTCCCCAGCCCGCGCTCGGTGTCGGCAAGCGCGCGGCGTACGACATCTGCGATCTCGTCGTCGGCCAGCGGTTTGAGCGTGAGGACGCGCGTGCGGGAGAGGAGAGCGGAGATGACCTCGAACGACGGGTTCTCGGTCGTCGCGCCGATGAACGTCACGGTGCCGTTCTCGACGTGGGGGAGGATCGCGTCCTGCTGCGCCTTGTTGAAGCGGTGGACCTCGTCGACAAAGAGGATGGTGCCAAGGTCCTCGGTGGCACGTATCTCGCGCGCCTCCTCGACGGCCTGCCGGAGGTCGGCGACGCCGGAGGTGACGGCGGAGACGCCGATGAAGTGCGATTTCGTGAGCCCGGCGACGAGCCGCGCGAGCGTCGTCTTGCCGGTGCCGGGCGGACCCCAGAGCACCATGGACGGCACCAAGCCGGTGCGGATGGCGCGCTCGAGCACGTGGCCCTCGCCGAGCAGGTGGCGCTGCCCCACGTACTCCTGGAGCGTGCGGGGGCGCATGCGAGCCGCGAGCGGGGCGTTCTCGTCCTCGTGCTGGCGTCGCACGTGCTCGAAGAGCGTCTGTTCCTTCCGCATGCCGCGCTGTGTCATGGCTGAAGGTTACACCTACGGCTGAAGCGGCGTGAGGTCCCTCAGTGCGGCGCCGACGTGCTCGCCAGTCATGTAGTCGTAGGTGATGACGAGCGTTTCGGGATAGCCGAAAAGCTCGTCGTAGTCCACCGAGATGCGCGCGGCATCCCTCGTGATGCCTTCCTGCAGGAGATCGAATACGTTCTCGACCAGGAAACGCTCAGGCTCGGGGATGCTGTCGATGTCAGGGTTCTCGGGAGTTATCTCGGCTATCCGGCTGTCGCGCACGGTTACCCGTGCCACAGCCTGGTACTCGGGGGGGCAGGAGCAGAGCCACACGCCGTCGTACGTGTAATCGGCGACGCCAAGCCGCATCCACCGGCCCCGGTGCCGCAACAGGTCCGCCTGGAGCGAGCCGGGCTCGTGCACCAGGTGGACCCTCTCACCCGATACCTGTATCGCGGTCCCATCCCCACTGATCACTATCAGGCGCCGGGCGTATTCGCCCTCGGGCAGGCCGGCGTCTATGAGCGGCACAGGGAGGTTCTCGAGCGGGAAGGGAAACACGTCCGTGGGCTCGGGGATCGGGATAACCACTATCTGTGACTCGTAGCCGGTGCCGGTTGTGCAGCCGTCCCAGGGGTCCGGGTCGCACTTCCAGAGTTCGAGACGTATCGAGGAGACCTGCATGCGGAAGTTGCACCCGCCGCTGTTGATGGCATCGAATGCCGTGGGGATGGGGTCCTTGCCGATAACGGCCATTATGAAGTCCTGGGCGTACGCCTGGGTGACGATGCAGGTCGCTCTGCCCGTGGTGGGCGCCGCTGTGGGCGTCGCGGGTGTCCGTGTGGGAGTCGCCGTCGGGGGCACGGGTGTCTGCGTGGGGGTTGCGGTCGGGGGCACCGGCGTCGGAGTGGACGTTGGTGTGGGCGGCGCGGGCGTTGCCGTTGGCGGCACCGGCGTCGGCGTGGGCGTTGGCGTCGGAGGCACAGGCGTCGGCGTAGGGGTTGCCGTCGGCAGTGCGGGTGTCGCCGCAGGCGGCACGGCTGTCGGCGTTGGGGTTGGGTCGCCGTTCCCACAAGCTGCGATGAACAGGAGCATCGCAGCTACTGCCATCGCAACGCGCGCCTGCGTGCTCAATGCTTCCTCCGTAGGGATGGGCTATGCCGAGGTTACACCCATCGCCTCGCGGCGGTTACTGCGGCGTGAAGCTGCGCACGGTGAACCCCCGTTCTTCGTCCGCGATGGCGTCGTCGTAGTTGATGAAGAAGCCCAAGGGGTACGTGTATTGTTCGTCGTAGTTGACGTCGATGCCGTGGGCGCCCCGGTCGACGGCGTCCTGCAAGAGTTTGAACAGGTCCGCGATGGGGATGAACCGCTCCGGCACCGGGATGTCGCGGATGCCCGGTTCAGCCGAGGAGACGGCCGTGACGACACCGTCGCGTACGCTCACAGCTGCCGTGGCGATGTAGTCCGCGGGGCAGAAGCAGATCCACGCCCCGGTGTAGTCGTAGTTGACGAGGCCCGCGCGCTCCCACCTGCCCCGGTGACGGAAGAGGTGCGCCTGTTGCGAGCCGCTATCCCGCACGAGGTAGACGTCCTCGAAGCCGGGCAGCTCGATCTCCGCTTCCCCGTCCTTGACGTAGGCGAGCGCAGTCACCCGGCGAGCGTAGCGGCCGTCAGGCAGGTCCGCGTCTATCAGCGGAACGTCCAGGTCGTTGAAGGGCACGCCCAGATTGCGCGCCGGCTCCGGGAGCTTGATGTCCACGGTCTGGGAGTTTTCACCACTGACCAATTCGACCCGTACCGAGTGAACTGCGCGGGTGAAGTCGCAGCCGCCCCCGTTGATGGCGTCGTACGCGACGGGGATGGTGTCCTGGCCGATCACGGCCATGATGTAGTCGGACGCGTACGCCTCGGTCGTGATGCAGAACGCCTCGGGTTCGCTCGGCGTCGGAGTGGGCGTTGGCGGTGGAAGGGTCGGAGTAGGGGTCGGCGGCGTGAGTGTCGGCGTCGCCGTGGGCGTCGGCGGCACAGGCGTCGCCGTCGCTATCGCAGGACGGGGCGGGGAGGTCGGGACCGGCGTCGGTGTGGCCGTCGCAGGAGGGAGCGTGGCGAGAACCGGGGGAGCAGCCGTGGGGGTGGGTGTGGGTCCGGCCCCGCAAGCGGCGGTGCAGAGGGTGGTAATCAAGAGTGCCGCCGCCAATGCGAATCTCGTCATGTGTGTTGGTCTCCTCTACTGAATTATACGCACCGGCGAGGCGCACGGTTCCGGGCTTCCGGCCGCTCCACCCTCTGCACTCAACCGTCATGGGGCACCCACCCCGCCTCCCCCCCCCCAACCCTCACCCCAGCCCTCTCCCGCCATCGGGAGAGGGAGCAGCCAGCCACCCTATCCCCACAACGCCGGTTCAACCCTCAGCCTATCCTTCTCCAGGGAGAAGGGCCCCAACCCGCTCCACCCCAAGGGTTGCGAGGTTCCTGCCTCCGCAGGAACGACCGGGGCAGGGGGTATAATCCGGCCATGGACGTGCTCATACGCCTCTACGCCTCCTACCGCGAGACCGCCGGGCTCGATCGGGTGACGCTGCCGCTGAACGACGGCGCGGTGGTCGCCGATGCGGTCGAGGCGCTGCTGGCCGCGGTGCCTGCGCTGCCGCGCGACTTCAAGCCGCACCTCATCGCAGTCAACGAGGAGTTCGGGAACCTGGCCTACCCGCTGCACGACGGCGACGACGTGGCGTTCTACCCGCCGGTGAGCGGCGGCGTGGACGTGTGGGTCGGCTCGGAGGAGATCGACGCGGGCACGACGGCGAACGCGGTGCGGCGCGCGTACAACGGCGCGGTCGTCACGTTCGAGGGGACGACGCGCGACAACACCGGCGGGCGTCCGGTGCTGCGGCTGGAGTACGAGGCAGACGAGCGCATGGCGGAGAAGGTGATCGGGGAGATACTCGAAGAGACGATGGCGCGGTTCGACGTTCCGGCGATGTCGGCGCGGCACCGCATCGGGCGGCTGGAGATAGGCGACGTGAGCCTCGTGGTGGCAGCGGGCGCGCCGCACCGGCTCGAAGCGTTCCTCGCGGGGTTGTACGTGGTCGACCGCATCAAGCACGTCGTGCCGGTGTGGAAGAAAGAGCACTTCGCGGACGGCGAGGTGTGGGTGGGGGCGGCGTGCGATCCGGAGACGCACGCGCTGCACCTGTCGGAAGCGCCGTATGCGGGGTTTCTCGCGGAGCGCGAGGGGTCGGCGCCGCACGTCCACGCGCACGCGTAGGGACGTGCAACCCTCACCCTCAGCCCCTCTCCCAGGGAGAGAGGCTGATAGGGGTATGTACGGTGGAATGAAAACACTCCACCCGCCTCCACAGCCCCCTGGTGCGCTGCCCGCGCACTCTGGATTCCCGCCGGTGCGGGAATGACGGGTGCGGTTGACACCGACTGCTTAGATGAGCCTTAACCACGCCTATTTCCGCCCGTTACATACCCCTGTCAGAGGGAGAGAGGGGAGTCAGGCATCTTCACGACCTTCCCACAGTCGCATACCCCTTGGAGTTGCGCAAAGTCTCTACAACGAGAAAAGGGTCGAGGTGAGGGGACTCCATCGCTCCCGCGCAGACTCGACCAGCAGCGGCATCTGGCATAGGATTCGGGGCAGCGACTAATGGTTTTTGAGAGGAGAACCATGGCCAAGGTACCTTACAGAGACAATGAGTTCGATACCGAGCACGAAGCCACCCTGATCGTCAGGGGCAAGCGAAGGTCCTTCTTCAAGGGGTTCGTCGACTCTGAAGTAGTGGAGTGGGGCGCATCTTCATGATGCCGCCCAGAATGCCGACAATGCGGGGCTGCGAGGTTCCTGCCTGCGCGGGAACGACGGATGCAGGGCGTCCACGAGGGACGCTCCCACACCGGCGCGGCGTGGGGAGAGAGCCCGGACGCGTTCTTGGCAGTCATCTAGTGTGAGGCGGTGGGGAGGAAGGCGGGGGCGGGTTAGGAGTTGTCCAGTCTGACACCCCCCGCCTGACAGGACTAGTTCAGGTGGACAATCTCCACATTGACCCAATGCTGCTGAAAGTATTCAGCAACAAGGCGGCGATGGCAGTGATGGGGTTCCGGCTCGCTGCAGAGGAGGCAGGCATCATTGAGAAGCCGCTTGATACGCATCCTCTCGATGCGACGTTCGGCAATCAAAGCAAGGAATTCGCGCTCGTACCGGTCCCAGTCGTGATGTTCCTTTCGGTATGCGTCCAACATCTCTGTAGTAGGAGCAAGTTCCGGCAGGTGGCTGTATCCTCCCCGCTTCTTGCCTAGGATTGTGGGAAGAAAGAACTCAAGGTCGTTCTTCCTAGTGAAGCCAGCGAGTTGCCCATCGGGTCTCAGGCGAACGTCTACCACGCGTCTGGCACCGGAGCCATGCAGCAGGCCAAAGAATCTCTCCGCTGACTTCTGGGTGAAGCCGATGGTGTATATCTTCAAAAGGGTTCCTCCTCACGGGAATCCTGGGCAGGCCAAGGCATGGTAGTGTAGGCGACCCGCGCGGCTTGCTGCCGGATGGCCTTTTCAATGAGTTCCGTCATTTCGTCGGAACCGCTCGGTGGAGCGAACATGTCGTACTGTCTAATCTGGGCTTTCTTCGACTGAGCACTGTCCAACAGGCGTTGTATAGCATTCGCATGGGACTCCAAGCGCCCGTCTGCGAGTATGTGCTGCATCCTGCCGTCATCAATGCTGTATTCGGTAGTGAGCGCGTGGGCTATCAGCAGTGTACGATGACAGTCTAAGGGTTCCTTCTCGGAGCACATCAAGGCAAGGCGGTGCTGCCCCGCGTCTCGAAGGAGGCTCTGTACGCCAAAGAGGAAATCGTTGGTCTGCGCCAGCCGCTCATACAGAACCCTGCCTGAGGCGTCATAGCAAGACCGGTCGGCAGGTCGTCCACCCAGCTCCGCGCCCATGTACACGTAGCGGATGTCGTGCTCATCAAGCAGCTCCTCGAGCGAGTCCTTGTTGAAATGGGCAGTGTATGGACTGTGGCTATATGGAGACGAGCGAACATCGGCCAACTCGTCAATGCCGTGCTGCTCCAGAAGGGCGAGGAATGCCTCGGGTGAGTGGTTGGAGTGGCCGATAGTAAAGATAGAATGTTGTGTCGTATTCATGATTTCGCCATGATGCCTGCTATGAGTTTGTAGCAGTCCCATGAGCCTGTGCCAGGGTTCTGAAATGGCTCACCTAGGCTGATGGTCAGATAAGACTCTCCGATGTCGTAGGCGCCTTGCGCAAAGTTGGAATAGTGCGTATAAGCGGGATCTGTAATCCGCAGTCGGTACTCCTCTCCCGCATACCGGAAGTGGCCCTTCATTCCCCAACGTGACACCTCTATCTCCCACAAGTCAACTTTAATGAGGCGCAAGGAATCCTTCAGCATGTGGGCTAGATCGACAGGAACTCTGTCATTCGTGTTGCCATGCCCATTGAGCCACAGCGGAGAAACAGGGTCGAGCATCCGTTGAAGGTTGGTCCGAGTGGCTCTCCGAACTTTTGTCCAGTAGGAATGAGAGTCCACTACCCAGTTCTCCTGTTGGTACGTCTTGGGGAGTGCCTTCACGATGGGAACGTCGATAACGTCTAGGAGTTGCGGTTCGCCTCCTCCCTCATACTGCCGTTCGTAGTCAGACACGGCATCCTGCTTCCCGCTGCCAACAGGGCGAATCCACTTGCCGAAACCTCCATCCGGCAGTAGTTCCTTTCCTGCCACACATCGACCACCAGGCTTGTGCGAATTCGCCAAGCATACTATGCGCTTGACAGTTGACATCGCTCACTCCTAGTGCAGCAGGCCGCCGCCGTCGACGACAATGGACTGGCCGGAGATCATGGCGGCGTCGTCGCTGGCGAGGAAGGCGATGAGGGATGCGAGGTGCTCCGGGTAGACACGCGCCTTGATCGCCTGGTTCTGCATCGTGCGGTTGAACATCTCCTCGTCGTTGTACTCCAGCGTGCCGGGGGTCGCGACCTGCCCCGGCATCACGGCGTTGACGGTGATGTTGTCGCCGCCAAGCTCCTTGGCCATGTTCCAGCTGAGGCCGATGACCGCGCCCTTCGCGGAGACGTACGGTGTCTGGCCGGGGTTGCCCATGAAGAAGGTGCGTGAGGCGACGTTGATGATGCGGCCCCGTCCGCTCGCCTTGAGGTAGGGGTAGGCGGCCTTGATGGTGAGGAAATAGCCGATGTAGTTCACCTCGGCGAACCGCTCGACCTCCTCCTTGGTCCACGTCGTCCATTCCCTGCGGGGCGCGATGAGGCCGGCGTTGTTGACGAGGACGTCGACGCCACCGAGTTGCGCGTTCACGCCCTCGAACGCGGCGGTGAGTTGCTCCTCGTTCGTGGTGTCGCACTGGAACCCCGCGCCGCCGATGGCCTGCGCGACCTCCTGCGCCTCATCGCCGCGCAGGTCGAGTATGCCCACCTTCACGCCTTCTTCCGCCAGCCGCTCGGCAGCGGCCTTGCCCAGGCCGCGCGCTCCGCCGGTGACGACTGCCGTCCGCCCTTCGAGTCCTCGCATCGTTGCTCTCCTCCGTTGGTTCGTTGGTGGGGACATCCCCCACGGTGCGTAGGGCACCCACAAGGGGCGCCTCTACATCAGACACCCTCACCCTTGCCCTCTCCCAGAGGGAGAGGGGAGAGGACGCCCCGCCCTGCCGCTCGACCTGACGGGCGCTCTGGATTCCAGCCTCCGCTGGAATGACGGACTCAGTCCGCGGCAGTCCTTGGCCTGAACAGGGCGAATGAGCTCGTGTAGCCGTGCAGGTACGTCGTACCGGCCACGGGCCCGATCTCGCCGTTGCAGAAGAACCCGCCGAGCGGCAAGCCGCCCACGACGTCGCGGAATATGTCCGTGTCGTGGTCGGGCTTGCCGTACAGGTATTGCCCGCGTCCGGTGCAGGAGAACATGAGCGCTCCGGCGGCGGTGCGCTCGCCTGCAGCGTCCAGATAGCTGGCAAGCGAGTGCTGCAGGTCCTCGCCGGACGTCTGAGCGTCGCGCACGTGGAACTGCACGAGCTGGCCCTCGCGAACGAGGGCTCCGACCGCGAGCGCGCCGGTTTCCTGGTTGATGCCCAGCACGTTGCGGATGAGGAAGCCGTCGGCGGCGTCGCTCAGCGCGAGCGGGTCCATGGCTATGCCCATGAAGAGGTTGTGGCGCATGAGCCCCTGGTCGCGCGGGGAGGCCGCTGTGTAGATGTTCTGGAGGCATTCCATGGGCGGCATACCGTCCAGCGCCTCGATCATGTTCTGCTCCGCGTCCGTGACGTGCATGGGAGACCCGATGGGGCGGCAGCCCTGCGCAACGACGCTGTCTATGACCACGTTGCCGGAGAGCGCGACGCCCACAGCGCCTTCGCGGTGCATCGCGCCGTTGAGGACGAGGCTGTGTGTCGAGAAGCGCCCGCCGCCGCTGGCCAGCCCGCCGACCTTGACCGCGCCGGGGTAGGCGTAGTCCAGCCCCGCCAGCAGGGCGTCGCCGTCCATCGTGAACGGCTCCGCGAGCACGATGAAGTCCGGGCCCACGTCCGGCGGGACGCCGAGCAGCGTATGCCATGCGTCAGGCGGAGCGTCGGGCGACGGCAGTTCGTCGCGCCGCACGTGGAACGCGCTGAGCGCAACGCCGGGCATGACGCCGGCGGTAAGGGAAAGAGCCGGTGCTTCCTCTTCCTCACGCCCCGAGCCGATGACGCCGGAGCCGGAGCAGCCTATGACGACCGCGTTGGGGAATCGCTCGCTCAGGGCAGCAGCAAGCGTGTTCGCCTGCGGGTCGTGGCGCGACGTAAAGACCGCTACGAAGTCGACGGCTGCGGCGTCGAACTGAGCGCTGATCGATGCTACGCATTCGTCCAGCGCTGCACTCAGGTCGATGTGGCGCGATAGGCTCGATCCCCACTGCATGGCGCCCTCCTTTCGCCGGTGACCGCGAAGCGCTCAGTATAGAGCAACGCTCCTGCTCACGCTCAGGCGTGCGGAGGGCTTGATCCTACGCGACTGCTTCCTGAAGGGCATCGCGGAGGTAGCGGAGGGTGCGCGTCGCGAACTCCGCCATGTTCTCCCGGCGGTCGGAGAGGCCGGTCTCGATCACTACAGTGCGGGAGATCGGGCCCGCGACGCCGAGCGTCGTGCGGCCGGCAGGAGCGCCCCAGCGGCCGCCGGTCGGCCCCGCAACGCCCGACTCGGCGATGCACCACGTGGCGCCCAGGCGTTCGCGCATCGCTTCGGCGAGCGTGGCGAGCATCTCCGGCGTGGTCCCGCGGTAGTTGGCGTAGGTCTCGGCTGGCACTCCGGCGAGCGCCGTTCGCGAGTTGAGCGTGTACAGGACGCCCCCACCGGCGTAGTAGCGCGATGCACCCGCAACCGCCAGAAGGGCCGCCGAGACCAGCCCGCCCGTCGTCGATTCGGCGACCGCGAGGGTCTCGCCGCGGGCGATGAGGCGTTCCGCTATGTCGTTCGCGAGCTGTTGTTGCTCGTCATTCAGGAACATGGGCGCTCCTTCGTCGTGCGGTAGGCGTCAGCGGCTGTCTGCGAGCCGCCGTGTGCGCCAACTGCGCATGTGCGCGTCTGGGCCGCGCGTCTGGATTCCAGCCTTCGCTGGAATGATGGGGACTCAGCGGGCCTGGCCGCGCCACTTGTGCGGATCGATGCCGCGTGAGCGGAACCAGTAGTAGATGCCGTCCCAGTAGGGTTCGGGGTCGACATGCATAACCTCGCCAGTGGGCAGGCGCGCGAGCACGAGCTTGCCCCATTGCTCGGGGTCGCGCCGGTCCGCCGCGACCTCCAGGCCGGCGACCTTCGTGTCGAGGTCCGTCATGTCGTTCAGGAAGTCCGTGAGTACGGTGGAGTCGGCGTCCCACGTTCGCAGGACGGTGTTGCTGTCCTCGCCGAACTCACCGACGTACAGCAGGGCGTCGTCGCCCTTGCCCTTGGTTCTCCATTCGATGCGTGCAGCCATGGTCACTCTCTCCCGTTTGGGCGCCCACGAGGACGCCCCTACATCGGACACCGCCACTACCATCCCGCCCAGCTCCCCACCCCGCCGCTCCCTGGATTCCCGCCTTCGCGGGAATGACGGGTTTGCTACAGGAAGGTGTTGAGCACCTTGGGGAGCATGACATTCTGGGCGAGGATGAGCTTGCGGAACACGAGTTTGAAGCCGGTGTCCGGATCGCGGCGCAGGAGGTCTTCCCGGCGTCCGACGAAGTGGTTCACCTCGTCCTGAAGGCGGTTCTGGTAGCAGAAGAACTTGCTGTTGACCCTGATCTCGTCGCCCTCGACGCTCACGAGCTCCACGTTGGAAATGAGATGCTCGAACCGGGAGACGGGCTCCTCGGGCCAGTGGACGCCCGTTTTGAGTTGCCGGATACGTCCGGCAAGGATGTCCTTTCCCTCGTCGAACCAGTTGATCTCCGAGTCCATGTCCGTGAACTCGAGGTCCCAGTCGCCGAACTTGATGTTGCGGCGCATGGGCATCCAGTAGTGGAGGTCGTCGGCCAGCAGGTCGAGCCACTCCTCGTGCCTGCGCTCGTCGAGCAGGCGCGCCTCCAAGTAGAGGAACTGCTCGAGCTCATGCTTGAGGACCACATCCTCCAGCGCCTGCCGGGCCGCGTTCGGGGTATCAACCATGTTTTCCCCTCCTCGGATGCACGGAGCGCCGCCGGATTGTTCGCACGGCGGCGCTCGCGGGACGTCAGTTCCTTCTTACTCCGTCGCCTCGCGGACCTCGTTGAAGAAGACGTACTCTTCCTCGCCCACCACGGCTGCGTTCTCGTGCTCCGTGAACCGCACGAGCACGTATGCGCCGTCGCCCGGGTTCGCCGTAATCTCCCCGGCGCCCCCGTATATGGTGGCGATCTTCGTTCCCTCCGGCAGGTTGCGGAAGGTGTCGGCGCCGTTCGGGCCGCTCAGCACGTACTTCTTCGGTTCCGTCACGGCTCTTCCTCTACCAGATGCGGTGGTCGGCGGTCTTGTTGACCGGGTAGAGGTCCTCCCAGCTGGCAGCCTCCATAAAGGCGAGCCAGCGGCTGAAGCGCGCGCGCTGCGCCTCCTCGGTGTAGGAGCCGTTGAAGACGACGCCGGGCAACCGGTCGTTGTACTTGCCGAGGCCAAGGCCGTTGGCGAAGAAGTAGTCCAGCTTCCGCGCCCTCGCGCCCTGGCTGGCGGGGAAGACGTAGTTCCAGTTCTCCATGTCGTCCGACTCGAAGAAACCCACGGGGCCGTTGAAGCGCTCCGAGTAGTGGCGGACGGCGTCGCGCACGTGCTTCGGCGCGGTCTTGTCGACGCCGGAGAGCGTCCAGCGCTCGACAACGCCCACGGCATGGGGTTGCCACCAGCGCAGCCGCCAGCTGTCCACCATGACGGAGGGGAAGATGGCGAAGTGGCCGCCGCCCCAGCCGTGGGGCGCCATGGTCTTGTCCACCAGCAGCTTGGCCTTGCGGTCGCGTGCCTCGTTGAAGTAGTCGTCGACGCCTGCCTCGTACCATTCGTCCTCGTACTCAGGGACGCCGGTCTCGTGGTAGAGCGTGCACATGCCGCCATGGCCGAGGTTGTGGTCGCCGATGGCGTACTTGTTCAGGGGGAACGGGGTGGCTTTCCGCGCCCGGTCGCGCCCGCCGAGCGAGCCGCGGTCCTGGTGCAGTTTGGCGGCGGAAGCAGAGCGGTGCGTCATCGCCGTGTGGGTGAGGTCGGTGACGGAGGTGAAGCCGGGCACCTTCCAGTTAGTGGGGAGGCGGTGGCGCTGGAACGGGGTGAACATGTCCAGTCCGCCGTCGACGCCGTCGCTCGACTGCAGGCAGTGGCGGAGGCTCTCGGTGAAGGGGCCGAGGTACTCCTCGAACGAGGGCGCCTTGGGGTCCCAGGTCGCCCAGAGCGAGCCGTAGAAGTTCCTGAACTGGGCGACTTCGGCGAGGCCCCATTGCTCCTTCGGGAGCGTTCCGCAGTAGGCCTCGGGGGAGTGCTGGAAGCCCGCGCCGACCAGGCGTCCCGTAGTGTCGTACGTCCAGGCGTGGAAGGGGCAGGTGAAGATGAGGGCATTGCCCTGGTCGTACCGGACGACCTTCATCCCGCGGTGCCTGCAGGAGTTGAGGAAGGCGCGGATCTGGTTGTCCTTCCGGTCCCGCACGAGGATGACCTCTTCAGTGCCCATGCGGCTGATGACGAAGTCGCCTGGGTTGGGGAGCTGACTCTCGTGGCCCAGGAACAGCCAGCACCGCTGGAATATCTGTTCCATCTCCTGTTCGAAGATGTCCGGGTTGACGTAGAGCTCCCTGCTCACCGTACCGCGCTCCGGGTTTATGTAGTCTCGGATCGAGCGGTCTCCGCGTGCACGAATGATGGCTACCATTGCCGCCTCCTTAGCTGACGAACGCCAATCTCCTGTCTTCTCCTGATGCGAATCGTAATCATCTCCAGCCCCGTTGTCTACGGCTTCCGGGGCTCTGCTCCGGAGCGCCGCGTAGGTACTCCCCGCTCACCCGCTCGGAGCGCCTATGGGGGACCTCCCAACCCCCGCCGTCTGCGCTCGTGGCGGAAGGCTCCGCCCCTCTACTTTGTCCGCTCTGTTTCCGGTCCATGGTTGTCCAACCGGCTTATGGTCGAAGGACTGTTTCAGCCTCCTCCATCGGTTGCAAGGAACGTTCGGTTACGAGTGGACGGCAGGGCCTTAAAGGAGTAGTATTGCAGTGCTGAGAGTGGGCATCGCCCACTCTCGCGCTTTCTGGGAACGCCGATGCTGGAGGTAGAAGGGACGCATGAAGAGCGACTTTCTCATCGCCGTTACGCAGCTCGCGGCTGAGCGCAACCTGCCGCAGGACATGGTCGTCTCGGCCGTGGAGGCTGCGCTTGCCTCCGCATATCGCAGGGACGGAGCATCCGGCAGCCAGAGCAACATCCGTGTGCACCTGGACCCCAATACCGGGGAGGTGGAGGTCTACCAGGTCAGGACGGTGGTCGAAGAGGTCACCAACGACCTCGCTGAGATAACGCTCGGCGAGGCGAAACGCCTCACCAGGAACCAGACGCTCCAATTGGGCGATACGTTGGAGGAGCAACTCTCCGCGCACGCCGCCGGGCGCATCGCGGCGCAGACCGCAAAGCAGGTAGTGTTCCAGCGGCTCCGCGAGGCGGAGCGTGAACTGGTCTACGCCGAGTTCGCGGAGAAGAGCGGCGAGGTCTACACCACTACCGTGCAGCGCTCGTTCGGCGGATCGACGACGATGGACCTCAACGGTCGCGCGACCGCAACCCTCCCTCCGACCGAGCAGTCGCCCATGGAGCGCTACCGACCGGGGATGAAGCTCAAGGTGATTATCACGGAGGTTACCCGAACGCAGCGCGGTCCTGAGATCATCGTCTCAAGGACGCACCCGGACCTCCTCCGGCGCTTGTTCGAAATGGAGGTGCCGGAGATATACAACGGCATCGTGGAGATACGCGGCATCGCCCGGGAGCCGGGCTCGCGCTCCAAGGTGGCCGTCTACGCCCGGCAGGACGGCGTCGACCCCGTGGGGGCGTGCGTGGGACTGCGTGGTATCCGCATTCAGAACATCGTCAACGAGTTGCAGGGCGAGAAGATCGACGTCATCCAGTGGTCGCGCGACCTGTCGGTCTACATCTCGCACGCGCTCAGCCCCGCTCAGCCGCTGCGCGTGGACCTGAACGAGGCTGAACAGGCGGCGACGATCGTGGTGCCGGACAGGCAACTCTCCCTCGCTATCGGACGGGAGGGGCAGAACGCACGCCTCGCCGCAAAGCTCACGAACTGGAAGATAGACATCAAGAGCTCGACCGAGATCGAGATCGAGCGGATGCGCGTGCAGATCGAGGGCGCAGTCGCCGAGCGCGAAACGGTGGAGCCGCAGGTCGAAGAGACAGTCGCCGTTGCTTCCGAGGCAGTCGACGGCGAGGTTGCCGCAGGGCGCGCCGCAGCCATCGCAGCGGAAGAGGCCGCCATCATGGCTGAGTTGGAGGCCGAAGTCACCACCCAGCCAGTGGAGGAGGCCGAAGACCTCACCGGCGGCCTCAGTCCGGAGGAGATGCTCGCCCTCGAGTCGCTCGGCCAGGTGGATGAGGAGATCGAAGAGATCATCGTGGAAGAGGTCGAGGAAGAATTCGGAGAGGACGACGTCTGGAAGGTGGCGGAGCCCATCGGCGGCGGCCCAACGATCCGGTTCGCCGAGGACATTCTGGGTGCCCCCCAGCCGCGCCGCGCAGGCGGGCGCCGTCGCGGTGGCGCAGGCCCCCGCCGTGGCAACGCTCCCAACCGCGGAGGCGGGAGGCGGCCGGGAGGCGCCGGGGCTCCAGGGATCACCGGGACCCCAAGGAACACCGGGGGTGACGACATCGGGGCTTAGCCCCGCGCGGAGGACTCCATGCGGAACCGCCACATACCGCAGCGCTCCTGCGTGATCTGCGGCGTCAAGACCTCCAAGCGCGAACTGGTCAGGATAGTGATGACACCGGAGCGTGAGTGCGCCGTGGACGACACGGGCAAACGCTCGGGACGCGGCGCGTACCTTTGCCGGCAGCCCGCGTGCTGGGATGCGGCGCTCCGGGGAGGACGCCTCGCCGCCGCTCTGCGTGGCCGTATCGAGCAGAGCGATCACGAACGACTCGCGGCTTTGGCGGCGGACATACGGACGGCTGCGGAGACTGCCGGGACCACCGGATAGGAGAGCAGATGGTCGAAGAAACACAGAGGTCGGCAACCGCCACCCGCCGAGTAACACTCCGCGCGCTGCCCATAGGCGAGGCCATAGCGGTGGGCATGCTTGCGGAGCGCATGCGCGTCGAACCCGTGCAGGTGATCAAGCAACTCATGCGCGGCGGGGTGTTCGCGAGCATCAACCAGAACGTCGATTTCGAGACAGCCGCATCCGTGGCTCGTGTGTTCGGGTACGCCGCGCGCAAGGTGGAGGACGCCGTCAGTGCTGCGAGCGGCGCCGTTGCCGAGGAGAACTCAGCCGATCTCGAGACCCGGCCTGCAGTCGTCACCGTCCTCGGACACGTCGACCACGGCAAGACGACGCTGCTCGACGCCATCCGCAGGACGAACGTCGTCGCCAAGGAGGCGGGCGGCATCACACAGCACATAGGCGCGTACCAGGTGCTGCACAACGCCACGCCCATCACCTTTATTGACACCCCGGGCCACGAGGCGTTCACGGCCATGCGCGCTAGGGGCGCGCAGGTGACGGACATCGCCGTCCTCGTCGTTGCCGCCGACGACGGCGTGATGCCGCAGACCGTGGAGGCGATAGACCACATCAAGGCCGCGGACGTGCCCATCATTGTCGCCATCAACAAGATGGACAGCCCGAACGCCGACCCCGAGCGGGTGCGCCGCCAGCTCTCCGAGCGCGAGTTTGTCGTCGAGAAATGGGGCGGCGACGTGATCGACGTGGAGGTCTCCGCGAAGGCGGGCGACGGCATCGGCGACTTGCTCGAGAGCATCGAACTGGTGGCCGAAGTGGCAGAGCTCAAGGCGAACCCCAAGCGTCCGGGTGTAGGCGTCGTCGTGGAAGCGGAGCTGGACCGCACCAGGGGCGCCCTGGCGCGGGTGCTCGTGCAAACCGGTACGTTGAACGTCGGCGACCACATCGTTGTCGGCTCCACCCGCGGGCGTGTGAAGGCGCTCGTTAACGCGGAGGGCAAGCGCGTCCAGAACGCGGGGCCGTCCATGCCGGTCGAGGTGCTGGGACTCGGCGAACTCCCCGGCGCGGGCGACAGGCTCGTCGTGGTCCCGGACGAGAAGACCGCCCGTTCGACGGTCGCTGAGCGGCTGCGCCGCGAAGACCTAAACCGTGCGCGCGGCGCGACCCTGGAAGAGATGGGCGCGCGCATCTCAGCAGGCCAGGCGAAGGAGTTGCGCCTCGTCCTCAAGACCGACGTGCAGGGCAGCGTCGCCGCCGTGAAGCAGGCGCTGGAGCGGTTGAGCACTCCCGAGACGCAGATACGCCTCATCCACACCGGTACTGGCGCGGTTACCGAGAGCGACGTGATGCTCGCCGTGGCGTCGGACGCCATCATCGTCGGGTTCAACGTACGGCCGGACCAGGGCGCGCAACGCCTCGCAGACCAGGACAACGTGCAGATACGACGCTACGACATCATCTACCGCCTCACGGAAGACGTTGAGAAGGCGCTGCATGGCCTGCTGGAACCGGAGATCCGGGACGTGACGGAGGGCGCCGCTGAAGTGCGCGCCGTCTTCTCGCTCGGTCGCAGCCGGAAGAGCGCAGGCTGTTACGTGACGAACGGGAAGCTCACCCGCGGTTCGCGAGGGCGGGTCATCCGCGGTGGCGCGGCCATCTTCGACGGCGCCATCGCCGGACTGCGCCGATTCAAGGACGACGTGCGCGAAGTCGCCACCGGCTACGAGTGCGGCGTCTCCCTCGATGGGTTCAACGACTTCCGGGAAGGCGACATCATCGAGTCGCACCGCCAGCAGCGCGGCTGAGCCCAGACTGCGCACGGAATCGAGCGACCCATGACCCGGAGGACGGACCGCATCGCAGGAGTGCTGCAGAGCGAGATCGGCCGGCTGACCACCGGCCGGTTGAAAGACCCGAGGCTTGCACGCCTCGTGACGCTCGCGCACGTGAAGGTCAGTGCGGACCTCGCTCACGCCACCGTGGCCGTCACGGTCGCCGGAACGCAGGACGACGCTCGTGAGGCGCTCGCCGGTCTGCAGTCGGCGTCCGGCTACATCAAGCGGGAGTTGCACCAGCGGCTGAGTCTGAAACGTACGCCTGAGCTGCACTTCGTGCGGGACACGGCCATCGAAGAGGGCGACCGCGTGCTAGGCCTGCTGGACGGCATCAAGGAACAGGGATGAGCGGAACGACAACAAGGGTCGAGGCCGATGGCGCCATCGTCATCAACAAGCCGAAGGCCATCACCTCCATGGACGTCGTGCGCGCGGTGCGGCGCATCACCCGCGTGAAGCGCGTAGGGCACGCAGGCACGCTCGACCCGATAGCGGAAGGAGTGCTGCCCGTTTGTCTCGGGCAGGCGACGCGGTTCATGGACTACCTCGTCGACAGCGGCAAGACGTACGTGGGTCAGATCACGTTCGGCGCGGCGACCGATACGTACGACGCGGAAGGCGAAACGACGGCGACCGGCGACTACGCGCCGCTCACCCGCGAGCAGGTCGAGGAGCAGCTGCCGCGCTTCACCGGCATTGTGCTGCAGCGCCCTCCGATGTACTCCGCCGTGAAGCACGAGGGCAAGCGCCTGTACGACCTCGCGCGCGCAGGCGTGGAAGTCGATCGCCCGGAGCGCGAGGTGGTCGTTCACCGGCTGACGCTGCGCGAGTGGGAGCCGCCCCGCGCTGTGGTGGAGGTCCACTGCGGCAAGGGGTTCTACATGCGGAGCCTCGCCCACGACCTCGGCGAGGCCGTCGGCTGCCCGGCGCACCTGAGCGCGCTCACCCGCACCCGCGTGGGGCCGTTCTCGCTGGACGACGCGCTGACCATCGAGCAGTTGGAAGCCGAGGACGATTGGGAGGGGTTACTGGAACCGCCGGACGCCGCGCTCCGCGAGACCCCGGCGCTCCTCGTGCCTTCGGCGGGCGAGCGCCACCTCCGGAACGGCCAGCCCGTCAACCTGCCAGGCTCCGCTCCATACGCAAAGCACTTGGAGCCCCGCCGGGCCTACACGGAGGACGGACGCTTCCTTGGCCTCGTGCGCTTCAACCGGGCGGAGAGTTCCTGGAAGCCGGAGAAGATGCTGGCGAAACCCGTCCTCTCCCGCTACGCACCGGAGCCGTAGACCATGCGCTGGGAGTACCGCGCCGTCGCGCTCTGGCCACGGCTCGGTGAGGGCGCGGGCGCCATGAACGACACGGGAGACGTCACGGGCCTGCTGAACGCGCTCGGCGCGGACGGATGGGAACTCGTTGCAATCGAGTGGCTGGACGACGAAGGCGCTCCCGGAAGCAGGACGCTCACGGCGTTCATGAAGCGCCCGGTTGGGTGATGCCGCAGCCCCTCTCCCGAACGGCATATACTGGGCGTCTGTCTGAGTGGAAGACGGAGGACGCACGAGCACCGTGATCAAGACAGCCACTCCAGCCCACCCCGCGTCCCAGCACCGGGACAACCACGCGGCGCTGAAGATCGCGCTCGTATCGCCGTACGACTTCGGCACACCGGGCGGCGTGAACGACCACGTGAACAACCTCGCCCGCGAGTTGCGTGCAAAGGGCCACGCTGTCACCGTCATCGGCCCGCTGGCCAACTCTCGGGAGCGCAAGCTGGAGCCGGGGTTCATCCCCATGGGGAGGCCCGTCCCTGTCCCCAGCGGCGGCGCGGTCGCCCGCATCACCTTCTCCGTGTGGCTAGAACCGAATGTCCGCAGGCTGCTACACCGCGAGCGGTTCGATATCGTCCACCTGCATGAGCCCATGACCCCTGCGTTGCCGTTCGCCTTTCTGCACAACTCGACCGCGGTCAACGTCGGCACGTTCCACACGTTCAACGGCTCTCGCTTCTACCGCGCGTGGCGTTATCTCAGCATGCGCTGGTTCCGCAAGCTGGACGGACGCATCGCGGTCTCCAAGCCGGCCATGGACTTCGTCAGCAAGTTCTATCCCGGTGAATACGAGATCATCCCCAACGGCGTGGACATCGACCGTTTCGAGAGCGCCCGGCCCATCGAGCGGTTCAACGATGGCAAGATCAACATCCTCTTCCTGGGCAGGCTGGAGCGGCGCAAGGGCCTGAAATACCTTGTCATGGCGTACAGCAGGCTCAAGTGGCGCTATCCGGACATCCGCCTCATCATCGCGGGAGGAGGCAATCCGGGCGAGGAGGTGCTCTCGCTCATCGGCGAGCGCAACCTGCAGGACGTGGAGTTCCTCGGCCTCGTCCCCTATCAGGACGTGCCCCGCTACTATCAGGCCGCCGACATCTACTGCGCACCGAATACTGGGCGGGAGAGTTTCGGCATCGTGCTGCTGGAGGCGATGGCGGCGAGAAAACCGATTGCGGCCTCCCGCATCGACGGTTTCAGCCGGGTGCTCTCCAACGGCGTCGAGGGGCTGCTGGTCAAGCCGAAGAACGATGGCGAGCTCGCGAATGCGCTCGAACGGCTGATCGTGGACGAGCAACTGCGGCGGGAGATGGGTGCGCGGGGCCGTATCACGGTCGAGCAGTACCGCTGGGAGCGCGTGGCGGACCGCGTCCTCGAGTACTATCGGATGCTCCTGTGGCGCAGAGCGCAGCGGGATGCCGCGCGATGAAGGGACTCGTTCCCCGCTTGCGCGCGCGGGACATGGCCGAGCGTTACGTCGCGCATCCCGTCGCCCGCGTGTTCATCGCCTTCAGGATATCGGCTGACCTGCTGACCCTCGCGGGATTCGGCGTCGCAGTGGCCGCGGCATGGCTCCTTGCGGACGGGCAGCTCCTGCTGGGAGGCGTCGTGATGCTCGGTGGAGCGGTGCTGGACATGTTCGACGGGGCGGTCGCCCGGCTCTCCGGCAAGGCGTCCACGTTCGGCGCGTTCTTCGACTCCGTGATGGACCGCCTCGGCGAGGCGGCAGTGCTCTTCGGGCTCGCCGTCTTCTACATGCGAGACGCGCATGCGCTGGGTGTCTACCTGGTATTCGGTGCGTTGACAGCGTCGCTGATGGTGAGCTACCTCCGGGCGCGCGCCGAAGGGCTGAACATACCGGGCGACGTGGGTTTTCTCGGCAGGCCGGAGCGGGTGGTCGTGCTCGGCGTTGCACTGCTCGCGGGGTACCCGGCGTACGGGCTCGGCGTCATCGCCGTCCTCGGCGCGCTCACGGTGCTCCAGCGCGCCTGGCACGTTCGCAGGGCAACGCGCGACTAGGTGACCCGGCGCCCGCGTGCCTAGCCGCGCACGAACTCGAACGTGAGTATCCAGACCCCGGCGGCGTGAATCGTCAACGTCTGCCTGCCGCGCTCGACGTGGTCCGTCACTTCCGTGCCTACGCGCACCGTCACGGTCCGCCTCAACTCGGTCACGGGATTGGTGTTGGGGTTGGCTTGGGTGTGGTCCACGAGCACTCGTGCTTCATCGTCGAGGCCGATCGTGACCTTGAAATCGGCGGGCGTGCAGTTGTTGTTCACATCGCACGTCTGGTTCCCGATCAGGTAGACATCGAGATTCCAGATGCCGTCGCCCAGGATGATGTTGGTGCGTTCACAACCGTCGGAGTCGGCGCAGTCGGCCACTCGGTTCCCGTTCACTGTTTCGGGGCGGGGCGTCGGTGTGGGCTTCGGGGCGGAGAACGGCGGCCAGTTCTGGTCATGGGAGTTGTCGCCCCAGCAGACCGGAACGCTGTCCGGCCGGATAGCGCAGGAGTGGAACGCCCCCGCGCGGATGGAGTCGAAGACTTCGTCGCGTGGCGCCGCGGTCTGGCCGGTGTGGTTGTTGCCCCAGCACATAGGCGTGCCGTCCAGGCGGAGCGCGCAGGTGTGCCGCTCGCCCGCAGCAATCGTGCTGAAGAACTCTCCCTCCGGGGGCGTGGACTGCCGGTAGTTGTTGCGTCCCCAGCAGACGGGAGTGCCGTCTTCCCTCAGGCCGCAGGCATGATCGCCGCCTGTGGTGATGGAAACGAGTCGCTCGTCCTGCGGCGTGGGGATGGTCCAGCGGTTGATGTCGCCCCAGCACATGGGGGCGCCGTCCGTCAGGAGCCCGCAGGTGAACCGGTAGCCCGCGCTGATGGCCGTGAAGCTGGTTTCACGCGGGACTTGCGACTGCCATTCCGAGTTGTCGCCCCAGCACTCCGCCTCGCCGTCCGGCAGCAGGGCGCACGTGTGGTCGAACCCCGCGCTGATGGAGGTGTAGATGGCGTGAGGAGCGTACAGGATGGCCTGTGTCTGGTCCGCTGGGCGCGTCTCGGTTACGGGGTACGAAGCGGAGAACGACCAGTGCAACCTGTTCAGCGACGGCGGGTCACTCCGAAGGGTTACGCGGACCACGCGTCCATCAGCGCGGGTTGCGTCGTACTCCACGTCGAAGTTGTGGCTGCCGTATGTGGCCGAATCAACCGGCCACGTCGTCGGGCCGCTGCTCTCATCGAGGTCCACAGAAACTGTGAACGACTGTTCCGTGAGCTCGGTGCGGCTGGCGACGGGACGGACGGCGAGAGTGACCGCGATGTCCCCTGGGAGGTTGCCGGGGACCGCGAACAGGAGCTCCTGTCCGTTGTTCCGGAGTTCGCCTGTGGATGTGCCCGCGGTCGTGAGCAGGGCGATCGTGGAAGTGGCGGTGTAGGTCCTGGCGCCCTGCCCTTCGGCCCCCCAGCAGACCGCGATGCCGTTGGCCTGCAGGCCGCACGTGTGGTTGTAGGAGCTGCTGAGGGAAGTGAGCCGGATGTTGGGCGGAGGCGCTGCCTGGAGGTATTCGTTCCCGCCCCAACAGAGCACCGAGCCGTTGGCGCGCAACCCGCACGAGTGTGTGAGACCGCCGACCATGCTGACGAAATGGTCGAACGGCACTGGAGTAGGAGTAGCCGGTGGCGCAGGAGTGGGAGTACTCGTCGGTTCCTGTGGGAATGGCGTGAAATCGGGGACCGGGGCGTCGCTCGAGGGTGTCGGCATCGGTGTGGATGTAGGTGCCGGAGACGGCGTCGGCGTGGGCGTCAGCGTCGGGCTGGGGGTAGCCGTGGGCGTCGGAGTCTGTGTGGCGGTCGGGGAAGGCGTGGTCGTTGGCGTCGCCATTGGGGTGTGTGTGGGCGTGGCCGTTTGGGTTGGCGTTGGCGTTTCCGTTGGTGTCGCGGTGGGGGTGGACGTGGGAGTAGGAGTAGCCCTGGTGGTGGAGTCCGGGAAGGCGACGGGCTCGATGGTCGGCGAGCCGGAGCACGCGCCGACCATCGCCATCACCGTGATGAGAGACGCGGCAAACCAGAAGGCAGGGTTCGTTTTGAGCAGGCGCATAGGCACTCGTCAAGTTATCGTACCGCATACGGCACGCGCTGCCTTGCGGTTAGGGATGCGCGCTACGCCGTATCCCGTGGTTTGCGCCGTCCGGTTGTGCCTCGTACAGCGGAGGCTTAGCCTTTCGTCATGGTCGTCCTCACTCCTCGCGGAAAGCCGTTCTACGGGTGGACCATCGTCGGCGTTCTCTGCGTGTTCGGGGCCGTCGGGGTCGGCCTTGCAGGCGCGAACTTCGCGCTGTTCATCGTGCCGGTGTCGGAGGATCTCGGGTGGAGTTCGTCCACATTCGGCTGGGCGTTCTTCCTGCGGTTCCTCATGATTCTTGCCGCCGGTCCGCTCATCGGACGGCTCATCGACCTCCGGGGCCCGCGCATCCCGGTCGTCGGCGCGTTGCTCGTGGCGGGAGGCGCGGTGCTGTGGCTGTCCCGCATCGCTGCCGCCTGGGAGCTGATGGCCGCGTTCATGCTCATCGGCCTCGTGGGCATGGGGCGCGCGAACGACCTGCAGACCGGCGCGCCGATAGCAAAGTGGTTCGTGCGGAAGCGCGGGCTGGCGATGGGCATCGCGCTCGCGGGCACGCCGCTCGGCGTGGCGGTCTACTACCCGCTTACGCAACTGCTCATAGACAGCGTTGGCTGGAGGGGAGCGCTAGTGTTGCTCGCCGTCTCCGGCGTGGCGATCGCCGCGCCGCTCGGCCTGCTGTTGCGACGCCAGCCGGAGGACTCAGGGTTGCTACCGGACGGCGACGTCCCGTTGTCTGGACCGGGGCCGGACGGGCGCCGTCCGGCTGCGCGGGCGGCGTCCTCCGTGGAGCGGTCGCTCACGCGCCGGGAGGCGATGCGCACCCGACGCTTCTGGTTGATGCTGGGCGGCTTCACCGCGATGACCTACGGCCTGTCGACGCTTGCCATCTTTCGCGTGCCCCACTTCATCGAGCGCGGCCTTGACCCCACGCTCGTGGCGGTGGCGATCTCCGTGGACGCGGTCATCGCCGTCATCGCGAGCGTCCTGCTCGGCAGGGTGATGGACCGCGCCCCCCTGCGCGTGGTCCTGCTCGGCGGCATCGCGGTCGGGGCGCTCTGCGCAGTGGGGCTGCTGCTCGCGGGAAGCGTCTTCTGGCTGTTCGCGGCGAACATCTGCTACGCGCTCGGCTTCCAGAGCACGCACGTCGCGCAGAGCGTCCTGTGGGCGGACCATTTCGGGAGGCGGCACCAGGGCGACCTGCGCGGGTTCACCATACCGGTGACGGTGGGCGTGGGCGCCCTGGCATACCCTGTGACCGGGTACCTGCGGGACGTAGTAGGCGTGTACACTCCCGCGTGGTTCGCTGCGATCGCTGCGCTTGCTGTCGCCGCGGCGCTGCTGACGGCGGTCCGTCCAGCGGGGCGCTGACACCTGCCCATTACGCCGTGCCGTCTCCATCCGCTACGCTGGATGTATGCGCCTGCCAAGCCGAAGACAGACCATGGGGCAAGGGGAGTGCAGCGGGAGCAGTACTTGTGCGCAAGGGCAGAACTTTGAGATCGATGAGATTGTTGTTGCCTTGTTAGCAGGAAGCAGTCTGCGGCCTTGAAAACGCCTTCCAGCAAGGCAACAAGGATGTCAAATCTACTTGCCGGCGCACTCGCAAGATGCCGAACAAGGATGTCAAATCCGGCGACCGATGAGTTCCTTGTTCCGAGCCGGGTCTCTGATAGCCTGTAGGGCGCCATGTTCGACACGCTGACGGACAAGCTCACCGCCGTCTTCTCCCGCATCGGCAACAAGGGACGTCTCACCGACGAGGACGTCGACGAGGCGCTGCGCGAAGTGCGCCTCGCCTTGCTGGAGGCGGACGTCAACTTCCGGGTCGCGCGCGACTTCGCGGCGAAGGTCAAGGAGCGGGCCACCGACAGCGATATCCTGCGCGGCGTCTCCCCGGGGCAGCAGGTCGTCAAACTGGTGCACGACCAGCTCGTCGAGCTTCTTGGCGAGGGCAACCACGCGCTCACTCCCGGCCCGTCGCTCCCCGCTGTGCTCATGCTCGTAGGCCTCCAGGGCTCCGGTAAGACGACGACCGCCGCCAAGCTGGCGCTGTTGCTGCGCAAACGCGAGGAGCGCTCGCTCCTCATCGCCGGAGACCTGCGGCGGCCCGCGGCGATGGACCAGCTCGAAGCGCTCGGCAGGCAGTTGGACATCCCCGTCTACCGTGAGAACGCGGAGCCGGACGCGGCCCCGCGCGTGGTGATGAACGGCCTGCGCCGGGCCCGCGAGATGGGCGTGAAGTGGGCCATCGTGGACACTGGGGGGCGAATCCACGCCGACGATGCCCTCATGGAAGAGCTGGAGGAGATGAGGCGCGTCCTCGACCCCGCCGAGGTCCTGATGGTGCTCGACGCCATGACCGGCCAGGACGCTGTGAACGCAGCCGCCCAGTTCAACGAGCGCATCCAACTCACGGGCCTGATCCTCTCCAAGCTCGACGGAGACGCCCGCGGCGGCGCCGCGTTGTCGGCCACGCACGTCACGGGTGTGCCCGTCAAGTTCGCGGGCACCGGGGAGAAAGCGGACGCGCTGGAGCCATTCCACCCGGAGCGTATGGCGTCCCGCATCCTCGGCATGGGCGACATCGTCAGCCTTGTCGAGCGCGTGCAGGAGCAGACCACGGAGGAGCAGGCAGCGGAGCTCGAACGCAAGATGCGCCGAGCCGAGCTCGACCTCAACGACTTTCTCAACCAGCTGCGGCAGTTGCAGCGGATGGGGCCGTTGTCGTCGATATTGGAGATGATCCCCGGCCCGCGTGGGCTGGGGGCGAAACTCCCCAGCGGACCCGAGGGAGAGCAACGCTTGCGGCGCACCGAGGCCGTGATATCGTCGATGACGATGTGGGAGCGGCGTCACCCTGAGCGCATCAACGGCAGCCGCCGGAGGCGCATCGCCAACGGCAGCGGGACGACGCCCGCCGACGTGAACCAGCTGCTCGCCCAGTTCCAGCAGATGCGCAAGATGATGAAACAACTCTCATCCGGCAAAAGAGGAAGTCTCCGCGGTTTGGGATTGCCCGGATTCTAGGGATAGTCTGAATAAGTCTGCCTCCGTCGTTCCTGCGGAGGCAGGAACCTCGCAGCCCTCTCCTGTCATGCCGAGCGCAGCCGAGGCATCTCTCGGTGGACGCTCGCTTGTTCAGAGCATCCCTAGCCAATGCGGGCGTTGACGTGTTTGAAGAGGTTTTCAAACTCATTTTCACGAAGCTCTTCGATGAATTTCGTAGCCAGCGCGATAGGAACGTCATCAATCATATCGTAGGGGAATCAGGTCACAATACATTTTCGGAGCGCAATTCGCGCCATCACAGCTATGAGGCTTACAAGGCAGCCGTAGCGAACATCTCCGACACAACGTCCCGTGTTCTCGAGTTCCGTAACAGTGGGCAAACAGACACAGAATTAAAGGCTAAGATTGAGGGTCTGTTCGGGCGAGCAATAGGTTCAATGGCCAGGCGTGTTCCCCGATGAATCCACGTTCGAATTTTCCGACAGCCATCTGGCCGTCTGTGTCTCTAGCCTCCAAGACGTTAAACTGTTTAACTCCAACCTGCTTGTTGTGGATGAAGCATTCGAATATCTGGTCAACAAATCCGCCAAGGGTGAGAAGGGTCAATACTTCACTCCACGTCATGTCATCGATATGTGTGTACAAATGCTCAATCCACAGCAGGGCGAGTACATGATTGACACTGCCTCCGGCAGCTGCGGATTCCCCGTCCACACTATCTTCAAACTTACGGGACGGCTCTTCACAAATGAAGAGATTACGGACGAAGACAAGGAGGCGGTGCTCAAGGTCTTTGGAATTGATTTTGACGAGAAGACTGTCCGCGTCGCTCGCACTCTCAATCTCATTGCCGGGGATGGAGAGACCAACGTCCTCCATCTGAACACCTTAGACTATGCGCGTTGGGAAGATCGAACTGAGAAGGACTCTCATTGGATTGCGACCTACGGCAAAGGCTATCGACGCCTAAAGGAACGTCGGCTCCAACCGGGGCAAAACGACAGGTTCACGTTTGACGTCCTAATGGCCAATCCTCCATTTGCCGGTGACATCAAAGAAAGCCGTATCCTCCACCAATATCAACTTGCCTTCGAAGGCAATCGAAAATCTCAAAGCAAGGTTGGGCGGGATGTACTTTTTATCGAGCGAAATCTGAATTTCCTCAGACCAGGTGGGAGAATGGCTATCATACTTCCACAAGGCCGCTTCAATAATACCTCAGACAAATATATACGCGATTTCATCACTGAACGAGCGCGCATTCTTGCCGTCGTTGGCCTACACTCCAACACCTTCAAGCCACACACAGGGACGAAGACCAGTGTCTTGTTCCTTCAAAAATGGAACGACCATCCAAAGCAGGGTCCAATGGCTCATGAGTATACCAGCAGTGGAGCATGGTTACTGCAAACGCAAAACGTCAGAGAATTCTTTCTCTCGCAGACAAGAAAAAATTCGTCAGTCCAGAATTCCACCGCAAGTTGAACAAATCCAAAGTTCGCGCTGGCAACATACTAATCGCCAGGAGTGGTTCGTTCGGAGTGGTAAGTATCCATATGGACAGTGAAGAGATCAATTCAGCGGATATCATAATAATTGAGCCCTTACTAACCGAGGTCAATCCATATTATTTGCTTGCATTTTTGAATTGCACATACGGTGTGGGACAACTCTTAAGGTTTGCGAATGGGGGCCTGCAAGGACATGTCAACTTGACTATCTTGGAGAACTTGAGGATCCCGCTTGTAAGCCACAAGGCTCAAGCGAAGTTTGAAGGCATGATCACGAACAGTTACTCAGCTCGACAGACCGCTGACCATTTGTACGCTCAAGCTGAAACAACTCTTTTATCCGAGCTCGGCCTGGTTGGCTGGCAACCCAAGTCCCAGCTTTCGTTCACTAGAGACTTCTCCGACCTGAAGCAAGCAGACCGCGTCGACGCCGAGTACTTTCAGCCGAAATACGATGAGCTCATCGCTTACCTGAAGGATTACCCAGGTGGGTGGGCCACCTTGGGAGATTGTGGAAGCATAAGAGATACTAACTATACCCCACTAAATGCAATGGAGTACAAATACATTGAGCTTGCCAATATTGCAGCTAACGAGGAAATAGTTGATTGTACGGTAGCTTCAGGAGAACACTTGCCAGGCCGAGCACGACGAAAGGTATCTGTAGGTGACGTCATCATCTCGTCCATTGAGGGTTCATTAGAAAGCACTGCTTTGATAAGCTCAGAGTATGATCAGGCCATCTGTTCAACTGGGTTTCACGTCATTAATCCTACTTCGGTTAATTCGGAAATTCTGCGTGTGTTATTGAAGAGTATAATGGGCTACTTGCAACTCAAAAGGGGTTGTAGCGGCACCATCCTCACTGCTGTTAATAGGGATACGATTAGCCAGCTAGTCTTGTCCTTGGTCTCAAAAGAAACCCAACGGGAAATACGACAACTAGTAATCGAGTCCGCTGCCCTGCGCCAGCAGTCTAGAGCGCTGCTGGAATGTGCAAAGCGTGCGGTGGAGATGTCCATTGAGCAGGACGAGCACGCTGCCACAGTTTGGCTGGATCATGAAGCATCGCTTCCGGATTAGATCACATCATCTCACCACGCTGTCGCAGAGGAATGGGCCAAGCGCAATCCTGACCGCGAGGGAGTTGTCAAAGAAAGCCTCAGTCGCCTATCTGTCGCGCGATGAATGAGCGCATGAGTTCGATGGCGCGGTCGGTCTCGGGGCCAGGGTCCTTCGCGAACTGGTGCGGCATGCCGGGGAACGCCTCATACTCGGCGTGGCCCCCCGCCCGATTGTAGGTCTCCGCGAACCGCTGGGGTATCTCGTGCGGGATGTTGCCGTCGGCCGTCCCCTGCACCACGAGCAACGGCGGCAGCGCCGCGTCCTCGCCCCGGTCGAGTATCTCCTGCGGGTTGGCCTCGTGGACGGCTTCCCACGGCTGGAAGTAAGTCTCGGTCGAGCGCACGAGCCGTTCGACGCCCGCGCCTTTGGCCCACTCGTAGCGGGCGAACGGGTCGACGATCGTCCAGAGCGCGATGAGGAAGGAAAGGCTCGCGTCATCGCCCACGCCCTCGGCTGCGACGGTGGCATAGCGCGTGTCATGCGGGCGCATCGCAGTGAGCAGGATGGTGTGGCCCCCGCTCGAATCGCCCGCGCCGCCGACGCACGAGGGGTCGCCGTTGAAGTCGTCAGCGTGGGCTTTCAGCCACCGCACCGCGAAGTTGGTCTGCGCGACCTGCGCCGGATACGGGTATGCAGGCGCGAGTCCGAAGTCGTGCGCCGCGACGACCATCCCGCACTCGGCGAGCCGCGTATCGATGAGTGAGCCTGCGAGGCGGTCGCCGGCGTTCCATGCGCCGCCGTGCGCCCGAAGCAGCATGGGGAACGGCCCGTCGCCCACCGGGCGGTAGACCGTCATTAGCAGCGACTCGCCATCGACGCGCAGATACTCGACGTCCTGAGAAACGACGTCGTACTTGGCGGCCGGATCGTACCGGAGCGTGCGCTGGGCCATGGCCGGAGGATACATGACGGAGGGATAGCATGTCGTCCGGAATGTCTCGCAAGGTATCCTCGGCGAGGATGGGGACAGGCAAAACGAGAGGGAAAGAAAATGACCCGTACACGCACGACAAGATATGTGACCCTCATGGGTGAGACGCAATAGCAACAAAACCTACCGGTACTCGTGGGCAGTGGATCGAGCGCTCTAGAGGCGCGGACGGTTGGCGTTGTGCCATAAGGGTTCGAGTCCAGTTCGGTGGGGCTTATAGGGACGCTCATGTTTGAGCGCCCCTATAGGGTTCATACCCGGTTCCCAGGGCAGCGGCCCGGCGGCAACGGGTCGGGTTGGGGATTTGGTTCTTCCGACTCCGACACCTGGGGCTGGGATGCGTTCTACTCTGCGCACGTCCGATGACCACGATCTGTCTATCGTCAAGTTTGGTGGGCTGGCGCTGCTGTCGAACAGGAGCATCGTCTAGGGAGCCGCGCGCATGGCTGGCCTCGCCAGCGCCGCTGCCGACCTGACGTACCTCTTCGGGCGGCTCGTCGGGGATCTGCTGCTGGGTTGGCGCTGCGGTGAAGGGTCGAGGCTCCGCCCGTCAGCGCTCCTCTGTGAGCACGAAGATACGCCCCGCCGGCCGCTCGGCGTCGGGCCGGTACACGTACCGCCGACCGGGCGCAAGCTGCTCCTCATATAGCACTTCTTCCCGTCCCTCCGCCCGCACGACCAATGCGTATATGTCTTCCCGAGGCACGTAGCACCGCGCGTAGCCGTTGCCGTTCGTCCGGCTCCTGCCCAAACCCGCCACGGCGACTTCGCCATCCGCGACTGGCTTGCCATGCTCCCCGAGGACTTGAAGCACAGCGGTCCTGCCCGCGAGGCGGGCCGCGAGGAACCGCCGGAGACGCCGGGGCCAAGCCAGCTGCTCAGCCGGGAGGTTATCGACGACGTCCTTCTCATAGCCGATACGCTTGGGCGTCGCCCAGTTCGGTCCGTACTTGCAGCGAAGGTACTCTTCAGGTGGACTGGGTACGAGAAACCTCTCGCCAGCGAAGTCGACCTCTTGGAGGCGGGCAAACAACTCCACCGGGATCCGCACGTTCGGGAAGTGGACGACGTGGCCATTGTGGACGCGGTAGCAGAACCAGTCGATCCGTATGTGGCGTTTCATGATGCCGAGCCATGTCTCGCCGCCGTACGTTGCCTCCTCGACGTGGAATCCGCGAGCCCTGAAGGCCTCGGCCACGGACGCTGCCGACCGCTTGGTTAGGCCGTGCATCCCATAGATGGAGCCGAGGTCGATATCGTCGTCCCAAGGGATGAAGGCGCCATCGCGGACCGCGCCGAGGCAGGTCCCCTGCCTCAGGAAGAACACAACCCCCAGCTCGTCGAAGACCTCCTTTGCCTCACGGAGGAGGGCAGCTGCCATGGTGACGTCCATGGGCGGGATGGTCCTCATCAGTTGGTCCATCTCCGTCTCTCCGGCGGCGTCGGACTCACTCATCGCGCTCCTCCCTGCGTGCCCGCGCGCGGCGCCGTCAGTCCGGGGTTCGGGCGCCGGGTGGGCGTCAGCGACATGGTCTGGGCGTGGCGTAGCTCATCGACGGTGTCGATCTCCGTCCACCACCGGGGGCCGGTGCCAAGCACGTGCATGCGCAACGAGCCGTCGGCAATAGCTTGGGCGAAGGCGATCTCGTAGTAATGGCCGGTCTGGCCCTGCGTGATGTACTCGCCGAGGCGAGGCATCACCTCACGGCGCACCGCCCCGCCCGACAGCCTATAGATGTTGACCGTCTTGAGCGCGGACCCGTAGTCGAAATCGGGGGGCTGATCTGCCTTGAGCACCATGGCGGTGGCTAGGTCGCCGCCCGCTTGAATGACGGTCCCGTTCATGGTGGGGTTGTACTGGTCAACCACGGCGACGTTGTCGTACGGCGCGTCGAGCAGGTCGAGCAGCAGGCCGGGCTCGAAGACGAGATCGCCCTCAAGCAACAGGATATCGTCGACGATGCTGCGCCGCGCCAGCCAGAGCGAGTAGATGTTGTTCGTCCGGTCGTATATCTCGTTCTCGACGTAGGAGATGGCGACGTTGCCGAACCGGGCGCCGATGGCGTCGCGGACCAGGTCCGCGCAGCAGCCTACGACGATCACGCACTCCCGAACGCCCGCCCCGTGGAGCGCCTCGAGCTGGTAGTGCAGCATGGGCTTACCCTGAACGTTCACCAGGGGTTTGGGGCATTTGTTGGTGAATGGACGGAGTCTCGTGCCCTGTCCCGCTGCGAGGATTACTGCCTGCATGACGTCTACCTACTAGCGCCGTCGGGCGCGGTCGAGCGGAGCGCTCGCAGCTCGCCGGCCGCCATCGTGCGGAGAACGCCGACTAGCCATTCGTTTTCCTCGGTTGTCCGCGAGGCGATGCGGAAGAACCTGTGGTCGAGTCCTTGCTTTCGACTACAGTCGTTGACGAGCACCCGGTGCTCGTCAAACAGGCGAGCGGTGACCTCCGCCCCGCTAAGCTCAGGCGAGGTGCGGCAGAGGACGTAGTTGCCGTGGGTCGGATACGGGTGGAGGAAGGGGACCGTCCGGAGACCCTCGTAGAGGGCCTGTGTCGCACGGGTCACGAGTACACAGGACTCGGCGAACTCGGCCTCGTATCGCTGGATGCGCTCGAGGAACAGCTGCGCAAGCGAGTTCACGCTCCAGATGGGGAGCTCGGCACGCAGGCGAGCGACGAGGGCGGCGTCGCCGGAGACGGCGTAGCCCAGCCGGAGCCCCGGCACGCCGTAGGCCTTCGACATGCTGTTGACGATGACCAGGTTCGGGAACTCGTGTATCAGGCTGACGGCGCTCAGTTGCGGCCAACCAGACGATGCGAAGTAGAGGAACGATTCGTCAATCACGACTAGGTCGAGGCGGCGGAAGGCCTGGAGCATGTCGACGACGCTGCTCCTGGAGATGAGCGTCCCGGATGGGTTGTTGGGCCGGATGAGGACGACCGCATTAGCGCTGGTCTCCGACACGTGCGCGATGAATCCGTCGACATCGAGAGCGAAGTCAGCGTCCGCGGGGAAACGACTGACTGGCTTGCCTTGGACGGCGGCACGGTTGGGGTACTCGTCGAAGGTTGGGATGGGCACAGCCAGGCGCTCGACCCGCAGACCGCTGAGGACGCTGATGATCTCCGCCGCGCCGTTTCCGACGACGACCTGCTCTTGGGTGAGGCCGAGAGGCGTGGCAACGAGCGACGAGAGGTGACGATTCGTCGATGGGTACGACTTGACGAGCTCGGGAAGGCTCGAGGCGAGCTCGCCGATGAGGTCGGCGGGAGGGAAGTACCGGTTCGTCATGTAGCAGAAATCCTGGAGATCGAAGTTCCAGAACCCCCCATAGAGCGACGAGACCGCTTGCACCTGTGACGCCATGCGAGTCCTCCCGTTTGGATGGCTCACGCTCTCGGCTTGTGTCGCGCTATGGCTGTGTCACGCGCGGAATACACCGGAGCGGTTGGTCCGGAAACCACCGGGGGCGGGATGACGGTCAAACTATAGTGGAGGCGAAGGGGACGAAGCGCCGCGGTCCAGCCACGTGGTGGTCGGCAAGCCGGCGGTGTTAGCCAGGCCGGTAGGCAATGCCCGCGCGCAGAGGCGGGCGGTCTATGCTGGACAGATCAATCATCGAGTGAGACCCTCTCGGACGCGCCAAGCGCCAGTCTACACAGGCAAGGCCGTGTGTCAAATACATTGTACTCGTCTAGTACATAAGCGATGCTCGGATTCCTTTCGCGGAGTTCGCCATTGAGCGGTCTGGGGCATTGGACACACCGGCTAGCCTGCCAGGACGAGCCACATCTCAAAGATGGTTCTGCCTATCGTCAAGTTTGGGGGGCTTACAGGGACGCTCATGTGTGAGCGTCCCTATAAAAGCCCCCCCTGGAATGTTCGCAATACGGTATCCTCAGGCAGCGCGAATGCACACCCGAGAGACGTCTGGGCGGAGCTTGTCCTGGGCCAACCGAAGGGCTCGGCATGACACCCAGCGCTTCCCCCACCTTGTGACACGCGCCCCTTTCGCGCTCGCACGCTGACCGCGTACGCTGGTCGGTGACGGCGGAGTGTCGCCGTGGGCTCTCCCCGGTGCGGCGGTGGGCACGCGGGAGTGCCGTGGCGCACAATGGCGCACAATGGCGCACTTGCAACGGGAACGCCGTGCGTTTCACTCCTGCGCAGGAACGTTGAGGCGTGGACAAGAGAGGCCTCAGCGGGGCCTGCCTGGGCCTGCCGAAGGGCGCGGCGTGACACCGGGCGCCATCAGCCGCCGACGGCGATGACCCACATGTCGATGCCACGGCTGGGGTTGCCGCGTGTGAGGATGTCGAACGCAGTGTCGTTGATGTAGAGCAGGCGGTCATGAATGGTGACCTTGACCTGCAGGCCGTAGATCGCCCGCTGGTCGATGTCGTCCGGCTCGTAGGAAACGGCGAAGTCGACGGGGAAGCGTCCTGGGGCCTCGATGGTCTGGGAGGCGATGAGCGGCGCAGCAGCGTCCTGGTAGGAGACGTCGCGCAGCTGAACTTCCATCACGGCGCCCTCGGGGATGGCCTGCTCACCATTGAAGGTGATCGTGCCGGTCACGGCGTTGCGCTCGCCACAGGCTGCCAGGGAGAGCGCGAGAGCGGCGATTACAATGATGGCGGAAATGATGCGCATCCTTATGCCCCCCGGTGACTATGCCTCTACCTGATATTACGCATGAGCGCCCCGGCGGGTTCCGCGCGAGCGGGCGCAGGCTGGGACTGTTCGCAATGGGCCTGGCGACTGTGGCGTTGCTGGCCGGGTGCGGCGAGGAGCCGGAGCCGCCGGCGCCGGTCTACAGCGGCATCCTCGGGGCGGCGGAACTCGTGGCTGGACCAGCCCCGAACCGCTTTCCCTTCGGGCTCGTGGACAAGAACGGTGCGTTCCTGGAGGGGGCCGGGGTGTCGGTGCGCTTCTTCGAACTGGAGGGCGAAACGTCGCGGTTCCAGGCCGAGGCAAAGGCGGTATGGCGCCAGGTGGAAGGGACGACGCCCCACTTGCACGACGACGGCGAGTTGCACCTGCACCTCGACTACGCAGGGCTATACGTCGTCGACGAGGTGACGTTCCCGTCGGCGGGCTTCTGGGGCGCGGAGTTCGTCGTGGACGATGGCACGCTGACGGAGGGGACGGCCTTCCAGGTGCTGGCAGAGGCGAGCGCGCCGATGGTCGGCGCCGCCGCGCCGCCCACGGAGAACCTGACCATCCACGACGCCCCGTTCGAAGAGGTATGTACACGCCCGGTCGAGGGCGACGCGCTGCACAACGTATCGGTCGCGGAGGCGCTCGACGCGGGCGAGCCGTTCGTCGTCTTCTTCGCGTCGCCCCGGTTCTGCGTGAGCGCGTTGTGCGGGCCGGTCACGGACGCGTTGGAGCGCGTTCAGCAGGAGCTCGGAGGTGCTGTGGAGGTCATCCACATCGAGCCATGGGACTTGGATGCTGCGCGGAACGAGGGACGCCTGACGCAGTCGGCGGAGATGTTGGAGTGGGGGCTGCCGTCCGAGCCGTGGACGTTCGTCGTGGACGGCGAAGGACGCATCGCGGCGCGTTACGAGGGGTTGGTGACGGCTGAGGAAGTGCTGGAGGCGGTGCGGGAAGCGCGCGAAGGTTAGACCGCGACGCCGACGGCTGTGCCGATGAGGTAGGCGGCGGCAACGGCGATGCCCGCGAGCACGACCATCTCCGTCCCCTTCCGAAGCATGTTGCCCTGGGTGAGCGTGGCGCGCCACGCGCCGACGGCGAAGAGCGCGATGCCGCTCATGATGAACGTCGCAGCGAGTGCGGCCGTGCCCTCGGCGACGAAGAAGGGGATGACCGGGACGATGGCGGCAAAGGCGAAGGAGATACCCATCACACTGGCGGCGAGGTACGGCTTCGGGGGCTTGCTGGGCAGGCCGAGCTCCTCCGTCATCATCAGTTGCACCCACTGGTCGTGGTCGCGGGAGACGGCATCCACCACCTCATCGAGCAGCGGGCCGGTGATGCCCTTGAGGCGGAAGATGCGGCGCGTTTCGGCAAGCTCATGCTCGCGCATGTGCTCTATCTCCCAGAACTCGCGGGCTTCCTCTGACTCGTGGAGCTCGCGCTGGCTCTTCGTGGAGACGTATGCGCCGAGCGCCATCGAGATGGTGCCGGCAACCATCCCCGCGATGCCTCCGAGGATGATGATGGCAGGGTCCGACGTGCCGCCCGCAACCGCGGCCACGAGGGCGGTGTTCGAGACGAGGCCGTCGTTCGCCCCGAAGACGACCTCGCGGACGGACGCGCCCTCGCTCCGGTGATGCTGCTCCCCGTGCGCATGCTGGCCCAGGTTGAGGCTGATAGCACGGCGAAGGCCGGTGAGGGCGGTCTGGATGAGCGTCGTCATGTCAGGAACAGCCTATCACCGGCGGGCGTTAGAAGTAGAGGCCGCCCTGCGGAAGCAGGAGCAGGTCCTCGATGACCTGCTTGTCCGACACGGTCATCGCGCTGACGATGGCGTCCGCGACCTCGTCCGCCGTGAGCATCTCCTCTATAGGGAGCGGCGGGCTCCCTCCCTCCCATATCGGAGTGGCGACGGGCCCGATGAAGGCGTTGACGACGCGCACGCCCTGGTGCCGCACCTCGGTCGTGAGGGCGCGGGCGAAGCCCGTTACGGCGTGCTTCGTCGCTCCATAGCCGGTCATGCCGGCATAGCCCCGGTGTGCGGCGACCGAGGAGATGATGACGACATACCCGAGTCCGCGCTCCACCATGCCGGGCAGCAGTGCGCGCGTAGGGAACAGGGTGCCGCTCACGTTCGTCTCCCACAGATCGCGCCATGTCTCGTCGTCGAGCTCTGTGAGCGGAGCGGCCTTGAACACGCCCGCCGAGTTCACGAGGATGTCGACACGCCCCAGCTCTTCCTCGGCCCGGGAGGCCATCGTCTGCACGGCGGCGCTGTCCCGTACGTCACAGGGAAGCACGATCCACGCATCGGGCGGCCAGTCGGACGCCGCTTCGCGCAGCCGTTCCTCGCTGCGCCCGACGAGTCCGACGCGCACACCCGCGTCGACGAGGTGCTTTGCGACGGCCTTGCCGATGCCGCTGGACGCGCCGGTGACGACGGCGGTCTTTCCGGCGAGCACGCTCGCGGCGTTGGTCACAGGTTCGCCCCCACGATGGGGTACTCGAACCGGTTGTTGCGCGTCTCGTCCAGGACGATGCGCTCCAGGCGTCCGGCGAGGGGTCCGCTGAGCCGCTGCCAGATCGTGCGGGCGATGTTCTCGCCCGTAGGCACGAGGTGGAAGTAGTCCTCAATGTCCAGGTTCAGGTAGTGGTGGTCGTAGAGATCGAGGACGTTGCGCCTCACCGCGTCGTCGAGCTCGGTGAGCGGCATCACGAAGCCCGTCTCCGGGTCGACGGGGCCGCTGACGGTGACCGTGAGGCCGTAGTTATGGCCGTGGCCGTTGGGGTTGGCGCACTTGCCGAAGATGGCCTCGTTCTCTTCCGGCGACAGCGCATCCGCATACAGCCGGTGGGAGGCGGCGAACGTGTACCGTCGCGAGAGGTGAACGACGGGCGCGCTCATGCGGACGCTCCGTAGTACTCGACGTAGAGGTCGGCGGCCTCGTAGAGACGGAGGCGGGTCAGCGACGCGCCGGAGAGTGCGTCCGCGATGAGGTCCCAGAGCACGGCGGCGAGGTTCTCGGTGGTGGGCTGGCGGTCGGCGAACCATGGGGTGTCGAGGTTGAGGTGCTTGTGGTCGAACCCGGTGAGCACGCCCTCGACTGCGGACTTGAGATCGACGAGGTTGATGACCATGCCGGTGTCCAGATCGGGCTCGCCGGAGACAGCAACTTCCAGCGTGTAGTTATGGCCGTGGCCGTTGGGCAGGGCGCAGAGGCCGAAGACGCGCCGGTTCTCCTCCTCGCTCCAGTCGTCGCGGTAGTAGCGGTGGCTGGAAGAGAAGTCGAACCGGCGTGAGATGGTGACGGGGCCCATGCGCGTTTCGCTTACTTGACGTCGCCGACGAGGACCTGACCGTCCTCCACCTTGCACTCATAGACGGCGATGGCGTGCTTGTCGCCGCGTGCGGACGTGCCGTCGGCGATGTTGAACTGCCACCCGTGCCAGGGGCACTCGATGACGCCTTCGGCCACCTTGCCCTCGCTGAGCGGGCCGCCGCTGTGCGGGCAGACGTAGTTGGTGATGTGGAACTCGCCGTTCTCGTTCCAGACGGCCATGGGCTTGAGGCGCCACTTACCCTGCGTGGGCCGGAAGTGGCGGGCCTCGCCGGATCTGACGTCGTCCACGTTGCAGAGGGCTACGAAGTCGGGCTGTTCGGTCATGGTTCCTCCTCTGGGTCGCCGGTGTTTGCGGGGCGAGTGTAGCACCGGCGAACGGAGAGCGGGGGCACCCTCGCACCCGCTGCACGCACCGGAGGTGAACGTGCGCAGAATGAGCGGTTCCGGGCGCTCATTCCATGGGGGAGAACCACCTGGGAACTGACCGAGGCTTGGCGTGGTCGCCAAGCTCACCACAAACGGGCAGATGGCCAGCTGGCGGGTGCGGCTACAGGACGGGGCGGATGGCGGCGGCAACCCGGCGCGCCTTGGCGCGGGCGTCGGCGACAGTCGAGCCGAGAGCGAGCGCGACGCCCATGCGCCGGTGGCCAGTTACCTCCGGCTTGCCGAAGAGACGCAGCGACGTGTCCTGCTCGGCGAGCGCCTCGTCCAGCCCCTCGTAGGTGACAGCGGAGGAGTCGCCGTCTACGAGCACCGCGCAGGATGCCGCAGGGCCAAGCTGGCGTATCGCGGGGACGGGCAGGCCGAGGATGGCGCGGACGTGCAGCGCGAACTCAGAGATGTCCTGAGAGACGAGCGTGACCATGCCGGTGTCGTGCGGGCGGGGTGAGACCTCGCTGAACCATACGTCGTCGCCCTTGATGAAGAGTTCGACGCCGAAGATGCCTGCACCACCGAGTGCGCCCGTTACCGAAGCGGCGATCCGCTGTGATTCCTCCAGCGCGCTGGGAGTCATGGGCTGAGGCTGCCACGATTCGCGGTAGTCGCCGTCCACCTGCAGATGACCGATGGGTTCGCAGAAAGACGTTCCGCCTGCATGACGCACGGTGAGGAGCGTGATCTCGTAGTCGAACGGGACGAAGCCCTCGACGATGACGCGGGCGCTGTCGCCGCGGGCGTTCTCCACGGCGTTGCGCCACGCAGGAGCGATGTCGTCAGGGCCGCGCAGGACGCTCTGGCCGTGGCCGGAGGAGCTCATGGCAGGCTTCACGATGGCGGGCAAGCCGATAGCATCGGCGGCGGCGCGCACCTCTTCTTCGCTGTCGGCGAAGCGGTAGGGTGACGTGCGGAGTCCTAGTTCCTCGGCGGCGAGCCGGCGGATACCCTCCCTATCCATGGTGAGACGCGCGGCGCGGGCGGTGGGAATGATGCGCCAGCCTTCGCCCTCCAGTTCGACGAGCGTGGGGGTCGCGATGGCCTCGACCTCCGGCACGATGAGGTGCGGACGCTCGGCCTCGACGACGCGCCGGAGCGTGCCGCCGTCCAGCATCGAGAAGACGTGGGTGCGATGCGCGACCTGCATCGCGGGGGCGTTGGCATAGCGGTCGGCGGCGATTACCTCGACGCCGAGCCGTTGCGCCTCGATGGCAACCTCCTTGCCCAACTCCCCGGAGCCGAGCAGCAGGAGGCGCGTCGCGGTCGGAGAGAGCGGTGTGCCGAGTGACGCCATGCCCGGATCAGGACTCGTAGCTGATCTTGTCGAGGCGGTCGAAGTTGTGGAAGGAGTCGATCCAACGGATGGTGCCGGAACGGGAGCGCATGACGAGCGACTGCGTGAACGCGCCGCCTGCGAAGAAGCGGACGCCGCGCAGGAGTTCGCCGGTGCTCGCACCGGTTGCCGCGAAGAAGACGTCCTCCCCGCCGACGAGCTCCATAGTGTCGTAGATGTGGTCGACATCCGTGCCGCGGTCGATGGCGGCCTGGCGCTCCTCGAGGGTGCGCGGCCAGGGCTTGCACTGGATTGCTCCGCCAGTGCAGCGCACGGCAGCGGCGGCAAGGACCCCCTCCGGCGAGCCGCCGATGCCCATCGCGGCCTGGATGGGGGAATCCGGGAGGACGGCCTGGATGACGGTGGCGATGTCGCCGTCCGGCACGAGCTTCACGCGGGCTCCGGCGCCGCGTATCTGCTTGAGCAGCTCATCGTGGCGTGGGCGGTCCAACACAGCGACCGTAATCTCCCCCATCTTGCGGCCGAGCGCCTTGCCGATGTTGGCGAGGTTGGTCTCGACAGGCGCCTCTATGTCGATGGCGTCAACTGCGCCGGGGCCGACGGCGATCTTGTCCATGTAGAAGATGTCGGCGGGGACGTGCATGGTGCCGCGGGCGGAGAGAGCGATGGTGGCTATTGCTCCCGGCATGCCCTTGGAGAGGAGCGTGGTCCCGTCTATGGGGTCCACGGCGATGTCTACTTTGGGGTCAGAGCCATCGCCGATCTGCTCTCCGATATAGAGCATGGGGGCTTCGTCCTTCTCGCCCTCACCGATAACAACGATGCCGTCCATGCTGATGCCGTCCAGCGTATGACGCATGGCGTCGACCGCCGCCTGATCGACCATCTCCTTGTCGCCGAGGCCCATGTGGCGGGCGGCGGACATGGCGGCAGCCTCCGTGACGCGGACGAGTTCCATGGCGACGTTGCGTTCGATGGGTTGCCGTGTTCGTTGTGTCATAGCGGGTTGGTCCTCCGATTGGATGGGGCGCGGTGAGATTCTAGCAGCGGGGCGGCGGCAATGCCGTATACTCCGCGCAGGCGCCCCCGGAACCAGTCACTTCACGGCAGGAGGACGGAAGCATGTGCACGACCATCAAACACACCTTCCACCTGATGAAGATGAGCTGGGACGTGCTGATGCTGGACAAGGAGCTGCTGCTCTTCCCCGTGTTCTCGGCGGTCTCGGTGTTGGTCCTGATCGTCGTGTTCGGCGGGCTGGGGCTCCTGGTCGGGCCAGGGGGCGAAACCACCGCAACGGGCGGCTACATCGCCTTCGTGGTGCTCGCGTACATCATCCTCACATTCTTCAACGCGTCGCTCGTATCGGCTGCTCTCGAACGGCTGCGCGGAGGCGACCCCGACGTGGGCTCCGGCATCCGTCACGCACTACAGCATGTGCATCACCTCGTCCTGTGGGCGCTCATCACCGCGACGGTCACCATCATTCTGACGGCGCTCAGGGCAGCGTCGAAGCGGGTGCCGTTCACCGGCTTTCTGCTGGACATGGTCGGCGGCGTGTGGGAGTTCCTCACGTTCTTCGTCGTGCCGGTGATCGTCTCAGAGAACGAGGGACCCATCAGCGGCATCAAGCGCTCCGCAGGCATCGTGCGCCAAACATGGGGGCGGCAGATCACGGCGAGCTTCAGTTTCATCATCTTCTACGTCGTGGCCGGGGTCATCGCTGTCGCGCCGGCGGTGCTGGTGGGGCTGGTCAACGTCGGGGCCGGCGTCCTGCTGGGCGTCGTGCTGATGACGGCCGCGCTGACGGTGGTCCAGACGCTGGAGGGCATCTTCAAGGCGGCGTTGTACGACTACGCGGTCGGGCAGCAGCCGCAGGGGTTCGACCTGCCGACGCTGCAGATGGCGTACCGTCCTGCATAGCGGCGCTCAGTGCGCATAGCCCAGATAACGAGCGTGTACATCCCCGTGCCGCCGCCCACGCACGGAGGCACTGAGTTGATCGTCTCTCACCTCACGGAGGAGCTCGTGCGGCGCGGGCACGACGTACGGCTCCACGCCTCCGGCGATTCCTCCACGTCTGCATCGCTGCGTGCGGTGACAGAGCGCGCCACGCTCGATCAGCCGGGCATGACGCTTTACATCGAGAAGGAACTGGAGACGCGCAACGCTTTCGAGGCGTACCGGAGCGCGGGCGAGGTGGACGTCATCCACGCGCACTGGCCTGTGCTCGCGCAGTACTTCGCGCCGTTCACCGCCACGCCGACGCTGCTGACGTATCACTACATCGAGCGCCACCTGCACGAGTACTATCGCCGGGGGATGCCGCACCTGCGCCCCGTGTGCGTGAGCCGCAGGCAGGCCGAACTGCTGGGGGAGCCGGACCTGCCGGTGGTCTACAACGGGCTGGACGTCGACCGCATCCCGTTCCGCGAAACAGCGGAGGACTATCTCGTGCTCGTGGCGCGCATGACGCCCACGAAGGGCATAGCCGAGGCGATACGCATCGCACGGGCCGCCGGGGAGCGGCTGGTGCTCATCGGGCCGGTGTCGCGCTACCTGCCGTGGAGCCGCGCGTTCTACGAGGAAGAGGTGCTGCCGCACGTGGACGGGGACCGCGTGACGCACGTCGAGGAGGCGCCGAACGCCGAGGTGCTGGATATCGTGTCTCGGGCGAAGGCTTTCCTCTTCCCGCTGCAGTGGGACGAGCCGTTCGGACTCGCGGCGGCAGAGGCGATGGCGTGCGGCACGCCGGTGGTGACCTACGCACGTGGAGCGATGCCCGAGCTGGTGGCGGACGGCGTGTCCGGATACATCGTGGGATCGGAGGCCGAGGCAGTCGCGGCCATCGCCCGGGCGTCCGCGCTCGACCGGCGCGCGGTGCGATCGCACGTCGAGGGCCGGTTTACCGTGGAACGCATGGTGGACGACTACGAAGCGCTATACCGGGAGTGCGTGGGGTAAGCAGATACACCAAATCGGAGGAAACGGAGAGGGCGATGGGATCCCGTCGCCCTGTCTCGTTGGTCTATACGTGCGTTTCGTTCCTTAGTCGGCGGCAGCGAGTTCCTTCTCCATGTCCGAAAAGTAGGCGCCCTGGCGGGCGGCGCTGGTGAGCTTGCAGCGGTGGAGGAATGCCTTCTGCGCTGCAGGAACGTTGGCAGAGTCGCCGAGCCAGGTGTTCAGCGGGAGGGCCTGCAGGCCGCGCCCGAAGGAGTAGCTCAACTGCCACGGCGCGTTGACCGCCATGCCACGGCGGACGATCTCGTGCATATTCAGCGTGGCCTCGTCGTCCGGCTGGCCACCGGAGAGGAATACGATGCCGGGCACGGCGGCGGGGACGGTGCGCAGGAAGGCGTCGACCGTCCTGGCGGCGACCTCGGTGGCCGGAGCGCGGTCCGATGCGGTCGAGCCGGAGGTGACCATGTTGGGCTTGAGGAGCGTCCCTTCCAAGGCGACGTCGTAGAGCGCGAGCGCAGCGTAGACCTCGCGGAGCGTCCACTCGGTTATCTCCTGGTCCGCCTCGATGGTGTGGTCGCCGTCGATGAGAACTTCCGGTTCGACGATGGGGACGAGCCCGGCCTCTTGGCTGAGCGAGGCATAGCGGGCGAGGCCATGCGCGTTGGCGTCGATGCACTTCGCGCTGGGGATGCCGCTGCCGATCGTGATAACGGCGCGCCACTTGGCGAAGCGCGCGCCGAGTTCGTAGTAGTCGGCGAGACGCGGGCGGAGGCCGTCCAAGCCTTCGGTCACGAGCTCGCCGGGTGAGCCTGCGAGCGGCATCGCGCCGGTGTCGACCTTGATGCCGGGGATGATGCCCTTGGCCTGCAACCCTTCGACGAGCGGGGCGCCCTCTGCGCCGTTCTGGCGGAGCGTTTCGTCGTAGAGGATGACGCCGCTGACGTAGTTCTCGACGCCCTCGGCGGTAAAGAGCATCTCGCGGTAGTCGCGGCGGTTCTGTTCGGTGCTCTCGACGCCGATGGAGTCGAAGCGGCGCTTGATGGTGCCGGAGCTTTCGTCGGCGGCGAGGATGCCCTTCGCGGGGGCCACGAGCGCTTGCGCCGTCTGCGCCAGTGCGTTGATATCCATGCGTTCTCTCCTTCTCCTTAGCGTGTTCGTAGTGCCGTCTGCGCGGCTGCTCTTGAGACCTGCGCCGCAGCCTCTGCGCAGCGAGCCTATGATACCCTCCGGGGCCGAGCCTAGGCCATATCAGCGCACGTTGCCGCCTAGACCACACAAACCCCAAGGAGCCCTCCGAACATGGACAGTCTCGCCGTAGCGATACCCGTATTCCTCGCCAGCGCCGTTCTCGTGGTGCTCGCGGGCGTGGCACTCGCCCGCTTCGGGGATCAGGTGGCGGACATCACGGGATGGGGCACGCTGTGGGTCGGCACGATTCTGGTGAGCATCGCGACGTCGCTGCCGGAGCTGATGACGAACATCACGGCGGTGCTGATCGACTCGCCCGGGCTGGCATTGGGCAACGTGTTCGGCGCGGACATGATCAACATCTTCACCATCTCCCTGGTGGCGATGGTGTTCGGCATCAGGAACCTGTTCGGGAACCAGCCGAAGGACACGCAAACACTGGTTATCGTGGCGGTGGTGCTGGGCATCATTGCGTTCGTCTTCGGGGCGCTGCGCGATTGGGCGCTCGGCCCAACGAGCGTCGGCGCACTGGTGATAGCGGTGGGGTACGTGGTGGGGATGAAACTCGTCTACAACGCGGGGAGCGAGGCGCGCGCTGCGGAAGCGGCAGCGGGGGACGGGGATGCGGCGGAGAATGCGGGGAACGCCTCCCGCGTGTGGCTCGGGTTCTCCGCCGCGGCGGCGGTGGTGCTGATAGCGGCATACTTCCTGGCGCTGAGCGCGGACGGCATTGCAGAGGCGACCGGACTGGGGCGCAGCTTCATCGGCGTGCTGCTCGTCTCCATCGTCACGACGCTGCCGGAGGCGTCGGTCACGGTGGCGGCGGCGATGCGGCGGTCGTACGGACTGGTGATCGGTAACATCTACGGGAGCTGCGCGTTCAACCTGTTCGTCATCCCCATTGCGGGGTTGCCCTTCGCAGACGGGCCGCTGCTGCGGGAGATGGAGCCGGCCCACTTCGTCGCGGCTGGAGCGGCGATAGGGCTGATGAGCGGGGGCTTCCTCATCATACGCAGCTTCAAGACAGCGGTGCTGTCGCCGCTGCGCAACCTGACATACGCATTGCCTCCCGCGTACGTCGTGGCGCTGCTCTTCGTGTTCCAGCTGTCGCAAGACTAAAGGAACGTCTGGAGCAAGCCAGGCTCCCAGCGCAGGGACGCAGCCCCGCTGCACTCCCCTACCCGGAATCCATCGCACGTTCTTGTGCGAGTTGCTGCTGCTGCTCGTAGCGGACGGCGTAGTAGAGGGAGAGAAGGAGCGCCGCCGCGACGACGAACGAGCCGGGTATCCACATGGTGACGCCGCCGATCTGCTGGTCCTCCAGAGCGGTCAGGCCGTAGGCGGGCGCCGTGAGTTCGTAGTGGGGGTAGAAGGGGTTCGGCGCGAAGGTGAGGAACGCGCCGAGGACGAAGTTGGGGACGATGGTGATGAAGACGAACGGCACCCGCGCGAGGTAAGAGAGGCTCGCGCGGAGCGGCGCAGGGTCTATGACGTTCCACCACCAGAGGTACGCGCCGAGCGCGAAGGTGAGGTGTTCGATCAGGTGAACGGCCTCATTCTTGAGCGCAGCCTCGTAGGCAACAGGGACGTGCCAACCCATGAGGAGGCCGATGAAGAGCGGCCACGCGATGAGGGGGCGGAAGAGGTTACGCAGCGCACTGCGCACGAACGGGGACTTGAATATGGGGATGGCGATGCGCTTGCGGAGCGGCCGGGGGATGCCCCGCATGAGCGGGATGACCGGCGCGCCGATCTGAATCGCGGGAACGGCGAAGAACATGAGCAGCATGTGCTGCCCCATGTGGGCGAGGAAGAGCTCGTCCGAGAGCGCGTCCAGAGGGCTGACGAGGGCTATGAAGAGTGCGATGAGCCCGATGTAGAACGAGGCGGTGCGGCGCCTGTCGTGGATGCGGCGCCGTTCGAGGCTGCGCAGGCCGCGTGCGTAGAGGATGGCGGCGAGGGGTATGCCGATGAGGGCGGTGGGGTCTGCGCTCCAGGCGAGCCAGAGGGAATCGTTCACGGGGTCCCTCCGGTATCACGGGGAGGGCGGTTCAGGCACATGCGGTTGGGAGCGCTATCGCGTGAGGTTGAAGAAGAGCGCCATGAGGACGACGCCGAGGCTGATCATGATGAAGAAGGGGGCGAAGAACAGCCCCGAGAAGCGTACGTCGTCGAACTTGAGGTGCATGAAGTAGCCGACCACGAGCATGAACTTGGAGGATGAGAGGATCAGGATGACCCAGGTCATGAACGCAGGGTCCAGAGAGAGGTAGAACACACCGAACTCGATGAGCGTTACGACGGCGAGTATCGTGCCGATGATGACGTACTGGCGCGCCCCTGGGTGGTTGTGCTCTTCGACGTGTGTGTGTTCGGTGGTCATGCTGCCTGCTCCGTTAGCCGATGCCCCCTACGCGTGCGGCGTGGTGGACTTCCTCGAGAGCGCGATCGCTCGCTCCGTATGCGCCGATGAGGTAGACGACGCCGAATATGACGATCCAGACGATGTCCACGAAGTGCCAGTAGAGGCCCGCGATCTCCACCTGCAGGGAGTTGCCCTGGTGGATCTTGCCCTTGTAGGAGGAGAAGAGGATGGTCCACAACCAGAGGATGCCGACTGCCACGTGCGTACCGTGGAACCCGGTCATGACGAGGAAGGTGCTGCCGAACAGGTTGGTCCGCGGAGTAAGGCCGAGGTGGGCGAACTCCGTGAACTCAAACATCTGGAAGCCGATGAAGATGGAACCGAATATGGCGACGACGGCGGTCCAGAAACGGAAGCTGCCCATGTGGCCGCGCTGGATGGCCGCGAGAGCGAGCACCATGGCAAGGCTGCTCATGAGCAGGACGAAGGTGCTGATGGTGGTGATGGGGATGCTGAGGATCTCTTCCTGCGGGCCTGAGAGACTGCGGTTGCGGTAGATGAGGTGCGTGCCGATGAGCGTGCCGAAGAACATGACGTCCGAGCCAAGGAATGCCCACATGAGGAGTTTCCGGTTGTCGAGTCCGGTAGAGGTGCGGTGGTCGTCTATGCCCGTTACATACTGCATTCGGTTCGTTGTGCTTCCTTCAGTTGATGCGCCGCGCTAGTGGTGCGCGTGGACACGCTCCGCGCTCTCCTCGGCAACGGGCTCGAACACCCAGCCGTAGACCCCGCGTATGCCGATGAAGCCGGAGATCGCCACGACGAGGAGACCAAGCCAGGTGTTGGCCTGCCAGATAAGCAGACCGCCGGCCACCATGGTGATGCCAAACGCGACGACGATGGGCCAGTAGGAGGGGTCGGGCATGTGGGGTTCGCCATGCGCGGGCAGCGGCGGGGGCTCGACCGCATTGGCCTCTTCGTCCCAGAGCGGGTGCTGGCTGCGGACGGTGGGAATCATAGCGAAGTTGTAGTGCGGCGGCGGCGAGGGGATGGCCCACTCGAGGGTGGCGGCAGCCCAGGGGTTCATCCCCGCAACCTCGCCGTTCCTGACGGAGCGGGCGATGTTGATGATGAGAAGCAGGATGGAGACGGCGATGATGAACGCGCCGATGCTGACGAAGAGGTTGAGCCCTGCCCAGTTCTGGTCCACCGAGTAGGTGTAGATGCGGCGCGGCATGCCCAGGACGCCCAGGATGTGCATGGGCATGAACGTCACGTTGAAGCCGATGAGCATGACCCAGAAGTGCACCTTGCCGATGCGCTCGCTGAGCATGCGTCCGGTCATCTTGGGGAACCAGTAATAGATGCCGGCGGTGAGGCCGAAGATGCTGCCGCCGAAGAGGACGTAGTGGAAGTGGGCGACGATGAAGTAGGTGTCCTGCTGCTGGGTGTCCACAGGGACGGCAGCGTGCATGACGCCGCTGAGCCCGCCGAGCATGAACATGCTGATGAAGCCGAGCGCAAAGAGGAGCGGCGTCTTGAACTGGATGGAGCCGCCCCAGAGGGTTGCGAGCCAGTTGAATATTTTGACACCGGTGGGGACGCCGATGGCCATGGTCGCGCCCGCGAACGCGGCGGTCGCCCATGCGCCGAGGCCGGTGGTGAACATGTGGTGCGCCCAGACGCCGAAGCCGAGGAAGGCGATGACCGCTCCGGCGAAGACGACGGTGGTATAGCCGAAGAGTGGCTTCCGCGAGAACGTGGGCAGCACGTCCGACACGATGCCCATGGCCGGGAGAATGAGGATGTAGACCTCCGGGTGGCCGAAGATCCAGAAGAGGTGCTGCCAGAGCAGCGGGTCAGCACCCGCGCCAGCGGTGTCGAAGAAGTTCGTGCCGAAGAAGCGGTCGAACAGGAGGAGGGTCAGGGCGATGGTGAGGGGCGGGAAGGCGAAGATGATGAGGAAGGAGACGATGAGCGTCATCCAGGCGAAGAGCGGCATGCGCATGAGGGTCATGCCCGGCGCGCGCAGGTTGAGAATCGTGATGACGAAGTTGAAGCCAGCGGCGGTGGTGCCGACTCCCATGATCTGGAGGCCGAGCACCCAGTAGTCGGTGCTGCTGGAAAGGGTGTACTCAGAGGTGGTGAGCGGCGCGTAGCCGAACCATCCCACGTCAGGGAAGGCGGCCTTGAAGAAGCTGAAGTTCATGAGGATGGCGCCGAATATGAACAGCCAGTAGCTCAGCGCGTTGAGCCGGGGGAAGGCGACGTCCCGCGCGCCGATCATGAGCGGGACGAGGAAGTTGAAGAATGCCGCTCCGGCAGGCATGATGACCATGAAGACCATGGTGGTGCCGTGCATGGTGAAGAGGGCGTTGAAGGTGCCCGCGTCCACGAACGTGCCATCCGGCTGCGCGAGTTGCACGCGCATGAGCAGCGCTTCGATCCCGCCGATGAGGAAGAAGACGAAGGCAGACACCCCGTAGAGGATGCCGATGCGCTTGTGGTCAACGGTGGTGATCCATCCCCAGACGCCTTCTGTGGAGACGGGGCGCTTCAGGATGCCTATATTCGCTGCCATCGTATGCCTTCTTCTCTCGGTTGCGGCGGCCGAGCCGTCCCGCGTTCCTTCCTCAGACTACCGCAATTTGAGGCTCTTTAGGTAGGCCACCACCTGGTCTACCTGGGCCTCCATGAGCAGGTTCGCGTCCGGGTCTCCGGTGTAGAAGGTCGGCATGGCGTCGGTAGTCTCCAGCACCGGCTTGATGCTCCGGATGTTGGAGACCCACGCCTTCACGTTCTCGGGCGTACTGTCGAGGATGCCCGCGCCGACGGTGGCGCGGTCGCCAAAGAGGGTGAGGTTGGGGCCGATCTCTTCAGTGGAGACGCCGTGGATGGTGTGGCAACGCGCACAGAAGTTACCAAATACGCGCGCGCCTGCGGCCTCGACGCTGCCCGCTTCGGGCGGCACCGGGTCGGCGTTCATGTTCTCGACCCACCTGTCGAAGTCGGCGTGGGAGTCGACGTGCACGCGGAAGCGCATGAGCGCGTGGGCGGAGCCGCAGAACTCGGCGCACTGGCCATAGAAGGTGCCGATCTCCGTCGCGGTGAACTTCTCCAGGATGTTGGTTCTGCCGGGCACCATGTCCGTCTTGCCAACGAGTTGGGGAACCCAGAAGGAGTGGATGACGTCCTTCGCCTCGAGCGTGATGGCGATCTGTCGGCCTACCGGGATGCGGAGTTCGTTGGCGGTGACGAGGTCTCCGCCGTCCGGGCCGAGGCCGGGATAGCGGAACTCGAACCACCACTGGTGACCGACAGCCTCTATGTGGAGGGCGTCCGCGTCCGGCTCGGCAGTCGTGCCCGCGATCCAGATGATGGTTGGTATGGCGATCGCCACGAGGATGAGGATGGGGATGACCGTCCAGGTGATCTCCAACGTCGCGTTGCCGTGGATCTGCTGCGCCGTATGTCCCGGGCGCTCGCGGTACTTCAAGAGGATGTAGGCCATCGCGGCGAGGACGAGGAATCCGACGATGCTGGCGGCGACGATGACGAAGATGTAGATGGTGTGGATGCGCTGGGTAGCGTCCGAGCGGGGCTCGAAGGTGGTCAACGGGGTGTCGCAGGCAGCGAGAACGGCAACAAGCACCGCAGCGGCAAGAGCGATGAAGAGGAGCCGCCGGAGCATCGGTGCCAGGTTCTGTGGATGAGCGGTAGGTGTCGTCACTGTGTTGCGTATCCCCGCGCCAGTGGGGCGATTGTTACGCATATCACAGACGAGGCTTGGGGGTCAAGCGTGCAGAGGTGCGCCGGGCCCGGAAGCAGGGCGTCCGGCATGGTTGACACCGGTCAGGGTGCGTGCATATACTCCATAGACGCCAGTTCGGGAGGCCGCGTAGCCAGAGATGGGAACATCGTAATGGCAGTGCCGTTGAGCACGTAGACCGATCAGGCGTTGCATTGCTACCGAAAGGCGGTGGCGCGCCGAAGTGCCACCGCCTTTGCACGTTAACAAGGGAATATCGAGCGAGTACGAGCCAAGGAAGGTTCGCAGCGACTGCGAACCGAGCGTGAGGTCAAGTTATTAAGGGCCCACGGGGGATGCCTTGGCGTCAAGGGCCGATGAAGGGCGTAGCACGGCTGCGATAAGCCTCGGGTAGCCGCCAAGCAGGCATAGCCGGGGATTCCCGAATCGGGGAACCGGTCTCGGTGAAGCCGGGACATCCTCAGCTGAACACATAGGCTGAGGGGGGTAAGCAGGGGAACTGAAACATCTCATTACCCTGAGGAAAAGAAAGCAACCGCGATTCCCTGAGTAGTGGTGAGCGAAAAGGGAACAGCCTAAACCGTTGTCGTTTAGTGGCCTGGGGGCCTATACGGCAGCGGGGTTGTACGGCGTATCAGCACGAACCCCAGATAGTGCGCGGAGTTAACAATCCGTTGCCTAGCCGAAGGAACCTGGAAGGGACCGCCATAGCGGGTGATAGCCCCGTAGGCGAAAGGTAGCGGACTCCGGATGCGTTCGTGAGTACCACGGGACACGTGGAATCCCGTGGGAAGCCGGGGGGACCACCCTCCAAGGCTAAATACCCTTGACGACCGATAGCGCACAAGTACCGTGAGGGAAAGGTGAAAAGAACCCCAGAAGGGGAGTGAAATAGACCTGAAACCGTGGGCCTACAAGCGGTCGGAGTCCGTCTTCGGACGGATGACGGCGTGCCTATTGAAGAATGAGCCGGCGAGTTACTCCTGTGTGGCGAGGTTAAGGGATTCAGACGTCCCGGAGCCGCAGCGAAAGCGAGTCTGAATAGGGCGAAGCAGTCGCACGGGGTAGACCCGAAACCGGGTGAGCTACCCATGGCCAGGGTGAAGCCTCGATAGTCTCGAGGTGGAGGCCCGAACCCGTATACGTTGCAAAGTGTTGGGATGAGCTGTGGGTAGAGGTGAAATGCCAACCGAACCCGGAGATAGCTGGTTCTCCCCGAAATGCATTGAGGTGCAGCCTTCAGGAAGAGGGACGGAGGTAGGGCTCTGAATGGGCTAGGGGGTGTGAGCCTACCAAACCCAATCAAACTTCGAATGCCGTTCCATCCATGCCTGGGGAGTGAGACCGTGGGGGATAAGCTCCATGGTCGAGAGGGAAACAGCCCAGACCACCGACTAAGGCCCCTAAATACAGGCTCAGTGTCAAAGGAAGTATGGTCGCTTAGACAACCAGGAGGTTGGCTTAGAAGCAGCCACCCTTTAAAGAGTGCGTAATAGCTCACTGGTCAAGGGACCGTGCGCCGACAATTTATCGGGGCTTAAGCCTGTTGCCGAAGTCGTGGCTTCTGTCGCAAGACGGAGGGGTAGGGGAGCGTTCTCTGTGCGCTGAAGTTTGCCCGTGAGGGCAGGTGGAGCGCAGAGAAGTGAGAATGCCGGCATGAGTAGCGTGAAGATGCGTGAGAACCGCATCCGCCGAAAGTCCAAGGTTTCCTACGCAACGTCGTTCGTCGTAGGGTTAGCCGGACCTAAGTCGAGGCCGCAGGGCGTAGACGATGGACAGCTGGTCAATATTCCAGCGCCGCCTATGGATCGTTTTAAGGCTAAGGAGGGACACGGGAAGCTAGATGGAGCGTGCCTATTGGACATGGTGCGTCTGAACCTGTAGGTGAGCTCGAGGCAGGGAAATCCACCTCGAGGTTTGAGCTGAGGGGTAAAGCAACTTCAGGGCCTGGCCCTGGGGAAGTCTGTCGATGCTACACCGGCAAGAAAAGCTTCGTAGCTAGAGTCATAGGCGTCCGTACCGCAAACCGACACTGGTGGACTGGTATAAGAGTACCGAGGCGGACGAGAGAACCATCCTTAAGGAACTCGGCAATCTAACTCCGTAACTTTGGGAGAAGGAGTGCCCTGGAGGGTGAAGTCCCTAGCGGACGGAGCACCTCTGGGGTCGCAGCAAAGAGGCCCTGGTGACTGTTTAACAAAAACACAGGTCCCTGCTCAAGTCGCAAGACGACGTATAGGGGCTGACGCCTGCCCAGTGCCGGAAGGTCAAGAGGAGCGGTGAGAGCTGCGAATCGAAGCCCCGGTGAACGGCGGCCGTAACTATAACGGTCCTAAGGTACCGAAATCCCTTGTCAGGTAAGTTCTGACCCGCAGGAAAGGCGTAACAACTGGGGCGCTGTCTCAAGGATGGTCTCGGTGAAATTGAAGTACGAGTGAAGATGCTCGTTACCCGCAGCAGGACAAAAAGACCCCGTGGAGCTTTACTGCAACCTGACATTGATCCGAGGATACGGTTGTGTAGGATAGGTGGGAGGCTATGAAGCCAGGACGCCAGTTCGGGTGGAGCCATCGTTGAAATACCACTCTTCCCTGTTTTTGGATCTAACCCCTGAACAAGCAGGGGGACCGTGTCTGGCAGGCAGTTTGACTGGGGCGGTCGCCTCCTAAAAGGTAACGGAGGCGTGCAAAGGTCCCCTCAGGGTGGATGGAAATCACCCGCAGAGCGCATTGGTAGAAGGGGGCTTGACTGCGAGGCCAACAAGCCAAGCAGGGACGAAAGTCGGCCAAAGTGATCCTACGGTCCCGTGTGGAAGGGCCGTGGCTTATCGGACAAAAGCTACCCCGGGGATAACAGGCTTATCTTGCCCAAGAGTTCATATCGACGGCAAGGTTTGGCACCTCGATGTCGGCTCGTCGCATCCTGGGGCTGAAGAAGGTCCCAAGGGTCCGGCTGTTCGCCGGTTAAAGCGGCACGTGAGCTGGGTTCAGACCGTCGTGAGACAGGTCGGTCTCTATCCGCTGTGGGCGCAGGAAGTTTGAGAGGAGCTTTCCCTAGTACGAGAGGACCGGGAAGGACGTACCTCTGGTGTTCCGGTTGTCCCGCCAGGGGCAATGCCGGGTAGCTATGTACGGAACGGATAAGCGCTGAAAGCATCTAAGTGCGAAGCCGGCCTCAAGATGAGACTTCCCACCCCGAGAGGGGGTAAGGCCGCAGAGAGACTATCTGCTTGATAGGCCGCAAGTGTAAGCCCAGCAATGGGTTCAGCTGAGCGGTACTAATCGGCCGAGGACTTGACCACATATACGCTCCTGCTCCGCTGCTCGCTCGATTTCCCTTGTTAGCGCGCAAAGGCGCCACCGCTGAGTGGCGGCGGCGGGTGAGGGATCGGTGCGGGGTGGAGCAGTGGCAGCTCGTCGGGCTCATAACCCGAAGGTCCCAGGTTCGAGTCCTGGCCCCGCTACCAACCTTTCCGTTACACTTGGCGCGCCCCCTGCGATGGGGCGCTTTCTATGCAATCCCGCATAGCAGAACAGAGGGTCTCCACACCGCGTGGCGTGCTACGCTTTCGGTAGACCGATTCGGTCAAGGAGCCGCACCATGGAGTACGCAAGCCGCCTCCACCGTTTCCTGGCATTCGTGATTGACGCCATCGTCTTGATCGTCATTGTTGCTGTCCTCAACGCCATCGGGATCATCGACACCGGCATCTCAGAGGAAGCTGAGGTTTCAACGACAGACGGCCTCATCCAGGCAGTCATCGTGGTGGCCTACTATGTCGTGCTCACTGTCGCCTTCGGCGGAACGCTCGGCAAGATGGCGCTCGGCATGCGGGTGGTAGACCGAGACGGCAACCGGGCCGGATTAGGCCCCGTGCTGATCAGAGAGGTCATCGCAAGGGCGCTTGGCGCCATCCTCGCCGCCATCCTCGGTTCGTTTATCGGAGGTTTCGTCGGCGCGGCCGTCGGCGTCATCATCATCATCATGATCCTGTTCGACGAGAAGCGGCAGGGCCTGCACGACAAGATCGGCGGAACGTTCGTGGTGAGGGCGAGGTAGAACGCCGCCCGCTGGTGTTTGGCGTGACCGCTGGGGCATCGCCTCTACGCTCCTCACTCTTATTGTCGTGTTCTGGGTCCTGATCGACGACAACCGGAAAGGTCTGCATGACAAGGCGGCGAAAACGTTCGTGGTGCGCAGATAGCACTCAAGAAACGAGGCGTCTCTCCCGGGACGCCTCGTCACGTCGTTGAGCCGATGCCCAGCACGTTGGTGTTGGGCCTGCGCAGGGGCCGAACTCCAGCGCCTGTCGGCGCGGGTAGAATCCGCTCGACCGTAGCACGCAGGGAGGCTCACCATGCCGGATTTCTTCGATGTCGTCCGCAGCCAGCGGGGCACCGCATACTACAAACCCGACCCGATACCGGACGACGTGCTGGACCGGATGCTGGTGGCGGCGACGCGCGCTCCCAGCGGCAGCAACCGCCAACCCTGGCGGTTCATCGTTGTGCGCGACCGCGAGATGAAGCGTCAGTTGGGTGAGTTGTACAGGGAAGGGCAACACCGGGCTTCGGGCTCGCCGCCGACCAGGGATGCCGGGGAGGTGCCCGTGCACTTCAGCGTCGGCATGGAGGACGTGCCTGTGCTGGTGATGGTCTGTGTCGAACGATGGGAGATACGGGGCAGCGAGACATACCGCGGCGCCTCGATCTACCCGGCAGCGCAGAACCTCATGCTGGCTGCAGCGGCGCTCGGCATCGGCACGCGCCTCACGACGATCTGGCAGCACTGCTACGACGACGTGGCGTCGCTGCTGGGCGTGCCGGACGACTGGGAGATGATGGCGCTGATTCCGATAGGTTACCCGCAGCCGCCGGACCACCTGGGCGGCAGCCGCCGCAAGCCCGTCTCCGAGGTGACGTTCTACGACCGCTGGGGGAACGCGGAAGCGTAAGTGCAGCCGCGCGGCGCGGGAGCTACTCCGCCATCGCGGCGGCGACGGTCTCGACCTCTTCCAGCAGCGCCGTGAGCATGTCCGCTTCCTCCACGATGCGGGCCTTCTGACCCTTGCGGAAGATGATGGCGCGTCCGTTGCCTGCGGCGATGCCAACGTCCGCGTCCTTCGCCTCACCGGGGCCGTTCACTTCGCAGCCCATCACCGCAACCTTCACGGAGGTCTCCATGCCCTTGAGCATCTCGTCCACGGTGTTGGCCAGCTTGCGGATGTCCACGTCGGCGCGTCCGCAGGAGGGGCAGGCCACCATCTGGACGCCCTTCTTGCGGAGGTTGAGTGCCTTGAGTATCTCGTAGCCAACCTCGACCTCCTCGCGCGAGTCGTCGCTGAGCGAGACGCGGATGGTGTCGCCGATGCCGTCGTAGAGAAGCGCGCCGAGGCCGATGGCGCTGCGTATGGAGCCGGAGCGTGCGGTGCCGGCCTCCGTGATGCCGAGGTGGAAGGGGTACGGCACCATCTTCGCGAGTTTGCGGTACGCCTCCACCGTAGTGTCGATGTCGTAGGCCTTGAGCGAGATCTTGATGAGGTCGAAGTCCATGTCTTCGAGCAGCTGTATCTCCCAGAGGCCGGTCGCGACCATATGGTCGACGACGGAGACCTCCTCTCCCTCGCCGGAGACCGACGAGCCCTTGACGAGGCGGTTAACGCCGTCGGCGTGGCGGTGTTGGCCGCGCGTGACGCCTATCGCGCCGACCGGCGGCAGGCTCCCGAAGTTGACGCCGATACGGATGGGGGTCTGGCGCGCTTTCGCCTCCCGGACCACGGTGCGCACCTTCTCCGCGTCGCGGATGTTGCCGGGGTTCAGCCGCAGGCAGTCCACTCCCTGGTTGAGTGCTTCGAGCGCCAGCTGGTAGTGGAAGTGGATGTCCGCGACGATGGGGATGGTGACCTGCCGCTTGATCGCGCCGAGCGCCTGCGCCGCCTCCATGTCCGGCACGGCGCAGCGGATGATCTCGCAGCCGACTTCCTCGAGGCCGTGTATCTGGGCGACCGTGGCTTCGACGTCGCGGGTGTCGGTCTTGGTCATGGACTGGACGCTGATCGGAGCGTCTCCGCCCACCTTGACGTCCCCTACCCACACAGGCTTGGTTACGCGGCGTGCCATGCTTTGGCTCCCCTCGGTTGCTGCGACCATGATACACCCGCCTCACACGGGTGCATGGGAGAACGGGTCAAGTGCGGAGCGCATCACTCCGTTCGGCAAACGCGGCTGCCACGAGGGCTTGGACAGCCGGGCGGCGCCCCTCGTGGAGCGAGCGTATCTTCACGTGCCGCATCCGGGCTCCCGTTCCCTCCAGCAGCGCCTCCGGGTCCGGCAACTCCGCACCTCTGTAGAAGCCCAGGTTCACCCACGCGGCGTGGGGCAGAATGTAGGCATAGCCGTCGATCATCTTCCTCGGCCCCACGCCATAGGTCGCCGCCCGGTCGCCGAGGCGCACGACCTCGCACGCACCCGTGTGCACTTTCAGGATCACCTCCCTCAATGCGACAGCGACTGGACGAAGCGGTTCCTCCGTCAGCCCGAGCAAGTCATCGAATGAGCCGAACCTGGTCTGAGGCATCTCTCCCTCCCACTATGCGTGCCGGACTCACGCAAACAGGCGCTGCAAATCGTTCACAGAGATGGCGATGACTGCGGCGATGAGCAGGACGAACCCGGCGGCGTGCACGAAACGCTCCTTCTCCGGCGCAAGGCGGCGTCCGCCGCGCACGAGTTCCAGCAGCACGAACGCGATGCGGCCCCCATCCAGCGCGGGGAAGGGGATGAGGTTGATGATGGCGAGGTTGATGGACAGCAGCGCCGTCCAGAGGACCAGCGGACTGATGCCGGAGTCGGCAACCTCACCCGTCATCTGCGCGATGCCGATAGGGCCGGCCACCTGGATGGAGGACGCGCCCGCTATCCAACGGGAGACCTCGTTGCGGAAGAGCAGGAGTATCTCGCCGATCTGGGCGAAACTCGCGCGGAACGCGGCGAGCGGCCCCATCGAGCGCGTCTCCTCCGGGTACGCCTCGACGATCAGGCCGTCGAGCGCCTGCTCGTCCGGCGGCACTCCCAGCGTCACGACGAGGCCTCGCCGCAGCACCTCAACCGGCACCGGATCGCCGGGGGAGGCCTCAATGCCGGCGGTAAGAGCAGCCTGCGGGCTGTCTTCGTTCAGCACGCGCCTGCCTCCCACCGACAGGAGTAGGTCGCCCGGCTCCAGGTCGCTCTGCTCCGCTGGCGAACCGGCGGCTGCCAACGCGACGGTGAGCCGGGCGTCGGTGAGGAAGATCCCCACGGCGCCCTCCCCTTCCGGCGGTGCGACGCGCACTTCCGGGATGCGCAGCGCAACGAGCCGCCCGCGACGCTCGACCGTCCATGCCGTGTCCGCGCCCAGTCTCCGGTTGATGGCAATGAACAGATCTGACGAGTTGGTGATGCGCCTGCCGTCGGCGCTCCGGATCAGGTCTCCTGTCTCGACGCCCGCCTGCTCGGCGGGCGACGTCGGCACGACTTTGACCACGGCAACGTCGGTGACCGGCACGGGCTGCGGAGTCATGAACACGGCGGTGAGCAGGAGCACGGGAAGCACGGCGTTCATCGCTGAGCCAGCGGCAAGGATGACGAGCCGCTGCCAGGCCCTCTTGCTCGCGAAGCTGGCTGGAGCGGTGGAGTCCTCCTCACCTAGCATCCGCACGAACCCGCCGAGCGGCAGCAGATTGAGCGAGTAGATGGTGCCGCCGCGAGTGAAGCCGAATACGCGGGGCGGCAGTCCGACGCCGAACTCCAGCACCTGCACCCGGGCGAGCTTCGCGGCAGCGAAGTGCCCCAACTCGTGCACGATGACGAGCAGCCCGAGGACGGCGAGGAAGAGGAGGATGGTCATGCCGTAGACTCAGTCGGGCGCTAGGCGACGCCCGCCGCAGCCGCAGCCTCGCGGCGCGCCCACGCGTCGGCCTCGAGCACTGCCTCGGGCGTCGAGGCATCGAACGGCTCGTGCCGGTCGAGCACGCTCTCCACGATGCGGTGGATATCGCCGAAGCCGATGCGCCCGTCGAGGAAGTAGTGGACGGCCTCTTCGTCGGCTGCGCTGAGCACGGCCGGGTAGGTCTGCTCCCTGCGTCCCGCTTGCACCGCCGTGGCGAAGCAGGGGTAACGCTCGGGGTCCAGCGCTTCGAACGTGAGCGACGGCCACGCAAGCGGGTTGTAGCGTGGAAGGTTGCTGTTGTCGAGCCGGGCGGGATAGGAGAGCGCCGCCTGGATGGGAAGCCGCATGTCCGGCGGGCCCATCTGTGCCTTCACCGAGCCGTCCGCACACTCGATCATGGAATGGATGACGCTCTGCGGGTGAACGACGACGTCTATGCGGTCGAACGGGATATCGAAGAGCCAGCGGCTCTCGATGACCTCGAAGCCCTTGTTCATCAGCGTGGAGGAGTCGATCGTGATCTTGCGCCCCATCACCCATGTGGGGTGCGCGAGCGCCTCGGTGGGGGTGACGCTCGCTATCTCGTCCAACGGGCGCGTGCGGAAGGGGCCGCCGGACGCGGTGATGATGAGCCTCCGTACCGGCTCGTCCTCGCCGCGCATGCACTGCCAGATGGCGGATGGCTCGCTGTCGACGGGCAGCAGTGGTGCGCCATGCTCGGCGGCGACCCGAGTGACGAGTCCGCCCGCCATGACGACGACCTCCTTGTTGGAGAGCGCGACGGCCTTGCCTGCGCGGAGAGCGTTCAGCGTCGGGACGAGGCCCGCGCGGCCCGTCGTCGCGACCATCACGAGGTCGATATCCGGTTCGGTCACCATCTCCTCAGGCGGAACGAGCGACGCGCCGTCACCGGCAACGCTGTCCCGTCCCTCCTCCCACCAGACCATGCGCGGCTGAAACTCGGCGACCTGCTCGGCGAGCAGATCGGTGTTGCGCCCTGCGGAGAGTCCAGCGACACGGAAGTCGCCCGGCAGCGCGCGCACCACGTCCAGCGTCTGCGTGCCGATGGAGCCGGTCGAGCCGAGTACGACGATGTTCTTCATGGCGTGTCCGCCGCCCGCCTTCAGTAGATGCCGCCCGCACGCTGCTGCTCACGGATGTACAGGATGATCTGCTCCAACTCCTCGTCCGAGACTCCCACTATAGGCGGCATGTCGCCGAAGAACCAGTGATGCAAGGGGACGCCGTTGCGCACCGCACGGCGGATGGCGTCGTCGTTGTGATGCCCCGGTACGTAGTGCTGGTGGACGAGCGGAGGACCGCTCTCAGTACCCAGTGCGCCTGGGCCGTGGCAGGTCGCGCAGTTGGAGTCGAACAGCTCCCGACCTTTCTCAATGTCTCCGCTTCCCGCGCATGCCAACGCTCCTGCGAAGAGGAAGAGCGCCAGCACTCCCAGGATCGCACGCTGCCTGTTCATGTGCCCTACCAGACCCACGAGGCATAGTAGACGAGGGGGAATACCGGAACAAGGCTGTCCAGGCGATCGAACAGGCCGCCGTGGCCGGGGATGAGGCGTCCAGAGTCCTTCGCGCCCGCCATGCGCTTGACCTTCGATTCCAGCAGGTCGCCGGCCTGCGCCGCGATGCCGATGCCCAGCCCCAGCGCGACGGCAGGAAGGAGTCGGCTCTCGATGCCGTCAAGGAGCGCAACGAGCGCAGCAGCGGCGATGGCGGCGCCGGTTAGGCCGCCTATCGCCCCCTCCCACGTCTTGCCCGGCGAGACGGACGGAGCGAGTTTGCGGCGGCCAATCGCCCTGCCGACGGCATAGGCGCTCGTGTCGGTCGCGAAGGTCACGAGGAACGCCAACGCCGCCCATTGCAGTCCGGCATCGAGGCGCAGGAGTACGAGCGCGGCGAACGGGATAACGACGTAGGAGACGCCTATCAGGACGACCGTCCCATCGCGCAGCACCGAACCTGCTCCCCCCATCGTTCGAGCGCGGCGCAGCAGGTCTAGCATCTCTCGGAGCGCGATGAGCGCGGCGACAACGGCCACAGCTGCGAATACGAAGCCCCCGAGCCAGAGTACGAAGAAAAGGAGCGGAAGGCCGACTGCCGCGCTGGCAACGCGGAGGCGCAACTCGCTCCGCGGGCGCGCGCTCATCAGTCTTCTTTGGGCAGAGCGCCGAACCGGCGGCGGCGGCGCTTGTACTCGTTGAGTGCGCGCGCGATCTCCACGTCGTCGAAGTCGGGCCAGTACGCAGGGGTCTGGTAGTACTCGCTGTAGGCAGCCTGCCAGATGAGGAAGTTGCTGAGGCGCTGCTCTCCGGCGGTGCGGATGATGAGGTCGGGGTCAGGCACGTCCGGCAGGTAGAGGTTCTCGCGGATGAGCTCCTCGGTGACATCGTGCGGGGCGACGTCAGCGGCGACGATGCGGCGCACGGCGCGGACCATCTCCGTCCGCCCGCCGTAGTCGAAGGCGACGCAGAGGTTGAGTCCGGTATTACGGGTTGTGCGTTCCACGGCCTCGCGGGTGGCGTCGGCGAGCCGTGTGGGTATGTTGTCCAGTTCTCCGAGGTGCCGGATGCGGACGTTGCGCTGGTGCAGTTCATCCACACAGTCGCCGATGACGGACTGCATGAGTTCGAGGAGACCGGCGACCTCGGTGGTGGGTCTGTTCCAGTTCTCCGTGGAGAAGGCGTAGAGCGTCACGTATCCCACACCGGAGGATTCGAGCGTCTGGAGCACGCGCTGGAGGTTATCCGCGCCTGCTCGGTGACCGGCGAGACGGGGCAGCCCCCGCTCTTTCGCCCATCGGCCATTGCCGTCCATGATGATGGCGACGTGCCGGGGGGCGCCGGGGTTTGCCTGAAGCGATGCGCTCCTCTCTGGTACGGCGCGCGTCATAAGCGGCCTAGACCTCCATCAACTCAGCTTCTTTCTTGTCGTTGACCTGATCCGCCCGGACGATGTGTACGTCCGTGATCTTCTGGAGTTGTTCCTGTTCGCGGCGGAGTTCGTCCTGGGAGATCTCCTTGTTCTTCTCGAGACCGCGCAGGTGGTCCAGCGCATCGCGGCGCACGTTTCTGATAGCGACGTGCGCGTCCTCGCGGAGCCGGTGCAGGCGCTTGGTCATCTCTTGCCGCCGCTCCTGAGTCATCATGGGGATGGGCAGGCGGATGACCGTACCGTCGTTGCTGGGAGTCAGGCCTAGGTCGGCGCGCATCAACTCCTTCTCGATCGTGCCCAGCGTTGATCTGTCGAAAGGTTGCACGACGAGGAGTCGAGCGTCGGGTGCATTGATCGTGGCAACCTGGTTGAGCGGCATCGCGGTGCCATAGAGCTCGACCCGGACGGAATCCAGCATGGCAACGTTGGCGCGTCCCGTGCGGATGGTGTCGGCCTCGTGACGGAGCACTTCCACGGACTTGTCCATCCGCTCCGCCGCGTCCATCAGGATGAGTTCAATCTCTTCGTTGGTCTCTGCCATGGTATGAGCCTCTTCCGCCTTGTCCTGCCGGGTCACACGGTGACGGGGTGAGCGCTCACCAGCGTGCCCACGTGCTCACCGGCAAGGATGCGCTGAATGGAGCCCTGATTGAACACGTCGAACACGCGTATCGGCAAGGAGTTCTCCATGCACAGTGAGAGCGCCGTGGAGTCCATCACTTCCAGTTGGCGGTTCAGCAGGTCCATGTAGCTCACGCTCTCGAACTTTCGTGCGCTCGGTTCGACGCTGGGGTCCGCGTCGTAGACGCCGTCCACGTTGTTCTTGGCCATCAAGAGCATGTCAGCGCTCATCTCTACGGCGCGCAGCGCAGCAGTGGTGTCGGTGGTCATGTAAGGACTGCCGGTGCCCGCCGCGAAGATCACAACCCGACCCTTCTCCAGGTGACGGAGAGCGCGCCGGTAGATGTACGGTTCCGCGACAGCGCGTATCTCCAGCGCGGACTGGGTGCGTGTGATGACGCCTGCACGTTCGAGCGCATCCTGCATCGCGAGGGCGTTGATGAGCGTCGCCAACATGCCCGCATAGTCGGCCGTGGCCCTGTCCATACCGCGGCGCTCCGCCGATACTCCACGCCAGATGTTCCCTCCACCGATGACGAGAGAGAGTTCGACGCCGAGTTCGATAGCCTGCTTCACTTCTCCGGCAAGGTACTCCAGGACAGACCAGTCTATGCCGTCCGACGAGTGCCCGCGCAGCGACTCACCGCTCAGTTTGAGCACCACCCGCCGGTATGTGGCTCGTCCGGCCATGGGCATGGCTCCGCGCTACTGCCCGAGCCCGAACCGCGTGAAGCGACCAACCCGGATGTTCTCGCCCACTTTGGCCCGCACGTCCATGATGAGGTCTCCGATCGTCTTGCCCGGATCCTTGATGAAGGACTGCTTGAGCAGGCAGACCTCCTCGGGCCTACCCTCCTCATCCTCTGGCAGGTCAGCCTCGTCCAGGTAGAGCGGGGCCATCGCTGCGACCTGCATGGCGATGTTGTGGGCGAGTTCGCGGAATTCCGCCGTCCTACCCACGAAGTCGGTCTCGCAGTTGAGTTCGACCATCGCGCCGATACGGCTCCCCGCGTGGATGTAGGCGTCGATGATCCCCTCTGCAGTTGCGCGGTCGGACTTGGAAGCCGCCTTGGCGATGCCCTTCTCGCGAAGGGCCTGCTCAGCCTGGTCTATGTCGCCATCGGCCGCCTCGAGCGCGCGCTTGGAGTCCATGATGCCAGCCCCGGTGCGCTCACGGAGCTCGCGGATCATCTCGGTGGAAACCTGCACTGGCTACCTCGCTTCCGAATGGAGTGGTTACTCTTGTCCTTCGCCCTGCGTGACGTCGGCGGGCGGAACCTCGACGTCTGCCGGGATCCCGGCCTCGGGAGCAACGCCGTCGTCCGTGGATACGGATTCCTCATCGCTCTCCAGGGGGGGTTCCGATTCCACCGGTTCGTCCACGACCTGGCTGTAACCCCCGCGGGAGGCGAGCCACTCGTTATGCCCCGCCTGAGCGGAGCGGGCTATGTGACCGGAGACAAGCCTGATGGAGCGTATCGCGTCGTCGTTGCCGGGGATCGGCCAGTCTATGTCAGAGGGGTCGCAGTCGGTGTCGACGAGGGCGATGATGGGAATGCCCGCGCGGCGCGCCTCGGCGACGGCGATGTTCTCACGTCCGACGTCCACGATGAAGAGCGCGCCGGGGAGAGATGTCATGTCCTTGATGCCACCGAGGTAGCGGTTCAGCTTTTCGATCTTGGCGTTGAGCTTCAGGGCCTCTTTCTTCAGGAGGCGGTTGAACTCGCCACGGGCCTTCCGCTCCTCCAGGTCCACGAGATGGTCTATGCGCGTCTGAATGGTAACGAAGTTGGTGATGGTGCCGCCGAGCCAGCGCTGGTTGATGTAGTACTGGCCGGCGCGGAGCGCTTCTTCCCTGACGGACTCCTGAGCCTGCTTCTTGGTTCCAACCATGAGGATGCGTTTGCCTGTGGCTGCGACCTCCGTGGCAAACGCGCACGCTTGCTCCAGCAGTTCCATCGTCTGCTGAAGGTCCACGATGTGGATGCCGTTGCGCTGGGCAAAAATGAAGCGCCGCATCCGGGGGTTCCACCTGTGCGTCTGATGACCAAAGTGGACGCCCGCCTCCAGCAGCGCTCGCATGCTGAGTGACTCCTCCCCCTGAGGCGCAACCTCGCGGGGCGCGTCGGACTGTACTTGTACCATGGGACCTGCCTTTCTGTCGGTCTGAGAGATGTCCGCGGGGCTCGACTTTCCCCGCGGCTACGCCAGCGGCGCGAGTGCGATTGTAGCACAGCGGCGTCCGCAGGCGCTCTGAAGACAGGCCACGGAGCTTTCTATTCGAGCAACGCGCAACGCATCCGCCGCAGCTTCCGGAACGTCAGCGCCGGAGCAAGAGCAACAATGGCAGGCTCCGTTTACTGGCGTGCGGCGCACCTTGGCACAGATGGAGCACACCTGCGCGCGTGCTATATTGCCCTCCGCTCGGAAGCATCACTCGGCAGGAGAGAACGATGGCGACACAATACGAAAGCCTCATAAGGATAGTCCCGGACTTTCCCCTGCCCGGCATCCTCTTCCGCGACATAACGCCGCTGCTCGGCAACGCCGATGCGCTGCGGGCAGTGGTGCACGACCTCGCCGCGCCGTTCCGGCATCAGCGCGTGGACCGCGTCGCGGCCATAGAGGCGCGCGGGTTCGTCATCGGCGCGCCGCTGGCCGTCGAACTGGGCGCGGGTTTCGTTCCGATGCGAAAGGCGGGCAAGCTGCCCCACGAGACGTTCTCCGCCCAATACGAGTTGGAGTACGCAGACGCCGCCATAGAGCTGCACCGGGACGGCCTGCAGCCCAACGACAGCGTGCTGCTGGTGGACGACGTGCTGGCCACGGGCGGCACGTTGGCTGCGGCGGTGGAGCTGGTACGCCAGGCCGGGGCGCAAGTTGCAGGCATCGCGACGCTCATTGAGCTTACCGCCCTGAACGGACGCGCACGCCTGCCGGAACAGGACGTAATGTCGCTGATCCGGTACTAGCCCCGGGGCGGTTTGACACATCGAGAACCGCGCACGGACAATCCGGCCAAGCACAGGCAGGGAGCGAACTCATGCAGGACGTGGTCATCGTAGGCGGCGCACGAACGCCCGTGGGGCGGTTCGGAGGCGCTTTCAAGGACATCCTGGCGTCGGACCTCGGCGCCGTCGCCATCAAGGCGGCCGTCGAGCGCGCGGGCATCAGCCCGGAGGACGTCGACGAGGTAATCATGGGAAATGTCCTGCAGGCGGACGAAACGGGCTATACCGCACGCCGGGCGATGCTGAAGGCGGGGCTGCCCGACCGCATCCCCGCGATGACCGTGAACCGGGCGTGCTCGTCCGGGCTCGAGGCCATCAACCTTGCGGTTCAGGCCATCGCCACCGGAGAGTCGGAGGTAGTCGTCGCGGGTGGCGCCGACAGCATGAGCCGCGTGCCCTATCTCATGCGTGGTGTCCGGTTCGAGGGGCCGCGCATGGGCGACTACTCCGTTACGGATGGCCTCACGATGGGCCTGAGTTGCCCGATCTACGACTACCACATGGGCGTCACCGCCGAGAACGTGGCGCAGCGCTTCGAGGTGAGCAGAGAAGCACAGGACCAACTGGCAGTGAGCAGCCACCAACGCGCCGTCCGCGCGCAGGGGGAGGGCTACTTCGACGCGCAGATCGCACCGGTGAGCGTGCCGCAGCGGCGCGGTGACCCTGTGACGGTGATCCAGGATGAGCATCCCCGCGCGGAGACCACGCTGGAAGGGCTGTCCAAGCTGCGTCCTGTGTTCAAGGAGGGAGGCACTGTTACCGCGGGCAACTCCGCCGGCATCAACGACGGTGCCGCGGCAGTCGTCGTGATGTCGCGAGAGCGTGCGGAGGCGGAGGGCCTGACGCCCCGCCTGCGCTGGGTGGGACGCGGCGTCTCCGGCGTCGACCCCTCGGTGATGGGGATCGGGCCGGTGCCGTCCACGCGCAAGGTGCTGGAGAAGACGGGGATGGCGATAACCGACCTGGACCTCGTCGAGTTGAACGAGGCTTTCGCCGCGCAGGCGCTCTATGTGATGCGCGAACTGGACATGGACCAGGAGCGGACGAACGTCAACGGGAGCGGCATCTCACTCGGTCATCCTGTGGGTGCCACCGGCGCCATCATGGCGGTGAAACTCATGGAGGAGTTGACGCGCACGGACGGGCACTTCGGCCTCGTGACGATGTGCGTCGGCGGGGGACAGGGCGTTTCGACCATATTCGAACGGCTCAACTGACGAGCGCTGAAGACGCCGCTCCTGACCGGAGGCGCTCCGCGCCTCGGGTCGTAACTGTTCAGAGTTAGGGGACTGGTCGAAAGGCGAAGTGCTAACGGGTAGCGTGCGAGAGGGTGGTTGTGTCATACAACAGGGGTGGCCGCTGAAGTTGACCTGAGCACAGCCAGCCGTGAGGACCTCCTGACGATTATCGCCCTCCAACAGGCGGCCATCGCCGAGCTGGAGCGTCGAGTCGCGGGGTTGGAGGGACGTGGCGGGCCTCGGGGGATGCCTGGCAACAAACCTGGTGCAGGCCCCCCGGCCGACAGGCCGAGAAGCGGCCGAGGAAGCAGCGGTTCCAAGGCTTTGCTCGCCGTCGCATGGAGCCGACGGAGCGTGTGGAGCAGGCGGTGGAGGTCTGCCCGGATTGCGGGACGCGACTGAGCGGTGGATGGACACACCGCACGCGTGAGGTGATCGATATCCCGGAGTCTGCGGTGCGCGTGACAGAGCACGCGGTGATCGCGCGGGAATGTCCGGTGCTGAGGGACATCCGTGACCTGAAGGCCCTCTATCCCAAGGATGCGCGTCTGCCTCAGTGGGCGAGCGCAGTCAAAGAGCTCTACACGAAGGCGCGGGAGTCCAGCCATACCAACGTGCGGAAGCGGAGTGTGGCCCAACGGCGGCTGGAGCACCGATTGCTGGCATTGTGCCGGCCATACGCGACCGACCCGTCAGCGGTGCAGGGGAAGCTGTGTCGGCGGATCGAGCAGTTCATCAAGGAGCTGTTCGTGTTCGTAGCCGAGCCCCGGGCGCCATCGGACAACAACGCTTCAGAGCGAAGCCTTCGGCACTTGGTGCTCAGCCGGAAGATCAGCGGTGGCACGCGCTCTGCGCGGGGGACCGAGAGCAAGATGGCTCTGGCTTCGCTGTTCGGCACTTGGCGCGCCCAACATCGCAACCCCCTCATCGCTGCCGCCAGCTTCTCGTCCCCCCCTAACTCTGAACAGTTACGATTGACAATGCTCCGGCGCAGCGGTATGTTGGCGTTAGCAGTCGCCATACGCGACTGCTAACTGCGAGAGGGGCCTACCCGCCATATGCCTACCTACGCATACCAGTGCGAGTCTTGCGGTAACGAGTTTGACCTGCGGCAGAGTTTCAATGCGAGCACCGAACAGGCCTGCCCGGCCTGCTCCAGCCTCAGCCACCGCAGGATCTCGGTTCCGGCGGTGATCTACAAGGGCTCCGGCTTCTACACGACGGACTACGCCCGCAAGGGCAGTGACTCGTCGTCCGGCGCTCCTTCCTCTTCTTCATCCCCTTCCTCCTCCTCGTCGTCCTCGTCCGCTTCTGCGTCTTCAGAGAAGAGCAGCACCAAGACAGCGGACTCGAAGAGCAAGGCGTCCAGCGCGACCGAGTAAGCGATGCGCGCGGTTGTGCAGCGCGTGAGCAGCGCCTCCGTGTCGGTGGACAGCGAGCCCCTGTCCCGCATCGGCGTGGGGTTGGTCGTACTGGCGGCGGTAGGGCGCGACGACACGGACACCGACGTGGAGTACATCGTCGAGAAGACCGTCCACCTGCGCATCTTCCCGGACGATGAGGGGCGCTTCGACCGTTCGGTGCTCGACGTGGGCGGGAGCCTGCTTGTGGTGAGCCAGTTCACCCTGTATGGCGACGTGCGGCGGGAACGGCGTCCCTCGTTCACTGAGGCCGCGCCCCCTGCTGAGGCCGAGGAGCGTTTCGCCGCGCTGGTGGAGCGCTTCCGCGCCACCGGCGTTCCCGTCGAGACGGGGCGATTCCAGGCGATGATGGACGTCGCGCTGGTGAACGACGGCCCCGTAACGCTGATGCTGGACTCGGCGGACCGCCACCGTCCTCGGCGCTAGGGAAGCCGTGTACAGCCAGGAGAGGAAGCCGCGTGATGCTCCGATGGGCCGCACCGCTCGTTCTCTTCGCAGTCCTCGTCATTGCGCCCGCGTGCGGCACTGACGAGCCGCTCCAGCCGGTGAGCGCCGCAGATGCTGAACGCATAAAGGCCGAGCTTGCCGGTCGCTCGTTCCGCCAGTTCGAGCCTGGAAAGGACGCCAGCCCACGGAAGGCCGTCGTCATCGATTTCTTCGGCCCGGTCGGCATCTACGCGCAGTACGCCAAGGATGGCCACGTGGTCGATGAGTGGGAACTCTATGCGCACGGCTACAGCATCGAGCAACGCAGCGGGGACTCCGAGATAGCGGTCCGCTTCGTCGAGCCGCGAACCAGGCAGCAGTTCCCCACGAGGTGTGAAGACTGCGTTCCTGTCTCCGGCTTCTCCATCTCGATCAGAGACGTCTTCGACAAGGAGGAGATTGCGTTCAGGCTGAACGATCCTGAGGGAGTGCTGCCCTCCCCGTTCCCGGTGTTCACGTCCTGGACGAGATTCCGCGAGGACGAGATCTTCAACTAAGCCCCTCTCGCGCTGACCGCGCTTGACCGCGTCCGCCTAAGCTTGCTAGCGTGCCTGCATCCGTTGAGACGGAGGGACATGATGAGTGCTGCGATGAACAGGTCCGGAGGGTGGGCTCTCGTGATCGGTCCGCTGCTCGCGTTGGGGTTCTTCCTGCTCGAACCAGGCGGCCTGCTGATAGACCGCGCCGACTCTACAGATGCGATTGCAGGCATCACGGCGAGGGCATCGAACACCGCACTCACGCACTTGACCACGCTGTTGGTCCCGTTCGGCCTGGCAACCATGCTGTTCGGGTTCATCGTTCTCCAGGCGGGAGCGATCCGTGAAGGTGGCGGTATCGGGGCGGCACTGCTCGCTGTGGTGTTCCTGGGGATCGGCACGGTTATGTGGGGAATGACCCAGGCATTGAACCACCCGATCTCTGAGATCGACGTTTCGTCGGAACAATCGCTGTCGTTGGGACTGGTGCTTAGCGAGGTGCAGTCTGCATCCCGTGTCCTGGGCGGGCTGTTCGCCGCCAGCGGATTCCTCGTTCTGAGCCTGAGCCCGTGGATGCGCGCCCGCTCCAACACGCTTGCGGCGAATGGGATCGTGCTCGTCTCCCTCATTGCGCTCGCTGGCCTCGTCGTTGGGATCTTCGTGGTCGATCAACGTGAAGTGGGGACCACGGTCGCGAGGGCGTGTTACTTCCTGTGGGTTGCCTGGAGCATGTACTTGGGGACGCAGCTCATAAAGAGCAGCGGAAACACACCCGGCTGACGCGCCGGTGCGGAGGTAGTCATGGGAGACCTGCTCAAAGGCAGGGTTGCAGTTGTCACCGGGTCCGGCCGGGGGATAGGACGCGCCCACGCGATGGCGCTGGCGGAGGAGGGGGCCAGCGTCGTCGTGAACGACATCGGTGTCGAGCGTGACGGCTCGGGCGGGACGCGCGCTCCGGCGGATGAAGCGGTCGCACAGATACGCGAGAACGGCGGCGAGGCCGTCGCGAGCTACGACGACATCTCGGACTACGAGGCTGCGGGCAACCTCATCAAGACAGCGGTGGACAACTTCGGAAGGCTGGACATCCTGGTGAACAACGCCGGGACCTTTCAGTACCGGCTCTTCCACCAACTGACGGAGCAGGAGTGGGACGGGTTGATGAACGTGCACCTGTTCGGAACGTTCAACACCTGCCATCACGCCGTGAAGGTGATGATGGAGCAGCGCTACGGGCGTATTGTCAACACGGCGTCCAGCCAGTGGCGCAACCCGGAGGGACGCGGAAACTACGGCGCCGCGAAGGGCGCCATCGTATCGCTCACGTGGGGGCTCGCGTTCGAATTGCGAAACCACAACATCACGGTCAACGCGATAGCGCCCATGGCGGCGACGCGCAGCTTCGGTGACGAGACGTACCGGAACATGCTGGCGGACGCTGCGCTGGACCGGAAGAAGAACCCGGCTGAGCAGGGCGACAACCGCGCCGGGCCCGAGTTCGTCTCGCCGGTGGTGGTCTGGCTCGCGTCGGACCGCGCCGCCGGCGTCAACGGCATCGTGTTCCGGGCGGGGTCCGGCAAGATCGGCCGCTACAGCCACCCGACCGAGGTCCGCACGCTCTACCGGGAGGCGGGCAACAGCGACCCCTGGACGCTCGATGAGCTGGACGAGTTGCTGCCGTCCACGGTGCTGATGGGCGAAACGAAGGCCCCATTCATCCCGTAAGGCGGGCAGGAGGAACGCAATGGCAGATGAATACATACCGCCGAGAGGGAACCGGCTCGCGGGCAAGGTGGCGATCGTCACCGGCTCAGGCCGCGGCATCGGCAGGGCGCACGCCATCGCGCTCGCCGCCGAGGGCGCCCGGGTCGTCGTCAACGACCCAGGCGTGGAGCGGACCGGCTCGGGCGGGGACAGTGCCCCCGCTGACGATACCGTGGCGTTTATCAGGGAGAACGGAGGCGAGGCCGTCGCCAACTACAACTCGGTCGCGGACTACGATGAGGCCGGGCAGATCATCCGGACGGCGCTCGACTCTTACGGGCGGTTGGACATCCTGGTCAACAACGCGGGCATCATGCGGGAGGGCCTCTTCCACGAGATCAGCCCAGACGACTTCGCGGCGGTCGTGGGCACGCATCTCAAGGGGACATTCAACACCTGCCACCACGCCGTGCCGCTGCTGATGGAGCAGCGCTCGGGCCGCATCATCAACACGGCGTCCAGCCAGTGGCGGAACCCGGAGGGACGGGCCGCCTACGGTGCGGCGAAGGGCGGCATCGTGAGCCTCACGTGGAACCTCGCGTTCGAGCTGCGCTACTACAACATCACGGTCAATGCCGTGGCGCCCATGGCGATGACCCGTGGTCTGGTCAACTCCCGTCACGACGAAATCCTGGCCGCGGCCGGTATCGCGGCGAGGAAGGCGGGTGACGAGTCGACCAGGAACCGCCCTGGCGCCGAGCACGTGTCCCCCATCGTGGTGTGGCTGGCGAGCGACGCGGCATCGCACGTGAACGGCTGCGTCTTTCGTGCGGGGAGCGGCAAGTTCGGGTTCTACGCTCACCCCACCGAGATCCGCACGATCAACAAGGACTGGCGCTCGAAGGGGAAGTGGACGGTGGAGGAAGTGGGCAGGCTCCTGCCGAGCAGCCTGCTCTTCGACGGGTCTACCGCGCCGTTCATCCCGGTGGACTAGAGGCGGCCAGCCATCCATGCCCGACCTGCCGTTCGTGATTGCGTCCGCCGTTGCTGTGCTCTTCGCCTCGCTTACCCAGGGAGCGACCGGTTTTGGGTTCGTCATCGTCTCGGTGCCCATCATGGCCGTCTACCTCGATCCGAAACTCGCGATCCCGGTGCTGCTGCTCCTCGGCATAGCGCTGGGTCTCCCGCTCATGGTGCATACGCGCCGCGAGTTCAGCATCGGGAGGGTGTGGCCCATGATGCTTGCGGGCGCGGCGTTCACCCCGGTAGGAACGCTGGTCCTGGCGCGGCTCGATGCGCCTGAGATCAAGGTACTGCTGGGAGTCGTGACCGGAACGGTGTCGGTGGCGCTGCTGCTCGGTTTCCAGCGCACGGCGCGCAACCAGCGTCTCGCCTCGATTCCAGTCGGCGCAGCGAGCGGGCTGCTCACGGGAGCGACAGGCCTCGCGGGCGCGCCCGTCATCCTCTTCTTCGCGAACCAGGGCGTCGAGCAGCGTCAGTTCCGTGCGGATATCATCTATTATCTGCAGGCGGTGTCGCTCTCGGCACTGCCGAGCTACGCGGTGGCCGGTGTGCTGACGGCTGAGGCGGCGCGGTTCGCGGCGGTGCTGTTGCCCGCCGGAACGGTGGGCGTTCTGGGTGGGATATGGCTTTCCGGCCGCATCCCGGCCCTGGTGTTCCGGCGCATCGCACTTGGTATCGTGGTGATCGCCGCAGTGATCGCGATCACGTCAGGAGTGGCAGGGTGAGTCTGTCCAGTTCGATACGGCGTCGACTCGCCTCGATGGCGGCCCTCGCGCCTCTGTACTACACGTCGCTTGCGGCGCGGGCGATGTCCCACGCGCCGCCTGGGTACAGCTCCACGAAGCACACGATGAGCCGGCTCGCCGCTCCGGGCACGCAGAGTTCCGGGCTGATGAACGCTGGGTTCGCGGGCTACGGCGTGCTCGTGCAGGGACTCGGACCGCTGCTGCACCATGAAGCGGCGGGAGGACGGCGGGGGCGCATGCTCTGGGGGCTCGTTGCGCTCTACGGCCTCGGCGCGGTGCTTGCGGCGAAGTACCCCACGCGCAGCGAAAAGAAGGTGCTGCCGGGCATCTCCCAGAACAGCGCACACAACATCGCAGGGGGGATGACGTTGGTGAGCATCGTATCGCTCATGGCGCTGTCGCCCAGCGCGCTGCGGGCGTGTCCCGCAGGGCGCGGGTGGTGGAGATGGTTCTCCTACGCGATGCTCGGCGCGACGTGCATCATTGCGGTGCCGTACTACCTGCCCCTCTGCCTCAGCAAGCGCGGGCTGTTGCAGCGCGGCCTCTTCGTCACGACGATGACCTGGGTGCTGACGACTGCCCTGCGCCTGCATAGGCTGTCCTAGGGACGGACGCTCCCTACCTTGCCGGGGCCTGCGCCCCCATGCCGAAGCGCTCGACGTCTTCGTCGCTGCCGTCCCAGGAGGCGATGGCGTCCACGGCGTCGCGCTCCTCCCGTGAGAGCATCCAGTCCGCCGTGGCGGCGTTGGCAACCACCTGCTCCTCGTTCATCGCGCCCGCTATGACCGAGCTCACCGCCGGGTGCGCGAGCAGCCATGCGAACGCGAGCTCGAGCAGGGAGTGGCCGTGCTCGTTCGCGAAAGCGTCAAGGCGCGACAGCACGTCGCGGGCGCGCTCGTCGCCCTGCAGTTGGCCGACCATTCGCCTTGCGTTGCCGGGCACTTCCGCGCCGGCCGCGTACTTGCCGGTCAGCCATCCTCCCGCGAGCGGAAAGTACGGCAGGAAGCCGATGCGATGCTCCGTGCAATAGGGAAGGAGTTCGAGTTCTATCTGCCGGTGCATGAGGCTGTAGTTGTTCTGAGCGGAGGCGAACTGCGCGAAGCCGTGCTCGTCGGCGGCCCTGTTAACGTCGGCGTGACGCCACCCGGAGTAGTTGCATTCGCCGATGTGGCGCACCTTCCCCTCCGTGACGAGGTCGTTGAGCGGTTCCAGGTACTCCTCGTGCGGGAGGCCGTGCGGGATGAAGTGGATCTGGTAGAGGTCGATGACGTCGGTCTGGAGCTTGGTGAGGCTCTCTTCGACGTTCTTCATGATGCGGTCGCGGGGAGACTCGCCGTCCAGGCTGTTCAGGTTGAACTTGGTGGCGATGATGGCCTCGTTGCGCCTGCCGCGCAGGGCCTCGCCGATGTGCACCTCGCTCTCGCCGTTGCCGTAGATGTTGGCGGTGTCTATGAGGTTGATGCCGACGTCCAGGCACTTGTCGATCACGCGCTTGCTGTGTGCGTGCTCTCCGATGCGCGCGGGGTTGCCGAAGTTATTCGTGCCGAGGCCGATGACGGAGACGTTGAGGTCCGATTCGCCGAGTCTGCGGTACTGCATGTGCTGCTCCTCCGAGTTTGCGCCGCTGTGGTGTTGCGCTTGACGCTGCGCACCCATGATACCGGAGGATGCGTCGGCGGGGGCGGCGGGAGTGACGGGGGTGGTTGCTATACTCCCCTCGCTAAGGCTAGAAGCGGCTTCCGAGGTGGCATGGATACGTCGATATTAACCGCATCCCGCTCGGTCCTGGTTTGTGCGCTTCTGTTGGGGTCGGTTGTGGCCTGTGGCGGCGGTTCGCCGAGCCCGGACACCACTCCGGCGTTGAAGATCGGACTCCTGTTGGATTTCAGCGAGGGCTCGACGGAGAAGGCGCGGGACCGGGAACGGGCTTTCGATCTCGCCGTGAAGCACGTCAACGCCGCGGGCGGAGTGCTGGGACGCCCCGTTGGGACGGTGACGAGGGATTCCACCCGCGACCCCGCAGTTGCGGTGGAAGAAGCCCGGCGCATGATCGAGAACGACGGCGTTCACGCCCTGGTTGGGCCCAACTCCAGCGGGAACTCCCTGCCCGTCGTTGAACAGGTGGCCGGCCCGGCGGGCATACCCGTTATCAGCCCGTCGGCCACGTCTCCGCTCCTCACCAACGCGGCAGACGACGACTTCTTCTTCCGCACGGCTCTGTCCGACAGCGCGCAGGGGCCCGTGCTGGCGCAGGTGACGCGCGACCGCGGCTTCACGAACGTCGGCCTGGTCTACCGCGACGACGCTTGGGGGCGCGGCCTCTTCGAGTCGTTCGCGGCGGCGTGGACGGAAAAGCTGCAGCCCGTCGTCCTCCCGCCGAACAGGACAACGTTCCTCCCCGAGTTGCGGGAGACGGCGAGCGAGGGCGCCGAAGCGCTCGTCGTCCTCACCTTCGAGGCGGAAGCGGCGGTGGTCATCCGTGAGGCTGTCGAGAGCGGCCTGTACAACCGGTTCATGCTGGGCGACGCCTTGAAGAGTCCCGCCCTGGCCGGCGTCGTTGGGACCGGCGCTCTGGCGGACGCGTATGGCACGGCGGGCGCGGCCGCGCCGGAGAGCGCGACCTCGGACGAATGGGATGCCGCGTTCGTCGTCGAGTACGGCAGGCTACCCGAGTACGCCTACGTGCGGGAGACCTACGACGCCACGATCGCTCTCGCGCTGGCGGCCCAGGCTGCGGGAAGCGTCGATGGGACCGCCGTCCGCGACCACTTGCGCAACGTGGGCGGCGGACCGGGTGAGGTTGTAACACCCACAGCGAAGGGAGTGGCGGAGGCGTTGCGTATCCTCGGTGAAGGCGGAACCGTGGACTACGAGGGAGCCGCGACGACGATGGACTGGGATGGCAACGGTGACCTACTGCGTGGCCACATCGGCGTCTGGCGGTTCACCGATGACGGCCGGATCGAAGACCTCTACAGCGTGCATTTCGACTACTAGAACGCAGCCCACAGGAGGGCAGGATGGATATCGCATTCGTGGGGCTCGGCATGATGGGCAAGCCGATGGCGGTGAACCTGCTCAAGGCCGGGCACAACGTCACGGTCGTCAATCGCAGCCAGGGCAAGGTGCGGGAGATGGCGGAGATGGGGGCGACGCCCGGGGGGTCGCCCGCCGACGCGGCGCGCGGCGCGGAAGTCGTGGGGCTGTGCCTCATGGGCGACGCGGTGGTGGAACCGGTGCTGTGCGGCGAGAACGGCGTGCTGGCGGGCGCCGAGCCCGGCACGATCGTCCTCGACCACTCGACGGTGCATCCGGAGTTCGCGCGGCGGATGGAGGAGGTGTGCGCGGCGCGGGGCGTGACGTATCTCGATGCGCCGGTGTCCGGGACGGGCGACGTCGCGTGGAACGGCAGGCTGACGGTGATGGTGGGCGGGGACCCTGCGGCCTTCGAGCGAGTCATGCCCGCGCTGGATGCGGTGTCGGCGAATGCCCGGCTGATGGGGCCGGTGGGCAGCGGCAATATGGCGAAGCTGGTCAACAACATGGTGAAGGACATCAACCAGTTGGGCGTGCTGGAGACGTTCGTGCTGGGGGCGAAGAAGGGACTGGACTGCGGGCTGCTCTTCCACGTCATGCGGAAAGGAGCATCCCTGAGCCGCCAGCTGGAACGCATCCTGCCGAAGATACTGGACCGGTCGTTCGAGCAGACGTCGTACGTGTCCACGAACATCAAGGACCAGGAATTCATGGAGTGGATGATCGGACGGACCGGTTTGGAGCTGCCGCTGCGGAACGCCGCGCGCGACTCGTGGCTGTACGCCGCCGAGCAGGGGCTGGCAAGCGCCGACCCGCCGGAGGCCATCAAGGCGCTGGAATGGGTCGCGGGTGTGGAGGTTGCGGGGGAGGTTCTGCCGCGCGACGCGGAAGTGACCCCTCCCGGCGGCGCATACGATGCGCTCGACACCGCGACGGCGGCACTGTACGAGGTGGGCGTCTTCGAAGGCTTCGCGCTCACGGCGAGACTGGGCATGGACGCCCGCGCCATGCTCGACGTGCTGCGCACGGCGTCCGGCGCGTCCGCACAACTGGAGCGCACCGGTCCGACACTCATCGATGGGATAGCCGGGGATGGAGAGCAGTCCGTAGATGCTTACGTCGCCTGCTACGGGCCGCTGCTTGAAGAGGCGCGCCGGGAGGGACTTCGCATGTCCCTCTACGAGGCCTCTGCCGCGCTGTGGCGCAGGGCGTCCGAGCAGGGGCTGGGGAGCGGGCCTGCGTCGGCTGCGTTCGCACTCTACGCATAGGGTGAGGGCCGAAGGCGGAAGCATGAGGGCGGACTGGTAGACTGCGCGCATGGAGTATGTCGAGGTAGACGTGGAGGCGGGGGCCAACTCCGACCTCTCCGTCACGCGCATGTTCGAGGCGTTGGAGCCGTCGTATCAGGTCACGTGGGTCGAGTCCGCATTCCGCCCGGACGGATGGGAAGGCCCGTGCGACGTCGTTGGCTGGGCCGCCGGGGAACCGTGTCTGGCGATGGCGGCGAAGGTGTCGGACTCGGGCGACGGGGTCGTGGTACTGGTGTACGGCGGCGACGAGGGGCTGCGCCTGCGCCCTTCCGGCTCGTCGTCGGAATGGTCGCTCGACGATGCGGAGCAGTGGGGAGAGCCGTGCCTGCTGCTCGATCTGGCGCTGGGGCTCAGGTAACGCCTGTAAGACGGTTGATGTCCCGTTCGAGCCGTCGCACCTCTTTTCGTATGTAGGCGATATGGAGATGAAGGTGGGGAGCATAGGCCGTCAGTTCGGCGTTGTTCATACTCTGCACCTTCCAGAAGGGCACTGCTTTGCGCCGCAGCCAAGAGGCTATCTCGCTTGGCGTGGGACTGCCCTCCGCAATCCTCACTGCGAACTCGATGGCTTCGTCTCGCGGCGGCAAGAACAGATACCGGTTCTTCATGAGGAACGTTGTCGTGCAGGTGAGACCAAGCCGCTTATTGCCATCAACGAGCGGATGGTTCTTGACAACTGAACGGAAGAGGACGGCGGCCTTATCGAAGATCGTTCGCGACAGATACACGCCGCCCCAAGTCTGTGTGGGGGCCTTCAGGGCCGACTCTAACTTGCCCTTGCCTTGCTCGCCTCCAAGATAGGAGAACACTGGCAGGGGGTCAGGGTAATCGGGGTAGAGGTCAGCCGCCAGATCGTAGATAACTTCTTCTACGTCGGCGGTCGTGAGGAAGTTGTATCGGCGCCTAGCGATGTTCGAGTTCCACTAACGCATCGCGGTTGATGAGAATCGCGAGCTTAGTGGCCCTCTTGATTATGTTGTGCTGGAGCCGCTCTGCATCCGGAGTCCGCCGAGTCCTCCGAGGCGCGGGGGGGGTCGTCTGGGGCTTCTTGTCGGTGGTGGTCATCGCTGGACGCTCGTCTGCTATGCCTCATACCTGAGGAGCACATTCTAGCACCGTAAACGCACCTGAGCACGCTGTGACTGCCTCTCAGGGTCGCGGGACTCCATACTGTACAATGACTCCTGCGAGTGACTCCTACGGCCCCATAGTCTCCAGCACGGTATCGAGACGCAGCATGGCACTCCACATGGCAGAAGCAGACGCCGGTAAGCAGGGAGCCGAGTTACGCTACCGGCGCATCGTGGTCAAGGCCGGCACGAACGTGCTCACCCAGAAGACCGCGCACCTGGACCGCTCCGTCATGGAGTCGCTGGTCAACCAGATCGCTGACGTGGTGGAGATGGGCGCGCAGGTCGTGCTCGTTACCTCGGGCGCCATCGCGGCGGGGCACGAGGCCGCCCCCGGCGTCATACAAGGCAAGAGCCTGGCTGCGAGCCAGATGCTTGCGGCCATCGGCCAGAGCCGCCTCATGCACGCCTACCAGGACCTCTTCTCACGGCGCGGCATCGTCGTCGCACAGACGCTGCTCATCGCTCGGGACGTGGACGACCGCGTGGGCTACCTGAATGTCCGCAACACTCTGAACGGCCTGATGGAGCGCGGCATCGTGCCCATCGTGAACGAGAACGACGTCGTCGACACGAAGGAGATCAACGGCCAGCGCTTCGGCGACAACGACACACTCTCCGCGATCGTAGCCACGGTGGTCGACGCTGACCTGCTCCTGATGCTCACGGATACCGGCGGGCTCTTCACCGCCGACCCGAACCGTGACCCGTCCGCCGAGCTGGTCCCCGTCGTGGAACGGATAGACGACTCCATCATGGCGCTGGCGGAGGTGCACACGAGCACCGCGACCCGTGGGGGGATGGCCTCGAAACTCCAGGCCGCGCAGCACGCCGCCTCCATCGGCGTGGCGGTTGCGTTCGGACTCGGCAGAGACCCGGCCGTTGTGCGCGAGGCGGCATGCGGCAGGTTGGCCAACGGCACCTTCTTTCCTGCGACGGCATCTGTGCTGGAGAGCAGGAAGCGCTGGCTGCTGAGCGGCATGACGAAGAAGGACGCAGGGCTGGTGGTGGACGACGGCGCGTCGCGCGCTCTCCGTGAGCAGTCGCGCAGCCTGCTGCCTGCGGGCATCCGCGAGGTCAATGGACGGTTCGTCCGGGGCGATGTCGTGGAGGTCCGCTCGGAGAGCGGCTCGCGCCTCGCTTATGGGATAGCGAACTACGACTCGTCGGAGATGCGCAAGATCGCGGGCGAACGCTCCGACCGGATCATGGAGTTGCTCGGGCGCCACAACGGCGATGAAGCCGTGCATCGCAACAACATGGTAGTCGTCTGAGCACGACGGGAGAGGCGCATGACAACCGGAACTGCCACGTCTGAACTCATCACGAAAGCGCGGGCCGCTCGCGAAGCGTCGAAGCGCGTGCGCATGCTCTCCACGGAGCAGAAGAACAACGCGCTGCGAGCCATCGCCGGCGCGCTCGAGGCGAACTGCCCAACAATACTGGAAGCGAACGAGCGCGATCTGCAGGCGGGGCGGGAGACAGGCCTGAGCGAGGCGTTGCTGGGGCGGCTGCTGCTGAACGAGCAGCGCGTACAGAGCATGGCGAACGACGTACGCGCCGTCGCGCTGCTGCCGGACCCGGTTGGCGAGTGCTTCGACGCCCGAACCCTGCCGAACGGCATACGCGTGGAGCGACGCAGGGTACCGCTGGGCGTCATCGGCTGCGTGTACGAGGCCCGTCCGAACGTAACGACGGACATCGTGTCGCTCTGCCTGAAGTCCGGCAACGCGGTGGTGCTGCGCGGCGGCAAGGAGGCCGTCCACACCAACACGGCGGTCGCCGCGCTGGTGAAGGACGCGCTGAAGGCCGCGGACGCGGCGCCGGAGGCCGTGCAGTTCGTCACCGATACCGACCGAGCCATCGTCGATCAGATGATCCGGCTCAACGATTACCTGGACCTCTTCATCCCGCGCGGAGGCGACGCGCTTATCAGGTACGTGCGCGACAACGCGACCGTCCCCGCGATCACCGGCGGCGTCGGCGTCGTGCATGTGTACGTGGACGCCGATGCAGATATCGAGAAGGCGTCCGGCATCATCTACAACGCCAAGACGCAGCGGCCGGACGTGTGTAATGCGCTGGACACGCTGCTCGTGCACGCTGCGGCTGCCCCGGCGTTGCTGCCCGGTGCTGCGTCCCGCCTGACGGAGGCTGGGGTCGAGTTGCGGTGCGACCAGCGGGCGCTGTCGCTCATCGGGCCGGTACAGAAGTCGCAGGTGCGCGCCGCGGGACCGGACGACTTCGGCCAGGAGTTCCTCTCGCTCACCATGTCGGTCAAGGTGGTCGACTCGATGGACGACGCGCTGGAGCACATCGAGAAGTTCGGCTCCGGGCACACGGAGGCCATCGTGACGGAGGACTACACCGCCGCGATGCGCTTCACCGATGTGGTTGAGGCGGCGGTCGTGCTCGTGAACGCCAGCACCCGCTTCAACGATGGATCGCAACTTGGACTCGGGTCCGAGGTCGCGATCAGCACCAACAAACTGCACGCTCGCGGGCCGATGGGCCTGCGCGAACTGACCAGCTACAAGTGGGTTGCACTCGGCGATGGACAGGTCCGCCCCTGAGCGGCGCTCGCAGCACCCACAGCACACGCGGCAGCACCAAAGGAGAGCCCGATGATCCGTTTCGAACGCGAGTGCCGTACGCCGTTCTCGGAGGTGTACACGCTCTATGAGGATGACCAGCCACAGCCGCAGGGGCGTTTCGACGTGCATTTCTACGGACGCATCATCCACGCCACGTTGTGCGTCTCCGAGCGCTACACCACCGACGAGATACAGGACCTCATCGCCGATCTGGACGACGAGTTGCTGGACGCCATCGGCCTCGAACGGGACGACTTCGTCGTGCACGTCCATCAGGGACGGGAGGTCGGCGTGTTCTCCGGCAGCGCGTACGAGGAAGGCGAGGAGCCCGGCTCCGAGAACTAGGATAGTCTGAACAGGTGGTATCTCCGCGCGATTGCGCGTGCGTCGCCTGATCCCTTCCCCCTTGATGGGGGAAGGCTAGGATGGGGGTGAACAGGGTGGCGGGGGGATCGACGGTGCTGCGGGACACGTGGTATCTCTGCGCGACTGCGTGTGCGTCGGCTGATCCCTTCCCCCTTGATGGGGGAAGGCTAGGATGGGGGTGAACAGGGTGGCGGGGGGATCGACGGTGCTGCGGGACACGTGGTATCTCTGCGCGATTGCGTGTGCGTCGCCTGATCCCTTCCCCCTTGATGGGGGAAGGCTAGGATGGGGGTGAACAGGGTGGCGGGGGGAATCGACGGTGCTGCGGGACACAGGCTTGTTCAGAGTATCCTTGGAAGCGGGACCGTCGGAGGTCTCTCGTGATCGTTGACTTCCATACACACTTGCTGCCTGCCTCCTTCCACGAGCGGCGCTCCGGCATCGCCGCGCGCGATGCGACGTTCGGTGCCCTGTTCGGCGCAGGCGGCCCCATGACCACCGCCGCCGACCTCGTTGCCGCGATGGACGAGGACGGCGTCGACCTCTCCGTAGTCCTCGGCTACGGCTGGTGCGACCGCGAGGTCGCCCGCGAGTCGAACGACTGCCTCCTGGATGCCGCCGCGCGCTATCCCGGGCGCATCGCCGCGTTCTGCTCCGTGCACCCCGGTTGGGGCGACGAAGCCCTGCGGGAGGTGGAGCGTTGCGCGGATGCGGGCGCGGTCGGCATCGGCGAGTTGCACCCCACGTCGCAGGGCATAGACCTCGCGGCGGACGAGTCCGTCGGACCGCTCGCGCGGTTCGCGGTGGAGCGGGGACTGCTCGTCACCGTCCATGGCTCCGAGCCGGTCGGCCACGTCTATCCCGGCAAGGGCTCAACGACGCCGGAACGGTTGATCGCGGTCGTGGAACGATTCCCGGACGTGCGCTGGGTGTTCGCGCACTGGGGTGGCGGGCTGCCGTTCTACGCGCTCATGCCCGAGGTGCGTGCCGCGCTCGCCAACACGTACTTCGATAGCGCAGCGACGGCGCTCCTCTACGACGCGCGCGTCTTCGACGTTGCCGCGCGGGCAGTGGGAGCGGAGCACGTCCTGTTCGGCTCGGACTACCCGTTGCTGCCCGCGTCGCGAGTGGCGGACCAGGCTCGCGGCGCGCTCGACGTCCCGACGGCACAGGCGGTGCTCGGAGGCAACGCCGCGCGCTTGCTGGGCCTGGCCGATGACTGACGCGCCGACGCTGCCGGACTACCTCCGCCCCGGCCTCGACCTCGTGTTCGTCGGCATCAACCCCGGCGCATACTCGGCGTCCGTCGGGAAGTACTTCGCGACGCCGCAGAACCGCTTCTGGGGCGCGCTCAACCGCTCCGGCCTCGTGAAAGGACGCAGCCTCGTCAGAGGACGCGGCCTCACCGGTGATCGAGAACTCGGCCCCGGCGACGAGGCGTGGCTCTTCGAGCATCGCACCATCGGTTTCACAGACGTGGTCAAGCGCGCAAGCAACAGTGCGTCCAGCCTGCGCGCCGCGGACTTCCGCGCGTGGGCGCCTGAGACGCGAGAGAAACTGCTCTCCGCGTCGCCGCTCGTGGTCTGCTTCAACGGCATCACCGGCTACAAGTGGTTCCTCCAGTACGCGGAGGGACGCAAGCAGCACGACGTTGCGCTCGGCGAACAACCGGATAGGATCGGCACGAGCCGCGTGTTCGTCGCGCCGAACCCCAGCCCCGCGAACGCCTCTTACTCCCTGTACGACATCGCGGGCTGGTACCGCCGACTCGCCGATCTGATCGTTCGCGCCAGGGCGGAGCGCGAGGAGGAGGTATGAGTGACTTGGAGCAGATGAAACGCCTAGCTGAACTGGTAAAACAGAAGAACCATGCAGATGGGAGGGTTGCTGAATTCATTGTTCGCCCCGCGCTGCCGGGCCACTTCGGAGACTTCGTCGGTGCGGAGATTCTTGGTATCGAACTGCATGCCTCAGCTGTGGAAAGGGGCAGCGACGGTCGCTTTGCAGAGGGTCGGCTTTTCGGGATGACTGTGAACATCAAGTATTACCCAAAGAATGAAGGGCTGTTGGACATAAGCATCGATGGTGCGCCGGACTACTACCTTGTGCTAACGGGGCCGAGGAGCGCGGCAGTGTCATCGCGTGGCAAGACCCGCCCTTGGGTCATTGAAGCTGTCTACCTGTTTGAGACAGCCTCTCTCATAGGGAGATTGACCACCAAGATTGGCATTGCAACCAGCGTCAGGCGTGAGTTCTGGGACGCTGCCGAGATCTACCCCAGAGACAACCCCGCCTTCTCTCTCACTCCGTTGCAGCGAGAAACTCTCGCGCTGTTCAGCGAGGCGTCTGTTGGCTGACCGCAACCTCCGCCTGTTCGTGGCGCTCGCGTTCCCGGACGAGGTCCGCGCCGAATTGCGGCGCGTCGCCGACGCCATGCGGACGTTCGCGCCGCGCGGCGCCCGATGGGCGAACGTGGACGGCGCGCACCTGACGCTGCGCTTCATCGGCCCGGCGCCCCAGGGCGCCGCCCCCGCGCTCGGCGAAGCGGTCCTCCGCGCCGCCGCTGGCATTGAGCCGTTCGAGTTGTCGCTGGCGGACGCGGGCGCCTTCCCCTCGCGCGGCGCGCCCCGCGTTCTGTGGGTGGGCGTCGGCGGTGCGCTCGATGCCCTGACCGGGCTGCGGCAGAGCGTGGAAGATGCGCTCTCGGCGGCGGGTCTCCCCTACGAAGAGCGGACCTTCGCGCCGCACGTCACGCTCGCGCGGGTCAATGCGAAGCTGTCGCGCGAAGAGGCGCAGGCGCTGCGCGGGTCCGTCACCGCGCTGGACGTCCGGCACATCGCGTTCGTGGTGGAGGAGGTCGGGCTCTACCACAGCGACCTGCTCCCCACGGGCGCGGTCTACACCCGCCTTGCGTCGGCTCGGTTGGGAGTTGGTTCCCTCTCCTGAGGGAGAGGGTGCCGCCGCGGCGCTCTAGCGCGCCCTCTCCCTCCAAGGAGACCTTTGCAACCGTGAAGGGAGAAGCGGTGCGGGGTTATAGATCCCTTCCCCCTTGATGGGGGAAGGTTAGGATGGGGGTGAATCGGCGTGGCTGGGGTGTCTGATCCGCGCTTTAGCGCTCCCTCTCCCGATGGCGGAAGAGGGCTGGGGTGAGGGTTGGAGGGGCGAGGGGCAAGTGGCTGGGTATGCAAACGTCTCAATCTGGGATAAGTCAGAATTGTGACACATGCCGGTTTCGCAGTTGACGCGATTGCGCTAAACTGTCCGTAGATCGAGTTCGCCGGAAGGGAAACGCAGCACGGGGACGAGCCCCGGCCTTGTAAAGGGCCGGGGCTTTTTTGTGTCCGGAACGTTCTCGCTGGCGGACGAACAGAGGAGGTTCGGAGCATGACGTCGTATGAGGTAAGCGCAGGGTTGAGTGATCGCGAGCGTTGGGAGCGGGAGCGGCTGCTGGAGTCGCTGGAGGCGTACCGCCGGGGGCTGGCTGACGCCCCGGTCGTGCAGAGGTTCTCGGTGTGCCGTGCCGTCGCGCCGAACGACGACCGCCCGCTGACGGTCGTCGCGTCGGATGAGTCTCCCGATCGTTTGGGCGACGTGGTGCGCGCCGACGGCTGGGACCTGGACGCCTACAAGCGCAACCCGGTGTTCCTGTGGGCGCACGACTACACCCGCACGCCTATCGGCCGCAGTTCCTGGGTGGTCGTGGAGGGCTCGCGGCTGCTGGCGACCGTCGAGTTCGCGCCCACGGCCTTCGCGCAGGAGGTCGAGATGCTCTACCGGCAGCGTTTCTTACGCGCCGTAAGCGTTGGCTTTCGCGCCAGGGCGTTCTCGTTCCGCAAGGGGCGCGACGGTTCAGTGGACGGCGTCGAGTACACGAAGCAGGAGTTGCTGGAGTTGAGCGCGGTGCCGGTGCCCGCGAACCCGCACGCGCTGGCGAAAGCGTTCGAGGGCGGACTCGAAGCGCCGAGGCTGCGCCCCCTCTTCGGGCTCGATCCATCGGCCTCGTCCATCGCGCCGGAGGACGCGCAGCGCGTGCTCAGCGAACTGCGCCGCCTGCGCGGCCTGATCTCTGCGTAGGGGGTCCCTTATGGGCTCCTTCGTCGTTCCCGCGGAGGCAGGAACCTCGCTTGGTTCGGGGGCGTCCCCTTGTGCCCTGCTCGGCCCCCTCTCCCTACAAGGGGAGAGGGCTGGGGTGAGGGTACTGCGAGGGGCGGGGGTGCGTGGCGTCCGCGCGTGTACGTGCACTACTCGGCCCCCTCTCCCTACAAGGGGAGAGGGCTGGGGTGAGGGTACTGCGGGGGCGGGGGTGCGTGGCGTTCGCGCGTGTGCGTGCTCTACTCGGCCCCCTCTCCCTACAAGGGGAGAGGGCTGGGGTGAGGGTCGGCGGGGTGGGGCAGACGAGCGACTTGATAACAACGAAACGGCCCATCGCGGGCTGGGAAAGGAGGAGAGCGATGCGGATAGCACAGGTGGTGCGAGTGGCGTTGCAGGCGGCACGGCTGGTGGACGGCCTCTGCCGGGTTGCGCCGGATGCTGCCGAGGCCCTGGAGACCGGCGCGCGGCTGATGCGCGAGTCGGTCCGCGTTGCGCCGGACGGCCTGACCCGTACCGAGCGCGACGCGCTGGCGTCGTCGGCGCGCCGGTTCGGCGAAGCGCTCGCGGAAGCGATAGAAGCCGCGCCGGTCATCGAAGAAGAGAACTGATCCCACAGAAGGAGGAGAGCATGTCTGCGATAGATGAGATGCAGAAGGAGATAGTGGAGACCCAGGAGTTCGTGCGCGAGCGGCTCGGCCCCGTGACGAAGGAGCTGTCGCTCATGCGCGAGGAGCAGGAGCGACTCGCGGGCGAGGTGCGCAGCGTGCTGGAGCACGACCGTTCGGTGAGGCTCGGCGCGCTGCTGGGCCGGGGCTCGAACGACCGCGTCCGCGTGCGTGGAGGGAAGCTCGACGGGTTCGACCTTGTGGACCTCGCCGTGATGCGGAGCCTGCTCGCGGCGCAGCAGGCGCGGCCCCAGGACTACGACCCGCGCTCGCTCCGCGCCTGGCAGGACAGCGTCACGAAGGCGATGGACTCCACGACCGCGGGCGCGGGCGACGAGCTCGTTCCGCAGGAGGCCGCCCGTCAGCTGTGGGCGGACGTGAACTTGGAAACGGCGGTCGCGTCGCTCTTCGAGACCGTCACGATGCCGTCCAACCCGTTCGACGTGCCGCTGCAGTTGGGCGACGTCAACTGGTACCCCGGCTCGGCGAACACGGCCACGACGGCCACGGACCTGAAGACGGCGAAACAGACGCTGACGGCGCATGAACTCGTCGGTATGGTGCCGTGGGCATACGAGCTGGACGAGGACGCCGTCGCCGCGATGATGGCCGAGGTGCGGAGCACCCTCCTCCGCAACGCGGCGCAGGTGCTGGACGACGTGCTGCTGAATGCGGACACGACCGCCGCGGGCAACATCAACCACGACGGCTCGGGTCTCACCCCTGCCACCGCGGGGAAGGCGCACTACCTGCTGGGGTTCGACGGACTCCTGCACCTGCCCTTGGTGGACAACGCGGATATGCGGAGCAACTTCAACGCGAAGCCGACCGCCGACATGTTCAACCAGCTGCGGCGGACGCTCGGCAAGTACGGCGCGCGCCCGTCCGAACTCGCGTTCATCACGGACGTGAGCACGTACATCGCCATGCAGGCGGTGGACAGCTTCCAGACCCTGGACAAGCTCGGCCCGCGTGCAACGCTGCTCACCGGGCAGCTCGGCGCCGTCGAGGGCGTCCCCGTCGTCGTGTCGGAGCAGATGCGTCTCGCAGACGCGGACGGCAAGATTACCTCGGACGGGAATGTCGTGGAGACGGGGCGCCTGCTGCTCGTGAACCGCACCCAGTGGCGCAAGGGCTTCAAGCGCGAGCTCCTCATCGAGACGGAGCGCGACATCCAGAAGCGCCAGAATGTCATGGTGGTGAGCATGCGCGTGGCATTCGCGGAGCGCTCCACCGACCGCGCCAACGCGACCCACACCGCGCTGCAGTACAACGTGAAGCACACGTCGTAGTTGCGGTGTGGTAACTCGTCGTTCCCGTGCTTCAGCGCGCGCGGAGGCAGGAACCTCGCAGCCCCAGGACGACGGGGCGGGGCGGGCGCATCGCGCCCGCCCTGTTCCTTGTCTTCACTGCGGCGATGCCCCCGTGCGCTCGTAGCCCAGGGGCGCGCTCTTCCTAAAGCAGTTGCGCGCCCCGCAGGGAAGCCATCTGCCGGTCCAGCGTGAGCGTCTCCAGGCCGGACCGCGAGTAATCGTTGGAGATGAGTCGGTCGAAGAGTCCAGGGCCGCCAGACGCGGCGAGGGCATCGAGAACGGCTGGCCCGTTCAAAGGGGCGACGAGGCCGCTCCTGAGCGTGTTGGATAGTTCACCGCAGGCATCTGCGCTCGATACGCCGTAGTGATGCCGGACGGCCATGAAGGCCTCTCCGATGACTTGGTTAGACGCAAGTACCTCGGCGCCGCTCGCAGCCAGCGCATGCAACCGCTCCACGCAGTGCGCATAAGCATCGGGAGGGTCTCCGGTGACCAGCCTTACGAGAATGGAGGTATCAATCCCGATACGCCGCTGGGTCATACCCTTCATCCCGGAACTTTCGGATGTCGAATGGAGGGGCGCCTGAGGCTATCTTGTCTCGGAGTCCTCCAAGTTTGGACAGATCGATGGGCCTGGGCTTGAGGGTGAAACCGTCCGGCCCTTCGGTCAGTTCCAGTCGGTCGCCGGGCTGCACCCCGAGCGCATCCAGTACCCGTGCAGGAAACGTGACCTGGCGCTTCGACGTGACCTTTACGATCATGGTTTTCTCCTTACTACAATCGTATTGAAGTAAGGGATTTGCGTCAACCGCCCACCACCTCCGGCTCGCTGAACGCGAGCCGCTCCGCCATCACGCGCACCGCCTCCGGGTTGCTGTCGATGAGCAGGTAACGCCTGCCGTTGCGCGCCGCGGCCTCGCCCGTCGTCCCTGACCCTGCGAAGAAGTCCAGCACCAGATCGCCGGGGTTGGAGTGCACGCGCACGATGCGATTGAGGATGGCGAGAGGCTTCTGCGTCGGGTAGCCCGTCCGCTCGCGCCCCACCGTCGGCACGATCGTCTGCCACCACACGTCCGTGGGTATCTTCCCCCGCGCCGCCTTCTCCGCGCCTGCGAGTCCGGGGGCCATGTACGGCACGCGGTCTATCGCGTCGTGGTGGAACGTGTACCGCGCCGGGTCTTTTGCGTACCAGAGCAGCGTGTCGTGCTTCGCGGGCCAGCGGTTCCTCGGCCTGCCGCCGTAGTCGTACGCCCAGATGATCTCGTTCATGAAGCACTCGCGCCCGAACAGTGCGTCCAGCAGCACCTTGCAGTAGTGCGCCTCCCGGTAATCGATGTGCAGGAAGAACGACCCCGTGGGCGAGAGGATGCGGTACGCCTCGATGAGTCGAGGCTCGAGGAACGCGAGGAAGTCGTTGAACATGTCGTCGAACGACTGCGCGCCGAGCCGCACCGTCCGGTAGCGCTTACCCTGGAACCCCGTGCGGTCGCCGTGCTCGTCGTCGCGCACCGTCCGCAGGCGTTCGCGGCGCTGCGCCTTCCCGGTGTTGAATGGCGGGTCGATGTAGATCAGCGCCGCCGCCCCGTCCTCGATGGTCGGCAGCACGTCCATGTTGTCGCCGAGCACGATGCGGTTCATGTCAGCCCCCGCACAGGCGGACCTGTGCATGATCCTGGCGGCGTCTCATCCCCTCTCCCTTGAGGGGAGAGGGTTAGAGCCTGCCCTGAGCTTGCCGAAGGGGTGAGGGTGAACCGGGGCGTCGGGGAGGGATGTGAGGTTTGCGGACGGCTGCGCAAAGGTCTCACGTCAGCCCTCGCTGCCCAGCAGCGATTGGACGTGCGCCGCTGCTTCCGCCAGCGATCCCACGACCGGTACGCCGTCGGGCGGGGGTGTCCCCGGCGTGCGCTGCACGAACACGGGCGTGATCCCCGCGCCGCGGGCGCCTTTCACGTCCGCCGGGATGCTGTCGCCGATGTGTACGGCCTCGGCGGGCCGCACGCCCGCCTGCGCGAGCGCGAAACGGAAGATGCGTGGGTGCGGCTTGCTGACGCCCGCACTGCCCGTGGTGGAGCGCACCGCCACGTACTCGCCGATGCCGAGCCGTTCGAGCAGGCCGTCGAGTTCGAGCCCCATGTTGGAGATGACGCCGAGCGTCAGCCCCAGCGCGCGCAACTCTGCAAGCGCGGCCTTCGCGTCGGGGAAGAGCGTCAACTCTTCCGGAGCGCCGCGCACGCGCTGCCAGATGCGCGCTGCAACGTCCGGGCTCACGTCCGGCGCGCCCGCGTCCGCGAGGAGCCGACGCTCGTACTCGGCGAAGAACGCGTCTCGCTCCTGTTGCGTCCGCTGCTGCACGGGGCGCTTCGCGTTCTCCTCGTCCATGTAGGCGTTCGCCGTGCGGTAGGCTGCGGCGATGGGCGCCTGCTCGATGGTGATGCCCTCGGCGGCAGCCGCGGCCTGCTGCAGCGCCTCCGCCGTCGGCCAGTCGGCGAGCGTGCCGTAGAAATCGAAGAACACGGCCCGTATCATGCGGCCCAGCCTACCACCTTCAGTCCCCTCTCCCTACGAGGGGAGAGGGCGCGCGTGCTGCGCACGCGCGGGTGAGGGTACTCCGGGGCGGAGGGGAGGGGTTATGCAAGGGCCTTCTCCTGAGGGAGGGCCAGGGCGAGGGCGTTTCAATGAGCATCGTCTCCAATCTGCTGCGCTCCACGCCGCCCCCGTCATTCCCCCAGCCCCCGTCATTCCCGCGCAGGCGGGAATCTCGCCCCTGTGAAGTTGGGGCTGACGCATGCGCGCGTCATGCTGAGCGAAGCTCGGTGAGGCCGGGGGAGCTCTCGTGAACATCGTTTCCAATCTGCTGCGCTCTGCGCCGCCCCCGTCATTCCCCCAGCCCCCGTCATTCCCGCGCAGGCGGGAATCTCGCCCCTGTGAAGTTGGGGCTGACGCATGCACGCGTCATGCTGAGCGAAGCTCGGTGAGGCCAGGAGCGCTCTCGTGAACATCGTTTCCAATCTGCTGCGCTCTGCACTCGACGTGCTGTTTCCCGTCCGCTGCATCGGTTGCGGCAGGAGCGGCGCTTACATCTGCGTGGCGTGCCTCGGAAAGGCCAGGCGGACGCAGCCGGAGCCTCCGCGTGAGAGTGGCCCGCTCACCGACGTGCTGACCCCATTCGTCTACGAGGGCGTTGTGCGGACCGCGGTGCAACACCTGAAGTACCGTGGCGTGCGTACGCTCGTGCCGGAGATGGCGCGCCCGATGGCGTGGGAGTTGGCGGTCACCGTCCCCCCGCCTTTCACCCTCGTGCCCGTCCCGCTGCATCCCAAACGACTGCGGGAGCGCGGCTTCAACCAGGCCGAGCTGCTAGCGCGGGAGCTTGCGCGGTTGCTCGACGCCCCGCTTCTGACCGGCGCGCTCCGCCGCACGGTCGACACGTCGTCGCAGGTCGAAACGTCAACCCGCGCCGAGCGCCTTCAGAACGTGCGCGACGCCTTCGCCGCTGACCAACCGCTGAACGGCGAGGCCGTCGTCCTCGTCGACGACGTCACGACCACCGGCGCGACGCTCTCGTCGGCTGCGCGCACGCTGCTCGCGGCTGGCGCATCGAGGGTCTACGGCCTCACCTACGCCCACGAGGAGTGAGCGTTGTCATCCCCTCTCCCTCGAGGGGAGAGGGCTAGGGTGAGGGTGAACCGGTGGGGTAGGCGTGGGGCGTCCCTCCGGCGTTTGGACGAGGACTGGTAGGAGTTGCGCCTCCCGGCGCATCATCTGGACGGAGACTGGAAGAAGGAGAAAACACACATGAAACTCTGCCTGTTCGAAACGAGCGACGCCCCCGGCGATCGACGCCTCGGCGCGGTGGTCGACGGCGGCGTCGCGGAACTGACCGCCGCCTTGGGCGATGCGGTCGCCCTGCCGCCCCAGGCGCGCATGGAGGCGATCATCGACGGGTTCGAGGGACTGCGCGGCGCGTTCGAGCGCATCGCCGCGGCGGGCCCATCGCACGCGGACGGCTCGTTCCGCCTCCGCGCGCCGCTGCCCCGGCCCAGCAAGATGCTCTGCTGCATCGGCAACTACTGGGAGCACGCCCAGCGGGAACCCGGCCCCCTCAACATGTTCCTGAAGTCGCCCGACGCCGTGATAGGCCCCGGCGATACCGTGGTGCTGCCCTCGAACACCGACCCGTGGGTCTTCCAGCACGAGGCCGAGCTGGCCATCGTCGTAAGGGGCCCCGCGAAAGACGTGGCGCAGGCGGACTACGCGAGCGCCGTATTCGGCTACACCTGCCTCGTGGACGTGTCGGCGCGCGGAGAGGGCCGGCGCACCTGGCGCGCGGGCAGTTGGATGGGGAAGTCGTTCGACACCTTCGCGCCGCTCGGCCCGGTCGTCGTCACGGCGGACGACATCGCCGACCCCAACGACCTGCATGTACGGTTCTGGAACGACGGCCAGCTGCGCCACGACTACAACACGGATGACATGGAGCACCGCGTTCCGGAGCTGATCGAGTTCGCCACGGGCATCATGACGCTCAACACGGGCGACGTCCTCAGTTGCGGAACGAACCACGAGGGGCTCGGCCCGCTCCAGGACGGCGAAACGGTGGAGATTGAGATAGCCGGCATCGGCAGCATGACCGTGACGGTGTCGGACCCGCTCAAGCGCACCTGGGAGCGCGGCATCTACATGGGCCCTGACTCGACCGCCCGCCAGTAGGGACGGTCTGAACAAGTGTTGAGGCTGCGTATACGGGCATAGAAGCACGTAGTCATGCTGAGGTTGGAGGAGCGCGTTGCACGATTCCTTCCCCCTTGATGGGGGAAGGTTAGGATGGGGGTGAACCGGTGGGGCGGGCGGGAGGACGGGCTCTTCGCAGCATCCTTAGCGCCGTCCGAACGGCCACCACCGCCGTCGGCGCCGCGCCTGCATGAGCACCCCCGAATGCGGGATGCCCAGGTAGTCTTCATCCAGGTGCGCGACCAGTTCGTCCGAGTCGAGGCCCTCCGGGGCGGGCGGCAGCGGCTCCCCGGCGCGCATGAAGTCGCCGTGCAGCCACATCGTGCCCTCCGTGTTCCACGACCACATCACCGTGCGCCCGGCATCGGACTGGTGCTCTACGAATGGAACGGTCAGCAGCCCGGCGAACGTCAGGTGCACGCCGTCCAGGTCCGCCTCGAGCGCCTTCCAGTCCGGCACGAGCATCCCCGCGCGGTCGGGGCCCTCCTTCTGCTCGCTCAGCGCGCTGTAGCCCAGCCCCCACCGGGGCGAAGGGCTGGGCGTCGGCTTCTGCCTGACATGCGGATGCGACGCGCATAGCGCGTGCCAGTCGGCGGGCGTGACGATCTCCCGTACGCGCGCAGCCGCATCCACCACTGCCGCGCAACGCACCTCCGGAACATCCGGCCAGTCGCCGACGCCCGACGCGATGACGACGTCGCCGCAGGAGACCCCACCGCGCAGCGTCGACGTCATCCGCCAGTCGAGAGGGCGCTCGGCGTAGTCCTCCCAGCTCCACGCCGACGCCCGCGTAGTGCTGCTGGCGGGCTCGCGGTCGACAAGCAGCACCTGCCGTTTGGGATCGATGGGCGCCGTCCACCAGCCGGCCCCCGGTTGCGCCGCCACCTCGAGCGCGAGCCGCTCCAGCTGCGGCGCCCGCTCAAGCACCGCGGCGCCGGCCTCCTCGAAGTTGGACAGCCACGGGTTGAGCGCGCGGAGCGCCACCGCCGTCCGTGCATACGCCTGCCCCGGTGCGACGGCGATGGCGGCCGGGACACCGTCCCGCTCTATCGTCAGCAGGAACGCACAGCCGATGGGGCAGCGCAGCAGGGCGGCGGCGATGGCGTCGGGCTCGATGGGCACGGGTGCTCCTTTGCAGCGATTGCCGTCGAGGGTGCGTCTGCTCAGCCTACCGCACACGGCGCGGCTCGTGTGGTGCGGCATGACTGTGCATAGGCCTTGAAGGTAGCCCCTCTGGTATCCGCTCGAAGGAGAGTGCAGAGGCGCGGAGCCCTTCTGCCGGGGGTGTGGGGATGTTCGGTCTCCCCTCCTGAGACCTTTGCACAACCGTACTGGGAGATGCGGTGCGGGGTTACTTGATCCCTTCCCCCTCGATGGGGGAAGGTTAGGATGGGGGTGAACCGGCTGTGTGTGAGATACGCGATGGGGTTATGCAAAGGTCTCCTCCTGAGGGAGAGGGCTAGGGTGAGAGCCCTCCGTGTGGGGTAGGGGCGGTTGAGTATTGGCTTTGCAAGCTTCCTTGGGCCGCGGTGTTGACCGCCGCGGCATATCGTCCTAATCTCACGCCATCGAGAGAAGCGCTGAACGCCGCAGGGAGGTCGCCATGCTGAGTGCACTGGATAACGAACGGTTGGCCCACATCGGTCCCGGAACGGAGATGGGCGCGCTGATGCGCCGCTACTGGATACCGTTCCTGCTGACGGACGACATCCCCGAGGCCGACGGGGACCCCGTCCGCGTCACTCTGCTGGGTGAGCGGCTCGTCGCATTCAGGAACAGCGTCGGACAGGTCGGACTGGTGGACCGTCTCTGCGCCCACCGCAACGCTGACCTCTTCTTCGGACGCAACGAAGAGAACGGCATCCGCTGCACCTACCACGGCTGGAAGTACGACATCGAGGGCGGGTGCGTGGACATGCCGTCCGAGGCGTCGGACAGCAACTTCAGAGAGAAGATTCAGCTGAAGGCGTACCCCGTGCGGGAGCGCGGCGGCGTCCTTTGGACGTACATGGGCCCCAAGGAGCACATGCAGCCGATACCGGAATTCGAGTGGACACGCGTTCCGGACGGTCACCGCTACGTCTCCTGGAACTTCCAGGAGAACAACTACGCGCAGGCCATCGAGGGCGGCATCGACACCGTGCACTCGGTCTACCTGCACAGCGCGATGGACTCCCACAAGCGCCTGCGCGACTGGCAGGAGACGGGCAAGGACAGCGGCGACGTGCAGAAGATGTACCGCACCCGCGAGAACCCGCCCAAGCTCCGCGCCCTCGAGACCGACTTCGGCCTCATCATCGGCGGCAGATACCCCGGCGACGAGACGCAGGACTACTGGCGCTTCAACCTCTTCTGGATGCCCTTCTACACCGCGCCTCCCGGCGGCGGCGATCAGAAGATGATGCACGCCTTCGTCCCGGTGGACGACGTCACCACGGCGCGCTGGTGCTTCACCTGGAGCACCACCGGCAAGCCGCTCTCGACGAGGCACATCGCTGACCTCCGCAAGGGGCAGGGCGTCCACGCGCAGACCATCCCCGGCACGCACTGGCCGGTGCGCAACATGCGCAACGACTATCTGATCGACCGCCACGAGCAGCGTCACCTCACCTTCACCGGCATCAAGGGCACCGGCGAGCAGGACTTCTCCGTGCAGGAAGGCATGGGGCAGATATCCGACCGAACGCGTGAGCATCTGGGCATCACGGACATCGGCGTCATCGCGATGCGCCGGATGCTCTTGCACTCGGCCACGGCCATCCGCGAAGGCGCTGAACCGGCCACCGCCCGCAACGCCGAGGCCTACCGCGTCCGCCCCGGCCAGACCATGATCCCGAGCGACGCGGACTGGACCACGCACGAGAACCTCAAGGAGGCCATCGCCGCCACCTACTGACCGGGGCCGCTTCGTCATTCCAGCGAAGGCTGGAATCCAGTGCAGCCCCTGGCGAGGGCCTGATCCCCTCTCCCTACAAGGGGAGAGGGCTAGGGTGAGGGTACTGCGGGGAGGCGTGAGCGGGGTTCGGAGCGCCCTGCCCCGTCATTCCAGCGGAGGCTGGAATCCAGACGCGCGCATGCACAGCGAGCGAACACGGCTACGCGGGGGGGACATGGTCCGGTCCCCTCTCCCTACAAAGGGGAGAGGGCTAGGGTGAGGGTACTGCGGCAGGGCGCGCGGGGTGTGCCATGGGGTTACGCAGGGTCCCTACTAGGAGACCCTTTGCATAGCTTTGGCGGGTATGCGGTTTGGGGGCTCCGCGGCGGGGCGTGAGCGGGCGTAGGGGCGTCCCTTGTGGGTGCCCTGCGTGTCTGGCGCATGGCCTGGCCCCCCTCTCCTTCTGGGAGAGGGGCCGGGGGTGAGGGTTGGCGGCGCGTGGCGTGCCTGGGGCGCAGGCCCTCAGCCGTCGAAGTGCGGCATGACCTCCGCCGCGAATCGCTCGTACGTCGGCAGCAGCGCCTCTGGCGTGCACAGAGCGTTGATGATGAAGTGCGTCACGCCCGCTTCCGCGAATGCTTCGAGCGTTTCGATGCAGTCCGTCGGCGTGCCGAGCGGGAGCGTCGCGGGGTCGATCTCCCACGCGTCCTCGCCGAAGCGATGCCGCATCGCGGCCTGCGCCTCTCGGTACGCGTCGTCCCTGGTCTGCCCCATGCACAGGTACATGTTGCACGACCACTCGAATGCTGCCGGGTCCCGTCCGAACGCGGCGGCCATCTCCTCGATGGCGGCCTTGCCCTCGGCGTAGCCCTTCGGTGTCATGCCGTGCGGATGGAACCCGTCGGCCCATCGCGCCGTTCGTTCCAGCGGGCGCCGTGCGAACCCGCCGTTCCACATCGCTCCTGTCCAGATGGGCAGGTGCGGCTGCTGAACGGAGCGGGGCTCCAGCGTGACGTGCTCCATGTTGTGGAAGGTCCCGCGATGCGTCACGTCCGTCTCCGAGAGCAGCCTGCGCACGAGGGCGAGTCGCTCGTCCGTCATCTCTCGCCGGTCCTCCACGCGGACCCCCTCGACGGCGAAGTCGCCGTTGTAGACCCCGCCCGAGCCCAGCCCCAGCACCATCCGCCCACCCGAGAGCTCGTCGATCGAGGTCGCAATCTTGGCGATCTGGTACGGGGTGCGGAACGGCAGCACCGCGACTCCCGTCCCTAATCGCATGTGTCGCGTGCGCTGCGCGGCGGACGCCAGCAGGATGAAGGCGTCGAGTGTCGGGAGCGTCTCCAGCTCCGGCACGAAAAAGGAGCGGTAGCCCAGCGACTCCGTTCGCTCGGCAAAGTCGAGCGGGCCGATGACGTTCGCCATCGAGGCGCCGTTGTACTGCACGCCGAATGCGACCAAGGGCAACTAGCCTGTGGCGGCTGGAGCGGGAGCTTCGAGCGCGTAGGGGATCAGCTCCGGCCCGCGTGCCCTGCCCTCGCTGCGCACGATGATGGCGGCGCTCCGCTCCCCGACCGTGATCTCCTGGTGCGTCTGGAACGGCGGCACCACGTCCACGTCGCCGGGCTCGATGCGGAAAGTGCTCTCGAGGACGACCTCGACCGGCTCTCCTTGGTCGTCGCGGCCGCGGCGGAACCGGTTGATCTCCTCGGTCCCCTGGACCAACCCATACATCGTCCAGATCTCCCCGTGGTCGTGGACGCTCGTGTGGTGCCCGTCCTCCTTCGCCATCGCGCTCACGATGAAGCCGTAGTCCGGGTCCTGGTAGAAGAGCAGGTTGCCGGTGCGGTCGCGCCCCGAACTCGTGCGGTCGGTTGCGGGCCAGTTCTTCGCGTGCTCCTGCACCGCCGGGTCCCCGCACAGGTCGCGTATCAGCTCGCCCGTCTGGGTCCAGCGTTCCTCGTCGCTCATCTCCTGGGCGCAGAGCGCGCGCACTTCGCTGACGAACCTCTCTGCTGCTTCCAGCATCGTTCTCCTCCTCCCCGGCGTACGTAGTGCGCCGCGTGTACGCAGTACGCCGCGCGCTCCGGATGTGCCGCGCCTACAGGCCGTACAGCGCTCGTGGGTTGTCGTACAGGATCTTGGCTTTCGCCTCGTCGCTCACGTCTTCCATCTCCTGGAAGACGCGGATCGCGTCCATCGCGCTGGAGACGTCCGTGTGCCCGTAGTCCGTCCCTATCAGGATGTTGTCCTCGCCGCCATGCTTCAGCACGAAGGGGATGTCGTCGGATGTCTCGCAGGTGACGTAGACGTTGAAGTGTTTGAGCACGTTCTCCGGCGGCGGGCCGAGGTTGCGCGCGATGAACCGCTGGCGCACCTCGCGCACGATCCACGGCACTCAGTTCGACGACGCTTCGACGAACCCCCACCTGAGCGTTGGGAACCGCTCCGGCACCTCGCTGACCATGATGACCCCGCACTCCATGACTGTCGGGATGCGGAACGGCGTGAATCCCCCCGTCCGGTCGAAGGGCGATCGCAGCGCCTGGAGCATCGCGCTGCTGCCGTTGGAGATGTGGATCGCCACCGCCAGGTCGAGTCGCTCCGCCTCCGCGTACAGCGGGTAGAAGTACGGGTCGACGAGCGTGCGGCCGAGCTCCAGCGGTCGCAGGGCGATGGCGGCCGCGCCGTGTTCCTTCGCGTAACGGATCTGCTCGACCGCGGCTTCGATGTCGAGCGTCGGCATGACCGCGCACCAGCGCAGCCGTCCCCCCGCCTGCTGCCATACGTCGGCCATCCAGCGGTTCCAACTGCCGCAGAGGGCAACGTCGGCTTCCGGCACGTCCGTCACCGGCTCTATCCACATCGTGTTGTGGAGCACCTGGACGTCGATACCGAGTTCGTCCATGTGCCGTAGCCGCTGGGAGACGTCGGAGAGTTCGCGCGAGTCCTGCGTGGAGACGAGTTCGCGCCCCACCTGGTCGGAGAGCTTCCGCAGCTGCTCCTGCGTCGGCGTTGCGTTGCGGTGGCCCCGCACCTTCCCGCCGATCACCCAGTGCCCCTGGTTGGGGTTGTCCGGGTTGATGAAGAGCGTCGGCCGGAACCGCTGCTCGTGCGGGAGGAGATAGTCCCAGGTCTGCTCGGACTCGATGACGTGGGCGTCGCTGTCGATGATCCTGGTCTTCGCCACTGTTGCCATGAGCGCCTCCTTCTCGCCATGCGGGGCAGGCAGGCGCATCGTACCGCCTGCTCCCCTCTCCCTACAAGGGGACTTTTGCATAACCGTGAGGGGAGATGCGGTGCGGGGTTGTTTGATCCCTTCCCCCTTGATGGGGGAAGGTTAGGATAGGGGTGAATCGGCGGGGTCTGGGGTGTGCGATGGGGTTATGCAAAGGTCCCTACAAGGGGAGGAGGACGCCGCCCCTGCGGGCCGGCGGGTGAGGGTACTGCGGTAGCAGGGCTGGGTATTTGGGACGTTGTCATGCTGAGCGGAGCGCAGCGGAGTCGAAGCATCTCTCGGGCGTCCCCGTCGTTCCTGCGGAGGCAGGAACCTCGCAGCCCTTGGCGGGGGCCAGGTCCCCTCTCCCTCTGGGAGAGGGTGAGGGTGAGGGTGTCCCCTACATACGGTTCGTCCAGCCCGTGCGCGCGAACGGCAGAGTGAACAGCACCACCATGAGCGCCGCGGCGCTCATCGCCGCGATGTACCAGAACAGCGACTCGAACCCCCAGGCTTCCACGACGACGCCGGTCAGGAACGGCCCCGCTCCCATGAAGATGAAGTTCGCCCCGTCCAGCACGCCCAGCGTCGTCCCTTCCAGTCTACGCCCGTGAGCGATGTCGAGCGCCCACGTCTGCACCAGTGGGTTGACGACGAAGTTGAACGCCCCCATCACCGCGATGAGCAACGTGAGGATCAGGCCGGTGCCGGACAGCGCGAGGAGTATGGCGACCCCCACCTTGGCGGCAAGCACCATGATGATGACGGGCATGCGCCCGATGCGGTCGGACAGGTACCCGAAAGCGGGGTTGGTTGCGGTGCCTACTGCCGTGAGCAGGAAGAGATGGAACCCGATGCCGGCGGTGCCCATACCCACGTGTTCCGACAGGTACAGCGGCAGCCATAGGAAGAGGCCGCCTTGTCCGAACCCCGCGACCGCCTTGATGAATATGAGCAGCGTGAGGATGCGCCTGTTCTCACGGTAGAGCCCTCTGAGGTCGCGGATCTGCTCGCGGAAGGGACGCGCCTGCCCCCTGGAACGCGCTCCAACGTCCTGGAACGCTTCCGAGCGCCGGAGGAGCCTCCAGAGGAAGAACATGAAGAGGAGCGCGAGGGGGAACGCCGCGAGGAATATCTGCTGCCATATCAGGTACGTCAGCAGCGCCCCGGCGGCCAGCGGGCCGACGCTGTCGCCTATCGACCCCGCCGAGCGGTCGACCGAGATCATGAATCCTCTGCGGCGCGGGTATATCTGGGAGAGGAGGCCGCGCGCCGTGGGATGCCATATCGATCCGGCCACCGAGGCGACTGCCAGGGAGGCCAGTATCAGCAGGTACGTCGGCGCGACGCCCACCAGGAAGTACCCCAGCCCCATGGCGCCGAGGCTCAGGTAGAGGATCATGAGGCGCCGGTGCTGCAGGCGGTCTATCAGGAACCCGCCCACCGTTGAGGAGACCCCGCTTCCGACGCTGCGCACGCTCCCGACCAGGCCCGCCGTTATCGGGGTGAGTCCCAGCGCCGTGTAGATGGTCGGAAGTATCACCCAGAACGCGTGGCCGTACAGGTGCTGCAGCGTGTGACTGCTGATGACGGCGCCTGCCGCTACATGGTCGCGTAGCTCGGGCTCGGTGGAGACTGCACGTGCTGTGGCCATCGTCCTCCCTTGCCGGTCTGGTATTGGGTCTGCCTTCTACCGATGGGCGATTGTACTACCAAGGCCGCCTTGCTGCGGGCGCTTGACCTTTGCATAACGTCGGAGGGGCGTGGAGTGAGGGTGCCTGGTCCCCTCTCCTGAGGGAGAGGGTTGGGGTAAGGGCCCTGCGTGCGTGGGGTGGGGCGGTACGCCCTCAGCCCCGTCGTTCCTGCGCAGGCAAGAACCTCGCAGCCCTTGGCGGGGGCCAGCTCCCCTCTCTCTACAAGGGGAGAGGGATAGGGTGAGGGTACTGCGGTGGTGGGATGGGGCGTGGGGAGGGCATCGTCGTTCCTGCGCAGGCAGGAACCTCGCAGCCCTTGGCGGGGGCCGGATCCCCTCTCCCTACAAGGGGAGAGGGATAGGGTGAGGGTACTGCGGTGGGGTGGGATGGGGCGTGGGTAGGGCATCGTCGTTCCTGCGGAGGCAGGAACCTCGCAGCCCTTGGCGGGGGCCAGATCCCCTCTCCCTACAAGGGGAGAGGGATAGGGTGAGGGTACTGCGGTGGGGTGGGATGGGGCGTGGGTAGGGCATCGTCATTCCCGCGCAGGCAGGGATCCAGCATCCCTCGGGAGCGGGGCTTAGATGCGGTTCTGCCACCCCGAACGCGCGAACGGCAACGTGAACAGCACCACTGAGAGCGCCGCGGCGCTCATCGCCGCGATGTACCAGAACAGGGACTCGAATCCCCAGGTGGCTACGACGAGACCGGTCATGAACGGCCCCGCGCCCCTGAAGATGGCGTTCGCCCCGTCCAGCACGCCCAGCGTTGTCCCTTCCAGATTGCGTCCATGAGCGATGTCGAGCGCCCACGTCTGCACCAGTGGGTTGACGACGAAGTTGAACGCCCCCATCACCGCGATGAGCAACGTGAGGATCAGGCCGGTGCCGGACAGCGCGAGGAGTATGGCGACCCCCACCTTGGCGGCAAGCACCATGATGATGACGGGCATGCGCCCGATGCGGTCGGACAGGAACCCGAAAGCCGGGCTGGTTGCGATGCCCATCGCCGTGAGCAGGGAGAGGTGGAATCCGAGGCCAACAGGGCCCATCCCCACGCTTTCCTGCAGGTACAGGGGCAACCATAGGAAGAGGCCGCCCTGCCCGAACCCCACGATGGCTTTGATGAGTATCAGCAGAGAGAGGATCCTGCTGTTCTCCCGGAAGAGCCCCCTGAGATCGCGGACCTGCTCGCTGAAGGGACGCGACTGCCCTCTCGAACGCGCTCCAACATTCTGGAACGTCTCCGACCGCCGGAGGAGCGTCCAAAGGATGAACATGAACAGGAGTGCCAGCGGGAACGCTGCAAGGAAGATGCCCTGCCACACGAGGTACACCAGCAGCCACCCGGCGATCGTGGGCCCTGCGGTATCGCCTAGCGCTCCCGCCGACCGGTCGACCGTAAGCATGAACCCCCTGCGGCGCGGGTATATCTGGGAGAGCAGGCCCCGCGCGGTAGGGTGCCAAACCGACCCGGCTACCGACGCCAGCCCCAGCGCGGCCAGTATCAGTACGTACGTCGGCGCGCCCCCCACCAGGGAATACCCCAGCCCCATGGCGGCAAGGCTGATGTAGAGGATCATGAGACGCCGGTGCTGCAGGCGGTCTATCAGGAAGCCGCCCACCGTCGAGGAGACCCCGCTCCCAACGCTCCGCACCGTCCCGACCAGCCCCGCTGCTATCGGCGTGAGCCCTAGAGCCGAGTAGATTATGGGAAACACGATCCAGAACGCGTGCCCGTAGAGGTGTTGCAGCGTGTGGCTGCCGATGACGGCGCCTGCGGCGACGTGATCGCGCAACTCGGGTCCGGTGGAGACGGCACTTGTCGTGGCCATCGTTCTCCCTTGCCGATCTGGCGTTGGGACGGCGCCATGCCGCCGCGCGATTGTACAACCGTGCGCGGCTTGCTGCGGGCCGCGTGAGACCCAAGCATGCTTCCGTGGTGTGCGGTTTGGGATGGGAGTGGGGGTCTGATTCCCTCTCCCTCGAGGAGACCTCTACACAACCGTGAAGGGAGGTGCGGTGCGGGGTTTATTGATCCCTTCCCCCTTGATGGGGGAAGGCTAGGATGGGGGTGAATCGGCGGGGTCTGGGGTGTGCGCTGGTGTCGCGCAAGGGTTTCTACAAGAGGAGAGGGCCAGGGTGAGGGTGAACCGGTGGGGGTGTGTGGAGGGCCTTGTCATGCTGAGCGAAGCGCAGCGGAGTCGAAGCATCTCTCAGGTGGTGTTATGCCCTCTCCTGAGGGAGAGGGTTAGGGTGAGGGCCCTGCGAGCGCGTTGAGCGTCAGCTCTGATAGCGGACGAGGTCGCGCACCGTGAGCAGTGCGACAACCAGCGTTGCACCGGCGATGGCTACGCCTACCAGCAGCGCGTTCGGCGCGAGCAGCGCAGCCGCCATCGTTCCCACGATTATCTGACCGAGCGACGGTCCGCCCCGGTTCGAGAGCTGCAGCACGGCGGTCGTGCGGCCTCGTATGTCGTCCGGCACCGCCATCTGCACGACCGTGGAGCGCATGATGGAGCTGGTCCCGTCCATGGCGCCCACCATCGTGAGCGCCGCGAGAGAGAACCAGAAGTTGGTCGACAGCGCGAACGCCGCAACGGAAGCGAGATAGGCGGCGTAGGAGCCCACCACGAGGGCGCCCTTGTGCTTGACGTCGCCGGCGAAAAGGAGCACTCCTGAGCCCAGCAGGAACCCTGCTGCCGGTGCGGAGAGGAGCAGGCCGAAGCCGATGGGGCCGGCGTTCAGGATCTCCGTGAACACGGGCATCAGGACTCGGTGGTGCGTGAACAGCATCGCGACGAGATCCAGCAGCGTCATCACCAGTATAACGTGGGTGCTGAAGACGAACCGGAACCCCGCAAGCATCGACGTCACGCTCATCCCCTGCCGTCTGGCTGAGGCGTCGGGCGGCATGGGGCTGACGAGGAGCAGCATGCCGACGGTGGGGATGAAGATCAGGCAGACCGCCGCGTAGGTCCAGCCCGGACCGACGAAGCCGATGAGCAAGCCTCCGATGGCGGGGCCAAGGAGCATCGAAGCGTGCCGGGCCGCCTGGTTCAGCGTGATCGCGTTCATCAGGTAGGTGCGGGGCACGAGGCGGGGCAGCATCGCCATCCGCGCGGGGCCGTCGAACGTGTTCACCGCGGAGGTGATCAGCGTGGTCGCGTAGATGTGCCACACCTCTATATTGTTGGTCAGCACGAGCGCCGCGAGGACGCCGGCGAGCAGGAAGTTGCCTGACTGCGTCAGGATCAGCAACGTCCGGCGGTCCATGATGTCCGCTATCGAACCTCCGATGAACACGAGGACGAGCATCGGCGCGAACTGGAAGGCGCCGAGCAGACCGAGGCTGAGCGGGGATCCGGTGAGCTCCCAGATGACCCACAGGTTGGTGACCTGCCGTGTCTGGAATCCCATGAACCCGACGATGAAACTGGTGAGCACCCAGCGGAAGTCGGGGAACGCGAACGAGTCCCACGGCCTCACCCTGACGCTGGGCGCGGGTTCGGCGGTCTCTGCTCGTCGGTCTGGGGATTCGGTCACGCGCGCTCCTGCACGAGAGGCGTCCTGTGCGTTCCACCTGCGCCGACCGCCGCACCGAAGCATCGTCCTGACGGTCAGGGGGACGTCGCTATCTTAAGGGCAGACGCCTACCGGAACAACGCACGCCTGGTGGATGGGCGTGGAGCGGGCCTGTCATGCTGAGCGAAGCCCGCGCTTCAGCGCGCAGCATCCTCTCGGGCGGTGTTATCTCCTCTCCCTTGAGGAGACCTTTGCACAACTGTCAGGGGAGATGCAGTGCGGGGTTTATTGATCCCTTCCCCCTTGATGGGGGAAGGCTAGGATGGGGGTGAATCGGCGGGGTCTGGGGTGTGCGACGGGGTTATGCAACGGTCCCTCGAGGGGAGAGGGCGCCGCCCGGAGGGCGGACGGTGAGGGTGGACCGCTGGGCGTGGAGCGGGCCTGTCATGCTGAGCGAAGCCCGCGCTTCAGCGCGCAGCATCCTCTCGGGCGGTGTTATCTCCTCTCCCTCGAGGAGACCTTTGCACAACTGTGAGGGGAGATGCAGTGCGGGGTTGTATTGATCCCTTCCCCCTTGATGGGGGAAGGCTAGGATGGGGGTGAATCGGCGGGGTCTGGGGTGTGCGACGGGGTTACGCAAAGGTCTCAATGGTGGGAGAGGGCGCAGCCCGGAGGGCGGACGGTGAGGGTGGACCGGTGGGCGTGGGTGCGGGCAGGCCCGTCGTGCTGAGCGGAATTTGAGCATCTCCTGGGCCCTCTTTCCCTACAAGGAGACCTTTGCACAACCGTGAAGGGAGATGCAGTGCGGGGTTTATTGATCCCTTCCCCCTTGATGGGGGAAGGCTAGGATGGGGGTGAACCAGCGGGGTCTGGGGTGTGCGACGGGGTTACGCAAAGGTCTCAATGGTGGGAGAGGGCGCAACCCGGAGGGCGGACGGTGAGGGTGGACCAGTGGGCGTGGGCGCGGGGCAGGCCCGTCGTGCTGAGCGAAGCCCGCGCTTCAGCGCGCAGCATCCTCTCGGGCGGTGTTATCTCCTCTCCCTTGAGGAGACCTTTGCACAACCGTGAGGGGAGATGCAGTGCGGGGTTTATTGATCCCTTCCCCCTTGATGGGGGAAGGCTAGGATGGGGGTGAATCGGCGGGGTCCGGGGTGTGCGACGGGGTTATGCAAAGATCTCTTGAGAAGAGAGGGTCAGGGTGAGGGTGAACCGGTGGGCGTGGGCGCGAGGCAGGCCCGTCGTGCTGAGCGGAACCTGAGCATCTCCTGGGCCCCCTTTCCCTACAAGGAGACCTTTGCACAACCGTGAGGGGAGATGCAGTGCGGGGTTTATTGATCCCTTCCCCCTTGATGGGGGAAGGCTAGGATGGGGGTGAATCGGCGGGGTCTGGGGTGTGCGACGGGGTTATGCAAAGGTCTCTCGGGGGGAGAGGGTCAGGATGGGGGTGAATCGGCGTGGGGCGGCCTGCCATGCCCAGCGAAGGGCCCCACCTCTATCCCAGCCGCTGAACGATGTAGGCCGTGGCCCCTCCCACGATGACCAGGACGGAACCGATGAGTCTCCAGAGCAGCCGGTTCTCGACTTTGATGATGCGCCAGCCCAGTTCGCCGTGTTGCTCGGCATTGATGCGCATGAAATCGGCAAAGTACTTGGAGACAGCTTCGGTCGTGCTCGTCTCGGCGGCCATCATCTCGTCTCCCAGCGGGGCGCAATCAATTCTCCCCTCAAAAGGAAAGCCCCCATAATTGTAGCATAGCCCTATGTATCATAGTCCTATGCATTGCAGATTGGCAGATCGTTTCCGGGGCCGCGCGTCAGCGCGGCGCGGTGGGGCGTGTGACGGGGTGCCTGACTCCCCTCTCCCGATGGCGGGAGAGGGGCTGGGGGTGAGGGTTGGTGGGGCGCGGGGCGGGCCTGCCATGCTGCTCCGAGCGCAGGGCAGGCGACGCATGTCTCGGGACTCCCTTCTCACGATGGCGGGAGAGGGGCCGGCGTGGAGCCAGATTGCGCGGCCAAGTGTCGGCCCTGCTGGCTGGTCGACGCGCTTAGCCCTGTTCTTCACAGACTATGCCGTCACCATCCCCATCAATCGCGGACGGCACACGGTCTTGGGAAAACCCATAGCCGCCTCCACTCCCCCGGCAAATACCGCCACCATCACCAGGGCTTCCTTCTTCACTCGCACACCACTCCGTCGTTGTCCCGATCGTCCATGAACGGGTAGGCCGGGTGGCCGCGGCGGACCGGCGCAATGCCGTGACCCCGTGCCTCCGCGCAGGTGATGCGACCGTTCCCGTTGTCGTCGTACAACCGCAGGGCATCGACGTCGGACCCGCTCCCCGGATCTGGCGTCGGCGTTGCGACCCGGAGCGCACCTGAGCGGTCGACGACCATCGCGGTCGACGTGCAGCTCGACAGGATGATTTCCAGCACGTCGCCCTCGCGTCTGTCGATGGTGAGGCCGTATCGCTGGCGCACCTCGACTACGCGGCTCGCGAACCAGCACTGGTTCAGGTCAGGAAGCCACTCTGCCGCATCCTTCCCGCTCTTCTGCGAGCGGTTGACTGAGGGGCTGGCCAGCGTGAGGTTCAGGAGGTCGGAGGCGAACTGCCGCTTCGTCGCAGCTCCTGCGGCGCAGAGGCCGCTGTCGTGCGCTTCCGAGCGCGCAATGATGTGCTCGATGTCGGTCTGGGAAGTGCTTTCGAACCACGTCCCTGTATACGGGCCGTAGACGATGCCGCCCATGCTCGCAACGATGCGCGGTTCGACGGATTGGAGGTAGGAGTAATCGTCGGAATCGTAAGGCGAGCAGCGATGCTCGGCGGCGACTGTAAGTCCCTGCCAGGTCTCTGGGCCAGCTGTCGTCTCCGGCGTCGATTCTGATTCCGGGGGCGGTGTGGGCGAGGCTTCCTGTGCCACCAGAGCAGGCCCAGGAGTTGGTGTGGCGGCTAGAGGAGTCAGTGTAGGTGTAGCCGTAGACGGCACAGCCGTCGCCGTAGGAGCGGGAAGTTGCTGGTTTGCCGTAGGCGGCGTTGCGGTGGGACTGCTCTGCTCGCAAGCGACCAGGATAGCGGCCAGCACCAGAGCAGTGAGTGCGCAGGACAAAGTACGTATATCTCGTGATATTGATATGAAAGACACTGACGAGATTCTACTGCGTTGTGCATGATTTGTACTATCACAGTGGGCGCTTGGCCTCACCGGCGCGCTCGGACACAGGATCGCGCCCAGTGTTGCAACGTGGGGCGCGTCCCCCACCAGCATTTCGGGCGGGTGCGTGGGAAGAACGCGCCGGCCAGGACAACTTCCGACGGGTGCGCCGATGCCGGATGTGACATCCGGCCCTTACGCGGTGGACGCCCCATCCGCTACGCTGGACATATGACCTGCGTACCTGCCCAACTCATAGACAGGACCTATAGCTCACGGCTGTCCTATAGAAATGGCCTATGCTCACGTAGCAAAGTTGTGAAAACGATGGGATTGTTGGTTCCTTGGTCGCGGGAAGCAGGCCACGGCCTGGGAAACGCCCTGACCAAGGCGACCAAGGAGTTCAAATCGTTTGCCCGATTACTCGTAAGACACTGACCAAGGAGCTCAAAATTCAGCCCCGATGAGATTCTTGGTCGGACCATTGGCTCCGCAAGGAGGCGCCATGACTCAGCAGTCCGTCCCCGCCATCCGGTTCGGGGCGTCGTGGTCGACGCAGTTCCGGTTCACGCAGGCCATAGGCCGTGGGCTCGCCGAGTTGAAGCGGGTCGATGCGACGGTGCACGTCCTGGGGCCCGGCGGCATGGGCGCGCTGGCCGATGGCAGGATCGACGTGGTCTTCTCCAAGTGGGTGGTCAACGAGCACCGCTACTCCGGCACGGGCATCTACGCCGGGGAGAAACCGGACGACTGGCTGCGGACAATCGCTTGGCTCCCGCAGGAAGACCGCTTCCTCTTCGCGATGGCGCCGTGGACCGGCATCGAGTCGTTCGAGCAGCTCGTGGCCGAGAAGCCCGCGCTGCACATGGCCGGCAGCGGTGCCGACGTCGTGCTCCAGGAGTACGGCTTCACCTACGCCGACATCGAGAAGTGGGGCGGCTCGGTCGGGCGGATGGAGCACACGGCGCGCGACGCGAAGGCGCGCTACGACGCCGGACAGCTCGACGCGTTCTGGGGCGACGGCAGCGCCTACGACTTCTCAGCCTGGCCCTGGGTCGGATCGCGCGGATACCGCTTCCTGAACATCAGCGAGGAGGTCATGCAGCGGCTGGAGGCGAAGGGGTTGCACCGCCAGGTGACGCCCGCCGGGTTCGTGCCCGGCGTCGACCGGACGCTTACCGCGCTGGACGACTCGCACATCGTGGTCACGTGCCGCGCCGACCTCGACGACGAGCTGGCCTACCTGCTCGCGAAGGCGATAGACGACAACAAGCGGGATATCGAACTAACCTCGATCCAGATCGACTATGACAACGGAGAGGCCGGTGGCCTCCCGATGATCAGGCCGACGTACTGGTCGTCGCTCACGGGGCCTATCGGCCGCCAGTGGGATGAGGGCATCACCGGCGCTCCCCTGCACGCGGGAGCGAGGCGCTACTACCAGGAGCAGGGCTATCTGTAAGCCCGATCAGACTTATCGCGAGCGAGCCGGTGACCGGCGCCCGGTAGACCGCGCACCGCACCCCGAAGGCCGACTCGATCGCTACCGGGGTCAGCACTTCCTCCGGTGTTCCCTCTGCGAGCACCCGTCCTCTGCTCAGCAGCACCAACCGGTCGCAGTAGCGCGCCGCCATGTGCAGGTCGTGGATCGCGGCCACGGCGGTCAGGCCGTCGTCGACGAGCTGGCGCACGAGGTCGAGCACTTTGAGCTGGTGGTAGACGTCCAGGTTGGACGTCGGCTCGTCAAGCAGCAGGATGCGCGGTTGCTGCGCCAGCGCGCGCGACACGAACACCCGCTGGCGCTCCCCCCCGGACAGCGTGTCGAGTGTCCTGTCGGCGAAATGTTCCGTGTCTGTCTGCTGCATCGCGTCGCGTGCGATGCGGTTGTCTTCTCTGCCTTCTATCTCGAAGCGCCCCAGGTGAGGATACCTCCCCATGAGCACGAGTTCGAATGACGTGAATCCATGCGTGTACGGCGCTATCTGGGGCACGAGCGCCAGCCCTGCTGCAACGTCCCTGGACGACATGGACAGGAGGTCCGTTCCCTCCAGGAGGACCGTTCCGCGCTGGTGCCGGAGCATGCCGGACAGCGCTCGCAGCAGCGTGGACTTCCCGGCCCCGTTGGGGCCTATCACGCCGACGAATTGCCCCTGCTCGGCATGCAGGCGGACGCCGTCGAGCAGCGCCTGCGCCTCGACGCTGTAGGAGAGGTCCTCCGCAACGATAACCGGTGGCTCGTGTTTGTTCATCGTTGTTACTCCGCCGGGCTGAACGTGGCATCCGCCGGCTGCGGGAAGGCCTCCGGCCAGAGCAGGCGGGCGAGTTCCTCGGCGCCGCGTATGTTCCAGTAGGAGAGCGTCGTGAAGTGCTTGCTCTCGACTATGTGCACCGCGCCGCTCTTGACCGCCGGGGTCTCAGCGAGCGCCTCGTTCGCAAGCAGGCTCTGCCGGAACTCTTCCGCGCCGAACGCCGCCGGCTGCGGGATGATGATGATCTCCGGGTTCATCGCGATGACCCCTTCCAGGCTGGTCGGCTGGTTGCTTTGGATGCCTGCCTCTTCCGCAGCGTTGATGCCGCCCGCAGCCGCGATGACCCCGCCCTCCGTCGAGTTGCCGCCCGCCGCCCATAGCTGGTCCGAGTACTGCGTGAGCGCAAGCACCCGGGGACGAGGCTCCGCCGCTCCGGTGACGGCGACGAGCGCATCGTACCGGTCGCGCACCTCTGCAGCGAACTCCAGCGCCCGCTCCTCCTCGCCGAAGATGTACCCCATGAACAGGATGTTGCCGATCCGCGCCTCTGGGTCGTGTTCCAGCCCGGTCCGGACCACCGGGATGCCGACCCGCGACAGGGCATCGAGGCCCTCATCGGGGAAGAACGGGCTGGTGACGACGACGTCCGGCGACTGCGCGATGATCGTCTCGGGGTCGCTCGTGATCTGGGGTTTGTCCTGTACCAGCGATGCCACGTTGGAGAACGCCGCGTCCTTCGTGGCGCCCCCGACTGCGACGAGGCGGTCGCGGGAGACCAGGGCCAGCGCTACCTCGTCGTGTCCCAGGGAAGCCGTGATGATGCGTTTCGGCTTGGCCGGTATGCTCACAACGCCGTTCAGCCCCTCCACCTCGCGCGGCCAGCCGAGGTTGGCGGTGTCGACGATGCCGGGGACGCTGTCCGGCAACCTGGGAGCGCGCTCGGGGGTCGGCGTGGGCGCGGCCGTTGCGGTCGCCGTCGGGGGTGGCGCGGATGTCGGCGTCGGGGTTGCCTGCGCGCAGGCCGCTAGAACGGCCAGGAGGAAGGCGGCCAGAATGAGCGTGAGGCTGGGGATGCGTCGGTACGGCAAGGGGACTCCTTTCGCGCGGTCGGGCTTCATAGCGAGTAGACCTGGCGCTTGTTCCTGATGAGCAGGAAGATGAAGAACGGCGCGCCCACGAACGCGGTGAGAACGCCGACGCGGAACTCGGCGGGCTGGATGATGGTCCTGGCCACCGTGTCGGCCACGGTGACGAACACCGCCCCGCCCAGCGCGCTCATCGGGACCAGCACCCGGTGGTCCGGCCCGATCAACAGCCGGAGGATGTGCGGCGTGACGAGTCCAACGAAGACGATGGTCCCGCTCACGGCGACGGCTGCTCCGGTCACCAGCGCGGCTGCCGACAGGAGCGTGACGCGCGCTATCCCCACGCGGACGCCCATCGAGCGTGCCTCGTCGTCGCCCAGCATCAGGAGGTTCAGGTCGCGCGCCATCAACAGGACTACGGCGGTGCCGGCGAGGATCGGCGGCGCTGAGATGCGGAAGTGCTCCCATGAGCGGGAGTCCAACCCGCCTGCGAGCCAGAACAGGATCTCCCGGAGCGCCTCGTTGTTGGGCAGGAGGATGATGATCGCGGAGACGACCGCGCCGAGGAATGCGTTGACCGCGACTCCCGCTAACAGAAGCGTCGCCATGGAGAAACGACCGCCCGCGGCTGCTATCCCATACACGAGGAATGAGGCGGCGATAGCGCCCGCGAACGCGAAGAGCGGCAGCGCGAGGAAGAACAGGCTTGCCATCCCCGTGGCGATGGCCGCGACTGCGCCCACCGCTCCCCCCGCCGACACGCCGATGATGCCGGGGTCGGCCATCGGGTTGCGGAACAGCCCCTGCATCGTCGCCCCCGCCACCCCCAGCGCAACGCCCACCACCACGCCGACGAGTATGCGCGGAAGCCGTATCTGCTCGATCACGAGCTGCTCGGTGCGGCCGAACGCGCCTGCTTCGAATCCAAAGAACGACAGGACGATGGAACCGACGTGGCTGGCGGGTATGCCGACTGGTCCCATGCTGAGCGAGACGGCGGCGCTCGCCAGGATCAGCAGCAGCAGAACGGATGCGCCGACCGCCAACCGGCTGGTGACAGCCATCCGGCGGTAGCCCCGCAACGTATTGAGCCCGACTGCCCTCACACCAAAAAACCTCCGGCGGCTCTCCGCTGGAGGTTGGGTTCATTCTGCCGGAGTTCGCGTCCGGCGCCGAGGGACCCTCTCTGGAGCGGAGAGTGGTCACCTCTCGTTCAGGCAGGTCTCCTGGCTTGCGGGTGGACTCATTCCCCAGACCCTTCCCATCGGCATCCCCGACAGTAGGCTCCGGCTCCCCATGTCCCGCTTACAGTGGCGCTACCGCGGCGGACTCACACCGCCTTCCCTATTCTCCCTGGGACGGGCACCTGAACGAGCAGTGATCGTATGTTCTTGTCGAGGCGGCAGGCTATGGCGTCCTCAGGGTGCTGTCAAGCGATTCTGAGACCCTTGCATAACTGGCGGGCGGCGTGGGAGTGCCATGTTGAGCGTAGCCGAAACATCTCTCAGGTGGTTCGTGGGGAGACGCGGTGTGGGGATGGGGGTGAATCGGCGGGGTCTGGGGTGTGCGATGGGTTACGCAAAGGCTCCGGTTCTGCCTGAGTGGCGCGCCGCACCGATGGGTGTATCATCGCCGCGCATCGATACCGGGGTCGCCGCCTCCGGCGGACCCGGTGAGCATGGCGCATCAACGGCTGGCAGACACGGATCGTCGCGATAAAGAGGAGGTCCCCAATGTTTAGAGGAACGAAAGTGCTGGACGTCCACAGTCACATCCATGACATCCCCATGACCGACCCGACTCAGTCGCCGCGCCTCTCCTACCAGTTCTGGCATGACATCTGGAACATTCCGGGCCTGGGCGCCTCCAAGCCCCTGTCCAGCCCCATAGCCGACGGCAAACACTCGGACCGCCCCGGCAACACGGACGAGGACTTCAAGGCGGTCGCGGATGCCCTCGCGAAGTACCTCGAGGTCCGGAGCATCGACGCGCAGATCATCAGCCCGCATCCCCTGCAGTTCCACGGCTGGATGGAGAACGAGATCCAGTTCAAGAGTTGGATCGCCTACCAGAACGACCTTGCCTTCAAGATCGCCCAGGCCCGGCCGGAAGTCTTCCTGGCGTCTTGCCAGTTGCCTCAGCGTGCGGACGCGAAAGACACCGAGCACTGCATCGAGGAGCTGGAGCGCTGCGTCAACGAACTGGGGTGCGTTGCCGCCTACGTCTCCCCCGACAGCACGGGCAGGGGTGACCTGCCTACCATGAACATGCCCTACTGGTACCCGTTGTACGAGAAGTGCCAGGAGCTCAACGTCCCCATCATCGTCCATGGAACGGACGTACTTGACCCCCGGTATCGCACCATGAACGTCGTCCGCTACTTCGAGTTGGGCTTCATGCTCCCGCAGACCATCGCGACGGTCACGCTGCGCCACAACCCCCAGCTGTTCGAGCGGTTCCCCGGCCTGAAGATCATCGTCTGCCACTGCGGCGGCTTCGTCGACCGCATGGGAGAGGGTGCTCCCTACCGTGCGATAGGCAACGATGTCGACAGGAACCTCTTCTACGACAGCGCCGCCTACGACCTGGACTTCCTTGCATTGGGGATCAAGCAGCGCGGCCCTGCCCAGATCGTCTTCGGGACGGAAGCGCCGGGCTCCGGCAGGGAGATACGCCCTGGGACGGAACTCTCGGCCGATGACTTCGTGCCGCTCTTCGAGAGCGACCCGGCGCTCGATTTCCTGACCGAGGAGCAGAAGCTGGATATCCTGCACAACACGCCTGCGAAGCTGGTCCCCGGCCTGGAGGACACGATTGCGCAGAACGCAAAGGCCACGATAAAGGCCTACTAGGCGGGGAAGTTCCTGTCGTTCCCGCGCTTCAGCGCGCGCGGAGAGCAGGAACCTCGCAGCTTTTGCCTCCGTCATTCCCGCGGAGGCGGGAATCCAGCGTGCGCGACAGCGGAGCGCACACGAAGGAGCAGGGCGGGGTGTCTGATCCCCTCTCCCTCGAGGGGAGAGGGCTAGGGTGAGGGTGAACCGGTGGGGCGTGGCGGTTGTCCCGGCGCCCGTCCGACTCCCTCTCCCGATGGCGGGAGAGGGCAAAGCGCTTCAGCGCGCGGTGAGGGGTGGTGGGGCGCGGGGAACTGTCCTGTCCCTTCTCCTGGGATGAGGGCCCTGCGAGGGTGAGCGTACTCCGCTCGTCCCTCTTGGCCGGTTCGGGCTTAGAATCCCGGTAACCGTTCATGCTTGTACCAGGAGGGCGCCATGGCTAAGCCTCGGATCGCAGTATTCTCGGGCCCCACTTCGACGATAGCGAACGCTCCCACCCTCGTGACTTCCCGGAAGGCGAGACTGCCGGGAGACAGGCCGCTGGAGGGTCGGTACGACCATCTGGCTGCGCAGACGCTCTACGAGCCGGTAACCGTGCGGGTCCGCAAGTACTCGGCGCATCCCCTCGAGTCGGATGCGAAGGAACTCTACGTCGACGACGGCAGGGAATACTACGAAATCGAGCTGCGCCCCGAGGATGGGCCGTACCTGCTTCCTTACATGGGTCGGCGTGCGGACGGAACACAACACGGCGTTCCCTTCGAAGAGGCCGACCTGTATAACGGAACGCTGGGCTACGGCGGACGCCAGTTCTTCTACCCTGACGCCTCGCGGATATTCGAGGAGATCGATCGGACCGTGTCCGGCCGCGACGATCATGGCGAGGGCAGCATCATGGACCGCATGGCCGATTACACCTTCGTACGTGGGCTCCCGCCGGCTGGCTATACCCAGGAGGGTGAGGTCTCCGGCGTCGACTACTTCCCGTACAAGCCGTTTGCCATTTCCCATCAGCCTCCGCCGGGAGCGCTGGCCCGTCTGACCAACATCGTCAGGGATACCCTTGCGTCGGGCGAGTTCGCAGGCGCCGTCTGGCTGGAAGGCAGCCCGACGGTGGAGGAGACGCTGTATTGGCTGAGTATCGTGGCTGGTGCCGATCTGCCTGTTGTGGGCGTGGCGGCGCAGCGCCCGCATGGGCAACTGGGGAATGACGGCGACCGGAACATCGTGGACGCGGTCAGCTACATCGTCTCGGGTCTGGGGTATGGCATCGGCGCCGTTGGCATCCTGGACCAGCAGATCTTCGCGGCGCGTGAGCTGAAGAAGGGAGACGCTCGTCCGGGCGGATACAAGGCGACAGGCGGTCACGGTGGCGTCCTCGGCACCATCGGCCCGCCGGTGACGTTGTGGTACGCCCCTACCTACAAGCGGGGAGCAGGCTCCGAAGTCCGGCTGGACCTGATCCCTGAGGTGCACGAAACGGAAGCCGGTCCTATCCCCATCAGGGACGAGAATGGGGCCCTGCTTCCGGCGGCGATGCCGTACGTGCACATGGTCAAGTCCGGGAACTACATGTCCGTCGACCCCTTCGGCGATCCCGACGCGGAGGTGGACATCGTCGCAAGGATCGAGAAGGGCGTCTCCGATAGGCGCAGCGCCGACCCGGCAGTCCCGAAGCTGCACGGATTCGTCATGGAGGGCCTCAACCCGTACGGTACGGGGACCGATTCACAGATGAGCGCCCTGACGCTTGCCGCCTTTCACGGCATGCCCACCGTGACGGTGGGACGCGCCGATCCGGGCGGGCGAGTGCCGCAGCGGCCGGGCGAGGTCATGGTTCAGGGTTCGAATCTCGATGCGAACAAGGCCCGCCTCCTCCTGATGGCTGCGCTGTTGAGATTGGGCCCCCTGCCGGTCGCGAAGGACCCGAGAAACCCGACTGCCGGGGAACGGCGTGCCACTCTTGCCAGGATCGAGGAGTATCAGGCCATCTTCGAAACGCACTGAAAACTCGGGTCCGTGTTGTGCATCGGGCCACAAGCTGGGTCTATTGGAGTTGGCAAACCAGTTGGGCGACGTCTCCCAAGCCTACAAGTGCATGAGCCACCCGAAGGCGGGTTGGGCTGCAGGTCAACTACGGCGACCGGTCCCATAGTCTATTCGTCGTACCGCAGCGCCTCCGCGGGATAGATGCGCGACGCCTGCCGTGCCGGGAGGTATGTCGTCAGGAGCGACGCCCCGTACGCAACGACCGCCACGAGGATCACTGTCTCCCAGGGGGTGGCGTATTCGACGCCCTCGATGCTCTCGCCCAGCTCGCGGACGATGTCGACGGACAACCCGAAACCGAGCCCGAATCCCACGACGATACCCAGCAACGCGATGAACGAGGATTCGATGAGGAATGAGAGTTGCACCATGCCGCTGCCGTAGCCGATGGCGCGCAGTATGCCGATCTGCACACGCCGCTCCACCACCGAACGCGCCGCGATGACGCCGAGCGCTGCGATGCCCACCACCAAACCAAGGCCCATGAAGCCCTGGATGATGCGGTTGAACGTGCGGTTCAGTGCAGTGAAGTCCCGCACGGTCTTCTCGAGCGAGGATGCCTGCACGCCGTGCTCAACGAACTCCTCTTCCAGCGCTGCCGCGACCTCCTCCGCGCGCGACGAGTCCTCCAGCACTATCTCGTAGCCCAGGTACGGCAGGTCCACGGGCGCCAGCCGCTGCAGCGTCTCGTGTCCGGTCGTGACCGTCCTCGCGAACAACGCCGACTCTTCCAGCACGCCTATGACGCGGAGGCGCACCATCCGTTCCTCGGAGGAGTCGTACACCTCCACGTACACCTCCGGCAGCACGTCGTCCTCGCGCTGGAAACCTTCCAACTGGAATGAGAAGTCCGGACCTCCCTGGTCGAAGTCGGCGGCGGCGGGAACCATCGCGGCACTCACGACCGCGGCCTCTTCCCCCGCGGCAAGCGCACGCCATATGGCGCGGTCGTCGGAGTACCGCTCGTCGCGCACGAGGAACCCGTAGCTGACAGCTTCCGCGTAGGCGGGGTCCACACCCGTGACGAACCAGTCCTGCAACTTCTGCTCGGTGTCCTGCTGCCTGACGCGTACGGGCAGACCGCTCGTCGCCCCGATGGCCACGAACTCGACTGAGTCCAGCGCCGGAGACTCGTCTATGCGCGCACCGAGGTCGTCGATGGGATTGGTGAAGCTGTTGCTGGCCGTGACATCGAACCCGCCCGAGAACTTCCGGGTGTCACCGAATGCACTGTTGAACGCAGCGTCGATGAAGCCGATGATCGACAGCGTGAAGATGACGAGCGAGAACATCGCCAGGGTCATCCCCGTGCGAAATCGGCTCGCCATCGGGTATGCCAGCGCGGTCCGGATGATGGGCGCGAGCGTGCGCCCCCTTCCTCCCAGGACAGCTATCGCGCTGACCAGGTAGCCCGAGTTGTACATGACAACCCATACCGCGCCGACCACGATGGTCACGCCGGAGAGGATGAATACCTCTATCCCCGCGTTGAACTGGGGCAATCCGTAGTCCTCCCAATCGATAGGAAGGAGCCAGAGCAGGACGAGTAGCACGCCCGCGAGCGTGTACGCGATGCGGTCCGGCAGCCGAACAGCGTGATTGAGCGCCAGAGGCACGCCGACCACCACGAGCGACAGGCCGATGGAAAAGAGTCCCAGCTGCTCCGTCGATATGCCGTTGAGCGTCAGCAGAACGCCAAACACAACCATGAGATAGCCGGCAATGAACAGCGCCCACGTCAGTTTCACGATGGCGCACGGCCCACTGAACAACAGCCGCCGCAACAGGCGGAGCGGACGCAGGCGCGGTATCGCTCGCAAGCCGTCCAGGTACGCACTGCCTGCCGCACCCCAGTATTCCCGCAGACGATGACCCTCGCTGGGCGGTTCCGGGATGTCGCGCACGGCGCGCACGATGTTCAGCGCGCTCACTCGTGCGGCGGAGATGACGACCACGAGGTAGGTCACCACCATCCCCAGCGTGTACGCGAGCAGCAGGCTCTGCCACCGGAACGAGAACGCGATCTCAAAGCCGTCGAATTCGTCTATCGCCCCGAGCGCAGCAGCCATGACGCGCACCATCACGAGGCCGACCACGATGCCCAGCACGCTGCCGACTGCCGCAGCCGCGAGCGAGTACACCGCGCCTTCGAACGTGAACAGCCGCACGATGTCCCCGCGCTGTGCGCCCACCGCCCGCGCGATACCCAGCTCGCGCTTCCGTTCAGCCGCCAGCATCACGAAGATGAGCGCGATGAGCAGGATGCCCGCCATGACCGAGAACGTCCCGAATAGCAGGAAGATGCTCGCAAACTGGTCACCTGCTTCGTCGGCCTCCTCGAGGCCATCCCGCTTGACGTCGTTGTAGTCCAGTCCGCGTTCGTCGCGGAGGTCCTCGAAGGCGCCCAGCACTGCTTCCGTGTGCCGCGCGCCTGAGATGGCATCGCCCTCGTTCGAGATGAATACGTAGTTGATGTTCCCCTGCTCCCCCAGCAGCGCCTGCATATCGCCCAGGCGCATCACCGACAGCGGGGCTTGGGAACTGGTAGCCCCGCCTTCGTCGAAGACGCCCGCGACGCTTACCGTCACTGGTATCTCCTCGAAGAAGAGCGCGATCTGGTCCCCTAGCTCGGCACGCAAGTCCTCGGCGGCGTTGGCGCTCAGGTACAACTCGTTCCTTCCGAGCGCCCCGAGGTCGAGTTCGCCGCCGTCCGCACCGAAGTAGCCCCCGAAGCCACCCGTGTGTGCAAGGTCCAGTCCCTGCACCTGCAGCCTCGGTATGTTGCGCTCCGACGCGAGCAATATGGCAGGCGCCGACAGGCTGATTAGAGGCATGACTCCGTCCACAGGCGCGCCGGCGAGCGCCTCACGCACGGCGTCCGCGGTCTCCGCGGGGATGAACGCCCGCACGCCGGACGCATCCCGCTCTTCAGAGAAGACGGCTTCGTCGAGATGCCCCAGCTGTTTGACGACAAGCACCCGCACCGAGTGCGCGAGCGTGTCGCCGGTGGCGAACGACGCGGAGAAGAGGAGCGTTGCCAGCATGAGGCCTACGACGATGAGTACGGTCTGCGCACGCCGCCGAGGGATGTTCCGCACTGCCATCTTCAGCACAACGGGGTTGCGCAGGGCAAAAAAGACCGTCACCGCGGCGGCGGCGAGGAACACAACCGTGAGGATGGCGGTCAGGGTGCCGATGGGTATGCCGAAGAGCGTCTCCACCGTCAGTTGCCCTTCCCATCAGCCGAGAGCGTCTCGTCGCTCTCGATGTGGCCGTCGCGCATCCGCACCATCCGTCCCGCGCGGGAGCCGACCACCGAGTCGTGAGTAACGAGGACGAAGGTCTGCTCGCGTTCATTGTTCAGGCGGCACAGCAGGTCCATGATGTGCGTGCCGGTCTCGCTGTCCAGTGCGCCCGTCGGCTCGTCCGCCCACACGATGGCGGGGTCATTCACCAGCGCCCGCGCTATCGTCACACGTTGCTGCTGGCCACCCGACATCTCCGCAGGCCGCTTGTTCGCCTGGTCCGCGAGCTCCACCATCTCCAGCACTTCCATTGCCCGTGCCCGGGCCTTCGCCTGACCGTGGCCCGCGAGCAACATCGGCAACTCCACGTTCTCCGCGCCGGTGAGCACCGGCAGCAGATTGTAGGCCTGGAACACGAACCCCATGCTCATCGCGCGGAATCGCGTGCGTTCCCCGTCCGACATCTCATGCACGGACGCGCCGTCTATGACGACCTCTCCACTCGTAACGTCATCTATGCCGGAGAAGGTATTGAGCAGCGTGGTCTTGCCGGAGCCGGACGGCCCCATCACCGCAACCATCTGCCCCCTGCCTATGGTGAGGTCCACGCCTTGCAGGGCATGCACCTCTACCTCGCCCGCCCGGTAGGTCTTCACCACTTCCCGCGCCTCAATGATGTTCGTCACACGGCTCCTCCTGTGCCAAGGCCAACTGCTGCAGCCGTCGAAGGTGCTGAGCCCGAGGCTGCGATGTCGGACTGCGGTAGCCTACCATCGCTCCTTCCGGCAGGCGCTACCAACAGGCTCGAAGTAGGACACTCACGCCGCCGGTTGACTTGGCCTCGGACCCTGCTCAACGGGCGAGTTATGGACTCAGCATGGTCTGGTGGGCCTATTTTGACGATAGACAGAACTATCTTCGAGATGTGGTTGGGCAGCCTCTGAGCTTCACACGGACGCCAGCATCGTTGGCGGCAGGCCCATCGCGTGGGGCAATCCTGATCATATGTCGCATGCGTGTTCCGAAGCCGGCCTAAGCTCTTTCCTGGGGATGGCGTCGACGCGCACCAAGTCTACGAGGGGCACGCCTCCATCGCCGAATGGATCTCAGGATTCGGACGCTAAGGCAGAGTGTCCCCCCACCTACTTGGTCCGATTCTCACCGACAGTCAAGGGTGTTTCCATCCGATAGGCGTGCGAATCCGTGTATATCAAGTTCCACTTGCCTTCACCCACACCGACGACCTGCCTAATTCTAGCGACTGCCGCACTTGGTGTATTGAAGCCAACATAGACCTCCTCGATTGCTTCGGTAGGGACGTCAAAGCTGTGTATCGCGCATCCGCTCTCATCTTCTTCGCCGAGAGTGCGCGTACCCCGCAAATCTACCAGGAGCCTGATTTCCTTCTCGGCCTGCCAAGTCGCGCCCTTGACAAACAGTGCCTTTGCCAATTCCGTCCAATCCTTCCGTAGCTCAAAGAAGTCCACATCGTTGGACAGGAGAGGTGTCCCCGAATTGTTACTACCGGTCAGTGCCTGTTCTTTGCGACGCTCTTCGTCGACGAACTGCAACCTAACGATGTTGTCACGCGTCGGATAGTAGACAGGTGCCAGCTCCAGGTAGAGCACACGCCGCAAGTCCAATCCGAGGGATCTCATTTCGCTGGTCCTGTAACCAACCACAAAGCCGGAATTCCTAGCATAGTGTGCCCACATAGTGGGTATCAGCGGGTCGGAAGAGAACGAAACAACGCCAACGAGTCCCGAGAGGTACTCCCGGATAATGGTAGAGACCCTTGGATCTCCGTACTGCCGCTTTCGCCTATCCATCTCGTCATCCGTCAAAGCGTGGTCGCCGAAAATGTCGCTCAGCTTCCGCGACAACATCTCATACCAGTAATCTTGGTCTATTCTGCCTTCCATGGAAGTCCTGATATTGCCCTCCATGGCGTCGTTCAATGCTGCTGGCTGTGTTGCACGTAGAGTCGTCGGTAGTCCGTAGTCTAGGGACTTGCTTGGAACATACTTATAGAGAATGTCAGGTAGTTCAAGCATCCCTTGTTCCTGTCGCCGGACCCAAACTTCCTCCGCCTTTCCTCGAAAATGCGCCTCAATGATGGCGGCCAGAACTTCCCTTCGGCGCTCAGGCGGTAAGGTGTTGACGAATTCGGAGACACCAGTTGGATAGTCTCGAGGATGGTAGCTGGGGTAGCGTTCCACTATATCCACCTTCCCCCCATCGAAGGCGATTCGTACACTTGAATCACCAGCCGTTGTTCCCTGGTGGGCGAAGCAGGGATCGAACCTGCGACCTCCTGTGTGTAAGACAGGCGCTCTAACCGCTGAGCTATTCGCCCCTGAAACGATAGTGTACAGCCTGCCTCGTCCGGCGGCGCGCATCGCTGCCACACCGCCCGTGGGAAGGGTTGGGGAAGGGGCACTGCGTTGCCCGGCGCCTACGCCGGCAATAGGATGGGGTAGTCTCTACGCGGAGAGGGATCATCGCCATGACCTGGAAAACGAAAGCCGGAAGCCCGTTCCAGACGTACAAGCACGACGCGGTAGCCACGAACGGTATGGTGGCCACGAATCACCCGCTGGGGTCGGCTGCTGGTCTGGAGATGCTCGCGATGGGCGGGAACGCGATGGACGCTGCTGTGGCGTCTGCGTTCGCGTTGAGTGTCGTGGAACCGATGATGGTCGGCATCTTCGGGGCTGGGTTCATCAACTTCTACAACGCCTCAGACGACGAGTTCGTGAATATCGACAACTACTCGGTCGCGCCTCATGCGGCGACCCCGGACATGTACGAGACGGTCTCTGATGCCTGGCCGGACTACATGGAGACCGCAGACCGCGCCAACCTTGTGGGATACAGGTCAGTTGGAGTGCCCGGAGCGCTGAAGGGCTGGTGCTATGCCGAGGAGCGGTACGGCAGGCTTGGGCTGGACACGGTGATCCAGCCAGCCATTCGATACGCGAAGCGCGGCTTTCTGGCCAGTCAGTACCTGGTGGACATCATCCACCAGAGCCGCGAAGACCTGGCGATGTTCCCGGCCAGTGCGGATGTGTTCCTTCCAGGCGGGTTGCCACCGTGTGTTGGCGACTGGATTGTCAGGGCGGACTACGGCAACACACTGGAATCTGTCGCGAGACACGGACCGGACGTGCTCTACACGGGCAGTATCGGGGAGCAGGTGGTTGAAGACATGGCCGTGAACGGCGGGATCATCACTTCCGACGACCTTCGCGACTATCGGATACACCTGCGGGAGCCCGTACGGGGCACGTATCGCGGATACGAGATAGTCTCGATGGCGCCAACCAGCTCGGGCGGGACGGCGATTGTAGAGATGTTGAACATTCTCGAAGGGTTCGATGTGGCCGGAGCGGGGTTCGGCACGGCGGAGGGCGTGCACCTGCTGGCGGAGTCGATGAAGATCGCGTTCGCGGACAGGTTCGAGTACCTGGGTGACCCCGGCTTCGTCGACGTGCCCGTGGCGGCGCTTACGGCCAGGGAGTACGCGGGTTCGCGGCGCGGCGAGATCGACACTGACTCGGCACGCAGCTACAGCTACGGCAACCACTCGGCGTACGGGGGAGAGGGCGCGAACACGACTCACCTGACTGTTGCGGACGCCGACGGCAACGTGGTGTCGACGACGCAGACCTTGAACGCGGCGTTCGGCTCCAGGGTGACGACTCCGGGCACGGGTATGCTTCTGAACAACACAATGGACATCTTCGATCCACACCCAGGCAACTCCAATTCGATTGCACCCGGTAAGAGAATGGTCAGCAGCATGGCGCCCACTATAGTGATGAAGGACGGCAGGCCGTTCATGGCGCTTGGCACACCGGGTGCGACACGGATCTTCCCCTCGGTGCTGCAGGCGATCGTGAACGTCATCGACCACGGCATGACGCTCCAGGAGGCGGTGGAAGCCCCGCGAGTGTGGACACAGGGGCAGTCGCTGGAGGTCGAGGGCGGTATCGCGCCGCGTGTGCGGGAACGGCTGCAGGCGATGGGGCACGACGTGGAGGAGGTCGCGAAGGTAGCGGGAGGGATGAACGGCGTACTGTTTGATCACCAGCGAGGAGTGATTCACGGCGCGGCCTGCTGGCGCGCTGACGGCACCCCTGCTGGCTTCAGCGGAGGCCCGGCCAAGCCTGCGCCGGGAGATGCGCTGTACCGGTTCTAGGCCCGCGGCGCCGGTAGCACAACTCCAGCCCACGAGACTGGGACCACTCGCTGGGCGTGACTGGCTTGCGTAACGGCCTCGGCGGTATACAGCCTGCGCCCTGCGGACCGCATCGCCGGCTCGGGAGGCGTGCCTTCCCCTGCAAGCGCCGGAGTCGCGGCGCGTGATAGCCTGAGAAACCCCATCACGCCTGCGAGGGTCTCTCTGCTCATGTCCAGGAGGTTCTGGAGCGGGGCGCTCCACATCTATGTCCCGTCCCTGCTGATGATGCTTGGGCAGGGGATGCTCATACCTGCTCTGCCTAACCTGGCGGAGACGTATGCAGTATCCGCCGCACTGGCGGTGCAGGTGGTCACCATCCAGCAGGTGGGCAAGTTCATCGCGTTCATCCCAACGGGTGCGATCGTCGACCGCTGGGGCCCGAAGCCGCCCATGGTGGTCGGCGCCCTCGTATCCGTGGTCTGCTTGTTGGGTGCGGCCGCCACGCAGAACTTCGCACTGCTCTTGGTGACGCAGTTCGTCTGGGGCTTCGGCCAGAACATGTGGATGTTCGGGCGTGAGATCGCGGTGGCGGAGATGGTGAGCGCCGAGCAGCGAGGCCGGGCGATGAGCACGCTCATGGGCATCAGCGGCGTGGGGATGGCCCTGGGGCCTGCGATAGGCGGGTTCCTCACGGAGCCTGTCGGCGTGCGGGGGCTCTTCCTCATCTTTGCGGGGATCAATGCGGTGATACTTCTCCTGGCGGTCATGCACAGGGCCGTACGGATAGAGCGGCCGAAGAGCAACCGCTCCATGTTCGACTTCACCGCCTTCAGGGAGATACATCCCTACTTCCGGCTCACCTACTTCATCCTGTTCATATCCACGTTCGGAGTGCTCCTGCGAACGCAGGTCACGAACACCATGCTGCCGCTCTACGTCGAGAGCGAGTTGGGGTACTCCCCCGCGGTGACGGGGCTGCTGTTCACCGTGCACGCCATCGCGACGTTCGCAATCATCCTCCCTGCGGGGTTCGTCTCGGACAAACGTGGTCGGAAGTGGGTTGCGGCGCCCTCGGCCCTCGTCGCGGGCATCACGTTCCTCCTCCTCCCGTTCGCGGACAACCCGGTCGCCATCGGGGCGGTGCTGGTGTTCATGGGGTTCGCCAGCGGCATGGCGATGGGCTCCATGACCACCTACACGTTCGACATCGTGCCGGTACACCTGCGCGGGCAACTGCAGGCGCTGCGCCGGTCCTTCGGTGAGGTAGGGGCGATAGTCGGGCCGCTCACCGCGGGAGCGGTCGCAAGCGTGAGCAGCCCGGCGGTCTCGTTCTGGGTGTTCTTCCCGCTGCTGGCGGGTGCTGGCCTGGCGCTCGTCTTCTTCGCGCGGGAGGGACTGCCCGCCCGGCGCGCGCCGGGTGCTCCCCCGCCTGCCGCGGAAAGCATGCCGGTCCGGTAGGCTGCTACCATACGGATGCGGCAGAAACGCCGCACTCCCCGCCGTAAGGAAGGCCTCTCTCGTGCGCTCCGACAGGCCGCCGCTTCTGAAAGCGGCGCTCTACATCTACTTGCCGTCCATGCTGATGAGCATGGGGCAGGGCATGATCATCCCCGCGCTTCCCGCTATCGCTCGAACGTTCAACGTCTCGGAAGCGCTCGCCGTGCAGGTCATAACGAGCCAGCTCCTCGGGCGCACGCTCTCCATGCTCCCTACCGGCGCTATCGTCGACCGGTTCGGAGTGCGGCCGCTCATGGTAGGCGGGGCCGCGTTGGCGACGGTGAGCACCTTCACCGCGGCTGTCGCGCCGAGCTTCACCGTCATCATCGTCACGCAGTTCTTCTGGGGCATCGGCATGAGCACCTGGATGTTCGGTCGCGAGGTCGCGGCGGTTGACATGGTGCGGCGGGACCAGCGCGGGCGGCAGATGAGTGCGCTCATGGGCATCGGCAGCACGGGTATGGCGTTCGGCCCGGCGATCGGCGGCGTACTGACGGACCTCGTGGGCGTGCGCGGCCTCTTCTTCGTCTACGCAGGCATGGCGGCGGTTGTGCTCGTCATATCGCTGCTGCACCGGGAGGTATACCGCCCCAAACCCCGCCGCTCCTCCGCGCCGCTGTTCGACCTGCGTGCTATTGGCCAGATACACCCTTACTTCCGTGCCACCTACGTGGTCCTCTTCTACTCCACGTTCGCGCAGATGATCCGTGGGCAGGTCACGAATACCATGCTGCCGCTCTACGTGCAGAGTCAGTTGGAATACTCCGCGTCGATCACCGGAGCCCTGTTCACCGTCGCAGGGTTGACGACGTTCCTGATGATTGCGCCGACAGGCATCATCTCGGACAAGCTGGGGCGGAAGTGGGCGGCCGGACCTGCCGCCGTGTTCTCCACCGTCGCCTTCATAGCCTTTCCCCTGGCGACGAACATCCCCACGCTCTTCGCCGTGATGTGCCTCGTCGGGTTGGCGAACGGACTGGCGATGGGCGCGATGACGATCTACACCTACGACGTCGTGCCGACGCACGTACGGGGACAACTGCAGGCTATCCGGCGCGGGGTCGGCGAGCTGGGAGCGCTCACGTCGCCGCCCATGGCCGCAATCATTGCAAGCGCCTACTCACCGGGGATAGCGTTCTGGTTCTTCGCTCCGCTGCACGTGCTCTCCGCGCTGCTCATCTTCGGGATGGCGCGGGAGAGCCTGCAGGGCAAGCGCGCGCCTGGCGCACCGTCCACGCGGGAGATAGACGAGGGCGCATCGTCGGTGCATTCGGAGGACGCGTGAGGCGCGGACAATACTGTGGACATTGTCCTTGATACTGTCCGGTTGCCAGATAGCGTGGGCCAGTCTATTATCATGCTCATAGGATTTGACTGGTCGGACAATGTCCTGGACATCGTCCGAGTGCAGGGAGCACTCCATTGCCCGTGTGGGACGTCCATTTCGCCCTGACAGTGAACTCCTCTCGTCCGAGCTTGATTCGTAATCTGGCGGAGGTCAGGGCGTTTGCGGGTGTGATACAGGGCATCCCATTGCCGCCGTACATCGAGCGCCGCCTTCACGCGCTCAACATCATGCGGGCGGTGCGTGGCACGACAGGCATAGAGGGCACTGAACTCTCAGAGGAGGAGGTGGAGGCAGTCATCGGTACGCCGGAGGGCACGCCCGTTCTCTCCGGGGACCGCAAACGGGAGGAGCGCGAGACTCGTAACGCCCACGCACTGATGCGGTACGTCGAGGGTGTCCTGCGGAATGGATCTGCTCTGCCGCTGACGGAATCACTCGTCAGACGCTTCCACGCCATACTGACGGATGGCATCGCATACCCCAACAACGAGCCTGGTCGCTATCGCGCAGCTAACGTTACCGCCGGAGACTACCGGGCACCGGAGCACACTGGCGTTCCGACGCTGATGTCCGGCCTGATCTCCTGGCTGAACGAGGGTCAGGGGAGGGAGTTGGACCCCATCGTGCAGGCGGTGATAGCACACTTCCTGCTGGTCAGCATCCACCCGTTCGGGGATGGCAACGGACGCACTTCGCGCGCAGTGGAGAGTTTCTTGCTCTACCAGGCGGGAGTGAATGCCAGGGGCTTTTACTCGTTGGCCAACTACTACTATCAGCATCGCCCTGAGTACGTGGAGTTACTCAGCTACGTGCGGTTTGCCTCGGACCCGGACGTCACACCATTCGTCGATTTTGCACTCCAGGGCCTTGCTGCGGAATTGAGAGAGGTGCATCGAGAAGTACTTGCTTCTGTCCGCATATTCGCCTTCAGAGACTTCGCGCGCGCGACGCTCCTCAATGAAGGCCGCCTGGGGACGAAGACAGGCGAACGGCAGCTCATGTTCCTGTTTGACTTGGTGGGAGAAGAGATACCGCTGCGGGACCTCCAGCATGGAGCCCACCCACTGGCGCGTTTCTACCGTGGTGTGGGGGCCAAAACGCTGAGCAGGGACATGAACTACCTGCGTAGTCTGGGGTTGTTGGTTTTGGAGCAGGGCATGCTGCGAGCGAACGTCGAGCAGATGGACAGGTTCACTGCCGGTTAGGTTGCGGCCAGGATGTTGGTGGCAACGACAGGATTCGAACCTGTGACCTAGCGCTTATGAAGCGCCCGCTCTGCCGCTGAGCTACGTTGCCACCGGGCACGCCGGGGAGCCAGCCGCTCGACTCGGTGCGCAGCCTTTCAATGATAGGGACGCCCAGCCGCCTCCGTCAACGAGAGTGCGACGCGACGCAGCGCCTACGCGGACCTCTGGCGCGGGTTCCCGATGTGAGGCAGGAAGAGCGCCGCCACCGTCGCGAGCAGCGCCATCACGGTGGCGTACGGGAAGATGAGGCGGTAGTCGTCCGTGCCTGGTGGCGAGAACTGGGCGATGATGATGCCGAGCAGCAGCGGGGAGAACGCGCCGAAGAACGCGTTGTTGCCCCACATCAGGCCGATCATGCTCCCCTCGATGTGGCGTCCCTCGGCGACGTCCAGCGACGCCGCCTGCGCGAGGTTCGCCCCTGCGAAGCGGACGATGCCGAGCAGGCCGACCAGCACGAGCAAGACCGCGCCCAGCTCCGCCGTGAAGCTCATGATGCCGGTGATGACCGTTGAGAAGAAGAGCACGCCCACGAGCACCGGCTTGCGCCCGGCCCTGTCCGAAAACATGCCGATGAGCGGTGAGACGACTATGGACGTGCCGACCATCAGCGCGAGGTACGGCGCAATGACCGCGGCGATGCGCGCATTGCTCGGGTCGGCCTCGGTTTCCCGCAGGAGCTGGGCGATGAGTACGGGGAGGAAGAACACGATGGCGCGGTCGGCCATGCCGCGCAGGCCGGACACGATCAGCAGCACCGGCAGCGCGCGGTTGGTGAACAGCCCGCTGATGCTCCTGAACTGCGCCCCGGCGGTCCGGGAGATGGTCTCCCGGCGCGGGAGTCCCAGCCGCGCCAGCACGAACAGGATGGTGGCCGAGACGACGGCGATGACGAAGAAGCCGCCCACCAGTACGCCGTTCCACGTCGTGAACACGAGCGCTCCGGCAACGAGGAACGGGGTTATCACTTCCCCCAGGCTCCCGGCGGAGCGGTGCAGCGACATCAGCAAGGCGCGGTCCTTCGGGAACGTGAACGACAGGATGCCAAGCCCCACGGGATGCCAGAACGACCCCGCTGCCGAGCCGATCGACACCGCGGCGATGAGGACGGCGGCGTTCGGCGCGATGCCCGCCAGCAGGTAGGCGAAGCCCATGGAGAACAGGCTTCCGGCGAGGAAGATGCCCCGGTTCCCCGCGAAGAGGTCCACCATGAAGCCGCCGCCCATGCTCAGCAGGCCGCCGGCCGCCTGCCGGGACGCCGACAGGATGCCAAGCGCGACAGGCCCCATCCCGAACACGTCCTGGATGATGGGCAGCAGCACGAGGAACCCGTCCGCGTACATGTGCTGGAAGCCGTGGCCGGTGACGATGACTCCGGCCACGCGCTTCGGTTTGCTGACGACGACTACGTCGGCTGCTGGTGATGCGGTGGTCATGGGCGTCTTTAGCTGTCCTGTTCCTCCGGCGCGCCAATGGTAGCACGCACCGTCCCCCTCGTTCTCAGGCACGACATTGAACGCGCAGGCGGGGCATGCCGCTACGCCAGGCGGAAGCACCGCGCGGCGTTCTCCCACATGAGCTTGCGCATCCGCTCCTCGCCGAGGCTGTCCCAGCCGAGGACGATGTCCGCAGAGTTGGGGAACCGCGATTCGGAGTGCGGGTAGTCGGAGCCGAACATGAGGACGTGATCGCCCATGAACTCGGAGACCATGCGCGTCATCTGCTCGCCCTCGTGGATGACGATCGCTGCGAAGAAGCGCCCGCCGGTCATGTACTCCTCCATGGTGCGCAGACCGTCGGCGACGTAGCCCATGTAGTGCACCTGGTCTTCCATCCGCTTCATCCAGAACGGCAGCCAGCCGAAGCCCGATTCCATAATGGCAAGGTTGAGGTTCGGGTACTTGTCGAGCAGGCCCGCGCCGAGGAAAGCCGAGATCATGCGCATCGCTGCCCACGGGTGTGAGGCGGTGCGCCCGACGAACGGGTTGCCCCAGAGGTCGCGGTAGCCGGGGTAGCCGGTGGCGAAGCTGTGATGGGCTACGGTGAGACCTGCGTCGTCGGCTGCGGCCCAGATGGGGTGCAGGTCGGGATGGTCGACGGGATAGTCGAGCGGCAGGTTCACCCACACGCCCTTCGCCCAGGGAGAGTCCGCGTAGCGCTTGATCTCCAGTACGGAGCCCTCGACGTCCCGTGCATTCGCGAGGATGAGCGACATCAACCGTCCGGGGTGCCGGGAGCACATGTCGTTTATCTGGCGGTGGACGCTGCGGAGCATCGCCATGTCCACGGCGGGGTCCGGGTGGCCGGAGGCGGCGCCGGGCACCAGGAGATGGATGTCCACTCCCTCCTCGTCCATGTCGCGGACCCGGATGTCGGCGTCCCAGTCGGCGCCGCCGGGCGTGGGGAAGGTCGCGCCCTGGAAGTTCTGGTAGTGGCGTTGCACGTCAGGGCGCGGCCCCGCCTCACCGAGGATGCGGGGAGGCGCATTGCCCCATCCGCCCTGTTCGCCGAAACGGTAGAGGTGGGTATAGGGCTCCGGCATCTGCTCGCCGGCCCACCCGATGCGGAACTCACGCGTCTGCAACTCGTCCTTCATGTCGCGGAGCATGGGGTCGAGGAAGGGCTCGAGCGTTTCGGCGGACGCATGGTAGTGCGTGTCCGCGTCGAATATCCGGTAGCCGTTGCGCATGGTCATGCCTCACTGGGGATATGCGCCGGAGTATACGACTTCTCTCGATAGCGGACGCTGCCCGCCGCCCGGTCCGCGCTTTGGCCCGCGCTTCAGCGCGCCCTCTCCCTTGAGGAGACCTTTGCGTAACTGGCTGACAGTGCGATTGGGAACGGGACGGGCCGCCTGCCCCCCTCTCCCTCAGGGAGAGGGACCGGGGGTGAGGGTTGGTGCGGCGGTGGGCGTGGGAAGCGTTGTCATTTCGAGCGGAGCCGAGAAATCTCTCGGGGATAGCCCGATCATGGTGAGCCTGTCGACCGTGCCCGTCGTTCCTGCGGAGGCAGGAACCTCGCAGCCCTGGCGGGGGGTCGGAGCCCGTCATGCCAGCGAAGGCTAGCATCCAGGTGCGCGCGTCAGCGCACCCAGTGGGGTTGGTTGAGAGGCTGGTCGCCTGCTCCCTCTCCCGATGGCGGGAGAGGGCTGGGGTGAGGGTTGGCGGGGCGCGGGGCGTGCGTCCGTCCCTTGTTCAGAGCACCCTAGAGCATAGCGTGGATTCGAGCCCGTTCATGGTGAGCCTGTCGAACCACGACGAGCGAAGGCGGGATGGGAAGAACTACGCCTGCTACCATTGAGCGCAACCGACCATGACCAGCACCACGGCACACAACACGGTGAAACTGCCTCCCATCCATCCGGGAGCGATACTCAACGAAGAATTCCTCCTGCCGATGAATATCACCGGTACCGGCTTGCCAAGGCTATCGGGGTGGATGCGCGCCGGGTCCACTCGATTGTGCACGGGGAGCGTTCCATCACGGCGGAGACGGCGCTGTTGTCCTCGCGCTTCTTCGGTAACTCCGCCGGGTTCTGGATGGGGCTGCAGAGCCAGTACGACCTTGAGATTGCCTAGGACCGCCTCTCCGAGAGGCTGGGCATGGTGACGCCCGCACTCGCTTGAGGCGTTCCGACTCGCCGTCTAGCTATGAGGACACGCGGCAGCGTGGGCCTATGCCGGCCTTACGAGCCGGGACTCGCGCTCGTAAGGTTCGAGGGTGACGCTCTCCCGGCGGGAGTCGAAGGTGCACAAACAGTCGTTGAGGACATCGCGACCCAGCACGGAGGGGATTCTGTTGCCGGGGTCGGGTGGCGCGTCGGCGGACACGGCGAGGAGAACAGGAAAACGGTGCCAGTCGCTTGCCTCCGTGTCGTACAGGTAGACGAAAGCACCTGCTTCGATATACCGCATCTGGCCTCCGATACCGCTGGCGGTGCGGAGCGTTCCGGGGAGGGTGCTAGGGTCGATGCCGGTCCTGCTCACGTCGTAGGGATGGAGTGAAGTGGCGTCTGCGCCGGTGTCGACGAGGAAGTCCACCTCGGCTACGAGTCTGAGCCCTGGGACGTAAAGCGTTGACCTGATATACGGCGCGGACGGCTCGTCCGTGTCCCAGTAGCCCCTGATAGCCACGTTACAGGATCATCCGCATAGGCTCTTTGGCGACATACTTCAGCGCAGTGTGGGAGCGGGGAACACCCTTGCTGTCCAGCTCTGCCAGGACGTCCTCCAGCACCGCGCCGTACGCCGCGACCTGCTCCATGTAGACCGCGACCCAGCGGTCCGCGTACATATCGCGCTGCTGGTCCTTGATCTGGTCGACGAGATCGCTGTCCTTGCAGAACTGGAGATGTGCCGCCGTTATCTGGTCCCAGTCCAGGTTAGAGTCATCAACCGCTGCCTCGTACTTGCTCACTTGCCCGTCCACGGTATGTCTCCTCACTCTTCCTTGGGACAGCGAGCCATGCTCCTGTCCCCTGTCCTGGCAGCGTAGCATACGTTTCTGGGCACCCTCCACCCCCGTTTGACGCTCACACCTCATCGTCCGTATCCTCACCCCGCCACCGACCCGAGAATGGGCGGCGAGCCTCATCCCGCCGGAGGGCCCGGAGCGCCGACCGGATCGCAATCGACCGGTACGGCAGTACGGACAAGGGCTTCCCCCATGAACGGCACGCTCACCGACGTGCCCGGCCTGCTGGCCGGGCACTACACCGACGCTGAGAACGGCACCGGCTGCACCGTCGTGCTTACGCCCACCGGCACCACGGGTGGCGTCGACGTGCGCGGCGCGGCGTTTCGGCTCGCCGTTAGGCCCCTCGTTCTGCCCTACGCGCCCGGTCGCCAGTTCAGTGCTCGCTCCAGGTTGACGACGTACTCCGCGAACGCGCGCCGCCCCTCCGGCGTCGCCTCCACCCACGTCCGCGGCTTGGCGTCCTGAAACTCCTTCGCCATCGCGACGTACCCGGCCTCCTCCAGCTTTCTCAGGTGCGTGGTCATGTTCCCGCCCGTCAGGTTGAGCGTCTGCTGGATGAACGTGTACGCGAGCCGGTCCGTCTGGGGCTCGGCGGCCAGCAGCGTCATGATGCGCAACCGCGTCGACTGGTGGATCGTCTCGTTCAGGACGATGGGCTCGTCGGTCATAGCACGCCGCTCTTGCGCATCCACGCCGCGCCGAGCAGCGTCACGGCCACCGCTCCCGACACCGCAAGCGCCGCGTCGCCTGTGAAGTGGTACAGCGGATAGAACGCCGCCGCGATGCCCACGCCCATAGCCGCGATAATCGGCCGCGTCATGATGCCGAACAGGACGTGCCCCAGCGCGATGATACCGATGACGACGCCCGGTATCTTGTCCCCTGCGTCCTCGTTCCACATCCCGGCTCCCCCGGGGACCACGAACGCCGCCGTGACCACCGCGAGCCAGAAGAAGAACACCCGGAGGCCTGCGCTGCGGGCGGCGCGCCCCGATGCGATTCCCCTGCTCGCGCGGTTCCCGATGATGGCGCTGCCTACCATCCCCGCCGTACACAGGACGCCCCACAACGGCCCCGGGAACCACGGACGCTCATCCGCGAACCCGGGTGCGCACGTCTCGATGGCGTGCTGGGACAAGTACCCCAGCGACACGATCATGCCCCACAGCAGCAGTATCGCCGTTGTCCCTGCGAGGTACATCGAGCTCCGCCCGCGCTCCATCGTCTCGTAGACCGCCTCCCACCCCTCTCCGGGCGTCAGCCCCTGTCCTTCCCCGTTCGCTGCCTGCATCGCGCACCTCCTCCGGCCGTCCTCCGCGTTGGCGTGGCCGTCTGGTTTGTACTGCAAACTACCATACGGCAAACCGGTTCGCAATACAAACAAACAGGGCGGCTGAAGAGACGCATTCCGCAAGCCCCGTCTGTCAGGAACTCCTGATACACTTGGCCTGTCGGAGGTCGCGAGACAGGATGAAACCGGACAACGCAGCCATACCGGAAGAGTACCGCGCGTGGCTGGAATCGCTCGACGAGGAGCACGAGCGAGCAGCGCACCTGCAGTTCGTCGAGGACAGCCGCTACCTTGGCTCCATCACGGACGAGATGCGGAGCAAGCACGGCGACTGTTACGTTGCCGTCTACAAGGGAGAGGTGCTCGTGGGAGGCACCCAGGAAGAGGTGCTGGCCGCGATGGATGACAGGGGCATCCCGAGGGCTCATGCTGCCACTGCGTTCATCACCAGAGAGCCGTTGATGATCATCATCTAGCATGGCCATAACGGGACGCTACATGCAGGGCAACCCACCCGCGCCTTTCGTTGGGGCGCGGGTTTATCTTCTCTCGCAGAGACTGGCGTTCGATCTGGACTTCCTGGTCGACACGGGCGCGGACGCGACCATGCTCAGCCCGGGTGACGTGCTCAAGTTCGGCATCGACGTTGGCGCCCTCCGGGAACGGGAGCGCTTCTACACCGGCATCGGCGGCAGTATGCGCGTGGTGGAGGAGGATGCGCGCATCACCTTCTACGACGAGGGCGCCGACGAGTGGCGCGACGTGTTCACCACGCTCCTCATTGCTGCCGTCGAGAACGCGGGGACACTTACGAGGCTCCCGTCGATACTGGGACGCAACATCCTCAACGACTATCTGTGCACGCTGGATGCCAGACAGAACAGGGTTACGCTCGACCTGTACTGAGAGCCCCACCCCCGTTTGACGCCCGCACCCCTGCATCCGTATCCTCACCCAGCCGCCGACCCGAGAATGGGCGGCGAGCCTCATCCCGCCGGAGGGCCCGGAGCGCCGACCGGATCGCAATCGACCGGTACGGCAGTACGGACAAGGGCTTCCCCCATGAACGGCACGCTCACCGACGTGCCCGGCCTGCTCGCCGGGCATTACACCGACGCTGAGAACGGCACCGGCTGCTCCGTCGTGCTTACGCCCCCCGGCACGACCGGTGGTGTCGACGTGCGCGGCGCAGCGCCCGGCACGCGCGAGACCGACCTCCTCCGCTCCGAGAACACGGTCGCCGGTGTGAACGGCATCGTCCTGAGCGGCGGCAGCGCCTACGGCCTCGGCTCCGCGGACGGAATCATGCGCTTCCTGGAGGAGCGGGGCACCGGCCACCGCGTCGGCAATCACATCGTGCCGATAGTCCCTGCCGCCATCATCTTCGACCTCGGCGTGGGGAACGGCGCGGTGCGCCCCGGTGCGGCTGAGGGCTACGCGGCCGCTCAAGCGGCGACCGATGCCCCCGTGTCGCAGGGCTGCGTCGGCGCAGGCACCGGCGCGACGGTCGGCAAGGCGCTCGGACGCGAGCGCGCGATGAAGGGCGGCGTCGGCAGCGCATCGCTGGACCTCGGCGACGGCGTCGTCCTCGCTGCGCTCACCGTCGTCAACGCCGTCGGCGGCGTGCACGACCCGGACACGGGCGCGCTGCTCGCGGGCTCGCGCGGCGCGGACGGCGCCCCCATCGAGAGTACCGCCCTTTACGCCAGCCACGACTACGGCAGGACCCCGGCGCAGGGGCCGAGGGCCCTTGGCAATACGACGATAGGCGTCGTCGCGACCAACGTCCGGTTGACCAAGACGCAGGCCAACCGCCTGGCGACGCTCGCGCACGACGGCCTCGCGCTCGCCATCAGGCCCGCGCACACGCCCCACGACGGCGACACGATGTTCGCGCTTGCGACCTGCGAGATCGAAGCGCCGGAGGAATTCACGCGCCTCTGCGCGCTGACGCCGACGGTCGTCGCCCGCGCCGTCGTCTCGGCCATCGAGCACGCCGAGGACCTGCACGGGTATCCCGCGTACAGGAGCATGAGTCATGGATGAGCGTCCGGCCATCGCGTTCATTGGCGCAGGCCGGATCGCCGGCGTGCTCGCCCCTGCGTTCGCCGAGCTCGGCTACCCGGTTCCCGCCGTCGCGAGCCGCTCGCCGGTGTCGGCCGAGCGCGTGGCAGCGCTCGTGCCGGGCTGCCGTGCAGTCTCCGCGCAGGACGCAGCAGATGTCGCCGAGGTCGTCTTCATCACGACGCCCGACGGCGCGATAGCCGACGTGGCGTCGGCGGTCGCGTGGCAGGCAGGGCAGGGCGTCGTGCACTGCAGCGGCGCGCTGACGTGTGCGCCCCTCGAACCGGCACGCGCCGCCGGAGCGAGCGTAGGGTCGTGGCACCCGTTCCAGACGTTCGGCGGGGAGACGACGCTCGCGGGCGTGACCTTCGGCATCGAGGCGGAGGGCGACCTGCTTGCGTTCCTGGAGCAGCTCGCGTCGGAGGTCGGCGGCCACGCGCTGCGGGTCCCCGCTGAGGCGCGCGCGCTCTACCACGCCGCATCCGTGATGAGTTGCGGCTACCTGACGACGCTGCTCGGCGAGGCGCGCACGCTCTGGACACGAGCCGGCCTGCCGCCGGAGCAGGCATTCCAGGCGATAGCCCACATCGCGCGCACGACAGTCGCGAACATCGAGCGCATAGGCGCTGCGCCCGCGCTCACCGGCCCGACCTCGCGCGGCGACGCGGGCACGGTGCGGCTGCACCTGGACGCGGTGCGGGACGTCGCGCCTGAACTGCTGCCGCTCTACAGGGAGATCAGCCTGCGCTCCGTGGAGCTGGCGCGCGAGGCAGGCCGTCCCGGCGCGACCATGGACTGGAGGCCGCTGTTCGCTGAATACGAGGACGAAGGCGCGGAACGATGAGAAGAGAGCGGGGTCGTCTGATCCCCTCTCCCTACAAGGGGAGAGGGTTAGGGAGAGGGTACTGCGGCGGGGTGCGGGGGCGTTCAGTGAGGGTACTCCGGTGTGGAGCGGACGGGACCCGACACAACGACGGAGACGCGGAACGATGAGGGTACGCACCTCGAAACTGATGGACATGAAGCAGGCGGGCGAGCCCATCGTCTGCGTGACCGCCTACGACTACTCGATGGCCCGGCTCGTGGACGAGGCGGGCATCCCGGTGGTCCTCGTGGGCGACAGCCTCGGCAACGTCGTGCTCGGCTACGACTCCACCATCCCCGTGACGCTGGATGACGTGCTCCACCACACACGGGCCGTGGTGCGCGGTGCGAAGGACGCCCTGATCGTGGCGGACATGCCGTTCATGACCTATAGCGTGAGCGTGGAGGAAGCCCTGCGCAATGCGGGGCGACTGCTGCAGGAGGGCGGCGCGCAGGCGGTCAAGCTGGAGGGAGGCGCGTTCGTTGCGGAGACGGTGCGTCGTCTCACTGAGACCGGCATCCCTGTGATGGGGCACCTCGGCCTTACGCCGCAGTCCGTCCACCAGCTCGGCGGTTACCGCGTGCAGGGACGCACAGCTGATCAGGCGCGCCGTTTGCTGGACGATGCGCTCGCCATCGAGGACGCGGGGGCGTTCGCCATTGTCCTGGAAACCGTACCGGGCAACGTCGCGCAGGCCGTGACGGGCAGGCTCACTGTGCCGACCATCGGCATCGGTGCCGGGCCCGGCTGCGACGGACAGATACAGGTGCTGCACGACATCCTCGGGCTGGGCACGCGGCAGCCGCGCCACGCCAAACGCTTCGCGGAACTGAACGCCGTGACGCTCGACGCGCTCCGCGCCTACAAGGGCGAAGTGAGCGCACGCAGCTTCCCTACCGCCGACCACACGACCGAGGCCGACGCCGCGGTCGTGGCCGAGCTGCCCGGCGCGGACGGCTGACCCATGCGGCAGGTAGCGGTCGTCGCTGCGTTGCGCGCGGCGCTCCGGGACGCACCGCGCCCCGTGGGGCTCGTGCCGACGATGGGCGCACTGCACGATGGCCACCTCGCGCTCGTGCGCGCCGCTCGGGACGCGTGCGCGACCGTCGTCGCCACAATCTTCGTGAACCCAACACAGTTCGGCCCCGGCGAGGACTTGGAGCGCTACCCGCGCTCGCTCCTCGGCGACCTCGCGCTGCTGGAGCGGGAGGGCGTCGACCACGTCTTCACGCCCTCCGTCGAGGAGATGTATCCATCCGGCTTCGTCACCACCGTCCACCTGGATGGCCCCGCGCTTCCGCTGGAGGGCGCGGCGCGCCCCGGCCACTTCGACGGCGTGGCGACGGTGGTGGCGAAGCTCCTGCTGCAGTCGCTGCCGGAGCGGGCCTACTTCGGACGCAAGGACGGCCAGCAGACCGCGGTGGTGCGCCGGCTGGCGATTGACCTCGACATCCCCACGGAGATCGTCGTCGTCCCCACGGTCCGGGAGGCGGACGGGCTCGCGATGAGCAGCCGCAACGCCTATCTCACGCCGGAGGGGCGCGCCGCTGCGCCGGTCGTGTTCCGCGCTCTCTCGGCTGCGCGCGACCGCTTCCGCGCGGGACAGCAGGACGTGGCCGCGTTGGAAGAGGCGGCCCGCCGCATGATCGAGGCGTCGCCGCCGGCATCGGTCGAGTACGTGGCGGGGGTCGACCCCGACACGATGGAGCCGTGGAGCGGGAGCGGACCGTGCATGCTCGCCGCCGCCGTTCGCATCGGCCAGGTGCGGCTGATCGATAACGTCATCCTGGACTGATCGTGGCGCGTGAGTGATGGACGCGAATCGTAGGATGGTGAACGTGGAAGGACGAAGCGAGCCATGAGCAGCACGAAACGCAAGAAGAAGCGCGACCTCCTGGAAGAGATGGGCATCGAACGGTTGCCCATGGAGGAGTTGCGCAAGCGCCTCAACATACGCGAGGTCACGATTGAGGAGCACATCGAGGAATTGCGCCCGGTCGTCGCGGAGTACGAGCAACGCTACGGCTGCAGTTCGCATGAGATGGCCGAGGCAGTGAGGAGTGGGGAGGTCTACGACACGAGGGACATAGACACGTGGCTGTCACACTACCGGTACCTGACGATGCTCGAAGGGCCGCCTCCGAGGTATTGTACTTGTTGCGATGTCGTGAAGACTGTCGCTGACTTCAGCCGCAATGCGCGCAACAGCGACGGATACCAGGACTGGTGCAAGAAGTGTAACTCGGAGGACCGTCGGCTACGGAAGACGTATATGAGGGTGACTGTTGAAATGATACGCGAGAGTCTCGGCGTCCATTAGATAAGTCCGCCTCCGTCGTTCTTGTGAAAATAGCGCCCCGTCGTTCCTGCGGAGGCAGGAACCTCGCCCCCCCGGTTGTCATGTTGAGCGGAGCCGGAGGCGGAGCCGAAACATCTCTCGGGGAACGTCGGCGTACCCAAGACGCTCGCCAGAGAGAGTCCGCGCCTCCCCATTTTCATCCTCTTACGCGGCCCGACGAGGCCCTGGGCCATTCCTGCGGAGGCAGGAACCTCGCCCCCTGCCTGTCATGTTGAGCGGAGCCGGAGGCGGAGTCCGCGCTTCAGCGCGCAACATCCTCTCGGGAAACGTTCGCTTGTTCAGAGGAGTCCTAGATCTCGCGGGTGAGGGTCGCGAGGAACTCCCGGTTGCTCTTCGTGCGGCTCATCCTCTCGATGACGCGCTCCGCGGCCTCGCTTGGGTTCATCGCGTCCGTCGAGATGAGCGAGCTCATGCGCCGCAGCAGGTAGACCTGCCGGAGCGTCAGCTCGTCCAGCAGCAGCTCCTCGCGGCGCGTCCCTGAGCGCTGGATGTCGATCGACGGGAACGTACGGCGCTCGGCGAGGCGGCGGTCCAGGTGCAGCTCCATGTTGCCGGTGCCCTTGAACTCCTCGTAGATGACGTCGTCCATGCGGCTGCCGGTCTCGACGATGCATGCCGCCAGGATGGTGAGGCTCCCGGCCTCCTCCGTGTTGCGCGCCGCCCCGAAGAAGCGCTTGGGCGGGTAGAGAGCGACGGGGTCGATGCCGCCGGAGAGCGTGCGCCCGCTCGTCGGCACCGCGATGTTGTACGCCCGGGTGAGGCGGGTGATGGAGTCCAGCAGGATGACCACGTCGCGTCCGTCCTCCACGAGACGCCTGGCGCGTTCCAGGCACAGCTCCGCCACGCGGCAGTGGTCCTCTACAGGCTCGTCGAACGTGGCGCTGTACACCTCGCCGTCCACCGAGCGCTTGATGTCGGTCACTTCCTCCGGACGCTCGCCGATGAGCGCGACCAGGATGTGGATGTCCGCGTAGTTGGCGGTGACCCCTGCGGCTATCTGCTTGAGAAGCGTGGTCTTGCCCGCCTTCGGGGCCGCGACGATGAGTCCGCGCTGGCCCCGCCCGACCGGCGAGAGGATGTCGATCATGCGCGTAGCGAGATCGTGCCCGGTGGTCTCGAGTTTGATCTGCGTGTCGGGGAAGATGGGCGTGAGGCGATCGAAACTCTTGCGCCGTCGCGCCACCACGGGGTCCAGCCCGTTTACGGCTTCGACGCGGGTGAGGCCGTGGTAGCGCTCCGACTCCTTCGGCGTGCGGACCTGCCCCAGCACGAGGTCGCCGGTGCGGAGCACGTAGCGGCGCACCTGGGTCTGCGAGACGTAGGTGTCGGCCTGGCTCCGCGCTCGGCCGTTGTGGCGGAGGAAGCCGTAGCCGTCCGGCAGCACTTCCAGGACGCCGCTTGCGAGTTGGTGGCCCTGGCTCTCCGCCCAGGACGTGAGGACCTCGTAGAGGATGCCGTCCCGGGTCTTGGGGGGTGGGCCCTCCCGCTCCGGCTCCATCTCTTTGAGGAGCTTGAAGAGCTGCTCAGAGGTCTTGGTCTGCAGGTCTGCGATATTCATCGATGGGGTCTCCCGTATAACACCCGCGCGCGTGCCGTCGGCGCTCGCGGCGCTTGCTGCGGAGGTATCTGTATGTATGGGGTCGAGGAGAGGTTCCTCGTCGAAAGAGGACACGGCGGGTCTTTCCGTCGCAGGATTCCGAATACTGTTGTAGTGGGGCTCTTGTACTGCCTGGCGGGTTTCGTGGGGACTGGCGCGAAGCAGAGTGCATCCGAACGATGCGTTGACTCTATAAGTCTACTCCCTCTGCGCGCCGGAGTTCAACCCCTGCTCGACGCCTGTTTCGGCGCTGTCGCGTCAGGGTAATCCCCTCTCCCTACAAGGAGAGGAGTGTGCCGCCCCTGCGGGCCGGGAGGTGAGGGTACGCGGTGGCTGGGGGAGTGGGGGCGTGCCATCCGGGGCGCACTGCGTGAGCCGGCTCTCACGAACCGATGAGGTACTTTAGGGCGGGGGCTGCCACCGCGATGAAGATCGCGACCGTGACGCCCTTGATTACTCGCAGTTCCCCTTCAACCTTGGAGATCCGCCCGCCGAGGTCGGCGTGCTGGCGGGCGTTCTCCTCCTTGAAGGCGTCGAACTCCTTCCGGAAGTCGGAGAAGTAGCGGGGTATCCACTCCCCTTCGGGGCTCGTCTGCGCATCCGTCGCCATCGCTGGTGCTCCTGTGCCATGTATATAGCACATGGAGGTGCCGTATGTCCACGGCCCCGGCCTACCCCCTCTCCTTACAGAGGGTACCCTTGCATAACGGGGGCGGAGACGGGATTGGAGGGAGTGAGAGGTGCCTGCTTCCCCTCTCCCAATGGTGGGAGAGGGGCCAGGGGTGAGGGTTAGGGTGGAGTGGGGCGTTTGCTGTCAGCGGTTGCGGTCCGACAGGCTCACCACTGTGCTCTGCACGTTCCCCGTCGTTCCTGCGGAGGCAGGAACCTCGCCTGGTGAGGCTTGCCCTACGAGCCGCTCATCGGCAGCTCCGGCTGCGCGCCTTCGCGCATCACCTGCGTCGCTGCGGCGGCGAACTCGCGGAACAGCGGGTGTGGCTGCTCCGGGCGCGAGCGGAACTCCGGGTGGAACTGCACCCCCACCATGAACGGGTGCCGCTCCGCCTCCACGATCTCCACCAGCGTCCCGTCCGGAGAGAGGCCGGACGCGAGCAGCCCCATCTCGTAGAGCGGTTCCCGGTAGGCGTTGTTGAACTCGAAGCGGTGGCGGTGGCGCTCGTTCACCTCCGGCACGCCGTAGGCTTTGGCGGCCCTGGTCCCGTGCGCGAGCACGCACGGATAGTTGCCGAGCCGCATCGTACCGCCCATGTCGTTCACGCTGCGCTGGTCCAGCATCAGGTCTATGACCGGGTGCGCCGTCTCCGGGTCGAACTCCGTCGAGTTCGCGCCCGCGAGGCCGAGCACGTTCCGCGCGTGCTCGATCACCATCACCTGCATGCCCAGGCAGAGGCCCAGGTATGGCAATTGACGCTCGCGCGCGTAGCGCACCGTCTGGATCATCCCCTCGATGCCCCGGCTGCCGAAGCCGCCCGGCACCACGATGCCCAGCGTGTGGCCCAGCCACGCATCCGGCCCGTCCCGCTCGATGTCCTCCGAGCGCACCCAGTCGATGCTCACGTCGCGGTCGAAGTGGAGCGACGCGTGGCGGAGCGCCTCGCGCACCGAGAGGTATGCGTCCGGCAGGTCGGCGTACTTGCCGACGACCGCGATGGAGAGCCGATCGTGCGGGTTCGCCATCCGGTAGGTCATCGCCTGCCAGCGCGAGAGGCCGGGGCCGTTCGGCGTGCTGAGCCCGAGTTCGCGCACGAGGATCTCCCCGACGCCCTCCCGCTCCAGCACCAGCGGTGCCTCGTAGATGTTGGAGAGCGTCTGCATGGGGATGACCGCGTCTGGGGCCACGTCGCAGAACAGCGCAATCTTTTCCTTGATAGAGGAGGGGATCGGGTGGTCGGAGCGGCAGACGATGGCGTCCGGCTGGATGCCGATGGCGCGCAGTTCTCTAACGGAGTGCTGCGTCGGCTTCGTCTTCAGCTCGCCGGTCGCGCCGATGTATGGCAGCAGCGTCACGTGGACATAGAACGTGTTGTCCCGTCCCACGGCGGTGCGCATCTGGCGTATCGCCTCCAGGAACGGCTGGCCCTCGATGTCGCCCACCGTCCCGCCGACCTCCACCAGCACCACGTCCGGCGGCCCTTCCCCCGCTGTTGGGGCGGGGTGGGGTGCCTGACCCCCTCTCCCTACAAGGGGAGAGGGCTGGGGTGAGGGTACTGGGTGCGGCGGGCCGGAGTGGGGTGCTGAGTCCGTCGTTCCTGCGGAGGCAGGAACCTCGCCCCCGGTGGGGCCGGAGTGGGGAGCGACTGCCCCCCTCTCCCCCTGGGAGAGGGGCTGGGGGTGAGGGTTGCCCCCGGCCCCCCGGACCGGCTTCCGCTGCGCCCGCAGCATGAACTCCTTGATCACGTTCGTCACGTGCGGCACCGTCTGGATTGTCCCGCCCAGGTGGTCGCCGCGCCGCTCCTCGCCGAGCAGTTGCGTGTACACCTGCCCCGCCGTGATGTTGGAGTTGTGCGTCAGCTCGATGTCGATGAACCGCTCGTAGTGGCCGAGGTCCAGGTCCGTCTCGCAGCCGTCCCGCGTCACGAACACCTCGCCGTGCTGGTACGGCGACATCGTCCCCGGGTCGACGTTCAGGTACGGGTCGAGCTTCTGCACCGCGACCGTGAGCCCCCGGCTCTTGAGGATGCGCCCGATCGCCGCCGCGCAGATCCCCTTGCCGATGGAGCTCACCACGCCCCCCGTCACGAAGATGTACTTCGTCGTCATGCGCCCCCTCCGTCGTTCCTGCGGAGGCAGGAACCTCGCCCCCCGTCATTCCAACGAAGGCTGGAATCCAGGCGCGCCAGCGCGCGGAGGGGGTGGCTGGAGGCCTTGTCATGTTGAGCGAAGCCGAAACATCTCTCGGGGAGAATGTCCGTGAGTGTGGTGCGCCCCTTCGTCGTTCCTGCGGAGGCAGGAACCTCGCCCCCGCTGGGGCTGGAGTGAGGATTGCCCCGCTCCGTCATTCCCGCACCGCCACCCGTCATTCCCGCGAAGGCGGGAATCCAGCCGCCGGTGGGCGGTTGTGGGCTGCCCCGCTCCGTCATTCCAGCGAAGGCTGGAATCCAGCGGTGGGGTGGCTGGAGGGAGGCGCCTGATCCCTTCCCCCTGGATGGGGGAAGGTTAGGAAGGGGGTGAACCGGCTGGGCGGGGTGGTGTGGGGCGCAGCCCGGTCGGCGCGGCGCAACGCGCGTGGCCTGTCGGCCACTCTGGATTCCCGCCTTCGCGGGAATGACGCGGCCCGCAGCGCGCGACGCCACACGTCGCGGGGCGAGATCACTCGTGGAATGGGGAACGAAAGAGGGGACACTACGCCGCGGGTGTCGTTTCACATCGGAGCGCGGCGTCGTCGCTTGCACGGAGGGATTCTAGGCAGCCGCGCCGCGGGGTGTCAATCGACGATCCCCTCTCCCTACAAGGGGAGAGGGCTAGGGTGAGGGTACTCCGGGGCGGTGTGGATGGGTTATGCAAAGGTCCCTACAAGGGGATGAGGGTGCCGCCCCTGCGGGCCGGGGGGTGAGGGTACTGCGGTGTGGTGTGGCTGAGGGTTGCCCCGCTCCGTCATTCCCGCGAAGGCTGGAATCCAGCGGTGGCGTGTGGTGGGGAGGCGCGCCTGACCCCCTCTCCCTACAAGGGGAGGAGTGCGCCGCCCCTGCGGGCCGGGGGGTGAGGGTACTGCGAGGGTGGGCGTGGGGTGTGCGGACGTGGTTACGCAAAGGTCCCCCTCTCACCCGCCGAGGACGTAGCGGGCGACTGCCGTCACCGCTGCGGCAGTCAGCACCGCCCCGCTGCTCGCGATCACGATGCCTACCGTCTTGAGCGACCGGAACTCGCCGCGCAGTTCTCGGAACTCCCCGCGCAACTCTGCTATCTGCGCGCCGAGCCCGGCGATCTGCGCGCCGACCTCGATTCGCACGCCGTTGATGCGGTCTGCAAGCTCGGCGTGTTGGCGAGCGTTCTCCTGGACGAAGTCCATGAACCAGCGGGGGACTCTCTCGTGGTCCGCAGCTTGTGCGTCGGTTGTCATCGTTATCACGCTCCTGTCAGGATAGCACTCCGCGCCGGAGGCCGTCAGGAACAGCGTACGCGTGCGGGTGACGACTGCGTAAGTGGCGCGTGTCACAGGGCGCAGCCCCGTCGTTCCTGCGAAGGCAGGGACCTCGTGGCCCCCTCTCCCTACAAGGGGACCTTTGCATAACCGTGAGGGGAGATGCGGTGCGGGGCTATTTGATCCCTTCCCCCTCGATGGAGGAAGGTTAGGATGGGGGTGAATGGGCGGGGTTTGGGGTGCGCGATGGGGTTATGCAAAGGTCCCTACAAGGGGAGAGGGTTGGGGTGAGGGTACTGCGGGGGCGGGGCGTGGGTGTGCAGGGAGTGGCTGTCATGCGAGCCCCCTTCCCCTTGTCATGTTGAGCGAAGCCCGCGCTTTAGCGCGCAACATCCTCTCGGGGAGAACGTCCGTGAGTGCGGTGCGCCCCTTCGTCGTTCCCGCGCTTTAGCGCGCCGGAGGCAGGAACCTCGTGCACCTCTCTCCCTACATGAGACCTTTGCATAACTCTGGAGGTATGCGGTTTGAGACGGGAACGGGGGCCTGATCCCCTCTCCCTCGAGGGGAGAGGGTTAGGGTGAGGGTGAACTGGCGGGGGGCTGGATGGTTTACGCAAGGGTCTCTACATGGGGGAGGAGTGTGCCGCCCCTGCGGGCCGGGGCGCCTGTTTCCCTCTCCCTTGAGGAGACCCTTGCATAACCGTGAGGGGAGATGCAGTGCGGGGTTTGTTGATCCCTTCCCCCTTGATGGGGGAAGGCTAGGATGGGGGTGAATCGGCGGGGTCTGGGGTGTGCGACGGGGTTATGCAAAGGTCTCTTGAGGGGAGAGGGTTAGGGTGAGGGTGAACCGGGGTGGGGGTGGGTGGAACCTGCATGTGGGAGCTACTTCACCGCTCCGCCCAGCTCCGCCAGGACTGCTTCCAGTACTCCGGCCATATTCCCCAGCACATCGTTGTTCCATACGCGGAACACGCGGTAGCCCTCGTTTGCGAGCCACTGCGTTCGGTGCTCGTCGGCAGCCACTTGTTTCTGATGTTGGCCACCGTCCAGTTCAACGATCAGTCTTGCTGCTGGGCACACGAAGTCGGCGACGTACGGCCCGATGGGTACCTGTCTACGGAACCGGTGGCCGCCGAGTTGCCTGTCTCGTACGTGGTGCCAGAACGCCTGCTCGGCTGTCGTCGAAGCGCGCCGGAGGGAACGGGCCTTGTGGTTACGCTGCATGCCAGGATTCTAAGGCGCTGTTCCCTTGGGAGGTGAGTTCGCCGCACTTCGGGATTCCCTCCTCCCCGCCTCCGCAGTACCCTCACCCTCCCTGCCCCGCAGGGGCGGGGCGCCCTCCTCCCCTTCTAGGGAGAGGGAATCAATCCCGCAGGGAGCGGGATAAGCCACCCTTGCGCATTGACACATGGCGTCGGACGCTGGTAGAAAGAGCGTTGCGTGTTGACGCAGAGACATATCGAGCGGTTTGGCCAGAACTGCCCTGTGCATCCTATTGCAAGGGCGGCGGCTGTCGTTGGACAATAGCATCCCTGCCATGCCGCGCAGTGCAAGAACGCGTGGCGCGCACGGACAGGGATACAGAGGAATAACGGACCACCCTGCTCTCGGAGAGAGCGCCAAGCCCAAGACTACAGCTCCATAAGGGGGGTAGAAGTGAGATTCACGAAGATTCCGCTCATAGCGACATTGATGGCAGTGGCGCTCTCGCTGCTCATCGTTCTCCCGACGCTGGCTCAGGTCAGCGGCGACCGCACCGACGGCCGCCTCTCCGTCGGCGACTGGATCGACGTCCGCGTCGCGGCCAACCTTGACGATCTTGACAACCGTCGGAACAATGCCCAGCCGAACGCGCCTGCAACCATCGGTGGGGAAAGCGATGCGTGGGCGGTCGAGACTTCCGACGGCGCAAACGACGGCTTTGACGCACGGGACACGTACTTCAACGGCGATCTCTACGTCTCCAACAACGAGGATGCCTTCAACACCATCCTCATCACCGCCAAGGTGGCAGGTGATGCAGGCTTAGCTCCGCTGGCGAAGACAGACGATGGCGACCCCGACAACGGCGCGGAGCCATGTGCTGTGAACATCAGCGCAGCCGTGGCCACCATCACGAACAGCCGCAGCAACACCAAGGTAACCGCATACCTGGTCGACTCCGGTTCCGATGAAGCTGATGGCACGGACATCTACCACGGTATCGTCGCGGTCTGGGACCAGGAAGAGTCCATCGAGGCGCAGAACGGCCCCTGTGTCGCCCACGGCGACCCCGAGGCCTATGAGGATTCGGGCGAGCAGAACACGGAGGCCACTGTTGCCAACGGAGCTGATACCGACGATAGCGGTGTGGTAGAGGACGACGAACGCCTGGCATACGATGGTGACGACGACAACGCCGACGGCTGGACCGCCCTCAGCGCCGCGGTCATCCCCGCGCGCGACGGCGACACCCTCACCATCATCGTGAAGGGCGTCGCAGGCTCCATCCAGGTCGTCGTCGACGGCGACGCGCCCGAGGTCGACGCCGTCTCCCCCGCATCCGGCGGCGTCACCAGGGAGAACGTCGTCAACCTCGGCTTCACCGTCAGCGATGACGGCGCCGGTCTCCGCTACGACGGCGAGTCCGGCGACAGCGACGACCCCGACCTCCAGCCCCGGAACGGCGACGGCGACCAGCGCTTCGACGAGCCGCTCACCAATGACGACCCTGCGACCGATGTCGAGCACGACGGCGACGGCACCACCGCCGACCTCGACATCAACTTCGGCCAGAGAGACAGCGCCTACAACCCCGTCGTGGGTATGGAACCGGTGCTCGATGATCAGGGCGAGCCCACCGGCGACGAGGACGAGGTGCTTGCCGACCCTGGCAAGGCTCAGAAGGATGACCCTAATGCTGATGCGGTCGGCCTCCTCGAGGACAAGGATGCCGTATGGGGCACGGACGTCGAGTCCTCCGCGTTCGGCAGCAACGCTTGGACGCAGAACAGGAAGGGCGTCGAGTACACCCTGGACATGCGCCTCGTGGACAACTCCTTCGGCACCTACTACTGGCAGGTGACCGCTACGGACCGCGTCGGCAACTCCGTCACCACCGACGGCGACGAGGACGAGGATGGCAAGCAGCCGTTCAAGTTCACCATCGACGACGCCGGCCCGATCGTTGCCCCAGGGTCGGGGAGCAGCCGCACCGGCGCGCGCACCGGCGTCGCCTACGAGTCCGGCGTCGGCGAGAAGGCCGACCGCGCCTGGATCGCCTTGGAGTTCATCAACGACAACGACGAGGGCGGCGCCGACCGCATCGACGCCAGCACCGTCGACCCCGGCGACTTCACTGTCGGCGGCCACACCGTCATCCAGACCCTCGTGCCGAGCGAGACCAAGTGCGAGAGCGCGGCCGGCAAGACCGAAGAGGACCTCGAGGACATCGACGGGAACTGTCTCGAATCGCCTGGCTCCCGCATCTACCTGCAGCTGTCCGCCGACCTCGACTCCGACGAAACGCCCACCATCCAGGTGCTCGGCGGCGCCTTCAAGGACATCGCGGGCAACAACAACACCACCGACTCGTTCAGGGCCGTTGACAAGATCGCGCCGGGCATCGACATCACCATCACCAGCAGCACCGGCACGTCCAACCGCGCGGCGGCCTCCGACGACGACGACACCTTCACCGTCCGCGTCACCTCGGACGAGGACCTCAGCAGGTTCCCGCGCCTCTACTTCGCCACCATCGAGGGCGCGGCGTCCATCGATGCGGACGAGAAGGTCGGCAACGCCTCCGACCTCACGATCAGCAACGACCCTTCGGTCATCACGATGAGCGAGGTGGACACCAACACGTGGGAGAAGAAGGTCAAGGTCGAGAGCCTGCCTGGTGGGTCAGGCAGCCGCATTCTGGCCGTCGTCATCACCGCCGCGGACGAGGCGAGCGAGCCCAACGACGGCAACAGCGCCGGCTGGAAGGACAAGGCCAGGGATCCGGCAGATGAAGATAATCCGCCTGAATCCGACGGCGACGGCAACCCGGATCAAGGGGAAGAGCTCGACTTCAAGAAGCTGAACGCCGGCGGCTTCCTCGTGGAGATCGACGATGAGTTGGTCAAGGCCGACGTCACGGTCCGGCCTGCCGCCGACCCCGACGACCCGGGCGCGAACGAGACGGAGAGCGGCAACCCGTACATCGAGCTCAACTTCCCGGAGGCCGACGAGTACAGCATCACCGTGACCGACAACGACAACGATTTGAACAACGACGGTGAGGCCGACGCGGATGACGCGGACTTCACGGCGACTACCGGCGAGGCCACGAAAGTGGACATCGGCGACGGCGACACGCTGCGCGTGGACTCGCACCGCGCCGTCACCCTCACCGCACTCGCCATCGACGGCGAGGACCGGCTGGCCGATGCCGTCAAGGTCGACCCGTGGAAGTACGTGCTTGCGGTCACCGGCCTCGAGGTTGGCGAGTACGACATCACCTACGCCGCCATGGACGACATCGGCAATGAGGTCGACGAGGACGACGCTGAGGCGTCCTTCGAGGTGCTGGAGCGCCAGCCGTACGAGGTCGATCTCGATCCCGGCTGGAACCTCATCTCTCTCCCCGGCGACCCGTTCAACCCCGCCGTCGGCAGCGTCATCGGCGCTGACCTCAAGGCCGACACCGTGCTCGGCTACCAGGGCGGCGAGTGGGTCACCTCCGTCAGGAACGAGGACGGCCGCTGGCAGGGCACGCTGACCGACATGGTCGGAGGCTACGGCTACTGGGTGCGGACGACGGTCGTCGAGACCGTCGAGACCGTGATCCCACCCGTGCTGCCGACCTCGGTGCTCCCGACCGTGCCGATCGTCGCCGGCTGGAACCTGGTTGGCGTCGTGGACGCGGAGCAGCACGACGTGGATACGACAGGCGCCGAACACAAAGCGGGCGAGTACCTCACGAGCCTGGGCAAGAACTGGCGCGTGGCCTACAGCTTCGAGACCCAGCAGAACAGGTGGGACAAGCTGCTCCCCAGCGAAGACGCCGGGGTGATGGAGAACGGCAAGGGCTACTGGCTCTGGAACGTCGCTCCGGGCGTCCTGGTCCCGTAACCCCACCCCCGTCATTCCAGCGAAGGCTGGAATCCAGGGCGGCCCCCGCGCCGCAGACAGCGATACGCACAGGAGCCCCCTCCGGCAACGGAGGGGGCTTTCTTATGTGAGCGGTGGAGGGGGCTCCTCTTGTGTGTGGGTGAGCGTTGGGGGACCCCGTCGTTCCTGCGGAGGCAGGAACCTTGCCCCCCCTGGTCCCTGCCCCCGTCGTTCCTGCGGAGGCAGGAACCTCGCCCCCTGGTCCCTGCCCCCGTCGTTCCTGCGGAGGCAGGAACCTCGCCCCCTGGTCCCTGCCCCCGTCGTTCCTGCGGAGGCAGGAACCTCGCCCCCCTGATCGCGGACCCTGTCGTTCCTGCGGAGGCAGGAACCTCGCCCCCCTGATCGCGGACCCTGTCGTTCCTGCGGAGGCAGGAACCTTGCCCCCCTGTTTTGTATAGTGGGCGCATGACCTCCCAACCTCGTCTCCCGTGCGTCTACATGCTCGCAAGCAGACCCGGCGGAGCGTTGTACGTCGGCGTTACCTCGAACCTCGTTCAACGCGTTTGGCAGCACAAGACCCATGCGGTCAGAGGCCATGCGGACCGCTACAACACAACCATGCTGGTGTGGTACGAACCGCACGAGACGATGGAGAGTGCGATCACGCGGGAGAAGGCGATCAAGAGATGGAAGCATGCGTGGAAGGCCCGTTTGATCGCCGAAGAGAACACTGCGTGGCGGGACCTCTATGAGGACATCTGCCGGTAGTGGCCCCCGTCGTTCCTGCGGAGGCAGGAACCTCGCCCCCGTTCCCTGCCCCCGTCGTTCCTGCGGAGGCAGGAACCTCGCCCCCGTTCCCTGCCCCCGTCGTTCCAGCGTAGGCTGGAACCTCGCCCCCCGTTCCCTGCCCTCGTCGTTCCAGCGTAAGCTGGAACCTCGCCCCCCGTTCCCTGCCCTCGTCGTTCCAGCGTAAGCTGGAATCCAGGCGTGCCAGCGCGCGGTGGAGTGGCTGGGTGTGAGGGTACTGCGAGGGTGTGATGATGGGGGCCCCGTCCTCCAGCCCTAAGGCTGCGAGGTTCCTGCCTCCGCTGGAACGACGGATACCTCCCACCGCAGGGCTGCGAGGTTCCTGCCTTCGCAGGAACGACGGACCCCCACACCTAGGAGCTGCGAGGTTCCTGCCTCCGCAGGAACGACGGAACCCTCCCCCCCAACCTGTGACACCGCCCCGTTGCGCGGACGCGGCCCCGTGCCGCACCATGGAATGAGCAACCGATAGAGCAGACCCAACGACCCTGCGGACGAGCCGCAGGAAGGCAGCAGCCCCCTGAGAGACAGGGGGCTTTGTTCGTTAAAGGGCCCCGTCGTTCCTGCGGAGGCAGGAACCTCGCAGCCCTTGAGGGGAGGGAAGGGATGGCAGTAGTGCTCGATTCGTACAGAGACGACCCCGTGGGGTTCGTGGAGGAGGTGCTGGGCGATGCGCCCTACGCGAAGCAGCGTGAGATGCTGGAGGCGGTGGTGCACAACCGGCGCGTGAGCGTCGTCGGGGCCAACGGCTCCGGCAAGGACTGGGCCGCCGCGCGCGCCGTCCTCTGGTGGATCGCCACTCGCCCCAGGGCCACGGTCGTCGTCACCGGCCCCACGCAGCGCCAGGTGGAGGAGATCGTCTGGCGGGAGCTGCGCGGCGCGTACAAGGCGTCCCGCGTGCCCCTCGGCGGGCGCGTTTCCGGTTCCCACTGGAACATCGACGACGACCGCTTCGCCATCGGCTTCTCCACCAACAGGCCGGAGAACCTGCAGGGCTTCCACTCGCCGGAGCTGCTCGTCGTCGTCACGGAGGCGCACGCCGTCCCTCAGGGCCATATGGAGGCGCTCAAGCGCCTCATCCCGGCCCGCATGCTGCTCACCGGCAACGCCTTCTCCCGCGACGGCGAGTTCTTCGACTCCCACCACACCAAGGGCCACCTCTACACGCGTATCGCCATCTCCGCCTTCGACACCCCCAACTTCACCGGCGAGAACGGCGGCATCCCCGGCACACCCACGGAGGAGGACGTCGAGGAGCGCAAGCTGGACTGGGGCGAGGACCACCCGCTCTACCAGGGCTCCGTCCTCGCCCGCTTCCCGGACATGCTGGACGACTCCCTCATCGGCCGCACCGTCATCGAGCAGGCCGTCGAGCGCTGGGAGCAGTACTACGGCACGGCCGGTGACGGCGGGGCCCCCGTCGTTCCTGCGGAGGCAGGAACCTCGCAGCCCGCCGCTCCCCGCCGACTGGGCGTGGACGTCGCGCGCTTCGGCTCCGACAAGACGGCGCTCTGCGTGCGCCAGGGCTGGCTCGTCGAGTCCCTGCGCTCCTTCGAGCGTATCGACACGATGCGCACCGCGGGCGAGGCGTTGACGCTCGTGAGCGAGCAGGATATCCCCGCCGTCTTCGTGGACGAGGGCGGGCTCGGCGCGGGCGTCGTGGACCGGCTGCGGGAGCTCGGAGCGCCCGTGTACGGCGTCCAGTTTGGCGGCAAGGCGCCGCAGTCCGGCCGGTTCGTCAACATGCGCGCGGAGATCTTCTGGGAGCTGCGCCGCCTCTTCAACGAGGGCCTCGTCGCCATCCCGCGGGACGAGGAGCTGATCAGCCAGCTGCTGGGCCTCCGCTACGACGTCACGAGCGCCGGGCAGGTGAAGATGGAGAGCAAGTCGTCGCTGCGCAGGCGCGGCCTGCGCTCGCCGGACAAGGCGGACGCCCTCGCCCTCGCGTTCATGGAGCCGCCCTCGCTCCAGATCTGGACCGGCTACGAGCAGCCCGTCGTTCCTGCGGAGGAGCGTGACGACGCGCGCTTCCGTGTGTGGTGATGGGGCAGCACGTCGCTTCCGGGCAACCTGATGGTGGGGTACTCAGCCACCCGTCATTCCAGCGGAGGCTGGAATCCAGGCGCACAAGCGCGCGGTGGGGCGGTTGGGGGAGAGGGTACTCAGCCACCCGTTATTCCAGCGGAGGCTGGAATCCAGGCGCGCAGCGCGCGGCGGGGCGGTTGGGGGAGAGGGTACTCAGCCACCCGTCATTCCAGCGGAGGCTGGAATCCAGGCGCGCAAGCGCTCGGTGGGGCGACTGGGAGGTGAGGGTACTCAGCCACCCGTTATTCCAGCGGAGGCTGGAATCCAGGCGCGCAAGCGCTCGGTGGGGCGACTGGGAGGTGAGGGTACTCAGCCACCCGTTATTCCAGCGGAGGCTGGAATCCAGGCGCGCAAGCGCTCGGTGGGGCGACTGGGAGGTGAGGGTACTCAGCCACCCGTCATTCCAGCGGAGGCTGGAATCCAGGCGCGCAAGCGCGCGGTGGGGCGGTTGGGGGAGAGGGTACTCAGCCACCCGTTATTCCAGCGGAGGCTGGAATCCAGGCGCGCAAGCGCGCGGTGGGGCGACTGGGAGGTGAGGGTACTGCGGGAGTGGGGTGCGGGGTGCGTGCCTGGCCTGCTCAACGCAACGAGCGTGGCCTGTCGGCCACACTGGATTCCAGCCTCCGCTGGAATGACGAGGCATCGAGCGGGCGCCGCGCGCTCAGCAATGGGGCGTACGCCCCCACAGTCCGTCCCCACTCCCGCATTGACACGCGGGCGTTGCGCTGGTAGAAAGAGCGTTGCGTGTTGACGCAGAGACATATTGAGCGGTTTGGCCAGAACTGCCCTGTGCATCCTATTGCAAGGGCGGCGGCTGTCGTTGGACAATAGCATCCCTGCCATGCCGCGCAGTGCAAGAACGCGTGGCGCGCACGGACAGGGATACAGAGGAATAACGGACCACCCTGCTCTCGGAGAGAGCGCCAAGCCCAAGACTACAGCTCCATAAGGGGGGTAGAAGTGAGATTCACGAAGATTCCGCTCATAGCGACATTGATGGCAGTGGCGCTCTCGCTGCTCATCGTTCTCCCGGGACTCGCCCAGTCCTCGGGCTACGACGACCCTCAGGGTACGCTCTCCAGCGGCTCCGCCCTCACCATCGACGTGATGGACGGCGACAGCACAGCCGTAGAAGGGATGGCCGAGTCGTACTTTGACGGCAGCCTCTACGTCTCGAACGCTGGTAAGTACGACGACGATGGCAACCGGACGAGCGGTGCGCACAACCGCGTGCGGATCACGGCTCGCGGCGTTGCAGCGAACGACCTCGAAGCATACACGGGGCCGGACGACGTGTTTGCAGTGGCAGACGATCCGAACACTACTGAAGACGAAAGGGTTGTTTCTACCGATGACCTCGAGTGCGCCGTGGCGACGGTCGAGAACGTTCGCTCCGGAAAGGACATCGCAGTAGCCTTGCACGGCGGGACAGGCCCTACGCCCACAGGGCCGTTCGTGGCCGTCTTCCACGTCATTCCCGCCGGCATCGAGCAAGCCGATGGCGACTGCAGCGAGACCATGGAGACCGGCAAGATCCCGGCGCGCCACGGCGACACGCTGCGCATCACGGTCGACGGCGTGCAAGGCAGCGTCGACATCAAGGTCGACGCGGACGGCCCGGAGTTCTCCGAGATATTCCCCGAGGACAACCTCTACCTCGGCTCCCAGACCGTCAAGTTCCGCTTCGTCGTGACCGACGGGGACTCCGGTCTGCGGCACGACGGCGAGCTCGACTACACGCGAGGCGACCTGGACGCCCGCGCCTTCAACATGGACGACGACCAGTTCACCAACGGCGAACCCCGTTCGTCGGACGGTTCGGATGCCGGCAAGGAATCCGGCGCTGCCGTGGATATCGACGTGGTGTTCGGCAGCGGTACAGACCGCAGTGGCGGCGAAGACATGAGCAGATTCGGCTCCTCCGGCTGGCGCCAGCGCGGCGACAGGGCCGGCGTCTCCTACTTCCTGGACATGGCCGTCACCAACCGGCTGGAAGGCATCCACCACTGGTACCTGGAGGCGACCGACCGCGCGGGCAACACGACCCAGACCGAGGTCGAGGACGACGACAAACGCGACGCCTTCCGCCTCTGGGTGGACGTTTCCAACCCCGAGTTCAAGGACGCCCGCACCGGCATCTCCTATGACAGCGACGACCGGAAGGAGGTCGTGGACCGCTCCTCCATCGCGGTCACGTTCGAGGAAGGCAGCGGCGACCTCGACGACGTCACGAACATCGACGCGGACAAGTTCCTCGTCGAGGACGCCGAGGTGGTCGGCGTCATCCAGCCGGGCGCCAAGACGAACTGTGACTCAGAGGCCAAGGCTGTTCCTGATGACGAGGAGTACCCGTTGGACATCGACGAGGCCTGCGGGATGGACGACTTCCCACAGGCGCGCATCTACCTGCAGCTGGCCGAGGACCTCGCGCCGGACGCCACCCCGCTGGTCTCCATGTTCGGCGGCGCGGTGCTCGACCGCGCGGGCAACCCCAGCAACCAGGACGAGACCACGGCGGAAGACTTCATCGCGCCCACCCTCACCGTCACGCTGACCACCGCGGTGACGGACCGGCCGGTGCTCCGCCAGAACAGCGAAATCACGGTCACCATCAGCTCGAACGAGGAGCTCCGCCGCCTCCCGCAGGTCTGGTTCGCCGAACTCGACGATGCGGGCACCAAGGACAAACCTGAGGCCAGGCTGGGCAGTTCGCAGCGCGGCGATCGCGTGGCCGTCGGCAGCGAGGACAACTCCTGGCAGCAGACCTTCAGGACCAACGACGTGGGCAACCGGGACGGCGCCTACGCGGTCATCGTCATCGGCGAGGACGACAACGACAACGTCGGCTCCACCCCCGGTTGGGACAACAATCGCACCGACAAGCAGCCGGTAGCCTACACGGCTGACGACAAGAGGCGGGCCGACCTCAAGGCGCTCATGGCCGACAACCTGCTGGTGGAGATCGACACGAACGAGGACACCGAGGACCCGACCTTCGAGCTCAGCCCTGAGACGGGTGTAGGCACGAAGGAAACGGAGAGCCGCAACCCGTACATCACCATCGACTTCAGCGACGAGAAGGTCGAGTACGACTCGGAATTCATCAAGGGCGACTCCCACAGCGCGGTGGCGATCGCGTCCATCACGCTGAACGGCAACAGCGTCGCGGACAACGTGTCCGACGTTGAGAACAACGTGTACACGGTCGGCCTGCGGGACCTGGAAGTCGGCTCGTACGAGCTGAAGGTGACCGGTACGGACGACGTCGGCAACGACCTGTCGGACAGCTACAAGTTCAAGGTCGTGCCGCGTGACCCGTACGAGATCGACCTCATCCCGGGCTGGAACCTGGTGTCGGTGCCGGGCACCCCGATCGACTCCGGCATCGGCGCGGTGATGGGCAGCACCAACGAGGCGGGCATCGTGCTGGCGTACCAGGACGATGAGTGGCTGACGGCGGTCAACGACCAGGGCACTTGGCGCGGCACGCTGACGGACATCGTGGGCGGCTACGGCTACTGGGTGCAGACCACGGCGTTCGAGACCATCTCGACGCTGATCCCGGAGACCGACACGTCGTCCATCCTGCCGACGGCCCAGGTCATCGAGGGCTGGAACCTGCTCGGAGTCGTGGACGTGCAACAGGCCGACGCGGGCAAGGCGCCGTCCGACAACGAAGAGGCTGACGACTACTTCAGCAACTTCGACTGGCGCGTCGCATACGCCTTCAACACCTCCAGCAACCAGTGGACCAAGACCCTGAAGGGTGTCGGCGATGAGGACGAGATACTGAACGGCAAGGGCTACTGGGTCTGGAGCACCGAGGAGGGCACGCTGGTCCCGTAACCGGCCTCCCGACCCAAACAGCGATCGTGTGCAAAGCCCCCTCCGGCAACGGAGGGGGCTTCCTCTTACGTGTGGGGCCGTCGTTCCTGCGGAGGCAGGGACCTCGCCCCCGGTACCCGTCGTTCTTGCATGGGACGTGGCGGGGCCTGATCCCCTCTCCCTACAAGGAGACCTTTGCATAACCGTGAGGGTAGATGCGGTGCGGGGTTATTTGATCCCTTCCCCCTCGATGGGGGAAGGCTAGGATGGGGGTGAATCGGCGGAGTCTGGGGTGTGCGACGGGGTTATGCAAGGGTCCCTACAAGGGGAGAAGGCTAGGGTGAGGGTACTCCGTGGGGTATGCGATGGATTATGCAAGGGTCTCCCTACAAGGGGAGGAGTGTGCTGCCCCTACGGGCCGGGGGTGAGGGTGAAGCGGTGGGGGCCTGGGTGGCGCCAACGTTCTCCCTGAGAGGATGTTGCGCGCTAAAGCGCGGGCTTCGCTCAACATGACAAAGGCGGGGGCCTCCGCTCCGCTCAACATGACAAGGCGGGGGCCTCCGCTCCGCACGGCATGACAACCACCCACGCCACTCTTCCCAGGTTGGGCGCAGCGCATGAGTCTCGCTTACGCGCATGCTTATCGCATTGAGTCGCGCTTAAGCGTGCTTGAGAATTGGCAAGCACGCGGGAGAGCGCCTTAACGCAGGACGCCGGGAGCGCAACTCCCCGGCGGGAGGAGGCGAACCCCCGCCGCGCTGCCAGGCAGAAGGTCTGTCTGCGAATCACATATCCCCCAGGTGAAGCGTGAGACATCAGACCGCATCCACCAGTGAGAGTGCGAGCCGCTTCGTGCGCATGGTCGTTGCGGCGGCGGCGTTCGCCGCAGCCGTCGCGCTGCTGGCGCTGCTGCCTGCGTTCGGCCAGTCGACGTTCGACCGTACGGACGGCGAGACCGGCAGCGGCAGCGGCCTCAGCGTCGGCGTGTTCGCGGACATCGCGGACGCCCAGCTCCGGAAGAACCGGGAAACGACCTACGTGGACCCCAACGGAGTCAGGACGACGGTCTACGTCCCGATCCCCGGTCCATCGGGTAACCTCGGCCAGACGCCTGGCTCGCACCGTATGAACGACACCGCGTACCTGGCGAACGGGGAGGCCTCGCCGCAGCACACGTTCTTCAACGATACGCTCTACGTCTCCAACGATCCGGAGGCGTACAACACGCTCCTCATAACGGCCCTGAGCGACGGCAGCGTGACCGAGAACGACGACGGCTGCGCAGTCGCGACGGTGCGGAGCGGACGCACCGGCGCCATGATCACGGTGCAGATGGCTCTATCGTCATCAACCGGACCACCAGGCGAGATGAAGAGCTACTACCAGGCGTTCGTACGGGTGCTGGACTCGCGCGCGGAGAATGATGACCAAACACCGAAGTACGCGTTGAGCGACGGCCCCGCGTGCACGGATGACCCCGTTGACCCGGACGACACCAGCTATACCAACGGCGTTGGCCAGGACGCCACGGCCGCCATCCTCGCGCGGCACGACGATGTCGTCACGGTGAGCGTGGCGGGCGCGGGGACGGTCTCGGTGCGGGTGGACGGCGAGGGACCGGAGTTGATCGACGTCGCGCCGGAGGACCAGGGCTACGTGCGCTCGCGGGACCTCGACTTCACGTTCACGGTGCGCGACGACGACGCGGGCCTGCGGCACGACGGCGAGCTCGTGATCACGGAGGACGGCGACTATACGCAGGTGAACGCGGACGATGACCACACGACGACCGGTGAGCCGCTCTCGATGCCGTCCAGCGGACAGATCAGCGTGAACGGCGCTTCCGCGGAGATAGACGTGACGGTGTGGGGCAAGCTCGCCCACGTCAACACCGCCCGGGACATCACAGCTACGGGGCGCTGGACGCTCGTGGGGAGCCGTCCGGGCGTGGCGTACTCGTTCTCGGCCAGCGGGAGCAGCATGGACGAGGGCGCCTACTTCATGGAGATAACGGCCCGTGACCGCGCAGGGAACGCGACGGTGAGCGACGGGACGGAGGACGTGGACGGCCAGCAGCCGCACCTTTTCACGGTGGACGACACCGAGCCGACGGCTGCCCAGGCGTGGACGGGCATCTCGTACGACCTGGAGTTCATGAAGGGCGGCAGGGAGGAAGCCGACCGCTCATGGATCATGGTGGACTTCGTGGAACCGCTGCGCAGGAACATCACGCCGGACCTCATCAGGGTTGCGGGGCACGAGGTCGTCAGGGTGCTGCAGCCGACCGAGGCGCCGCCGCCGGAGCGGACCGTGCTGGGGCGGGACGGCGCCGGCACCGCGCCGGCGGGGCCGCAGCGCCTCGCGTTCGCGCCGCCCGCGCCCCGCACCGCGGCACAACTCGCGCCGCAGGCGCAGGGGGTGACGTGCACGGCCATAGCCGAAGGAACGGCCATCACGGGCCTCACCTTCAACTACAACGAGACAACAGGCGACTCCTCGGTCAGCTGGACCAGGCCCAATCACGACGGCTATAACGACTGCGGCGGGTACCGTCTCGCCATCCTCACGGAGCGGACGGCACTGCACGTCGCGCACCTGGATGCCGGGACTTCGTCCTTTTCGATACCCAGGGAGTCCGAGCTGGGAAGAGAGATCGAGGCGATGGTCGAGGACCAGAACGAGCGCAAACTGAACCTGGAGCTCAGGTTGCGGCCGCCGGTGGGGGGAGGGACGTTCAGGTCCGGGCTTACGACCGGGACTTTCATCCTGGACCGTACAGCTCCCACGACGAGCGTTACCGGGACCGTGAGCGCGCCGTTCCTGCTGCACCCTGCGACCCCGCCCGCGACACTGCCGGCAATCGCAGCGCGCGACGCCGACATCACGTGCGGTTTCACGGGCTCCGGCAACGACGAAGTGTCCATGGATGTCACGCACAGGCCCGGAGAGATCGACGGATGGACGTTGATCGGGTACTACACCCAGCTCTTCTACCCGCCGGACCCTGTTAACGTGGGACGCCTCTTCAGTTGGATCGACATCCTGGAGGACGGCCACGAATGGGGCAGCAGCAGCCAGGGTTTCTTCGACTGGGAGACCCCGGAGGACTTTCACGCGCAGGGGCATTTCGTGACGGTGTATGAGAAGGACGGCAGGAGGCTCGCCGGCGCGGTACGGACCATCTGGTGCACGGGCGATGCGAGCGCCATTCCTGACGAGGACACGACCCCTGACGAGGACACGACCCCGGACGAGGACACGACCCCGGACGAGGACACGACTCCGCCGTTCCTGCGGACGGCAGCGGTCGGCGGCGCGACGCTCACGCTGACCTACAACGAGCCGCTGGACGGCGGCTCCACGCCGGCCACGAGCGCGTTCGACGTCCGCGTGGACGGCGAGTCGCGCGACGTCACCGACGTCGACGTGAGCGGGTCGACAGTGACGCTGACGCTGAGCTCGGCGGTCTCGCCCGGGGAGCGCGTTACGCTCGATTACACGAAGCCGGGTACGAGACCGATACAGGACGTCGCCGGGAACGACGCCTTCAGCTTCCGGCTCTGGCCCGTCAGTAACGCCCTGGCGCCCGTCAAGAGCTCCCTGGCAACCGTCAGTAACTCCCTGGGAGGGGTGGAAAGCCGCGAAGACTTCGTCGACGTGGACGGCCGCACCCACGAAGAGGTACTGGCGGAGTTGGGGTACTGGCCGATAGACATCAACGGCGAGCTCATAGACGACGTGCGCTCGCGCATCTACATCCAGGTGGCGCGCGAGTTGGAGGCGGACGAGACGCCGGAGCTGCTGCTCTTCGGCGGCGGCGTCTACGACCTCGCGGGCAACCCCAACGAGTCCGAGAACAAGGAGACGCAGGACGGCATCGCACCGCGCTTCACCATCACCGTGACAGCCGTGAAGGGGGGCGAGGTTCCTGCCTCCGCAGGAACGACGGGAACGAGCGCAGGAACGACGGGAACGAGCGCAGGAACGACGGGGGAGGGGCGGCCTGTCGCCAACCACCGGGGCGAGTTCATCGTCGACGTGCGCGCGGACGAGGACCTGCGCCGCCGCCCGGAGCTCTACTTCACCGGTCTCGACGCCGAAAAGGTGACGCGGAGCGGCGGCGACGAGTACGACTACTCGATCGATAACCTCGAGCGGGGCGGGGCGCTGGCAACGCAGGAAGGCACGCAGCACTGGGGCAAGACGTACGCGGTCTCCGGTCTGAGCGGGCTGGATGAGCTGTTCGGACTGGTGGTCTACGGGTTCGACTACGATGGCAACATCGGCGAGTCGGGCGGCTGGACGCCGGACAGGCACCAGCGCAGGGCGGACCCCCCGACGACGCCCAGGTCCGGCAACGACCTGGACCTGCGGAAGATGCACGACGCCGGGGCGCTGCTGGAGATAGACCGGCGGTTCAACGGCGGCATCGAGCCGGAGCTGAGCATGACGCCGCACCAGTTCGAGAAGCCTCACGACACGGAGAGCGTCCGCCCGTACGTGAACCTCGACTTCAGCGGGGAAGAGAACGAGTACGCCGTCTGCCCGACCGGCGGGTGCGGCGAGGCGAACAACAACCCGGACGCCGAGTTCTTCGACTCGCACGCCAACGTGAACGTCACGGCGATCACGCTGAACGACGGCACGATGATGGCGCGCCTGAGCAGGGTGGGCCCCATGGAGTTCGCGTTTCAGACCGAGGAGCTCGAGCTGGGCCGCCACGAGGTCACCTACACGGCGGAGGACGACGCGGGCAACGAGTTCAAGGGCACGTACACGTTCTCCGTGGTGGAGCGCACGCCGTACGAGCTGGACCTGCTGCCGGGCTGGAACCTGATCTCCGTGCCGGGGACGCCTGCCGACCCCTCGCTGGACGCCGTGCTCCCGCCCGCCGCGCGCGTCTCTCCTGTGCTGTCGTACCAGGACGGGGACTGGGTGACGGCGTTCGCGAACGCCGACGGCGAATGGGGCGGGAACCTCTCGACCATCGAGGCGGGCCCCGGCTACTGGGTGTTCGCGACGACGTTCGAGACGCTCTCGACGCTGATCCCCGAGACCGACCCGACGTTCGTTCCGCAGGCGATGCGGGTGGGCTACGGGTGGAACCTGCTGGGCGTGACAGACCTGTTCCAGAACCCGGCGGGCGTTGCTCCGGGCGCGCACGGCGGCGGGAGCGGCGAGGCCGACGAGTACTTCGGCAGCATCCCCTGGCGCGTCGCCTACACGTACGACACACTCCGCAGCCGCTGGGTGCGCACCATCGAGGGCGATTCCGACGCCATCGTCGAGGTGCCGGGCGACGACGACCAGCCGGAGATCGTGACGGGCAAGGGCTACTGGGTCTGGTCGTCGGAGCCGGGCACGCTCGTGCCGTAGGGGGGGGCGGCAACCCTCACCCCCAACCCCCCTCTCCCATGGGGAGAGGGGAGGCACTCCTACGGCCCATCGTTCCTGCGCTTCAGCGCGCCGGAGGCAGGAACCTCGCCTGACGGGTTCGATGTAGGGGCGGTGGTGAAACACCCTCACGCCCCGGCCCGCAGGGGCGGCACCCTCATCCCCCGGCAGGGAGAGGGGACCAGGCCGGGCTCGCCCTCCCGATAGGGGCTGCGGCGCGCTAAAGCGCGGGTTCCTGCCTGCGCAGGAACGACGAGGGGGCGTCCCGCCCTCACCCCACGCCCCGCCCTCGCAGTACCCTTACCCTCGCCCTCCCAATAGGGGCTGCGGCGCGCTAAAGCGCGGGAACGACGGTGGGCTGCCCCGCTCCCACAACACCCCCAACGCCCCGCCCCACAGTACCCTCACCCTCTCCCCTTGTAGGGAGAGGGGATCAGGCCGGGCTCGCCCTCCCGATAGGGGCTGCGGCGCGCTAAAGCGCGGGTTCCTGCCTGCGCAGGAACGACGGGGGGCGTCCCGCCCTCACAATACCCCTCACGCCCCGCCCCACAGTACCCTCACCCTCACCCTCACCCCTTGTAGGGAGAGGGGATCAAACTACGCCTCGCCCTCCCAATAGGGGCTGCGGCGCGCTAAAGCGCGGGTTCCTGCCTCCGCAGGAACGACGGGGGGGCGTCCCGCCCTCACCCCATGCCCACCCCCACAGTACCCTCACCCTCACCCTCTCCCCTTGTAGGGAGAGGGGATCAGGCCGGGCTCGCTCTCCCAATAGGGGCTGCGGCGCGCTAAAGCGCGGGTTCCTGCCTCCGCAGGAACGACGGGGGGCTGCCCCGCTCCCGCAACACCCTCACCCCCCGCCCGCAGTACCCTCACCCTAACCCTCTCCCCTTGTAGGGAGAGGGGATCAAACTACGCCTCGCCCTCCCCAATAGGGGCTGCGGCGCGCTAAAGCGCGGGTTCCTGCCTGCGCAGGAACGACGGGGGGCGTCCCGCCCTCACAACACCCCCCACGCCCCGCCCTCGCAGTACCCTCACCCTCCGGCCCGCAGGGGCGGCACCCTCATCCCCTTGTAGGGAGAGGGGATCAGGCCGGGCTCGCCCTCCCAATAGGGGCTGCGGCGCGCTAAAGCGCGGGTTCCTGCCTGCGCAGGAACGACGTGATGAGAGGAGTGGTCCTAGGAGGAGGCGTCGAGGCGGGTGATGTCCGACTGCATCTCGGTGAGCAGGACGATGATCTCGCGGATGCGCACGTTGTTCTCTCGTATCCGCGCCTCGTGCTCGCGAAAGCGGGTCCCATACTCCTGTAGCTGCGCCTCGTGGTCCTGCAGCACCTGGTCGCGCTCCTCCTGGTTGGCGTCCATCAGGCGCATGGCCTCAACCAGCCGCGCGATCGCGGCCGCGAGCATCTCCATCCTGTCGGGTGAACTCATCGCGTACTCTTCCTGACTCGTGGGGAGTATAAGCAGGGTGGGGTGCGCCCGCTACCCTTCGTTGTCATTTCGAGCCCTTCGACAGGCTCAGGACAGGCGGAGTCGAACATCGCTCGGGAGAGCGTTGGTGGACGACGGGGCGTGTCCCGAGAGATTCCTCGGCTGCGCTCGGAATGACAAGGTGGGGGTGCTGCGCTCGGAATGACAAGTAGGGGCGCAGGAACGACGGAGGCGTCCCGCCCTCACCCCACGCCCACCCCACCATGTGGCCTGCCGGCCACCCTTATTCTCGTCATTCCAGCGGAGGCTGGAATCCAGACGTGCGCGGCAGCGCACACCGCGGCGCAGCCGCGCATCGGGGCCGCCCATGCGTCTCGTCCCGCCCTCACCCCACGCACCCCACCGCGTGGCCTGCCGGCCACCTGGATTCCAGCCTTCGCTGGAATGACGGGTGTGGGCTGGAATGACGGGTGTGGGCTGGAATGACGGGTGTGGGCTGGAATGACGGGTGTGGGCTGGAATGACGGGTGTGGGCTGGAATGACGGGTGTGGGCTGGAATGACGGGTGTGGGCTGGCGCCTTCACGTACACTCTCCGCATGACCTATGGTCACCGCCGCAGGGAACCCAGGCGTCCCTGCGTATACCTCCTCGCGAGCCGCCGCAACGGCACGCTCTACCTTGGCGTTACGTCCGATCTGCCCCAGCGCATCTGGCAGCACCAGCAGGGCTTCGGTGACGGTTTCACGAAGCGGCACGGCGTCCACACCCTCGTGTGGTACGAACAGCACGAGACGATGATGAGCGCCATTGCCCGGGAGAAGGCGATCAAGGCGTGGCAGAGGAAGTGGAAGCTCAGGCTGATAGAGGAGTCGAATCCTGAATGGCGCGACCTCTACGATGAGATTGGCTGACGCTTCCCATCCCTCCACTCCCAGCCGTGTGCCCTGTCGGGCATCCCCTTTCTCGTCGTTCCAGCCCCGGTCCCGTCATTCCAGCGGAGGCTGGAATCCAGACGTGCGCGGCAGCGCACACCGCGGCGCAGCCGCGCATCGGGGTCGCCCATGCGTCCCGTCCCGCCCTCACCCCACGCCCACCCCACCGCGTGGCCTGCCGGCCACCTGGATTCCAGCCTTCGCTGGAATGACGGGTGTGGGCTGGAATGACGGAAGGGGCGCTGTCGCGCCCACCCTCACCTGCCACTGCCGTGGCACCCTCTCCCAGAGGGAGAGAGGGTCAGGAAGCGCGGCGCGGTTGCCACGCGTGCCGTAGGCGTGTACATTTGTGTTACCACCCCTATCGCTTCGCCGGTAGGGTCGAGACCGCCCTCGTGGCGGTCTCTGTCTTTATGAGGGAACGTTAGTACGCGACGGGGCGTCTCCTGAGAGATTCCTCGGCTGCGCTCGGAATGACAAGTAAGGTGCGCAGGAACGACGAGGTCCTCCCCCGCTCCCGCAACACCCCCACGCCCCGGCCCACAGTACCCTCACCCTCACCCCTTGTAGAGACCTTTGCATAACCCTGCCCCAGCCCCACCGGTTCACCCTCACCCTAACCCTCTCCCCTCAAGGGAGAGGGGATAATACCCCCCCCCCCCCGCTATCCGGTGTCCGTCCACATTGTGCAAGGGTCCCCTTGTAGGGAGAGGGGATCGGGCCGGGCTCGCCTTCCCAATAGGGGCTGCGGCGCGCTAAAGCGCGAGGTTCCTGCCTTCGCAGGAACGACGGGGGGCCTCCATTCTGTGCATCCTGTGCATCCTTGTGCGTGTACCGCATCCTCTGCATTGACAGGCGGGCGTGACGCTGGTAGAAAGAGCGTTGCGTGTTGACGCAGAGACATAACGAGCGGTTTGGCCAGAACTGCCCCGTGCATCCTATTGCAAGGGCGGCGGCTGTCGTTGGACAATAGCATCCCTGCCATGCTGTGCATCGGACATGAAGCGGAGCGCCGCACGCGCAGGTACAGAGGAATAACGGACCACCCTGCTCTCGGAGAGAGCGCCAAACCCAAGACTACAGCTCCATAAGGGGGGTAGAAGTGAGATTCACGAAGATTCCGCTCATAGCGACCTTGATGGCAGTGGCGCTCTCGCTGCTCATCGTTCTGCCGACTATCGCGCAGACATCCGACATCACCGACGGCAGGGGAGGTGACCGCTCCGGCCTCTCTGTCGGCGTCTTCGACGACATCAACGATGCCCAGTTGGCGAAACTGAGGCCGACCACGTTCACCGACTGGCCTGGCACGGCGCCTGTTCCCCCTCCCCACATTCCTATTGAGGCGGGGACAGACCCCACGAATATCGGTGCTGGCGTCAACGGGGTGCATGATGACGGTGACCCCGCGTTCCTCGCGGACCGACGCGTCGACCCGCAGGACACCTTCTTCCGGAACACGCTCTACGTCTCCAACAACGTGGGCGCCTTCAACACCGTCCTGGTCAACGTGGCGCACGATCCGGCGCTGACCGGCAATAACGCCGACGGGCGTAACTGTGTCCAGAACAACCCGAACACGCAGGACGTGAATGAGCGGTTGGTCGGCACGGCCAACGTAACGGCCTCGGTGCGGAACAACCGCTCCGGCCAGTCCATCACCATGGAGATGGTTGTCGCCGCCGGCGGGGCCAACTCCCAGGCGTTCTTCAAGGTCGTCGAGCAGGGCGACACAGTCACTATCGGGACCGGGGACGAAGCGCGTGAAGTCCCGTTCACACAGCACGGCGGCCCGACCTGGTGCGAGAACGACAAGACGCGGGACTACGATGCGACCCCTGACGACGACACTGACGAACCGACACCAGTGGAGGTCGAAACCCAGGCCACCGCCGCGCAGTACAACCCCACGGGCTTTGCAGCCACCGGAGGGGACAGGCCTCCGGTAGTCCAGGAGATCGCTACGCTCCTCGCACGGCACGGCGACCGCATCACCATCACGGTGTCCGGCCAGTCCGGGAGCGTGGAGTTGACGGTCGACGGAGACGGGCCGGACTTCACGGCCATCACACCCGAGGACAACGACGTGACGCGCCCCAGCCGCCTCACCTACAGCTTCGAGGTGCGTGACGACGACTCCGGTCTGCGCCACGACGGCGAGAGCGTCATATCCAACGACGGCGACTACGAGGAGATCAACCCGGACGGCGACCCGCACCTCGAGACCGAGCCGCTCTCCGTCGATACCGAGGCGCAGGTCGCGGCGAACGGCCCCGCCGCGGACATCGACGTCAACATCGCGACCAACCCCATGAACGGGACTCCGCCGAACGACGAGAGGGACATCAGCGCGTCGGGCACGTGGAGCATCGCGGGCAGCCGGGCGGGCGTCGCCTACGCCTTCACCGCCAGCGGCGCGGACAAGAGCGACGGCTCCTACCTCTACCAGTTGCGGGCGCGTGACCGCGCGGGCAACTGGAGCGAGACCGACGGAGACGACGACCGGCTCGCGCCCGGCGACCAGCCGTTCGTGTTCCGCGTGGACGACACGGACCCAGACCTGGTGGAGGCGCGCACCGGCATCTCCTACGACACGGAGAAGAACGAGGAGGAAGTCGACCGCTCCTACATCGCGCTCACCTTCAACTCGTTCGGTGTCGGCGGAGCGGACGCTCTCGGCGACGTGAACACGGACAACATCACAGTGGTCGGCCACAACGTCGTCGGCTACATCCACCCGAGCAGGGCGCCGGCCATCAACCGGAACCAGGCAGCCCCGACGCGGGATGAGTTCCCGCCCACCGCGGTTTCGTACTCGGCTGCTGAACCGGCTACTACCAGGCCAAGCAGCAGCGAGGTTTCAGCAGCAAGGAATGCCGACCCACGGACAGCTGAGCAGAATGCGACCCTACTCCTTCAAGGGCGTTGGGAGCAGTACACTGCTGACAGCGCTGACACGACGGTGGCGCCCACCCCGCCGGCTACCGCGGAGCCGTCGGCCACAGAGTGCGCTTCCACTGCTGACACCGATGACGACAACATCGAACTCTGCGGACGGTGGACCCAGTACAAGATCGACGACGCTCTGTACGACTCAGCCGTGGAGGCTGAGGAAAAAGCGGAGACCGCTTGGGAAGAAGCCCTGGCTGCGTTCAACAAGGCCGCCAACCCCGGCACGGACATCAGGGACGAGACCATCACCGAGCCGCGCGCCACCGTCTACATCGAGCTGGCCGAGGACCTGGCGTCCGACGCGACGCCGACGGTGCAGGTGGTCGGCGGGGCCGTATACGACCTCGCGGGCAATACCAACGGTGCGGAGACACTCAACGAGGCGGACGACTGGATCGCGCCGAAGCTGACCGTGACGGTCACGGGCACGGCGCCGGACCGCCAGGTGGCGAACGCGAAGAGCGGCTCGTTCACCGTCGACGTGACGGCTGACGAGGACGTGAGCCGCCCAACGCTGTACTTCGTCTCGCTCAGTGCTGCGTTGAACGAGGACGAGGACGGTTACGACTACACGATCGGCGCCCTTGACCAGGCTGGATCGCTGACGGCGCAGGAAGACGAGAACCACTGGAACCGTAAGTACAAGGTGTCTTCCGGCGACCTGAGCGTCTTCGATGACGGACTGGTGGGCGTGATCGTCGTGACCGATGACGACGAGGACAACAGCGGCGCGACGGCGGGCTGGTCGCCTAGGTCGCACCGCGATGCGGTTGCGCCCACCGCGGGCAAGAAGCTGGACCCCGGCAAGATGGACGACGCCGACCTGCTGATCGAGATTGACAGGCTGGTCGAGGAAGCCGGAAAGGTCTTCGTGACGCCGCGCAGCGACTCTGACGGCGAGGAGACGGAGAGTTCCAACCCGTTCGTGAAGCTGGACTTCTCGAGCGAGGGGCGCGAGTACGAGGTCTGCCCGGCCGGCACGGCTGAAGCGCCGTTCAAGTGCGGCGGCGAAGGCGAGGACGCCAACCCTGCCGCGGAGTACAAGGACTCGCACTCTCGTGTCGAGGTGGTCGAGATCACGGTGAACGGCGATGACGCGTACGCGAACCTGGCGCGCATCGACTCGAACGAGTTCTCGCTGGTGATGCGCGACCTGGAGGTCGGCGAGTACAAGGTCTGGTACGCGGTGGCGGACGACGCGGGCAACGAGTCGGATGAGGGCAACTTCACCTTCGACGTGCTACCGCGCCAGCCGTACGAGATCGACGTAACGCCGGGCTGGAACCTGATCTCGCTGCCGGCCACGCCGCTGGAGCCTGCGATCGGCAGTGTGCTGGCGAACAACCCGTACATCTCGCCGGTGCTTGGCTACCAGCAGGGCGACTGGGTCACGGCGATCCAGGAAGAGGACGGCACGTGGCGCGGACGGCTGACGGAGATCACCGGCGGCTACGGCTACTGGATCCACGCTCGGACGTTCGAGACCATCGAGACGATGCTGGCGGAGACCGACCCGGCGTCGACGCTGCCGACCGTCTCGGTGACGCAGGGCTGGAACCTGCTCGGCGTGCTGGACGTTCACCAGAACGACCAGGGTCAGGCTCCGGGCGAGACGACAAAGGACGAGTCAGGGGATGAAACCGTTGGCAGCGGCGAGGCCGACGAGTACCTGAGCAGCATCCCGTGGCGCGTGGCGTACACGTACGACACGACCGCGAGCCTCTGGGTCAAGACCGTGCCGAAGGACGCCAGCGATGACGAGATAGTGAACGGCAACGGCTACTGGGTGTGGTCGAACACACCGAGCACGCTCGCCCCGTAAGGACCCTCACCGCGCGCTGAAGCGCGTGCCCCTCTCCCAGAGGGGGAGGGGAGGCAAGCAAGGTTACGTGGAAGAGCCCCCGCCATACGGCGGGGGCTCTTGCTTTGGGGGGGGGCGTCCCGCCCAGGGGCGCGCGGGCCGGACGTTGGTGCGCGACGGGGCGTCTCCCGAGAGATTCCTCGGCTGCGCTCGGAATGACAAGTAAGGACAGGGACGACGGGGGGCTCTTTCCTCGCTCCCACAGCACCCCCACGCCCCGCCTCCGCAGTACCCTCACCCGCCGGCCCGCAGGGGCGGCGCCCTCCTCCCCTTGTAGGGACCTTTGCGTAACCCCATCGCACACCCCAAACCCCGCGAATCACCCCCATCCTAACCTTCCCCCATCGAGGGGGAAGGGATCAAATAACCCCGCCCCACATCCCCTCTCACGGTTATGCAAAGGTCCCTTTGTAGGGAGAGGGGACCAGGCAGGCTGCGAGGTTCCTGCCTTCGCAGGAACGACGGGGGCTCTTTGTTATGTTGAGCGGAGTCGAAACATCTCTCGGGGAGAACGTTGGTGCGCGACGGGGCGTCTCCTGAGAGATTCCTCGGCTTCGCTCGGAATGACAAGTAAGGCGCAGGAACGACGAGGGGCGTCCCACGCCGAGACACGCGCGGGCGCATGCGCTATCGGTGGCAACAGGTATAGTGCTGACGGCTATACTGCCAGCGACCGAAGTGGATGAGCGCATGACGACCGAACCGCAGGCCAATACGGAGGGCGAGTGGATACCCCGCTACTTCTCCGACTTCCGCCGGGAGTTCGACTCCTTCAAGGGGGAGAACGCGCGTCAGCATGCGGAGCTGTCCGGCCGCATCGCTCAGATGGAGGCGCGCCTGATGTGGCGGGGTCTCGGCGGGCTGGCGCTCATCGCGTCGCTTACGGTCGCCGCAATGCGGCTGCTGCCTGCCTGACACGCGGGGCGACGCGCGTTCGTCATGTTGAGCGTAGCCTCCTACCCAGGGGCTGCGGCGCGCTAAAGCGCGGGTTCCTGCCTCCGCAGGAACGACGGGGAGGGGCCGCAGTACCCTCGCCCTCCGGGCCACAGTACCCTCGCCCTCCGGGCCACAGTACCCTCGCCCTCCGGGCCGCAGTACCCTCGCCCTCCGGGCCGCAGTACCCTCGCCCTCCGGGCCGCAGTACCCTCACCCTCCGGGCCGCAGTACCCTCACCCTCCGCCGCCCGGCTCTTTCGTCTACGCCTTGTCATGTTGAGCGTAGCCGAAACATCTCTCGGGGAGAGCGTCGCAGGACGGCGGGGCGTCTTGTGAGAGATTCCTCGGCTTCGCTCGGAATGACAAGCCCCCCCAGGGCTGCGAGGTTCCTGCGGAGGCAGGAACGACGGGGAGGGGCCGCAGTACCCTCACCCTCCGGGCCGCAGTACCCTCACCCTCCGCCCCCCGGCTCTTTCGTCTACGCCTTGTCATGTTGAGCGTAGCCGAAACATCTCTCGGGGAGAGCGTCGCAGGACGGCGGGGCGTCTTGTGAGAGATTCCTCGGCTTCGCTCGGAATGACAGTCCTCCCACCCCCGCCCCCACCGCCCGCAGTACGCTCACCCACCGCCCGCAGTACCCTCACGCGCCGGCCGCAGGGGCGGCACCCTCCGCCCCGCAGTACCCTCACCCTAACCCTCTCCCCTTGTAGGGAGAGGGGATCAGGCAGGCTGCGAGGTTCCTGCCTCCGCAGGAACGACGGGGGTTGTCCTACACCGACATGCGCGGGCGCCATACGCCAGTGGTGGCAGCCGTTATAGTGCGGACGTGCTATACTGCCAGCGACCGAGGCGGATGAGCGCATGACGACCGAACCGCAGCCCAATACGGAAGGAGAGTGGATACCCCGCTACTTCTCCGACTTCCGCCGGGAGTTCGACTCCTTCAAGGAGGAGAACGCGCGTCAGCACGAGGAGCTGTCAGTCCGTATCGCTCAGATGGAGGCCCGCCTGATGTGGCGGGGCCTCGGCGGGCTGGCGCTCATCGCGTCGCTTACGGTCGCCGCCATGCGGCTGCTGCCCGCCTGACACGCACGCCGGCCCCCCGGCTCTTTCGTCTACGCTTTGTCATGTTGAGCGTAGCCTCCTACCCAGGGGCTGCGGCGCGCTAAAGCGCGGGTTCCTGCCTCCGCAGGAACGACGGGGAGGGGCCGCAGTACCCTCGCCCTCCGGGCCGCAGTACCCTCACCCACCGCCCCCCGGCTCTTTCGTCTACGCCTTGTCCGCAGGGGCGGCGCCCTCCTCCCCTTGTAGGGAGAGTGGAAAGCTTGTGCCACAAGCCCCATGACAAGGGCGCGGACGCTCCCATAGAATCTGCGCATGCCTCGTTTCTCTCACGCTTCCGCTATCGGCTCCGGCGTTCTCAGCCCCTTTTCCCGAACGTTCCTCATCGTGGCTGCGCTGCTTGCGGCGGCGCTGGTCGTGCCGCTCGTTGCGTCGGCGCAGGACGGCGGCGACGACGAGAAGCGGCAGCAGAGCATCCCGCCGTTCCCGGTCGTCTACCTCGAGGGCACCGTGGTGCTGAACGGCGAGCCGGTCGCGGAGGGCGAGATCGTCGTGCGCGTGGGCGACTGGGAGCGCGAGAAGCGGATCCCGATAGTGAACGGCATGTTCGACTGCGCCAGCGACGAGGGCTGTCTGCTCGTCGGGCCGCCGGGCTACCTCAGCGGCGACCCTCCGCGCTATGTCTACGTCGGCGAGGCCGTGACGTTCCACCTGAACGGGGAGCAGCAGGCTGGCCTGACGTACCCGTTCGCGCACATGTCTGAGCCGTGCTTCGTGGAGAGCGTCGAGCTGCGGTTCGGCGCGGGCTCGGAGCCGCGCACCGATACGCCATGCGGACACCTCCCGCCGCCCGCCGGCGAGATACTGGTTGTTCCGCCCACGCCGACGCCCACCCCCACGCCGATCCCGACCGCAACGCCCACGCCGGCCCCGACGGCGACGCCGGTCCCACCGACGGCGACGCCCACGCCTGCGCCCCCTGCGGATGCCGCGGCCACGCTGACGCCGGTCGCGACTGTGCCGGGCGACGACTCGGGTGGCGGCGGCGCACTCATCGTCGTGCTGGTCGTGGTCGTTGGCATCGCGGCCATCGTGGGGGTCGGGGCCGTCGCGCTGCGAAGGCGGCGGTCGTAGGGGTGGTGGCGGGTGTAGAATCGGGACATGGCCACCAAGAGAGAGACGCGCCTCAAGCACATCACGCCCCGTAGCGAAGCACTCCGCAGGCAGGTTGTTTCGCGCATGCTTGCCGAACGCGACCAGCGACAGAGAGTTCCGCGGGAGGAGATTCGGAGGATGAGAGACGAAGGCCGTTACTGATGGCTATCGTCTTGGACGCTTCCGTAGCACTCGCTTGGTGTTTTCCTGAGGAAGAAGGCGCGTCCAGGGCCGACGCGGTTGCGATGCGCCTCATCAGCGAACCCGGAATCACTCCTCGGATATTCTGGTACGAGATACGCAACGTGCTGGTGAGAGCGGAATGGCGAGGTCGCATCGACAGGGAAGGGACGATGCACTTCCTGGGGCGGCTCGGAGAGCTCCAGATCGAGATCGATGACGGTCACGTTGAGATGGAAACTCTCGACCTCGCGCATCGTCACCACCTGACTTTCTATGACGCGGCATATCTTGAGACGGCGATTCGTCGCCAGTCCTCACTGGCTACCCTCGACGGTGAACTGGATGCTGCCGCACGTAGGGAGAGCGTTGGTTACACCTACGCTTGAGGTTATTGACAGCGTCGCGCCATCGTCCTGCTGGTCGTGGTCGTTGGCATCGCGGCCATCGTGGGAGTAGGCGCTGTCGCGCTTCGGAGGCGGCGGTCGTAGGGGTGGTGGGCTCATGCGCGAGCCGGAACGTTAGATGGCGGTAGAGTCTTGGCGCACAGATAATCCCTGTACCGGTACCGAGAGCTATCTGCACGAGTCGAACTGGCTGAAGCACGTCACGAAGAGGCCGGAGATAGACGAGTGCCTCGATAGCGCCAGGGAAACCGCCGCCGACCCCGATTTTGCGGTACGGGATGAGCACGGGGTAATATTCAAGTACCGGATGGGGTACGGCTCCGGCAAAACGGCAGGGTGCTGGTTTCGAGTCGTGGAGGATGCGGACACGAATGGGGCGCACTACGTGAAGAGCGTGTTGTTCACGTCAAGGATCACGGCCGGAGAGATGTTCTGCTGGCGCAGGAGTCCGGGGGAGACGGGGCCATGAGCATCGAACAGGAATTTGAGGCGCTCAGGAAGTCTGTTAACAAGCAGAACAAGGCCATGCAGGCGCGTTTCCTGCGGAAGAACCGCGACCTGGACCAGGTGATCCGGCGGAAGGGCATCCTGATCGATTACTTCGGCGAGGACGATCATCTGTACATCACCTTGGGCGAGCCCCGCGAGGGCATAGCGCTCTTCGACGGGAGCATCATCGTCATCGCCGACCCCGAAACACTCGACTGGCTCAGCGTCGAGGTCCTCGGCTTCAAGAAGAAGGTCGCGTCGGGCACTCTCATCGGAGCATGGAAGCAGCTTGCAGGCTGGCTGGACTGGCAGCCGGTTTTCCACATACCGCCGACGAAGGACGGAGTATGGGGACCGACTGCCGCCGCTGACCTTCCGCATGACCTGGCACAGGTGGTGCGCCGCGAACTGGCCGCCGCGTAGGCTCCGCCAGCCGTAGAGGCGCATCCTGTATACTGCCTGCATGCAGGCAGCACAACCACGTTCCGCGCTCATAGATTCGGTATTTCCCGGCGAAGGGTTGCTGCGCGACGCGGCGCTCGTGGTCGGGTTCGCGATGCTCGTGGCGCTGTTTGCGCAGATCGCGGTGAAGCTGCCGTTCACTCCCGTCCCCATCACGGGCCAGACGCTCGCGGTGCTGCTCACGGGCGGCGCACTGGGGGCGAACCGCGGGGCCGCGAGCCTCGCGCTGTACATGCTGGTGGGCATGGTCGGCCTGCCGGTCTTCGCGCCATCGCTCGGCGAGGGGACGGTCTTCCACTTCATCGCGCCGTGGGCGGGCAGCAGCGACCTCGTCTGGCAGATCGCCAGCGGCGGCTACATCGTCGGCTTCATCGCCGCGGCGTGGGTCGTCGGGCGGCTGTCGGAGCGCGGCTGGGACCGCAGTTGGCGCGTGCTGCTGGCGCTGCTCGCGGGCAACGTGGTGCTCTACGTGCCGGGGCTGCTGTGGCTGGGCTACTGGGCGGTGGACAAGGAGTGGACGTCCGGCGCGAGCATCATCCCGGACACGCTGCAGTGGGGACTGTGGCCGTTCGTGGCGGGCGACCTCGCGAAGCTGTACGTCGCCTCGGTCGCGCTGCCCGGAGCGTGGGCGCTCGTCGGGCGCAGGGAGCGTTAGGGGTGGATATCACCTGGCTTGGGCACGCGGCGTTCCGCGTGCGCTCCGGAAACAAGACGCTGATCATGGACCCGTTCCCGCCGGAGCTGGGGGTGCGCATACCGCCGCAGCAGGCGCAGGCGGACCTCGTGACGCAGAGCAGCAACGACCCGTTCCACTCGGCGCTCGGCGCGTTGTCAGGCGAGCCGATCGCGCTCGAAGGCCCGGGCGAGTACGAGGCGGCAGGGATGCACCTGCGCGGCCTCCGCACGACGCGGCGCACGCACGAGGGGGAGCCGCAGCAGTGGAACGCGGTGTTCACCGTGCTGGCGGAGGGCCTCACGCTCTGTCACCTGGGGAACCCGGACCGGCTGCTCACGAACAAGGAAGTGGACGCGCTGGGGTCGCCGCACGTGCTGATGGCGCCGGTGGGGAGCGACACGGGGCTGTCGGCGGCGGACGTGGTGGAGATCGTGAAGAGCGTCGAGCCGCGCATCGTTATCCCGATGCTGTACGCGCACGCCGGGAACAAGCATCCGCTGCGCGAACTGGGGCCGTTCCTGCAGGAGCTGGGCGTCCGCGAGCCAGAGGCGCTGGCGCGTCTGACCGTGACGCGGGCCAACCTGCCGGACGAGACGCAGGTTGTGGTGCTGCAGCCCACGGGCGCGATGCTGTAGGGAGCGGTCGGCGCACAAGTCCCCCACGCCCCAACCCTCACCCCCAGCCCCTCTCCCAGAGGGAGAGGGGAGCAGAACGCCCGGCCCCGGAGTACCCTCACCCGCGCATCTCGATGCGCACCCTCTCCCCTTGTAGAGACACTTGCATAATCCCATCGCACACCCCAGACCCCGCCGATTCACCCCCATCCTAGCCTTCCCCCATCGAGGGGGAAGGGATTAAATGACCCCGCACCGCACCTCCCCTCACGGTTATGCAAAGGTCCCTTTGTAGGGAGAGGGGACCAGAACGCCCGCTCCCATCCCAAACCGCGCACCCTCTGGATTACCCTCACCCCTCCGACCCGCAGGGCGGCGTCCGAGAGATTCCTCGACTCCGCTGCGCTCCGCTCGGAATGACAACTCCCACCGTGCATCCCCGGCCCCGCCGGTTCACCCTCATCCTAGCCTTCTCCCCTCAAGGGAGAAGGGACCAGACGCCCCGCACACTCCGGATTACCCTCACCCCCCCGGCCCGCAGGGCGGCGTCCGAGAGATCCCTCGACTCCGCTGCGCTCCGCTCGGAATGACAATATCCCTCGCCCCTTGCGTTGACCGTTGGCGGGGCGTCTCCCTAGAATGGCCGCCGGAAGGTGTGCCATGCAAGAGATGCTCATCGACAGTATCCGCGTCAGCCTGATGAACTATCAGCGCGTCGTCATCCTGAAAGAGCGGGAGAGCGACCGCTACCTGCCGATCCGTATCGGGTCGCCGGAAGCGGACGCCATCGCGCTGAAGCTGCAGGACGTTTCGGCGGCGCGACCGCTCACGCATGACCTGCTTGGCGGGGTCATCACGACGCTGGGGGCGTCCATCCGGCACGTCGTCGTCTGCGACCTGGAGAACGACACGTTCTTCGCCCGGCTCGTGCTGAGGCTGGCGGACGGAACGGAGACGGAGATCGACTGCCGCCCGAGCGACGCGATAGCGATCGCGGTGCGCGGCGGGCAACTGGTGCAGGGGAAGGACGGCGAGGACCATTGGTTCTCGTCGCTGCAGGAGGCGGAGGACTTCGCGCGTCAGGGCGGCGGCGACGCGGCGGACGTGCGCTCCAAGGTGCCGATCTTCGTAGAGGACCGTGTGCTGGAGCGCGCGGGCGTCGTGGTGGACGGCAGTGTGGAGGAGAGTACCGAAGGGCAGCAGCCGCGCCGGAGGCCGCGCCAGGCGCAGCAAGGGGTCACCCCGGAGGAGATCGAGAAGCTCTCAGCGTTCTCGGAGTTCCTGGAGGACCTGCCGGGGCTGGAGGACCTTGGGAAGCCGGGCGAGCCGCAATAGGCAGCCCTGATTCCCGCGTGCCCACCCCACCCCGCCAACCCTCACCCCAACCCTCTCCCACCATTGGGAGAGGGGAGCTTGGGAGATGCCTCTACTCCGCGGCGCTCCGCTCGGGATGATAGTCCGCGCCGCCCCGCCACGGAGTACCCTCACCCCAGCCCTCTCCCCTTGTAGGGAGAGGGGGCAAAAGAGGATGCCTCTACTCCGCGGCGCTCCGCTTGGGGATAATAGTCCGCGCCGCCCCGCCACGGAGTACCCTCACCCCAGCCCTCTCCCCTTGTAGGGAGAGGGGGCAAAAGAGGATGCCTCTACTCCGCGGCGCTCCGCTTGGGATGATAGTCCCCGCCGCCCCGCCACGGAGTACCCTCACCCCAACCCTCTCCCCTTGTAGGGAGAGGGGGCAAAAGAGGATTCCGGTTTGCATGCGCGGGATATTGTGATAGGATTCACGCAGCTCCGGACCAGCATATGAAACGCCGTTCATGGTGGGTCTCAGCGGCGCAGTTCACCGGCCTCGGCTGGTACATCGCCACGGCGATCGTGCTCCCGACGCTGGGCGGAGTCTGGCTCGACGGCAAAGCGGGAACCTCGCCTCTCTTTCTCCTGGGAGGCCTCCTCTTCGGAGTCGTTCTCGCGTTCTACGGGGTCTACCGGATGGCGTCTGGTTACCTCACCGGCAGCAGCAACAGCAGCCGGGACGAAGAGGCTGACGGATAGTGAAGAGTCGTTTGATTCTGCTGCCGGTTCTGGCGCTGGCCGTACTTGGCCTGGCGCTGGGTCCAATAGGCGCGAAGCTCTTGGGCTTCGAGCGCCTGATCGACGCTCCGGCGGTGCACCTGGCGCCGCAGAAGATCTTCAGCATAGGCGCGTTCACCGTTACCAACACGCTCCTCTCCGCGTGGCTCACCTGCATCGTCATCCTTCTCCTGTTCGGGCTGGGCACGCGCCGGATGGGCATGGTGCCGGGGCGTCTGCAGGGGCTCCTGGAGATGCTGATAGAGGCGCTCTACGGCTTCATCAGGGGCATGGCAGGAGAGCGCTACGCCCGGCGCTTCTTCCCGCTCCTCGCCACGATCTTCGTGTTCGTCGCGTTCAACGCGTGGATGGCGCTCCTGCCCATCTACCCCACGGTGGGTTTCAAGGCCGAGGGCGCCGACCACGTCACGACGCACCTGCTGCGGAGCGCGGGCACGGACATCAACATGCCGCTGGCGCTGGCGCTCATCGCGTTCGTTTTCATCGAGGTGTGGGGCTTCCGCGTCCATAAGTTCGGGTACCTGCGGGAGTTCTTCCGGTTCGGGAACCCGGTGCAGACGTTCATCGGGCTGCTGGAGCTCATCAGCCACTTCATCCGCATCATCAGCTTCACGTTCCGTCTGTTCGGCAACATGCTTGCCGGAGAGATCGTCCTGTTCATGATGACGTTCCTGACCTTCTTCGTGACGCCCATCATCTTCTACGGGCTGGAGATACTGGTCGGGGGCGTGCAGGCGCTGGTGTTCATGGGCCTGACGCTCGTGTTCACGGTGCTTGCGGTGGCCCCGCATGAGGGTCACAGGGAAGAGCACGCAGAGGCCGGACAGCACTAGACCCCGCCACCGCGCGGGCAGAACGAGGCGGAACGCGGACCGCGCCGCCGTAACAGACCAAGGAGGTTTGGGGAATGAACGAATACGGAGAGATGGGCAAGTTCCTCGCCGTGGGCCTGGCCGGGCTGGGCATGGCCGGCGCCGGTGTCGGCCTCGGAATCCTGGGCAGCGGGGCGATGAACGCTCTCGGCAGGAACCCGGAAGCCCGCGACGCGATCGCGCCGAACATGATCCTGGCGCTGGCGTTCACGGAGGCCATCGGTATCTACGGCCTCGTGGTGGCCATCCTGCTCATCTTCGTTGCGTAAGCGGCGTGGCGTGAGCAACGTAACGCATATGAGGAGGCGGACGACGTGCTGGCAGCACCAAGACTAGCCGAAGAAGCAACCGGCATAGGAGCGCTGGGCATAGACCCGTGGAGCCTGCTGGCCTACCTGGTCACGTTCGGCCTGCTCGTAGTGATCCTCTACCTCTTCGCGTACAAACGCATCCTGGGAGTGCTGGACGCCCGGTCCGGCAGGATCCGGGACAGCCTGGAAGAGGCCGACCGCGTACGGCGCGAGGCCCAGGAGCAGCAGGAGGCGATGCAAGCCACGCTGCTGGAGGGACGCGAGGCAGGCCAGCGCGTGCTGGCAGAGGCCCGCGAGGCAGCGGAACGCTACCGCGAACAACAGGCGGCGCAGGCGCGAACCGAGGCGAGTCAGCTGATCGAGCGCGCCCGCGGGGAGATACGGCAGGAGCGCGACGCCGCACTCGAGCAGGTACGCTCTGAGTTCGCATCGCTCGCGGTTACCGCCGCCGAGCGCATCATCCACCGTTCGCTGGACCCCGACGTGCACCGCGATCTGATAGACGAGGTGCTCGCGGAAGGGGACGCCCGCGCAGGGCGGAACTAGGAGCGGGGGATGGCAAAAGCGCCCATAGCGAAGCGCTACGCGCAGGCGCTCTTCTCCCTGGCCGAGGCCGAGGGGAAGCAGGAGGCCTGGCTGGACAGCCTTACCGGCATCGCCAAGGGGCTGGCCGACCCGTCGGCTGCGCTGTTCTTCAACGAGCCGCGCATACCGGCGGCTCGCAAGGCGGAAGCCGCGGCGCAACTCGCAGAGGGCGCAGACTCACTGGTGCGCAACTTCGTGGGGCTGCTCGTGCAGCGGCGAGCAGTGGGCTCGTTCGGCGCGGTCGTCAGCGAGTATGGACGGCTGCTGAACGAGAGCCTCGGGCGCGTACAGGCCTCGGTGACGAGCGCGGCGCCCATGTCCGCGGAGCAGCGGAGCACGCTGACGGCCTCGCTCGCGGCCATGCTGGACAAAGAGGTCGTCCTCGACGTTCAGGAGGATACGGACATCATCGGCGGAATCGTCGTGCGGGTGGGAGACCAGATCATCGATGGGAGCGTGCGCTCCCGCCTGAGCGGTCTGCGTCAGAGCCTGGAACGCCAGGCCCTCCCCCGGACGGCGCGTGAAACGGAGGAGCGGGCATGACGACTCGCGGACAGGACATTACAGCCGTACTCAAGCGGCAGATCGAGGAGTTCGGCGGCGAGACCACCCTCACGGAAGTGGGGACCGTCGTAGAGGTTGGAGACGGCATCGCCACCATCCATGGTCTGAGCAAGGTCGGCTTCGGCGAACTGCTGGAGTTCCCGAGCGGCCTGGCCGGTCTGGCGCTGAACCTCGAGGAGGACCTCGTCGGCGCCGCTGTCATGGGTTCGGACACCGGTGTGAAGGAGGGCGACCTGGTCAAGGCGACCGGCGAGATCGCCCGCGTACCGGTTGGCGACGCGCTCCTGGGCCGGGTGGTGAACCCGCTCGGCGAGCCGCTGGATGGCAAGGGCTCGGTGCAGACGGACGGCATCCGCCCCATCGAGATCGTCGCGCCGAACGTCGTGGTCCGGCAGGCGGTCAACCGGCCGGTGCAGACGGGCATCAAGTCCATCGACGGCATGATCCCGATAGGCCGGGGCCAGCGCGAGTTGATCATCGGAGACCGCTTCACGGGCAAGACGGCCATCGCCCTGGACACCATCATCAATCAGAAGGGGCAGGACCTCATCTGCATCTACGTGGCGATAGGCCAGAAGCAGAGCAAGGTCGCCTCGCTGCAGGCGACACTGGAAGAGTACGGCGCGATGGAGCACACCGTTATCGTCGCGGCTAACGCGTCCGACCCCGCGCCGCTGCAGTACCTCGCGCCGTACGCGGGCTGCGCCATCGGCGAGGAGTTCATGGCCAGCGGGCGCGAGGCGCTCATCATCTACGACGACCTCACGAAGCACGCCTGGGCGTACCGCCAGATGTCGCTGCTGCTCCGCCGCCCTCCGGGCCGCGAGGCGTACCCCGGCGACGTCTTCTACCTGCACAGCAGGCTGCTGGAGCGCGCCGCACGGCTGGACGACGCCCACGGCGGCGGGTCGCTGACTGCGCTGCCGATCATCGAGACGCAGGCGGGCGACGTGTCCGCCTACATCCCGACGAATGTCATCTCCATCACGGACGGCCAGATCTACCTGGAGGCGGACCTGTTCAACAGCGGCATCCGTCCCGCGGTGAACGCGGGCCTCTCCGTGAGCCGGGTGGGCAGCTCGGCGCAGACGCGCGCGATGCGGCGCGTCGCCGGACGCATGCGGTTGGAGCTCGCGCAGTACCGCGCGCTCGCCAGCTTCGCGCAGTTCGGCGCGTCCGACCTCGACGCGGCGACGCGGGCCCAGCTGGAGCGCGGTCAGCGGCTGACGGAGCTGCTGAAGCAGCCGCAGTACCGGCCGCAGAGCCTGAGCCAGCAGGTCTGCTCCATGTACGCCGCGGTGAACGGCCACATGGACGACGTGCCGGTGGACCGCGTGCGGGAGTTCGAGGAGCGCTTCATCGGCTACCTGGAGACTTCCAAGCCGGAGTTGATGAGCGCGATCCAGGAGAAGAGAGACATAGACGAGGCGGTTGAAGAGTCGCTGAAAGAAGCGATAGCCGCCTTCAAGGCCACGTTCTAGGAGACCGGCTTTGCCGAGCGTCAGACAGATACGCGGGCGCATCAGGAGCGTCCGCAACACATCGAGGGTCACGCGGGCCATGCAGATGGTCGCGGCGTCCAAGATGCGGCGCGCGCAGGAGGCGACGACCGCCTCGCGCCCGTACGCGGAGAAGCTGCGCGAGGTGCTCGGCGGGCTCGTCGGGCAGGGCGCGGCGGACCCGGACCTGTCGCACCCGCTGCTGGAGCGCAGGCCGGTCAACAACGTGCTGCTGCTCACCATTTCGCCGGACCGCGGACTCGCAGGCGGCATGCCGGGCAACCTCTCCCGGGCGTCGGGAGAGTTCCTGCGCGCGCAGCAGCGCCAGCACCCGGTGTCGGTCATCACGGTGGGGAAGAAGGTGCGCGACTTCATGGTGCGCGCCGGGGCCGACCTCAGGGCCTCGTTCACGGACATCGTCGACAGGCCGACGATGGCGGACACGCTGGCCGTGACACGCCTGGTGGAGCAGACGTACGCCTCCGGCGACGTGGACGAGGTGCATATCGCGTTTACGCGGTACGTGAACACGCTCATCCAGCAGCCCGTGGTGCAGCAGTTGCTGCCGATAGCGGCCGAGGGGCTGGACTACGAGTCCGGCAGGGCCACCGATTACATCTACGAACCGGATGCGAGCACGGTGCTCGGCGCGCTGCTGCCGCGTTTCCTGGAGATGCAGGTCTACCAGGCGTTCCTGGAGAACAATGCGAGCGAGCAGTCCGCGCGCATGGTCGCGATGCGTAATGCGACTGAGGCAGCGGAAGACATGATGGACTCGCTGACGCTGGAGTTGAACAAGGCCCGCCAGAATATGATTACCGCGGAGCTGCTCGACCTGGTCGGCGGCGCCGCCGCCCTCGAAGGGTAGGGCGTCAGGAGGAACGGAGATGGCCGCAGGAGCCGAGGGGAAAGTCGTACAGGTGATCGGGACCGTCGTGGACGTGGAGTTCCCGCCGAACCAACTGCCCAGCATCTTCAACGCGCTGAACCTCGACCTCGCGGGCGAGAAGCTCGTGCTGGAGGTCGAGCAGCAGGTGGGCAACAGCTGGGTGCGCTGCCTCGCGCTTGGCCCGACAGAGGGTCTGACACGTGGCGCGGTTGCGACGGACACCGGCCAGCCCATCGCCGTCCCCGTTGGCGAGCCGAGCCTCGGTCGGCTGTTCAACGTCACCGGCGACGCGTTGGACGACCTCGGCGCGGTTGACGCCAAGGAGTTCTGGCCCATCCACCGCGACCCCCCGGCCTACGAAGAGCAGAGCATGACGACCGAGGTGCTGGAGACCGGCGTGAAGGCGCTGGACCTCATCTGCCCGTTCACGAAGGGCGGAAAGGTTGGGGCGTACGGCGGTGCGGGCGTCGGCAAGACGGTCATCATCCAGGAGCTCATCCGGAACATCGCGGAGGAGCACAGCGGCTACTCCGTGTTCGCGGGCGTGGGGGAGCGCTCGCGCGAAGGGAACGACCTCTGGCACGAGATGCAGGAGTCCGGCGTGCTGAAGAACACGGTGCTCGTGTTCGGCCAGATGAACGAGCCGCCGGGCGTGCGCCTGCGCATCGCCATGACCGGCTTGACGATGGCCGAATACTTCCGCGACACGATGAACCAGGACGTGCTGCTCTTCGTGGACAACCTCTACCGCTACATCCTGGCGGGCATGGAAGTCTCCGCGCTGCTGGGCCGTATGCCGTCCGCGGTCGGCTATCAGCCGACGCTGGGTACGGAGATGGGCGACCTGCAGGAGCGCATCACGTCCACCCACAAGGGCTCCATCACCTCCTTCCAGGCGATCTACGTGCCTGCCGACGACTACACCGACCCCGGTGTGGCCACGAGCTTCGGCCACCTGGACGCGGTCGTCGCGCTGGAGCGCTCCATCGCGGAACAGGGCCTCTTCCCCGCCGTGGACCCGCTCACGTCGTCCTCCCGCATCCTGGACCCGCTCATCGTGGGCGAAGACCACTACAACGCGGCGCGCGGCGTGCAGGCCGTGCTGCAGCGCTACAAGGACCTGCAAGACATCATCGCCATCCTCGGCATGGAGGAGCTTTCCGACGAGGACAAGACCACGGTGAACCGGGCGCGCCGCATACAGCGCTTCCTGTCGCAGCCGTTCTTCGTCGCGGAGCAGTTCACGGGCAGGGACGGCCGGTACGTCCCCGTTACTGAGACAGTGCGCGGCTTCAAGGAGATCCTCGAAGGCAAGCACGACGACGTGGCGGAGCAGGACTTCTACATGGCCGGCTCGATAGACGAGGTGATCGAACGCTCGAAGGAGCGCGCGGCGGCGGCGGGAGCGTAAGACGCCATGCCCATGCGGCTCGAGATCGTAACTGCGGAGCGCGTGCTCTTCCAGGGCGACGTGGACGCCGTCGTTGCGCCCGGCATCGACGGTGAGATCGGCATTCTGCCGAAGCACGCCGCGCTGATGACCGTGCTCCAGCCCGGTGAGCTCCGCTACCGCACCGGCGACGGCGAGGAGAGCTTCGCCGTGACCGGCGGGTTCATCGACGTGCACGGCGACAAGGTGTCCGTTCTCGCGGACGCGGCGGAGCGGGCGGACGAGATCGACCTTGCAAGGGCCGAGGAAGCCGTCTCTCGCGCTCGACAGCGCATCGCAGAGCGTCAGGGCGACGTAGACCTCGAACGGGCACTGCATTCGCTGCACAGGGCGCAGGTACGGCTAAACGTGACGCGGCGCCGGCGCCGCGCCGGCGTGCCGCAGCGGGAGCGCGGCTCCCAGGCCTGAGGCAGTCCGCTACTCTTCGTCTTCGGCTACCTCTCCGTCCGCGTGCGGGTTCAGGTAGTACGTCATCGACTGCAGTGAGACGACGGGGTCGACGTTCTGTATCCGCACCCCGTTCGGGACGATTGCAGACTTCGGCGCGTAGTTGAGGATGGCCTTCACGTCCGCCTCCACGAGTTGGTCGATCACGTCCTGCGCGACCCCTGCGGGCACTGCGACGATGGCGATCTTCACGCCGTCGGCGTCGGCTACCTCGCGGAAGTTCGCGAAGTCGTGTACGAGCAATCCCCCCGCCATCTGCCCGATGACCTGCGAGTTGGAGTCGAACGCGCACACGACGCGGAAGCCCTCTGGCTCGAACCCCGGATAGCTGATGATCGACCTGCCGAGCCGCCCGACGCCCACGATGGCGACGTTCCACGTCTGGTCGAGGCCGAGGATGCGCCGGAGTTGCAGCAGCAGGTTGGGGATGCTGTAGCCGCGCCCCTGCTTCCCGAAGCGTCCGAAGTAGCTGAGGTCCTTGCGTATCTGCGCGGGCGTGGCCTGCAGGAACTCGCCCAACTGCTGGGAGCTGATGACCTCCAACCCGATCTCCTGCAGGTGCGTCAGCGCCCGGAGGTACTGGGGAAGGCGTTCGACGACCACTCCGGGGACCTGGGGTTCGGTGGTCATATGCACCGTCCTCCGATTGTGAAACGTTTGTGAAACGATAGTAGTAACATTCACAATCGAGCGTCAAGCGGAGCTATTGCGAGTCCATGGCTCAGTTCCTGCATCGGGGCAACTTAATGCGTGAATGCTCAGCCTGCAGGCCCCATCCGATGAAGAAAGACGCGCGTGAATCCCTGCGTGGGTTGCCTCAACTTGACATCGAATGAGAGTGCAGTAAGGTACGCGCGTTGAAGTGTGTCTGCAGTCGGCAGCCTCGATCATTGAACCCGTTTATCGACGCAGGCTCGTTGTAGTGTGAGCCACCAGGCAGAGCAGAGTCTCGGAGACGCAGGGCGCCGGAAAGGGAGGCAACAGCCATGGTCAGCGTGAGTGAGTTGCGCGATGTGGTCAACTGGAGGGAAGGGCTTATCTCGCCCACCGTCCTCTTCGACAAGGAGCTGTACCGCGAAGAGCAGACGAAAGTCTTCGAGAAAACCTGGTTGGTGGTGGGTCACGAGGACATGCTCCGCAAGCCGGGCGACTACGTGACCAACTACATGGGCGAAGTGCCGGTCATCGTGTCACGGGACATGCAGGGAGAGCTCCACGTCCTGGTCAACAGGTGCGTGCACCGAGGGAACGAAGTATGCCTCTTCGACAGGGGGAACGCGCGGGCGTTCACGTGTTCGTACCACGGCTGGACGTACGAGATCAGCGGGAAGCTGATCGGCGTTCCGATGGAGAAGGAACTGTATCGAGACGAGATCGACCACGAGAACTGGGGACTCGAACAAGCCCGGGTTGCGAGCTACAAGGGTCTGATCTTCGCGACGTTCGACCAGTCTGCGCTGGGGTTGGAGGAATGGCTTGGGGAGGACGGATGCTGGTGGCTGCGGAACTACGTGCTGGTGGAGCACATCGGTGGACTGGAGGCGTTGCCGGGTTGGCACCGCTACAGCACACCCGGTAACTGGAAGCACCTTGCGGAGAACTTCATCGGCGACGACTACCACGTGTTTGCAGCGACGCACGTTTCGTGGTTCAAGGTAGTGCAGGAGTTCATGGAAAAGGGCTACCCGTTGCGGCGGATCGACTCCTCGGTTGCTCGAACGCGGAGATACGAGGTAACGACCGGTTACCTGAAGGGCTGCCCGATAGGCTTCGGGAACGTCACGATGGACCCGATCGTCCATGAGAGCGATCTGGCGATGGCCGAAACACTGGGCAAGGAAGCCGTGGAATGGGTGCAGTACCGCCGCAGGCAGTACGAGGAGCAGATGAAGGACTACGAGATAGCCCCTTATAGCTTCATGAACGGCGCTATCTTCCCCAACCTGGGACTCATGGGCTTCTTCTCACCGATGGCAGGCCGGCACTTCCTCCTGTTCCACCCCCGTGGCGTCGGACAGATGGAGCAGTGGCAGTGGACGATGGTGGAGAAAGAGGCGCCTGCGATCGTCAAGGAGGTGGCCGCTGAGTACGTGTACCGCGGCCAGCACATGGCCGGGACGATCGCTCCGGACGACGTCGAGAACCAGGAGCGGATAGTGGAAGCGATGCGCGCGCCGCGGAACTGGCGTCGGCCGCACAACTACCGGCTGCAGCTGAACCACGAGGAAGAGGCGCCGCAGGGCATCCCGGGACAGGTAGGCCCGAACCCGAGCGAAGTGAACCAGCGGAACTTCTACCGGTTCTGGCTCGAACTCATGGAGGCGTAGATCCGGGACGCAAGGCGCCGGAAGAAAGGGGCAGAGCCATGGTCGGTGTGAGTGAGTTGCGCGATGCGGTGAACTGGAGGGAAGGGCTCATCTCGCCCACCGTCCTCTTCGACGAGGAGCTGTACCGCGAAGAGCAGACGAAAGTCTTCGAGAAAGCCTGGTTGGTGGTAGGTCACGAGGACATGCTCCGCAAGCCGGGCGACTACGTGACCAATTACATGGGCGAAGTGCCGGTCATCGTATCCCGTGACATGCAGGGAGAGCTCCACGTCCTGGTCAACAGGTGCGTGCACCGAGGGAACGAGGTATGCCTCTTCGACAGGGGGAATGCACGGGCGTTCACGTGTTCGTACCACGGCTGGACGTACGAGATCAGCGGGAAGCTGATCGGCGTTCCGATGGAGAAGGAACTGTATCGAGATGAGATCGACCACGAGAACTGGGGACTCGAACAAGCGCGGGTTGCGAGCTACAAGGGCCTGATCTTCGCGACGTTCGACCAGTCTGCGACGGGGTTGGAGGAGTGGCTTGGAGAGGATGGGTGCTGGTGGCTGCGGAACTACGTGCTGGTGGAGCACATCGGTGGACTGGAGGCGCTGCCGGGTTGGCACCGCTACAGTACGCCGGGCAACTGGAAGCACCTTGCGGAGAACTTCATCGGCGACGACTACCACGTGATCGCGGCGACGCACGTGTCGTGGCTCAAGGTAGTGCAGGAATTCGCGCAGAAGGGCTATCCGATACGGAGGGCCGCCGCAGGGGGGCATAGGAGGTATGAGGCAACCACGGGCTACCTGAAGGGTTGCCCGATAGGCTTCGGAAACGTCACGATAGGCGAGCAGGCCTATGAGAGCGACCTGGGGCTGGCCGAAACACTGGGCAAGGAAGCCGTGGAGTGGGTGCAGCACCGCCACAGGCAGTTCCAGGAGCAGATGAAAGACTACGAGATAGCCCCCTACAGTTTCCAGAACGGCGCTATCTTCCCGAACCTGGGGCTCATGGGCTTCCTCTCACCGATGGCAGGCCGCCAATTCCTCCTGTTCCACCCCCGCGGTGTCACGGAGATGGAGCAGTGGCAGTGGACGATGGTGGAGAAGGAAGCCCCTGCGATCGTCAAGGAGGTTGCGGCTGAGTACGCCTATCGCGGCCAGCACATGGCGGGGACGATCGCTCCGGACGACGTTGAGAACCAGGAGCGGATAGTGGAAGCGATGCGCGCGCCGCGGAACTGGCGCCGGCCGCACAACTACCGGCTGCAGCTGAACCACGAGGATGAAGCGCCGCAGGGCGTTCCGGGACAGATGGGTCCGAACCCGAGCGAAGTGAACCAGCGGAACTTCTACCGGTTCTGGCTCGAGCTCATGGAGGCGTAGGAATCATGCTGACCCTGGAACAGAAACGGGAAGTAGAGGAGTTCCTCTATCGCGAGGCATTTCTGCTGGACGAGATGCGCTTTGACGAGTGGCTCGACATGCTGTCCGAAGACATCGAGTACGTCATGCCCCTGCGTGAGCAGACGCAGGGCGAAGTCGACCCGCCCGGGCATCCCATCATGAAGGACGACAAACTCATGCTGACGATGCGGGCCAAGAAGCATGACACCGGGCTCTCGCACGTCGAGATCCCCCGCTCGTTGACGGAGCACATGGTCACGAACATCCTGATCGAGGACGGCGATAACGACGACGAACTGCGCGTGTTCAGTAACTTCCTGGTCCGCCAGGCCAGGAAGCTGCGAGAGGAAGCCTGGTGGGCCGGGCGGAGGAAGGACGTGCTGAGGCGCGAGAATGGTGGATGGAAGATCGCGCGGCGCGAAATACTGCTGGACTCGATCGTTCTGCCTCGCGGCATCTCGATATTCTTCTAAGCCTCCTGTTCGCTCAGCGGAGGCGGAAAGCAAAGAGGGCAACAGATGGTTCAGATCATTGACAGGGAGCGTTTTCAGGCCGAGATGGTCGAACGCGCCATCGAGCGTTCACGAGAGGACGTGGAGGGCCGCGTGGTCGTGATCACCGGGGGCGCGCGAGGTATCGGGAAAGCCATGGCGGAGGGGCTCCTGCGTGCAGGCGCCAAGGTAGCCGTCGCGGACAAGACGTTGGAAGGCGCCGACGACTTCCGGCGGCAGCTGGAATCCTCCGGTCGCGGGATCGCGGTGGAGATGGACGTGACGGACGACGGCCAGATCGAGGCCGCCCAGGCCGCGATAACGCAGGCGCTCGGTCCCGCCGATGTCCTGGTGAACAATGCGGCGCTGGTTTCGGAGACGCTGTTTGCGCCCACGGGACGCGTCCGGATGCTCGATACCACGGACAGCGATTGGAAGACGATGTTCGAGGTGAACGTCTTCGGTGTCGTCAAGGCGATCCGTCACTTCATCCAGCCGATGATCGAGAAAGGCAGCGGCAGCATCGTCAACGTCGTGAGCAGCGGCATACTGCCGGTGGCCGGCGGGGGAGGGTACTTCGGTCTCCGGCCGTTCACCCTGGAGATGCCCTATCAGTCCACCAAGGCAGCCATCATGGCGATGACCTTCTACCTGGGGGACGAGGTCCGAGCGCAGGGCGTCGCCGTGAACGCGATCATGCCGGGCCACACTCGCGCGTCCTGGTTCGATACGACCGCGAACGCCTGGCAGGAGAAGGGCGTGGTCTACGGGTTCCGCCCGGTCGTATCTGACCACCTCGTTCCGATCACGCTGTTCCTTGCCGGGCAGGACGGGAGCGGCGTCACCGGCATGCTGTACCCGGTACCGGACTGGAACCATGATCACGGTTACGGGAAGTACGTGGACTGGACCGATCACACCTTCCCCGAGAACCTCGAGGCGATGTACGCGAAGGCGGAGGAGGCGATGCCGGCCGGTCGTCCGGCCATGGGGATTCAGACCCCCGCGATGCGGCGCTGACAGCTCTGGGGCACCCGGCAACCAACAAGCGTCGAGGCGTTTACGCCTCGACGCTTCGCTTATGGTCCGCGTTCTTGAGCCTCGTAAGACGGCCTTGACCGCCGGCTGCCGTGGCTATCCCCGGCTAGTCCTGGCTTGCCCGGCCAAACTCAGACCGGGCCATCTCAGCGTGTGAAGAGTGGAGCGCCTTGTTGGGAACGCCGACCACCAGGGCGAACAAGAGGACGGTCGTGGACCCGCCCGCGAGTGCGAGGGGAGCGCCGGAAAACTCGGCGATCGAGTTCAGGATGGCCGCGCCCAGCGGCATGATGCTCCAGAGAGACTGGTAGAGGCCCATCACGCGGCCGCGAAGCTCGTCCGGAACGAGCGTCTGGAGCAGCACTTCGCCGCCGGTCAGATAGACATGTCCTGCGAAGCCGGCGAGGGTCATCAAGGCCACGGCGAGCGCGAATGAGGGGCTCAGGGCGAATGCGATAAGGGACGAATTCAGAACGAGGATGCCACCCAGGATGACCTTGCCCGACCCGAACCTGGCTATCATCCTCGATACGGTGAGTAAGGCCACGATCCCCCCGGCGCCACCGAACGAGTAGAGAAGCCCCAGCCCCCGCGAGTCGACCTCGAAGACGTCCGCTGCGAAGACAGGCAGCATGAGGATGTAACCCATGGCCAGCAGGCTGTTGAAGAACGCCATGCCGATGACGATGCGGAATACGTCGTAACCCCATGCGTACTTCATGCCCTCGGAGATGCTTTGCAGGATGCTTCCCTGCTTGGCGCGCGGTATCCGGTCGACCTGGAGCAGGCGGATCGTCGTGATCATGAGAGCCGCGCCGGCTGCAGAGATGAAGAACGAGACATCGGCGCCGGCTGCATGGATCACGAAGCCCGCGATCGCGGGGGCGGTGAGGCGGCTCATCTGCCAGGCCATGCTGACCAGCGGTACAGCCGTCGGCAGCAGGTCCCGCCGCGGCAACAGATGGGGGAACAGGGAAGCCCGGCTGGGCTCGTCCAAGGCGTGGAAGAAGCCGATCAGCAGTGCTCCGGCGCCAAGGTGCCAGACCTCGATATGCCCGGTCAGCGTCAGGGTGGCGAGTCCGAACAGCACGAGCATCGCAGCGAACTGGCTAAGGATGATCAGGGTGCGCTGGTCCCACCGGTCGGCAAGCGCTCCGCCCAGGAGGTTCAGGATGATGCGTGGGGCCGCTTGCAGGAGGTTGATGATGCCCAGCGTCAGCGGCGACCCGGTCAACTCGAACACGAGCCACCCTATCGTGACCACCATCATCTGCTGTCCCGCCACCTGAGCAAACAGGCCGGACCAGAACAGACGCATATTCCTGTACCTGAGGGGGCTGAACACCTCGAGCAGCCGACCGATGCGGCTGGAGATTGGCGGGTTAGCGTTCATCTGCGAGCTGTGCCGTCCTCAGTGAGCCAACTCAATACTGCTGCTAAAGGAATCTGTCCTGACGGATGATGATATCGCTTTGAGAGTCGCGGACTTCGGTGCTGCCGGGGAGATGGGGCGGGCCACCGCTTATCTCTGGTGGAGCGGGTAGTGCGCGAACCCCAGACCGGTCGCTGCCGTGTAAGCGGGGAAGTAGTCGTCCACGACTGCCTTGCCGCCCCGGCTTTCGCAGGCGCCTGCCAAGGCTGCCCAGAGACGTACTTCGGCAGTGCCTCCGTGGACGCTGTCCGACTCCACGTTCCAGATGGGGTCCAGGTTTGCGCCTCGCCCGCGCGAGAGTTGCTTCAGCATCCATTGGTCGAATGGAAAGTCTATCCAGCCTGCCCGGGGGCCGTGGTGATCGTGAGACAGGCCGCCCGAAACCGCCAGTGCGATGCGCTGCTCAGGCTCGTCCAGGATCGTGCCGAGAGCTAGCCCGAACTCCCTGCATCGCCAGCCGGGCGGCGGTGGCGCAACGTGGCAGTTCACCAGGACCGGAACGATGGGAATATCGAGGCCGGGGTCCAACGCGCGCACCAGCGTAACGAGCGATGCGGGCATGCCGTATTCCGGCTGGCCTTGCGGGTTCATCTCCCTGCTGTAACTCATGTCGAACCCATGGGCCACGAGCTCTTCCTGCACGAAGGCGGCCAGCTCGGTATCGCACGAAAGCTCCACGACGTCCTCGTCTGCCGCCTCTCCCAACCCCTCCAGCCGTGCGCTGCCCCAGGCGCTCGCCCCGAGGAACGTGCAGAACTGCGGGACCTGGACGCGGCTGAACATCCGACCTGCGTCGGTGACCAATACCACGAGAGCGGAAGGCTTGTACGCCTCGAGTTCGGCGCGGAGCTTGTCGAGGTTCGCCCTGACGCGCGCGGCGTGCTCCCGGATGACGGCATCCGTCTCGTCGGCGAGTTCCAGCGGCTGTGGAGCATCTCCGACCGACCAATCGTGGATCGCCATCCACTCTGCGGGGTCGCGGTACATGGCGTGAGCGTAAGGGGCTGCTAGGCCTAGTCCGAGCATTGTCTATTTGCCTCCAAGGAACGGATTATAGTTGGGACGGGCTGCAAGGGCCCAATCCGCGTTTGAAATGGGCCCCGACGAGGTGATCCCCTGACTCTCCCAGCGTTCCGTGCCGCTGGCCCCGGCCCTTTCTTGGGGGCTCCGGGGCCGCAGCCTGAGGACACGATCGGGGCTAGGCCTGTTCAGGTGCCGGAGATCTTCGAGAAAAAGAGAGGCCGGCTCCCGCTAGCAACGCCGTCAGCCCGGCAATCAGTCCCACCCAGAGGAACGCGTCCTCGGAACGGTAAACCCCTACGAATACCAGACCTCCGATTACGAGCAGCACACCACGAGCGGCCGGCACGAGAGGTCTGCCGAGCCAGCCTCCCATGGCTACGTTGATGACGATGAACGACACGATGACCGACCCAACGAGTAAGGTCATATGCCCGAATGTGTCTTCGCCCACCCCCAGCAGGAGCTGCGGGGCGAACACAAAGAGGAATGGAAGCAGGACAAGCGGAAGGATGAGTTTCGCCGCCTCCATTCCTGCGTCCCAGTAACGGACGCCCGCTATGCCTGCCGCGACCAGAACGGATGCCGCCACCGGCATGATCAGCTGGTTCAGCGCACCCATGTAGAAGGCGACGAAGTGGGTCGCTTCGACGGGTACGTCGAACTCGATCAACACCGGCTGGAAGGTGAACACCATGATGAAGTAGATGACCAGTGTCGGCATCCCCGCGCTCAGGAAGATGCCGAACACCAGCATCAGCAGCGACGCCAGAAGCAGGTGTCCGCCGCTCAGGTCGTAGACGATGTCCCCCATCCGGCTTCCGAGTCCCGTGAACTTGATGGTGTCGGAGATGATGTTCACGATGACGATCGTGACACTGACCGAGCTCGCGAAAGTGGCTGCGCGGACGATGCCGCGCCACCATGTTACCCAGCTCTTCTCGGCTCGGAGGAGCACGGCGAGCACGATCAGCACAACCAGCGCCTGGAAGACCGCGGTGAAGAGCTCGGTATCATTCAGCACCAAGACGAGGAGCACCCCGAGCGGGAGAACCACTGTGATGGCCGCGTAGATGAGCGTTCGGGCACTGTCTGGCTGGGCGTTGGCCGTCGACGGTAGCGCAGTAGACGTAAGGAGCCCAGGACCACTCGCAGCGGGTTCTGAGATTTGCGCATCGGTTGGTCCGCCTTGCCGTGCCAGGCGGATCGCGCGGAGCTTGCTCGACGAGACAACGTAGGCGATGAGTGCCACGTACCAGAGTACGGCCGGGATGATGGTCATCGCCAGGATGTCTTTGTACGCTACGCCGAGACGGTCTGCCATGATGAACGCAACGGCCCCGAGGATAGGCGGCGTCACGGCTGCTGCTGTCGACGCTGCGGCTTCGAGCGCGGCAGCCTCGGCGCCCCTGTAGCCGGCCCTGCGCATCATGGGGATGGTGATGGGCCCGGTGATGGCAACGTCCGAAGCGCCGCCCCCGGTGAACGACCCCACCACGCCGCTCGTTCCCACCGTTACCAGTCCCGGGCCGGACGAGAATCTCGCCGCGAGCTTCTGGGCGAGGCGGGTGACGAGCTTGCGAGCGCCCGCAACCTCCAGAAGCATCCCCCAGAACATGATCAGCCAGACGAAGTTGGCAAAGAGCTGGACCAGCCCTGACCAGCTGCTGTTCAGCACGTACCGGGACATGACCCGTTCAGCCGGTATCGGCGGCCCTTGAAAGTGCCCGGGCACGTCAGCGGCAAAGAAGCCGTAACCGATGGCGACCAGCCCAATCGCGGGGAACAGTGGGCCGAAAGCCTTCCATGCGAGGAAGAAGACAGGGATGGCGAGCAGCCCACCGATCACCATGTCCGGACGCGTCGCATAGCCGAGGCGGTCCTGTACTTCGAAATCAGCCAGCGGATAGAAGTACGCGAACCAGATGATGGTGACAATGATGGACAGCCAAGGCAGGTAGCTGGCCGATCTCTTCGACGAGCGCAGCGTGGTCAGCAGCTGCAGCGCAACGATGATCGCGGCGAGGGCGATGTGCAGTACGCCGAAGCGGAAACCGTTTGGCAGCCACCATCGCTGACCCATCTGGAACCCCACCATCAGCAGGATCGCGATGGCGAGCATGACGTTGGCGGAGCCGATGCGTACGATCAGGTCCCGGTTGAGCTTCTGCCAGGGGACCTTCGTTACCGCTCCGAGACGTGTTCTGATGGCCATGGTTCAGGACTCCACACCACCACAAGGGGCACCGGCTCCACGCTCCCATACGCGATGAGGCGTGAAGCCGGTACTCCGAGATGCCAGCTTACTAGTTGATCAGGTCCAGGAAGAACTGCGGCGGTTCGAAATCCTGGCCATGCTCTGCAGCACGCTCCTTCTGGTACTCGATGGTTGCTTCGAGTCCGTACGGGTAACCCAAGTCCTCGAACGCCTTGCGGGCACCGGGGTGGTAGTCCCGCTGCGGCCGGTACGTCATGCCGAGCGTTTCGACGATGGCATCTATGTCACCGGAGAGGAAGCGGCCGAAGTCCGCGCGGTTCTTGACGGTCTGGTAAACGATCTCGTAGGCGACGTGCTCGTCCATCTCAGCGCTGACCGCGAAGTACGGGTTCTGGCCGCCGAAGCAGTGACTTACCGCACCGCGGATCGGGTCCGTGTCCAGGTTGAACGTCTCCTTCAGTTCGCCCGCGAACAGGGGCACCGGGAACATGTACGGCCACTTCCCGGGGAACTTCTCCTGGATCGCCTCAATGGCCGGCTTGACATCCACGAAGTAGAACGCGCCGTCCCGCTCCTGCAGCAGCTGCAGCAGCTGAGGCACGGGCCGGGTGTGGCCGGTCATGTGGTAGTAGCTCGCGTCGATCTGACCGTTCTTGAGCTCACGCACGGTCACGTCGTCGCCGCCGTGCTCAACGTGGTTGACTTCGATACCCAACGCCAGGCCTGCATCTATATGCCGCAAAGACGGGCGGCTGCCGCCCTGCAACGTCTTCCCGTCCAGATCGGCGAAGGTGACGATGTCAGGGTCGAGAGTGCCAACGCCTGAGCAGCCCAGTGGCCCGACTTTCAGCAGTACCAATGGAGGCCCCGCCACACCATCCGGGAACCGTGGGCTGAGTTTGGACTCGGCGAGATGGTGGTCGTTCTCCAACGTCCAGGGAATCATCCATTTTCGTTCCGCTTCCTCGATCTGGTTGAAGATCACCCACCCGGCTGCAGGGCCGCCGGTCGTGTCCTCGACGGTCATGCTGACGAAAGATCCCTGCTCTTCCAGGATCCGCCGCATGGGCTCGACGATCTCAGCCATGAAGGAGAGCGTAGCAAGGAGGTTGACGGTCACCGGCTCCTGCGGCACCGCCGTTGGAGTCGGCTCCTCCATCATCGCCGTCGGAGTTGGTTTTTCCATCTCCTCGGCTGGCGCTTCAGCCGGCACCGGAGTCGGCGTTGCTGTCGGAGGAGGGGGAGGGGTTGGTGTTGGATCGGCTCCACAGGAGACAAACACCAACGTGGTTGCCAACAGAGCTACACCGAGAAGCCATTTGAGACGTGCCATGACCGGCCTCCTTGGGGATTGGGTTCCCACCGTTCTATCTGACGGGGCTTTCCCCGACCTACATCCGCGTGTTGCTCTGCTTAAACAGAACCGCATTCAGAGTGGCGGTTTTCCCGAGCGTAAGCAGGCGTATCTTACACAGTGAGGCCTGTGCGTCAAGTCGCCGGATTTCGTACGTCAAGTGCACGGATTCCGTACGAGAGGCCGTGGCTAATGGTCACCGGAATTTCCGTGGTTTCTAGTCCGTACTGTTGGCTCTTCTAACGATGACAAACCTGGAGGAATCCAGAATCATGCCGTGCACTTGACAACCCGTGCTGCGATGCTACCTTATGGCCATCTAAAGGGGAGTTCCGGGCGTCTGTCTGCTCCAGGGACTGGTCTTTGCGCCCGGTGTCGTATCGCATCTGGTTCCTGAAAGGAGACGGGCTATGACTACGGCCGTTCGGTTTTCGGAGGAGGCTACCAGCAAGTACGCCCAGGCAGGCGATATCCGGGTCCACTACAACGAGGTCGGGGAAGGAGATGCGGTCATCTTCCTCCACGGCGGCGGGCCGGGCGCTACGTCGTGGAGCAACTTCTTCAAGAATGTAGGGGCTGTTTCGGAGCAGTACCGCTGCCTCCTGGTCGACCAACCAGGCTTCGGCAAGAGCGACTCCGTGACGATGGCGGAACCCCGAAACACGGTCAACGCCCGCGCCGTCAAGGACCTGATGGACGCGCTGGGGATAGAGAAGGCGAGCCTGATCGGCAATTCCATGGGCGGCGCCACCTCCATCACGTTTGCCATCGATTACCCGGGCCGTATCGACAAGCTGATAATCATGGGCTCCGGCGGTGGCGGGAGTCCGCCGCTGTTCGCCCCGTCTCCCACCGAAGGGATCAAGATCTTGAACGAGGTGTTCGAGACCCCTTCCGTTGAGGGCTTGAGGCGTCTGATCAACGTCATGCTGTTTGACGGGTCCATGGTGCCGGACGAGGTACTGGAGCAGCGTTTCAAGACGATCATGGACAACCCGGACCACCTCACTGCCCGCCGGAACTCGGTGACGACGCAACGTGACGTCTCGGTGCAACTTGCGGGGATCGGGGCGCCGACGCTGGTGCTGCACGGACGGAACGACCGGGTCGTGCCGTTGGAGAACGGGCTGCGGCTGGTCAGTTCCATCCCCAACTCGCGCCTGGTCGTCCTCAATCAATGCGGACATTGGGCCCAGTACGAGCATTCGGACGTGTTCAATCGGCTGGTGATGGACTTCCTGGCCAACTCTTGAGGAGCAACTCATGGCAGAGATCCTTGGACTAACCATCGCGGACTTCCCGTTCCTGCGGATGAAGCCGCACAACATGCCCGGCGTGGTTGCGGGCAACATCGGCCGTGGCTGGGTGGACAAACCGTACCTGAAGGACCCCAACAACTGGCCGGAAGAGATGCGGACGCTCTGGGCAGCTGACCAGGGCCTGGCCGCCGGCACAGCCGCGCAGGAGCTGCAGATCGAGCAGTTCCGCAAGGTAAGAGCGGCGCTCGACGACTTTGCGCCTGACTTCATCGTCATCTTCTTCAGGGAGCTGGGCGAGACGTTCCGCACGTTCGCCCGGCCGACGTATTGGGTCGAGGCCCATGAGCAGGTCACCGCGAAGCTCTTCCAGGTGTTCGGGAACCGGGAGAATTACTTCGAGGAGGACCCCGACAGGGAGGACGTCCTCCAGGGCCATCGTGAAGGGGCGATGCATCTCATCCGCGGGCTGCAGGACGCCGGTCTCAACCCCATGTACTCCCTCGAGTCCATGCATGCGAACGGGCTGGGGCATAACGCCCTCGCGACCACGGTGCACATGGACTGGGACAAGCGCGAGTTCAAGACGCCTATCGTCCCGATAGCCGTGGACCCGTTCGGGTTCACCCGGGTCCGGAACAACGAGGGCTTGACGGAGTGGGACAAGAGCCTTCCCAGGCCGCTGACTCCCCGCGAGGCGTTCGACCTGGGCGCCGCCATCGCCAGGACCTACAAGGCCAGCCCGTGGCGCGTGGCGCTCGTCGCCGGCGTCGACTGGTCCCACGCCAACGATTCGGGCCTGGAGTTTGAGCGACTGCACCCGGACGTGGCTGCGGACGAGGCACGATTCGCGCAGTGGAAAGAGAACCAATTCACGGAGTGGGGCGACAACTGGACGTTCGAAGAGATGGAAGAGCACGCTCAATGGGAGTTGCTCGTCACGATCATCCTCGCAGGGGCGATGACTGAGGTTGGCGCCAAGATCGTGCACACGGACTTCCAGGCCGGTTGGCTCTTCAACGACGACTTCGTCACCACCATCTTCGAGGTCAAGTAGCAGTCCGGGCGCGCTGGAACACAGCGGAGGAGATCACACGTATGGGGCGACTCGAGGGGAAAGTTGCGCTGATCGTCGGAGCAAGTCCTAACAACGGAGGCACGACCGCTCACTTCATGGCGCGTGAGGGGGCGAAGGTCGTCGCCAACGACCTGGTGCCGCAGTCGGGAGAGGAGACGGCCGAATTCATCCGGTCGCGCGGCTACGATGCCATCGCCTTGCCTGGCGATGCGTCCGACCCCGAGCAGGTGCAATCGGTCGTCAACCAGGCGGTTGAACACTTCGGGAAGATCGACATCCTGGTCAACATGGCCGGCCGTCAGTACAGGTGGGCCGTCTGGGACGTCAACATCCACGACTGGGAGCGGCAGCTCAAGGGCTACCTCACCGGCGGTATGCTGACGACCAAGTACGTTTCCCGTGTCATGATGGACAAGGGGATCCGTGGCTCGATCATCCATATCGTCTCCGACGCCGGACACCAGGGCGAGGCCGGCAACTCCGGATACTCCGCGGCGAAGGGCGGGTTGCTCAACTTCTGCCGGGCGGCGGCCATGGACCTCGCGCACCTGGGTATCCGCGTCAACACGATCAGCCCCACCTACGTCGAGCACAACATGTGGCGGTTCGGAGGCGTTGCATCGCTGCGCACGAGGCACCGTGTGACGGCGGACGACTTCCTCAAGGGCATCCCGCTGGGGCGGTTCTGCCGCGCAAGCGACATCGCGAATGCCGCGATTTTCCTGGGCTCCGATGAGTCCACGTTCATGACCGGCAGCGACATACCGCTGGACGGCGGTGCGCGGACCAAGTACTGGGCATGGGTGCCCGGTCAGTTCACTGGCATCGACGCGCAGGAGTACTACGAGAACGCCGTTCAGACCAAGTACGGTGTCCCCATCGACGAACTGGAGCAGTAAGCCGTGCCGGCCTGCTCGAGCCGAGCAGGCTTAGGCGGACGTGACCGCAGCCGCGGGTTCCGCTTCGGGCTCGCTCTCCGGTGCTGCCACCGGCTCCTCCGGTCGTCCCTCGCCCCGGGCCAGCGCGTTGGCCTGCCGCCGCCACTCGAAGTGGAGCGAGTCCTGCATCGACAAGGGCGTCAGGTAGTTCATGCCGTGCCGCTTCACGAAGTCCGTGGTTTGCCTGACCATCCGTACGTCCTGGTTGTTGAACAGCGTTACCTTGAACGGCTTTCCGTAGATCCAGTACTTGAGCCCCTCCCAGAGGCTCTTCACCGGGTTCCTGGTGTGGAACGTGGAGACCTGGAAGTAGATGTAATGGTCCTCGTCCACGGGCGTATACCATTCGTAGTAGAACCAGCCGACCATCGGGAAGTGCATGACGCGTGTGATTCCGGGTAACCGGATCGCCGCCCCGAAGTAGCTGAGCCCGAATAGTGGACGCGGACGCCTGAGTCCACGACGCCACAGGCGGGGCCGCGGCCATTTTCCAAGACCGGGATACTCGTCGAACTGGGATGATCCCTTGGAACCCTGGAAGATCCACTTGCCGTCGTCGTCCTCGGGCGTGCCGTTGTAGGCGAACGGCTCGATGGGGTGGGCGGGGAATTGGTTGAAGAACAGGCCGATGGTGTCGCGGTGCAGCATCGACGCGTGCCCGCCGCCGACGTTCTCGGCGTGCCAGCGCCAGTTGCCGTACTTGATCCCCGATCGTACCTTGACGACCTCGTTATCGCGCAGCATCAGCGCCGGAACGTCCTCTTCGAGCGGGACCGGGGCGCCTCTCCCCGCCCACACCCATACGATCCCCTTGCGTTCCTCGACGGGGTACGTGCGAACCCTGACCTTCCCGACGACTGCGCTGTTGGGCCCCTCCGTAAGGTTGGCGACGCACATACCGTTGGTAACGTCGAAGGTCCAGCCGTGATAACGGCATGTGAGGGTATCCGTGCCGGGGAACTCGTACTTGCCGAGGGACAACTGGGTTCCCCGGTGAGCGCACTGGTCTGCGATCGCGTAGGCCTTGCCCTTCCTTCGCAGCAGCGCCACAGGCTCACCCAAGAACTTGATCCCTGTTGGCTTCGTGCCGATCTCATTCGAGGTGCATACGGGGTACCAGTAGTTCCGGAAGCCGAGGACAGCCGCCTCATAAGGAGACTGGGCCTTCGCGTGCTCCACACCGTTCGAACGTGTACTCGTCGCCATGACAACCCTCTCTTTACGACTCGCCGCCGCACATCTCAGCGACAGCTACCGAACACCCTCCTGCTCCGAACCGACGTCTCGGATTATGGGGGAAGAACACGCAGGAATCAACGGAAACCGTGCCCCCAGGGTTACGGTTGGTGTGCATGGACTGCGCCGGATGGAAGCCCTAGTCAGACCCGCCTGCCGGAACAGTTTCAGTTTGACGAAGTTCTGTCGACTCCTTCTCGTCTTCGGTTTCAGCTACCGCATCCTCCATCCAGGGAAGCTGGGGCACCATGCCCAGCAACGGGGATTCCGCGGGGATGTAGCCGTCCTGGTAGGCGTAACCCTCGCCGCGCGCGAACTCTGAGGCGAACTGACGCCACGTTCGGTGGAAGTCGTCGTTCCGGCTGAGCTTCGTGTGCGGGTACGAGGCGATACCGTGCCGCTTCGTGTAGTTGGTCGTCTGACGGGTGAACGTAAGGTCCTGATTGTTGAACTGGACCAGTCCCGTCGGCTTTCCCCAGACGTAGTACCACACGTTCTTCCACAGTCTCTGGAGCGGGTTGGAGCCCCACAGACACGAGACCTGTGCGTAGAGGTAGTGGTCCTCATCGACGGGCACGTACCACTCGTAGTAGATGTTGCTGGCGCTCGGGAAGTTCGGGACCCTGAAGACGCCGGGCAACATCATCATCATCTTGCTGACCCCGTGCACGTCGGAGCCGAGGCTCTTGCGGAACCGTCTCAGCCACGGCCATAGCAGTATCTGCCGCCACTTCGGCTGGGGGCTCCAGGTCCCCAGCCCCGGATACTCCGTGTACATGGGCGGTATGGGGGGCTTTGGCTCGCCCGGCAGGGGCTTGCCGCGAGGGATGAAGCCGTTGTCGACGCCAGTGCCATCGACGTCATGGGTGACGTGGGGCTGCGACGGGAGGTTCATGGGCCGCGGCCTCGTGAGCCAGACTCGGAACGAACTCTTGTGGATCATCTGGGCGTGGCCTCCAGCGGTGTTCTCGCTGTGCCACCGCCAGTTGCCGTATTGCACTCTCGGCCGGAACTTGACGATCGCGTCGTCCCGCTGCATGAGGTTCGGGATGTCTTCTTCGATCGGGACGGGGGCGCCCTTGCCCATCCAGACCCAGATGATGCCCTTGCGCTCCTCCACGGGATAGGAACGGATCCTGATCTTGCCAGGGACTTCGCTCCTGGGGCCCTCGGGAAGGACTGCAACGCACATGCCGTTGTTCAGGTCGTACGTCCAGCCGTGGTAGGGGCAGGTGATGGTGTCCGAACCCTTGATGAGGCAGCCCTCGCCGATCGACAGTATCGTACCTCGGTGCGCACACTCGTCGGACAGCGCTCTTGCGACACCCCTGGGCGTTCGCATGAGGACGATCCCCTCGCCCATGACCGTGATGCCGACGGGCTTCCTGCCGACGGACCTGGAGGAGAAGATCGGGTACCAGTAGTTCTTGAATCCCAGTACGGCTTCGTCATAGACCTTGGAGTCGTATCTGGGCCGCGAGCCTTCGCTGCCTTGTCGCCTTACCGCGCCTTCCTGCACCAGGGTTGCCATCGAATCACCTCCGCTCCCTTCCGATGGTCCAAGCGCTGACGCTTGCCGCTCGTCTGGCTGTATGTTTCTCGTAACCGCACAGTAACATTACCGTTGGAAACGGTCAATCTTGACTGTTTGTTCGCTGTGAACCCTTGACCGGCGGTCCTGTGCGCGATCATGCGCCGGTGCTATACTCGTCACGTCCCATAGCCAGTTAGCACGCGCGGAGGTTATCCGGCGGGAAGGAGGCTGGAATGCCTATCGGACTGGGTCTGGCATCGTCACACGCGCCTTCTCTGGTTGCACCTGTAGAAGTGTGGCCGTCGATCTATCAGCGGCTGACGCGCACCGTTCCTCAGCCGCCGGAGGCTTCCGAAGAGACGCCTGAAGTCATTACCGACTACGTGGAGCGGATCAACAGCTCGTTCGACACGTTGAAGCGGGAGATCGAGGAATACGGGACCGAGTTGCTCATCATCATCGGCGGCGACCAGTCCGAGATGTTCGACCGCAGCAATGTTCCGAACCTCATGATCTACACCGGTGACATCGCCTGGGGCCACAACAACAATGGCATCGCAGGCGAGCAACCTTCCGAGGCCGATATCGTCCGGTTGAAGGTCGACGTCGAGACCTCCGAATGGCTCCTTGACCGTCTCGTGCGTGAAGAGGGGTTCGACATAGCCATCAGCGGCGAGCAGGATGCACTGGGCCGTCCCGAGCGCGGGCTACCCCATGCGTTCGCCCGTCCCATGCCGCTCCTGAACCCCAACTTCAACATCCCCGTCGTCCTCTTCTACGAGAACACCTACGACCCGCCGTCGCTCTCGGCTTCCCGCTGCTACGAGCTGGGCAAGGCGCTCGCCCGCATATTCGCGCGCGACCCCCGGAAGATAGCGATCTACGGCTCCGGCGGACTCTCCCACGACCCCGGAGGGCCCCGCTCCGGCTGGGTGGACGCGCCGCTGGACCGTTGGTTCCTCGGCCAGATTGAGGCCGGGCGCGGACAGGACACGACGGCCCTCTACCGGTTCGACTCGATGACCATGCGGGGCGGAACGGGCGAGATACGGGCCTGGATCACGGTGGCAGGCGCCATGGAACAGGTGGGAAGCAGTGCAACCGTGGTGGACTACATCCCCGCGAACCACGCGGTAACCGGGCTGGGCTGGGCGTACTGGCCTCCGGTCGCAACGCCTGCGGCGGCAGGCAGCTAGGGTCTCAACGACATCTCAGGATGCAGGGGCTGGAGGGCACAGACTTCCAGCCCCTTTCGTACCTCGAAAGATCGCGCTGCTAGAGCGTCAGCTGCAGGATGTAGAGCCCGCCCTTCAGCCGGTCCACCACGTACATGATGCCGTTCTCGTCCACGTAGACGTCGTTGATGCCGTTGGACGGCGCGCCTTCAGGGACGGGCGGCACGAAGTAGGCCACTTCCTCCGGCCTGAAGGGGTCGCTCGTGTCGAACACCCTGACGCCCCCGTTGAAGAAGGTGCCGAAGATCAGCGCGTCGGACCGGGAGCATGTGGGGCCGGGCTGGTTCTCGTGGATGTTGTGCGCGCCGAACCGTCCGCCGCGGTTGAAGAAGTCGCCGGTGTCCGGCATCGGGAACGTGCTGATGATGACTGGGTTGGTCTCCTCCCGAATGTCCATCATCCAGATCAGCTTGGGATGGTCCTCGCCCTTCTCCCGCACCGCCTCGTGGGTCACCACCATCAGGTCGCGGCTGAACAGGGGCAGCACCGTGTGGCAGAACCCCGGGAAGGGAGGCGCGACGTTGATGCTGCCGACGACCGAGGGGGCTGCCTTGTCGGAGATATCCAGGATGAACACACCGGAGTCCAGGTAACCGCAGTAGGCCCGGTCGGGGCGCTGGGGGTAAACGTTGGCGTTGTGCAGCCGGTGGCCGGAGTCGAACCGGGGGTGCCGCGGCAATGGGGGCGCGTCGTCCCCTTCGCGGGCGCCGGGGACCCACCAGCGTCCGGCCTCCACCGGATTGGCGGGGTCCCGCACGTCCACGATCATGTAGAACTGGTCGTCCTTCTGGTCGCGCGGTTGGAAGTCGGCTGCGCCGGTGGAGAGATGGGCGTACTCCCCGTCCACCCACCAGAGGCAGTGGCAGCCGCGCGAGTAGGGACTTCCCAGGTCCATGAAGCCGATGCGCCGGGGCTCCTCCGCGTTGCTGATGTCGTAGACGCCCATCCCTGTCCCCGGCTGTCCCGGCTGCTGCGACTGGTAGGCCACGAGCATCACGTCGTCCACGATGGCCAGCGAGTTGGAGCGCAGGTGCGGGTAGGCGAGCTCCGTCTGCGATACCACACGAGGGTTGGCGACGTCCGTGACGTCGACGCTGGTGATGTCCTTGGGCGCGCTCTCGTGGGCCAGGTAGAGGATGCGCCGGCCATCCCGGTTTACATGGAGGTGGACGCCCTCGCCGATGTTGCCGAAGCCGTTGAGGTCGTGGTGGGAGATGAGCCGCATGTTGCGGATCTCCTGCGTCTGCGTCGCCATAGCGCCTCCTTCGGAGCGGCCTCGCCCCCCGGTCAGTGGGCTGCAAGTTAGCAGCAAAGCCAACGGGGTGCCATTCCTGGGTAGGCGAGGACGATGCGTCACCCGCCACTGGCGCCCGTCATGGCGCGTGCTATAGTGACTGGCATCCTCCTTCCGCGGGGTGCAGTCCCTTGTACATCGGCTCCTGCCGCCTCACCTTCCGGTTGCACGGCAACGACTCGCTCAAGGGCAAGCGACAGGTCTCGCGCTCGCTCATCGAGCGCTTCCGCCAGCGGTTCAACCTCGCCGCCGCCGAGGTCGGCGCGATGGACGAGCACCAGCGCCTCATCATCGGCATCGCCTGCGTCAGCAACGAGTACTCCCACGCCGAGGAGATGCTGGACAAGGCCGTCGCATTCGCCGACAACCACCGCTCCGAAGCCGAGCTCGTCGACGTCGAACGCGGCGTCGCGGTCGAGGACTGAGCGGTGGACGCGGCGCGGTTCGTCGAGCACCTGCGCACCGGCAGCCTCGCCGGAGAGGTCGAGCACGTGCAGGAGATGGCGGAGCGGGAGGCGGCGCACGGCGAACTCGCGCAGGCGCTCGACCCCCGTCTCGAGGCGGCGCTCGATGAACGCGGCCTGCTCCCGCTCTACTCGCACCAGGCGCGGGCCGTCGACGCGGCGCTGAGCGGGCGTGACGTGGCGCTCTCCACCCCCACCGCGAGCGGCAAGAGCCTCTGCTACCACGTGCCGGTCGCGCAGGCGATGCTGACCGACCCGTCGGCCCGCGCGCTCTACCTGTTCCCCACCAAGGCGCTCACGCAGGACCAGCTGCGCGGATTGCGCAGCCTTCTGCCGACGAAACTGGCGGCTCGCGTCGCGATATTCGACGGCGACACGCCAACCGGCGAGCGGAGCGCGGTGCGCCGCTCGGCGCAGGCTGTCTTCACGAACCCGGACATGCTGCACGTGGGCATGCTGCCGCACCACCGCACGTGGGCTCGGCTATGGCAGTCGCTGCGCTACATCGTGATCGACGAGATGCACGTCTACCGGGGCGTGTTCGGCTCGCACGTCGCCAACGTGCTGCGGCGGCTCCGCAGGCTGTGCGCGCACTACGGCAGCGACCCCATCTTCATCCTCTGCTCGGCCACCATCGCCAATCCCGGCGAACTTGCGGAGCGCCTGACCGGCAAACCCGTGGAGGTGATCGAGGAAGACGGCGCGCCCCACGGGGCGAAGCACTTCGTCTTCTGGAACCCGCCGGTCGACCCGGAGGGGATACGTATCCGGGCGGGCAGCACGTCGTCTGCGCTGCTGGAGATGCTCGTGAAGCGGGAGGCGCGGACGCTCGTGTTCGTCCGCACGCGGCGGCAGGCGGAGGTCGTCTGCATGGACGTCCGCAGACGCCTCGCCCGCGACGACGCCGAACTGGCGGAGCGCGTTCGCCCCTACCGCGGCTCGTACCTGCCGGAGGAGCGCCGCGCGGTGGAGCAGGGGATGCTCAACGGCGATCTGATGGGCGTTGTCGCGACGAATGCGCTGGAGCTCGGCATCGACATCGGCGGGCTGGATACGACCGTCCTCACCGGCTACCCGGGGAGTGTCGCGAGCACCTGGCAGCAGGCGGGGCGCAGCGGACGCACGAACGAGGGCGCGCTGAGCATCCTCGTCGCCCGCGACGACCCGCTCGACCAGTACCTCATGCGCCACCCGGACTTCGTTTTCGGACGCTCGCACGAGCACGCACGCGTACGGCCGGACAACCCGTACGTGCTCGGTCCGCACCTGGAGGCCGCCGCGTACGAGATGCCGCTGGCGCCGGAGGAGGGCGCGCTCTTCGGCAACGGTTTCGAGTCGCAGGTGGCCGCGCTCGCCAGCGAGGGCGCGTTGCAGGAGCACAACGGGCGCTGGTTCATCGCGCCGACGGTCGATTACCCCGCAGGCGAGGTCAACATACGTTCCACGTCGCACGTGGACTACGCGGTCGTCGAGGCGCGGTCGGGCCGCGTCATGGAGCACGTGGACGAGTACTCCGCGTTCAGCCAACTGCACCCCGGCGCGGTCTACCTCCACCTCGGCGAGTCGTACGTCGTTGAGGACCTCGACCTCGACGCTCACGTCGCCTGGCTCTCGCGCGGCGAGCCCGCGTACTACACCGACGTGCACGAGCTGACCGACATACGCATCGCGGAGACGCGCGCGACGAAGACGCTGAACGGCGCGACGGTCTGCTTCGGCGACGTGGATGTCTCGCGGCACGTGATCGGCTACCGCAAGCGTCCGCTCTACGACGGCGCGCAGCGGCGCGGCGACAGCTTGGGCGAGACAGCGCTGCAGCTGCCCGCGCGCGCATTCTCGACCGCCGCCGTCTGGTTCGACCTGCCGCCGGAACTGCACGACCGCGCGCGGAAGGAGCGCGTCGACCTGCCGGGTGGCCTGCACGCGATGGAGCACGCCGCCATCGGCGTGCTGCCGCTGTTCGCGCTCTGCGACCGGAACGACATCGGCGGCGTCTCCACGGCGCTGCACCCGGACACCGGCGAGCCGCAGGTGTTCATCTACGACGGCCATCCAGGCGGCGTTGGCATCGCGGAGCACGCCTACGCCGTGATCGAGGAGCTGCTGGACGCGACGCTTGGCGCGGTGGCCGAGTGCGCGTGCACGGACGGTTGCCCGTCGTGCATACAATCGCCCAAGTGCGGGAACAACAACTACCCGCTGGACAAGCGCGTCGCGGCGGACCTGCTGCGGGGGCTGTTGGGGAGGGGAGAGTAGGGTTCAGTCGGTGAACATTTGAACCAAGCATCATGCCTCCCGATGACAGGAGGGGCTAGCAAACATGGCCTCGGCAGTGGTCAAATGCCACTGAACAGCTATAGAGGGACATCGTCGATGACAGTAACCCGAATGGACAAGCCCACAGTCAGCAAAAGCAGCGAGTCGTTGCTGCCAACCGGCGCCCCAGGCCTTTGGGATAAGGAGGCTAACGGCTGCCCTGAGGGGGACTTCGCGCAAGGGATTGCCGTGCTATCCGACAGGGCAGTCAATGTTGCGTCGGTCCCGCAGCGGAGTCCTTTGCGCTACCCGGGAGGCAAGACATGGCTCGTGCCGGAGATTCGGAAATATCTGGCAGGGCTCGACTTTCGTCCAGAGGTATTCGTCGAACCCTTCGCCGGTGGCGGAATCGCATCCCTCACTGCGGTCATGGACGGCTATGTGGATCGTGCAGTGCTTTGCGAGAGGGACCCGGATGTGTCTAACCTATGGCGATGCATGCTGCACGATTCAGAGGAATTGGCTCGACGGGTCGAGAGTTTCGTAGCGACTCCGGAGAACGTGAGCACCGTGTTCGCGGATGATGGAGCGCTCGGTATGGATGCCGCATTTCGAACCCTGCTGCGGAATAGGGTTAGCCGTGGCGGCATCATGGCGAAGGGGGCCTCGGTGATGAAGTGGGGAGAGAATGGCAATGGAATCTCCTCCCGCTGGTACGCCGAGACGCTTGCTAGACGCATTCGTACCATCGGAAGGTACGCGAAGCAGTTTGACTTCTTTCAAGGGGATGGCGTGAGCCTCTTGGAGCTAGGGAAGGATGGCAGATCGGCGGCGTTCTTCATCGATCCTCCTTACACCGCAGCCGGCAAACGGGCGGGAAGGCGCCTGTATACATATAACGAGATTGACCACGAAGACCTGTTTGAGCGGATGTCACGGGTCAAGGGTGTCTTCATGATGACTTATGACGAGAGCCCTGATGTTATAGAGATGGCGCGCAGCCAAGGATTTCACCTTGCTAGGGTTCCGATGAAGAATACGCACCATGCAGTGATGTACGAGTTACTCATCACATCGCACGAGTTGACACCATGACTCCCAACCAGCGCTTTGGGATTGGGGAATGGTACGGACAGTCCTTCACCGGATTGACTCGGGACGAACGGCGCAAGTACGCGGCAGGAACTGGTTCTTACCAATGCCCCTTTCGCACCGGAGGGGGAAAATGCACGAAGGCAGGTGGCGTCTGTTCATTCAGGTTATATGAGGATGGTGGTGGGGTGGCTCTCCCTGTAGCAGGTGCTGAGGGCGGGTTGACGATTCTTTGCCCGCGGCGATTTGAAGAAGACATGACGATCTTTCGGTGGGTAGGCGAGACCATCTTAGGCACTCCGACACCCGACGTAGCCACCGAGATTAGTTTTCTGAGGGCAGAGGATGGGAACGCACATGTTGGGCGGATAGACATGGTTCTTGCGAAACAGGAGACGGATACGGCAACGCTCAATTGGTGCGCTCTGGAGATTCAAGCCGTCTACTTCTCTGGGCCAAGTATGACTGAAGAGTTCCGCAGTATCTCGGGCTTCCAGGGGGAACAGCCTCCCTTCCCAAGTAAGACACGGCGGCCCGACTATCGGAGTAGCGGACCGAAACGCCTAATGCCCCAACTGCAAATAAAAGTGCCCACGCTTCGTCGATGGGGCAAGAAGATGGCAGTAGTAGTTGATAAACACTTCTTTGAGCCCCTTGGGCATATGGAAGAGGTTGGAGATCTTTCCAATGGGGACATAGCGTGGTTCATCGTAGACCTCGAAGAAGATTACACAGCCAAGCGCTTTAAGCTCATCCGGGACAGTGTCCATATCACGACGCTTGAGAGGGCTACCGATGGGCTGACGGGTGGCTATCCGGTTACGTTGGCCGAATTCGAGCAAGGCCTACGGTCGAAGCTAACCGGGTGAACTCGCTGGTCGAGTTGGAGCCGTCTCCCCACGCAACCCAATCCCACCCGCGCTGATAGACTGCGGCCCATGACGACCCCCACCGGGAATGCGGCCTACGTCTACGACGACGTGCTTTCCGGCGACGTGCTGCGCGAGGGCCATCCGATGTGTCCCGTGCGCCTGCGCCACACCTACGCCCCATCTGCGCCAGCCGGCCTGCGTCGGCTCGTTTACTCGGAACCCAGCATGACCGACTCCGGGACCATCATCTCCGACGCATCCCACGGGACCTGCCACTCCTTCAGCGGCCTGCCCTCCGCAAGCGCCTTCAACTCGCGCACCCATATCTGGCGGCTCAGGATGTTCTGCCGGTCGATCCGCCCCAGGTGCTCGGCGTTGCGGTCCGCGATGCGACCCTGCCCGACGATCGTCACGTAGTCCTCGATGCGGAACGTCTGGTAGGTCGTCAGGGAGGTGGGCATGTCTTCTATCGTCATCCTGCCCGCCAGGATCTCCTCCGCCATCTCCTCCAGGGCATCGAACCCCTGTTCCAGCTCCTCCTGGCGGCGCTCCATGTAGCGTTCCGCTGCCTCCCCCGTCACGTGTACGAAGTCGACCGTGAAGCAGACCATCCTCTCGTCGTTGACCGGCATGTAGTAGAGGTTGCGGTCCCGCCTGGCGGCGCCGTCGTATCCCGGTCCGGCCGTACTCTTGCCCTTGGGCGGCTCCCCGCCCCTGGGGCCCTCGTTCCGGTGGTAGAGGATGACCGGCCAGAACCGGTGGTTGTGGTAGCGCCCCCGGTCGACGGCGACCCGGAAGCCGTATTCCGTTTCTTCGGCGTCTAGTATCTTCACCGGTCTGGGCGTTCCGCCGGCCCGCAGGGTCGACACCCGGTGCGTGAACGGAGGGTGGGCCGGGTCGTTGTCCATCCGGTTGTAGTAGTTGCAGGGCCATACCTCGGGCAGGCCCACGCTGAGGACGCCGAGTTCACCCTCGAAAGCGGGCATCCGCGGGAATTCGGGGGGCTCGCCCTCGCCCAGGTACGCGTAGACCAGGCCGATGTAGTCCCGCACCGGATAGCTCTCGATGCTCACCTTGGCGGCGAAGGAGTCCGACTCGCCCGGCTGCTCGATGCACTGCCCGGAGGGGCCGTACTTCCAGCCGTGATAGCGGCAGCGGATGGCGTCGCCTTCGACCCAACCGTTCGAAAGCTGCGTGCCCCGGTGAGCGCACCGCCACGCCACGAGGTGGGGTTCTCCGTCCTCCCCACGGTACAGGGTGAGCTTCTCGTTCAGGATCTCGATGGGGACTGCGCGTCCGGGCGCGACGTCCTGAGAGCGATAGACGGGGAGCCAGAACCGCCGGAGGTATCGCCCCGCCAGTGTGTCCGGGCCGGTGTGAACGTAGTCCGTGTAGTCCAACTCCGTCGTCATGGTCACCACCTCCCGTTCCATGGGTCCCGTTTGCCGGTAACGGCCTCGGCCATCATATTACCAAGCCTCCCAAGGTCAATAACGCGGAACGACAGGCGCAGCAGGACCCGGACGACCGGCGAGACCAGGTTCCAGGCGAGGGCTTGCAGGAGTATCGGCATCGGGCGACACTGGCCGGGATGTGGGAAACCCCGTCCTCAACTGCGGGGTGTGGGTCGGGACGGGAGTGTGTGGGCACGTCGAACGAACGGTAAGCAGGCGGACCAGCTTGCTCAACGCATATCCGGGGGGTGGCACGATGGCAACGATCGCCGGGTTCGTCGGACTGGGGAGGATGGGGAAGGCCATGGCGAGGAACGCACTCCGGGGCGGCTTCGAGACCGTCGTCTTCGACCTCCGTTCCGAGCCGGTGGACGAGCTCTCGGCTCTCGGCGCCACCGCTGCCGGAAGCCCGAAGGAGGTCGCGGCTGCGGCCGATATAACCGGCATCGTGGTCAAGGGCGATGAGGCCGTCGTTGAGGTCATCACGGGCCCGGACGGCATCCTGCAGGCTGCCCGATCGGGCAGCGTCATCGCGGTCCACACCACGGTGCAACCGGGAACGGTACTGCGGATGGCTGAGGCCGCGAAAGAGCAGGGTGTCGAGGTTATAGACGCTCCCATCAGCGGAGGGCAACGGGGAGCGGAGGCCGCCACACTGTGCTACATGATAGGAAGCGACGAGGCCCTGCTGGAGCGGTGCCGTCCGCTCTTCGCCACCTCGGGGACTCAACTCCGCCACATGGGCGGGCTCGGGAAGGGGTCGGCGATGAAGGCGGTCCACCAGACCATTGCATGCCTGCACATCCTTGCGGCCAGGGAGGGTATGGAGTTGGCCGAGGCGTCCGGTCTGGACCTGCGACAGGTCCAGGAGGTGCTTCGGGTCACCGACGCCCATAGCAGCGCAACGGACAACTGGGTGGACCGCTTTCGCCTCGTGGATGGGGCTGAGGGTGGAGAGGGCATGTCGCGGCAGCAGTTCGCGGGTATGCTGCTGACACTGACCCCCGCGATCGAGCTTGCGCGGGAGTTGGGCGTCGGCCTGCCGGCAACAGCGTTGCTGCAGCAGCTCTTCCCGCCCGCGTCAGGCGGCGGGTTGGACATCTAGTTCCACTGTCGAATGGCTGGCGAATGCGGAGCGATTGACGCTGACCCTGGCTGGTGGTACGTTCGCGGGCGTGGCGTCTCGTCACGATTGGGACTGCAGGCGTGGGTCTTCGCAAGGACGCGAGGGCAGGAGGGCATCATGACCGAACGACCCCAAACGGAATCCGACAAGATCAGGCTTGCGTATGACTCGTGGATGGCGTCCGAAGGCATTCCCGTTCATGCAGCGAAGGCTGCCGTCGCCGACGTGGCGGAACTGCCCCGGGAGCCGTGGCCCCGGATGGGGGGCAAGGGCACCTTCATCCAACTCAACGGTATCCGCCAGGCTGATCGTGGATGTTACCTGGTCGAGATACCGGGTGCAGGGTCACTCAACCCCGAGAAGCACCTGTACGATGAGGTGATCTACGTTCTGGAAGGCCGGGGGCTCACCGAGATCTGGCAGGAGGGCGAGGGCAAGAGCATCTTCGAATGGGGACCGGGATCTGTGTTCCCCATTCCCATCAACGTGTGGCACCGGCTCGTGAACGGCTCGATCGAGCCTGTCCTGATCCTTGCGTTCACGCGTGCGCCGCGGCTGTTCAAGCTGTTCAACAACCCCGACTTCATCTTCAACAGCGACTACAAGTTCCTGGAACGCTACGGTGGAGAGAGCGACTACTTCAACGCCTCGGAGACGCGGACTCCCGGGAGCCGCAACCAGTCCGTCACCTGGTTCACCAATTTCATACCCGACGTTGCCAGCGCAGCCCTCGACCCCATGGAGATGAAGGTGGCGGGCGGCGACTTGACGTCGTTCAGCATGGGCTATGGCTTTCCTCACGGTCACATCTCGAGTTGGCCCGTTGGCCGGTACCACAAGGCCCACTATCACGGGCCGGGAGCCATCATCGTCGGCCTCAGCGGCAAGGGATTCGTCGTGCTGTGGCCCAAGGAGTTGGGTATCCACCCGTTCCAGGATGGCTACGAGGATGAGGTGGTCATGGTGGACTGGGGACCCAGGAGCATATATGCCCCGCCCGACGCCTGGTTCCACCAGCACATGAGCACGGGCAAGGAACCCGCACGACACTGGGCGATCCACGGGGACCCGCTCTCCTTCAGTTCGGTCAGCGAGTCGCGTCATGAACTGGAGGGGGGGTCCGGTGTGATGACGAGCCTCCGCGAGGGCGGCCAGCTCATCGACTACGAGGACGAAGACCCGGAGGTCCGGCGGCAATGGGAGCTCAGGTGCAGGGCCGCGGGCGTGGAGCCCGCCATGCCGGCTGTGCAATACCGGACCGAGCCACTGCTCTCCAGGGTCTAGCGGGGAGCACAACCCAGGCTACGCATCTCGCACCGGCTTGTACCGCAAGAGGAGTTATGACGATGACGACGACTCCCGCCGCGACGGAACCGATCGACTACGTCCACACGGGGCCGGATACGCTCTGTGGGAATTACCTGAGGACCTTCTGGCAGCCGGTGTACCGCTCACAGGATGTCGTGCCCGGGCGTGCCGTACCCATCGAGGTGATGAGCGAGCAGTTCACCCTCTACCGGGGTGAAGAGGGCGACCCGCACCTCGTCGCCTTCCGGTGCGCACACCGCGGGACTCAGCTGTCGAGCGGCTGGGTGGAAGGCGACTCGATCCGGTGCCGCTATCACGGTTGGAAGTACGACTCCTCCGGCCAGTGCGTCGAGCAACCGGGCGAGTCCGACTCCTTCGCCGCCAAGGTGCAGATCCGCAGCTACCCGGTAGAGGACTACCTCGGGCTCGTCTTCGCTTACCTCGGCGAAGGAGACCCCCCTCCGCTGCCCCGCTTCCCGGACTTCGATGCCTCCGAAGGCGTGGTCAGCCCAGGTCTGCCGGAGGACTGGCCATGCAACTACTTCAGCCGGATGGACAACGATCCTGCCCATCCGCCTTACACCCACCGCGAGTCCACGCTGCGGGCCGGGGGGAGGCCGCGGGCCATCGGCGCCATCATCGCCGAAGAGACCGACTACGGCGTGCGTGTGGGCGTTGACCGCGGACGCTTCTACAACCAGAAGATATGGCCCATCTGCACGATGATCTGCAGTGACCACCCTGCCCAACGGTTGTTGGGTATCCCGGGCGACGAACGCATCATCAGGCAGGACCGGCTGCTGTACTACCTGCCGGTGAACGACGAGCGGATGGTGTGCTACACGGTGGACTTCGTGTATGCCACAGGGGACGACGCCGAAGCGTACCGCAAGCGGCGTCAGGTGGAGCTGGACCTGGGGTTCGCACCCCTCGAGGAGATGGCGGAGGAGGTCCTGGCCGGCAGGATGACGCTCGAGGAGCTGGACAGGTCGTTGTCGATGTATCAGACCTTCCGCATCGAGGACTACGTGACCATCGTTGGCCAGGGGCGTGTCGCGCCGCGCGAGATGGAGCACCTGGGACGGGTCGACGTGCAGAACATCCTCATCAGGAAGATATTCAATCGAGAGATCAGAGCACTGGAGGAAGGCCGGCCCCTGAAGGAGTGGGCGCTTCCCGCCGGCGCCTCCGGCATGATGTTGCCTGAGACGATGATACTTGGAGGGTAGCCGAGCATAGACTGCAGGCCCCCTCCTCCCGGCGGCTACTCCGGTTCGTTGCTGCGGTACGCGTCCATCTCCGAAGGGTCGTAGCCCTTCCTGCGCAGCTCGGCCTCGAATACCTCCCAAACGGCGGGGTCCTCCTCCCCGAACTCGATCTGTGGGTTGGTATCACGTCCTCCGCCGCCCACCAGCTCCGGATTGCCGCGGCGCAGGACCACGTAGCGGATCGGCTCCTGCGCGGTGTTGAAGTGCTGGTGGTAGCCGTTGCCCGGCGTCAGCAACGACCACGCGTGGTAGTCGATCCGTTCGAAGGGCACGCCGGGCGCAGGGTTGACCCCGGGGGCCCACTGCAGGTCGAACCCCTCGCCGTTCAGAAAGAGGTAGGCGACCTCTGAGTTGAGGCCGGCCCTCGTGCGGTTGTTGGTCGCGGTGTGGGCCTTCTTGTAGGTGAGGCCGGGGAATTCGGAGAGGTGACAGACGAAGTGGCCATCTGCCATGAGCGCGTGCATGTTCGTGCCGGGACCGCGGTACTGCATGCGGTCCAGGGTCATGTTGCGCACGTTGGAGACGAAGTTGGTCCTCACCAGGCGCTCCCTGATCTTCTCGGACTTGCCGCTGAAGTAGGTCTCGTCGTACGGATCGAACCGCTCGGGGAATGTCGCATCGCAGTTGAAGATGAACTGCTCGCTGTTGTAGAGGTTGAACACCGTCGGGGCGTTGAAGGCCGCATAGAGCCTGGCGGGCGTGTCGCCGCTGCCGTTGTACAGCTCGTGCCACGTGTTCAGTGGGATGGAGAAGACACTGCCCTCCTGCCATTCGAAGGTCTGCTTCGGGCTGTCGGGGCACCAGACCGTCGCGGCGCCCCTACCCGACACGACGAAGAACATCTCCTCGTACATGTGCCGCTCGGCCCTGAAGGTGCCCCCGGGTGGGATGTCGCACAGGTAGCGCGACGTTCCGGCGTTCGTGAGAACGTCTCCCTCCTCGATCGGATACGGAGTCAGATCGAGCAGAGCACCGTCGCAGCCCGTTCGTTCCCACGGCTCCAGGTCGACCGCGCGGATGTCGGGGATGACCTGCTGCTGGATGACTTTGAGCCCTTCCGAGGCGACCCACCGCTCGAATGGTGTGTGTTTCTGGAGCTCGCGCTTCTCGATGACCATGCCCTGCCTCCTGGCACACCTTCAGAGAACGATGCCGGACCCGATGCTGCCGCTGTCCGTCCGCCGTCGACCCCAACGGCGCGCCCGGTCATGGGCGAGGACCCTCAAACCGCGAGGAGGAGCATAGCATGTGTCGTCTCTCCGGATATCGCCGGAGGAAGTCGCGGCGGAACTGCTTCGGGTGCTGTTGGGGGGAGTACGGCGTCAGCCGGCGAATACCTGGAAGAGCGCGTAAGCCACGACGCCTGCGACGGCCACGGACATGGGAGCGACGAAGATCCCCACCACCCACTTGAAGAGGCTCCATTCGCCTCGCATCCCCGCGATGGACTCTGCCAGTTGCCTGTGCTGAGCGGCGTTGTCCTGCTCGAACCGGTCTATCCGGTCAAGCACGTCCCTCAGTGTCACTTCCGTCGTCATCAGTCGCGCCTCTGCGGGCGCAGCGTAGTACGTGTGTATCCCTCCGCGCAAGTCATGGTCTCCTCTGCTCCTCTGGATTCGACAGGCCTCACCCCTGCTCATCCGCATCATTCCGCTTCGCGTTGAACCCCGTCACACCACGACACCCACCCCACCCCACGCTGGTAGACTGCGGCCCATGACGACGCCCACGGGCAAAGCCGCCTACGTCTACGACGACGTGCTCTCAGGCCACGTGCTGCGCGAGGGCCATCCGATGCGCCCCGTCCGCCTGCGGCACACCTACGCCCTGCTGCGGGCCTATGGAGCGTTCGAGGACGAGCACGCGCTGCTCGTCCCGCCGCGCCCCGCGACGCTCGACGAGCTGACGACGTTCCACACCGAGGAGTACGTCGAGACCGTCCGCCGCCTGAGCAGCGGCGAGGAGGCCGACGGCGAGCGGCACGGCTTCGCCGCCCACGGCGACAACCCCGTCTACCCCGGCATGTACGAGGCCGCGCTGCTATCGACAGGCGCGTCGGTGCAGGCGGCGGAGCTGATCGCGGACGGCCAAGCGTCGGCGGCATTCGCTCCGGCGGGCGGGCTGCACCACGCGATGCGCGGGTGGGCGTCCGGCTTCTGCATCTTCAACGACCCGGTCGTCGCCATCAACATCCTCCGCAAGCGCGGCCTGCGCGTGGTGTACGTGGACGTCGACGCGCACCACGGCGACGGCGTGCAGGCCGCCTTCTACCACGACACGGACGTGATGACGATCTCCGTCCACGAGAGCGGACGCTGGCTCTTCCCCGGCACCGGCGCGGTGAACGAGGTCGGCGCGGGCGACGCCGCTGGCTACTCCGTGAACCTGCCGCTCTTCCCCTACACGAGCGACGACGTCTACGTCGAGGCGTTCGAGCGCGTCGTGCCGCCGCTCATCGAGGCGTTCGCGCCGGACGTACTCGCCGTGCAGATGGGCGCCGACGCTTACGTCACTGACCCGCTGACCCACCTCGCGCTCAGTACGCACGGCTACGAGGCGCTGGTGCGCCGCGTGGGCAGCATGGGCTACCCGATGCTCGCGTTCGGCGGCGGCGGCTACGACCTCGACGCAACGGCGCGATGCTGGACGCTCGCCTATGGCGCGATGCTCGGCCGCGAGTGGCCGGACGACCTGCCGCCCCGCGCGGACGCCTATCTGACGAGCCCGCGCCTGCGGGACGCCGCGCCGCCGGACGTGGAAGCGCAGATGCGCGAGAGGGCTCGCGATTTCGTTCAGCAGCAGGTCACGGAGATCAAGCGGCTCATCTTCCCCGTACACGGGCTCGCGTAGGAGGAACACGTATGCGCATCGCGTCGTTCGAGACGATGGCAGTCCGCATCCCGCGCGAGCCGGGACCGTCCGCGCCGCGCGAGGAGGCAGACTACGTGACGCTGCGCCTGCGCACGGACGACGGCATCGAGGGCATCGCCTACGCGGGGTTCGCGTCGCCGCTGGTGACCAAGGCGCTGAAGGAGACGGTCGACGCGCTCGCCGCGGAGACGGTCGGAGCGGACCCGCACGCCGTTGAGGCGATCGGGCGCGGTCTTGCACGCAAGGCGGGCGGTGGGTCGCCTGCCGGGCTCGTAACGCGCGCCATCTCCGCGATAGACGTGGCGCTCTGGGACATCCGCGGCAAGGCGCTGGGCATGCCGGTCTGGAAGTTGCTCGGCGCGCGGGCTCCGGAGCGGCGTCCACCTACGCCAGCGGATTCCTCTGGCGGCACTACGACCTCGAAGCACTCGCCACCACAGCGGCCGACCTTGCTGCGCAGGGCTTCCGCGCCATGAAGTTCCGCATGGGCGCCGAGGCGTCGGCGCAGGCGGAACTGGTGCGGTTGCGCACGATGCGCGAGGCCGTCGGCCCGGACGTCGACCTCATGGTGGACATCAACCAGGGGTGGGACGTGAACCGCGCCATCGCGGTGGGGCGCGGCATGGCCGAATACGGCCTCTTCTGGCTGGAGGACCCCGTCCACTTCCAGGACTACGCCGGGCTTGCGCGCATCGCCGACGCGCTGGACACGCCCATCGCCGCGGGTGAGTACCACTACGGCGTCGGGCCGTTCCGCCACATGCTGGAGGCGCGCTCGATCGACATCGTCATGGTGGACCTGCTGCGCGTGGGTGGCATCACGCAGTGGATGAAGGCAGCGCACATGGCGGAGGCGTACAACCTGCCCGTGGTGACGCACCTCGCGCCGGAGATACTCGGCCACGCGCTGGCCGCCGCGCCGAACGGTCTCTACGTGGAGCACATGCCGTGGGCGTTCCCGCTGTTCGAGGAAGTGCCGCAACTGGACGCCGCGACGGGACGCCTCGTGATGCCGGACGAGCCCGGCCTCGGCCTGCGGTTCGACGAAGCCCGGCTCGCTGCCGACGCGCTCTAGGCCAGTCGTCGGGCAGCGCGTAGAATCGAAGCGCGATGAAGTCCGGCGACGTCATACCGAAGCCGTGGGGCAGCGAGCACATCGTTGACCTGAATGATGCGTACTGCGTGAAGTACCTGCGCATCCGGCGCGGGAGGCGGCTGAGCAAGCAGTACCACGAGCGCAAGCGCGAGACTATGCTGCTGGTGCGCGGCGCCGCTGTCCTGTCGCTCTTCGACGAGACGGGCGAGCACGATATCGCCATGGGGTTCGGCGAGGCGTACGCCATCGAGCCGGGCACGGTGCACCGCATCGAGGGCTTCTCCAGGGAGCCTGCTGTGATCCTCGAAGTGAGCACGACCGAGCTGGAGGACGTCGTGCGCCTCCAGGACGACTACGGGCGCCAGGCGTAGACACGTGCGCCTGGAGACGCCCCGCCTCGTCCTCCGCGAGTACATGGAGGACGACTCCGCTGCGGTCCTCGTCTATCAGAACGACTCGCGTTACCTCCGCTACTATCCGTGGGAAGAGCGCACGCCGGACGACGTGCGGCGGTTCGTCCGGCAGTTCATCGACTGGCAATCCGAGTCTCCGCGACGCCGCTTCCAACTCGCCGTACTGCTGCGGGAGAACGGCGCGCTCATCGGCAGCTGCGGCGTGCGTTGCAAACCGGACGACGACACCGAGGCGGACATCGGCTTCGAGCTGTCGCCCGAGCACTGGAGATGCGGCTACGCAACCGAGGCGGCAACTGCGATGGCGGGGTTCGCGTTCCGCGAGTTGGGCGTGCGCCGTCTCTCGTCGTGGTGCATCGCGGAGAACGCTGCCTCCGCGCGCGTGCTGGAGAAGCTCGGGATGTCGCGGGAGGGCAGGCTCCCTGCCTCCGAACACTTCAAGGGCCGCGACTGGGACACGCTGCTCTTCGGCGTGACCCGCGAGCGTTGGGAGCAGCGGTAGGCCGCGCCTGTTCCGCTCCCGCGTCCATGTAAAATGTTGGCATCGCCGGTTGCACAGGGCACAATGCTCCAATCGGCATCCGCGTGAACGTCACAGGAGAAGCTTCGTGAGCACCGATCAGATGAACTACTACCAGAGCAAGCTGGCCTATGAGATGGACTCGGCGGACCTGTGCGAGGCCATCGAAGAGGGCGAACCTGTCGTCGTGATCGACGGACGCGCCGCGGCTGCCTATGCTCAGGAGCACATCCCGGACGCGATCAGCCTCCCGCACAGGGAGATCAGCGCCGAAACGACCGACTCGTTGGACAGGTCGAAACTGTACGTCTGCTACTGCGACGGCATCGGGTGCAATGCATCCACGAAGACTGCCATGAAGCTCCTGACGCTGGGGTTCCAGGTGCGCGAACTCATCGGCGGGCTGGACTGGTGGAAGCGGGATGGCCATCCCACACATCTGTCGGAGGCGGGCATTGCCGCGGGCATAAGGTGCGGTTGTAACTGAGGCAGGCTCGCAGAGCCGCGCCTACTCGGCCTCGTAGATCTCGAGGCCCAACGCCCGCTCACCGGGCCCGCTCGACGCGCCGGGACAGGCTGAGACTGCGACGATGCACGGCATCAGCGCCCGCATGTCGATGTAGTCGCCTTCCTTCACGTCGAAAGGGTCCTCCCAGAACGTCCGTCCGTTCTCGTCGATCCCTGTGCGCATGAAGATGTTGAACGGGTCGTGCACGTAGTTCCCGTTGAGACCGAATGCCTCCACCGCCTTGGTGAGGATCTCCTGGCACCCCGGCGAGTCGATGCCGTAGCGCTCCGCCCTGAGCACGGCGTTGCACCGCCCGCTCAGCATGTCGTGCGTGACCGCGCCACTGGGTGACGCCTGGTGCTCGACGGTGTCTGCGGTGATCTCGAGCATCCGACGCTCAAACGGCTGCCGCGTCCAGAGCGTGTTCCCCGTGCTGGGATGGATCGTCTCCCTGCGGCGCGTCACGGACGACCCCAAGTGCTCCCAGGGGTTGTCCAGGTTGAACGCGTTCAAGTCGATGACCTGCGGGCCCTCCGGCTGCGTCAACCGCAGGAGTTGTCCCTCCCGCAAGACCACCGCCAAGCCGTCGTGCTTCCTGACCACATGCCTCTCCTGAAGTCCCATGTCAGTCCTCCTCATACAGCCGCTTCAGCCCCGGCGGGCGCTGTAGCGCCCCGGTACCTTGACAACACTATCAGGGAATGCGATGCGGCGCAGCGCCGCGGACCATCTACGGCCCACAGCATTGGTGGCTGCTTCTCGCCGACCCCTCCTGCGACGCCGACGGCTACGGCACGAGCGTGCCCGGTTCCGCGGACCACACCCAGTAGCCACTGCCGTTCACGATCTCCGGCGGTTCGTCGTCGTCCGTGTCAGCGTCGTCTTTGTCGTCCTCCGGAGCGATGCGCACCCAGCGGCTGTACTGCGGGTTGAAGGTGTAGGCGACGCGCCAGTCGAGGCTGCCGAAGTAGTTGTCGGCCTCGCCGTTGCCGCCGCCTTCCGCCCCCGGCGCCTTGCCTGACTCGTTCTGGAACAGGTCTACGACGCCCACGAGGTTCCACCCGTGGTTCACTCGGATCGTGAGTGGCACCGACGTCGGGTCGGTCTCAGGGATCAGCGGAGCGAGGGTGGCGAACGACGTCGCGAACACCCAGTACCCATAGCCCGCCTCGATCCGGTTCAGGCTGCCGCGCCAGGAGCCGCCCTGGTCCACGGTGGCCGTCAGCCAGTTGCCGTCCTGGTACGCCATCACCACGGAAACGCCCCCGCGGGGCGGAATGACGGCGCTCAGCGATGGGTCCGCTGGGGTCCCCGGCAGCGAGATCAGGTTCCAGCCCGGCGATAACGCTACCTCGTAGGCGCCGCGCGCCAGTACCGTGAAGGCGAACTCGCCCTCAACCTCGTTGCCTGCCTCGTCGACGGCTGTGTAGGCGACCTCGTGGCGTCCCTGCGACAGGTTCCCCGCCACGAGCGCGAACTGCGCGTCGTCCACCCTGCTCAGCCGGTCCGACGCGTCGCTGCCGTTCAGCGTGACCTCCGTGATGCGCACCATCCCGTGCGAGTCGGAGAACTCCGCGTCCGGGTTGTCGTCGCCGCAGTCACCGACCGGACAGGCCGCGTACTCCTCTCCCTCGTCCGCGAACAGGATGCTCACCAACGGGCGGGCGCTCTCCGTCTCGTTGTCCTGCTGTCCACGGCGCGGTGTCACGCGCAACTCCGGCTTCGCGCCGTCGTTGAACTCGCGGTCCAGCTCCACCAGCAACCCGGCCTTGTGCATCGCTGCCAGATCCAGGGGGTCGTCCACGCTCGGCGGCCCGCCCTGCAATGTTTCCGGGGACCAGCCGGGGCTCGCGACGGCATTGCGCTCCTCGTCGACCGCGTACACGATCACGCCGATCATCTCTCCCAGACCGGTCAGGCCGGACGCCTTGTACGCCCTGCGCCAGTGGAGCGGGTCCTCCTGCTCCGTGAGCGAGCTGCCCGTCTCCAGGAGCCGTATCGAGTAAACGTATTCACCGGTGTCCCGTCCGCGGCTGTCCTGCCCCTCCTCTGTCTCGATCCCCACGAAGTAGACTGTCGGCCTGCGCCGCAGTTCCTCGTCCGACCGCACGTCCACCACGAACTCACCGCGCCCGTTCACCACCGGCCGCGGGTCATCTTCCTCCCTCGTAGCGGGGGCAGGGCCCGCGGTGAGGGTCGAGTCCTCCGAGAGCGCCGCGATTCCCACCGAGAAGCGCGGCGCGACATTGTCCTGCACCGTGGTAACGTCGATGGAATCGTTGGGGTTGCCCGCCAGGTCGTAGACGATCCCGCCGAACAGCAGCAGGTCCGGCGTCTCGTCGGACTCCAGCTCGCGCGCGAGTTCCAGGTAGATGCGGCTGCGTGGGTCATATATCCGGTCGCCGTTGATGTCCCTGGGGTCGTCGTCCTCGGACGCGCGGCCCGGATGGACGATGCGCACCACGCGGTGCCCTGATACCGTAAATTTCTCCGGGTCGGCACCCGGCCGCAACGGCTCGCCGAAGTCCACCATGATGTACGAGCGGTCAGGGACCTCCTTCTCCTCGCGCGTGTCGTACCCGACACCCGCCCACACCTGGACGACAGTCGGCTCCGTGTCGTCCAGCGTGAACGTGTACGGCTGCCCCACATCGTTGTCGTCGAACGATGCGTAGGACACGGTCTCGTTGCCGGTGCGGTCGCGGGCCGCGATCCGCATCCGGTACTTGCCTTCGTCCATGTTGTTGCCGGGCGCGGAGAATGCGTAGGCGACGCCGGGGCGGTTTCCGACGAGCGTCCAGCGCCCCCTGTCCGTGATGTCCGGTCCGGAGGAGGTGCTGACGGAGCGCCCCACCCTGACCGCGATGTCCTGCGTACGCCCGTTAACGTTGATCTGCCCGCTGGAACGGACGGTAAGCGGCTCGCCGGTGGTGTTGTGGTCGCGGTCCCCATTGACCTGCTTGAGGTCGCCGTCATCGGAAACCACGAGCTCGCCGTCGTGCCGGAGGCCGGAGTCGTCGTCACGTACCTCGAACGAGAAGTCGACGCGGCTGGTGCGGGAAGCGCTTTCATGCTCCGGCTTGATGTCGCGCAGCTCCGGCCCCTCGCCGTCGATCCTGACCGACACCTGCCCAGCGCCCTGCACGCTGACGGTGACGCTCTCGCCGTGCCGCGCGAGGAGAGAGGGCAGGGCCGCCTGCGCGATGCCATCCCGGTAGTTGGGGGGAACGTCCATGGTGTTAGTGTCGTCCCTCACGCACGCCGGGCCGTTGCTCGACTCGTAGTCCGGTGTTCCCGCCGGCAGTTCCGCGCGCGGGTCCAGGATACGGACGAAGGCCTGGTAGTACGTCTGCCCTCCCGTGTCGGCAGTTACCGGCATCTGCACCGTGATGGAGCCGCGTCCACTGCGCACCGTAGCCTCGGCGCAGCCATCGGCGTTCGCCGTCGCCTCGGAGGATTCCACCGTGATGAGTATCGTGTTGAAGGCGGCGGGATCGTTGGAGACGTAGAGCGTGGTGCCGAAGTAGGTGTACTGAGGCTGTACCAACGGGTTACCCAGGTACGCGGAGTCGCCCGTGGTGAGCTCCGTGCGCGTGGTCCCAAGGGTTGGCGTCGTAGGCACGGGGTGGACGGGAACGTAGGCCCCGTATGAATTGGGGCCCGCGTTCTTGGCGATCTGCGCGTCCGAGATGCTCGCGAATACGCCGACGGCCAATCCTCCCCCACTGCTGGTTTGCCCATAGGTGCGGTCGTAGGTCTGACCGGACACGGGCAGCAGCAGGAGCAATGCAAATCCCACGGCCGCAAGCGCCGCAATTACCGGGGCCGGATTCCGCATGAGATGCCGCATCTGATGCTCTTACTTCGACGAGACGTATTCAGTCCAGTATCACAGGGATGACGCGTTCATGATAGCTGTCCCGCTTGCAGCCTTGGGCCTCTTGAATCCGCTTCGTGGTCGCCGGATGACTACTGACAGGGTAATCGGCGGGGCCGGCCCTGGGGTAAAGGAGGAGTCGAGAAGGGGCGACCGAAGGCCGCCCCTTGCGATGCACGTGCGCTGTCGGTTGCTTATACCTCGCGGTACTCGCCCTCGATAGCGTCGTCGTCGCCGCCGGAGCCGGGGTCCGACGGCGGGGCGTCGTCGTCCGGTCCGGAGGATGCGGCTTCGGACTGCTGGCGCGCATACACCGCTTCGCCGATCTTCTGGACGGCGGCGGAGAGCGCCTGGGTGGCCGCGTTCAGCGACGCCGCGTCCGCGTCCTCCTGTGCGAGCACGCTCCGCACGTCCGCGATGCGCGCCTCGACCTCGCTCTTCAACTCGGCGTCGATCTGCTCGCTGAATTCCCCTAGCGTCTTCTCGGCCTGGTAGGCGCTGGTGTCGGCGATGTTGCGCGCCTCGATCTGTTCCCGCTTGCGGGCGTCCTCCTCGGCGTGCGCCTCCGCCTCCTTCACCAGCCGCTCGACCTCGTCCTTGGCGAGACCGGAGCTGGCGGTGATGGTTATGCGCTGCTCCTTGCCGGTGGCCTTGTCCTTCGCGGAGACGTTCAGGATGCCGTTGGCGTCCAGGTCGAACGTCACCTCGATCTGTGGGATGCCGCGCGGCGCGGGCGCGAGGCCGTCCAGGTTGAAGCGGCCGATGGTCTTGTTCTCACCGGCCATCGTGCGCTCGCCCTGCAGCACGTGGATCTCCACGCTGGGCTGGCCGTCCGCGGCGGTGGTGAACATCTCGCTCGTGGACGTGGGGATGGTGGTGTTGCGCCTGATGAGCGCCGTCGCCACGCCGCCGAGCGTCTCGATGCCGAGCGTGAGCGGCGTCACGTCAAGCAGCAGGATGTCGGTGACGTCGCCCTGCAGGACACCGGCCTGGATGGCCGCGCCGACGGCGACGACCTCGTCCGGGTTGACGCCCTTGTGCGGCTCCTTGCCGAACAGCTCCTTCGCCCTGTCGATGACGGCGGGCATGCGCGTCATGCCGCCCACGAGGACCACCTCCGCGATGTCGCCCGCGGTGACGCCCGCGTCCTTGATCGCCTGCTGGCACGGGCTGACCGTGCGGGCGATGAGGTCGACGGTCAGCTGTTCCAGCCTGGACCGGGTGAGGCTCATCGCGAGGTGCTTGGGGCCGGAAGCGTCCGCCGTGACGAACGGCAGGTTTATCTCCGACTGCTGCGCGCTGGAGAGCTCGATCTTCGCGCGCTCGGCGGCCTCCTTCAGGCGCTGGAGGGCCATGCGGTCGCCGCGCAGGTCTATGCCCTGCTCGCGTTTGAACTCGTCGGCCAGCCAGTCGATGATGCGCTGGTCGAAGTCGTCCCCGCCCAGGTGCGTGTCGCCGTTGGTGGACTTCACCTCGAACACGCCGTCGCCGATGTGGAGGATGGAGATGTCGAACGTCCCTCCGCCGAGGTCGTAGACGGCGATGACCTCGTCCTGGTGCTTGTCGAGGCCGTAGGCGAGCGCAGCCGCGGTGGGCTCGTTGATGATGCGCAGCACTTCCAGCCCCGCGATGGTGCCGGCGTCCTTAGTCGCCTGCCGCTGGCTGTCGTTGAAGTAGGCCGGCACCGTGATGACGGCCTGGTTCACTGGTTCGCCCAGTTTCGCCTCGGCGTCGGCCTTCAGCTTCTGGAGCACCATGGCGGAGACCTCCGGCGGCGAGTAGTCGCGGTCGTTCATGACGACGGCGGCGTCGCCCGCCTTGCCGGGCTTGGTGACGTAGCCGAGGGTCTTGCGCTCCGCCTCGGTCTCGTTGAGCTTGCGGCCGATGAGTCGCTTCACGGAGTAGACGGTGTTGGTGGGATTGGTCACCGCCTGCCGCTTCGCCACCATGCCGACGTACCGCTCGCCGTTCTTCGGGTTGACGGCGACGACGGACGGGGTCGTGCGTCCGCCCTCCGTGTTCTCGAGGACGAGCGGCTCGCCCGCGTCCATGACGGCCATCGCCGAGTTGGTCGTTCCGAGGTCGATGCCTATTACCTTCGCCATTCCGGTCACTCCTTGCGGTTGTTACTCGTTCGTTGTCTTGTCGTCTTCCGCCACGGCGGGCGCGCCCGCCGCGCCCTGCGAGACGACTACCTGCGCGGCGCGCAGCACGCGGTCCCTGCCGCGGTAGCCTGCGCTGACGGTCATGAGGATGGTCCCCGAGAGGTGCTCGGCGCTCGGCTGGGAGGCGAGCGCCTCCTGCTCGATGGGGTCGAACGGGTCGCCTGGCCCCGGCTCGAACCGGGTCACCCCCTCCGACTCCAGCAGCGCGTGCATGTTCTGGGAGACGAGCCGCAGCCCGTTGCTCCAGCTCTCCGGCGCGTCGTCGGGAAGCGCGTCAACGGCGCGCTGCAGGTCGTCGACGATGGACAGCAGCTTGCTGACAATGCCGTTCGACGCGCTGCGGGCAAGCGCAAAGCGCTCCTCCTCCGCCCTGCGCCTGTAGTTGACCAGGTCGGCCTGCGCGCGCTGGGCGATCGCCTTCATCTCATCGCGCTCGTGCTCCAGCAGCGCGATGGGGTCTTCCGGGGCCCGCTCGTCGTCGGCCTCCGGCTGGCCAGCTTCGGCCTGTTCGTGTTCTTCGTTCGTGACCATGGGGCCTTATCGCTCTCCTGGTTTGCGGGGAGTCTGTCTGCCCGTGCCGAGGAACAGTTCCATGATGTCCTGCATCGCCTGCTCGAACGGCATAACTGCGCGCGCAGGCCGCGCTACCGGGGCTTGCGACGCCTCCATCGCCGTGGACAGGCGGTCGAAGACGGCCATCGCCATCTCGACTCCCGCGAGGTTCAGCCGCATCTCGTCCACGAGGTGCTTGATCATGCGCAGTTTCGCGATGTCCTGCTCCGAGTAGAGGCGCAGCATCCCTACCGTGCGCGACGGCCGCACGAGCCCCACGCGCTCGTACTTGCGGAGCGTCTGCGGGTGCATGCGCAGGATGCGCGCCGCCACGCTGATGATGTACAGCCCTTCCTCCGGGACGGGCGCGCCCCGAGGCTCTGCCGCCGGAGGCTGCGGCCGACGCGGAGGCGGTGCGGCGCGGCGCGGCGGGCCGGGCACTCGGAAGAACGGCGGGACCTGGTCGGTTGCGATCGGTCTGCGTCGCTGCTGCATATTCACTGCCTCGACTGTCCCCTCTTCCTACGAGGGAAGAGGGAGCGCGTGTTAGTGCACGCGGGGATGAGGGTACTCGTTTCCACCTCTCTGTCGACAATCCGTATGATATGGATTGACACGACTCATGTCAACTCTTACCATGCCGCCAGTTGCGGCAGGGCACGCCGAAAAACGCAGAGAACCGGACCCGCCCCGCCAGCGTAGTTCTCTATGAAGGTGAGTGGGGAAGGAGGACACCGATGATACTCTTCAAAGCCTGCAAGCGGTGTAACGGAGACCTGTACGACGCAGCCGACATCTACGGCCCGTACCTGGAGTGCATCCAGTGCGGCCACATGATCGATCTGCCGGACGGACGAATCGCCAGGGCCGAGGCGGAAGGGCGCGCTCTCAGGGCGGCAAAAGTGGCGGCTAGGGCGGCAGCGTAAGACGAAGCGACTGCTCTTCTCGCGGCACCTGGCGGACCCGGCGCCCCGCCTTTCGAAAGAGAGGCGGGGCGTTCGCTTACCCCTGGGCACGGAGGTGCGTCCTGGCTATGACGGGGAACGGCGGGCCGAAGTGCCCGTCGCCGGGAGCGAGCCTGGTGTTCACGTCGGCTATCAGCCGCTGCGTGTCCACGCCTGCGTAACCCGGAGCGAACGCGCGCAGGATGCGCACCGCCTCCGTCAGCTGGCTGCGCATCCCCTTGTCGTTTCGACGGAGCGCGTGCGCGAAACCCGCGCCGAGCTTCGTGAGCGCCAGCAGGAAGAGCCGCTCAGGGTACGGCGTGTCCTTCCACAACTCCTCCCACGTCTCGTGGCTGTCGCGGAAGCGCCCCTCGTTGAACTCGGCGACGCCGCGCAGCAGCAGCTCAGACCGTGCCAGCGCCGGGCCGTCGCCCACGTCGCCGGTGCCGGCGACGTACGCGAGCCACTGCGCGTCGGCTTGTCGGCGGGCGCCGTGCCGGAACTGCTGGGGGGGACGAATGAGCGGTTGCTGGGTCATCAGGCGGGGTCGGAAACCGTGGCGTACGGGTTCTCGTAGTCGTACGGTTGCTCGCCTTCGAGCGACTGGTACTTGGAGGCGCACTTCACGAAGACGCGGTCAGTCATGAACACCCCGCCCGGTTCGTAGGTGCCCTCGAGCACGATCTCCGAGTGTGGATTGAAGAAGAGGTCAGGCAGCACGCCGTCGTACGTCGCATCGATCTGCGCGCCGTTCTCGTGCAGCTGGAACATCGCGATGGTGTTCTCCGTGCTCGCGCGGTCGAAGCTGCCCTCGACGAGCGCGCCCTTCACCTTGAGCGACTCACCTGCGGCAGGCTCCTGGGCAACGAGCTCGTCGACGGTCAGGTAGAACGACGTCGCGGCCTGGAACGCGGTGAAGCCGAAGTAGCCGAACGCGGCCAGCAGCACGATGCCGACGATGATGAGCTTGCGCTGCTTCGTGAGGAACGAGGGCGCGCCGGCGGCCGTTCCGATGGGCTGGATGGGCTGTTCTGCGGGCGTGTACTGCATGGGTGTTGCGCCGGTCTGTGAACCGCATCACATTGTAGCAGACGTAACCGCGCTCTATCGGACGTAGTTGGTCAGATCGGCGACCGCGTCGTAATCGGTTTTGTTCAACCAATGGCAAGGGATAGCTGCCCCAGGTACTGTCAGTCGCTGGGAATTACTAGAGCTCCGCCACGCCGCAACTGCAACATGTTGGTGCTGGGAAGGTTGGGAGTTTACGAATTCAAGAGCAGGGCGCAGGTCACTGTCGACGGACATGATGACCCCCACGTCGTAGGCATGCGAAACTGCCATAGTCACGAAGTCGATGGCTAGGGCTACGTCGACACCTTTCTCTTGGGCAGGATCAGTTGGCCACCCTCGAGGGTACCTAAGTGGCCGCGTAATGACCTGTGCTCCCGATGCTGCCCACTCAATGGACTGCTTCATGTGCGCAGCATGCCTTTTGGGAACCTTCCGTGAATCAGGGCGTCCGGTGTAGATACGTACTCCTTGTAAAGTACATGGCCCACCGTTCGGCCTAGGTGTAGTTCCCAGGGACATTGTTTACAGCCGGGAGGCGGGAGTGGTCCCGCCGATGCCGCCGTGTGGACGCTGGTGATTGTAATACGCAAGGAAGCCACGCAGCGCTTCGAGCCGCTCACGGTTGGAAGAGTACGGCCGCTGGTAGGCCCATTCGGCCTGCATGATCTTGTTGAACGCCTCCGCCTTGCCATTGGTCTGAGGCCGGAAGGGCCTCGTGCGCTTCAACCGCAGGTTTCGTGCCGCCGCCGTAGAGGTGAAGATGCGGCTCACGTAGCAGGCGCCGTTGTCGGTCAGGACGCGCTCGACCGTGAAACCTTGGCGTTCGAAGTGGGCAAGCGCCCGGACCAGGAAAGCAGCAGCGCTCACGCCGCGTTCGTCCGGCAAGGCCTCGGCGTAGGCATAGCGGGAGTGGTCGTCCACGGCTACGTGGACGAAGTCGAAACCGAGGCGAGGGCCGCGCTGAGGGCCACTGCGAGTCTCTGCGAACCCGGGCAGGATGCGCTTGCCGCCACCCTGCGGGATGCGACCGAGTTTCTTGATATCCAGGTGAACCAGCGCGCCAGGACGGGGATGCTCGTAGCGAACGATCTCCCGTGTGGTGCGGTGGAGCCACGCGAGGCGGTGAAGCCCGGCGCGGCGCAGTACGGCGTAGACGGTGGAGCGAGCGATGCCCAACTTCCACCCGATGCGGTGCGGTCCCCAGGCAAGCATACGGCGTGCAGCGCAGATGGTTGCTTCCTGGAACCGAGCGGTCTGGCGGGGGCTGCGTAGGGGGCGGCTGGAACGATCGTGGAGCGCGTCTGCCCCACCTTCGCGGAACCGACGCACCCACTTCGAGACGGTAGAGCGGGAGACGCGGAACAAGCGAGCCACTTCGGCCTGGGGCCAGCCGTCCATCACCTGTTCGACCAGCTCAGCGCGAGTCACGGGAGTCAAGCGTGCGTTACGATGGGTCATGAGAGGCCTCCTGTTACTGCTGGGTTCGTTCACACAACAGCAACAGCGAGGCCTCTCACTTGTCAACAACCTCTATGGGAACTACACCTAGGGCGGCTAGCGATGAGTTCGCCGAGGTCCCATGGATTGAACTGTCCCATGACCCATGATGCGTTGTGGGAGAAGAAGCTCCGCCGAGCGCTCCAGTAGGCGTTCTGAGCGTCAATGAATAACATGAGCCTCATTGGCGTATTCACGCTGCACCGCAAAAAGAAAACCCCGCCAGTCCCGCTTCGCCTAGTTCGCTTGCCTCGATTTTGGTTGGAAGCAAAGCTGCCTGCGACGAGGGGGAGGGCGGGGAAGAGTGTCAGTATGTTATCTGCCTAGGGTTTACTGTGTCAACCCTGAGTCGACACGATGCACCGTCAAAAGCAAGCCCCGCCAATTCACCTGTTCGTTTAGACAGGCAAACAGCGGGGAAGATTGGGGTCAGTCTAATGGGGCGCTTGGGCGCTGTCAACCCCGATGTGTCATGCGCTGCAAAACCAAGCCCTGCCACTGCGCCCTGCCGAAGCAGAGCGAAGGGCGGGGAAGATTGGCCAACGACTCCTACGCCCGGGCGAGGATGAACTCGTGCATGCGCGACCGCAGCCCGCGCGTGCTCAACTCGCTCTCGAAGAGCGCGTGGATGCGCGGGTCCTCGTCCTCGTACTCGATCTGCATCCCGCCGGCCTTCTCCGACTTGTCCATGTTCTCATAGGTCCACATCTTGGACTCGAGCACCGGGTAGCGCGCGCCACCGAAGTCGAACACGAGGTACCGCGACTGCCCGGGCGAGACGTTGAAGTGCTGGTGGTACGTCGGCCCGTCCGGCGGCGCGTAGAGCGTGCCCGGCTTCCAGTCGACGCGCACCGTGTCCACCGGGCTGTCGCCCTCCTTCCAGAGCAGCGAGTAGCCCTCGCCGGTCACGCAGAAGATGTGCGCGCCCGCGTTGTGGGCGTGGGCCTTCTTGTACGTGCCTTCGAAGAACTGCGAGATGTGACAGTGCATCGACGAGTCGCCCAGTAGGAACTGGATGTTGTTGCCCGCCGCGCCGCGAGCGACCCACGGCGGCAGCTCGAAGTTGACCAGCTCCGGCACGAAGTTGGTCTCCCACTGGTGACGGCCCGGCTTCACCTGCCGGAACTCGCCCTCGCCGTCGAAGTACTTCTCCGCGGCCATCCGCTCGGGGAACTGGAACGGGTTGTCGAAGATGAAGTTGGGGTTGCGGAAGACGTTGAAGATGATGGGCAGGTCCGTGACCGCCGCGAGCCGCGCGGGCTCGGTGCCGGAGCCGTTGAAGATCTGGTGCTTCGCGTTCAGCGGGATCGCGAAGATGGCGCTCGGGCCCCACTCGAACGAGTACCTGCGCCCGTCCGGACGCTCGATGACCGTCGAGCCGCGGCCCGAGATGACGTGGATCAGCTCGTCGTGCATGTGCTGCTCGGGGTTGAGCTCGCCGCCCGGCGGGATCTCCACGACGTACGCAGAGAGGTAGTCGCTCTTGCCCGCGACATGCACGTACGTGCCGAGGCCGCCCAGCCGCTCCCACGGCTCGACCGGCACGGTGTGGCAGTCGACGGCATAGCCCTCGTAGACGGGGATGCCCTCGTCCTTCAGGAAATCGCGGTAGGGGAACACCCCGTAGAAGGGATTGAACTCGACTTCGTCGCCCATTTCAGCACTCCGTTGTCATGTATTCGGGACAGGCGTGAGCCTACACGACGCCGCGCAGCCCCGCCAACCCTCGCGGGGGGACTGTCATTCCGAGCGGAGCGCAGCGGAGTCGAGGAATCTCTCGGGGAAACGCCTCATCCGGCGAGACGCCCTCTGAGAGATGCTTCGGCTGCGCTCAGCATGACAACCACCACCCTTCCCCTGCCTGCTCCCCTCTCCCACTGGGAGAGGGGCTGGGGGTGAGGGCTACCCCCTTACCCCCACGAACTCCCGCATCTTCGAGTTCAGGCTGCGCTGCGCCAGCTCGCGCTCGTACAGGTCCAGCACGCGCGGGTCCTCGTCCTGGTACTCGATCTGGTGGCCGCCTTCCTTTGCGGACTTGTCCATGTTCTCGTAGCTCACCAGCTTCGATTCGAGGACTGGGTAGCGAGCGCCCCCGAACCCGAACACGAGGTAGCGCGACGGCCCGTCCGCGACGTTGAAGTGCTGGTGGTACGTCGGCCCGTCCGGCGGTGCATACAGCGAGCCCGGCTTCCAGTCGACGCGCACGGTGTCGACCGGGTTCTCGCCCTCACGCCACAGGAGCGAGTAGCCCTCGCCGGTGACGCAGAAGATGTGCGCGCCCGCGTTGTGCCGGTGCGCCTTCTTGTACGTGCCCTGCTGGAACTCGGAGATGTGGCAGTGCATGGAGGAGTCGGCGAGCAGGAACTGGATGTTGTTGCCAGCCGCGCCGCGCGCCGCCCACGGGGGCAGCTCGAAGTTGACGAGCTCCGGCACGAAGTTCGTCTCCCACTGGTGGCGTCCGGGCTTCACCTCGCGGAACTCGCCCTCGCCGTCGAAGTAGCGGGAGACGTCGGAGCGCTCCGGGAACTGCACCGGGTTGTCGAAGATGAAGTTGGGGTTGCGGAAGACGTTGAAGATGATGGGCAGGTCGGTCACCGCGGCGAGCCGCGCGGGCTCGGTGCCGGAGCCGTTGAATATCTGGTGCTTCGCGTTCATGGGGATGCCGAAGATGGCCGTCGGCCCCCACTCGAACGAGTACTTCTTCCCCTCAGGCGTCTCGATGACCGTCGCGCCCCTGCCCGAGACGACGTGGATCAGCTCGTCGTGCATGTGCTGCTCGGGGTTGAGCTGCCCGCCCGGCGGGATCTCCACGATATACGACGACAGGTAGTCGGAGCGTCCGGCCAGGTGCACGTACGCGCCGAGGCCGCCCATGCGCTCCCACGGCTCGACCTGCACCGTGTGGCAGTCGACGGAGTACGCCTCGTGGATGGGGATGCCCTCGCTCTTGATGAAGTCCGTGTACGGGAATACGCCGTAATACGGGTTGAACTCGACCTCGTCGCCCATGGTTCTCTCCTCTTGCGCCAGGATGCCGCGAGCGTACACGACGCACGCCCACGCGCCAAGAGTGGCAACTCTCACGGGGATGGACAGGATGCACAGGATGGGTTGGGAGGCCGCCAACACCCCGGAGGGAAAGTTCGGGGGGGAAACGCGGCTCATTTCGGCCCACCGGCCTCGATTCACCTCTAAATTCTGGGTCGAGGGTGGGCCGTTCGAGGGTTCAAAACAGCCCATCCATAGTCCCTTTCGGGTCATTCGGGGTTCATTTCGGCCTTTTCCTGTCCACTCCTCGCGGCGTCCTCTGCGGGGAGCGCGTCGCCACCGACGGAGACAGCGTACGCCGTCACCTCGCGATCGCGGAAGGGGCGGGTGTCACAGTGGGGGGTGGGGATTGGGCGGTCTTGGTACCAGAAAAGGGGTGCTTCTCCTATTTCTCGAGTGAAATACTCGAGCCGTGAAGCGCGACATCTATACACACAAAGAGGCAGCCTCAGAGATTACGAAGCAATTGCCGCTCACACCGGACACCAAGATCCTCGACTTGGGGTGCGGAGACGCTGTCTTCTTGGTGGCCGTGGGTGAGCACCTCAAGGCCAAGTACCCAGAACACTTCAGCAATCCCGATGCTCTGGCACACGCACTCACAGGCGTAGAGGTCAGGCCCGAAAAGGCGCAGGCAGCGATCAGACGTCTGAATGGGTGCTTCGGCAGTCCTGCCTCAGGTTGGGATATACGAGTTGTTGACGCACTCGACCTTCCGGAAGGAGAGTACTTCGACTCTGTGGTAGGTAACCCCCCATGGGTGAGGTTGCATGACCTAGGCCTTCGGCAGAGAGATAGCTTGCGGAGATCCTTCAGCAGCGCCAATGGCCAATTTGACCTTAGCTTTCTCTTCGTGGAGAAGGCTGTCCGAATGCTTCGCAGCGACGGGCTCGTAGTCCTGGTAGTGCCACGAGGGATAGGGATGCAACCAGCAGGTCGCGCTCTCAGAGAATACCTAGCCTCAAAGGGTATCTGGACCATGCAGGAAGGGCCTTCGAACCTGTTTCGCTCTCGAGCAGGCGTCGATGCCGGAATACTGGTGTTTCAGAAGTGCGAGCCTACGAAAGACGAACGACAACCCCCGAGCACGCAGCTGCGCACAACGTTAGAGATCACGAGTGGTGTAGCCACTGGAGCCGATCGCGTATTCCTTGTTGACGGGCCGACCATAGAGGCTCACGGGCTGGAGCACGAAGCGACCTTACCCGCATTACGTGGACGCGATATCAGCTCCCAGGGACAGAATCCAGTAAACTTAGCTCGGCGGATCATCTGGCCGTACTCGTGGACGGGAGAAACGTGGGGTCTGGCCGATCTCCATCAATGGCCTGCAGTGATGGAGTACTTGCTTCGATACAAGGACTCCCTGCAGGCTCGTCCGCGGCTGAAGGCCACGCTCCACAGGTCACCGGACCAGTGGGCCAGGTTCATCGATGCCCGCCGACACAGGCCCACTGGTCCTGGGGCACGCTTCATCGTGCCTGATATATTTAGGGAACCAGCCTACGCCCGTGTCGAGGACCCCACCGTGGTCACCATGAACACCGCTTTCGAGATTCGCCCGAGTGCCTCCGCAGAGAGGCAAGTTGAGGCAGCACTCGACGATTCAGCCTTCTGGCGCTTGCTGGCCGACCGCTCTCGTCGCCTAGGCAGTGGCTATCGACGTGCTTCTGTGACGGAATGGAGGGTTGCGCTAAGGGATGCTGTTGCGGTATAACCTTTAGTATACCTAAATACCACGGAGGTGTGGTGGTGAGTCAGAGCTCCGCGTCAATGCGCCAGTTGCCCTTAGCGACTCGTCTCTACTTTTGGTGGGATTCGCAACCGCCTGGGCACGGCGCAGCGTTAGACGAGATGGTACGAGCAATCGGCGCTGGTGATCGGCAAACGGTGCGTGGTGCATTGGTCAAGCTTCGAAAGGGCGAAATCCGGGACCCTTCTTCACCAGAATCGATTTTGAATCCCATGCCAGTCCACTACAGCCCTAGCCACAAGCGTTACTACAACTTTGCGAGCGTCAACCGAGAAATCGTTGCGGCGCAGGTTCCAGCGTCGGCACTTGAGTTTGCCATACAGAGACTCTTGACAGTGGCTCGTAATCTTGAGTCGGCGCTAGGGAAGGACGGTTTAGCGATATCAGCCCAACAATATCTGAAGAATGCAGATACTAGGGCCCTAATTCGTCAACTCCCGATAGAAGCTATGTGGTCAGTCCAGGGCACGGCTCTGAGAATAGCTCAAGCCAAACAGCTTCTCATGATAGAAGAGGCAACACGGGATGATGATGAGTTGGACGAATGTTAGTTCTGCCGGAAGTGACTAGAGAGGATCACACAACCTAGGAGGATCGAAGTGGAACTCAGAGAAATCCCACTTGAGCAGTTACGTCCCTCGCGGAACCTAAGGACAGAGGGAATTGATGTGACCGAGTTGTCCGCTAGCATCAATGAACTGGGTTTACTTCAACCAATCAGAGTCCGATCAGTTGCCAATAACGCCTATCAGATAATCGCTGGGCACCGCCGATTCCTAGCCCACCAACAGCTCGGACGCACCAGCATCGCCGCGGTCGTTGTTGAAGAATCAGACGAACAAGTTGCAGTGCAAAGCATCGTCGAGAACCTGCAGCGTGAAGACTTGACTCCACTTGAACTCGCACGAGGTGTCCGTGAATTGGTAACAGGATTCGAAATTGAATATGACCAAGTCGCAAAACTGATTTCAAAATCTCCTGCTCAGGTAAGAACCTGGGTACGACTGTCCCGCCTCCCTGACGACGTACTCACTCGGCTTGAATCAGGTGAAGGACGAACACAAGAAGTCACAGGGCTTGCACCACGACACTTGCAGCCTTTTGTTGCAGATCTCCCTTCAGAAACTGAACGTAATACAAACCCAGATGCCGAAGCAAAATTCCACGATCGCCTTGCGGATGTGAGGGAATTTCAGCGAGAAATCGAAACTCGCGGCACGCGCGTCAATGCCCACATGGCGGACGAGATTGCGAAATCGACGAGATCAGGACAAATGACCGTAAGAGAAGCCATCGATAAGGTGATGGCCAACCCTGAAAGATACCGCTACAAACCGCCGGTTGCCGCACCTGAAGAAATAGAACGGGATACATTTGCTGCCTACAAACAAATCCACTCAGAATTGCTCGTACAGGCATTCAAACTGCGTCCTGAAATCGCAGGGTCTTTCAGCCCAGACAAGAAGGCGGCACTACTCGAACGGCTTCAAGACTTGTGGAATAGGTTGGAGCCATATCGCCAGGCTTTGACAAATTCGTCAACCGCCCCGGATTCTCCGAATGCTCTTGGAGCGTCAGGCTCTCAAACCTGAGGCCTCTCGACTGCCGCTGCGCGAGGCCCTCGCCCGTCGTTCTGCGGGTGAGGGCCTTGTTGTGGGCGCCCGTCGGGGGAAGGTACCCACGAGGGGTGCCCCTATATGGCCCTACTCCCGCTCCCCGAGCCGCCGCCGCAGCTCCTCCACCTCGCGGCGGAGGTCGCGGTTCTTGCGGGCGAGGTAGATGGCGTAGGCGAAGAAACCTGCCCAGGTGAGCAGCGTGCCCGCGAGCAGGTAGCCGAGATTGCTCTCGCCCGGCGCGTCGTCCGCTACGGGCGCGGCAAGCGCGGCGGGGGCGGTCAGCGCGAGAACGATGAGCGTCGCGGCGACGGCGGTGATGAATCGGAAGGTACGGGAGACGGAGATGGGAGTGGATCGGTTGCGCATGAGGTCCTCAGGCGGCGGCGAGCCGCAACTCCTCGACGGTCTCCTCGTCGCTGCGGAGCGCGTAGCGCTCGGCGATGAGGGCCGAGAAGAGCACGATGAAGGTGACGAACGAAAAGAGCAGGGTGAGGAACATCTCCCGCTCCAGCGAGCCCTGAGCGCCGATGCCGGTGACGCGCACCGGGTGCAGGCCCTCCCACCAGTCCCCCGCCATGTAGACGAACGGCATGGAGGCCGCGCCGACGATGGCGGTGACGGCGGACCAGCGCCTGCCGCGCTCGGCATCCGGCGCGTAGGCGCGCGTCATGAGGTAGCCGATGAAGATGAGCCAGAGCACGAAGGTGAGCGTCCCGTTCGCGTCCCACACCCACCACGTTCCCCATACCGGCTTCGCCCAGACCGCGCCTGTGATGATGGCGACGGTGAAGAAGACGACGCCGACCTCCGCGGAGACGTAGGCGAGCCGGTCCCATGCGCGGTTGCGCCGGGCGAGGTAGAGGATGCTGCCCGCAGCCGCGAGCGCGAACGAGAGGAAACTGGTGAGGATTACCGGGACGTGGAAGTAGAAGAGGCGCTGGATGATGCCCATCGACTGCTCGGTGGGGGCGTAGGCGAAGATGAGGTAGAGGTCTGTCAGCACGAGGACTCCCGCCACGAGCAGGAGTCCCAGTCTCCAGGCGCCGGACCCGCCTGTCGCGGGCGCGCCTCCCGTGGGAGGCGCCGGATCGGCAGTCGTCACGCTCACTCCTCCAGTACGTACTCGAACACGAGTGATGATAGCACGAGGAAGACGGCGTCGAAGGCGACGATGAGCTGCAGCCAGCCGCCAACGCCGCTCCAGCCTTCGCCGTCCAGCGCCTCCCGTGAGCCGGAGACCGCGCCGATGAGCACCGGCAGCGCCACGGGCAGGAAGAGCATGGGCAGCAGCACCTCCCGCGCCCGCGTGTGCACGGCGATGGCCGAGAAGAGCGTGCCGACCGTCGCGATGCCGACCGTCCCGGCGACCGCGATGGCGATGAACCAGGCGTTGAAGAGCGAGAGGTCGTACAGGACGAGGAAGGCGGGCAGCATGAGCGCCTCCACCGTCACCAGCAGCGTGATCACGCTCAGCAGCTTGCCGAGGTACAGCGCCTCGCGCGGGACGGGGGCGAGGCGCAGGCCGTCCAGTGTGCCGCGCTCGTGCTCCAGCAGGAAGGTGCGGTTCATGCCGAGGACCGCGGTGAAGATGTAGGCGACCCAGACGATACCCGGCCCGATGGAGGCGATGAGTTGCGGCGACGGCTCGAACGCGAACGTGAAGATGAACGCGACGACGAAGGCGAACGCGAGCACGGAGAAGAGCGTCTCCCGCGTACGGAGCTCCAGGCGCACGTCCTTTGCGTAGATGGTGAGCGCGGCGCGCAGCGTGCTCCGCATCAGGCGGCCCCCACCGGTTCGCTGAGGAGCGCGGCGATCTCGTCCGGTGTCGCGCTCGCGGCCTCGCCCCGGGCGGCGATGCGTCCGCCGCGCAGGACGGCGAAGTCGTCGGCGAGCGCGAGTCCCTGCGCCGGGTCGTGCGCCGAGAAGACGACGGCCCCGCCGCCGTCGGCGACCGCCCGCACGACGGTCTCGACGAACGCGCGGCCCTGTACGTCGAGACCGGAGTCCGGCTCGTCGAGCAGGAGCAGGGCGGGGCGGTGCAGCAGCGCCCGCGCGATGGCGACGCGCTTCTGCATGCCGTTGGAGAGGCCGCGCACGCGGCGGCGCGCCCAGCGCTCCGCGCCGACGTCGCGCAGCACCTCAGCGGCGCGCTCGTCGGGGTGGGGCACGCCGTGAAGGCGAGCGTAGAAGCGGAGGTTCTCCTCCGGCGTGAGGTCGTCGTAGAGGAGGCTGCCGTGGCCGGCGTAGCCGGTGGCGGCGCGGATGCGCTGCGCGTGGCGGTCGGCGTCGAAGCCCGCCGTCGTCACGCTGCCCGCGCTCTGTTTGACGAGCGCGGCGGCGACGCGGAGCAGCGTGCTCTTGCCCGCGCCGTTGTGCCCGAACAGCACGAGCACGCGCCCCCACGCCGCGTCGAGGTCGACGGCGCGGAGGGCGTGGGTGCTGCCGTACGTCTTGGAGACGCCGCGCAGCTCCAGCGCGTGGCCGGGGCGCGTGGCGGTGGGTGCTGGGTGCTCTGTCATGGGTCGGCGGCTCGGGGTCGTCTGGACAGTGTACCCTGTTCAGAGGAGACCCTTGCATGACTGCTCAAGGCCCTTGTTCGTACCGACAGGGGGCGAGATTCCTGCTTGCGCGGGAATGCCGGGGGCGCGGAGCTGCGAGGTTCCTGCCTCCGCAGGAACGACGAAAAGGCGGGGATGGCGGGGGCAGAGGGCTGCGAGGTTCCTGCCTCCGCAGGAACGACGGAAAGGCGGGGATGGCGGGGGCAGAGGGCTGCGAGGTTCCTGCCTCCGCAGGAACGACGGAAAGGCGGGGATGGCGGGGGCAGAGGGGCTGCGAGGTTCCTCCTCCGCAGGAACGACGGAAAGACGGGGATGGCGGGGGCAGAGGGGCTACGAAGTTCCTGCCTCCGCAGGAACGACGGAAAGGCGGGGATGGCGAGGGCAGAGGGGCTGCGAGGTTCCTGCCTCCGCAGGAACGATGGAAAGGCGGGGATGGCGGGGGCAGAGGGCTGCGAGGTTCCTGCCTCCGCAGGAACGACGGAAAGGCGGGGATGGCGGGGGGCAGAGGGCTGCGAGGTTCCTGCCTCGGCAGGAACGACGGAAAGGCGGGGATGGCGGGGGCAGAGGGCTGCGAGGTTCCTGCCTTGGCAGGAACGACGGAAAGGCGGGGATGGCGGGGGCAGAGGGCTGCGAGGTTCCTGCCTCGGCAGGAACGACGGAAAGGCGGGGATGGCGGGGGCGCAGGGCTGCGGGGTTCCTGCCTCGGCAGGAACGACGGAAAGGCGGGGATGGCGGGGGCAGAGGGGCTGCGAGGTTCCTGCCTCCGCAGGAACGATGGGGATGGGCGCGGGCGCAGCCCGGTTCACCCCCATCCTCACCTTCCCCCATCAAGGGGGAAGGGATCTGACGACAAAGGGGTGAAGCGTGGAAGTGTTCCGTCAGGTCGCGGCGGCGTTCGGTCGGCGCGGCGTCCCGAAGGGGATGGAGGACCGGGTGCCGCCCGGCCAATACGTGACGCCGAAGATGCCGGTGATGAGCATGTGGCCCACGCCGCACATCGACCTCGACGCGTGGCGGCTGCGCTTGTTCGGCGACGTGGAGCGCGAGACGGAGTTGACGTGGACCGAGTGGGAGTCGCTCGCGCAGATCGAAGTGACGGCGGACTTCCACTGCGTCACGCAGTGGAGCAGGCTGAACGTCGGCTGGGAGGGCGTTCCGGCGTCGCGGGTGCTGGACCTCGCGCAGCGGAAGGCGTCCGCGCGATTCGTGATGCTGCACTGCTCCGACGGCTACACGGCGAACATCGACGTCGATGCGCTGCGTGCGCCGGACGTGCTGTTCGCGCACCGGCAGGACGGCGCGCCGCTGGAGCCGCAGCACGGCGGGCCCCTGCGGCTGGTCGTGCCGTCGCGCTACGGGTGGAAGAGCGCGAAGTGGGTGAGCGGCATCGAGTTTATGACGGAAGACAGCCCCGGCTTCTGGGAGGGGCTGGGCTACCACATGCGCGGCGACCCGTGGCGGGAGGAGCGCTTCTCCGGCTGGCGATGAGGAGGCGTTCGGCCTACCTCCCGGCGGACCCCTCCTCTTCGTCCCCGTATTCCTCTTCGTCGTCTTCCTCCGCTGCGTTCCGCAGCTTGTCGAAGAAGAGGTAGCCGACGCTCGCCAGAGCGGCCACGATGACTACCGAGACTACGAGCATCCAGAGGCTGGAATCGCCGATGTTGCTGAGCATGGAGTATACGATGAGGGCCGCCTCGACAATCGTCTTGATGCTCCACGCGAGGGCAGCCAGCGTCAAGGCAACCAGCAGGGCCACCGCCGCGCGTTTCACCGTCGGGGAATCCATGGCTGCCTCCGTTCACTCGTTCATAGCATGCAGGGGCCGAGCTCTCTCCCCTCCCACCGGCGCGATGGTATGGGCGTGCCGCCGAATCCGCAAACCAGCCAGCGCGCCCAGAGCGGAATGGTCTCCCCAGGGGAGAGGCGCAAAGGAAGGGCGCCCGCGAAGGGCGCCCTTGCGACAGTGGTGACGCGTTGACCAGGCTAGACGGCGAAGGTGTTCAGCAGGGCTTCTGCCGAGCGGGCGGTGACGCGCTCGCGGACGCCGGCGAGGCGCTGGTCCAGCGAGGGACGGGAGTCGTCCTGGTAGATGACGCCGAGGGGAACGCCGCCCTGCTCGATGACGCCGCGCGCGGCGCTCTTGCTGCTGGAGTCGTGGTCGTCCGGGATCTCCCACCCGATGCCCTCGATGCCCTTGGCTTTGCTGCCCTTGAGGATCTCGTAGGTGTCGTTGTAGGTGGTGCAGGGGGAGTTGACGTGGACGATGGAGAAACCTTCGTGCTCCATGCCGCGCTTGATGAGGCCTGCGAGGTCGCGGGGCTTGGTGGAGTAGCCGGAGGCGATGTAGGTGACGCCAAGGGTGAGGTAGAGGTCTAGGGGGTTGAGGGAGGACTCGAGCTTACCGTAGGGGGTGGAACTCGTGACGGTGTCCTCGACGGTGGTGGGGGAGGACTGGCCCTTGGTGAGGCCGTAGACGCCGTTGTCCATGATGACGGCGCAGATGTTGAGGTTCCGGGAGGCCTGGGGCGCGATGTGCTCCATGCCGATGCTGAGGAAGTCGCCGTCGCCCGCGACGACGACCACGTTGAGGTCCTCCCGCGCCATCTTGACGCCGAGGGCGAGGGGCAATGAGCGTCCGTGGATGCCGTGGAAGCCGTAGGGCTGATCGCCCTCATACAGGTGTACGAGGTTGCCGGAGCACCCGATGCCGGCCACGACGACGTTGTCGTGCATCGGGACCTCGCGCTCGATGTTCCAGTCGCGCATGGCGAACTCTATGGCGCGTCGCACGCCGAAGTCGCCGCATCCGGGGCACCAGAGGAAGTCGTACTCGGGGTTCTTGGCCGTTCCTGTCATGCGTTCACCGCCTGGGGTTGCCTGGATTCCGCCAGGCGCGTCCGGATACGCTCGCTGAGTTCCGTGGGCCGGAACGGCAAGCCGGTGTATTGAGTGATGGCCTCCGCCTTGACTCCGTGGGAGCGCAATACGCTCGCGAACTGTCCCTGGTAGTTCAACTCAGGGACAATAACGAGGTCCTTGGAGCGCAGCTCCTCCAACAGGGCAGGCGACAGGGGGTTGAGGAACATGGTGTAGTACCAGGCGATGTCCACGCCCGCGTCCCGCAGCTTGTGCCAGGCCTCCAGCACGGAGCCCTTGGAGCCGCCCCACGGGATGACGGCGACTGACGCGGAAGCGTTGTCGCTCTCGTAGGCGGCGTCCTCCAGCAGTTTGAGCTTGCTGAAGCGTCGCTCGGTCATGTGGATGTGGTACTTGGCGAGGTGGGTGGTGTCGCCGTAGATGTCGTGCTCGGAGCCGTTGGCGATGTATGCGCCGGCGCCGCCGGGAGCCGGGAAGGGAGAGATCTCCTGGGACTCGTACCGGAGATAGCCGTTCTGTCCGGTGTAGAAGTTCCTGCTCTCGACCTGGGTGGCGGCGAGGTCCGGGCGGGGGATGTTCTGCGCTCGCTCGGCGAGCGAGTGTTCACTGAGCAGGATGACGGGGCCCTGGTATCGCTCGGCCCAGTTGAAGGCCTGGACGGCGGCGAAGAAGCACTCCTCCACAGTGCCCACGGCGATGACGGGGATGGAGGAGTCGCCGTGAGCCGGGCTGAGCGCGGCGAGGAGGTCCGACTGTTCGGTCTTGGTGGGGAGGCCCGTTGCGGGGCCGCCGCGCTGCACGTCCACGATGACGCAGGGGATCTCGGCCATCCACGCGAGGCCGATGCCCTCGCCCATGAGAGTGAAGCCGGGGCCGGAGGTGGCGGTCATGGACTTCTTGCCGGCGAAGCCGGCGCCAATGATGCCGGTGATGGCCTCGATCTCGGAGCTGGCCTGGTAGGCGAACTTGCCCTCGCCGACGAGGTTGCGCTCCATGTAGATGAGGACGGGCGTGGCAGGAGAGATGGGGTAGCCGAAGTAGAAGTCGATGCCGGCGTGGAGGGCGCCGATGGAGAGGGCGTCGTTGCCCTTGATGAAGACCTGGTCGTAGCCCGGCTTCTCGGGTTCGCCGAGGTCGCTGATGGGGTCTTCCTCCGCGAGGTGGGCGAGTCCGAGGTCCAGGGCTATGTGGTTGGCCTCGACGACCTTGTCGCGTCCCGCGAACCGCTGGGAGACGAACTCCTTGAAGTAGTTGAGGGGCATGTTGATGAGCCTGGAGAGCCCGCCCATGACCACCATGTTGGCGGCGCGGGACTCGCCGGTCTGCTTGGCGAGTTCGTCGAAGGGGACGCTCACGCAGCGGCGGTCTTCCTCAGGCAGGGGCGTTACCGAGGGGTCGAGGAGGATGATGCCTCCGTCGTGCACCTCGGAGCGGTGCTCCTTGTAGGCCTCGTCGTTGAAGGCGACGAGGATGTCTATGGCGTCGCCGGGGCTCAGAACAGGGACGCGGGCGATGCGCGCCTGCGTCCATGTGGGGCCCCCGAGGATCTGCGAGGGGAAGGTGGCGAAGGTAAGTGCGTGGTAGCCGACGCCGGTGGCGGCGCGGGCCAGCATCTCCGCAGCGGTTACAACTCCCTGGCCACCCTCGCCTGCAAAGCGGACGACGATCTCACTTCGGCTGGCCATCGTCTCAGTCCTCCGTATGAAGACTTCCTGGCTGCCTCGGCAGCTGAGCCGACACGAGTGTTTCTGTGCAGTCAGGTTCCCTGTTCGACGTGCGCCAAACGCGACACACGCCAAATGAGTAGATTACGGAGCGCATGGTGGAGTGTCAATCAGCGCAATGCCGTGAAGGTCTCCGTTCAGCGCAAGGGTTCCCGCGCTTCAGTATTAACATCGTGGACGATTCAGTCATCCATCGGCGTTCAACGAGACGGATTCCTCCATCTCGCGGAACGGGCAGGATTCCCATCTTTCGGTCAGATGAAACGGAGCATGGAGGCGTCGGAGCCGTCGAGCGTGCGGTCACGAGTGAGCGCGTTGACACGGGAGAAATGCCAGCGGTATGCTCGCTCTCAGGCGCGGAAGTCCGGCGGGGGCCGGACCCTCCATGCGAATCAGGCGCTTGGCGCGGATGTCGTTCCTGTCCCGTGTCCACGCAGCCCCACTCCGCACCCCTTCATGGAGGGGGCTGACTTGTGCCTGACGTTCCGCGAGACACACGCGCCGCGGACGCTCAGGCGGCGCATCCGGGCTGGCGCGCTGTATGCTCGGAACAACGGAGGTAGGCTGCATGGCCGAGAATGAGATCGAGCTGAAGCGCGGACTGAGGGACGTCTACTTCGAGTCCACCGAGTCCAGCCTCGTCATCGGCGACGTCGGACGCCTGATCTACCGGGGTTACGAGATCCACGATCTGGCCGAGCACGCGAGTTTCGAGGAAGTCATGCACCTCATGCTCGTGAAGCGCCTTCCGACTCAGGCCGAGCTGGACGAGTTCGACGGGACGCTCCGCAGCAACCGGGCTGTGCCGCAGGAGGTGCTGGAGATCATCGAACGGGTGAAGGACGCTCATCCCATGGACGTTCTGCGCACCGCCATCTCCGCTCTCGCGGCGTCCGACCCCGAGGTCGACGACATCTCTCACGAGGCGACGCTCCGGAAGGGCCTCAGGATCACCGCACAGACGCCCACCATCGTCGCCGCGCACCACCGCATCCGCAGTGGCAACGCCCCCATCTCCCCCGACTCCTCTCTCTCCCACGCAGCAAACTTCCTCTACATGCTCCTCGGCGAGCGTCCCGATGAAGAGACGGCCCGCCTGATGGACAAGGACCTCATCGTCCATCTGGACCACGGTTCCAACGCATCGTCGTTCGCGGCGCGCGTGACGGCGAGCACGCTGGCTGACGTTCACGGCGCGGTCGTAACCGGCATCGGCACGCTCAAGGGTCCCCTGCACGGCGGTGCGGCCGAGGGTGTGATGAGGATGGCGCTCGACATAGGCGAGGTCGATAACGTCGACACGTACCTTGCAAGGAAGCACGAGCGGCGCGAGCGCATAATGGGCTTCGGGCACGCCGTCTACCGCGCGGAGGACCCGCGCGCCCGGCACCTGCGGGAGGGCTCCCGCCGCCTGGCGGAGAGGAAGGGGGACCCGAAGTGGTTCCAGATACTCAGCCGGGTGGAGGAGTACATGCGCCCCTACGCGGAGCGCGGGATATGCGTGAACGTGGACTTCTGGGCTGGCTCCGTCTACTACCTGCTGGGCATACCGGAAGACCTGTTCATCTCCATCTTCGCGGTTGCGCGGGTGCCCGGCTACGTTGCGCAGGTGTTGGAACAGCAGGACAAGAACATGCTCATCAGGCCGCGGATGAGATACGACGGACCGATAGACCTCGAGTTCGTCCCCATCGACCAACGAGGTTAGACTGCCAGGAGAGGGAGGCACGGAGCGTTATGACCCAGCAGGGGATTGAAGTTGCCGAGGCGGAGCCCGGCTGTGCGCATCATTGGGCGATAGAGAGTCCGAACGGACCCACCAGTTACGGCACCTGCAAGCGCTGCGGGGAGACCCGCGAGTTCAGGAACTCCATCAAGATCACCAGTTGGGAATCGGAAGGCAGCCACGTCAACCGCAACCCGCGGTAGCCGCCTCTGAGGGACTCGGAGTAACTGCGCCCGGCGCAGCGCGGTTCTTCCCCCTAGTCCTTGAAGGGCGCTTTCAAACCCACAGCAGTGGGGCACGTCCCTCTGCACTCTCCGCATCGTTCAGTCACCGCGCATGACAGGCTTGTTCGCCCCCACCGGCGCCGACGCCGAGGCCCGCAGGCGCATCGCGCTGCGCGGCCCGCTCACCTTCGCCGAGTTCATGGAGATAGCGCTCTACTGGCCGGACGGCGGCTACTATGCGTCGCGCCGTTCCTTCGGTCCCCTGGGCGACTTCTACACCGCTCCCCTTGCGCACCCCGTCTTCGGGGCGCTCGTCGCGCGGCAACTGCTCACGATGTGGCGCGCAGTCGGCAGCCCCGAGCGGTTCACCGTCATCGAGGCGGGCGCGGGCGACGGTACGCTCGCACTCGATATCGTCACGCATGCGTCGGCCCTCGGGAGTGGATTCGCGGATGCGCTGACGTATGTTGCGGTCGACCTGCGCGAGCCGCCTCCGGAGTTTCCCGGCGGCTGGGTACGCTCCGGCGGCGTCCCGGACTTGGGCGGGAGCGGCGTCGTGCTCGCGAATGAGCTGCTCGACGCGATGCCCGTGCACCGCGTGGTGATGGAGGGCGGGCGGTTGCGCGAGCTGTTCGTGGACGCCGCGCCGGAGGGCGGCTTCGCCGAGGTTGCTGACGAACCTTCCACTCCGGCGCTGGCGGAGCGCCTCGACGGCTTGGGCGTGACGCTCTCCGAGGGTTTTCGTACAGAGGTTGGCCTTGCGTCGGAAGCGTGGCTCACGGAAGCGTTCGCCGCCATCGAGCGCGGCTACTTGCTGCTGGTGGACTACGGCCACGAGGCGGCAGTCTACTACGAGGAGTCCCGCCGGGCGGGGACGCTTCGCTGCTACGCCGGTCATACGCTGGGGATGAACCCGTACTTCAACGTGGGGAGGCAGGACATCAGCGCGCACGTGGAGTTCACGTCCGTGCGGTCGGCGGCGGCAGCGGCAGGGTTCGCGGAGGCGGGCCAGATGTCGCAGTCCGCGTGGCTGCGGTCGCTGGGCATCGAGGCGTACCGGGGGGGAATCGCGGGTCGGAGCGGGCTGGGCCGTGTCGAGCGGATGGCGAACCTTCGCGGCATGGACGTGCTGCTGGACGAGGAGGGGATGGGCGGATTCAGGGTGCTGGCGTTCGCCAAGGGCTCGCCAGCGGCAGGGGTGCTGGGGGCGGGTCCGCCGGAGTCCGCGCCTACGCCGCTCGCGGGAGCGCGGCACATGCCGTTCGGGGCCGGGGGGTAGAGGCTCCCATGCCCCGCCAACCCTCACCCCAACCCTCTCCCGCCATCGGGAGAGGGAGTCTGACGCTCCCCCACCCACGTGTACCGAGAGATGCTTCGACTCGCTGCGCTCCGCTCAGCATGACAGAGTGCGCGGGGGCGGTTCGCAGCGGCGGGCGGTGGTGATGAACCCGGTGTGGCCGACCATGCGGTGATCGGGGCGGGCGCTGGTCTCGGAGAAGTGCCACGGGCGCTCCAGCAGCTCGAATGCCTCGGCCATGTGCCAGCGGTCGTCGCGGGTGAGGCGCATCATCAGTTCGTGTACCTGCAGGACGGTCGGGAGGTAGGCGGTGAAGACGCCGCCCGTGCGCAGCACCCCGGCGGCGGCTTCGAGCAGGCGTCCTGGCTCCGGCACGTCGGCGACGACGCGGTCGGCTTCGTCGGCGCCGAGGCCGTTGGCGTAGGCGTCGCCGAGTACGATGCGGTGGTTGGCTGCTCCGGGCGCGAGGTGGGCGACGTTGCGGAGCGCCGCCTCAACGACCTCCTCGCGGACCTCGTGCGAGACGACCGAGCCGTCCGGGCCGATGGCGCGGAGGAGGGCCGCTGAAGCGGCTCCCGAGCCGAGGCCGACCTCGATGACGCGCGCGCCGGGGTAGATGTCGGCGTGCATCAGGAGCGCGGCGAGGTCCTTGGGGTAGATGACCTGGCTCTGGCGTGGCAGCTCCTTCACCGCGTCGGCGAACGGCGGCCGGAGGATGAAGAAGCGGTGGCTCTTGTTGGAGACGAGGAAGAAGCCCTCGCACCTTCCGATAATCTCATCGTGGGTGACGTAGCCGAGGTGCGTCTCGACAAGCCCACCGCTCCTGAGTTCGACGCGGTAGCGGCGCTTGCGCTGGTCGTAGACGAGGGCGACGTCGCCTTCGGCGAACGGGGCGCGTTTGAGGTCTGCTTCGCTTTGAGGGTTCATCGCTGTCGGCTCTGGGAAACGAGAAAGGGCTGCGCCGCCGCAGCCCCTTCCGCATCGTCGTTGCTGCTTTAGCTATCCCTGGAGCCTGGCCAGTTCTTCCCGGATGACGCTGGGGTCGGGGAGGACGCCCTGGTAGTTCTCGCGGTACCGGACGACGCCCTCCGGGTCGATGATGAAGAGGGACCGGGAGCACATGCCGGAGGCCTCGTTGAAGATGCCGTAGGCCTGGGCGACGGCGCCGTGGGGCCAGAAGTCCGACAGGAGCGAGTGGCCGAGTCCGCCCATGTTGCCTCCCCACGCCTTGAGGGAGGGGCGGGAGTCGGCGCTGAGGCCGAGGACTTGCGCGCCCATCTCTTCGAACGACTTCAACGCACGGTTGAAGGATGTGGTCTGCGTCGTTCAGCCACCGGTGAATGCTGCGGGGAAGGAGTGGATGACGACCCACTTCTCGCCCTTGAAGCCGGCGAGAGAGACTTCCTCGCCGTCCTGGTTCTTGAGCGTGAAGTCCGGGGCTGACTGACCTACGTCCACCATGCGGGGCCTCCTGGGATGGTGTGGGGTGTGACGGCTAGGATAGCGGGAAGCGGGGAGAAGATAAAGGGGCGCGTGACGCTGAGGGTGGCTCGACAGGCTCACCTGGAACTCCCCACCAACCCTCACCCCAACCCCCTCCCGCCATCAGGAGAGGGCGCGCTGAAGCGCGGGGCAGGCGGGGCGTCCACGAGGGGGGTTGTGTTGCGTGGTGGGAGCGACCAGCGCAATTCGCCTGCGCCGTTCACGGGGACAGCGTGGATGGGGCAGGGTCGACCGCGCAACGGGCAGATGTCACAGTGGTGAACCGAACCAATAAACAGGGATGAACTGGAAGCACAGGATGGGACCCTGCACCCGCCCAGCGGACGAGGGGAGTAGGGCGCCTGTGCTAGACTCGCCGCCACTTCGTCGAACGGAGGCAACGCCCTTGCGAATGCCCGTGCTCCTCGCCCTCACGCTGCTTGCGTTCGTGCTCGCCGCCTGCGACTCTGCCTCGTCTAACCAGGAGGCCTTACAGGATGAGGTGGTTGCAGCCCTCGATACCCTGGCGGCAGAGTTGGCAATGGAGCGGCCGGCCGATGCGGCTGCGTATGCGGAGCGCTTGCGAGCCTACTTGGAGGCTCACCCCGCTTTCTACGGCAGCGCCGCGGCGCTGCTGGACCCAGACGGGAAGATAACTGCAAGCCCCTACGTCTATCGCATGGCTACAGGTTATGCCACGCTCGACCTCGCCGTGCCGTCCTACAACATCGAAACGCAGTCCTGGGTCACTGCGCCATTGGCCGCAAACGCGGGCGTCTGGACGGACCCCTACTTCGATGCGGGCGGCGGTGAGATATGGATGATTACCAGATCTGTCCCGGCGCGCGATGCCGAGGGCGTCTTCGCCCTCGTTACCACCGATCTGCCCGTGGATGCCCCCGCCCAGTAACGCCCAAACCCTCACCCCCGGCCCCTCTCCCAGAGGGCGATGGGGACAGACACCTCGCCACACCCCACGCCTCAGCCCGCAGTACCCTCACCCTAACCCTCTCCCCTTGTAGAGAGAGGGGATCGGACAGCAGGCGAGGTTCCTGCCTCCGCAGGAACGACGGAAGGGCAGGGATGACGTGGTTCGACTGGCTCACCACGAGCCAGCCCCTCTCCAACCCGCTCACTCGCGGACAGGCTCACTCGCGGACAGGCTCGCCCCGAACGGCTCACCCCGAACCGGCTCACCCCGGACCGGCCCACCACGGACCGGCTCATCCGAACGGCTCACCCCGTTCACTCTGGAATGGGATATGCCTCTCGACAGGGTCCGAATTCAGCGCCAGGGCTCGGGCAGGTGTTGCACGAAGAGTTCCTCGACCGTCATCCGCCTGTCGACGAGGCCCTGGTCAACGACGTCCTCCAGGAGACTTTCCAGCACGTGGCGGTTGGGGGCGATGCCGTAAGGCCAGGGATCGCCGCCGAGCAGGTCCTCGGTCTCACTGGCCGATCCTCCCACAACGGTGCGTTCGGGCGAATCGGGAGGCGTTGCCGCCATGCCGAGCATCTTGGCTTCTTCGAACGCCTCGCACACGCTCGCCGGGAGCCCCGGGGCTTCGCGCGCGATGCGCTCGTTCATAACGATCATGTGCATGATGGGGAATACCGGCAACTTCGCGTAGTACGCCCGCTCCGCCATGCCCAGGTCCGGAAACGCCGGAACCACCCCGGCCTGTTCGCCTCTTCCGGTAGCGCCGACCGCCCCGTCCAACTCTCCTGACGCGAGCATCTCCACCGGCGTGCGTTGGGGCTCATGCGCAACTTCGACGCCGTCCGGGAACGCGAGCGTCGCAGTGCGTTCGGGCCGGAACGTGACCCAGGATGCGTCCCGCACGCTCACGCCGTACTCCTGCCGGAGCAGGAACCTTCCCCACACAGACGATGTCATCCAGAACTGCGGCAACCCGATACGCTTCCCTTTCAGCTGAGCGGGGTCCGACAGCCCTGAACGCGGCGAGAACACGAACGCCGGGTGGATGAAGCGGCGCCCGGTGAAGAGGGGCAGCGCGACGAGGGGCAACCCCTCGTACCGCGCCCGGATGAACGTTGCCATCGACATCTCTCCGATGTCGAACTCGAGGTCCAACATTGCGAGCGTGTTCTCGTTGACGCTAGGAGCGGGATGCAGGTCGACGTCAACGCCCGGGATGGATACCTGCTCTTCCAGCACCGGAGCCGTCAGAAACGATGGGATCACCGAGATACTGATCTTTGCCGCAGCCATCATTCGCCCTCCTGTATCGACGTGGCGTTCACTCCCGGCAGATTACAGGAAGTCGGGTGGCCCGCGCTTCTCGCGGCCATCCGGCAAGCGTGGGTATGGCTGGCTCCCGAGGGAGAGAGGGGACCAGGCACCCGAGAGATTCCTCGGCTCCGCTCGGAATGACATGCCCCACCACCAACCCCGCCGCGTGCGCTGGCCGCGCCTGGATTCCAGCCTTCGCAGGAATGACGGGCAGAAGGGCTGCGAGGTTCCTGCCTCCGCAGGAATGACGGGCAGAAGGGCTGCGAGGTTCCAGCCTTCGCAGGAATGACGGGCAGAAGGGCTGCGAGGTTCCTGCCTGCGCAGGAATGACGGGAGAAGGGCTGCGAGGTTCCTGCCTGCGCAGGAACGACGGAGGCTAGTCCTCCGGGGGGCGCCAGCGGAGCTCGGGGCGGCGGGCGGCGCGGGCTTCGTCGAGGCGAGAGATGGGGGTCTCGTAGGGCGCGCCGCGCAGGAAGTCCTCGTCCGCGGCCGCCTCGGCGTCGATGCGTTCGAGCGTTTCGATGAAGGCGTCGAGCGTCTCCTTCGATTCCGTCTCGGTGGGCTCGATCATGAGGGCTTCCGGCACGACGAGCGGGAAGTACATGGTGGGGGCGTGGAAGCCGTGGTCCAGGAGGCGCTTGGAGACGTTGAGTGCGGTCGCTCCCGGTCGCTTCCGCGCGGCGAAGACGACCTCGTGCATGACGGGGCGGTCGTATGGGAGCTCGAAGAGCGGGCGGAGTTTCGCGAGGAGGTAGTTGGCGTTCAGCACGGCGTTGCCACTGATGTTGAGCATCCCCTCTCCGCCGAGGAGGGAGATGTAGGTGAGCGCTCGGATGAGGACGCCGAAGTTGCCCTGGGCGCCGCCGCAGCGGCCGATGCTGTGCGCGGGCATCTCGCTGCCGTAGGAGCCGTCCTCCCGCTGTACGGCGATAGGACCGGGCAGGAAGGGGGCAAGGTCGGCGGTCACGCAGATGGGGCCCGCGCCGGGTCCGCCGCCGCCGTGCGGCGTGCTGAACGTTTTGTGGAGGTTCATGTGGACGACGTCGAAGCCGAAGTGGCCGAGCTTTGCGCGTCCGAGCAGCGCGTTCATGTTCGCGCCGTCGCCGTAGACGAGGCCGCCCGCCTCATGGACGATGCGGCACATCTCGATCGCGTTGCGGTCGAAGAGGCCCAGTGTGGTGGGCTGGGTGAACATGACGCCAGCGAGGTCCTCATCGGCCTCGGCGCGGACGGCGTCGAGGTCGATGTCGCCGCCGGACGTAGAGGGGACGGAGACGACCTGGAAGCCGGCCATGGCTGCGGAGGCGGGGTTCGTGCCGTGGGCGGTGTCCGGAATGAGCATCTTGCGGCGGTTGCCCTCGCCTCGGGCGTCGAGCGCCGCGCGAAGGGTGAGGACGCCCGCAAGTTCGCCCTGCGCGCCCGCGAGCGGAGCGAGGCTGACGCCCGGCAGGCCGCTGATCTCCTGGAGGTACATCTGCAGGCGGAAGATGGCTTCCAGCGTTCCCTGCACCTGTCGCTCCGGCTGTGCAGGATGGGCGAGCGCGAACCCAGGCGTCGCGGCGACTGCCTCGTTCAGCTTGGGGTTGTACTTCATCGTGCAACTGCCGAGGGGGTAGAAGTTAGTGTCTATGGAGAAGTTCAGCTGGCTGAGGTGGGTGAAGTAACGGACGACCTCGCCCTCCGTGACCTCCGGCAACTGCAGGTCGTCGCGGAGCATCGCTTGCTCCGGCATGAGCTGCGGCGGCACGTCGGACGCGGGGAGCGTTACGCCTGTGCGTCCGGGGCGGCTGCGCTCCATGAGCAGCCTGCGGCGGTCGTGCGCTTCCTCGCGGAGCGGGGTGTCGGGCATGGAGGTCATTGGCCTATCTCCGCGAGCGCGGCGACGAGGCGGTCTATCTGGGCGCGGGTGTTGACCTCGGTCACGCAGAGCAGCATGCCGTTCGGGTAGCGGTCGTCCACGTCCAGCCCACCGATAATGCCGCGCTGCTCCAGCGCCGCGCTGACCTCGGCTGCAGGCTTCGGGCAGGCGACGACGAACTCCTGGAAGAAAGAAGCGTTCAGGGGGAGGCTGTAGCCGGGGAGCACGGCGATGCGGGAAGCGGCGTAGTGCGCCTTCTGGTAGCAGAGCTCGGCGACGTGGCGTAGGCCGCGCTTGCCCATGAGCGAGAGGTAAATGGTGGCCCAGAGCCCGATGAGCGCAGTGCTGGTGCAGATGTTGGAGGTGGCGTGCTCGCGGCGGATGTGCTGCTCTCGGGGCTGGAGGGTGAGCACGTAGCCGGTGCGTCCCTCCGTGTCCACAGTCCTGCCGGCGATGCGTCCGGGCAGTTGGCGGATGAACTCCTGGCGGCAGGTGAAGATGCCGACGTACGGCCCGCCGAAGCTGGGCGGGATGCCGAGCGCCTGCCCCTCGCCGGTGGCGATGTCCGCGCCGAACGCGCCGGGAGGCTTGTACATGGCGAGCGTCGTGGGGTCGCACGACATAACGGCGAGGGCGCCGTGCTCGTGAGCGAGATCGGCGAACGCCTGCGAGTCTTCGAATGCGCCGAAGAAGTTGGGGTACTGCGAGATGAGGCAGGCCGTCTCCGGCTGGAGTTCCGGCGACGCGGGCGACGTCTCGTAGACCTCGACGCCCTGGGGCTGCGCGTAGAAGCGGATGGTCTCGACATAGTGCGGGTTGACGGTGTCGAGCACGGCGACGCGGGCGCGTTTCGTGACGCGGCAGGCCATGAGCGCGGCTTCGGCGAGGCTGCTCGCGCCGTCGTACATGCCGGCGTTGGAGACCTCCATGCCGAACAGCTGAGCGGTGAGGGTCTGGAACTCGAACGTGCCCTGGAGCGTTCCCTGCGATACCTCAGGCTGGTAGGGCGTGTAGGAGGTGAGGAACTCGCCGCGCGTCACGAGGGGCGCGACGACGGCGGGGCAGAAGTGGTGGTAGACGCCCGCGCCGAGGAAGCTCGGGTGCTCGCCCGCGTGGAAGTTGCGCTGCGCCAGCGCCGTCATCTCGGCGCGGAGCTCCATCTCCGGCACCGGCGCGGGCAGTGCAAGGCCGGGGTGGCGGAACCGCTCCGGGATGTCGCCGAAGAGGTCCTCGACGGCAGCCGCGCCGACCGTCGCGAGCATCGCGGCGCGATCGTCGTCGGTGTTGGGGATGAAGGGTGAGGTGAGCGGCGAGTCAGACATACAGCCGGGTCAGTGCCTCATTCGGTGAGCGCGGTGTAGGCGGCGGCATCCAGCAGGGAGTCGAGCTCGGCGGGGTCGTCGGGCTTCACGCGGATCAGCCAGCCCTTCTCGTGCGGGCTCTCGTTCAGCAGTTCGGGCGCGTTCTTCACGTCCTCGTTGACGGCGGCGACCTCGCCGGAGATGGGGGAGAAGAGATCGGAGACGGCCTTGACCGACTCGACCTCGCCCATCTGGGCGTTCTGGGTCACGCGGTCGCCGGGTTTGGGGAGTTCGACGTAGACGACGTCGCCCAATTCGTGCTGCGCGAAGTCGGTGATGCCGACGAGGATGAGGCCGTCCGGTTCAGTCAGCGCCCACTCGTGCTCTTTGGAATAGCGGCGGTCTTCCGGAACAGGCATGGCTATCGCGACCTCTTGTAGAAGGGGAGAGCCACGATCTGCGCCGGTATCTGCCGTCCGCGAACGTCCACGGCGATGGGTGTCCCGGGCTCGCTGGCCTCTCTCGGAAGATAGCCGAGGCCTATATTGGTGTCAAGGTAAGGCGAATAGCTGCCACTCGTAACCTCGCCCATGTCGGAGCCGTCGATGAGGATGCGATGGTGGGCCCGAGGGGCAGGTCCGCGCTCCGCCGTGCGGAAGCCCGCGAGTACGCGCACGGTGCCCTGTTCAGCGGCGGCGCGCACCGCGTCTGCACCGCAGAAGTCCCTTTCCAGGCGGACGAAGCGCTCCAGTCCGGCCTCGATGGGGTTGACCGTCTCGTCCATGTCGGAGCCGTGCAGGAGCAGGGCGGCCTCCAGCCGGAGCGCGTCGCGCGCGCCGAGGCCGCACGGAGCGGCGCCCGCGTCCATGAGGGCTCGCCAGAGCGCGGATGCGACTTCCGATGCCGGCATGACCTCGACGCCGTCCTCGCCGGTGTAGCCGGTGCGAGCGATGAGCGCGGGCGCGCCCATGACCTCGGCCTCGACGACGTTGAATGGGCGCACGGCATCGGGGTCGAACCCCGCGACCTGTCCGGCGATGGACATGGCGTCAGGCCCCTGGAGCGCGATCATCGCGATCTCGGCGGTGCGGTCGGTGAGCGCGGCGCTCGGGAAGCGTTCGCTGCGCCAGCGCTCCAGCCACCCGAACACCTTTCCGGCGTTCGCAGCGTTCGCGACGATCATGAAGCGCTCGTCGCCGAGCCGGTAGACGATGGCGTCGTCCAGGATGCCGCCGGCCTCGTTGCAGAGCAGGCCGTAGCGGGCGCGGCCCGCGGGCATCGCCTCACCGATGTCGGCGGTGTGCACCCAGTCGAGGAGGGCGCGGGCGTCCGGGCCCTCGACGGCGAAGCGCCCCATGTGGGAGACGTCGAAGATGCCGGCGGCGGTGCGGACGGCGCGGGCTTCGGCGAGAACGCCCGCGTACTGCACGGGCATATCGTATCCGGCGAACGGCACCATTCGGGCGCCGAGGGAGACGTGGCCGTCGTGGAGGACGGTGGTGCGGAGGGGGGCGTCTGCCATGTATTAAGCGTAGCATAGGGGCGTTTTCGGCAGAGGAGGTGTCCGCTCATGGACCGTCTCGAATTCGGTGTGTGGGACCAGATGCAGACGTACGAGGTGATGCAGGCCGCGACCGCTGCGGAGGTGTACGAGAAGCACATCCGGCAGGCGCAGCTGATGGAGCGCGTGGGGTTCGAGTACTACTGGACGCTCGAACACCAGGGTTCCTACGTGGGGGCGGTGACGTCGCCACAGATGTTCCTCCTGGCGGTGGCACGCCACACGGAGTCACTGCGGCTCGGAACGATGATCTGGCAGTTGCCATTCCATCATCCCATCCGGTTGGCGCAGGACGTGGCGATACTGGACCATCTCTCCGGCGGCCGGGTCGAGTTCGGAACGGGCATCGGCGTGCACGAGCACGAGTTCATGCGCTGGGGGCTGGACTTCTACTCGCGGCAGGAGATGAGCGAGGAAGCGCTGGACATCATCGAGCTGGCGTGGCGCGGCGACGGGACGGTGACGTACGAGGGGAAGCACTGGTATATAGACGAGGCGCTCATAGAACCGATGCCGCTGCAGAAGCCCCATCCGCCGATATGGGCAGCCGTGCACAGCCCTCGCGCGATCGATTTCGCGGCGCAGCGGGGCTATCACATGGCGCAGAACATCGACACGGACGAGTCCATGGCGCAGAAGTTCGCTGACTGGCGCGAAGCGTGGAAGGGGTACGGTCACGAGGGGCCGATGCCGCGCCAGTTCCTGATGCGCGTAGTGCACGTGGCTGAGACGGACGAGCTGGCGCATGAGCAGGCCCGGACGTACCTGCTGGAGGCGAACACGCTGGGGCGAGAGATCGTCTCGTCCAGCCGCCTGGGGTTCGGCTCCAACCCGCGCGGGATGGGGCACGAGGACAGCGAGGACATCCGCGAGCGCGGGCGCATATTCCGCGAGTGCGCGCGCTCCTACGATTTCTGGCTCGACAACGGGCTGGCGCTCGTGGGCAGCCCGGAGTCGGTTGCACGTCAGATAGCGGAAGGACGCGAGAAGATCGGGTATGACCACTTCGCGGGGAAGTTCCACATCGGGCGGATGCCGCACGCGATGGTGGAGTCGTCGCTGACGCTGTTCGGCCAGGAAATCATCCCCGCGTTCAAGTAGAAGGGTGCGCATCCGCACAGAAGACGCACGTCGCATGATAAGGAGATAACGGATGCTCCCTCTGGAATTCGGCGCGTGGGGCTCGGTCAAGATCAACGACATCAAGCGGCTCGGGTCGGCGGCTGCGGCGTACGCCGAGCACCTCCGCCAGGCCCGCATGATGGACCAACTCGGCTACCGCTACTACTGGATCATCGAGCACCAGGCCTCCTACATCGGCGCGATCACGGCGCCGACGGTATTCCTCACGGCGGTGGCGGCGGCGACGGAACACATCCACGTCGGCGCGATGATCTGGCAACTGCCGTTCCACAATCCGATGCGGCTGGCGCAGGAAGTGGCGACGCTCGACCACCTGTCGCGGGGGAGGGTCGAGTTCGGCTCGGGACTGGGGACGCACGAGCACGAGTTCATCCGCTGGGGCATCGACTACTACGAGCGCCACGCCGCGAGCGAAGAGGCGATGAAGGTGATCGAGGATGCGTGGACGAAGGACGAAGTCACGCACCGCGGTCGGTTCTGGCAATACGACGAGATGCTGCCGATGCCGAAGCCGTACCAGCAGCCGCATCCGCCGATCTGGATAGCCTGCCACAGCCTGCGCGCGTTCGAGTGGGCGGCTGAGCGCAACAACGACGTGGCGACGAACATCTCCACCGACGATGAGTTGGTAGATAAATTCGAGCATTTCCGGCGCATCTGGCGCGAGTGCGAGCACCCCGGCCCGATGCCGAGGCAGATGCTGGTGCGGGTGGTCCACGTCGCGGAGACCGACGAGCAGGCCCGCATCGAGGCGGAGCCGTACCTGCGGGAGTACTTCAGCATCGACCGTGAGCACGTGGTCAACACCCGTATCGGTTTCGGGAGCGACCCGCGCGGCAAGGGGACGGACAATACGCGCTACACGCGGGCTAACGGGAAGATATTCGCGCAGGCGCGGCAGTCCTACGATTTCTGGATCGAGAGCGGGCTGGCGATCGTGGGCAGCCCGGAGACGGTGACGCGGCGGATAGCGGAAACGCAGGAGCGGCTCGGGTTCACGGTGTGGGCGGGCAGCCACCACATCGGCAGGATGCCGACGGAACATGTCGACAAGTCGATACGGCTGTTCGGCGAGGAAGTGATGCCCGCCTTCGAGGCGCCATCCGAGCCCGTCGTGCCGGTGAGCACGGTGCTGCAGCGGCAAGGGCCGTCCGGCCAGCAAGGGCCTTGGGCCGGGTAGTTAGGGGCTGCGCGAGAGCAAGCGCGGTCTCGATTGCAATGATTGCACAGTATGATAGCGTTGACTACAATGATTGCACTGCAATCGGAGTAGCGCAATGACCAGCATCACCGTACGGAACATCGAAGACGACCTGAAGCGGCGGCTGCGCATCAGGGCAGCAGAGCACGGGCATTCCATGGAAGAAGAGGCGCGGCGCATCCTGCGGTCGGCGCTCGGCGAGGATGAGACTCCGGTGAAGGATGCCGTGCCGGAGAAGGACCTGGGGACGGCGATCCACGAACTGTTCGCGCCGCTGGGTGGCGTGGACTTGGACATCCCGCCACGTAACGCGGGGCCAACCCGTGAACTGCCGAGCTTCGACTGAGATTCCTCGTGATCGTTCTCGATACGAACGTCGTGTCAGAGTTGATGCGGGCGACTCCGGACCTGCGAGTGCGGGCGTGGGCCGCCAGTGAACGGGTGCAAACGTTGTACACCACCACCATCACGGAAGCGGAGGTATGGGCAGGCATAGCGGTTCTTCCCGACGGGCGACGCCGAAGAGGCTTGGCTGTAGCGGCTGAGCATGTGTTCAACGTGCTGTTAGCTGAACGCATCCTGCCGTTCGATAGCGAAGCCTCCCGTGCCTATGAAGCGGTAGCTGCCGACCGCCGCGCCGCCGGGCGGCTGATCAGTACGTATGACTGTCTCATCGCAGCCATCGCCCGCGCCCATGGAGCCGGAGTGGCGACGCGGAACGTGAGCGATTTCGAGGGCTGCGGGATCGAGATAACGAACCAGTGGGACGGGTGAGACGCCCAGCCTACCCCAGGACGGAGTAGCCGTCAGGGAGGGGGCCGCGTCCCGTTCCGGAGAGGGCGAGCGGCGCGCCTCTACCGGACTCGACCGCGAGGGAGGCGAGCAGCTGCAGCGTAACGCCCATCGCCTCGCGCGAAGGCTCGACCTCGACGCCGATGGCGTTCGCCAGGTCCAGCGTGTGAACGGTGAGTTCGAAGACGCGCGTCTCCAGGTAGTCGACGAATCGTATGCCGCCGTTGTCGTAGGCGATGATGGTGTCGTCACCGGCTGCGTCGAGCACCTGCTCGGCGCGCGCCCAGTCGGCGTTCATTGTGGCGAGCGGGTCGGCGCCCAACTCCTGCCCTGCGACGCGCCCCCGCTCGGCGACACGCTGGTCATCGCTCGGCTGTCGGAGGGAGCGGCGGTAGTGGTGGGCGGCGGACGTGATGTCGACCGATTTGGCGCGTTGGACGCCGAACTCCTCCACGCGCGCTATCGAACGGCTGGTGTGGCCGACGAGGTCGCGGACGCTCCAGACACCGAGCGCGAGCGTTCCCCATTGCTCCGCTTGCACCTTACCGGCGGTGTCCAGGAAGCAGGCGACGGCCTGCCGGTAGGCGAGACGGCTCACGACTGACTTCTCAGTTCCTTCGCGGCTTCCACCATGTGCAGGAGCGAGGGTTTCACCTCTTCCCAGCGGCGGGTCTTGAGGCCGCAGTCCGGGTTCACCCAAAGCCGCTCCGGGGGGATGACGTCCACCGCTCTGCGGAGGAGGTTGCTCATCTCTTCGGTCTCGGCGACGCGTGGGGAGTGGATGTCGTACACGCCGGGGCCTATCTCGTTGGGATAGGGATGCGTGCGGAAGGTGTCGAGCAGGGTGCCGTCGGAGCGGGAGTTCTCCATGGAGATGACATCGGCGTCCATGGCGGCGACGGAGTCGATGATGTCGTCGTAGGCGGCGTAGCACATGTGGGTGTGCATCTGGGTGCGGTCCTCGACGCCGCTGGTGGCGATGCGGAAGCACTCGACGGCCCATTCGAGGTAGGCGTTCCAGTCCTCGCGGCGCAGGGGGAGCCCTTCGCGCAGGGCGGGTTCGTCGACCTGGATGACGCGTATGCCGGCGCGTTCGAGGTCGCTGACCTCGTCGCGGATGACGAGCGCGAGCTGGCGGCATGTTTCGCTGCGGGGCTGGTCGTCGCGGACGAACGACCACTGGAGCATGGTCACGGGGCCGGTGAGCATGCCCTTGACTGGCTGGCGCGTGAGCGACTGAGCGTAGGCGATCCAGTCGACGGTCATGGCCGTGGGGCGGTGGAGGTCGCCGTAGACGATGGGCGGCTTGACGGCTCGGGAGCCGTAGCTCTGCACCCAGCCGTTGGATGTGGAGACGTAACCCTCCAACTGCTCGCCGAAGTACTCGACCATGTCGTTGCGCTCCGGCTCGCCGTGGACGAGCACGTCCAGCCCGGTCTCCTCCTGGAAGCGGACGGATTGCTCAATCTCCTGGCGGATGAACTGCTCGTACTCTTCGGTGGTGAGTTCGCCGCGGTTGCGGCTCGCCCGTGCCCTCCGTATCTCCGGCGTCTGCGGGAATGAGCCAATGGTGGTGGTGGGGTAGGCGGGGAGGCGCAAGACCTGCTGCTGCGCCTTCCGGCGCTCCGGGTAAGGGCTCAAGCGCTGGGACATCTCCGGCGTCAATGCGGCGCTGCGTTCCTTCACGGCAGGGTTGTGGATACGCGTGGAAGTTCTGCGCGAGGACATCGCGGCGGCATTGGCGGCGAGCTTCTTGGCAACGCGGGCGGACTCGCCGTTGAGAACGCGGGTGATGGTGGCGACCTCGTTCACCTTCTGTTTGGCGAAGGCCATCCAGGACTTCATCTCCTCGTCCAGCTTCTTCTCGTTGTCCAGGTCGACCGGGGAGTGCAGCAAGGAGCAGGAGGGTGCAATGAGGATGCGATCGTTGCCGAGCACGGATGAGGCGCGCCGGGCGGTCGCGATGGCCTCCTTCAAGTCAGTCTTCCAGATGTTGCGCCCGTCCACGAGTCCGAGGGAGAGAGAGACGCCCTCGCCGAGCTTGGCGAGGATGTTCTCCAGGTCGCCGCGCCCGCGCACGAGGTCGACGTGCAGGCCCCGCACCGGGAGGGCGAGCGCCGCCTTCGTGTTCTGGCGGAGGTCGCCGAAGTAGACGGCGACGAGGATGCTGAGCCCCGGCACTGCCGCCGCGAGCCGGGCGTACGCCCGGCCGAACGCGGAGCGTTGCTTGTCGTTGAGCGTGAGACTGAGGGCGGGTTCGTCCATCTGCACCCAGTTCGCGCCTGCCTCTGCCAGGCGTTTGAGGACGTTCTCGTAGACGTCCACCAGCCCTTCGAGCAGGAGGAGCGGGTCGAACGCGGGGTCGTCGGACTTGGAGAGCAGGAGGTAAGTCACCGGGCCCACGAGGACTGGGCGGGTGTGGAGACCGAGAGCCTGCGCCTCCAGGAACTCGTCGACTGGCTTGGTGGAGCGGAGAGAGAAGACCTGATTCCGGTTTATCTCAGGGACGATATAGTGATAGTTCGTGTCGAACCACTTGGTCATCTCCATGGCGGAGACGCCAGGAGCACTGTCAGTGGCAGAGCTGCCGCGCGCCATGGCGAAGTAGGTGTCCAAGCCGACCTTACCCTCAGGGGCGTCGTAGCGTTCCGGGACCGCGCCGACCATGACGCTGGTGTCGAGGACCTGGTCGTAGAGCGAGAAGTCGTTGGAAGGGATGTGCGTGATGCCTGCCTGGCGCTGGAGGCTCCAGTGCGACCTGCGGATCCCGGCAGCGCGCCGCCGCAGTTCTTCTTCGTCTATCTTCCCGGCCCAGTACGCTTCGACAGTCCATTTGAGTTCGCGGTTCGCGCCGATGCGTGGGAATCCAAGATTGGTTGACGTGGCCAAGTCGCTCTCCTCTGCCAAAAATACAGGAAGGCTCGCGCCCCAACTGGAAGCGGAGCCGGACGGAAGATTTCTGCGATGTAGTCGCCGGGGGATGACGCGCACGCCATTGTACCGCGTGCGGAGGCGCGGGCTCAATGCCGAGGGGGGCTGGAGCAGGCCGCGGCCTGCCGGAGCGGTTTCCTCTAGTTCGCGTCGAGCCGGAAGAACTCTATCGCATTACCGCAGGTCATCTTGTAGCGCACATCTTCGGACGCCCCGTCGAACGCCTGCTCGAGGATCTTCAACGAATCAGGCCAGTCCGACTCCTGGTGCGGGAAGTCGGAACCCCAGATGAGGTTGTCCACGTTCAACTGGTCGCGCGCCAGCACGCCCACGCGATCGTACTGGAACCCCCAAAGCGTGTGCTCCAACAGGTACTCGCTCGGCGGATGGGAGAGCGGCTCGAAGCCCAACTGGTTCTCTGCCCAGTAGCGGTTCCGCTCGTAGCGGATGTCAGAGCTCTGCAGGAAGAAGGGTATCCATCCGATCTGGTTCTCGGCGAAGAGTATCTTGAGGTCGGGGAAGCGGTCGAAGAGCCCGGACAACACCCACTGGACGGCAGGGAGCGCGCCACTGCCCTTGATGGGGCTGAACCGCGCCATCTGCTCCGGGAAGCTCCGCCCCGGAGCCTCGAGCTCCTTCAACAGTTCAGGCGTCGCTTTGGGGTAGTCCAGGAACGGGCCCTTGCCGGTCCGTTCGAGGTCCACATGAACGGTTACCGGCATGTCGAGGTCGAGCGCCGTCTGCCAGAACCTGTCGTCGTCGATGGTCGGGTACTGCTTGCCGGACGGGAAGTCCTGGAGCATGATCGCCTTCGCGCCCATCTCCTTGCAGTGTTTCAGTTCCTCGATGTGCGCGTCGAGGTCCTCGATGATCGGCATGATCGTCACGCCGATGAGCCTGTCCGGGTTCTCGGCGCAGTAGTCCAGGATGAGCCAGTCGTTGTATGCCCGGACGATGGTCAGGTAGGCCTCGTCGTCGTCCACCAAACGCCACATCTTCGGGCCGGTGGCCTGCGCGGGGAACAGCACTTCAGCGTTCACGCCATCGATGTCCTGCTCCTGCATACGCTGCTGAGGCGAGCCGGTCCCCGGCGTGCCCTCGTACTTCACTCCGGACGGCAGGTAGTGCTCGCGTCCCCTGCCGCCGTAGAGGTCGGCCGGGTTCGCCTTGCGCGTCTGCTTGCCGTCGATGAACCAGGCGTCGGTGTCGTCGTCGATGCGCACGAGTTTGGGAGCGCGGTCGCGGTGCTTTTCCGGGACACGGGGCGTCCAATTCGCGGTGTCGACCTCCATGTGGGAGTCACCGGAGATATAGTGATAGTTCATGGGGAGCCTCCTGGGTCGGCGTTACCCGCGCCGACCGCGGGGGTCATTCTAGTGCTTACGCGACGCCACGCCCAAGGCCGGAGAGCGCAGGAAGAAGCCCGCCTGCGCTCTACATCTGACGGTGCTGGCGTTTCCGCGGATCACCTGTGGCAGCCACGTAGAACGCCCAGGTGCCGGTCAGAAGCACGGCTGCGACGAGAAACCCGCCGTCGAAACCGATCCTGTCTGCGACCAGGAATCCTGTGAATGGCCCCATCGCCGCCCCCAGGTCCAGCCAGGTTGAGTATCTGCCCAACACGGCGGCGCGAGTTGTACTGGTCGCCGTTTCGCCTATGGCCGCATCCAGGGCCGTGTTGACTCCCACTGCTGCGAGGAACAGCAGGGGCATCCCTATGACCACGGCGACCGCGGAGTCGGCCACAACCATCATCGCCAGCGAAGCAATCATCGCGGCCATCCCGCAGGCGATGGAGATTCGCCTGCCGACGAGGTCCGACAGATGCCCCATCGGCACTCCGAGACTGATGTCGGAGAGCCATCTGAAACCCACCAGCAGACCTGCGAGCGTAACCACGGCGAACGACCCGCCGAGCACCCTGTCGTTGTCATCAGCGAACCCCGCGAGGTAGGGCGCAAGGGTAGCGATGGCGAGGCCGTTCGCTCCGAACGCGGTGGCGAAACGCATCAGGCTTATGGAAAGGAGGGGGATACGAAGTTTCCGACCATATCCGGGCAACCTGGATATCGCGAGGTCCCAGGCGTTCATGCGGTTGCGCAAGCCTCCTACGGAGGGACGGATGCGCTCCGGCCTGAGATTCGGGATCCGAGTGGCGATGAAGACGCCGAATACTCCGACGCCGGCCAGGACAGTAAATGTCACCTCTCTCGAAGTGAGATGAAACAGCATCGCGCCCGCAGTGACCGCGACAAAACTGCCGAACCGTTGTCCGGAGTTGAACATGCCCATCATCCTGCCCCGTATGGCGGACGTGCCCACACCGAACGCAGTCAGTTGCGCGGCAAGTCGCATGTAGGAGTAGGAGATGCCCCAGACAGCCCGTGCCAGCAGCAGCACCGCAACACCAGTCCCCAAGCCGTATGCGAGCGTCGCCAGTGTGCCTGCGGCGATGGAGGCGACGAAGGGCCAACGCACACCGAACCGCTGGTACACGGACGCAGCGAAGGCGTTGCTCCCCAGGCGGATGAAGCGATTGATGCTGAGCGCAAGCCCGATCCAGAACGATGCGGCAAGCCCGAACTGCTCCTGGACGCCGAACTCAACTGCCGCCACGGGCAGCACGACATACATCAGTGAGTCGCCCATGATCACCGCAGCGGTTGGGGAGACCGCGTACACCATCTCAAGGGGAATGATGGGTTTCACGCGCATGATCGGAGCGGGGCCTCACTGACTCTTCTCGTTGCCATATGCGTTCGATCCATGAAGGGAGACTGCCAGAGGAGCAGCGGGTGCATGGTAGTATGGGCTCGTGGCAAACGCACCGCGCAACTACTGGATGGTCTCCGTCTGGCCGGAGTACTTCGACGCGTGCGCCGAGAAGAATTTCTCGGTGCTCGCGATGGGGCGTCAGCAGCGTCGGCGCGTTCAGCGCATGGAGATAGGCGACCGCGTGCTGTTCTACGTGACGCACCGGCTGGTGTTCGGCGCCATCGCTTCCATCTCGGGCACGCACTACGAGGACAAGACGCCGCTCTGGCCCGGCTTCGAAGGGGCAGACCCGCTGGCGTGGCGCGTGAAGACGAAGCCCGATGTCGTGCCGGACGACGACCACGTGCTGGACGCGCGGCTGATCGCGCCCCGCATGGAGTACGTCAAGCGCTGGCCCCCGGAGGACTGGCCACTTGCGTTCCAGGGCCTGCTGCACCTCATCCCCAAGCGGGACTTCCAGCTGATCGAGCACGAGATGCGGCGAGGACGCCGCCGCCCGGATGTCTCCTTCGTTTCCGACCCGAGGCACGGCCCGCACGCCCGCGAGGCGCAGTACGCCGGCAGGCCCGGCGAGAGCGCCTGATATGGCGGTGGCGATAGATCTCTCAGGCCGCAGCGCCGTGGTGTTCGGCGTGGCGAACCAGCGGAGCATCGCGTGGGCCATCGCGCAGCACCTGCACGCGGCGGGCGCCGCGCTCACGGTTACCTACCAGAACGAGCGCATGGGCCGCTCCGTGCTCGGCCTCGTGGAGGGCATGGAACGGACGCAGGCGGTGGAGTGCGACGTGCTCGACGAGGCGTCGGTGATGGCGGCGGTAGATGCGTCGTCGTCGGTTGCGCCGCTCGGCGTTGCCGTACACAGCGTGGCGTTTGCGAACCGGGACGACCTCGAAGGGGCGTTCTCCCGGACGGGGGTGGATGGCTTCCGCACCGCGCTCGAGGTGAGCGCGTACTCGCTTCTGCCGGTGGCGCGGGCCGCCGCGGCGAAGATGGACGACGGTGGAAGCATCCTCACCCTCACGTTCCACGCGGCGGACAAGGTGTATCCCGGCTACAACGTGATGGGTGTGGCGAAGGCGGCGCTGGAGAATGAGGTGAAGCAGTTGGCGGCGGAGTACGGGCCGCTCGGCGTGCGCGTGAACGCGATATCCGCGGGGCCGCTGAACACGCTGGCCGCCCGCGGAATCTCCGGTTTCACGAACATGCACGAGATACATGCGAGCCGCTCGCCGCTGAAGCGCAACATCACGCAGGAAGAGGTCGGCTCGGCGGCGCTCTTCCTGGCGAGCCCGCTCGCGTCCGGCATCACCGGCCACGTCCTGTACGTGGACGCGGGCTACAACGTGATGGGCGTCTAGCGAACGCCCCTCCACTCCGGTCTGCCTTCCTGCGCAGCGGCTACAATCGCGCCATCCGGTCCGCCGTGAAGGAGGCGCCCCATGCCCGGCCCGCTCGAAGGGTTACGCGTCGTCGACCTCACCCGCATCCTCGCCGGCCCCTACTGCACGATGATCCTCGCCGACCTCGGCGCGGACGTGGTGAAGGTGGAGCAGCCCGGGGGCGACCAGGCGCGCCGCAACGGGCCGTTCTTCACGGGGAGGGACGGCGAGCAGCGCAGCACCTACTTTACGAGCGTGAACCGGGGCAAGCGCAGCATCGTCATCGACTTGAAGAACCCGGCGGGGAAGAACGCGTTGCTGCGCCTGGTGGACGGCGCGGACGTGGTGACGGAGAACTTCAGGCCGGGGACGATGGGCAACCTGGGCATGGACTATGGGACGTTGAGCGCCCGGAACCCCAGGCTCATCATGGCGTCGGTGTCCGGCTTCGGTCAGAACGGGCCGTACGCGAAGCGCGCCGCGCTCGACGTGATCGTGCAGGCGATGGGCGGGATGCTGAGCATCACCGGCGACGAGGGCGGCGGGCCCGTGCGCCCCGGCGTCAGCATGGGCGATATCACCGCCGCGCTGTTCACAACGATCGGCGTGCTCTCCGCGATCGTCGAGCGCGACCGCTCCGGTCTCGGCCAGCACATCGACATGTCGATGCTCGACTGCCAGGCAGCGATACTGGAGAACCCGCTGATGCGCTACTTCGCCGTCGGCGAGATGCCGGAGCGAATCGGCACGCGTCATCCGGTCACTGCGCCGGTGCAGGCGCTGCCGACGCAGGACGGCTACGTCGCCGTTGCGGTGTCGGACGGCCCGACCGGCCACTGGGGGCGGTTCGCGGCTCTCATCGGCAAGCCTGAACTCGCGGACGACGAGCGTTTCACGTCCGGCTGGCTGCGGCGGGTCAACTACGACGAGTTGCGGCCACAGCTGGAAGCCGCCCTGGCGCAGCGCACCACCGGCGAGTGGGTGGACCTGCTCGGCCCGGCGGGCATCGCGGTCGGCCCCGTGCAGGACGTGTCGCAGGTGGCCGGCGACCCGCAGTTGAACTTCCGCGGCATGTTCATCGAGGCGGAGACGCCGCAGGCGGGCCCGGTGACGTTCACGAACACGCCGGTGAAGCACTCGCGCACGCCGGGCGGAGTCCGCCGCGGGGCGCCGGAACTGGGGGAGCATACGGACGCCGTGCTGGCCGAGGCGGGCATCGGCGAGGAGGAGGCCGCCGGCCTTCGCGCGTCCGGGGCGGTGGCGTAAGGGGGTGGAGAGAGTCGGCGCGGGGCGCGTCAGACTCCTGACGGCTGGGCCTGGATCAAAGCTGCCACAGCCGCCGCCAACACCGCGGCAACACCGGCTGCGGCCGAGACTATCTTCATCCAGCTCCAGGGCCGTTCGCCCTGCACCTCTCCCGTGCGGGCGTTGATCAGGAAGCGAAATGGCTTGTTCTTGTACCGGTAGGCGCTGATCCACACGGGCAGCAGGATGTGTTTGAAGGTGATTTCGTTGAACTCCGAGTGCATCCACTGGATCATCTGCTCGTCGCCGCCGATGTCGTACCGGATGGTCTGCCGTATCGGCCTGTCCATCTGCGTGCGGGCCTCGGCGAAACCCTGTTCGAGGCCGACCTGGTAGCTCTCGGCACGGAAGCCGCTCATGTATTCGCTCTGGAACGGGACGAGGTCGGAGAGTCCCCATGGCTCCAGCTTCTCCATGTACGTCCGAGGGAGGGAGTGGCTCGCGAGCACCAGGATGTCGTCGAACGCGTTGTCCACCACGCCGCTCACCGGCGTCCATGCCGTACGCCGCTGCATGACCGTAGTCGTGCCCTTGCCTGTAGATATCACCACCGGCACGTAGTAGTAGACCCCGCGTTGGCCGGTGTACTCCGTGGCTACCGAAGCATCGTAGGTCCAATGCGGGACATACATGCCGGAGAGGGTCGTGTCCAGGCGGGCGCGCTCCTTGAAATCGTTGGGAGCGAACCAGAGCTTGGATACCCACTGGCGGAACAACGCACGGGCCCGCTCGCGCTCCATCTTGAAGGGCAGGAGCGAGCGGGGCTTGATCTGCTTGTGGGAGCCGCCCGCCGCCACGATGGTGGTGCCGCAGAAGGGGCACTCCTCGGAGGAGAGGTTCGCGTCCCGCTCGAATTCCGCGCCGCAGCTGGGGCAGGAGATCGTGATGACCTCTTCGAGGTCCTCACCGCTCTCCAGCGAGGCCAGCCGCTCATGGAAGTCCAGCTCCTCGATCTCCTCGTTGGACTCGGGGAGAGGAGACTGGAAGCCGCAGTGCCCGCACACGAGCATCCCTGCGCCCGGCTGGAACTCCAGCAACGAGCCGCACTGCTCGCACGAGAACTCATCGGGGCCGCGCTCTACCTGGGTTTCCGTTGTCATGGCGCTCCTGATGCAGGACCGGGGATGGACGCTCCTAGGGAGCCTGCGGTGGCAGCGGGGGCGGGGTAGCGCCGAACAGCGCGGCGAGCGTTCCGACATCCGCTGCCCTGGCCCACTGCGCCATGCCTGTCTGCCACACGAGCGTGTCGCGAGTGAGCTGTCCTTGCTGCACCTGCGCAGCGAGCACGTCCATGCCGAACGGTCCGGCCTGCTGTCCATTGACGGCCACGAAGAACTGCGCCGGCTGGGGTATGGGAGGCGGGGCCGGCGCCGCTGCCGGGGGCGCGGCTGTCTGACCGAGCTGGCCGCCCATCATCATTCCCATGCCCAGACCGACCGCTCCGCCTGCGGTGCCCGAGTTGTTGGCCGCGGCCTCCACGGCGGTCGCCGCCTGGAACTGGGTAAACGCGTTCAGGTTGCCGACGGCGCCCATGCTGGTGCGCTTGTCGAGTGCCGCCTCGACCTCCGCGGGCAGCGAGATGTTCTCCACGAGCAGCTTCGTGAGCTCGAGCCCGTAGGCGTTGAACTCGGGCCTGACCTTGGAGGCCATGAAGGAACCCAGCTCGTCGTAGTTCGAGACGAGGTCCAGGGCGGGGATGTTGCTCTCGCCCAGGAGGTCGGCGAACCGCGAGACGATGATATTGCGGAGCTGGTCGGTGATCTCATCGGTACGGTAGTGACCGGAGGTGCCCACGAGTTCCCGCAGCAGGACGGCGGTGTCGTGCACGCGCATGGCGTAGGTGCCGAACGCGCGCAGGCGCACGAGTCCGAAATCGGCGTCGCGGAGCATGAGGGGGTTCTTGGTGCCCCACTTGAGGTCGGTGAACCGCCGCGTGCTGACGAAGTAGACCTCTGCCTTGAACGGGCTGGAGAAGCCGTACTTCCAGCCTTGGAGGGTCGAAAGGATAGGCAGGTTGCCGGTCTCCAGGACGTGCATGCCGGGTTCGAAAACGTCGGCCAGCTGGCCCATGTTCACGAAAGCTGCGTTTTGCCCTTCGCGCACGATCAACTGCGCGCCGTACTTGATCTCGTTGTCGTACCGCTGGAAGCGGTAGACGAGCGTGTCTTGCGAATCGTCTGTCCAGTCGACGATGTCGACGAATTCGCCTCGTATCTTGTCCCAGATGGCCATGGCTCTCTCCTTGCGCCGCAAGTGGAACTTCACCCCACTGTACGGGGTCGTTCGGCCAGGCGCAACGCAGGGCCATCCCCTCCCAGAGGCGTATCACGAGGCGGAAAGAGGCTTTGGCAGGGGCATTCCCTTGGGGATCCGGTGCGGGTTTACAGGCAGGATAGGATGTGCGGGTGCCCGGAGTCTCGAGGAGTTGATGTGATGAGTCCACCTGTCTACTGCCCGCGGTGCGGATCGGTGCTGGCCTCGAAGTTCGACGGGGGCCGCGACCGGCCAGCGTGTCTGTCGGACGATTGCGGGTTCCTGCACTTCGGCGAATCGTCGATCGGTTGCGGGGGCGTCGTCATCCGGGACGGCAAGGCTCTCCTCATCCAGCGGGGGCTCAACCCAGGCCGGGGGACCTGGCAGATACCCGGGGGGTACGTGGAGGCGGACGAGGCGATCCCTGCCGCTGTGGAGCGTGAGGTCTCCGAGGAGGCCGGGATCGTTGCGAGGGTGCGGGAGGTTGTCGGCTTCCGGCACTCGGCCGGCACTCCTGACCGTCCGAACGCCAACATCTATGTGGTCTTCCGGCTGGACCTGGTCTCGGGCGAACCGCGTTGGGATGGCGTCGAAACGATGGGCGCAGGCTTCTTTTCGCTGGAGGAGCTCGGCAAGAAGGAAGGGGTGCAGGCGCTGTCGCTGTGGGCGATCGGGCTTGCACTCACCGCCGACCACGGCGGCGGGTTCATCTCACACCATGATTCGTTCGAGATGCGCCCGGGCTGGTCGGTATTCGGGGTCCCGCCGGGAAGTATCTAGTCCTCGCTGGCAGGCAAGTCCACGCGGCCGCGCAACATCCGCAGGTAGTTCGTGGTGGTCGCGGCGGCGACGGTCTCGACATCGGTGCGCTGGAGCTCGGCGAGCTTCTCGGCGACCTGCGGGAGGTGCCACGGCTCCGTGCGGCGGATGGGGTTCTTCTTGAACGGCTGCGGGTACGAGTCGGTCTCGATGACGATACGGTCGAGCGGGAGCTGTTCCACCGCGGCCTGCAGTTCCGGTATGCGGAGCAGCGGCTTGGCGAGGGAGATGAAGAAGCCGAGCTCGATGACGCGCTCGGCCAGCCGCAGATCGCCCTGGAAGTAGTGCCACGCGCCGCCCACCTCCCCTGCGCCCTCCTCGCGCAGCAGGCGGAGCGTGTCGTCGTCGGCTTCGCGGGAGTGGGTCACGAGGGGGAGGCCGAACTCACGTGCGAGTCGTATCTGCTGGCGGAACGCGTCCTGCTGCAGGTCGTAGGCGGGAGAGTGGGGCATGTAGTCGAGCCCGGTCTCGCTCCATTCGACGACCCTTGGATTGCTGGCGAGTCGGCGGAGTTCGGAGGTGGTGCGGTCGTCCACCCAGCCGGTGAGGTCCGCCGGATGCAGGCCGACGCCCGCGTACACGTGGGGGTGCGCCTCGGCGAGCGTCAGCACGCGGCGGCAGGAGTCCAGGGTGACGCCTGCTGCTATAATCAGCCGTACGTTCGCCTCTCGCGCTCTGTCGAGAAGCGGGCCGATGTCTTCGGGTGCGAATTGGTCTATGTGCGTGTGCCCGTCGGTCAGCGGGTGGTTGGTCCGGTAACCCTGGGCCGAGGCTGCCTCCATGGCCGGATTGTAGACGATGGAAGGAAGACTGAGGGAGGATTGCGGTCTTCATGCCTTCGTGGGCACAGCCAGCATTGCGACTCCTCAGGAACAAGTGGATGCAGGCCGCGTTCGGCGTTGTCGCCAGCGGCTCGCTCGCTTATCTCGCGGCCCACAACATCGTCTGGAAGGAAGTGGCGGACGCGTTCCTCGCGTTTCCGCCCGCACTCGCGCTCCTCTCGTTCGTCCCGCTGGCGGCGGCTATCGCACTCCGTGCGTCGCGCTGGCACGTGCTGCTGCACCGGGAGCGCGTCTCATTCCTCCAGGTGTTGCTGACGCAGAACACCGGCCTCGGTCTGAACAACCTGTCGCCCGTGCGGATGGTGAGCGAGCCGGTGCAGCTGGCGATGATCAACCGCCGCTACGGCGTGCCGTTCCCCCAGGCGTTCGCGACGCTGGTGGGGGAGAACGTGCTGGACATCTTTGCGACCGCCCTGATGATGGGGCTCGGCGTCATCCTCAGCCCGGGCGTCCGCGCAAGCAACGCAAACATTCAGCTCTTCGGCGCGATCATCATGTTCATCGTCAGCGCTCTGATACTCGTCGCCGTCGTGCGCGGCGCGGTGCCGTGGCAGAACAGGTTCGCTTTCTTGCAGCGCATCGTCCAGGGGTTCACGGCGCTCAAGGAGGAGCCCGCGCGGCTGTGGCTCTCCCTGGGCGTCAACATCGTCCACTGGATGCTTCTGGGCGTCGCCGGATGGGTGCTGGGGCTCGGGCTGGGCATGGACGTACATCCCGTGACGATCGCGACCATCCTGGTGGCCGCGACCTTCTTTACGTCCGCCGTTCCGTCCGTGCCGTCCGGCGTGGGGACGTACCACTTCGCCGTCGTGACGATGCTCACCGAGTCCGGGACGGAACAGGCGGCGGCGCTCAACTTCGCGCTCATGATGCATCTGCTGATCGTGCTGCCGCCGACGGCCATCGCCCTCTTCATGACCGGCAGGATGAGCCTGGGAACGATGCGCAACCCGTCCAACGCGCCACGGGGCGCGTCAGGCGAGTAGCGTTGCGTATCCACCTCAGCATACGGGGAGCAGTGCTCTCCGCCGCAGTAGTATTGCTGGTAGCGGGCCTCACCGCCTGCGGCGACCCCACGCCTACGCCCACGCCGGAACCGGCGGCAACGCCCACTGTCGAGCCGGCGCCTCTTCCGCCGCCCGAAGGCACACTCCGTGTGGGCGTCACGGGCGCGGCGCCGCACAAGGACATGCACGCGATGATCTCCGAGTGGGCGTCGCTGTTCGGTCCCGGCCCCAGCCACGGACGGCTCATGCGGTTCGTTGTTGAAGCGGGCGGACCACCCACGCTGGGTGTGGAATGCGCTCTATGCGAGTCATGGCGGTTCGTGGACGACCTGACCGTCGACTTCCGGCTGAGCCGGGGGGCGAGCTGGCAGCCCGCCGAGGGTTTCGAATCGAGGCCGGTAACCCCGCAGGACGTGGTGTTCAGCATGGACCGGCTGCGGATGTCCGGCCTGCCGCACAGATCCCTGCTCGACTCCGTCCAAAGCCTCGAATCGGTGAGCGAGGACGTCGTCCGGTTCAACCTGCGGCATCCGGACCCGGACCTGCCTATCAAGCTGGCGAGTCCGTATGCGGTGATACTCGCGCCGGACTCGCTGGACGGCGTCGACGTCCGCCGGAGCGGCGCGCCTGGAGCAGGCCCCTGGCTGTACGAACGGGGTCGCACCGGCCAGGTGACGCTCACTGCGTGGGACGGCCACAGCACGGGGACGAAGGTCGAGCGCATCGTGTTCCATCCGGCTTCGAACCAGGCGTTGATGCCGCGCCTGCTCCGGCAGGGCCGCGTGGACCTTGCCCAGGTGTCCGAGTCCGATTGGCCCGCACTCGAAGCAGAGGGGTTCTCGTCTGAGGTGGTGCTGCGCTCCGGCAGAGGCGTGTTGTTCGGCCTGAACGCGTCGCGGCCTCCGTTCAACGATCGGGCTGCGCGTCGCGCGGCGTTCCTGGCCCTCTCCCCGGAGGCTGCGCTGCGCCAGACGTTCGGCATCGGTTGGGTCTCGACCGGACTGCCGCTCGCCGACGGCACGTGGGCCATCCCGCGAGAGGAAGTGGAGGCCGCCTTCGGCGACGCGGCGCAGGCACGGGCTGCGCTCAACGCCGGTTCGGGGGGGTCGGTCACGGTCACCGTCGCCAACTTCGGGGAGACGTACGTAGAGCACGGGCGGCTGCTCGCTAAGCAACTGGAGGAGGCGGGGTTGGACGTTACGGTCGAGGTGCTCAGCCGCGCCGCATATCTTCGCCAGGTGTGGGAGGAGCGGGACTTCGATGCGTTCGTCGGCCCGGTGCCGCCCACCGATACGCCGAATGCTTTCCTGCTTGGCCTCGTGCATTCCGAGGGAGCGTTCAACGTGACGGGCGGAGCCGCGCCGCTCGATACCCTCATCGAGCGGCAGTCGGCGGAAACAGATGGCGCGGCTCGCGCGGAACTGGCGCGCGACATACAGCGGGAGATGCTGAGCGAGGCGCTCTTCTTCATGGCCGCGGGCGCAGCGGAGCGGTGGGCTTTCAGCGAGCGCGTCGAGGGATTCGTGCCCCGCATGCCGATGGGGTCGGGCGACCTCTGGGCGCTGGTGAGCGTTGCGGACGTCGAAACGGGATGAGCGGTTGTGGATTGGGTTATACTGGGCGATGGATGAGAAACCCAGTCTGGACGCACATGGGCGCTCACGCCCTGGCGCAAGTGAACGGAGGTCCTGAGATGGCAAAGCCCCAGCCCGTTAGCGATGCTGACTTCGCGTCGACCGTCCTCGAGAGCGACCAGCCTGTACTGGTCGACTTCTGGGCTGACTGGTGCGGCCCCTGCAAGATGATCGCGCCCGTGGTGGAGGAACTGGCCGACGAGTACGAGGGCCGCTTCGCGTTCGCCAAGCTGGACGTGGACGCCAACCCCCAGACGGCGATGCAGTTCGGCATCCGCAGCATCCCGGCGCTGCTCCTGTTCAAGGACGGCAAGGTGGCGGAGAACGTCATCGGCGCGGTGCCGAAGGCAGTCCTCAAGAAGAAGATAGACAAGGTGCTCGAGGCGTAGGCCTCTCCTCCATAGGATCGAGCACACGGGGCGGCGCCTCTTCCCGCAAGGGGCGCCGCCTTCTGCGCTTAACTCGCAGGGATGCGTCCTCCGCGCGGTTACGTAGTCTTGTACTGCGCGCGGCGCTTCCGGATTCGCGGGAGTGGATGGGTCCCGGTGGGTCTCGCGGTCTTCAAAACCGTTGCCGGGCCAGCTTCCTGGTTCGGGGAGGGTTCGACTCCCTCGCACTCCCGCCAAGCCGCACCGATACGTCGCGCATCCGTGACGAATAACGCCGTGTTTCGGTGCAGATATCCTCCTTCTACGCTGTTAGAGGAGTCTGCGCTTGACGTTCGTACCGCATGCGGGTAGCGTGAACGCCACTTTGCTGTACGGACGGGCGTGTGATGTCCGCTCAGTGGGGGAGACGGGCGGGCTACATCGGTTGCCCTGTATTTCAACCTGAGGTAAGAGCCATGACGACAGCCAGCGCAACAACCGTACGGAACGCAGCGGTAAAGCTCGAGGGGCTCTCGAAGACGTACCCCGGCGCGCAGGTACGGGCGGTGAATGAACTCTCGCTCGACGTGGAGGATGGCGAGGTCTACACCCTCCTTGGCCCATCCGGTTGCGGGAAGACGACGACGCTCCGCATGGTTGCCGGCCTCGAAGTGCCCGACGAGGGCGACATCTACTTCGGCGGTCGCGAAGTGGTTGTCACCAGCAAGCGGCTCCGGCTGCCGCCGGACAAGCGCGACCTCGGCATGGTCTTCCAGTCCTACGCCATCTGGCCGCACATGACGGTCGAGGAGAACGTGGCGTTCCCGCTCGCGACGCGTCACATGAAGCGCCCAGAGATACGCGAGCGAGTGGCGCACGTGCTGGACCTCGTGAACCTGCCCGGCCTGCAGAAACGCCCCGCGCCGCTGCTCAGCGGCGGCCAGCAGCAGCGCGTCGCCCTCGCCCGTGCGCTCGTCATCGAACCCAAGGTGCTGCTCCTCGACGAGCCGTTCAGCAACCTGGACGCGAAGCTCCGCGAGCAGATGCGCATCGAGTTGAAGCTGCTGCAGAAGCGGCTCAACATCGCGGTCCTGTTCGTTACGCACGACCAGATCGAGGCGCTCAGCCTCTCCAACCGCATCGCGCTCATGAACCTTGGTGAGATGCAACAGCAGGGCCCACCGCAGCTGCTCTACGAGGAGCCCGCCAACGAGTTCGTCCGCGACTTCATAGGCAAGACCGTCCTGCTGCGGGGCACGGTGCAGAGCAGCAATCCCTCGGGACAGGTCTCCGTGGCCATCGGTGGAGGCCCGGACTGCGTCATATTCGGGCGCTCATACAACCCGGACGGGCTCTCGACGGGCCAGAACGTCTACACCGCCATCCGCCCCGAGGACATCGTTGTCCAGCCGATGTCCGGCAACGAGGTTCCGCCCGGGGCCATCGGCGGGGTAGTCACCGCGGCCCTCTTCACCGGCGAGCGTTTCGAGTACCAGGTGGAGGTGGACGGCCAGGGGACGCTGCAGGTCTTCGGCGAGCGCCACTCTCCTGCCTCCGAAGGCAACAAGGTGACACTCACGCTGCGTCCTGACGGCCACAGCGTCTGGTCGTCCGACTGGACGCACACCGAAACCGCTGACGCCGGATAGCGCAGCGCCGGACAGCGTTTCGTCAGCAGTGCATCGGGTCGTCTCCACATGCCTGTAGCGGTACGAGTCGAGGACCTGGAGAAGCGGTACGCCACGGTCGAGGGGTCGGTGCAGGCCCTGCGGGGCGTGTCGTTCGAGGTGGAGCAGGGCGAATTCTTCACGCTCCTCGGTCCGTCCGGCTGCGGCAAGTCCACGACGCTCCGGTGCATCGCCGGGCTGGAGAAGGCGGACGGTGGCGAGATCGTGATAGACGGCCTCGTCGTACTCTCCCGCAGCGGCCAGCACGTCCCCGCGCACGGGCGTCCCGCCTGCATGGTGTTCCAGTCGTACGCCATCTGGCCGCACATGGACGTGTACGACAACGTCGCATTCCCCATCTCGCATGGCAGGGGCAAGCTGCCGAAGGCCCAGGTGCGTGAGCGAGTCATGGAGGCCCTGGGCCTCGTCCGGTTGGACGGGCTGGAGCGGCGCCCCGCGCCGCAGTTGAGCGGCGGCCAGCAGCAGCGGCTTGCGCTCGCCCGTGCGCTCGTGCGACAGCCGAAGGCGCTCCTGCTCGACGAACCGCTCTCCAACCTCGATGCGAAGCTCCGCGACGACATGCGCGTCGAGCTGAAGGCGATCACCGAGCGGCTGAACATCACGACCCTCTTCGTGACGCACGACCAGTTGGAGGCGTTGACGCTCTCCGACAAGATAGCCGTGATGCGGGACGGCGAGATCGTCCAGCTCGGCGGGCCGAAGGACATCTACGACGACCCGAACTCGCGGTTCACGGCGGAGTTCATCGGCATGACGAACCTCCTCGAGGGGACGGTGGCTTCCCGCGACGGCGACGTGATGCGCGTCGAGACGCCGCAGGGGACGCTCTCCTGCGCCGCGGTCGAGACGCTAGGACCGGGCGACAGCGCGGCGGTCGCCATCCGTGCTGCGAACATCGGCGTCTCCACCGAGCGGCGCGAGGCCGACAACGTGCTGGAGGGCGAGGTCGAGACCGTCGTCTTCCTCGGCGACTCGCAGGACTGCCGCGTGGACGTTGGCGGCGCGCTCATCCGCGCGTTCGTGCACGCCTCGCAGCCGATCGCTCGGGGCGATCGGGTGTTCCTGGCGATGAGCGCAGGCGACTGCCGGGTGCTCCCGGCGTAGGCCGCGTTCGTCGAGGAGGAGGAGAGCGGCGGGCCGTCCGTGCGGGTGACGGCGGGCGCGCCGCCCTCCGTGGCGTAAGGGGGCACCCTCACCCCCGCCGCTCAGCGGCGCACTTTCCCCTCAAGGCGTCCTCGCGTAAGTCGGCGAGGGTGCCCTTGCCAGGGCATGGCAGGGAGCCTGATCCCCTCTCCTGAGGGAGAGGGCTAGGGTGAGGGCCCTGTGTGCGCCGGACGGGGGCGGTAAGAATACCGGTTACGCAAGAGTCCCCTCGCTGAGAGAGCGGGTCTTCTACCAGACGCTGCCGGTGAGGCCGGGGCTGGTGATGGCGCCTTCGCTGGCGGAGGCGACGCTGCGCGCGTACTTTGCGAAGACGCCGGTCGTGTAGCGCGGCGGCGGAGCGCTCCAACCCTCCCGGCGTCGCGCAATCTCCTCGTCCGGCGTCTCGGTCTCCAGCACACGGCGCTCGACGTCCAACACGACGGTGTCGCCGTCCCACAGAAAGGCGAGCGGGCCGCCCTTCGCGGCCTCCGGTGTGATGTGGCCCACCATGAATCCGTGCGTCGCGCCGGAGAAGCGTCCGTCGGTGATGAGCGCGACGGTGTCGCCGAGCCCCGCGCCCTGGATGGCCGCGGTGACGGCCAGCATCTCGCGCATGCCCGGTCCGCCGACCGGCCCCTCGTAGCGGATGACCACCACGTCGCCGTCCTTCACCTCACGGGCCCGGATGGCGGCGGAGCAGTCCTCCTCGCGGTCGAAGATCCGGGCGGGGCCGCGGTGCAGCCTGCGACCGTGTCCCGCGAGCTTGACGACGCAGCCGTCGGGCGAGAGGTTGCCGCGCAGGATGGCGACGCCGCCATGCGGATTGATGGGTTCATTGGCGGAGACGACGACCTGCTGGCCGGGTTCGGCGACCGCAGCCGCCGCGATCTGGCCGAAGCTCTGGCCGCTCACGTTGGCCGCGCCAGCGTGCGCCAGCTCCGCACCGACGAGCTCCTTCGAGACGAGGCCGTAGCCGCCCGCGTTGTAGAGGTCTTCCGCGACGTACGCGCCGCCCGGCTTCATACTCGCGACGATGGGCGTGCGCCACGCTATCTCGTCGAAGTCGTCGATGGACAGCGGGACGCCCGCCTCGCGCGCTATCGCGAGAAGGTGGAGCACCGCGTTCGTCGAGCCTGCGGTCGCGGCGACGCCCGCGATGGCGTTCTCGAACGCCTCGCGCGTCATGATGTCGCAGGGCATCGTGCCGCTGCGGAGCAGGTCCATTGCGAGCCTGCCCGCGTTCCGCGCGGCCTCGGCCTTCGCGCTGAAGACGGCAGGGACGGCATTCGCGCCTGCGGGGCTTATGCCGAGGAACTCCAGCGCCATCGCCATCGTGTTGGCGGTGAACTGGCCGCCGCACGCGCCCGCGCCGGGGCAGGCCGCGTCCTCCACCGCCTTGAGGCGGGCGTCGTCGATGCGTCCCGCGCCGTGCGCGCCGACGGCCTCGAACACGTCCAGGATGGTGATGTCCTTGCCGTCCAGCCTGCCCGGCGAGATGGAGCCGTTGTAGAAGGCGAGGCCCGGCAGGTTGAGCCGCGCGAGCGCCATCGCGCCCGCTGGGAGCGTCTTGTCGCAGCCGACGAGCACAACGAGGCCGTCGAACGAGTGGCCCCGCGCGACCGTCTCGATGGAGTCGGCGATGACCTCGCGGCTGACGAGCGAGCCGCGCATGCCCTCGGTGCCCATCGCGACGCCGTCGGAGACGGAGATCGTGTTGAACTCCATGGGCGTGCCTCCGGCCTCCCGGATGCCTTCCTTCACGTACTGGGCGAGCTCGCGCTGGTTGTAGTTGCACGGCATCGTCTCGATCCACGTCGTGGCGACGCCGATGAGGGGCTTGGCGAGGTCGTCGTCGGTGAAGCCGATGGCCTTGAGCATCGCGCGCGCCGGAGCGCGGGACGGGCCGTCGGTCATCTCTGCTGAGTGCTTCTTGAGCGGGTTGGTTGCCATGAGGACTCCTCCGAGTGGATACGCCTGACGATTATAGCCTGCGTTGCCGGGGGCGCCCCGGACGGGAATCAACGGGGATGCACAGGATGGACAGGATGGGGGGCATGGGGTTCGTGGTGAGCTTGTCGAACCATGCCGGCCGGCTTTCCATGGGGAGGGCGAGGGAAGTCAGGGGGGGAACAGCGGTCCATTTCGGCTCATCTGCCCGGAATCACCTCTGAAAACGGGGTGGCAGACGGGCCATTGAGAGGTCCCAAACGGCCCATCCGCGGTCCATCCCAGGTCATTTGCGGTCCATTACAGCCCATTCCGGCCAACCCTCTGCGCGCTCGCTGAACAGTCCCGCGCCGGACGCGCCGCCGGTCACACAGACAGCGTACGCGGACAGGGGGCGATGGGGTAAGGGGCGGGTGTCACACGTGGGGGGCGCTTAGAGCAACGGCAGGCACACGTACGCGACGACAAAGCATACGAAGGCGTACACGTACGGCATGATACGGATGTAGTCTGGCGCAAGATAGACGAGATTTACTTGCTTCCGATGTCCAGGTTCGCGAGTCGTGAAATGCATCAATGAACCGACCCACATCAGCAAGAACACGATCAGCAGCACCGGCGCTAACGGTCCCGATGTCTGGTCATCAACGAATGAAGGCGGCGGTGACGCTGTAACCATGATCAATACTCCCATCAAAGCAATCGGCCCGAGCAACCAGGTTGCATAGAGGACGAACAGTGAGCAGGGCTCCACTCCGTCGGCCAGAGACTTGCGAAGTTCATTTGGTTTTGTGCCATTCAAGGCATCGTTGAGATACAACCACGGGAATATGAAGAACAACGAGAGCAGGAACGCGAGTGCTGCGAACTTCAGCGGGTTAAGCCCAAACCGACGTGCTTTTCGCATCGAGATGAAGGCCGCGAATGGAGCCCAAGCCAACCCGAGGGCAATCCAACCGGCGAGAAGGAAGAGAACATAGAATGGGCCGAAGACTAAGAACATCGTTCCCTCCGTTCAGGGCCGGATGGCGGGGGTTTGTAGGAAGCGTTCCTTCGGCCAGCGTACAGGTGAGAGCGTAGCACAGTCGTAGTCAGTTCACTGCGCCGCCGGTTCGTCCCTCGGGGAACAGCGTACGCGGTGGGAAAGGGGGCACCGGGCTGCGAGGTTCCTGCCTCCGCAGGAACGTGGTTCGACAGGCTCACCGCGAATGGCCGTGCTCACCCTATCCTGTAAATCCTGTCCATCGATGTACGTTTCCCCTACGTATACCTATACGGCGCAGGGTTGAACGCTTCCCAGAGGGCGGGGTCGTGGCTGGGGACGAGCGTGCCCCTGGTGACGGCGGCGAGCATCTTGAGGCGGCGGATGGACTCGTAAGCGTCCTGGAGGTTGTAGAAGCCGTTGAAGGGGCGCTCCTTCTCCGCGTTCTCCCAGACGTGGATGGCGTCGCCGCTGAAGATCATCGTCCCGGAGTCGGGCAACTCCACGAGCAGGCTCTGGTGTCCGGGCGTGTGGCCGTAAGTCTGCAGCACCCACCGTTTCCGGGGGAATGACAGGCGGGATGGCTACTACGGTGCCGGTACGGGCGGAGGCTGCCTGGGCGGGCCGTCGGGGTGGTCGTACGCCCCCATCTCGATGAAGAACGGGCGCAACTGGTGTGCGTCGGTGAGCAGCATCGGGAGACCGGCGTCCGCGCCGATGCGACCGCCGTATTCGCTGACGCGGGCGTGATTGACTTCAACTACCGTTTGCGCGAAGGCATCCAATTCCACCTCGAACACGGAGAGGAATGTCTCATACTCATCGAGTCTGTATTGCTTCCACAGTGGTTTGGCAGGATGGGTAGCGACCACCACGCCATCTTGCCGCTGCTCCACGCCCCAGGACCCAAGGAATTGCCATACTTCAGCGGAAAAGTCACGCGGTGTCCCAAGGAACAGGATGTCCTCTTTCCCCAGGAGGATGTCGTCGATCCCGCCGTATCGATCGTCGTCAAAGGTTTCGAAATGCTGCCTCATCTCCTCTATAGCCTCGTCTCTATCTAAACCCGGCTCCGAGAACCAGTCGTCCCGGTACTCGAGCCCCATCCTCAGGACCGTCAAGTTGGGCGGGCCTTCACCTACGATATATGCATTCACTCGCACATCGACATAGCATTTGAACGCACGGGAATCCTCGAAATACGCCCGGTCTTCCTCACTCAGGTAAGGCGGCGGACGGTAACGATCGCCTGCTGTACAGCGCCACGTGTCGGGGAGGTATGTCCCGCGCAGCACCAGGTAGGGCGCAAAGAGTGGCCAGTCGTTCGTAAACACTTCCCGCAGGTCTGCGGGCTCGTCCTCGTCAGGGTAATACTCAATCCCATAGTCGGCGTAAAGCGGGACGGCATCGAACTCGCACGGGTCAATCGAGGAGCCGGCGACGGGTGTGCACGGAGGAATCTCTTCCGTCAGGTATGGGAGCGCAGGAGTGGGCGTTGGCGCCGGTGTTGCGGTTGCCGTGGGCATTGGCGTCGCCGTGGGTGTAGGAGTGGACGTGGGCGCAGGAGTTGGAGTGGGCGACGGTGTTGGCGTCGCCTGGGCACATGCCGCGAGCGCGAGCGCAAGGAAGGTCAGTACTATGCGGACGGCAGCTGTTCGCAAGGCGCGTCTCCGGTCAAGGTGGTGGGGAGTGTAGCACGGGCGTGTACCGCCACCCCTCAGCCCCTCTCCCGCCTAGCGGGCGAGGGGAGTCCCGAGAGATGCTTCGACTCCGCCTCCGGCTGCGCTCAGCATGACGCGCTCACCGCACAGCCCCACAGCGCGACCGCGTGCGCTGACTGCGCATGCGCGCGTCTGCGCCGCGCGACTGGATTCAGCCTCCGCTGGAATGACGGAACATCGGCTGCGAGATTCCCGCGAAAGCGGGAATGACGGGAAGGGGCTGCGAGGTTCCTGCCTCCGCAGACGACGGCCCTACGTGTACCGGTAAGGCGCAGGGTTGAACGTCTCCCAGAGGGCGGGGTCGTGGCTGGGGACGAGGGTGCCCTTCGTGACGGCGGCGAGCATCTTGAGGCGGCGGATGGACTCGAAGGCGTCCTGGAGGTTGTAGAAGCCGTTGAACGGGCGCTCCTTCTCGGCATTCTCCCAGACGTGGATGGCGTCGCCGCTGAAGATCATCGGGCCGGACGGTAGCTCCACGAGCAGGCTCTGGTGTCCCGGCGTGTGGCCGTACGTCTGCAGCACCCATACGCCCGGCACGATCTCGGTGTCGCCCATGACGGTCTCGAAGTCGAGCGGGTGGTCGAAGTACTGCTTGCGGAGGACGCGGTCCATCCCCATGTCGGGGTGGCGCGCGGCGCGGAGCTCGTTGTTCTGCACGTAGACCTTCGCGTTCCTGAAGTAGCGGAGCCCCCCGATATGGTCGTAGTGGAAGTGCGACGCGATGACCGTCCCGATCTTGTCCTCGGTCGTGCCCGCGTCGCGCAGGCGGCTGCGGACGTCGTCCTCCTCGGTGAACGAGTGGAGGTTGCGAGTGACGCCCTCGAGCGCCCTGGGGTCCCACGCGGCGTCGGGGTCGATGCCGGTGTCGAACAGGATGTCGCCCTCGTCGGTACGGATCAGGACGCTGTAGACGGGCGTGAGCAGCCGTTCGTCGCTCGCTTCGCCGTAGATGACGCGCGAGCGGGGCAGGCTCAGGACTCCGTTGGGGAGCAGGTAGACCTCGTGTGCGCCCACGTCGACCTCCTCGTGCCCGGCGCGGGGGCATCGGTCCGATGCAGGGCATCGGGGGAATCTTACACCCGCGGAGGCAACGTCCTGGAGGTGTACGGGTTGTCATGCTGAGCGCAGCCGGAGGCGGAGTCGAAGCATCTCTCAGGAAACGTCCGTGCGTGACGGCGTATCTTCCCGAGAGATTCCTCGGCTGCGCTCGGAATGGCAGCTACAGGGCTGGGAGATGCCTCAACTCCGCTCGGCATGACAGACTCGTGACACGCGCCTCTTACGCGGTCGCCTGCCGTCCGCGTACGCTGTCTCCATGACGGCGAACCGACTGCAGCCCACTCTCTTCCTTTACCTCTCCGACCCGCGTTGCAATCTGTTGCATTTCGGTTGCATTCCGTTGCAACGCAGAGGCAAAAGGTTGCAGATGCGTTGCATAGCCCCCAACGGCGCCACGAGTGGATGCAACGGGATGCAACACGATGCGACACAAGAAAGAAACGTAGGAACGCCGCGGGCCGTTCCTGGTCCCCTCTCCCCACAAAGGAGACTCTTGCGTAACCGGACGGAGGTAGGCGGGGCGTGCCTGGTCCCCTCTCCCCACAAGGAGACCCTTGCGTAACCGGACGGAGGTAGGCGGAGGCCGCATGCTCCTCTCCCCACAAAGGAGACCCTTGCGTAACCGGACGGAGGTAGGCGGAGGCCGCAGGCTCCCTCTCCCGATGGCGGGAGAGGGCTGGGGTGAGGGTTGGCGGGGCGTGGGGCGTGCGATGGAGTTATGCAAACATCCCAACAAGGGGAGAGGGTGCGACTAGTAGGGAAAAGGGTGTCAGCCGCGCAGGTCGGACCTTGGCGCGCCGTCCGCGTCTGCGCCGCCCTCCGTGGAGGGCGCACCCTCGGCAGAGGGCGCATCGTCCTCATCAATGACACGGAACTCGGCGGGGATGGTGTCGTCACGCTTGCGTTCCGCCGTCAGCACACGCTCCCAGCCCTTGTTGATGAATGTGCCGATGAGCAGCCCGCCGATGATGAGATCGTCGAGGAGGCCGAAGAGGCGGAAGTCGAACCAGAGGTCGCGGGGGAAGAGCAGGTAGATGAGCGCGAGCACCGGCAGCGCCTTCAGGTGCACCGGGACCGCCCGGTGCGTCATCAGGTACACTACCGTGAGGAGCCGCCTCAGGAGCAGGAACATCGCCACGCCAAGCCCTCCTGCTACGAGTATACGCCCGTTGATGCTCTGCTCGGAACGACAGATACCAGGCTGCGAGATTCCCGCTTTCGCGGGAATGACGGATAGGGCGGGCGCTCCTTCCGGTGCTCACTTCCCCAGCGGTGCTTACGACTCGTGATCTACGTTCTGCACGGTGAAGACTCGTTCTCGGCCACGGAGGCGCTCCGCGAGGTGCTGGACGCCGTCGGGCCGGAGGACGTGCGCAGTTCCAACGTCACCGACATCGAGGCAAGGGAGTTCTCGGTCGACAAGCTTGCCGCCGCCGCGATGGTGGTGCCGTTCCTCGCGGACCGTCGCGCTGTCGTCGTGCGCGGGCTGATGGGAACGGCGGAAGGTGGTCCGCGCCGCGGCAGGCGAGGACAGGACGGCGCACAGGCCCGGCCTCCGGCGGAGCTGACCGCGCTGCTCGCGGGACTGCCGCCGTCGTCGGACGTCGTCTTCTTCGAGGGGAAACTCTCGCCCGCCAACCCGTTCCTGAAAGCGGTCGCGGGGGCCGAGGGCGCGCAGGTGCGGGTGCGCGAGTTCGACCCGCTGCGGCGGGACGCACTCGCCGCGTGGGTGTCGGAGCGGGCGGAACAGAAGGGCGGAACTATCGACCGCCGCACTGCTGCGATGCTCGCGGAGCAGATAGGGCCGAACCTCTGGGTGGTGGACTCCGAGCTGGAGAAGCTGACCATCTACTGCGATGGCAGGCCGATCGGCGAGGACGACGTGCAGGCGCTCGTGAGCAGTACGAAGGACGCCAACGTGTTTGCGCTGGTGGACGCCATCATGGAGCGCCGGACAGGCGCGGCGCTCGGCACGATGCGGCAATTGCTGGACGAAGGCGCGGCAGGGCCGTACCTGCTGACGATGGTCGCACGGCAGGCGCGGTTGGTCGCGCTCGCCCAGGAGTTGCTCGCGCGCCGCGCGCCGCCGCCGGAGTGGCCCGCGCGGCTCGGGACGTCGTCCGACTTCGTCGTGCGCAAGACGATGGAGCAGGCGCGCCGGTTCCCACCGGAGGCGGTGCGTGGGCTCTATCGTTTGCTGCTGGAGACCGACCTCGCGCTGAAGAGCGGCACGTCGGACGAGCTTGCACTCACGGAGATGCTGGCGGGCGCGTCGGCGCTGCCGTCGGGGGCCAGATCGGGGCGGTAGGGGATCGGTAAGTGATACAGAACTGATGGCACCACAGTGTTGCAAGGCATGAGCATCACGGAGTATCTTGGGAGCGAGATAAGACCGGAGTAACGGATCGTGACCACCACCGCGTCGCTCGAACAACGCGTGGCACGTCTCGAAAGCGCTTACGAGCACCTCGCGACCAAGGCCGACCTCCATCAGTTGGAGAGCAGGCTCTACCAGATGGAGAGCAGGCTGCTGCGCTGGTTGGTGGGCACGATACTCGCAAGCGTCGGAGTCACGGCGGGCATGGCGTCGGGCATCACGCTTACGCTCAACCGGCTGCTGAACAGCTAGGCCGGGCACATTCCCCTGTGTGGTATGCTGATTGTGCTCGTTAACGAGCGGGAGTCTGCACGATGCCATTCGGACTGGGCTGGCCGGAACTGGTCATCATCCTCGTCATCGTGCTCGTCATCTTCGGGGCGAGCCGCGTGCCGGAGATCGGGCGCGCGCTCGGCAAGGGCATCCGCGAGTTCCGAGGCTCCGTCAGCGAGGTCAAGGAAGGCGTCGAGGGCAAGGCCGCCGACTCCGGCGAGCCGGAGAAGGCCGAGTCCACGTCCGACAAGGGTTCACCCTCATCCTAACCTTCTCCCCTCAAGGGAGAAGGGATCAGGCAGCCGGGGCCGCCGCGCAAACCCCATCAATATCGCCGCCGACCCCGCGAATACCGCGAACGCGGTCCACGCCGCTTCGTAGCTGAGCGCGTCCTTCAGTAGTCCGCCGATCACCGGCCCGCTCCCGAGCCCGAACCCCCGCGCCACGTGCACCGTCCCGCCTATCGCGCCGATGTGCGCCCTGCCGAAGTAGTTGGCGAGGAGCATGGTGGGCAGCTGGATGGAACCGCCCACGAGCATGCCGAACGCGAGCGCCGCCGCGAACGCCTGCCACGCAGCATGCACCTGCAGCAGCAGCGCCATCGTGGCCACGCCTGAAACGTAGAGCCCCATGAGGATGAAGCGAACGGGCAGGCGGTCGGCCAGGGGAGCCCAGGTGACGCCGCCGGCGAAGAACCCGAACGCGAAACTGCTCACGACGTACGCGCCGACGGTGGGGTCGATGCCGCGCTCGACGTAGTAGGCAAGCTGGTGGAAGCCGACGCCGGTCATCACCGAGGAGATCATGAACACGCTGAGGACGATGGCCCAGAGCGCTGGGGTGTGGATGGCTTGGCCCGCTGTGAAGCTCTGCCGCCGTACAGGCGCCTGTGTACGCGGCGCGCCGTCCGGCTGGAGCCCGAGGTCCTCCGGGCTGCGGATGAGGAGCAGCATGGACGGCACCGTGCCGATCCCCAGCGCAAGGAAGCCGAAGGCCATCCACGCCACGGCTATGCCGGGGCCGTCGATGAGAGCCTGCGCGACGGGCGGCGCGGCGACGAGGCCGAGGCTCGATATGAGTGTGATGAGCGCGATGGCGCGCCCGCGCCTGCGTTCGAACCACTTCGCAGCGGTGATCTGGCTGGAGAGCTGCACCATGCCCTGTCCGGTCATGCGCAGCAGGCTGTAGAAGGCGATGTAGAAGAGGATGGAGTTGGTGGCTGCGAGCACGAAACAGGATAGTCCGACGAGCGCCGTCCCCACGGCGGTGACGAGGCGCGGTCCGCGCTTGTCCAGCAGGCGTCCCACGAACGGACCGCCCAGCGCGCTGCCGGAGCTGCCGATAAGGGTCGGAACAGCCAGCAGCGTGGCGCTCCATCCGTGCTCGGCGATGAGCGCGGCGACGAAGACGCTCGCCGCCTCGACCGATCCCACCACCCGGGAAGTGACCGCAGCCGCGCCCACGCCCACGACGATCCAGCCGTAGTAGAACGGCAGGGCCCCGGCGAGTCGTTCCGGCGTTCGCACGCTACGGTCCGCCCCGCCCGCGCCGGAACAGCCTGCGCCAGAGGTAGCGGGGCAGCCGCCAGAACGCGAGCCGCCGCCCCACGCGTCGCAGCAGGCCGGGGCCTCGCTCCTCTTTCGCCCGCGTGCCGCGCCGCAGCCGCTCGCCCAGACGTGCCAGCAGGATGCCGAACAGGTAGAGGACGATGATGGGGACGGCCACGAGCGTCTGGTTCACAGGGTCGAACGTCGGCGTGATCATCGCTGCGGCGACGAATGCCAGGAGGACGGCGAAGCGCCACCTGCGCATCAGCCATCCGGAACTCACGACGCCGAGACGTCCGAGCGCGAAGAGCACCAGCGGTATCTGGAAGACGACGCCCATCCAGAACATGAGCGACGTGATGACGTTGACGTAGCTGGCGATGCGTATCTCCGGGTTGACGTTCTCCGAGCCGAAGTTGAAGAGGAAGTAGAACGCCGGAGGGAAGAGCACGTAGTAGCCGAACGCCACGCCCGCCGCGAACGCGATGAGGACGCCCGGCAGGAAGAGGAAGACGTAGAGCCGCTCTCGCGTGGTGAGGCCGGGCGAGGCGAACATGATGACGTGGTAGAGCACGACGGGGAGCGAGGCGGCGAACGCGACGAGGAGCGTGACCTTGAACGTCACCCCCACCGTCTCCAGCACCTCGGTCGCTATCGGCTTCTCGTCCAGTTGCGAGAAGCCGGGTTCGAGCAGGAAGGCGAGTATGGGGTTGCGGAAGACGAAGGCCACGATCATCGCGAGGATGACGAACAAGACGACGATGATGAGCCGTCGGCGGAGCTCCTCCAGGTGCTCGCGGAGCGTCATCTCCTTCGAGGCCATCGCTACCGGGCCTCCCGCTGCTCGTCCCCGCCACTGCCTGATCCCCTCTCCCTTGAGGGGAGAGGGTTAGGGTGAGGGTGAACCCCCTCCTCCTCCCCGTCACGCGCTACGGCGTCCTCCGGCCCGGGGAGTGGGTCGCCGGGCGCGCTGCGAGGCGGGGGCGCGTCGAGGCTGACCGTGGCCGCGTCCGCCGCGGCGCGGAGTACGTGCTGCGCCTCGCGCCAGAACTTCCCTGCTGCCCGTGCCGCATCCACCATGCGTCCCGGCCCCAGCAGCACGAGCGCGAGCAGGAGTATCCAGATGAGCTCCAGGTTGCCGACGCCGAGGATGTTCATCGCTTGCTGCGCCCGTTGAGGGGTTTCGGGTGCACCTGCTCTGCACACGCCGGGCAACGCTCCAGCGCAGGCCACGGCGCATCGAGCCGGGGGCGCAGCCGCAGGCCGAATCGCTCCGCCAGCTTGAGGGTCTCGCAGACCGGCAGCCCGACGATATTCAGGTAGCAGCCGCGCACCTCCTCAGCCGGAGCGAACGCATCGTCCTGCACGCCGTACGCGCCCGCCTTGTCCATCGGCGCGCCGGAGGCGACGTACGCCGCGATCTCGCCGTCGGTATAGTCGCGCATCAGCACGCGCGACGCCCGGTACGCCTCCGCCGTCTCGCCGGTCGCGGCGTCGACGAGCGCGACCGCCGTGATGACGCGGTGCTCGCGGCCACGGAGTTCGCGCAGCATCCGCGCGGCGTCGTCCTCGTCGCGGGGCTTGCCGAGCACGACGCCGTCCAGTTCGACGACGGTGTCGGCGCCGAGCACGGCTCCCGCGCTCCGGCGGGACGCCACGGCGCGGGCTTTCGCGAGCGCGAGCCCCCGAGCGACCTCCATGGCGTCCGCGCCGGAAGGAGGGTCAGGCTCGTCGACGCCCGGCTCCGCCGTCTCGAACGCGAACCCCAATCGTCCGAGAATCTCGGCGCGGCGCGGCGACGACGACGCTAGCACGAGCTCCTGCCGCGCTCGCAGCCGCGCGAGCCGCTCGTCGTCGCGGACGAGCGTCGCGACGGCCTCGACGTGGTAGGTCTGGGGGAACATGTCGACGGGCTGCACCTGCTCGATGCGGAACGGCCCAGCGGTGAGGATGGCGAGGTCACGCGCGAACGTCTCGGGGTCGCATGAGACGTAGACGACGCGCGCCGGCGGAACGTCCAGCAGCGCGTCGAGCGTCCCCGGCATGCAACCGGCGCGCGGTGGGTCCAGCAGCACCGCGTCCACGCCTCCGGCGGTGAGCTCCAGGAGCACGTCTTCCGTACGCGCCTGCCGCAGCTCCACGTTCGGGATGCCCTCGACGTTCACGCGGGCGTCGGCCACCGCCGCCGCAGACTCCTCGACCGCGATCACGTGCCGCGCCCGGTCCGCCATGAGCACGGCGAACGTCGCGACACCGGCGTAGGCGTCCACGACGGTCTGCGAGCCGTCCAGGCGCAGTTCTCTCATGACGAGCTCGGCCATCTGCTCCGCCTGGCGGGTGTTTACCTGGAAGAAAGACGGCGAACTGACGCGGAAGCGGTGGCCGAGCAGCGCCTCCTGGTAGTGCTTCTGGCCTGACGCGAGCGGCACGTCCATGTTCTGGAAGGTCGGCTGCAGCAGGTAGTCGCCGGTGTGTACGCCGTAACGGAGGGAGAGTTGGGTCGTCTCAGCGACGTGTCCCTGCAGCGACGCCAGCGCGTGGTTGATCCACGGCGCCATCAGCAGGCACTCCTCCACCTCCACGTGGCGTCGGCGCTCCTTGTGGACGTAGCCGAGCCGCCCGCCCTGCTTGCTCACGGTGAAGCGCGCGTGATTCCGGTAGCTCAGCCGGTCGGGGCTGGGCAGCGTGGGCAGCGGCTCGACGTCCAACCCGCCGACGCGGCTCAGTGCGTCGACTAGTGCTTCACGTTTCATCTCGAGCTGACGCTCGTAAGCGATGTGCTGCCACTGGCAGCCGGTGCACGCGCCGAAATAGCGGCAGTCAGGGGCGACGCGGTGCGGCGACGGGTCCGTCACGTCCGTCACGCGCGCTGCGACGTAGCCGCGTCGGGTCGCGACGACCTCCGCGGTAACGGTCTCGCCGGGGATGCCGCCGAAGACGAAAACGGGCTTGCCGTCGTCCGTCTCCGCGAGCGCCTCACCCTGCCTGCCGAGCGCGCGCAGGTGCAGCGTAAGCGTGGTTGTCTCCTCGCCTGAGAGTGGATCGGGCATGCGGTGCATGGTATCAGGATTGGGGTGGGCAGCCTGTAGGGGCGTGTCGCGGTCCGCCCTGCCTCGTCGTTCCTGCGGAGGCAGGAACCTCGCCCCCTGCATCCTCCGGACGAGGGCTAAGTTCGATGAGTGGTCGTGCACATTCACACTGGACTGCGACGACGAGCTCGTCGACAAGGAGCAGCTGGAGTCGTGGCTGGACATCGCGGGGCGCAGGATCGGCTTGGGCGACCGGCGGCCTGAGAAGTCCGGCACCTACGGGCGCTTCGAGGCGGAAGTGACCCAACTGGGTTGTTTCAGGGCATGGCGAGGCAAGGCATGGTTCAGATTCGCGGCAGGGCATGGCTAGGCCCGGCACGGTAGGGTGCGGTTAGGCTGGGCGCGGCATGGCGTGGCAGGGTTGGAGTGGGGCGTGCTGCGCCCCACTCCCTCATCCCCATCCTGTGCATTCCGTCCATCCCTGTTGATTCTCGGACTGTGACATGCGCCGCTTACGCGGTCGCCCCCGTGTCCGCTACGCTGGGTCCATGACCGTCGCGCACACACCACCCATAGACCACGTCTACACCTCACGGCCCAGCTATAGAACAGGTCCTGTGGCTCCGGCGCGAAAACTTCGTTCTCGATGAAATCTTGTTGCCTTGTTGCCTCGGAATCCCCGGAAGCAGGCCGTGGCCATGGAAAACGCTCCGAACAAGGAGATCAAGGAACTCAAACGGCATGGCCGGTTTACTCGTAAAACAGGGAACAAGAAGGTCAAAATCCAGGCCCGTTGAGCTCCTTGTTTGCTCGGGCTGCAGCCCGGAACGCTTCCAGCAGGCGGGCGGCGGCGGCGCGGGGGTCGTCGGCCTGGGTGACGGCAGCGATGACGCAGATGCCGTCAGCGCCCGCGCGGGCGACCTCTCCGACGTTTTCCGGCGTGATGCCGCCTATCGCCAGCAGCGGCGGGCCATCGGGCGGCATGACGTCGCGCACGGCGCGCAGCGTCTCCGGTCCCGCCGGGCGCGTGTCGGCCTTCGAGCCGGTGGGGAACATGCGCCCCACCGCGACGTAGTCCGCTCCCGCCTGCAGCGACACATCGGCCTCGGTCGTGAGCGCGTTGGACGTGCCTGCTATCTGCCAGGGGCGCAGCGAGGCGCGGGCAGCCGCGACAGGCATGTCGTTCTGGCCGAGGTGGACGCCGTCCGCCTCCACGGCCACGGCCACGTCCGGATGGTCGTTGATGATGAGGGCTGCGCCCGCCTGCGCGCAGATGCCGCGCAGGGTTTCAGCGAGCGGCAGCCAGCGGCCCTTGTCGGTCTCCTTGACGCGCAGTTGGATGGCCGTCGCGCCTCCGGCGATGCCCTGCTCCGCGACCCAGACGGGATCGCGGTCGCGAGTGAGCGATGGGTCGACGATGACGTACAGCCCGTGCAGTCGCTCCGCACGACGCCTGCGGACGAGGCTGGCTGCGGCGAGTTCGGCCCGCGCCATCGTCTCGGCCAGGTAGGTGAGGTGCGGGCGCTCCGGCGTGTGATCGTTGAGCGCGCTGCTCGCCTGCGCGAGCGTCCTGAGTGCGCCGAGAAGCGCGGTGTAGCGCACCTCCAGCCCGCCCGGCCATTCGAGGCGCGCGGCCTCGTCGACGGCGCGGTCTATCGCGACCATCGCCTCGTCGGCGAGGGCGTCCAGTCCCATGCGGCGCGCCGCTTCCATGCGCGAACGGGCGCGGGCGTCGCCATCGCCAGAGAGGCCAGCCTCGCCGGCGGCGGCAGCCTCGAAGTCGCGCCGCACGTAGCGCAGCGCGTCGATAAGCCACTCGCGCGTGAAGTGCGGGGCCTCGTTGGAGTTGTTCGTCGTCATGGGCGTCTCCTCCAGCGTTGCTACGCTACAATAGCCGCATGTCCGCTGCACGGCCAGCAAGCAGTCCTTCTCCCGCGACCGGACCAGCGTTCCCGACGGCAGCCCCCGGCCTCCCGAAGTTCGGCGAGGTCGTCGAGGCGTCGGTGGACCGGGTCGTCGGGCAATGCCACACGTTATACGGCGCGCCGCCGCTGGGAACGCTCGTGCGCGTGGGCGCATCGCTGTTCGCCGTCGTGGACGGCGTGAGCACGGCGGCGCTCGACCCCGGCAGGCGCGTCATCGCACGCGGCGCGGAGCTGGCGTCGGAGTCGGACGTGTACGCCGAGAACCCGCAACTGGAGCGGCTGCTCCGCACGGACGTCACGTTGACCGTCGTCGGGCACGAGGAGGGAGCACGCTACTTTCAGCACCTGCCGCCGCTGCCGCCGCGCATCCACACGTTCCTCTACGCCTGCTCGGGCGCAGAGGTCCGCGGCTTCATGGAGCGGAGCGATTGGACGGCGCTCGTGCTCGCGAGCGCGCTGCCGACCGCAGACGACGTGATCGCGGCGGCGTTGCGTGAGGCTGCGCCGGAGTTCGACGACCCCCGCGCGTTCCTCGTGCAGGCATGCCGCGCGATAGCGGTGCAACTCCCTACTGACGCCGCCCGGCTCGCCGCAATCATGCGGCGGCTCCCCATCGAGTGAGTACCGTGACCTCCAACGGCACCGAGCCGGACGCACCCGTACGCATCGGGGCGGTCGCGGGTGGCTCGCTCTCGCGGGGGCTCGACGTGCGCCTGGAGTCGGCACGCGCTGTGGAGGACGTGAAGGTCGGGACATTCGTTACGGTGCACGGGCAGTTCAGCCGCTTCTTCGGCATCGTGACCGACTTGCTGCTGGAAAGCAGCGATCCGCGCATGGCGTCGGCTGCCGCCGGGGGAGGCGCGGCGCTGGCGGAGGCGCTCTCTGGCACGACAGCGTACTCGACGGCGTCCGTAACGCCGATGCTCACGATGAGCGCGAGCGACGAGGGGCCGCAGCCCGCGCGCTCGATGCCGCCGCACTTCGCGAACGCCTACCGCGCGTCCAACGACGACGTGGCCGCCATCTTCGGCAGCGAGGACGCGCGCCACATCTGGATAGGCAGCCCGCTGGACATGGAAGACACGCGCGTCTGCCTGAACCTGGAGGAGTTCGTGAAGCGCTCCAACGGGGTCTTCGGGAAGAGCGGCTCCGGCAAGAGCTTCCTCACGCGCATCCTGCTCGCGGGCATCCTGCAGCGCAACGCGGCCATCAACCTCGTGTTCGACATGCACAGCGAGTACGGCTGGCAGTCCACGTCCGAGTCCGGTTATGCGGCGAAGGGGCTGAAGCAGCTGTTCGGGAGCCGTGTCTCTGTGTTCACGCTCGACCCCGCGTCGTCGCGCCGCCGGGGTGCGCAAACGGACTACGACGTGCGCATCGGGTTCGACGAGATCGAGCCGGACGACATCGCGGTACTGGCCTCCACGTTGCACGTCACGGACCTGGGCGTGCAGTCGTGCTATTCGCTGGAGCGCCGCTTCGGCCGGGACTGGCTGCTGGACTTCCTGAACCACTCCCAGGAGGACCTGGCATCGCTGGCCGATTCGATGGGGGAGAACGCGGGGACGCTCGGGGCGCTCCGGCGCAGGCTCTCCGTCTTGCATCGGTTCGGATTCATGTCAGAGCATTCGACCGGCGGCAGCGCCGTGCGCCAGGTGCTGGAGCACTTGCAAGACAACCGCCACGTCGTGCTGGAGTTCGGCAGCTACGGCGACAACATCACGGCCTACCTGCTGGTGGCCAACCTCATCACACGGCGCATCCACGCAGAGTACCGTGAGCGCACGGAGAAGGCGCTGGCCGAGGGCAGACCCCAGCCCACGCCGCTCCTCATCACCATCGAGGAGGCGCACCGTTTCCTCGACCCCGGTGTCGCGGGGCAGACGATCTTCGGGACGATCGCGCGGGAGATGCGGAAGTACAGGGTGACACTGCTCGTGGTGGACCAGCGCCCGTCCGGCATCGACGGCGAAGTGCTGAGCCAGGTGGGCACGCGCATCGTCTGCCAGCTTGACAACGACCGCGACGTCGACGCGGTGCTGACCGGCGCGCCGGGAGCGCGAGAGCTGCGCACCGTACTGTCGCGGCTGGAGTCGCAGCAGCAGTCGCTCATGTTCGGACACGCGCTGCCGATGCCGGTGGTCGTGCGGACGCGGGCCTACGACGAGGCCTTCTACGCGGATATGACTGTTCCGGGACACAGCGCTGCGCCGGGTTCGGCCTCCACTCCATCGAGGAGCGACCTGTTCGGCTGAGACCGCGCCTATGCCTTTCCTCTCAACGCTCCTCTCCATCATCAAGCACCCGCGCTTCCTCGTTCCGTTCGGGTTCACCCTCGGCGGGTTCTTCCTCTATCTGACGATACGCGGCATCGACTGGGCGGAGGTGCGCGAACAGTTAGCGGAAACGTCGCTCCTGGCGGTAACTGGCGCTGTCGCGATCATGCTCTTCTCCAGCCTCCTGCGCGCCTACCGGTGGCGGCTGATGTGGGTGTCGGAGCGTGTCAATACCTGGCGGCTCTTCTTGGTGGAGATGGCGGCGCTGGGGCTGAACAACTTCGCGCCGGTGCGCTTGATGGACGAGCCCGCCGTGCTGACGATGCTGACGCTGCGCGACAGGCACCCCGCGCCGACGGTGGTTGCGACCGTTGTGATGACGCGCGTGCAGGACATCATGTTCACGATGGTGTTCGCGGCGGGGTCCATCGCATTCGAGCCCCAGATCGCTCGGCTGGCAGGCCCCGCGGTCTACCTGAGCGGCATATTGATAGTGTTCTTCGTTCTGCTCCTGAACCTGGGGCGGATCGCGAGGCGCTTCGCCTTCCTGGGGAAGATACCGGGCCTGCTCACCTACGAGCAGACGGTGAACGAGGCGATGCGGCGCAAGAAGGAGGTGGCCGTCACCGGAGCGCTCACCATCATCTACTCGCTCATGCTCGGGCCGTGCGCTTGGGTGCTTGCCCAGGGGATGGGTGTGGAGATCTCGATCTTCCAGGCGACCATCGTCGCGCTCGGCTCGATCTTCTTCGCCACGTCGCTGCCGGGACTGCCGGGCGCCGTGGGCACGTTCGAACTCGCAGTCGTGGCGATACTCGCGATATGGGACGTTCCGCGCGAGCTGGCGATCGGGTTCGGCCTCATCCTGCACCTCGTGCTACTGGGGCCGACGACCTTATTCGCGCTCGTAGTGCTGCCCCGAGAGGGCATCGGCCTCATGCAGGGCTGGCAGGGGTTCCTGCACGCGAAGCCACACGAGGAATGAAGTCTTCGTGCGTGCACGTATCCGCCGAACCTGCTACGATTAACATAGCACCGGAAGGGGTACAACCCGTGGAATTCATCGAGTACATGCAGACGAGCGGGCACGAAGAGTTGGCCGTCTGGACGGACCCCGCCAACGGCGTGAAGGCGTTTATCGCCATCCATGACCGGACGCTGGGCCCCGCGCTCGGCGGCACGCGCATCTGGCCACATCCCACGGACGAGGACGCAATCATGGACGTGCTCCGTCTCTCCCGCGCGATGACGTACAAGTCCGCGGCGGCGGGCCTCCTCCTCGGCGGGGGTAAGGGCCTCATCGTCGCCGACCCACGCACCGACAAGACGGAGGCGATGTTCCGCTCCTACGGACGCTTCGTCGAGTCGCTTGGCGGACGGTACGTCACGACGGAGGACGTAGGCGCGAATGCGCAGAACATGGCGTGGATAGCCGAGGAGACACAGCACGTCGTGGGCCTGCCGGAGGAAATGGGCGGCAGTGGCAATCCCGCGGGGATGACCGGGTTCGGCGTGTTCCAGGCGATGCGTGCCTGCGCCGAGGCGGCGTGGGGCAATGAATCGCTGGAAGGGCGGCGCGTCGCCGTCCAGGGATTCGGCAACGCCGCATCGTCGCTCGCGTCGCACCTTGTGGAGGTGGGCGCCGAGCTCATCGTGACCGACATCCACGACGACGCCCTGCAACGCGCTGCGGGCCTGCCGCGCACGTCTCTCGTGTCGCCTGATGCCATCTACGACGCCGACTGCGACGTGTTCGCACCGTGCGCGCTGGGCGGCGTGCTGAACGCTGCGACGCTGCCCCGGCTGCGGTGCCAGGTGGTCTGCGGCGCGGCAAACAACCAACTCGCCACCCCGCAGGACGCGCGGCGGCTCGTGAACCGCGGCATCGTCTACGCGCCGGACTTCATCGCGAACGCGGGCGGCGTGACGAACGTTTACTTCGAGATTGGGCAGCCCTACGACCGCGAAGGGGCGCGTGCCCACACCACTACCATCTACCAGACGATGCAGCGGGTGCTTACGATCGCCGACGCGGAAGGCATCACGACGGCGGAAGCGGCGGACCGACTCGCTGAGGCTCGCCTCGCAGCAGCGCGGCAGGGGTAAGCGACCCTACGCAACGCCCCAGGCTTCGAGTTCCATGTCCGTGATGCTGAAGTGGTGCGCGACCTCGTGCACCAGCGTCTTGCGCACTTCCTCCATCACCTCTTCTTCCGTTGAGCACATCTCCTCGATGGGCAGCTGGAAGATGGTGATGACGTCCGGCAGGACCATGTTGTACCCGTCGCGGTCCGTGAGCGGCACGCCCTCGTAGAGGCCAAGCAACGTCTCGTCCGGCCCGAGTCCCACCGACTTGCGTTGCCGCTTCGTAGGCTGGCGGCGCACCTGGATGTCCACGTTGTTGCTCAGGAGGTTCTCCACGAAGACGGGCCACCCCTCCTTCTTCTCGTCCGTCCAGTCATCCGCGACCTCCTCGACCGCGCGTCTGACCAGTTCCTCGAACTGCCGCTTGCGCATCGCGGATCAGCCTGCGTCCGGCGCGGCCCGCTCCCGCACCGACTTCATGGTGGTCACGTTCGGCTCGTCCGGCCCCTTGCCCTCATAGCCGGGCACTTCCAGGTAGAACGGCACGTTGGCGAACGCGGGATGGCCGAGTATCGACTCGAATGCGCCGATGCCCATCTGCCCCTCGCCGATATTCTCGTGCCGGTCGAGCGCGCCGCCCAGCGGGGGTTTCGAGTCGTTGCAATGCACGGCGATGAGGTGCTCGACGCCGATGTCGCGGTCGAACTCGTCCATGACGGCGTCGACGCCGTCCGGGGTTCGGAGGTCGTAGCCCGCCGCAAAGGAGTGCTGGGTGTCGAGGCAGACCTGCACGCGCGGGTCGTCCAGCTCGCGGATGAACACGCCGATCTCCGCGAACTTGGAGCCGATGTGGTTGCCCATGCCCGCGCTGTTCTCCAGGATGAGCTGCACGTCCGGCGGGGAGCCGGCCAGCACTTCGCGTATCCCCTCGATGACCTGCCCGAACACCCCATCGAACCCGCGTCCCTTGTGGCTGTTCAGGTGGAAGATGACGCCCTGCACGCCCATGTCGCCCGCGACGTTCATGTACTTGGTGAGCGACGCCTTGCCGCGCTGCACGAGCCCGGGGTCGTCGGCGCCCAGGCTGACGAGGTAGATGCCGTGGAAGACGTTGGGGCCCACGCCGTGTTCGAACGCCTTGCGCTTGAACTCGGCGACGATCAGCTCGTCGGGGACCTTGAACCCCCACCCCTGCGGAGCGGAAGGGAAGAGTTGGATGCACTCCGCGCCGATGTCCAGCGCCCTGTCGATGGCCTTGTCCAGTGAACCCGCTCCGGAAACGTGAGCTCCTATGCGCAACACACTCCTCCGCAATCCAGCGATAGCCCATTATCCCGAACCGCCGCGCGGCGCGCCAGCGGATATATCCTCACGCCATGACGAACCCGTCTCTCAGCGCTCTGCAAGTAGGCCGATCCTCCGGTGAGGCGGGCGCGTGGCGCGTCGTGTTCGAGGTTCGGAATGCGGGGGACGAGCCGGCCGAGCTGCTCGAAGCATGGCTGCCGCACGGGCGGTTCCGGGCGGATGCAGTGTCGCTGAGCGAGCAGCCGTTGCTGGCATCCGGCGCGAGCACCCAACTCGCGTTCACCGTCTGGTTCGACGAGCCGCCCGGCGAACTCGTCGAGAATGCGTTCGTGATCCTCCGGGTGTTATGGCGAGGCCAGGAGTGGCGTGTGCTGACGCGGCTCGCGGTGACGTCGGAAGCCGATGGCAGCCCGCTCGCGGCCACGGAACTGATCACGTTCCATCCAGTGGGCTTCTCCCGCTAGCCAGGACCCTTCCACAGCTTGCGGATGCGGCTACAATAGCGCCATGCGCGAGGAAGACCGTTACCTCATGGAGCGGATGCGCGGCTGATACCGGAACTGAAGGGGAGACTTCGAGGAGACCACGGGTATGGTCTCGAGCGTGTTCCGGATGCCGGTCGAGGAGCTCGTTGAGCGCCTCGAAAGCATCGCAAACGAATATGCCGGCGACGCTGAGTACGCCGAGCTTAGGTCAGCGCTGCCCGTTGAGTTCCCGTTCTAGGACCCGGTGCTCTGCCAGGCACTTCTCACCCGGGCTCTCTTTTCAATCTGACTGCAGCGATGCTCGAGGAGGGAGTGCAGCGAGGATAGCCCACCACGGCGGCGGCATCAGGTGCATGCGCCGCGTGTACCCCTTGCGCTTCCACCGCGTCCAAAGCACGAATCCAGCGAGGACGGCCAGCACCAATCCTACCGTGAACGCTGCGCCCATACCGCGCCGAGATGCGCGCTTGCGACGCGCTCCACAAAAGAACGCCACGAACAAGGTCGCGACGACCTGTCCGAAGATGCTTACGGTGTCAAGCTGTTCCTTCACGAAACAACTCGAGAATGCCTCTCCCTGGGTCTGTCAGACCGCAGCGGAAACCGAGGCGTCGCGGGACGACATTGCAGCGTACGTGCGCGTGCCCCTATGACAGAGGGACCCGCAGTGGCGGGTTGGAGTGGACGAGCGGGTGGCCGCCGTCCCAGTGGTCGCGGAGGCCGGTCATCGCTTGCACGTGGCCGTCGTACTCCAGGTTCCACGCCGTCAGCCCGAGCCGGACCGCGCGCCGCACCTTCGCCTGCATCTCGTCGGTGGTCGCGTAGCGCTTAATCACGTCGATCTGGCTCTGACCGTGCCCCACGTCCTGCTCGGCATGGATGCGGTAGGTCTCCGCCGCTCGCTCAGAGAAGCCGTAGTGGCCGACGAGCGCCGGGTAGGCGGACGCCGCCGCGCCTTCCGGCCCGCCATGCTGACTCTCCACTAATGCCAGCATCGCGACGCCCTCCAGCGCCGAGCGGCGCTGGCAGTGGCCGAGGATCATCTCGATGGCGGCGAGCGTTCCCGGCGTCGGCTGCGCATTGTCCGCGTCCTCTCGTGAAACGCCGCCCTCCTCCAGGAACTGGAACATGATGTCCACGTGGCTGCGCTCTCCGGAGAGCTCCTCCATGTAGTTCTCCAGCACGGCCTCGGTGAGGCCGGGGAGGCGCTCCTCAGCGGCGTGCGCCGCGATGTAGCCAAAATAGACCGGGTTCTCGCGGACGCGCAGATAGTGCTGCACCTCGCCCGTGATGATCTGCTCGCGCGTCCACCGGTGTTCCGCGATGCCGCGGAACCACGGGTGCCCCCGCATGGGGAAGCTGTTCGCGTACGTCCAGAGCTCCTCGACGAAGTCGTCTACGTGCATGATGCACCTCCTGTACGCGCACATCGTACACCCGTCGCCAAGCAGTCGACGTACACGCTCCGGCACAGGGGCGCATTAGAATCGTCCCATGCACGCCGTTATCCTCGACAAAGCCGGAGCTGAGCCACGCTTGCGCGACGCCGTCCTGCCCGACCAGCAGCCTGCCCCCGGCGAGGCACTGCTGCGCGTGACGGCTTGCGGCTTCTCCCACCACGACGCGCTCATCATGGAGGGCACGCTTCGGCGTGGCGTTACACTGCCGCGCGTGCTCGGCCACGAGGTGGCCGGAGTCGTCTGCGGCGTCGGCGATGGCGTGCCAGCGAGTCTCGTGGAGACCGAGGCCGTCGTCATGCCTGGCGACATCGGCCATCGGCGCGACGGCGGGTTCGCGGAGATGTTGACCGCGCCTGTGGAATCGCTCGTTCCATTGGGAGAGGGCGTTGCAGCAACTGGGGGCGCATTACTCGCCTCGCCCATCGGCGTCGCGCTGAAGGCGCTCGAATCGTGCGGGGTCACTGAGGGCGAGACGTTTGTAGTGACCGGGGTCAGCGGGGGTGTCGGCGCGCACGCTGCGCAGGCCGCGCACACCCTCTGCGCGAGCGTCATCGGCATCACCGGGTCGCCGGAGAAGGCGCGGCTGCTGGCGAGCGAGCCCTGGTTCGACGCTGTCCTGCTCGACGACGAGCCGTGGGAGGAGGTTGTCGCCGCGCTGACCGGCGACGTAGGCGCGGATGCCGCGCTTGATACGACAGGCGTGGCGCTGGGACGGCTCGTCACGGCGATGCGGCGCGGCGGGCGCATCGCGCTGGTGGGTCAGACGTCGCCGGATGCCGCGCCGTTCGCTCCCGCCGAGGCGGTCTTCCGGGAGCTGACGCTCGTGGGGAGCCTGGGCGTCGAGCGGCGGCACGTGGAGCGAGCGATGTCGCTCGCGGCAAGCGGGCAGGTGACGCCGCTCGTTCACGAGGAGTTGCCGCTCTCCGCCGAGTCAGTGATGCGTGCCTACCGCATGGTCAAGGGCCGCGAGGTGGTGGGACGGGTGGTGCTGCGGCCGTAGGGTTCGTGGTTCGACAGGCTCGCCACAAACGGTACTCAATGGATACGAGAATCCCGCTTGCGCGGGAATAGCCAGGAAAGTAACGGTGATGCGCGGAGGAAGGCCTGTTACGCCGGGGCGCGCCTGAAACGGACGCGGCGCCAGAAGCGGCCGATCTCGCCCTCGTCCCACGAGACGAGTAAGAGGCTCGCGATGAAGATGGAGCTGTACGTCCCCACCGTGACGCCCGCCAGCAGTACGTAGAGCAGCGGGCGTATCGGGGGGCCTGCGAACAGAAGCAGCGCGACGACCACGACGATGAGGGTGATGGACGTGTTCAGCGAGCGGGCTATCGTCTCGCGGACGCTCAGGTTCACGAGTTCGCGCGTGGTCGCGCCCGTGTAGCGGGCGACGTTCTCCCGCAGGCGGTCGAACACGACGATGGTGTCGTTGACACTGTAGCCGATGGTGGTGAGCACGCCGGTGATGAACATGGCGTTCACTTCCAAGTTGATCGTCTCTCCCAGCACCGAGAAGACGCCCAGCACGATGAAAACGTCATGCACGAGCGCGATCACGGCGGCGACGCCGTAGCGGAACGGCGAGGGCACTCGCCGAAACGCCCACGTCACGTAGAGCAGGATGACGAGCGAGGCCACGATGACGGCTATGGTGGCGTTGCGCACGTTCTCAGAGCCGATGACGCCGGAGACCGAGTCGAACGAGCTGATCTCAACAGGGCCGATGTCCGCGAGCGCGTCACGCACGCGGGACTCGTCGCCGCGCCCCACCACGGTTCCTGCTGCATCGCGTTCGTCCAGCTCCAGTATGCCGAGGCGGATGAAGTACGTGTTGGCACCCGCGCCCTGCACGATGGCGTCAGGCTGACCCACGCGGGTGAGCGCATCCACGACTTGGGAGGAGGAGACGTCCGTCTCGTAGACGGCGGTGATAGCTGCGCCGCCGGTGAAGTCGATGCCAGGATTCAGCCGGAAGGCTATGAGCGACCCCGCGGAGAGAAGCACGAGCAGCGCGGAGACGGCGAAGAACAGCTTGCGGTAGTTGGCGATGCGCATCAGCCGCCCCCTCCCGCCTGCGGGGCGCGGTCGCGCCTGCCCGCATCCGGTGTGAACAGCCGCGCGGAGCGCCGCAGCCACGTCGCTGCGACGATGCCCAGCAGGTTCCGGCTGATGAAGATGGCGGTGAACATGCTCGTGAGCACGCCGATGAGCAGGGAGACCGCGAAGCCGGTGACCGCCGAGTTCGCCGAGCCGCTGCCGAAGAAGAAGAGCACGAGCGCTATGAGGATGGTGGAGACGTTGCCGTCGCGGATGGACGGCCAGGCGCGGTTGAAGCCGATCTGCATGGCCAGCTGCACGGTGCGGCCTATCTGCAACTCCTCCTTCAGCCGCTCGAAGATGAGGATGTTGGCGTCAACCGCCATGCCGAGCGAGAGGATGAAGCCCGCCAGCCCGGCCAGCGTGAGCGTAACCGGGATGAGCTTGAAGATGGCGAGCACGATGATGATGTAGCAGACGAGCGTGATGCCGGCGACGATCCCGGACACGCGGTAGTAGGCCGCCATGAAGAGGAGCACGAGCAGCAGCCCGACGCCTCCCGCGATGAGCGCCTCATCCAGCGACTGCGCACCGAGCGACCCGACAACGACGCTGGAGGATATCTCCTCGATGTCCACGGGCAGACGTCCGGACTCAACCTGGATCGCGAGCTGCCGCACCTCGTCCGCCGTGAATCTACCCTGGATGACTCCCACGCCTGCGAGGATGGGGCTCCTCACGATTGCGGACACCAACACCTCGCCGTCCAGCACGAACGCGAGCTGGTCTGGGCTGTCCGTCAGGTTCGTGGAGAAGATGCGCTGCGTCATCTCGGCGAACTGCTGCGCCGCGTCCCGGTTCAACTCGAAGCTCAGGACCGGGAGGGACGTCGTCTGGTCCGTGCTGGGGAAGGCGCGGGCCATGTCGCCGCCGGTGAGGCCGCTCGGGCGATCCTCGAAGGCGGTGCAATTGACGTCCTCGCAGACGCGCTCGACGATCTCCAACTGTGCAGTCTGGCCGATGAGGTCCCTCGCCTGCTGGGCGTCCTCGACGCCGGGAAGCTGGATGAGCAGCCGGTCCTCGCCGAGGCGCTGGATGGACGGTTCCGCCACGCCGAGGCGGTCGATCCGCCGCGTGATGGTGCCGACGAGGCCCTCCATCTGCTCTTCCGTCGGTGCCTCGCCCTCGATTCCGGCCTGGTAGATGAGCTGGGTGCCGCCCGCTAGGTCCAGCCCGAGGCGCAGTCCGAGGATGTCGTCAGACCCGCGCTCGCCGATGCCGGGGATGTCGTAGTCCGGCACCGCGAGGGCAGCGGCGGCGACTCCGACGATGACGATGATGGCGAGGAGCGATTTCCAGCGCAGTTGACGCAGCATTATCCAGTCTCTCGGTCTGCGAAGGTGGGACGGCGGGGTATGCGCCCGTACGCGTCGCACAAGATGCGCCGCGCACAAGTGAAGCGCACGGCGCATCGAAGAAACATTCTAGCAGGAAGCGCGTCACGGCGTGAACCACCTGCCGCGCCGGCGCGCCGGGAGTCTGCGAGAGGGACGGATGAATCGACGCGAAGGTACGACTCAGGCGGTGTCTATAGGGACCCACGCCGGGTACTCCGACGCCTTGAGCACCTGGCCGGTGATGAACCGCGCAGGGTCCGCCGACATGGCTGCCAGGTACATGCACGCGGGGACAATCTTCACGTGCTCGTCGTCGATGGCATAGAACTGGGCGTACCGCTCCTCCTCAATGTTGTCCATCACGCCCTTGGTGAGTACGGGGCCGGGGTCGACGGCGTTGACAGCGATCCGGTGCTCCCTCACTTCCTCGGCGAGGTTGGCGGTGAGTTTCTCGACCCCTGTCTTTGCGATCGTGTATGCCGTTGTCTTACCGTCGATCGCGTTGGAACGGCCCGAAGTGAGACTGATGATCGAACCACCGCCTTGCTGCATCATCGAGGGGAGCACGGCGTGGGTGCAGTAGTAGACGCCGTCCAGATTGGTGTGCAGGAGCTCGCGCCATTTGGCCGGAGTGGTATTGAGAAGGCCCTGGCGCCACAGTGATGCGGCATTGTTCACGAGGACGTCGACCCGGCCCCAGCGTTCCAAGGCTCCCGCGACGATTCCTGTTGCATCCTCCTCGCGCGAGATGTCACACCTGATACCGATAGCCTCTCCGCCGTCGCTCTCGATCTCAGCGACTGTTGCCTCGATGGAGCCAACGCCCTCACCCGTGTCCGGCCCGCTGCTTCTCCCGCATACCACCACGCGTGCCCCGTCCCTCGCCATCGCGACTGCGACCGCCTTGCCGATGCCGCGCGTGCTGCCCGTTACGATAGCAACCCTGCCTTCCAATGTGCCTGCCATGACACTCCTCACTCTCCACCGCCGGATGGCGTATATTGCAGACGGTCCACCGGCGATTGCGAACGCTGGCCAACGAACCGAGGACGAATCTGTGAGGAGGATACCCGTGAACGCGACGGATCGCGACTACCGTTACATCTCTGCGGACTCGCACATGGAAGTGTCGCCGGAACGATGGACGAAGCGGGTGCCGCTGAAGTGGCGCGATCGCGCGCCGCGCCGGATAAGCATGAGCGACGGCAGCACTGCCACCCTCATCGAGAACCGTCCGCTGGTGATCAGCGGGCTGGACATCAGCACCGGCGGCGGGGACCACCACCGGATCAGTGCACACCAGATGTCCTACGACGAGGCGCCGGGAACCGGCTCGCCCGAACAGCGGCTGCTCGAACAAGACCGCGACAACCTGGAAGCGGAGGTGTTGTTCGCCGGGACCGGGGGCCCGGGTTTCTGGCGGGGCGTGGCCAACAACGAGGCCTACGAGTCCATCATCCATGCTTGGAACGAGTTTTGCATCGAGGACTATGCCTCGGCGGCGCCTGAGAGACTGGTGCCCATGGGCGTTATCCCGGACTCAGGCTTGAACGCCGCCCTTCGCGAACTGAAATACTGCGCCAGGGCGGGTTTCAAGGGGGTGTGGCTACAGGGCTTCCCCAGCGGCGCGCCATACCCGGCGCCGGAGGACGACCGCTTCTGGGAGGCGGCGGTCGAAGCGGGCATTGCGACTACGACCCACCTATCCTGGGGTGTTCCCGGTTCGGGGCCTTCGTTCAAGTACCCGCATCGGGTTGAGAGTTCATTCGGGGAGGACCCCATCCGCAGGATCAACAAGTTCGCGCAACGAAGCGGCTGGGGGACGCTTCCCCTCATCTTCTCGGGTATCTTCGACCGCGTCCCACGGTTGACCATCGGTCACCTCGAGAACCAGATCGGCTGGATCCCCCACTGGCTGGACACCGTCGATGACGAATACGACCGCCACATGGCATGGATGGAGCGGTTCCTGGACATCAAGCCGCTCGCCCGAAAGCCGAGCGAGTACATCCTGGACCACACCTGGTGGGGGTTCATCTTCAACCCGAGCGGGGTGAAGTTGCGCCACGTGATAGGCGTCGACAAGTGCCTGTGGTCGACAGACATGCCCCACTTCCATTCCGACTACCCCAACTCCATGACCAAAGCTGATGAACAATTCGAGGGCGTCGACGAGCGGGAGCTCTTCATGATGGTTAGAGGCAACGCCATCACGCACTTCCACCTGAACACCGAAGGCCCGCGCACCTACGCCGACCTCAGGACCTAGCGCGCGATTGCCGCGCCGACCACGACGCTGCCTACTGCCTCCACAGCCGCTCGCTGGCTATTCGGGCGCCCTCGGCCAGCGCCTCGAGCTTCGCCCACTGCACCGACGGGTGGACCCGGATCAGGTTCCAGTTCTGCGAGAAACCGCAGTCGGTGCCCGCCATGAGGTTCTCGCGTCCAACCAACCGGGCGAAGTTCTCCAGCCGCCACGCGACCAGTTCCGGATGCTCGACGATGTTCGTTGAGTGCGTCACGACACCTGGGATCAGGACCTTGCCGTCCGGGAGCCTGACGTCCTCCCAGACCTGCCATTCGTGCTCGTGGCGGGGGTTGGCGGCCTCGATGCAGTACGCGCCGGCGTGCACGGACATCACGAGTCCGACGACGTCGCGCAGTGGAACGTCCTGCATGTGGGGGACGTTCTGGCTGCCCCAGCAGATGTGGTAGCGCACCCTGTCTTCCGGAATGCCGTCCAGCGCCGCATTCAGTGCATCGACCCTGACCTGCGCCCACCGGCGGTAGTCTTCCAGCGTGCTGCCCGGCGCCATCATGCTGTGCTTCATGGGCAGCCAGGCATCGTCCACCTGCAGGAGGAAACCGGCGTCCACGATGGCCCGGTACTCTTCCTTGAGCGCATCGGCGACCGCGAACAGAAACTCCTCACTGGTCGGGTAGTAGCGGTTGGGGCGGCTCGTCTCGACGCTGCATGGAGCGACGACGGGCATGAACGCCTCCTCGACCTCTGCGCCATCCAGGGCTGCCTTGAAGTTCTCGATGTCGCGTTGGATGGCGGGCTGCCCCTTGTATCGGATGGGGCCCGTGCATGCCCAGCCGGAACGACCCTGGCGCGCAGGTGTCTGCCCCTCCGTGGGCATCCATATCGTCTGCTCGAGCCGGTTGTACGTCGCGTAGAAGTCGGCGAAACGCTGGCGGTCGCTGCCCTGGGCCTGAGGCCCTTCACCGGGCCCAAGTTCCTGGAGATCGAGTCCCTCGAGGCGGTCTGCAACGTACTGAGTCCAACCGCGCTTGCCGTACTCGCCATCGCTGATGACGTCGACACCCGCCTCGATCTGGCGGCGGACCACGTCGGCAACTCCTTCGCGCAGGTGTTCGCTGATGGTCCGGTCGTCGGGAGCTTCGCCGCGCTCCGCCGCCAGCATGTCGGCGACGATCTCGGGCGTACGGACGAGGCTGCCTACATGGGTGCTCAGGATGCGGTCGGTGCTTCGCCTCATCTGCAAAACCTCCTACGGGCGCATCGCGCCTATGGTATCGTCGCAACACCAATGCTGAATGAGCCGCGCAAACCCCGTATCTTCTATGGCTGGGTGATCGTATCAGGCGCGGCACTCATCGGTTTGGCCGCATCGGCCATGGCCGGTCTCAATTTCGGCTTCTTCATCATTCCCATGGGTGAAGAGTTGGGTATCGATCAGTCGTTCTTCGGCTGGGCCTTCACGGCTCGCATGCTCGCTTTCGCGGCATCCGGCTTCGTCCTCGGGAGGATCCTCGACCGGTTCGGCGCGCGCGTGCCGCTGGTTGTGACCGGCGTGGTCGCCAGCCTCGTACTCATCGCATTCTCGCGGATAACGAACGGCTGGCAACTCATTCTCCTCTTCGCGCTCATCGGAGGTATCGGTATCCAGGGCGCCGGAGCGAGCCTCTACATCAGCGTTCCCATCTCGAACTGGTTCCGCCGCCGGCGCGGACAAGCCATGGCGATAGCTTTTCTTGGCATTCCTGCGGGCATCTTCGTGTTTCCGATACTGACGCAGTTCCTCATCGCCAGGTGGGGATGGCAAACCGCCTGGCTGGTCCTCGCCGCGTTCGCCGGCCCCTTGCTGATCTTTGTCGGCCTCTTCATCATGCGCCGACAGCCATCCGACTACGGCCTGCTTCCTGACGGCGACCCGCCAGTTGCAAACGAGGAGGGCCCGGATGACACGCAATCATCTCCACCCCCTGCGGAGTACTCATGGACGCGCGCTCAGGCGCTGAGGTCTCCGACGTTCTGGCGGCTTGCCCTGATCCTCGGCCTGCTTCAGTTCAGCACCAGCAGCGTCGGCCTGTTCCGAATCCCCCACTTCGTGGAGCGTGGGATCGACCCGGCGCTGATCGGGTTCGCGTACCAGGGCGAAGCCATCGCGAGCGTGGTCGCGGGCTTGCCCATCGGCTTCGCCCTGGACCGGTTCCAGGCACGCTACCTGGCTAGCGCGACGATCATCCCGAGGGTCCTGTCCGTGCTCGCGACGATATACGCGACGACGGTGTTATATGCTGTCGCCGCTACGGTCCTGAATGGCCTGGCGGCGGCCAGTTTCGTTGTGGTGCAGAACTTCATCTGGCCGTCGTACTTCGGTTCGCGGCATATAGGCGCGATCCGGGGAGCATCGCTGGCGGTGACGCTGCCATTCGCGGCCATAGGCGCTCCGGTTGCGGGTATGGTCCGCGACGCCACGGGTTCCTATCTGCCGGTGTGGTGGGCCTCGATCGCGCTGCTTGTCGTGGGGTCGGTCCTGATGCTGCTTACGCCCAAGCCTCGGCCTCCCAACCAGGGGCTCGCGGATTTGAATGCGTAGTGCAGACAGCCACAATTTGGTCGGTATGCCACTCTGGTCCGGCGTGGACTGCGCAGTATCACAATGTAGAGAGAGTCGGATACGCAGTTGTTGTACGACAAACCGTCATGCATGAGCCCTTTTTCGGCGAAGCGACGAATCGCCAGTCTCGTTTGACACAGGAATCCGGCTATGGCAAAGTACCGCTAGGAACGACTTTGCGGAACAGTCTTGCTCTGGAGATGTATTACTGTCGGCTGTGGCGGGCCTGCGCAGGCGACCCCCAGGAGAGAGCCGTATGACCACCATCTCGCGAGAGGAACTCAGCGCCCTTGTCGACCACGAGAGGGGGCTGGTCAGTCGTCGCATCTACGCTGACCCTGACATCTATCGGTTGGAACTGGAACGGGTCTTCGCCCGCTGCTGGCTCTATCTCGGTCACGAATCGCAACTTCCCAACCCCGGCGACTATATCAACGTATTCATGGGCGAGCAGCCCATATTCGTCGTCCGCAACCGCCAGGGCAAGATTAACGCTTTCATCAACAGTTGCCCGCACTGCGGTAGTCCCGTCTGCCGAGCGGACGCCGGCAATACAACTTCATTCCTGTGCACGTACCACGGCTGGGCGTACGACCTTGACGGGAAGCTGACGGCTGCGCCGGGCTTGCCTCCGGTCGCGCAGGCGGCTAGCTACAAGGGGCTGATCTTCGGGACGTTCGACCCGGATGCGCCGTCGCTGGAGGAATTCCTCGGCGACATGCGATGGGGCCTCGACCTGTTGCTGGAGCAGGGCGACATGGTGGTGGTGCCCGGCGTTGTTCGCTGGCAGATGGACGCGAACTGGAAGTTCGCGGCCGATAACGCTATCGGCGACATGTACCACGGCAATATCACGCACCGCTCCGCGAAGCTCGCCGGTCACGGCGCCGGTCGGGGCATCGACATCAACACGCCTGAGGGCCGCCGCGTGGCTCTCCAGGGGCTGGGCAGGCCTGGCTTCACGGTGGTGACGGAGTACGGCCACGGGTTCAACGCGGACTATCTCCGCAACGACTTCGACCCCGATGCTCCCGCTGCGTACTGGCGCAAGGACCCGGAGGTGCAGAAGCGGATGGGGCCGTTGCGGAACAGGGTGGCGCGGGCCAATGAGAACGTGTTTCCGAATCTCTTCGTCAACTCGGGCTCGCGCGAGTTGATGCTGCGCAACCCGCTCGGCCCCGCGAAGATGGAGATCTGGAAGACGACGCTGGTGGACAGGAACGCTCCACCGGAGGCGGTACGTGCGCAGCTGGGGAACTCGAACCGTCACTTCGGCCCTGCAGGCATGTTCGAGATGGACGACGGTGAGAACTGGGACCAGAGCACGGACGGCACGCGCGGCGTGGTGGCGCGCCGCAACGACTTGAACTACACGATGGCGCTCGGGTACGGGGTAATCGTCGATGACGAGCTCGGCCCGCCTCGCGTGGAGGTCGCATACAACGAGCACGCCCAACTGTGGATGTACCGCTGCTGGGCCGAGTTCATGGCCGCGCCCTCATGGCGGCACCTCCGTGAGCACCATTCCAGGCCATTGCCAGGGATGGTGCTCTAGTCCGAGGCACAGGAGTTTCGCGATGGCAACAGATGTTAGACACGGGACGTATTCCAGGCTCGTAGATCAGGAGAGTGGACTGGTGAACCGCAAGATCTTTGCGGACCCGGACGTCTACCAGCAGGAGCTGGAGCAGGTCTTCGCCCGCTGCTGGCTCTACCTCGGCCACGAGTCCCAACTTCCCAACCCCGGCGACTACATCAACGTGTTCATGGGCGAGGAGCCCGTGCTCGTCGTCCGCAACCGCCAGGGCAAGCTCAACGCCTTCATCAACAGCTGCCGCCACCGCGGCAACCGCGTCTGCCGGGCGGACGCCGGCAACACGGCCGCCTTCCTGTGCACGTACCACGGCTGGACGTACGACCTGGAAGGGAAGCTGATCGGTGTGCCGGGGCACCAGGAGCTGTACCACGGCGAGTTGAACCGCGGACAGTGGGGCCTTCCCCAGGTCGCGCAGGTGGCCAGCTACAAGGGGCTGATCTTCGGCACGTTCGACCCGGACGCACCGTCTTTGGACGAGTACCTCGGCGATATGCGATGGGGCCTCGATCTGCTCCTCGACCAGGGCGACATGGTTGTGATGCCGGGCGTGATCCGCTGGCAGATGGACGTCAACTGGAAGTTCGCGGCCGACAACGCGATCGGCGACATGTACCACGGCAATGTCGCTCACCGCTCAGCCTTCCTGGCAGGGCACCGGGGAGCGGAGGGCAGCCGGAAGGTGGGGCCTGACGCGAAGCCAGGGCAACGCCGCCTGGGCGGGCCCGGGTTCACCGTGGTCACGGAATACGGCCACGGGTTCAACGCCAACTTCATCCTGGAGGACGAATTCAACTGGGATGCACCTGGCGCGTACTGGCGGAAGGACCCGGAGATCCAGAATCGGCTCGGCCCGTTGCGGAGCAAGGTAGCACGGAGCAACCAGAACGTGTTTCCGAACCTGTTCGTGAACTCCGGCTCTCGCGAGTTGATGCTGCGCAACCCGCTCGGCCCGATGAAGATGGAGATCTGGAAGACGACCCTTATCGACCGCAACGCGCCCCCCGAGGCCCAACGGGGGATGACATACGGCGCGAACCGTCACTTCGGACCGGCGGGCATGTTCGAAGAGGACGACGGCGACAACTGGGACCAGAGCACCTACGGGGCGAGGGGACTGACCTCGCGGCAGTACGACTTGAACTACTCCATGTCCGTGGGGCATGGCGAAGTGATCGTCGACGAGCTTGGTCCGCCTCGGATCGACAGCCTCACGAATGAGCACGCGCAGTTGTGGATGTACCGGTGCTGGGCGGAGTACATGGACGCTCCGAACTGGAAGCACCTGCGCGATCATCACATCAAACCCCATGATCAGGTGCTGTGATGGCGATCGAAGAGACGATTCCAAGCAAGGTTGGTACGCAGCGCGCCACTGTCGAAGACATGCTGCTGCAATACGAGATAGAGCGGTTCTTAGCGGAAGAGTCCGCTCTGCTCGACGGGCGTAAGTTCCACGAATGGCTCACGCTGCTGACCGATGACCTCGAGTACTGGATGCCCGTCCGGAGCACGCGCCAGGTGGGCGACGAGGAGTTCGAGTTCACCAAGATGGGCGAATCCGCCCTGTTCGACGACAACAAGGAATTCATAGAGGAGCGCGTCAGGAAGCTCGATACCGGCTACTCGTGGTCGGAGGACCCCCCTTCGCGCAGCCGCCACTTCGTGCACGGCGTCCGTATCCTGGCCCGCCGGGAGGACCCCGAAGAGGTCGACGTCAGCTCGAGCATCCTCGTCTACCGCTCCCGGCTTGCTTCGGACGAAGATATGTGGGTGGGGCGCCGCGAGGACACGCTTCGCAAAGAAGACGGGCAGTGGAGGGTCTCCCGCCGGCACATCTTCCTCGACCAGGTTAGTCTGCGATCGAAGAACCTGAGCGTTTTCTTCTAACCGGACCGGCAGGTTCGTATCCGGGGATCACTCGAGCGGCTCCCCAGTCATGGAGGCAGGCATGTACCGAGTCAGCATCATGCGGATGACCGTGTTGGATGAGAACGCCGAAGAGTTCGAGCGCGCCTGCGCCGAGCAGGTGTCGCGCGTGCGGGAGAACGAGCCTGGCACGGCGTTGTACGCGTTCTGCAAGCGCGGCCCGGATGGCTCGACGATCCTGGGAAAACCGAAGAACAACCGCTCTGAATACATCCATGTCCAAGCGTATCTTAGCGAGGAAGACGACAAGCACCACACCGACCTGGAGCAGGAATGGTGGGGGCCAACCTTCAGGAAGTACCTCGACGGCCTGTGGGAGTCTGAGCGCTACTACACCCCGGACATCACAACGGGGCTCACACGAGACTGGACCTGGGATGCCAATCAGTACCGCTTCGCCTTCCACCGGTTCTATATCAAGGAGGGGACGGAGGAAGAGTTCGAGGGTCATGCTTCTCACCAGATCGGCGTGGTGACCAAGGGCGAGCCGGGGACGGTGCTGTACACCATGTGCAGGCGGCCCGCTGAGGGCTCGACGTTCCTTCCCCAGCCGACCAAGGGCCACGCCGAATACCTGCACATGATGGCGTACAAGGATGAAGAGTCCCAGGCGCACCACCGCGTGCTCGAGCACCGGGACGACGGCAAGTGGTGCTGGGGTCCGGTGTTTCGCACCTACCTGGAAGCGCCGCTCGTCAACGAGTCGTTCATGAGCGGACAGATCCTGTGCGGGCTCAGCAGGGACGCTCAGTGGGGAGTTGTCTGGGGCGACGTTGATATCGCGCCGCTGGCCTGAGCGGGCCGACGTGAATTCGGCAAACAGAAAGGCCGCCTCGTCGAGGCGGCCTTTCTCTGTGTCGTCGGTCCTCGGCTACTCGGGCCGGGCCCTCACCCAGGTCTCCGCCAGTGCGAGGAAGGCGCTGGAGGATTTCCACCCTTCCCGGTCCCGCTCGATGGGCTGCCCAACGCAGTCGTCGCCGTTGCGGGTCACCTTGACCCGCTGCGCGGGGACGTAGGTGGCGTAGTGGCCGTGAGTCACTCCGGCCGAAAGGTCATGGCCCCTGATGCCGGCGAACGCGGGCAGGAAGTCGTACCAGGTGAGCATTATCTCGTCATCACGGGAGATGACGGCGTGGGTCACCTCGGTGAGGCAGTTGCCGCTCCTGCTGAACGTGGCGTCGACCGCCTTGAGGGTTGAGTCGCTGAAGGGGTTGTTCTTCGCTGTGATCTCTTCCTGGATCCAACGGGTCAGCATGATGTTGTCGGTCCACACCATAGGCTCGTCGCCGGTCAGCTCGCTGCGTAGAAAGAGCGTGTGGCCCTCCCCATAGGGAGAGAGGTAGACGCGCCAAAGGCTGACGAACGTCGTAACCGGCCCACCCGGCTCGCTGTAGAGCATCATGTAGGGGTTCTCACCGCTGAGCCTGAGCTCACTTGGGTCTACGTAGTTCATCGTCATCGCAGTTTCCCTCCTGTGGTCGGAATGGTGGTCTACCCGAACGCGGGCGCGGATGGCGTCGTAGTCATATCCCCCTGATCCTGCTACAGGCGCTGGCCGTGCGGCCGTGAATGGTGCTCTCTCAAGTGCTTCCAGCTCGAAGCGGCCATGTACTCGGCCCAGCACCGGTACATCCACAGCTGACAGTGTTCGTTGGTGATCGTCTCGATGCGTGGGGGGCTCAGTTCGTCCTCAACGACTTCGCCGTACCCGAGCGACATCGAGTAGTTCAGGTCGTAGCGCCGTGCGACGGTGGTTGAGGAGCCATTCGTGCTCTGGTCCCAGTTTTCGCCGTCATCCTGCTCGAACACACCGCCGGGGCCGAAATGCCGGTTCGACCCGAACAACTGGGCGCGGGCGGCCTCAGGGGGCGCGTTGCGGTCGATCAGCGTCGTCTTCCAGATCTCGAGCTTTCGTGGGCCGAGCGGGTTACGCAGCATGAGTTCGCGCGAGCCAGAGTTCACGAACAGGTTCGGGAATACGTTCTGGTTGCTCCGAGGGATCCGGCTGCGCATGGGGCCGAGGCGCTTGACGGTCTCCGGGTCCTTCATCCAATAAGCGCCCGGTGCGTCCCAGTTGAACCGCGACTCGTCTATGTAGTCGGCGTTGAGGCCGTGGCCGTACTCCATGACCATCGACATGCCCGGCCGTTTGCCGATGGCCGGCGGTCGCGCGTTGGCTGCGGTGGTCGTGTTGGCCCCGGTGTGACCAGCGACGACGGCCGAGAGGTGAGAGACGCGTCCGTGGTACGTGTCGCCGATCGCGTTGTCTGAGGGGAACTTCCAGTTGACATTCATCTGCCAGCGGACGATGCCGGGCACCGCAACCATGTCGCCCTGGTCGAGGAGCATGTCCAGCCCCCACCGCATATCGCCGAGGTACTCGTCCAACGATGGCGCGTCCGGGTCGAACGTGCCGAATATCAGCCCCTTGTAGCTGGCCACCTGCGCGACCTGGGGCAGACCCCACTGTCCACGGTTCAACTCGCCGTGGTACAGCTCCTGGTGTCCCGGCACGCCGATCAGCTTCCCTTCCAGGTCGTATGTCCAGCCGTGGTACGTGCACAGGAATGAGGCCGTGTTGCCGCCGTCCGCCCTGCAGACGCGGTTACCCCGGTGGCGGCAGCTGTTGATGAAGGCGTTGAGCTTGCCCTGGCGGTTGCGGACTACGAGGACAGGCTCTTCGCCCATGAAGACGTTGATGTAGTCGCCGGGGTTGGGAAGTTGGGACTCGTGGCCGAGGTAGAGCCAGCAGCGGGCGAAGACCTGCTCCAGCTCCTGCTGGTAGACGTCCGGGTCAGAGAAGATCTTCCGGTTGACGAGTCCCTGCTCCACATTCACCAGTTGGCCGGGTTCTCCCGTCGTGTCCAGGTCAGTCGTTGTCATCGCTGTCCCTCCGCTTCGGTGCTTCAGAAGACCATCCCGCTCTCTTGCCTCGATGGGGCCGATCAGACGCGCCCGTGTGTCGCGCGGCTTGGAACAGTGTCGCTATCGGACCTCCGCTACGTCCGGGACGAAACCACGCCCATCATAGCGCAAACGGCGGCGCATGTAGGGATGATGCTCAACCTGCTATCTTCCCCACAGTTCCCTGGACGCAAGCTCCGCGCCCTGAGCCAGTGACTCCAGCTTGGCCCACTGCACGGATGGGTGCACTCTGATGAGGTTCCAGTTCTGCGAGAAACCGCAGTCGGTCCCCGCCATTACGTTCTCCCTGCCAAGTGCATGAGCGAAGTTCTTGATCCTCGAGGCGACGAGTTCCGGATGCTCGACGATGTTGGTTGCGTGGCTCACGACTCCCGCGACCAACGTCTTGCCTGCCGGGAGTTTCACGTCTTTCCAGACCGTCCACTCGTGCTCATGGCGCGGGTTCGCCGATTCGATGACGAAGGCATCCGCATTGACCCGCAACACCTGGGCTATGACAGCTCGGAGGGGAGCGTCATCCAGGTGCGGAGCATTCTGGCTGCCCCAGCAGATGTGGTACCGCACCCTGTCTGGTGGTATCCCCTCCAGCGCCGCGTTGAGCGCGTCGATCCGGAGCGCAGCCCAACGCTCCCACTCGTCGGCCCGCCCCTGGGCGGCCATCGTACTGAACCGCATCGGCAGGTGTGCGTCGTCGACCTGGAGCAGCAGGCCCGCGTCGACGATTGCGCGGTACTCTTCTCTGAGGGCCGCGGCGACGGCGGAGAGGTAGTCCTCGTCGGAGTCGTAGTAACGGTTCTCGCGGGTGACCTCGGCGCTGCATGGCGCCACGACGGGCATGAACGCCTCCACGACCTCCACCGTCCCCAGCGCTGCTTTGAAGTTCTCGATGTCTCTCGCGACCGCATCGTGGCCGCGATACGTCACTGGGCCTGTGCAAACCCAGGCCGTCTGCGTGAGGCCTGAGCCGAGCTTGCCCGCTCTGACGGCGTTGCCGAAGGCATGCTCCGGCAGCCAGATCACCGTTTCAAGCTTGCGATAGCGGCTCCAGAAGTCCACGAACCGGCCTTCCCGTGGGCCGCGGTCCATGAAGGTACGTGACTCTTCGCGCTGCTCCGGCTCCAGCCCGGTGAACCGTTCGATAACATACTGGCTCCATCCGCGCTTGCCGTACTCGCCGTCGCTCACGACGTCGATCCCCACCTCCGCCTGCCTCCGCACCGCATCTGCCACTCCCTGGCGCAGGTCGTCTCGGTACGTCTGCTCGTCGTATGGCATGCCCTGGTCCAGCGCCTCCATGGCTTGGATTATCTCGGGCGTGCGGACCAGGCTTCCGACGTGGGTGGTCAGTATGCGACACTCACTTCGCTGCATTCGTAGTCCGCCTTCGGCTGGAACTGCTGGTTCTGGGAACGGAACGAAGGGTCTTCCCGCCATGTCATGGCCAAGCCCTCCTGGGAGTATGGAAGCACCCGGACGAACGCGTGCGCCCGGGTGCTCTGTGCGCGTTACAACGTGCCCTTGGGTGTTGAATGGTGCTCGCGGAGGTATCTCCAGTCCGGTGCAGCCATGTACTCCGACCAGCAACGGTAGTGCCACAGTTGGCCATGCTCGTTCCGAACGTTCTCGATGCGAGGGGGGCCCGACTCGTCCTCAACGATATGGCCGTGCCCAAGCCCCATCGAGTAGTTGAGGTCGTTCCTCCTGGCTACGGGCGACTTCGTTCCGTATGTGCTCAGGTCCCAGTTCTCGCCGTCGTCCATCTCGAACATGCCGGCGGGCCCGAAGTGACGGTTGGAGCCGTACCGAAACATCTCTCTGGCGTCGGGAGGGGCGTTCCTGTCCACGAGCGTGGTCTTCCATATCTCCATCTTGCCCGGACCGAGCGGTTGCCGGATCATCAACTCACGAGAGCCCGGGTTGACGAACAGATTGGGGAATACGCTCCCATTGCCCCGGGCCAGCCGTATGCGCTCGGGCCCCAGGCGCCTCTGCACCTCCGGGTCCTTCCGCCAGTAGTTGGTCGGGACGTCCCAATCGAAGCTCTCGTCAACGATGTAGGGTGCGTTGAAGCCGTGGCCGTACTCGGTGACTACGCTGATGCCCTTGGTCTGGTCGCCGGAGACCGCCAAGCGTTCGCGCCCCGTCGTCCCGGCGGCGCCCTTGTGGCCTGCAATTATCGAAGAGATGTGGGTCATGCCGTGGTAGTTGTCGTAGGCGTTATCTGCCGCGAACTTCCAGTTGACATTCATCTGCCAGCGAACGACGCCGGGCACCGCCACCATGTCGCCCTGCTCCAGGAGGACATCCAGCCACCACCGCATGTCGCCGAGGTATTCGTCCAACGACGGTGCGTCCGGGTCGAACGTCCCGAAGATCAGCCCCTTGTAGCTGGCCACCTGCGCAACCTGGGGCAGGCCCCACTGTCCGCGGTTCAACTCACCGTGGTACAGCTCCTGGTGCCCCGGCACTCCGATCAGCTTCCCTTCCAGGTCGTATGTCCAGCCGTGGTACGTGCACAGGAAGGAAGCCGTGTTGCCGGCGTCCGCCCTGCAGACGCGATTGCCGCGGTGGCGGCAACTGTTGATGAAGGCGTTGAGCTTGCCCTGGCGGTTGCGGACGACGAGGACGGGCTCCTCGCCCATGAAGACGTTGATATAGTCGCCGGGGTTGGGCAGTTGGGACTCGTGGCCGAGGTACAGCCAGCAGCGGGCGAAGATCTGCTCCAGCTCCAACTGGTAGACGTCAGGGTCGGAGAAGATCCTGCGGCTGACGAGTCCTCGCTCGACATTCACAAGCCGAGCGGATTCCTGCGCCATGCCGGGGTTGATTGTTGTCATCGCTCCCTCCGTTGCCTCAAAGGATCATCCCAGCTTTCGGACGTTTGTGGTGCTCGCGGATATACCGCCAGTCTGGCGCGGCGATGTAGTCGGCCCAGTTGCCGTAGAGCCAGCGCTGGGCGTACTCGTGGTAAAGGACCTCGATCCGGGGCGGCCCCAGTTCGTCTTCGATGATCTCGCCGTGGCCGACGCCCATCGTATAGTTCAGGTCATACTGCCGCACGACCTCGCCACGGCTTCCGTACGTGCTCTGGTCCCAGTTCTCACCATCGTCCATCTCGAACATGCCGGCGGGGCCGAAGTGCCGATTCGAGAAGAGCCTGAACTCGTGCCGGGCGTCGGGCGGAGCGTTACGGTCCACCAGCGTCGTCTTCCAGATCTCCAACTGTGTCGGGCCGATGGGTTGACGCAATGTCAGTTCCCGGGAGCCGGTGTTCACCCACAGGTTGGGGAAGATGTTCTGGTTACTCCGTGACAGACGCAGACGCAGTGGCCCCAACCGCTTCGCAACTTCCGGGTCTCGCTTCCAGTAGTTGGTCGCTCCGTTCGGATCGTCGTCGTCGTACACCCCGAGGGCGTGATGTCCGTACTCGGCGAGCATGACGATCCCCGGGCCGCCAACCTTGCCCGAGATGATCGACCGCTTTCGATTGTCAGTCAGGTCAGGTGTACGCTCTCCGTCGGCAGCCCTGTGGCCCGCGATCCTGGCAGACCGGTGCGTGATGTTGCCGTGGTACATGTCGCCTGCGTTGTCGGTCGCGAACTTCCAATTGGCATTCATCTGCCATCGGGCGATCCCAGGCACCGCCACCATGTCGCCCTGCTCCAGCAGCAGGTCGAGCGCCCACCGAGCATTGCCAAGGTATTCGTCCAACGACGGCGCGTCCGGGTCGAACGTGCCGAAGATCAGCCCCTTGTAGCTGGCCACCTGCGCGACCGGGGGCAAGCCCCACTGCCCGCGGTTCAACTCGCCGTGGTACAGCTCCTGGTGCCCCGGTACACCGATCAGCTTGCCGTCCAGGTCGTACGTCCAGCCGTGGTACGTGCACAGGAAGGAAGCTGTGTTACCGGCGTCCGCCCGGCAGACGCGGTTGCCCCGATGGCGGCAGCTGTTGATGAAGGCGTTGAGCTTGCCCTGGCGGTTGCGGACGACGAGCACGGGCTCCTCGCCCATGAACACGTTGATATAATCGCCGGGACTGGGGAGTTGGGACTCGTGGCCGAGGTAGAGCCAGCAGCGGGCGAAGATCTGCTCCAACTCCAGCCGGTAGATGTCGGGGTCGGAGAAGATCTTCCGGCTGACAAGTCCCTGCTCATGGTCGACTAATTTCGCTATCGCTCGGCCATCCTCTAACGTAGCCATGCTTGGTCTCTCTTCCCGTCTCCGCCTAGAGGACGCCAACCGGCTTGGAGTGATTGGCCATCAGATCTTTCCAACTAGGCGCAGCCATGTACTCGGCCCAGCACCGGTAATGCCACAGCTGGCAGTGTTCATTCGAGAGGGACTCAATGCGTGGCGGGCCTAGCTCATCGACAATGAGCTCGCCGTGACCGATGGCCATGCTGTAGTTGAGGTCGTACTGCCGGGAGACGAAACCGCGCGTCCCGTAGGTGCTCTGGTCCCAGTTCTCGCCATCGTCCTGCTCGAACATGCCAGCAGGACCGAAGTGCCGATTTGCTCCTCGCATCATCATGCGGCGTGAGTCCATGGGCCCATTGCGGTCAATCAACATAGTCTTCCATATCTCCATCTTCGTAGGCCCCAGCGGATTACGGAGCATCAACTCCCGTGAGCCTGAGTTGACAAACAGGTTCGGGAACACATTCTGGTTCGTCCGGTTGACCCGATTCCTGAGGGGCCCCATGAACCTCTGTACCTCGGGGTCCTTACGCCAATAGGCGCCTGGGGAGTCCCAGTTGAACGTGTTTTCGTTGATGTAGTCGGCGTTGAACCCGTGGCCGTACTCCGTAACTACGGAGAAGCCGGTCCGTTCGCCCGCCTTGCGCAGACCGGCTCCTCTACGGGTCCCTTCCGCGCTGGAGTGCCCGGCAATCTGCGAGGAGATGTGGGTGATGCCATGGTAGTTATCGCCGATGGCGTTGTCGGCGGCGAACTTCCAATTGACGTTCATCTGCCAACGGATGACGCCGGGCACGGCCACCATGTCGCCCTGGCCCACCAGCAGGTCCAGGCCCCACCGCATGTCGCCCAGGTACTCGTCCAGTGACGGCGCGTCCGGGTCGAACGTGCCGAAGATCAGCCCACCGTAGCTGGCCACCTGGGCAACGTGCGCCAACCCCCACTGTTCGCGGTTCAACTCGCCGTGGTACAGCTCCTGGTGCCCCGGTACCCCGATCAGCTTCCCGTCCAGGTCGTACGTCCAGCCGTGGTAGGTGCACAGGAAGGAAGCCGTGTTGCCGGCGTCCGCCCGGCAGACACGGTTGCCCCGATGGCGGCAACTGTTGATGAAGGCGTTGAGCTTGCCCTGGCGGTTCCGGACGACGAGCACGGGCTCTTCACCCATGAACACGTTGATGTAATCGCCGGGATTGGGGAGTTGGGACTCGTGGCCCAGGTAGAGCCAGCAGCGTGCGAAGATCTGCTCCAGCTCCAGCCGGTAGATGTCGGGGTCGGAGAAGATCTTCCGGCTGACGAGTCCCTGATCGAAATCCACCAGGTCGTGCGCGTCTGGGAGAGATGTAGTCATTGGGCCTCCCTGCGTCTAAACATAGTTACACATCGTCGCGGATGCAGCCATCGGTGACCATCATAACGCAACAAGGGCTTGTTCGACGCCGATGTCCAGCGCTTTGGGTGTACCAGGCCCCGCCCAGAGTCGCGCGTATCGTTACTCAAGCTAACGCCGCCTCGCGTTCTTCGATCCGCCACAAGCCAACCCCCATCCCCATGAGGCCGCGGTGGAAGGGCTGATACACGATGAAGTTGGGCTTGACTGACCCAATGGCGCCGAGCATCACCAGCCAGGACCGGAATTCGATATTCCCGGCATCGACCAGGTCCCGGATGGTCAGCTGCTCGAACTCCCGTGTGCGACCCTCCCGCATGAGTTCCACGTTCCTGCGGTCGAAGTCGATGTCGATCGCGTTGTACTGGAAGTTCCCCGCGCTGTAGGGGTATCCCGCGGTGAAGTGGGAGAGCCCGCCACTGCCGCAGATCACTACGCGCTGGTCGCCGGGGAAATTGTCGACGGCGCGCCGGATCGCCTCGCCCAACTTGATGCACCGGCTCGGCGAAGGCCCGGGGTGGTTCACGGCATTCACGAATACCGGAATCACCGGCACAGTAGGCGTAGCGATCCTGAACAGCACTGGACCGAACGCATGTGAGACCAGCAGGTCGCGGGGGAACTTGTTGACGAACGCGAGGTCGATGCCGGACTCAACCGCTTCATTGAGTATGGCGCTGGCCAGCTCGGGCGCTCCCTGGTAGGTGATCTCCTCCGTCTGGTCGTCACGAGGAGGCACGACGAAAGGCCCTCCCTTGTAGATGGCAAGCTGGGGGGACTGATCGAAGAACAGTTCGTTCTGGTCGTCGCCTACGACGATCAGAACGTCGGGGGACTGTCGGGCGATCTCTGCCCCCAGATTGTCCAGAGCGCCGGAGATGTCGGCATAGCGCTGTTCCACGTCCGAGTCCGTCTCAGCGGCGGTCTTCGGATGTTCGGGCGGGAGTGTGCCGTACTGGCGCTCGTAACCCTTCCTGTTCTTCGTCCGACCTTCGTCCCAGTCCTGCGGGTTTCGCAGCGCGAAAGCGTGGGAAGATGCCATACCTGCCGTTAGACGTGCCATGATGCCCTCCCGACCTACTCTTTGCTGTCCGTATCATACTGCGCAGTGCAGGCTCGCTCAATCGGAGCGGCCTGGCTTCTCACTTACCTCTTCGGCCGTCGCAGCTCGCCTCATGGCGAACCTCGGCCACAATTGGCTTGCCACCATCCCGAATCCGTACACGGCGGTCGTCATGACTATGGCCCGCGACGCTGCACTCACGAGGTCCGGGCTGCCTCCGCCCCCGACGGTGATCGTCGCTGCGGCGATGGTGGATGCGACGACCGCCTGCGCGGTAGTGCTGCCCAGGGACATCAGCACGACGTTCAACCCGGGAGCGAGCCGGAGCGTCTCCTGGGGCACGGACGCGTACATCTGTCTCAGGTTGGCCGTCTGACCTATCGCCTGTGCGAAACCGACGACCAGCACGCCGACGATGATGAGCACGAGCCAGGGCGCGAGCCCAAGCGTCGCGATGAACAGTTGGGCTGCAACGATGCACGCCGCGGCGGGGATGACGATCGCAGTGCTCCCCAACCGGTCCGAGAGCCACCCGGACACGAAGCTCCCTGGTGGCCTCGCGGCGCTGACGAAGAAGAGGATGCTCCCGGCGTAGGCCGCCGACCATCCGTACCCGTTGATGAAGAGGAATGGAAGGATCAACAGGAACGCACCGGTTACCCATCCCATCATGACTGCCTGGCTCGCGCCCAGGAAAACACCTGGGATGCGGAAGAGCCGGATGGGGATCACCGGGTCCGGGTGCCGCATCTCCACGCGCACTGAACCGGCCAGCGCCAGCACTGACAAAGCGGCGATGCCCAGGCCAAGTCCCAGCGACACGCGGATGGTCAACTGGAGGGCGACGATCAGGCCGACCGCTCCGGCCATCAGCAAGAGACTGCCCAACAGGTCGAAACCTGCCAGCCGCTCTCGTATCGGAGGGCGCTCCACTCCCGACGGTTTGAGCCAGGAAGCCGCGAGCACGCCGATCAGCCCCATCACCAGGCCTGTTCCGACGAATACCCAGCGCCAGTCCCATCGGTCGGTGACGAGACCGACCAACGGCGGCGACACCAGCATCGACGCGCCCACGGCGAAGGTGGTTACGGCGAGGACTCGGCCGCGTTGTTCTGGGGGGAACTGGCCGATGCTGAGCATCTGGAGGCTCAGCCATGGCAGGGAGCGGACCGAGGCTTGGAGCACCCGCAGCACGATCACGCCGTAGACGTTCGGCGTCAGCGCTATCACCAGGCAGACCGCCAACTCGAAGACCTGGCTGAATACGATGACGCGCCGAGGCTCGAAGTGAGAGATCAACAGGCCCAGGGGCAACGCTGTCCCGATCAGCCCCACTCCGTACGCCACCTGCACCCAGACCACGATGCCAACGTCCGCGTTGAAGTCCTCGACCATCTGGGGCAACGCCACGTTCAACCCGGCCGTCGTGCCGATGTGCATCGTGGACTGAAACATCATCAGCAGGACGAGCGCTTTGCTCCGTGGGGTGAATTCGAGCCTCGCGCGCATGTATCTTGACCAATCGCTCATCCATGGGGCTTGCGTAGCGCCAAACGGGGTCACCGCTATCCGGGCGGCTCCATCTGCCCTCGCGGGCAGCGAGACGGTCTGTGCAGGGACGCAGCCTAACGGTTCGCCAGCGGGAGGCCCCCGAAGATCGCTCCCGTTATGGTTTCGGCCTTGTCCGACATGAGGAACTCCACCATGTTGGCCACGTCCTCGGGCTGCCCGGGCCGGGCAGCCACCAGGCGCGCTCCCGACGCTGCCAGGCGTTCGGGTGCGTAGTGTTCGGTCATGCCCGTGACGGTGAAACCCGGGAGCACCGCGTTGACCCTGATGTGGTGCTCCAGGTGGTCTGCTGCCAGGCATAAGGTGAGGGTGTTGATCCCGCCTTTCGCGGCGGCGTACGGAATCATCCCCTTCCTCCCGTAGGAGTCGCCTGACGAGATATTGACGATCGATCCTCCCCCGGCGCTGATCATGTGGGGTATCACCGCCTTGCACATCAGGAAGGGCCCCTTCAGCACGATGTTCACGGTGAAGTCCCACTGTTCCTCGGTGACGTCCAGCACCGATCCCGCGTACCGGGCCCCCGCGTTGTTGACGAGGCCGTCGAGCCGACCGAACTCGTCCATCACGTACGCAACACCCTCCTGGACGCGCTCCCAGTCGGTGACGTCGCCCTGGAATATCTCGCAGCGGCCGCCGGCTTCCATCACCAGATCTCGGGTCCGCTGGGCCCGCTCCTCATTCAGCTCGTAGACGACAGGCGTCCAGCCCGACTTCGCGAGCGCCAATACGACGCCTCGCCCGATGCCGTACCCGCCTCCGGTGACTATGGCAATCTTGTTGTCGTTCACGGCTTCAACTCCCGACGCCAACCGGTATGGGCGCAGGTTTCCAATACGCGAACCCGAGACCGGTCACGGCATGGTTCGCCGGGATGTATTCGACCACCTCAGCGTGCGCCCCGATGCTTTCCATCGCGCCCGCCACGGTTACCCAGGCGCGGATCTCGCCGGTGCCACTGCGCATCGTGAGCGAGTCGAACCGGTACAGGTCCCTGGTTGCCGCGCCGTTGCCCGACGCGAACTGCTTGAGCACCCACCGGTCCAGCGGCTCATCGACCCATCCGGAGCGGGGCCCACCAGGATCATGGGAGAGGCCGCCGGAGCCGAAGATGGCGATGCGGCGTGGATCATCCCTCAGCAGCCGGGCCAGGGCCTGCCCGAGGTCATAGCAGCGTGTCGCCGACAGTGAAGGCGGGTCGTACGTGTTCTCGAAGATCAACACCATCGGCAGGTCGGAGCGTTGAATGAGGAACGGGACCGGCCGAGAGAACGCGTGCGACATGTTGCGACCCGTGCGGACAGCATTCCCCAGTGGGCGCTGCAGGGTGCTGAATGCGATGTCGAACCCCTCCCGGGTCACGAGCTGTTCAAGCAGCATTCGCGACGTCTCCACGTCCACCTTGAGGTGGACCTCTGTCTCCTCGCTCGGCTCCTGGCCCATCCGGGTGCTGTGTCCCCACATCTCGTCCCCGAGATACATCATCAGGTTGGGAACGTTGGTCCGGTCGAACGTCTCGCTCTGGTCTCCCCCGATCACGATGATCAGCTCCGGGTCGTACTGGCGGATCTGCTCGCGGAGCTCCGCGAAGGCCGCGTCGACTCGGTGGATGTAGTCCTCGAGGACCGTCGCCGTCTCCAGTGCAGCCGACGCAGGCTGCGGCGTATTGCGGATGAGCACCTGGTAGTAATTCTGCCAGCCCTCGGCCGTCTTCGTGATTACGAAGCCGTTGTGGCTCGACGCTAAACCCAATCCGATAGGCATAATCCACCTCCAGAGACGCTCGTTTCAAGGCGCTCGATGCTGCGACAGGCCCGCTGGCTCGCTCGTCTCTCGTCAAGGGTACTCGCTCTGCTCATGTGCCGGCTGCGGCGGTATGCGTCGGCACTATTGGGTGTTCAGTTTGAGCCCGAATCGACGCCCCACCACTACCGCCAGGAACGCAAGCAACACGATGACTACCGTGATCACCGACGCCGCCTCCTTCGAACCGCCGGCTCCGATGAGGTAGTCCAATGTCAACAGTGACAGCGTCTTCGTCTGTGTCGATGCAAGCAGGATCACGCCGCTCACCTCGTTGAGCGTCGCGATGAACGATATCAACCCCACGCCCAACAGCATCGGCATCAGGATCGGTCGCACGATCTTCAACTGGACGTACCACCACCGTGCGCCTGCTATCTGTCCCGCCTCCTCCAACTCCTTGCTCACCTGCATCATGCCGGTACGCAGCAGGTGCACCCCGATCGGGAAGCGGAACAGCAGCAGCGCCAGGATCAGGACGAACGAAGTGCCGTGGAGGAAATGCAGCAGCGGTATCCTCAGCACAATCATCAGTATCCCCAGGCTGAGCAGCACGCCGGGCAATGCCCACGGAAGCCAGGCTATGAAGTCCAGCGTGGGGTTGCCGCGGAACTTCGTTCGCACCAGAACGTAAGCGATGACGAAGAGCACCACCATGCTCACGAACCCGGCGATCACACCCAGCCGTATCGTCGTGAAGAATGCATTCACGAATTGGTCGTTGGAGAAGACAGCAGCCCAATGCTTCAGTGTCCAGACCTGGTCTATATGGAAGAAGCCCCAGCGGGTCATCAGGCTTCCAGCGACCAGGGAGATAAACGGAGCGATTGTCAGCAGGGCTATAGTCACCGCGACAAAGCTGAAAGCTGGCCAACGCCATGGGCCGAGGTTCGTGGTTGTCGGCTTCATCCTGCTTGAGACTGTCGTGTATTGCCGCTTCCCAACGTAGACACGCTGGATGAATATCAACGGGACCAGGATCGTCAGGATGACGACGGATAAGACGACGCCTTCCTCGATGCGCGGCACTTCGTCGCTGATCATGGTCACCAGCAACGTGGCGTAGACGTCGATCCCGGCAGGTACGCCCAGGATCCGCTCGATCTCGAACGACTGCATACCCCGGATGATCGCGAGCACCGCAACCATGGCCAGGATGGGCCGGAACAGGGGAAGGGTCACTCGACGAGCCATCTCGGGTACGGTCGCTCCCGATACCCGGGCTGCCTCTTCCAGCTGGCCGTCCATGTTTCGGAACGCGAGAGTGAATAGGACGAAGTGCGTCGAAAGCACCTGCGCCATCAGGTGTACCCAGATCACCCCCCAGAATGAGTAGACATCGAAGGGACTCTCGTCGACGAAGGGCAGCCTGACGAGCCACTGGTTGACGAGGCCGGCGTTGCCTCCGAACAGGAACGTCCAACCCTGGATGACAGCCAGGCTTGGCATGAAGAACGATATCCACATGCCGAAGTCCAGCCAGTTGGCGTGTGGGATGTTCGTACGAGTAACCAGCCATGCGAGAAATACGCCGACGACGAAGCCGATGGACATGCGCGTCCCAACTATCCTGAGCGTGTTCCACAACGCAGGGCCGACATCCGGATCGCCCAGCGCCGACCGGTAGTGGGTGAAACCGAATCGATAGGCTTCCTGAGGGCCGGACACATCGAAGCTGATGTAAACGAGCAAGCTCATCGGACCGAGAACGAGTATGGCCGAACCGATGAGCACCAGCCAAAGCGGGCTCGGACGATTACGTGCGTCCGTCCAATCCAGCCGTCCTCGAAGTGCTCCAGCATTGATAGCCATTTAGCCCTCGATACCCAGGGACATCCACCTAATTGTGGATGAGTGATTCCTGGAACCGCATCGTTCGGGCCGGGGCAGGCCGCCGTTCCACGGCGGCCTGCCCCGGCCACTACTGCCTTACTGCGGCAGCCACTCGTCGACTTTCTCCCGGGTCCCGCCTTCTATGTTCAGCATACGGATCGTCTGGTTGACGCTGTATGCCGGCGCGAAGGGGATAACGTACTCGGGCAGGTTGGAGTTATCCACATCGGTCCTCGTCGAGGGCTGGTTACGGGCGTCGATCATCGCCTGCTGGCCTTCCTTCGAGTAGAACCAGTTGATGTACACCGTGGCCGCATTCGGATGCGGGAGATCATGGTTCGGCACGAAGAGGATGCCGGCACTGTCGGAGATCTGGTCTAGGTCACTGCCGTCCGGGAGCGTCAGCTTTTGGATGAGGGTAGGCGTTGCACCGATCTCGTCGGTCAGTTGAAGCTCGTCCGACGCGGGGCTGATAAGGACCAGCTTCTCGCCGTTGATGATCGAGTCGAGGTTGGCTCGGTCATCGTCAGAGAGGACTATGCCGGATTCCCTGAAGAGCTGCTCCATGAAGTCACGCATCACCGGCTCAAAGCACCGCGGGTCGGGCGCGCAGAACCAGAAGCCCGCTCGCGCGGCGCCATTCCCTGACGTGCGTGGGTCGTTCATGACGATCTGCCCTCGGAATTCGGGTTTCAGAAGGTCTGACCATGTCTGCAGGCTGTTGGGGTCCACGCCATCGGCGATCGCGACTGCAGGCGCCGCCGAAGCGCCGCCCATCAGCATGTACTGCTTCTCAATGTCAACGAACAAGTACCCGTTCTCCCATTTGGCTTCGTCAAACGAGTCGGGGAGTATCCAGAAGGGCCTTATCGGTTGGAGTGCCCCGGCAGGCTTCAAGCGGCCGTCACCGCCGGAGGAGCCGCCGTTGAACAAGTCAACGTTGGTGATGCCGGCTCGCCATTCCTCGAGATACCGGGAGTCCCGCTCCGAGCTGCGTGCGGCCTGGAAGAGGTCGACGGTGATCCCCGGGTACGCCGCCTCGAACGCGCCCTTGAGGTGGTCGACTGCTGCCTGGCCGCCCCCGCCCACCCATACACTCACTGTTCCTTCAGCCTGCGCGGCTGCAACGACCTCGTTCCACTCAATCTCCCAGGGCTCCATCGGGATCGGTGTTGCCGTGGGTATCGGCGTTGCTGTGGGGTCGGCGCCACAAGCACCTAGCGCCAGAATGCTGATCACACCTGCAAGTAGAACCGAAATCAGCCTCTTCATCGTTGTCCTCCCAAGCTTTTTCGTGCTTCTCAACTCTCGAGATATCCTGCCTCGCGTGGCAAGTCGCTTCGGCCACTACACCTTTGCCGCCGCCTCCGCGGATGCCAGCGAAGGTTCATCCGAGTCTTTTTCGATGCGGGTCGCCGTAGCCCAGCCAGGCCATACCGTCACGGCATCAGCCTCGATCTTGACCCATACTCTTTCGCCTTCACTGAACGCCTGCCTCCAGTCGCTATACGCGAGCAGCGGAGGCTGCCCGCTCAGCTTGACTCGGTATTCGGTCCTCTCACCGACGAACTGCTGGGTTTCGATAACTCCCGGCAGGCCGGTCGATGGCTCCTGGCGCCCATCGTTGGCAGTGAGCTTCACGTCCTCCGGCCGCATCGCTACGTTGACTGCCTGCCCGACTCCCAACTCTTCGGCAGTGGAGCTCCTTCCGAACACCGCGGACCCCGGCGCCCCATCTATCTCCACGGCAACCTGGCCTGAAGGGTTGGATACCTTCACGGTACCGGTGAGGAGGACCGTCTTACCCAGGAAGTCGCGAACGAAAGCGTTCGCCGGGTTCTGATATAGCTCGTGTGGAGTCCCGATCTGCTGTACAACGCCCAGGTCCATCACGGCGATCCGGTCGGAGAGGCTGAGTGCCTCGACCTGGTCGTGGGTGACGAAAACGATGGTGACTCCGGTCTTCCTCTGCAGCAGCTTGACTTCCAACCGCATCTGTTCCCGAAGCTTTGCGTCGAGATTGCTGAAAGGCTCATCCAGCAGGAGCACGTTGGGCTCGTAGATGAGCGCCCGAGCGAGAGCGACTCGTTGCTGCTGTCCACCGCTGAGCATCGGGGCCGGCCTCTTCTCCAAGCCGGCGAGTCCCACCAGTTCCAGCGCTTTGGTCACTCGTTCCTTGACCGCGGCCTTCTTCTCGCGTCTGACTTTCAACGGGAAGCCGACGTTGTCCTCAACCGTCATGTGGGGCCAGATGGCATAGGACTGGAAAACCATCCCCACGTCGCGGCTGTGGGGGGGCATGGAGTAGCCCCGCGACGTGTCGACGATGACCCGGTCCTTAAAGAGCAGCTTGCCGTCGTCGACCGCCTCGAGACCTGCGATCATCCGGAGTGTAGTGGTCTTTCCACAGCCGCTGGGGCCCAGCAGTGTAAACACTTGTCCTTCGAGGATGTCCAGGCTGATGTCGTTGACAGCGGGGACAGGGTTTCCCGGATATGTCTTCACCAGCCGCTCGAGCCGTACTGCGGGGGCACTCTCAGCAGTGTCGCGCCGTGCTGTTGCACCGTTCCCTTGATCGTCGGCCGTCATCAGCTTCCAACCGGAGCCGGGGGTTTGCGCATGATGGAGAACCTGTCCGGGCACAGGGCGTCGCCAGAGGCTTCGAGGTGGTCAACCCTGCCTTGGATGCCGTACGGCGCCGGGGCATTGGGGTCGGCAAGTCCGTAGGCGCCGACGGAGTCGTGCGCGACGTGTCGGAAGTGTTCGCCGAGCCTCGGCATCGCCGGGCCCACACCGGCTTGCGCCGACGAGCCGGCACCGCCAACGTGCAGCCCCACCATCACGGGTCTGTCTTCACCAGACTCGGAGTAGTGGGTCCGAACACCACCCGCCGTGACGAGTCGTGAACGGATCGCTCGCGCTGCCACAGGCTCCCCCCTTTCATGCAGACAGTCGGACCGGTTCCGGCTGCCTCCCAACCTGCTACCCCACCCTAGGACTGCAAAAGGGACTCGTTGACCTGCGCGCCGGTGCACCCTCCACGGTGTGCATCTTCGCAGGCGCATCTTTATTCGGGCGACAATGTTCTGTCAAGTGGCGGCACTCGTTCGCAACACATGACGCGGGTCTCGGCGCAGGCGCCGTTGGGGGTGGCCATCTCCGACATCAATGGATCGATCGAGCGAACTCGATGATCGCTTTGTCGTGTGCTTCGGGCTTCTCCCACTGGGGCCAGTGGCCGGCCGGTTCGATCAGGCGGTACGTCGCGTTCGGGATGACTTCCGAGAGCCACTCCGCCCGCTGTGGCGAGACGCCGTTGCCTCCTCGTGCCCAGATAACGAGCGTCGGCACGGTCAGGCCACGGAGCTCGTCCTCGGTGACGTCGAACCTGTGGCCGGCTTCGCTTTCGGTAAGCGCGTAGTAGGCCCGCGTGGCCGCGTTGCCATGCTCGCTGCTGTAGATCGACGTGCGTACAGCGACCAGCTCATCGGTGACGGCGCCGGGGTCGGCCATCAGCCATTCGAGACGCGCCCTTATCTTCGCTTCGGTCACGTCAGCCAGCGCGTCATGGGTCTGTGAATGCAACGTCGTGTATTGGGCTCTTTCGGTCGCTTCCCGCGCTGGATAGCGGATGTGCCCCGGAACGACGAGTACGAGGCCTTGCACTCGTTCCGGGTTGCTGATCGCCAGGCGCAGCGGCGCAAACGCTCCGGACGACGCTCCTCCCACGATCGCTCGTTCGATGTTCTCCGCGTCCATCAGGTCCAAGAGTTGCTCGTCGAAACGGAGCATGGCGTCCTCGTCCACGCCAGGGGCGGGAGAGAACCCGTGCCAGAGCATGTCATACGCATAGACGTGGAAGTGCTTCGCGAGCCGGTTCACATTGCGGCTGTAGTGTTCGGCGTGTCCGCCGCCGCCATGCGCCAGGACCAAGGGAGGCCCGCTGCCCGCTTCGATGACCCTTGTCCGGTAGCGCCTTCCGGTGTACCGGACCTGCGCTCCCATGAGGTCTGTCCAGATCGTCATGCCGTCTCTCCGATTTCGCGACCGCGCCAGCGGCGCCGGTCACCGCCCTAGCTTCAGAGCTTCCCCTTCAGGAAGTCGGCGATGACCTGATCGTGCTCTTCGGGGTGTTCGTACTGTGGCCAGTGGGCTGCGTCCATCATGCAGTAGTACTTGGCTCCGGGGATGAGGCTGGCGAAGTACTCGCCAACGTCCGGGCCGGTGTTCGGGTTGTACTCGGTCCAGAACACCAGGCTGGGCACGGTGAGCTGTGCGCAGTCTTCCTCTTCGTAGAGCGGAGCCGTGCGCGCTGGACTCGCCGAGCCGGGGCCCGTCTGGCGCTGCGCCTCCCGGAGCTCCGGCATGCTGAAGAACTGTAACCGCAGCGCCACCAGTTCCTCGTCGACGCGCTCGGGCGCTGCCATCAGCCATTGCATCCGGTGCCGCACCGTCTCCGGCGTCGGATTGGCGAGCAATTCCTGGGTCAACACCGGCAGCGCCTCCAGCGGCTGGCCGCCCGGGCCGAATGTGCGTTTGAAATTGACGCGCGAGCCCGTGTTGAGTACGACCTTCAGGCACCGTTCGGGATGCTCCATGGCCATGCGGAAGGTGATGAAGGCGCCCATCGACTCGCCCTCGATGTGCGCTCTTTCGATGCCCTCGGCGTCCATGAAGTCCAACAGGTGCTCGACCTGCGTGCCGATACGGTCGTCGGTCACGGGCTCCTTGCTCGAGAAGCCGTGATACATGGCGTCGATGGCGTAGACGTGGAAACCGTGGTTGTGCGCCAGGTTCCGGATGTTGCGGAACCAGGACTCTGCACTGCCGCCGGTGCCGTGAATCAGGATGAGCGGCTCACCGGTACCGGTCTCGATCATACGTGTGACGTACTTCTTGCCATGCACCAGGCGGACCTGGGTGCCGAGCAGCTCGGTGTAGATGGAGTCCCACGTCTTCTCCCAGGGCTTTGCCGGGTGGCGGTTCAACGTGATCGCAGACTTGGTGGTGGTCATGCCCACACTCCTTGGGTGTTGGGTTGGCACGGGAACGAGCGCCCATGATAGGCTGCGCCCGGACATTCCGCAACGCTGCCTGAGGGTGCGCTACGAAATGCGGCGTTGGCGCGGAAAGCACTGTTGGAATTACGGCAACTTGTGTCTTGAGCACGGAGGCGAAGTATGGCGGTAAGGACAGGTGAGGAATACATCCAGGCCCTCCGGACGAAGAGCCGGAACATGTGCGTTTACCTGGATGGCCGCCGCATCGAGGATGTGACCGAAGAGCCGCTGTTCCAGGGCCCGATCCAGTCGGTTGCCCGGCTGTACGACATGCAGCACGACCCGGCGTATCGGGACACTCTCACGTACCCGTCCCCGCTGACCGGCGACCCCGTGTCCACCGCTTTCATGATCCCCCGCTCGCAGGAGGACCTGGCGAAGATGCAACGCGCATTCAAGCTGCGTGCTGACGCCAGCTTCGGCGTGCTGGGGCGCGGTCCGGACTTCCTGGCTGCGTACATCACCGGCATGGCGTTGAACAAGCAGATCTACGGGCGGGTGGACGCTCGCTACGAGCAGAACATGCAGGGCTACTACGAGCATATGCGCGAGTCGGACCTGTTCCTCACGCATGTGCTGGTCAGTCCCCAGATAGATCGGTCCCGCTCGTCCGGTCAGCAGGCGGACCCGTTCCTCCACCTCGGCAAGGTCGCAGAGACCGACGAGGGGATCATCGTGCGCGGCGCGAAGATGGTCGGCACCATGGCTCCGCTTACCGAGGCGAACCTGGTGAACCCTTTCGGCGGCATCGCGCAGGGCGACGACATGTACGCGCTGCTTTTCATCGTTGACAACGACGCCCCCGGGCTTAAGTACTTCTGCCGGGAGTCGCTGTCGCGCTCGCCTCGCTCAGGCGTGGACCACCCGCTGAGCAGCCGCTTCGAGGAGATGGACTGCCTGGCCGTGTTCGATGACGTGCTGATCCCGTGGGAGCGTGTCCTGATCGACGGCAAGCCAGGCACGGGTGACATCGTGAACAGCATGGGTCGTGGTGGAGGGCCGTTCACGGGGATGCAAGGGTGGATGCGCACCGTGGCCCTGTTCGAGTTCTATGTAGGCCTCGCCATGAAACTGGCCGAGACGTCGGGTATCGACGCGTTCCTCCATGTGCAGGAGAAGCTTGGAGAGATGATCGGCTACCTGGAGACGGCGAAGGCGCTGTCCTACGGGTCCGTCGCGATGGCGAGCCCGAGGCCGGACGGAGTATGGCTCCCCGGCAATAGTGGCGGTCGTGGCGCCAACATCGAGGCTGCCCGGCACTTCCGTCGCATGATCGAGATCATCCAGATCCTCGTCGCCGGCGGGTTCTTCTCCGTACCCTCCGAGGCCGACCTGAACAGCGAGGAGGTGCGCCCCTACCTCGACCGGTATCTGCAAGGGCGGGGCGGCGTTTCCGCCGAGGAGCGTATCCGCCTGGTCAAGCTCGCATGGGACGCCACGGGGGAGGGCTTCGCGCAACGGTTGCTCCAGTACATCACATTCCATGCCGGCGACCCTATCCGCCTGTCCGCCACCAGCTACCTTACGTATAACAAGCATCAGCTGTTCGACACGGTCGACAGGGCGCTGGACATCGACGGCGAGCGCCCCATCCCCGTTCCAGACGACCCGTACCAAGTCCAACCCGTGGTCCGCGTGCCCGGGCTCGTGTCCGACGTCTACCCCACGGCGTCCGTCCCGAGTGCTCCGAAACGAGAATAGCCTGCCGAACCGGGCGGTCACACCCTGAAGAGGTGCGCGCTACCGCTCGCCGAATCCCCACGGGTTTGGATTGATCGACTGGCCCGAGCCGCGCGTCGGCGCTGTGACGGCTCCATCCGGCGCGAAGGCTTGCACCGTGGCCCGGGCGTTCGTGGCGACCGGATCGGCCAGGCCCGGACAGACCTTGGCGGGGTTGTTGTGCAGGATGTCCATCTTGTCCTGCTCGGTCAGGAAACCCAGGATCGGGTCCTCGGTGATCATCGGCACCATGTCGTCGGCGGTCCTGTCTGTGCCCGGCCTGATGTTTACGCCGCCGCCGGGCGCCTCTACGCCGAAGCAGAACTGCGAGAGCCCACGCTGTTTGATGGCAGTGGCGAGGAAGTCCAGGTCGTACGAGCACGTGTCGTAGAACAGGTTCGCGGACATGTCACGGTCCCGGCACAGCCAGGGGTAGTCGCCGATGTGGCGGTCAAGTGCTCCGCCGCAGTGACAGACGATGACCTTCAGGCCGGGGAAGCGCTCGAACTGGTCGTTCTGCCGCAGTGCGCAGAGAGCCAGGTACTGCTCAGTCACGAAGGTCATCTGGTAGTACTGCCTGGGCAGCGCCCGGTAGCGGGGGTCGAGCCCATCCGTGCCGTGCACGATGATAGGCGTGCCAAGTTCCTGGCACTTCTCGTACAGCGGGTACCAGTAGGGATCGCTCATGGGCGGTGAGTCGTGCTTCCCGGAGATGTCGGGTGACACTGAGACCGCTACGAAGCCGTACTCCTTGACGCAGCGTTCAAGTTCTTCCGTGCAACCGGCAGTGTCCGCCGCCGCGGGGTCCTGCGGCACGTAGCAGGCGCCTACGAAGCGGGAAGGCTCGGCCTGCGCAATCTTGAAGATCATATCGTTGATATAGCTGACCCAGCTCCTGAAGAGGAAAGGCTCCAACCAGCCAAAGACGCGCAGAGGGTGGGAGGTAAGGATCTGCGTATCGATGTTCCGCTCGTCCAGGTAGGCGGCATGGCTAGAGGCCATGGACTGGAAGTCCTCGTCCCGCATCCCGGGGATGCCGGAGTGCCTGCCCGGCCCGATGGGGCTCTCCAAGGACAACCGTGAGTGCACCAGGTCGTTGAAGAACAGGTAGGCCGCCCGGTGGGGCCGCACGTGGCTGTGGACGTCGAGCACCTTCGTTCCGTTATACATCGGTTCCTCCTGTCGGCGGCGCTGCGATTGTGCATGCCAGCGCCGCGGTTGTTCGCCTATCGCCCGTGGGTCTATGACCAGCGGACGGTTACCATGCGCTCCTGCTCATTCTCGGGTTGCCATACACCGTCGACCAGGCCGTAGTAGGAGTGTTGGTAGAACTCGAACCCGTTCGTTCCGTAAACACGCTCCATGCGCGGCCCCACCTGCGGCGGCCGGGTGATCGTGCCTGTCTGTTGCTGGATGATGCGGTTCAGGTAGTGAAAGTCGTAGATGCGTGGCGTCGTCCACAGCTCGAGGTTGGCCGTGTGGACAGGGAACTCGACGCTCCTGAACTGCTCGAACTGGGTGCAGCCCGGCTCAGCACGCGTGTCATTGATATAGCGCGTGCGGTCGCCCGCCGTCGCAGGGTCCTCCGTGCTCTGGTTGATGATGCGCACACCGGTATAGGACGGCCAGCGGATGGTCCGGGGCAGTTGGCTCTCGTCCGTAGGAAGCCACACGCCATCGCTGACGCGCGAATAAGCGTGGCGGTAGAACTCGACGCCGCTGTCCCCGTGCCGCCGCGGACGCTCGGGTGAGCCGTAGTGGTATGGCGACTGCAACTGGTTCGCCGGCGCGAGCATGAAAGCGGACTGCGGGTGCTTCTGCCAGTGGTCATCGAACGCAGCGACGCTTTCCCACAGCTCCAACTGCAACAGGTTCTCTGTGATGTCGCCGCTCCGGAAGAACTCGAACTGCAGGCACCCCGGCTCCTCGCGCGCCCGCTTTGCGTGCTCATTCAATGCGGGGATAACTGCATCCGGCTCTGCATGGTTGGCTTGGATGAGCACCCTGATGGCTGGCATAGGCGACTCCCTTGTCCTGCGTGAAGTTCGGTTCGTCCCGGTTGCCGTAAGACTAGCGCCGCACTGTAAGCTCTGCACCCCCGAAGGTAGCCGGAGGGTCTACTCATACCCTGTCGCAGGCAACGAACCGACTCGGCCCCGCTAACGCTCGGCGCGGCCAACTCAGCTGAAACGCCATGCTACCGGTTGGCCTAACCGAACGGGGCGATGTCCACGTCCGCGTACACGGTCCCCCACTGAGCGTCCCGACTCAACCCGCAGACGATCTGCTCACTCCGGAACTGCTCATTCACCAATGGCACCGCGATGTACTGGCGGTAGGTGGGACCCCAGCACCACTTGCCGTCGTCGCGATGTTCGAGGCGTCGGTGCTGCTGCCAGGCGTCTTCGTCCTCATAGATGCTCATGTGCAGGTACTCGGTCCGCTCCGGGTTCGAACTCGGCAGGAATGCGGAACCCTCCGTCGGGCGCTTGCAGAAGGTGTAGAGCTTCGTCCCGGGTTCACCCTTCGTCACGACGCCGAGTTGGTGCGACGCCTGTTCCTCGAACTCTTCGTCCTGGCCTTCCTTTATCTGGAAGCGATGGAAGACGAAGCTCCTTTGGTGCGGGCCCCAGTCGAAATCGCGGGTGATACCGGTGGTGATGTCCGGCGTCATGTAGCGTTCGCCGGTGAACGGCGCGGCCAGCAAGCTGCGGAACGTCGGTCCCCACCACTCTCGCTCGAGCTCGCGGTGGTGGTCGTCAGCCTCCTGGGTGGTGTACGCCTGCAGGTGGATGTAGTCGGTGTGTCCGTTGGGCGGCATCGGCAGGATGGTCGAGGCCTGGTTGTTTCTCCGGATGAATGTGCACAGGACTGTTCCCGGCTCATTCTCCTTCACTCGCCCCGTCTGCTCGCGACAGGCTTCCTCGAACCGCTCGGCGTTCTCGTCCGCGACGGTCAACTTCATGATAGTCACTCTATGCATGAGAAGCCTCCTTTGGGGTTTACGGCGCTGACTATATGCTCGCTCTGGGGGGCCTGCAAGTTGCGACAGGGGAGCGACTGAGAGGGGCGGGTACCGGAGGGTCGGGCGCTTGAGCGCAGGCGATTGCGCGCCTATGATGACCCCGGCATCCTGAGGCGCGAGGAGGTGTGGTAGATGCAACTCGTTCTGGATCACGCCGCGCTGTTGCTGGTCGACGTTCAGCGGGACGCGCTCCATCCGGACGGAGCGCTGGGGTGCGCAGGGCAGGCGCCCAACGCCGCCGAGGTATCCCGCCTGCTGGACGTATGGGGAAGGCTCGTCGACCTCATGCGCGAGGCGGGGAGGCCCATCGTATGGGTGAAGACCAGCCTGCGCCCCGACTACGCCGACAGCACATACGCACCCCTCTGGCTGGAGCGCCAGCGGACAGAGGTCGGCTCGTTCTTCATCGAAGACTCGTGGGGCGCGGAGCTCATGGACGGCCTCGATGCCGCGACCGACGACTACGTCGTCGTCAAGAAGGGGCACAGCGCCTACGACAACACCCACCTGGACCGCCTCCTCACAAACCTCGGCGTTACCCAGTGCGTCGTCGTTGGCGGCGGCGTGACCGACTCGATCGCAGAGACCGCGCGGACAGGCGGACGGCTGGGCTACGAGCAGTTCGTCGTCCAGGACGCGCTCTACCCCCCGAGTGCCGCCGAACTGCACGCGCCGCGCAAGCAGGCTGAGGTCGTCTCGCCGGAGGACGTATTCGCCGCTGCCGCCGCCGAGGCGGAGCCTGCGCGGTCAGGCCCGGACTACGCGATGGTGCTGGTGGACATGCAGAACGACTTCATGAACGCGGAGCGTCCGCACGTCCTCTACGGCCTGAGCGACCCGATGCCGGAGGAGAAGCGGCTGAACATCGTCCAGAACACGCAGAAGCTGAGCGCGGCGATGCGCCAGCGGGGCTGGCCCGTCATCTACGTCAGGGTGGTGCGGCGCCAGGACAACTCGGACGATGTTCACAGCAGGACGCACCGGCGCGCACGCACGCTACCGCCGGGCGTAACGCACTGCGCCTACGGCACGTGGGGCGCAGAGATGGTGGACGAACTGAATCCGGAGGGAGACGACTACGTGGTCGAGAAGAAGGGCGGCAGCGGCTTTGGCTACACCCCGCTGCACCGCATCCTGCGCAACCTGAACGCCCGCAGGCTGCTGATGACCGGCGGCGCCGTGACCGGGTGCGTGTGGGCGACGGCGCTCGACGGCGTCACGCTCGGCTACGACATCACCGTCATCGCCGATGCCACGTACCCGCCGGACTCGCCCGACCTCGATTCGCTGGCCGAGTGGTGCGCCGTCCGCCCGACCGCCGAGGTGCTGGCGGGCCTGGGGTCTGCCGCAGCAGCGCGGTAGCAATCGGTCCAAAACTTTCGGTGCGCCGGTTTGCCTGTTTGACCATCAACGGTTAACATCCTGTTACCAGTCCTGACCCCCCGGAGCGAGGCTCTCTTGGCAATAGGCCGTAGCTTGCCTGTCGTTGAGTCCGACGCTCCCCGCGAAGCGTGCGGGGTCATCGGCGCATACCTCCCCGGAACGACCGGCGACGAAGCCGCACAGGTTGCTTTCTACGGGCTGTTCGCCCTGCAGCACCGTGGCCAGGAGAGCGCCGGCATCGCCGCCGCGGACGGGCGGGCGATCCGCAATTTCACGAACCAGGGCCTCGTCTCCAACGTCTTCCGCCAGGAGGACCTGGAGCGCCTGCCCGGCCACATCGCCATCGGGCACACGCGCTACTCCACCACTGGCTCCAGCAGCCCGCTGAACGCGCAGCCCATCGTCTCCAAGGGCCCGCGCGTCGAACTGGCGCTCGCGCACAACGGCAACGCCATCAACGCGGCTGAGATACGTCAGCGGTTGCTGGACGACTGGGGCGTCACTTGCTCGACCGGCACGGACTCGGAGGTCATCACGCACCTGCTGGCATGGGCGCCCGGGGACTCGTGGGACGAGAAGACGGCTCACATCATGCGCTCGGTCAAGGGCGCGTACTCGCTCGTGGTCTGCACGCCGGACACACTGCTCGGCATCCGCGACCCGCTCGGTGTACGTCCGCTCTGCATCGGGCGCATCGGGAACAGCGGCTGGATCATCGCCTCGGAGAGCTGCGCGCTGGACCACGTCGGCGCTCAGTTCGTACGGGAGGTCGAGCCGGGAGAGACGGTCGTCATCAACCGCAGCGGCCTGCGAAGCATCCCGTCGCAGGTGCCGGGCACCCGCAAGGCGCACTGCATATTCGAGCACATCTACTTCGCGCGCCCGGACTCGATATTGGACGGGCGCCTGACCCACACTTCCCGGACACGTATGGGAGAGGTGCTCGCTCGTGTGCATCCGGCGGACGCGGATATCGTCATCCCGGTGCCGGAGTCGGCCAACTCCGCCGCCATCGGCTATTCGCAGGAGTCCGGCATCCCCTTCAGTTATGGACTCATCAAGAACCGCTACATGGGCCGGACGTTCATCGAGCCTGACCAGTGGTTCCGTGAGCTGGGCGTGCGCAACAAGTTCAACCCCCTGCCGGAAGTGCTCAGCGGGAAGCGTGTGGTGGTCGTGGACGACAGCATCGTCCGTGGCACGACCACGCCGCGCATCGTCGCGCTGCTCCGCAAGGCGGGCGCGCGTGAAGTGCATGTGCGCGTCTGCGCGCCGCCCATCATCGACCCGTGCTTCTTCGGCGTGGACATGGCCACGAAGGCCGAGCTCATCGCATCGGGCAGGTCTATCCCCGAGATCTGCAAGGAGATCGGCGCGGACTCGCTCGGGTACCTGAGCGTCGATCAGTTGCACGAGGCCGTCAGCGGCGACCCGTCCGGCACGGGGTTCTGCGACGCCTGCTTCACCGGCAGGTACCCAATCCCCGTACAGTTGCAACTCGACAAGCTGTCGCTCGAACGCACACTCACGGCCACCAACCCCACAGACACGACGCTTTGACCGCTGCCTCACTGTCCCCTTCCATCCTGGACCTGCGCGAACAGGTGCAACGCCTCGCGCCGGGCGACACCGAACGCTTCCGCCGCATCTACGACGTGACCGAAAGCGAGGGGCGCCTGCGCGTCCCGCCGACGATGGCCCCTTGGGTCGAGCGCACGTTCGGCAGCGTGGCGGCGGTAGAGTCGCAGCGCATCGTGCGTGTCTCGAACCTCGTCACCGGCGAGTCGGCCATCTTCAACGAGCTGCGCGCACGGCGTCCGATGCGGAGCGGCGCGCCGCCGGGCATCGACGACGAACTGGAGAACGATCCGTGGGCGCGCTCGGAGGAGAATACGCCTGAGGACCTGTTCGGACGCCTCCGCAACGACGCCGCGCTGACCGCTGCGAACGTGGCGAAGTACGACGCGCACCACAGCCTGCTCATCTTCTCCGAGGCAGACCCGCTGCGGTTCGACCGCGCGTCCGTGCGCGCCTCCGTGGAACTGGCGAACCGCTGGTTCGCCGCTGCCCACGAGGCCGACCCCGACGCCGTCTACCCCTTCTTCCTCTGGAACTGCCTCTGGCGCGCCGGAGGCTCCATCGTGCACGGACACGCACAGGTACAGCTAGCGCGTGGACGCCACTACGCCCGCATCGAGACGCTCCGCCGCTCCGCCGCCGTGTACCGCGAGGAGCACGGCGCGGACTACTTCGACGACCTCGCGGCGACGCACGCCGCGCTCGGCCTTGGATGGACGCGGGGAAGCGTTCGCCTCCTGGCAAGCCTCACGCCCACGAAGGAGAAGGAGACGATTATCCTCGCGCCCGCGTTTGACGAGGACGCTGCCGACGCGCTTTACGGGGCGCTCGCGGTGTTCCGCGACGCGTTGGGCGTGCAGTCGTTCAACGCGGGGGGACTGTTGCCGCCCCTGCGCGCAACTGTCGAGGACTGGCAGGGCTTCCCGTGCGTGCTCCGCGTCGTGGACCGGGGCCCGCTCGGCGTGAGGTCGAGCGACATCGGCAGCATGGAACTGTTCGCCGAGCCCGTCATAGCCTCAGACCCGTTCGCCGTAGCCGCAGCCCTCAGGGAGCAGCAATAGCCGATGGCAACCGTTGACGTCGTCATACCGGTGCTGAACGAGGAGCACTCGCTCGGGCGCTGCATCGAGGCGCTGGGCGCCTTCCTGCGCGACAACCTCCCGCACGAGTGGCGCATCGCCGTCGCCGACAACGGCTCGACCGACGCGACGCTGGCGGTCGCCACCGGTTTCGCTGAGTCGCGCCCGGACGAGGTGGGCGTCATCCACCTGGACGAGCGCGGGCGGGGGAGGGCGCTGAAGCGTGCCTGGCGCGAGAGCACGGCGGACGTGGTCTCGTACATGGACGTCGACCTCTCGACGGGGCTGGACGCGTTCCCGCCGCTCGTCGCCGCCATCGTGGACGAGGGTTGCCACCTGGCTTGGGGCTCGCGGCTCTCGCGCGAATCACAGACGGAGCGGTCGTTCAAGCGGGAGTTCATCTCCCGCACCTACAACCGCATCATCCGGCTGAGCATGGGCACGCACTTCCGCGATGCGCAGTGCGGCTTCAAGGCGATGAGCCGGGCCGCGGCGGACGCGCTGCTTCCGCACATCCAGGACAACGGGTGGTTCTTCGACACGGAGTTGCTCATCATTGCGGAGAAGCGGGGGTTCCGGTGGAAGGAGGTCCCCGTTGCCTGGGAGGAAGACCCCGACACGCGGGTGAAGGTCGTGAAGACGGCGCTGGATGACCTGCGCGGCCTCGCTCGGCTCCGGTTTGGCGGGTTGCCGGACGTGCGGGCGCCATGATGCGCACACCAGTGCAAATCGGGGAAGTTCAGCGTATTGAAGCGCCGTTCCGTGGGGCATAGCATTTACACGCCCTCCCGCATGGGCCTGCATCATGCAGCTGCGTAACCCCACATTCGAAGTACGTCCGTCGGTGATCACCGGCGACACTGCCGACGTTTACCTGCACCGGACGCAGCGTATCCTCCGCAGCGAAGGGCTGAACCCCACAGTCTCCATGCAGTTCTCCGCCAGCCGTGAGGCCGTGCTCAGTGGCTCGCTGGAGGTGAAGGCGCTTATCGGTAAGGTGACCTCCGAGGGCAACCGCGAGTTGTGGGCGGTCGAGGAAGGCTCGCACGTCTCGCAGAACGAGGTCTGTCTGGAGATCAAGGCCCCCTACTCGTCCTTCGGGTTGTACGAGACTGCCATCTGCGGGGTCCTCGCGCACCAGACCGGCTGGGCGACCGCCGCACGGGACCTTGTAAAGACTGCGAACGGCGTCCCGGTCGTGTCGCTCGGAGCGCACAACGTGCATCCTTCGGTCGCGGCGCTGATGGACTATGCCGCCGTCGTTGGAGGCTGCGTCTCCGGATCGACGGTGCTGGGGGCCCAGCTCGCGGGCACCGCGCCCGTGGCCACGGTCTCCGGCGCGCTCGTGCAGCTGATGGGCACCGCCGTGCAGGCGATGATTGCGTTCGACAAGGCCGTTGCTCCGGACGTGCAGCGCATCGCCTACGTGGACCCGAGGAAAGACCTGGTGACCCAGGTGGAGGAGGTTGCGCGAGCCTCGGGCCCGAGCCTGGACAGCGTTCGCCTGGCGCGCACTGCGGGCGGGAAGCCGGTCGCCGCGGAGGACGTGCAGCGCGTGCGAGAGAAGCTGGACAGCATGAGCGCGCGGAAGGTCGGCATCGTCCTGAGCGGACGCCTCACGCCGGAGCGCATCACGCAACTGCTGGACGAGGGCGCGCCTGTCGACGTGTTCCACGACGTGAGCTACATCGCTTCCGCCGCGCCGGTGACGTTCATGCCCAACATCCGCACCATCAGCGACCGCGAGGTGCCCCAGGAAACGGAGCCGCTCCCGCCGAACCCGCGCCTGCGCCGGTTGCTCTAAGCAGACGCGTGGAGAGCTGCCTTCTCTTCATCCAAGAGCCTGGCCCGGCGCTCTACCTCAGCGACAGAAGACTGGTCACGCCATAACTGCCAGCGCATCTCAAGATTGAGCCAGACCTCAGCACTTGTCCCGAAGGCGGCAGCCAGTTCCCTAGCAGTCTGGCTTGTAATCGCCCGCTTGCCATTGATCAGTTCGCTGACCTTCGGCTCGCTTCTGCCAAGCACCCCTGCAAGGTCGCGCTGAGTCCAGCCCCGTGCCTCAATCTCATCCCTGATGTATTCACCCGGTGGGAACACCTCTGCTACTGCTCGTTCCATCTATCCATACCTCCCACCTGCACCGTTTCAATGGTAGTCGACGATCTCTACCAAGACGAATTTGGAGCGTCCGTCTGACTTCCCTACCTCAGCGATGAGCCTGTATTGATTGTTCACACGCATCGAGTATTGATGACTCCCGTCGCCACGAAGCTTCTCGAAATGCAGCGACCGCATCTGTCTGAGGTCTCGCTCATCCTGAGCCGCGCGAATCCAGCCGATGACCTTGCGGTAACCCCTGACGGCGCCCAGAGGTAATCCCGCATCGAACCGGAGGTCAGTCTCCAAGCGGTCCAACTCATCGTCCGCGAACTCGACATCCACAGGCTATCTCGCACACCATAAGTTATCACCATATGATAACTTATGGTGTCCCTGACATCGGTAGGTAATCTACTCCACTACGTGGACGCCCAGGGCGAAGCCAGCGTCGTTCGCAAGCGCGGCGACGCTCGTGACCGGCTTCTCGAATCCCGCGAACGCGCCGCCAGTAACAGTGAAGAGCGCTGCTTCCGCTGCCGTGGACGCGTCGAAGTCGCTGGACTGGTCGTCCCGAACGTCGTTCGTCTCGTAGGTGGCGACGTAACGGGCGACGCCATCCTGCAGCGGCACCTCTCGCACGACCAGCCCGTTGCGCCGGACGACGGCCATCCAGCCGGTGTCGCCGCGCAGGGGCACCGCCGCGGCGATGCGCGGCGTGTCGTAGGCATCGTGCTCGTAGTCCATCGCCAGCAGCGTCAGCGCCATCGCGTCGCGCACGGGAAGGCCCGCGTTCACCTTCTCAGTGATGGGGTCGGTGTGGGAGCCGTTGGTGGCGATGGCCCAGTCGCCGGCCAGCCGGAGCGCGTTGTAGGAGATATACGGGCTCTGCTGCAGGTCGCTCTCGAAGCCGGGGCGTGGAACGATGACCATCGTGCCCTCGCGGTCCACGGCCATGCGGTTTGGGAAAGAGCGGCTGGAGACGCGGTAGGCGACGGCGTTGTAGCCGCCCCGCGTCCTGCCCGCCGCGACGATGCGTCCGACGTACATGTATTCAATCCTTCATGCCAGGGCAAGGCTCGGCGCAACGTCGAGGTCGAGTCCGTGCGATGTGCCCCTGGTGTGCCGGTAGTAGCCAGCGGCGGCGATCATGGCCCCGTTGTCCGTGCAGAGGCGCGGCGCCGGGATGAGCACGGGCGCCAAGACCCTGTCCCTGCACGCCTGCCGCAGCGGGCCGTTCGCGGAGACGCCTCCCCCGAGCACGAGCCCCTTTGCGCCGTACATGCGGACTGCCTCCGCCGCCTTCGCCGAGATGACGTCCACCACCGAATCCTGGAATGCCGCCGCGAGCTCGGCCACGACCTCCGGGTCAGCGCCTCCCTCCGGCGCCGGGTAGACCCCCAGCTTCTGCGCCTTGTGCAGCAGCGCGGTCTTCAGGCCGGAGAAGCTGAAATCGAGCGTGCCCTTCAGCCATGCGCGCGGCAGTTGGAAACCGGGCGTCACGCCCTCGGCAGTGCGCTGTACCACGGGCCCCCCGGGGAAGCCGAGTCCGAGGAGCCGCGCCGCCTTGTCGAACGCCTCGCCGGAGGCGTCGTCGCGTGTGCGGCCCAGCAGCTCATAGTCGCCGTGGCCGCGCATGAGGATGAGGTCGGTGTGCGCGCCGGAAGCGATGAGGACGATGAGGGGAAAGCCCGGGTCCGTTGCAGGGTCGTCGAACTCCAGCCATGCGGCGTAGGTGTGTCCCTCCAGATGATGAACGCCCACTAGCGGCAGGCCGCGCGCGAACGCCAGCGCCTTCGCCGCGTTCACGCCTACCATCAGCGCGCCGGCGAGTCCTGGGCCGTACGTGACGGCGACGGCGGAGATGTCGGCGAGCTCAACCTCGGCCTCGCTCAGTGCGCCCTCGATGACGGGCACGATCTGCAGCAGGTGCTGACGCGAGGCCACCTCCGGCACGACACCGCCGTAGCGCGCGTGCAGCGCCACCTGCGACGAGACCGTGTCGGACAGCACGCGTCGACCGTCCTCCACCACGGCGGCGGCGGTTTCGTCGCAGGAACTTTCGATACCGAGGATGAGCATATCGGCAGAGAGGCTATGCGCCTTCCCTATGCTACCATCCACGCCGTGACAGAGTTACCTCCGCCGGGACGCTAACCCGGCAGCGGAGGGAGGTTCCAATCATGTCGAGCGATATCCCCACCCTCAGCCTGATCCTGGTGGCGGTGTTTCTTCTCCTTTCGGCATTCTTCTCCGGCTCGGAGGCCGCGCTGCTCTCCGTGCAGCGGGTGCGCCTGCGGCGCCTCGTTGCTGACAAAGCGGCAGGCGCCGCGCGCGTCGAGCGCATGGTCGAACACCCGGAGCGGCTGCTGCCGCCCATACTCTTCGGCAACAATCTCGTCAACACGGGACTGGCGGCCATAGCCACCTTCATCGCGGCGCGGCTGATCGACGACGACAACCACGCCGTTATCGTCGCCACGGCTGCCGTGACCGTCGTGCTGCTCATCTTCGGCGAGACGATCCCGAAGACGGTGGCGGCGCGGCACGCGGAGCGCGTCTCCATCATCGTGGCGCCCACCATCCAAGGGGTCGGCTGGGTGCTCAAGCCCGTCTCCTTCGTCCTGCAAACGATCAGCCTCAGCATCGCCAGGCTGTTCGGCGGCGGCTCGATCAACCGCCTCATCACCGGGGAAGAGATCAGGGCGATGGTAGAGGTGGGCAGCGAGTCCGGCGCGGTGGAGCAAGGCGAAGCCGACATCATCCGCCGCGTACTGAACTTCGGGGACAGGCGCGTCAGCGAACTGATGACGCCGCGTCCGGAGATCGTGACCGTCAAGGCCGGCGCGACGATCCGGGATTTCCTCAACCTCTACGGCGGGAGTTACCACACCCGCTTCCCCGTCGTGCGCGACCAGCTCGACGACATCGTCGGTACGATCAGCGTGAAGGACGTTGTGCGCCAGTTGGCGGGCGGCGCGGAGCCGGACTCCCCGGCCCCGGTGGAGTCCCGGCCTCCCCGCTTCGTCCCGGAGACCAAGCGCCTGGACGACCTCTTCGACGAGATGCGCTCCAACGGCGACCCCATCGTGATGGTGGCGGACGAGTACGGCGGCGTGGCGGGCCTCGTTACCTTCAAGCGTCTGGTTGAGTCCATCGTCGGCAGGGTGGAGGAAGGGGGAGACGAGGAGGGCGCAGAGCCTCAGGTGGAGATGCTGGACGAGTACACCGCGTACCTGGACGGCAGACTCTCCATCGCGGAGGCCAACGAGCTGCTGTCGCTCGACCTGCCCACCGGTGAGTACGAGACGGTCGCAGGCTTCCTGCTGGAGCAATTGGGCAGCATACCGGAGGTCGGAGCGGAGGTCTCGTTCGGGAACCTGCACTTCGCCGTGCTGGAGATGCAGGGCGTCCGCATCGGACGTGTGCGCGTCAGGCGGGACCCTGAACCGGAAGAGGAATGACGTCCGACCGCTCACGCGACGCGACACGGCGAGTGGCGATGGCGATGCGCCGCGCGCTTGCACGCCATCGCGAGCGGCTGGATGGAGGCGCGCTGCTACTCGCTGTTTCCGGGGGTGCGGACTCGATGGCGATGCTCTTGGCGTCAGCGGAGATCGGGGCGCGAACGCGGCGGCGCATGGTGGCCGCGCACTTCTCCCACGGCCTGCGCCCAACGGCGGACCGCCGGGAGCGCGCGTCCGTTCGGCGCGCAGCCGAGTCGCTCGGCGTGCCGTTCACGTCAGGCGCAGCGCAGTCGCCTTCTGACGAAGCTGGGGCGCGGGAAGCCCGCTACCGCTTCCTCGCCGAGGCTGCAACGGCCCGCGGAGCGGTCGCCGTGCTCACCGCCCATACCCAGGACGATCAGGCTGAGACGGTGCTGCTGCGCTTGGCGCGGGGGACCGGGTTGCGCGGCGCGGGTGCGATCCGCGAGTGCTCCGAGCGCAACGTCGACGGCCGGACACTCACGCTGCTGCGTCCGCTGCTGCACGTCACCCGCGCCGACACGGAGGCTGTCTGCGCGGAGTCGGGCATCCGCCCCGCCCGCGACGCCACGAATCGCTCGCTGCGATACGCCCGCAACCGTGTCCGCCTGCGTGTGCTGCGAGAGCTCGCCGAGCTCAACCCGCACGTCCGTGCGGCCTTGGCAGGCTTCGCTGGGCGCGCCGCCGATGACGACGCGCTGCTCGATCAACTCGCCGCGGAGGCCGTGCGGGACGTCGAGCAACGCTCGGTGTCGTCGGTGTCGTGGCCCAAGGGCGCGCTGCGGGCGTTGCCGCCCGCGCTGCTGTCCCGCGTGCTGGAGGACGCGTGGCGCTCGCTGCAGGGCGGCGGCGCAACGCTGGGGCGCCAGAAGCTGGGGCAGGCGGCCCATATAGTGGCGCGGGGCGGTCGTCTTTCGTTGGGGAGAGGCGGCAGCCTCAGCGTTGGGCCGGGCCCATTGGCTCTCATGACGATCGAACGGAAGCAGTGATGGCGGGCGTAGGGGCTACGACTTCCGTCGGAAGAGGTCCCAGAAGCTCGAGCGCGGCTGTTCCGGCGCCGGGGCTGCGGATTCTTCTTCGTCCGCCTCTTCGTCGGCCTCTTCAACGAGCCTGGTGAGCTCCGACTCCATCGTCTTGGGCTCCCCTTCCTCTTCAGCTTCAACGGGCAGGGAGATGACCGCCACGGCGTCCTCGTCTTCCAGTACGACCGGGTCCACCCACCGCAGTTCGTAGATGCGCCGCATCGCCGCGTAAACGCCCTCTCTGGCTGCGGGGGACCGCAGTGGAAGGGCTATGGCATGGCCCGGCGCGTAGAGGTGGAGAGCGCCCTCCGTGTCAGGGAACGCCCAGCCGGTGAGCATGTAGATGCCCGCCAGGATGGGCAACCCGCCCAGGATCACCGAGAGCACCTGGATCTCCAGGATGAACCAGCTCAGTCCCCCGAGCACCAGACCGGCAGCGACCAGCGTGATGCCCTGTGCCAACCGCTCGAACGACCGTCCGCTATCCGACACTTCCACGGCCGAAAGGTCCTGGAGCGGGAACATGCTCACGACACGCGCACCTTCGGCCACACCGTCCTGCACGACGCGCTCACTGGTGACCACGAGCGCTTCGCCGCGGGGGTCCGACTCCGAAACGAGGCCGTTTCGGGCATCGAACACCATCTCGATAGATTCGCCCGGCAGGAGCGGCACCCGAGGGACAGCATCGGTGGAGGAATCGCTGCTAATCATCAGGCGGCAAGGATACGGGCGCGTTGGAGGATTATCAACGAGACAAGCCTGCAGTTATTCGCGCACACGGATATGGCTGCGCAGCTTCTCGTAGGTGCCCGGCCCTATGCCCGAGATGGCCATGATCTGGTCGGCGCGCAGGAAGGGCCCGTTCTCCTCGCGGTAGGCGGCGATGCGCCCGGCGAGTGTCTCGCCGATGCCGGGGAGCGTCATCAGCTCCTGCACGGAGGCGGTGTTGAGGTTCACCGAGAGCGGCGTTTCGCTGGCCGGGGGCGCCTCAGCTCTCGACTCCCCCAGCGATGCAGTGGCGCCCATGCCGGGTGTGGGCCGGACGATTTCGACGCCGGGGCTGGGCTCCGGCGCGACGACGAACCAGGCTGCGCCCGCGAAGGCGAGGAGCGCGATGAGGCTGAGGGCGATGCGGTAGGTGCTTTGCCAGTCCATATGCCGATACGAGTGTATCAGCAACTCGTGACATTGTCCCTAGCGTCGGAAGTTGATCCGCCGGAACAGCTCCACGTAGGTGAGGTCGTAGCCGTGCTCCGCGGCGCGTTCGGCTGCGGTCTCGGCGCGCCGCTTCACGAAGCCCTCGATGCGCACGGGGTCCGATGAGAGCTGGCTCTCATGCGCGGCGAGCGCCTGCATCTTTGTCTCGATCGTGTCGGCGATATCGACGATCACGTCCGGCTTCTCCGAGCCCCAGAGGAGGATGGAGCCGACCTTGTGCGTCTCCAGCCCCTGCGCGATGTGCTCCGGGTAGTGCAGATGGTCGCGCGCATAGGGGAAGCAGGCATCCATCGCTGCCTGGCCGGAGATGCGGTGGTCGTGGTGGCCGTGCGATTCCAGACGTACCGGGTCCATCGCCAGCACCACGTCGGGCTTCCAGCGTCGCACCTGCTCGACGAGACGCCCGCGGAACTCGCGCGTGTCCTCGAGCTCGCCGTCGCCGTAGCCGAGGAAGACGACTTCCTCGGCGCCCGCGGTCGCGGCCGCCTTGCGCTGCTCCTCCTCGCGGATCGCGGCGAGCCACTCGCTCGTCATCTCCGGGTCGGACGAGCCTTTGTCGCCGTTCGTACAGACGACGTAGAGGATGCGGGAGCCGTCGCGCGACCACTTGGCGACGCTGCCTGCCGCGCCGGACTCGCCGTCGTCGGGGTGTGGTATCACGAGCATGGCCCGTTCGGGAGTGTCGATCGTTTCCATGCGCCTCCGTGGGATCGGGTGGGGGTCTGGTAAGATGATACGCGTTCTCCCTCGCTCATGCCGAACCCTCCAACCATACGCTCCTACACACCCGCAGACCTGGAGACGCTTGCTGCGCTCCGGCTCGGACACGCGGCCTCGTCCGCCGAGACCTCGGCGCTCGCGCGCTGGCTGGCGCAGCCCAACATCGTCCCGGAGCGCGACTGCATGCTCGCCTTCGACGAGGACGGCGCGCCCGCGGGTTTCGCCAGCCTCATCCGCGAGCCCGCCGTCGGGCGCGGCGTGCTGGAGATGCGGGGCAGCAACCAGCACCGGGGCGGCGGCGCGGGCGACGCGCTGCTGCGGGAGACGTCGGAGCGCGCCCGCGCAGCCGGACTGGGCGTTCTCCAGGTGGACGTGCCGGAGTCCGACGAGGCGAGGCGCAACGCGCTCGTGGAGCGCGGCTGGGCGCACATCCGCACGCACCTCCACCTGCGGCGCGAGGGCGTCGAACCGGCGAACGCGCCCGTGCCGGACGGCATGACGCTCCGCCTCGCCGGACCAGCCGACGCACCGGCCGTCACGGACGTGCAGAACACGGCGTTCACCGGCAGCTGGGGCTACGCGCCCAACACGCCGGAGGAGATCGCCTACCGCATCTTCGAGCTGCCGGACCTCCGCCCGGACCCCGTCGTCCTGCTGGAGGAGGCCGGCGCTCTCGTCGGCTACTGCTGGTGCCACCGGGAGGCCGAGGACGCGCCGGGCATCGTTGGCATGGTGGGCGTGCTGCCGGGGCGGCAGGGGCAGGGGCTGGGTCGGGCGGTGACGGGCGCGGGCATGGACGCGCTGCTCGAACTCGGCTCGCCGGGCCTCGAGATCACGGTCGACAGCGAGAACCCACCCGCCATCCGCGTCTACGAGGGCCTCGGTTTCGTGCTCGACTGGCGCTCCTTCTGGTACGAGTTGCGTCTGTAGGGTTCGGGCCCGCAACCGCCGAGGACTGCCATCTCCCGCAGAGACCGCGCCACCGATAGTGACCAAAGGGCATTGCCGGTTGTTACTCTCTCTCGCCCTCGTCTTCTGCATCTTCCTCGAAAATGACATCGGCGATGCTAGCGCTGCTCAGTCGCCATCGCTGACCGACGCGTTCAAGATCTCCTGTTGCTATGACGGGAGCACGATGTTGGTGAGCCTGAATAGCTAGCTCGTAGTCTTGTGGACTGAGAACAGCAGTAACCGACTCAGTCTTGCCTCCAATGGATGCCCGGAGCGTGATAGTGCCGTCTTCTTCACTCTCGTCACGTTTCAACCTTTGTACCGACCCAAAAAGCTGCTCGTCCCATCGTGGTTCTCTGTTACGGAATGCTCGCGCCGCTTCGTGCAGTATCGGTGCGTCACCTCTTGCGAAGCGGATAACCTCTCTCGATGTCTTCTCCGGCCAAGTGCGAGCCCAAATCGTACTAACGTCCAGAGCCGGGAAAGGCTGAATTATCCTGGAGAGCGCCTCGCATAGATTGGCACTTGCACCATAGGGGACAGCGTTGGAGAAAGCGTCGATGTCACCGGCAACAGCCTGTTCCGCTGCCATTCGGGTAGCCGTCAACGCTTGGGCCAGACGCTTGGTTATTCGTCGCTCGAAGGGAGCGTCGAAGTCATTGCTTCCCCAATCCGAGTCAAGCGGCGGCTGCGTGGGGGGAGGGACGACAGGAGTAACCAATGTGACTATATAACTGCCCTGTTCGGTCTGCCCCAAGCGCACTTGACGCAAGTACTCACTTGCCTCCTTGTTCGCACCCGCACGGTAGAGCGGACGGGGGTTTTGCAGCGAGCAGGCCGCAGCAAGGAGCATATCGTGCGCACCTTGTATCAGATCGACTCCGGTGCTTAGAGGCACTGTACCGTCCTCTTCAGCGTCGGCCCGCACTCTAATGACGTCGCGGTCAGCAATTGCCAAGTCCCGGTAGAGAGAGATTTCATCTACTTCTGCGGTTCTCGCGAATATCTCAATGAGCTGAGCCACCACACGGGCGTAGTCTCCCAGGCGCTGCGTTCTAGGCAGAATAATCTCAGGCAAATCCTCACTGTCGTAGATATCGGAGTGTTCGCCATAGGACCCAACCTTCTGCCAGCCTGTGGAACGGGCGTAGGCTGAGAGGGCGGTAGGAGAGATTGCTGCCAAGGCATCCGTGTCCTGTATGCTGACTCTCATGAGATAACTCCTCCCTTGGACTGCTCCATCAGACTGTGCAGGCTGTCGACGTCAAACACGTTCTGCACCGGGATACGCACAGTTACTGTCTCCTGATTCTCTGTCTCATCCACCCCGCTCAGGTTCAGCCAGTATGCTCTGCGTCTCATCACTAACTCTTCGTTGGTGATAGTCATCCACTGGTCTTCGTTCCTTGGCAGGTCAAGGACGACCAGCAGCCGAGGCGTCTGGGCAGGTATGCGAAGGAGTTCGTAGTTGCGGGCCGGTAGCCGGAAATGGAAGAATCCATCACGGGGACCGCCAAGGTTGACAGTCGCCTTCAATTGGAGTTCGAGCGCAGGGCGCATGTACCCTCCAGCCTGTACGCGCATGTCAATACCATCCCTGTCCTTGTCGTAGACTGCCGTAACGTACCCTGCTTGTGCAGCCACCGCATGTGCATAGGCGAGAGATAGGCATTCCTCCTTGTCTCGTGTAGTGAGCAGAGCATCGTCCATCCGCCGGTCTTCCTCCTAGAATCGAGGACCCCTTCCGTGAAGGGGCCTGATGTAGCCTACGAGACCTCGCGGGCGCGGAAGCCGTAGAAGCGCTCCGCGTTCTCGTGGAGCACCATCGCCTTCTCGGCGGCGGTCATCTCGGACTCCAACACTTCCTCGATCTCGTGGCGGACGCTTTCGCGGTTCACCTCGTGCGGGAAGTCGGACGAGTACATGAACGCCTCCGGTCCTGCGACCTTGATCGCGTACGGAAGCGAGAACTCGCCGCCCTCGCAGCCGACGTAGATGCGGCCTTCGCGCACCTGCCGCACGGTGTAGTCGAAGATCGACTCGCCGTCCTGCAGCCGGATGTACTTCGCGTCCGGGTCGAACGGGATGTGGGTGGCCCAGGACTCGTCGAGCCGTTCGAGGCAGAGGAGGAACCAGGAGACGCCGCCCTCCAGGAAGCCGACGCGGATGCCGGGGAACTTGTCGTAGATGCCGTTCATGAGGATGCCGGCGAAGGAGACCATGATGCCGAACGGGTGGCCGAGGCCGTGGACGGCGGGGTAGATGTTCATGTCGTCCAGCCCCATGCCGCTGTGGCAGCCGCCGTGGACGCCCAGGCAGCAGCCGAGGCGCTCCGCCTCCTCGAAGATGGGCCAGTACTCCGGCGAGCCGACGTGCGCCTTGAGGCCGGTGGACGGCAGCATCGCGCCGACGAATCCGAGCTCCTCGACGGCGCGGCGCAGTTCCGCGACCGCGGCGGCGGGGTCCTGCATGGGGATGATGGCCATGCCCTTGAATCGCGGGTCGTTCTGCATGTAGGCGTCGTAGACCCACTCGTTGTAGGCGCGGCAGACGGCGACGGCCCAGTCGATGGAGACGATCTTGCCGTAGGAGAGGGCGGAGGTGGGGTAGAGGATGGAGGCGCTGATGCCCGCCGCGCCCATGAAGCGCTTCCATCCATCGGTGCCGGAGCGCTCGAACGAGCCCGGCGGGAGCTGGACGAGCGCCGCCGAGTGGAGATGGTCGAGCGGGGGGAAGAGCCTCGCCAGTGCGAACGGCCCGCGCTCGCGGTAGCCGGGCGGCATGAGGGCGCTGATACCCTCCGGGTCCTCGAAGAGGTGCCCGTCCGCGTCGATGATGGTTTCCAGGTCAACCGCGACCATGGTGTCCTCCTGCGGTCATGCGTTCAGTGCGGGCAGTATAGGCCGACGCGCACCCCTCCGCGAGGCTTCCCCGTCGTTCCTGCGCAGGCAGGAACCTCGCAACCCTGAACAAGGTGTGCAACCGGCCTTGGAATCTGAGCATCTTGTTGCCGGCGCTACGAGTAGACTGAGTGCTCCATTTGAGCGCCTTGAGCACCTTGCGCCGCTCTGCGCAAGGCCACGGCCTGCTTCCCGCAACAAGTGAACAAGGTGCTCATCGATTTCAAAAGTCCGCCGCCGGACCCATAGATCAGATCTATGGCTGGGCTGCGAGCTATAGACGCGGTCTATGGGTTGTGCGAGGACGACGGTCATGCAACCAGCGTAAGCGGTCATGCCGCGACCGCGAAAGGGGCGGGTGTCGGAACCCTCACCCTCGCGTGCACTGGCACGCGCGCCCTCTCTCCCCTTGCAGAGACCTTTGCATAACCCGTCCGCGCCGCCCCAGACCCCACCGATTCACCCCCCCATCCTAACCTTCCCCCATCAAGAGACCTTTGCATAACCCCACCGCACACCCCAGACCCCGCCGATTCACCCCCATCCTAGCCTTCCCCCATCGAGAGACCTTTGCATAACCCGTCCGCGCCGCCCCAGACCCCGCCGATTCACCCCCCATCCTAACCTTCCCCCATCAAGAGACCTTTGCATAACCCCACCGCACACCCCAGACCCCGCCGATTCACCCCCCATCCTAACCTTCCCCCATCAAGAGACCTTTGCATAACCCCACCGCACACCCCAGACCCCGCCGATTCACCCCCCATCCTAACCTTCCCCCATCAAGAGACCTTTGCATAACCCCACCGCACACCCCAGACCCCGCCGGTTCACCCCCATCCTAGCCTTCCCCCATCGAGGGGGAAGGGATCAAATAACCCCGCACCGCCTGAGGACTGACCCTCGCCCGCCGGCCATTCGACCGCAGCGGTAGACGCCGCATCGCGCGTCCGGTTTGCGTTCGCAAGAGCGCGGGTGGCGAAAGTATCTCCACGTAGCAGAAACACCCTCTGCTGCGCGGTGCGTATGCCCGTACCGCAGGTCTGTTTGCCCTGCCATTGAAGGGTACAGATGCCCTGTGCGATTAGGGCATTTAAGCCTTACCACACGGTGTCCGGTCTCGATATCGTGCTTAGCCGTGTGACGACAACACAGGCCCATCGCTGGCCGCTGAACAGACCAGAAGACGCATCCCCATGAACGTAGCTCCCCCAGTCCTAACCGGCAGTCGCACCGTCCGCGGGAAGGCGCCATCCTACCCCCCCCCCCCCCCCCCCCCCGATTTTCGTCGCTCACGGCAGGCTGCATGCGCGATTCCGTCTCTTCAGTCCACTCTAACGGCTGCTATTCGCCGCATCCGCCCCGCTCTTCTCCGCGTTCAGGCTCAGGCACAGGACAGCATCCGCCGCTTCCAGGAGTCTCAGCGTCCTGGCGGGCTTCGCACGTCCCGCACTCACCCGGAACAGCCTTCCACCATGCCGCGTCCTGCGCCGGCGCCCTCAGCGCTGCTACCGGCTGACGCCTGCGGACCGGACGGGCTGCGTCTCACACCTCCGCACCGGCACAAGGAGGAACCATGATGACTGGCGCCGATAGACAACGGTCCCCCATCCTGTTCGCCGCCGTCGCAGTGCTGGCCCTGTCGGGCGCCGTGCTCGGCCTGCTCTTCTCCCCGCTACAGGCGCAGGAGGGCACGGCGCCCGACAAGCCCAGAGGCCTCGAAGCCACGGCGACCCACGACTCGGTGACCCTCACCTGGGACGACCCCCAGGACGACTCCATCACCGGCTACATGATCCTGCGCCGTAACCGGGATACCGGCAGAAAGGGCGAGTTCAGAGAATTGGTCGCGGACACGGGCACCGCCGCCACAACCTACCCTGACGACACCGTGTCGGCGGAGACTCGCTACACCTACCGCATCAAGGCGATCAACGAGCATGGGGTGAGCGAGCGCTCACGCTGGTTCCACATCGACACGCCGCGTACACCGAGGTCAAACGCCACACGTGACCATACGCCGTCGCCGAGCGTACCCGAGGGCGGCACTGATCTCCCTAACAACGACACCAGTCCCGGTGTAGTCGCGGTCGGCGATTCGGTGGCCGGTAAGCTTGAAAGTAACAACGATAGAGATCGGTTCAAGGTGGAGCTGTTGAAAGGCGTCACCTACCAGATCGACATGGAGGGGAGAGCCAGTGTCCGCGGTACGCTGGGCGATCCCAAAATGAGTCTCCGTATGCCAGATGGAGAGAAACACACTAATGACGCTGGTGGGATATCCGGCAACGCTCGTTTCGAACAAACGTGGGCTTTCGACGAGCCCGGTTGGATAGAGGCATACCGCGGGGGAGGGACTTCTAACAGGATCGGGACCTACAAGATTTCCGTCATAGTGCTGGGGTCCGGCCGCTCAGAGACTTCGTCCGATTTCTTGGGCAACAAGAACACCTCTGGGCGCCTCGACGTGGGCGCCTCAGCTACTGGTTGGGTCGAACGGGATGGCAGAGACTGGTTTCGGGTCGAGCTGATCGAAGGTAGAGTCTACCACTTTGATGTGGAGGGCGCGGATACTGATCGCGGCTCCCTGGATGACCCCAAGTTGTGGGGGGTCTTCGATGAGGCCGGCGACGAGATTCCCGGTAACCGGTCAAACGCCCGGGTTACCTTCACGGCGGACTACACAGGCAGGCATTTCGTGTCGGCTGGGCGTGAGGGTGACGACCCCAATCAGGGGTCTCTTGATAGTGAGCGCACTTACACAATCTCGGCGCGATACCAAGACTTCTTGGATAACGTCGACACCACCGCCACGGTTAGGCCAGACGGCGTGGGAGTTACCGGCAGTATCGACTTCTCTGACGACGTCGACTGGTACGCCGTTGAGCTGGAGGTACCGCGAAGCTACCAGGTCGACTTGGAGGGCGAGGATACTGACCATGGTACCCTCGGCAATCCAGTGATTCGTGGAATCTACGATGCGTCTGGCTCTTGGATCTCGGGTTCCCGAGATGACAACGATGGCGATGGCCAAAATGCACGAGTGAACTTCAGGGCACGTGCCTCAGGCACGTACTATGTGGCGGCGACCGCCGGATCTGGCATGGGCACCTATACCCTTTCGGTGCGGCCTCAGCCTTTGGACCTCTACCCCGCAAACACCACCACCAGCGGTGTGGTCGAAGTCGGTGGCCGGTCTAGGGGATTTATCTCAAGGCCAGTCACCGCCGATTCGGGGACAAGTTTTGACTCCGACTGGTTCAAGGTGGAGCTGGCTGAGGACCGGACCTACCGGATCGAGATGAAGGGCGCGATTCTTACTGGACCAGGCAAATATGCCGACCCCGAGAACACCCTGCGCCTCCCGCAGATCAACGCGATCTATGGGAGGCATGGCAACCAGCTGGTCAACACCTTCTCCAGCGACGAATCAAGCTCCCACCACCTGTTCCGGGTGACGTTCCATGCCCACCGTAACGGCACCCATTACATCGCGGCGAGCGGCGAGTCGTTCGAGTGGGGCGGCTACGAGCTGCGGGTCAAAGACATCACGGAGGATGACTGAAGGTGGCGGACAACTCCTGACGGCATGTGATTCTGGGAGGGCAACAGGAAAGCCCGCACACATGGATAGAGCGGGGGAGGCCGCCGCAGCCCTTGGGCAAGCAGGGCGGCGGCCTCCCCCAAGGCTCCGGGACAGGCTGACTGCGGGAGCTTGCGATCCGCACGCCGTCCCGCCTGCACACCGCGTGCACTGTTCCAGCCGCGCACGGTCCCGTCGTTCTTGTGAAAATAGCCCCTGTCGTTCCCGCGCTTTGGCGCGCAACCTCGCAGCCCTGGGGTGGACATGAGAGGCGTCTGATCCCTTCCCCCTTGATGGGGAAGGTTAGGATGGGGGTGAAAGGCCTGGGGGAAGGAGCGCAACCCGTGAGCAACAACCAGCGCCTCCCCATTTTCATTCTCTTACGCGGCCTGACAATGCCCTGGGGCATTCCTGCGGAGGCAGGAACCTCGCAGCCCTGGGGTGGACATGAGAGGCGTCTGATCCCTTCCCCCTTGATGGGGGAAGGTTAGGATGGGGGTGAAAGGCCTGGGGGAAGGAGCGCAACCCGTGAGCAACAACCAGCGCCTCCCCATTTTCATTCTCTTACGCGGCCTGACAAGGCCCTGGGGCATTCCTGCGGAGGCAGGAACCTCGCAGCCCGCCCCTGAACCGACAGGGATGGACAGATGCACAGGATGTCCGGCATCCCGCTCGCGGAGCGCCTGTTCAGGCCACACCTGTCCGATGCTGTCATCATCGTGCCACTTCTCCGTGTTCACCGCGCAGGTGTAGGTCGCGGTGGGCGGTCGTTCTACCTGGGACATTCTGGGACATTGTGGGACACCCCACTCCTGCGACCCGATCCCCGTGCCTGGGGCAGGCCCACCGCCGCCGCCATGCCGTCACCGACCAGCGTACGCGGCCAGGGCGCGACCGCGATAGGGGCGCGTGTCAGAGAATAGGGGGCTGTTATCCCAACAGCTGCGCCACGAGCCCGTCGATGCGCCCCGCGACGCCATCCATCGCGAGCGCGGCGCGGATGTCACGCCGTGCTCGCACGAAGTGCATCCCCTCCTGCAATCCGACTTGCGCCGCGACCTGCTCCGCCCTCGCCGCCTCCGCCGCCAGTTCCAGGTGCAGCGCGGTCTGCGGGTCGAAACGCGGGATGGGAAGCGTGAGGATGTGCTTGTGGATGTCCCGCGCGCCCCACTGTCCGCGCGATTGCAGCGGCGCGGTACGTTCGCGGACTATCTCGCTGTTGAGGATCGCTGAGAGGTATCGAGCCTCTTCAAGAGTGAGAACCGCCGCCCAATAGAGCGAATGCTCTACTATCGCTTCTGTATCGGAGATTACTGCGGCGGCTGGGACGGTCCCGGATTTGGGATACACCACACGCAACTTAGCAATGGGTAACTGCGAGGTCAGTTCTGCGTGGTAGTCCCATCTTTCAACCAGAGTCATACCACTCCGCTTGTGTTCTTCCCAGAGTGCCTCAGCTTGCCGCATCCAACTTGCGAGGTAGGCAAAGCCCTGTGATTCTGCCGCCGCAGCGTCCATTAGCCCATGCTCTTCGTCCCAAGGAATCACCGCTTCCAATGAGTTGAGTGGACGGAAGGGTGCGATTGATTCGCCGAGATATAACGCACGCAGGAATCTGCCTTCGATGTTACCCCTGAGTGGGGGCAGATCTTTCCATGGAGGCTTCTCCAGTGTTGAGCGACGGCTCTCAACAAGGAGTGCTTCCGTAGCGATGCCTGCGGGGGATAGGGGAGGACGTTCAACGACGCACAGCCGACGAGGCACGAATGTGGCTCCCTGGCGGAAGCGTCCCGCATAGTATTGGCTGCTGGTATCCTCAGTGGAGCGTGCCCATGGTACAGTCCGCCAAGTAAGCGCCACGTCGGCTTCTACAGATGTCGCATCCCGCTTAGGCAGCGTTCCTGATGCTTCGGAAACGGTTGCTCCCCGTATGCCAGTCGGCATCCCACTCCGCTCCGCGAAGAGGACGCACGATGGCACCGGGAAGAGCGGCTGCACCGTGTCCGGCAGCGCCCACGCCTGCGTGAAACTGAGCGTCGTCAGCGTGCTCTGCCCGTTCGGTCTCCGGCGTCCGCCGTTCCTGCGCGCGCCGTTCACCGGGCGCGGGTACGCGCCGCCACGGAATCCCTCGAACGCCTGACGGCTCATCGCCGCGTACGGCATCACGAACGCGATTCGCCCACCGGAACGCAGGTACAGCTCGGCACACCGCACATAGAAGTAGGCGGAATAGTCTTGAGTTGTAGCCACTCTACCACCGGTCCACAGGGCCAGTTCCTGGCACTCCGCGCGGAACCGTGCCTGCATCTCCGAATCCATGAAACGGTAGGAGAGCCACGGCGGATTGCCAAGCAGTACGTCCGGCCGCTGTTCCTGCTGTCCGAGCCAGACCGGACGGACGAGATTGCGCGCAGCGAACCCCCAGATGTGATTGCGCCCCTCGCTCCGCAACGCTGCAAGCTGCTCGTACGTCTCCGCCAGCACGTTCCGCGTCGGCTCGTCCGTTATGCCTTGCTGGTTCAGCCATGCCCCCAAGCCTGAGGAGGATTGCGGCGGCGATGATGCGCTCATCTCGAGCATCCGGTTGATGACGCGGTCGAACAGCGCAGGGTCACGCGCCACCGCCGCCGGGAAGTGAAGCGTTGCCGCACCCGTACCGGTCGCTTCGTCCGGCGGTACTTCTATCAGCACGTCCCGGTCCGCCATGAACGGCTCCGTGTTCCACTGCAGCGAGTCCCCGAGGTAGACCGGAAGCGTCACGAAACCGCGCTCCTGACGCAGCCGCTCACCGAGCGCCAGCAGGTAGGTGACGCGCGCGATCTGGACAGCGACGGGGTGCACGTCGATGCCGAGGACACGGTCGCAGCAGCGGGCTAGCGCGTCCGCATTGCTCATACCCGCCGCGTCCGCCGCCGCCAGCAAGCGGCGCACGGCGTGGAAGAGGAATGCGCCGGAGCCGCACGCCGGGTCCACCACGCGCTCGTTCAGCGGGTCGCGCACCGCCGTTGCGCAGATGCGTTCCGCGAGCCAGTCCGGCGTGTAGTACTCGCCCAGCACGTGGCGTTGCTCCGGGTCTATCAGCGACTCGTACAGCCCCTTCAGCACGTCCGTCCGCACGTCGGCCAGGCGGAAGACGCCCACCTGCAGCGCGATACGGTCCACCAGACCGGCCCCGCCATCTCCCCGCAGCACCCAGTCGAAGAAGTCCGACTCCGCCACGCCGAAGATTCCCGCCTGCTCGAACAGACGCCCGGACAGCAGGTCTTCGGGCGTGGGGTCGCCAATACCGATGACGTGCGCGGCCATCGTCTTGGCGATAGCCGTGAGGTAGGTGTGCTGGAAGAAGAGGTCGTCGTCGTCCACGGGCGAGCCGTAGACGCGGGCGAGCAGCTGGCTCCAGAGCGCGCGCTTGGTGCGCACCTCCGGGTCCCCGCCGACCTCGGTGTACATGCGGCGCATGTCGTTCCGGGCGCGTATCCAGGCGACGCTGCCCTTGCCGAGCTGGGCGCGGATGGCGTCCGGCTCCGGCGGCATCTCCTCTGCGGCGACGACCACCGAGGAGAGCCGGAGCAGCAGGCCGTGCGGCGTCTCCGCCTCCGTGCGGAACTCCTGCAGCATGGTCAGTTGGCCGTCCTGCAGGTCGTAGACGATGAATGTCGCGCCGTCCGTTGCGACGCCGGTGTAGCGCTCGCGGGTCGCGGCCTCCCGTTCGGAGAGATAGCGCGTCAGCTGCTCCTCGGCGTCGGAACGTTCCCTGCGGAGGTTGCTCTTGAACTCGAAGACCGTCCTGCCGACGAGAGCGTCCACGCGCCCGCGCACCTCCTTGACCGGCTGCTCGAAGAGTACGTCGCCGGGCCGGGCGCCGAGGCCGTCCACCAGCAGGCGGGATACTCCCACGCGCACGGCCTCGTGTCCGGGGCGCGTGGCGAGGTGCTGGACGAGTTCGGCGAGGTTCTCAGGGGAGAGGGGCACACACGTCTCCTTGTGGCGCTTTCGCCGTTTATACACTACACGACGCAGGTCGCGTAACGTCCCGCTGTCCTCCTGCGACACGCGCCCCTATCGCAGTCGCCCCCGCGACCGCTACGCTGGTTGCATGACCGGCGTACGCACAGCAGCCATAGGCCGCGCTTATAGCTCCCGGCCCAGCGATAGATCTGGTCTATGGATCGGGCGGCGAAACTCTGTTTTCGATGGCGCCCTTGCACCCTTGGTTGCGGAAAGCAGGCCACGGCCTTGGAAACGCCCTGGACTAAGGATGCCAAGAGTGCCAGATCGGTGGTCCGGTTTACTCATGGACCGGCGGCTAAGAGTGCCGGAATCCGGGGCCGTTGGCATCCTTGGTCGGGAGGCGGTCGCCTCTCGCCCTGGATTCCAGCCTCCGCAGGAATGACGGAGCATAGGGCTGCGAGATTCGCGCTCCGGAAGGGAGAGGCATGAGGTTCGGCCTGCGGAGTCGAAGGCTCGGTGTCATCAGCGAGCCGAACGTCAAGCCGCTCGCAACGGCGACGCTGTTCAACGCCGCCGGAAACAACGTGTACGGCGTGGCGCTTGGGTGGCTGGCCTACGAGGCTACCGGGTCGCCCCTGGCTGTCGGCGCCGTCCTCGGACTGCGCCCGTTGACTATGCTCCTGGTGGGCCTGATCGCGGGAGCAGTCAACGACCGCTTCCACCGGCCATTAATCCTCAGGCTCTACGCTCTCTGGTACACGGCGCTGTCGTTCGGATTCACGGGTCTTCTCTACTATGGAGACGTCGGTCTTGGCCACATGCTGGGCTACATGTTCCTCGTGGGCGTTGGGTTCACGTTCGGTCCGACGGCCCGGCGGGCGATCTACGCGGACTCGGTGAGCCGCTCGCGCGTTGTGGACGCCCTCGCCCTTGATAGAACGACCTTCGAGCTTGGCCACCTCATCATGCCCGCGATCGTCGGGATAATCATCAGCACGCATGGGCCGGAGATCGCGTTCACCATTCAGTGCGGCCTCTACTCGATGATGACCATCCTCGCCTTCCGCGTATCAACGCCGCGACGTTCCGTAGACCCCAGCTCCAGGCCGCCGTTCCTCCGGAGCATCGGCGACGGCCTGGGCTACGTGCGGACGCAACCGGGGATCCTGCGGATGCTCTTCGCAACCTCAACACTTGCTCTGTTCGGGTTCGCGTATCCGCTGGTCCCTGTCGTCAGCGGCGAGTTGCTCAACGCCGGGGCGACCGGGATCGGCGCGATCCTGGCCGGTGGGGCTGCCGGCGGCCTGGTTGGGCCAGTCCTGCTCCTCGCCCTGAGGGGACGCGTCAGCTCCCTGACGGCGCTGGTCGTGGGCGCGATGACGATGAGCGTGGGGATGGTGGCGTTTGCCTTCTCTCCATCACTTGCGGTAGCCGTGGGGGCATACGCTGTTATGGGCGCCACCGGGCCAGCCAGTAAGGCCGTCAGTGACGGGTACATGCAACTGGCCGTTGACGCGGCATACCGTGGACGAGTGGGCAGCCTTACGCAGGTGACCCGCGGGCTTGAGGGGCTGTCCGCCCTTTTCGCCGGGGCAATCGCGCAGGTGGTTGGTGTGGAAAGCGCACTCGTGTTCGCGGCTGTTGTCACCGGAGCGATCGCGATCTGGCTGCTCCTGAGCTTCAGGCAGTACGGCGTCGACGGCTGGTGACACGGCCTTGGTTGGGCGCGGCGCCAAGGAGAACGGGCGTCGTGATGGTAGCATCCGTAACGTTGAGCAAATGCGAGGAGGTCCGCCATGCAGTCCGTTTGTACGCTGCTGCCCGAGGAGTTCGAACAGCGCATCGTGGCCGCGCGCGCTCAGATGGCCGACGAGCATTCCATCGGCGCCATCTACGACCCACCATTCGCCCACTTCACCCAGCAGCTGGCTGAGGAGTACGACTGGGACGGGCTCACCGCCGCAATCGCGGCATTCGCGGCGAAGGAGCAGCCTTTCGAGGCAAAGACCCTGGGGCTATGGGTCGGCGGGAACGGGGAGAACGTCGACGTCGCCGTCATGCCGTATGCAAGCCGGCAGACGCGCGACTTTCACGACCGGCTCTGGCAGGTGATAACACCGTTCGCACAAGGCAACGTCAATCAGTTCTACTCTCCAGAGAACTGGTTTCCGCATGTGACCATAAAACGATGTGGCACGAATCACGAGGAGTTCGGCCGTGCCATCGGCAAGCTCGCTGACGCTGACTTTCGATGGTCATTCATGGTCGACAACGTCTCGGTCCAGCACGATCCAGGGAAGAACAGCAAGACACACTACCTCCGGCTACGGTTCCCGCTTGGTGGAGGCCAGGGAACGCCGACCGACTTTGAAGAGGCCAACGGCACGGTGGCGAAGCTGGCGGAAGGCGATGGAGGCTTGTGGGCGGCCACGGTTGACCTCGATGCCGGGGGACAGATCGAGCACACCTGGACCGCGCCAGAGCTTGTGCGGTTGATGACTTCGCTCAAATGCTCCAACGCTCACTTCGAGGGAGGACGTTGCACCGTGGAGGGTGGCCGGGTTATCGCATTGGCGCCGAATACGCCGCATCCGCTGGTGCGGTGAGTCCAAGCTACTGCGTGTGCAGTAGACGGCACTTCACCCGATTCCCATCTGGAGATCGATGACTCAATCGGTCCAGCTAATGAGGGAGAGGCGGGGCTGGCCCTGGGTCCACGCCCACGGAGCGGGGCAGCGGGATTCCCGCTGCCCGGGAATGACGGTGGAAGGTTGGTATGACGGGGTTGCGCGTCGTTCGTCGTGAACCCCGCGACACCAACCCCTGACGCCGTGCGCGCCGCGCCTGCTACTATCCCCTGTACGCCACCCGCGAGGAGTGCAGGAGGCGGACCAGCCGGTCGTTCTCACGGCTCGCGCGGTACACGTAGGAGCGGGTTCATGTGCTTCTTCAAACGTCGATCAGGCCCCCGGTATGTCGTGCTCGAAATGGCAAAGCCCAATGAAGTCGAACGCGATGAAGCCGAATACCGCGGTGCATACCTCCTGCTCATGGAGAATGTCCGGATGCAACTGACGATGGCCACCCTGGGGACGAGAGGCATGCTCCGGGGCGACCTCCGCCCTCGTGTCACGGCGCGCGCCCGGTACACGACCGAGTCCCTGCGCCCGCACGGGATCGCATCGTTCGAGGAGTTCGAGCGGCATACGCCGCACCAGGCGGGCTGGGTGGTGGAGAACAAGCTCTCGGTGCACCCCGAAGACGTGGACAAGGCAGTCCACGTGTTGGAGAAGGCCGGGATCGACGTGCGGAAGGTCACCTGAGAGATTCCTCGGCGGGGTGTGAAGGGTCCGACGCGAAGAAGCGGTAGGACTCCCTGGCCTGCCTCCGCACATGCTCAGGAAGACTCCTGTATGCATCCCAGAAACTCCTCTGCGCAAATGACCGCACGCCTACAGTTCTTCCGAGGCGAGTGGCTTGGTCCGACCTTCACGGTGCTCCGCCAGCGCCTGATCGGCCAGCCGTTCCAGCAAGTCCTCAGATTCGGGACTGGCGAACAGTTCGGCCCACTGCCGCTCCGATTCCAATTCAGCTAACAGGAAGCGGGCGAGCCTGTCCTGATCCGCTTGGGGGAGTTCGGCGGCTCTCTCGAATGCCTCTTGAAGCAGTTGGTTCATGCGCCTTCCTCCGTTCACAAGGGTCCCGATACATTATCTCCCCGCGACGCTCGTTGTGCATCCGCTCGTACGCGCATCCTGTCCCATCCCCCTCGGTCCGGAGGTGACATGCGCCCCTTCCGCGGTCGCGCCCTGGCCGCGTACGCTGGTTGCATGACCGCCGTACGCGCAGCAGCCATAGACAGGGCTTATAGCTCGCGGCCTCAGCCATTGACGGGGTCTATGGGTCCGGCGGGAAACTTTGTTTTCGATGAAATCTTGTTGCCTTGCTCGCGGGAAGCAGGCCACGGCCACGGAAACGCCCCGATTCAAGGTGATCAAGATTTCATTTCGGGCATGCGGTTCACTCGTAGGTACACGAACAAGATTTCAAAAAAGAGGCCGGTTTGGAATCTTGTTCGGGCCGCCGCGGAATGACAGGTGGGCATCTGGTGTAATCTTGGCGCGATTCCCCGGATGCGGGAGAGGGCGCGGGACATGCCGAAGTTCGACCTGACGGGTAGAGTCGCCGTCGTGACCGGCGGGAGCCAGGGCATCGGGCGCGGGATCGCGCTGGCGCTGGCGGAGCACGGCGCGGACGTCGCCATCGTGGCGCGCGCGCCGGAGGCGGTCGCGGGCGGGACGGAGCGCATCCACCGCCCCGTCGAGCCGGTCGTGAAGGAGATCGAGGCGATGGGGCGCAGGGCGATGGGCGTCCTCGCCGACGTGCGGGACTCGGAGCAGGTGCAGGGGATGGCCGCGCAGGTGACAGAGGCGTTCGGGCGCGTCGACATCCTCGTGAACAACGCGGGCGCGACGTGGGGCGAGACGTTCAAGATGGCCCCGCTGCTGGAGCTGACGCCGCGCGACTTCCTGGAGTGCCTGCGGCTGAACCTGATGAGCCAGTTCCTGTGCAGCTGCGCGATCGCGCCGGGGATGGTGGAGCGCGGCGAGGGAGTCATCATCAACCTGGCGTCGATCTCCGGGCAGGGGCCGAGCCCGAACAACGGCGCGTACGGCGCGGCGAAGGCGGGCGTGCTATCGCTCACGCAGACGATGGCCGTCGAGTGGGCGCCCGTGCGCGTGAACGCCATCGCCCCCGGCAGCGTGGAGCACGCCGACCGCGCCGCCGTCCACCCGTACGCCCGAGGACGCGCGCCGGTCGCGCAGACGACGGCGGTGCGTCGCGGCGGCACGGTGGAGGACATCGCCGCCGCGGCGCTGTACCTCGCGTCGGACGAGGCGTCGTACGTCACGGGGACGGTGATAGACGTGAACGGCGGACGCCGTCCCGGATAGGGCCCGTCCACCGTAGGACGGGGTGCGAAAAGGAGCAGACCATGACGACCGAGACGAAGCTGATGGTGGTGGACGCTGACGCCCACGTCGTGGAGTCGCCCCGCACATGGGACTTCCTGGCCCCCGACGAGGAGAAGTACCGCCCCGCGCTGTTCAGCTCGCCGGACCGGCCGCAGTCCGAGTTCTGGGTGATAGACGGCAAGCCGCGCGGCACGAAGCTCCCCACACTGGCGGAGAAGCAGCTGGAGGAGCTGTCGAAACGCTCCGGCTACAACGTCGTGACGCCCGCGTCCGCGCGCGAGATGGACGACGTGCAGCTGCGGCTGGACCACATGGACGAGCTTGGTGTGGACGTGCAGGTGCTGCACAACACGCTCTGGATAACGAACATCGCCGAGCTGCCGGACACGGAGGCCGCGCTCACGCGGTGCTGGAACCGCTGGATGGCGGACGCCTACCACAAGGGGCAGGGCCGCCTGCGCTGGTCGTGCGTGCTGCCGACGATGACGATCTCCGAGGCCATCGTGCAGATGCACTACTGCAAGGAGAACGGCGCGGTCGCGGTCTGCCTGCGGGCGCACGACGCGGGCCGTCACCTGATCGACCCGTACTTCTACCCGCTGTACGAGGAGGCGCAGCGCCTCGACCTCGCGATCGTCGTGCACGTCTCGAACGGGGACGCGCGGCTCGCGGAGCGGCTGAAGTCGCCGTACGACATGGGGTCGAGCTTCTCGAACCTGCGCGTGCCGACGGTGACGAGCTGCCACGAGTACATCATGAGCGAGGTGCCGACGCTGTTCCCTGACCTGCGCTGGGGGTTCATCGAGGTGAGCGCGCAGTGGGTGCCGTGGCTGGTGAAGGAGGCGCGCCGCCGCGCGCGCAAGCTGAGCCGCGACGTGCCGTACGACATCTTCCCAGAGTACCGCATCTACGCCGCGTGCGAGACCGACGACGACCTGGCGTTCATCCTGAAGTACGCGGGCGACGACAACATCGTCATCGGGACGGACTACGGCCACACGGACATCTCCAGCGAGACGGACGCGATAGGCATCTTCCGCGCGACCGACTACGACATCACCGAGGACCAGAAGCAGCGGATCCTGTCGGACAACCCGAGCAGGCTGTACGGGCTGTAAGGGGGCGTGGGCAGCCCCCAGCCGAGTACCCTCACCCACGCATCGAGATGCGCACCCTCTCCCAGGGGAAGAGCTAACAGGGGTATGTAACGGGCGGAAATAGGCGTGGCTAAGGCCCATCTAAGCAGTCGGTGTCAACCGTACCCGTCATTCCCGCACCGGCGGGAATCCAGAGTGCGCGGGCAGCGCACCAAGGGGCTGTGAAGGCGGATGGAGTGTTTTCATTCCACCATACATACCCCTATCAGCAGGGGGAGAGGGGATAGCGTAGGGTAGCCACGAGGGCTGCCCCTCCAGGGGCTGCGGGATTCCCGCCTTCGCGGGATGACTCCCCCCGCCGGTTCACCCTCATCCTAGCCTTCTCCCCTCAAGGGAGAAGGGATCACTCTCCCGCTGCGCCGATGTCGAACAGGCAGGCGACTTCCGTGTCGTCGAGGCCGAGGACGTGCGAGAGGACGTAGCGCGTGCCCTCGCCGTAGTCGGGAGCGGACGCCGAGGGGAAGTACGGCTCCGCGTCGTTCAGGATGAACGGCGCGCTCTCCACGACACCCCCGCCGGGGAAGCGCCGGTAGAAGTTGCGGCTCGCCATCTGCGGGTCGTCGTCGATCACCTGCCCGGCGTGCTGGACAGCGCTCGCAGCGACGCCCACCGCCTGCAACGCCTCCGCCGCCTCGTGCGGGCCGCGCTGCGATGTCCAGGCTGCTATCGCCTCGTCGACCTCGTCGTGGAGCGCCATGCGCCGCGCAGCGTCGGCGAAGCGGTCATCGTCCGCCCAGCCCTCGCGTCCGATGAGGTTGCAGAGCGCGGCCCACTCCTCATTCGAGGCGACGGTGAGCGCGCACCACTGGTCGTCGCCGTCGCAGCGGTAGACGCCCTGCGGCGCCAGGTGGCGCGAGCGGTTGCCGGTGCGCGCGGGCTCCTCGCCATTCGCCTCGTGCTCCAGCAGCGCGGGGCCGAGGAAGTTGATGGTCGATTCGAGCTGGCGCAGTTCGATGTGCTCGCCCTGTCCGGTGACGTTGCGCCGGTGGAGCGCCGCCAGCAGCGCGATGAGCGCGTGGGACGCGTTGCACGTCGTGTCCGCGTAGGCGAAGCCGACGTCCGTGATGTCGCGGTGAGCGTAGCCGATGAGGCCGTCCAGCGCGGCGCGGGCCTGGAAGTAGGAGCCGAGCCCCTTGTAGAGGCGGTGCGGGCCGGTCTTTCCGAGCGCAGGCATGCTGAGGGTGATGATGCGGGGATTAATCTCGGCGAGGCGCTCCGGCGTGAAGCCCCAGTTCGGGAGCACGTCCGGCCCGAAGTTGTCGACGACGATATCGCTGCGCTCGACGAGCCGCACGATGGCGTCGCGGGCCTCCTCGAAGCTCATATCCACCGCGAGCGAACGCTTGCCGACGTTGAGGTTGTTGAAGCTGACGACGGAGTCCGGGCTCATGTTGCCGCGGTTCAGCGGGGCACCCTTCTTGAAGCGTTCGATCTTGATGACCTCCGCGCCGTAGGCGGCGAGCCACTTCGTGTGGAGCGGTCCGGCGATGACCCACGTGAAGTCGCAGACGCGGAGGCCGGAGAGGGGGGAGGGGCCCGAACCTCCCACGGCCCCGCCGGGTACCCTCACCCCAACCCTCTCCCCTTGTAGGGAGAGGGGGCCGGACCCCGCACCGAGGGTCGGGACGGATGCGCCCTCGCGCAGGCCTCCGGCGAAGCGGTAGGGCGGGCCTGCGTCGGTGAGGGTTGCGCCGTCGTGGGCGACCGTGCGGAAGAAGCCTTCGTCCGCGAGCTGGGGGTCGGTGGTGAGCTCACCGACGCTGTTGAAGGCCATGAGCATGATGCCGCGGTCCTGCGCCTCGTGCATGAGCGTGCGTGCGTCCATCGTGTGGAAGAAGCGGTCGAAGACCGGCTCCAGCTCGGCGAGTCCAGCCGTGCGCGCCGCCGGGTCGAGCCAGCGTTCGTCCTTCAGCTCCTCCCCGTGGCCGTGGCTCGCGAGCCAGTCCAGCAGCAGCGGCCACTCGCGGTCGGAGCTCTGACTGAGCAGTTGGAAGCGGACGAGGCCGTGGTTGCACTCCCAGATGCGCCGGTAGCGCTTGCCGCTGGAGCCCTGGCCGTGCCCCGCGCGCTTGATGAGCGTCTTGTGTGTCACGTACATCGGCATGACGTCGTACTGCATCAGCGCGATGCCTTCCTGCAGTGAGGCGTCCACGAAGCCGCCAGCGCCGGTGGCGTCGCGCCGCGCCAGCGCGAGCAGGATGCCCGCCGCCGCGTGCGCCGAGGTCTGGTGGTGCGCGAAGCCCTCACCCATGCTGTTCGGCGGGTCTTCCGGGAAGCCCATGCGGTACATCAGGCTGCCCGCGGCCTGCGCCACGAGGTCCGACGACTTCCAACCCGCGCGGGGGCCGCTCGCGCCGAATCCGGAGATGCGCGCATGGAGCAGGCCGGGGTTGAGCGCGCGCAGGGCTTCGTGGTCGAGCGAGGCGGACGACTCGTCTTCGACGAGAACGTCCGCGGAGGCGACGAGCCGCTCGAACGCGTCGTAGCCCTCGGGGGTGTCGCGGTCGAGGACGACGCTCTGCCTGCCGCGATGGAAATGGAGGAAGTGCAGACTTGCGGAGGGGTCGGAGCGCATGAGCGGCGGGAGGCGGCGCTCGTCCGAGCCGCCCGGCGGCTCGACGTCGAACACGTCGGCGCCGAGGTCGGCGAGGAGTTTCGTGCAGTACGCGCCTCGTTCGCCCGTCAAGGCTATGACGCGGATGCCGTCCAGCGGGGGCACGAGGTCAGCACTCCCGTCAGCCCGTGCTCAGCATGAGCACCCAGCTGGGGACGGCGTCGAAGCCGAGCGCCACGAGGCAGTTCTCCAGCCCCGGCGCCTGGCGGTCGCCCGCGCGTCCCATCACCTGCATCGCGCCCTCGCGGACGTGGCCCATGCCGTGCAGGCGTCCCTCGCCCTGGCTGCCGCCGAACGTCGTCACCGGCAGCGCGCCGCCGGGCGCGATGCGTCCGTTGCGCGTGAACTCATGCGCTTCGCCCTTGCCTGCGAAGCCAAGCGCTTCGAGCCATATCCAGACCACGGGGCTGAAGCCGTCGTACAACTGCACCGCCTGCACGGCGTCGCGCCCGATACCGGACGCCTCGAAGATGGCGTCGCCGCGCTCGCGGGTGCTCACGAACCCCGATATGTAGGCGGGCTTGTGGGGCAGGGCACCCGCGCGGTCGGCGGTCGTCAGCACGACAGCGCCCGCGCCCGTTACCGGGATGTCGTAGTCGTAGAGGCACATCGGCTCGTAGACCCATCGCGAGGAGAGGTAGTCGTCGAGCGAGAGCGGCTTGCCGCGCCAGTAGGCGTACGGGTTCAGTTGCGCGTGCTCGCGGAGCGCGCTGACGACGTCGAACAGCTCCTCGCGGGTCGCGCCGTAGTCGTGCATGTAGCGCTGCAGCCACAGCGCCATCGAGCCGATGCCGACCCCATACGGCGCGGTGTACTGCTCCGGCCCGCCCGAGGCCGACTGCTCCGACGCCGCGTACCGCACGCCGGGGCGCTCGTACATCGCACGCAGGCAGAGCACGTAGTCCGCCGTGCCCGTCACGAGCGACTGTATCGCCGCTGCGATGCCGTCCCCAACGACGCCCCGGTTGAAATCGGACGCCCAGCGCAGGTTGAGGCCGAGTGCGCTCCCCATGTACCGCTCGCTTACCTCGTCGACGCCGTCCCAATGGAGGGCGGAGGCGTTGGGCGCCTTCGGCGTGCCGGCGTAGCCGTCGATGTCGGCGGGCGTCAGCCCCGCGTCGGCGATGGCGTTCGCCGCCGCTTCCATCGCCACGTTCGGCAGGCTGCGCCCGGACTTGCGCTCCATCTGCGTGTAGCCGACGCCGACGATGGCAGTCTTGTTGCGGAGCGCGGGGTCCATCATGCGCCTCCTCCGTCTGCTGCCGCGCCTCCGCTGGAAGCAGCGCCTCCTACAGAGGCGGGGCGGAACTGCGGGACGGCGACCCCGTCGCCGCGGTCCTCGAACGCGACCTCGACCCGCATCCCGATGTGCGCGTCGTCCGGCGCGCAGTCGATGAGGTTGGTGGTGAGGCGGAGGCCGGCCTGCTCATCGAGTTCGACCTGCGCCACGAGGTAGGGCGGGGCGAAGCCGCGCATGTAGCTCTCGTGCATGGTGGCGTACGAGTAGACCGTGCCGCGCCCGCTCACCGCGACCCATCGCAGTTCGCCGAGGCAGCGCGTGCAGGTGGGACGGGGCGGGAAGACGTAGCGCGCGCATGCGTTGCAGTACGGCAGCTCCAGGGAGTGTCGCGCCGCAGCGTCCCAGTAGGGCTGCGACTCCGGGTCGGGAATGGGGATGGGGCGGGCGTTCGTGGTCATCGCTCGCCTACAGCCCGTAGAACGCCTTGGGGTTGTCGTAGAGGATCTTGTCGACGGTGGACTGCGGGATGTCGCCGTTGTCGGCGCGCTGCTGCAGGAGCTTCTGGAACTCCAACTCCTTGGACTGGTCCTGGTGCGTGTAGTCGGAGCCGGCGAGCAGGTTGTCCTCGCTGATGTAGCGGAGCGCGTAGGGCAGGTCCTCGTCTATCTGCACGGTCACGTAGATGCGGTTCGCCTTGAAGATGTCGTCCGCGAGTTCGAAAGCGGGGTCGCTGCCGATGTTCGAGTCCTGGCTGCGCGCTAGCCTGCGGCGCAGGTCGTAGTCGACGAACGGCACCCAGGAGACGCCGGACTCGATGCAGCCGAATCGCAGCTTCGGGAAGCGGTCCGGCACGCGGTGGAGGATGAGCGAGTAGATGCCGTGGATGGCGGGCATGCGCAGCTTGATGAACGCGCCGTAGGAGAGTTCCCGCGCGGGCGTGTGGTCCGGCGTTCCGGAGCCGAGGTGGAAGCAGATGGGCATGTCCAGCCGTTCCGCCTCCTCGTACAGCGGGAAGAAATACGGGTCGACGGACCACTTCCCGGCCTCCAGGTCGCCCTTCTTCAGCACGCCGCACGCGCCGTTGTCCTTGGCGAAGTGCAACTCCTCCAGCGCCGCTTCAATGTTGCGCGCCGGGGGTACGCACACCCAGCGCAGCCGTCCGTGGGACTGCGCGCAGCGGTCGGCGAGCCATCGGTTGTAGCTGCGCGTGATCGCGAGTTCCGCCTCCGCCGAGTCCGCGGGTTCCACGAGGAAGAGCGAAGGGTAGATGACCTGCGTCTGCGTGCCGAGTTCGTCCATGTGGCGCAGGCGCGTCGGCACGTCCAGCAGCTCGCGCGCCTCCAGCGGAGTGCCGCTCTTGCCGTCGTCGCGGATGCGGCGGTGCTTGCGCTTGCCGTCCACCAGCCAGTAGCGCACGGGCGGGCGATTCGGGTCCGGGTTGGCGGGGAACTGCGTCGTGGGCTTGTAGTCGGCCAGGTCCGGTGCGATGAAGTCCCAGGTGTCGTCGGTTTCGTCGACGTGCGTATCGCTGTCTATGACTCGGAACTGGTCCGCCATGTCGCGCCTCCCCCGTGCGGTGGGGCGCAGTATAGCCTGCGCCTCTTGCAGCGTCATGCCCGTGCAGATGGATAGAATGACAGCAGCGACGCTCGTACACACCGACTGGGTTGGATGAATGCTCGACTACCCCGTGCACTTGGAAGACGACAACGGCAGCATCCTCGTAACTGCCCCTGACTTCCCGGAACTCACGACCTTCGGGGAAGACCGGGACGACGCGCTCATGCGCGCGGTGGATGCGCTCGAAGAGGCTATCGCGGCGCGGATGCGCGACGGGCGTGACATCCCCAAACCTTCACCGGGCGAGGTGCGAGTGGTGGTAGCTACGTAGGCGCCAGCGGCAAGTTCCACAACTGCACCTCCCGTCACCATGAACTACGGATGCGCTCCCTATCTAACGGCCGCGTCTCGGGTACCCCTACACTTGGGATAGTCCGGGCAACCCCAGAACAATCCGTATCTGCCCTTGCGTAGTGCCATTACTTTCCCGCATCCAGGCATAGGGCAGACGGGGGCGACTATGCTAGGTGCATTGTCCGCTGGTTCTGCCACCTCGCCTAACTCGATACTGTCGGCCAGTGCAATTATGTCTTGAACGGTTATCAGCCTTATCGGCTGGGACTCAACGAACTTCCTAGCACTCCGGGTAAATCCGCCTGTACAGGCGAGGATTGCGCTGTCTGCGCGCACGGCGTGCATGCTGCCTAGTAGGTCTCTCGCAACCGATTCTCCCACCGGCGCTTGATGGCTCTTGCATTGAACGACCATTGTCTTTCCGTCTTTCCGCAGGATTAAGTCGATCCCGTGGTCACCGGACGTGGCAGTCATTTGGACGTTGTAGCCAAGCCGTCGATAAAGAGATCCTAACTCGTGTTCGAATTCTAGTCCGCTCATAGACATCCAGTGTTCGTGCACCTTCTGTCGTTGTACTCTTGCCACCTCTTGCTTTGCCCATTCCGCTTCTAATGCTGCTCTTTCTGCTGCTTGGCGTGCTTGGTTAGCCTGTTGCCAGTGTCGCAAGTAGTACCCATACGCCTCTTCGTATAGCCTTATTTGAGACGCAACTGGTGTCTTCAACAACCGCGACCTCTTAGCTCTTTTGGCGAGGGAGATAATCAGTCCAGCCATAGACGCACCGAGACAAACGGCAATCGGTAATCCGATAAAGAGCAGTGGAACCAATATCCACCATCGTGCGTCTTCCCACCATTCTCGGAACACCACGAAAGTAGTGGGAAAAACAATAGATGCTGCTATCCCAAAGACTCCAAGATAGATCAACTTTTCAGAATGTTCATCTATTTTGCCATGCGAATAGAGTGCATACTCTTCTGGCGTGACTCCAAAATCCTGTGGGCTAGGTTGCTCCATGCTATACCTCTTGAGTGACCGAACCTAGCCTTCTGAAAGCGAAGGATCGTCGGGGATGGATGCGACGACCATCTCAAGGCCAAAATAGCCTGAGAGCAGTCGTACAACATCTTGCTTGACTCTCTCTGGGTCATCCGGTTGGCTGATAGGTTCCTCTGTATTTAGGCGCCTTTCTTCCCGTAGGTCGGCGAGAGACATTCCCACAATTTCAATTAGAGCACTACGTAGTCGAAGCAAATAAGAGACGTCAATCGTATGAATTGCGATTGACTGTTGTTCAATGTTATCGAGAAGTCGCGCCCCCGAGAAGTCGCCTTTGATTATGTCTTCTTCATCTGAATGCCATACAGGATCCTGCAGTGAATGAAACGAGACGTGGTGCTGCTGATAATCTGCCAGACGTTGGAGGTTGCTCACCGGCAAACATAAACTCCGGGTAACAATCGTACCCGTTTGAAAACAGCGATGAAATTCCGGATTGGTGTGAAATGCTGGCGCAGCATAATACACGTGTGGTTCGCCTTGCTGCACGAGGTTTTTGAGTTGATTGTGCTGGTCAGATATTCGGAGTCGAGTAACACTAAAGCGATAATAGGGAACCCGGTGGCTATCCCAATATTTGGAATTGGCACCCTTGAGGTAGTCTGATAGTTTGAACTGAAAGAATAGGGGGATACCATGGTAGGCCACGTGCACGTCATAACCTTGCTGCCCTTCTTCTCGCAGCGACAGGAACTTGGGTGCTGTGGCGTTCTGGTGTTGTCTGGAAACTAGCTCGTGAGTAAACCCGAACCCATATGAAAACTCAGAGAACGCAGCCCTCACGTGGTGCCTCCTTGCAGTCAATGGTGGCTTGTGCATTCAGCCTGCCCGCAGTTCTTACGGCCAGTCGCTGAGAGCGCGATACACGTCGTCGCTGGTGAAGAGCTGGGCGTCGACAGGCACTCGGAACATGGCGGAACTCTCGAAACCCTGCCGTGCAAGTTCGGACAGTGCGCTCCCGAGGCTGCTGCCGTTCCGCTCAGCCAGCCTCCGCGCTGCCGCAAGCACGTCGTCATCGATGTTCAACGTAGTCCGCATGGCGGAATAATCGTACCAGTACGTCGGGTGCCCAGGCCATGTGCCCACACGAACCCCGCCTCCGTGCGGTATCCTATGAGGCGCAGGGAACCCCACTGATGAAGCGGCGTCCGCCCCGGCGGACGCCGATGCATGTACAGCACCGGACGGCACATGACAGCAACACCCCAGTCCCACCTCCGCAATATCGCCATCGTCGCCCACGTCGACCACGGCAAGACCAGCCTCGTCGACGCGATGCTGCGCTACAGCCGCGTCTTCCGCCCGGACCAGCAGGTGGACGAGCTGATCATGGACTCGGACCCGCAGGAGCGGGAGCGCGGCATCACGATCCTCGCCAAGAACACCGGCATCAGCTACGGCGACGTCACGATCAACATCATCGACACGCCGGGCCACGCCGACTTCAGCGGCGAGGTCGAGCGCGTCGTGAACATGGCCGACGGCTGCCTGCTGGTCGTCGACGCGGTCGAGGGACCGATGCCGCAGACGCGCTACGTGCTGCGCATCGCGCTCCAGCAGGGCCTGCGCCCCATCCTCGTCATCAACAAGATCGACCGTCCGACGGCGGATGCTCCCGCCGCCCTGTCGGCGGTGCAGGACCTCTTCCTCGAACTCGCGACGGACCCCGACCAACTCGACTTCCCCGTGCTGTACACGTCCGCGCGCAACCAGTACGCGCTCGCCGAGGAAGACGACACGCCGAAGGACATGGCGCCGTTGTTCGACGCCATCGTCGAGCGCGTGCCTGCTCCCGTCGCCGACCCCGACGCTCCGCTGCAGATGCTCGTTGCCGCGCTCGACTACGACAACCACCTCGGCCAGATCGTGGTCGGACGCGTGTCGAGGGGGCGCATCGCGAAGGATGAGCAGGTCGTGCTACTCGGCCTGGACGGCAGCTCAGTCCCGTACCGGGTGGAACGTCTGTTCACGTTCCGCGACCTCGCGCGGCGTCCGATCGACTCGGCGTCCGCCGGTGAGATCGTGGCATTCTCGGGTCTGCGCGGCGTCCGCATCGGCGACACGGTTGCGTCGCCTGCCTTGCCGGAGCCGTTGCCTCGGATGAAGGTGGAGGACCCCACGGTTCGGATGACGTTCAGCGTCAACACGTCGCCGTTCTCGGGCCGCGAGGGCCAGTACGCGACCTCCCGCATGCTGTGGGACCGGCTTCAACGCGAGCTGCAGACGAACGTTGCTCTGCGCGTGGAACGCACGGACAGCGCTGACGAGTTCCTCGTGAGCGGACGGGGCGAACTCCACCTGTCGGTCCTCATCGAGAAGATGCGGCGCGAGGGCATCGAGTTCCAGGTCTCCCGGCCCGAGGCGGTCACCCGCGTTGTCGACGGGAGGCTGCACGAGCCTTACGAATTGCTCTTCCTTGAAACGCGCGACGAATTCATCGGGCCGGTCACGCAGGAGCTGTCATCGCGCCTCGCGCAGATGATGGACATGCAGAGCGACGGCTTCGGCAGCGTGCGCCTGCAGTTCCGGCTGCCGACGCGAGGGCTCATCGGCTTCCAGAGCTTCTTCATGCGGTCCACGCGCGGCAACGGCCAGTTGAGCACAGAGTTCGTGGGCATGGAGCCCGTGAACGGCGACGTGAAGCCTGCGCGCGCCGGAGCGGTCGTCTCCGCGGAGAGCGGGGTCGCCGTCACGTACGGCCTGCAGAATGCCCAGGAGCGGGGCGAGACGTTCGTCGAACCGCAGACGCAGGTCTACCAGGGCATGGTCGTCGGCCGGCACAACCGCGAGCGCGACATGGACCTGAATGTCTGCAAGGAGCGCAAGATGACCAACATGCGCTCCGCGACGCAGGAGATCGTCGAGCGGCTGGCGCCCGCCGTGCGGTTCAGCCTCGAGGAGGCACTCGGGTTCATCAACGACGACGAGCTCGTGGAAGTGACGCCGAAGAGCATCCGCATGCGGAAGCGCATCCTGGACCCGGACGAGCGGTACCGCGTCATCCGCGCCCGCGCCAAGGCGGGGCGCTAGGGGCGTTCGCCTGTCGGCGGCGTCTACGTGCTGCTGACAGCCCTTCTCATGTACTGAACGACCATGCCGTAGAGGGAACCTTCCAACTCCGTCGTGGTTGCATGCTCGATGTCTTCGCCTCGGCCGAGCTTGCTGGTCCAACGTCCGTTTGGTAACTGACGAGTCATGTGCTGGACACCGGAGGGAGACTGGTAGATGGCGACCTTTTCATAACCATTTTCCAGGGCGCCGTCGGGGCACGGCTCGTAGTTCAGTGATCCGAATGCTGCAATGAACGCGGTAACACTGGTCTCCATGGGTGCATCCGGCGGCCAGTAGCAGTTGGGATGAGGGTCAGGCCACCATCAATTCGTGTCTTTGCCCGCAGCCCAGGCGATGCAGTTGTATCGTCGCTCCTTGGAGCTCGTCACACGGAAGTCACGGAGAGCCGGGAAGTTCCTACGGAGTTGCTCTGTCACTCTAGGCTCTCGGCTTAGATGTACCGGTTTCGTTTGCCCCAGTCGAGCCAGGCGGCTGTCATCGCATCGATGTCGCCGCGGTCTTCAGGTCTGACGGGAGACTCCCCAGCGATGGACCTGAGCGCCCAGAACCACTGCTCGTGTGTCTTTTCCAAATCCCGAAGAATCATGGGGAGTGCTTCCTTCCCCATGCTGATGATTTCTTGGTATGCGGGGTGCTCAGCGATCGTGTTGGGTGACGATAGGTACTCTGTTTCTCGCTGCCACTCCTCAGCCAGCCGGTTGAACTCCACCTGGACATCTGTTGTGGCGTGAGCGGGACGCTTCTTTGTTGCCATCTCTGGGGCTCCCTTCTGGCCACTCTATATTAGCACTCCCCCTATGCCGAGATAACGCACCGCTGCCATCTGCCCCTTACGCTAAGTCCCTCGTCACCCCTACCATGGTTCCGTGCGGAACCGGATGCCGATGGACGGTGCGCCCCCGCTCCTCAGGAGTGAAGTGGTGCTAAATGTTGCCAAATGTTACCGCTGCAGCGGCGAACCGCCACCCGCCGTTCGTAACGTCCGGCGGTCTACGAGTGCACGGACGGCAACATGCGTGTGCCTACGAGATCGGAAGGAGGTGTGGGAGGAGCGTTTGGGGAACGCAGACGTAACGCTAGCTGTTGACGTACACGCTGTCGGCGTGGCGGCCGTCCTGCTGGCGCTCGCGCAGCGCCTCGTAGTTGACGCGCTGGTTCTTGAGGGCCGCGTCCGTCGCGGCGTTCCGCATGATCTCCAGCGGCTCGTCGCTCGCCGACTCGAACCAGTAGGGCGTGCCCTTGGGGATGAAGAGCGCGTCCTTCGGCCCCAGCTCGACGGACTCGCCGTCCTTGCCGTAGAACTTCGCGCGGCCCGACAGCACGAACCAGACGGCGTCCTGCCCGGAGTGCGCGTGCAGGTTGGTCTCGCCGCCTTCGCGGCTGACGACCTGCACGTTCACGCTGATCAGGCCGCTGTTGGCCAGCATCGAACTCCGCTTGGGCGACCCGGCCAGGTCAGGCGTCTCGTACCGGATGGCTTCCATCCCGCCGATGCTCTCCCGCTCCATGGACATGCGCCACCTCCGCGCTAGTGCGTTCGTATGCGCGTACCATACTCCTTCCCGCGCGGGGTGTCGTATAGTGCGGCTACCCCAAACAGGAGGTGCGCCCATGAGCGACGGCAACCTGAAGATAGGCTTCCTCAGACCCGGCGCGGGGAACACGCACTACGACGAGTTCACCGCGATGATTCCCGCCGGCATAGACCTGGAGATGGTGGAGCTCGGCGTCCTGCGCAGTGCGCTCACCGACTTCGCGGGGCGCATCGACACCATCGTGGAGCGGGTCGCCGCGACGACGCGCGAGTCCGGCTGGCAGGGCGTCATCGTCCCCGGTGCGCCGGTCGAGGTGCAGAACCCCGGCCTGCGGGCGCGGCTGGCCGAGGTGCTGGACGTGCCGTTCACGACGGCGCTCGGGGCGGGCGAGCGCGCTCTCCGGGCCTTCGGCGCGAGCCGCATCCTCCTGCTGACGCCGTTCGACGCGTACATGAACTCGCTCGTCGTGCCGCACCTGCAAGAGGCCGGGTTCGACGTGCAGCTTGCCGACCTCGGCTTCTCCAGCGAGCAGGAGGCAGTCGACCTCGATCCGAGCGTCGTGTTCGACATGGCGCGCGGCGCGGTGCAGGCGGCGGACGGCGTGCAGGCGCTCTACTTTCAGGGCGCGGTGCTGAACCCGCTGCCCGTGATAGACGAGATGGAAGCCGAGTTCGGCCTGCCTATCGTCGCCAGCAACCCCGCGATGCTCTGGTCGGTCGCTTCGCAGCTGGGAGGTACGTTCAGCATCGAGGGCAAGGGGAGGCTCGTCAGGGAGTGGCTGCCGCTGCCGTAGCGGCGGGCGCACGCAAGGAGCAACGGAACGATGAGACTCGGCATAGTGCTACCCATCGACTTCGGGGCACAGCCTGCGGGCTTGCAGCCCGGGGGCGACGTGGTCTCCGAAGGGGCGCGGGCGGCGGAGGCGAACGGCTTCGACAGCGTTTGGTTCTTCGACTCGATAGGGCGGGGGCGGATGTCGCTCGACCCGCTCATGGGCGCGGCGGTGGCGGCGGCGACGACGGAGCGCATCGAGGTGGGCCTCGGCATCCTGCAGGTGCCGCTGCGCCATCCCGTCGAGCTCGCGCAACGCGTCCTCACGGCACAGCTCGTCTGCGGCCCGCGGCTCCTGCTGGGCGTCGGCTCCGGCTCGACGCGGGTCGATTTCGAGGCGGTTGGCAAGCGGTTCGAGGACCGGATGACGTTGCTACGCGACGGGCTCGCGACGATGCGGCGGCTATGGGACGGCGAGACCGTGGACGGCGTGAACCTCTCCCCGTCGAGCGCGGTGCGCGGCGGGCCGTCCGTCCTCATCGGCAGCTGGGCGGGGCCGCGCTGGATCAACTCCGCGGCGAACGACTACGACGGCTGGATAGCGTCGGGGTTCTTCTCCGGGTACAACACGCTCAAGGAGGGGCTCGACCGCTACCGGGCCGCCGGAGGGCAGCGCGCCGTCGTTACGAACATCTCGCTCGATCTGAATGCGCCGACGGAGTGGCTGCGGGATACGGAGAACGCCTATCACTTGCGCTGTGCGCCGCCCGATGCAGCGGCGCGCCTGCAGCGGCTTGCGGACGCCGGGTTCGACGACGCCGTCGTCGTGTACCGGAGCGGCGCCCCGTCGGACCTCGCGGCGATACGCGCGCTGCTGCCGTAGAGGGCGGGGATGGCGGAAACAGGCATGCAGACGAACGCTGCTGTGCCCATGCTCGCGCACCTCGTCCAGCGGACGGCGCGGGGGCTCGAAGCCGCGGGCATCGGCGACGCCAGGCTGGAGGCCGACCTCATCTGGATGACTGCGCTCGGCATCGACCGCGCCGCGCTGTACGCGGCGTTCCGGGATACGCCGTCGGCTGAGGAGCGGCAGCGTGCGGAGGCGCTCTGCAAGCGGAGACTGAACCGAGAACCCGTCGCCTATCTGATGGGGACGCGCGAGTTCTACGGCCTCCCCATCGCCGTCGGGCCCGGCGTGCTCATCCCGCGACAGGAGACCGAGACCGTCGTCGAGGAGACATTGCAGCTCGTGGAGGGCGAGGCGTCGCCCGTGCTGGCGGACGTGGGCTGTGGCAGCGGGGCAATCGCGGTCACACTCGCGACCGCGCGTCCCGATGCGGTTGTCTACGCGCTGGACGTCGCGCCGCGCGCGCTGGAACTGACCGCGCTCAACGCTGCAGACCACGGCGTGGGCGAGCGGGTGCGCGTGCTGGAGAGCGACCTGCTCGCCGCGCTGCCACGCCCCGTCCACGTCGTCGCGGCGAACCTGCCGTACGTCATGTCAGACGAGATACCGCTGCTGGAACCGGAGGTGTCGCGCTACGAGCCGCGCGAGGCCTTGGACGGCGGCGCGGACGGACTCGCGCTCATACGCCGCCTGCTCGCCGAGGCGGAGGAGCATCTGCTGCCCGGAGGCGCGCTCGTGATGGAGATGGACCCGCGTCAGATTGCGGTAGCGAGCGATGCGGCTGTCGCCTGCTTTCCCGCAGCGCGCATCCACGCGGAGCGGGACCTCGCGGGCCGAGAGCGCGTGCTGGTGGTGGAGACGGCGCTGTAGACCGGCGACGCCGTTGACCTGCGGGGCGATGCTTGGCACACTCTGCGTGGACACGATAGAGGGAAGGGCTGCGAGATTCCCGCCTTCGCGGGAATGACGGACCAAGGAGAGCGGGAGACGCCATGACGAACGACCATCACCATGATCACGGTCACGACCACACCGAGCCGCCGTCGGATATCGAGTTGCGCGTGAAGGCGCTCGAATCGCTCCTCGTGGAGAAGGGCCTCGTCGACCCGGAGGCGCTGGACGCGCTCATCGATCTGTACGAGGACAAGATCGGCCCGTCGAACGGCAAGCACGTCGTGGCGCATGCGTGGGCAGACGATGAGTTCAAGCAGTGGCTGCTGAGCGAGCCGAACGCAGCGATCGCCTCAATGGGCTACGTGGGCTCGCAGGGCGAACAGGTGCGCGTCGTCGAGAACACGGACGACGTGCATAACATCGTCGTCTGTACGCTCTGCTCCTGCTACCCGTGGCCCCTCCTGGGGCTGCCGCCCGTGTGGTACAAGTCCGCTCCGTACCGCGCGCAGGCCGTCGCGGACCCGCGCGGTGTGATGCGGCAGTTCGGCTCGGAGATAGCTGAGGAGAAAGAGGTGCGCGTGTGGGACTCCACGTCTGAGATGCGCTACCTCGTGCTCTCGCAGCGCCCCGCAGGCACGGAAGACTGGAGCGAGGAGCAGCTCATGGAACTCGTGACGCGTAACTCGATGGTCGGCGTGGAGGAGGCGCGGCTTCCGGCAACGGCGGGCACGGCATGAACGGCGTCCACGACCTCGGCGGGATGCAGGGGTTCGGGCCGGTGCAGCCCGAGCCGGAGTCAGAGGAGCCGGTCTTCCACGAGGAGTGGGAGAGCCGGGTGTACGGCATGGTCCGGCTCATCGGGCGCCTCGGACTGTGGAACCTGGACAAGTCGCGCCACAACAGGGAGCAGCTGCGCCCCGCCGACTATCTCGCCTTCTCCTACTACGAGAGCTGGTTCGCGGGACTGCAGAAGCAGCTGGTGGCGTCCGGCCTCGTCTCGGAGGAGGAACTGCACAAGGGCAGGGCGTCGGTCTCCGTTCCGGAGCGCATCATGGAGCGGGTGGTGAACGCCGAGCAGGTGCGGGCGGTACCCATCATGACCACGAGCTACGTGCGCCCCGCGCCCGCGCCGCCTCGGTTCGCGCCCGGGGACCGCGTGCGCGCTCTCAACCGCCATCCGCGCGGGCACACGCGAGAGCCGCGCTACGTCCGCGGCCACACCGGGACTGTGCACGAGCACTACGGCTCCCAGGTGTACCCGGACTTGAGCGCGCATGGCGTGGACGAAGGACGTCACCTCTACAGCGTGCGCTTCGACGCGAGCGAACTGTGGGGAGAGACGGCCGACGCCAACAGCGTGGTGTACGTCGATCTGTGGGAGGACTACCTGGAGCCCGCTCCATGATGGACGTGCAACCGCCTGGGAGCACGAACGGGCTGGGGGGCATCCCGTTGGGGGACGACGGCAGGCCGGTGTTCGCCGAGCCATGGGAGGCATCGGCTTTCGCGCTCGCGGTGCGTCTCTCCGGCGAAGGCCACTTCACGTGGGACGAATGGGCGGCGGCGCTGAGCGAGGAGATACGCTCGGCGCAGCAGGAGGGCGACCCCGACCTGGGCGACACGTACTACCGGCACTGGCTGCGGGCGCTGGAGCGCCTCTGCAGGGAGCGGGGCCTCGTTTCGGAGCCTGAAGCGTTTGACCGCAAGGAAGCGTGGCGCAGGGCGTATCTCAACACGCCGCACGGCAAGCCGGTGGACCTCGCCGCTGGCGGTTGAGGCGCAGCCCGACAGTAGCGACAAGGGACAAAGCAAGAGGCCCCGGCGGTAGCCGGGCCTCTCGCAATCTGAACCAGGGTCATGCGGTCGCCTGTGAGAGAGGGCCGGGTGCCGCGTCCGAATCCCTCCCCCACAGGCCCCGTTGCGGCACTTCCTCCATATGACATGGCGGCACATGGCGGCTACATCCATTTAGGACGAGGTCTGTTGCGAGGGTGTTACGGACGCGTTACGGAGCGGTAACGATTCTTCGTTCCCACATTTCGGCGCCCTCTGCATCGACGGCAGGTGAGGGCGCAGGCCGGAAGTACGTATACTGGGCAGATGCGCCATGGAAGGGTCGCGCCAATCAAGTCGGAGACCGCCCTCGGGAAGGGCAACCTCTGGCGTATCTTCGGGTTCCTCGCGCCATACTGGCGCCGGCTCATCCTGATCCTCGCGACCGTCGCCGCCGCGGCCTTCATCGGGCTCGTGCCGCCGCTCCTGGTGCGAGGGGTCATCGACTCGGCAATCGCGGGCGCCGACAGGCCGCTGCTACTGTGGCTCTCCGCCGGCCTGTTCTCGGCGGCGGTGGCGCTCGGGCTGGTCGGCGTGCTCCGGAGCTACCTGAACACCGTGGTCAGCCAGCGGATCATGTACGACCTCAAGCTGCGTATGTTCACGCGGCTGCAGTCCCTCTCCCTTCGGTTCTACACGGAGGCCCGGACGGGCGAGCTGATGTCCCGGCTGACGAGCGACATCGCCGGCATCGACACCATCGTCTCGGGCACGCTGGTCACCATGTCGCAGAACGTGCTCATCCTGACGACGACCCTGGTGACGATGATTGCCCTCGATTGGCGTCTGACGGTCGTTTCGCTGATGGTGCTGCCCTGGCTGATCATCCCGACGCTGACCGTGGGAAAGCTCCGCCGCCGCCTGCGCACTGAGCGGCAGCAGCGGAGCGCGGCGGTCAACTCACTGATGGCAGAGAGCCTGGGCATCAGCGGGCTCATGCTCATCAAGACGTTCACCCGCGAGCGTGAGGTGCAGGAGCGGTTCCAACGCGAGAACTGGGACCTGATGGAGTTACAGGTCCGCGAGGCGCTCGTGGGGCGCTGGTACTTCATGCTGTTGTTCATCGTGACCACCGGCGGCCCGGCGGTCATCTATTGGTTCGGCGGCGGCCAGGTTATCTCTGGTTCGCTCACCATCGGAACGATCGTGGCGTTCGTCGCGCTTCTCAGCCGCCTGTACACGCCTGCGACGGATCTGATGTCGCTGCACGTGGACGTGGTCACGTCCGCCGCATACTTCGAGCGCATCTTCGAGTACCTGGACCTGGAACCCGATATCGCGGACGCGCCGGGCGCTGTAGACGTCAAGGACGCCGCGGGCGCTCTCGCCTTCGAGGGTGTTGTCATGGAATACACGCCCGGCCGGAGGGCGCTGGACGGGCTGGACATCTCGGTCGAGCCGGGCCAGATGGCGGCGCTGGTGGGGCCCAGCGGAGCGGGGAAGACGACCATCACCTACCTCATCCCCCGTCTCTACGACCCTACCGAGGGACGGGTGCTGCTCGACGGCACCGACATCAGGGGACTGACGCTGGAGTCGCTGCGGGAGCAGATCGGGTACGTCTCGCAGGAGACGTTCCTCTTCCACGACACGGTGGGCGTCAACCTGCGCATCGCACGCCCGGACGCGACCTACGACGAGATGATAGAGGCATGCCGCGCGGCGTCCGTGCTCGACGTGGTGGAGGACCTGCCGGACGGGTTCGACACCGTGGTCGGGGAGCGAGGATACCGGCTCTCCGGGGGTGAGAAGCAGCGGTTGGCCATCGCGCGGATGCTGCTCAAGAACCCCCGCCTGCTGATACTCGACGAGGCTACGTCGTCGCTCGATTCGCACTCGGAGCGGGCGGTGCAGACGGCGCTGGCGAGGCTGACCGAAGGCCGAACGACCATCGTCATCGCGCACCGGCTCTCAACGGTGAGGGCCGCGGACGTGATCCTGTACATCGAGGAGGGCAAAGTGGTCGAGCGGGGGACTCACTCCGAACTGATGGCCCTTGACCGGCGCTACGCCGACCTCTGCCGGGAGCAGTTCGCCATGATGGCGGGCATCAATCCGCTTACGCAGGCCAAAGACGTCGCAGGCTAGTCCACCCAAGAGGCCCTGCGACGACCCAAGTGAGCAAGCCGTGGGTGAAGCGGCGTTCATCGGAATGGCCGCACCGTGGATGTGTGATGTCAGGGCTGCGCGTCTATCAGTATGAACGCGATGACGCATGGCGCGTTTCCGCGGTTCACCCAGTTGTGCACGGTGGCCCGCTGCACGAGTACGTCGCCTGCCTGCAGGTGCACCTCGACCCCGTCGTCCAGTTCCATGTCTATCTCGCCCGACATAACGACAGCGTAATCTATCGTAGGCGTGACGTGCATGTCGCGCTCGTTGCCCGGCGAGAACTCGATGATGCGGAAGATCGTGCCCCGGTAGGAGGGTGGGCGCTCCACGACTCGCGCGCCCAGGTCCTCCCGTCCGGCCAGTTCAGCGGGCGTCGAGTCGGTCATCCAGGCGAGCACGGTTTCGACGCCCGGGCGCGGGATGCGGATGTTGCTGGCCTTATCGTCTATCAACGCGACGGCCTTCCCCTTGTCATCGTGGCCGGTTACGACCCTGCGAACGTTCAGCGGCATGAGGTCCCTCCGTCTGGATGTAATGCTGCACCTGCATCCTACGGCGAGGATGCGTACGCCGCCACATCCGAGCGGCATCCGCCTGCCTTGTTCGAGGAGTGAGGCCGGTGCTATCCTGCTACCATGCCGGGCCGGGGGCGACTCCGGCCGTTCCAAGCGTGGGCCTGTGGCGCAGTTGGGAGCGCGCCTCAATGGCATTGAGGAGGCCGGGGGTTCGAATCCCCCCAGGTCCACCACGCAGACCCGCTTCATGACGCTGCGGACGGGGCCGCCGCTTCCGCCATTGCTCCTATCCGGCGCGGACGCCGCCGTCCACGGTGATGTCGGAACCGGTGATGAAATCCGCTTCGTCGGAGGCGAGGAAGGCGACGACGCCCGCAACATCCTGCGGCGTCCCCTGCCTGCCCACGAGGTTGGTGACTTGCTGGCTTCTTGGGGGCGCGCCCGGCTCGGCCTCGGTGCGTATGCGGTTGGGAGTGACGGTGTTGACCCTGATGCCGTACGGGGCAAGCTGGATGGCGAGCGAGCGGGTGAGGTTGTAGACGCCCGCCTTCGCGGAGGGGTAGGCGACGGCGTTCGAGCGGCCCGCCAGCCCGGAGGTCGAGCCGATGTTGATGATGCGTCCACCGCTGCCCTGGTCGACCATCCGTTGGGCGACGTACTTGGAGACGAGGAAGACGCTCTTCAAGGAGATGTTGATGACCCGGTCCCACTCGTCCTCGTCGGTCTCGAGGATGTCCTTCCGGTCGACCACGCCGACGTTGTTCACGAGGGCGTAGATGTCGCCCCAGGTGTCGGCCACTCTGGCCACCATCGCCTGAACGTCGGCGCTGTCGGTAACGTCGCAGGCGATCGGGAGCGCGGCAGCGTCGTGCGCTGCGTTTATCGCGCCGGCGATGGCCTCTGTCCGCTCGCGGATGATGTCCACAACGGCGACGCGCGCTCCCTCGTCGGCGAGCGTACGGGCGATGCCCTCGCCTATGTTGCGTCCGGACCCGGTTACGATGATGGTCCTGTTCTGCAGGCGCATGGGCTTCCTCGCTCTGGTTGTGGTTCCGGGCACGTTCGCAGCAGGCGTCTTCGTTAGGTTGCTACGTGTCGCTTGGGGCCCGCAGGTGCCGGGCGAGGAAGTCGACTATCAACGGCCACCCCCACTCAGCTGCGGCAGCGTGGTAGAAGTCGGGGATGTCCTCGTCGAAGAAGGCGTGGCCGACGCTCTCGTCGTCGTAGATATGGCTTTCGAATGGCTTCCCCAGCTCCGACATCCGCTGCCTGAATGCGTCTGCGTCTTCCGGTGTGACGAGTTGGTCGCCTCGGGCCGAGATCCACAGCATGGGCCCCGTGATGCCCTCGGACAACTCCAGGGGGCTGATGGGTGTGCGCAGCGAAGGCTCATTGCGCACGATGCCCGTGCCATAGACGGCGGCTGTCGCCCGCACATCGCGGTTGAGCGCGGCCGTAAGGTACGCAACAGTGCCGCCCATGCAGAAGCCGATCACTCCAAGATGCTCAACGGCGACGCTGGGGTGCTCACGCAGGTAGTTCAGCGCCACGCGGCTGTCCGCGGCGAGGCCGAAGTGCGAGATGGTCTGGCGGGCCTCGTAAGCCTGTTCGCGCTCCCGGGGATAATCGAACTCCGTCCGGTAGCCCACCCGGTGGTAGAGGTCGGGCGCCGCCACCACGTAGCCCTCGGCTGCCAGGCGGACCGCCATTGACCGGTGCTGGGCGTTCAAACCCGGCAGCACGTGAAAGTAGACGAGTCCGGGGAGCCTTTCGGCAGTATCAGGTTCGGCTACGAATACTGCCATTCTCCCTGCTTCGGACGGGAGATCCACCCAGCGCGTGTTGACCTCCATCGGCTCCTCCCCAGAACGGTTCGCTACCAGGGCTGTTCGGCCCGGTAGCGCTGCGGTTCTCGCCTGGCTGCTGCCCCGCAGAGGTGTGTCGCATCCGTGAGACGCGCATCTTATGGGCCAGGTCGTGGGTACGGCAAATCGGTTCCTGCCCAGCAGACCGTGCCCCACTCGAAAGTTCGCAGCACAGTACCGCTTGGCCCCGCCGGACTTCCATCTCGGACGGACGATGTTTCGTGTCCTCCATCGGTGAACGCGCTATCCGCCCTACGTCCTGAGTCAGTCGTCTTGCCGTGCGGTAGCGTGTACACTCCGCCCAGATGGACGGTTGGAGGTGATCGATGGCAGAGATCGTTCTCGGTATGGCCTCCTCCCATGCTCCTCAGTTGGAGATGCCTCCGGAGAATTGGCGGACCTATGGAGACCGCGGCCGCACGCAGGCCGTGCACTGGTTCGAGGGCAAGACGTACTCGTTCGGTGAGCTTGCCGAACTGCGCGCAGGGGAGCACTTCGAGAAGGAGTGCACCGACGAGAAGTTCCAGACGCGATGGGACGCGTGCCAGAGCGCCATCGGCCACCTGGAGAAGACGCTGGCAGCCGTGAAGCCGGACGTCTGCATCATCCTGGGCGACGACCAGAAGGAGTCGTTCGACGACGACAACATGCCCGCGCTCTCCATCTACTACGGGGACAGCATTGACGACGCGCCGAACCCGGGTGGCATGCGCGGCATCCTTAGCGACCCGGAGGTCGCGAGGCGGCCTGCCGCACGGACGACGCATCCTGCTGACGCCGCGCTCGGCGAGTACCTCATCGAGACGTTCATCCAGAACGAGTTCGACGTGGCGCGTTCCAGCAAGCTCCCGCCCGGGCGCGACGGCGACGGCTCCATCGGCCATGCCTTCTACTACGTCTACCGCAGGCTGATGAACAACGTCGTCACTCCCAACGTGCCGGTGCTGGTCAACACCTACTACCCGCCGAACACGCCGACGGCCTCCCGTTGCTACTGGTTCGGCCGGACGCTTCGCAAGGCGATCGAGGGCTGGGAATCCGACAAGCGCGTCGCGGTCTTCGCCTCAGGCGGCCTGAGTCATACGGTCATCGAGGAAGAGTTGGACGCGCGCATCATCGACGGTCTGAAGCACGACGACGTGGCGAAGCTGACGGACTATCCGGACGTGCGCTTCCGCGCCGGCACCTCCGAGATCAAGAACTGGATCGCGCTCGCGGGCGCGATGTCGGGCAGCGGTCTCGCCCTGAACATGGTGGACTACGTCCCCTGCTACCGCACGGAAGCGGGCAACGGCTGCGCCATGGGGTTCGCCGAGTGGGTCTAGCCGCCCCTCTGGTCCCCCCTCCCCAGCGTGGCGCCTTCGCATAACTCCGGCGGGTGTGCGCTTTGGGAGGAGCGGCGGGAGGTCTGGTCCCCTCTCCCTACAAGGAGACCTTTGCATAACCGTGAGGGGAGATGCAGTGCGGGGTTATTGATCCCTTCCCCCTCGATGGGGGAAGGCTAGGATGGGGATGAATCGGTGGGGTCTGGGCTGTGCGATGGGGTTACGCGAAGGTCTCTACAAGGGGAGAGGGCTAGGGTGAGGGTATTCCGGGGCGGTGCGGATGGGTTCCGCAGGGTTCCAGGCGTGGGTTAGGGCGAGGGTTGGCCCCGGTGGCGTGGATGGTTGCACAAGGGTCGCTGCGAAGGAGGAATCATGCCCGTTAAGGACAAGGTTGTCATCATCACCGGCGGAGCGATGGGGATAGGCCGCTACAACGCGCGCACGTTCGCGGAGGCGGGGGCGCGCTTGGCCATTGCGGATATTGTGCCGATGGAGACGGTCGCTGCGGAGGTGGCGGAGCGAGGGGCGGCTGTATTCCCGGTGCAGGTGGACATCCGCGACGAGGAGCAGGTGCGCAGCATGATGGAGCGCGTGCACGAGCACTACGGGCGCATCGACGTGCTCATCAACGACGCGGCCATCGTCACGCACTTCCAGGCCGGTTCGCCCCGGTGGCCGCTCATCGCGGACATGGAGTCCTCGTTCTTTGAGAACATCATCCGCACGAACCTCATCGGCACGTTCCACTGCACCAAGCACGCCATCCCCTACATGCGCGAGCAGGGGGGCGGCCACATCATCAACTTCGGCCAGGGCAACGTCCGCAACGACCGCATGCCGGACTCCATCGGCGCGTGCGTCTACCGCGTCTCCAAGGTCGCCATCCGGGCGTTCACCGCGGACGTCGCCATGGAAGAGCGCGAGAACAACGTCTGCATCGTGAGCATGGGGCCCGGCAGCGGCGCTCCCAGCACCACCGGGTTGCGCGCCATAGCCACCGACGAAACGCCGGAGGAGAACCGCGCCACGATGAACTGGGTCGGCGACATCGTTCAGGACCGGTACATCCTTGCCTGCGACACACCGATGGAACTATCGGGCAAGCAGATAACCGTCGAGGACGGAAGGATCGTGCCGCTGAACGACTAGCCTCCGTCCTCTCCCATCGCGCCGTACTAGACCTCGTCATTCCCGCGAAGGCGGGAATCCAGATGCGCGGCTCAGCGACCCGGGCACAGGGGTGGACAATGGCTGCGGTGCCGCTATAGGACCCCCTTCGTGGGTGCCCTTCATATCCCTTCCCCCTTGATGGGGGAAGGCTAGGGTGGGGGTGAATCGGCGGGGTGTGGGGTGTCTGATCCCCTCTCCCTACAAGGAGACCTTTGCGTAACCGTGGGAGGAGTGGTGGGACCGCCTTCGCCTTCTCCCGATGGCAGGAGAGGGCAGGGGTGAGGGTTGGCGGCGCGGGGTGGCGTAGGTGGTTCCCCGGTGTGTCTACTGCGGCATCACCGCCATGATCTGGCATTGCATGAGCATGCCCCCGCCGAGGTCCGCCGCCTCCGCGTGCCGCGCGGGGCGGTCCTCCGCGTCGGGGAACATCGCCAGCCATTCAGGGTCCACGAACTCGCGGAGCGCGCGGTCCTTCAGGCGCAGCTGCATGTAGATGATGTCGTCGGTTGAGCCGCCTGCGGCCTCCATCATCAGCCTGATGTTGTGGAACATGCACTTCGCCTGACCCGCGGCATCCTCCGGCATCTCGTCCTTCTCGGTGTCTCGCCCGCTGATGCCGGACGTGTACAGGACGTTGTCGATACGTACCCCGAGCGAGATCGGCGCGCGGTGGCCCATTCCAGAGAGATCGATGACCTGACGGCGTCCCATGTCTGCCTCCTGATTCGGGCGTGGGCCCTTCTGGTGATGCGCTGAGTCTACAGCGCGGCGCGGCGTCACGCTGCCTGCGCGCCGTCGTTCCTGCGGAGGCAGGAACCTCGCAGCCCTGGCCCTCGTCATTCCAGCGGAGGCTGGAATCCAGACGCGCGGCGCAGACGCGCGCATGCGCAGTCCGGCGCACGCGGCGGGGCAGGGTATGGGAGGGCGCGTTAGTCCCCTCCCCTCGATGGGGGAAGGCTAGGATGGGGGTGAACGGGGTGGCGCTGGGTAGGGCGATGGCCTGTCATTTCGAGCGTAGCCGAGGCATCTCTCGGGTGTGTTGGTGGCCGCTCATGGTGAGGTGTGTTGGTGCCCGCTCATGGTGAGCCTGTCGAACCACGCCGTCGTTCCTGCGGGGGCAGGAACCTCGCAGCCCGGTGCCTGAGGGCGTATCCCTTCTCCCTTGAGGGGAGAAGGCTAGGATAAGGGTGAACCTGTGGGGAGTGGTGCGGCCGGGGCCTTGTCATGCCGAGCGTAGCCGAGGCATCTCTCGGGTGTGTGGGTGCCCGTTCGTGGTGATCCTGTCCCGCTCATGGTGAGCCTGTCGAACCACCCCGTCGTTCCTGCGGGGGCAGGAACCTCGCAGCCCGGTGCCTGAGGGCGTATCCCTTCTCCCTTGAGGGGAGAAGGCTAGGATAAGGGTGAACCTGTGGGGAGTGGTGCGGCCGGGGCCTTGTCATGCCGAGCGTAGCCGAGGCATCTCTCGGGTGTGTTGGTGCCCGTTCGTGGTGATCCTGTCCCGCTCATGGTGAGCCTGTCGAACCACCTCCGTCGTTCCTGCGGAGGCAGGAACCTCGCAGCCCGGTGCCTGAGGGCGTATCCCTTCTCCCTTGAGGGGAGAAGGCTAGGATGAGGGTGAACCGGTGGGGAGTGGTGTGGCCGGGGCCTTGTCATGCCGAGCGTAGCCGAGGCATCTCTCGGGTGTGTTGGTGCCCGTTCATGGTGAGCCTGTCGAACCACGCCGTCGTTCCTGCGGAGGCAGGAACCTCGCCCCCTGCCCCGTCATTCCAGCCGAGGCTGGAATCCAGAGTGTGCCTCCGGCGCACACGGCGGACGCCAGGCCGCCTGCTGGAAGAGTTGTCCAGTTGGAGAGCGGTAAGCGAACGCCACTTAGGACGCGATGGAGATCGGAGTCGCTGTCCACCCCTCTTGCTTCAAGGCGTTCAACATAGCCGCCGTGTATGCTGGGTTGGGAATCTTCTGCACGACGGCGAATAGTTCTGTCCCGGCTGGAGTGAACAAGAGTCCCTTTATTCGATGGTTTTCCTTGTTTTGTCCGCTATTGCTGGACCAATGTAATGTCCAAGTTAACTCCTGTTGTCGGGCTACGAATTCCAGTTGACTCAACTCATCTGTAAATTCGATGTACGAAGTCATGTCATTGACGATAAGCCTATGGTGAGATAATCGCATCAGAACATCATACGACAATCCATAGGGTTTCAGTGAGTTAGCTCCTGGGTTTCCACAACCTACGACAATAAGAGGCGTTCCGTCCTCGTCGCAGAGCGCTGCCGAGCATAGTGCCTGAAATTCCTCAGCCCTTTGCTTGTTCATGTCTCTGGCTATCGACATGGTGTCGTTCGACACGCTACCTGGGGACTCCAGTTCACCAGCCAATAGTCGTGCCCAGAGGTCTTGCAAGGTCTCGTCGGACACATTGCTCGCCTCAAATATCCACCTGCGTCGGAACTCAGGGTTGAATTGATTCAAATCTACCTTAGACCAGTCCACTGCCGAATCGGCCTTCAACATTGCATTTATGGTATTGGTAACCAACCGCTTAACCTCCTGTTCATTTGCATCAGAAAAAGCCTCAAATTCCAAAGCAATACCTCGGTAATGAAAATTAGTTAGCCCAGTTTGTAACATCTCTGCGAGAACTGCACGGTCAGCTTCCAAGTTCTTTCGTTCCTGTCCGCCTCTTAGCCAGACACCCAAGCCAGCGGTAATGCCCGGAGCCATGGCACGGACAACATGGGGCGTCGCTTCTGCTAGTTCTGATTCTTCCAACCGACAAACTCCCTCTTGTTACATCCTAACGACGGGGCTCTACAAACCATAGATGATTGTACTACGCCGGCGGCTGCGCGCCGACGACAGTTTCATCCCTGGGAACCTAGCTGGTCAGGGGATCCTCTTGTACCTTGAGGAACCGTCCGGTGCCGGTTAGGTCTACATGGACGGCATCCCCCCTCCCCCCATCCTTCCCCATCCTCCTCCCCCTATCCCTGTTGAATATGTGACACGGCCCCGTTGCGCGGACAACGCACCCCTCCTTACCATGTCCACATGACTACCCAACCCGCTCCCGCACCTGACAACCGCATCCCGCCGGACCTGCTGCCTCCGCAGGATGTGGCATACGTTGCTCGGCTCCGTCGTGCCCTCCGCTGTGGCGTCCCCGGCTGCTCCTGCGCCGTCGGCCCCAGCCTCCACTGCCCTTCCCACAGCCATGCCGAGGCGCCCACCCTCACCATCTCCTACGACTCGGACCGAGGCTTCTCCTTCGCGTGTCCAAGCTGCCCCGTGAACCGTATCCTGGACGCCCTCGGCAAACGCGGCCTCATGCCGGAATCGGAGTTCTACAACGCCTCCGGCGCTCAGGGAGCGGGGCTCCAGCCCTTCAACTTCTTCATCCAGCAACCGCAAGACTGGCTCTGGCCCAACCGCATCCCGCTCGGCAAGCTCACCCTCATCGCCGGGTACCCGTCGTCCGGCAAGACCTCCATCGCGCTCGACGTCGCCGCCCGCGTCTCGCGTGGCGCGCCCGCTCCCGATCAGCCAGACGCCCCGTTCCCCTCCGCGCCTGTCGTCCTCGCCCTTCTCGACGATAACCCCAAAGCCGACGTCCTCCCCGTCCTCCGCCTCTTCGGTGCGGACCTCGGCCGCGTCTACCTCGCCGATCTCCTCTCACCCACGCACCCCGTCGACTACTACCCGGACGACCCGCCCGACGAGGACGACGGCCCCGACTACCCGGACGACGACGACTACCCCGGCGACGATGACGACTGGGACGATGACGAGGACGACTTCGCCGACCTGCGTGACACGCCCCTGCCCCGCCGCAGGAAGCCGGTCGGCATCAAGGTTCCCGCAAGAGACCCGTTCGGGCCGCCTCCGGACTCCGGCTCGAAGCTCACAGCCCCATGGCCCCGCCTCGACAAGATCATGGGGCGGCTCGCCAACTACATCGCCATGGGCAACGCCGCCCTTCTCGTCGTCGATCAGGTCGAGGACCTCGCCGCGATGCACCGCGCCCGGTTGTCCACCGTCCTCGGCATGCTCAAGGCTCTCGCCGCCCGCTCCGGCGCAGCCGTCATCGCCCTCACCCACAACCCTGCGTCGAACTATCCCCGCGCTGTCACTGCCATGCACCACCGCCTTGCCCACGCGTCCGTCGTCTTCACCACCGCTGTCGTCGAGCCCGGCGGACGCCGCTTCCTCGTTCCCCTCCGCCCCGCCATGAGCGACGACGCCCCCGCCATCCCCTTCGTCCTCCCCCCAGGCCGCGTCATTCCAGCGGAGGCTGGAATCCAGAGCAGCCCGTCGGACGGCTTCGCCGTCGCCTGGCGCAAACCCGTCTTCCCCGCCCACATGAAGGCTCTCGCCGGACCCCGCCCCAACGACGGAGCCAGGACCCGCGCTGCGCAGTCGCTCCTCACGCGCGCCCTCGCGGACGGCCCCCGCCCCGCCGCCGCCATCGAACGCGAAGCCGCCATGCAAGGCATATCTCGGCGTACCCTCTTCCGCGCCCGCGCTCTGTGTAACGTCAGGTCCACCCGCGTCGGCATACCCGGCGGCCCGAATGGCGCAGGCGAGTGGTACTGGTCGCTGCTCCCGAAGACCCCTGTGCAACAGGATGCAACACCTGATGAACCCTCAAACTTTTGAAAGCGTTGGCACCCTTGCACTCTTGGTCGCGGGAAGCAGGCCACGGCCTTGTAAACACCCCCAACCAAGAGTGCCAAGAGTGCCAAATGGTGTGGCCATTGCACTCGTAAAATCCGTACTAAGAGTGCCATCGGAAGCCCGCGTTGGCATCCTTAGTCGCGTCCTGTCCCACTCCGGCCCGCTTGCAGAGACGCCCCAAAACGTTGACCCCCTCTCCCGCTGGGGGTATCTTCTGCAGGTAAGCGTCCGCTGGCGGGCGCAGCCCGAGACGCACGCAAGGAAGATAACGATATCCAGTGGAGGGGAGGCGCGATGGCTGAGAAGGCGTTGGTGGCAGCAAAGGTAGGCCCCAATCAGACCGAGCAGATGGAGTTCGACCTGCCGGATATCCCGGTCGACGGCGCGCTCCTGAAGGTGGAGGCCGCGGGCGTGTGCGGCAGCGACGTGGGCGGCTACGAGCGTGAGATGCACGGTGGCCCGATCATCATGGGCCATGAGAACGTCGGCTACCTCGTGAAGGTCGGCCACGTCTTCGGGGAACGCTGGGGCGTGAAGGAAGGCGACATGGTTGCCCTCGAGGAGTACCTCCCGTGCGGCCGCTGCGAGTTCTGCCGCGTCGGCGAGTACCGCCATTGCTTCGCCACCGACGCCTCCGCGAACGACGCCGCTATCCGCTACGGCTCGACGTCCGTGGAGGTCACACCGTCGCTCTGGGGCGGCTATGCACAGTACCTCTACGTCCCGCCGAACGCCCCGCTGCACAAGGTGCCGGAGAACCTCACCGCGGAGGAAGCGGCGATGGCGCTGCCGATGGGCAATGGCATCCAGTGGGCGCTGATCGAGGGCCAGGTCGGCTACGGCAAGAGCGTCCTCATCCAGGGACCCGGCCAGCAGGGGCTCGCTTGCGTCGTCGCGTCGAAGCAGGCGGGCGCGGACTGCATCATCATCAGCGGCAAGGGCGCGAAGGACGCCAAACGCATGGAGGTCGCGCGCTCGCTCGGCGCGGACTTCACCATCGACATAGACGAGGAAGACCCGCTGCCCCGCATCAAGGAGATCACCGGCGGCGGCCCGGAGGCCGGCGTGGACGTTGTGGTCGACTGCACGTCTCACGCGGGCAAGGCGCCCACGCTCCTGGCCATCGAGGCCACGAAGCGCAAGGGCGGCAGGATGGTCGCGCAGGCGGAGAGCCCGCTCTTCCCGGACTTCCCCATCGGCAGGCTCACGCGCAAGTACATGACCCTCGCCAGCGCGCGCGGACTACAGCTTCGAGGCGGTCGAGCTCGCGCTGCGCCAGATAGCGTCGCACCGCTTCCCGCTCGAACTCATGCGGACGCACACCTTTGGACTCGTGGACGTCCACACCGCCATCCGCGCAGTGGCCGGAGAGGGATTCGACGACGCCATCCACGTCTCAGTCCTGCCGTGGGAGTAGACTGAGCACCCGACAGCACACGACAACGTCCTCACCAGGAGGTAACGGAACCATGCTTTCGATAACAGAGAACCAGAAACTGACCCAGGTCGGACCCGGGACGTCGATGGGCGACTATATCCGCCGCTTCTGGCTGCCCTTCCGGCTCTCCGGCGACGTGCCGGAGACCGACGGCGACCCCGTGCGCATCCGCCTGATGGGCGAGGACCTCATCGCTTTCCGCAACACCGATGGCAAGGTGGGGCTGATCCAGCGCAACTGCCCCCACCGGTGGGCAGACCTCTTCTTCGGACGCAACGAGGACAACGGCATCCGCTGCGCGTACCACGGGTGGAAATACGACGCGCAAGGCAACTGCGTCGACATGCCGACCGAGACCGATGAGAGCAGCTACAAGGACAAGATCAAGATCGCTGCCTACCCGGTGGAAGAGGTAGGAGGCATCCTCTGGGCGTACATGGGGCCGAAGGATCTCAAGCCGGAGATGCCGGACTTCGAATACCTCCGCGTCCCGGAGTCACACCGGTTCGTCTCATGGAACTGGCAGCAGACCAACTACGCGCAGGCGATTGAGGGCGGGATCGACTCCGCGCACTCCAACTACCTCCACGCCACGCTGGACGCCTACCACATGACCGATGCCTGGCGCTCGCAGTGGGAGCGCTCTCAGAACCTGCGCGACAAGTACCACGCGCGGGACCAGCACCCGAAGTTCTTCGCCGAGGACACCGACTACGGCGTCATAACCGGCGCGCGGCGCGACACGGGCGAGGGCGAGTTCTACTGGCGCTACAACCTCTTCCTGCTGCCGTTCTACACCATGCCGCCCTCGTCGTCTTCGCAGAAGTTCTTCCACGCGTTCGTTCCCATAGACGACTACCACAACATGCGCTGGACGTACGTGTGGAACCTGTCGAACCCGCTGCCGTCAGCCTCCATCGAGGAGTGGCAGAACGGCGCAGGCCTGCACGCCGCGTCGCTGCCCGGCTTCTTCCGCATCGGCTCCTCCGCCGACTCCGTTCCCGTCTTCGCCGAGCACTTCCCGCTCCGCAACAAGGAGAACGACTACCTTCTCAGCCGGGACTACCAGAAGCGCCTCACCTTCACCGGCATCACCGGCACGGGCGAGCAGGATCTCTCGGTGCAGGAGGGCATGGGCCATATCACGCCCCGCAACAAGGAGCATCTCGGCACCACGGACATCGGCATCATCAAGTCCCGCCGCCGCCTGCTGAAGGAGGCGAACGCGCTCCGGGACGGCGAGGAGCCGTACACCGCTTCCCACGGCAGCGTCTATTACCTGCGCGCGGGTGACGTCCTGCTCTCCCCGGAGGAGAACTGGGTGCACGACGAGAAGATCAAGAATCTTCAGACCGCTACCTGGTAGGACGGTTCTACGCACTGCGCGGATCACGGGGGCAGGAGTAGGTCTTCTGCCCCCGTGTCGTGCGGCTTATGGTGTGACCGTACCGAACTCCACGGCGTCGGTTAGAATGGCCGCACACCATGACCAACCGACGCTATCAACGCACTCCGGCCGCGCCTCCGCCTGATCCCGCGCTCGTGGAAGGCAGCGCGACCGAGGTCCGCCGCCGGTTGCGGCAGGCCGGACGCAAGGACGCCGCCGACCGCATCCGCAAGGACGCAGGCCGGGACGTGCCGTGCTACGGTGTGCCGTCCGCCGAGGTCTACCGCATCGGCCTCGACCTTGTTCGGCGGCTGCGCGTGGCGGGACTTCCGGCCACGCTCGCCATCGCGGACAACCTCTTCCGCACCGGTAACGTCGAGGAGGGACTCGTCGGCGCGCAGATAGTCGGCGCGCTGGCGCGCCTCATCACCGGCGACGACTTCCAGCGCATCGAGCCCTGGGGCGACACGCTCACCGCTCCGCAAACGGCAGACGCGCTCGGTGCAAGTTGCCTCAGCCCGTCGCTCGCCGCTAAGCCCTCGCTCGTCAAGACGATGCGCGAGTGGGCGCGCTCATCGAACCCCGCCAAGCGCCGCGCCGCCGTGTCCGCATTTGGTCCGCTCGTTCGCGAGGGGCGCTTCATGACCGACGCCCTAGAAGTCGCGGAGGTCGTGATGCGCGACGACAGCGAGGAGGTGCAGCGCGGTGTGGGCACGATGCTCATGGAAGCCACGCGCCTGAAGGCTGACCGCGTGGTCGAGTTCCTCATGGAGTGGAGGGAGCAGAGCCCGCGCCTCATCCTCCAGACGGCTGCCACCAAGCTGCCACCTGCCGAGCGGGGGAAAGTGCTCGGTTGATGGCGGAGGCCCCTGAGGCGCGCCCCGCTCCCGGCATCGGGCGGCGGCTCTACCGGGGGGTCGCGTTCGCGATCATCGTTGGTCTGGCGGGAGCAGGACTCAGCGGCGTCCCTGCGCTCTTCCTCCAGTCCATGTTCGTGGTCGAGGCCCAGCGGTGCATCGAGGCCATCGAGGTTGCCGAGGCCGGAGGTGACGTAACGCTGACCTGCCCCGACCAGTTCACCGACCCGCCGGTGTGGCTGCCCATCGCCCTCATTGCCGGGGGTGCGGCGATCGGCACAGTTGGCGGTTTGGGGTATGGCATACTCTCCCCGGGACGCAGGGCACGAGGCTCTGCACCCGTTTCGGAGCCTCCCTGGCTGCCTTTCTGAAGGCGATTCGGCAGCGGCGGATTCCACACAACTGCCGTCGCTAAGACATCGCACCCGTTCTGCCGCCCGTAGTATTCTTAGAAGCGGTTTCTCTCATGCGGTATCACTTCGCTTGCGCTCCTATCGCCGTACTCACAGCCGTCCTGCTCTTGGGGATGGCGCTGCCTGCATGCACCGTATTTCCCCAGCCGGACTACATTACCTATACTTCGGGACTTCCCGGCGCGCGGGACATCGCCGTAGCCCGTCCGGACGGCACACACGCTTTCATACTCACGGATGATGCCCCTGGGCTTTCTTCTGACAACTTCGCACCCGTCTGGGACCCAGCCCGTCAGCGCATCGCCTTCCTCAGCAACCGCGATGGCAACATCGAGATATACGTAGCCATCGCCTCGGAAGATGCTCCCAGCGTCGTACGAATCACCAATTCGGTCTTCGACGAGTCTCAGATCTCTTGGTCAACTGACGGCAGACGCATCGCGTACACGTCAGAGAACTTCGATGGAGAGCGCACCGTCCAGCACGTGGACCTGTCTACGCTCGCGGGCGAACCTGTCTTGTTCGGAAGCGAGGGCGAGGCAGACCCGGCGTGGTCTCCTACCGACAACCTCATCGTCTTTGCAAAACTCGACGCTAAAGGCGAGTCCAGCGGTATCTTCCTGCGCGACCCCTCTAATGTGAACATCGTCCAACTTACCACCGGCCTTCATCACTTCCCGGCGTGGTCGCCTGATGGCAAGCGCCTCGCCTTCGTTTCTACCCAGAACGACGGGCAGCAGGACATCTACGTCGTCGGCGCGAGTGCCCGCGGTCCCACTACCGAGCCACTACGGATCACTCAGCACAACTCCGATGACTATGGTCTTGCCTGGTCGCGTGACGGCGACAGGATCGCGTTCATCTCCGACCGCTCCGGCAACGCCGACGTCTACACGATCAGCCCGAATGGAAGCGGCCTCGAGATGGTCACCCGGAACGCCGTGAACGAACTCTCCGTGCAGTGGGGTCCAGACGGGAGCCTCGTCTTCCCCTCGGGCCCTGAGAACCAGACGGCCCTCTTCATCGCCAGGGCGGACGGTCAGCAGCAACTCACGTCAGGCGCACCCGCAACCCTTCCGGACTGGTAACCTCCCTTCGTGGGAATCGACGCCCTCACTCACAACGATGCTGGCATGCACATCGCCCCTGCTTCCCAGGAAGCATGGGGGGATTGGGTTTCAGCCACGCGGCTCAGGGGCTATCTCCTCAAGAACACCCTGGGCGACTGGCTCAACCTGTACGGCGAAGGCAACGGCTTCGAGCGTGACAGCACGCTCGATGGCTACGACGAGCGCCTCGTCTTCGTCCCGTTCATCATGGGGCAGGGGAGCAGGTTCGAGGAAGCTGTTGCCCGGCACCTGGCTTCCTTCCATGAGTTCACCATGATCTCTCGTGAGCCGGAGGACGTGCGAGAGTTGGAAGTTGCTCAACAGACGTTCCAGGCGCTCGCCGATGGACGTCCCATCATCCACCAGGCCGTGCTTTGGAACCCGGAATCGAGGACCTACGGGGCCGCCGACTTCCTCATCCGCTCCGATGTCTTCGATGCACTGTTTCCCGGGCACCTCGCTCCGGGAGAAGCCACGACTGCGGCGCCCGACCTCGAAGGGCGCTGGCACTACGTCGTTGTGGACGCCAAGTTCACAACGATCCATCTCTCCAAGCAGGGCGAGGTCGGCAACAGCGGCTCTTCGCCCGCGTACAAGGCACAGCTGTATGTCTACAACGACGCGCTCTCCCGCCTGCAGGGCTACACGCCGCGCCGCGCCTTCCTGCTCGGACGCGGCTGGGATCAAAGCCCGGAACGCGGCGCCAACGCCATGGAGCGTCTTGGTCCGGTACCCATGAGCGCGGAGCTACAGGTGCAGGTGGAGGCTGCTGCCACGTGGGTCCGCAGGCTGCGCTCTGAGGGTGCGCAGTGGCATCCGCTGCCCACGCCAACCGTGCCGGAACTATGGCCTTCTGGCGCGGACTGGCCGTGGGAGAACGCGGGCAAACGCATCGCAGAGGAACTCGACGACCTCACCCAGCTCTGGCAGGTTGGCCCCGAGAAGCGCAACAAAGCCGTGAGCGCGGGAATCACCTCCTGGCGGGACCCGCGCGCGACCGCTGAGGCGCTCGGTGTTACCGGCCAGACCTACCGGCCAGTCCTGGAGGCGATTCTGGACGTTCATCGGAACGAGGGTCCTGTCGTCCGGCCGGCGCGCGTCCGCGCTGCGGAGGGCGAATGGCGTGAGCAGCCTCCGCTCGAGTTCTTCGTGGACTTCGAGTACGTGACCGACCTGAACGACGACTTCTCCACGTTCCCCGAGCGGGGCGGCCAACACATCATCTTCATGATCGGTTGTGGGCACGTGGAGGATGGGAAGTGGCGGTTCGAACAGTTCATCGCCGATCGCCTGGACGAGTCCAGCGAGGCGCGTGCGATAGACGCGTGGCTCGCTCATATGCGGGTGACGCAGTCCCGGCTCGGTGCCGCAGACGAGCCACGCCTCTTCCACTGGGCGCCTGCCGAAGAGGTCAACTATGAGACGGCATACAACTCGGCTCGGAAGCGGCACCCCACCAAGGGCTGGCCCGTCGTCAACTGGTTCGACCTGCTGCGTAGAGTCGTTCGGAAGGAGCCTGTTGTCATCCGTGGAGCCATGGGCTTCGGACTCAAGACCGTGGCGCGAGCGTTTCGCGAGCACGGCCTGATCCAGACCGATGGGGGCAGCTCCAAGGTGGACGGCATGGGTGCGATGGTCGGTGCATGGCGCTGCGACGAAGAAGCCGCCCAGCGTGGCATCCGCCTCAGAGACGTACAGCTCATGGTTGAAATCGCCGCCTATAACGAGGTTGACTGTAAAGTCATTATGGAGATGCTCGAGTACCTCCGGGCGCACCACTGATGCCGATTACAGCTAACCAGGGTCCGCTATCTCGATGAGACGGAACGCGACGCTGCCGTCGGGATACTCGACCGTATGCTTGGTGGAGATATTGTAGGAAGGGTTGATCTCCGCTAGCTGGTGCGGCTTAAGGGCGAATAGTTGCCGTTGAGATGGATCGAAGCGGTCGGCCTCGCCGACTATGCACTTGGCGCAGCTCTCAGGTGCGTAGAACCAGAAGAACATGTGGGGAGCGTTGAACTCCCCTGTCATTATCAACTGGTCATAGTCAGCTTCAACTGACTCGAAATACATGACGATCTCCTCTGGTCCGTCCTGCCATCCCCAGTAGTCCGCTGAGATGTTCGGGTAATCCCGGTATTTGCCAAGATAGTCTCCGAATGCATAGAGGGAGAGAACGATAACCAATGCAACCGTGCCCACGGTGGCTATCCTGGCATGGGTCTGGTTAATGCCGGCCACCCATTTGACCAGGACCATGAAGCCATAGCCGGAAAGGATGGCCATTGCTGCGGTACCGAGGATGGACCTGCTGCTCACCGGGCTGTCAGTGCTCAAGGCGCCGCCCAATGGGAAGAAGAGCAGCAGGCCAAGGATAAGTACCTTCTCTCTGGTAGGATTACGCGCCATCCCGATCAGACCGAAGATGATCAGTGGCAATTGCACGAGGTGGAGATGTCCTGACCCTGGAAGGTAATGCCGGGTGATGAAGTGCTGATCGCCTTCGAAGAAGAGGAAAGACAGAGAGAAGTGCGAGAGGTACTGCTTCACGAAGAGGTTGATCGTCTCTCCCGTGCTCAAACCAAGTCTGAGTATCCCCGCATCCTGGGAACGATCGCCGCTGTCCGACAGAAGGTGCAGCAGTATCGGAATAGAAATGACAGCCAAGACCGCCGCCCCGGAAGTGGCGTGCTTCCTTCTGTCCATCAGTTCGCGCCAATAAAGGATGACGATCAGTGTCAGAAGCAGCGGGAGCACGACCCAAGCTGCTCGGTATGTATACAGCGTGATGCCGAAGGCTGCTCCCGAGAGAACCAGGAGGCGGCTATCGTCCCGTATCCCCCTTACGAACAGATAGAGGGACAGAGTGACGAACGGAACGAAACTGATCAACTCGCCGAAGCCGGTGCGGCTGTAGTGGATGTGCCATGGCATGATGGCGAGGAAGAAGGCGGCGGCAAGCGCTGCGGCGCGCTGTTGGAACGCGGCGCCTGCCAGGAGAAAAACGGTCACGATGGTGGCAATGCCGAACGTGGCAGAAGCGAGCCGCACCGCAGACTCGGTAAGCCCCAATACCATGATGAAAGGTACGGTCCCATAGATGTAGACCGGGAGCTTGAACTCACCGAACGCCTGGAACAGCACCGGCCACGATTCTCCATGTTCGTCCACGCCGTGCTTGAGGATGGTGTAGGCGTTGTAGCCGATCGAGGCCTCATCGGTGAAGAAGCCGGGCGGGTTTTCGCTGATACCGACGATCCGGACAAGGGCCGCAAGCAGAAGGATGCAGCCCAGGCCAATGAGAACCAGCGCCTGTTGTGGGTCAGACCCCAAGCGGAGAAATGCTGTTGCCCACCCGGCGTATGCCTGCGCGCCGGCCCGGCCCCCAGCGCGTGGCGCTCCCTGGCTGGGCGAGCGCTTTCGCGCCCGGCGTACCATGTCCCCAGGACGGTCAAGGAGCTGTCCAGGAGAGACCAGGGCGCTCCCACACGAGACGCAGAAGCGGTGATGTACCGCGTTCAGCGTGTTGCATCGGGGACAGGCGGTGTTCAAGCGAACCTCTTATCAGCGAGCAGCGCGCTCGCGGGCTTGTGGGGGCACGACGGTGGGTGCTACCATCCGATTGTGCTTTCTTTCTCAATCTGCTCTGACATCGACACCGAGCACAGCGAGGTCAGGCACTGATGACCCTACACATAGTGGTGACCGCCAAACAAGTGCTCGACCCCGAAACCCCGCTCTCCGCCTTCAACGTTGCTGACAACGCCGTTTCCACCGCAGGCAATATCCCTCCCGTCGTCAACGGATACGATGAGCAGGCCGTCGAGGCCGCCCTCCGTATCAAGGAGACCCACGGCGACGCGAAAGTTACCGTGCTCTCCTGCGGCACGGACTTCGCCCTGGACGTCATCAAGAAGCCGCTTGCCATGGGAGCTGACCAACTAGTCCTCCTCCAGGACGCCGCTTTCGAGAACTCCATAGACCCCAGTATGACCGTCGCTGCCCTCACCGCCGCTATACGCAAACTCGGTGACGTGGACATCGTCATCTCCGGTCGGCAGGCCAGCGACTGGGACAATGCGCAGGTGCCGCTGGGCGTGGCCGAGTCTCTTGGCTGGGCGGTCGCGACGATCGGGCGTAGAGTCGAGGTGCGGGATGGAACGGTTCGGGTCGAGCGCGTGCTGCCCGACGGCCACGAGACCGTCGAGGCGCCGCTCCCTGCGGTCGTGACCGTTTCGAACGAGTTGGGCTCCCCACGATACCCGAACATGCGCGGCATCATGGCGGCGCGGCGGGTGCAGCCGACTGTCTGGACCTCTGACGATCTGGACCTCGATGGACCGGTAACCCCTGCCTTCGAACTTGTATCGCTCAAGAAACCGGAGCGTTCCGTCCAAACGGAGATGATTACCGGCGACGACGAAGCGGACGCCGGGCGCAAGCTCGCCCTGCGCCTCCGCGAGGAGCGGGTGCTCTGATGTCGGACGCACTCATCATCGGCGAAGTCGCGGACGGCGCGCCCTCGTCCTCCACATTGGAAGGCATTGCTGCCGCGCGCGGCCTGGGGTCTGGGCAGGTGGCCGTCCTGCTGCCCGGCAAGGACGCCGCGAACGCTGCCTCCGCGGCCATCGCGGGCGGCGCGGACGTGGTCTATACCGTGACCGACGGCCCTGCGGCTGACGGCGAGCTCGACGCGCTGGTAGATGCCGCGCAGGCCGCCACCGCTCAGTGCGGCGCGCGCTATGTCATCGGTGCGAAGACGCTCACCGGGCGGGACGTCATGCCACGGCTTGCGTTCCGGCTTGGCACCGCGCTTGCTTCGGACTGCTCCGCGGTTGCCCGCGGTGACGCCGGACGGCTCATCGCGACACGCCCGGTCTACGGTGGCAACGCGGAGGCCTCGGTGGCATGCCTCGGCGATCCGGCTGTCGCCTCGCTGCGTCCCAAGAGCGTGGACGCGCTCGAACCGGACGCGTCGCGCACCGGCGAAGTGCTGTCCCTGGCGTTCGAGGCGAACGTGCGCACGCGCGTGCTGGAGCGTGTGGAGGAGGCAGGAGAGGGCATCCGGTTGGAAAATGCACGCGTCGTCGTGTCCGGCGGACGCGGGCTCGGTGGACCGGAGCCGTTCGAGGCGCTGCGGGAGCTGGCTGACATGCTCGGCGGCGCGGTCGGCGCGTCGCGAGCGGCGTGCGATGCCGGTTGGGTGCCTTCCGGCCACCAGGTAGGCCTCACGGGCAAGACCGTCACGCCGGACCTGTACATCGCCGTCGGCATATCCGGCGCGAGCCAGCACATGGCGGGGTGCAGCAACTCCCGGACACTCGTTGCCATCAACAAGGACGCCGGAGCCAATATCTTCAAGGAGGCCCGTTTCGGGATCGCCGGAGATTGGCAGAAAGTACTGCCTGCCTTCATGGAACAACTGCACGAGCTGATGGGGTAGGATTAAGCGAGAGGGAGGTCGAACGATGGCAGACCAGGAATACGACCGCGAGATGGCAGAAGCGATCCAGCACGCCGAGGCATCGGAGGTGGTCTGCATCATCCTTCCCCTCATCAACCAGTGCCTGGTTTACGACAACCGGAGCACTGCGGACGACCCGCCGCGCATCTCGGTATCGCCGCCGCTCGGCTCGGCTGAGCGGCGCCTGCGCCACGTCAATCGCGCCCGCCCCAACATGCCTCACGCTCGGGAGCTGGCAGCCATCCCCTGGGTCGGCTCGATTCGGAGCCTCGAGGAGTCAGGCGTGTGCGACATGCTGCACCGCCGCGTTCGCGGCTCCGGTTTCGATTCGGCGCAGCGCCAATACGACGAGGCGCTGGACGAGTTGCGGCAGTGGGAGCGGCGCTCCACCATCGCGATGATTCGCGGGCAGGGGCCGTACCACACGCTCTGGTCGCGCACCCCGGTCTAGCGCGGCCCACACCCTGCCCCAACCCTCACCCCACCCAGGGAGAGGGGACAACGCTTAGCCCCAGACCAGCCGTGCCGTGTCCGCGACCACGCGGAGTTTCGCGTTCTGCTCCGCGACGGTGAGTTTGTTGCCGACGATGGAGGTGCCGAAGCCACATTGCGGGCTGACACCGAGTTGCTCGTGAGGGAAGTGCCGCGCGGCCTCGGCAATGCGGCCCGCAAGCTCCTCCGGCGTCTCGGGGCGCGGAGACTTGGTCGTAACCAGTCCGAGAACAACCGTCTTGTCGTCCGGCACGCTGCGCAGCGGCTCGAATGAGCCTGAGCGTTCGTCGTCGTACTCCAGCATGAGCCGCTGCGCGTTTACTCGGCGGAGCACGGGTTCGACGAGCCGGTCGTAGCCGCCTTCGGCCAGCCAGCGGCTGCCCTGGTTGCCCTTGCAGAGGTGGAAAGCGAACGTCACTCTGGAGAAGCCGTCCATCACTGCGTTGTCCAACTCGACGCCCTGGGCAACCCAGTCCTCCGCCGTCCACCCCCGGCTCGCGTAGAATTCCGCCCACGCCGGGTCCAGGACGAGTGGGTAGTGGGGGGCGTCGAGTTGGATGTAGGTTGCGCCGAGCCTGACGAGCTCCTCGATCTCCTCCCGGATTATCCGCGCGACATCGGCCAGGAACGCATCGAGGGTTGAGTAAGTCGCGGCTGACTTTGCGGGCGACCAGAAGTTGGCGAAGAGGCTGGGGCTCGGCAGCGTCACCTTGGCGAGTCGAGCAGTCCGGCCTCGGAGGTAGGTGAACTCCTCGGCGGAAAGGTGGCGCTTGCGCCGAAGCGTGCCGGTGACACCGAGGGTGGAAGGACGCTCCCTCTGCAGGTCGCCGACCCGCTCGTCGCCCTTCCAGTCACCCCAGAGGAACGCATCGAGGTTGAACTCGCCGAAACCCTCGACGGCCTCCGGCATCTGGCTCTGGAACGAGAGCCTGCGCATCTCGCCGTCGGTGAGTATCTCCAGCCCCGCTTCCTCCTGGGCGGCGACGGCCTGATTCACGGCAGCGTCCTCGACTCGCTTGAACTCTGCCGCCGTGATTCTCCCCGCTGCAAGATCCTCGCGAGCGGTCAGCAACTCCGCGGGTCTGATCATGCTGCCGACCACGTCGGCGTGGGGCAGGTCCGCCATGCCGTTCACCGCATCTCCTCAGGCTTACGTTTCTTTCTTGTGTTGCATAGTGTTGTATCCCGTTGCTTTCACTCGAGACCCCAGCGGGTGGCTTGCAACACGTCTGCTACGTTTTGCCTCTGCATTGCAACTCAATACGACTGGAATGCAACAGGGATATGAATGGGGATGGAGGGGCGCGGGTTGCCGCTCCGTCGACTGCCGGGAACAGGGTACGCGTTCGTGGGGCATCGGCGTAAGGGGTGGGTGTCACATTGAGGGCAGGTGGTTACCCGCGCCTTTGTCCACTTGGCGGACGGGCCAACGCCTGCGATAATGATGTAGGTTCCCCACGGGGGGTGAACACTCAACAGCGCAGCGGCGCAAGCACGCTGAGGCGAGGCACATGGCATACCAGGTCTATTTCGCGAATCTGTCCGAAGAGAACAAGGGCCTCTCCCTCACACTTCTCCGGCTGAAAGAAGAGGCGGGCGAGATCGAGCCGGGTGAGGCAAAGCTCCTGGAAGAGTTGCGCGGCAGCCCCACACCCTGGCCCGCGATATCAGACGAGCCTGCGCCCCGGCAGCATTTCAACCGTGCCGGTAACAACCGTCGCGGCCCCCGCCGCGGCCCTTCCAACGGGCGCGCCTACCGCACGGACATCTAGGCCAGCGCCGCACTCAACTCTCCGGCGCGCTCACGAAACTCGGCGAGTCTCCTCAGTACTTCCAGCAGCGCCTGACCCCAGGGTATCTCCGGCTGCGCCAGCGGCACGTGCAGTTGCTGGTTCCCCACCGTGGTCCCGTGTCCGAGCACGCGCTCCAGCGCGATGCGCGCTCCTCCTACCTCATCGACCAGCTTCAGCGTGACGCGGTCGCCCCGCTTCGTCACGGACTCGACCCCGGCGGCTTTCGCCAGCACGCGCACGCGCACGCCGAAGAGCAGGTTGTGGAGTTCGTCCGGCAGACGGTGGCCGAAGCGCTCCATGAACTCGCGCGGCAGGTCGTCGACGGCATCGACTGTCGCGGCGCGCGCGAGCCGCTGGTACATCGCCATCCGCGCCGGCATGTGTGGGACGAGCTCCTCCGGTATCGAGGCGGGCAGGCCGAGGTCGATCACCGGGTCGGGTGTCTGCGGCGCAGGCGGGGGGCCGCCGTCGCGCATCGCGCGCAACTCGGCGACCGCGTCGGATAGCAGCCTCGTGTAGAGGTCGAACCCCACGGCCTGGATGTGCCCGCTCTGCTCGCCGCCGAGCAGGTTGCCCGCGCCGCGTATCTCCAGGTCCTTCATCGCGATGCGGAAACCTGCGCCCAGCTCGGTCGCTGCCATGATGGTTTCCAGCCTGCGCCGCGCCGCATCAGTCAGCCGCTGCCCGCGCTCTACCAACAGGTAGGCGTAGGCGCGCTGCGACCGCCGCCCGATGCGCCCGCGCAATTGGTAGAGCTGCGCGAGGCCGAAGCGGTCCGCGTGGTCCACCACCAGCGTGTTCACGTTCGGGATGTCCAGGCCGGACTCGATGATGGTCGTGCAGACGAGCACGTCTCCCTCTCCGTCGGTGAAATGCTCCATGATCTCAGCGAGTTCGTCCTCCGGCATCTGCCCGTGCCCGATGAGTATGCGCGCCTCCGGCACGAGGTCGCGCAGGCCCGCCGCTGCCAGGTGGATGCTCTTCACCCGGTTGTGCAGGAAGAAGACCTGTCCGCCACGGTCCAGCTCCCGCTGCACCGCCTCCTTCACGAGGTCGTCCGAGCGCTCGGCGAGGTACGTCTTGATGGGCAGACGTTCCTCCGGTGGCGTCTCGATGGTGGAGATGTCGCGGATGCCGGACATCGCCATGTGGAGCGTGCGGGGGATGGGCGTGGCCGTGAGCGTGAGCACGTCCACCTCGGTCCGCAACTCGCGGAGCCGCTCCTTGTGGGCGACGCCGAAGCGGTGCTCCTCGTCGATGATGACGATGCCGAGGTCCTTGAAGTCCACGTCCTTCTGGACGAGCCGGTGCGTTCCGATGACCACATCTACTTCGCCGCTCTTCAGTCCACGCACGACCTCGTCCTGCTCCTTGGGAGTGAGGAACCGGCTGAGCATCTCCACTCGCGCCGGGAACGGGCCCAAGCGCTCCGCGAAACTGCGGTAGTGTTGCTGCGCAAGGACGGTCGTCGGGACGAGTACCGCTGCCTGCTTGCCGCTCATGATCGCCTTGAACGCCGCACGCAGCGCGACCTCCGTCTTGCCGTAGCCGACGTCGCCGCACACCAGCCGGTCCATGGGGCGCGCTATCTCCATGTCCTCCTTCACGTCGTCTATCGCGCGCTGCTGGTCCGGCGTTTCGACGAACGGGAAGGCGTCCTCCATCTCCCGCTGCCACGGCGTGTCTCCGCCGTGGGGGAACCCATCGGCGGACTCTCGCTTCGCGTACAGGGCAAGCAGGTCTATGGCAAGCCGCTTCGTCGATTCCCGCGCCCGCGACACCGCGCGCGTCCATTCCTGTCCGCCCAGGCTCGTGAGCGATGGCGGTTTCTCCTCTCCCCCTGCGTAGGGCGAGAGGCGGGCGAGGTGCTCCATCGGCACGTAGAGGCGGTCGCCGCCCGCGTAGTCGAGGATGAGGTACTCCCGCCCACCAGACGCGTCGGCGTCCTCCGACCGCGAACCCGTGCCTGCGAAGCGTCCGATGCCGTGGTCGACGTGCACGACGTAGGCGCCGGGCGTCAGTTCCTCGACGGTCGTCGCCTGGAAGCGCTGCGCGTGCCGCCGCGCGCGGGTGACACGCTGCTTCCGAGCACCGAACACTTCTGCGTCCGACAGCAGTGTGACGAGCGGCTCGCCACCCTCCTCCGCGGCGAGCGTCCATCCTCCGGCAACGGTGGTGTGGACGACGGTCACGCGGTGCTCCGGCGCGGCGTCCAGCGTCCGTTCCTCCGCCGCGCCCACGTCCGCATCGGCCAGCAGTTCCCGCAGCCGCTGTGAGTGCTGCGTCGCGATCACGACCGCGCCGCGATGTCCCGCCTGCACGGACTCGGCCAGGGCCTCGATGCCGCCCTGGTAGGAGGGCACGGGGTCGAATGGCAGCGCGAGCGCGGCCCCCCCCGACGCGGCCCGGTGGTAGCGGCTCAGCTCCAGCCGTCGGTGGAAGGCCTCCAGTGCATGCGACACGGTGTCCCAGTCTGCGAGCGGCGCGGGGAACCCCATCGGCAGGCTGCCGCGCTCTTCCTTGGCGAGGCGCAGCTTCTCGGCGCCGCCTTCCACATGCCGCGCGGCCTCCTCTGCCTCGGCGGGCTCGTTCACCACGACCACGACGTCGTCCGGCAGGTGGTCGAGCAGCGTGTGCTGCAGGAGGAAGCCCGCGTAGAACGAGGCGTTGTCCAGCGACAGGCCGGAGAGCAGGTCGGCGAGTTCGTCCTGGATGCGGTCGCGCTCGGACGTGCCGGTGTTTGCGAAGTCCAGCGCGCGTACGAGTTCGTCGATCCGGGCGTGGTCGGCCAGGGCGGGAAGCACCTCTCCTGCCGGAAGCACCGTGACCGACTCCAGGTGCTCACCAGACCGCTGTGAGTTCGCATCGAACGCGCGGACCGAGTCCACCTCGTCGCCCCAGAGGTCTATCCGCACCGGGGAGTGGTACCCCGGTCCGTACACGTCCACGATGCCGCCACGCCGCGCTGCCGTGCCCGGATGGTCCACTAGGGGGCCAACGGCATAGCCCATCCGCGCCCAGTGCGTAAGCACGGACTCGACGGCGAGTCGCTGTCCGGGGGTGATAGTGTGCGCCGTCTCCCGCAGCACTGCGGGCGAGAGCGTCTTTTGGAGGATGCCCGTCACTGACGCTACGATGAGCGGGGGCGGGCCCGCCGTCCGGTAGAGCGCTCCGAGAGCGCGGATACGCTCCTGCATCGTGCCTGCTTCCACGGAGAGCCGCTCGTACGGCAGCACCTCTGCCTCCGCGAAGTGCAACAGCAGCGCATCCTCGCCGCAGTATGCCTCCAACTGGTCGAGCAGGCGCCGTGCGTCGTCCGGGTGCGGGCAGAGCACGAACAGCGGACGCTGGAGGTCGCGCCACAGCCCCGCGATCACGAGCGGCTTGGCCGCGTCCGGCGCGACGGCAGCATGTGCGCCACCGGACTCAATCGCTTCGGCCGTCCGGCGGTAGACCGACACCTGCCCAAGCACATCGAGCAACCCAGTGAGACTCAAGTAGACCTCCATGCGTTCGCGATAGACGCAGACAAGCGCCCCACGCCCGGGCGGCGGGGGACGCTGTCCGTGCTGGTCGGTCCCAGCACCGGTTGAGTGTAACAGGCTGCGCTGTCTCGTTGACGGAGAGGGGGCGCGTCGCTAATGTGCTTTGAGGGTTATGTTGCCTACTCGCTCCTTCCCCATCGTCCGTTTCGCGGCGGTCGCCTCGTGGCGTTCACTCTGGTGCGCCACGCTCGCGTGTGCATGCGCCGGGCTTCTCATTGCCGCGGCATGCACGTCGCCCGATCCGACGCCACTGCCGCCACCGACGAACACGCCGGAGCCAACGCGCGCAATTCCCACTCCGACCGCCACGCCCGAGCCGACCCAGACTCCTACTCCGGCGCCCACCGCGACTCCCGTTCCGACGCCGACCTCCTCTCCCACTTCCACCCCGGTTCCGACCGCGACGCTCACACCCATTCCACCGACGTACACGCCAACACCGCCCCCCGACCCCACCCCTACGCCGACCCCCACCGTGACACCGACGCCCATCCCAAAGCCATGGACGGCGTTCGGGCCAGGCAGGTGGCGCGTGAACGTCGACATCTTGCCGGGAGTATACGTGAGCCAGGTACTGTCCTCGCACTGTGAATGGCTCCGAGCCCACGACATCCGTACCCGCCCGGACGAGATCATCGGCTCCGGCTCCGCAAGCAGCGGCGTGCTGCGCGTCGCGGTCCTCCCCACCGACGCCGCTGTGCTCACGTCGCTCGGCTGCGGCACGTGGACACTCGAATCGCCCGCCGGCGATCCGCCGCCTTGGGACACGACCTTCTCACGGCGCAACCAGCCCACGACGCTGAGCAGCAGCACCGACCACACCTGCGCGCTCCGTCCGGACATGACCGTCGCCTGCTGGGGCAGCGACGTTTACGACCAGTCATCGCCGGAGAAGCTCCGGGACAAGGAAGACAAACCGCTCCCACCGGAAGAGCTCCTCTTCACGTCCATCAGCGTCGGCGGCTTCCATACGTGCGGGCTGCGTCCCGACCGTACGCTTCTCTGCTGGGGCGACGACAGCGAGGGGCAATCCACACCGCTCGTCCGCGCCGTTGGCGACTTGTTCGTGGCCGTCGACAGCGGCACCCTGCACAACTGCGCCATCCGCCGCGACAACGTACCCGTCTGCTGGGGCACCGACGGCCCGGAGCTCGCAGGGGTGCCAACGCCCACGCCGGTGGGCCGTGAGACGAGCGACTGGGACGGCCTGCGGCGTTCGATGCCTCCGCCGAACCAGCGGTTCGATGTGATCAGCGGCGGCGGGCAGCACACCTGCGCACTCCGCAGGGACGGCACCGCTATGTGCTGGGGCGACGCGCGCTATGGGCAGACCTCGCCGCCGGAACGCGCAGCGTTCACGTCCATCAGCGCGGGCGGGCTGCACACCTGCGCCATCGACACGAACGGGGCCGCGGTCTGTTGGGGGTCCAACGAGATGGGACAGGCGTCGCCGCCACAGGGCGTGAAGTTCAGTGCCATCAGCAGCGGAGTCAGGCATACCTGTGCGCTCCGGTCGGACGGCGCGGCCGTCTGCTGGGGCAGCAACACCCAGGGCCAGTCCTCGCCGCCGGACCCGGATGCACGGTACGCCGCCATCAGCAGCGGCGGGGTACACACTTGCGCGCTGCAGGTGGACGGTACGGCTGTTTGTTGGGGACTCGATGCCTATGGACAGGCATCGCCGCCGGAAGGCGAGCGCTTCGCCGTGGGCCGTACCGGAGTGGTGACGGCTGAGCCGTCGATGTGACATCCGCCCGTTGCGCGTTGCAGCGGGCCCTGCCTACCATGGTGTCAGCGACGGCATAGGAAAGGTGCGATACGACGGGGAGAGCCCCGGTCTTGAGCAAGGCCGGGGCTCTTCGCGTCGTCGCGAAGAGGATGCCGCCGGATACCACCAGTGAGGAGGCAGGAGATGCTTGGAACGTTGCGGGAAGTTATGGACGGTATCGTGCCGGTTCGGCGAGCGAATGTGCCGCTGGCCGCGGCCTTGCGGACGTTCGCTCCGGACAGGGGCGCGGGCCCGGAGTGGCAGTCGACCGGCTATGGCGAGTACTACGCCAGAAGCGCGGACGTATACGCCGCAGTGAAGCTCCGCGCGGAGGCGGCGTCCCGCCCTCCGTTGCAGGTCCGGGAGGTCGACGCCTCCGGCGCGGCGCGATGGGTGGGGCCGGAACACCCGGCACAGCGGCTGCTGGACACGGTGAACGGCTGGTGGAGCAGCAGCGACCTGCTCATCGCGACGGAGACGTACCTTTGTCTCTGGGGCGCCGCCTTCTGGTACCTGGGGCGCTCCGGGAACGCGTCGAGTTCCACGATGCCCGACGAGATATGGGCGCTTCGGCCGGACCGCGTGCGGGTCGTGCGGGACGCAGAGCGGTACGTCGCGGGCTTCGTCTACGAGGAGCGCGGACGGGAGACCGCCCTGCTGCCGGAGGAGGTGGTCTGGTTCCGCTACTTCAACCCGCTGGAGGAGTTCGCGGGGTTCGCGCCGATGGCAGCCGCACGGCTTACTGCCGACATGGGCATGGACGCGCTTCGTTTCAACCGCGAGTTCTTCCGCAACGGTGCGCAACCGCAGGACCTTGTCTTCCGGGCGAACGGGCCCGTCACCGACGGCCAGATCACGGAGTTCTACTCGCGGCTGGAGGCGCGACACACCGGGCCGGGCCGCGCGCAGCGCCCGCTCGTCACCGGCGATGGCTGGGACGTGCAGCGGCTGGGACTGAACCAACGCGACATGGAATGGCTTGCCGGGCTTCGGTGGAGCCTGGAAGGCGTCGCTCGGGTGTACGGCGTGCCGCTGCCGCTGTTGGAGGATTTCAGCCACGCCACGCTCAACAACGTGCGGGAGGCGCGGCGCATGTTCTGGGAGAAGACGATGGTGCCGGAGCTGACGTTTCTTGCAGGCGCGATCAACGAAGGGCTGATCCCGAGACTCGGACCGTCGGCGCGCGGGCTGTCCGTGGCGTTCGACCTCACACAGGTCGAGGCGCTGTCGGAGACAGAGAGCGAGCGCACGAAGCGCCAGGTGGCGCTCGTACAGGCGGGCATCCTCACGAGGGAGGAGGCCCGGCAGGAGCGGGGGTTGGGCTAACCCCTTTGCCGCCTGCTGACCCAGGGGCCGGGCGGGCCGTCCAGCGGCGTACAGACGCGGCACGGGCGGTAGCCCGCCTCGGCCGCCTCGCGCTTGTCCACGAAAGTGACCCGATGGTCCGGCCTCGTGCGGCGGCCCGGCGGGCAGTTGGGCCGGCAGAAGATGCGCGTCGTGGAGCACCCGTTCAGCATGGGGTTATTCTAGTGCTTGCAGGCGTGGAGCGGGGCATGGCTCACGCCGGAGGGACTGCAGCCGGTGCTACAATTCGAGGAGGAGAGGAGGTCCCATGCAACGCGAAGCGTTCCCCTCAGACGTTCGTCACGGTTACGTACTGGCGACCTGGCTCCAGCGGTTCGCCGCCCACCTCATAGACCGCCTCATCGTGTGGGGTCTTCTCACTGTGGGCCTTCTCGGCCTTGCCGCGGGCATCGCCGACATCATCTTCACCGACTACGACATCACTACCGAAGAGGAGTGGGTGCCAGTGCTCAGCGATGTCGTTCAGGGCGGGTGGGGGTGGTGGCTGTTCTTCGCTTCCGGCGTTGCGCTGCCAGCCTACGCGGTCTGGTTCCTGTTCACGCTCAGGAACGGGCAGACCCCCGGCAAGCAGATGGTCGGCATCAGGGTGATACGCGCCAATGGCGAGTTGTCCGGGTGGGGCTACACGTTCGTCCGGGAATTCATCCTGGAATGGCTGGCGGTGGGCTTCCTGTCCGGGGTCACAGGGGGCATCTTCTACGCGGTCAACTACCTCTGGCCGCTGTGGGACAAGGACAGGCAGGCGCTGCACGACAAGATGGCGGAGACGTTGGTGGTGGTAGAGCGTCCGCTATCGGCCACGGGCGTGCCTGTTGCCGGGACCTCCAGCACAGCGAGCGACACGCCTGTTGCCGAGAAGCCCGGCGCGGAAGGATCAGAGGACGCGCCGGGCGCTGACGACCCGAAATAGGACGACGGCGTTCGTGAGCACGGCGAGCGTCACGAGCGTTTCGACGCCGTATCCTGCGATCGCTCCCACCATGATGAGCAACAGGCGTACGTCCCGCGATGCCAGCGACGTTATCCCGCTGTCGAACATCGTTCGGCGGGACTCGTCCACCCGCGCCCGCGTGTAGGTGACGGCGAACGACCCGGCCAGCGCGGCGAACCCCGCCACCCACGGCAGCATGCCCTCCGTGCCGCTCGCCGCCCAGATGGTCAGCCCCAGGAGGACGAGCGCGTCCGAGTAGCGGTCGACCACGGCGTCGAAGAACGAGCCGAACTTCGAGCCCCCGTCTCTGAACCGTGCGAGGTCGCCGTCCACGCCGTCCACGATGGAACCGGCCTGTGCCAGCAGCCCTCCCACGATGGGGTTGCCCATGGCGAACGCCGCCAGCGCTCCCACCGCGATACCCAGGCTGAAGACAGTTACCTGGTTCGGCGTGACCGGCGTGTGCGCGAGCAACCTTGCGATGGGCCGGGAGATGCGCCGGTTCAGGTAGCGGGAGACCAGCCCGTCATAGGGGGAGGTCTGTTGCGGAGCCGAGGTGGTCATACGCGCTCTTGAAGTCTGCGAGGGTGTCGATGTCGGTCCAAAAGAGGCCTTCTATGTCGCGCGTCGTCACCCCGTAAGGCGTGTCCGCCAGGTGCTGCATCACGCGGCTCAACTCCAATCCGGCACCCTCCTGGGCATAGAGATGGTCGAGGGTGGCGAAGATGGACGGCTGGAACACGAAGACGCCGATGTCAACGGCGTTCCACCGCCGCAACTCCTTGCCGATGCGCCGGAGATAGCCGTCGCCGTCCACCAGCACCTTCGTGGCGTCGCTCAGCTGGCTCTCCATGCACGCAGCCGAGTCCACGCCCAGCATCGCCGGGTGCTCGTATTCTCCAGTCAGCCGGATCGCCACGTCCGGTTCGATGACGTGGTCGCTCATCGCCAGCATGAAGGGCCCGCCTCCCGCAAAGTCCCGTGCGGCGCGCACTGAAACCGCGTTGCCCCCATCGAACTCCGGGTTGAGGATGAACTCCAGCCGAACACCGTCCGGCGCCCATCCGGTAAGCCCTTCGACGATCTGCTCCGCGTGGTAGCCGACGACGATGCCGACCTCCCTGATACCCGCCTCGGCCATCGCGGTGAGCGGGTAGGAGATGAGCGGACGGTCTCTGAGCCGGATCAGCGGCTTCGGCGTCCGGTACGTGAATGGCCGGAGTCTGCCGCCGTCACCGGCAGCGAGGATTACTCCCTGCATAGGCGTGCTCCTTCCCAACGTCGTCCTCTCCGCCGGGGGACTAGCGGAAGGCAGCACCCTCATGCTCGGCGAGGGCGCGGAGAGAAAACGGCCAGCGGCGGCTATGCCCTGGCGAGCTCCTGGGACTCCACCACGATCTTCGGAGTCAGGTGTGCGGGGACCTCGCTGTAATGGTCGAACCGCATGGAGAGGGTCCCGCGTCCCTGGGTGAGTGCGCGCAGGTGCGTGGAGTACTGCTGCGCCTCGGATTGCGGCAACTCGGCTTCGATGTGTGCGACTCCGCCCACGGGGGTCATGCCCGATATGTGCGCGCGCCGCGTATTCAGATCACTCACCACCGCGCCCGCGAACTGCTCCGGGGCCACGATGGCCATGCGCATCACCGGCTCCAGCAGCGCCGGGGATGCCTCGACGACACCCTTCTTCATCGCCATGCTGCCGGCTATCTCGAAACTCTGGCCGGATGAGTCCACTGAGTGGGAACTCCCGTCCGTGAGGACAACCCTCACGTCCACGATGGGGAAGCCCGCCAGCGCGCCCTCATCCATTGTCCTGTGGACGCCTTTCTCCACGGCAGGGATGTACTCGCGCGGCACGCTTCCGCCGACGACCTCGGAGGCGAACTCGAAGCCTTCGCCCCTGCCACGGGGCTCCAACCGCAGCAGCACGTGCCCATACTGGCCGTGGCCGCCGGACTGCTTCTTGTGCTTGTATTCGACGTTCGTGACCCTGGAGATCGTCTCACGGTACGCCACGCGCGGCGGGGCGAGTTCCAGCTCAACGCCGAACTTCCGCTTGGCGCGCTCCGCCATCACTTCTACGTGCGTGTTGCCCTGGCCGGCGATGACCAATTCTCCCGTCGCCTGATCGCGTTGGAGGACCAGTGAGGGGTCTTCCTCCGTGAGCCGTGCGAGGGATGAGGAGAGCTTCTCCAGGTCTGCCTTGCTCTTGGGATGCACGGCGATGTGGAAGACAGGCTCCGGGAACTCCATGCGCGGCAGGGATACTGGGTCCGCCTTGGTGGTGAGCGTGTCTCCGGTAACGGCATGTGCCAGCTTCGAAACGCTGCCGATGTCGCCCGCCGCGAGACTTGGGACGCTCTCCTGCTTCTTGCCGACGGGCACGAACACTTGGCCGATGCGCTCAGTGTCGCCTGAACCGCTTTCGAACACCTCGCTGTTCGCGGAGAGCGTGCCGCTCATCACGCGGAAGAATGAGAGCTTGCCGACGAACGGGTCGGCGGTCGTCTTGAAGATGAAGGCAGCAAGTGGACCGGTCGCGTTGGTTGTCAGTTCCATTTCCGCGCCGTTCTTCGTGGCCTTCACAGCGGGGGACTCGGCCGGGGAGGGGATGTAATTCACGATGGCGTCCATCAGTTCCCCGATGCCCGTCTCCGTGGTGGCGGAGCCTGCCAGCACGGGCACGGTCTGCCCTGTCCGGATGCCGATGCTCAAGCCCTGTGCTATCTCCTCGTCGCTGAGGGTGCCTTCGTCCAGGAACTTCATCGTGAGGTCGTCGTCGGTCTCAGCGACGGCCTCCGCGAGCTGGTCCTTGGCTGCAGCGACGGCGTCTTCCATCCCGGCGGGTGCACTCCCCTCGACGCAACTGGCGACGCCGCTGAACGAGGACTCCGCACCGATTGGCAGGTTGATTGGCGCGCACCGGCTTCCGAAGTGTGAGCGGACCTGGGCCATCGTGGCCTCGTAGTCGGCGTGCTCACGGTCCATCTTGTTGACGAAGACGATGGCGGGGATGCCGAGTTCTCGGACGCGCTGCCACGCTATGTCCGCGCCTACCTCCACACCGCTGGGGGCGGAAAGCACAATCACCGCGGCGTCGGCAGCGCGCAGCGCGGATACGGTCTCTCCCAGGAAGTCTGCGTAGCCGGGGGTGTCGATCACGTTGACCTTCACGCCCTTCCAGACACACGGGAGGATGGCGAGTTGCAGGCTGGTCCGCCTGCGGTGCTCTTCAGGCTCGAAGTCGGACGCGGTGTTGCCGTCCTCGACGCGCCCCGGGCGGTTGATAGCCTGGGTCGCGTGGAGCATCGCTTCCGCGAGCGACGTCTTGCCTGCACCTGAGTGCGCCAGAAGTGCTACGTTACGGACCTGCTTCGTCGTGAACTGTTCCACGATAGGCGCCTCCCCTTGAACGCCGGAGTGGGTTGCTGGGCGCATAATAGTTAACCATCCATGAACGTGCAACGCGCAACCCGCAGAGAGGCGCGGCAACCGCGGGCAGGGTCTTCAACCGATGCGCTTACTGACAGGCAACTACACGCTCGGGATGTGGGCGGTCGCCGCGCTGCTCCTCGTCGCCGCGGGTATCGGGCGTGGCGACTCCATCAGCGAGCTGCACCGCACTTCCTCTCCTTATGAGCAGGACATCGTGCGATGGGAGATAACCCACTTCCCGGACAAGTGGTTCCGAATGGGCGTGGGCATCCTCGGAGGACCGAACGAGGAAGAGCGGCTGGAGCGCGTGGAAGAGTTTTTCCGCGTCAGCCGGGAGATGAGCGAGAAGCGGCGCGAGACAGAGCGCGTGCTCGCCGAAGGGGCGTCCGACCTAGAGATCGCGGCGTTGGAGGAGGAGCGAACGCTTCTGGAGCGCCGCCGCGCCTCGCTCTCGCCGCTCGTGGAGGAGACGCTGGAAGGCGCGATATCGCAGAGCGCCGACGACCTGGGCGTCATCGCGCGGTTCGGGCCGGTGCGCTGGCCCCCGGTGGACTTCGCCTTCCAGGAGGGCGGTCACGTCCTGGTTCGTTCGCCTCGCGACGCCATTGTTCGGCTGGACGATCGGCTGCTGACCTCCGACATCAGCCTGCCGGAGCAGGACGCGCTGGAGCGGGAGGTGGAGTCGCTGGACGACAACATCTCCGTGATAGTCGCCCGCATCGGAGGGGTGGCGACATACCCCGCGCAGGTCACGCCGGACACGTCGCTGCGCGGCGCGCTGTCGGTAGCCAGCCACGAATGGGTCCACCACTGGCTCATCTTCCACTCGCTGGGGCGTGCCTGGTTCGCGGGGGGCGAACTGACGAGCGTAAACGAGACCGTTGCCAACATCGCATCGGAGGAGTTGAGCGACAGGGCGCTGGAACTGCTGACCGGGGAGGTAGTGACGCGCGAGCCGTGGCAACCGCCCAGGGTTGGCGAGCCCAGACCTACGCCGGAGCCCGGCGTGTTCGACTTCCGCCGCGAGATGCGGCAGACGCGGGCACACCTGGAAGAGATGCTGGAGGGAGGGAGGGTCACCGAGGCGGAGGCGTACCTGGAGGAACGGCGGCTCCGGTTCGTGGAGCAGGGCCACAACATCCGCAAGCTGAACACGGCGTGGTTCGCGTTCCACGGGACGTACGCGGACGGCGCGGCGTCGATCAGCCCAATCGAACCGCAGTTGCGCACGATACGCGCAGACTCAGCGGACCTCGCCGAGTTCCTGAACCGCGTCGCCGTCATCGACGAGGACGGCGAACTGGAGCGCCTTGCGCGGGAGGCCGGCTGGCGTCCATAGCCGTACGTGGTGAGCCTGTCGAGCCACGGACCGCGAAATGGGGAAGATGCAGAGGAGGGAGCCGGGTGGCGCGCTGGTAGAATCCTGCCATCCCTGCCGACACGAGGCTGCATTGCTCCCCATTAGCCTCTCGCTCTCCAATTTCCTCTCCTACCGCGACGCCGCCCCTACCCTCCACCTGGAGGGCATCCGCATCGCGTGTCTCTGCGGGCCGAACGGTAACGGCAAATCAGCGCTGCTGGACGCCGTCACATGGGCGCTCTGGGGTAAGGCGCGAGGGCAGCGGCACGAGCAACTGCTCCATCACGGCCAGACCGAGATGCAGGTTGAACTCGTGTTCGACGTCGGCAGCGAGCGCTACCGCGTCTCCCGGCGCTACTCCCAGGCACGGCGCAATCCGCAGAGTTCGCTGGAACTCGCGGTGCAGACCGCCGGCGGGGAGTTCCGCCCCATCACCGGCGACACCATCAGGGCAACGGAAGGGCAGATCGAACGTCTCATCAACATGGACTACGGGACGTTCGTCAACAGCGCGTTCCTCGTGCAGGGACGCGCCGACGAGTTCACGATGGCCACTCCCGGCGTACGCAAGGACGTGCTCGCCAAGGTACTTGGACTTGGGCGGTACGACGAACTCGCGGACCGGGCGCGCCTCCGCGGACGCGATGCGAGGGCGAAGCTCGACTCCAACGCCCTTGCCCTCGACCGCCTGCGTGAACGCGCCGCGAAAGCCGACGAGACGCGCGCCGCACTGGCCGGAGCGGAGCGCGACCTCGTCGAGGCGGTCGCCTCGGCGAACGGCCTCGCGGAGCGGCTGCAACTTCTCCGCGATAAGGTCGCTCACCTCGAACGGCGTCAGGCCGAACGCGACGAGCAGGACGCGCTGGCCCGGCGCGCGCGCCTGCGGCAGGCGGAGGAAGAGGCGGAGGCCGCGGACCTGAACCGGCGCCTCGTCGGTTGGCAGCGCACGATCGAGCGGGCCGGTGAGATCGAGCAAGGCGTCGCAGCATTGCTGGAGGCGCGTGCGCGTGCGAAGTCGCTGACGGACGCGGCGCAGCAGGCGCTCGCTCACCAGACGGAACTCGCCCCGCTGGAGAACGCCATCGGGCAGGCCCGCACCCGCCTTGAGGGCGACATACAGGCGCAGAGCCAGCACGTCGACACCCAGCTCACGCCGAGAGCAGAGTCGCTGCCCGCCATCCAACGTGCGCAGGATGAGTTGGCCAAGCGCCAGGCGGCGATGGAGATCCGCCGCAACGACACGGCGCAGGCTGAGCAGTCCCATCGGCAACTCACGCTGGAGGCGCAGACGCTCCGGCGTGACAACGAACAGATCGAGAAGAGCGGCAAGGAGACGGCAGTCAAACTGGAGATGCTCGACCACGAGCATGCGGACGGTGCGGCATGCCCGCTCTGCAGCAGCCAGCTCGGACCGGACGGCGTTGCGCAGATACGCTCGTCCTACGAGAGCGAGATCACAGCGCTGCGCCAGCGGTACGCCGCGCAGAAGCAGCGCGCGGAGGCGTTGGAGCGCCAGGCAGGCGAGACCGCGACTGGTATGCAACAGGCGCAGCGCGAAGTGGCCACTGAGCAGCAGCGTATAGCGGAAGAGCAGAGTCGCGTGAACGTGCAGCGAGAGGAGGCGGAGCAGGCGGCGGAACAGTTGCAGCAGGCCGTGCCTCTGCTGCGCGAGAACGAAGCCGCGTTCGCGAGCCGCGCGTACGCGCAGGGCGAGCAGGCCGAGGCGCAGCGATTGCGGGAGCAACTCGCCGCGCTCGCGTTCGATCCGGCGGCGCTCAAGGCGGCGGAGGCGCAGGTGGGGGAACTTGGACGCTGGGAAGAGGAGCGGCAGGCGCTCGTGACGGCGCGGGAGCGCATGGACGATGACGCGGCGGCCCTCGAGCGTGTGCGCGTCCGTGCATCGGAAGCGGCGGACGACGCGTCTCGCGCCGAGCAGGCGAGCGCCGCGATAGCGGAGGAACTGGCGGAACTGCCCTCGTGGACCGCGCAGCGCACGCAGGTGGAGCAGGAGTTGCAGGCCGCGTCCGCGCGGCGCGACAGCCTGCAGGCGCGCAAGGGCTCGCTGGAGAACGAGATGCATCAGATAGCGCAGGCCGCCGCCGACCTCGCGGACGCCGAGGCCCGGCGGGACACGCTGACCGCCGAGGCGAGCGCGTATGCCGAGCTGGCGCTCGCGTTCGGGAAGGGCGGCGTGCAGGCGCTTCTGATGGAAGCCGCCATCCCCCGCATGGAGGACGAGGCCAACGATCTCTTGCGCCGCATGACGGACGGCAGGATGACGCTGAAGCTGGAGACGCAGAAGGAACGCAGGAGCGGCGGGGACGCGGTCGAAACGCTGGAGATCGTCATCGCGGACGAACTCGGCTCGCGTTCCTACGAGATGTTCAGTGGCGGCGAGCGCTTCCGCATCGACTTCGCCGTGCGCATCGCGCTTAGCAAGGTGCTCGCGTGGCGATCGGGAGCGCCGCTGCCCACGCTCTTCATCGACGAGGGGTTCGGCACGCAGGACGCCGAAGGGCGCGACCGCATACTGGAAGTCATCCAGGCCATTGAGGACCGGTTCGAGCGCATCCTCGTGATCACGCACATGGACGACATCAAGGAAGCGTTCCCCGTGCGCATCGAAGTGACGCGAGGGCCGAACGGCTCGACCTTCTCGCTCTCCTGACGCGCCGAAGGCGCGCCTTCTCGTGTAGCATCGCGTCCGCCGACGAACAGTTTCGGCGCACACGCTCAAACACAAGGAGGACAGTCCATGACGCTGCACCAGGCGGAGGAGAGCAAGGCGCGCGGTCGCGCGGTACGGAAGGCGATCAGCGGCTCGGAGGGGTCGCGCAGCACCGGCAACGCGGCAGGACTGGACATGGTGCCGGGGTTGGAGGACTTCGTCATCGGCTTCAACTTTGGCGAGATATGGTCGCGCGAGCGCATCGACCTCAGGACCCGCTGCATGATCGTGCTCGGCATGATGACGGCGCTGGGGCGGACGCCGCAGGTCGGGGCCTACACCCGCTACGCGCTGCACCTCGGCATCACGCCGGAGGAGATAGCGGAGGTATTCCTGCAAGCGGTCCCGTACGCGGGTCTGCCCGCCGCCTTCAATGCCATGCAGGCCGGCAGCGACGTGTTCAAGGAGCAGGGCGTCACCGTCAACATGGAGGCGTAGGCGGCAAGATGACCACCGCTGATTTCCGCTGGAACCAGAGCGCGATGGTGGAGCGGATGTCGTCCAGCTGTGGACGCCGCTACCCGCCCGAGTTCTGGGCGTTCTTCGAGGCCGACGTGCGCCCGCGTATCGGCGGCGCGCCCGCCATCGCCGACCTCGGCTGCGGACCTGGGCTGCTGCTGCAGGACCTGGGGTTGCGCATGCCGGAAGCGGCGCTGCGCGGAGTCGATGTGTCCGATGCGATGCTCGCGAACGCCAGGGGACTCGACTTCGCGAATGGGGCGCCGTCGTTCACGCAGCACGACCTGAACGAGGCACCGTATCCGGTCGAGGATGCGTCGCTCGACCTGTGCATCACCGCGAGCGTGACCTGCTTTCTGGACAATCCCCTCGTGCTGTTCGCCGAGGTGCGCCGGATGCTCCGGCCCAGCGGCGTCTACCTGCTGTACGACTGGAGGCGGCAGACGCTCGCCGACTACATCGAGAGCCGCGGCGGACTCGACGACCCCACGTCGATGATGGGCCTGCAGCCGTACCACAACCGGTTCACGCCGGAGGAGTGGCGGTGGCTGCTGGCGGAAGGCGGCTTCGAGGTCGTCGGCGAGGCGCATCCGCGCGTCAGCCACGTCGCCTTCGCGAACGTGCCGCGATGACGCAGCGGGACGAACGGGCCCTCCGCCGCCAGTTGGAGCGCTACACGCTGCGCTTCAACGATGCGTTCTGGCGTTTCTGGGACGAGCACGTTGCACCTGTCCTGCCGCCCGCGCCGGTGATCCTGGACGTGGGGCCGGGACCGGGCCTCTTCCTGCGCGACCTCTCCGAGCGTCTGCCGGACGCGACGCTCCACGGCGTCGACGCCAATGAGGCGATGGTGGAGAACGCGCGGTCGCTGGACTACGCCGGACCGGCGCCGTCGCTGCTGCTGGCGAACGTCGAGCACGCGCCGCTACCGTACGATGACGGGACGGTGGACCTGCTCACGATGGCGGCGGTGCTGCACGCGTTCGACGACCCGTTCACATTCCTGAGGGAGCAGGCCGCGCGCGTGCTGAAGCCGGAGGGGCGGATGCTGCTGTTCGACTGGTTCCGCCAGCCGATGCGGGAGTACATCGAGCGCCGGTTGATCGAGCCGGGCGAGCCGGAGGCGTTGCGCTACGAGCGTGCGCTGGAGCAGTACCGCATCCACAACAAGTACACGCTGGACGACTGGCGCTGGATACTCGCGGAGTCGGGCATGACCGTCGAGGCGGAGACCTCCGAGCCGCACCCGGCGGCCCGCGTCTGGCTGCTGCGTCCGGAGTAAGGGCGCCGCCTGGCTAGTGCTAGCTATTCTTCAGTGGCCCTTGGCCAACCATGGCTAGGATTCGCTGTTCAAGGCCTTCGCGCAACTCTTCAGGCGTTCCCCAAGCGATGTGGTAATACTGTCGGGTGTCGAAATGAAGTCTTTCAATCTGATCTTGGCGGCACGAATAGATGACTGGGATTCCTAGACCATGGGCAAATCCAGCTTCATAATAGACACTGCCACGGATTCCGGTATTTCCGTGTGTAAAGTCGGCGACGATAAAGCGTGAGCGGCGGATCTCTGCGATGATTGTATCGTCTATCTTACCTTCATCAGGACTTTGTGCAATGCCTTCATCCACACGATACGGCTTGTAGCCAGCATTACAGATGGCTTGTCGGATACCCGAAATGTAGGCATCCTGTACGTCATCATTAATCCACATTGCTATGAAAGCTTGGGAGAGATCCAACTGTTTATGAATAGATTCGATTACACCATAGCCACTCACTGTAACTTCGCAACGTGCGGTGCCTCCCATAGTATGCTGGCATTGTATCCACCCGCTGTCTTCTAGGTATCTGAGGAACGGCAAGACTTCTTCAGGGCGGCAGGATTCAGAGATAGACAATATAGAGTCATCATTCCAATCTAATCTAGCAGCAGCACCAATGGGAATCGACCCAGTCAAATGCTGCAGCAGCCTAGCTGCGCGTTCGTAAACTGGAAGTGAGGCCTTAGCAGAGGCGAAAGCGATTAACTCATTTGTCACTAGAGGCACACGGATTCCTTGCTGTCTTTGGTCGATTAGTATGGTGGTGAGCCGTGCCTTAGCCTCGTCACCAAGTGATTCGACGCGGGCTTTGGCATCCATGTCGATCTGATATGCACCTCCTGCACGAGAAGAATCGAAGACATATCGTATGCCATTGAAATCCTTTTCAGCTGGGGTCCCCCAGATGGGGCATTGGGCGGAAGTGCTGGACATGGTGCCGTCTCCTGTTGGTAAAGTATTTCCTCCAATGATTCTATCGGAATATCTAGACTGTTGTCGGGCGGATGTTCTCTACGACTGCCCCAGCCGGGCGCGGATGACGAGCAGGATGGCGAAGCCCTCCGCGCCGAGGGCGAGGCTGTACCAGAGCTGGCCCGCACCGACCGTGAGCGCGAACCCGACGATGCCGGGCGCGTGCGCCAGCAGCAGAAGCGCCTGGGCGAGGCGCGCAGGAGGCCGCTCGCTCGCAAGTGCATTCGCGGTCACGAGGAGCGAGACGATGGGCACGGCGATGCCGGTCGCGACCGCCACGATGGTGGCGAGCCGCGTTCCGAAGAACGGCTCGCTATCCACGAGCGCGAAGTAGACCACTGCAACGGCGACATACACGAACGGGGCAGGAAGCATCCCCCGCACGAGTACCTGGAACCGGCGGCGTTCGATGGGGTTCATGGCTGGGGCATCACTTCTCTTGCTGGCCGCTCTTCCCCGCACCCCGTGTGCGCTGACGCGCACTCTGGATTCCAGCCTCCGCTGGAATGACGGGGAGGGCGGGAATGACGAGGTCTGTTGCTAGTCCTTGACGACGACGCTGACGAGGTAGCGGCCGGGGACGAAGACGATCTTGTCCACCGGCTTGCCATCCGTGTAGGCGAGCACCTTCTGCGACGTGAGCGCGGCTTCCCTCGCGTCGCCCTCGCTGATCGAGGCGGGGACGGCGATGCGGTCGCGCACCTTGCCGTTCACCTGCACGACGAGCGTCGCCTCCTCAATGGCGGCGAGCGCCTCGTCCCACTCCGGCAGGGGCTGGTTGTGGACGCTGTAGGCGTGTCCGGTGCGTTCCCAGAGCTCCTCGGCGAGGTGGGGGCCCATCGGCGCGAGCAGCAGGACCAGCGACTCGACCGCCTCGTTCCACGCGGCGCGTGAGACGGTGCCGGCGTCGTAGGCGGGCGACATCTCGTTGGTCAGCTCCATCATCGCAGCGATGGCGGTGTTGTACTTGAAGCGCTCCAACCCCTCGATGACGGCACGGACCGTCTGGTGCGTCTTGCGCGTTACCGCTCGGTCTGAGGCGGCATCGGCCTCGGGCAGCGCGCCGGTGTCCCTCAAACAGAGGTCCCAGAGGCGGTTCACCCAGCGGGCGACGCCGTTGATGCCGGAGTCGCTCCAGTCGCCGCCGCCCTCCCACGGGCCCATGAACATCAGGTAGAGGCGCACGACGTCGGCGCCGAGGTCGTGCACGTATTCGTCAGGGGCGATGACGTTGCCGCGGCTCTTGCTCATCTTCATGTGGCCGGAGAGCACGGTGCCCTGGTTGAAGAGGCGGAGGAACGGCTCGCCGAAGTCGATGAGGCCCAGGTCGCGGACGACCTTGGTAAAGAAGCGGGCGTAGAGCAGGTGCATGACGGCGTGCTCCGCGCCGCCGGTGTACTGGTCGACCGGGTTCCACGAGCCGACGCGAGCGGGGTCGAACGGGCCGTCGCCGAAGTCGGGGCTGACGTAGCGCAGGAAGTACCACGACGAGTCCACGAACGTGTCCATCGTGTCGGTCTCGCGGGTGGCGGGGCCGCCGCAGGCGGGGCAGGACGTGTGGAGGAAGCCGTCGTGGTAGCGGAGCGGCGACTCGCCGGTCGGCTTGAACTCGGCGTCGTCGGGCAGCACGACGGGGAGCTGGTCGTAGGGCACGGGCTGAGCGCCGCAGGCCTCGCAGTAGACGATGGGAATGGGGGTGCCCCAGTAGCGCTGGCGGCTGATGAGCCAGTCGCGCATCCGGTAGCCGACGGTGCGCATGCCCCAGCCCTGCTGCTCGACGTGGTCGGCGATGGCCTCGTAGCCCTCGGCGTTCGGCATGCCGTTGAACCGCCCGGAGTTGACCTGCGAGCCGCGCTTCTCGAGCCACGCTTCCCTGAGCGGAGCGCCGTTCCACCCCGGTGGAGCGACGACGACGCGGATCTCCAGCCCGTACTTGCGGGCGAAGTCGAAGTCGCGGGCGTCGTGTGCGGGCACGCCCATCACTGCGCCGGTGCCGTAAGTGAGCAGGACGTAGTCGCCCACCCAGATCGGGACGCGGTCGCCGTTGAGCGGGTTGACGGCGTATGAACCGGTGAAGACGCCGGTCTTCTCGCGCTCGACGGAGAGGCGGTCGATCTCGGTTGCCTCGCGGGCGCGGGCGACGTACGCCTGGACGGCGTCGCGCTGCTCCGGCGTCGTGAGGCGCTCGACGAGCGGGTGCTCCGGAGCGAGGACGACGAACGTGACGCCGAAGATGGTGTCGATGCGTGTCGTGAAGGTCGTTATATCGCGCTCGTCCAGCCCGTACTCGGAGATGTCGAACGAGATGTCCAGGCCCTCGCTGCGGCCTATCCAGTTGGTCTGCATCGTCCTGATGCGCTCCGGCCAGTCGACGACGTTGGAGAAGTCCAGCAGTTCGTCGGCGTAGTCGGTGATGCGGAAGAACCACTGGTCCATCTCGCGGCGGATGACGACGTCGCCGGTGCGCTCGCACTTGCCGTCGATCACCTGCTCGTTGGCGAGAACGGTCTGGCAGGTGGGGCACCAGTTGACGGGGGCGGAGGCGCGGTAGGCGAGGCCCTGTTCGTACATCTTGAGGAAGAACCACTGGTTCCAGGCGTAGTAGTCCGGCTGGCAGGTGACGATCTCCCTGTCCCAGTCGTAGACCGCGCCCATGGAGCGGAGTTGGGAGCGCATGCGCTCGATGTTCTCCATCGTCCAGATGGAAGGGTGGATGCCCCGGACGATGGCGGCGTTCTCGGCAGGGAGGCCGAAGGCGTCGAACCCCATGGGGTGGAGGACGTTGTAGCCGCGCATGCGCATGAAGCGGGCGTGGGCGTCGGACGGGGCCATGGCGTACCAGTGGCCGATGTGGAGGTCGCCGGAGGGGTAGGGGTACATGGTGAGGGCGTACCACCGGGGGCGCGGGTCGTCGTCGTTCACCTGGTAGAGGTTGTCGTCGGCCCACCGCTGCTGCCACTTGCGGTCTATCTCGCTTGGGTCGTAGCGGAGAGGGGCCATGCGCTGGCGTGTGGTCATGCGTCGCTCCGAGCGTCAGGGACTGTGGGGTATCAGTGTAACGGATAGCGGTCAGGCGTGGGGCGCCGACCCGTCACTCCCGCGAAAGCGGAAGTCCGGAGTGCGCGCCAGCGCACACGGCCACGCCGCGTGGCCGTGGCCGGCCTTGCCGCGCGCAGCCGAAGGCGCCTCTGGCCGCGAGCGGCCAACGCTGTCACACCGCGCCCGCTCCTGCATGGTTCCCCCACAGGCGTGAACCGTGCGGCCGGGGTAGTTCCGGGTGCGCCAAAGTGCGCCATTAAGCGCCACTTCACTCCTGTGACCCCGACTCCGAGACGGGGCAGACTCCCCACGCCGCCACGCCGCCACCGACCAGCGTACGCGGTCGAGGCGCGACCGCGTAAGGGGCGGGTGTCAGGAATCTCACAGGGATGGGCAGGATGCACAGGATGGGAGGGGTGTGCGCCGTCACCGGCCAGCGTACGCGGTGGGGGCGCGACCGCGATAGGGGCGGGTGTCACAACCCTCACCCCCGGCCCCTCTCCCAGAGCGACAGGGGAGCAGGCCGTCACTCCAGGGGAGGCTGGAGTCCAGGTGGCCGAGCAGCGCACAAGGGGTGGGGGGAGCGGGGAATGCGACACGAACCCCTTGCGCACCCACGATAGCACGCCCTAGCCTGCTATGTCCCAATCCCCAGAGGTGCACCATGGCAGACGATGGAGAGCAGAGAGAGCGGTAGTGAGGCTTCCGGAAACGCCAAGTCCACATCCAAAGACGCCCAAGGACCCCCAAAGATTCCTTGGCGTAAGAATGTCTTGGCCTTGCTGTTCGTGGCGTATTTTCAGTATTCCTGATATTCATCGTAATGGTGTTGTGCGGGGTGGACGGAAAAGATGCATACGAAAGGATAGGTGTTCCCTTCGTCGCGCTGATTGGAGGAACACTCGCAATCACAAAAGACCTACTTGGATAATTGATGATGGAGCTTAACGGAAACAACTCTCTGGCATCCAGGAGTAAACTGGTTCCTCCACAAGAGGACTAGGGAAGGCGCCGCCCCTCTCACTCCTCACCGCGTGCGCCGCCCGCGCACTCTGGATTCCCGCCGGTGCGGGAATGAAGGGGCTTGCGTCTCATGTGGCCAACCCCGCGACACTACCCCGTAGACCCCAGCACGCCCTCGCCTGCTACCATGACTCTCGGATGTCTCCCCACGAGGACAGAGGAGCGATGCGAGTCATAAGCCTTGGTTTGCTGATGTTGGTCTTGACGGCAGTTGGATGCGGCCCTTCAACGCCCGCACCTGCACCAATACCTGTCGTGTGCGATGTCGACACCGTGTCCTTCGAGAAAAAGGGAAGCGTCCATGACGATTACCAAGTCGTCTGCGTTGAAGAGGGCGGTTACTATCTGTACTTAACGTTGAACAACGAGGCAGATGAAACGTTTGACGTGAATCTGTGGCAAGAGAACAAGAAACAAAAGGAACTCTACTCGGTAGACAGAAAATCCCTCAGTGAAGCGGCAGTCGCCTTGTTCACGGTGTGTTCATCCGGCTGCGATGCAGTGCAAGGGCAGGTGCGGATAGAAGTCGACGCTCCGGATGCCCCGGCAAACGTTGAATGGGCTGTCCGCATCGAAAAGAAAACCAACTCAACGTAGACGCCCCAACCGTGTAACCTTCTGCACACGCGAGCGCCTAGTCGCACGACTGGATTCCAGCCTTCGCTGGAATGACGGCGGGTAGGGGCTGCGAGGTTCCTGCCTTCGCAGGAACGACGGCCCCCTCCCCCGCGACACCAGCCTCTAGACCCCTCCGCGCCCTCGCCTGCTACCATGCCCCGGATGCCTCACCCCAACCCCGGGACTGCGAGGTTCCTGCCTCCGCAGGAACGACGGGCCTGCCACACCCCACTGCCAGCACTCCCTAGACCCCACCAACGTCCCGCCAGCTACCATGGCCCCGGAGCCGTCATTCGTACTTGGAGAGTTAAGAATGGACGAATGGACTGTCTACGAGGATCAATACTTTGTTGTGCTTGCACCGCGACTGCCTCTGAATTCTCACGCCGACGGAGGCCACTTGATGCTGATCAAGAAGTCCCCCGTGTTCGACCGGTCCGACATGTCGCCGGAAGAAGCGATCGACTTCATCAGGGTGTCAATGGCCGTAGGACGCGCCATGTACGATGTGTTGAAGATCGAACGTATGAATTATGAAGACCTCGGGAACTGGGGGCTTGACGACCCTCACGGCCCAAAGATGCACATGCACTTCTTCGGGAGGGCGCACGAGCAGGTCCACCAGATTCGAGGCCAACACATGTTCCTCTATCCCCAGGGGCACCCCATCTACGGTGGGCACCTAGAGCCATTGAATGCGAGCGATGTTGCCATGCTCCGAGCACGGATTGAGGAGATACTCACGGAAGCGAAGTACCGAAGGCTCGCGGAACTCGCAGGCTTGGCTTGAGAACGAGGATTGCGGAGATGTGACACGCACCCCTTACGCGGTCGCCACTGCCCGGCCTACCATGGTCCCGGGCTGCGAGGCTGTGGCATCGGCGCAGACCGTCCGGCACGCTCAGGAGTGCCGTGGCGCCGAATGGTGCCAAGTGTCACCCCTGGAGCGGATGAGGGTCGTTCCACCCGACGCGTAAGACGCGTTGTCAGAGGTGAAATAAGCAGAAATGAGCAGAAATGCGCCACAATTTTTCGTGGCGCATGCTTGGCGGCCCCGTCCGCAGGAGTGAAACGGCATGCTCATTCCGGGCCATCCGCGCTCAAACACGCGCAGACGGCGCTCATCAGTGGTCATACTCTGCTCATTCCGTATCGTAGGCACTCGTGCGACCCCTGCGATGCCGCCGGGAGCATCGACAGAGCGCATGCACCACGCTTGAGCAGCGGCATGCAAAACACTGCTCGGCGTTGGCTCAGCAGCGATCCGGCCGCTGAGACAACGCCGAGCAGTTACCCCAGGAGAGGACACTTGCATATCCCGTCCACGCCACCCCGGAGTACCCTCACCCGCCGCCGCTCAGCGGCGGCACCCTCTCCGCTTGTAGGGAGAGGGCGCGCTGAAGCACGGATCGGATACCCGACTCCACCTCCGTTGCGTGCGCTCCTCAGTGGGTGAGGAAGTCGATGGCGAGGCGGCTGAACTCGTCGGCGCGCTCGTACTCGATGAAGTGGCCGACACCGCCACCCCAAACGTGGAGCTGCGCATTCGGTATCGCCGCCAGAGCCTTGAACGCTCCCTCCAGCGGCACCATGCGGTCCTGGTGCCCCCACACGATGAGCACCTCGGCCTGCAACTTGCCGATGAGCGAGGAAAGGTCCGTGTTCTTCGATGCGGAGAACTCGGCGCGGGCCTCGAGGTGTCCAGGCCTGATCGCCGCCTGAAAGCGCGCCTCGATCACTTCCTCGGTGCACAGTTCATCGTTGGGGATGAACAGGTGCATCATCTTTTCCATATTCTCGCGGACCGGGTTCTGTGCGAATACTCCAAGCGCCTTGATGCCCTCCGGAGGACTGGGCTGGAACATCATGCGCCCCCCGCCCGCTCCGCTGGACTGCAGGATGATCTTCCCGACGCGGTCCGGGTGGTCGATGCCCAGCCGGAGGCTCATGGGGCCGCTCTGCGAGGAAGAGAAGAGGTGGGCCTTGTCGATGCCCAGCTGGTCCATCAGCCCGAGGACCGTATTTCCCCACGAGATGTCCAGCGGGGTGTCCCCCAGCTTCATGCTCTTGTCGGACTCGCCGTAGGCGGGCAGGTCCACGAGGAGCGTCCGGAAGTGCTCCGAGAAGGCGTCTATGTTGTGCTTGGTGTTGTCCCAGGCGTTGGCGCCCGGGCCTCCGCCGTGGAAACACAGGAGCGCCGGTCCCTCGCCGGCCTCGTTGTAGTGGATCTTGACTCCGTCCACCTCCGTGAACCTGTCGCTTGCTTCCTTGGTGATCTTGTGTTCTGCAACCATTCTGCGCCCCCTATGTCGCGTAGTCTGCTCGATTCAACCCTGAAAGGAAAAGCCGGATGCCGAATGCAGGAAGCCCTGCGGGACGCACGATAGGACAATGCCACTACCCAGTCAACTTGCGACGGAATCCTGCGTCCGGAGCGTCCTGCGCGTTTGCAATTCCACGGGGGCGCCTACAAAATCAGGCGAGACCAGTAAACGCAGGAGGGCGGTGTCATGACATCAGCAGATTTTTCGGTTGAACCGGCGGTGGAGCGACGCCTCCAACTCGATAATGTGGAAGCGCGGTACCTGGAAGCAGGGGACGGCATACCGACGATCTGCATCCACGGGGTCGGCTACACCAACGGCGCTGACTCATGGCTGCCGTCGATACGAGCAGGCCTGGCCGACGGGCTTCACATCTACGCGATAGACCAAATCGGGTGGGGGATGGGCAGCAGGATGGACTTCGAGTACTCGATCTCCTACCTGGCGGACCACGTTCGCGAGATACAGGACAAGCTCGGCTATTCGAGGACGAACATCATCGGCCATTCCCTGGGCGGTTGGATCGCGGCCACGTTCGCCTACGAGAGCCCCAATCGTGTGAGGAAGCTGGTGCTGGACAGCATCGCCGGCATGAACCCAACCCCGCCGGACTCGGTCTCGAACTTCCAGGTGCCGGACGAGGACGCGGTGAAGGCCTCGGTGAAGAACCAGTTCCGCTCGCAAGACCAGGAACAGCAGGCCGCCTTCTACTGGAGGAACGCCCAGCAGCCCGGGGCAGAAGCGGCCTTCCGGCAGATCACGAAACACCTGAACGACCCGGCCATGCGCCGCCGCTACTACCTCAAGCGGAAGCTGAGCAAGATCCAGGTCCCTACGCTGGTGACCTGGGGCGACCAGGCGCCTCCGCTGTTCCCGCTGACGGCAGGGCAGGAGATCGCGGCGATGGTCCCGGGCGCCGAGCTGAAGGTGATACCCGGCGCCGGCCACTTCACGATGCAAGGCTGGCCTGCGGAGTTCGTCGAGCTTGCCCGCCCGTTCCTGATGTCCGACTAGGAACGTCACGACGGGAACAGGCGAGGGTCTTCAGAAAGAGGAGCGCAATGGCGAAGTTGACGATCGCCGATGTCCAGCAGATGAAGGCGGCAGGCAAGAAAGCCGTCATGTGGGTTGCCTACTCGTACGAGATGGCTGCCATCATCGAAATGGCGGAGCCGGACATGTTCCTCGTGGGCGACAGCGGCAGCCGGTTCCTGCTCGGCCACCCGGACCTGAACGACACGACGGTCGACGAGATGATCGTCATGGGCCGCGCGGTCTGCCGGGCGACGGACCGCGTCCCCGTCATCGTTGACCTGCCCTTCATGTCGTATCACACCGGCATCGACGACGCCATCAGGACCGCAGGGCGGATCATGAAGGAGACCCGCTGCGCCGGCGTCAAGCTCGAAGGGGGCGCGCACTTCGCTCCGACGATCGAAGCAATCGTCAAGGCCGGCATCCCCGTGATGGCCCACATGGGCGTCACGCCGATGACGAGCATGGCGATAGGCGGCATGACCGGCGGGGCGACGTTGCCCGAGGAGCAGGTGTGGAACGACGCCCGGTCTCTCGAGGCCGCGGGCGCATTCTCCCTCGTCCTCACGGGCATCCGCCCGCCGCTGACAGAGGAGATCACCAGGGAGATGCGCATCCCCACCATCGCCGGTTACCTGGCAGGAGACGAGTGCGACATCCTCCTCGGGTTCCCGGGGACCATCGGTTACGCCCAGGGACAGGTAGACAAGCCGACGTCTACCTACGGCCAGGTTGGCAAGGCGATCTACGACGCCGCGTCCGAGTACATCAGGGACGCGCGAGCGGGCCAGCGGCGCGCTCCGGGAGCATCGTAGTCACTACCGCGCCTCGCGGCAGGCCGGGTGAGGGAACGAGGGGGTCAGGGCTTCGGCCCGACCAGGATGTCGTCGCCCTCGATCCGCACCTCGTAGGCGACGACGGGCACTTCGGCGGGAGGGTTGGTCACTTCGCCCGTGCGCAGGTTGAAGGCGCCCTCGTGGATGGGGCACTCGACCTCACAGTAGTCCTCGAGCAGGTAGCCTTCCGAGAGGAATCCCTCTGCGTGCGTGCAGAAGCCGTCCAGCGCGAAGTATTCGTCGCCGATGCGCGCCACGAGGACGTACTCGCCGGCAACCTCTACGGTCTGCATCTCGCCCGGGGCGATGTCTCCGAGGGCGGCCACTTTCACGAATTCGCTGAGCATCGAGGAAGCTCCTGACCAGGCGATCTACTTTCCCAATGTTATTCGGCGCCGTTGAGATTTCAAATCAGGCGCCGGCTCAAGCACTGGAGAAAGCCAGGCAGGCAGAAACCGGGAACCTTGCGTAGGCCGTGGCCCCCTCTCCGAAGGGAAGCATGTCCACGGAAGTCCTCGCGCGCAGCCGGTAATCGCCCAGGGCTATCCGGTATTCCATGTAGGTCCCGAGGAAGACCTCAGTCTCGACGGTGCACTGCACCTGGGTGTCCCGGTCCGAACCAGAGCCCTGGTGGCTGAGTTCGATGCCTTCAGGACGGACCGCAACGAGGACCTTCTCGCCCAGGCGGAAGTCGGAGAGCGCGTTGGCGGACAGTTCCGCAAACCCCACATCGACGAGGATGGGACCGGTGTCGTTCCTTTTGACAACACCCTCGACGATGTTCCCAGCGCCCATGAAGTCGGCAACGAACTGGTCCTGGGGGTTCGAGTAGACCTCCCTCGGACTGCCCTGCTGGGCGATGCGCCCGTGGTTCATCACGATGATGGTGTCGGAGAGCACTAGCGCCTCCAGGAGGTCATGCGTGACATAGACGGCAGATACCTGCGCCCGATTGAACAGTTCCTTGAATTCGATGCGCATCTCTTCGCGGAGTTTCGCGTCAAGGTTGCTGAGCGGTTCATCCAGCAAGAGGAGCTTGGGTTCCTTGATCAGCGCGCGGGCGACGGCAACTCGCTGTTGCTGTCCTCCGCTGAGCATCGTTGCGCTGCGGCCAAGCAGTTCCGGGATCTGGACCATCTGGAGCACCCTCATCACGCGCTCTTCCATCTCGCTCTTGCCGACCTTCTCCTTGCCCACCCGCAAGGGATAGGCGACGTTCTCGAAGACGGTCATGTGGGGCCAGATGGCGTAGGACTGGAAGACCATGGAGATAGGCCGCTGGTGCGTCGGAACGTTCGTGCCCCTGGAGTGATTGAAGACGACCTGGGAATCGATCGCGATCTCTCCTGCGTCAGGACGCTCCAGCCCGGCTATCGATCTGAGAGTCGTCGTCTTACCGCAGCCGCTGGGGCCCAGCAGCGTAACGACTTCACCCTGAGGGACTTCAATGTCGACAGACCTCAGGGCCTGCACGTCTCCGTCATTCGACCGGTATGTCTTGGACAGACCCTGAATCGTGAGTGCAATGGGGCTGTTCTCTGTTGCCGAGGCTGACACTCGATGGCCTCCTAGCCATGCTCTGTGAGCGGCAAGTGGCAGGGTTACATCACAGAGCATCCCGCGTCAAGTTTCGGCCAGTATCCACCGAAAGGCGGCACGATTCCTTAATTCGGTAGAGGAAAGGTTCTATACCTCATCGTTGACAAGCCCGTTCCGACTTCTGATAATGCGCGCCATCTACCGAGTGCAGAGAACTGCCTGGGGAGGAGATGTTATGAGGTTTCCAGCGAAATGGCTCCTGCCGCTGCTACTCGCCTTGACCGCTGTCGTGGTGGTTGCGTGCAGCGCCGACCCTACCCCAACGCCGGCACCTACTCCGACTCCTCCTCCAGCGCCCACAGCAACCCCGGTCCCGCCTCCTGAGCCGGGAACGACTCCGACTCCCGTGCCACCCCCCACGGCTACCCCAACGCCCGTGCCGATATCCGAGGAGATGCGCCTGTCCGGCATCGTGGAAGTGCCGGACTTCTACGATCGTGTCTGGCCGGAGATCAAGGCCAACCTGGACGACCTGTATCAGAAGGCGTTAGCCGAGGAGGACGGACAGCTCTCGCTCTGGGGGTTCGGCGAGGTCGGGCCCGAGGAGAAGGCAGCCTTCCAAGGCGCTTACCCCGGCATGACCATCACGAGCCAGGGCAGGCAGTTCGCCACGGCGGGAGCCATCATCACGGCGGCCGCTGCCGGGCAGACCTCGACCGACTCATTCGGCGGCGCGTACAACATCTACGGCCCCGTCTACGACAACGACCTGCTCAACAAGGAGTTTGACTGGACGCAGTACGGCATCCCCGAGGAGTTCCTGGACCCGTCGCAACCGGGAATGATGTTCGATTCCAGCAACGCGTACGTCATGTGGTACAACACCAACGAACTGGATGCGGGCGACCTGCCCAGCGACCCGTTCGATTTCCTCGACCCGAAGTGGAAGGACAGGTTGGTATCCAGCCCGCCCTACTTCTTCGGCGGATTCAGTTTCATCGCGCTCAAGTATGGGGAGGCGCGAGCCAAGGAGTTGGCCATCAAGCTGATCGATGAGCACGGTCTCCTGATCACGTCCAACCCGGAGGCGTTGCTGATAGCCGGGGAGCGCCCCGTGATGTTCCCGACCTTTGCGATCCCACCCGAGCACCGCCAGGGCGCCCCCATCGACGTCCTGTCGTACGAGGGCGCAGGCGTCTGGGCCCAGAATGCGGGAATCATGCGCAATGCGGAGCATCCCAACGGGGCGATCCTCTACGAATTGTGGAGCGCCTTCGACCCGGACTGGCTGGCCGCACGTTACGCACACGCGCACCTGACGATACCGTCACCGCACCTCGGCCTCCCGCGTGACACTATCGAGGGGAACCCGAAGATGCTCGCGAGCCTGGAGTCGCTGGAGAAGGGCTGGCCGACGTGGCTGACGTTGGAGCGCTTGCCCGAGCGCGTCAGGATGTTGCGCCTCTTCCAGGACGTCGTGCTCCGGGGGGCCCGCTAGTCCGGCCCCGCGCACACGGCTAGGAGATACGACGAACCGCCGCCGTCCTACTTTGCCATAGACCGATACCGGTCTACTGGCAAGTGGGACGGCGACAGTGGGAGGAGAGGCTCGTGGCCGTCGTCAACACCCTTGCAGGACGGCTCCCCCGGATAGGGAAACTGGCCCCCCGCTTCAGTGCGATGACCCTGATAACCGGGGCCGCGGTGGTGCTCCTGTTCTACCTGCTGATCGTACCGCTCGCCGTTCAGATCTTCGCGGCCTTCCGTGGGCCTACGACGGCTCTCCCGTTCCAGTCCACCGCCTATATGACTCTCGACAACCTGAGAGAGGTCTATACCGGCGGGGGGATGATTGCAACGATCGTCGACACGTCCTACTTCGTAGGCGGCTCGGTCGTGCTCTCGCTGATCATCGGTTTTACACTGGCGTGGCTCATCGAACGGACCGACCTCCCGTACCGGCGGTTGATGTTCGTCGCCATCCTGATGCCCGCGATCATGCCGGGACTGGTCAGGGCCCAAGCCTGGTTGCTGATGCTGGCGCCCTCCACGGGCCTCTTCAACCAGGCGATCCGCGCAGTCCTTCCGTTCTGGGAGAAAGGGCCCATCAACCCATTCTCGTTCCCAGGGATGATCTTGGTGCAGGGTATCGGCGGCGCCACGTTCTTCTTCCTGCTGCTGAGCGCGGTCCTGCGCAATATGGACGGAGCCCTGGAGGAAGCCAGCTCGACTTCGGGCGGAAGCACGCTCCAGACGCTGCGGCGCGTGACGTTCCCGATCTTGATTCCGGGTATCCTGGCTGTCGTGATGCTCAACATGATCATCACCGTCGGCCAGTTCGAAGTGCCGCTGCTCTTCGGGATCGGCGCAGGCGCCAACATCTTCAGCCTACGCATATGGCTGCCGCTGTGCTGTGGCGCCTACGGCCTCCCGGAATATGGCATCGCCGCGGCCTACGCGCTCAACTTCCTCGTGATCACGTACGGCCTGTTCTTCGTCTACTCCCGGTTGACCCGGCAGGCGAACAAGTATGCGACCGTGACCGGCAAGGGGTACCGTCCAAGGCGTCTGCGGCTCGGACAGTGGAAGTACGCCGCGTTTGCATTCCTATTCGGTTATCTCATGGTGGCGTTCATCATTCCGTTGGTCGTGCTGATCTGGGCCAGCTTCTTCCCATTCTTCGTCCAGATGACCTGGGACAACCTCTTCAACAAGGCGACGCTGGACGCCTACCGGGTCGTACTCGACGACTCGCAGTTCTGGGGCGGCCTGTGGCGCACGTTCGTCGTCGCCTCGCTCAGCGCCACGATCGCCGTGACGCTATCGATGATCATCGCCTGGACGGTCGTGCGCGGGAAGCGTGGACCGATGAACCGGATACTCGACCTGTTCGCGTCTTCCTCGGTGGCGATCCCCGCCACGGTGGCGGCGTTCGCGTTCTTCATGTTCTACATCGTCGTGGGGAAGTGGATACCGATCTTCGGGACGATCTGGATCCTGGTGCTGGCCTACTCCTTCCGAACCTCCGTGGCATACCGCAACAGCTACGCCGGGGTGCTGCAGATCAATCGCGAACTGGAAGAGGCCTCAGCGACCAGTGGAGCAAGCCAGTTCGCGACCTTCCGCAGGGTCCTCCTCCCTCTCCTGCTGCCGCACGCAGTCGCTGCGTGGCTGCTGCTTTTCCTGCTGGGCTCGCATGAGTTCACGATAGCGGTCTTCCTGGCGGACGCGGACTCCAACACCCTCCCGGTCGTGCTGTTCAACCGCTTGAGCACCACAGGCGGCGGGGCTGTATCACAGCCGCAGGCCGCGGCGATGGGGATCATGTTCACCGTGTTGGTAGCGGTGCTCGCCTTCGTTGTCCGGTGGTTCGTGTCCAAGCAAGGCATCCGCCAGGAGGGGATGGCTGCAGGCTAGCGCCTCGGACACCTCATGCGCCCCGGTCCGATGATCCGGTGCGGCTCGGGCTGGGGCAGATTCAGACGGAGGGTGGTCCTGTCATGGCTTACGATCTCATCATCAAAGGCGGCCACATCTTCGACCCGGGCCAGGGCCTCGACGCGGTCGGCGATATCGGCGTTGCAGGCGGCGTGATCACCAGCGTCGGCGGCTCAATCGACGCTGACGGCGACTCCGCGCGCGTGATGCAACTTCGAGACGACCAGTACGTCGTTCCGGGGCTCATCGACGTCCACACGCACTTCATGCATGGGTCGCAGACACCCGGAGTGAACTGGCAGGCTTCGCCCCCGGAGATCGCGGGCGTTCTCTCCGGCGTCACGACCATCCTGGACGCGGGCACCGTGGGAGCATGGAATTTCGGCATCTTTCCCCTCTACCTGGAGGGCCGAACGAAGACGAGGCTCACGTGCTTCCTGAACATCGGCCGCGTGGGGATCCTGGGACTTCCCCGGGCGCAGCCTGACCTGTACCACCCGGACGAGATCGACATGGATGGGACGATCAAGGCTGCCGCCGAATTCCCGGACACCATCAGGGGGATCAAGTTGCGCCTCGTCGGGCCGGTCATCCGGGAACACGGCGAGGAGCTTATCGCCAGAGCCAAAGAGGCTGCCGAGGAGACCAACCTGCCGCTGATGGTCCACATCGGCGACACGCTCACCGGCGATCGGGAGAAGGCGCCCGATCTCACGCGGCACCTCCTGAGCATGCTTCGGAGCGGCGATATCGTGACGCACGTGTGCACTGCACACCCGGGCGGCGTACTCGACTCGGAGAACCGCCTCGTACCGGAGCTGTGGGACGCGGAGTCGAACGGCGTGTTCTTCGACTCAGCCACGGGACGCAACAACTTCAACTACGAGGTCTCCCTGAGGCTGGCCGACCAGGGGTTCCACCCCCATACGATCAGCACGGACATGTCCACGCCAGGGCGCAGGGAGATCGTCTACAGCCTGACCGAGTACATGTCCAAGTTCCTGGCTATGGGCTACACCTTCGACGATGTCATCCGCATGACCACAACCAACGCGGCCCAGGTGTTGGGCAGAGAAGACACGCTGGGCGCTCTCGATACCGGGAGAGAAGCGGACATCACCATCCTCGAACGCGCCACCGGGAAATGGGAGTTCGAGGACTGCTCCGGCAACCTGTTCTACGGCGATCAGGCACTAGCCCCCGTGCAGACCATCCGAGCCGGGGAGATGATCAGCCCGGACTGGGGGCCGCACCCGTGGGGGTGGCTGCCAAGGCACGACGACCGGTAGCCGCCGACGCGACTCAGCGGCGCTTAGTTCGCTGCGTCGTCTGTCCAGACATCGGGGACCATCCCGACGTCCGCCTGCAGGTCGAGCGAGGCCTGCTCGGCCGGAGTCACGCCGACGTTCCGCGTCTCTGCATCGAGCCCTCGCGCGCGGGTCAGGAGGCGGCGCCACATGACGAGTCGGGCGTCGGTGCTCGACAGGTATTCGGCTGTGTCGTACCGCTGGGGACCAGCCGCGTTGAAGTCCTGCACCGAGAAGTCGGTGTACATCGCCCACCGGTGCCAGGTGTGGAAGAGCAGTTTCTCGCGGAGTTTGGCTAACCAACTCGACGGCCTGGTGAAGTGCCAGTAGATCTGGCGGGTGTTGCTTTCGTCGATGGGGATGTTCACGCGCGTGTACATGTGCGTGTGGTAGTCCAGCCTCACCATCGCCGGCAGGTGGTGCATCGCGCCTGTGCCCGTGCCCCATTCTTCCGTCGTATCGATCGACGGCGAGGCGTAGCGGCGTTTCCCTGCCCATCTCGTCATCCAGGTCCACTTGCTGCGCCACGTATGGCGGGGCCACTTCCACCCCAGGTCTTCGAAGTCCCACTGATAAGGGGCGCGTCCCATCCGGCCTGCGCCCGGCCCGGCCGGGGCGTTCTTCGCGGACCGGTCGTTGATGAGCAACGTGCGACCGCGCCTGGGACCGGTCTGGGTCATCGGGTTCAGGAGGACGAGCGCGGCGTCGCGGTGCACGTAGGGCACGTGCGCGTCTCCCGCATTCTCCACCGCCACACGCCAGTTCACCGGCCAGACCTCCCACGCATAGAGCATCTGCCCCTCTTCCGTGAAGAACTCCGGCGGCACATCCTCTTCCATCGGAGCGGGCTCATCCTCTCCCATCCACACGAACACCATCCCGCGCAACGTCCTCGTGGGGTACGTCCGCTGCCTTACCTTGCCCGGCACCTGCGAGTCCGGCCCCTCCGGCAGCACTGCCAGGACGTTCCCATCGCCGTCGTAGGTCCAGCCGTGGTAGGGGCAGGAGATGGTGCCCTCGAAGTGGCAGTCGCCGTGCATGAGGCTGCCGCCGCGGTGGGGGCAGACGTTGTGGAGGGCCTTGACCTGCTTGTCCTTTCCGCGGAAGAAGACGACTTGCACGTTGCAGATCTTGAGGCCGACGGGCTTGTTGCCGACCTTTCGGTCCTCGATGGCAGGGTACCAGTACTCGAGGAGTCCGGCAGCGGGCGCCAAGTGGCGGACGTCCAGATGAGCGGTCCGCTCGCGTTGTACGGTCTGGACTATGCTCGGTTCCTGCGTTCGGGTCGCCATGAAATCACCCCCTCAGGCGGCTCACATACCCAACCGAATGCCCCCAGCGGTTCGAGGCATCTTCGCCAGCGATGCCCGGAACTCGTGACGCTCTGATGATAGCACGGCGGTTAACGAGCGTCTGTCCTCTTTCCTCTGCGTAAGTCAGCGGCGGGAGCTTGCAGGTATCGGACCGTTCATCAGTTACGAGGCGTGCCGCTGCCGAGGCCGACACGGAAACCGAAGACCCGCGCGATGATGGCGACTCCAACGGTCAGCAGTACAACGAAGATACCGACGATCGAGCCTTCTTCCAGGCGGCCCGACGTTACCTGCTCGAACTGGAGCAGCGCGAGGGTCTTGCTGCTGGCCGAGGCGAGCAAGGCGGGAAGGATGGCGGTCCCTGCGGCGGCCACGAAGTTGAGCACCCAGACGACCACCATCGCGGGCGCCAGGAGAGGGACAACAACTCTAAACAAGGTGATGAGCCACGGCGCTCCCACGACAGAGGAAGCTTCTTCCAACTCCGCGCCGATCTGCCGGAGATTGGACTTGACTATCTGGACACCCAGCGTGATGCCGCTGAGCCCTGACACCAGCATCAGGGCGAAGATGGTGCCGTAGAGCGGATGGAAGATGCCACCTGTGCCCAGGAGGATCCAGAGCCAGGCCAGGATGAGGACGATGCCAGGCAACACGTAGGGCACCCACGTGAGGAAGTCCAGGATGGGCACCAACCGGGACTTCATCCGCACGATGATATAGGCGAGCACGGTGAAGAAGATGGTCGACAGGGTCGCGGCGCCCAGCGCCATGACGAAGGTGTTGCGCATGGAGAGCAGGAACGTGCTGTCCGTGAGGATCCGGGTCCAGTGCAGCGTGGTCCAGGGTCCTCCAGGCACGTCGTAGAAGAAGCCGGAGAACTTCATGAAGCTGCCCATGACGAGGAAGATCATGGGGAATATGGTCATCAGGAACACCAGGAAGAGAACGAAACCGAAAACCGGCCACTTCCACTTGCGCAGGGCGTTGACCTGCGCCTGGTACTTGCCGCTGAGCGTCGTGTAGTTGCGCCGGCTCGTCATGTAGTACTGCCCGATGATCAGCGGGATGATAGCGGCCAGGATGATGATGCCCATGGCCGTCGCAGCGCCGAAGTCGGGAGGCTCGTTCTGGACCAGGTCGAAGATCTTGGAGCCGAATACGAAGTAGCGGATAGGGAGCCCGAGGAGCACCTCTATCTCCACCGACTGGAATGCGCGCAGGATGGACAGCAGCAGAAGCGTCATCATGATGGGCGCCATGACCGGGACAGTGACCCTTCGGAGGGTGCCCAAGGCGCTGGCGCCGCAGAGCCGCGAAGCATCTTCGAGCGCGGCATCCATGTTGCGGAATGCCGGAGTGAGCAGCATGACCTTGATGGCGATGGAGTTCGTGGCGAGGTGCACCCAGATGATGCCCCAGAGCGAATAGATGTTCAGTGGGCCCTCTTCGACGAAGGGGAGGTACTCCAGCGTCTGGTTCAACAGGCCTGCGGAGGGATGAGCGAGCAGGATCCACGCCTGCGTCACGGAGACGACCGGCAGGAAGAAGGCGATCCAGAAGCCGAACTCCAGCAACTTGGCGCCGGGCAGGTCCGTCCGGGCAATCAGCCATGCGAGGAGGATAGCGACCGGGAACGAGATGCCCTGGCGCAGGAAGGTGACCACCATGCTGTTCCAAAGCGAGATCAGCATGCCGCGGTCGCTGAGAGCGAACCGCCAGGAGTCGAGGCCGTACTCGGCAGGCAAGGGGGGGTTGGTGGTGACGAAGCTGTTGATGAACAGCAGGATGATGGGGTAGATGACCGAGAAGCCGAGCGTGACGATGGCCCCGATGAACACCACCGCCTTGAATTCAAGCGAGAAACCACGCGGCCTGATAACGGCTGGTATCGTCGCCATCGCTCTACCTCACCTGACCTAGCTCGGATGCCAGCATGTCCTCCCACCTGCACTCGGCCGGGAGCTTTGGGCTACGCACGGCAACCTGAACAGGAGCCCTAAGCAAGTTCACCCCGGTGGACCAGAGGCCAACCGGGGTGAACTGATGTTGCCTGTGAGAGCGGCTAGTTCAGCTCCTCACCAGCGATCGCTTGTGCCGCTCTGCGGTGCGCTACGTTCTTCTGGTCGTGGAACGTGATGTAGGCCTTGCCCTCTTCCAGCACAAAGTCCTTGCGCTCTCTACACAGGTCCACGAGGTCGTGCCGTGGACTGCAGTCAGTGTGTTGATGCTCGAACCAGGCCCGGGCGCCCTCAGACGAGAGGAGCCAGTTGATGAAGAGCTTCGCTGCATTGGGATTGGGGCCCTTGGTGACGATGGCAGGTCCGCCGACGCCGGCGCTGTAGAAGCCCTCTATGTGCCCCGAGGTCACGCCGCAGCACGTGACGTCCAGCTTGTCCTGGAAGTCCGGCGAGATGGGACCGAAGTTCAACTCATGCTGGACCACGTGGAGACCCACACCCTGCTGGTGGAAGTCCAGCACCGACGGCCCGATGCAGAGGAGCATGTCGCCGCGGATGATGTCCTCACCCATCTTGCGATGGTCTCTGCTGATGACGATGTCCGTCTCCCGGAATATGCGCCGAATGAGCTCCTCGCCCTGGGTCACGAGAATCTCGGTGAAGAAGGTCGCGCCGGAACCGGGAGTCGACGGGTCGTCGGCGCATATCTTGCCCTTGAACTCGGGCCGGAGCAGGTCCCCGGGCCACTGGATCATGTCGAGGTCCACCAGATCGGTATTGACGTACAGGGAGCTGGAGCCGGGGTTGGCGATCATCTTGAACAGGACCTTGCGGTCCGAGTCCATGAACTGAGCGTCAAGACCGCCGATCCAGTTCGAATCGTCGACGACGTCAGGGCGGAACAGGAGCGACCTCGTGTCACCCAGGATCGGGTCATTCGCCTCATTGCCGGCGGGGATGACCCTGGTGATGGCACTCGTCCCTCCGCTGATGTACACGTCGTAGTCGAATATTCCGGCTGCACGCTCCGGCGGTACGCGGGCGGTGAAGTCGCGCCCACCGATGATCTGAGCGTCAACGTTTATCTCGGGGAAGAAGTCCTCGAAGATCTCCACCGCCTCGCGGTCCTCGGCGCGGAACACCGTGACGACGAGCTTCCCTTCCTCATTGGCAGCCGCAATGGTCTCTTCCCACTCGATCTCCCAAGGCTCCTTCGTGTCCACGGGCATCGGTGTCGGTGTCGGTACTCCCGGAGGCACCGGTGTTGGCGTGGCGGCAGGGACCGGCGTTGCGGTTGGCGCGGGTGGTGAGGTGGGAGTGGGATCGTCACCACCGCACGAGGCCGCCAGTAAGAGCAACACCAGCCCCATGCTCAGCGTCAGGGATCTCGTCCACCATCGAGCCAGCCGGTTGGACACCAGATTCATTTTGTTCCTCCACGTTCATCTTTGGCCGGTGCCGTAATTGCGCACGAGAATCCATCAGGACTTCGCAATCCGACGGTGGAGCCATGAACGGCGGCAGTTTAGAAACGCACAGTGCAATTGTCAAACAGGCGATGTGCTTCAGAATAAATGTTACCGGGGCGGGTATCGTTGCTTCAAAAGTCATGTTACCGAGGAGCGCATGAAGAGAGGCAGCGTGCAGGACTACGTGGTGATCATGAAGGAGCGGTACAGGAAAGCAGGACGGGCAGAGCGTGGGCGTCTGCTGGATGAGTTTGTGCGGGTGACTGGCTACCACCGGAAGTCGGGCGTCCGGCTCTTGGGTGGGAAGGGTGAGAGGTCCGGTGGGAGTGGTCGAACGGGGCGGCCGCGGGAGTACGGGCCAGCGGAGGTGGCAGCCCTGCGGCAAGTGTGGGAGGTGGTGGACCGGCCCTGCGGGAGTCGGCTGGCGCCGTTCATGGAGGAGCTGGTGGGCAAGCTTGAGATGTGGGAAGAGTTGCTTCTGCCGCATGATGTGGCGGAGGCGTTGTGCTCCATGAGCGCCTCGACGATAGACCGTCTGCTGCGGGCCTACAAGGAGCGTGGACGGCGTCCGTGGACGAGTGTCACGAAGCCGGGGAGTCTGCTGAAGGCGGCGATTCCGATCCGCACCTTTGGGGAGTGGGGGCATCCACCGCCGGGGCATCTGGAGGTGGACTTGGTGGCCCATTGCGGAGAGAGCACAGAGGGGTTCTATCTGAACACGCTGACGGGGGTGGACATAGCTACGGGCTGGGTGGTGTGTCGTGGGGTGTGGGGGAAGGGGCAGGAGCGAGTGGGAGGCGCGATCCACGAGATGGCACGTGCGCTGCCCTTCCCCCTGCTGGACCTGCACACGGACAACGGCGGGGAGTTCATCAACCACTACCTTCACGCCTACTGCCGGCGCAAGGGGATTACCTTCACGCGCTCCCGCCCTTACCGCAAGAATGACAATGCCCACGTGGAACAGAAGAACTGGACGGCAGTGAGACGGCTGATAGGCTACGACCGGTATGCGACCCGTGCGGCCTTGGAGCGCCTGCAGAGCGTCCACCGGCTGGCCGCGCTTTACCAGAACTTCTTCCAGCCGGTGCGGAAACTGGTCCACAAGAGCCGCCAGGGCGCCCGGGTCCGCCGCATCTATGACACTGCCCAGACGCCGTATCAGCGGCTCTTGACGTGGGAGGAGCTTACGGGGGAGGCGCGGGAGTCCCTGGAACGGCGATATCAGGGACTCAATCCCGTGCGGTTGAAGGCCCAACTTGAAGCCGCCTTGGAGGCCTTGTGGGCAACAGCCGAGCCCGACTCAGACTACCAGCGCCCGGTAACAGGGACTTTTGAAGCATCAGTCCCCTCCCGGTAACAATTACTTTTGACGCACTACGACAGGTCTGATTCATCAAGGCGCAGCTTGCCTCGCGCCCGCCGGGGCCCTTCTAACCGAATACGAGGGACTTAACCACCACCGGTACAGCCTTGCGGTTCTTGACTTCCTGACCGATGTCTATGTAGTCGAGGTACTTGACCTGGATCTCGTCCGTGGCAACGATCGCCTGGGGAATGTCGAACTCGTCCTTGATCATCGCCCCCACCAGCGCGCCGATATCGGTGTCGAAGACGATCACCCACGGGTCGTCCTCGCGGCCCCGCATGCCCCTGACGATGCCTTCCGACAGGACCTGCAGCGACCCGTATGTGGCGGGCAGGGGGAAGCGGATGTACAGGGCGATGGAGCGATGATGGTCCAACTCGTTCAGATCGGCGTTGGCGATGGCCTGGTTGATCGCACTTGCGATCGACTCCGAACTCCGCGCTGTCGCCTCATCGATGAACGGCTCGATAACCTGTCGATCGAGCGCGGGCAGGACGGCGGGGTCGGAAACGTAGATGGTGCTGCTGGAGAGTTGCACCGTGTACTGAGAGGCCCCGATGACGGTCGCACGTATCATCTCGGTGGGCGTTTCGACGGCGCCGTGCTTCTCAGTGAGCAGGGCGCGGACCTCTTCGCCAAGCATCGGGCCGAGGTCGCCGTAGTCCTTGTCGTCGCGCTGGTAGATGTACTCGCTGACGCCGCCGGAGAAGAGGATGGTCTGCACAGGCGTTGTCCGTTCCAGTGGGTTCGTGACGACGAGGTCAGCAGCCAGCGGCGAGAGATCGGGACCGCTGATGTACTCAACGAGGATGGAGGCCTGCTTCCTGGCTAACGCCCAGCGTTGCTCGAGGGTGATCGGTTGGCCGATCTCGAGAAGGAAGCCAAGTTCCCGGGCTATGCGCCTGGCCCCTTCCTCGATGCGGACCAGGGCCCCACTCTCGTCCCACGCGACGAGTCGCGCCCCGATGTTGATGGCGCCGCTCTCGATCACGGCGCCGTTGGAAACAGTTGTTACCTTGGCTGTACCCCCACCCATGTCTATGTTCATGAACATGCGGTCCGGGTTGTCCTGAGAGGCAGCCACCGTACCTGAACCGTGAGCAGCGAGCAGACCCTCGAGGCGAGGCCCTGCGGTGGCGCAGACGAACTTTCCTCCTTTGTTCGCAAGGAGCCGGACGATAGCCTCCGCATTGTTCTTCTGGACAGCTACGCCCGTGCAGATAACCGCGCCGGTGTTCGTCTGAGACGGATCTATGCCGGCGTCGAAGTAGCAAGTGTCTAGGAAGCTCGAAAGCGAGTCCATGTCTATCGTGTCGGCGTCCGAATAAAGGGTGAGGAGGATGGGCGACCGGTAGAGCACGTTGCGCTCGACCACCTCGAAATGACTCGTCATCGCGTTGTCGCCCTGGCGGTGCAGGATGAGCTCGGAGAAAGTGACGTGAGAGGTCGACGAGCCTATGTCGATGCCGACGCTGGTGAGCGAGAGCACATCCGGGTTCGCGCCCCAGGTCTCTTCTCCCGTGGCCTCTCCATCGTGGCCGTGGTAGTGTTCAAACGGGTCGTCGTGCACGGTTAATCCCTCCGGGCTTCATCGGGCGCCTGATTCGCAGGTCGCAGAAGAAATGGGGCGTGGCTCTCGCTCACGCCCCATCTGGCCGTCCGGGGCAAGGGACCATCAGCTGCGGTAGCTCACCGGCGGCATCGCGAACTCGATCCCCTTGCGTTCCATTTCCGCCGCGAAATCGGCGCGCACCTGGGGGTCTTCGTCTTCGTACTCGATCAGCGTGCCCCCCTCGCGGTAGCTGACATAGCCGACGAAGCCCTCGCTTCCATCCTGCAGGTCGTGAACACCCAGCGGCAGCCGGTCACCGTAGACGGCTATGTGTTTCGCAGGCCCGGCACTGGTGTTGAGGTGCTGATGGAAGTTGGCGTTCGGCGGGCTGTAGATGCTGTGCTTGCCCCACGGCACTTTCAGCACCTTGTCGGCGTGGCCGTCCTTGTAAGGATGCGGCCCCAATGCAGACGGCCACACGAGGACGTAGCCCTCGCCGTCGAGGCCCAGGAGGATAGCGCCAGGGCCGTGGTAGTGAGCCTTGTGGTAGCGGCCTGAGGGCCATTCGGATATGTGTCCGTGGGGGAACCGATTGCCCATGCGATAGCCCGTCAGCTGACCGCCGGACACCTTCTGTTCAAGGTCGTCCAGCAACGCACCACGGCAGTCAGGGATGAAGTTGGTGTGCCAGATTACGCCCTGGTAACGTCCCTCCGCAGAGCGCACGTCGGAGGCGTTGAAGTACTCACGACCTTCGCCGTACAGGTCGAACATGGGGACATCGCAGTTGAAAACGGTGTTCAGGTCGTCGACGGCGTTGATGACACGCGGTGCATTCGTGACCGCCATGAAGATGACCGGTTCACGGCTGCCGTTGACCAGGCGGTGCTCAACGTTCTTCGGAATGGCGAAGACGCTACCCGCTCCCCATTCGAAGGTTATCTTCGCTCCGCCGTTCTGCCATGTCTCGGTCAGGCCGCGTCCTTCCAGGACGAATATCTCCTTCTCATAGATGTGCCTCTCCGGGTTGAGCGACTGTCCCCCCGGGATCTCCTGGACATAGATGCCTCGCTCTGATTGGAACGTGCCCTGAAGCTGGATGAAGGTCCCGTTACCTCCGGTCCGGGCCCACGGCTTACGGGGGAGTTGTGTCACGTCCCCACTACCGGCGACCTCTTCGAAAAGGGGGATGCCTTCGTTCTCCATGTACTCTTCGTAGGGGAACCGTACGCCTCGTTGTGACCGAATGACCATCTTTCTCCTCCTGGAGGCCCTAAGCCATAGGACCTAAGCGGAAATAGGCACCCCGGCAGGGGACAGACTCCGGCACGGGAACCTGACAGCGAAATGCAGGCTACACAGGCGCCTTGGGGGTGTCAACGCAGGCACGAACCCATAGGATGCCCTGCTCGATACGGGTCGTGTCGTCCGTGCCACGGAGCTATACGGGCCACACGCTTACCGTATCGGGTTGCATCCTGAGCCATACCGGCGACCCTTCGCCGAATATATGCTGTCTCGTGCCGTAGAGCAGCAGCGAGCCTTGTCCCTCAACCTCCACCTGGTATTCCGTGCGGTCGCCGGTGAACAGGGTTGTCCGAATCGTGCCCCTGACGACTCCCTGCGGTAGTTCGCCGTCTCCCTGGGGCTCAACCATGTCCACGTCTTCCGGCCTCACGGCGATATGCACCGCAACTCCGGGCGCAAGGTCCTGCGTCTGGTTGCTCCGGCCGAACAGCACGCAGTTCGGAGCCCCGTCCAACGCAATGGCCACCTGCCCTTGCTGGTTACTGCTCTGGATCACTCCAGCCAGGAGGAGGGTCTTTCCGAGGAAGTCACGGACGAAAGCGTTGGCGGGCGATTCGTACAGTTCCTTTGGGACACCTACCTGCTGCACGTGTCCGAAGTCCATCACCGCGATCCTGTCCGACAGGCTGAGTGCTTCCACCTGATCGTGCGTGACGAACAGGACGGTGATCTGGAGTTTCTTCTGAAGCAGCTTCACCTCGAGCCGCATCTGTTCGCGCAGCTTGGCGTCCAGGTTGCTGAATGGCTCGTCGAGCAGCAGGATCTCAGGCTCGTAAACGAGAGCGCGCGCGAGCGCGACGCGCTGCTGCTGCCCGCCGCTGAGCATGGGCGCGGGCCGCTTATCCATGCCCTCAAGGCCAACCAGTTCGAGCGCATTGGCAACCCGCTGGCGGCTCTCGGACCGAGACATCTTGCGCAAGCGCAGAGGGTAGCCCACGTTCTGTTCGACGGTCATATGGGGCCAGATGGCGTACGACTGGAAGACCATGCCGACCTGTCGCTTCTCAGGGGGGACGAACAGTTTCCTGGAGCCGTCCACAATCGGCCGGTCGCCAAACTCGATCGTCCCCCCGTCGAGGTCAGGGGACTCCAAGCCTGCCACCATCCGAAGCGTCGTCGTCTTTCCGCAGCCGCTGGGGCCGAGTAGGGTGAACACCTCGCCCGGTTGGATATCGAGTGAGATGTCGTCTACGGCCTGCGTGCCTCCCGGGAACGTCTTGGAGATGTTCCGCAGGCGCACACCAGCGTTCTGACCTGTAGGCATTACTGCAGCGCTCAAAGTTCCTCCGCAACACCAAGGGATGGACGTCGAAGCATGAAACCGGACCTACGTGTTGGCGGATAGCGCTCCACGCTCATCCCACTCGGTGTCGACGCCAAGTTTCGCCTGGTACTGACGGGAAGACTCCTCGGCGACAGTCTCAGGCGGTTTGAGGATGGCGTCCATGCCCCTTGCCTTCAAGAGCAGGCGACGCCACATGACGAGGTGGGCATCGGTGCTGGACAGGTGCTCGGGCGTGTCGTACCGCTGGGGGCCCGCTGCGTTGAAATCCTGCACCGAGAAGTCCGAGTACATGGCCCACCGGTGCCACGTGTGGAAGTGCACCTTCTCGTAGAGCTTGGATAGCCATCTTGTATGCCGGGTGTAATGCCAGTAGATCTGGCGTGTGTTGACCGCGTCGATGGGGATGTTCACCCGCGTGTATGAATGCGTGTGGTAGTCCAGACGGACCATGGCCGGCAGGTGGTGGACCATGCCGCCCCATTCTGCGGTATTGTCATTCGGCTTGCCGCTGTACCGGCGCTTGCCTGACCAGGCGAAGGCCCACTTCCAGAGATTGCGCCACATGTGCCTGGGCCACTTCGCTCCCAGTGCAGGGTAGTAATATTGGAATGTCATCGGTCGCCGCGCCGGCCTGGCAGGCTGCGCAGCGTTCGCGGAGCCCTCGGTGCCGTTCCCCTGTTTAGCAGCACTCGCACCGAAGATCGAGGCTGTACGGGCGATGTTGAAGGTAGCGGTACGACCGTTAATGATGTCGGTCTTGAGCCCGCGTGGGCCCATGATGCCGAATGGGTTCATGAGGACGAGTGCGGCGTCGCGGTGAACGTAGGGCACGTGCGCATCCCCAGCATTCTCCACCGCCACGCGCCAGTTCACCGGCCAGACCTCCCACGCATAGAGCATCTGCCCCTCGTCCGTGAAGAACTCCGGCGGCACATCCTCTTCCATCGGCGCGGGCTCATCCTCTCCCATCCACACGAACACCATCCCGCGCAACGTCCTCGTGGGGTACGTCCGCTGCCTTACCTTGCCCGGCACCTGCGAGTCCGGCCCCTCCGGCAGCACTGCCAGGACGTTCCCATCGCCGTCGTAGGTCCAGCCGTGGTAGGGGCAGGAGATGGTGCCCTCGAAGTGGCAGTCGCCGTGCATGAGGCTGCCGCCGCGGTGGGGGCAGACGTTGTGGAGGGCCTTGACCTGCTTGTCCTTTCCGCGGAAGAAGACGACTTGCACGTTGCAGATCTTGAGGCCGACGGGCTTGTTGCCGATCTTTCGGTCTTCGATGGCGGGGTACCAGTACTCGAGGAGTCCGGTGGCGGGCGCCAATTCACGGACGTCCAGGCGGGTAGCCCGCTCGCGTTGCACGGTCTGGACTATGCTCGGTTCCTGCGTTCGGGTTGCCATGAAATCACCCCCTCAGGCGGCTCACATACCACGGCGCACTATATTGGTGCGAATCTACGCGGCACTCCGGTTGGTGTCAAGGCGCATGGCGCGGTTGCAGGCGTTTGACACCTGAACGGTCGCCTACTATGCTCAGCCCGCAAGGGATGGAGACCTGAATTCGTAAGCCAAGGCGTGATGCTATGCGGATTGGCCAATTCCTAAAGTTAGCCGGGATACTTCTCCTCATCTGGGGCGTCGTGAGTTGGTTCCTGCCCTTCGAAGATGACCAGGCCTTCTACACGGACACTGGCTACAACGTCTTTTTCCTGAGCGTTGGCGTGCTCGTTACGTGGATGGGCACAACGTGGAACCCCGAGTTGCGCCGGGCATGGACCGTCTATCTGGCGGTGCTATTCCTGGCATTGGCAGTCATAGGTTGGGTGGTTGCCGGACGTGACGCTCCGAATCTCTGGGTGATGAACCTCGAGAACCCGGGGGACAACGTGATTCACCTGGTCTTGGGCCTGGTCTTTCTAGCGGCGAGCATCTTCAGCAAGCCTGATGGCGTATACCGCGAACCTCCGGGGACCACGATGAACGTTCGATAGGTGGGAGCAGTACCCAAGGGGAACAGGGGAAGGGAACCGGGCAACCGGTTCGAACCCGGAAGGAGGGAGTCATGGGAGAAGTACTGGGACTAGGTGTAACCCATGGGCCTTATGTGTTGTACCCGGAAGATGCCATGGCGAACATCCTCAAGCGCCGCCTCGAGTCACCAAACGTGCCTGAGGAGTTGAAGGACCCGGCGAGCTGGCCTGAGCGCATGCAGCAGGAGTGGGCTGACGACCAAGGGCTGGCCGCTGCCCACGAGCATCGGATGAAGCTGGTCGAAGGTTTCCGGCGCGTGCGTGCGAAGTTGGACGAGTTCGAACCGGACGCGGTCGTGATCTGGGGCGACGACCAGTACGAGAACTTCCATGAAGAAGTCGTACCTGCCTACTGCGTTTACATCAACGACGAGTTCGAGACACAACCGTGGATGCGGGGGGGAGGTCTCAACGCTGAAAACAACATCTGGGGAGAGAAGAAGGACTGGTGGCTGAAGGTGCCGGGAGCGCGCAAGATCGCCAAGGAGCTTGCTACCCACCTGCTTTCCGACCAGATCGACGTGGCGTGGTCCTACAAGCCGTTGCATCACGACCTGGGGCACGCCTATTGGCGCACTATCGCCTACCTGGACTACGACCGGAGCGGGTTCAACTACCCGGTGATCCCGTTCCATGTGAACTGCTATGGAAGCAAGTTCACGCCAGGGGCGCGCTCAGGGCCCGACGCAGAGCCCGACCCACCGGGGCCTACCCCGGCGCGCTGCTTCCAGGTCGGAGCGTCCATCGCCCGCTTCTTCGCTGAGAGCCCTTACAAGGTGGCCTTGATCGGCTCTTCGAGTTGGTCGCATGCCTTCCTCACCCCGAAGTTCCACGGTCTGTGGCCTGACGTTGATTCGGACAAGGCACGCTACGAAGAGCTATCGTCGGGCGACCTCGAAGCATGGCGCCGCATACCGATCTCGCAGATCGAGCAGTGCGGCCAGCACGAGATGTTAAACTGGATGTGCCTGGCCGGGGCGATGCAGGAGCTCGGCAAGCGGCCTTCTCACACCGAGTTCGTGGAGTCCTACGTGTTCAACTCCTGCAAGGTGATCGCGATCTTCGACTAGTCACGATTCCCACAGAAGCGTTACGGAAGGGCAGCCTCGCTGCCGAGGGGGTGAGTTCATGGCGATTCAAACGCGAGAACCCAGCGTAGTCCAGACCGTGTACCGCGAGCGGGCCGTTCGGCCGGATGTCCGGAAACTCGCACCTGCCACCGGACTCCTCGAGTACTGGTACCCCGCCATCGAGGACAGAAAGGTCGGCAACAAGCCCGTCGGCCTCAAGATCTGCAACGAGCTGCTCGTCTTCTTCCGCGGAAAGGACAAGCAGGTCAAGGCCCTCCACAACGTCTGCCCCCACCGCGGTGGCAGCCTCATGCACGGCGACTGCCATTTCGAGGGCACCATCTCCTGCCCCTACCACGGCTGGACCTACGACGGCGATGGGAACGTCCTGGCAGTGCTGCCGGAGGGGCCGGACTCGCAGGTGCCGGGCAAGGTAAGGCAGCGGACGTACCCCACGAGGACGTTGCGCGGGATGGTGTTCGTGTGGATGGGAGAGGATGAACCTGCGCCGATAGAGGAGGACGTGCCGCCGGAGTTCTTCACGGACGATGGGCAGATGCTCTATGCGTGGGAGGTCTGGCCGGTAAATTGGCGCGTGGCGGTGGAGAATGCTGGGGACGCACACGTGCCCTACGTTCACCGCGACGCTGCCCTCGTCCTCATGAACCCCATGACCCTGGTGGGAAACCGCAATCCGCGGACCAACATCATCAACGGGCGCACGGCGACCTTCGGCATACGGCGCGGACAGCCGCCACCTGTCGATGGAACCAACGGTCACGCCGGCGGCAGGCCCACATACGCCCGACCGTCGGAATCTCAATACCATTTCCCTGAACTCGGAGAGAGTTGGCCGAAACACCGCCGCCGCAAGCTCTGGACGTGGATGACGGGATGGTCCGGCAAGCGGCGCTACCGCAAGCCGCCTGTGGACACCACCGAAGAGTGGGGAGGGATGCTGCATCACCTACCAGCGATGGTCCGCCTGGACTACCACACGCATTCATACACGCGCGTGAACATCCCCATCGACGCGGACAACACGCGCCAGATCTACTGGCATTTCACCCCAGGTTCGAACTGGTTCACCAAGCTCCGTGAGAAGGTGCACTTCCACACGTGGCACCGGTGGGCCATGTACTCGGACTTCTCGGTGCAGGACTTCAGGGCTGCCGGGCCTCAACGCTACGACACGCCCGAGCACCTGTCCGCCACTGACGCGCACCTCATCATGTGGCGTCGCCTGCTCTTGCAAGCAAGGGGCATGGGTCCCCTCGGAGCGGACGAGCAGCAAGCAACCCCGGCAGAGGTGTTTTCGCAGGACCGACAAGCTGATCTGGGGTTGACGCCGGAGCGATGGTAGACGAGCTCCGGGGAGCGGCCCGCTTCATCTCGCTGAGCAGGGCATACAGCCGGGGTTTGGGTTATGGTACGGAGGCTCGTCTCTTCCTGACGAGCCTCCGTATACAGATACCTTAGGAGGGGAGCACCGTGGGAGACATTCTCGGGTTGAGCGTGTGCCATTTTCCATACGTCCGTATGAAGCCTTGGGTGATGCCTAACGTGCTCAGGGGGCTGTTGATGCGGGGTTTGCTTGACAGGCCGGACCTCCGTGACCTGAGCAACTGGCCGGAGGAGATGCTCGCCGAATGGGGCGCCGACCAGGGCGAAACGGCCGGCAAATTGGCCCAGGCGAGGCAGGTGGAGCAGTTCAAGAAGGTGCGCAGCGCCCTGGACGAGTTCAACCCGGACGTGATGGTGGTGTTGTACCGGGACTTCGGCGAGACGTTTCGTCCGCCAGACCGTCCCAAGTACTGGATCCACACGCACGACGGCTTCGACACGAAGTTCTACCAGATCCACGGAAGCAGGGATAACCTCTTCGAAGAAGACCCGGACCGCATCGACCACGTGACCATCCACACGGACGTTGCCAACCTCCTGGGGCAGGGTCTGGAGGCTCGCGGGCTCGCTCCGGTCTACTCGAAGGAACCGAGCAACAATCCACTGCGGATAGGCCACAACTGCGTGGCCGGCATCTTTCACACCGACTGGGAAGCCCAAGAGTTCAAGATGCCCATCGTGCCCATCGGGTTTGATCCGTTCGGTTATGAACGGCCGCGCGTGCCGGAAGGACTCGGGCCCTGGGACAAGCAGAAGGAGCCGCCGCTGACCCCACAGGAGGGCTTTGCACTGGGACGGGCGATCGCCACGATATCCAAGGAGAGCTCTTACCGGGTCGCGCTGGTTGCTGCGACGAACTGGTCGAACTCGCAGAACACCAGCTCTGCGCGCGGTTCGCTGATGCCCTACCGGGAGAACGACCTGAAGCGGTTCGAGCAGTGGAAGGCGAGCAACTTCGCTGACTGGGGCGAGAGCTGGACGCATGATGAGATGGAAGAGAACGCTGAGTGGGAGTGCCTGCTCAGCATCGTCCTCGCGGGGGCTATGACCGAGGTCGGTGGCACCGTTCAGTACGCTGACATACACACGAACACCGTGCTGAACAGCGACTGGGTGACGACCATCTTCGACCCGCGTTAGCACTCCATGCTGGCAAACGACATCCTGATAGAGGGAGACTGAACGATGGGACGCTTGGACGGCAAAGTCGCGCTGATATTCGGCGCAGGACCCAACAACGGCGGGACTATCGCACACTTCATGGCCAAGGAGGGCGCGAGGGTCGCAGTCAACGACATCATCCCCGAAGCCGCCACCGACACGGTCGACTTCCTGAAGAAGAAGGGCTTCGACGCGATAGCTCTACCGGGCGACGCCTCGGTCGAGGCCGAGGTCAAGTCCATCGTGGAGCAGGCCGTGGGCCATTTCGGCTACGTCGACACGATGGTCAACCTGGCGGGGCGACAGTTCCGCTGGCCGGTCACGGACATCAACCCGTACGACTGGGAGCGGGAGATCAAGACCTACCTGACCGCAGGGATGTATACGACCAAGCACATGGCCCGCGCCATGATCGACAAGGAGCGCAAGGGCTGCATGCTGCATATCATCTCGTCCGCCGGTCACTACGGCGAGGCGGGCAACTCGGGCTACTCAGCCGCAAAGGCCGGGCTCCTGTACTTCTCCCGAGCCGCAGCGATGGACCTTGCCCACCTGGGCATCCGGGTGAATACCATCACCCCGTACTTCATGGAGCACAACCTGTTCCGGTTCGGAGCGTCAGGCTCATCGGGCCCGGTCTTCCGGACTCGCTACATGGCTACGCCGGACGATTTCCTGCGCTCCATCCCCATGGGCCGGTTCCCGCGGGCGGCTGACCTCGCCTATGCCGCGATCTTCCTCGCCTCGGACGAGGCGGAGTTCCTCACCGGGGTGGACATCCCCTGCGACGGAGGGACGCGCTTCAAGTATCCGGCGTGGCAACCCGGATTGTTCACGGGCACGGATATTGGGGATTACCTCCAGGAGAACAAGCCGCAGATGTACGGCGAAGGGGTGGAACCCGACGAGTACCCGCGCATGCGGTTCGGCTAGTCCGGGGCTCCGGCTGATAGAGGAAACGGATGTGGAGCGCCCTCACTGGGCGCTCCACTGTTATCTACGAGAAGGTGACCGAGACGGTGCCGATCGTGGAGAAGCGGGCAACGACGGTGTCTCCCGGCGCGACCGGCGTCATCCCGCACAGCGCCCCCGGGATGACGAACTCGCCCGCAGCAAGGGAGTCGCCGTATTCGCTGAGCTTGTTCGCGCACCAGGCGACGGCGTTCGCAGGGTTGTCCAGGACAGCCGCGCCGGTGGCCCTGGCGATCTCCTCGCCATTCTTCTCGTAGACGAGTTCCTCGTTGACAAGATCGACCGCCGAGACTGCGGAGTGCGCGTCGCCCAGCACCACTCCACCCGCAGAAGCGTTGTCCGCGATGGTGTCCTGCAGCTTGATCTTCCAGTCCTTGACGCGGCTCGCCACGATCTCGAGAGCAGGGAAGACGTACTCGGTTGCTGCGAGCACGTCGGCGACCGTGACCCCGGGGCCCTTCAACTCCTTGTTGAGCATGAACGCGATCTCCGGCTCCACCCGCGGCTGAAGCAATCTGGCCGCTTCGAACGTCGAGCCGTCGGCTATGGTCATGTCGTCGAGGACGACTCCGTAGTCAGGCTCGCCAACGCCAAGCATCTGCTGCATCGCGAGTGACGTCAGACCGACTTTCTTCCCGACGACCCGGCGGCCACCCTGGATGCGCTTGCGTATGACCTCCTGTTGGACCTCGTAAGCGTCAGCGTCCGTCATGTCAGGGAAACGGTCGGTCAGCGGGGGAACCGGGTCAGACGATTGCTCGGCATTGAACAACAGCTCCGCAAGTTCCTTCACCTGGTCAGCCGTGAGCGCCATGAAGACCACCTCTCTCGTTGTTCGTGATTCGGGGTCAGTTCCGGGCTTGCTGGTCCCGGGCCCTGGCCATCTCGGCCGCGAGGTCGATGATGGTGTCTTCCTGGCCCCCGACGACCTTGCGCGCGCCGAGTTCGATCAGGATGTCCCTCGGATCGAGTTCGAACTTGGCCGCTGCGCGGTAGGTGTGCAGCAGGAAGCTGGAGTAAACACCCGCATAGCCCAGCGTGAGACCAGCCCTGTCGATGACCTGCGGACGCGGCATGATGGGCGTAACCACGTCCTCTGCGGCGTCCTGGATCTTGAGCAGGTCGATACCGGTGTCGTAGCCCTGCAGGTCGAGCACTGCGGTGAGCACCTCTGTAGGTGTGTTGCCTGCGCCAGCGCCGAGGCCGACCGTGCAGCCGTCTACGTAGTCGGCTCCTTCTTCGATAGCCGCGAGCGAGTTGCCTATCGAGAGGCCGAGGTTATTGTGGCAATGCGCCCCGACCGCGACGCCGAGTCCATCGCGCAAAGTGCTGACCTTGCGCCGGTATTCGTCCGGAAGCATCGCGCCGGCGGAGTCGACCACGTAGATGCATTGCGCTCCGTAGCTCTCCATGAGCTTGGCCTGCTCCAGCAGTTCCTCAGCCGGGATCATGTGGGAGAGCATCAGGAAACCGATGGTCTCCATGCCCAGGTCTCTCGCCAGGCCGATGTGCTGCTGCGAGATGTCGGCTTCGGTGCAGTGAGTCGCGATGCGGGCCATGCGCGCGCCCAACCGGTACGCCTCTTCGAGTTGCTCCTGCGTCCCGATCCCCGGGATCAGGAGGATCGCCAGCTCAGCGTTCGTCACGGCCTGGGCGGCGGTGCGGAGCCAACCCGTTTCGGGCTCCTTGGGGAACCCGTAGTTGTAGGAAGCGCCGCCCATGCCGTCGCCGTGAGAGATCTCCATCGTCGTCACGCCGGCTTCGTCGAGCGCCCGTGCGATCTTCTCGATCTGGTCCAGTGTGAACTGGTGCGCCATCGCATGAGAGCCATCGCGCATCGTCGAATCGATCACCCGGATGGGGCGCTTCTCAGCCATTGCCGCCTCCGATCTCGGTGGGGAGGCCGAGCATGTGCCGCGCGAACTGCTCGCCAACCGCTCTGGCCGCTGCCGTCATGATGTCGAGGTTTCCTGCGTACTTCGGCAGGTACATGCCCGCGCCCTCGACTTCGAGCGTAGTGACGAGGTAGTCGTCGTAGAAGACGGGATCGATGCGCAGGCGGTAGCCGGGCACGTAGGACTGGACGCGTTCAACGGTCTCCCGGATGGACTCGAGTATCGCCTCGCGGTCCATCTCCTCCACCTGGGTATAGACCGTGTTCCGCATCGTGATGGGCGGGTCCGCAGGGTTCAGGATGATGATCGCCTTTCCCTTGCCGGCCCCGCCGATACGCACGACGCCATCGGCAGTGGTGCGCGTGAACTCGTCTATGTTCTGACGCGTACCCGGACCGGCGCTCTTGCTTGCGGTAGTGGCCACTATCTCGGCATAGCGAACGGGCGACACGCGGCTCACCGCGGCAACGATGGGGATGGTTGCCTGGCCTCCGCACGTGATCAGATTGACGTTCGGTTCGCCGAGCACGTCGCCGAAGTTCACGTAGGGCACAACGTAGGGGCCTACCGCGGCAGGGGTCATGTCGATCGCCAGTTTCCCCAATTCCTTGAGCCGGGGGGCGTTCGCGGCGTGGATCTTGGCGCTCGTGGCCTCGAAGGCGATGTCGATGTCCTGCTCGAGGTCGAGGAATCCGTCGAACCCGTCGGATGTTGTGGTGACTCCCCGCGCGCGAGCCATGACAAGACCCTCGGAGTCGGGGTCGATGCCGACCATGGCAGTCAGCTCGATGACTTCGCTGTCTTGGAGCTTCAGCATCAGGTCGGTGCCGATATTGCCCGAGCCTATGATCGCGGCTCTTACCTTGTCGGCCATTCCAGCCTCCGGCAATCGCTGAACTTCTTCCGCATCAGGCAGGCACAGGCGCCAGCATGAATTCCCTGATGATGTTCGTCACCATCTCAGGCTGGTCTGTCTGAGCCTGATGTCCAGCCTCGGGTACCCAGTGGAACGCGACGTCCGGGAGCATCGGCTCGAGTTCACGCCCGCCTTCAGGCGGCGCGAACTCGTCGTTCTCGCCCCAGACGAAGATCGTCGGAATGACCTTGGTGAGCGCAGGCAGCGATTCCTTCATGCCGAAATTGACGTTAAGCGGCGCCTCTCTCTGGAACCTCCCGGTGTTTGCGCCGAACTCCTTGAACTTCTCGAGGGCGCCGGGGCGAGTTGCAGCAGCATTCCGACGCTCAACCAATGCGTCTGTGATCTTGTCCTGGTTGTAGACGATCGCCTTCAACAGGTCCCTCATCCTGTCCGGCGTCCCATCGTAGGCGGCGAACGCCGCCATACCCGGCGAGGGGGGGCGCACTATCCCCATCGCGTTCACGATGGTGCCGCTGGCCACCAGGATCATCTTCTCGATACGGTCGGGGTGCAGGGTCGCGTACTTGGCCGCCACCCATGCTCCCTGGGAGTTGCCCATGATGCTGAACCTGTCCAGGCACAGGGCATCGACGAGGTCTTCCAGGTGTTCTACGCGGCTCTGAACTCCATAAGGAACGGGAGCATCCACGTCGGTCAAGCCATATCCGCCGACCGAATCAGGGGCTATGTACCGGAACTGTTCCCCGAGTCCGGGCATGAGCGGCCCCATCCCTGATTCTCCCGAGGAACCCGATCCGCCGCCGTGCAGCCCAACGATCACCGGGCCATCGTCGCCGGACTCCGTGTAATGCGTCTTCACGTTCCCAGCCATGACAAATCGAGAGCGTAGCGTGGCAGGCATGCGTACCTCCATTTTCTGACTCGTTGTCGCGGTTCGTTCAGCTACGGTGAGCCGACGCTCATGCGCAGCCGGAGTCTACCGACGCTCCGGCCTCACTGCAAACCTGCGGTTCAGCTAGAGTCGACCCAGGATGAAGTCGGTGATTACCTGGTCGTGTTCCTCCGGCTTCTCGTACTGCGGCCAGTGCGCGGCATCCTCCATCAGATAGTACTTGGCTCCAGGTATGAGTTCGGCCAGGGCTTCACCGATGTCAGGTCCGCCGCTTGGGTTGTACTCGGTCCAGAACACAAGTGTAGGGACCGCCAGCTGCCGTACCTCATCCTCGGAGAAGCGGCGCACCTGAGCCGGACGATCCGAGCTGGGGCCGGTCTGCGAGAGCGACTCCCGAAGCTCGGGGAGGCTCCACAACTTCAAGCGCAGCGCGACCAACTCATCGTCTACCCGGTCGGGAGCTGCCATCAACCACTCCATCCGAGCCCTGATAGTGTCGTGGGTTGGGTTCGCCAGCGCCGCTCGCGTCAGTTCGGCAAGCAGGGTGATCCCCTTGAGATGTGGAGCAAACTCCCGGTTGAAATCCACCTGCTGTCCCGTGTTGAGAATGATGTGGTCGCATCGTTCGGGATGCTCGAGTGCCAGCCGGAAGGTGATGTGCGCCCCCATGGACTCGCCCTCGATGTTGGCGCGCTCGATTCCCACGGCGTCCATGAAATCGAGGACGTGGTCAACCTGTTGCGCGGTGCGGTCCGCCACGTCAGTAGGCTCTTTGCTGGAAAACCCGTGGTAGAGCGCATCGATAGCGTAGACGTGGAAAGTCTCACCCAGGCGCCTGACGTTGCGGAACCAGGACTCAGCGGTCCCTCCTGATCCATGGATCAGGATCAGGGGGTCACCCGAGCCGCACTCGATCACCCGGGTGACATACTTCCTTCCCTGTACCATTCGGACCTGCGTACCGAGCAATTCACAGTAGATGGAGTCCCAAGTCTTCTTCCACTCAGATGGCTTTGTCATCGTTGCCATGGTGGCCTCCTAAGCGCTTGTCAGCAATGCGGAGAGTGGTCGGGTTGACGATACCACAAGCGGAGTACAGGCGCGCCACGCGCAGAGGCACCCGTGCGAGGGCGGTCAAGCCCTAGATGCTCGCCTGTGGTATGGTACGCGCGCGAAAGACCGTCCAACCCAGGATGCAGAAGGAGTTCTCATGCTGACAGAGGAAGGGGCAATCCACATACCGGGCGCTTTGAGTCGCTATGCGACACTGAGTAACGGCGTGCGTGCACACTATTGGACCGCCGGTGAGTCCGGCCCATCAGTCATCCTACTGCACGGCGGCATCGCCGGTTCTTCCGGGCTGGCCGGGTGGCGCATGATGATGCCCTTCCTGGCCGGGCACGGGTTCCGCGTCTATGCGCCTGACCGGCCCGGTTTCGGGCTGTCGGACAACCGGCCTGGTTTCTTCATGGAGAAGGGTGTTCGCGACCAGGTCAAGTTCATCGACCTGTTCGCCCAGGCACTTGCTCTGGAGGACCAGTTCTACATCGCGGGGAACTCACAGGGCGCGCAGATGGGCTCTTCCTACGCAGTGGAATACCCCGAACGCATCAAGCGCATGATCCTGATCGCCAGTCCCGCATTCCACCGCCGGATAGGCCTGGGCAACGGCATGGGGAGAGGGACCGCGTTGCGCGCAGGCCCATTCGACGGCTCTGAAGGGTGGATGCGGAGCCAGATGGAGCACATCATCCGCAACCACGCGGCTATCACCGATGAGCTCATCACCATGCGCACAACCATGGCCAACTCCCGCAAGGAAGTGCTCGCAGCATGCATGGAATGGTCCCGCCAGGAGTTGGAAGACCCCACGCTCTTTCAGGCGGTCAATTTCGAGGGCCGTCTCGACACCATCGAGATTCCCACGATCTTCCTGTGGGGGAAGCAGGACGTGCTCGCCCCAGTGGAGATGGGCTACGAACTGGAGGACATACTCCCGAAGATGCAGTTCTTCTACCCGGAGGACTGTGGTCACCAGGGACAGACCGACCAGCCGGAGATGTTTGCACAGGTATTCCTGGAGTTCCTCCGCGACGGGGTCGTCAGCCGGCAGACCGCCGAGTGGGCCGGAGTGTCCGATCGTCGACCGGAGATCCCCCACCTGGTTGAGCAGGCTGTGAAAGCAGAAGCCTGAACGCGACTGCCAACCACCAAGGCCTAGCACAGGGCAGGGCTGTCGGCGATTTCAAGAGCGGCCACAGGGCCTCAGGGAGGGGAGCGCCGTGATTATCGACGTACATACGCACATCGTGCCTGAGCATTTCCCCCCTGGAGTTGGCCGAGTCTCCGGCGACCAGTGGCCCTACATGGACCACACAGAGCCGGGGAAGGCCAACGTCATGATCGGCGGGCGCAACTTCCGCACTGTGCTCTCGCGTTGCTGGGACGTCTCGCGCCGGATCGCCGACATGCCGGAAGAAGGGGTAGACCGCCACGTCTTGTCCCCTATGCCCGAGTTGCTGGCATACCAGTTGGCCCCCGAGGACGGCAGGGACCATTGCCGTCATCTCAACGAGACGATCGCCAGCATGATGGACGCGGTCCCTGACCGGTTCTACGGACTGGGGGCAGTGCCGCTCCAGGATGTTGAGATGTCCACGGCCGAGCTCCAGGGGATCAAGGACCTCGGTCTCCAGGGCGTCGAGATCATGACCAACATCAACGGCAAGAGTCCGGGAGATGCGGCGTTCCGACCGTTCTTCAACGAACTCGCGAACCTGGGGCTATCGGTGTTCATGCATGCCCAGCGGCCAACGTTCCTGGACCGGGTTATCGGTCCTCCCGCTCTGACGAACTCGGTGGGGTTCCCCATCGAGAACGGACTGGCGGGAGCGTCGCTGATCACCAGCGGCTTGCTCGAGGAGTGCCCCACACTTCGCGTCTGCCTCAGCCACGGCGGCGGTGTTCTCGCGCAGATGCTGCCTCGGATGAACGCCCTCTGGGGACGGCGCGCAGGCACGAACCCCGAAGGCTTTTCCAAGACGCCGATCGAGTACGCGAGGATGCTCTACTACGACGACATCCTCTTCAGCGTGGACTCGCTTCACTACCTGATGAAGACGGTTGGGCACACGCAACTGGTTGTGGGGTCCGACTACCCGTTCATGTCGCGATCGATGATGCCGCCCCTGTCCGAAGAGTTCGAAGGGCTGGAACTGAGCGCCGAGCAAGTAGAGGCGATGAGCTCAGGAAACGCGCTGCGGTTCCTGGGTCTGGACTCCTGAACCGCTTCGCAGGTTGACGAATCAAGGGGAAGCCCGCTCACGCGGGCTTCCCCTTTTTGTCCGCCGATAGCATCGCCACGGGCCACTGGGCTAGATCGCGTAGAGTTCCTTCGGGTTGTCCCAGAGGATGCGGCTGCGGCTCTCCGCCGGCATGCGCTCGTCGTTCTGGAAGGTCGTGAGGGCATGTATCTCGGTCGCGGAGTCGGCGTGGCCGTAGTCGGTGCCGATGACGAGCCTGTCGCCGCCAACGTAGCGGTGTATCTGCTCCAGGTCGTCGTTCAGCTGCACGGTCACCCAGATGTTGTTCTCGGTGAGCGGGTCGGCGCTCAGGCTGTCGCCGCGGCGCTCCATGCGCCGCGCGAGGTCGTTCAGCATGTAGGGGATCCAGTCGGCGCTGAACTCGATGATGCCCCACTTCGTGTTGGGGAAGCGCTCCGGCAGGCCTGACATGAACAGCGTATGGAAGGCGGAGAGACCGCTGAACTTGTTGCGCTCGAACGCCGTCAGCGGGCTACCGAAGATGGCGTCCAACTCGAAACTGCCGGTGCCGGAGTGCGGGCAGATGGGCATGTCCAGCTCCGCCGCCCACTCGTAGACCGCGTAGAGGTACGGGTCGTTGATGAGCCGGTTGCCGACCTCGACGCCGCGCAGGTTGATGGCGACCGCGCCGTTGTCCCTGGCGAATCGCAGCTGGCGCTCCGCCTCCTCCAGGTCCAGCACGGGCATGACCGCCGCCCAGTGGAAGCGCCCCTTGCCCTCCGCGTAGATGTCGGCCATCCAGCGGTTGTAGCTCCGGCAGAGAGCGACCTCTTCCGCGGGATCGTTGGTGATAGGCCCTGTCCACATGGAGGGGTAGAGCACCTGCAGGTCAGTGCCGAGCTCGTCCATGTGGGCGATGCGCGCCTGCACGTCCATCATGAACTTGGACTCGGTGGGCAGTACGACGTTGCCGATGAAGAGCCCGAACTCGCCGCGTGGGCCGCCGCCCGGCCAGGCGGTCTTGAGGGCCCGCCCACCGATGATCCAGTACTTCAGCACCTCGCCGCTTTCGAGCGTCTGGTACGCTGTGCCCGGCTTGTAGCGGCGCTCCGACGGGTCCATGTACTCCCACGTCTGGTCTGTCTCTATGACGTGCGCGTCCGCGTCTATGATGCCCATCCTCAGCTCCTGCGAATCAGACCGGCAGCACCGGCTCCGTCGTTTCCGGCAACGCTACCTCAAACGTGTTGAGGAAGCACGCATTGGTGACGTACTGCCCCACGAGTGCGATGAGGTCAACTGTCTGGCGCACGCCGAACTGTGCTGTGGCCGCGTCGTAGGCTTCCTGCGAGACCCGGTGGGAGGACAGCATCTCTGTCACGAACGTCACGACGGCCGACTCGTCGTCCGCCATCGCGGGCAGCGGCGTACGCTCGCGCATCGCGTCCACCACCCCGGCGCTCACACCTTCCTTCCGCGCGAGCGGCGCGTGCGCGTTCCACACGTAGGGACAGTCCATCTGCCGCGCTGTCGCCAGGATCGCGAGCTCCTGCACGTGCTGGGGAAGCGTCAGTTCCCAGCGGACGTAGTTGCTCAGCGGACGGCGGCGCAGCGCCATCTCCGGGCTCAACGCCGCGACCGCGCCGGGCCCCAGTGGAACGCTCCCACCGCTGTCGGCGACGAGGGAGTCGAATGCGCCGCGCAGATCCTCAGCTACCGCGTCCCGCGTTACCTCCGGCAGACGTGTCATCATGCCCCTCCTTCCTTGCGCTGCGCCTCAAGTTCGGCCTCGTGCAGCGCCTCGTGCGCACGCAGCGTGCTGGGCCGCACGTCGCGCCCGCGCTCGGCGCTCAGGTGGATCGAGTTCAGCCACTTCACGTTCGCGCACGTGTCCACTTCCGCAGTACCGCACGCAGCGGGGTTCGGGATGAGGAATCGCACCGGGCCGCCCTTCTCCTCCGGCAGGGGATGGCCGTCCAGCGCGTAGAGGAGCAGCGCCTGGTCCGCGACCGCGGCGAGCGGGATGCTCGCGGCGAACCCGCCCTCCGCCTCCAGCGTGAGGAACTCAGCATCCGCCTGCGCCGACGCCGCCTCCAACACCGACGCGAAACGCACGGCTGCGCCCTCACGCCCCGGCGCCAGCGTCGAAACGTCGGCGACCTGCCCCGGCAGCGCCGCTAGGTCTGCGTGACCCAATTCCAATGGATGCTCCACCAGTCCTGAGATGTTCACCGTCATCGCCATGCCCTCCTTCCTGCTAGTCCTCGAACCATTCCGAGGGGACCCGGACCGCAACCATCTCTCCCGTCGCGGTCTCGACGCCGCCCGAGACGAGCGAGCAGCTCACCAGCGCCTTGCGCCTGACCATCTCCGTCACCCGCGCGCGCATCGTCAGCGGTTGGTCTATCGGTGTTGGCTTCCGGTAGGTCACGTGCAGCGACGCCGTCGCGTACCAGATGACCGGCCCCGAGCCGACCTCCCGCTCCTCGAGCTTGTATGTCTCTGCGATGGCCGTCCAGATGCTGTGGCAGTCTATGACGCTGCCGATCATGCCGCCGTAGAGGATGTGCCGTGGCCCCGCTGCAAACTCCGGGCGCGGCATCCAAGTGCACACGGTCTCGTCGCCGTCCCAGTAGCTGCGCAGCTTCAGGCCGTCCTTCGCGTCCGGCCCGCATCCCCAGCAGTGGTTGCCGGCCAGCAGATCCTGAAACGCAACGTCGCTCACAGGTGACGCTCCTTAAGTCGGTCGAGGATCGCCCATAGTCTAAGGCAACCGCTACGCTACTCGGAGATTCGGAAACTGCCAAGGCCGGTTACTGACTGGTTGCTGACTAGAGCGAGCCCAGCCAGCGGTCAACGCAGCGCGCTCGTCTCGTGTGCAGGCAGCATGAGAACAGGCCACTGGACGCGCTCAACGTTCTCGGTGGGCTGTTTCCTTGGTCGGTGTCCGCTCCGTCGGCGGGTCTTGGGTCTAGTCCGCTGTGAAGTGCCTAAGCATCGCCGACGTATGGATGTTTCGAGCACTGCGGCAGATGGCCGATACGGCAGTCTTCACAGTCGGGCAGTTGTTTAGGCTTTCTCGACCAGGCGCGGAGCGCGGTCCCGCCACTTGGCATAGATGCGCTCCAGTTCCTCAGGATCGTTAGCGCGGAACGCTGCCTCCAGATCGCCAATCTCCCCGGCGGTGTAGAGCGAAAAGTCGTCGTTGAGCATCGCAGCAACCCTCCATTTAACGTCTAATGTCTAACGTCTAACGTCGTCGATTTCCATAGTGCCCTGACTCCACCGTTTCTTAGACACCCAAGGAGCAGTCGCCACTTCCAAGCCGAGTCGCACGGACGACGGGAACCTGACGCAGGATTGTGCTCAAAAGGACAGGGAGGTGTAGTATGGCTATAAGGGACAGCAAGGTCGCCCACCCAAGGTTGCGCCGGAGATTCCGGCGAATTCGACGAGTCGTCAAGGCGGTCGGCCGATCGGCCCCAAGGGGAGGTGGCCGGTGCCGACATATCACTACGGCAAGGTCATTGGAGTCCGTATTCTGTTCGTTCAGGACGGTGCCCCGCAGTGTTCTCTCACGATGCGGGCAGACACCGTTATGGAACACGGGACTACCGGACAGCTGACGCTTGAACGGGGGGGCACGGTCGTCCATGAATGCCCTCGTCCGCTGTTCTGGTGGACGGTCTTAGTGCCTGACTCGCCTCTTGCGCAAGTTCGGCAATCTTGATGACTTGGCTTCGGACCTCGCTGTGGTCAGCCACGGCACTCCATAAGTCCATGACTCGCGGCGGCGGTTGAAGTAACCCGCACGTTTACGGGCGAGTTCAGTGCCGGTGCCAACAGCGTGCGGCAGGCACATCTCTGCAGCATCGCGCTCTATGCCTGCTCTGTGGCCCACGTACAGAAGCTAGAGCGCATTCCGTGCGGCGTCCTTGCAGGCCGCAAGCCTTAAGCGCATGACTAACCGTATCGCCTAAGGCAGTCGAGGCGGGAACGGGGGAACGGCTGTCGGGTGCGCTAGAATGGCGCCACGACATGGAACTGGAACCGGGGATACACCAACTTACGTTCGGGCGGGAGCCGCTGCCCGGATTCCCGCCGCCCAACGCCTACCTCGTATTCGGGTCAGACACCGCCGTCCTCATCGACTCGGGCTGGGAGAACGAGGACGATCACCGGGCCCGCGCCGCTTACATCCGCGAGGTCAACGCGCCGCCCGTCTCCGAGATTATCATCACACACCGCCATCCCGACCACGGCGGCGGAGCGCTGCACATGCACCGTGAGACCGGTGCGCCGCTCGCATGCCACCCGAACGATCGCGAAACCATCGAGAACGACCGCCTCCACGGCGAGCTTCACGTTGCTGAGGACATCCAGCACGGCGACCGCCGGGAGCTCGGCGGCCTCTCTCTTGAGGCTGTCTGGGCGCCCGGCCACACCTCGGGTTCGCTTGCTCTCCTCGTGCGGGAGCGCAAGGCGCTTTTCACCAGCGACACCGTGCTTGCGGTCTCGACCACCAGCATCGGTCCGCACGACGGCAACCTCGCGGACTACATGCGGACGCTGGAGATGCTGAAGGACGTGGACGCCCGCATCATGTACACCGGCCACGGCGGGCCAGTGAAGAGGCCGAAGGCACGGCTCAACGCCCTGATCAAACACCGGTTGGAGCGCGAGCAGGCCATCCTGAACGCACTGCATGACGGCCCGCTCTCGCCCGCCGAGCTCCGAGTGCGCATCTACACCCGTCTCCCGCAGTCCCGCGAGCGCCTCGCTGAGCGACAGCTGATCACGACGCTCACGAAACTCATCGACGAGCAGGCGGTTGTAGCCGAAGAGAACGACCGCTACACCCTGCGGTAGACACGCGTCAGCACGCAATGGAAGAGGCCAGACGGCTATGTTATCCTCCGTGAAGATAGGAGGCCTTGGCATGACTAGCATCAATCCGAGTCTCGATGCAGCGTCAACCGAAGAAGAGCATGAGAGTGGGTGGCTGGAAGATTGGGCGTACGCGCGGACTCACACCCCAGACGAGATACTTCGTAACGGGATTGGGGCCATTACCGAGTCACTTAAACTGGGTGAGATTACTTCTGAACAGGCCGATAAATACCTCCGCATCCTTCTTAGTGAATACGTCGCTACTATTGCGACCAAGCAGATAACCGACTACTTGAATAGGTATTTCGTGTCATTGAAAATCAATCCCCTCATGCACGGCTCTCAATCCACAAGCACAGGGCAGAAAGGTGCTTTGCATGTCTGAAGAACGACAACTCTCTCCAGACGAGGCCAATTCGGAAGAAGAACCCCTAGCCCCCCTAAGCGCCGACGCAGAACCGTCAACTGGCGATCCTGCCGATATACTCACCGAGATGTTGGACGACGCTCCTCCTGGTGTAAGGAGTGGCGTACGCAGATCTATATCTATGCGCAGTATGGCCATATCAAGCCCTATGCCTAACCCCCTCCTCGAAAAATTCAACGAAGAACATATCCACAAGATACTGGAATACAGTGAGGCAGAAAGTAGACGCAACGATCAGCAAGCCTATTCTGGAAGGAGATTCACATTCGCTTTCTTTCTGTCTGGCCTGATTGCCATCATAGGAATACTGCTTTTCTTGGTTTGGCAAGACGAGAGGGATCTAGCCGTCCAAGTCTTCATCGCAGTTGGAGCATTTGGTGGCGGATATGGCGTGGCTCAGCTTCGCGGCCGCTAGGGCCGCATTCAGCCCATAAGACCACCATGCGGATCCTCGGCGTCGACCCCGGCACACAGAAGATGGGCTACAGCATCCTGGACCTGGACGACGACACTGACACGCCCCGGTGCCTGGACTACGGCACGTTCGATGGGGGACGCTCGAAGGAGATCGCGGAGCGGCTCCACCTGTTGCTCGGCGAACTGCAGGCGCTCGCGGAGCACTGGGCGCCGGACCAGCTTGCGATAGAGGAACCGTTCGTCGCGGCGGCGCGCGGCGCGAAGTCCGCCATCGCCGTGGGGCAGGCGCAGGCCGTCGCGCTGCTCGTCGCCGCGCGCGCGGGCATCCCCATCCATCGCTATACCCCTGCTACGGTGAAGAGCGCCGTGGCCAACTACGGCGCCGGCGACAAGGCGCAGGTGCAGCGTTCCGTCCGCATACTCCTGGGACTCGGCGACGCGCCGATGGCGGAAGACGCGTCGGACGCCATCGCCATCGCGCTGTGCCACGCGCAGACGCTCCGCGCAGCCGAGCGGGTGCGGGTGCGATGAGCATCATCGCGGGCGTGGAGGGCGCGGTCGAGGCGAAGCACGCCGACTCCGTCGTTGTGCGCGTTGGGGGCGGCATCCTTCTGCGCGTCTTCGTCCCCGCACACGACCTCGGCGGGCTACCCGGCGTAGGCAGCCCGGTCCGGTTGCACACGCACCTCATCGTTCGCGAGGACGATCTGCAACTCTACGGGTTCGCCACCGAGCACGGACGACGCCTGTTCGAGATGCTGATCGGCGTGAGCCAGGTGGGCCCGAAAGCCGCGCTCGCCGTGCTGAGCGTGCTCTCACCGGAAGACCTCGCCACGGCCATCGTCGCGAGCGACGCCAACGCCATCAGCCGCGCACCGGGGGTCGGCAAGCGCACCGCGGAGCGCATCATCCTGGACCTCAAGGGCAAGCTGGAAGAGGAGATCGGCGCGCCCCTGGTGACCGGCGCAGGCGTGTCCACGACAGCGGGCGCGACGGGCGACCCGGCGCTGCAGTGGTTGATGGCGCTCGGCTACTCCGCCCTGGAGGCGCGGCAGGCGCTCGCTGCCGAGGACGGTGCGGCGGATGCCCCCACCGACGAACGCGTCAGGCGTGCGCTCCAGCGCATGGGCGGGGGCTGAGCGGGCATCTTTCCTCGGTGTCACTAGGTTCTTGCGTGTTCGACGCCGCGCAGCCAATGATGCTTGCGGGCGACATCTGATGGTGCATAAGGTAAGAGAAGCGATTCGGATGGTGGAGCGGGACGGCTGGTTCCATGTGCGCACTCGCGGAAGCCACCGGCAGTTTCATCGCCCCACGAAACCCGGAACAGTTACCATACCGGGGCGCTTGGGCGAAGACGTGCGACAATGGCTCTGGGACGGAATCAGGAAGCAAGCGGGATTGAAGTAGAAGGGGCAGGCATGCGGTACTTGGTCCTCATCAGCAGAACCCCCAAAAACTACTGCGCGGGAGCGCCGGACGTTCCTGGCTGCGTCTCCACCGGCCGCACACTGGAAGAGATGAAGGCGAACATCCGCGAAGCACTCGAGTTCCATTTCGACGGAATGTTGGAGCACGGGGAGACGCTGCTCGAGCCAACCGCCCGCGCCATCGTGGTGGAAGGCTATAACGCTGTCGTCTACCGCGAGAACGGGGGGTGGAAGGCATTTGCGGAGGAACTCTGGCCTGTCGTCGTTGCCGCCGACACGCCGGAGCGGGCGGAAGCTCTCTTCCGTGAGACGCTTCCCGCCTATCTCAGCTCGCTTCGGTCCTCCGAAGCGCCCGTACCCCCTCCCGCGTCGGAGGTCTTCTTCGTCGACGTGAACCTCCCCGTGCCTGCCTGACCGCCCCATGCCATTCGACTTCCCCTACGATGACTGGGCCGACATCTACGATGCGGTCTACGCCGACCTCACACACGACATCGACTTCTACGTGGAGTTGGCGCGCGAGTCCGGCGGCCCCGTCCTGGAACTCGGCTGCGGCACGGGCCGCGTCAGCCTCGCCATCGCGCAGGAAGGTGTCGCCGTCACCGGCATCGACATCTCGCCCAGGATGATCGCGGTCGCACAAGACAAGGCCGAGAGGCGCGGACTCTCGGACCGATGCGTCTTCCAGTCCGGCGACATGGCGGCGGTGCAGCTCGCGGAGCGCTTCGCCATCGTCATCATGCCGTTCCGTTCGTTCCAGAGCATGCTCACCACCGAGGAGCAGCGGCAGGCGCTCGCCCGGGTGCGGGAGCGGCTCGCGCCCGGCGGCGTGTTCGCGATGGACACGTTCAACCCGGACGTGAATTCCCTCGTCGGCGACAACGCTTCGCTCGCCTACCACCTGAAGGACGTCGAACGCCAGCCCACCGGGACCATCGTCGTCTGGGGGCAGAACGGCTGGGACCCCGTCACGCAGGTGAACGACGTCCGCCTCATCATCGAGGAGGTGAGCGACGAGGGCGTCGTGGAGCGCCGGCTCATGCGCGACTTCGAGCAGCGCTACACTTTCCGGTACGAGATGGAGCACCTGCTGGAGCTGTGCGGGTTCGACCTCGAAGCCGTCTACGGGGATTTCGAAGGCGGCCCGGTCGCAGAGGGCACGGAAGACCTCGTCTGGGTGGCGAGGGCAGGGTAGGAGCACGCCATGGCCGACTACTTCGACTGCATCACGGACAAGCAGGCCGACCTCATCCGGCAGGCGCATGTCTTCTTCGTCGCTACCGCCGACCCCGGCCTCGAGCCGGGAGCGCATGGGGTCGGCGCCGTGAACGTCTCGCCGAAGGGCGGCGTACCGCTCCACGTGCTGGACGAGCACCGCGTCGCCTATCTGGACTACACCGGCAGCGGCAACGAGACGGCGCGCCACTCGATCGCGGGCGGCCCCATCACCGTCATGGTCTGTTCGTTCGACGGGGAGGACGCGGCGGTCGTACGGCTGTACGGCCACGCCACGGTGACGCCTGTCGCGGAGTCGCCGCTCGCCGCGTTGCTCATGGACGCACCCGCGGACGAGATCGCCCTGCCGGAGCGGCAGGCCATCGAGGTCAGCGTCGAGAGCACCGCCACGAGCTGCGGCTACGGCGTGCCGGTGATGACCTTCGGTGCTCAGCGCACCATTCGGGACCGGGGCCGACGCTACAAGGTGCACCGGAAGGCGTAGCGTAACTGTTCAGAGTTGATGAGTTCGTCGTTCCTGCGGAGGCAGGAACCTCGCCTGCCGGTTCCGTCGTTCCTGCGGAGGCAGGAACCTCGCCTGACAGTTCCGTCGTTCCTGCGGAGGCAGGAACCTCGCCTGACAGTTCCGTCGTTCCTGCGGAGGCAGGAACCTCGCCTGACGGTTCCGTCGTTCCTGCGGAGGCAGGAACCTCGCAGCCTGGGGTTGGGGCGGCCCTTGTCATGCTGAGCGGAGCCGGAGGCGCAGTCCGCGCTTCAGCGCGCAACATCCTCTCGGGTGCGCGCCTCGCCTATACGAACCTTCCCCGAGAGATTCCCTTCGGCAGGCTCAGGGCAGGCTCTCGGCTCCGCTCGGAATGACAACCCTCCGAAGGCATCTCCCTCGTCAATTCTGGACAGTTACGGCGTAGCCCGCCCGTAGGGCCGCGGCTAGACCTGCGTCAGGCCCATCCGCTTGGCAGCCTCGAGATAGGGCAGGCCCTCCGCGAGCCCTTGCTTGAAGGCGTCCTCTTTGGCCTTGATCTTGCCGATCTCACTGAGTGTTTCGTCGTACAGGGCCTGCGGGACCACCATCACGCCGGTGTCGTCGGAGAACACAAAATCACCCGGATGCACGGTCACGCCGCCAACGGTAACCGGTTCTTCGCCAACCGACCCTAAACGCAGGCGTGTCTTGCCGGCTCTTGGAAGCACGTGCCGGCTGACCACCGGGAACCCGTGGCGTCTGATGATGTCAACGTCGCGGACTCCCCCGTCCACTACAAGACCGGACACGCCCTGAGCCAGCGCGGCGATCGTCGTCAGCTCACCCCACACGGTGATCGGCGCTCCGCCGATGTCGACGACGATGACGTCGCCTGCCTTCGCTTGTGAGAGGATCTTTCCAAGGGCGATCTCGTCAGCCGAAAAGCTCCCGGACGTGCCGACGAGCATGCGCACCGTCAAGGCTCGACCGTAGAAGCGCTGCCCCTCGGCAACTGGAGTGAGCCCCGCCATCGAACCATCTACGCCGAGGATGTCCAGCGCGTCGGCAAACATGCCGGTGTCGATCCCTTCAAACATGTTGGCATCCTCCCTGGGGGCAGTATGCGCTCATACTAGCATCGATATCGTGGGTGACCAACGTGTACCGCCCGGGGCGGCAGATGCCTCGGTGGCATCAGCTCCTGCACATCGCCTCACGTAACTGTTCAGAGTTCGTGGGGTAGGCCCGTCATTCCCGCGGAGGCGGGAACCTCGCAGCCCTGGGGGTGGGGGCGGCCCTTGTCATGCTGAGCGGAGCCGGAGGCGCAGTCGAAGCATCTCTCGGGTGCGCGCCTCGCCTCTACGAGCCTTCCCCGAGAGATTCCCTTCGGCAGGCTCAGGGCAGGCTCTCGGCTCCGCTCGGAATGACAACCCTCCGAAGGCATCTCCCTTATCAACTCTGAACAGCTATCGCCTCACGCCCGTGTATGCCGTTGCCCGCCCTTGCGTCGTATGATGGGGGCGCGCTTCAGGACAGGAGGCATGCGATGGCGGTTATCGACGCCGATACCCACGTGGACGAGACCGAGTTTACCTGGCAGTCGCTGGAAGGCGCCCTTGCAAGGTATACGCCCACCACGATGACGCCGCCCGTAGAGGAGATCGAGAATGCGAAGCTCGACCCTCACCGGAGCCGGTTCTGGCTGGTGGAGGGCCGACTCCAGGTGCGAGCGCTCCGGGATGATGAACATCATCCCCCGCGCCCCCGGCGCGAATTGGAAGACCTGGAGGGGCGGCTGGAAGACATGGACCGGATGGGCGTGGACGTTCAGGTGCTCTTCCCCACCTTCTTCATACGCTACATCTCGCTCAACCCGGAGCCGGAGGCCGCGCTGGCCAGGGCCTACAACCGTTGGGTGGCCGAGAGATGCGACCAGACCGGCGGGCGCCTGCGCTGGGCGGCAGTGTTGCCGTGGCTCGACACCGGCGCTGCCATCGAGGAGTTGCGGTGGGCGAAAGAGAACGGCGCCTGCGGCATCTTCAAGCGGGGGCTGGACCTCCTGAAACCGGTGGGCGACCCGCACTTCTTCCCGGTGTACGAGGCGGCGAACGACCTGGACATGCCGCTCTGCGTGCACACCGGCCACCCAGGCAGCGACGGGGACCGCGGGTTCCCCATAATGTCCGCCTTCTTTTCGGTAGTGAGATCGAGACTGCCCGCCCGGTTCCCCAACCTTCGATTCGGGTTCATCGAGGCCGGGGCATCGTGGATCCCGTATGTCATGTCCCAGATCGCGATGAATGAGCGCTCGGACACCCTCCATGAGCGGTCCGTCGCATTGGAAATGTCGCGGAACCTGTTCCGGGAGAACCGCCTCTACGTCTCCATCGACCCCGTGGACGACATCGAATACCTGCTCGCGCTCGGGACGGAAGACAACCTCATGATCGGCACGGACTATTGCCACTCCGATATATCCGCAAACGTCAGTGCGCTGGGCGAGGTCCGCCGCTGGGCCGACTCCGGCAGGATCAGCAACGACGTGGCCGTGAAGATACTGGAGGACAACCCCAGGACCTTCTACGGCCTGTAGAGAACCTTTGCATAACCGGTGGGAGGAGATGTGGCGCGGGTTATCTGATCCCTTCCCCCTCGATGGAGGAAGGTAAGGATGGGGGTGAATCGGCGGATCCCTTCCCCCTTGATGGGGGAAGGTCAGGATGGGGGTGAATCGGCGGGTTGGGATGCGGGATGAGGTTACGCAAGGGCGCCGGAGGCCGGAATCTCGCAGCTCCCGGACCGGTGGCGCGGGCATGGATGCTCCACGAATGAGCAGTGGGACGCACACTGATGAGCGCCTTCCGCTCGCCTCCGAGCACGAATAACCCGGAACGAGCACCCTGCTTCACTCCCGCGGACGGGGCTGCCAGGCGTGGCCCGCCGCGATGCGCCGAAAACTGTGACCCATTTCTGCTCATTTCGTCTCATTCCACTCCTGAACACGCCCTGGCGCGCGGAGGCAGGAACCTCGCATCCCCTCACCTCCTGAACCGACAGGGATGCACAGGATGGCCGGCATCCGGCCTGCGGAGCGCCTATGCGGGCGGCTCGTGGCCGCCGTTGTCTTCCTGGCGCCTTCTTATCCCCCTCTCCCTCTGGGAGGAGTGCGCGCGTGCTGCGCACGCGGGGGTGAGGGCTTCCGCCGCGCAGGCGTGGACCGTCGTTCCTGCGGAGGCAGGAACCTCGCAGCCCGTGGCCCCCGGTTATTCCAAAGTGCGCCAAAGTGCGCCATTGTGGGCCACGCCACTCCTGCAGGCACCCCGAACCGGGGCCGGTCCCCCGACGCTGCCCGCGATGGCGGTGCGCCGTCGCCGACCAGCGTACGCGCCCCTGCCGCGACCGCGAAAGGGGCGCGTGTCAGTGGAGTGGGGGGCTAAAGGAGGCCGAAGGCGTCTCTCGGGTAGGGTTCGTGCAACCCAGTTTATCGGCTGACTTCAGCCGTGATATTCTCCGGTGTGCATTTGCATTCAGTTCCAGCAACCTAACCCGCGTGATTGACGACAGGAACATATCCGTAGCCGAGGTTCAGACTCTGGCGACGCGCGACGGCGTAGCCGCCTTCTTTGCTGCCCTCGGCTATCGTACGGACAGCCGACAGACTCAGAGCCCATCGGCGATGGGAATCTCTGCAGGGTCGTTGTCGCACCAGATCGAATACATCGAGCGCATCGCCGTTCATGACGATGGTGCAGAGCCGCTGGACTTGTACCTGGTCGAGCTGTCGTCGGTGACCATTGCAGCGACGCAGGGGCTAGCTCGCGCCCTGCGGAATCGCGCCGGAAACTACCTGCTGGTCCTGACGGACGACTACAAACGCCTGGATTTCGTGCTGCTGCAGCGCTCCCTGCCCGGAACGCCTGCGTCGCCCATGGTGGCCCGTCAAGTGTCGGTTCGGCCCCGCATCCTTACGGTCAACCGCCGGAATCCGTCACAAGTTCAGCTTCGGGTCCTGCGCCGGTTCACCTACACCGAGCCAGACGCCGACGCTCAGTACGACAAACTGCTCTCCGCGTACGCCGTGGCCGAGTGGTCGGAGCCGCTGTTCAACAACCGTGCGCTCTTCTCTGACTACTACCTGAACGAGCGGTTGCGGGACCTCCCAGAGTGGAAGGAGCGGCCGGAGAACGCGTACCACCGCTTGCGGGAGCTTCTCCCTCGGCTGCCCCAGCAGGCCAACCCGGATGACGACGGCGCATCTGATCAACTCCCCCTGGAGTCGGCTCTGGACACATTGGGGTTCAAGGCGGTCAAGGCTAACGGTGGAGACGAACCAGACTATCGCCTTTACGCCGCCGACAACCCAGGACAACCGGTTGCCTCATGTCTGGCCTACCCTTGGAACCGCTATCTGGACGGTCGAGACGAGGCTCGCGATGCCAAGACGCCCGACGAGAACCCCGGTGCCCGCGTCGTCACTGTTCTCGAGTCTGGTGAAGTGCCGTGGGCTATTGTCACCAACGGCAAGCTGTGGCGTCTGTACTCCGCACGCACGCACTCCCGGTCCACCAACTACTACGAAATTGACTTGGACGAGACCCTCGCCATGACCGACCCCAACGAGGCGTTCCGATACTTCTGGCTCTTCTTCCGCCTGAGCGCTTTCCTCACAAAGGAAGTCCAGCGGGACGGTCAGACTAGAGAGATGAGCTTTCTGGACGGGTTGTTGGACGAGAGCGAAAGCTACGCCAAGGGTCTCGGCGAGCGCTTGAAGGAGCGGGTGTTCGAGCAGGTGTTCCCACACTTCGCCGCCGGATTCATCGAGCATCTCAAGGGACAGGTTGGACTGGCGGGCTCTCGCCAGCCCTCCTTGCTGCCCATCGCAGAGCAATTGTCCCTGAAGCGCGAGCCGGACGAGGCGTTCCGTCGCCAAGTCTTCAACGGTACTCTAACCTTGCTGTACCGGTTGCTGTTCCTCCTGTACGCGGAGTCCCGCGACCTGCTGCCGGTGAAGGAGGTGCGCGGCTACTGGGAGTGCAGCCTCACTAGGCTCAAGGCGGACATAGCGGAGAAGGCTGGGCTTATAGCTGATGCTGCACCGGACCAACTCCGCAAAGCATATCGAGCATCTCCGGACGCCACCAATCTTTATGACCGCCTCCTTAGCCTTTTCTCGGTCATCGACCTTGGCAGCAGGGAGTTGAACGTACCTCTGTACAACGGTGGGCTGTTCAAAACGAACCCTGATCCGACCGATCGGACTCAGGAAGCGGAAACCGCCCGGTTCCTGACCACGTACAAGATTCCTGATCGTTATCTGGCACTTGGACTGGACCTGCTGGCCCGGGACCTGGACGACAAGCGCCAGGACTTGGTCTTCATCGACTACAAATCTCTGGGCGTGAGACAGCTGGGCTCAATCTACGAGGGGTTGCTGGAATTCAAAGTGCGCATCGCTCAGGAGAAGATGGCGGTGGTCAGGGGACAGGCCACCGAGGAGGTCATCCCTTACCAGGAAGCGGTCAAATCTAAGACAAAGGTTCTGACCATCGGGCAAGGGCGCAATGCCCATGAACGGGTGTACCAACCCGGCGACGTTTACCTAGAGAACGACCGCCGAGAGCGCAAAGCCTCCGGCTCCTACTACACGCCCGACCACATCGTGAAGTACATCGTGGAGAACGCTGTGGGCCCGGTGCTGGCAAGAAAGTTCGACGAACTGCGCTCGAAGTTCAGAGAGGCACAGCAGGCCTATAGGAAGGCTGAGGCGAGGAATGAGAGCCTTAGGAAACAGGGGCTGAAACCCGACGACCCGGCCAAGGTCGCCAACACTTACGTCGGCTTGGTCGACGACATGTTCGACCTGAAGGTGCTCGACCCTGCGATGGGCTCTGGTCACTTTCTCGTGGAGGCAGTGGACTTCATCTGCGACCGTATCCTCGGGGAGCGGGAGGGTTTCCTGAGGGCATTCCCGTGGAATCCGGTGACCAAGTTCCTGCAGGACACACGCGACGCTATCATCACTGAGATGGAGCGGCAGTGGCTCTCAGTCGACACGGGTCGACTCACGGATATCAACCTGCTGAAGCGGCACGTGCTCAAGCGGTGCGCCTACGGCGTTGATCTGAATCCTATGGCGGTGGAACTGACCAAGGTGTCCCTCTGGCTAGATTGTTTCACTATCGGCGCCCCGCTCTCTTTCCTGGACCACCATCTCAAGTGCGGCAACTCCCTTATCGGAACGACTGTACAGGAAGTGCAAGCCGAGCTAGCCAAGAGCACAAGGGGGCACGTTGGTGATCTATTTGGAGGGCCGTTCCAAGGGCTGCTCTCGGGCACTGCCGCTATGCTGGACATTGCAAGGTCCCCGGACGCTACAGTAGGACAGGCCGAGTTCAGCCGTTCGCGCTATGGCGATTTGGAAAGAAATCAATTGCCCTTCAAGGGTGCGCTGGACATCTGGGTGAGCCACCATTTCGGTAACTCAAAGGCGAAGGAGGTATTGACTCTCGTAGGAGACAATGTGGTCGAGAAGATACGCTCCAGGGGTGAGGGCCTTTCTCCCGAGTATCGCGACGCCATAAGCAATGCCGCCTCTATCGGAGGAGACAAGCGCTTCTTTCACTGGGACTTAGAATTCCCCGAGGCATTCGTCGACCTTGGACGCGGGACCTGGAGGCACAAGGACGATCAAGGCTTCGACGCTGTGCTAGGCAATCCTCCATACGATGTCCTAGCCACACGAGAGTTAGGGTATGATGTTTCGGCATTCGTCGATTACACGAAATCTATTTCTGTGTATAAGCCAGCGATTCGGGGCAAGCTCAACCTGTATCGGTTGTTCATTTGTCGCGCTGTCTCTCTACTCACTACCAAAGGTACGCTCTCGTTTATAGTTCCAATGGGGCTTCTGGGCGATGACACCGCGCGCAACCTCCGTAGTTCACTTCTCGAACACAGACAGCTCATGGCCATTGAGTCTTTCCCGCAGAAGGATGACCCCAAGCGGCGGGTCTTTGCCGAAGCCAAATTACCTTGCACTGTCTTTGTAATCAGAGGTGAACATTCTGGTACCTCTATTGCAATCCGAGTGCATCCCGCTCAATTCATTGACTCTAATGCAGATATTCTCTACGTTAAGCCAACAGAGATACGTTCTCTTTCTCCTGAGAATATGTCCATCCCTTCTTGCACTCAGCGTGATTGGCAACTCGCTGTTGGTATAAGTACGAATGACCACATCGGTCGACTCGGTGAGGTTTGCACCGCATATCAAGGAGAAGTAAACGAGACTGCTGACGGGAAGAAAGGCTATATAGCAAGGGACCCCCAATCAGGACCGCAGGTTCTCCGTGGTTCAAATATAAGCCTTTACACTGTTCGTGAAGCCTCACAAGGCATGCCTATGTTTCTGAGGAAGAGCAAATTCCTTGATGGTAAACCCGCGAGTATTAAGGCGACTCATCATGGAGACTTCAGAGTAGGATGGCAAGAAGGCTCGCCACAGAACAATTTCCGACGAATCATAGCCGCGATGATTCCGCAAGGTGAATTCTGTAACCATGCAATAAATTACATCCCGAGGCAGGGCTGCCAGATTTCTTTAGACTTGCTCTTGGCCTTACTGAATAGCAAAATATATGACTGGTATTTCCGGCTGACGAGCACCAACGCAGCGGTTAGTCACTACCAAATCTATTCTCTTCCCATGCCCAGCTTCATTGAAGGCCCGTGTCCCACGAGTTGGCAGGCCAATTTCAAGAATGGAAAATGGGATGAACTTGCCAATCAACTGGTTTCTGCTTGCGGAATGCCCGGGCAATTGCCCCAAAGTGTTGCGCATATACTGGAAAGGATGTCTCAAAATATTCAAGATATAGAATCATCACGAACACTGGCAAGCCGGGCGGATCGTTCAAGCCTTGCACCAGAGAGTCAACTCATTCAGGATGCAATCGACAGGGTGCTTTTTCACTCTTTCGGCCTAACTGGGGACGACGCACGATATATTGAAGAACGGCTTACGGTGATGCTTTGATCAATGTGAACGTTATGCATATTCCCTACGTCATAGATAACCAACGGTATTGGATGGCCAATGTGCTCGGCGAGATTCTGACGGAGCACGGCGGCAAGTCGTTGGACATCGCCACCGCATACTTTAATGTGCGAGGGTTTACCCTACTGCAAGAGGGCCTGCAAGCGTTGGGCAGCTTCCGCCTGCTGCTGGGAGACGAGCCGCAAGACGTAGAAGTGTTAGGGCTTCGTCCACGTGCAGCCACTCGCTTGGTCGAGGAACTCGATGCTTCACCATTCGACGAGGCGACCCTCCGAGCGGTGGAGGACCTCATAGCCTACCTGCGTCGTGAAGTAGTGGGCGTCCGCGCCTACCGGCAGGGTTTCCTCCACGCCAAAAGCTACATCTTCTACGGCGACCTGCCGGTAGGCGGCGCAGACCGCTTCCAGCCCGTCGCGGCAATCGTCGGCTCCAGCAACTTCACCGGTGCAGGCCTCACCACCAACCGGGAGCTCAACCTCTCCCACAAGACAGTCCTCACTGAGGAGGAGACGGCCGGGATAGGCCCGCCTCCCGCAGATGAGCAAGACAGCATGGAGTTTCGCCGTGAACTCATGAGCGGTGTAGGAGCCCAAGCCATCAGCGAACTGGACCGCTGGTTCCGCGAGCGATGGGAGGAGTCGACCGACTTCAAGGACCAACTCATCGAGCTTCTGGACGCGTCCAAGTTCGGTCAGAAGGATTACACGCCCTACCAAGTGTATATGAAAGCCCTCTTTGAGTACTTCAAGGACGACCTAGGGACTCCTGAGGCTGAACGCGGTAAATCGGCCGTGGAACTGTCTGAATTTCAAGAGGACGCGGTAAAGAAGGCTCGACGGATCCTTGCTCGCTACGATGGGGTGCTGGTTGGAGACTCAGTGGGGCTGGGCAAGACTTGGATAGGGAAGAAGCTCTTGGAGGACTACGCTTATCACCTGCGCCAGAAGGCGCTTGTTATATGTCCGGCGTCCCTCCGCCAGATGTGGACCGACGAGCTTCGGGACGCCACCATCGCCGGAGCAATCGTCTCTCAAGAGGAACTAGGGCAAGCGGGGTTTGACCATTCTGCGGTGGGTGACGCTGACGTCATTCTCATCGACGAGTCCCACAACTTTCGCAACCGGACGACGCAACGCTACGAGAACCTCGAGCGCATCATCAGCGCTAACGGGCGTAGAGGGCGCGACGGCAGCCGCAAAAAGCTCATCCTGTTGACGGCAACGCCCATCAATAACACCATCTTTGACCTCTACAATCAGTTGACGCTGGTTACCGGGGGCGACCGTAGCTACTTCTCCGGTGCTGGCATCGGTGACCTGTACCGTTTCTTTCTCAATGCCCGTCGCAACGTGGCCGACCATGACACCGGAGTCGCGCTATTCAACCTTCTTGAGGAAGTAGTGATACGCCGCACACGAGCCTTTATCCGAAAGACCTACCCCGAAGCGATGATCCGGGGTGACCGTATCAAGTGGCCTGAGCGCCAACTCAAGACAGTACAGTACGACTTGGAGTCCACCTACGCAGGCATCTACGATAAGGTCGTGGCGGCAGTGGAGAGCCTGGCGTTGGCGCCTTATCAGCTCGAGACGTATAAGAAAGCCGGTGTGGAACGGGACGAGTTCGAGCAGGGCCGGGAGGAAGCTCTGGCCGGCATATTCAAGAGCCGGTACTTGAAGCGCTTCGAGTCCAGCGTGGATGCTTTCCGCATCACAGTGCGGCGCGCGCTGGAATTCACAAAGACTTTCGAGAGCTACCTGCTGGACGGCAAGCTCTTGGACAGCACGTCCTTTCAGAAGGCGATGCGCTACCTCGTGCGCGAGGACGAGGATGACGACGGTGCTCCCGCAAGCCGGGCCGACGAGATGGATGCCAGCGAAGAAGCGAAGGAAGTGCTGGAGAGCCTTGGGGCACTTGACACCAGCCAGTATGACCTCAGAAGGCTGCACGAAGCCCTCCAGCGCGACGTGGACTCCCTGGCCGAGCTATGGCGACTGGTCGGCGGCATCACCGCGGACCAGGACGCTAAGCTTCAGACCCTCAAGCAACTGCTGTCGAAGGACCTGAAGGGCCAAAAAGTCATCGTATTTACCTACTACCGGGACACCGCCCGTTACCTCTACGGGGAGTTGGGCGGCGACCGCGGCACAGAGTTCCGCAAGGAGGCTGGTGAACCGACCATTCGTCGCATGGACGGCGGCGCTTCGCCGGCGGAGCGGTCTCGCCTTATACAAGCCTTCGCGCCGCAGTCCAATAACCGGCCTGACTTAGTTGGCTCCGATGCAGAGGTGGATGTCCTCATATCCACGGATGTCCTTTCTGAAGGCCAGAACCTCCAGGACTGCGGCGTCCTAGTTAACTACGACCTGCACTGGAACCCCACCCGCATGGTGCAGAGGGCTGGGCGTATCGACCGCATCGGGTCGAACCATCCGCTGCTCTTGGTACACAACATGTTTCCCGAAGCGGGACTGGAGCGGCTCCTGGGTCTAGTGGAAAGCTTGAACCGCAAGATCACCGACATTGATCGCACAGGATTCCTCGATGCGTCCGTGCTGGGCGAGACGGTTCACCCCAGGAACTTCAATACCCTGCGCCGCATCATGAACGAGGATGGCACGGTGATAGAGGAGCAGGAGCAGTTCACCGAACTCGCCAGCAACGAGTTCCTGCTTCAACAGCTGCGGGGCCTACTGGACACCGGGGCGCGTGAGATGCTGGAAGAATTGCCGGATGGGATTCACTCCGGCCTGGCGCGAGACACTGAGAAGGGTATGTTCTTCTACTTTACCGCGCCCGGATTGAGAGGTGAGGGGCGGCGCCACTTCTGGCGCTACTACGACATCAAGAGAGACCGTGCGCTGGACAACAGGTTTCTCATCGCCAATCTCATCGCGTGTTCACCGGATACCCCGCGCGTGATAGGCGACTCTGATGTCTTCGCTATCCAGGACAGAGTGATCGACGACATCCTCGGCTCTGTCAGAGAGCAGCAAGCCGTGGAAGCTGCCCCACGCATCCTGGACCCGCTCCAACAGGCAGTCATAACGCTGCTACGCGGGTACTTGAACGGCCCCGCTGTCCAGCGTGCCAAAGTTCGCGAAGCGATGCAGGGCCTCAGGGCTCCGATGACCCACGCGGCTATACGCGACCTGCGCCGGTCCTACGAGCAGTTTCAACATGACCATGTGATCGAGCCCATGATCGACTACGTACGGTCAATCGACTCGGTCAGCGATACGCACACTGTTGCCTCTCAAACCCCGCTTCAGCGTGAGGACCTGCACCTTGTCTGCTTTGACTTCGTCTGGAGCTGATAGGTGAGGCTCAACACCAAATAGGCCCCTCCTACGCCTTCCCCCCCAAACCACTGACACCCGCCCCTTTCGCGGTCGCGGGGCGATTGCGTACGCTGGTTGCATGACCGTCGTACGCACAGCAGCCATAGACCGCGTCTATAGCTCGGGGCCCAGCCATAGATGTGGTCTATGGGTCCGCCGCCCAACTTTTCAAATCGATGAGCACCTTGTTCAATTGTTGCTGGAAGCAGGCCATGGCCTTGCGCAGAGCGGCGCAAGGTGCTCAAGATGCTCAGATGGAGCACTCGGTTTACTCGTAGCCCCGGCAGCAAGATGCTCAGATTCCGGCGCCGGTTGCACACCTTGTTCGAGGGGAGGACGCCCACTGGATTCCCGCTTTCGCGGGAATGACGGAAGAGGGCGCGGGATGGTTCGACAGGCTCACCATGAGCGGCCCCTGCTACAGCACCAAGAGGCTCACCATGAGCGGCCCCTGCTACAGCACCAACGGGCTCACCATGAGCGGCGTGCTGGGGCATGCGCACGGCGGGCGGCGTGGTATCGTCTGCATCGCAGGGGAGGTGCGACGCCATGAAGGTCATAGACTCGGACGCTCACGTTGACGAGACCGACGCCACCTGGGACTTCCTGGACCCGGAGCACGCGAAGCTGCGCCCCATCACCGCGGTCGCGGTGGAGGATGCCGCCAGCGCCGGCCTGTCCAGGAACTTCCTGCGCTACTGGAACATAGACGGGCACATGCGTCTCCGCCGGATGCGCGACGACGTCCGTACCGGCACGACCGAGGCCACCCGCGAACTGAAGGACGTTGCGGCGCGCCTGCGCCAGATGGACGATCTCGGCATAGACGTGCAGGTGCTCTACCCGACGACGATGCTGAGCGCCATAAGCGAGAAGCCGGAGGTGGAGCTGGCGCTCTGCCGCTCCTACAACCGCTGGATAGCCAGCCGGTGCGCGGAATCAGGCGGACGCCTTCGATGGGTTGCGTCGCTCCCCATCCTGAGCATCGCAGCCGCCGTCGAGGAGATGGCGTGGGCGAAGGAGAACGGCGCGGTGGGCGCGGTCAAGCGCGGCGTCGAGGCGGGTCGGCGCTCGGCGGGCGACCCCTACTTCTACCCGCTCTACCGGCAGGCGGAGGCGTTGGACATGGCGATGTGCATCCACATCGGCGCGGGGGAGGTGACGGAGGGCATGACGAACCCCATCTGGCAGCACAGGCTGCCTCCCATAGATGCGTTCGTCTCGCTCGTGCTGGAGGGCGTCCCGTACAGGTTCCCGGGGCTGCGCGTCGGGTTCGTGGAGTCGATGTCGTCCTGGGTGCCGTTCGCGCTCGCCGAACTGGAGGCGCGGAAGGAGCGGATGGCATGGCTGCTCAACGTTGACCTCAGGGAGGACCTGCTACGAGAATGCCGCTTCTACGTCGCCTGCCAGACGCACGAGGACCTGAACTACATAGCGTCGCGGGCAGGCAGCGACAACCTCGTCATCGGAACGGACTACGGCCACGCCGACCAGTCGGCGGAGATCAACGCACTGAGCATCCTGCGGGAGAAGGGCGAGCGCGAAGAGATTCCCGCTGACCTCGCGGAAAAGGTCCTCACCGCGAACCCCGCAGCGCTCTACGGCATCGACCAGGGATAGTCCTGGACAAGCGAGCGTCCACCGAGAGGATGCTGCGCGCTAAAGCGCGGGCCTCCGCAGGAACGACGGCACACCGACATCCTCGGCTGTAAACGAAACGCCAGGGGCGAGGTTCCTGCCTGCGCAGGAACGACAGACCCAAGCGGTGCGAGGTTCCTGCCTCCGCAGGAACGACGGGGCAGGGGGCAGGAACGACAGGGCGCTATTTTCACAAGAACGACGGAGGCAGACCGATGCAGACTATCCCTAGGGCTCTCCGAAGAAGCGGACGGCGTTGTCCCACATGAACTTGCGCATCGTGTCCGGGCCGATGCTCGGCCAGCCCTGCACGAGCGCCGGCGAGTCGGGGAACTTGCACTCGGCGTGGGGGTAGTCCGATGCGTACATGAGGATGTCGTCGCCGAGGAAGTCCATGACCATGCGGACCATGTCCTCCTCCTCCGTCATCTCGATGCTGGCGAAGAATCGCCCGTTCGCGACGTACTCGCTCATCTTGTGCTGCAGGTCGGCGGTGAAGCCAACGTAGGCGGCGTTCACGTCCATGCGGCGCACCCAGAACGGCAGCCAACCGACGCCCGATTCCAGGACGCCGAAGTTGATGGGGTAGCGGTCCATGATGCCCGCGCCGATGAACGCAGCCATCGTCTTCATCGCGCCCCACGGGTGGGAGCAGAGGCGCGCGAGGAAGCGGTTGTTGTCCATGTCCTGGTAGCCGGGGAAGTAGGGCGGCGCCCACGTCATGCTGTGGTGCACCGCGCCGAGGCCCCGGTTGGCGGCGGCTGCCCAGAGCGGCTCCATCCGCGGGTGGTCCATCGGCTCGCCGACACCGGCGAACGGCAGCACACCGGCGGCCCACCGCTCCTTCCCCCAGCGGTCGACCTCCGCAACCGAGCCCTCGACGTCCGTGCCGGAGACGGCGAGGAGCGCCTTGAACCGGCCCGGATGGGCGGCGGCGAGGTCGTTCACGAGGCGGTGGTAGGCGCGGATGAGCCCCATCTCCAGCGCGGCGTCGCCGAGCAGCGAGACGCCGATGGCGACGTCCGGCACCATCATGTGAACGTCCGTGCCTTCCTCGTCCATGTCGGCGACGCGCTGCTCGAAGGTGTCGTCGATGACGCCGACGCCGGGCAGTTTCGCGCCGGTGTACTCGCCGAAATGGAGACGTGAGTGCGCGTCCTTCGGGGCCTCGCGCGGCTCGGCGTCGCCCAGGTGCCGCCGGTAAGGGCTGAGGCTCACGGCGTAATGGTGGCGCGAGGGGTCCTCGCGGGGTGTGGTCGTCTGGTCGGAGCGCGCCCCGACCTTGTACTGTTCGAGTTCCGGAAGCCGCTCTCGGAACTCGCTGTCGAAGTACCGTTCAAGCGCCTCCACCGAAGGGTGGATGTGCGTGTCTGCGTCAAAGACTCTCTGTCCGTTCAGCATTGCCTTCTCCTCTGGAAAGGAGTATATGCCTCATCTTATGACAGCGACGCCCCCGATGAGCAATCCGGACGAAGTAGAAGTCCGGGAGGTGGATGTCGCCCGCTGGCCCGACTTCGAGCGCTTGTTCGAGTCGCGCGGCGGGCCTCGCTGGTGCTGGCGCCGGATGTGGCGCAGAGACGCTGATGGCCGAATGCCGCACGACCCCGTCGCGATGAAGGAGGCGATGCGCCGCAGGATCGCGGACGGCGGGCGTGTGGGTCTGCTGGCGTACGTGGACGGCGAACCCGCAGCGTGGTGCTCGGTCGCGCCTCGCGACACGTTCGTGCGCCTGGGCGGACTGGAGCAGCCCGGAGAGGACCCCGCCGCGGTGTGGTCGCTCACGTGCTTCTACGTGCGGAACGCATTCCGGTATCGCAGGTTGATGGACCGCCTCATCGAAGAGGCCGCGCGGCACGCCCGTGAGCATGGAGCGTCGGTCATAGAGGCGTATCCGGTTCCTTCGGAAGCGCCGAGTTACCGCTTCTGCGGCTTCGTTCCGGTTTTCGCGGCGCACGGGTTCTCGGAGGTGGCGCGGGCCGGGCTGCGCCGGCACGTCATGCGGCGGTCGTTGGAGTAAGCGTCAGAGGAATCGCAGGAGGCTAGATGCGGCCAGGCAATGCTGGAATGTTATTGTGGATCGCCTCCCTGGCGCTGTTGACGCTACTTGGCATCGGGGCCTGCCAGGGTTTGCCGATACCTACGCCTGATCCCACAGCGACTCCAACCCCCGGATCGACGCCGACGCCGACACTGTCTCCTACTCCGACTTTGACGCCAACGCCCACACCCGAGCCGACTGCGACGCCCGCTCCTGAGCCAACTGCGACGGCAACGCCGACACCAACGCCGACACCAACGCCGACACCAACGCCGACACCAACGCCAACAGCAACTGCTACTCCGATGCCGACTCTCGCTCCTACGCTGGGACCCACGCCTTGGCCTACGCCCACACCCAGGCAGCCCTCATCGGTTGCGTTTGCGGCGGCTACGGAGTTCAGCACGCGCTTCTTCCAACCTGCAAGTGGGGAGTACTACAATCTGGGGCTGTTGTTGGAGAAGTATCCCCATCTGCATTTCGGTGGCAGCAGCATATCGTTCTATGGCGTGGTCTGGGATTCCCAGTGTATCCGGAACGGTGAGTCGTACCCTATCTCTACGTGCTATCCGGAGTATGAAGCAGAGTGCCCCGGAAAGTTCCTGCCGGAGATAGTCCCACACAGGCCGGGATGTCTTGGCAGCCCGGATGCGCAGAGTTGGCATTTCTTTGTCAAGATGAGGGAACCGCTGTCCGCGCCTGAGACGATGCCTGAACGAGATCTGCCCTATACGTCGTCATCACTGGATAATGGCCAGATTATCCGTTACACGATCCCTTTGGAGATAGAGGTGGACTCTTCAGCAGAACAATCGGTCTATGTGGCTGCTCTGGGTGAGGAATTCAATTGGGTATCGGAAATACAGCGGCAGTTCCCGCATCTGAGATTTGACGAGGAAACGGTCTATTTTCACGGCACTCTTGCTAGCGATGTATGCACGAAGAACGACGAATACTACGGGACAGGATGCCTGGATAGATACGAAGAGGAGTGCGATCTCTTTGTGCAGGAGGTGGTGCCCGGCCGTGCCGGGTGCCTCAATGGAGAGGAGGGTCTCCGCAAGAGTTTCGGAGTCATATACTCCAGAAGTGGAGAGGTGGTGGAGGGTTCGTTCACGGTTCCCGAAGGAGCGCGCGCCTTTCAGTTGGCGACGCTTGACAACTGGCTCATAGAGCTGATTGATCCACACGGCAAAGACTATGTAGCTGCATTCGGTGATGTTGCTCTGGAAAGGTCCGCCGCTCCCATGCCGATCAGGATCCTGCGAAACCGCTCCATCGCAATCACGCAGGCTACTTCGGACGTCGACTATTCCTTTGAAGATGTGGTGATTCCAGGCGAATGGACCTTCAAGGCCGGGCGTACAAACGACCGAGATGATTCCGTGGCGGTCGTCGTCATCAAGACACGCAATGATCCCGACGACAAGGTGCGGTTGAAGGTCGTCAACGCCACTACATTGCCCAACGAAGCCTTCGCGCCCCGGCTCGATCGCATGGTGCAACTCGCCGGGCGCCTGGGGATCAACATGGAGGTCAGTGCTATCGAGAGGCTTCCCCATCTGGATGACCCACACGCTCCACCTATCGACTTCTGTGAGCGGATCTGTTCGTCAGATGAAGCAGTTGTACTCATCAGTGAACCAGGAGGTTGGTCGAGCCCCGGGCCGGGGATCGCGCTAAGAGTGGCCTACAACACCCACTTCCTCGTGGGAGTAGAAGTCGTAACGAGTGAGAACGACCACTACATCGCTGCGGCCACGCACGAACTCCTGCACTACGTCGCCGGGCTCGGCCACCTGTACGACACGCACCCAGGCGGCTCGATCGATGTGGACAGTCTGGCCTCAACCGGCCTACAGAACCAGGTGGTGGGGCGTACGACCCGTATAGGGGGCGGAGTAAACCATGAGCGCATGTGGGAGAACGGCGAACTCCTCTGGGACGACAACATCCTGATCGGCTGGCGCATGATTCACAACGGCCAGGACGTTGACGGATTCGAATCGACGGACGACAGCGGGCGGCGCAACGTGCTGGTGACATTCCTGGAGCACCACCAACTGGAGTGGTTGAAGGACAGCCCGTTGTACTGGTAGGGGGGCGGCGTCAGAGGATCTGGTCGAGGAAGGCCTTGGTGCGCTCTTCCCGGGGGTTCGTGAAGAAATCCTGCGGGTTGCTCATCTCCACGATCTCGCCTTCGTCCATGAAGATGATGCGGTCGGCTACGTTTCGCGCGAAGGCCATCTCGTGGGTGACGCAGATCATGGTCATGCCTTCTGCCGCGAGTTCCATCATGGCCTTCAGCACTTCGTTGATCATCTCCGGGTCGAGCGCGGAGGTCGGTTCGTCGAACATCATCAATCTGGGGTTCATGGCCAGGGCGCGAGCGATGGCGACGCGTTGCTGCTGTCCGCCGGACAGTTGGCCAGGGTACTTGTCGGCCTGCTCGGGGATGTCCACCCGCGTGAGCAGCTGCAGTGCGAGTTCCTCCGCCTGCTGCTTCGGCATGTGCCGCACCTTCTGCGGGCCGATGGTGATGTTCCGCATGACGGTGAGGTGCGGGAACAGGTTGAACTGCTGGAAGACCATGCCGATCTCGGCCCGTATCTTATGCAGGCTGCGTGCGTCGTCCGTCAGTTCGATGCCGTCGACGACGATCCGCCCCTGGTCATGCTTCTCCAGCTGGTTGATCGTCCGGAGCAGGGTGGACTTCCCGGAACCTGACGGGCCGATGATGACGACGACTTCGCCCTCTCGCACGGAGAGATCGACTTCCTTGAGAGCGGTAAAATCGCCGAAGCGCTTGACCACCTGCTCCATACGGACTATCTCGGCAGCGTCTTGGTTATCCATTACCGCCTCTCGCCTGCGCTCAGCCTCTCCTCGGCGGCCCCACCGAGAAGAGACAGCATGTAAGAAACGCTCCAGTAGATGAGGCCGACCACGATGTAGATCTCGAAGAACGCGCCGTCCGCGATGTCCGTCTGGCCGGCGAGGATCTTCTTGGCTTGCTCAAGGGTATTGATCAGGGATATCGCCGCGAGGAGGGCAGTGTCCTTCCACAGAGCGATGAAGCGGCCGATTATCGCGGGAATGACCGCCTTGATCGCCTGCGGCAGGATGATGAAGACATACTTCTGCAATGAGGGGAGGGCGAGCGCATTCGACGCCTCGTATTGTCCACGGGGTATGGACTGCAAGCCTCCCCTGATAACTTCCGCGATGTAGGCCCCGCCGAAGAAGGCGAACACGATCATTACGCGGAAGACCAGGGATATGCTGCTGAACGCTTCGCCAAGTGGCCCCAGCTCGTCTTTGAGGAATGTCGCGAACAGGAGCCAGACCAGGAGAGGCGCCGCACGGACCACTTCTATGTATCCGACCGACACGAAGCGTATGGCCCGGTAGGGGGAGATACGCCCCAGTGCGAGCACCAGACCGATGAAGAACGAGAAGAAGCCCCCCACCGCGAAGATGAGGATGTCCAGGAACGCGCTTCCCCAACTGTTGATGGAGACGCCGAGCTGCAGCAGCACTGCAGCGGGTACGAGCAGCACCCACCCGGCGCCGATGGACTGCAACAGCACCGGGCTGCTCTTCCACCGGCTCAGGATGTGCTTGCCGAGCAGTGCGCCCAGGACCAGCATCACCAGGAGCCCGGCCATGATGAGCCAGGCCCCTCCGAACGGCAGCGCGAGCCCCAACGAAAAGGCGTATAGCCAGCGCGGCGCCCAGCCTTGCTCCCATACCAACTCGCGGTCTATGCCGCTGATGGTGGAGGTCTGGCCACCAGACGTTATCTCCTGGGTGAACGGCGTCTCCTCGATGTAGAGGTCCGTCCCCAGGCCCAACGTGAGCACGATGACGGCGATGATGCCGACGGTGATGAGGTAGGGCCGCATCCTGCCGACCCAGATGCCGTAGGAGACCGAGGCCAATATGGCGGCAGCGAAGACGGCTATCCATATCCTGTAGAGTTCCTCGCCCGGATAGCCGCCGACGAAGAACAGCCTGCGGTTGAGCGAGACCAGGGCCCAGTTGGCATCGAACAGGACGAACTTCGCGACCAGGAAGGCGATGAGGAGTCCCAAGGCGATCGTGACGGCGCTGATGAGCGAGTTCATCTTCGAATTGAAGAGGTTCGCCCGCGCCCATTCGATGCGCTGCGCTACCGGCGGCTGGGATGCGGTGACAGCGCTCATTTGACCTGCACGTTCCGGTTGATGGTGTTCATGATGAACGAGATGACCAGGTTGGTCAGCACGAACACGACGAAGATGAAGAAGTAGGTCTGGAGCAGGCTGCCCTCGTTATTCACGATGCGGTTGGATATGAGGACGATCTCGCCGTAGGCGATGGCGTGGGCCAGCGTCGAGTCCTTGTTCGTGTTCTGGTACTCGTTGTTCAGCGCGGGGATCATGATGCGCAGCGCCTGCGGCAGGATGATCAGCGTGAGCTGCTGGTACGCGGAGAGGCCGAGCGCCGCCGCCGCCTCGCTCTGTCCGCGTGAGATGGCCTGTATGGAGCCTCGGACGATCTCCGCGATGAAGGCGCTGAAGTAGAGTGAGAGCGCAATGAGCGCGCTGACGTAGCCCAGCTTGAGCACGTTGCCGCCCTCGTAAGCATAGAAACCTGACGCGGCCTGCACGATCTCCGGGAGCGTTACGCGGACGGGCAGCAGCAACGCGAGGTAGCTGACGATTGCTATGCCTGCGAAAGTGGCGGTCCCCCAGGCATTCGGGTGCGTGCTCTGCCCGGTGTCGTTCTCCAGCCTCATCCGCCTGCTCCGGATGATTGCCCCTGCTGCTATGCCTGCTGCGAGTGCTATCAACCAGAACGGCCATAGGTCATTGCCCGCTTCGACCCAGGGCATGGCCAGTCCGCGGTTGCTGATAAAGAGCACGCCGCTCCATCCCGCGCCGTCTTCGATCTGGGGTAGTTCCCTGAACATGGCGAATGCGAAGAAGAACATGATCAGCAGAAGAGGGAGGTTCCTGAAGAGTTCGACATAGAGCTTGGCCACACGGCTGAGGAGCGGGTTCGGAGTGAGGCGCGCCACACCGATGAGCAGGCCGAGGAACGTGGAGACGGCGATGGCGAAGACGACGACCGAGAGTGTGTTCCCGGCGCCCTTGAGGATGGCTTGCCAACGGGGGTCTCCTGCTTCCACGTTCAGGCCGGGCAGGATCGAGCTCCGGTCCGGGCTGCCGTAGGGCTCGAGGAGGAAGTCGAAGTCGAAGAAGTTGGCGGCGTAGACGGAGCTGGCGATGTAGAAGACGAATGCCGCGGCGAAGCCGCCTACCGCCACGTTAATCACCAGGTGGCGGTACCTGTTCCGGTACCAGATCCCCGCACTGAGCGCGGCTGCGACGGCCATAGGCCTGGCGAGCATGGCTGGGAGCCTGCTGCGGCGCCGGGTGTCGGGTAGGCGTTCTTGCATATTGTGAACCAGCCAGTCTCTCCGCTCACGGCGGGTGACCGGCGCTATTTGACAAGAGGGGGCAGGAATCCGTCAATTCCTGCCCCCTCGTTCTTGCCTGTGTGCGTTGGGTTAGCGCATGGGTGGGGCGTAGATGAGACCGCCGTCCACGTAAGAGGCGTTCGGGGAGCCCGCACGCGTCAGTCCGACCCTTTCCAGCGTGGCATCGTAGGCCTCGCCGTAGTTGCCGACCTGGGCGATGACGTCCTGCATGAACGTGCCCTTGATCTTGCCGTGGCCGATGCCGAGGTTGCTCGGAGCGCCGCCGTCGAAGCCGACGCCCAGCAGGCGGGCCACGGTGTTGTTCGGCGGGTTGGCGGCCATCTGGCCGACGTTGCCGGAAGTGACGCCCTGCTCCTCAGCGATGATCATGCCGTTGACCATCCAGCGCACGAGGTCTTCCCACTCTGAGTCGTAGTCGCGGACGCTGGGGCCGAGCGGCTCCTTGGAGAGTGTCTCGGGAAGTACGACAGCCGAGACGCCGTCATCGGTCTGGAGCGTGAACTGGTGACCGCCCAGCTGGGACTTGTCGGAGGACCAGGCGTCGCACTGGCCGCTGATGAAGGCGGCGCGCAGTTCAGGGTTCTGCTGGAAGGTCAGCTCTTCGTAGCGCAGACCCTGCTCGGTGAAGTAGTCGGAGACCGCGCCCTGGGTGCTTGTGCCGTCCAGGATGCAGATGGTCGCCCCGCCGAGCTCGTTCACGCTCGATAGGTTGGCGTCGGCGTTCACCATGATGCCCGCCCCGTCGTAGAATGTGGTGGGAGCGAAGGCTACGTTCAGGTCCGCGTCCCGGCTTGCCGTCCACGTGGTGGTGCGGATCAGGACATCGATCTCCCTGGCGGCAAGAAGCTCGAAGCGGTTGGCCGAGGTGGCCTCCTTGAACTCAACCTTGCTGCTGTCGCCGAAGACAGCGGCCGCGACGGCGCGGCAGTAGTCCGCGTCGTTCCCGTCGACGGTGCCGTCGGGGTTGAAGACCCCAAAGCCGGGGGTGTCCGCCTTGACGCCACAGACCAGGTTGCCCCGTTCCAGCACGACGCCCAGCGTGTCTTCCGCTGCCTGTCGCCCCTCGAGTGTGGAGATCTGGGACTGGAGCGAAGCCACTTCGGCTTCGAGTTCGATTACCCTTTCCGAATCTCCGTCGTCACCGCAAGCGACCATGACGGTCAGGGCGACGGTGAGAAGTGAGATGACCAGTAGCATTCGCGCTTTCATCGGTTTTCCTCCCAAGGTTCGTTTCCTCTCATCGTCGGAAGCCAGACGGCGGATTGTGTCGTGGTGCTGACGGATTATAGTGCATGTAACAGCCACTGACTACAGACACGTTTCATCCGATACAGTGTCTCAGGATGGATACGGGCCGCAGGTTTCCATGGGACTGATAGTAGTAGGATTCTCTCGTCCGGTGCCCTGTTTTGACATGATTCAGACCGCACGAGGAGGCTTCCGTGAATATCGTCAGTCGCTACACGGTCGAAGAGTTCGGACACGAGGTCCGGCAGTTGCTCGATGCCAACGTAGCCGGGATGGAGTCGGTGCTGCAGTTGGGGCATCTGCTGCAGCGCTTCGGTGCGGAGAACAGCCGAGACTACTTCTGGAGCATCGGCGAGCCCGCCACGATCAGCTCCGGCCTGCCGGGGCAGAAATTATATGACGACCCGGACGGCATGTTCCGCCTGCTGTTGGCCCAGTATCCGCCAAACATGCCCACCGCCATCCACAGCCACGAGGGTTGGGTGGTGGTAGGGCTGCTGGAAGGCAGCGAGCGCTATACGTCCTGGCGACGTGTAGATGATGGCTCGACGCCTCTGGCGACGCTGGAACTGGTGCAGGACCACCACATCCTGCCGGGAGAGTTCGGCTATCTGTACGACGGACCGTTCAACGTGCACCGGCAGTCGGCCGAGGCGGGGGGCGCAGTGGAACTGGTGCTCATGAAGGGCCGTGGACAGCGGCTGGAGCACATAGACGAGTCCACCGGCGAGTGCTCCCAGCCGATGGAGTTGAACCGCTAGCGGCGTGTCACGGAGAACGCGCCTCCTCGGCCGGTGAGTACGTGGGCAACACGCCCACGCGCAACCATCTGCCCGTGAAATAGTAGCCGCCGTAGAGGGCGAAGCGGATGAGCATCGCGACGGCGATGGCGATGGCGATGCCCAGCGCTTCGGCGGACGTCCAACGAGACAGCACGAACGCAAGCGGCACTTCCATAACCCACATGCTCATGAACGTCACGAGCATGGGCGCCAGGGTGTCGCCCGCTATGTTGAACGATTGCTGTAACACCTGTCCGCCGCCGAGCAGGGTGCCTGCTACCGCTTGGATGCGCAGCCAGACCACGGCGGTCTCGACGAACTCGGGCTCGTTACTGAACAGGCCGATGAAGAATGCCGGGAAAACGATGAGGAGGATGCCCGCGCTGCCGCGTATGGCCATGACGTAGGCGACAGCCCACTTTACGGTGCTCCGTGCACGTGCCGGTTGCTCCGCGCCGAGGTTCTGTGCGACCAGGATGCCGGACGCTCGTCCCATCCCCTGGCTCCCGATGTTCGTGAGGCGTTCCAGCCGGCGTGTGAGCGAATACGCCGCCAGCGCCAGGTCTCCGAAGGGGGAAACGAGCCTGATCAGCACCATCTCTGAGAGGCCGCGCTCCATCTGCGTCACCGTGGCAGGAGCGCCGATCTTGATGATGCGCCACATAAGAGGCAGGTCCACGCGGTAGTCGAGCAGCGAGAGACGCAGCCGCGACGAGCCGGAGCTGAGCGCGTGCAGGTTCCAGACAACGCCCACCACCTGTGCGGCAGCGTTGGCCGCCGCCGCTCCCGCGATGCCCATCTCCGGCACGCCGAACCAGCCGAAGATGAGGAAGGGGCTGATGATGAGGTGCAGCACCCGCGACACGATGGTGGACTTCATGTGCGTGAAGGTGTCGCCGGAAGCCTGCAGCGCCGCCCCTGTCGTCTGCCGGAAGCTCTGCACTCCGGATGAGACGAACTGGAACTGCAGGTAGAAGACCGCCACGTCCACGACTGTCTCGCTCACACCGACGATCCGGAGCAGGAATGGGGCGAACAGCACGCCGAAGATGGTCAGCAAGAGTGACAGGAGGAAGGTGAGCGTGAACGCCTGCAGCATTGCGTGGCTGGCAAGGTCCAGCCGCCGCGCGCCCACGGCACGGGCAATCACGGCCTGCATCCCGACGTCCAGCCCCATCCGCGCCATCATGATGAGGTGACCGTACGCCTGCGCGACGCCTATCCCGCCTATCGCGCTGAACCCGGCGACCTTTGCAGCCCAGAAGATGTCAGCCAGCTGGTCGGACGCGTTGAATACGCCGGCTACCATCTGCGGCCAAGCGATGAACCAGAGGTTGCGCCGTACTCCGCCCGTCGTGAGGTCGCGCGTCGCGTAGGCCGACCGGCGCGTGCGTCGGTGGTGCATGGCGCTCAAGCCGCCTGGGCCCGCAGGAGAAAGCCACAGGCCGCTCCGGTGAGCATGGAGGCGACGGACGTCCAGAGGAAGATGACGCCGTTCACCCGCCGCGCGGTGTCTTCACCCCAGAATCCACGGAGGGAGAGGGCCGTCTTCAGCGTGAGCCAGGCGATGCCCACCAGCACGGCATCTTCCAGCGATAGGAAGACGACCCCAGCGACCAGCAGGCGTTCGATGATGCCGTTCCCGATCCCCACCCAGAGCGGAGGCACCGTCCAGGACGTGGCGCTGTAGCCCCTCAGCTCCCGGGTTGCCCACCTGCTGATGGGGCGGACGGTCAGGAATACGACCACCGCGGCGAATTGGACAGCGCCGAAGAGGAGCCACGCGTCGCGGGATATGTCAGAGAAGGATGGGTCCATGGGAACTCCAACTCTGTATTACCGGAAAGCGGAAGACCGCGCAAGCCGGACTGTTCCGCTAACAGACCTCTATAGATTCCTTAACCTCTTCTATCGCCGAGCGATGCAATACTGGAATAGGGATAGTTGGTCAGGAGGCACTTGAACGCCGACAACACACTCCGCATCGTGGGCCACCGGGGGGCCGCAGCCCTTGCTCCGGAAAACACGATGGCATCTTTCCGACAAGCAGTCCTGGCTGGCGTGGCTGCGATCGAGGCGGCCGCCCGCCTCTCCTCCGACGGACACGTTGTTCTGATCCACGACGAACGCGTGGACCGCACCTCTGTTCACACCGGTCCGGTACACGGCTTCACGGCAGCGCAGTTGGCCGGTTTCGACGTGCCCAACTTGCGGTCGGTGCTCATTGGCCTTGACCCCGGCGTCGACTTCTACATTGATATGAAGCAGCCCGGCCTTGCGCTCCCCGGCGCGGTCGCAGGCGTAGCGTGCAGCACAGGGGCGTCGCGTAGGGTCTGGCTCACCGGCGCCGATCTGCGCCAGCTCCAGCACGCTCGCCGGCTGAACGAAAACATCCGCCTGAGCTGGACGCTAGGGGTGCGGTACGGCACGCTCACCATCACCTCCGTCATCGAGGCGGCGATGCTGGGCGTCGAGGAGCTTGCCGTCAACGCCAAAGAGGTGAACAGCGGGCTGCTGGACCTCGCACGCGGGTTTGACGTCGACGTGCGTGCGTTCGGCATCGACACGGCCGAAGAGGCGTCGATGCTCATCGATATCGGCTGCACTACACTCACCCTAGACGACCCGCGCGTTGCCGAACTGGTTGCGGCTGCCGCCTGACCGCCAGCCGCTCATGCGGCGCCACGACGAACAGCCTCTTCACGAGGTATCCAGCACGTAGGCTGCGTACAGCAACTCTCCTCGTTCGTTGTTCTCGAACGTGAGGCGGCCCCGCGGGAACGTCGTTTCCAGTTGCGGGATCAGGGTCAGGTGGTTCTCGGAAAGCAGCCACACCGTCGGCCCGGTCACGCTCTCGGCGTCGATGCCCCCGCTCCCTCCGAACGTAGCGCTGCCGTCCCTGCTTTCCATGCCGCGGAGGAACCACTGCACTGGGGCGTTGCTCTGAGGCAAACGGTCGGTGTAGAGGCGTACCTCGTACTCGGCGCCCAGTGACCGTGCGAACCGTGCCGCTCCGACCTCCGAGCGAACCAAGGCCCACTCCGATTCGACCAGCCAGTTGTCGTAGTCCCCGTTCTGCTGGGCTGCGAAGAGCAGCAGAAAACCGGCCAGCACGATAGCGGCCACCGCGTTTCCGAACCATCCAGCGAGGATGGGGATAGGCAGCGTGCGTACGTGCCGCTTCCACCGGTTGTGGAGCAGCGACAGCACGGTGTCGAGTCCGACGGCTGCGATGACCAGCACGAAGAAGATGCCCAGCAGGTAGCGGCGGCTCTCATCGCCCGGGAAGAGGACCGCCGGCACGAGCGAGATGACCCACCCCGCGAGCAGCAGTTGGCTGGGGCGTCTCCGGATGAACAGGAGGAGCGCCGCCAGCCCGATCCAGAAGAAGACCTGCGTGCTGAAGTGCAGCAGCGGTGTCCCTCCGGTTCCGACGTTTCCCTCGCGTGGCACTGGGGTATGGACGTAGGTGATTACCTCCCACGCGCGGCTGACGAGCGGCAGCGGCGAGAGAGGAGTCCTGTCGTAGGCCCGCAGGGATGCTGCGAAGGCGTCCGACGTGACGTAGAAGAAGATCATGTGGGCGCTGACCGCAACGGAGGCCCCCAGGAACCAGTAGAGCTCCGCGCGGCGCGTCTCCTTTCGCAGCAACAGCAGGAGGACCAGCGCCCCCCACACCACAGCGGCGTACAGCGGGAACGACTTGGACGCGTACCACCCGAGCCCGAACAGGACGCCTCCCACACCCGCGATCCACGAGCGGTTCGAGCGAACTCCTGCGATGAGCAGCCACATGCTTCCTGTGAAGCAGAGGACGGCGGGCATCGCCGGGAGCGCGATGCGGCTGAAGACGAGGAACCAGACGTGGAAGGTGAGGAACGCCGCCGTGAGCAGGGCGGTACGGGCGGAGAAGAGCTGCCGGAGGAGCAGGTACGCGATGGGGATAAGCGCCACGCCCGGGAGTGCGGCGCTCAGCCTCGCCGTGGCTATGCTCGCGTCCAGAAAGAGCAGGAGAAGCGCCTGCAGGTGGACGACGCCGGCCGGTGAGCCCATCGCAACGCCGGTCCACGCGCCGGGCCACACCTCACCGCTTGAGACGCGCAGCGCCTCGAGCGCCAGCTCCGCTTCGTTGTTCGCGATGCCGGGCGGCACGGTCTCCAGGTGCTGTACCCGGATGACGAGTGCGAGGAACGTGAACGCCGCGAGGACGGCAACCTCCCAGAGCCGTATGCGGCCCGCCGCGTCGGCGGGCCTGGAATGGGCGGGGAACGCTGCCGCCAGCGGCCTGAGCGCTCTGGTCAACTGTCCGACGAGTTCCGGCGCCGCTCTCTTGAGGCAGGCCCAACCTGCTGCGACGGCTCCTCTGACTTCTGCCGTGGGCATCCGCCACGGCGTCGGGCTTGGAGTGGTCGGGAGGGGCGCACTGCCGGCGGACGTGAGCGGGTCCCCGCAGTAGTAGCAGAAGCGGTGGTGGACGGCGTTCGCGGCGCCGCATTGCGGGCAGCTGGTGTTCAAGCGATGCGCTCAGGAGGGGCAGGCAGTGGAGGTTGCGAGAGCATCGTATCGCAATCTGTGCGAGGGGGTGGGCAGATGCTTCGTCAGGCTACTCCTGCCGGCGAAGCCGCGAGGCTTGCCCCGCTTGCGGGCTGGGAGTATCTTGCGATGTAGTCCACACTGCGGGAGGCCGTCAGGCGATGCTGACTGCTCAACAGAACGAACTGCTGACCCGGGTTGGCCCCGGCACGCCGATGGGAGAGACGCTGCGGCGCTACTGGATTCCGGCGCTGCTCGACTGGGAGTTGCCGGGCCCGGACTGTCCTCCGGTGCGCCTGCGCCTCCTCGGCGAAGACCTCATTGCGTTCCGCGACACGAGCGGACGCGTGGGCGTGCTCGATGAGTACTGCCCCCACCGGCTCACGTCGCTCTGGCTCGGCCGGAACGAGGAGAACGGCCTGCGCTGTGTGTACCACGGCTGGAAGTTCGACGTGACGGGTCAGTGCGTCGACCAGATGAACGAGCCGAAGCAGTTCGCATCCAAGGTCAAGACGGTCTCCTACGCCGTCGCCGAGGCGGGAGGCGTGCTGTGGGTGTACATGGGGCCGAAGGAGAAGCAGCCCCCGCCTCCGAACTTCGCGTGGACGAGCGTGCCGGCAGAGCAGCGCGTGGTGACGAAGGTGGTGGAGGACTGCAATTGGCTCCAGGCGCTCGAGGGCGGGATAGACACCTCCCATGCGCCGATCATGCACCGGGCGCTGCGACAGAACGCCTCGCAGCCGGGCATACCGGTAACGGACGCCTTCGTGCAGGGCGACGCGCCGTCGCTTGAGGTGGACATCACGGACTACGGCTACCGCTACTTCGGCGTCCGCCAGCTCGGCGCGGACCAGCAGTACGTGCGCGGCTACCACTTCGTGATGCCGTGGACGCAGTTGCGTCCCGCGGGCAGGGGCATCCACAACCAGACGCACGGCCACCACTGGACGCCGATAGACGACCACCACTGCCTCGTGTGGAACTGGTACTACAACGAGGAGACACCGCTGGCCAAGGGCAAGGCCGGTCCGGAGGAGACGGGCAACGTCTTCGGCGTGGACGTGGACTGGGAGAACGGCTTCCGCTCCGTCCGCAACCGCTCCAACGGCTGGATGATAGACCGCGCGGCCCAGAAGACGGAGACGTTCACCGGCATCGTCGGCATCAACACGCAGGACCGCGCCGTGCAGGAGATGATGGGGCCGATCGTCGACCGCTCCCGCGAGCACCTGGGCCCCGCGGACCGGGCAATCATCACCGCGCGGAAGCTGCTGGAAGAGGCGGTGCGCACCGTGCAGGACGGAGGCGACCCGCCCGGGGCGTCGTCCCGCTACTACGAGCTGCGCGCCGCCGAGAACGTCCTCGCCGCTTCCGACGACTGGCGCGCCGACCTCCTCCCGCGCATGGACCATTCCCTCTCCAAGGTGTGAGGGAGCCCGTCCGTACCCATGCTGCATGGGGTTGAAGCTGTGAACGCGAAGGCTGGCTGATCACAACAGGAGCAGACGCATGAAACTGGAGAACCAGGTTGCCATCGTCACCGGCGCCGGACGGAACATCGGCGAGGCAGTGGGCCATTCGTTCGTCGAGGAGGGCGCGAAGGTGGCGCTCGTCGACATGCGGTTGGAGGCGGCGCAGGCCGTCGCCGACGCCATCAACGCCGGGCATCCCGGCTGCGCCATCGCGGTCCAGGCGGACGTGTCGTCGAGCGAGGACGTGCAGCACATCGTGACCGCGACCGTCGAGGCGTTCGGCGGCGTCGACATCCTCGTGAACAACGCGGCGATCACCGACCACACCCCCGCGCTCGACTTGCCGGAGGATGAATGGGACCGCATCATCGACGTGACGCTCAAGAGCGTGTTCCTGACGGCGAAGTACGTGGGGCGGCAGATGCGGGACCAGGGGCGCGGCGGCAAGATCATCAACGTCGCCTCCACGTCCGGGCACCGGGGCCGCGCCGACGCGACGGCGTACTCGGCGGCGAAGGGCGGCGTGCTGAACCTCACGCGCTCGCTCGCCATCCAGTTCGCGCCGTTCGGCGTGCGGGTGAACTCGCTGACGCCCAACCGCATCGGCTCGCCGGTTGGACAGGAGGAGCTGCCGTCGGAGGGCCGCGGCGTGTCGAACCTCGTGGGTCGGCAGGGGATGCCGCCGGACATCGCCAAGGCGATGGTCTTCCTCGCGTCGGACGACGCCGACTTCATCGCGGCGGCCGACCTGCTGGTGGACGGCGGCTCGCTGGCCGGCGGGCTCCCCACGCCGCCGCAGACCCCCAACCGGTAGACTCCCGTCACCCACCGCCGCTGGCGCGCTGAAGCGTGGCAGCAACCCGTCATTCCAGCGGAGGCTGGAATCCAGGGTGGTCGTCGGGCCGCACGCGCCGCGCAGTAGCGGGTGCGTGGGGTGGAGCGGTTGTGGTTCGACAAGCTCACCACGAACCGCTGTGGACGCCTCACGATGCGACGGCTTGTTACCTTCCAGACGTGCTTCGTGCCGTAGTCGGTACGGGGCTGTGCCTGTGTGTGCTGATTTGTGACGCCGCTCGTACTCCTGCGGAAGGCGGGGGTTACGAGTGAAGTGAGCTGATTTTCCCGCCGCAAGTGCAACATTTCGCAACATTTGGTAACACGCCACTCGTAAGGCCCAGGGCGCCCACAAGGGACGCCCCTACACCGATCAGCGTACCGTTCGGCGGGGCGACCGCGTAAGTGGCGCGTGTCACACGTCCCGGTTCAGGCGGAAGGCGAGCCGGAGCGAGGTTCCAGGGTGACGCTGTTCTCGGCGGCATCGAGCGTGCAGCGGCAGCGATTGAGGACGTCTCGTCCGAGCAGCGACGGCAGCCCGCCAACTTCGTACTCGTTCTCAGGGGAAGCGATGTAGACCTGTATGCGGAAGTTGCGCCAGTCCCCTGCGTCCTGGTCGAAGAAGGAGACGAGAGCGTACTCCGGTGTGTACTGCATCGGGCCTCCGATACCCTTGGCGCTGACCGATGCCGACCCCAACGAATGGGCATAAACGCCCAGTTTGCCCGCGTCACGGGGATGCAGCGTAGTGGCGTCCGCTCCCGTGTCTAGGAGGAAGTCCACCCGGTCTCCCACACCGAGCCGCGGAAGATAGACGCTGCCACTGACGTATGGCGCGGGCTCCTGATGTGAGGGTTTGAAATAGCCGTTTATCGCCATGCTATACGATCAGCAGCACAGGCTCTTTCGAGATGTATTCGAGGGCAAGGTTGTGCTTGAGTCCTTGGGCGTTCATTCGCGCCAGCAGTTCCTTGAGGTTGGGACCGACGCCAACGATCTGCTCGTGGTACACCGCGACCCAGCAGTCCGGGTGCTTCGCGCGCAACTCCGGAATGATGGACGAGAGGTAGCGACTGTCTCGTCCGAACTGTTCAAGGTCGATGCGCATCTGCTCACGGTCGAGCGACGCAATCGCTTCTTCGTATTCCTGGGGGAACTCGAGGTCCTTGCTCATCGTGTCCTCTCCGGCGGCGTGGCCGCTTGCGGCCAGTGTAGCGCCCACATCCGTGCCGTCCAAGGGGCGCGTGTCACACGTCCTGCGACAGCCACACGCGAAGCAGCACCGACTCCGACGCCGGCAGCGCGACGAGCGTCCGAGCAACAACGCCCCGCGACGCCAGCGCGCGCTCGACCTCCGACGGGGCGTCGACGCCGCGCACGACGTCGATGCGCGCCTCACGCTCGCGGCCCCGGTAGTACACCGTCGCCGGAGCACCGCTCTCGATGTTGCGCCACCACAGCCCGCGAACGCTCGTCAGCACGTGGAGCGCCTCGCCGCCGGAGGGTCGGCACGTCACCGGGACGAAGTACGTCCTGCCGGTACGCCGGCCCTCGCAGCGCACGACGAGGACCTGCCCGAGCAGCAGCGGGTGCAGCGGCGAGCGCACCAGCCACGACATGAGGGCGTTCGCGCGACGGAATACGGTGGGGATGACCGTCCGCACCATGCACCGGGCGAGTGCGACTCGGAGCGCGCGCATGGGTCGAGGCTATCGGGGGCGGGTGGGGGTGTCTATAATCCGCGTTGATGGCGGAGATACAGTCAGACCCAAGCGACTTGATCTCCTTGCGGGAGGCATCTGAACTCTCTGGCTACTCCCTGTCCCACCTAAGGCATCTCGTAACCATTAGGAACCTGTGGGGCAGGAAGATTGGCCGCAACTACGTCACCTCGCGGGCGGCAGTTGAGCAGTACAGGCAGTCCCCTCCTCTCCCTGGTCGGCCAAAGGAGGGTTGACAATATAAGCGATACAGCTTATATTGCTGCCAATACAGCTAATGCAGACAGGGGGATGCATCATGCCAAGGTACTACGTGACATTCTCTGCCAAGGGAGCCAGGCATAGGGTCGAGGTAGAAGCTTCGACTGGTCCTAAGGCCGTACGTGCGGCACGAGAGACGGCCCGCGCTGAAGGACTCGGACGTGTCATGCTTAACTTGGTTGAGCAAGAAGACCTTCACCCGCTGTCTGACGTTGACCAGGAGAAGATCGACAGAGAACTTGCCGAGCATTTAGTGGCAACCCGTGGCCGAGCTCTGACGGTGGAGGAGATAAACGTCGCGATATGGGAAATAATAGGCGACGTACCTTTGCAGGCCGTTGAAAGGGACGGGCATATTCTCTTGGATGATGGTATGCATGAAACGGCCGATGGGGACAACCTCTCTTGGAACGAGCTATTCATCCTGGTTTACGAATGGGGCGTTTTCACAGGAGAGACCTCACAATCCTTTGAAGGATTCATCGAACTCTACGAGAGCCCTATCTGGGAATAGCGCATATGTCGTCTAAACGCTCCACACGCAAACCCAAAGCCGGAACTGGCAATCTGCAGGAGACGGTGGTTCCTTACATGGCTACTCCACCATCCGCGCCTGTCCGCGGCCGGACCCTCGCCCAGGGCCTTCGCAAGATGAAGGAGGCCACTTGGTCCAGCTACTCCAAGTATGTGAAGGCGTATGAGACGGTCCTAGTCGAAGGCAAGGACATCCGTCTCGAAGGCTACCGGCGCGTGAAGACGTTCGGTCCAAAGGAGGATGAGGAGCAGCAGACGACTGTCTGGTCTTTCCCCAACCGGGGGAACTGGGCTACGCACAAGGCAAGCTACCGTGGGAACTGGTCGCCCTGGGTACCGAGGAACCTCATTCTCAAGTACAGCGAACCGGGCGATACAGTGCTCGACCAGATGGTCGGGGGCGGTACAACGCTCGTAGAGTGCAAACTGCTGGGGCGCCGTGGCATTGGAGTGGATATCAACCGTGATTCGCTCATGCTCGCCATGGACAGGCTGAACTTTGACCTTCCGACGCCGATGGACGACTTGCTGAGTGAACCTCTCCCCGAGATAAAGCTGTTCGAAGGAGACGCATGCCGCCTTGATGCGATCCCGTCGGACAGCATTGACCTGATAGCCACGCACCCGCCGTATGCCAACATCATTCCGTACTCCAAGGCCGCGCCCATTGAGGGCGACCTATCGCAGGTACACACGCTCAACGAGTTCTTTGATGGCATGGCAGTGGTCGCCGCGGAGAGTTTGCGGGTGCTCAAACCTGGCGGCTACGCGGGCATTCTGATAGGCGATACGCACAAGTACGCGCACTACGTACCGATGGCCTACCGGACGCTGAGTGCTTTCCTCCATGCCGGGTTCATCCTGAAAGAGGACGTCATCAAGTTGCAACACAACGTCCAGACTGCTCGTGGGCGGTGGCGTCCCTGGTTCCTGCGCAACTTCCTGGACACCATGCACGAGCATCTGTTCATCTTCAGGAAGCTGCGCCCTGACGAAGATGAGCGGAAGTTCGCGGCAAGCAGGTTCTAGGTAGACAGGTTGCGCGGCGGTGCTTAGAATCGCATGCCGCAATGGTGGAGATACGGATCATAGACAATGCCAGTCGGCCCGCTGGCGACGAACTCATTGAGAATTTGAGATGGGCTAACCATGTTCGCATCGCAACTGCGTTTGCGAAAGGTTCAGGTGTGTCCAGACTGTTGGACTCGTTCAGGCGGGTTCTCTCCGTCGGCGGGGAGGTGCAGGTCGTCTATGGGCTAGACTTCCACATTACCGACCCCGACGCGATAGAACAGTTCAGAAGACTGGCTGATGATTATCCAAGTGCGGTCACGCATCACGCGTACTCGGAGTGGGGCTTGACTCTTAGCCAGGCTTTTCACCCCAAGCTCTACATTTGCACGGCCACAACTGGGAATGCCCATGTGTTAGCTGGCTCATCAAACTTAACGCAAGGTGGGCTTTGGAGCAATTTTGAGGTGAACACAGTTATCACAGGGACGACAGACGATTCTGTCATTTTCCAGGCATGCAACATCTTTGAGCGTGCCATCGAGCATGAACACTGTTTTGTACCTACCCAAGAGTATGTTGATGCGTACAGAGAACTCTACACAAGGGCAGCATCAGTTCCTCTCACACCCAACCCTCCTGATCGTCTTAGGGTCGCTTATGAGGAACTCAGAGGACTCGCAAACAGACAGGCACTTGGGGATTGTCCCAAACATGCAGGCCAGCATAACACTGTTAATAGAGAGCACTTAGATGGACAGATGGCAGGCTTGCCCCAGAATCAAGCGGGGCAAGGCAGACACAAATGTGTATATTGTGCCTATGAGCAAGCCTACTGGCAGGCCATAGACGACCTGCAGGCTCTGGCTGACGGCTCGACTATCGTCATTCCCCGCTCAGCGGAGTGGCCCGCAAATGCCGATTGCCCCAGACATGCAGGCCAACGGAACAGCACCAATAGGGAGCAATTGGATCAACGGATGGCGCACTTGCCCGAAAATCAAGCCGGGAGAGGGAGGCATAAGTGCGCCTACTGCGCCTATGAGCGCGGCTACTGGCGGGCCATAGACGACCTACGGCATATCTAAACGCCCACCTTATCTTTACCTGGCCCCTAGCGTGACCTCTACTGTGCGGCCATCACACGATTCAATCGTGTGATGTATGCATTCTAATGCATGAACGGCTATGCGGCTACGCGCGATGACGTGTAGGGCTCAGGCGCTCGCTTTGGCGCCCTTTGGGGCAGGGCGTTCGGACTCGCGGAGCCAGTCGAGGATGCGGTGGATGAGGGCGAGGTTGTACTGCGCGATCTCCTCCGTGCTCGCTTGGCGGTCGTTGGCGAGATGGGGCTTGATGATTTGCTCCCAGCCTTCTCTGAACTCCGGGTGCTGGGGGAGGAAGAACCGCTCCCAGCCCTCAACGTGGGCGCCCAGGACCTCGTTCGTTTCGGGGTGGAGGCGCAGTACGGCATACCGGCCCGTGTGCAGGTTGTCCGCGGCCTGTACCGGCTCTTCACGCAGGTAGAAGATGTCCGCGTCGGGATAGTAGGCGTGCGCCAGCGACGCCAAGCGCTCGTCGTCCCACCGGAGCATGGCTGAGGTGGGGGCGTCGACGTCCAAGAGAGCAGCTACTTCGTTATCGCTGGGCTTGCCGATGGCAACCTGTCTCCTTTCCGCACGTTCCTTGACGGAAAGCGGTGACCACTTGGCCGCTGACTGTCCCATCCTGCTCTTGAGTATATGCCCGTGCCAGACCTCCGTGCCGCAGGAGACGGGCACGCCCTCATAGTCCGGACAGGTGAAGTGGAGAGCCATCTCCCCCTAAACGCCCACCTTGGCGCGCTTGCGCGGCTTGGGGGCGGGGGGCGCCTCCTCAGGCGCGATGCCGTGCTTCGCGAGCGCGTCGCGGAGGAAAGTCGCAGTGCGCGAGTCCGCGTGCGCGGCGACGCGCTCCGGCGTCCCCTCGATGACGATCTCGCCGCCGCGGATGCCGGGGCCGGGGCCCATGTCGATGATCCAGTCCGCGTTCTTGATGAGGTCCAGGTGGTGCTCGATGAGCAGCACGGTGTTGCCGCCGTCCACCAGCCGGTGCAGCACGCGCAGCAGGTGTGAGGCGTCCTCGAACGACAGGCCGGTGGTGGGCTCGTCCAGGATGTAGAGCGTCTTGCCGGTCGCTCGCTTGGAGAGCTCGGTGGCGAGTTTGACGCGCTGCGCCTCGCCTCCGCTGATAGTCGTTGCGGGCTGACCGAGCCGGATGTAGCCGAGGCCGACGGCCTCCAGCGTTTCGAATTTCGACTTGATGCGCGGGACGTTGGTGAAGAGGTCGTGCGCCTCGGTGACGGTCATCTCCAGCACGTCGGCGATGCTCTTGCCCCGGAACGCAATCTCCAGCGCGTCCTCGTTGTAGCGCCTGCCGTTGCAGATCTCGCACGGGACGGTCACGTCCGGCAGGAACTGCATCTGTATCTGCACGTAGCCGTCGCCCTGGCACCCCTCGCAGCGCCCGCCCTTCACGTTGAAGGAGAAGCGTCCGGGCATGTAGCCGCGCGCCTTCGACTCCGGCAGGGCGGCGAACAGCTCCCGTATGGGGGTGAACGCGCCGGTGTAGGTGGCCGGGTTGCTGCGGGGCGTCCTGCCGATGGGCGACTGGTCGATGTTGACGACCTTGTCCACGTGGTCCAGGCCGTCGACGCCGTCGCTTGCGCCGGGGCGGTCCTTGGCGCGGTAGAGGCGCTGGGCCAGCCACTTGTAGAGCACTTCGTAGACGAGGGTGGACTTGCCGGAGCCGGAGACGCCGGTGACGCAGATGAGCTTGCCGAGCGGGAAGTCCACGTCCACGCCGCGCAGGTTGTTCTCCCGCGCGTTCTTCACGCGCAGCCGTTTGCCGTTGCCGTGCCTCCTCGTGGGAGGCATCGAGATCTCGCGCCGGCCGGAGAGGTACGCGCCGGTGAGCGACGCCTCGCTCTCCTCGACGTCGCGTATCGTGCCCTCGGCGACGACCCAGCCGCCGTGCTCGCCCGCGCCGGGGCCGAGGTCCACGAGGTGGTCGGCAGCGCGCATCATCGCCTCGTCGTGCTCGACGATGAGGACGGTGTTGCCGAGGTCGCGCAGTCCCATGAGCGTTTCGATGAGGCGCGCGTTGTCGGTGGGGTGCAGGCCGACGGACGGCTCGTCGCATACGTAGAGGACGCCCATGAGGCCGGAGCCGATCTGCGTGGCGAGGCGAATGCGCTGGCCCTCGCCGCCGCTCAGCGTGCCGGCGGCGCGCCCGAGCGACAGGTACTCCAGCCCCACGTTCAGCAGGAAGGAGAGGCGGGAGCCGATCTCCTTGAGTATCTGGTTCCCGATGGTGAGCTCGCGCTCGGAGAACGTCGGCGCGTCGGCGTGCTCCGGCCATCGCGGGTCGACGGGCGGCATCGGCGCGAGCCCCTGCACGGCCAGCGCCCACTCGCTCGCCTCGGCGACCGAGAGTGCGGCCACTTGCATGATGGAGCGGTCCGCGATGGTGACGGCGAGCGTCTCCGGGCGCAGCCGTTCGCCGCCGCACGCCTCGCACGGCAGGGCGGTCATGTAGCGCTCTATCTCGTTGCGCATGTAGTCGGACTGCGTGTCGCGGTAGCGCCGCTCCAGGTTGGGGATGATGCCCTCGTACCGGGACTCCCACTCGAACACACGCCCGTGGTGGGTGCGGTGGCGCACCTTCACCTTGCGCCGGTCCGGGTAGCCGTGGAGGATGACCTTCTGCACGCGCTCCGGCAGTCTGCGCCACGGCGTGTGCATCGCGACGCCTTCGGCCTCGGCGACGCCACGCAGGATGCTGAAGTACCACGCGGTGCTGGAGCCCGCGCGCGACCATGGATTTATCGCGCCGTCGTCCAGGCTGCGTGATACGTCCGGCACGATGAGCTCAGGGTCGACGACGAGGCGGACGCCGATGCCGGAGCAGGTGGAGCACGCGCCGTGCGGGCTGTTGAACGAGAACGTGCGCGGCTCTATCTCCGCGAAGCTGATGCCGCAGTACGGGCAGGCGAACTGCTCCGAGAAGACCTGCTCCTCGCCGGAGTCGACATCGACCGCGAGCATGCGGCCGTCGCCGTAGCGGAGCGACGTCTCGACGGAGTCGAGGACGCGGCTGCGCTCCGTCTCGCCGTCGAGGACGAGCCGGTCGACGACGATCTCGATGGTGTGCCACTGCTGCTTGTTCAGTTCGATGGTCTCGTCCAGGCTGCGCACGTCGCCGTTGACGCGGACGCGGACGAAGCCGACGGAGCGGGCGTCGTCCATCACGTCCTTGTGCTCGCCCTTCTTGTGGACGACGCGGGGGGCGAGGAGCATGAGCCGCACGCCCCGCCGGGCGAGGACAGCCTCGGTGACCTGCTGCGCGGTCTGGTGCTGCACGGGCCTGCCGCAGCGGTAGCAGTGGGGATGTCCGACGCGCGCGAAGAGCAGGCGGAGGTAGTCGTACACCTCGGTGACGGTGCCGACGGTGGAGCGGGGGTTGTTGGAGACGCCCTTCTGGTCGATGGAGATGGCGGGCGAGAGGCCCTCGATGTACTCGACGTCTGGCTTGTCCATGCGTCCGAGGAACTGGCGCGCGTAGGCGGAGAGCGACTCGACGTATCGCCGCTGGCCTTCGGCGTAGATGGTGTCGAAGGCGAGCGTGGACTTGCCGGACCCGGACGGGCCGGTGATGACGACAAGCCGGTCGCGGGGGATGGTGACGTCTATGTTCTTGAGGTTGTGTTCGCGAGCGCCGCGAACGACGATGCTTTCGAGGGCCATGGGACCTTGCGCTGGTGAGTGTCTCGCGGCGCGCGCTGCGCCACGGGGCTAGATGGTATCACCCGACATCCGTTCGTGGTGAATCCCATCCCGCTCGTGGTGAGCCTCACTCCGCTCGTGGTGAATCCCATCCCGCTCGTGGTGAGCTTCACTCCGCTCGTGGTGAATCCCATCCCGTTCGTGGTGAGCTTCATCCCGTTCGTGGTGAGCCTGTCGAACCACGCCCCTTCCCCGTCGTTCCTGCGGAGGCAGGAACCTCGCAGCCATTTGGGTTGCCTGCTCGTCAGCGGGCAGGGCGCGACAACGCAGCGTCAGCTTTGCTCGCGAATTCTTGCAAGAGCACGCTTGCGCCGTCGACCTCTATTGCCACAACGCGACCAGCCTCGTCGTAGTCCAGGACTACGCCTTCGGCGACTTCAACCGACCGAACGCTCGGTTTCTTCTCGAACTGCATCCGGAGGATGTCCGATTCCTGGTCGTAGACGGGTTCCGGCTTTCGCACTACCGAGTCAACCATCGCTCTGCCTCCCCGTCGATGAAGGCATTGTGCACCGTCTCGCCGTCGTTCTCAACCACAATCCTCAAGTAGTGCTGCAGTTCATCCACGTAACCCCATATGCGCGTAATGCCAGGGCGGGGATCGGGAAGCGATTGCTCCGGGCTCTGCATGACGCGCTCGCAGTAGTCATCGCGGAGGTACGGCCTTCTCTTCTCGACGATGTTTCGGTAGTACGCTGTGGCCTTCATTCAGCAATGTAGCGGCGCATCCTTAGCTTCCAGCGCCCCTGTTCCCTACCCCCGGGTCCGCTTCAGCGGGCGGCCCGGCAGCCGCGCCCAGACCTCGCCGTCCCGCACGAACGTCTCGTAGGCCGTCGTGTCGTACGTGTAGAGGTCGAGGCACTCGCCGGTAACGATGTCGAACACGGCGGAGTGCAGCGGACAGACGACCTCACCCGGAAAGACTGTGCCGAAGGAGAGCAGCGCGCCCTGGTGCGGGCAGAAGTTGTCCAGCGCGCCCGTGCGCTCGCCGTCCCAGAAGACGGCGAGCTCCCACTTGCGGAACTTCGGGTGCTCGAACTCGATGCCGAGAATCACCTTCTCCTGCAGCTCGCTGAGAGAGCAGAGGTGGTACTCGTCCAGTGCTGTGGGGTCCGGGCTGGTCATGCGCTACTGGATCTCCAGCAGTGGCTGACCGGCCTCGACCGCCTGGTTCTTCTTGACCTTCACGCCCTTGACGACGCCGCCGCGAGCCATGCGCACGCTCTGCTCCATCTTCATGGACTCCAGCAGGCATATCTCGTCGCCGGTCTCCAGTTCCTGGCCCTTCGTGACCGTGACGGAGACGATCTTGCCCGGCAGCGGGCAGCGGATGATGCGCTCGTCGCCCTGCGTGATGCCGCGCAGGCCGGGCTGCTCCGCCTTCGCAGGCGCGGCCCGCCGCACCGGCACGCCGGCGTCCGCCGGGTCGCCGACCTCCACCAGGTACGTCTCGCCGTCCACGACGACCTCGACGGGTCGCTGGTAGAGGTCGCCTATCTCGACGTCGTACCAATCGTCGTTGACTCGCACGCGCACACGTTTCACTACAACACTCCGTTGCTGAGACGGTTCACCATCGCCGTGCGGCGACCATGCATCCGCCACCTGCTGAACTGTATCTCCTGGGGGGGCTCATCTTCGAGCGCCATCGCCACGGCAATCGCGGCGGCGAGCGCGCTGTTGCGCGCCGGTTCGTTCAGCATCCGCTCCAGGAACGCGTTGTCGAACGCCGCGTTCCTGAACTCCCGGTGCTCCATGACGCGCCGGATGAGCGGGATGTTCACGACCGGCCCCTCGATGCGGTAGCCGTCCAGCGCGGCGACCATGTTTGCGATCGCTTGCTCGCGCGTTGCGCCGTGAACGATGAGCTTCGCCATCATCGACTCGTAGTACGGCAACACCTCGTAGCCCTCGTACAGCGCGCTGTCCACGCGCACGTTCGGCCCCTCCGGCTCGGCGAGCTCGGAAACCGTGCCCGCTGTGGGGAGCAGCATCACCGGGTCCTCCGGGTAGATGCGCGCCTCTATCGCCGCACCGTGCTGGTGCACGTCGTGCTGCGAGATGGGCAGGTGCTCGCCCGCCGCTACCCGCAGCTGCAGCTCCACGAGGTCCAGCCCCGTCACCATCTCCGTGATGGGGTGCTCCACCTGCAGCCGCGTGTTCATCTCCAGGAAGTAGAAGCGGCCCTCCTTGCTGTCGTACAGGTACTCGATGGTGCCCGCGTTGGTGTAGCCGATGCTCTTGACGAGCCGCACCGCGGAGTCGAGCACCGCCGCCCGCGCCTCCGGCGTCAGCTTGGCGCACGGCGTCTCCTCCACCACCTTCTGGTTGCGCCGCTGCACGGAGCAGTCGCGCTCGAACAGGTGCAGCGCCTTGCCGTGGTGGTCCGCGATGATCTGCACCTCGACGTGCGACGCGTTCAGGATGCGGCGCTCCATGTAGATGCGGCTGCTGCCGAACGCGTTCAGCGCCTGGGAGCGCGCCCGCTCCACCGCCTCCCGCACCTCCGAGAGCTCGTTGACCACGCGGATGCCCATGCCGCCGCCGCCGTCCGCGGCCTTGATCATCAGCGGGAAGCCGATGCCCCGCGCTATCGGCTCCGCCTGTGCGTCGTCTATCTCGCCCTCCGCGCCCGGGCTGATCGGCACGCCGGCCTCCCGCGCGAGCCGCCGCGCCATGATCTTGTCGCCCATCTGCGCGATGACCTTCGACGTCGGCCCGATGAACACGAGCCCCTCCTGCTCGACCGCCTCGACGAACGCCGGGTTCTCGGAGAGGAATCCGTAGCCGGGATGGATGGCCTGCGCCTTCGCCTTCTTCGCGGCCTTGATGATGGCCTCGCCGTTCAGGTACGACTCCGACGCGGGCGCCCCGCCGATGTGGATGGCGCGGTCCGCCATCTGCACGTGGAGCGCTTTCGCGTCGGCGGACGAGTAGACCGCGACGGCCTCGATGCCGAGACGCTGGCAGGTGCGGATCACGCGGCAGGCGATCTCGCCCCGGTTGGCGATGAGGACGGTGTCGAACATAGGCTTCTAGTGTAGTGGGCGCGGCCCCTTCCGGCCAACCGTGCCTGCGGACGTCGTCATTCCCGCGGAGGCGGGAATCCAGGGCGACCAGCCGGGTCGCGCGGTGGTGTCCGGTGTAGGGGTACCCCTCGTGGGTACCCAGGGCACCCACAAGGGACGCCCCTACACCGGGCGCCCGCGCCGCCGTTGCCCTGCGGGTATACAATCCCGCCGTGGCTACGCTCTACCGATACTCCCGGTGGGACGGCTCCCAGGAGCCGTTCGACGCCGACGCCGACGCGCTCCTCGACGCCATGGCCGAGGACGTCATCGACCACGGCGACATCCGCCGCGCGCTCCGCGACCTGCTCCGGCGCGGCTCGCGAGAGGACGGCGCACGCATGCCCGGCCTCGACGACCTCCTTGAACGCCTGCGCTCACGCCGCGGCCAGACCCTCGACCGCTACGATCCCGACTCCGTGATGCGCGACCTCAAGGAGCGGCTCGAGGACGTGATCCGCACCGAGCGCGCCGGCACCGACCGCCGCCTCAGCGAGATCGAGGACGACCTCGCTGGCATGAGCGGCGAGGAGGCGGAGCAGGCGTCGAAACTGCGGGACCTCTTCAAGCAGCGCGCCGACCGCAACCGCGAGCGGCTGGACCGGCTCCCCGAGAGCACGGCGGGCGCCATCAAGGAGTTGCAGGACTTCGACTTCATCGACCCGGAGGCGCAGCGCAAGTTCCAGGAGCTGATGGACGAGCTCCGCAGGGAGATGCTCGGCTCCGTCGCCTCGGAGATGCGGCAGCAGATAGAGAACATGGACCCGGAGCAGATGGCCGTGATGGCCGAGATGCTGCGCGACCTCAACCAGATGATGCGGGACAAGCTCGACGGCCTGGAACCGGACTTCGACGGCTTCATGGACAAGTGGGGCGCGATGTTCGGCGACGACCCGCCGCGCAGCTTCGACGAGCTCATGGAGATGCTCGCACGCCAGATGGGCCAGATGCAGTCGCTCCTCGACAGCATGTCGCCCGAGCAGCGGCGCGAGCTGTTCGAGGCGATGAACGCCTCCATGGACCCCGACACCGCGGACGAGCTCGCCGAACTCGCCGCCAACCTCGGCCAACTCCTCCCGTTCAACCGGTTCGCGGAGCAGTACCCCTTCCAGGGCGAAGAGAACATGACGCTCGAAGAGGCGATGAACGTCATGGGCGAACTGCAGTCGATGGACGACCTCGAGGCGCAGATCCGGCAGGCGATGCGCCGCGGCGACCTCGACCAGCTGGACGCCGACATGCTCGAGGCGCTGCTCGGCGACGAAGCCCGCAAGGACCTCGACCGGCTCGCGGAGATCGCGAAGCGGCTGGAGGAGGCGGGCTACCTCCGGCGCGACGGCGACCGGCTGGAGCTCACCCCCGCGGGCGTGCGGAAGATAGGCCAGAAGGCGCTGCGCGACCTCTTCGACGGCCTCCGCAGGGGCCGCGCCGGCGACCACGAGCTGACGGAGCGCGGCTCCGGCGGCGAGCACACGGACGAGACCAAGTCCTACGAGTTCGGCGACCCGCTGGACATCCACCTGCAGCGCACCATCATGAACGCCGTCGAGCGCCAGGGGACCGGCACGCCGGTGAAGGTCGGCATCCAGGACTTCGAGGTCAGGCGCACCGAGCACGTGGTCCGCGCGGCCACCGTCCTCCTCATCGACCAGAGCAAGTCGATGGGGATGTTCGGCTCGTGGGGCGCCGCCAAGCGCGTCGCGCTCGCCCTGGAGGCGCTCATCCGCGGCAAGTTCCCCCGCGACCGCTTCTGGATGGTCGGCTTCTCCGACTACGCGGTGCCCATCAAGACGGACGACTTGCCGACGCTGACGTGGAACATGTGGGTCTCCGGCACGAACATGCAGCACGCCTTCGCGATGTCGCGCAAGCTGCTGGCCCCGTACAAGGACTGCTCGCGTCAGATCCTCATGATCACGGACGGCGAGCCGACGGCCCACCTGGAGGGGACGCGCTCCTGGTTCAGCTACCCGCCGACGCACCGGACGATCCAGGAGACGCTGCGGGAGGTGCGCCGCTGCACGGCCGAGGGCATCACCATCAACACGTTCATGCTGGAGACGAGCTACTACCTGCTGGACTTCATCGACCGCGTGACGCGCATCAACAACGGCCGCGCGCTCTACACCTCGCCGTCCAACCTGGGCCAGTACGTCCTGGTCGACTACCTCAACAACCGCAAGCGCCGCATCGTGAGTTAGGGTTGGCGTAGGGGCAGCCCTCGTGGCTGCCTGGGCCTCAAGGGCGCCCACGAGGGACGCCCCTACACCATTCGCATCCCCCGCCCCCGTCGTTCCTGCGGAGGCAGGAACCTCGTATCCCCTGCTTGTCATTCCGAGCGAAGCCGAGGAATCTCTCGGGAGACGTCCCGTCGTCCACCAACGTAGCCCCGAGAGATGTTTCGACTCCGCCTCCGGCTACGCTCAACATGACAAGCGGGAGGCCTCCGTCATCCCCGCGAAGGCGGGAATCCAGAGGCAGTGCGGCGGGTTAGGCCCCCGTCGTTCCTGCGGAGGCAGGAACCTCGCAGCCCCGTTCCCGGACCGGCAGGGACGGACACGGATGCACAGGATGGCCGGCATCCGGCCTGCGGAGCGCTTATGCGGGCGGCCCGTGGCCGCCGTTGTCTTCCTCGAACCTCCTCTGTGGACTCGCCGCGCAGGAGTGGACCGCGCCGCCGTGCCGCCCAAAGTGCGCCAAAGTGCGCCAAAGTGGGCCACGCCACTCCTACGCCCCGCCCCCCGCGCCGGGACAGCCCCACGTCGACCGACGCTGTCCGCCGGGGGCGCGCCGTCGCCAACCAGCGTACGCGCCCCTGCCGCGACCGCGATAGGGCCGCGTGTCACACCTCCCCGTCGTTCCTGCGGAGGCAGGAACCTCGCATCCCCCTTCCGTCATTCCCGCCCCATGACCCGTCATTCCAGCGGAGGCTGGAATCCAGAGGGCGGTGCGGGTGCCCCCGCTCATGGTGAGCCTCTTGGTGCTGTAGCACAGGCCGCTCATGGTGAGCCTGTCGAACCACCGCGCTTGAGCGCGCGCGAAGGCTGGAGTCCAGGTGGCCGAGCAGGCCACAGGGGAGTGGGGACTGGCGGGGGCGTCGGCGCTAGGCGCTTCGAGGCGCGACCGGCAACCCGCGTACCGCTGCGCCGGCGTGCTGCTCAGCGGCGGCGAGATCGAACTGCGCCTGGAGGTTCATCCAGAACTGCGGGTCGACGCCGAACCAGTGCCCGAGACGGAGAGCCGTGTCGCCGGTTATCGACCGCTTGCCCGCGATGATCTGGCTGATGCGGTTGGGCGGGACATCGATGGCGCGCGCGAATGCAGTCGGGCTGACGCCCAACTCGTCGAGCTCGTCCCTCAGGACCTCTCCTGGGTGTACAGCGCGTCTGAACATGTCCACTGCCTTCACTCTAATGGTAGTCCACGATTTCGACTTCGGTTGGGCCGGGGTGGCCACTGGGCCAGTTGAAGCAGATGCGCCATTGCCGGTTGATGCGGACCGAATATTGCCCATCCCTATTGCCCCTGAGTGCTTCCAGGCGGTTGCTGGGCAACCCGCGCAGGGTGTCCAGGGATGGGGCTGCGTTCAGGATCGAGAGCCGCTTGGCTGCCTGCTGCTCGAACCCCTGGAATGCTGGGACGAATCCTCCTTCGGCGAACTGTTCGGTCCGCTTGTCTGCGTACCCGAGGATCATGAGGGAAGCACCGTGCGTTGTGACGATGTACGTCAATCGTACAGCCGGTCGCCGGTCATGGCAAGGCCGCTCGTGACGCCGCCGACCAGCGTACGTGCCCCTGCCGCGACCGCGAAAGGGGCGCGTGTCACACCTCCCCGTCGTTCCTGCGGAGGCAGGAACCTCGCATCCCCTGGCCCGTCACTCCAGCGAAGGCTGGAGCCCAGGTGGCCGAGCAGGCCACAAGGGGAGTGGGGACTGGCGGGGGCGTCGGCGTTACGCGCTTCGCAGCGCGACCGGCAACCCGCGTACCGCTGCGCCGGCGTGCTGCTCGGCGGCGGCGAGATCGAACTGCGCCTGGAGGTTCATCCAGAACTGCGGGTCGACGCCGAACCAGTGCCCGAGGCGGAGAGCCGTGTCGCCGGTTATCGAGCGCTTGCCTGCGATGATCTGGCTGATGCGGTTGGGCGGGACATCGATGGCGTGCGCGAATGCAGTCGGACTGACGCCCGACTCGTCGAGCTCGTCCCTCAGGACCTCTCCTGGGTGTACGGCGCGTCGGAACATGTCCACCGCCTCCTCTCTTATGGTAGGGAAGGTCCCCGACGCTATCCGCGATGGCGGTGCGCCGTCGCCGACCAGCGTACGCGCCCCAGCCGCGACCGCGATAGGGGCGCGTGTCAGTGGGTGGGGGGAGGGCCTGCGTTGTGGCCTTAGGCGAGATGTCCTTCTATCGCCCCCTATGTATGGGGTAGTTCCTCTATAGCTGCGTCAGTAACTGCCGTGGTATCTCACTAACGAACCTGGAACGGCTCGAAGGTACCACTCGACCCGCTATGGTCCGTCGGGAGCGTGGCAGAGTGAGAAAAACATCACGCTTGGTTCGAGTCAGGCCCACATAAAACAATCGGCGCTCTTCTTCCAATGAGCGCGCACTGTCCGTGCTGCGAAAATCGGGGAAGACACCATCAGCCATTCCGACTATAAAGACACTTGTGAATTCGAGGCCCTTGGCCTGATGGAAGGTAAGGACGGATACGGCGCCTCCCGGTGTTTTGCCCCGTGCGCCCACAATCACAGGCAGACTTGCAAGAAAATCAGTAAGCCTTGTGTGTGGAGTATTCGAGGTTTCATGCAGTAGAGTTTCCATAGTAGTGAGAGCCTGCTCAATGCCATGTTCCTTGTAAGAATCTTCAGCCAGATTGGGCAAGTCGTTTCTAAGGGAACTAATGAGCATAGAAGTGTTGCGCGTAAGCAGTCTCCATTGGCTAATAGTCCCGAGAAGTTGTCGTACTTGATCTCCCTTCAATTCTTCAGGTATTTCGGCCAAGGCTGTCTCTAGAGGAAGGCCCTCTCGCAAGCCAGCTTGCACTGATTGGTCAAAAACGTTACCCAGTGAGGGGCGTAAGTACTGAATAACCCTACGCGCACTCTGCTCGTCACGAGGATTCTGGAGCCATCGTAGGAGCCGTAGAATAGCTTCACCGTCCTCATCGCCACTTAATCCTGCTGTAGAGGGTTGTCCTGCGGCGATGCCAGCGGTGTCAAATTCGGAGTTGATCGCCTGTAATACCCTCCGGCTCCGACCGATGACTGCAATCTCAGATAAAGGCGTATGCGATTGATGTAGGCCTTGCACTTTGGCGGCAACGAAGGACGCTTCAGCCTCTTCGTCATTCGCTTCATATAGAAAGATGGTTCCCCGTTCCCTAAGCCGTGTTTGTATGGCTGGCTTAGCCTTGACTCGGAACCGGTTCGTGGCAATTATTGCATTTGCGGCTTCAACGACTACAGGGGGGCACCTGTGCGATAAAGTGGAGTAAGTCATTTGTGCGTCAAACGTTTGTAGATAGAGATTGACTGTTTCTAAGCGGGCTTCGTTCCACTCGAATATTAGTTGATCTTCGTCCGCAACAGCGAATGCATTGGGTTCCTCCGGACGAATTATCTCCTTTAGCAGATTGAACTGGATTGGAGTGGTGTCTTGAAATTCATCGATTACCACATATGGATATGCTGTTCGATATAGATTACGAATACCAGGATTGTCAGCGAACAGCCGTAGGCACTCAATGATTAGATCACCAAAATCAAGCGCGTTGGAACGCTTTAGTCTGGCCTGATATTTCTGATGAATATGCTCAAGACTCTCGGAAGAGAAAGACGCCTGGTCTCTTTGTCCATTGGTGACAATCGGACCTCTACTCTTAGTCCTAGAAAATGCAGTGACGATGCTGTCGATATTCACCCCTTCGCCGATTTCTCCATCGTCATACAGATCTTGCAGGACCGATCGTTGGTCGCTTTGGTCCAAAATTGCAAATTCCGATGCCAACCCGATGGCGTCTCCGTGGGATCTCAGGACATGTGTGGCAAAACCATGAAACGTTCCAACGAATAGCCGCGAAAGAAAGTGATCCCCGTGGGCACGAAGACGGGTGCGCATTTCGGCAGCGGCTCTATTGGTGAAAGTTAGTGCAAGGATCTTAGATCTCTCATCTGGAGTGGATTCAATGATGTGAAGTACTCGTTCCGTAAGAAGTGTGGTCTTGCCGGTGCCTGGCCCGGCAAGGATGATGTACGCTCCACTTAGAGGGGGCTGGGCTACGCTGTAGGAGCTATCGATTGGCTGTCGATTCCCGTAAGATGTCATTTAGAAAGCCTTCGTTGCCGTGCCATCAGCGTATCGGCTCGCCCATTGTAATGCACTGGCGATGGTGGGTGGTATGCGAGTGACATCAGTTCCACCTAGAGTGAGTTGCTCGGCCACAATACCGGCAAAGAGAACCTTCCATTGTCTGCCACCGCTTCGTGAATCGGCTTTCATGAAGGCAACGAGCTGGTCTTCGATGGTCGCAAGAGCGCTACTTCCATGCCGTAGGAAGTCCGCCAAGGCAGTAGGTCCGATATGGTTAGATATGGCAGATTGATATTCATGCGCCGCGCCTCCGCGGATGAGCTCTTCTTCGAGGTTATGACCATTCGGTAAGGTATAGAAATCGTTAGGTTCCAGAACGGAGATCTGTAGAGCCCCGGCTGCTTCTGCCTGATGCCATTCATTGTCGGTGACCTTGCCCAGTCGAACCAATTGCCGAGCCAGCTTCTCCAAATTGTCTCCGTCGGCCGAAACAATCCATGGAATCTCCAATGCGTCAATGGCCATAATTCTGGTTAGGCAGAAAAAATCGGACCCGTCAACTGGCACCAAAGAAATACTAAGCTTGTTCATATCTATTCCAAGCGCAGTAGCAAAGTGCGGATAGGCCTGAACCTCTGATGCACCTTCACAGAGCACAACTGCCCTGCTGAAGAGAACCTCAATCGCACCAGAGCGTAAAGCACGATCAAGTCTGACTTGTTCCCTGGGATTGAAGAGGGGCGTACTTCCGTGAGACCGAGGGACGAACCTTAGTTCAGTACCATCATTCCGCCTCTTGAGCAATTGGATTGATGTGAGCTCAACTGAAACAGCGAGGTCAGGTGAATGTGTTGTCAAGAACATTTGGCGTGGTGGAATGGCAAGCATTTGGCCAAGTGCACGTATGGCGTGCGGGTGTAGGTGTACTTCAGGCTCTTCGATGCCCAAGACAGGCCTAGCCTCTAAGTTTTCATTCTCTTCCCGAGCTAAGAGGTCTATGAATGCACGGAAGATGGCGAGATGAGCGACGCTTCGGGTTCCTTCACCGTGTCTGGCAAGAGGGAAACCTCTAGGAGCGACATCGGTTCTCAGAACGACATCCAGATTGCGAAGGATACGAGCGGGATCGACGGTCATAGGCGTTACGGCGATGTCGTCGGGAGGTGCCGCAGTTGGAATAGTGCTGCCGATTTCTCGTAGCCGGTTCTCAATTTCTGTAATTCTTGGTGCTGCTTGGAGGATAGCTTGATTAATTGCTTCAATGCTCTGTTGAATTGATGACGCTGTGGTGGCATCGATACTAATTGAGTTCACTATGCGTCCCCAAAAACCCCTGCGGCTTTGAATGTCCCTGATAGTGTCTCGGAATGCGTTAACCAAATAGAACGGAAGATATCCGCGAAGCGTGAATCTCCTGTTCCTTCCAAGAGGGCGAGTCGTGCCGTCGGTCCTAAGCGTAAAGAATTCCGTGACGATACTCTCTTCAGTTTGTTCGTAGCGTGCCTGGGTTCTATAAACCAAGAGCGGTTGTTGTAATGAATCGAAGATGATATCATCAGCGAATTCGGTGGAAAAATTGGTGCTAAATGTCTTGTTAGGGTCAGGCCGTATTTCTATGTCTATGTGAATAATAGGCAATGTTGAGACATCCATCGATGAAACGGTAGTATAAAAATCGTCGAAGTCAAATGCAGGCATACCGCGCCCTAGAGCCTGTTCGAGAGCTGCGAGCAAAGCCGACTTCCCCGCGTTGTTTTCTCCAACAACTAGACTGATACCCTCACCTGTGAGCATTTCAAAATTGTGCAAAGAACGGAAATTCTCAACACTTATTCTCGTAATTCGCACCCTACTGGCCTCCGACCGTGTGGCTTGCCTTGCTGCGCGTCATTGGTATATACAGTATATTGTTGTATAGGTACTATGCGCAAGCATGAAGATGTGTATGGAGTGATTGAGTTGCTTATTGGCCGTGTGGTCTGTGTCGCCCCCCACTGACACCCGCCCCTCCCCCCTCCCGACTCCTGGCCTAGCACGCTGATTGACGAACGTCGTGGGCGAGGTGGCCGAAACCGCCGAACTACTAGATGCTAGTAGGCGGTGGCTCGGCACTGTCGAATCCGTCATTGGTCCGCCAGACGACTGATGCAGGCACGGAATGGATCAGATTGATGATGTCTGGGGCAGGCTCGCGCGGGAGGAGGACTGCCACACCGGGCGAAGGTTGTTCGAAACGACGGTAGTCGAAGAGTTGCCCGATGGCCATCCGCACTGACGTACGTCGAATATCACCTTTCGCCTCGTAGAGCACATGGTCGGTCTCATCCACCAGATCGCAATAGAGCGGAAGACCGGGACCGCCTGGCTGATACCTGCGTCTGATTACGCTGTGGCCTTGACTCTCGAGGTGTTGCTTGAAGGCCAATACGAGGCTCTGCTCACGCCTGGTCGCCTCAATGACCCTGTCCGAGATGGAGACCTGGAACTGTTCGACGTGCTGCGCTTCAACCGCAACATCGGCGACCTGGGCATGTGCAGGCTCAATCGGCTGCACGGCTGGCAGTCCTCGGCCCTCCCTGATTGCTAAGGCAGTCGCGGCGAGGACATCCTCGTCCGAGGCGTATTGTTTCCAAACCTCGACCTCGCGCTTACCGCCGCGCGTCATACCTCGGCCATGGTAATTGTCGTCGCGTGCAGCGAAATTGGCGAGTTTCAGGGCAACGCCGTTCGGGTTGCGGAAACGGTCCGCATCTGGACGTTCCGATTGAATCTTGAGGGAATTGAGAACATGCGAGAGCTCAACGACCGCCGGATTGGTGTCGTCGAGCAGGCCCGATCGGAGGTATAGGTCGAGCGCGAGGACCAGTTCTTCCTCAGCCCACGGGGGATTGCGCTTCCGGGGTCTCCTCTCCTGCATGGGTAGAAACATACCATTTGAGTTGGTCTCTTGCCTCCCGAAAGTACCACGTCCGTCGGCATGAATAGAGAATCACATGTGGTGCCGAAAGACTCCCTTGCGACGGGCTCTGGATTCCCGCCTGCGTGAGATGGTTCGACAAGCTCACCATGAGCGGCGGCGTGCAGGGTTGCGAAGTTCCCGCCATCACGGAAACGACACATTCCCATCCTGTGCATCCTGTTCATCCCTGTGAGTTGTGACACGCGCCCCTATCGCGGTCGCGGTGCGCTTGCGTACGCTGGTTGCATGACCGTCGTCCGCGCAGCAGCCATAGACCGCGCTTATAGCTCGGGGCCCAGCCATAGATGTGGTCTATGGGTCCGCCGCCCAACTTTTCAAATCGATGAGCACCTTGTTCAAATGTTGCTGGAAGCAGGCCATGGCCTTGTGCAGGGCGGCGCAAGGTGCTCAAGATGCTCAAATAGAGCACTCGGTTTACTCGTAGCCCCGGCAGCAAGATGCTCAGATTCCGAGGCCGGTTGCACACCTTGTTCAAGGGGAGGACGTCCACTGGATTCCCGCTTTCGCGGGAATGACGGGGGCATGGGGCTGCGAGGTTCCTGCCTCCGCAGGAACGACGAGGATGGCCGCGGGATGGTTCGACAGGCTCACCATGAGCGGCCTGTGCTCGGCCTCTGGATTCCCGCTTCCGCGGGAATGACGGGGGCATGGGGCTGCGAGGTTCCTGCCTCCGCAGGAACGACGGCAGGGACCGGGGGCCTCTGGATTCCCGCTTCCGCGGGAATGACGGGGGGGTTAGAGGACGGCCATCATGTGGTGCTGGACGCGGTTGCCGCGCTGGACGCCCATCTTCATCACCTGCCGCGCCGGGCGGTCGTCCGGGTCCGGGAACATCGCGGCCCACGCCGCGTCGATCGCGGGGAGGTCGGCGTAGTCCTGGATGAGCAGCGTGATCAGGCCGACGTTGTCCAGGCTCCCGCCGCCCGCCTCGACGAGCGACCGGATGTTGCGGATGCCGTGATGCGCCTGCCCCGCGACCCCCGCCACCGGCTCCAGCTTGTCCGGGCCCTCGGTGTCGACGCCGGAGACGCCGGACGAGCAGAAGAGGTCGCCGACGCGCGCGCCCATCGGGATGGGGTCGTGGTGGCCGTGCCCCACTATCTCGTGGTTCGTCCGCTCGCCGCCGATCCTGCCGATCACCTGTATCTGGATCTGCCCGCCCATGGGGTAGCGGTACGTCTTGCGCGCCGCCTGGTACTGGCCGATGGGCCATGCCTCCAGGTACACGTCCACCATGTACGGCTGGTAGGCGAAGTCGTTCAGATATACCCACTGCAGCACCACGTCGTCCACCGTGCCGCCCGCGTGCTCCATGAACACGCGCATGTTGTCGAAGCACTGGTCGGTCTGCGCGTCCTCGCCGATGACGGGCAGGGAGGTCGAGAGGTCCCACGGCACGATGACGGACGAGAAGACGTAGTCGTCCATGCGCACGCCGTTGGGGAGCGGGTCGCGGTGCGTGAGCCCGGGCACCTCTATGCGCTGCCGCTTCTGCCCGGCGACGCCTATCGCGTGCAGCTCGACGCCTTCGCCGGGCGGCAACGGGTAGGAGGTGGTCTTGCGCGCGGGGCGGTTGTCCGGGTCCGGGAAGAGCTCCAGCCAGCCGGTGTTGATGTGCGGCCGGAAGTCCTGGCTGTCGATGAAGTTCGTGACGATGCCGACGTCGTCGGTCGAGAGCCCCGAGGCTTCGACGAGGGTCCGGAGGTTGCGCCACGCGTTGAGGAACTGCTCCGCGGGGTCGGCGGGCATCACGCCGGTCTCGAGGTCGATGCCACGCACGCCGGAGGTGAAGAACATGCCGCCGACCTGCACGAGGTCCGGCGCGGTAGCGTCCGGCGCGTTGAGGCCGGGCAGCCGCGTCGTCGTGCGCTTGTTGGATCGGCCGGGCGCGCCCTTGTCGCTGAGCGCGGGGCCGGGGGCGCTGCGGAACGGGGGGCGTATCGATGCGTCGGCCAGGCGGGCGTCGCCCGCGGGCTTGACCATCGCCTCGGCGCCCGCGAGCGCGAGCCGTTCGTCGCGGTCCTCGTCGCCGGCGCCGCTCACGCCGATGCCGCCGATGACCTCGCTCGCGCGGTGCAGCGTCAGCCCGCCGTGCAGCGTCGTGACGCCGTCGTTCGACCAGTCGGCGACGGTGCGGCCGTCGTGCGCTATCTGCTGTCGGTAGATGACGGTGTCGCGCCCGATGTAGGCGGCGGTGTACGCCTTGCGCTCGGCGTTCCGCACGTCGGTCGCGGACGCGCCGTCCCTGCGGGCGGCGTAGACGAGCGCGCCGGTCTCGTCGACGACGGCGAGGGCGAACGGGCGCTCGCTGGGCCGCCCGGCGGCCGTCGCCGCGGCCGCGGCGCGTTCGGCGTCATCCAGGCTGATGGTCTCTCGTGCCGGCATGTCCTACACCCCCTGTACTGCGATCACGGAAGTCGTTGCCGAGCGCAGGCGGATGCCGACGATGGCCTGGTAGGCGTCGGAGTCGTGCCAGTTCCGCAGCGCGTCCATGTCCGGGAACTCGATGACGACGACGCGGTGGGGCTCGAACCTCCTGAACGGTGTTCTCGACCGTTTTCCTAATCTATCTGTCGTGGACCTGAGATTCCGCGATCGCATCTATCTGCGTTTGATAGAACTCACTCCGGGCGAGATGTATACCAAGCGCTATACCTCGACCGACTTCGCCTCCGGAGGTGCATCATTCTAAGCAAGAAAGACAGATACATCGTTGGCCTCGATATCGGAACCACCAAAGTGACGGCTATCGTCGCCGAGGTTACCGAGGAGCGTCGCGTCGATATCATCGGCATCGGCTCCGCGGAGTCCAAAGGCTTGCGCAAGGGGATGGTCATCAACCTCGAGCGGACTGTGGATTCCATCAAGCGGGTCGTCGAGGAAGCGGAACTGATGGCGGGCGTCGAGATCGAATCGGCTCACGTGGGTCTCGCGGGAGGCCATATCAAGGGATTTCAATAGCCGAGCGGTCGTGGCCATCACGAACAAAAACCGGGAGATCGCGCGCGAAGACGTCTTTCGCGCGATCGATGCGGCCAAGGCGATCTCGCTCCCTAACGATCGCGAGATCGTTCACGTTCTACCCCAGGAGTTCGTCGTCGATGGGCATGACGGCATTCATGACCCCACCGGCATGACAGGCTCGCGATTGGAAGCGAACGTCCACATCATCACCGCCGGAGCGACCGCGACGCAGAACGTCGTGACCTGCGTCAACCGCGCGGGTATGGAAGTCACGGAAACCGTCCTCGAACAGCTTGCCGCGGCCGAGGCGGTACTGACGCCCGACGAGAAAGAGCTCGGCGTCGCGCTCGTGGATATCGGTGGTGGGACGACCGACCTGGCCATCTTCGACAAGGGGACGATCTGGCATACCGCCGTGCTTCCTACCGGTGGCGACCATTTCACCAACGACGTGGCTGTGGGACTGCGCACACCGATCGTCGAGGCTGAGAAGATCAAGAAGAAGTACGGCAGCGCTTTGTCCACGATGGTCTCCGACGAGGACACCATCGAAGTACCGAGCGTCGGAGGGCGGAAGGCACGCATTCTTTCGCGGCAGCTCCTCTCCGACATTCTGCAGCCGCGAGCGGAGGAGATTTGTCATCTCGTCTACGAGGAGATCAGCCGGGCTGGCTACGAGCGCGTGCTGAACTCTGGCGTCGTATTCACGGGAGGCAGCGCCGCTCTCGAGGGACTCGCTGAGGTCGGAGACCGTATCTTCGACATGCCGATCCGTTGCGGAACGCCGAGTGGCGTCGGCGGTCTCATCGACGTGGTGGCCAATCCGTCCTATGCGACGGCGGTCGGTCTCGTGCTTCATGCCCATCGTATTCGATCCAACAAGCTAATTCCCACCAGCTCGAGTGGCTCGTGGTGGCGAGTTTGGGAGCGCTTTCGTCGACTCGTCAACGTCTCGATGTGGGTCGGTTGAGAATATGTCAGTGGTAAAAACCAGGGAGGGTACAGGGATGATACGTTTCGAAGACGACAAGCACGCCGGCGACGCCGGCCGGCTGTCTATCGATGACAGCCCCGACGCGGGGGCTCGCATCAAGGTCATCGGAGTGGGAGGTGGTGGCGGCAACGCGGTCAATCGGATGATTGCCTCGCGCATCGCCGGAGTGGAGTTCCTCACCGCGAACACGGATCAGCAAGCGCTCCGTGCCAGCCACGCTCCTATGAAGATACAACTCGGAGGCAAGCTCACGAAGGGCCTCGGTTGCGGCGCGGACCCGGAGATCGGCAAGCAGGCGGCACTCGAGGATACGGAGCATATTCTCGAGGCCATCGACGGCGCTGACATGGTCTTCATCACCGCCGGGCTCGGTGGCGGCACGGGAACCGGTGGCGCGCCGATCGTCGCGTCACTAGCGAGCGAGCTCGGGGCACTGACGGTTGCCGTCGTGACGAAGCCCTTTACCTTCGAAGGAAGGAGGCGTCAGCTTCAGGCCGAGGAAGGCATTCGAGATCTCAGAGATCAGGTCGACACGCTGATCTCGATCCCGAACGATCGCCTCCTCGAGACGGTGGAGAGAACGACGCCGCTTTCGGAAGCATTCAGCGTTGCTGATGACGTTCTGCGTCAGGCGGTTCAGGGGATCTCGGACCTCATTACGGTGCCCGGTCTCATCAATCTGGATTTTGCCGACGTCAGAACCATCATGCGCGGCATGGGCGACGCGGTCATGGGGACGGGCATCGCCGAAGGTGAGGGGCGTGCGGAGATGGCCGCAAAGATGGCGATCAGCAGCCCGCTTCTGGAAGACAGCTCGGTCAAGGGCGCGCAGGGCGTCATCATCAACATTACCGGCGGTGACGACATGAGCCTCGTCGAGGTCAACGAGGCCTCGTCCGTCATCCACGCAGAATCGGACGTCGACGCCAATATCATCTTCGGCGCGGTCGTGGATTCGCGGATGCAAGGCAAGATGAAGATCACGGTCATCGCCACGGGATTCCAGCGGTCGAGCTCCGCCGGGCGTCGCGACACGCCGGTCGATATCTCGAACTACAAACATCCGACGGAAATGGCAGTAGGCTCGGAAGGCTTCTATCGAAAGGGCGCCGACGACTTGTCCTCAGACCTCGACTTCGGAACGATAGAGCCGGAGGATGGAAACGACCTCGATGTCCCGACGTTCATGCGGCGCGGGAAATCCTGACGCATCCAGCCTCCATCTGACGAGCGCGTCCTTCGGGTACGTACCCTCCCCGATGGACGCGCTCCGCTAGGCCGCTCCCCGCCTTGCCTCCGCTCCCTCCGCCGGCGCTCTATAATAGAAGACCGAATGAGCCGTTTTCTCGTTGACCGTCTCAAGACTCGCCTCGATGGCGAAGTCGGAGCAATCGTAAAGACCCACGATGCGAAACTCCGCATCGCCCTCGCCTATCCCAATCGCTACTACATCGGGATGTCCAACGTCGGCTTCCAAGCCGTCTACAAGTTCTGGAATGAGCTTCCGGACGTCGTCTGCGAGAGGGTGTTCCTTCCGGACCGGCAGGAAATGAAGGACTACGAGCGTTCCGGAACGCCGCTTCTTTCGCTCGAGACGCAGCGTCCAGTGCGCGAGTTCGACGTGCTTGCCTTTTCGGTAACCTTCGAGCCCGACGAGCTCAATCTGATCCGCATGTTGGACCTCGCTGGTATTCCCGTGCTCGCCATCGACCGCGACGAGACCTACCCCCTCGTTCTCGCCGGCGGTCCCGTCACCTTCTTGAACCCGGAGCCGATGGCGCCTTTCCTCGATGTCGTCGCGGTCGGCGAAGCGGAGGTCCTTCTCCCCGTGCTCACCGAGGCGCTCTCGAGATCCGAGCGACGGGAAGACCTTCTCCGGCACCTCGACGAGGCCGGTGGCTTCTACGTGCCATCGTTCTACGATCTGTCCTATCGGGAGGACGGAACCCTAAGACACCGGGCGCATCGTTTCTCGCATTCGCCCGGAACGGTCCGCGCGAAAATGGGCAAAGCGCCTGACTTGCCGCCTCCCGCGACCTACGTGCTGACCTCGGGCACCGAGATGTCCAACAAGTTCCTAGTTGAAGTCTCTCGAGGCTGTCCCACGCTCTGTCGGTTCTGTTGGGCAGGGTACAACTATCTGCCCAAGCGCTCGTTCCAGATGGAGCGAATCCTCGAAGTCGCGCGCAGGGCGCGGCACCACACGAGCGATATCGGGCTCGTCTCGACCGCAGTCGGAGCGCACAAGGAGATCGTTCCCCTCATACGAGAGCTCCGGGAGCTCGGCTATCGCATCAGCGTTTCATCTCTTCGGTTCGAAGACATCCGGGCGGAGCTTCTCGACCCCCTGGCGGAGAGTGGAGAAAGGACTCTGGCGGTAGCACCCGAAGTCGGGACCGACCGCCTCCGCTTCACCATTCACAAGCGCGTTACCAATGAGGAGATTCTCGAGAAGACCGACCTCATCTTCGAGCGGGGTATCGAGAATCTGAAGCTCTACTTCATGGTCGGGCTTCCGACGGAGACGACCGAAGATCTCGACGGGATCGTGGATCTCGTCGAGGGCATTCGCGAGGTGATGCTTCGCCATGGACGTCGACGCGGCCGCCTCGGTCGGCTGATCCCGAGTGTCAATCCCTTCATTCCCAAGCCGGCTACGCCGTTTCAGTGGCTACCCATGGAGCGGCTCTCCGATCTCACGAAGAAAGTCCAGCGACTGCAGCGCGCCCTCGCGCGTATTCCGAACGTCGAGGCTCATTTCAAGTCGCCACGCCACGAGAGACTCCAGGCCCTCTTGTCCACGGGGGACCAGAGGCTCGCCCCGGCGATGATCCGCATGGCGCGCGACGAAGCGGATCTCAGGCGGGCCGTGCAAGACGCCGACCTGGACCTCGACTTCTACCTCCATCGTGAGCGTTCGCTCGACGAGCTTCTTCCCTGGAGCCATATCGACAACGGGATGAAGCCCGAGCTGCTCGAGAGTCAGCACGAGAAAGCTTTGACGCCCGCCCCGAGCCTTGGATGAAGTCACGTTATTTGTGGTCAGGTCACTCTGACGCGCCGCTGGTTTGGGCAGGAGTCACAGGAAAGAGGATTTCTTGCGGGGAACCAGCTCGCTTCCGGCGCTTTTTTCCTGCTTTCCCGTGATTCCTGCGTTTCCTGCCCAAATTAGGCGAGTCCGTTAGGACAATGTTTGAGTCCTCTCTCGTCGATCCTTCCCTCGAGCTGCTGACCTGTCGAGCGCTTTCGGAGAGGAATGTGCCTCACGGCTTCACCCACCGTTCGGGAGGATTCGGGTGGCGGGAGCAGGGCGAGCGGGACAGGGAAGCCTTGACGACGGCGCTCGGCCTCGGGAGCGCCGCGCACATGAGGCAAGTGCACGGGAAAACGGTAGGATTCACTAACGAATCTCGTAGCGTCCCCGAGTGCGACGCGCTTGCCACGGAGGAGCCCGGGCTCGGAGTAATCGTCCACGCGGCGGATTGCGTTCCTCTATTATTCTGGGCTTCCAGGCGAAACGCCGTGGCCGCCGCGCACGCGGGTTGGCGTGGCACGATGCTTCGGGTCGCGTCTGAAACGGTCACAGCGCTCGGGCGAGAGCTTTCCTGCTCCCCGAACGAGCTCCACGTGGCGATCGGGCCGTCGATACGGGCCTGCTGTTTCGAAGTGGGCGGTGAGGTCGTCGAGGCTTTCGCGGAGTCGGGACACGACCTGTCCCGCATTCGGAGGGCGGGTCCACGCGGCCGTGATCGCCTCGACCTCGTTGAGGACAATCGGATCCAGCTCGAAGAGGCGGGGGTGCCCGAGGGTCAGATTTACGACAGCGAGCGATGTACCCGATGCGAGAACGATAAGTTCTATTCCTATCGTGCCGAGGGAAAAGACGTGGGGCGATTGATGGGCGTCATCGCCGTCAAGTAGCGGGCGCTCCTTCCGTCTCCGCGAAATAGAGTATTCGTTTGCAGCTGTCGCAGTGATGGAGGACATCTCCGATTCGTATCTCATTGAAGACCTGAGGACGCATACGCACCATGCAGACCTGACATCTTTCGTCGACTGCGGCGGCCATCGCGACACCGCCACGGGTCCCAGCGATCTTGTGGTACTGGCCGAATAGCTCCTCGGGGATCATTTCTAGGAGCTTTTCGCGAGCTTCGATTCGGCTCGCGCGCTCCGCCTGGAGCTTCGCCTCCTCATCCTTCAGCTCCTTCTTCATGACGGCAACTTCCTTCTGGCCTTTCTCGAGCTCCTGGACGCGCGCGCTCCGCTCTTGTGCGAGCTCCTCGAGGCTATCCATGCCGATCAGGATCTTTTCTTCGGTGCGCCCAACCTCCTGCGTGGAGGCTTCGATCTGCTTTTGCATCGCCCGATATTCTTCATTGGTCTTGACTTTCATGAGCTGGTCTTGGAATTTCGAGCGCTTTTCCTCCGTGGACGAGAGCTCTCCCTCATGAGCCCTCTGCTGCTTCTGGGCCTTGGTGAGTCGATCTTCCGCAGTTTTCAAGTTCGCCCGCTCCATCGCGATCTCTTTCTCGAGCGCCTGTATCTCTTTCGGTATCTTCGAGAGCCTCGATTCCAGGCCTCGAATCGCGTCATCGAGCTCCTGGAGCTTCACTAGATTGAAGATGTCGGACTTCATTTAAACCTCAAATAACCAAAAAAAAAGGTGCCCCGTCGGGGCACCTTGATGGAAGTCGCCACTTCTCGGGCTCTCGGCCGCATCGGACCGGGCGTCTTCCTGTGTTTCCTTCTTCGCATCGTACTGGTGGGCCCACTAGGACTCGAACCTAGGACCGACCGGTTATGAGCCGGTGGCTCTAACCAACTGAGCTATGGGCCCGGCTTGTCGTTCTTTTGGAAATCTCCTTCGTCCTACGTCAGATCCTCGATCCTTCGAGAAACGCCTTCAGCTTGCGACTCCGCGAAGGATGCCGAAGCTTGCGGAGCGCCTTGGTCTCGATCTGACGAATGCGCTCCCGGGTCACGGCGAAGTTCTGTCCCACTTCTTCGAGAGTGTGCTCGCTCCCGTCGCCTACACCAAAGCGCATCTTGATGACTTTTTCCTCCCGGGGAGTCAGTGTCTTGAGGACGGCCTCCGTCATTTCCTTGAGATTCGTATTGATGACCTGCTCGGCGGGAGACACGACACCGCGATCCTCGATGAAGTCTCCGAGGTGACTGTCTTCCTCCTCGCCAATGGGAGTTTCCAGCGAAATGGGCTCCTGGGCGATCTTGAGGACCTTTCGAACCTTCGAGACGGGGATGTCCATTCGCTTCGCGATCTCCTCCGAGGTCGGTTCGCGGCCGTACTCCTGGACCAGGCTCCGCGACGTGCGGATGAGCTTGTTGATGGTCTCGATCATGTGGACTGGGATACGGATCGTACGGGCTTGGTCGGCGATGGCACGCGTGATGGCTTGGCGAATCCACCATGTCGCGTAGGTCGAGAACTTGTACCCGCGTCGGTACTCGAACTTGTCCACTGCCTTCATCAAGCCGATGTTGCCCTCTTGGATGAGGTCGAGAAACTGCAGACCGCGATTCGTGTATTTTTTGGCGATCGAGACGACGAGTCGAAGATTCGCCTCCACGAGCTCCGTCTTCGCCTGTTGGGCGGCTGCTTCCCCCTCACGGATCTTTTCGAGAGAGCGCTTGAGCTCGCTCGCGGAGGCCTCATAGTCTTCCTGGAGAGAGCGGAGCTCGCTTCGGCACTTTCGAATCTCGGTGCGGAATCGTGCCCGCTCCTCGTCCTTCGCCTTGCCACGACCCTTCACACCACCCAACTTCGATTCGTATCGAGTCATCTTGCGCTCGAGCGTCCGGGCGGTCTCGACTCCGCTGTGGATTCGCTCGCGCATCCGGGATCTGAAATTCTCCGTGAAATCGACGGCGCGGACTCGATAGGCGAGATGGACACGCAGCCGCGCGAGCTTCCACTTTCCCTTGATAAAGCTTCTGGACCGCTTCTTGAGCTTGACGAAACGCTTTCCATAGGTCTTGTAGGCCTTGAAGGCCTTCTCGGCCTTGTCGATGGCAAGGATAGTCTTCTTGCGATGGTTCTCGAGCTTCTGCTCGGTGAGCTCCTCTTCGTTCACGCGGATGATGTCGCGAAGGTTGACTTCGCCCGCCTTGAGAACATCACGAACCGCGATGACCTCATTGGCCACGACGATGGTTCGGGTGACGGCCCTCGTAGCGTTATTCTTTCCGCGCTCGATGCGCTTGGCGATCTCGACTTCGCCCTCCCGCGTCAAGAGGGGCACGGTTCCCATTTCGCGGAGGTACATGCGAACGGGATCGTTCGTCTTTTCGAGCGCGCCCGGCGTCAGGTCGAGTTCGACGTCCCGACCCTGTTTCCCGAGACCAGTCAGGCCTTTGGCCTTGAGCTCCTTGTACTTCTCTTCGGACTCGACGATATCGATTCCGGCGCTGCCGAAGGCGTCAAAGAGCTCGTCGAGCTCTTCGGAGGAGCTCACCTCCGATGGCAACATATCGTTCACCTCGTCAAAGAGCAGGTAGCCTTTCTCTTTGCCCAGGGTGATGAGGGCTTTGACCTCGTCATACTTCTCCTCGATGGCGAGATTACCGATCCGGGTTTCCTCCGTCATGCTCTCGTCTCTACCCTTCCCAACGTTTCGATCCGCCGAGCCAGGGAAAGGATCTCGGCGGTTAGGTTGTCGTCGTCCGCACCCCGAGCGAGCTCGGCTCGTAGGCGCGAGAGTTGGCGCTGCCAGCGCTCTTTTCTGAGGCCGTTGAGGCAATCGCGCGGATTCTGCCTCGGGCCGAGAGGGGATGGCTCCATGACGATACGCGTCAACTGCTTCTTGAGCGTATCGGACTCCAGGCGGTCCAGGAGTCTCTCTGTCGTCAATTCGCTCGAATCGGCTACTTCCTTCATCGCCCTCAAAATTGGAGCCGTGGCGAGTCCTTCTAAGTCTTCGTCCTCGACTTCATCGAGGACCGAGCTCCCCTTCGGACTCGTCAGAATCCAACGGATGAGCTCCCGTTCCGCCAATTTGATCGCAGCAACCTCGGCGGTCGGGAGTCGGAACCGGTGGGCTTTGGTCTCGACGTGACGCCTTAGCTCCTCAAGGACGGCTCCGTCCGTGATGCCGGCGTGCTCCGCGAGGGGGCCTACGTAGCCGACTCGCTCCACTCGGTTCGGTATCTTCCCAAGCACTGGCAAGACCTCGTCCAAAAAGGCGGCCTTGCCCCTGGGTGCACGCACATCGTAGCGCTTTGAGGCCTCCCGGATCAAGAAGTCTACGAAACCCGCTGGTTCCGCGAGGAGCTTCCTGTAGGCTTCGGCTCCGTGGCCTCGAATGAAGCTGTCCGGATCCTGCCCGTCCGGCAAGGTGAGCACCTTGACATCGAAACCCTCCTCGAGCAGCAGGTCGATGCTGCGCCGCGCCGCCCGTTGTCCGGCGACGTCAGGATCGAAGTTCACGACGATCCTGTCGGTATACCGTCGGAGGAGACGCGCGTGAGCGCTCGTGAGGCTCGTCCCACAACTCGCAACCGGATGGCCGATCCCGGCCTGATAGGCCTGGAGGCAGTCCGTGTAGCCCTCCATGAGGATCGCGAAGCCTTCCTTCCGAATGGCCTCCTTGGCGCGGTGAAAACCGTACAAGACCCCGCTTTTGTTGTAGATGGGGCTTTCGGGCGAGTTCAGGTACTTGGGCTGGCCGTCGTCGAGAATACGTCCACCGAAGGCAACGATCTTTCCCGACTCGCCGTGAATCGGGATCATGAGGCGGTTGCGGAAGCGGTCGTAGTGGCCTTGACCGCTCTTCCTGGGCACGGCCAGACCGGCGCGCTCCAGAAGCTCCGGCCGCGCGCCCCGCCGGGTCAAGTGATCGAGGAGGCTGCTCCACTGGTCGGGGGCGAGTCCTAGACCGTAGCTCTCGACGGTCTCGCGCGTGAGACCGCGCCGCTCCAGGTAATCGAGCGTTTTGGTGCCCTCGGTTGACGTCTTCAGCCGCTCTTTGAAAAAGTCGGCCGCCTCGGCCTGGAGCCGCAGGAGCGAAGTCCGCTCCTCTTCCTCCCGCTTGCCCTGCCCGGAGAGTCGAGGCAGTTTTAGCCCCGCGCGCCCCGCGAGCTGCTCGATGGCCTCGACGAAGGAGAGCTTGTCGTAGAGCATGAGGAATTTGAAGGCATCGCCTCCCTCGTGGCACCCGAAGCAGTGAAAAATCTGACGCTCCGGGTTTACGTGAAAGGACGGCGTCTTCTCGCTGTGGAAAGGGCACAGCCCCTTGAAGCTCTTGCCCGACGGTTTCAAAGGCACATATTGAGAGACGAGACTCACGACGTCCGTCGAGCCGCGCACGAGATCGATGAAATCTTGCGGAATCGAAGCCATCTCAGTCGTTGAGCTCTACGACGGTCACGCCGTCTCGGTTCTCGGTCGCGAGTTTCGACACGAGGGGATGGCCGGAAAGCCACTCCCTCAAGGCTTTTCGCAATCTCCCCGTCCCATGGCCATGAATCAGCCGTACCTCCCGATGCTCGCTCAAAGCGGCATCATCCAGAAACTTGTCGGCCTTTTCGATGGCTTGTTCGACAGTGCATCCTACCAGGTTGAGCTCGCTCGGGACGAGTTTGCTTTCCGGACGGATCTCCCGGTCCCTGCCCGGTGAGCCGGGTCGTGTCGTGCCTTGCTCCTCGGTCAAGGCTTCGAGCCCCGACAGCGGCAATCGGAACTTCTTGTCGCGGACGATGACCTCCGCCTCTTCACCAAGGAGACGGACGATCTGTCCTTCCAGTCCGAACGAGCTCACGACGACGCGGGAGCCGACTGCGAGCACCTCGCCGCTCGGCTCGCTTGCGGACGCCGGACTCACCGCCTCGAGCCTCGTCCTGAGAGGTGCGGTCGCGCGCTCAATCTCCTCGGTCACGTGCTTCTCCAGCTCGGCGAGCCGGCTGCGCTGCTCGTTTCTCGAAGCTTCGACTTCGGAGATGGTTCGTTTGGCTTGCGACAAGAGCTCGCGCAACGCCTGCCGGGTGTTGTCGAGCTCGTCTTCGAGGGAGTCTCGGAACGAGGCGACGTGTCTGGTCCTCTCGCGACGAGCCTCGTCTTCCTCGGCCTCGATCCGGGCGCGTGCTTCCGAGGCTCGTCGCCTCTCTCGCTCGAGACGCCGGCGCTCCTCCCCCGCCTCGGCCGTATCGGCCTCGAGTCGCTCGACGAGCTCGCCGACCTGGCGCTCTCGTTCACTTTGAAGCTGTCTCGCTCGAGCCACGATCTCCGGAGCCAGGCCGAGCCGCTCCGCCATTTCGAAGGCGAGGCTCCTGCCGGCCGCACCCTCCGAGATTCGGAAGGTGGGAGCGTAGGTCTTGGGGTCAAACTCGAACGCCGCCGCCTGGACCCCCTCGGTCGTGAGCGCGAAGGCTTTCAGCATCCCGTGATGGGTCGAAGCGAGGACGAGAGCGCCTCGCGCGAGGAAGTGCGCTACGAGCGCCGTTCCGAGTGCGCCTCCTTCGGCGGGATCGGTTCCCGTTCCGACCTCGTCCATGATGACGAGCGCCGGTAGCTCGAGCCCCTCGTCCATGGCGACGACTTTCGCGAGATGCGCCGAGAACGTCGAAAGCGAGGAGCCAATGGATTGGTGGTCGCCTATGTCCGCGAAGACCGACCGGAACACGGTGAAGTTGCTCTCGGACCTGGCGGGGATATGGAGTCCCGATTGCACCATGAGGGCGAGCAGTCCGGCGGTCTTCAGCGCCACCGTCTTACCCCCGGTGTTTGGCCCCGTGAAAACAAGCGCCCTCACTCCGCCGGATAGCCGGAAGCTGGTTGGAACGGGCTCGCTCTCGGGCCGCCTCAGACCACACCGCTCCGTGATCGCGGGGATCAGCAGCGGATGCCGGGCCTCCACCGCGCGGAGCTCGGGCTCCGTCGTCAAGCTAGGCGCGGCCGCTCCACTGAGCTCCGCGAACCGCGCTTTGGCTTGGATGAGGTCGAGCTCGGCGAGCATGCCCGAAGCGCCTTCAAGCTCGCCGTGCCGCGCAGAGGTACGCTCCGTCAGCTCCAGAAGCATGCGGCGCAGCTCCTCGGCCTCTCGGTCTCGCAGCACGGCGAGCTCGTTGCCGAGCGCAACAGCCGCGAAGGGCTCGACGAAAATAGTCGCACCGCTCGCCGAGGCCCCGTGCACGATGCCGGAAAATAGCGAACGGCACTCGGCTTTGATTGGTATCACCGGTCTTCCGTTGCGCGTCGTGACGATGGCCTCCTGCAGAATCTTGGCGTTGTCCCTCGAAGCCAGGGTGGTCTCGAGTAGGCGCTCGACCCGTGCGCGCAATCGGCGGGCCTGGGATCGGATTCGACCGAGTGCTTTCGAGGCATCGTCGCGGACTTCCACGGCCTCGACGTCGATGATCCTGCGGATCGCCTTCTCGAGCGTCTCTAGATTCGGGAGAGCCTCACCTCTGGCCGCGAGCAGAGGCAACTCGCCCTCTCCCGCGCCGAGGAGCTTTTTGCAGGTCGTCGCGATCGCTGAAAGACGCGCGAGTGCGATGAAGCTCGGAACGTCGAGCGCCCGCCCCTCGATGCCGAGCGTATTGACGACCTCCTGAATGTCGGGAAGACCGGAAAGGGGGAGTCCTTCGCCGCCCTCATGGAGTCGGCGGGCCTCGCTCGTTTCGGAAAGCGCCCGTTCGACCGCTTGGGCGTCAGCGGAAGGGATGAGATTCAGAGCCTGGTGGGCGCCGAGTGAGCTCTCAGTGAGGCTCGCGAGGGCCTCCCTTATTCTGTCGAACTCTAATACGTTCTCGGCACTGCGGCTTACGTTCATCGACACCGGGCGGAGGCCGCCAGGCTCCTTATGCTCTGTTCTACCTGGGACGGCCACAGCAAGACTCTCGAGCTGAGCGCAACCAGCTATGATAGCACGCGGCGAAACCCACCAGCCAACTTCAGGGACGTCAACGGCGCGGCCTACGAGCGCTTGCGGGTCAAAAGCCCGGCGAGGTAGCCGGCGCCGAAACCGTTGTCGATATTCACGACCGAGACACCCGGAGAGCAGCTGTTCAGCATCGCCAGTAGCGCTGAGATGCCGGAGAAACTCGCTCCATAGCCCACGCTCGTCGGCACCGCGATGACTGGCACGTCGGTGAGCCCCGAGACCACGCTGGGCAGAGCTCCGTCCATCCCGGCTACGACGACAAGGGCCTCGGCTCGAGCCAGGACGTCCCGATGGGATAACAGACGGTGCAGGCCCGCGACCCCGACGTCGAACAAACGCTCGACCTCGCTTCCCATGAGCTCCGCCGTGAGGGCGGCCTCCTCGGCCACGGGGACGTCTGAGGTCCCGGCCGAGAGCACCGCGGCGGGTTCACCGTGAGCGTGCTCGCGCTGCCTCACGACGATCGCCCGGGGGGTCGCGTGCCATTCCGCGTCTCTAAGCTCGGAAGCCACTTTCTCGTAGACCTCCTCCGTAGTGCGCGTGACGAGCACGGTATGACCTTGCTTTGCCATCTTCGCTGCGATAAGGGTGACCTGCTCGGGGCTCTTGCCCGGCCCGAAGATGACCTCCGGAAAACCCCGCCTGAGGCTTCGGTGGTGATCGATCTTGGCGAATCCGACGTCCTCGAAGTCGATGTGGCGGAGGGTCTCGATGGTTTCCTCGATACTCTTGTCTCCTGCCTGGAGAGACGAAAGGACTGTGCGGAGCCGCTCGGGCGTCATGGTTTCGCGTCAGTCTAGCGAAAAGCCCAGGAAACGGCGAGCTGAACCGGGATCACTGCGGAACGACCGCAAAACGCCAAAGACTAAAAGGCCGTAGAAAGGTACGTACTCCAGGAGCTTGACCCAGGTGACGTCCTCCCAGGGCTGGCCGGGAGTCGCGAGGTAGGCGGAGTGGTAGGAGAGCCCGACGCTCAGCGTGAGAAACATCCACGAGGCCGTCGGGAAGATCGGCAGGAAAGGCACGATCCAGAGTAGATACCAGGGGTGGGCGGTCGTGGTCAGCATGAGGATGGCTCCGACCGTGAGGTAGGCGCCCGGCAGAGGTGCAGCTCGCAGGGCGACGAGTGTCATTACGAGCGTGACCAAGAGGACGGCCACGATGAGCTTCGCCGCGTCGAGCGAGTCGGTCAGAGCGTAGAAGACGTGGAACAAGCTGTCGTTGCCCCGCCATCGGGTCGTGTATTGATGGAGACCTCGAAACGCCAAGGTGCCAGCCCCTGCGTAGGGTGAAGCGAAGATCAGGAGCGTGAGCGCTGGCGCCCAGACGAAGGCGCGGAAACCGGTAAAGCGCAAGAAGAGCGGCGCGAGGGCGAGCCCGACGATCTTGGCGAGACCGGAAAGCGTGAGAAGGAACATCGAGAGGAGGCCCCTCCGGCGTCGAACCGCCCAAATCGCCGCCATCAGCAAGGCCGCCCCCAGCACGTCGTTGTGCCCGCTCGCTGCGACCTCGACGATGGGGAGCGGGCACCAAGCGTAAAGAACAACTCTTTCGCGCTCGAGTCCCAGCGAGTGCAGAAAACCCGCGAGGAGGGCCATGAGGCCGAAATCGATCAGCACGAAGAAAGCCTTCATCCAGAAGACGCTCTCGGAGACGCCGGTGACGAGGAAGAACGCTATTTCCATCAGTGGGGGATAGATGGTGGGAATTTCTTTGTTGTTGATGCGTTCGTATTGCTCGTCCCGCAGCGAGACGAGCTCCTCGGCGTCGGGAGCGTAGACGTATGGGTTGATGCCCGCATGCTGAACCCTGCCGTCCCAGACGTATCGGAAGATGTCGTCGGAAAGGACGGGGGTAGTCGGCAGGAAGAGGGCCCGCATGAGAACCGCGAAGGTCATCACGATTGGAAGGCCGAAACGAGTGGCGCCTCTTCCGCCGAGCACGCGATAGCTTGCGATGAGCCAAACCACTCCCATCGACAAATAGGAGACGAGATAGAGCGGGTAGGTCGTCTCGCGGCCGACGAAACGCGCGGCGAGACCGGCGAAGGCGAGCTGGACGAGTCCCAGACCGAGTAATGTGGACTTCTTCATTTGGGCTTTCGGGGGCAAGAGTCTACGATACGACGATGTTCTCGTCGGACACATGTCTCCTCATCCTCTATTTCGCGGTGCTCCTCGCGCTCGTGGTCCTGGGAGCCCACCGCTACCTGATGGTGTTCCTCTATTACCGCTATCGTCATCGTCGTCCCGAGCCCAAGGGCCGTTTCGCTTCCTTGCCGGTTGTCACGGTACAGCTTCCCATCTACAACGAGCTCTACGTGATCGAGCGCCTCATCGACGCGGTATGTCGTTTGGACTATCCGCGCGAGCGCCTCGAGATTCAAGTGCTCGACGATTCGACGGACGAGACATCCGAGATCGCTCGGCGCCGTATCGACTACCACCGACAGAGCGGCATCGACATCCACCACATTCATCGCCGGGACCGAACTGGTTTCAAAGCGGGAGCGCTCGCGGCCGGCCTCACGCGGGCGCAGGGAGAGCTCATCGCCATTTTCGACGCCGATTTCGTGCCCGAGCCCAGCTTTCTCGAAGAGGTGGTGCACCAATTCGTCGACCCGAAAGTCGGCCTGGTGCAAGCGCGTTGGGGACATATCAACCAAAACTACTCGCTTCTGACCCGGGTTCAGGCCATTCTTCTCGACGCGCATTTTATACTCGAGCACGGTGGGCGAAACCGCTCGGGCTGTTTCTTCAATTTCAACGGCACCGCCGGCGTTTGGCGCAAGACGACGATCGTGGATGCCGGCGGCTGGCAGCACGACACCCTGACGGAAGACATGGATCTTTCCTACCGAGCGCAGCTGCGGGGCTGGCAGTTCGTATTTCTTCCCGACGTCGTGGCCCCCGCCGAGATTCCGGTCTCGATCAACGCTTTCAAGACCCAGCAGCATCGCTGGTCCAAGGGATCTATTCAAACCGCGCGCAAGCTCTTGCCCCGTATCCTCGCGAGCGCGCTCCCGCTTCGCGTCAAAGTGGAAGCCATCTTTCACCTCACCGCCAATATCGCCTATCCCTTGATGGTGCTCCTCTCGCTCTTGATGTTCCCGAGCATTGTGATCCGTTTCGACATGGGATGGCGGGAGATGCTGCTCATCGACATTCCCCTGTTCATGGCGGCCACCGTCTCGGTAATGAGCTTCTACATCGTGTCCCAACGAGAGGTCTACGCAGACTGGAAGAGCCGGCTAAAAGTGCTGCCGATGTTACTTTCGCTCGGGATCGGTATGAGCTTGAACAACGCCAGAGCGGTGCTCGAGGGGTTGTTCGGCCGCGACGCGAGCTTTGTGAGAACTCCGAAGTATCGGATCGAATCCAAAGGCGATCGCTGGGCGCTGAAGAAATATCGCGGTCCGCGCGGCAGGCTCTCTTTCGCCGAGCTCGTCTTCGGCGTCTATTTCACGCTCACCACGGCATACGCAGCGAGTCACCAGATCTTCGGGTCGATTCCCTTCCTCGTACTCTTTCAGGTCGGCTTCCTTTATACCGGCATCCTATCTCTTTGGGAGAGCGGCATTTTGAGTCGGCCCGCTTTCGACGTCCGAAGGCCGGTGGCCGAAGGCCACAGTTCCTGAACCCTTTTTGCCGGCAGCGGATTGCTGATAGACTGTGCCGCTGAGCCATGAAAAGGGATCTGCTCTTCTTCGTCTCGGGATTGTCCTTCGGGGTCGCGGCCGGCTACTTCCTGTTTCGTGCCCTGTCACCGGGGCTTTCCAATCCGATCGCATCCAATTCGCCAGTGGTATCGAGCTCGTCCATTGGACTCGACGATCAGCAGGCGAGGCGCGAGCTCGACCAGGAGCAGATCGAAAGACTCGAGGCCAGGGCGGAGTCCGAGCCTGACAACCCAGGGCCGCGAGCCGAGCTCGGTCGCCTGTACATGGATGCGGGCCGCTATCCGGAGGCCATCGTCTGGCTCGAGGCCTCAGTCGAGCTCGAACCTTCCGATCTTCACGTGCGAAATCAGCTCGCGCTCTGCTATCTCAACGCGGAGAACCTCGATTCTGCGGTTGCCTCCTATGAGGAGACGCTCCGGCTGGACCCGAACCATCCCGCGAGTCTGCTCTCTCTGGGTAGAATCAAGCTCTACGTCCAGAGGGACATCGAGGGCGGCCTCGCGATGTGGGAGCGGCTCATCGACGTGGCCCCCGGCTCGACCGAAGCGTCCGGCGTAGTCGAAGAGCTTGAGGCCTTGAAGTCCGCGCACCCGGGAAGTTGAGACCGATGGTTCGCTTTTTGTACTTCCTGTTGATTATGTTCTTGGCCCGGCTCGCGCTGCGTAAGGTCGCTCTGTGGATGAGCGGAGGGGCGCCACGACAGGTGCGTGACGCGCGTTCGGGTCACGCAACCGCCGTCTACAAGGGTGTGATGGTTCGCGATCCCGTCTGCGGTCTTCACCTTCCCGAGGCGCGGGCCATCGTCGAGCATCGAGCAGGCGAACGCCACTTCTTCTGTTCCGAACGCTGTCGCGACGCCTTTCAAAGGGCGAGCTAGGGATGGACGACAAGCTCAAAGAGGACCTCTGTGAAGCGGGGCGACGCCTCTACGCGAACGGTTTCATCGCCGCGATGGAGGGCAACCTCAGTGTTCGAACCGGTGAGAACGAAGTCATTGGCACTCCAGCGGGCGTCTGCAAAGGTTACCTGACGCCCGAGATGCTCGTGACTTGCGATATGGAGGGTAAAGAGCGCTCGTCGGGTCGCATCTCGACCGAGATTCAGATGCACCTATCCGTCTATCGCGCGAGACCCGACGTCAAAGCTGTCGTTCACGCTCACCCGCCCAAGTGCACCGGTTTTGCGGTGGCGGGCGTGCCTTTGAACAGGGCGGTCCTCGCGGAGGTCGTTGTGACACTCGGGTGCATTCCGCTGGCCGATTACGCGACGCCATCCACCAAGGAGCTCGCGGAGTCCGTCGATCGACTCGTGCGCACCTCGGACGGCGTCTTGCTCTCGAACCACGGAGCGCTCACCGTAGGACGGGATATCCTCGACGCGTACTACAAGATGGAGGTGATCGAGCATTTTGCCGAGATAACTCTGATCTCGCGCCAGCTCGGTGGCGAGCGGCTCCTCCCGAGGAGAGAAGTCTCGCGCCTGCTCGACCTGCGCCAGAAGGTCTATCGGCTCGACGGGCCGCCGGGCGGCGACGCCTGTCCCGTTCCCGCGGAAGCTGTCGGCAATGGCGACGAAATGATCCAACTCACTCGGGGCGAGCTCGTCACGCTTATATCGGATGCAATTCGCGAAGTCAGTGGAAACTAGTAAGGACGTTTTTTCGATAACTGGGAGGATTCATGGCGGATTCTATTGGTGAAGCATTGGGCATGATCGAGACCAAAGGTCTCGTCGCGATGGTCGAAGCCTGTGACGCGATGGTCAAAGCGGCGAAGGTGACCTTGATGGGCTACGAGAAAATCGGAGCGGGCTATGTGACGGCGATCGTCCGCGGCGACGTGGCGGCGTGTAAAGCGGCCACCGACGCGGGCGCGGCTGCAGCGCGACGTGTCGGGGAGCTTATCTCGGTGCATGTCATCCCGCGGCCCCACAGTAGTCTCGAAGACCGGCTTCCGATCGGCAAGACCAACAGCAAGTAGCGGAAGTCGACATCGCCCTAGGAGGGGCTTCGAAGCGGCATGATACTCGGCAGAGTGGCGGGCACCGTCGTGGCGACGCGCAAGGATGAGCGCCTCGAGGGATTCAAGCTCCTCGTCGTCCAGGCTGTCGGACCGGACGGTCAGCGCAAGGACAACTATGTCATTGCCGTCGATACCGTCGATGCGGGGGTTGGAGATCTCGTCCTCGTCATCTCCGGTAGTTCTGCCCGTATGGTTTCGGGCTGCGCGGACCGCCCGGTGGATGCCGCGATCGCCGGTATCGTCGACGAGGTCGACATGCCTCTCGGCGGGGAAAGCCGATAAGCCCATGTTTCTCGCCGAGGTCGTTGGGACCGTCGTGGCCACGCTCAAGGATCCCGGTCTAGAGAGTCGCAGGCTGCTCGTCATCCAACCGGTGACATTCTCCGGCTCTCCAGACGGAGCACTGCTCGTGGCGCTGGACGGCGTCGGCGTCGGGGTCGGTGAACGGGTGATCTATGTCCGCGGCAAAGAGGCCGCCTTTGCATTTCTTCCCGATCGTGTTCCCGCGGACGCCAGTATCGTTGGCAAAGTGGATCTAGTGAACGAGCGAAGACGGAACGAATCTACCCAGGCGCATCGAAGGAGCGGCTCGTGATCCTCGGCGAAGTGACGGGCTCGGTCGTTGCGACCGCGAAACACTACAAGCTCGAGGGTCGGAAGCTCTTGATGGTGCAGCCCCTCGGAATCGACGAGCGACCTCGAGGTACAGCGGTGCTCGCCGTCGATGGTGTCGGTGCCGGCGAGGGCGATCGTGTGCTCGTCGTTCAGGAAGGCCGTTCCGCCTCGATGGTGTCCGACCGCCTCGAGAGCCCCCTCGACGCGGCTGTTATCGCCGTCGTCGACCACGTCGAGCTCGAGGCAACGTGATTCATCGCGACGACGTCAGACGGCTCGTTCGGGAAGAGCTGAGCAAGCGTCTCGCCGCTGGGGGGCGATCGCGAGCTCACCTTCACTCTGCCCTGCTCGAGATCTACCACGGGCCCGAGTGTAGCGAGGACCTCGACTTTCCCATCCGAGAGAGCTGTGTGATCGAGCCCGACCGCCCCTGCTACAACAGCGGTTACTGCAAGAGGCTGGGCTATTGACGGTACTTTCTTAAACGAGAGGCGCAGAGCGTTTCGCGAGCCGGGGCTCTTGGACCCGGTGAGTTCGCGTGGAACAAATTCATGCCGCGCACGATTCTTCACGTGGATATGGACGCCTTCTATACCTCCGTCGAGCAGCGTGACCACCCCGAGTTTCTAGGAAAGCCCGTCATCGTAGGAGCGGATCCCAAGGGCGGGATGGGCCGTGGCGTAGTGGCCGCGGCGTCGTACGAAGCGCGCAGCTTCGGAGTCCACTCCGCGATGCCGATCGGTCGCGCGTACCGTCTCTGTCCGGGAGGCGTCTACCTTCGTGGTGACATGAAGAAATACGCCGCGACCTCGAAGCGGATCATGTGGATCCTCAACTCCTACACCGATTTCGTCGAACCGATTTCCATCGATGAGGCGTTTCTCGACGTGAGCGCGATTGCGGTCCCCGACAAGGGCGTCGCCCTGGCCCGAGAGATCAAGGAGAACATCTGGGCCAGGGAGAAGCTCCGCGCTTCCATCGGTGTCGCGTCGAACAAGTTCCTCGCAAAAATTGCATCGGACCTCGAAAAGCCTGACGGGCTCGTCGCGGTACCGGCGGGAGGGGAGCTCGATTTCTTGAAGGAGCTTCCCGTGAGGAGGCTTTGGGGCGTGGGTCCCAAGACGGCCCAGCGGCTGCACGAGAAGGGGTTTCACAAGATCGGCGACCTCTGGAAAACCTCGCCGAAAGAGCTTCGTCTCGGAAAGCTCGGCGGGCACCTCTGGAAGCTCTCCCGAGGTATCGACGACAGCGACGTCGTGCCACATCATGAGGCCAAGTCCATCGGTCACGAAACGACGTTTGCGGAGGACATCTCTGATCTGGACCTCGTTCACAAGACGCTCTTGCGACTCGCCGACGCCGTCGCGGTGCGTCTGAGGAAACACGGAGTTCGGGGGAGCACTGTGACGCTCAAGTTTCGCGACGAGCGGTTCGTTACCGAAACCAGAGCCAGAACGCTGAGGGATCCGATCGACGACGCCGGAGAAATCTATCGCACGGCTTTGGCGCAGCTCGATCGAGTCGAGGCCCGGGGTCGCAAGGTAAGGCTCCTCGGCATAAGCCTCTCCAACCTGACCCCAATGGGAGCGCCTCGTCAGCTGACGCTCTTCGGCAGGGAAGAAAAGGACGACAAGCTGAGCCGTGCTCGGGACAGGCTCGAGTCCAGATTTGGCAAGGGTAGTGTGGCCCGCGCCTCGCTGCTGAAGGAAACGAGGCTCCACCCTCTTGCGCCGTCGGGCACCGACGACTCGCGCGAGTGAGGCTACAATGGGGACATCATGGAACGACTGAACAAGAAGCTCGCGATCATTGGACTGGGCAAGCTCGGGGGAATACTCGCAGAAGCCTTTCTTGCGAGGGGACTTTTCGTGCCGTCCGAGCTCGTGGCGACGGTGCGACATCGTGACCGCGCCGAAAAGCTCGACGGCGAGCACCCGTTCCGCGTCCATACGGACAACGGCGCGGCGGCCGAGGAGGCGGACATCGTTCTCCTTTGCGTGAAGCCGCAAATGATGGACGAAGTCTGCAAGGGCATCAGCCCGAGCGTCACGAAGAACAAGCTCGTGATCTCCGTTCTGGCCTCGGTTCCGACCCTCGCCATCGAGCGGTACTTCTCGCCTGACAATCCAGTCGTCCGCGCGATGCCGAATACTCCCTGCTCGGTCGGCGCCGGGATGACGGTTCTGTGTCGGGGCAAGGCGGCGATGGATGAGCACCTCGAGATGGCGGAGCAGCTCTTCGACACCGTCGGCCGCACCGTGGTCATGGACGAGAAGCACATGGACGCGGTGACCGGCCTCTCGGCGAGCGGTCCCGCATATATCTACGTCATTCTCGAGTCGATCGCGGAGGCCGGGGTGAAGATGGGCCTTCCCAGGGACGTGGCGACGCTTCTAGCGGCTCAAACGACGATGGGAGCGGCAAGGCAGGTGCTGTCCACCGGCGCCCATCCAGCCGTTTTGAAGGACGAGGTGACGACGCCCGCAGGTTGTACCATCGACGGTCTGCTCGAGCTGGAAGAGGGAAAGCTCCGCGTGACGCTAATCAAGGCCGTGGTCAAAGCGGGCCAGAGGGCGAAAGAGCTCTACGTCGATCCGACGAAAAAGCCGTGAAAGCCCCGACTATTCCAACGCAAAGGCGCAAAGTGTCCGACCTGAGGGCGTTCTATTCCGGAGCCTTTGTTTCGACTAGACCGAAGAGGGTTTCGATGGCGGCCCAGGCAGCGGCGGAGACTCGAAGGGCCACGTCGTCTCCGTCTCGCTGAACGAAGACGGACTCGCCGATCGGCTCACCAACGCGGATCGTTTCCTCCCGCTCCGGCGTATCCGACCAAACGGTCACGTTGACGGAGGGGTCGCGGAGCGCGAGCTCGTCGAGCAAGGGGTCCTCCACGATCTCCTCGGCGCGCACCCCGCTCATCTCGAAGAGCAGATCTTCGACCGGCGCCCACCTCGCCTCACCGAAAGTGGCTTCGATGTCGAAGCCGCCGTCCGGGTTACTCATCGACTGCACCCGGACTCGACGGACCGTGCTCGTGGTGTATTCGAAGAGCCTTGCGGAACGATAGGCGCTGGCCCCCCTTTTCAAAACCTCCACGAGGGCGCCGTCTAGAAGGAACACTTGTGGCCTCGCGGGCGCTCTCGCGTAGAAATCAATGCTGCTCTCCTCGCCCACGTGAATTTCGAGCGGGGCGCGAGATGCGTCGACCCACTCGACGCGCAGCGCTCTGAGGTGCGGCTCGAGCCCCAGGGACGCGAGGCCTTCGCTTGTTTCCGAAACGATATCTCTCATCTCCGCGCGTCGGAATCGTGAGACGAGCCCCTCGACTTCGAAACCATCCGCGCGAACTCTCGTCTCGCCCGAGACGAACCAGAGCCCCAGACTGTTCTCGAGCACGAGCTTCCCCTCGGGTCTTGCGATCTCCACGCGGCTCGGCATCACGTCCTCCGCGTAATCGAAAATTCTCTTGTCCCGAAGATCCCAGGCCGTTTTTCTGAAGTTCAAAGACAGGTACGGCGCCACGACGAGAATCTCGTCTTCGCCGGAGCGACGGGCGTACTGGGTCGTTCCCGTTGGCGTGTCCGTGCCGAACTGGAGCTCCCCCTCGTCCCCTTTCGAGACTCGAAACCTGACTTCGAGGACGGGCTCGTCGAGCCCGAACTTCTCGAGCCCTAGCTCGGCAACGCTTCCGACGGCGCGGTCGAGCTCCGCCGTCGCGAGATTCTCCAGCAAGAGAGAGATTTCCTTCTCGTCGGCCGCGGCCGATATCGGTGCGGACAGGTGCCAGGTCTCATCCGTCTTGTCTACGACGACGGTATCTTCGCCCCGAGCCCAGATCTCGATGCGGTCGATCGAGGCTTCTTCGACCTGAAACAGCGGATTCGCGCGCTCCTCTACGAGCGGGTCTCGCTCGAAAAAGTAGATGTAGCCGACAAGAAGGAGGAGCACGGCGGCGACGACGAGAGTCGAGCGCTTCAAGGGACCCGTCTACCTGCGACCCCACCAGACGGAGATGCCCGTAACGAGCACGATCCCGGGGATGATGAGGAAAGAGAGAAAGAAGACGTTCGCCTGCTGCTGGGGCGTGAGGAAAATACGCCTGTCTTCCGGCTCTCGCGGGCGGATAGCGATGAGATCCTCGTCCTGTACGATCCAATTGACCATGTTGAGAAACAGATCGGCGTTGAGAACGGGAGCCGCGGCGAGATCGTTCGACACGAAGTCGGAGTCTCCCACCACGACGACGCGCGCCTCGCTCGAGGTGGCGCCCTCTGTGGGGGGGACCCTGGTCAGCGCGACGGCCAGCGTGAGCGGGCCGCGCAGCTGATCCGGTGCCGGACCCATGCGCTCACTGAGCTCATCGAGACGAGTCTCTCCCCAGCTTTCCGAGTCGGCGGTCGAAAAGAGCGCTTCGACGCGGGTCCCCTCGTCGAGATTTTCCGCCGCCGCGACGCTGCGGACGAAGGGGAAGACGCTCATCACGTTGCCGAAGCTCTCGACGATCGGATGTCGGCCGTAGTTTCTCACCACCGGACTAACCGCCGGCATGCTGTAGGCGTCGACGACGACGTCCTCTTCGAGCACTACCCCCAGCTCGAGCAGGAACTCCGAGATATTCGCCGTGACGCTCTCCTGGGTCGGGTCGATGAGGAAAATGGCCTTGCCGCCGGAGCGGATATAGCGGTCGAGTGCCTGGAGCTCTTCGGGAAGGAAGTCGGTGCGTGGTCCCGCGACGACGATCGCATGGGCGTCATCCGGAATCCGCATCTCCTCGTCGACGACGGAGCGTGCGATCAGGAGCGACGCCGTCTCGTAGGTCGAATCTTCCAGACGGCCGGCAATGATGGACAAGCCGCTCGCGCCGTCGTTTCCGGCGAGCTGCTTTTCCTGGTGCCCCTCCGAGAAGTACAGCTTCTTCGTCTCGTGTTTCAGAGCCCGAATGAGGGCGTTGGTAATTTCGGGCTCCGTCGCGGCCGTCGCCCGCTGCTGCCTTTCCCCCGCGACGACGAGCACCGTTCCGAGCGCGATGCCCGGTTCGGTGGGGCTTTGATAGGCGAGAGCCCGCTCTGGCTGCCGTTCGGGATCGATGGTCTCGGTTCGGACGCGGCCGCTCGCGTCGCCGTAGAGTTTCAGCAGATCGCGGGCAAGAACCGCGGCCCCCGAGGTGGGATTGTCGAGCAGCAGGATCTCCACGTCTCGGTCGAGCTCACCGAGAATCTTCATCGTCTGACCGGAGAGCGTGTGCTGTTTGGCGGCGGTAAAGTCCCACTGCCTGGCACGACGATCCGCGATGTAATTGATGGCGACGAGGATCCCGACAACTATCAAGACGAGGAGCGTCGTATTCGCGGCCGCTCTGGCACTGCGACGGGAGATGAAGGACGAGAGCGAATCCCACTCCTGGACGATATAGACGAGAACGAGCATCAGGCCTGCGACGAGAAAGGAAGCCCAATATGCCTCACGCCTCGGCTGCATGGCCCATAGGAAGGTGCCGGCGGCGAGAAACCCGAGGCCGAGCGAGCCCAGATAGGGAACGAGTTTTCGCATCTCAGCCTCGCCACCGATAGGAGCCGATGGACTGCGCACAGAGAAAGAGACCGAGTGCGATGAACGAGAGGTAATACACGACGTCGCGCGTGTCTACGACGCCCTTGGCAAATTCTTCGATATGTCCCGTCACCGAAAGGTAGGTGACGGCCCCGGCCGCCAGCCCGGCCCAGCCCTCCGCGTATTCGATGAGCCAGAGGAAGAGGAACGTCCCGAAGGACAGGAAGCCGGCAATGACCTGATTCTTCGTCAGGCTGCTGAAAAAGAGTCCGAAGGAGATGAAGGCCGCGCCGAGAAGAACGAGGCCGAGGTAGCCGACGACGATGGGCTTCCACTCGGGATCGCCGAAGAAGAAGAGGATCCCCATATGGGCGACCGTGAGCGCGAGCATGGAGACGTAGAGAGTCAGCGCGCCGAGGAACTTGCCGACGACCAATTGGAAGTTCGTGATGGGCGAGGTCAGCAGGAGCTCGATGGTGCCCGAGCGGATCTCTTCCGCGAACGAGCGCATCGTGATCTGTGGAAGCAGGAACAAAACGACGACCGTGGCGCTGTGAAACAACCAGCGAATCAGGTCCGCGTTCAGGTTCAGAATCTCGGTCTCTCCGAAACCCGTCCCCATGCCGCGCTGCATGAACAGGTATAGGTAGTCGTAGAAGAAGTAGCCGTAGAGAAATATGAAGGAGGCCAGAACGACGTAAGCGATCGGAGAGTAAAAATAGGCCTGGATTTCACGTCGCGCGACCGCCCTGGCGTTCTTCAAGATACCCCCTCCTCCGACGAAATGACGCGCAGATAGACCTCTTCGAGACTCAGACCCGCCTGTCGCAGCTCCAGTAGACCATAGCCAGCTCCGACGAGAGACGAGGCAACCTTTCTCCGAACGTCGACACCCTCCGCGACCTGTAACCGATATGCGAAAGTTTCATCGCGAGTGAGACGCGAGACAACCTCGATGACTCCCGGGATCACAAGGAGCGTGCTTCGCACGTCGTGCTCGGGTCCCACCACGGTCGCTTCGAGACTCGTGCCTTTTCGGTACCTTTCCGTGAGACTCTCCGCCGTGCCTTGAGCCACGAGCCGGCCACCGCTGATGATGGCGACGCGCTCGCAAGTCATCGCGACCTCAGGAAGGATGTGGGTCGAGAGGATGATGGTGTGATCGCCCGCGAGCTCTCGAATGAGCTCACGGGTCTCGCTGATCTGTTGCGGGTCGAGTCCTGCCGTCGGTTCGTCGAGGATGAGGACTTCCGGATCGTGCACGAGGGCCTGTGCGAGCCCGACACGTTGCCTGAATCCCTTCGAGAGTTTGCCCGTGAGCTTCTCCGTCACCTCTCCGAGAGACGTTCGCTCGATGGCTCGTTCGACTCGAGAGCTTCTCTGTCTCGGTTCGACCCCCTTGATACGCGCCACGAAATCCAGGTAGTTTCGAACACTCATCTCCGGATAGATCGGGGGAATCTCCGGCAAATAGCCGATCTTTCTCTTTGCCTCGAGCGGCTCTTTCAAGACGTCGCAGCCCGAAACGATCGCCGTGCCGGCGGTCGGCGGGATGAAGCCTGTCACGATGCGCATAGTGGTCGTCTTGCCGGCACCGTTGGGCCCAAGAAAACCCAGGATCTCTCCCTTCTCCACCCTGAAGCTCAAGTCTCGGACCGCGGTGAAGCGGCCGAAGTTTTTCGTCACTCCCGAGACCTCGATCACACCGAACATCCCCCTTTCATTGCCTGGAGTATAATCGCCGCGAAGCCGGAGGTCCTCTCGGTGGGAGCTGCGATCGAGGCCGCCGCCGATGTCATCCTGTGAGTGATTGCATCTGCGATTCGTAGACTGAAAGCGACGCATGTTATTGAAACGGATGATCGCCTGTCAAACCCGTCTGTTCGGTTGCCTCCTACAAGCCGGTCTCCTCTTCGCCGTGGGTTGCGGCGAATCGGAGAGCGAAGCGGTGGCCGAGGCTCTCACCTTGACGGATGTCGCCGCCTATTGGGCCGTTCGCGGGAAGGACAGCGAGCAGAACAACTACATCAATCCCGTCGCGCGTTTTCGCATCAAGAACAGATCGCAGAAAGAGGCGGGCTACGTTCAGGTGATGGCGATTTTCAAACGCGAGTCGTTTCCGGACGAGCCCTGGGGCACCGCCTTTCTCTATTCGATCTCGGACGAGCCGATATCGCCGGGCCGGGAGTCCGGTCTCCTGACCCTTCGCTCCGATACTAATTTTATATCGAAAGACGCACCCGAGAAAATGTTCCACAACGACAAGTGGGAGCGCGTGTTCCTGGAGGTCTTCGTGCGCGTGGGCCCGTCGAGCTGGAAATCGGCGCTTAAGCTCGAAGTGCCGAAAAAAATTGGCGCTCCCGGGCTCGAGAAGTTTCTCCAGCCAAACGACGAAGAGCTCTAGCAGGGAGCGAAGTCGTCCAGACGAGCGAGCACCAAGAACGCTGTTCGCGAACCGCAAAACAACCGATCGACCGAGTGGAAATCTTCTGTTGAGCGTCCGCGGCGGCTGTGGTAGTGTCTACCTGCCGGACAGCAGTATAAGGGAAAGTACTATGGCACATCAGGAGATATCTCAGATGCGTGTGGGGGCTTCGGTTCCGCTATCGTTGGGAAGGAGCGCGCGAAGCGTGTCGAAGGAAGTGAGCTCTGAGTCGAAGGCTGTTTCGGAGTTCTCGGTAGGCGAGCAAATTCGCGAGGTTCGAAAGGCTAAGCGCATTCGCCAGAAGGTCTTGGCGCGCATGGTGGGGATCTCTCCCGGCGCTCTGACGAACTTCGAGAAGGGTCGTCGCCGTATCTCTCTGGATTGGCTTCAGCGAATCGCCGAGGCTCTCGATACCCCGATGGCCTATTTCCTACCGGACGAAAAGGCGCAGAATCGAGCGACTCCCGGCGATCCCCGGGAGCGTCGCTTGCTGGCCGCCTGGCGTGACCTCTCCAAGAACGAGGCGCTCAAGAGCGATTTCCTTCGACTCATGGAGCATCTCGGCCAAACGAGGGGTATTCGCAAGGCCAAAAAGCGCGCGTCTTAGCCCGAACCGGAGGAGCCTATTCCGTTATCTCGGCAGATAGCGTGATGAAGCGCTCAAGGTAGCTCTGTAGTTTTCCCTTTGCCTCATCACTCACGCCGACGAAGGACAGACCCGCACCAATGGGTTTGTTCTCGGCGTCGACCTGTTGCCACACCGCTCGCGCCTTGATCTGGCACTCGCCGACCCCCCATGGAAGCAGCATGAAGATCTCCAATGTGGATTCCGTGGCGGGTGGATCCTCGATGGCGAGGAAGGCGCCGCCGAGACTGACGTTGATCAAGTAGCCTTGTTGGCGTTCGCCGTCTCGTTCGACTTCGGCACGGATAATCGTTGGGGCCAGGCGCGGATGCACCCGAAGCTCTGTCGCGACCGTTTCACTCATCGTCGTAATCCTTCGTTGCGGAGTTTTCTGTGCTCCTCCCCATACAAGCAAGAACCACGCCACCGCTCGGACCAGCGGCAGGGAGTGGTTGGCAAGTCGTTCGAAGAGTGGCCGTTGTTCCGCGCGGGGGGTTTTTGGACGCCGCTAGAGGTTGGAGTCTGGTGTGGTCTCGAAGCTACACCTTGGCATGGGGGTCGAAGAGCTTTCTATGCTCGTCGAGAGCGAATCGGTCGGTCATGCCGGCGATGTAGTCGCAGACGACCCGAGGGACGCCTTCCGCCTCGATCCGAGCCGCGATGTGAGGCGGTAATTGCTTAGGGTTCGACGTATATCCGTGAAAGAGCTCGCCCACGACACGTTTGGCTTTTTCCGCCATCCGCACGACGCGGTAGTGGCGGTAGAGGTTCACGAAGAGAAAGCGTTTGAGGCTCGCTTTTTGTTGCTCCACTTCGCCGGTGAAACCGACCAAGCGGTCCGGATGACGACGTACGCCGTCTGCGGAGTCGACGCCCGTCGCCGCGAGCCTCCTTTCGGTCTCGTGCACGAGATCCGTCGTGAGGTGGTTGATGATGCGACGGATGGCGACTCGAATCCGGATCTTGCGGCTCTCGCCGGGGTGGGCGCGACAGGCTTCGCCGAAGCGCTCGTTCCAGAGCTCGACCTCCTCGAGCGCTTCGAGCGTCAGAAGCCCCGACGTGAGACCGTCTTCGAGATCGTGATTCGTGTAAGCGATCTCATCCGCCAGGTCGACGAGCTGCGCCTCGAGAACGGGGTGGGGCGCGCCCACGGACTCGTCCGGCGCTCCCTCGTCGGGCGAAGGCGAGTGTTTGAAGATCCCTTCGCGGACCTCGAAAGTCAGGTTGAGCCCCGGGAACGCGGGGTAGCGGCGCTCGAGGTGATCTACGATGCGCAGAGACTGAACGTTGTGCTCGAAGCCACCGTGCTCTTTCATGACGGAGTTCATGACGTCCTCGCCGGCGTGGCCGAATGGGGTGTGGCCCAGGTCGTGAGCGAGAGTAACCGCTTCCGTGAGATCTTCGTTGAGCCTCAGAAAGCGGGACATCGTCCGCGCGATCTGGGCCGCTTCGAGAGAGTGTGTGAGCCGGGTGCGGTAGTGATCGCCTTCGTGATTGACGAAGACCTGCGTCTTGTACTCGAGCCTTCGAAAGGCAGTGCTGTGTACAATCCGATCGCGGTCGCGCAGGAAGGCGGTTCGAAAGACGTGCTCCGCCTCCGCGTGGCGGCGTCCTCGCGACTCAAAGCTGCGAGCGGCATAGGGCGCGAGAACACTCGTCTCGATGTCTTCGAAGAATCCTCGATCGGGCATGGGAGTGTTTCCTCCTTCGAGGCTACCGTCCGTCGGGCGCGCGTGTCAAAGGCTGTAAAAGAAAAGGGGTCGGACCCGATGTCGAGGCCGACCCCTCTTGCCTACGATAGGAGGGAGCCCGGGCTTCCGAGCTGGGCCATTTCCCAGTCCGGAAGCCTCCGGTTAGTAGACAATTCGTGGAAAAGCAATTGATATGCCACCTTGTTCCCGGAACTTTCCATTCCGTTAAATATATATAAGTAAAACAGTTAAGAGAGTGCTTGTCGCGCGAAGGGAAGGCGCCGTCTGTAAAAATTCTTTGCGTGGCGTGAAGAAGCTTAGCGACGGCGGGACGGGCCTCCCCACAACAGTTTTTATCCCACGCCCCTGGGGTTTTCACCACGCGGGAGCCCGTTCTCGCCTTACTGAGACAACTCGCTGACTCGTCGGGCCTTATCGCCTGCTCCCTGGCGAGACGGCGTGTACAAGGGCATCGAACTCACTCAAGCCCCTCGAAAGCCCCACACTCGCAAACGGCCCTTCGTTCGAGCGTTTGAGTAACTAATTATCAGTCAACTACTCGCGCAGGCAATGGTCATGGAATGCACCTTGCTAAATGAGTGACAGAGCAGCCGCGCGCCTGCGGGGCTCGACAGTTTCGTTTGTGGACAAGTCTTGGGAGGATGCCAATGAACGCCAACCCAAAGCGCGACGTCAACGCGGGGTTTTCTCTGATCGAGATCATGATCGCACTCGCCATCACGATGATCGTCATGACCTCGGTCTTTCTGCTCCTGAACAAGGGGCAGGACAGCTTCCGGCGTGAGCCCGAAGTTTCCGACATGAACGCCAACGCTCGATTCGGCATCGACCGCATCAGCCACGACTTGACCGTCGCGGGATACAACACCTCGGGGAACATGGCGATCATGTGGTTCGACGGTGGTGGGATCACTCCCGATGAGGTGACCATCATCTACGCCGACCCAGAGATTCCGATGTCCCGTTCGAAGCCCTGCGCACCCACAGGCGGTGGACCCTGCAAGACCATCGGGACCTCCTCGGTTCTCAATATCGACGCGGAAAGCTTCTTCCCGATGCCGGGGGACTTCGAACAGGCGTACCGCGAGGGGATGACGTTGGTCGCGATCCAGGGGCCGAACGGCGATCCGGCCTGCGATAACGTCGCGCCAGGGATCGTGCCCTTCGAGCTGACCCAGCCTCCCAAGTGCACGGGTGCTGGCGGCAAAAACAGTGGTCCGGCCGGCTGTGCCACGCTGAATCTGAATCACAACCCTGGAAAGGGTGCTTCGGATGTCAACCTGCCACAAGGGTTCAACAACGACGTGAGTGTGGACTGCGCCATCATCGGTTTGTTCCACATCATTCAGTATCGGATCAATCCGCTGCCTCCTGCGGTGAGTCCCTTGCTCGAGCGCCGCGATCTCGCTTTCGCAGAGCCCTGGACTCCGATTTCGGCGAATATCGAGAACCTCCAGGTTCAGTACGTGCAGGGCGTGGCCGCGGGCGACAACTTCGAGGACGTGCCGTCGCTCCTTCCCGTCGGGGCCGATCCCAATACCTGGATCACGAGGGTCCGCTTCACGGTGGCCGGTCGCAGCGACAGCACGAACCTCCAGGGTGGCTCCCAGGGCGTTTTCGCGGCGACGGACACGCATCTGAGGCGCTCCTTCACGACGACGATGAGCTTGCGAAATCAACTCAATCAGGCCCAGCAGAAGGCCTTCGACCTGGGTCTGGACGGTTATAACTAGGGCTCGGTGGGAGCGTAGTAGCCGAGCTTCGTTCTCACGAGCAGGTTCGGATAGCCCGTCTGAACCACCACCCGGCGCCACGAGCCGTCGCGCTTCGGGTTGTTCGAGATGTAGCCGATGTTGTATTGACTCTTGAGCTCGGTGGCGATGCGCCCGTAGACCGACGTGAGCTCGCCGATCTCTCCCGGGAAGAACCATTGGCCACCCGTCTCCTCGGCAAGCTTCTTCAAGACGTGCTCCGCTTCAGAGAAGGCTCGACTTCGCCTCGAGCCCTGACGCCTCAGTGAGATGGTATAGATCGTTACATCGGTGTCCTTGCTGAGCTCCATGACCTGCTCGAAGGTCACGAGAGAGCTCGTATCCTCCCCGTCGGATAGCACGACGATGGCCTGACGACGGATGTCCTGCCTGCGCCGCGTCAGGTTCTTGAGCGCGATATAGAGAGCGTTGTAGAGACTCGTCGTACCACCTGCCTGCGTCATCCGGATAGCGCGTCGGAGCTGATCGATGTCCGCCGTGAACGGCTGCAGCACGTGCGCCTTGCTGCCGAACTCCACGACTTCCGTGAGGTCGTCGTCTTTCATCTGCGCGACGAAGTTGATCGCAGCCTCCTGAGCGAAAGTCATCTTCTCGTCCATGCTCGCGCTCGTATCTACCAGGAGCACCATGCGAATGGGAAGGTCCTCTCGGGAGAAGACCGATATGTCCTGTGAAATACCGTCCTCGAACACGGAGAAGTCGTCCTGAAGGAGATCGGTCACGAATCGATTACCCGTGTCCGTCACCGTCACGTTGAGCGAAATGAGGTCGACGGTCACACGGAACTGATAGCGGTCGCTCTGCTCTTGGGTAAGCCCGGACGCCTGGGGTATCGCAAGGAGAAGTACCGCTAGCAGGCAGGGGCGAAATCTTCGCCGTGTCACGGGTCGCTCGAGAGGTACGTCGGCCATAGCTGCGCTCCGAACCCAATATAGCCTTATACTTTGCGAGTGGCTAGCTCCGATGCCGGGAACACGACGCGCCGCGCGGCAGTTCTCACCATTAGCGACGGAGTCGTCTCGGGAGCGCGCGAAGATCGCTCCGGCGAAGTCGCGGCCGAGGAGCTTCGCCGACTCGGCTTCGAAGTGGTCGAGCGGGCCGTCGTTCCCGACGAGGCCGCCATGATCGCGGCCAGGGTCGCTGAGTGGGCGAGCGCGGCTCGCGTCGAGTTGATCCTGACGACCGGAGGCACGGGCCTCGGTCCGCGGGACGTCACGCCGGAAGCTGTATCACCCTTGCTCGATCGCGAGATTCCTGGATATGGAGAGCTGCTGAGGAGTAGCGGTCTGGCTCACACGAAGATGGCGGTGCTGTCCAGGAGCCTCGCGGGAACGATTGGAGGCACCCTCGTGCTCGTTTTGCCGGGAAGCCCCAAGGCGGTGGCCGAGGGACTCGAGGTGCTCGCGCCCACGCTTCCGCATGCCCTGGACCTGCTGCGGGGAAAAACCCACCATTTTTGACGTCGCCTCTGTCTTGCCATCCAGGTGTTGTCATGAGCCGCAAGCGGCGATAGGATGGCGCCGGAACGATGGTGCCGGAAAGATCGTTCGTGGGCGGGAACGCCCAGATCGAAGGGAGACGGACACCATCGATGTCGACGCCCTCCAGACGACGCCACGAGAGATTCGAAGCCATCGGGGATTGCTTCGCTGAAATCGGCAACGGGCGGGAACGCTCGGTCCTGAATCTCAGCGTGGGCGGCATGCTCCTGAGGCTTCATCGCGGGCTGACGCCGGGCTCATCCTACGTCCTCAAGCTTCTTTTCGATCGACAGGTCGCGGTCGTCGAGGCCCGAGTCGTTCGCATGGATCAGTTCGACGAGGAGAGTCTCGCGGGTATGGAGTTCATCGACATGTCCTCGGAGGATAGGGCCCGCCTGAGGGGATTTCTGCGACGATAGCTTCCCAACTGGCTCAGCTTCCAACGAAGCTTGCCGGTCTCGGTTGCCCACGTTATAATGACTGGTTTCTGGCGTTTACAGAGAAGCGATTCAAGAGAATGAAGAAAACCGAGCTCGGACAGCACAAGAAGGCCCTTCTAGCGAAGAAAGGGGATCTAGAGCAATCCATTGGAGGCAAGGGCATTCTCATCGGCGAATCCGACACGGACGGCCACGGTGACTTTGCCGACCGCTCCGCCGCGGCCAACGAGGAAGAGATTAGCATTCAGTTGAAGCAGACGGATGCCAAGCTTCTTCGAGCCATCGAGAATGCTTTGCAGCGGGTCGAAGCGGGTACCTACGGCGTCTGCGTCGACTGTGACGAGGAGATCTCTCAGGCACGCCTGAAAGCGGTGCCGTGGACGAAGGTCTGCATCAGCTGCAAGGAAAAGCAATACTCTTAAGTTCCCCGGAGCCTCCCACCATGGATCCAGGCCTCGAAGGCAACACCCGCGTCTCGGAGAGCCCGAGGAATTTGGCTCGGCCGTGGGTTTTTATGCTCCGAGCGCGCGAGCTACGTCACTGAGACCGCCCTCCAGGTGGGCTCGGTCTCGAGAAGAGCCTTCTGTAAGTCCTTGCTTTTCAGTCGTTAAGCCTTCGCTTGCCGCATCCTCTTTCCTTGACAACAATGGGGGCCGGTGCTATAAAATGCGACTCGTTTTGAAGCGCGGAGCGGAACCAAATCGGCTGTTCCGTTCGAGCCGTCTCATCTCTCTCTTTTTGCGAATTGCGAGCTTTCAATCGTGAGTGAACTGTTCTGGCTCATTCCGCTCATCCCCGGCATCGGGGCTCTGATCAACGGAATCTTCGGCTTGTCGGGAAGGCCGCTTCCGCGGCCCGCCGTTCACGGCGTTGCCTGTGGTGTCGTCGCGCTCTCCTTTCTCATCGCGCTCGGATGCTTCTTCGGCGTTTTCGTGCCGGAAGGCGGGGAGGCGGTACTGGAGCACACGGCTTTCACCTGGATTTCGGGCACGAGCGCCCTCCAGGCGGACGGCAGCACCCAGGATTTCGTGGCCGAGTGGGGCTATCGACTCGACTCGCTCTCGATGGTGATGGTCCTGGTCGTGAGCAGCATCGGGCTCTTGATCCACATTTACTCCATTGGCTACATGAGCCATGACGCCGGCTATTGGCGCTTCTTCACCTACCTCAACATGTTCACGTTCTTCATGTTGAACCTGGTGCTCGGCGCGAACTTCCTTGTCATGTTCATCGGATGGGAAGGGGTCGGGCTCTGCTCGTACCTGCTCATCGGCTTTTGGTTCCAGCGCGACTCGGCGGCGACGGCGGGCAAGAAGGCTTTCATCGTCAACCGCATCGGCGACGCGGGTTTCTTGATGGCGATCTTTCTCATCTTCTTCCAGTTCGGCACCGTCGATTTCTACGCGGTGATGGGAGCCATCGGGGAGCGCTTCGACGAGCCTCAGATGGGTCTCGGTGTGCTCGCTGTCATCGCGCTCCTGCTCTTCGTCGGCGCGGCGGGGAAGTCCGCGCAGATCCCGCTCTACGTGTGGCTACCCGACGCGATGGAAGGCCCGACGCCGGTCTCCGCCCTGATACACGCAGCGACCATGGTCACCGCCGGCGTTTACATGGTCGCCCGCTGCGCCGTCCTCTACGAGCATGCGCCCCTCGCCATGATGGTGGTCGCGATTGTTGGCGTTGCCACGGCGATCTTCGCGGCTTCGATCGGTCTGTTTCAGACCGACATCAAGAGAGTTCTCGCCTACTCCACCGTCTCTCAGCTCGGCTATATGTTTCTCGGACTCGGGGTGGGTGCATTTGGCGCGGCCATCTTCCACCTCATGACCCACGCGTTCTTCAAAGCCTGCTTGTTCCTCGGCTCCGGCAGCGTCATCCACGGCATGGAGCATGCCGAGCACGCGTCGGGAGGTCATCGCGACTACAACGCGATGCAGGACATGCGCAACATGGGTGGGCTCCGGAAGTACATGCCCACGACCTTCATGACCTACCTTTTGTCCACGATCGCGATCGCGGGGATCTTTCCCTTCGCGGGTTTCTTCAGCAAGGACGAGATTCTCTGGGCGGCGTCTCACGAAGGTCACTTCTCTTTGCTCTGGCTGGTCGCGGTGATTGCGGCCGGCATGACCGCCTTTTACATGTTTCGCCAGGTCTTCATGACTTTCTTCGGAGATTTCCGCGGCGGCAAAGAAATGGAGTCAAACCTGCACGAGTCGGTCAGCTCAATGACGATTCCGCTCATCGTACTCGCCTTCGGGTCGGTGACCGCCGGGCTCGTCGGGATTCCGTTCGGGATGTCGCTCATCGGTCCTTTCCTCGAGCCGGCGCTCGCCGCGGGAGGAGAGGTGGTTCATGCGGAGCATCACCCGAGCATGGCAGTGGAGCTTCTGTTCATGGGCATCTCGCTCGCGGTCGCCGCATTTGGCATTTTCTTGGCGTGGAAGATGTACCGCCACGATCCCGACGGTGACAAGGTCATTAGGGAAGGCTGGCCCGGGGTGCATCGGCTCCTCTACAACAAGTACTTCGTCGACGAGATCTATGATGCCACCGTCGTCAGCGGGACTCTCGGGACGGCGAACAGCTTTTCCGCCTTCGACGCGGAGGTCGTCGATGGCATCGTCAACGGTGCGGCCAAGACAACGGTGGTCGTCGGAGACCTGTCGAACCTTGCGGACGCAAACGCCGTCGATGGGCTCGTCGACGGTGTTTGGAAGGTACTCGCGAGCTTTTCGGAACGCTTTCGGAGCCTGCAGACTGGTGTGTTCCAGAACTACGCTCTCATGATGCTCGTGGGTCTGGGAGCTCTCATCGTCTATTTCTTGTTCTACTTCTGGACGTAGTTTAAGGACGTCGTTTCAATGCTCGAGAACAATCCGCTGAACTTCAACATTCTGTCGCTCGTGGTCTGGTTTCCGGCGGTCGGAGCGCTCGCCATCCTCTTTTTCCTCAAGAAGAACCAGGAGAGCCAGATCAAGTGGGCCGCGAACATCATTACCTTCATCGGCTTCCTCATCTCGCTGCCGCTCTGGTTCCACTTCGATATCGGCGTCGGCGCCCCGCAGTTCCAGTTTCAGGAGCGCTACGAGTGGATACCGAGCATCGGCGTCGAGTACTACTTCGGCTTGGACGGCATCAGCCTGCTCCTGATCATGATGACGACGCTGCTCGGCTTCATCGCCTGTTTGTCGTCGTGGAACGCGATCACGGATCGGGTGAAGCAGTACTACATCTTCCTGCTGTTGCTGCAAACGGGCATGCTGGGTGTTTTCGTATCCCTCGACTTCTTCGTGTTCTACGTGTTCTGGGAAGTGATGCTCGTGCCGATGTACTTCCTCATCGGGATCTGGGGCGGGCCGAGAAAGCTCTACGCGGCCATCAAGTTCTTTCTCTATACGCTCGTCGGCAGTGTTCTGATGCTTCTGGGCATTCTCGCGCTTTACTTCGCCCACTTCGAGGCGACCGGCATCTATACTTTCGACATCACCCAGCTCTGGAGCGTCCAGTACGGGGCGGGTTTGCAGTCCTGGGTGTTTCTAGCCTTCTTCTTCGGCTTTGCGATCAAAGTGCCGATGTTTCCGTTCCACACCTGGCTTCCGGACGCCCACGTCGAGGCTCCGACGGCGGGCTCCGTCATCCTCGCCGGCGTTCTCCTGAAGATGGGGACCTACGGGTTCGTCCGGTTCTCGCTCCCGATGCTTCCGGATGGAACGAGACAATGGGCCTGGATGGTGCTCGCGCTTTCGGTCATCGGCATCATCTATGGTGCTCTGGTCGCGCTCGTTCAGAGCGACTGGAAGAAGCTCGTCGCCTATAGCTCCGTGAGCCATCTAGGCTTCGTGATGCTGGGTGTTTTTGCTCTGACGCCGCTCGGCCTCACGGGCGGCATCCTTCAGATGATCAATCACGGGCTTTCGACGGGTGCGCTCTTCCTCATCGTCGGCATCATGTACGAGCAGACCCACAAGCGGGAGATTGCAGCCTACGGCGGCATCGCCAAGGTCGTTCCCGTTTTCGCGGCCATGTTCCTCATCGTCGCTCTCTCATCGATGGGGTTGCCGATGCTGAACGGCTTCATCGGGGAGTTCCTCATCCTGCAGGGAACTGTCGCGAGCGACCAGGCGGGGTGGCCCTACGCCGCCTTCGCCGTCTTGGGCATCGTGCTCGGTGCGGCCTACCTGCTGTGGCTGTACCAGCGTGTGATGTTCGGCAAGATCGACAAGCCCGAGAACGAAAAGCTCAAGGACCTGTCGCCGCGCGAGCTCGCGACACTCGTTCCCATCGTCGTGCTCTGCATCTGGATCGGCGTCTACCCGAGACCGTTCCTCGAGCCGCTGAGGGTCCCGGTGCAAAACATCGTCGAGCGCCTCGAGCCTACCCGGAACGCGGAGCTTCCGACCCCCGCCGAGCAAGTCCGCGAGGAAGCCCAACCGGCTGACGATTAACCTCTGCCCGCCGGGGAGAAGAGGCATAGGCAATGGCGCTGTCAGAGCCTGGTCTGCCTAGGGCAGGCCGGTGAGGGGTCTTTCTCCAAGAAGAGAGGGGAAGACATGAGTTCCTTGAGGGCGAAGTGGGCGATGCTCACGAGTCTCGGCATCATGTTTCCGGTGTCGATCACGCTCGGTGGAGCCATTGGGTACTATCTCGACACGAGGCTCGGGACGCTCCCATGGCTATCCGCCATTTTTCTTCTGTTTGGAATAGCCGCCGCCTTCATCAATCTCTTCCGCATGCTCAAGAAGTTCGACGAGCTCGCCGAAGACGAGCCGAATTCCAACCCAAACCCTTGAAGTTCGACCCCGGCTCGGCGGAGCGGCGATTGAGGCGAGTGACCTGGTCCAGCGTGGCCCTTTTCTCGGGCTTGGCCCTGTTCTGGGGCGTGCCCAGGGCGATGTCGGTGCTCGCTGGGGGCGTGGTGAGTGCCCTGCACATGGAGGCTCTCGCGATTTTCATACGTCGCGTCACTTCGCGAGCCGAATCGGGCCTTTCCCGGCTCGCCGCCATCGGGTTGGGTGCGCGTTACCTCTTGTTGGGTTTGGTTTTGTTTGTTATATTTAGTGTTTGGCAAGTCGACGTGGTCGCCGTCGCAATTGGTCTGTCCGCGCCCGTCGCCGCTGTTTGTTTTGAATGGGTCCTATTCACGATTAGGGAGTTCGGAGCCGGTCGCGACACCGAGCATTGATCGCGACCCGTCGGGCCCAAGTTTCCCAAATTCGGTTCTGAGTTATGGAGCAGTTCGAGCATCACTCCCTACTAGGCGGACTCCTCGAGTCCGTTTTCCACCTACACCTTCCCGACCACGTGGTGATGTCCATCTTTGTAGCTTTGCTCCTCTCCGGTTTCGCTCTGTGGTTCAAGGGCAAGATCAGCGTCGAGAATCCCGGAAAGCTCCAGCTCGTCCTCGAGACCGTCGTGAGTGGCCTCATCGGCATGCTGGAAGAGAACGTCGGAGACAAGGCGCGCCAGTTCCTTGGACTGGTGGGGACTCTGGGGATGTTCATCCTGGTCAGCAATCTTCTGGGACTCGTCCCGTTCTTCTCCTCGCCGACGGTTTCGCTCAGCATGCCCGTCGGATGCGCCCTCGTCGCCTTTCTCTATTACAACTACCAGGGCATCCGGGCGCAGGGTATCGGCCCGTACTTCAAGCACTTTCTAGGGCCCGTGCTTCCGCTGGCCGTCATCATGCTTCCCATCGAGATCATCAGCCACATGAGCCGAGTGCTGTCGCTCTCGATTCGTCTCTTCGGCAACATCTTCGGAGAGGAGCTCGTGGTCCTGGTTCTGGGAAGCCTGGTTCCGTTCGTGGTTCCCGTACCCATGATGCTCTTCGGCGTTTTCGGAAGCCTGCTGCAAGCTTTTGTTTTCATGATGCTCACGATGATCTATCTCGGTGGAGCCGTCGCTTCCGAGGAACACTGACAAAGGTCTCGCAATCGGTTCGTTCTCGTTTCGCATGTGAAGGAGGAAATCTGGTGACTAGAATGGTTTTGTCGACAGCCTTTGTTTGGGCTGCGTTCTTGATGCTGGCCGCCCCGGTATTCGCGCAGGAGTCGGGAGCCTGGGACGCCTCTGTTTACCAATGGGCGATGATCTCGGGCGCTGGTGCTCTCGCACTCGCAGCGATGGCGGGCGCCTATTCGCAGGGCCGCGCCGTCGCGGCGGCTTGCGAGAGCATCTCGCGAAATCCAGGTGCCTCGCCGCAGATCCGTTTCGCGCTGCTGCTCGGTCTAGTGCTCATCGAGTCGCTCGTAATCTACGTTTTCGTCATTTCGCTGAGTCTCATCTTCGTGAAGTGGGGACAGGCCTGAGCGCAGAGTCTTGACGCCCGGCGGCCGGGCCTCCGCGCCCGGTCGTCGATCGACTCCGAAGGCCGTTCCCTTCTTCTCTAGTGCTCGGTCGCCTCTTCCATTAATGCGGCGGGGCCCCACCTTCATTGCAACGCGCCTGCCTCCGGCAGGCTAGCCCTCCGCTCGACAGGCTCGCTGCGGGAAAGCGGCACCGCCTCTCGCTTCGGCACTCGGCTTCGCCTCGGCCTGCGCTCGGGCTGAGGGCTCTGCCTCGTTCGCTCACGCAGGGTGTTAGCACCCTGCTACTTCTCGCCTCCTAGCCAGACGAAGACTAGGCTGGCATAGGCGGGGAAATACTGTGTGAACCCCAGCCAGAAGTTCCACTCACCGTCTCCGAGCGCCAGATAGCTGAGTGGCGCCAGGAGCGTGAACATCAGGAAGCCTCGATTCCTCGTGAAGGGCGCGAGATAGGCGAAGACCGAGAATCGCCAGGGAAGCACCTGGGGAGCGAGGAAGAGGAAGCTCGAAAGACACGCCAGATAGAAGACCGGTAGCTTCCCGAGATCAGGCGACAGACGGGATGCGGCGAGTAGGGTGACGAAGAGGAAGATCGCGCAAGCGAGACCAAGTGGAATGAGTACCTCCCGAGTGAGGACCAGCCGACTCACCGCGATTAGGCTCGGAGTCAGGCTGCCGCCCAAGAAACTCTCCGGAGGGTAGCCCAGGGCGACGGACAGGGTGTCCGAGGGGGTCATAGTGGTCCACGCCGCCGCACCCAACGCGAGAGCCAGCAGGACGCGATATCCGAGAGCCCGCGCCATGACGGGAAGGCTCGCAGCAACCATGAGTGGCCCCGAGAGGCTGAGCCCATAAGCCACCGCCGCGGCAGAGCTCCACTTGCGTTGCACGAGACGAAACGAGACCACCAGCAGCAAGAATGCGAGGAGGTCGATGCGTCCGCTCCCGGCGACTTCTTTGACGACGAGTGGGTTCCACCCGTGAATCAAGGCGAGCCCCGCCGGGAGCCCCGCTGCACGCAATAGCCCGGGGGCGATGGCGAGGGCGGCCAGGTCGGCGAT
>CBDCOP010000006.1:0-735514 GCA_965219845.1 Dehalococcoidia bacterium | reverse complement strand
CAGTTGCATCTGCTCCCAGGCGTCCTCAACGAGGTAATCGGACACTTCCCTAGCCCATGGCTCATCCCCGCATGTCCAGTCTCCGACATCGTCGGCCGCACGAAGCCGGCGTACGAATGTCTCGGACCAGTCAGCGTTGGGAGGCAACACCATCGCCAGGCTTACGCTTTCGGTTCTTCGATGACGCCGAAGAGGTTGCCCTGGGGGTCCTCGCAGTAGGCGTGGGTGCCGACGTAGGGGATCTCGTTCGGGTCGAACACGAGCTTGCCGCCGGATGCCGTCACCTTCGCGAGCGCCTCGTCCAGCGAGTCGACGAGCGTGGTGTTGATGACGGGCTGCGGGAAGTGGCGCTTCATGATCGCGCCGTCTATGCCGGCCTCGTCCTTGGGGCCGGTCGTGGCGAGCCAGTACTCCTGCTGGAACTCCTCGGAGCCCGACCACGGCTGGAACTCCCAGCCAAGCACGTTGCTGTAGAACTCGGCCAGCTTCGCCGGGTCGTCGCCGAGGATCTCGAAGTGGACCGGTCTGCCCATGCGTTACCCCCGTGTCTCCTCAGCGAGCGCGTCCGTTCGCGCGGCCATGATGAAGTCGTTGCGGTGGAGCCCGCCAAGGAAGTGCGTCCACCACGACACCGTCACCCTGCCGTACTCGGTGACGATGCGCGGGTGGTGGCCCTGCGCCTCCGCCGCCTCGCCGACGGCGTTCGTGAATGCGAGCGCCTGCGCGAACGTCTTGAAGCGGAAGGCGCGCACGAGTTGATCGATGCAGTTCTCGTTCGCGACGCTCCACTCAGGCAGGTCCGCCAGCATCGCGGCGGCCTCGTCGGCTGTCGCGAGCATGGACTGCGCGTTCAGTTCCACACACTGTTCGTCGGCAAACGCCATGCGGGGAGTTTCGCGGGTGCGGGCGTCCGGTGCAAGCGGGCCGGACAGCAGGCGAGGTTCCTGCCTCCGCAGGAACGACGAGGCTGCGCCCTGTGCTAGCATCGCGCCATCCTCACGATTCGGAGCGGACGCATGCCGGTAAGCGGAGCACAGATCATCACGCGGGCGTTGCGGGAGGAAGGCGTCGATACGATCTTCACCCTCGCGGGCGACCACATCCTTCCCCTGCTGGACGTGCTGTACGACGAGGGCTTTCGCCTGATCGATTGCCGCCACGAACAGGCCGCGGTACACATGGCGGAGTTGTGGGCGCGCATGACCGGCAGGCTGGGCGTGGTCGCGGTCACGACGCCGGGGCACGCGAACGCGTTGCCGGGCCTGATCAACGCGATGTCCACGGAAAGCCCCATCCTGAACATCGCGGGCTCGTCCGACTTGCGGAACTTCCATCGCGGCATCATGCAGGAGATCGACCAGGTCGGCATCGCGCGCACCGTCACCAAGGGCGCGTGGCTGGCGCACGACCCGCGCCGCATCCCCGACCTCATCACCACCGCGATCAGGACGGCGTTCGAGGGCAGGCGCGGCCCCGCGCACCTGACGGTTCCCGTCGACGTGCAGAGCGCCGCCGTCGAGGAGGAGGAGGTGCGCTACTTCGGCGCGGAGTCGTACCGGCGCACACAGCCCATCGTCGCGTCGGCGGAGGCGGTCGAGCAGGCGGTACGCGTGCTGCGCAACGCGGAGCGTCCCATCATCATCGCGAGCACACCCGCGGCGTACGGCGACTGGGGCGGGGTCTACGAGCGGCTCATCGAGACGACGAAGATTCCGCTGCTGACCGAAGAAGCGTCGCGCGGCATCGTGCCGGACGACCATCCGTACTGCTTCGGCTTCTTCGACCTGAGCCAGCACACCGCCGCGAACCTCATCCGCGAGGCGGATGCCGTCCTCTTCCTCGGCAAGCTCCTGGACTTCACCATCGGGTTCGGGTTCGGGCCAGTGATCCCGAACGACGCGACGGTCATCCAGGTGGAGCCGGAGGCGACGCAGGCGGGGCGCAACCGGGGGGTCGACCTCGCGCTCATCGGCGACGTCGGGCCCATCGCGGCGCAGCTGGCGGACGAGGCCGCTAAGAGCGAGTGGCCGGAGCGCTCGTGGGTGGAGCGCTTCCGCACGGCGGTCGCGGAGCACAAGGTGTATCTCGAACAGTACGTCACGGATGAGGTCCCCCTGCGCTCGATGCTCGTGCACCACACGCTGGCGCAGCGGCTGCGGCGCGACGACGTGCTCGTGTTCGATGGCGGCGACTACTCCTACTACGGGCGAGCGTACCTGCCCGCGCTCGAGCCGCGCTCGTGGTACTACCTGCCGAACCTGGGCATGCTGGGGCAGGCGGTGCCGATGTCGATCGCCGCTAAGCTCGCGAAGCCGGACTCGCGCGTGTTCTGCATCACGGGCGACGGCGCATTCGGGTTCAACGCGATGGAGGTCGACACCGCAGTGCGGCACGGGCTCAAGGTGGTCTTTCTGGTGGGGAACGATGCGGCCTGGGGCATCGATAAGAACCTGCAGGTGGGGTTGTACGGCAAGGCCGTGATAACGGACCTCGTGCCGTCGCGCTACGACCTCGTTGCGCAGGGGCTGGGCGCGTACGCCGAGCTGGTGGAGCGGCCGGAGGAGCTGGGCCCCGCGCTCGACCGGGCGCTCGAGGTCGACGGCCCCGCGTTGCTGAACATCCGCGTGCAGAGCCAGATCAGCCCGCGCGCGCAGGCCGTCGTGGCGAGCCGCAGATTCGGGGGCGGGCTGTGAGCCGCCTCGTCGTCTACGGGGCCGGGGCGATCGGCGGGCAGATCACGGTGCGGCTCGCCAACGCGGGGCTCGACCCGCTCGTGGTGGAGCCGTGGGACGTGCAACGGGAGGCGTTGCAGTCGCGCGGCCTGACGATGCAAACGGAGGGCGGTGGCGAGGAGCACGCCTCGCCCTCGACCATCGCGCCGCACGAACTGGTCGAAGGAATCGAACTGCTCTTCCTCTGCGTGAAGTCGTACGACACGATGGAGGCGCTCGCGGTCGTGAAGCCGTGGCTGACGGACGACGGGCTGCTCGTGTCGATGCAGAACAGCATCAACGAGGAGTGGATAGCGCCGGAGGTCGGCGCGGAGCGGACGGTGGGCGGCGTCATCCTCATCAACGGCTCGTTCCTGGAGCCGGGGCGCGTGCAGGCGGCGGGGTCGGTCAGCCGGGCGTCTGTTGCCGCGACGCTGCCAGGGGTGTACGTCGGTGAGTACGGGGCGTCAGCCGGGGCTAGCGCGCGCCGCGTTGCGGACGTGCTCGGGCACGTCTGGGCCGCGGAGCCGGTCGACGACCTGCTGCATGAGCGCTGGTCCAAGATGGTGAACAACACGATGCTCAATCCCGTGTCGGCGGTCGGCGGGATGCGGTCGGCGGAGCTCCTGGCGAACGCGGACGCGCGGCGCATCGCGGTGCGGCTCGCGGCGGAGACGATGCGGGTCGCGGAGGCGGAGGGGTATCCGCTCGCGCGCATCATGGGCGACTACGATGCTGGGGACGTCTACGCCAACGCCGCGGGGGAGTCGGACACGGTCGAGCGTGGGCTGGAAGCGCGCGGCGCGCACGTCGGGCCGGAGGCCATGACGTCCATGTACCAGGACGTGCGGCGCGGGCGGAAGACGGAGGTTGACTACTTCAGCGGCCTCGTTGCGCAGAAGGGGGCGGCGCACGGCATCGCCACGCCGTACTGCGACGCCATCACCGCGCTCGTGCACCGCGTGGAGTCGGGCGACCTCGTGCCGTCCTCTGCGTCGCTCCGGCTGGTGGACGGGTAGGGTGCTTCAGGCAGCGCTGAACGGCGTAACTTCTATCTCTGAAGCGCGAGACCGCGCCTGCCAGAGGTCATAGGCCGTCTGCAGGCCGAGCCAGGTCTCCGGCGAGGAGCCGAATGCCTTGGAGAGCCGGATGGCCATGTCCACGGAGACACCGGCTCGCTCATTGACGAGGCCGGAGAGTGCCTGCCGGGTGACGCCGAGTCCGCGCGCGGCCGTGGTTACGGACAGGCCCAGTGGTTCAAGGCACTCATACCTTATGATTTCACCGGGATGGGGAGGGTTTTGCATGCCCATTTGTTGCATCTCCTCAGTGGTAGTCTACGAAATCAACGTCGAGCACATGTCCTTCCTCGAACCTGAAGATCACTCGCCAATTTCCCGACACGGAGGCGGCGTAGTGGCCAGCGAGCTGACCTGTCAGTTGATGCAGCCGAAACCCGGGCAGGTTCACGTCCTGCGGCGTATTGCTTCGGTCGAGCACCGCGAGGATGCGAGCAAGCTTATGGACATGCTCCGGAGCCACCCGCCTGGCGCCGCGACCGTTGTAGAGCGCCCTCAGCCCTCGGTGCTTGAACGACAGGACCATTGCAGAGAAGATTGCATGTCAAGTGTCGCTTGTCAATGGACAGGATGGTAAGGTGCTGTACCGCCTCCCTCATTTCCCTCACGGCTTGACACGCACTCGCGCGACAGCGTTAGATAACGCCGCCGCACGGCCTCCGAGCCGCGGCTTCGGAGGTTTGCCTTGCGATACCGCACGATGGGCGCTACCGGCATCCGCGTGTCCGAGATCGGCTTCGGCTCCGGCGACAACGCCGGGCTGCTGGTCAAGGGAGAGCCGGAAGTGCAGCTTCTCGCCATCGAGCGCGCGCTCGAACTCGGGATCAACTACTTCGACACGTCGCCCGACTACGGCAAGGGCCTCGCTGAAGAGAACATCGGCAAGGCTATGCGGGAGATCGGGTTCCGTCCGATCCTCGCGACGAAGGTCGAGATCATGCCGGACGAGCTCGACCACATCGCGGACGCCGTCATCGAATCGCTGGACGACTCGCTGCGCCGCTTGCAGGTGGACCACGTGGACGTGCTGCAGATCCACAACCCCCCGAGCATCGAGACGGACACGACCGTTCCCGGCTGGCTGCACCTGGGGCTGGACGACTACCTGGGCCCCGGTGGAGCGCTCGAGGGGATGGAGCGTCTGCGCCGCGCGGGCAAGACACGCTTCTTCGGCTTCGCCAACGAGGACGCGGACGCCGACGCGGTGATGGCGCTCATGGAGACCGGCGAGTTTCACATGCTGAACGTGTGGTACGACCTGCTGAACCCGACCGCCGGCCTGGCGACGCCGGACGGGCTGGACGTGCAGCACGACTACGGCCAGTTCCTGCGGCGGGCGCAGGAGCTGGGCATCGGGACGGCGGTGATACGTCCGCTCGGGGGCGGGGTGCTGACGGACCACGCGGTTGGCGGCGGCGGCAGGCACGCGCTCGCGGGCGGCGGGCTGTCGCGTAACGCGGACATGTACCAGGCGATGGTGGAGCGGGCGCTCCCGTTCGCGTTCCTCTCCCGTCCGGAGCAGACGCTCTCGCAGGCGGCGTACCGCTTCATCCTCCAGGATGAGGCGGTCACGACGGTGCTGGGCGGCTTCTCGGAGATGGCGCACCTGGAGGAGGCGGTGGGCTGCTCGGGAGCGCCGCCGATCACGGAAGAAGACATGGCGCGCCTCGACATGGTGTGGCGCTCCAACGTTGGCAAGTGGGACACGGAAGAACAGTTCATATCAGGCCTGTAGGCCAGCAACAGCCGGAGGAGGCAAAACCAGATGGACATTCAGCTCAGCGTAGGCATGGCATCCAACCCCAGGACGTGGGCGATCCACGACGGGCGTGTGAAGCCGGACGGCATCGAGCTCATCCCGAGCCCCGTGCACGCGTCGGAACTCTTCTGGCGCCAGTTGAAGTTCGGCGACTTCGACGTTTCGGAGATGTCGTTCTCGTCGCTCATCATGGCGATGGCGGCGGGCGACGACCGCTGGGTGGGCCTGCCGGTCTTCACGACACGCCGCTTCTTCCACACCGGCGTCCTGATCCGCAAGGACTCCGGCATCCAGTCGCCCGAGGACCTGAAGGGCAAGCGCGTGGGCGTTCCTGAGTACCAGCAGACTGCGGCGCTCTGGACGCGGGGGGTGCTCCAGCACGAGTTCGGCGTCGAGCCGAAGGACATGGAGTTCTTCATGGAGCGCGTGCCGGAGCAGAGCCACGGCGGCTCCACCGGCTTCAAGCCTCCGAAGGGCGTCACCGTCAACCAGATCCCGCTGGAGAAGAGCATCGGCTCCATGATGCTCTCCGGCGAGCTGGAGGCGACACTCCTGTACATCGTCGACCCCAACCTCATCGACCGCAGCACTGCCGACCTGTGGAGCCACCCGGACATCGCCCCCCTCTTCCCGGACGCCCGGGCCGAGGGCATCCGCTTCTATGAGAAGACGGGCCTCTACCCCATCAACCACGGCATGGTCGTGAAGCGAGAGATCGCGGAAGACCACCCGTGGGTGCTGCTCAACCTGATGAAGGCGTTCAATCGGGCCAACGACATCTGCAACCGTGAGCGCGCCGACCACGTTGACTACTACGTCGAGACCGGGCTCGTCAACGCGGAGGGGGGCGCTGCACTGAAGCAGCCGCTGGTGCAGCACGGCATCCGTGCGAACCGGCTGGTGCTGGAGACGGCGGCGCAGTACTCGTTCGAGCAGGGACTCACGCCCAAGCTGGCGAAGCTGGAGGACGTGTTCGCCAAGAACACGATGGACCAGTAGGCCGCGCGAGCCTGCCGAGGAGGAGCGCCGATGCGCGCGGAAGATAACGTACTGCTGACGCAGACCGGAGCGGGCACGCCCATGGGCGAGCTGCTCCGCCGCTACTGGTGGCCCATCACCAGCAACGGACGGCTCCTCCGAGACCCGGTGGTGTCCGTTCGGCTGCTCGGCGAGGACCTGACGCTGTTCAAGGACAAGAGCGGCAGGACCGGCCTCGTGGACCGGCGGTGCGCGCACCGCCGGGTCGACCTCTCCATCGGCATACCCACCGAGCAGGGCCTGCGCTGCATGTACCACGGCTGGATGTACGACGTGAACGGACAGTGCCTCGACCAGCCGACGGAGCCGGAAGGCTCGCACTTCAGCGACAAGGTGCGCCTCAAGTCGTACCCCGTGCAGGAACTTGGCGGGCTGATTTTCGCCTACCTCGGCCCGGAGCCCGTGCCGCTCCTCCCGCGCTGGGACGTCCTCGTCTGGGACAACACCTACCGCCACGTCGGCGCTGTCGTGCTGAACGCCAACTGGCTCCAGTGCATGGAGAACTCGGTCGATACGTCGCATACCGAATACACACATGGCCACTGGTTCGAGTACCACGTCCTGGACAGGGGCGGCGGCACCGGCGACCCAGCGCAGGACGTCATCACGCAAGCGCACGCAAATTCGTTCAAGCGACCCCACATCAAGACAGAGTGGAAGGTGAATGAGTTCGGCATCCAGAAGTTCCGCCTTCGCGAAGGAGAAACCGAGGACACGCCGGACTGGACGGTAGGCCACCCGCTCGTGTTCCCGTACTTCGTCCGTCTCGGCGGCAAGATACGCAGCGAACTGCAGATACGAGTGCCCGTAGACGACGAGCACACGCTGCACCTGGACTACATGGCGTACTGCCCCGGGCCGGACGTGGAGGCGCCGGCGCAGGACTACGTGCCGTATTTCGAGCACCCGCTGTTCGACGAGGCAGGACGCCCCATCGCAGACTACGTGCTCGCGCAGGACCTGGCGGCATGGTGGGGCCAGGGCGCCATAGCCGACCGCGAGAACGAGCGCCTCGGCGTCTCCGACCGTGGCGTCATCATGTTCCGGAAGCTGCTGATGGAGCAGACCAAGGTCGTGCAGGACGGCGGCGACCCGATGAACGTGTTCCGGGACCCCGCGACGAACGAGCGTATCGATCTGCCGGTCAACGTCGGGCCGGGGCCCATTACGCGGAGTCCGTTCACGGAGAGGGACGACGACCGGATGACCGAGATCGAGAAGGGGGACGTTACCGCAGTGGTAGGTGATGACGCGGCATTCCAGTTGCGCCACTACCACATGGACAGATACAGTCCCGCGCTCAACCAGATCCTGGAGATATACCGGCGTTACGAAGAGATACGGTTGCAGCGAGCGTAGTCCGGCATGATCGACTCCATTCTCACAGGCTTCCCTGCGATGTTCGAAGCGGGCGGGGAGGCCATCGGCAACCTCGCGGACTGGAAGCCCATACTCGCGCTTATCGTGGGTGTGGTGGTCGGCGTGCTGAATGGCGCGATGCCGGGCGGCGCGGTGCCCAGCCTCATCGTGCTCCTGGGCTTCGCGTACGGGCTCGACCCGTACATCGCGCTGCCGTTGGCCATCGGCATGGTGGCGACGGTCCCCACGGGCGATACGTTGCCCGCCGTGCTGCTGGGCATGCCGGGCTCCACCTCCGGCCAGGCGACGATCCTGGACGGAAACCCCATGGCGCGCCAGGGGAAGGCCGGTGTTGCACTCTCCGCCGCCTACTTCTCGTCGCTGCTTGGCGGCATCATCGGGGCGATATTCCTGTTCCTCACCATCCCCGTCGCCCGGCCCATCGTCAATACGTTCAGCGCGGCTGAGTTCTTCGTCCTTGGCCTCGTCGCCATCGGCGTTGTCGGAGTCGTCAGCAGCGGAGCGCTGCTGCGCGGGCTGATCGCGGGGGCATTCGGACTGCTCATCGCCAGCGTCGGCTACGACGATGCCACTGGCGCACACCGCCTGACGTTCGGGCAAGACTACCTCTGGGACGGTATCCACATCATCCCGGTCGTCATCGGCCTCTTCGCCATCCCCGAGTTCTTCGACATGGTCGTCAGCGACGTTTCCATCGCACGCCGCACCGAGGTTTCCCAGGCCGACGCATCCGCACAACGACGTGAGGGCATGGTGTCCGTGCTGCGGAACTGGTTGCTGGTTGTACGCTCCGCCGCTATGGGGGTGTTCGTTGGACTGCTTCCGGGCATCGGCGGCTCGCTCGCGCAATGGCTCTCGTATGCCTCGGCGCGTCAGACCGTTCGGGGCGGTACGGAGACGTTCGGGACAGGGGACATACGGGGAGTCATCGCGCCGGAGTCGGCGAACAACGCCGTGGACGGCGGCCAACTGGTGCCGACGCTCTTCTTCGGCGTACCCGGCTCGGTGGGCATGGCGCTCTTCCTCGGTCTGCTCATCATCCTGGACGTGCGTCCAGGCCCGGACATGCTGAACAACCAGTTGCCGCTCACGATGACGATAGCGTTCTCGCTGGTGATGGCGAACGTGCTTGCCACCGGTCTTGCCCTCGGGTTTACCCCGCTGCTCACCCGCATCGCGTTCGTAAGACCCAATGTGCTTGTACCTTTGATCCTCGCTGTGATGACGATCGCCGCTTTCCAGGCGAATCGCTCGATCCACGACCTCGTGGTGATGCTGGCGTTCGGTGCGCTCGGCTACTTCATGAAGACGTACGGGTGGCCGCGTCCGCCCATCATCATCGCCGTCATCCTCGGCGGCATCATCGAGCGGTTCTACGGCATCTCCAGCGGAGCGTTCGACTGGGTGAACTTCTCCAGTCCAACGGAGGGGGTCTTCACGCGTCCTGCCGTCATCATCATTATCGCCATCGCCGTCGGCACCGCCGCCTACACGGTGCGTATGCAGCGCAGCGTGAACCGCACCATGCGGCGGCAGGAGACTGAATTCTCGGGCCGCACTGACGTTGCTCCCCCGCCTGCAGGCGGGAGTGACGACGATGCGGCGCAACCGGCCCAGGCAGAGCCTGTCGCTTCCCTGTCCCGCCCCTCGTTTACGAGTCTCCTGCGCCCCACACCCAGCGGCATATTCATCGCCCTGCTCGCCTTTGCCTTCGCTTTCACCTTCTGGCAAACCTTCGAGTGGACGAACCAGGCAGCCCGCCTGCCTCGTGTCATCACCGTCGTCGGACTTGGGCTCATCGCGATCTACGTGGCGTTACATCTGGCCTTCCCCTCGTCCGGGGGCGGCCGCATCATGGACATCGGCAGGACGCTGACGGAGGACACCCGCCGCGTGCTGCTGCTGCGCACGTTCAAGGCCATCGGCAGCACGTTCGGACTGGTGTTCGCCATCTGGCTCATCGGCTTCCAGATCGCACTGCCTGCCTACGTCTTCCTCTACCTCTTCTTCTTTGGACACGTTCGCTGGTGGGTTGCCCTGTTCTGGCTCGCTGTTTTCCTCGTGCTCATCTACGGATTCTTCGATGAAGTCATCCACATCCCGTGGATAGACCCGGTTCTCGGAGACTTCATCCCGGACATCCTGAAGGGCAGAGAGACGATCACCCAGTTCCTGCAGTAGAGCGGCAAGAGAGTTGCGCATAGACGGATAGAAGCCACCGTGTTAGCATTTCCCGCTAACGCGTGTACGCGCAGACCAGAGAAGATCCATGCTCCGAGGAGGACAGATGCGCACTGCATTCACAACAGCAAAACGGGCTATGGGCCTGTTCGCGCTTGCGGCCGTGCTGGCGATGCTCGCCGTTGCCTGCGGAGGCGACGACCCGGAGCCCACGGCAACGTCGGCCCCGCAGCAGGCTGCCGCAGCGGCTACCCCAACCGTCGAAGCGATGATGGAGGACAAGGCCACTCCTACGCCTGAGGCGATGATGGAGGACAAGGCCACTCCCACGCCTGAGGCGATGATGGAGCAGGAGCCGACTCCCACGCCGCGGCCGCGACCGACGGCGACGCCGATCCCGGTCGAGGAGCAGGTGGACTTCTCCGGCAAGACGGTGCAGATCACCGTCGGTTACGCGCCGGGCGGCGGATTCGACACGTTCGCGCGCATCTTCGCACACCACTTATCGGACGAGCTCGAGGGCAACCCCAGCGTCTTCGTGAGCAACAAACCAGGCGCCAACACCCTGGTTGCCGTCCGCTCCGTTATCGACAAGGACTACAGGGACAACCAGGTGGACATCGTTGTAGTCATCTCCACCCTCATCCAGCAATCCATCCTCGGAGGTGTGTCCGAGTTCGATGCGGCGAACGACCTCGTCTACCTCGGCGCGCCGGACTACACACCCAGCGACCAGACCTGGTGCATCCGCAGCGACGTGGCGGACTCGCTGGACGACTACCTCGCGGGCAACTACACGCTCGGCCAGATCGGCCGGGTCGACACGTACGCCACCAGCTCCGAGTGGGCGGTGCAGGTCGGCTTCCCGTTCGAGCGCGTCTTCGGCTACACGGGGACGTCCGACATGGACGCCGCGTTCAACCGCCGCGAGATCGAGGTCACACCCACCTGCCGGGACTCGCAGGTTGCTCAGAACCCCGAATGGGCGGAAGGCTACGCGACGCCGCTGTTCTACACCGTCATGGAGCCTGAGTGGATAAAGGAAGGTAAGGCCGAGGGCAAGTGGCCGTGGGTCAAGTCCATCAGCGAGATCGCGGAGGAGCGTCTTGGAGCGGGAGAGGACTACCTGAACGCGTTCGACGCGCTGATGGCCGCGGCGGCGTCCAGCCGCATCTACGCCATGCCGGCGCAAACTCCGACCAATATCGCGAACGAGATGCGCGCCGCGTTCGAGCGCGTCGTGTCGAGCGACGACTTCGTGGCGGACATGAAGTCCCGGCGCTATGACGTCGGCCTGCGGACCGGCGACCAGTACCAGGCGCAAGTGGAATCGTTCGCAGGGCTGCCGGAAGAGACGCTGGCTATCATCCGTGGCCTCTTCCCGTAATAGGTTCCGGGGCCAGCAAAACGTGCAGCAGAGGAGCGCCCACACGGGCGCTCCTCTTGCGTTGAGCGGCTTGTCGACTACACTGCGCAGGCACGTAACCCGATGGAGAGGCGATGTACGACCGGCAGGTGATGGACGTGGAAGACGCACTGCGCGCGGTGGACGCTGCGATCGAGGCCGCGTCTGCCGAGGGCCCTGGCGCATTGGCCGTGGCCGTCGTTGACGACAACGGCGATCTCGTGGCGTTCGCCCGTACGGACGGAACGCCCGCCTTCGGGCGTCGACAGGCGGTCCGCAAGGCGTACACGGCGTCGCGCGTGGGCGCAGACCTCAGCGAGTTTGCGGTGCGCCGCGCTGAGCGTGGGATGAGCGTGGCCGACTTCGACGATGGGTTCGTGGGCGCGGCGCATGGCGGCGTTGTCGTGCGTGCGGCGGAACAGGGCACCGTCGTTGGCGCTATCGGCGTCCAGGGCTCCGATCGAGAACTGGACGAACGCCTCGCGCGTGTTGCGCTCGCGGCGCTGCATGGAGAGACGGCGTGAGGGCGCGCAAGACATTGGGGCTGGCCGAGTCGCGGCAGGCGCTTGCGGAGATGTTGCGGAAGGCCGACGAGATGGGCGGACGCCCCATCGCCATCGCGGTGATGGACGACCGCGGCGAGTTGGTCTGCTTCGCGGCGCAGGCGGGGGTGAACGCCGCGCTGGCGCGTCAGAACGCCACGAAGAAGGCGTACACGTCCGCATGCATGCGGGCGGATACGCTCGATTTCGAGGAGCGGGTCAAGGCGTCGCCGCTCGGCCTTGCGGGCTTCGGCAATACCAACCTCTTCATCGGCGGAGGCGGCGCTGTCGTCGTTGCGCCGGACGGCACCATCATGGGCGGTCTCGGCGTCAGCGGACGCACCGCCGAGGAAGACGAGGAGATCGTCCAGGCCGGCAAGGCGCTCATCGGAGGGCTCATCGAGGAGGGGGCATGAGTTTCGCTGGCAAGACGGTGGTGGTGACGGGCGGCAGCGGCGCCGTGGGGCGCGTGGCGTCGCGCAGGTTCGCGGAAGCCGGGGCGCAGGTGGTCGTCGCCGACATGGCGCCGCCGCCTGACGAGGCGGGCGCTGTGGCCTACCACGAGACCGACGTGCTGGACGAGGCGTCGGTGCGCGGGCTGTTCGAGCGCGCCGCCTCGGAGTACGGGGGGCCGCACGTGCTCGTGAACATAGCGGGCGGCTTCCGGTTCGGTCCCTCGGTCGAGGAGATGGAGGAATCGGACTGGGACAGCCTGCTGCAGCTCAACCTCAAGTCCGCGTTTCTCACCATCAAGAACGTGCTGCCGTACATGAAGGCGCAGGACTACGGGCGCATCGTGAGTATCGCGGCGCGCAGCGGCCTGCGCGGCGACCCGATGGTCGCGCACTACTCGGTGAGCAAGGGCGGCGTCATCCTGCTCACGCAGTCCGTCGCGGCTGAGGTGAAGGCGCACGACATCACCGTGAACGCGGTGCTGCCGAGCATCATCGATACGCCCGCGAACCGCGAGGCGATGCCGGACGCGAAGGTGGAGCGGTGGGTGCAGCCCGACGACCTCGCGAACGTGCTGCTCTTCCTCGCGTCGGAGGAGGCGCGGGCCGTCTCCAGCGCGGCGGTGCCGGTCTACTACAAGGCGTGAGTGCTCATACCGTGGCGGACTGGGGCCAGATGACGGAACCGCAGCGAGCCGATGCTCTGCGTGAGCAATTCGACGCGCTGGCTGCGGTCCGCGACCCCCGCCACAGGGACGACCCGCTGATGCTGCGCATGCGCCGCGTCACCAGTTGGGTCACGAGTGCGGCGCAGGAAGGGCGCGACGATGACACGGCGTTCGCCTGCTATTGGGTCGCATTCAATGCGCTGTACGGGGATGACACGGGGTTGGTCAAACTCGAAGAGACGGAGCGAGCGATCTATCGCCGCTGCATCGAGAAGGTCGCGGACACCGGCCCCCTGGGGCTTTACCGTGAGATCGATGAGGCGCTTGGGCAACAAGAGATACGCGCGCTCGTCAACGACAGGTACATCCTGGTGCCTTACTGGCACATCGCGGGGTGGGAACGCGCGCTGCGGGAGGATGCGCAGCGGCTGGACAACGCCTTGCAGTGGAAGAACGTTAAGGACGTGCTGTGCCTCATCTTCGACCGGCTGTACGTCCTGCGCAACCAACTCCTGCACGGCGGGGCGACCTGGGGGAGCTCAGTGAACCGAGCGGAAGTCGCGATGGGCAGGCGGTTTGCAGCCTTCCTGGTCCCGCTGATGGCCAGCCGCGTGCTGGACAACGCCGACGCCGACCGGGGGAAGCCCTACTATCCTCCTACGAATCAGACATGGAGCAAGAGCGATGCCTGACATCCAACGAACGAACCCGGAGGGGCTTGCGCCGCCGCCGGGGAACCGCTACTCCCACGTCGTGCGGTCGGGCAACCTCGCGTGGATAGCGGGGCAGACCTCACGCGGGCCGGACGGCGCGGTGATCGGCCTGGACAACGCGCCTGCGCAGGCGCGCCAGGTCTACGCGAACCTGCGCATCGCCATCGAGTCGATAGGCGGGACGTTCGAGAACATCGTCAAGGTGACCATCTTCGTCACGTCGGAAGCGTACCTTCCGGCGGCGCGCGCCGCCCAGAATGATTGCTGGGGCGACGCTCCGCCGCCCGCGAGCTCTATGGTCATCGTGCGCGCCCTCGCGCAGCCGGAGTACCTCATCGAGATCGAAGCGTTCGCCGTCCTCGACTAGCGCGCGGGCGACGCGGCCCAGTTGTCGCCGCTGTCGGCGGGGCGCGGCCCCCATTTCCCGGCCTCGGCCTGCGCGAGGAACTCGGCGACGGCGGCGTTGAACGCTGCGGGCTCCTCCAGATTGCAGGCGTGGCCGGTGTGGGGCAGCATGGCGAACCCGGAGTTAAGCACGGTGCGGCGCAGGAAGAGCGACGGCCCGACGCAGGGGTCGTCCTCGTCGCCGCAGACGATGAGCAGGGGCACGTCCAGCGCCGCCAGGTCGGCCTCGCGCGTGTAGAGGCTTGGGCGCCTGCCCTGGAAGCCGCGCAGCGTGTTTGCGGAGCCTTGTGCCGAGTGCGCGAGGAAGAGCGCGGTGAACCGCTCCCAGCCCGCGGGGTCCTTCTCACGGAAGCGGATGCGCGTCGAGCCGGAGAGGTACGCCTCCATACCCGCCATGCCACCGGCATCCAGCAGCCTCGCGCGCTCCTCGGACTCGGTCAGGAACGACGCCGGGTCGTCGCTGCCGGTGCCGACGCCCGCGGCAACGACGCCGAGGCAGCGCTCCGGGTGTGCGAGCATGAACTGCACCGCGGTGTACGCTCCCATCGAGAGCCCACAGACGTGCGCACGCTCGATGCCCAGTGCGTCCAGCAGCCCCAGCAGCACGGCGATCTGGTGGTCCCACGTGTACTCCTCCCAGTTCGCCGGGACCTCGGAGGGCGGGTAGCCTTTCGCGTTGTAGGTCACTGTGCGGTAACGGCGGGAGAAGTAGTTCACCTGCTGATTCCAACTCTCCATGCTGCCGGCGAACTCGTGGCAGAAGACCAGCGGCAGGCCGCTCCCGGCTTCCGCGTACTCGATGGCAACACCGTCCAGCGTAACGTTTGGCATCGCGCAACTCCGTGCATCCGTAGGTGGCAGCGATTCTAGCGCGTCGGTGCGATATTGGCCTTCCCCCCGGACAACAGGAGGCGCAGCCTTTGGTCACGACGAACACGACGAACTACGGACTGATCCGCACGTGCAGGTGCGCAACGAGAACATCCCCGGCGTGCTGGGGGCGCTTGCGTCGGCCATCGGCAGCGCGGGCGCGAACATCGGCAACATCCAGACCGTGCACCTCAGCGACGTGGTGATCTCGACGACGGGCGTGCCGGGCCTCATCGCACCGGAGCGGGTGCGCAGCGGGCAGATCGTGTTCGCGCTCTCCAACCCGGACCCGGAGATACGCCCGGCGCAGGCGGTGGAGGCAGGCGCGGCGCTCGCCGCCGACGGGACGACGGTGAACAACCTGCTGGGCTACCCCGGCATCTGGCGCGGGGCGCTGAGCACACAGGCCGGCGAGATCAACCGCTCGATGCTCATCGCGGCGGGCGAGGCGCTCATGGGGGTGACGCCCCACGGCGACCTCAGCCCCAGCGCGCTCGACCCGGAGGTGCACCGCAGGGTGGCGTACGCCGTCGGTAGGGCGGCGGTGGCGAGCGGCGTCGGCGACGCGGATGGGTTAGTGGACCTCGAGTGAGGGCTGTGCCGGGGACTCAGGCCGACGAGCTGACGTCCCGGACGATGACGTAGATGACGGCTGCCCATGCGGGAGCGCCGAAGACGGCGAGCACCCACTTGGCCAGTCTCCACTCGCCACGCAGGCCAGCTACGTCGCTCCTCAGATCGGCCAACTGCAAGGACAGTCCGTCCATGCGCTCGCCGAGATTGTCGACGCGGTCGGCCACGTCTCTGAGCGTCACTTCGTACGTCGCCATCGTCCAACCTCTGCTCCCATCATATACTCGAGTGTGCGGCAGTGGAAGGGTTGTGTGGCACATCCTGGCTAACTCCAGCCCAGGGACTCCGTTGCCCAGTCTGTCGGCGACGCGGACGGGCTCGTGGACAAGGAATGCGGAGGGCGAGATCAGACCGACGAACTGATGTCTCGGACGATGGTGTAGATGACGGCTGCCCATGCGGGAGCGCCGAAGACGGCGAGCACCCACTTGGCCAGTCTCCACTCGCCACGCAGGCCGGCTACGTCGCTCCTGAGGTCGGATAGCTCGCTCCTCAGGTCGGTTATTTGCGAGGCCAGTGCGTCCATGCGGCCGTCGACGCGCTCGCCGAGCTTGGCGACGCTGTCGGCGAGCTTGGTGACGCTGTCGGCCACGTCCCTGAGTGTTACTTCGTAAGTCGCCATCGTCCAGCCTCTGCCCATCATACACTTGGGCGCTCGACAATGAAAGACCTGTATAGCACATCTTCGCTAACGCAGGCAGAAACGCCGTCAGGATACCGCTGAGGCAGGTTGGCTACGGGTAATCCGGGCTAGAAATTCTCGTCGAAGGCGACTTGGCCGGTGACGGCGACCTGGTAAGCGGAGACGCGGCGCTCGAAGAAGTTGGAGAGCTCCTGCACGTCCTGCAGTTCCATGAACGTGAGCGGGTTGCGCGTGCCGAAGTAGGTGGGCAGGCCGAGGTTGGTGAGCCGCTGGTCGGCGACGTACTCAAGGTACTGGCGCACCTCCACCGCAGTGAGGCCGGCGACGCCGCCCTCCAGCAGGTCCTCGGCGAACTGGGTCTCGCAGTCGACGGCCTCCTGGACCATCTGCGTGACGTCCGCGTCCATGCGCTCGTCGAAGAGGTGGGGGTACTCCTCGCGCGCCGTGCGGACGACCTGCAGTCCGAACTCCATGTGGGCGGACTCGTCACGGAAGACCCAGTTGGTGCCGGACGCCAGCCCGTTCAGCAGCCCCTTGGAGCGCATGAAGTAGACGTAGGCGAACGCCGCGTAGAAGAAGAGGCCCTCGATGCAGGTGGCGAAGCAGATGAGGTTTAGGATGAACTGGCGCTTCTGCTCGTCCGTGTCCAGCGTGTCGAGGTCGTGGATGGAGTCGATCCAGCGGAAGCAGAAGTCGGCCTTCTGCTTGATGGAAGGGATGGTCTCGATGGCGCGGAACATCTCGTGCCGCTCGTCCACGTCCGGGACGTAGGTGTCGAGGAGGGTGAGGTAGAACTGGACGTGGAGCGCCTCCTCGAAGAGCTGGCGGGAGAGGTAGAGCCGGGCTTCCGGCGCGTTGATGTGCTTGTAGAGGTTCAGTACGAGGTTGTTGGCGACGATGGAGTCGCCGGTGGCGAAGAAGGCGACGAGCCGCTGGATGAGGTGCTGCTCCGGCGGGGAGAGCTTCCCGCTCAGGTCCTTGATGTCGTCCGACCAGTCAACCTCGTCGACGGTCCACGTATTGCGTATCCCGTTCTTGTACATCTCGTAGAAGTCCGGGTAGCGCATGGGTCGGAGCGTGAGGTTGAGTCCTGGTTCGAGGATCATGGCGTATCTCCGTGTGCTGTTCGCTTGTGCCGCATCACTCGTTGTCTTCGTAACCAGTTGCCCCCGGACACTCTCACCCCAACCCTCTCCCAGAGGGAGAGGGGGAGCGGCGCCTCTCCGCACCACCCCCGCAAGGCTGCGAGATTCCCGCTTTCGCGGGAATGACGGAGTTGCCGAACGAACCCGCCGTGCGGGAGTCGCGGGCGGGTCTGTCCGGGTGCGCCTGACTACTGACAGGCTTCGCAAATCTCCGGGTTCTCCAAGGAGCAGGCGACTGCATCCTGGTCCGCGTACTCCTTCTCGGCCACGGCTATGGTCGTCGTTTGGGTTATGCGCGTTGCCGGGCGGGAGCGGAGGTAGTAGGTGGTCTTTAGGCCGGTCTTCCAAGCGTAGAGGTACATGGAGGAGAGCTTGCCGATGGTCGGCGCGGCCATGAAGAGGTTGAGGGACTGACTCTGGTCGATGTACGGGCCGCGTGCGGCGGCCATGTCTATCAGATCCTTCTGCTGCAATTCCCAAGCGGTCCGGTAGAGATCCTTCAGGTCTTCCGGTATGTCGTCGACGTACTGCACGGAGCCGTCGCTGAGCTTGATGCGGTTGCGTATCGCTTCCGTCCAGAGCCCGCGCTCCTTCAGGTCGTTCACGAGGTAGTGGTTGATCTGGAGGAACTCACCGGAGAGCGTCTCGCGCTTGAACAGGTTGGAAACCTGGGGTTCGATGCACTCGTAGGCGCCGCAGATGGAGGCGATGGTGGCGGTGGGCGCGATGGCGATGAGCAGGGAGTTCCGCAGCCCGAAGCGCTTGATGCGCTCCCGCAGCTCCGGCCACTCCGGCTTGCTGGGGGTGACGCCCCAGAAGTCGAACTGGAGTTCGCCGCTCGCTGCGCGCGTGTCTGCAAACGTCTCGTGCGCCCCCCGCGTCTCCGCGAGCGTGCACGACGTGTCGAGCGCGCCGTAGTAGACCTCCTCCTGGATGCGCGCGCCGAGTTCGATGGCCTCCGGGCTGCCGAACGGCATGCGCATCTTGAAGAAGACGTCCTGCAGGCCCATGACGCCGAGGCCGATGGGCCGCCACTTGCTGTTGGAGTAGGCCGCCGCGCCGGTGGGGTAGAAGTTGATGTCCACGACGCGGTCCAGGTAGCGCACAGCGGTCTTCACGGCCCTGCCGAGGCGGTCGTAGTCGAACACGCTCTCGTCGGTGACGAAGTGGCCGAGGTTGAGCGAGCCGAGGTTGCAGACCGCGGTCTCCTCGTTGCTGGTGACCTCGAGGATCTCCGTGCAGAGGTTGGAGAGGTGGATGACGTTGCCCGAGCGCAGCGTCTGGTTGGACTTGCGGTTGGAGGTGTCCTTGAACGTCATCCAGCCGTTGCCGGTCTGCGCGAGCGTGCGCATCATCCGGGCGTACAGTTCGCGCGCGGGCAGTTGCCGCTCGAAACGGCCCTCGGCCTCGGCCTGCGTGTAGACGCGCTCGAACTCGTCGCCGTAGGTGTCCACGAGCTCGGGCAGTTCCTTCGGGTCGAAGAGCGACCAGATGCCGTCCTCCTCGACGCGCTTCATGAACAGGTCCGGCACCCAGTTGGCGAGGTTGAGGTTGTAGGTGCGCCGGGACTCGTCGCCGGTGTTGTTCTTGAGCTCGAGGAAGTCCTCGATGTCCGCGTGCCAACTCTCCACGTAGACGCACGCCGCGCCCTTGCGCTTGCCGCCCTGGTTGACGGCGGCGACGGAGGAGTCGAGCGTCTTGAGCCACGGCACGATGCCGTTGGACGTGCCGTTCGTCCCCTTGATGAGGGAGCCCTGCGAGCGCACGCGCGAGAAGGAGACGCCGATGCCGCCCGCGAACTTGGAGAGTTTGGCGATGTCCGTGTAGCGGTTGTAGATGGCCTCCAGGTCGTCCTGCGGCGAGTCGAGCAGGTAGCAGGACGACATCTGCGAGTGGCGCGTGCCGGAGTTGAAGAGGGTGGGGGAGCTCGGCATGTAGTCGAGGCTGGAGATCAACTCGTAGAAGTCGATGGCGTCGGCGGGGCTCTCGGCGAGTCCGCAGGCGATGCGCAGGAAGAAGTGCTGCGGCGTCTCGATGCTGTACCTGCTCTCCGGGTGCTTCAGCAGGTAGCGGTCGTACAGGGTGCGGATGCCGAAGTACTCGAACAGGTGGTTGCGCTCCGAGGTGATGGCGTCGTCCAGCTTCCGCGCGTTGACGGAGACGAACTCGGCGACGTTGTCGTTGATGAGTCCGAGGGCGTGCCCCGACTTCACGGACTGGGAGAAGGAGTGGATATCCTGGTTTCGCACTTCCTTGTCGATGAACACGGCGAGCAGGCGCCCGGCGAGCTTGGAGTACTCCGGCTCCTCCGCGATGAGGGATGCGGCGGTGCGGATGGAGAGTTCGTCCAGTTCGCGGGTGGTCGCGCCGTCGTACAGTCCGCTGATGGTGCGGGTGGCGACGCGCAGCGGGTCGACGCTGTCCAGCCCTCCGGACGACCGCTCGACCGCGCGCACAATCTTCATCACGTCGGCGGCTTCGAGCCCCCCGTTCCGCTTGCGGACGTGCATAGTGGTGGACGTGGCTGCGTCGGGCGGGACCTGCTGTCCCGGCGTCCCTGCGTAAGCCTGATCGATATTCGCGACGTAAGTCATTTCAAGCCCCCAGGCTAATGAATCGCGCACGCTTTCGGTGTGTACGCAGTACACACCCCGCGCGCGTACGCGAAAGGAATCTCTGTTTACCCCCTTTCCCTATGCTTTGTCAAGGGGGAAGTGCCCTATATCTAGTGATTTCTCCTCGCCCATCCCAATATATTGTACCTTGCGCCAGGAGTGATTACGAGTGAAGCCCAGCCTTGTGGGCATGGTGCGTGTGCCGTGCGCGACCGCGCAAGGGGCGGGTGTCACAAGATTGCTGGGGTGCTAGCGTCATCCTTCCCACCCGTCTGCCCGGAGCGCCTGTGGGAGACGCCCCCATGCTCCCGGCAGAGGGGATTCCCCCTCCGCCGCGTGCGCTGCCTGCGCACTCTGGATTCCCGCTTGTGCCGGAATGACGGGTAGGGCGGAGGTACGACGGGGATGGTGCGAGGATGATGGGACAGAGCGGTCAGGCGGGGATGGCAGGTTTCTCGAAGACGATCTGGAGGTCGTCCGTGTTGTTGGAGAGGAACCCGGCCTCGCAGGCCGCGAGGTAGTAGTCCCACGTATTGACGAAGTGATCGTCGTAGCCCTGCCGGCGCACATCCTCCATGCGGTCCCAGAACGCCTTGCGCCACTGCCGCAGGGTCACCGCGTAGTGCTGTCCGATGTGGTCCACGGACGCGATGATGAGCCCGGTGCGGGCGTTCGCCTGCTCCATCGCGGCGAGCGACGGCAGCACGCCGCCGGGGAAGATGTACTTCTGTATCCAGTTAACGCCGCGCTTCTGGGGCTCGAAGCTCCGGTCAGGCACCGTGATGACCTGCATCGCCAGCTTGCCGCCGGGCTTCAGCAGCGATGCGCTCTTGAGGAAGAACGTCTCGAAGAACTCGGCGCCCACCGCCTCGAACATCTCGATGGAGACGATGCTGTCGAACTCGCCGTCGACGTCGCGGTAGTCCACGAGGCGGATGTCGATGCGGTCGCTCAGCCCTGCATCCCGGATGCGCTGCGAGGCCAGGTCGAACTGCTCCTGCGAGAGCGTGATGGCAGTGACGTGGCAGCCGTACTCCCGCGCGGCGTGCATGGCGAACCCGCCCCAGCCGCTGCCGATCTCGAGCACGCGGCTCTCCGCCGTGGTGCCCGCGAGCCGGCACATGCGCTCGTACTTGTTGACCTGCGCGTCCGCGAGCAGCTGCCCGTCGAATGCGAAGACGGCGCTGGAGTAGGTGAGCGTCGGGTCCAGGAAAAGTTCGAAGAACTCGTTGCCCATGTCGTAGTGTGCGTGGATGTTGTGCTTGCTCTGCTCTTTCGTGTTCACCCGTGTACGGTGGAGGCGGAGATTGGAACGCTTGGAGAGGAGGCGCATCGGCCCGCGGTTCAAGTTCACCTCGCGCCGGTTGAGTATCGCCAGCATGAGCAACTGCACGAGGTCGGGAGAGCTGCAGATGCCGGCCTGGTACGCCTCGCCGAAGCCTACCTCGCCGCCGGCGACCATGCGCCGGTAGAAGGAGTTGTCGTGTATCCGCAATACACCGTGCGGGCCGCGGGTGCTCGTCTCGAAGGAGTAAGACTTGCCGTCGGGTGTCTCGACCTGCATCGATCCGACCTTGATCTTCGCGACGGTGGCGAAGAACACCCTGCGCGCGGCCACGTCTGCCACGGGGGTAGCGACGAGCTTGGCGGCGTGTGCGACGGGCCGCAGAGGGGAACGCGGCATGGGAGTGGCCCTTAGACCTCGCCGATGATGGCCGCGACTTCGATGCGTTGTGCGATCATGCCGCGCATGCGGGCGCGCAACGCCTCGTACATCCGGGGCGGCAGGCTGATCGGCCCGGTTTGGGACTCGCTGGTGGGACGCGGGATGCCGAACTTGTCCAGCACCGCCTCGCCGACGAGTCCGTAGCCTGGCCCGCCGATCTTGCCCAGCACCTGCCGCGCGGCGGTCAGCGGCACAGGACCGACGCGCATGCCGCGCTTCGCCGCGAGGTCAACGAACAACTGGCCGGCGCGCTTCACGCTCCCCGCGACCTGCTGGAAGTTGCGTACGAAATCCCTGGTGACGCGGTAGAAGTCCACGCTCGCCTTGCTCATCCATTCCAGCGAGCGGGTGCCGAGTTCGGGGACGAGCTGCGTCCCCGGCATCTGGAACGACAGCACCGTGTCGGCCACCAGCCCCAGCATCTCAGGGTTCTCTTCCACCTGGATGGCAGTCATCTCCCTGTACCAGGCGGTGTGCAGCGTCTCGCGGCGTTTCACCATGGAGGCGCACCTGGCTGCGTAGGGCGCGGACGGCTTCAGTATCTGGCTGATCATGCCGTGCCAGTTGTCCGTGAGGTATTCCTGGATGATGCCGTAGGTCGTCAACTCAACGGGGGTCCGGCCGCAGCAGTGTTCGTACTGCCGGTCCTGCACCTCGCGCATCTCCTGATCCAGCTCCTCCTCGGAGTAGCCGAGCGACAGCAGCATGAACTTGTACGGCGTGAAGTGCGTGTGCTCGTCCGGCGTCCAGACGCGCTCGTTGAACCGCCCCAGCCAGGCCGAGTCGAACCGTTGCGCGCCGTCCTGGAAGACGGCAGAGTACGAGTCGGTCGCGCACTCGGTCAGCATCGCCAGTTTGAGGATGCCCACGAGGTCCTCGTTGGTCATGCCCTCGGGCAGCTGCTCGACCACGCCGCGGATGCTCAGGTCCTCGGACGCCTCGCGCATGGCGGCGGGGTTCAGCAAAGGGCCGGGATTCGATTCGATACCGTCTACCAGCGTATCGAGCCGGGATATGGCTCCGGGCGGCAAGTAGAATCCGATGGAGGCGCTCATGGCAAAGTGCTCCTGGTCAGGGGGAGTGTCCTGCGGGGTGTACCGATACGACGACTGGATAAGCTATGCGTCATAGCGTTGGCGAGTACCTGTGTTGCGGTAGTTCGACGCCGGCCTTCTTGTCGGATCGGGGCATGTGCATGGGTGTATTCCGCACATTATACACGGCCACGCTACAGGGCGGCACTCTACGCGGTAGGTTAGGGGGATGTCAACGGCAGGCCAACAGTTTGTGAGCGGATTCAAGCACGCTCCTCATGCGGCAGGGTAGGGTCGGGCGGGGGGGCGTTCAGCGCGACGGGCGCACCGATCAGCGTCAACTCGACGCACGGCATGGAGTCGAACACCCGCCGGATGCAGTAGAACGGCCCCCACCAGGGCAGATGCAGTGCGCGGTTCACGCGCACTGCCGCCAGCGCCCACTGGACGAGGCGGCGCTGGCCCCCGCCCAGACGCAGCCAGTGGCGCACGTACGCCATAACGTATGGCGTGCGCTCCTCCCGTGAGCGGAGCACCCGCGCCTTGGCCGGAACGGCGAACCACCAACCGCGCTCGACCGTGTAGACCGTCACGTCCGGGTCCGCTCCCATGTTCGCCACCCAGTCCCGCTTGCCGGGATAGCCGGAGAGGTAGATCCTTCCCACGCCGTCCCAGTAGTAGGTCGTCTCCAGCACACGAGGCAAGCTGCTCCGGCGCCCTCTATGGGTCACTCGGATGACGAAGCTGGCGTCCAGCACGCGACGGAACGCGTCGTCAACCGCCACGGCTACTGTGACTCCAGCCTGTGGTGTTATGTCGAAGTATCACGACGGCATTGTACGCAGGGCCCGGCAGCGCCGTTTGTGAGAGGTAGTGAAGTGCGGCGAGCAACACGCGCGGCCCGTTACGGATCGAACAGGCTGGCGGGTTATCGCAGCAGGGTGAACCGTGCCCCGGAAGCTCCCGGCGGAGAGAGCCGGGAGCTTCCGGGGCACGGTCTGAATCGATCACTCGATCCGGTACATGTCTCGGAGCACCGTGAGTACCTCCGCTGGCTGGTCAGCGAAGCTCTGGACGCGTTCCTGCAGCTCCGAGCCTGTCAGCAGCCCGGTCGTGTATCCACGGGTCCGCATGTCTGCCTGGAAGTCGGCAGATTCAACCGCATCGGCAAACCCCTGTCGGATCACGTCTGCGATCTCTGGCGGAGTGCCTGGGGGCAGGGCAAAGACGCGGCTGCCCGCAAGACTCGTTTCGAGCGCCAATGCGGTGTTGAGGATCTCACTCGGGCTGACGACTTCGTTCAGGGGCTTGAACCATGGGTACAGTCCATTGGCCTGGCCCTCCGCCACCCAGTCAGGTGGCCGTTGCGTGTGGTGGAACAGCGGCGTAACGAACTCAGGGTCTGCCCAGTGGGGGTAGCTCGGGAGCGCGGAATCGTCGCACCGGGACGTCACTTCGATCTCGCCCCGCTCGAACGCGACGCGGACGTCGGCGGTCCCCTGGTAGCCGTAGATGATCTCTATCGGGAGGCCTGCCCTCACCAGCCACTCCTCGTGAGGCGCCGGCGACGAGCCCGGCTGGGACTCTCCCAAGCGGAACGGACGTGGGCTGTTCAGGAAAGCGTCGAGACTGTCAGCCGAACTCGTGCGGACGCAGATCGCCCCCTTCGGCGGGGTGTTATCGGGCAGACCGACGAAGACGAACTCGGTCGGCTCGAAGCCTTCGAACTCCACGCCAAGCAGCGATTGGATGAGCAAGCCCTGTGTGAAGACGCCGACATCGAAGCCGTCGCCGGGAGCTCTGCCTGCGGTCGCGCGGGCAGTGAGCAGAGACGCGGCGCCTGGCAGGTTACTGACCACGCTCTTCGGGTTGCCGGGGATATGCCGGGGCATATGGACGGCGAGGATCCGTGCGAAGGCGTCAAAACCGCCTCCGGGCGCGAACCCCACTGTGAACTTGATGGTCCTGCCGCCGAAGTGGTCCGCCGCGTCGAAGCCCGGGATCGCGGGAGCGGAAGTAGGAGTGGGAGCGGGAGCGGGAGCGGGGCCCGTGGAGGAGGAGGTGCTGGGCGTCGGTGTGGGCGGGCTCGGGGTCGGTGTGGGTTGACCTGGCGCCAGCGTGGGCGTCGGCGCCGCGTCGGGGGCCGCTGTGGGTGTGGCCGCGTCGCCGGGCTGGGCAGGTGGGGAAGTGGGTGTCGCTTCATCACCTCCACAGGCGCCCAGGAACAACGTCAGCACGGCTGTCATCAAACTCAGCAGCATGACGGATCTGATCGAAGTGGTCCTCATCTTCATTGCAGTTCTCCTTTGCCGGCGCTCTACGTGTGAGTTTCGTCTCGTCAGGAACCCAGGAACGGAAGAAGGATTGGCGTATGCCAGTTCGTGTACAACAGGCGGTCGTAAAACCCGATCAGCAATGCTTCGAACAGGATGGCTGGGAGCACCGCTATCCACGGCCGGACCCGGCCTACGAGCCACAGATACAGGAATACGTAGATCGGTATGGAGACATGGAAGCTGAACAGCCAGATGCTGCCGACCAGGGCCACCAGCATCCCGGCCGACAGGGCGAATCGGCGGCGCATGGCGGATGGCGGCAGGTCAGACCTCATTCTCCCTATGTCCATCAGTTGAGGTGCTTCTTCGTCATCATCTTCGACCCGCCTGAAGACCCGGTTCAGGAAGTACAGACCCAACAGCGTCAGGCCTGCGATGCTGGCTGTTCTCGGAAACAGTGCGGACTCCAGCACCCATTCGAACGACGCGGTCAGGAAGTAGATGCATACTCCAAGCAGGAGGAGGGCGAACAGGCCATCCGCACTAGGCCTCAGTCTCCTCATAACCAGGCTCGCTGACAGGTTGCGGCCTCGAGCGGCTCCGCGCACCGCGGGGGCGCTATCTGGACCCAGGTCCGGCGTGCCGCTGGAGCCTGCCGGCACGGTACCGTCCGCCTGGCCTTGCCGCCTGCGCGCCTCCGCCGCGACGGACCGCTGGATCCACACCGTGTAGAGGGCTGTGGCGATGGCGACGATGACGATGCCCATGAATCCGGGACGCCAGAGCATGGAGAGGCCGTAGGTCTTCGTGGCGAGGAAATAGAAGCGCTCGATCGTGGAGCCCAGCACGAGCGCGATGATGATGGGCGGTCGCGGCCAGCCGTGGGTCTTCATGAAGAAACCCATCGCGGCGAAGGCGAGCACTGCCAGCAGATCGCCCATCGACACGCTCGCCTGGAACGCGGTAATCATCAGCACCGCCAGCACCAGAGGAACCAGGACCCCGGGGCGCACGAAGGCGATACGGGCCAGCGTGGGCGAGAACGCGAGGGCTACGCCCGTGCCGAATACGTTCGCAAGCGCCAGGCTGAAGATGATAGTCAGCGTTAGATCGAGGTCCTCTCCGAGCATACGCGGTCCCGGCTGAAGCCCCATGATGATCATGAATCCCAGGAAGATCGCCATGCCGACGCTGCCGGGCACCCCGAACCAGAGTGTGGGTACGAGCGTCGCCCCATCGACCGAGTTGTTGGCCGACTCAGGGGCGATGACACCCCGGATGTCGCCGGTGCCGAACGTCTGCGCTCCTCCCCGCACCGTCTGACGAGCGTTGGCGTACGTCAGCCAGTTCGCCAGAGAGCCGCCGATGCCGGGGAGGATGCCTACGAGGATGCCGAGCCCGGAAGACCGGAGCATCAGGGGGAAGTTGCGCAGGACCGCCTGGATGCCGAGCCTGCGTCCCTTGTTCACTTTGTCGAGGAGCTCCTTGAGGTCACCCCCCGCGATCGGCTTTCCGCTGATGGACAGGTCCACCAGTTCCGGGACGGCGAACAGCCCGATGACGGCGGGAACGAGCGGGATACCGTCCCAGAGGTAGTCGATGCCGAATACCGCGCGCGACGTGCCGTTGATGACGTCGAACCCGATGGAAGTGATCAACAGGCCGACGGCGCCCGAAGCCAGTCCCTTGAGAAAGGCCCCGCTGCTGATGACGCCGACGACGGAGATGGCGACCATCCCCAGGATGAAGAACTCGGGAGAGCCGAAGGTCAGCACCAGCGGCCTGACAACGGGGATGGTTATCAGCAGAAACAGGGCTCCGAAGACTCCGCCCAACATCGAAGTGAAATAGGCGGCAGAGAGCGCCTCCCCGGCCCTGCCTTGCCGAGACATCGGATAGCCGTCGAGTATCGTGGCCTGGCCCGTTGCGGAACCCGGGATGCCCAGCAGCACCGCTGGGAGCGTATCGCCGGTGTTCACCGTTGCAATCATCCCCGTGGCGAGGGGGAGGGCGGTGGCCGGGTCCATCGTGTACGCGAAGCCGAGCAGCACGACCAACGTGGGGAGCGTTCCTCCGGGCATCGCCCCGCTCACCATCCCGATCATCGTGCCGCTGATGAGAGCGACCATCCCCCACGGGGAAATGATGTGCTGGATTGCCTCGAAGCTGGCTTCTACCATACGGCCACCGTCTCTGCAGGCTCGCCTACGTCCGTGTGCCGTGCCTCGCAATGCACTGGCGACACGTTACAAACCAGGATGCATCTGCGACCACGGCGTCGCCTGCGCGTAGGCGTCCGCGGTGCGCAGGACGGTCGCTTCGTCAAACCAGCGCCCGGCGATCTGGAGCCCCACAGGCAGCCCGCCGCTGGTGAAACCGCAGGGTACGGACACGGCCGGGGTGCCAGTGAGATTGAACGGGGCCAGGAAGTTGAGGCCGGTCAGCGTGCCGAAGGGAGAGGAGCCTCCTCCCATGGGGGCAGGCCGGGGCATGGTCGGTGTGACGATCAGGTCTACTCTTCCCAACACGTCGTCAACTTCCTTGATGAGCTGCTGGCGGAACAAGTTTGCCTGCAGGTAGTCCTCGGCCGTGTACAGGGCACCGAGCCAGAAGCGGAAACGCACCGGCCCATAGTCTCCGGGGCGGTCCCGCAGGAATTGCCGATGGTAGGCGAACGCCTCCGCGTGCATGATCACCATCTGAGCGGACCGTGCATCTGCGACGCTGGGAATCGACACCTCCTCGATGGAGGCTCCGAGCTCTCTGAGCACGGCGAGCGCCTGCTCAGCACACTGGATGACCTCGGTGTCTGCACCCAGATCGGTCCTGAAGAAGTAGTCGCGAGGCACGCCGACCCTGAGACCCCGGATGTCCCTTCCCAGCTCTCCGGGGTAGTCCGGGACCGGTCTCCTGGCGCTCGTGGGGTCGCGCGGGTCGTGCCCGGCGACTGTCTGAAGGAGCAGCGCCACGTCGCCAACCGTGCGGGCCATCGGGCCGACCGTGTCCAGCGACCAACTGCAGGGGATAACGCCGAAGCGGCTGACCCTGCCGAGCGTGGGTTTCAAGCCCACGATCCCGCTGCAATGTCCGGGGTTCCGCAGAGAGCCTCCCGTGTCCGTGCCGAACGACCCCATGCAGAACCCCGCGGCGAGGGACGCGCCTGATCCGCTGCTCGACCCGCCCGGTGAGTAGTCGAGGTTCCAGGGGTTGCGCGGCGTCTCGAACAGGCTGGTGGGCGAACCACCAAGGCCAAACTCTGCCAGCGCCACTTTGCCGAGCGACACCGCTCCGGCCTGTTTGACGCTGGCCACCGTTGCGGAATCCTCGGTGGGGACGCGGTCTACGAATACCCTGGACTGACCCGTCGTCCTGGTGCCAGCGGTGTCATAGAGGTCCTTGAAGGAGACCGGTATCCCGTGGAGAGGTCCCCGGTACCGGCCGGCTTCGATCTCAGACTCGGCAACTTTCGCGTCGGCCAGGGCCTCTTCGTCCGTTCGCGTGACGTAGGCTTTGACTCCCGGGTCCAGCCGGTCGATCCGGTCGATATGGGCCTGGGTGAGTTCAACCGGAGACAGCTTCTTGTCGCGGATAAGTGCTGCCGCTTCGGAGATAGTCAGATAGCAGAGGGCGTCGTCGCTCATTCGATCGCCTCGGGGAAGATGTTGTCAAACGGGTAGGCCACGCCATCGAATTCGTAGGAGTACAAGCGCTCCAACTGGGCTTGTACAGCAGGGAAGGCCGTCTCCATGGTTTCGAGATCTTCCGGGGAGAGGGACATCCCCGCTCTTCCGAGCATGCTCTTGAGGTCCCCGTCATCGGGAATCCGTCGCTGGAACGCTGTCAAGTTCTCCTCCTCTGAGATAGCTTCGCTGGTGAGGCCAGCATACTACACGGCTTTGAGTCGATGTTCTATATCCGCTGTAGTGTCCGCCTTACCGTGCCGCCTTCAGTCGCGCCAAAGGCTATCGACTACGAGAATCGCAACCCTCGCGCTGTCTCGCATCGATGGGCGAGGCCAGTGCGCCCGCCCAGTCTGTCATGTGGGAGCCTGCCGGGCCGCGATGGACAGTCCGCGCCGTTCGTCCGTAGACTCTTCGCCAGTCTTCGTTGCGCCAGAGGTTCAGACCATGTTCCGAGCCGCCCTCGTGGGGGCAGCCATCACCTTGGGCTGCATAGTGGTGCCTATCGTGCATTTCCTGACCGCCGTCCCCTCTCCTTTCATCGGGGGGTACATGGCGGGTGCCCGGAGCGGCTGCACGCAGGGGCAGGCCGTGGTCATCGGCCTGCTCATGGCGGTCCTTCTGCTGCTGCCCGCGGCCATCGCGGTCATAGGGATCGCGCTGTTCGCAAGTCTCTCGCCGACCTTCGTGCTGGTTGTGGGAGCGGTGGTGGTGCTGTGGGTGTTCGCAGGGGGCACGGTGGGCGCGGCGCTGGGGGGAGCAAGCGCCCGGCGTTCGGCCACTGGCTGACAATTTCCTAAACTTCGTTCAATACTGATTCCATGCATGTAGCCAGGCTGCACCACGCTTCCCTCCGGCAGCACCCTTTCTGACCACACGCTAGTTTGGTCATTTTTCTAAACTGAATCTAGCAAAAGTCTTGACAAAGCTGAAAACTTGGACATAATAGCCGCCATCGTTCCTGCAAGCACCCCTGCGCCCGAGGAGATTCCGATGGGTAAAGCAACGAAACCGTATGTGCGTCTCGTTCGCGTCAGCACTACTCGTATAGACGGCGGCATCCTGTTCGGCGCCACTGCGAAGCAGATGTGGGAGCGCTTCGTCTCCCCCGATCGTCAGAACAGGGTCTCCTTCGGGAACTACAGCGTGCTCATCGATCACCCGGACGGCTGGGTGCTCGTGAACACGGGCCCTGGCGACAAACCCCCGCTCTCCCTGGACGCGGCCCGCACCCGCAGCCGGTCGTCGCTGGTCCGTGAGCTACGGCAGATGGGCGTCATGCCCAAGGACATCGCCGTCGTCATCCAGACGGACCTCTTCTCCGAGTACGCGGGAGGGTGCACGCATTTCACCTCCTCCGGGCGGGTGCTGCCGACGTTCCCGAACGCTCGCTACGTGGTGCATCGGGAAGCGCTGGATGAGGCGATGCGCCCCAGCCGAAGGAACCGCAAGCACTACCGCGCCGACGACCACGAACCGCTGCTCGACAGCGGACAGTTGGAAGTGGTCGACCGCACCACCGAGGTCTGCTTCGGTGTGTGGGTCGAGCCCGCCGCGGGACCGACTCCCGGCCACCAGATCGTCCTCTGCCAGCAGGGGAAGGCGACCTACGCGTTCCTCGGCATGCTGGTGCCGACGTCGATGCACCTCTCCCCGACGGTGAACGCGGCATACGACTGGAACCCGGAGGCCACAGCGCGCACGAAGGTTGAGATGACGCGCCAGGCCGTGCTGGAGAATTGGCTCATCGCTCCCGTGGGACGCGACGAATGGGTGCGCGCCAACCAACTGGAGAGCCTCGCCGCCTTCAGCCTCGGCCAGACGGAGCTGCCCCAGTCGGCGAAGACTCGCCGCGTGGCCGTTCCCGCACCCGCAGCCTCCGCCGCTCCGGCAGCGTCCGAACCTGCCGTTACGCCCCGCTCTTCGATCCCGGCGTAGGCGGCTGCCAGCCCAGGGCGCGGAGGATGTGTTCGTCCTCCGCGCTCAGTCCGGCCGTGGCAAGCATGTCGGGCCGCCGCTCGAGCGTCCTCCGCAAAGCCTCGCGCCTACGCCATCGCGCGATGGCTGCGTGATTGCCGGAGAGCAGCACGTCCGGCACGGCGAGCCCATCGAACTCGGCGGGCCGCGTGTACTGCGGATGCTGCAGCAGCCCGGACGTATGAGAGTCGTCCACCAGCGCCTCGTCGCTGTGCCCCAGCGCTCCCGGCAGCAGCCGCACGACGGCATCCACGATGAGCATCGCGGGGATCTCGCCGCCACTCACGACGTAGTCGCCGGTGCTGATCTCCTCCGTCGCGAGCCCTTCGATGACGCGCTCGTCGATACCCTCGTACCGTCCGCAGATCAGGACGATGCGCTCCAGTCCAGCGAGCCGCGCCGCCATCCGCTGGTCGAACAGCCTGCCCTGGGGCGTGAGGGCGACGACGCATGCATCCGGCCCTGCTTCCAGCGACCGCACGGCCTCGAAGAGCGGACCCGGCAGCATCACCATTCCGGGCCCTCCGCCGAAGGGCGCGTCGTCCGTGGAGCGGTGCCTGTCGTGGGCGAACTCGCGCAGGTCGTGAACGCGCACGTCCGCGAGGCCGTTTCGTATGGCCTTGCCGACAATGCCGGCAGCGAGCACCGGGCCGAACATCTCCGGGAATACGGTGAGGACGTCTATGCGCATCGTGTGTGGTCAGTGCCCGCGGTCCGTGCCGGTCAACTGGCCGAGCGCGTGCGGCAGGATGGGCGCGAGCACTTCCAGCCCCTCGCGCACTCCCTTGGGGCTGCCCGGCAGGTTCACGATGAGCGTGCGCCCTCGTACTCCCGCCGTTCCGCGGCTGAGCATCGCCATAGGCGTCTTGGTCAAGCCGTAGGCGCGCATCGCTTCCGGCAGGCCGGGCGCGGGCCGATCGATGACCGCGAGAGTCGCTTCCGGGGCGACATCGCGGTCGGTCAGGCCGGTGCCGCCGGTCGTGAGGATGAGGTCGAGGCCGCGCTCGTCGGCCCACGTGCGCAGCGTCTCCTCAATGGTGGCGCGGTCGTCGGGGACGACGGCGTATTCGGCGTGCTCGTAGTCCGGCGGCGTGAGGGTCTCGCGGATCAAAGCCCCGCTCGTGTCCTCGCGCTCACCCCGCGCGCCCATGTCGCTGCTCGTGAGAACGCCTACCTTGTACACGCTCCGATGATACCCTAGCCGCCGAGCAGCCTGTCCACCACCGAGCCGAGGCCAACGGCAACGACCACTCCACCCAGTATCCGCCAGAGCAGCCGGTTCTCTATCTGGCGGAGTTCCGTTCTCAGTTCGCCCCTCAGCCCTACGATTGCGGTCTCCAGTTCGCCTCTCGACTCAGCGATGGCTGTCTTCAGTTCGCCCTCCGATCTGGCGATGGCGGTGGCGAGTTCTCTGTGCTGGCGCTCGTTCTCCAGCGCATAGTCGTGGAAGTAGCGGGGGACGTCCTCCGCCGGAGACGGTGTCGTCGTCATGGTCTCTGCTCCAAGCGCTCGCAGCGCCTGTCACTACGGTACGCCATGGCGCGGCGGTTGACAACCGCGTGCTGACACAGGCGTACGGGACCCGGGAGAGGAAAGACCTGTTCTGGAGGGGATAAGAGTGTCGCTACGTCCGGCCGTTGCGGAGCGTTTCGAGTGTCGTGAGTGCGCTCCGGACGTGGCTCTTCATCACGAACTCGTTGTGGTACACGCTCCGGATCACTCCGGCGTCGTCCACAACGTAGGTGAACCGGGATGTGCCCAGCCCGAACCGCCGCCGCACGTCGTAGAGACGCCGCACCTCGCCTGTGCGGTCGGACGCCAGGTTGTAGGGCAGGCCGAGTCGGTCACCGAAGGCGCAGAGTGGGTCGGAGCCGTCCGTGCTGATGCCGAGGACGGCGGCATGCGCCTGAACGATGCGGTCGTGCTCGTCGCGGAACTCCGCGGCCTCCAACGTTCACCCCTTGGTTCCTGCGCGCGGGAAGAAGAAGAGCACGACACTCCGTCCGCGCTGCTCGGAGAGAGTGAAAGGGTCGCCGGTGTTGAGCGGTACGGTGAAGTCAGGAGCCTGTGTGCCGACGCTGAGCATCGCTTCCCTGTCCGTCCTCGTTCGTTCGCGCGGATACTAGCACCCTCACGGAGCAGCGTGGAACCCTGTCCGTTCTGTTTCGCCTATGCCGCCATCCCGCAGGTCCCAGGATTGAGCGGACACGACGCACAGCCGGAGGCTGCGTGCGCCGCGTGCAGGTCCACCGTGCGGCGCGTCGGCTGCGTGTGGGCCTGGTTCTGCTCAGGGAAGAGCGCCAGTTCACCTTGTTTGGCAGGCACGGGCTTGTGGCCGGGGAAGCGCAGGAAGGGCATGGCGCGCTTCAACACCACGCCCATGGCCTGCAACTCCTGGCGTCGCGTGATGGAGTGCTCGCCCCGCTGCCGCATGATCCGGCTCGCTGCCAGCGGTCCGACGCCGGGGACGCGCAGGAGCTCATGCTCGCTCGCCCGGTTCACGTCAACCGGGAACCGCTCGAAGTCGTTCACCGCGATCATCATCTTCGGGTCGGCGCGCAGCTCCAGGAAGCCTCCGGGACCGAAGGCGGGGCGCAGCTCCTCCGTGTCGTAGCCGTAGATGCGTGAGAGCCAGTCCAGTTGGTAGAGGCGGTGCTCGCGGACGGGCGGAGTCGCTGGATGTTCCTCCAGCGGCGTGTACCGCACGGGGCGGAAGGCCGAGTAGTAGACGCGCTTGAACCCGTACTCCCCGTAGAGGCTGCGCACCCGTTCGTAGATGTCCCAGTCCGACTCGTCAGCCGCCCCGACCACGAGTTGCGTCGCCTGGCCGACCGCGCCGCCGTAGCGCTCCTGCATGAGCGTGCTGATGCGCCTCATCGGTGCGAGGATGCCGTTGTCGAAGTCCTTCATCGCGCTGAGCTTTCGCAGGTGCTCCGCGGAGGGAGCCTCCATGTTGACGGAGAGCCGCGCTCCCAGGCGCTGGCTCTGCTCGATCAGCGCGTCCTCGCTCGTGCCGGGCATCACCTTCAGGTGCACGTAGCCGCGGAACCCGTAGCGCGAGCGCACCGCCTCCACCACGTCCAGCAGCCGCTCCTGCGTGGCATCCGGGTCCTTGAAGATACCGGAGCTCAGGAAGAGCCCCTCTACCATGTGGCGGCGGTGCATCTCGTCGAACAGCCGAGCGAGCTCGTCCACCTTGAAGCCGTAGCGCCTGCGGGGCACCCAGTAGGAGTTGGGGCAGTAGTAGCAGTCCATGATGCAGTGGTCCGTGAACATCACGCGCATGAGCGAGATGCGCTTGCCGTTCGGCATCGCGGCCTTGTAGACGCCTGCGTGCGGCGTCACCCCGCCGCGCGGCCCCACACGCCCCCAGCCGTCGCTTGGACGCGCCGCTCCGTCCGAGCGTTCAGCGGGCGACAGCACGTCGTCCGTCGCCATCCCGCCGAGGTGGCGCAACTTCTCGTACACGTCCGGGGCACGCTGGATGAGCATCGCTTGACCTCCTTCGTTCTAATAGAACTTACGTTCCGAACAGATATCATATTGCGACCAACAACGCAACCCCTGGGGCCACTGGAACGCGGTATCGTCTTGTCCGGTAGGTGAAATCGCACCCTGTGCAGGGAGCATGGGTGCGGTAAACTGGATACGGTGGCGGGGCGTAGCGCAGCGGAAGCGCGCCTGCTTTGGGAGCAGGAGGTCGCCAGTTCGATCCTGGCCGCCCCGACCAGTCCATACCGAGGAAGGCAGACAACAGATGCAACGACGGTACGGTCTGTTTCTGGCGGCGGCGCTGTCCGCTGCGCTCCTGCTCGGCGGCTGCAACAGCGACGACCCCACTCCCACCCAGGCCCGGTAGAAGACCAAGTGACCGTCGAACTCAAGGCCGTGAAAGCTCTGGCTCCTGAGCACCAGGCGCAGGTGATCAACTACCTCAAAGCCACCGGAATCGAGGTTGGACTGCTTCTCAACTTCGAGCGTCCCAGACTTGAGGACAGGCGTCTCACGCGAACAGAGTCCTGATGGCAGCCCCCTCTATCCTGTCCATCCCTGTGTCTATCCCTGGCAGTTTTCTAGTAGGCTTGCGCCACGCTGCGCAGAGGGGGAGGACTGGTCATGGCTACTGCTGTTCAGACACGAATCATCGACGCCGACTGCCACGTCATCGAGACGCCCCGCACGTTCGATTTCATGCGGGAGGAGGACGCCCGGTTCAGACCCCTCGTGCTCGTCCGGGAGGACGGCGTGAACACGGACAAGTACTGGTTCCTTGAAGGCCGCGCCTGGCGCATGAACCAGAACGTCGGGCCGGAGTTCCCCACCGCCGCGCGCGAGGCCGCCGACATCAAGGCCCGCCTCGACCACATGGACGAGCTCGGCGTGGACATGCACATCCTGTACCCCACCATGTTCCTCCGTCCGCTCACGAACCACTCCGACACCGACTACGCCATTTCCCGCGCCTATAACCGCTGGCTCGCCGACGTCTGGGAGCAGGGCGGCGGACGCCTCCGTTGGGCCGTCATCCCTCCGCTCATGAACATGGACAAGGCCATCGAGGAGGTCCACTTCGGCAAGGAGCACGGGGCCTGCGCCGTTTTCTTCCGCGGCCACGAGCACAACCTCATCCTCTCCGACCCGTACTTCTTCCCGGTCTACGAGGAGGCGCAGAAGCTCAACCTCGCCATCGCGGTCCACGCCGCCGCCGGACAGTTCGCCAACATGGACCTGTACGACCGCTCGTTCGGCCTGCCCACCTTCAAGTTCCCCACCGTCGGCGCGTTCAGCGACCTCGTCCTGCACCGCGTGCCGGAGAAGTTCCCGGACCTCCGCTGGGCGTTCATCGAGGTCACGTCCCAATGGCTGCCCTACGTGATGAACGACCTCGTGCTCCGCTCCCGCAGGTTCGCCAACAGCGCATTCCCGCGCGACGCGCAACTCATGGAGGAGTACAACCTCTACGTGGGCTGCCAGACGATCGACGACCTCGGCTACGTCATCGACCGCGTCGGAGACGACCATCTCGTCATCGGGACGGACTACGGCCACGCCGACACGACGGCTGAGATAGACGCGCTCAGCAAGCTCCGCGACGACGGCAAGGTCTCCGAGGCGAGCACGCGCAAGATCCTCTACGACAACCCCAAGCGCCTGTACGACCTGTAGGCGGCGCCTGGACACGGAGCAACACGGTAAGGGCGCCCCGGCGTCCCTACACGGTAAAGCCGATGTCGTCTACGCCTCAGCGCCCCTCGGCGGCACGCATCTCCGCGACGTAGTCCGCGAACGCCTCGGCCACCGAGTACTCCGGTGTCCAGTCGAGCAGCGCCTTTGCGTTGGAGATGTCGAGCGGCGTCGTTGCGGCAGGGACAGGACGGTCCGCCGGCGCGATGCTCACCTTGAGGTCCGGCAGCACCGTGCGCACCGCGTCCGCCAGCTCCTCGAACGACGTGATGAAGCCGTTGCCGCCGTTGAACGCCGTCACGCCTGAGAGGGGGATGCCCGCCGCGCGGCGGATGAGCCGCCCCAGGTCCTTGCCGTAGACGTACTCGAACGCGCGGGCGCGGATGGCGGGCACGACCAGCGGTTCGCCGGTCAGCCCGGCCTCGACGAGGCTGTGGACGGTCATGCCCCCGCCGGAGCCGCCCCGGAAGTGGTTGTAGCCGAACACGTTGGACGGGCGGACGAACACCAACTCGAAGCCGTAGTAGGTCGCGTACGCCTCGGCGATGTGCTCGTTCGCCACCTTGGACGCGGAGTACGGGTTGCCCCCGCCCGCGCGCTGGTAGTCCTCGGCTATCGTGCCGCCGGCCTCGGAGCGGCGGTCGTAGACGCCGTAGGTGCTGACGTGGATGAACCGCTTCACGCCGGTGAGCCGTGCCGCCTCCAGCACGTTGATGGTGCCCTGCACGTTGATCTGCATGCCGGTGTAGACCGGGCTGCTGACGCTGTTGCCGATGAGCCCCGCCGTGTGCACGACGACCTCCGGCCGATGCTGCTGCATCGCCGTCACGAGCGCGGGCAGGTCGCGCAGGTCGCCCTGCACGGCCTCGTACGGCCTGCCGTCGAGTTTCACGCGCAGGTAGTCCGCGTCAGGCCGCACGTCGTAGAAGACGACGGGGTCTCCCTGCGCGATGGCCTCACGCGCGTACGACGTGCCGACGAGTCCCGCTCCGGTAATGAGGCTGGTCATGGTTCGCTCCTGTTTCCTCGCTATGGCGCCCTCTCCCTCTGGGAGAGGGCTGGGGTGAGGGTGCTTCCCCTTTCCCTACAAGGGGAGGGCGTGGGCGTGAGGGTACCCGGTGGGGGAAAGGCGCGCAACGTCCCGATGTGCTTCAGAATAAATGTTACCGGGGCGGGTATCGTTGCTTCAAAAGTCATGTTACCGAGGAGCGCATGAAGAGAGGCAGCGTGCAGGACTACGTGGTGATCATGAAGGAGCGGTACAGGAAAGCAGGACGGGCAGAGCGTGGGCGTCTGCTGGATGAGTTTGTGCGGGTGACTGGCTACCACCGGAAGTCGGGCGTCCGGCTCTTGGGTGGGAAGGGTGAGAGGTCCGGTGGGAGTGGTCGAACGGGGCGGCCGCGGGAGTACGGGCCAGCGGAGGTGGCAGCCCTGCGGCAAGTGTGGGAGGTGGTGGACCGGCCCTGCGGGAGTCGGCTGGCGCCGTTCATGGAGGAGTTGGTGTGCAAGCTTGAGATGTGGGAAGAGTTGCTTCTGCCGCATGATGTGGCGGAGGCGTTGTGCTCCATGAGCGCCTCGACGATAGACCGTCTGCTGCGGGCCTACAAGGAGCGTGGACGGCGTCCGTGGACGAGTGTCACGAAGCCGGGGAGTCTGCTGAAGGCGGCGATTCCGATCCGCACGTTCGGGGAGTGGGGGCATCCACCGCCGGGGCATCTGGAGGTGGACTTGGTGGCCCATTGCGGAGAGAGCACAGAGGGGTTCTATCTGAACACGCTGACGGGGGTGGACATAGCTACGGGCTGGGTGGTGTGTCGTGGGGTGTGGGGGAAGGGGCAGGAGCGAGTGGGAGGCGCGATCCACGAGATGGCACGTGCGCTGCCCTTCCCCCTGCTGGACCTGCACACGGACAACGGCGGGGAGTTCATCAACCACTACCTTCACGCCTACTGCCGGCGCAAGGGGATCACCTTCACGCGCTCCCGCCCTTACCGCAAGAATGACAATGCCCACGTGGAACAGAAGAACTGGACGGCAGTGAGACGGCTGATAGGCTACGACCGGTATGCGACCCGTGCGGCCTTGGAGCGCCTGCAGAGCGTCCACCGGCTGGCCGCGCTCTACCAGAACTTCTTCCAGCCGGTGCGGAAACTGGTCCACAAGAGCCGCCAGGGCGCCCGGGTCCGCCGCATCTATGACACTGCCCAGACGCCGTATCAGCGGCTCTTGACGTGGGAGGAGCTTACGGGGGAGGCGCGGGAGTCCCTGGAACGGCGATATCAGGGACTCAATCCCGTGCGGTTGAAGGCCCAACTTGAAGCCGCCTTGGAGGCCTTGTGGGCAACAGCCGAGCCCGACTCAGACTACCAGCGCCCGGTAACAGGGACTTCTGAAGCATCAGTCCCCTCCCGGTAACAATTACTTTTGACGCACTACGCGTCCCGGCGCCTGGGCGTCACTCCGCCCGCGCTGCGAGCGCCTCCGTGACGGCTTCCTCGTCCAGGCCGTAGACCTGGATGGCGGCGTCCGTGCTGATGTAGCCGTTCCGGAGGTCACTGACGACGCGATCTCGGTCGCGCTGCGAAGGGTCGCCTGCGCCGCCCGCGCTGCCGGTCTCGACGCGGACGACGTCGCCCTCTTCGAGCATGACGTTGGAGATGATGCCGACGTAGCGCCGCTCGCCGTCCGCACCCGGGTTGACCGTCACCGCGCCGCCGACGCCGTCCATGCCGCCGATGACGCCGTGCGCGGGAGCGAGGTTGCGCGGGCTGCCTCCAGCGTAGCGGCTGGCCTGCTTGACGAGGTACTCGCGCCGCATCGCGAGCCCGCCGCGGTACTCGCCCGGCCCCCCGGTGTCCTGCACGAGTTCGAAGCGCTGCATCTCGACGTCGAACTCGGACTCGAGTATCTCCGCGCTCGTGATCTTGCTGCCGCCGCCCCAGGAGTGGCCGGTGCCGGTCCAGCCGTCGCCGCCGTGATGGGCGCCGTTGCCGGACATCATCAGTTCGTATTGCACGTAGCGCCTGCCGCCGCCCACCGTGCCCATCACCACCATGCCGCTGCTTGCGTTGTGCGCGACGGCGGGGCGTCCTGCAGCCTGGCTCAACGCCTCGAAGACGATGTCCTCGACGGTGGAGAGCGTCATGGAGTAGAAGCCCACCGGCGTCGGGAACGTCGGGTCCAGCACCGAGCCCTCGCGGAAGCGGCACTCGACCGCCCGTGCGAGCCCGAAGTTGTTCGGCACGCTGGGGTCGATCATGGCGATGACGGCGTAGTAGGCCATGCCGTGGATGAACGGCGGCCGCACGTTGATGGGGCCGAGGCTCTGGTCGTCGGTGCCGGAGAAGTCGAGGACGAGCGAGTCGCCCTGCTTGATGGCGGCGACGTGCAGGCGCAGCTTGCGGTTCGGGTCGACGATGTCGTCCGTGAATGCCTCCGCCTCCCAGACGCCGTCCGGCCACTGCCGTATCTGCTGGCGGACGCGGGCTTCCGTGCGCAGTCCGATCTGCTCGAACGCGCTGACGACGGTCTCCTGGCCGTACTCGTCCATGAGGTGCTTGAGCCGCGTCGAGCCGATGCTCCAGAGCGCGCCCGCCTGCGCGCCAAGGTCGCCGATGACCAGCTCCGGCGTGCGGCTGTTGGCGCGCAGGAACTGGTGCGTCTCGCGCAGCGGCTCGCGTTTGCTGAGGAACTTGACCGGCATGATCTGCAGCCCCTCGCCGAACACGTCTCGCGCTAGCGTGTTCCGCGAGCCGGGCGACTGCCCGCCGATGTCGCTCTTGTGGCCCATGCTGGCGCAGAACGCGACGACCTCTCCTTCGTGGAAGACCGGCATGACGACGACCATGTCGTTCGGGTGGGGGCAGCCGGAGTAGTAGGGATGGTTGATGAGGAAGCAGTCGCCCTCCTCCATCTCGTCGAAGGAGTAGAACCGGAGGACGCCCTTGACGCACTCCGGGTATGCGCCGAGGTGCGGAGCAGGGGCGAGTACTGGCCGACGACGTTTCCGTCGCGGTCGGTGATGCCTGCGGAGAAGTCGTGCGATTCGCGGATGATGGTGGAGAAGCCGGTGCGGAGGACGGCGGCCTGCATCTCGCGGACGATGCCGTCCAGCCGGGCGCGTATGACTTCCTGGGTGATGACGTCGGCGGTGCTCATGCGCGGGATGCTACCGCAACGGGCACGCGCGGGGTAGGGCGGCTGGGAGAGTTCCGAAACGAGGTAGGGTCAAGCCGTTCCCCGGGTCGACACCCCATCGGCGTGTGAGTATGGTCACGTATCACTTGGTGGCAGGAGGAATGCTCATGGCTGGACAGCTCGACGGGAAGGTGGCGCTCGTTACGGGCGCAGGCAGCCCCATCGGTATGGGCCGGGTCATCGCGCTCGCGATGCTCCATGCGGGCGCACGGGTCGCGATGCTGGACATCAATGACGAATGGCTGCAGCGCACGGCCAACGAGGCCCGCGAAATCGCAGGCGACGCCGCGGTCTCCACGCTCGTCGCGGACACCAGCGGGTGGGACGAGGCCCAACGCGCCGTGCAGAGCACGGTCCATGCGCACGGGCGCGTGGACATCCTCGTGAACCTGGCCGGCGTACACCACCGCACGCTTCTGCCTCCGTCAGACAGGCCGCTCCGCTTCTGGGAGCAGCCGGTGGAGGTGTGGGAGCGGATGATCGCGGTCAACTCGACCGGCCCGTTCCTGATGGCGCGCGCGGCTGTTCCAGGCATGATCGAGAAGGGGCGGGGGCGCGTCATCGGCGTCACGACCAGCCTCGACACGATGACGCGCAACATCCCCTACGGGCCGAGCAAGGCTACCCACGAGGCGATGGTGGCTGCGATGGCGCGTGAGCTGGAGGGCACCGGCGTCACGGCGAATGCGCTGCTCCCCGGCGGCGGGACGAATACCATGTTCGTCGACCGCGACCCCAGCCGCGACTTTGCCGCGCTCGTGCAGCCGGAGGTCATGGGCCCGCCGTCCGTCTGGCTCGCGTCCGAGGAGTCGGAAGGCTTCAACGGGATGCGCATCATCGCCAACGACTGGGACCCGGACCTCGGCGTCCAGGAGAACCTCCGCCGGTCGTCGGCGACCGCAGCCTGGGACCAGCTGGCGCGGAGCAATCGTTAGCGAGCCTCAGAGCCGGCTCCTGAGCTGAACGTGCGCCGCTACGCCGGAGCAGGGCCGGTGTCGAGTACGCCGGGTGGACGCCAGCGCTCCGTGAGCCTCGGCGCGTACGAGCGCACTGCGATGGAGAGCCGCTCGAGCCCCTCGATCTCGACGTCGACGCGGTCGCCGTCGTTGATGTTGCAGAGGCCCTCATGGTGCGTGCCGCACGCGACGACGTCGCCGGGCATGAGGGTGACGTACTGGCTGAGCCACGCGATCTGCTCGACGACGGGGTATGCCATCGCCGACGTGCTGTAGTTCTGCTGTAGTTCCTCGTTCAGCCAGAGCCGCACTCGCACGTCCTGCGGGTCGGGTATCTCGTCCTTGGTGACGATGGCGGGGCCCATCGGTCCCCAACCGTCGATCCCCTTGTGCAGGAAGGTGGTGCGCCGGCCCTGCAGACCACGGCAGGACACGTCGATGAAGTTGACGTATCCGAACACGTAGTCCAGGGCGTCTGCCTCGGCCACGTGTTTCGCTTCCCTGCCGATCACGTAGGCGAACTCGGGCTCCGGCTGGTAGGCCGTTGCGCCTTCCAGGTCCGGCACCTCTATTGTGGTCCCTGTGCCGACGATGCTCGTGGCGCCCTTGTAGAAGAAATCGATGTTGCCTCTCTGGGCGCCCTCACGGTCCAGGTAGTTCGCGAACGCGCAGAGCAGGTGGCGAGGCCTCGGCAACGGGGCCCGGAGCTGGACGGAGTCGGCAGGAACGCCGCGCTCGCTCTCCGCGAGTCGCTCGAACTGCGGACGGTACTCATCGAAGGCCTCGATCACCGCTTCCATGCGCCACTGCGCGGGCTGCGCGGCCAGGCTCCCCAGCGCGGGGCTGAGGTCCACCACGCGGCCATCGCGGAGCAGGCCGCTCTTGTCATCATCGAACAGGACGAGTTTCATGCGTTCACCTCTCGAAGTTCATGTCTCCTCAGCGGGGACGTTGGCTTAGCTGTGTCCGGCGCGCTGCTGACTTGATAGGGCTGTCACTTCACTCTCAACAGGCAGAACTCGTTGTCGTCCGGGTCGACTACTACGGCCAGGTTCTCTCCTGGCTCGACGAAATCCTTGACTGCCCTTCCCCCGAGCGCCTCGACTCTCGCCAAGGCCGCCAGCACGTCGGGCACCGTCAGGTCCATGTGCACCCGCGTCTTGCTGGTTTTCCTTTCAGGGACACGTTGGAGATAGACTGTGAGGCCGCCGAGCAGGGGTTGGAAGGCGAGGTACTGGTCCCAGGCCGAACCCCGCTGGACTCCCAGCAGCGCCGAATAGAACGCCTCTGCCCGCTCGATGTCGGCAACGTCTATGCCGACGTGAGTCAGCGTTCCGACCGGGTCATTGTCTTCGCTCAAGTCGTTTCCTCCCAACACGCGGAACGGAGATGTGTGGGCTTGTCGCACTGTGAACCGAGATGAGCGCCTGTGCGGCCCTCCGGAAGGGAAGGGGGATCACAGGAGCGAGACCTCCACGTCTGGCTGGCGCGGCATCACACCGTGCCAGGGCCCGCCCGGCTCGTCGAATCCAGGGAACGGGGCCGCTTCGTTGGGCAGCAGGATGCACTCGTTCTGCGCGGGGTCGCGGAACGTGTTCATCGGATCTCCGCCGTCCTCGACGATGCGGAGGTTCTCCTCCATGACCTTGCGGAAGAGGATGATGCCGGCGTCGGTCACGCCGAGGTTCTCCCGTGTCCGGTCCACGATGGGCCCCTGGGCTACCCACGTCATCTGGTCCTGCCCCGGCACGTCCGTGCTGATCAGGCGTCCTTTCTCGTCGTAGAGCGGGTGCTCCTCAACCGGGATGGAGCCGAACCCCTGCACCGGCACGCCGGCGTCTGCCGGATGGACGGTCGTGGTGTAGCGCACGTACCACGTGTGCTCGTCGTCGATGGGGACGCGGAGCAGGAAGCGGTGCGCGCCTTCACCGCCGCCGATCTTCAGCGTGTAGGGGAAGACGATGGGGTGGCCGGTCTGCCAGTCGGGATGCGTCTCGTCGATACCCGCCGTGACCCGCCGCTTGACGACCCCGTGCTCGAACCGCTCGAACCCCAGCTTGAGATGGTGTTTCGCCCGCTGCGGCAGGCGGTTCGCCCACTCCTCGCCCTGGCCCTTCTGAGCGTTGATCCAGGTGCCGTAGTAGCCGTGCAGGTGCTCGAAATGCGTCGGGTCGAGTGCATTGTCGACGCACTGCAGCCAGTTGCACGGCAGCGTGGACGCCTGGATGCGCCTCGTGACGTTGGTCTCCCATGCGAAGACGTCCCAGCGGGGGAGCAGCGGCGCGGGCTGCGGCCCCAGGTAGACCCAGATGAGCCCGTGCAACTCCTGCACCGGGTAGGCGGTGAGCTTGATCTTGTCCTTGTACGTGCTGCCTGTCGGCTCGGAGGGCTGCTCCAGGCACTGGCCGCTGAAGTCGTACAGCCAGCCGTGGTAGCAGCACCGGATCCCTTCCTTCTCAGGGATGCCGTAGAGCAGATCGACGCCGCGATGGGCGCAGCGCTGCTCAATGAGGCCGAACTCGTTGTCCGGCGTCCGGTACAGGACGAGGTCTTCGCCTAGGATCCGGACCGCCATCGTGGGGTCCTCGCCCATCATCTGGGACGTCCCGGCGACGGGGTGCCAGTAACGGCGCATCAACTCGCCCATCGGCGTGCCCTTGCCGACGCGCGTGTACCGTTCGTTGTCCTGCTGCGAAAGCATCGCGGCCCCTCCTGGTATGGAGTGTTCAGCTCGTCGAGACGCTCGAGTGCTGGGCGTCTCAGACCCAGCACGAACTTTACACCCGTCGGCAAGGCCGGGTATTCCGTCAAGAGTGCAGCCCGTCTCACACTGTGACATCTGCCTCTTTCCCGGTCGCCCCGTGTCCGAGTACGCTGTTACCGATGGAGTGGCGCGGGTTGGTGGTGGCCCTCCAGTCGTGCCTTGCACTGATGAGCAGAAAAGAGCACTTTTGGAAGGTTGATGAGCATTGATGAACAGCGAATTGGCAGTATTGAGCAATCTAACTGCTCATCGGCAGCCCCGGATCTAGAGGTGAGATTGGGCCAATGAGCAGAAATGAACAGCTGTGTCCCCCGGAAGTTCTCTTGGAGCCTACTCCAGCGACAGCGCCTGCTCGATGGCCGTGGCGTCGAGCCCGTAGACGTTTGCGGCCTGCTCCGGCGTGATGTAGCCGTTGCGCAGGTCCGACGCGGCGAGCGCGGGGTCGCGCTGCCGCGGGTCGCCCGCGCCGCCTGCGCTGCCCGTGTCGATGCGGATGACGTCGCCCGCGTTGAGCAACAGGTTGGAGACGAGGCCGCGGTACTCGGCGGCGTTCTCCGTTCCGGGATTGATGGTGATGACGCCGGGGCGTCCGGGCAGCCCGCCTTCGACGCCATGGGGAGGGTCGTTCTGCCGGGAAGTGCCGCCGGAGTACCTGCTCTCCCTCAACACCTTGTACTCGCGGCGGATGCCATGGCCGCCACGGTTTGCGCCCGGTCCTCCGGAGTCCGGGATGACAGCGAACCGCTGCAGTTCCACGTCGAACTCGGACTCGAGTATCTCGACGCTCGTGAACTTGGAGCCGCCGGCCCACGAGTGGCCGGTGCCGGTGACGCCGTCGCCGCCGGAATGCGCTCCGTCGCCCGCGCGTAGCAACTCGTACTGTACGTAGCGCGCGCGGCCCGCGCCGGACGAGCCGAGCACAACCATCGAGGAGGAGGCGTTGTGCGCGACGGCCGGGCGTCCGGCGGCCTTGCTCATCGCCTCGAACACCACGTCCTCTATAGAGGCCATCGTCGTCGAGTAGAACCCCACCGGAGCGGGAAAGCGGGGGTCCGTGATGCTCCCCTCGCGGAAGCGGCACTCGATGGCGCGGGCGAGCCCGCCGTTGTTCGGGACGCTGGGGTCCATCATGGCGATGGCGGCGAAGTAGGCCATGCCGCGTATGAAGGGCGGGCGCACGTTGATGGGCCCGGCGCTCTGGTCGCCGGAGCCGGAGAAGTCGAGGACGAGCGAGTCGCCCTGCTTGATGGCCGCGACGTGCAGGCGGATCGTCTTCGAGGGATCGACGATGTCGTCGACGAGAGCCTCCGCCTCGGATTCGCCGTCGGCCCACTCGGCGAAGTGGCCCCGGACGCGCGCCTCGACGCGCCGCACGATGTCGCCGAACGCGGCGGTGAGCGTCTCGCCGCCGTACTCGTTCGCGAGCGCGTTCAGCCGCATTGCGCCGATGCTGCGCAGCGCGCCGGCCTGGGCGTTCAGGTCGCCTATGACCAGCTCCGGTGTGCGGCTGTTCGCCCGCAGGAACTGCACGACCTCCTTGTGCATCTCGCCGCCGCGCTGGAAGAGCACGGGCATGATCTGCAGGCCGTCTCCGAACACGTCGCGGGCAATCGTGTTGCGCGAGCCGGGCGACTGCCCACCGATGTCCGCCTTGTGCCCCATGCTGGCGCAGAACGCGATGACCTCGCCTTCGTGGAACACGGGCAGCACAACTACCATGTCGTTCGGGTGCGGGCAACCGGAGTAGTAAGGGTGGTTGATGAGGAAGCAGTCGCCTTCCTCCATCTCGTCGAACGAGTAGAACCGGAGGATGCCCTGCACGCACTCCGGGTACGCGCCGAGGTGCGGGGGCAGGGGCGAGTACTGGCCGACGACGTTGCCGTCGCGGTCGGTGATGCCCGCGGAGAAGTCGTGGGACTCGCGGATGATGGTGGAGAAGCCGGTCCGGAGGACGGCAGCCTGCATCTCGCGTACGATGCCGTCCAGCCGGGCACGGATGACCTCCTGGGTGATGACGTCCGTGGTGCTCATGCCCTTTGCCTCTCTTCCGCGGCTGCTACCGGACTGTTACGCGATCAGAGTGGTGAAATGCCGACATCCGCCGGCCTCTATCCGATGGAGATGATCAGGTTCCCGTAGTCGTCCACCAGCGCCTGCTGGCCGGGGTAGACGACCGTTGTGCTGTCCAACTGCTCGACGATAGCCGGGCCGGCGACCTCGTGGCCGGGCGCGAGCAGCGTGCGCTCGTACACCGGCGTCGGCGTCATGCCGGATGCACGGTCGAAGTACACCTCGCGCTCGCCGGTCTTCGCGGTGTCCGCGGGGCCGTCGGCGCGCTCGTGGCGCTTCATGGCAAACTTTGGCACGCGCACCGTCGCGCGGACGCGGTAGTTCACCGCCTCCACCGGCTCCGTCTTCGCGCTGTGGCCGAACAACTGCTCGTGCGCCTGGTCGAACCGCTGCCGTATGTCCGCGATGGCCTGAGGGTTCAGATTCGCGTCGTCGCCAGCGGGAACGTTCAACTCGTAGCCCTGGCCCTGGTAGCGCAGGTCCACCGAGAATGCGCAGCCGATGGAGTCCTCGTCGAAGCCGTCCGCCTCGAACTCGCCGATCGCGTGGTCGCGCAGCGCCGCGAAGATCAAGCCAAGTTCGCCTGCGCCCAGCTGTTCGAGGTCGGTGAGGCGGGAGCGCACGAAGTCGCGGCGCGGGTCCGCCATGATGAGGCCGAGGGCCGAGCTCACCCCCGGCATCGGCGGCACGACGACCTTGCTCATGCCGAGGTCGGCAGCCAGCCTTCCGGCGTGCACCGGCCCCGCGCCCCCGAACGCGACGAGCACGAAGTTGCGGAGGTCGTACCCGCGCTCGGTCGAGACCTCGCGGATGCCTTCTTCCATCTTCGCGTTGATGATGCGAATGATGCCCTCAGCAGTGGCCATCGGCTCGATGCCGAGCTGCCTGCCCACGTCGGCGACGGCCTCGTACGCCTTCTGCCTGTTCGTCTTTACCTTGCCGCCCAGCAGGTGCTCCGGGTGGAGGAGTCCGAGCAGCAGGTTGGCGTCGGTCACGGTCGGCTGAGTGCCGCCCTTGTCGTATGCGACCGGGCCGGGGTCGGCGCCCGCGCTGTGCGGGCCAACCTGTAGCGCGCCGCCGCCGTCTATCCACGCGATGGTGCCGCCGCCCGCGCCGATGGTGTTGATCATCAGCATCGGCGCGGCGATCTCCCAGTCACCGATGAGCACGGAGGTCTGCTCCAGCACTGAGCCATTCTCGCCGAGGGCGATGTCGCTACTCGTCCCCCCCATGTCGAACGAGACCATGTTGGAGAACCCGGCGGAGTCGGCTATCTGCATCCCCGCCTTGGAACCGGCGCAGGGGCCGGAGAGCAGGGTGGTGATGGGGATGACGCTCGTGATCTTCGCGACGCCCCCGTTGCTCTGCATGATGTACAACTGCTCGGTGGTGATGCCGAGGCCGCGCAGCCCCTCGGCAAGCTTGCCGAGGTAGTCGATCATGGCGGGAGCGAGACGTGCGTTCGCGACGGTCGTGCTGAGGCGCGGGAACTCGCGTATCTGCGGCAGGATCTCGGACGAGAGCGACACAGAGCCGTCCGGGAACTCCTCCCGAATCATCTCTCCGAGTGCACGCTCGTGCTCCGGGTTCAGGAACGAGAACAGCAGGACGACCGCGACGGACTCTGCACCCTTCTTCTTCAAACGCCGCACGGCCTTCCGCGCCTGCTCCACGTCCAGCGGCTTCTTCACGTTGCCCCGGTAGTCCACGCGCTCAACGACTTCCTCGCGGAGCCATGGCTCCACGGGCGGGTTCTTCTCGACGTAAATGTCGGACAGGTCGCTGCCGAACCGGGGGATGTGCCAGACGTCGTTCACGCCGCTGAAACCGTCGGTGATGAGCAGGCCCACGCGGGCGCCCTTGTCCTGCACAAGGATGTTCGTGCCGACCGTGGTGCCGTGGGCGAACGAGGCGACGTCCTCGGCCTCGAGGTTGCCGTCCATCAGTTCGCGCAAGCCGTCCAGGATCGCGCGTCCGGGGTCATGGGGCGTGGACGGGACCTTGAGTACGTCGACTTCGCCGGACTCGTGCTCGAGCACGACCATGTCGGTGAATGTTCCGCCCGTGTCAACCGCAACTGTCTTCATCGGGGACCAGCCTCGCTCTGTGAAATCGGAGGCGACTATAGAGCCGCGCGCGGCGTTCGCGCAAAGCGGTGCGCGGGTTTGACAGTCGTTCTCCGTGTGCATAGGTTATCGCCACGGAACACGACGGACTCCGCGGCAAAGGCGGTGGTCCGCAGGGTGAAGGGAAGCGGCGTTGCGCATCCTTGTGACAGGCGGGCTCGGGGTGAACGGGTGCTGGGTGACCCGCGACCTGCTCACGATGGGTCACGAGCCCGTCGTGTTCGACAACCGGCCCGATTTCACTTTGCTGCGGGACGTGAGCAGCGAGTTTGCGTTCGTCGAGGGCGACATCACGTCACTGGAGCAGTTGACCCGCGTCTGCGAGGAGCACCGCATCGAGCGCGTCTGCCATCTCGCAGCGGTCTATCCGGACGCCGCGGATGCCGATCCCGTGCGCGGCTTCTCAGTGAACGCTCTAGCGACGGTCTACGTGCTGGAGGCGGCGCAGCGGAACGGCATTGACCGCGTCGCCTTCACGAGTTCGATAGGCGCCCTCTCGCCCATGACCGACGAGCACCTGGGGCCGCAGATGGTCCCGGTGGACGAGACGTTTCCGGCGTACCCCATCAAGAGTGTTTATGGCGCGGCGAAGACGGCCTCTGAGCTGATGGGTATCCAGTACCACCGGCTCTACGGCATCGATTTCGCCGCCCTGCGTTTCGCCGGCATCTACGGGCTCGGTAAAGGGGTGGAGCGCCACGGCAGCCACGACGTGATCTGGGGCCGGTTGATACGGAGCGCCCTCGCAGGCCGCCCCATCGCCATCCCACAGGGCGGCGAGCAGCGGCTCGACCTGACCTACGTGCGAGACGTGGCGCAGAGCGTCGTTCGCGCGTGCACGGTGGACAGTTTCGAAGGCCACGTCTTCCACATCGGGAGCGGCCGCACGTATACGCTCAACGATTTCGCGGACGCCGTCCGCACCGTTATCCCCGGCGCGCAGATCGACATCGGGCCGGGGCTGGACCCCCGCGGTATGGGCCCGCGGGCCTATTTTGCGTTGGACATCAGCCGCGCCCGCCGGGAGCTGGGCTACGAGCCGCAGTATCCTCCGGAGGCGGCCGTACGCGACTGGCTCGAATGGACGGAACGGCTGGAACTGACGGGGGAGTGAAGCGCATGACGACGTGCAAGGCTGCTGTTTTCGTTGGAGCGAACCGGCCGTTGGAGGTGCAGGAGTTCCCGGTGCTGCCGATGGAGCCGGGCGGGGCACTCGTGCAGATGCAGATGGCCGCCATATGCGGCACGGACGTGCACGCATGGCACCTGGACGCCACGCCGGCGCCGACGATCTTCGGCCACGAGAACGTCGGCGTCCTTGCGGAAGTCTCGCCGGACATCAACACGGACGTGCTCGGTCAGCCGCTGCGCGTGGGCGACCGCGTCATCTTCCGCGACGCGCCATGCGGGCGCTGCCTCCGCTGTGCGATGGGCGAGTCGTGCCAGAACACGCGGTCGTACGGGATGCTTCGCTCCGACACGGCGCCGCATCTGCGAGGCGGCTTCGGGCAGTACATCCAGCTGAGCGCGACGCCGTGGCTTCTGCGCGTTCCGGACGACGTTTCGAACGAGCGCGCGCTGCTGAGCGTCGTCGGCAATCACACGGCGCTGAACGGCATAGACCGCATCGGCGGCGTAAACCTGGCGGACACCGTGGTCGTGCAGGGCTCGGGCCCCATCGGAATGGGGGTGCTCAACCAGGTGCTGCTCGGCGGGGCAGGGCGGGTCATCGTTGTCGGTGCGCCGGAGAGCAGGCTGGAACTCGCCCGGACGCTCGGCGCGAGCGAGACTGTCGACATCGACGAGTATCCGACGCCTGAAGCGCGCGTCGAACGCGTGATGGAGCTCACCGGCGGACGCGGCGGCGACCTCATCGTCGAGGCGTCCGGCGGGCTGACGGCGTTCCGCGAGGGTCTGGAGATGGTGCGCTTCGGCGGGCGCTATCTCGTCATAGGCCAGTGGACGGACTACGGCCTGCTCTCCGCGAACCCGGCGCTGCTCACGCGCAAGGTGATCCGCGTGCAGGGTGTCTTCTCGGCGGGCCCTCGTCATATCATCCGCTCGTTGCAGGCGATGCGTACAATCGTGGACAGGCCGGTGGAGAAACTCATCACGCACCGGTACGAGTTGGAGGAAGTGAATGACGGATTCGAGGCGCACGAGCGTCTCGAAGCGATGGTAGCGGTGATATTGCCGAACGGCGAACCCGGGAGATAGGAGGGCGGCGATGGCCAAGGGCGGGTTCAGGATCGTAGACAGCGACATGCACATCATGGAACCGCCGGACCTGTGGCAGCGGTACACGGACAAGAAATACCGGGACTACGGGCAGGTGGGCGTTACGTCGGATAACGTGCGCGACCTTCGTACGGTCCACCCAGACGGCAGGCCATGGGGAGCGCGTTCACAGAATGTGGGCGCGTCGCGCAACCCGAATCAGCCCGGCGGCCACAACTACGAGCGCAACCAGAAGCTCTACGCGACCCACGCTGCGCGGGGATGGTCCACCGAGGTGCAGTTGGAAGCGATGGACGTGGAGGGGCTGGACGTCGCGGTGCTCTTTCCGACGCGTGGGCTGCACACGCTGGCCGAGCCGTTCATGGACCCGCCGTTTGCGGCGGCGCTGGCGCGTGCCTACAACGATTGGCTGTCCGAGTTCTGCGCGCCCGCGCCGAACAGGCTCATCGGCGCAGCGATGGTGTCCCCGTTCGACATGGACGACGCCGTGGCGGAAGTTGAGCGCGCCGTGAACGAGTTGGGCTTCCGTGCGGTATTCATGCGCTCCAACCAGATGACTGACAAGCCCTGGCACGACCCGTTCTACGATCCGCTGTGGAGCGCGCTCGAAGAGTACGACATTCCCATCGGGTTCCATGAGGCATCATCATCCGGCGCGCGCCAGGTGGGCGACCACTTCGGACCGAACTTCATGCTGCGCCGTGTGTTCGCGCAGCCGGTTGAACAGATGATGGCGCTCGCGAGCTTCTGCGGTGGCGGTGTGCTGGAGCGTCACCCCCGTCTGCGTGCGGCCTTCCTGGAGGCGAACTGCGCGTGGGCGCCGTGGCTGCTCTGGCGGCTCGACGAGGGGTATGAGCGGGAGGCGGACGTGTGCGTGCCCGAACTTACGATGGCGCCCACGGAGTACTTTAAGCGGCAGTGCTGGATCTCTGTAGAACCGGACGAGGAGCCCGCGAAATACGCCATAGACTGGGTGGGCAGCGACAAGATGGTGTTCTCGACCGACTACCCGCACGGGGACTCCAGGTACCCGGATGCGGTATCCAGTTTCCTCAGGCTCGGCATCCCGGATGAGGACAAGAAGAAGATACTCTGGGATAATTGCGCCAGTCTCTACAAACTCGCGGAAGTTCCAGCCAGCGTGTAGCCGGAGGGAGGAGAAGCCATGACCACGGTAACGACTGAGACCGCTCTGGACAGGTTCATCGCGAAGACGCGCGAGCTGTTCGCCAGCGAGCCGGACCTGGAGAAGCGCTGGGTGTCGTTGACACCGGTGCTGCAGGAGTTCCTCGCCGACCTCACCGTGCAGGAGGCCTCGGCTGAGTGGCCCGCCAACGTCTTCACGGACCGCGCCGAGAACCTGCTTTTCTACGAGGACCCGGACTACGGGTTCGCGATCAACGGACTGAAGCGCGAGGTCAGGGGAAAGCCCGTCGTTAACCCGGAGCACCCGACCTGGCGCGGGATCCACGACCACGCCCACATCTACACGCTCTACGGCGTGCTGGCGGGCCACGAGACGATCGAGCGCTACCGCCCTGTCGAGGGGGCGGAGCGCCGCCCGGATTACGTGCCCATCGAGGAGGCCGGCAATTTCAATGTGGAGCCGGGCTCCGTAGACCTGGTGCGCCCGTACGAGATACACGCCGAGCGCAGCCTGGGCGAGCAGACAGTGGCCATCATCATCCGCAGCGAGAAGTCAGGCGGCTTCCTCCAGGGGCGCTACGACGCTCAGACGGGGGAGTACTGGCAGGGCTACGGCCCGAAGCAGCGGGAAGTGGGCATGTTCCCTGAAGCGTAGGGCGCCTGCGCGCCTCGACCACACGGCCAACCTCAGACCACCTCGCGAGCGGGGTGGTCTGTTACGTACGACCGTCATGGGCGATCATTGTCTTTGTCTCGCAGGGGGTTGCAGTGCCGTATCATGTGTGATACATTCCGGTTCAGGTTGAGCCTGTGGGCGTAAGGCGGGCAGGCGGCTACCTCTTCAAGAGCTGGGTGGGCGACCACGAGCCGCTGCACGTCCACATCTGGAGAGGAGAAGCGGAGATAGGCCGATGGGACATCGAACACCAACGCCCGATGGACGATTTCAGCGTCGGGCGGCGCTTACGGAACGCCCTGCGAACCCTTGGCTACCTGCTGGAGGACGACGATGACGGACAAGAGACGAAGAAATAAGGAAGTATCCATCCCGTACTCGGTGAAGGCGTGCGTTATCACGTCGTCGTCTGAGTTGGCCAATCGTCTCACGGACGAGCTCGCTCCGGCTCAGGTGGAAGTAAAACCGGACCTCGAGCATGCGCTCCACGAGCCAGCGCAGGCGTACATCGTGGACACGAAGGTGGAGGACATGGATCTCTGGCCAGCTCCGCTCCTCGTAGACCCTGATGCGAAAGAGAAGCCCTGGCTTTTCTTGCTCTCGGACCCGGACGATCTGCCTCCTATGGAGGAATCGCCGCGGGAGTTCATGCTCTTCGGCAGAGAAGCGGACGCAGCCTCTGAAGTACGTTCCTATCTGGAGAAGCGCCTGGGTGTTGACGCCGGGAGGCGTCTGAGCAAGGTTGATTACATCAGGCGGGCCAAGATGCTCATCGTTCATTTTGAGAATGGGAAATGCTACGCACTGGACCTCACCGAAGTATCCGGTGCTGACGATACGGAAGCTGCCAAGTGGGAGATCGGCGAAGCACAGGAGTACCTCAAGGTCACCCAGGAATCCGGGAACATCCTTGAGTTGCCTTGGGACGCCATCCTCCACTACTGCGAGCCGCAGTATGCCTATCACAAGAACGAGGTGCAGTCCCGCGTTGAGCCTCCCTCTGTCCGCGCCGGGCGCATCGGAGCACGGGTCCGCAACTTCCGCACGTCGCAGGGCATGACCAGCACTCAACTGGCGGCGCGTTCCGGCATGCAGCGCCCCAACCTGAGCAGGCTGGAGAGCGGGAAGCATGTGCCGTCCCTCGAAACCCTGGAGCGCATCGCCGAGGCGCTGGATGTTCCGGTAGCGCGGCTCGTAGTACGAGGCTGATCTCGCCTGTCTCAGATGCTCACCCACTTGCAACAGCCTTCGTTTGTGCGCGGAGGGTGCATGCGATAGTCTCCCTGCGCAATCCAACCGGAGAAGGAGCGGGATGAAGTACCAGGGGAAGGTGTCGCTGCAAGCTACGGCTGAGGCAGTCTGGGATGTGGTGCTGGACATAGACCAATTCGCGGACTGCATGCCCGGTCTGCAGGACCTGGTCAAGATAGACGATCGGACGTTCGAGGGAGGCATGAGTGCGAGGGTCGGTCCGGTATCGGGGGACTTCAGGTTCCGCGCGCAGATCGTGGACGCCGAGGAGCCCGTGAGTCTCTCGGCGCACGTTGCAGGAGAGGACTCGCTGACGAAGAGCACGATGACCTCGGACATCACGATGAACCTCTCTCCGGACGGAATCAGTACAGAGCTGACCTACGCTGCTGAAGTGAACATCAAGGGCCGTCTGGGGATAGTCGGCGACATGATCCTGCGGGCGACCGGCGCCCAGGTCATCGAGGAGTTCTTCAACCGGCTGCGGAAGAAAGTGGAAGCCCCGGCATGAGGAGGCGCTGAACAGTGCAGGCGAGATATTCCTACGATGCAATCATCATCGGCGGGGGCTCGGCGGGGTGTGCGGCTGCCGCGCGGCTGAGCGAGGACCCGGACAGGCAGGTGCTGCTGCTGGAGGCGGGGCCTGATCCGCAGCCCATCCCGCCGATGATCGCGGACGGGAGCCAGATCGCCCGCGTCGTGCTGGAGTCGCCTTACATACTGCTCTACCCAACGCCTCGCGCAGGCGACGGCAGCACATTCTACAAGGTGAGTGGACGTGTGATGGGTGGCGGCTCGTCGGTGAACGCGATGGCCGTCGTCCGCCCGACGAGGCACGACCTCGACACGTGGGCAGGGCTCGGCAACCCGGGCTGGTCGTTCGACGAGTGCCTGCCTATCCTGCAGCGCATCGAGACGGACTCGGACTACGGCGGCAACGACATCCACGGAGAGGAGGGGCCGCTCTACGTCCAGAGGCTCTTCAGGGTAGACGACAAGGACGCGTCCGCGCCGGTGCGCGCGTTCATCGACCGTGCGCTGAGCATGGGGCTGCCCCTCTGCCCGGACCTGAACGTGCCGGACCCGTACGGCGTCTGCAGCTCCGCCTACAACGTCAAGGACGGAGTGCGGCAGAACACTACGGTCGCTTACCTCGATCCTGCGCGGGGCCGGGCGAACCTCGACATCATCGCGGACGCGCAGGTGCAGTCGCTCTCCATCGCGAACGGGCGAGTCAGCGGGGTCGTCTACAAGCGGGAAGGCGAAGTCAGTTCGGTATCGGCGCAGGTGGTCGTGCTGTGCGCGGGCGTCTACCACAGCCCGCAGATTCTCATGCTCTCCGGCATCGGGCCCTCGGACGACCTGGAGCGCTTGGGCATCCCTGTCGTGAGCGCGCTCAAGGGCGTGGGGGAGAACTACCAGGACCACGCGACGATGGAGATGACGTTCGAGGGGCGCACCGATTTCAGCCCCGACTGGTTGATCCCCCGCTTCCGTCTGATGTACAAGAGCGACCCCAGCCTGCCACACGGCAACTTTCACATCTTCCAGCGGCCGCCGACGGACGTGCCGGGGCTGAAGCGCATGATGCCGATCTCCGCGAACCTGCTCGAGCAGCGCGACCTCGGGCGCATCCGTCTCGTGAGCGCGGACCCGGACGACCTGCCGGAGATCGAGGACGCGATGCTGCGCAACCCCGACGATCTGAAGGCGATGCTCAACGCGATGGAGTTCATCTACGAGTTGGTGCAGCACGAGTCCATGCAGGAGTTCTACGGGCCGCTCATCTCCCCGACACGGGACGAAGACTGGGCCGAGTTCGCCCGCAGCGCGCACGGGAGCTACCATCACGGCATCGGCACGTGCAAAATGGGCCCGGCGTCCGACCCGATGGCGGTGGTTGACAGCAACCTGAAGGTGCACGGGATCGACAACCTGTACGTGGCGGACGCGTCCATCATGCCCACGATCCCGCATGCGAACACGAACGTCACGTCCATCATGATCGGCGAGCGGCTGTCCGACATCGTCAAGGGCCTCGTGGGATAGGACTTGCCGGACGCGTCTTGCAGGACGGCGTAAGATAGCAGCACACGGAACGAGGAGGATGCCATGACCACCGAGACGCAGACCACGCCGAAAACGTCCACGTTCTCCATCAAGGGGCCGTACCTGTCGGCCGGGCGCACGAACATCGACCTTGCCCGCACGGACCTGCTCTGGCTGAGCTTCAAGGTCAACGCGGAGGGCGGGGAGAACGCCGTGCACGCGCACACGAACGAGGACCACGCGTTCGTCGTGCTGGAGGGCGAGGTCACGTTCTTCGACGAGAACGGCACTGGGAAGGTGCTCGGCGAGTACGAGGGCATCATGATTCCGAAGGGCGCGCACTACCGCTACCTCAACACCGGCGGCCGGAACCTCTTTATGCTGCGCGTCGGCGCGCAGAGGGACACCAGCGAGGGTATCCAGACGCGGCTGAAGCCGGATGGCAGCCCCATCCCGGCCGACTCCCCGGACAACTTCCACATCGACCCCGTACCCGTCGAGGGCAAGTTCTTCGGGGCGCAGTAGCACTCCGAGCGAGCGACAGTCGAGCGGGGAAGGGCCTGAAGGCTGCTTGGCTCTATACCTCCCCGCTGGCTGTTGCAATTTCTCATTGCGCAATGAACCTGGCGCAGGCCAGTCGTACACTTGTGCACTGACGGTTCAGCACGTCACTTGGCGGCCAGATTATTTTCGGCCTTCGCCACTAGTTCCCGCGCATACCAAAGATGGTAGCCGGGCGGGGGAGGCAAGCCCCAAGGGGCGTGTGTCACAAAGTTGCCAAGGGCCACTCAACACCCGTTGTTCGGCAGTGTCTGGCTCGCGCGGGCATGCCCGCGCTGGGTGATGTCGTTGACCAGTTCCGGCAGCGTCTCGTCCGTGTACTCAACGTAGTCGCCGTTTCGCAGGGCTTCCAAGCCTTTCATCACCTCGGCGCGCAGGTTGTCAATGGCGTCGTCTGTCATCCCTCACCCCAGCGCGCGCCAGACGCGCTCGGCGAGGAGCGGCATGTCGACGCCGCGGACGTCCGCGCCTGCGCGGGTGAGCGCGTCCGCGACGGCGTTCGTCACGGCCACGGGCGCGGCGACGGTCGGCAGTTCGCCGATGCCCTTGATGCCCAGCGGGTTGGTCGGCGACGGCGTCTGCTGGTTCTCCAGCAGGAACGCCGGCAGCGACTCGGCGAGGGGGATGCCGTAGGTCATGAAGCTGGCGGTCTGCGGCTGGCCCGCCGCCGTGTAGAGCATCCCCTCGCTCAGCGCCTGGCCGATTCCCTGGGCGATGCCGCCCTGTATCTGACCGCGCACGATGACCGGGTTGATCATCGGCCCGCAGTCGTGCACCGCCGCGTAGTCGGTGAGCCGCACGTCGCCGGTGCCCTCGTCCAACTCCACGACCGCGACGTGCGCGGCGAAGCCGAACGGGTTGGCGGGCAGCTCCCACTCCAGTTCCACGGTGATGCCGTTCGCGGGGACGATGCCGCCGGCCGCATCCAGCCGACGCTTCACCTCCTGGAGCGCGAGGTAGGCCGCGTTGCCGCCGACCGCGAGGCCGCGGCTGGACGTGGTGCCGCCGCCAGAGGCGAGTTCGTCCGTGTCGCCGTGGTGCAGTTCAACCGCCTCCGGCGGTACGCCGAGCGTGTCCGCCGCGATCTGCGCGAACGACGTTGCGGTGCCCTGTCCGTGGGGCGATACGTCCGTGACGATAACGACGCGCCCGTCCGGCGTCATCTCGACGCGGGTGAGGCTCTTCCGTACGCCCGCCTTGCCGCCGGACGCCTTGGTGACCGTAGCGACGCCGATGCCAGTACGGAACGGGCCGCTCTCGGAGGCCTGCCGCTCGCGGAGCGCGCCGTACCCGGCCATGCCGAGCGCGCGGTCGAACGCGGTGTGGAAGTCGCCGGAGTCGTAGAGGAGGCCGGTGGCGGTCTGGTAAGGGAAGGCGTCGGCGGGGATGAAATTGCGTCGACGTATCTCCGCGGGGTCCATGCCGAGCTGGCGCGCGGCGTCGTCCATGATGCGCTCGATGGGCACGGCGGCCTCTGGCCCGCCCGCGCCGCGGTAGGGGCCGGTGGGCGGACGGTTGGTCGTGACACCGAGGCACTCCACGTCCATGGCGGGGATCGCGTAGGGCCCGGCGACTCGCTGTACGGCGTTGCCGAGCGGTCCGCCGCTGGACGTGAGGAAATAAGCGCCCATGTCGGCCAGCATCCGGATGCGGACGCCGAGCACCGCGCCGTCCGCGCGCACCGCGGCCTGCACGTCCGCCGTGAAGCCGCGACCGTGCGACGCGAGAGTGCTCTCCGAGCGCTGCTCCGTCCACTTGACCGGCGCTCCGAGTTGCACGGCTGCGTACGCAGCCGCGACCTCCTCTGGCCACACCTCGATCTTGCGTCCGAAGCCGCCGCCCACGTCCGGCGTGATGACGCGCACGTCGAGGTCGCCGGGGAGCAGCATCGCCAGGAACGTCTTCACCCGGTGCGGCACCTGCGTCGACGTCCACACGGTGAGCCGCCCGCTCTCCGCGTCGGGCGCGACTACGATGCCGCGGCACTCCATCGGCATGGCGACGAGGCGGGGTATCTCGTACGAGGCCTCGACGATCTCATCGGCGTTCTCGAACGCCTCGGCGACGTTGCCCGCGCCCGCCGCCGTGCGCATCACGACGTTCGTACCGATGTTCGGGTGCAGCGGGCTGGCGTCCGACGCCGACTCGCGCGGGTCCAGCAGGGGCGGGAGGGGCTCGTAATCGACGGCGATGCGGTCGCGGGCGTCGTAGGCGGCCGTCCTTGTCGAGGCCACTACTATGGCGACAGGTTGGCCGACGTAGCAGACGCGGTCGCGCGCCAGCACGGGGTGCTCGGGGATGGGTGATTCACCCATCCCTTCGCGGCGTATCGCGCCGATGTCGGGCACCAGGCCGTCCAGGTCCGCGCCGGTGTAGACGGCGGAGACGCCCGGACTCGCGAGCGCGGCTGCGGTGTCGACGGAGCGGATGCGGGCGTGCGGTTCCGTGCTGCGGAGCGCGGCGGCGTGGAGCATGCCCTCCAGTTGGATGTCGTCGACGAACGTTCCGCCACCGCGCAGCAGCCGCTCGTCCTCCATGCGGGCCATGCCCTGGCCGCGGTAGGTGGTCATGGTTGCTCCCTCTTATCGCTACTCATCGCTCACCTCGCGCCCGCCCCCCGGGGTACCCTCACCCTAGCCCTCTCCCCTTGTAGGGAGAGGGGAATAACCGATACTCGCTCCACTCCGCTCCACGCACGCAGGACCCTCACCCTAACCCTCTCTCCTTGCAGAGACCTTTGCGTAACCCCATCGCACATCCAGACCCCGCCGATTCACCCCCATCCTAACCTTCCCCCATCAAGGGGGAAGGGATCAAATAACCCCGCACCGCATCTCCCCTCACGGGTTATGCAAAGGTCTCCTTGTAGGGAGAGGGGACCGGAGCAGGGAGAGGGGATCAGGCTACTCCGCGGGCAGGACGGGCATGTGCACCTGCACGTAGGTGCCCGGTATCTGCTGCCAGCATATGAAGCGCAGGTCCTCGTCGTGCGGGTTCGTCGTCTCGTTCCGCGCCCCTGCGGGGATGCAGGTGAAGTCGCCGGCGCGGACGCGCACGCGCTCCTCGCCGATGACCTCGACTCCCTCGCCGCCGATGTAGTAGCGGACGGCGTCGCCGGAGGTCTGGGGCGCGCCGTTCTCCGTGTGCGCGGGGACGTTCTCCATGAACAGCTGGAACGAGTAGATGTCGAAGCCGAGCTCCGGCGAGATGATGTGGTGCCTGCCGGGGCCCCAGTCCATGATGGGGGCCTCCTCAGCCGGGACGTGGAGGCGTTTCTGCTCGCGCCTGCGCTGCACCTCCAGCGCGACACGGCCGAACGCCATCTGCTCCTCGAGGTAGCGGAGGTAGAGGGGCCAGGGCTCCAGCTTGCCCAACTCCTCGTCCGAGAGGTCGCTCACTTCCGGGGCCTTGTGCGGCGCATTGATGTGGACGAACGGCGTCGGCACCTGCCGGTAGGTGCCGGGGAACTGCTGCGCGGCGAGGAAGACGAGCGGCTCCGGGTGCGGGTTCTCGGTGCCGTGCCAGATGTTGGCGGGGACGTGGCAGAAGTCGCCGACCTTCACGTCGAACCGGACGTCCTCGATGAGCTCCTGGCCGCCGCCCTTGACGTAGAACTTGAGCGCGTCGCCGTGTGTGTGGTAGCGCTCCGAGCCGCCCGCGCGTCCCGACGTGAAGACGTGCAGGTTGTGGACGTTGAAGCCGAGCTCCGGGCCCACGATCATGCGCTGGTCCGGCCCGGCGTTGGCGACGCCGGCCTCCTCGGCGGGGACGTGGACGCGGCCCAGCCGCCTGCGCTTGTCGAGCGCGAGCGCGGCGCGCCCGAAGTTCACCTGCTTTTCCATGTAGAGCGCGTACAGCTCCTCGGGCGTCAGCTGCGCCAGTTCCTCCGGCACGATCCCTGCTGTTGTGGCCATCGTTCCTCCACTGCGTCGGGTGGACGCCTGCGCGTGAGGCTAGGTTGCGCGGGTTGGGGTGTCAATGGGCGCGGCCCTCACCCCCCGAGAATCAACAGGGATGGACAGGATGCACAGGATGGGGCAACCCTCACCCCCGCCGCCGAGCGAGCAGACAGGGCGGCAGCGAAACTTCGGGGGGGAATCGCGGACCAAAACAGCTCATCTACCCAGATTCACCTCTGAGACCGGCCCCTCCGGTGAGCTGTCGGACGGCTCAAAACCGCTCATCCGCAGCTCATTTCCGGTCAGGAACAGCTCTTTCCCGCTCATTCCGGTCCGTCTCTGACGGTGGGGTTGAGGCCGTCCTGTGTCCGTCGCTCCGTGCATAGGACCAGCGTACGCGGGCAGGGGCCGACCGCGAAAGGGGCGGATGTCAGTGAGGGACCGTTCGTGGTTCGACAGGCTCACCATGAACGGTCGATCGAACACTCCCGAGAGATGCTTCGGCTCCGCTCAGCATGACAACGCCCCATGCCTACCGGGCCGTGTGCGCTGTCGCCTACTCCTGGATTCCAGCCTTCGGTGGAACGACGGGGGCACACGGCTGCGAGGTTCCTGCCTCCGCAGGAATGGCCCAAGGCCTTGTCAGGCCGCGTAAGAAGATGAAAATGGGGAGGCGCTGGCCGGCAGCGAAGGCGGATGTCGTTGGTGTTTGCAGGCCACGTAGCGCTATTTTCACAAGAACGACGGGCGTGGTTCGACAGGCTCACCATGGGCGGTCGATCCAACACGCCCGAGAGATGCTTCGGCTCCGCTCAGCATGACAACGCTCCATGCCCGACCCCGCCGTGTGCGCTGCCCACCCACTCTGGATTCCCGCCTCCGCGGGAATGACGGGCTCCGTCGACAGACGCCTCTGCAGAGAGTTCCTAGCGGAGCGCGTCCTCGATGTCCGTGAGGGCGAAATCTCCGCCTTTGAACAGCAGGGGTTCATTGCTGGTCTCCGCCAGGGCGTAGGCGAAGCAGTCGCCGAAGTTGAGCCCAGCGGGGTGGTTGCCCTTGCCGAAACGCCGCCAGGCCTGCCGCGCGGCGCGCGCGTGGTCGGGAGTCATAGGGGCCAACTCGACCTGCGCAGATGCCAGGAAGGCGTCAAGGGATTCTCCTCTTGCCGGGCCGTCCCTGCTTTCGAGGACCATGGCCGCTTCCACGAAGTTGACGACGGACATGCGGCAGTGTGGAGCGGCCGCTATCGCCTCCTCGTACCGTTCCGCATCGCTTTCGCGGAACAGGATGGCAACCACCGCCGATGCATCTACGATCACTTCGGCAGACCCCGCTCGTCGTAGAGCAGTTCGCCGTGATCGATCGGTGGGCCGCTATCGGGAAACTGCGCCGCAAAGCGCTCGGCCACGGCGCGCATGCGCCGCAGCCGCTCCTCAACGCCGCGCTGCCGTCTCTCGCGCTCCAAGCGCTCTTGAAGTGCGACCGTTATCGCACCGGTCATGGTTTCGCCGGTGAGATGGGCAAGTTCACCAGCCAGGCGGCAGGTCTCTTCGTTCTTGATGTTCAGGCTCATGGGAACACCGTCAGGGTAGAATCTCCATTCTGTTTCTACCATACCTCGTTCGCCCTGACTCGCGCAACGCCTCCTTTGCACGATAGACCTGCGCGACCAGCCCTGCATCGACAGGACCAGCGTACGCGGGCAGGGAGCGACTGCGGAAAGGGCGGAATCAGTGGGGTTGGGGGTTTGGCACCCGCGAGGACACCCCTACACCACGGCGCTGTCCCGCGCGACGGAGCAGTGAAATTCCATAGGGAATACGGCTTGGAATACTCCTTTGGCGGCCCACGTGTTCTACAGTAAGAACCGTGTTGTCTCTACCGGACGCAACACGAGTCACCCGGGGCGGGCATTCGAGGTGAAATGGGATGATTCTCGGACTTCTCATCATTTCATTACTGAATGCTCTCTGCGTTGTTCCGATGGCACTACGTGCAAAACGCGACTTTGCCCGCCTGGGACGCATCTCATTGCCGGTCGCGGTCTGGGCGGGAGTCAACATGCACGGTCACGCAGCGGCTACGTTCACTCTCGCATGGTTAGATCGTGGGTCGCTCAGCGCACCGTCACCGATAAGCCTGACCATCGGTTTCGTCATTGCAGGCATCGGAGTGGGCCTGATCGTGGCAGGGCGCCGCGAATACTCAAGTCGAGCCCGGGCCTATGGACTCCTGGAGGATAAGCTGATCACGGCAGGCATATACCGCTATTCGCGTAATCCGCAGTATCTAGGCTATTGGCTCATGATGTTGGGATCAGCCGTGGCGAGCCTTTCTCAATGGGCTTTCATCTTCGCCTTTGGATTCGCGCTGATCATGCACTTCTTAGTACAGGGCATCGAGGAGCCTCACCTGCGCTGCGCATTTGGAGAGCAGTATCTCGCATACTGCCGCAGGACACCCCGCTACATGCTGTTCAGATGGTTCCTGAACAGGTAAGGCATGCACCTAGTCGCGGCCCACGCGCTGGAGTGAGCGGACGCCAGGACGAGCCGTGCCGGTACGCTCCGAGTACGTGTAACGATGGAGGATGCGGGACCGTGCGTTTGTTGGTGCTGATCGAGGCGACGCAGGATGGCGAAACGGGTGTCGTGCCCTTTCGGCGGCGGTCATCCCCGTGAGGCGATGGCTTCGTGGCGCGCGAGGAGGCGCAGGGCGCGCTGCACCACCGGCACGTCAATCATCTTGCCGTCAAGTTGGAAGGAGCCGCGGCCGGTCTTCTCCGCGTCGGCGTTCGCTTCGATGATGCGTTTGGCGAGGGCGACCTCCTCTTCGCCGGGGCTGAACGCCTCATTGAGCACGGGAACGACGCTCGGGTGGATGCACGACGCGCCCTCGAGTCCGAACCGCCTCGCCTTTAGCGCCACCTCCCGCACCGCGTCCAGGTCCTGGTAGTCGGCGACGGTGCCGAAGATGCCCAGGGCCATCACTCCCGCCGCCTTCGCCGCGTACACGGACTGCGTCTTCGGGTAGAGCAGCGTCTCGGCGTCCGGCTGCATCCCCAGTGACGATGCCAGGTCCTCCGCGCCGATGGTGATGGCCGCGATGCGCGGGCTCGCTTTCGCGATCTCGCCGATCTGGAAGAATGCCTCTGGCGTCTCGACCATCGCAAGGAACGCTGTCGCGCCCGCCGCCATCCCACGCTCGGCTTCCAGGTCCGACACCATCTCGTCGAGCAACCTGACGTGGTCAGGGCCGGCGACCTTCGGCAGGACGAGGGCGTCGACCGCAGGGGACACGCTGGCCTCGATGTCCGGGACGGCGAGCCGAAGGGATTGGTTGACGCGCACCAGCACGTCCGCGCCCGCCCGGCCGACGCGTTCCGCGGCCGCCTGCACGCCCGCCCGCGCCGACGCCTTCTCCGCGAGGGGGACCGAGTCCTCCAAGTCGAGGATGATGCCGTCGGCGCCCCGTTCGTGGGCCCTGGCGAGGTAGCGTTCGACGTTCGCCGGCACGTAGAGCAGCGATCGCCACACCGGAAGTCTTCGTTCGTCAGTCATCCGATAACACCTCGCGCTCGGAGATCGGCCAGCTCTTCGGCGGAGACGCCCGCGCCGCCGAATATCTCGTCGTTGTGCTGCCCCAGCCTGGGCGCGGGGTAGCGGAAGGTGCCCGGCGTCCGCGAGAGCCGGGGCAGGATGTTGTGCGCCGGGAGCGTTCCCACGTCCTCGTCCGGGAGGTCGACCACCACCTCGCGCTCGATGACGTGGGGGTCGTCCAGGAACTGGGCGATGTCGTAGACGGGCCCGGCGGTCACTCCCGCGCCGTTGAGCTCGGCGAGCGCCTCATCCAGTCCGCGTTCGGCCATCCAGCCCCCGATGATGGCGTCGACCTCATCGCGGTGCCGCACCCGCTGGGCGTTGTTCCGGAAGCGGGGGTCTCCGATGGCATCCTCCCTGCCGACCACTCTGAACACGCGCTCCGCCATGGACTGGATGGAGGCCGAGAGGGCCACCCATTTGCCGTCCTTCGTGGCGTAGACGTTCCGGGGGGACGCCGTGTTGGAGGCGCTGCCGACGCGCTGCTTCACGCTGCCGTCGATCCGGTAGCCGGCAGCGTCGGCGCCGAGGATGGAGAAGACGGGTTCGAGGAGCGAGAGGTCGATCACCTGCCCCGCGCCGCCCTTCACCTCGCGCTCGCGCAGGGCGATCAGGACGGCCATCGCGCCGTACAGGCCCGCCGCCATGTCCGCGAGCGCCATCGGAGGCAGGACGGGCTCGCGGTCGGGGAAGCCGTTCCGGTCCGCGAACCCGGACATGGCCTCCACCAGCGTGCCGAACCCCGGCCGCTCCCGGTATGGCCCGGTCTGGCCGAAGCCCGAAACGCGCACGACGACCAAGCCGGGGTTGTCCGCGTGGAGGACCTCCGGCGCCAGCCCCATCTCCTCCAACCGGCCGGGGATGAAGTTCTCGACGAGGACGTCTGCGTCGCCGGCCAGCCGCCGCACGAGCGCCCGCCCGTCGGCCTCTCGCAGATCGAGCGAGACGCTCTTCTTGTTGCGGCAGTAGGTCTTCCAGTGCGTCTGGACGGAGCTGTCGCCCCATGCTCGCAGCGGGTCGCCGTTCGGCAGCGCCTCGATCTTGACGACCTCGGCGCCGAAGTCCCCGAGCTGGAGGGTCAACATGTTCCCGGCGACGAGCCGCGACATGTCAAGCACGCGCAGACCGTCCAGCGGCCCGCGGTCGTCGGGGTCGAACTGCCTGGCGTGGATGCCCATTCTTCCGCAACTCCTCTCCCCGCGATTCTACTGCCCCGCAGCCAACGCAGGCGTGAGCGACGGCACACCGTGGGCAAGGAGCGTACGCGGGCGCAAGCAGCGGCGTTTCCGGCGAGGGGATGACGGGAGTGTAGCACCCCGGTGGCGGGAGTCCGCCGGTGCTATGGTGGACGCGATTCTCAGGAGGCGCTCTGCGATGTCCGAGGCCGCAGCGGAAACTGGACTGCGCATCGACGTCAACGACCCGACGAACCTGCCGCTCGTCGAGTCGTCGCGGTTCGCGGTGCGGGCTGAGGAACTGGGTTTCGCGGGCGTGGGGATGCCCGATCATCCGCATACCGGCAGGGATGTCTTCGTGCGGCTCGCGCTCGCTGCCCAGCGTACGGAACGGGTGACGCTCTTCCCGTCGGTGGCGAACCCGGTGTCGCGCGACCCCCGCATGCTGGCGACGTTGGCCGCGACGCTGGGGGAGCTTGCGCCGGGACGCGCCCGCCTCGTGGTGGGGAGCGGGCAGAACGCGGTGCAGTACGTAGGCGTGCCTGGGGCGACAGTGTCGCAGATGGCGGCGACGACGGAGACGGTGCGCCGGACCCTGGCCACCGAGTTCGCCCTCGAGCCGCCCGTGCTCGTCTACATCAACGGCAGCAGCCCTAGGATGCTGGAGGCCGCAGGCGCCGCCGCCGATGGCGTCTATGCGATGGTAGGCGTCGACCTTGACGTTGTGGCCGCGGCGATAGAGCACGTGCAGGCCGGGGCTCTCGCGGCGGGGCGGGAAGGGGAGGGCATCCCGGTCGCTCTGGGGCTGCCGGTGTTCATGGCGGAGTCGGCAGTTCGCGCGTACGAGAGCGCCGCGGAGTACGCGTTCTCCAACCTGCGGCGCCGGAACAGAGTCTTCTCCCGTGTGCTTCGGAAGCGGATGCCCTCGCTCGCCGATGTCTCGGCGGCAACGGAGCTGTCGCCTGCGCAGATGCGCGACCTGGTCGACGCGATGGTGGCGGCGGGCACTCCGCAGGAGGCGGCTGCGAAGGTGCTCGCCCTGGCGGAGAAGACGCCGACGCGTCACTTCATCGCTCGCGTGCAGTTAGCGGGCGAAGACCCGCTGCGCGCCATCGAGGCGTTCAGCGGCGCACTGCACGCTGCCGGGGGAGCGGGCGCGATGCGAGGTAGTGGAGGCACCCCCGAATGGACAGGGGGAGGGCACGAGCCATACGATAGATAGAGCCAACCGGGTTGAGGAACCTACCTATGGTACAACTCATCGCAGATCACACCGCGGAGCTACAGGAGCTATGCCGCCGCTTCCACGTGCTCCGGTTGGATGTGTTCGGATCAGCGACGGACGCCCGCCGTTTTGGGCCGGACAGCGACCTTGACTTTCTCGTGGAATTCCAACCAGCGTTCGATTCACAGATAGCGGACGACTACTTCGCTCTGCTGTCTGGCTTGCAGGAGTTGTTCGGGCGGCACGTTGACGTGGTCACCGAGTCTTCTCTGGACAATCCCTACTTCCGCGACTCTGTGAAGGAGAGCAGAGAACCGGTCTATGCAGCGTGAAGCCCGGAAATACCTCGTCGACATACAGGGGGCGATACGGAGTCTGGGAAGATACACCGCAGGCAAACAGTTCAGCGGCTATGAGGCGGAAGAGATGCTTCGTGATGCCGTGGAACGCAAATTCGAGATCGTCGGAGTCGCTCTCTCTGGGTTGGCAGACGAGGATGAGCTTACCGCTGACCGGATCAGCGAATACCGAAAGATCATCGGTTTTCGCAACCTCCTCGCGCATGGATACGCCCATGTGGACAACAGGATCGTCTGGAACATCGTCGAAAACAGCCTTCCGATGCTCGCACGGGAGGTAGACGCGCTGCTTGACGAAGCGTGATTCCACCCAGCCGGTAGGTCCACGAACCACAGCAATGCAACCCCTACATCCGTGTCCTCTGCATTGATGTGGCTTGACATCTAACGATTTTATCGGTAGACTGCTTGCCATGAGTACACAACAGAACACCGCAAGGCAGATCATCGACCGTTTCGGAGGGCAGTCCGCGCTCGCCGCGCTGCTGGGCAGACGCCAGAGCACGGTACAGCACTGGGCCAGGACGGGGAGGATCCCCGCGCAGTGGCACGGGACGCTCATGGACCTTGCCCGCCGACGCGGCATCGGCCTCGAACCCAGGGACTTCGTAGCGTCGACTGCGAACGGCGTCGAACCTGCGGAGGGCAGGCTCGGCGTCCTGATGGTGGGGTTGGGCGCCGTGTCGTCGACCGTCATCGCGGGCGTCGAGCACATCCGCCGCGGCTCCGGCGAACCCGTGGGGTCGCTCACGCAGATGGCGACCATCCGACTCGGCAGGCGCACGGACAGCCGCGCCCCGCTCATCAAGGAGTTCGTCCCGCTCGCGGAGCTTGACCAGCTCGTCTTCGGCGCGTGGGACCCGATACCGGACAACGCGTACGAGGCCGCGCTCAGGGCGGGCGTACTGGACAAGAACGACGAGATCGAGCCCATCGCGGACTTCCTGAAAGCGATAGAGCCGATTCCGGCCGTCTTCGATCAGGACTATGCCAAGCGTATCGACGGGACGAATGTAAAGTCGTTCGAGAGCAAGCTCGATGCCGTCGAGACGATCCGCCAGGACATACGCCGGTTCAAGACTGAGAACAGGTGCGACCGGCTCGTGATGATCTGGTGCGCGTCCACCGAGAAATTCATTACAGAGAGCGAGATACACGAGGACATCGAGAGCTTCGTTTCCGCGCTCCACGCGAGCGACCCGAACATCGCGCCGTCCATGATCTACGCCTACGCCGCGCTGCAGGAGGGCATTCCTTACATCAATGGCGCGCCGAACCTGACCGTCGACATACCGGCGCTCGAGCGGCTCGCGCGTGAGCAGGGCGTGCCCATCTGCGGCAAGGACTTCAAGACCGGCCAGACGCTTGTGAAGACCGTCATCGGCCCGATGCTGAAGGCGCGGATGCTGGGACTGAACGGCTGGTTCTCCACCAACATCCTCGGCAACCGCGACGGCGAAGTGCTCGACGAACCGGAGAACTTCAGGACGAAGGAAGAGTCCAAGCTCGGCGTGCTGGAGCACATCCTGCAGCCGGAGATGTACCCCAGCCTTTACGCAGACGCTTACCACAAGGTGCGCATCAACTACTACCCGCCGCGCGGCGACGCCAAGGAGGGCTGGGACAACGTCGACATCTTCGGGTGGCTGCGCCATCCCATGCAGATGAAGATCGACTTCCTCTGCTCCGACTCGATCCTCGCCGCTCCCATTGTGCTGGACCTCATCCTGTTCATGGACCTGGCACAGCGCGCCGGGATGTCGGGCATCCAGGAGTGGCTCTCGTTCTACTTCAAGAGCCCGCAGCACGCACGGAACCTCTACCCAGAGCACGACCTGTTCATCCAGCAGACCAAGCTCAAGAACACGCTCCGCTGGATGATGGGCGAGGAGCAGATCACCCATCTCGGCCTGGAGTACTACCACCAGGACTAGAGATGGAGATCCCGGACGGCTACAGCGACATCCCCAGCGGCAAAACTGCATCGGTCGTAACGCACCTGCAGATGTTCCAACGCCCGCCCGCGCGTCCGGAACGCTCGGAGGCGGCGTGGACTCTCCGCAAGGTAGACCCCGCTGCCGTAGACCGGTACCGCACCCTGTTCAGGCTGATCGGCGAGAACTGGCTATGGTCTTCACGCCTGCAGATGAGCGACGACGAGGTCCGGGCTGTCCTCAGCGCCCCTCTCTATGAGGCGTATGTCTTCGAAGCAGAAGGGCAGGGGGAAGGCCTGGCGGAACTCGACTTCCGCACCGAAGGCGAGTGTGAACTCAGCTTCTTCGGACTGACTCCGGCGATGGTTGGCCGGGGAGCCGGCCGGTGGATGATGAACCGGACGCTGGAATTCGCGTGGGCACGTCCCATCCGTAGGCTGTGGGTGCACACGTGCTCCCTCGATCACCCTGGAGCGCTGGACTTCTACATCCGCTCCGGGTTCGTGCCGTTCCGCAGGCAGGTCGAGGTCATGGACGACCCGAGGGTCACCGGCTTGCTGGCGAGGACCGCAGCGTCCCACGTGCCGTTGCTCTAGCGTGGTTGATGCAGATGGAAACCGATGACAGGTAACTCCCCTCAACTGCCCCAACTCAAGCTGGTGATCTTCGATTGTGATGGCGTGTTGGTCGACAGCGAGCCTTTGACCAGCCGGGCGATGCAGCGCGTTCTCGCGCGCTACGGCCTGCGGCTGGAGTTGGACGAGATACAGGCACGCTTTCACGGGGTCTCCAATAATCAGATCCACGATACTGTGCTGACGCATTGGGGCGTGCAGTTGCCGGACGACATCGTGAGTCTGTTTGAAGAAGGGGCACGAATCGCGGTGGAGGATGGACTCCGTGCGATCCCCGGCGTCGCTGACGCAGTGCGCGCGGTCGCGGCTTCGGGGATGGCGGTCTGCGTGGGTTCGAACGGCTCTCCCGACGCGATAGCGCAGCGGCTGAAACTCACCGGCCTCTACGATCGGTTCGAAGGGCGGATGTTCAGTGCTGCGATGGTGGCGCGCGGCAAGCCCTATCCCGACGTGTTCCTCCACGCCGCGGAGACGATGGGATTCGCTCCGTCGGATTGCGTGGTCATAGAGGACAGCGACGCAGGGGTCCAGGCCGCCCTGGCAGCTGGTATGTGGATACTGGCATACGTAGCGAGCCCGACCAGTGATGTCGCCGACTCCAGGGGAGTTACGCGGTTCACCGACATGGCCTCGCTTCCTGCACTGCTAGGACTTGCCGAATGCTGATAGCAACGGAGGAACATGCTGTCTCTCTACACCGCCGCGCTCTTCGACCTCGACAACACGCTCTGGGACCGCGACGCCGCTATCCGCGAGACCGGCCGGCTGGGCCCCGCGGGTACGTTAGTACCAGCGCTGCCCCGGCACTGGCCAGAGAACCGGCACCGCGCTTGCATAAGTGCCTAGGATTCTGTATCACTATCCCTGCGCTTCTGTATCATAGTGGTGGAAGGGACAGCGCGCCAAGCGAGCCCTGCACACCGAGAGAGTTCGACTTCGATGAATGCCTACACCGAACCCCTACCTCAGCGCGCCGGAATGCCGGAGTGGACCGACCCGGAAGGGCTGCGTCATGCAGCGGTGATCTCGGTCAGGGTACGGTGGTTCGTCCTTGGGGCCGTCCTGATCCTGCTTACCTACCGGCCGGACTTCGCAGACGCGTATATCCTTTTCATCCCCTGCTACTTGGTTGCGATTACTCTAAATGGATACGTTCACTACCGGCTTCGGACTGGGATAGGGGTGACGTGGCATTGGTTGTTTGCACTCAGTACCACGGAGATCGCCCTCACCATTGCAGCTATCGCGGTGGACGGTGGATTCGAAGCCTTCTTCTTCGTGCTGTGTTACCCGGCCTTGGGCATGTTCGCGGTGATGTGCACCTCGTCCAGGATCAGTTTCCTGTGGGTGACCGTGGTGGCAGCAGGCTATGCTGCCGTGAGCCTGACGTTCGGGGAGGGACTCGAATTCGATGAGAGGGAAGAGAAGGCGTTGTTCGTCAGGATCGCCGCCATGTACGGAGTGGTGGTGGTGGTCAACCTGATCTCCAGGTTCGAGCGCATCAGGAGGACGATGGCCGTTCAGCGGGAACGGGAGCTCCATAAAGAGCGCATCGAGCTTTCCCAGACCATCCATGACACGGTCGCTCAATCCGCGTACATGATCGGGCTCGGCATCGAATCGGCGATCGCGGCGGCCGGCCCGGCGAACGAGGAGCAGGTCGCGAGGCTCAAGGCGACGCACGCGCTGTCGAGGGCGTCCATGTGGGACCTGCGGCACCCGATAGACAGCGGGCTCATATTCGACGGACGCGAGCTTGGCGAAGTGCTCGGCGCACACGCAGGGGCGTTCACCGCCATCACCTCGGTCCCCGCGGACGTGGTGCAGTCCGGTAGGGAGCCCCCGCTTCCAGCGGTGACCCGGGGCCTGCTTTTCTCGATCGCGCACAACGCGATGACGAACGCCATGCGGCATGCGTCGGCGACTACGGTCACGATCGCACTCGACTTTGGGAGGGAGAGTGTGCGCATGTCGATATCCGACGACGGCGTCGGCCTTCCATCCGACTATGCTCAGCGCGGACATGGTTTCAGGAACATGAGAAGGGACGCCGAGCGGGTGGGGGGCAAACTGGAAGCGAGGTCCGATGGACCGGGAAATGGAACGACCGTAACTTGCGTGGCGCCGTACGACACGTATCTTGGCGAAACACACCGTGGAGGTTGGTGAACATGGCTGCAACAGAACGGGTAGGCGTGCTGATCGTGGACGACCACGAGATCATGCGGGACGGACTCCGGGAGATATTGGAGGGCTCAGGGGACTTCGAAGTCGTGGGGCATGCGAAGGACGGCGAGGAGGCCGTCAGTGCGGCGGGGAATCTCAGACCGGACGTGGTCATCATGGACGTCTTCATGCCAGTGAAGGACGGCATTGATGCGTGCCGGGAGATCGTGGAGGCGAGGCCGGAGACCAGAGTGCTCGTCCTGACCGCTGCGACGGAGGCCGATACCGTCATAGATGCGGTCGCGGCGGGGGCGACGGGATACCTGCAGAAGTACTCCGGGAGGGACAGACTGCTCGAGACGGTGAAGCGGGTTGCGGAGGGAGAGTACTGCATACCCGGAGACATCACGAACCGTGTGTTCGCCGGTATCCGCGCGAAGGCGCGCCGGACCGACAGGAAAGACTTGCGGAAGCTCACGGTGAGAGAACAGGAGATACTGACCTTGTTTGCCCAAGGGAAGTCGTACGCGGCTATCGCCGATCTCAGGGGCAACCGGCCGTTGACGGTCCGGAACACGGTCTACCGTATCCAGAGCAAGTTGGGGATTAAGTCGAAGCAGGAGATGGTGCTCTGGGCAGTTCGGAACGGCCTGTTGGACAACATCGTCGTGACGGAGCGCGCCTAGACGGGCCCGCGCCAAGGCGTGGTCCGTGGGAGCGTGACTCCGGCCCTGCAGCCTACCGCACCGGACGCCGGTACCAGCCTGTCCAGGACGCCTTGCGGCGGCGGAACAGCGCGATGAAGAGCGGGTTCGTCCAGAGCAGCGTCTTCCACAGCGGCCACTTGTCGAAGCGCCGGAACGAGGCTCGCACGCGGGGCTCCCGCAGCAACCGCACGGTGCCGCCGCTCGCCCTGGCGCACCGCTGAAGGGCCCGGTAGAAATCGACGTCCTCGCCTATCCACGCCTGCTCGTCATAGCCGCCGCCCTGTTCGAAGACGTCCCTGCTGCAGAACTGCGTCGCACCCTGCACCAGTGCCATGCGCCGCGCGAGCACTCGCCAGCCGCGGAGGTAGAGCCGCATGAAGCGGCGCCGGGGCTGGTACTCGACGTCTACGCCACCGCCCACGCAGGCAGGGTCGCTCATCGTGTCGCGGATGGCTTCGAGGAGTGTAAGGGGCACGAGCGTGTCCGCGTCGACGAAGACCGGCACGTCGCCCTGCGCGTGATGCGCTCCGGCGTTGCGTGCCAGCGCGATGCCCTGCACCGGCTCGTGCACGACCACCGCGCCCTTGGTCCGGGCGACGGCGGCGGTGTCGTCGGTGCTGTTGTTGTCGACGACGATCGTGTCGACCTCCACGCCGGAGCGGGCGCGCACGTGCGTTGCTGCGGACTCGATGGCGTCCAGCATCGCCGGTAGGTACGCGGACTCGTTGAACGCGGGAACGATGACGGTGAGGTTCAAGGGTGAGCGGCGCGCATCGCGGCGAGGTCGCCCTCTCAACCGGCTCCGCGCATGGCGCGGGCCTCATCGAGAGACGAGGCTTCGCCCGCCAGTGTTCGCAGGGCGAAGTTGACCGCCTCCCGCTTGCTGGCGAACCGGTACCGCCGCATGACCTCGGCACATGCGGCATCGTCGATGTCGATAGTGATGTGTGACATATGCCTATCTTCGATGATGCTGCGATGGGAAGCAAAGCGTAGGTGACCGTGGTTCGACAGGCTCACCACGAACGGGAGGCTCACCACGAACGGGTAGGGGGTACCCTGTGCATCCTGTCCATCGATGTGGATGTCACCCCCGCTACAGCCCCTCGGCGTAGGCTGAGTGGAACGTGTCCGCGCCTGCGCGGAAGGTCCCGTCCGGGTCGCGCACGATGGCGACGGGGCTCGCGAAGCTGGCGAAGCCGCCCTGCACGTGTTCCTCGCCGATGACCTGGATGCGGTGGCCGCGCCGTTCGAGTTCGGCGGCTACGCCGGAGGGCAGGTCCCGGTGGACGAGCGTCGCGGGTTGCGAGCAGTCGACGCGCGGAGCGTCTATCGCATCCTGCGGGCCCATGCCGAAATCGAGCACCTTGGAGATGAGCTGTGTGACGCAGTTCGTTATCCGTCGTCCGCCGGTCGCGCCGACCGCGAGGCGGACACCGCTGCCGTCCAGCACGAGGGCAGGGGTCATGTTGTTGAGTGGGTACTTGCCGGGCATGATCGAGTTCACGCGCCCGGGCACCGGATCGAACCACATCATGCCGTTGTTCATCACGACGCCGGCGCCCTTCGGTACGAACCCGGAGCCGAAGCCAGCCATGAGCGTGTTCGTGAGCGATACCGCGTTGCCCTCGGCGTCGATGACGCACAGGTGCGTCGTGCCGGAGTCGAGCGCGGGCGCGCTCGCGGGCAGCCGCTCGCCCGGCGCGCCGTCGTCGAATGCCCACGGGTCGCCCTGCTCGATGGGGCCGAGCCGCTGCATGTCGATCAGACCGCGCCGCAGGTCGGAGTAGCCGTCGGAGACGAGGCCCTGCCACGGCGCGGCGACGAACGCGGGGTCGGCGAGGTACGCGAACCGGTCGGCGTACGCGAGGCGTGCGCTCCAGATGTAGACGTGGAGCGCGTCGGGGGAGTTGTGCCCCATCGAGCGCATGTCGAAGCGGTCCAGCAGGCGGAGCGTCATCGCGGAGGTCGTTCCGGCGCAGGCGAACGGGGGCACGCGCACCGTGCAACCGGCGTACGGGACCTCCAGCCCGTCTTCCCACACGAACGGCCGGTACTCCGCGAGGTCCTGCTGGGAGAGGATGCCGCCGTTCGCCCGGATGTCCGACACGAGCGTGCTGGCGACGTCGCCGGTGTAGAACGCCTGCGGGCCATCGCGCCCGACGGCCTCCAGCACGTCGGCCAGCTCCGGCTGGCGGAGGAACGCGGGAGTGGTCGCGTCGCCTGCCGGGAGCCGCCTGTCGGGCATGAGGATGCGGCGCAGCTCCTCGAACGCGAAGAGCCGGTGGGTGAGGAGTCCCCACGAGTAGATGTTCTGCCAGCCGGGTGAGTGGCCGTCCCGCGCGAGTGATACCGCGGGCGCGAGCACCTCACGCAGCGGCAGCCTTCCGAACAGCCGGTGCGCTTCGCACAGCCCCGCCACGGCTCCGGGCACGGCGATCGATCGGGGGCCGTCGAGGTTCTCATTGCCGACGACGCCGGGCCAGCCGAAGTTGCCGACGGCGGCCTCGCCGGTGAGCTCGTACATGTCCGGGCGGGCGTCGAGCGGCCCACGCATCGGGAAGCCAACGACGCCACCCTTATCGCCGACCTGGTAGACGAGGTAGCCGCCTCCGCCGATGCCGCTGGATTCCGGCTCTACCACGCCGACGGCGAAGCACGCCGCTACCGCCGCATCGACCGCATTGCCGCCGCTCTCCAGCATCTGCAGGCCAGTCCGCGTCGCGTGGATGTCCTTCGTCGCGACCATCCCCCGCGCCGCGCGTGCCTCGCTCTTGGTGACGGTCATGCGGGTCGGCGTGGCGTCGGTCATCGGGTGTCTCCGGTGGGGATGGCGGGAGTGTAACAGGTAGAGCAGGGGAGTGGACGGCTGATATGACCATGGTCATGACCATGGTATACTTACCGCAGACTCAGACGTGAGGACGTGAGATGGCAGCAGGGACGGTCAGGACCATCAAGGCATCGGAGTTCAAGGCGAAGTGCCTGCAACTCATGGACGAGGTCGCCGCAACCGGCGAGGAGATCGTCATCACGAAGAACGGACGCCCCGTGTCACGGCTGATGCCCTACCGGGAGAAACCGAAGTCACTCTTCGGCATCGACCGTGACAAGATCGTGATACTCGGCGACATCGTCGAACCCATCGACGTGGAGTGGGAGGCCGAGTCCGGCAGGAACTGGGACGACCTGCTTTGATGCTGCTGGATACGCACGCGCTGGTGTGGCTGCGATTGGGAGACGCGCGATTGGGCTCGCACGCACGCAGGGAGATCGAGGAGGCGTGGCAGGCCGACGACCTCGCCGTCTCGGCCATTTCGTACTGGGAGGCGGCGATGCTCGCTGCGAGAGGACGCATCACGCTTCCCCTGGACGCCGACGCATGGCGTAGGGAAAACCTGGGCCAGGGAGTGATCGAGATACCTGTAGACGGCTCTATCGCAGTGCGCGCCGGGCTTCTGTCAGGCATGCACGGGGATCCCGCTGACCGCATTATCGTCGCTACGGCCCTTGAAGGTCACCGGCTGGTGACCGGCGACCGGCGCATCCTGGACTGGCCCGGACACTTGAACCGCCTCGACGCTACTGAGTAGAGCCACACGCTGCGTTTGACTCCATTGCTGGCCAGCGTGATAATCTAGCCAGAAGAACTGGACAGGATGGACGCAATGACCGAGTGGCAGTTGCAGGATGCCAAGAACCGCTTCAGCGCCGTCGTCGACGCCGCACTTACAGGCGAGCCGCAATGCGTGACCCGGCGCGGCAAGCCCGCGGTGGTCGTGCTGGCGGTCGAGGAGTACGAGCGCCTGCGGCGCGTCGAAAGGGCAGAGGCGCCGACGTTCGTGGAGATGCTGCTTGCCATGCCACAGGACGATGGGGAATTTGAACGGTGGCCCATACAGGTCCGGGACGTCGAATTCTGATGTTCCTCCTCGACACCGACGTGTTGTCGGCATTCCGCAAGCGCGACCGCAACCCTGGCCTGCTGGACTGGATGTCGGCTCAGCGGATGTCTGACCTCTACATCAGCGTGGTGTCGATCGGTGAGATGGAGCGAGGCATAGCCCGCCAGGAGCGCCGCAGCCCTGAGTTCGCGCGAACCCTGGCGACGTGGCTGGACGGCATGTTGGCCGTGTATGCCGAACGCATCCTGACCGTCGACCTGGCCGTGGCTCGGCGGTGGGGTATTCTGTCCGGCGCACTCGGCCATGACAACACCGACCTCTTCATCGCTGCTACGGCCCTCGAACACGGCCTGACCGTCGTGACCCGCAACGTCCGGCACTTCGAGCCCACGGGTGCCCCGGTCTTCAACCCGTTCTAGTTCGACGGTGCTGAGCGCTCCTTCTCCCATCCCCTAGTCCGCCGGCGCATCGAGGCCGAAGTTGGCCCGCCATGCCATCTCGATGCGCTTCATGTTCTTCACGGAGAGCGGGCCCTTGCCGGAGCAGGCGGCGTTCTCCTCAACCTGCGTGGCGTCGGAGAAGCCGCCGAGCACCGTCGACACCCCGTTGAGCGAAAGGACGAAACGGATCGCGGCCTCCGCCAGGCTATGGTCGTCCTCCTGGGTGTCGGGATTGAGGTTCCGCGACAGGAACCCCAGCGCCCGCGCTCGCCGGAGTCCCTCCTCGGCGGCTTCCGGGGTGCGCGGCCCCTGCGCGAGCGGGTGCGATCCTCCTCCCTTGACGGCATTGTCGTTGAGGAACCCGCCTGCCAGCGGGGCATAGACGGAGGCTCCGACCCCATGCGCCGCCGCATAGTTCAGGATGCCGTCGTAGTCAGCGTCGACGCGCATTCCGTAGGGCTTCATCCCAGCCGACGGGTTGAGCAGGTTGACCGAGACGTTGATGAGGCTGAAGACGCCGGTGTCGATCAGTTGGCGGGCGGCTTCGCCGTCGCCGCCACGTGTGATGAACCCGATGAAGCGCGCCTTTCCGCTCTGCTGCGCTCGCTGCAGTCCTTCCAGTGCGCCGCCCGGCCTCAGGTAGTCCTCGATCCATAGCCAGGTGTAGGTGCGGCCGGACAGCTCGGGGCGCTCCATCTGGGCGCCGTTGTGGACCTGGAGGAAGTCGACGTAGTCGACGCCGAGGCACTTCAGGCTCTCGTCCAGCGAGCGGGTCACGTGACCGGCGATGTCGTCCAGGTTTTCGGCGCGCACTTCGACCTTGGTGGTGATGTACGGCCGGAAGCTGAGCTCTTTCATCAGCCGACCGAGGTTCGTCTCCGAGACTCTGTCGCCGTAGTCGGGCGCCTGGTCGAAGTAGTTGATGCCCAACTCGATGGCGCGCGCGACGGCCTCGCGCTGTTGCTTGGGCGTGCCGCGCACCATCAGCCCGGCGTTGCCGCCTCCGCCGAACCCGATCTCAGAGACCTGGACACCAGTATTGCCAACCTCTCGGTATTCCAACGTAGCCCTCCTTCTACGCTTGCTCAGGAGCGGGGAGAGTGTACCGCAGCGGCAGATGCGCCACGACGTGCACCGAACGCGCCTGCGCGCTTGCGAGCGCGGATGGCGCCGAATGAGGCATGCCGTTCATTCGTGGGGACGGGGCCGCCAGGAGTGCGTCCGTGGAGAACCTGTAACATTTCGCAACATTCAGCAACATTCCACCTCTGAGGCCCGCCCCGTGCGTTGGTCTGGGTGGGACATTTCGGGACATTCTGCGCCACCGCACTCCTGAGCAGGGCTGGATGCTCCGCCCGGGTGCCGGGCCTCGCAGCCGGAACCATAGTAGGGCGGGCGGGGGCGAATGCGTAAGGGGCGGATGTCAGTGCGCCCGTGGTTCGACGGGCTCACCACGGGCTACTGATTTCATAACAATGCGGCTGAGGGCGACCTCCGCGATGTCGGCCCTCCTATCGGGCTAGAATGTGACTGACGATCACGATAAATGCGACCGCCTCTATTATTGCGCCCGCCGGTGGGGTGGTAGCGGGGGAGCCCTATGCTGCGGCTGGCGGCATAGCATTGAGCTTGAATCGGAAGTTCCGGTTGCCGGTCATGCTCGTGCCTTCTTGCCAACAGGTCAGGATGCACCTCTGGCCTATTAGGTGGCGGTGCGCGCCTGCTCGAAGTTTGTTGGGCCAGATGGGGACGCAGATGCCTACGCCTGTGGCGGGGTCCTCGAAGTTCCAGCGCGGCGCGGCCCTGGGCGGTACGTTGCGGCTGCCGGGCATGTCCACCCCGGTGAAGGTGCCGATGATGCAATCGCCGGGCTCAAGGTCCATACAGATGCCTCGCGACTGTGCCGCGTGTGGGAGCTTGGGTATGTGCAACTCCGGTACGGATCGTGCCATAAGGTCCCGTTCTGCGAGCTTGGCCTGCTGTTCGCGGGCCTGCTCGGCTTGCTGTTTCGCAGCCTGCTTGGCCCGCTGTCGGCAATCCGTGCACCAAGGGCTCGGCATGTTCAGCGCGTCTCTGGCGGAGGCTGCGTGCTGTAGCTCTGGCAAGGTTTGCCAGTCCGGGTACACGCGATAGACAGGAATCGCTGCCTGTTCGTACACCTCGCGTGTCTTGTCTTCAAGGTCATGCGAGACGACCACCTCGACCACCATCGTAGTGCCGTCTGCGGCGTAGACCGCGACGTCTGGCAGAGTGCGTCGTTTCAGCTCGATGTCGTCTCTCTGTAGGAGCATCTTCTCGGCTTTGACCGCTGCATTGGGCGTTGCGATGTCCTGTTCGATCAGCTGTCCGCACCGTATGCAGCCGCGTTTCAAGAGGTATGGCCGTCTAGTGCAAATGGCGGAGTCGATGCCTTTGGTGATGGCGGCGACCGCGGCGATGTGCAGGGCGCGGTCGGGGTCGCACCTGTTGTGCGTCTTGTGATGGAAGTGCCACTGCCGCTGCGGTCCCTGATGCGGGACCATTGCTGCGTCGCAGCCGAAGCAGTACGCAACGGTTCCCTTGGCGGCCATGGTGATGTGCATTAGCTGGCCGTCGTTGGCGCGGGCTACGGGGTAGAGGATCGCAGCAGTCATCGTCGCTTGGAATGCTCTGAACTAGTCCCTGTGGGACTTAGGGGAGCATACCATGAGGGGATTGCATAGCAAGTTTGGGTGGTGGAGCACGACGGGCTGGTGTTTGGCTCAGGCTGGCACCACGACGCGCCGGGCGGCTAGCCGCGCTTGCATCGGCCCTTCGCCATCCGGCAAACTGGTTGCGGACTGAGGCGGAAAGGAACGGCACGATCATGCAGCTGAAAGCCAGGTTCTCAGAGGGTGTGCTCAAGCCATTGGAACGCCTCGACCTCGAAGAGGGCACAGAGGTGCTCATAACGCTCGACGCCGGGCTGGCTGAAACCGGGGAGCAGAGACGGCGGCGTTCCAAGGCGTCCGCTGGTGCGTGGGGAAGACCAGACGCCGGAGAACGGCTGAAGCGCGTGCTCCATGAGGCGCGTATAACCGGCTCGCGGGACCGTCAGGAGTTGTCTTAGTTGCAGTTCCTGGTGGACACGGACTGGGTCATCGACTATCTGAACGGCATCCAGGCAGTAGCGCAGCGTTTCGACGAGTTGAGGCCGCAAGGCATCGGCCTGAGCATCGTGTCGCTCGCCGAACTGTATGAGGGAGTCCTGGGGGCTGACGATCCTCAGGCCGACGAAAGCGCATTGCTGGACTTCCTTGCCGATATCGACGTAATGGCGGTTGACCTCACGGTGTGTAGGATATTCGCAGAGGAGCGCCGGAGGCTGAGGACCACCGGGACGCTGATAAGCGATTTCGATCTGTTGATAGGCGCCACCGCAATCCGTCACGGCCTCACGCTGCTCACCAACAACCGGAGGCACTTCGCGCGGCTGCATGGCCTGCCGATCGTGTCGGTGTGAACCGGCCGAGCGCTCCCCGCGCGGCTGGATTCCCGCTTTCGCGGGAACGGACGGCGGGCGGCTACTAGGGCAGCTACGCAGGCTGCGCGTCCGCGTTGACGCGGTCGAACTGCGCCGTGATCTCGGCGGAAGGCGGCGACGTGAGCAGCGTGGCGGCGATGCCCGCCAGGCCGGCGGCGATGAAGCCGGGCACGGTCGCGACCGCCATGTCGAACATCCCCCAGGGGCCGCCTGAGCTGACCTGCCAGATGCTCACGACCACCGTGCCCGCGACGATTGACGCCATCGCGCCCTGGAAGTTGAACCTCCGCCAGTAGAGCGCGAGGATTGTCACCGGCCCGAACGCTGCCCCCATGCCGCCCCATGCGTAGGCGACGAGGTTCAGCACCGAGTCCGGCGCGGTGATGGCGGATACTCCGGCGGCTCCTCCGGTGGCCAGCAGCAGCCCACGGCCCAGCCACACTCTGCCGGACGCTCCCACCACGTGCGTACGCTCCAGACGCCGCGCTAGGCGCTTCATCAGCGGCAGGTCGTCCGTGGCGATGGCGGAGCCCAGCAGCAGTTGCGAGTCCGCCGTGCTCATGATGGCCGCGATGACCCCCGTGAGCAGCACCCCCGTGAAGACGGGCAGGAAGAACCCTCCCGAGACCACGAAGTACACGAGTTCCGGGTCGAAGACACCCGTCGCTCCCACCAGCTCGCCCATCAGCCCCATCTGCGTCAGCGCGGGGCGCGCGACCACCCCGAACAGGAACCCCAACGAGAAGATGAGCACGATCCAGGTGACGCCGATGTTGCGGCTGGAGGTGATCTTCGCCTCGCTTTCTATCGCCATGAACCGCTGCAGGATGCGCTGCGACCCCAGGGCGCCGAGGCCCCAGCCGATGGCCGAGAGGACGAATATGGCTGTGATGGGGTCGTTCGCGGCGTCCGGTCAGCGGGTCCAGGAAGCCGGGCGGTCCGCCAACCCCTGAGAACGGTTCAGCCGTGGCCACGATGAGCGTCAGCGGCAGGATGATGAAACTCCCCAGCATCACGAGCGACTGGAACACGTCCGTCCGGGAGACGGCCATGAAACCGCTGATGAACGTGTACGACACGACGGCCATGAGCGTTATCAGCACGCTCGGGTTGTGCTCCAGCCCGAAGATCGTCTGAAGCAGTTTCGCGCCCGCGATCAGGCCGGAGTTCACGTAGAACATGATGAAGAACATCGTCAGCACTGCCGATAGCGCCCGCAGCGTACCCGTCCTGTCCCCGAAGCGTTTCTCGAAGAAGTCCGGCAGCGTGAGCGACTCCTCGGCTATCGTGTAGCGCCGAGCCGCTTTCCCAGGATGGTCCAGGAGAGCCACGCGCCGGCTACGAGGCCCATCACCGTCCACAGGTGCACGGTGCCTTCGGAGAACGCCAGCGCGGGGAACACGAGCATCCGTCCAGCCGCTGCTGCTCGACGAGCTGGCGCTCAGCGCCGACGTGAACGTGCTTATCTTCCTGCCGGCGAGCACGTAGTCCGACATCTCGCGCATCCGGCGGGCGCCGACGACGGTGATGCCGATCAGCGCGAGGAAGTACGCGGCGAAGACGGCGACGATGACGGGCTGGATGTCCATGGGGCCTGGTCAGCCGGGGGCGGAGCAATTTTACGTGCTGCGCTCGGGCAGTCAACGAGCGCCAACAGTGTGGCTTGTCATTCCGAGCGGAGCGCAGCGGAGTCGAGGAATCTCTCGGGCGGACGCGGCTCTTTCTCGACCCTCCCTGAGAGATGCTTCGGCTGCGCTCAGCATGACAACTCCACCCCGTGCCTCGGCACCGTTCAACGGGCTACGCTCAGCATGACAACCTCCGCCCGGCCGCCACAACCCTCGCCCCCGCATCGGGAGAGGGAGCAGACAACCTGAGAGATGCTTCGGCTGCGCTCAGCATGACAACTCCACCTTCCTTCTCCGCGCCACCGCCTGTGGTAGCATCCGCGCCATGACGGACGAGGCACAACTGCAGGCGTTGCGCGAGCAGGTGGCGCTGGCGAACCGCCTGCTGCACCACTATGGCCTCGGCGCGTACCAGGGACACGTGAGCGCGCGCGTGCCGGACTCGGACCTTGTCCTCATCCGCGCGACGCCCGCCGTCAGCCTCGAGCGCGTCGAGCCCGACGACGTCATGCTCATCGACCTCGACGGCAACGTCGTGCAGGCGTCCGAGCGCTACCCGGGGCGCGTCGGCTCGTGGGCGCTGCACACGGAGATCTACAAGGCGCGGCCCGAGGTGAACGCCGTCACGCACACGCACCAGAAGTGGTGCACGGTGTTCGGTCTCGCCGGGCGCGACGTGCTGCCCGTCATCCATCCGCCGACGGCGTCCGTCGCCGCCGAGCGGTGGGCGGTCTACACCGGGCCGCCTGACGCCGTCGACTCGCCGGAGAAGGGCGCGGCGGTCGCTGCGCTGCTCGGCGGGAACGTCGCCTGCCACCTGCGCGGGCACGGCATGGTGTTCGTCGGCACGACGGTCTCGAAGTCGATGCTTGCCGCCGCCGACGCCGAGGAGCAGGCCGAGCTGACGTGGCGCGCGATGCTCGTCGGCACGCCGGAGGCTATCGAGGAGCGCTACCTCGCCGACGACGCAGCGAAGCGCTGGGAGCCGCCTCGCCCGGACGTGCGCGACGGCGTCGCCCGCGGCGAATGGGGCAACCAGGAGTGGCTGGACGACCACCGCGACGCGGCCTACGTCCGCCACACGGGGCTATGACCCCCTCTCCCTACAAGGAGACCTTTGCATAACCCACCCACCCACCCACCAGTTCACCCTCACCCTAGCCCTCTCCCCTCAAGGGAGAGGGGATCACGCCCCTCACCAGTTCACTCCCACCCTAGCCCTCTCCCTCGAGGGAGAGGGGATCACGTCCCCCGCCGCACCCTGGCAAGGGCGCCCCGGTGAGTTGTGCAAAGGTCCCTACAAGGGGTGAGGGTTGGTGGGGCGTGAGAAACGGAGAAACGAACGATGGACGATAACGCACTCGCAGCCCTGCGCGAGACGGTAGCCGTCTCGCACCGCCTCCTCTACCTCACCGGGCTCGGCACGACGCGCGGCCACACGAGCGCGCGCATCCCCGGCGCCGACACGTTCTTCATCAAGCCGTGGCCCCACATCCAGATGCACCGCGTCCGCGCTGAGGACCTCATCGTCATGGACTTCGACGGCAACATCGAGGGCGCGGGCGACCGCAAGATCACGAAGGTCAGCGAATGGCCGATCCACGCGGAGATCTACCGCACGCACCCGGACGTCGGCTCCATCATCCACACGCACCAGAAGTGGGCGACGATGATGGGCCTCGCGGGCGCGACCATCCTCCCGCTCCTCGACCCCGAGCTCGCGACCGCCGTCGCCCACGAGCCGGTCATGTTCGACGAAGACAAGGCGCTGATACGCAGTGTCGAGCAGGGCAGGGCGGTCTCCGCGCGGATGCAGGGCGCGAACGCCTGCCACCTGCAGAACCACGGCATGGTGTTCACCGGCCCGAACGTCGAGACCGCGACGATAGACGCCATCGCGACCGAGCACCTCGCGGAGATGACGTGGCACGCGCAGCTCATCGGCACGCCGGAGGCGATGCCGTCGCTCGTCCTGCAGCCGTCGCTGGACCGCCGCACGCGCGGCGAAGTCTCGGAGGCGTGGGAGCACTACTGGAAGTGGGTCGACGCCAACCCGGAGTCGCTCAGGCCGAGGTCGGCGGATATTTAGGGGGCGGAGGCCCCAACGGAGGCCAGGTTTCAGAAAGTAGGCACTATGTTGGCCCAACTGATGGTGCCATCCTTCCTTGTGCTGAGCACCCTACGCCCTTGGCCATTAAACTTGATACCACTTGCATGCTGCCCGTAAATGCCTGCCATTTGTTGACTGTCATATAGTATGGGGCCGTCGGAAAAGATCACTGCGCTAGGTTTGCAGTAGTCAAAGACTTCTTTACAGTAACCACTTTCGCGACCGTGATGTGAAGCGACGAAAACATTCACGCCAAGAAGCCGCCGACATACTTCTGGATTTTGCAGCAGGGCGAGCCAACCTGCGCGTTCCAAGTCTCCAGGGATTGCCACAGAAAGACCACCCATACGCAAGAAAACCAACAGACTTAGATTGTTAGTATCCTTGAACTGCGGATAGGAATTGCAGAGAACAGCGATGTCAACTCCACGATACTGTGGATTAACAGGATTGGAATATTCTTGGCACATCTGGATGGTAGACGACATAGCCCGCGTAAGAGGAGACTTGATCTGACTCAGCAGTTCTGGGGAGAGTGACCGATTCGCTGTTAGTACGTTGACCTTCAAATAGTTCCTGAGATTGGGGAGGTCACGGACATGGTCTTCGTCGTAGTTCATGATGTACAGTTGTTGAACCTCCCTAAAGCCTTTGCTGTACAGGTACTCAGTCGGGCTCATTGAGGGTGAACTGCCACAGTCGAACACCAGAAGATTACCATCGTCGGTAATAGCGAAGGCGGAGAATCCGTGTTCGACGTTCAAGATTTCGAAGTGCATTAGGTCTTCCTCGGTATCTCGCCAATTTCCCAAGCCTTAAGGCCGTCATGGTAGACGGTTTTATCACTTGCCTTTTCGGCATAGGTCTTGTTAGTTGCATACACAACCCAGGAATCATCTGCTATATCGACAATTACAGAACCCGCTTGGTTGTTCGTGATATGCCAAAGACCCAAGTTTATCCATTGATTGTAGTCAATATGTTCAGACGGTGCATTGCCTATTAGAGTTAGAGTGGGGTTGAGGTGTCGTAGGAATTTGTAATCGCGATCGGAATCCCTGCCATGGTGAGGCGCAATGAGCAAGTCGATGTCCTTCACTGAAGCAGGATGTTTGTGGAGTATGTGTTCCCAGGTGTTGTCGTGGGAGTCGCCAGCGAACACCGCCTTTCTGTCCCCGGTATTGTACAAGAGGACGTATGAGCTGTCGTTGTAGTTGCCGTTCGCCTTGTTTGCATCTTCCAACAGTTCCTTAGTGGGAGCAAGGATTTGTAGCCCATCGCCGCCTGCTTCACCGTCCGCGTTGACATTGTAGTACTGGCCCGTTGCTCCAGACAGTAGGGAGAGCCGTTTCGGAGCATTGGTCAGCTTACCGTCTCGTAGACTAGTATAGAATTTCCAATCGGTCTCTCTGTAAGGGCCTTTGTCCCAGGATGTAATTTCCCGAGTGTTGTTGGTATCCCAAAAATTGACCGGAGCAAATCGAGTGAAGAGTGACTCTATGCCATCCATGTGGTCCATGTCCGGGTGTGTTTGAATATATCTGAAGATTCGATTGATGCTGTGCCGCTCCATGTATTCAATCGGGTTGTCGGGCCAGCCTTTTTGTTTAAAATTACCAAGCACTTCTTGCATTTGAGTAATTGACCGATTCATGTTAATCATTGACTGTTCATGTTCATTATGCACTTTCGGATTAGAAGCATTGCAGACGTCAATGATTGTTACATGGCCTGAGATGTGTTGAATTATGTTACAGTCGCCCTCATTGACGTTGAGGAAATGTATCGTTGGCACTAAATCTCCTCCATCGCTCTTGCAGCTCCGAGGAGGGCACGAGCATATTCTTCTGCCGCTTGTTTCACTTTTGCCGCTCTAACCTTGAATACCCAGATGTACAGTAATCCGGTGTTTATCATAACGGCGGCGCTAATGGATGCTATTTCGCTTCGAGAGAGGCAGTCTTGTATCGTACTAATTGCATATCCAGCAAACGACACTAACATGATGGCTAACGCTGCCCATTTGAGCCCCCATAGATTCCTATAAAAACCATAGATAGTCAATGTTGAGAAGACGAGCGGGAAATTGTCCTTGTTCCTAGTCCTCTCCCGCAGGACAAACACTGCTGTCATATAGCATGCATCAGCATAGGTCTTGTTAGCCTCTTCTTGGGCAGAAGTAGGCACCTCAATGTTCATGTTCTCCAATTTCCTATGAATCACTTCGCGGTCAACGTGGTCATATTCTTTGTTTGAATGTCTAAGAAAACGCGTTGTAGGCGCTCCACCCCACTTATCCCATAGGTCTTTTTCTTTGCTCTTCCCTGAATCCCTTCCAATCTGATATGCAATGAAATAGACAATCGGAAAGAGTAATGCAGCTCCACCGAATGACAGCGCTACTCCGTTTGGCATGAACAAAAAGAGCAAGATAAGCGGCGTAATGGCGATATAGCCCGGTAGGATGCGGGCAACAAGGCTATAGGCATCGAAACCGGTGCTCACGCAACGTTCTCGCTGCCCAGCACCGCCTCGCGGAGGGCGGCGTTGGCGCGCGTCTGCCAGCCGGGGCCGTCTGCGCGGAGCCGTGCCACGACGTCGGCGTCGAGGCGGATCGTCACGCGCGTCTTGGGGTGCTCCTTGCGCAGATGTGGCGCGATGGTGAGCCTGCCCTCACGGTACGCCTTCACGATGTGCGGGACGACTTCTATGGCGGGGCGCATCCGGGCGAAGTCCTCGTCGGTCAACTCCGGGTTGTCGAGGTCCAGGGCGATGCCCCTCTGGATCTCTTCTTCCTCTTCCGGCGTCGGGCTTATGTGTCCAGGCTTAAGCGGTGGCATGGCGGTCTTTTCTCACGAGCGTACAAATGATTGTACCATATACTGAACCTATTGCCCAAACGTGCACAGCATCCTGTATCTCGCTGCCCGCGCGATTGCAGAGACAGGCGCCGTATCCCGTTCTGAATAGGCTTGTTGGATATTCGTCTGACCGCTTTGTGCTACTATCGAATTGAGGTTGGCAGGTGCGACCGGACAAGTCCTGTTACCCGGAAGGGTCGTCCGAAGGGCAAACAACCATAAGAACGTCGTCCATCCATCCAGCGCAGGCTAACGGCACCTGATGAGTATGTTCTGCGACGCGCAACGGGCAGCGGCGTGACAAGTTGAAAGGCTGTCCCGGAGGGGCGCACTCGCAACGGTGCGCCCCTCTCGCTATTCCTACATCGTATATCCCAATGGGTCTTGGAGATGCGTTGAACGAGTGGATGTCTCCCGAGAGGATGCTGCGTGCTGAAGCGCGGACTCCACTGCGCTCCGCTCAGCATGACAATGTCAGGGAGCGCAGCGCCATCCTGCCCATCCTGTGCACTACTCCCCTCTCCCTCTGGGAGAGGGCCAGAGTGAGGGCTACCCCCCGTTCTTGCTCGCCCGCCGCACGTCCTTGCGGACCTTGCCGTCGGCGGTGAAGAGCTGCGGCCACTGCGCGCGGAGCGCGGCGGCCTGCTCCTGCGTCGCGCGGGCGACGGGCGGGAACGTCGCGAGGCGGTCGTAGGGGCGGCAGGCGTCGATGATCATGCGGTTGTTGTAGTAGCGCGGGCCCTCGTCGCCGGCGTACGCCATCGGGTCGAGCGACGTGCTCCACATGCGCTTCACAATGTCGATGTCGTCCGTCACCTCGGTGCGCGTGCAGAGCGCCCACAGCACCTCGTTCGTGTCGGTGGGGTCGATGTCGTCGTCGACGACGATGACGAACCGGTTGGCGTACGCGCCCGCGTGGACGGAGGTCGTCGCGTGTCCCACCTGCTTGGCGTGGCCCGGGTACATCTGTTTGATGGAGATGACGTTGAGGAAGCGCCCGCCGCCGGCCTCGTGCGACCACGCGCCGACGACGCCCGGCACGCCCGCGCGCTCCAGCTCGTTCCAGAGCATCGCGGCGCGCAGGGGGCTGCGGAAGTAAGTGTTGTCGTTCGGGGGCTTGCCAGGCAGGCAGCCCATGACGATGGGGTCGTTCCGCCACACCACCGACTTCACGTTGATGATGGGCATGTCGCGCTCGCCGCTGGCGTAGTATCCGGTCCACTCGCCGAACGGCCCCTCCTGGTGGAACTGGTCCGGCGGGATCTCGCCCTCGATGACGATCTCGGACGTGGCGGGGACGGGCAGGCCGGTGAGGGGGGCGGCGATGACGTCCAACGGCTCGTTGCGGATGCCGCCCGCCACCGCGAACTCGTCCTCGCCGTAGTCGACCTCCAGACCGCCGAGCAGGAGCAACAGCGGGTCCTGGCCGAACGACACCGCGACGGGGCACGCCTCGCCCTTCGCCCAGTACTTCTCGCGGATCATGCGTCCGTGCTTGCCGGGGGAGATCATGATGCCGAGCGTGTTCTTGTCATGGACCTGGACGCGGTAGGTGCCTGCGTTCACCCAGCCGGTGTCCGGGTCGCGCATGATGACGATGTTGCCGGTGCCGAGGAAGTTGCCACCGTCCTCGGCGTGCCAGAACGGCGCGGGGAACTGCGTCACGTCCACCTCGGCGTCGACCTGGCGGTTGTCGAGCACGGGGCCGTCCTCGACCTGCCTCGGGGCGATGGGCGTGAACTCCTTGAGGCGGTCGCGCCACGTCTTGACGAACTCCTGGCGCGTGAGGTGGGTGGGGAGGTCAAGGCTGAGGCAGATACGCGGGAGCGACGTGAGGACGTTCGAGATGAGCCGGTAGTTCTCCGGGTGGCCCTCGATCTTGTCGAAGAGGAGGGCGGGGTTCTCCATGTCCCACTGGTAGAGGTCGGTGAGCCCGCCGATCTCGAGGTTGGGGTCGGCGCCCTCGATGCGGGTCAGCTCGCCCATCTCCTCGATGCGCGCGATCCACTCACGCAGGTCCTGCACTGGCATGTCGCCCTCCTTGTCCAGCCGCGATTGTACCCGAACGACGAACAGGGATGGACGGGATGCACAGGATAGGGGAGCAGCAGGCACGTCATTCCAGCGGAGGCTGGAATCCAGAGTGACCGCCAGGTCACACGGTGGGGCAGGGGTGCGGGGAAGTGCCCGGCCCTCTGTTAGGATGCTTCGCCGAGGAAGGCGAGGCATGAGCAGCGTGTGGACAGAGGCCCTGGTGAGCTGGCGCCTGTTGCCCTGGTGGGTGCTGGCGACTGCCGCCGGTTTCGCTGTTGGCGGCCCCATGGAGTCGGTGCTGGGCCGGTCGAGCGGCATGATGGTGGTCGTGTACGTCTCCACAGGCGGCACCGCGGCTGCGGTGCTGCAATGGCTCGCGCTGCGGAGGGACATCGCCCACGCAGGTTGGTGGGTCGCGACCGGCATCGCGGGCGGCGCAGTCGCCGGCATGATCGGCCTTGTCGTGGGCATTGGCGTGGGCATCGGCACGGGCGTGGTCGAGGGTCTTGCCGCAGGCAGGGCAGAGGGGGTTGCCACAGGAATCTCCGAGGGCGCACGTGCGGGCGTCGCCGCGGGCGCGGATATCGCGGGCGTTGCGACGGCCATCCTGTTCGGGGCCGCGGTCGGTGTCGTGCAATGGCTCGTGCTGCAGCGGCAGATCGCCGGGTCAGGCTGGTGGATACTTGCGTGCTCCGTGGGCTGGGTTGTGAGCGGTCTTTCAGCCGGGGTCACAGACAGCGCGGCGGGCTGGGCCGTACTCGGGACCGTGTACGGAGTCATCACAGGATGCGTGCTCGTGTGGCTCTTGCGCCGGCGCGTGGATGGGGCGTAGCGGGACTCTGGCTCGCACGGACACAGGCGGAGACCTCCAGCCTCATCCGTTCGCGGTAAGCGCGTCGAGCCACGAATGCGTTTGCGTCATTCCCGCACAGGCGAGAATCTCGCAACCCTGCGGCCGGGAGAGGGGGCGTGCCATGCTGGGCGGAGCCAGGCATCTCGCCGGTTGCTTTACAATCTCTCCAAAGGACACGGGGGCACATAAACGGGGGCACATAGGTGGGGACGGACGGTACACAGGCAAGCAGTACGTCTGAGCGCGACAAGAGTTGGTTCGGACGGGACCGGGACGTTCTCCGCGTCCACGGGGATATCGGCGAGCCCATCGAGGTCGAATGGGAAGCCGAGAAGTACAACAACTATGGCCTGTTTACAGATAGTCAACGGTGTTGATGATACCGACGTCCGTACGGAGATGGTGGATGTACGTCGCCATCGCGCTGGTCGTTCTGCCCGCCGTACTGATGGCGTGTACGGGAACTCCCGTAGGCGCGCTCTCGCCACGGGAGTACGCGTTCGAGCGCTGTGCCCACCGAGACCAACAGGACACATACGACCCGGATGACATCGAGACTCGGACGTGGGGCGAGATGGCCGAGGCGATGGTCGATGAGGCCCCCGTCCTGATAGCGCCGCCGGAATTCCGGCTCTACCAGGAGGCCCTCGATGCGGCGTTCGATGCGGGCTTGCGACACTTGCAGACGTTCCCGCCGGACGAGGAGGTACCACACCTGTTCGATGATGCCTGGAACGACCCGAACATCGAGGGGCCCGACGACCTGTGGGAGGCTATCGTGGCGTTGGTGGGGGCATGGAGGGCGCTCGATGACGACTCCAGGACTATGCTGCAACGCGCGGGGTGTTCGGGGTTCGACTTCATCAGCGAGATTCGACTGACGCCTGAGCCGCGTGGCGAGTGCTGGCAGAGCGGCCCCGACAACGACGCGATCGAGGATGCCGTTCGGGCCGACCTGGGTGGAGAGGCGGACGTGCGTCGGCGTGCCGCGTCGGCGCAGCCCCATGCGTTCCAACTGGTGAAGGGCGGGCTTGGCGGATACTACTTCGACAGCCATGTCTACGCGTGGGACTTCGAGGCCACAGCCTATCTGGATGGGGTCGAATACGAGGTCGTTGGCGTGGGTGATTGGGACTGCGGAGTCGAGATTTCGGACATCACGCGCATCGAACTTTAGACCCCGACACCAACGCCAACGTCCGATCCCACGTCGACGGCGACGGCAGATGGGCGAGCGCCCCGCCAGTCCCTGGTGGGGCGTTCGTATCGCCCAGAGGCCTAGCCAGTCCCCTCGGGGCGGATGTACTCGACCTCAACCTCGCAGTCGTCATCGACGATCCCGGCGGCCTCGTACCGGACATCGTCCAGCGTGAAATCCATGGTGGTCTCCCAGGTGTGAACGACTTCGTAGTGGTGGTAGCCGAGCACGCCACCCCGAACGATGTAGGTGTCCTCCGTGTGCCGTCTACTGCCTCCACTCCGCCTGTCGATCGGGCCCACCTCCTCCTCGACAACTGCCTGTAACGCCTCGTATGCGCCACCGGCTGCACACTCACCTCGATGGGGCGGTTCCAGCAGCAACCCTGCGAGCTTGTCGTGGTCCGTGCAGCCGATGCGCCTGAGCAGCAGCCGAGAGTCGTCGTCGAGTGCGTACCACTCGTTTCTGAGCGCCACCACCGCATCCCACACATAGGCCGGTCCCTCGAGGCCGGGAGGCAGCGGTGAGTAGGGTAAGTACGTCCTGGAGGTCTCGTCTGGCGGCAATTCGCGGACACGTCTGATGAGGGCATCTCGGAACACCCCGAGTGCAGCGTCGTACTCGCGGAACTGGCGCGGCACATCCAGCGTTGGGCCCTCAGCGAGCGCATCCGCGGCCTCACCCCACGTCTGCCCATAGACCTGGCGGAGGCCCGGCTCGCTGGTCGGCCAGCCCGTGCAGCGCTCGTACACGTACTCCCGCGGACTGAGCTCAGTGTCGTTTGGTTCCTGACCACACGCCACCAGCAGCAGTGCCGGAAGCGCAAGCAAAGCGGCGAGGACCTGCATCAGGTAGGGCAGCGGAGTACCTCAATCCCTCCTACACCGGCGTGGGCAGCCCCACGCCGGGGACCTCCAGCGTGCGCGCGTCCATCCAGTCGCCGAGCACCTCGATCCAGTCGGCGTCCTTCGGGACCGTTCCCGACGCCGACCGAATGCGGTACCACTCGGGCGTGTCGACGCAGGGCGGCTCGACATCGTCGTCGCGCAGGGCCTTCGCCGCGTTGAGGAGATGCTTGCGTGTCCGGATGATCGCGGCGTCGGAGGTCCCCAGGTGCTCGTTGGAGCGGTCGGTGATGGAGCCCATCGTCTCCGTGACCGCCTGGTCCTGCAGCGGGATGGTGGGGATGCCGGTGAAGGTCGCCGTCCGCTGCAGATGGCGGTCCTGGTGGTAGTCGTTGTCCCATTTGGCCGTGGGACGCCACCGCCCCATGCCGTCGGCGGTCGGGAGCTCGAACTCGCCGACCATCGCGCCGCTGGCCCCGCGCCAGGTCCCGCTCTGTTCGAGCGGCCGCACGGGGTTCCACCCCAGCGCCCACACCATCGTGTTGTGGTTGTCCAGCGGCACCCAGATGTGGCCGGGCACCAGCCCGTTCGGACGGCTGGGGAAGAACGTGTAGAACGGGAAGAGGAAGTTGCTCACCCGCCAGTAGGTTGTCGTCGCGTCTCCGCCGGACTGGCCGGCCTCGATGTCGCCGTAGCGCCCGCCGTACATGACGCCGTACCGCGTGGACACCACGTCGAGCCCGGGAGGGTGCTCCCTCCGCCAGGTGTTGACGGCGTCCGAGGTGCGTTCGAGCACGCCGTGGAGGAAGCCGGAGTGGGTCGTGTCGATGTCGCCTTCCAGCGCCTGCATCCAGTTGCACCCGCGGAGGAAGGACGACATCTGCCGTTGCTCCTCCGGCACGTCCATCCATTCGAAATGGGGAAGCGACGGCGGCTCGGCGCGCGGGCCCATGTACGTCCAGATCATGCCCGCCGCCTCCCGGCAGGGGTAACCGGACGGCCTGATCTTCTCCTTGAAGGAACTCTCGGGCGGCTCATTCGGCATGTCGACGCAGCGGCCCGTGACGTCGTACTTCCAGCCGTGGTAGATGCAGCGCAGGCCGCCCTCCTCGTTCCGCCCGAGGTAGAGCGACGCGCGGCGGTGCGGGCAGCGCTCAGGGAGCAAGCCCACCCTTCCGAGCGTGTCGCGGAAGATGACCAGGTCCTCGCAGAGGAGGCGGACGCGCATGGGGTCGCCGTCCGGCTCGGGTAACTCCCCGGACAGCATGACGGGGACCCAGTAGCGGCGCATCAGGTTGCCCATCGGCGTCCCCGGCGAGATGTCGGTCAGCAGTGCGTTCTCTTCCACGCTCAGCATGAAGGCCTCCTCCTCAGGGTCGTCGGTGCGCTTGCCGTCTCAGACGCGCGCAGTATACCGCGCCGGCGGTGGGTGGTGGTTCGACAGGCTCACCACGAACGGGTCAGCCGAAACTGCCCCGCTCCAAGCGCAAGGGCCCTCACCCGCCGCCGCGGAGCGGCGGCACCCTCTCCTCTTGCAGAGACCTTTGCGTAACCCCATCGCACGCCCCAGACCCCGCCGATTCACCCCGTCCTAACCTTCCCCCATCGAGGGGGAAGGAATCAAATAACCCCGCACCGCATCTCCCCTTACGGTTATGCAAGGGTCTCCTTGTAGGGAGAGGGGGATGAACCCCGCCGTAACCCCCTTCCTCAGGAGTGGACCTTTGCATAGCCCATCGCACACCCCAGACCCCGCCGATTCACCCCCATCCTAGCCTTCCCCCATCGAGGGGGAAGGGATCAAATAACCCCGCACCGCATCTCCCCTCACGGTTATGTAAGGGTCTCCTTGTAGGGAGAGGGGGATCAGCCCCCGGTCCCATCCCGGACCGGATAGCAGCGGGAGCCATGCAAGGGTCCCAATCATGGGAGACGGCGCCCGCGTTGACCCGACACCTTGCGCCACGTACGCTCCGGCCCGAACCACGCACGATGCCTCACGGGAGGTGCACGATGGCCCTCGAACGACAACGAGTCCCCTACACCGACATGCGGGACTTCATACGGCTGCTGGACGAGAAGGGGCTGGTGCACCACGTCACGGCGGAGGTCGACCCCGTCCTCGAGATCGGCGCGGTCGCCGCGCGCTCGCTGGAGCGGCAGGGCCCGGCCATCATCTTCGACAACGTGAAGGGCTACCCGGACAGGCCGATGGTCGTGAACCTGCTCTCCACCATCGAGCAGGTCGCGCTGGCGTTCGGCACGGAACCGGACGAGGCGAAGATCCAAGAGCGCGTCGTCGGCGGGATGGACCACCGCCTCCCGTCCGTCGAGGTGGACTCCGGGCCGTGCAAGGAGGTCATCGTCAGCGGCGACGACGTCGACCTCGATTTCATCCCCACGCCCGTCTGGCACGAGCACGACGGCGGGCAGTACCTCGCGACGACCGCTGGGGTCGTGACCCGCGACCCGGTCACCGGCATTCTGAACATCGGCCTCTACCGCGCCATGATTAAGGACAAGCAGACGCTCAGCCTCTCCGGGGGCATCCGGGGGCGCGGGTCCTCGACGGGGCCCGGCGGCGGCGACCACATCCTGAGCAACGAGGCGGAGGGACGCCCCACGCCGGTCGCCATCGTGATGGGCACGGACCCGCTCGTGACGCTCGCGGCGGGCAGCCCCGTGCGCCCCAACAGCGGCGAACTCGAAGGCTCGATGGAGTACGAGGCCGCTGGCGGCTGGCGGGGCGAGGCGACCAAACTCGTAAAGTGCGAGACGAGCGATCTGCTCGTCCCCGCGGACGCCGAGGTGGTCATCGAGGGAGAGGTGCTGCCGTACGAGCGCACCGAGGAGGGGCCCCACGGTGAGTCCACGGGCTTCTACGGCCAGAACAAGGCGGCCTTCGTCATCAAGGTCAAGGCCATCACGCACCGGAAGGACCCGCTTACGTACGGCCTCATCTGCCAGCGCGTCGAGGACTACCCGCGCCAGCTGCTGCGCTCGGGCTCGATGCAGTCACGGCTCGTCCAGCGCACGGGGAATACGAACATCCGCGAGGTGTACTTCCCGGAGGTGGGCCGGCACGGGATGCTCATCGTGTCCGCCGACATCCAGAGCAGGGAAGAGCCGCGCGAGATCATGGAAGCGATCTGGGACGCCGAGGCGTGGCGCTGGATCATCGTCGTGGACGACGACTGCAACGTGCGCGACTGGGAGGAGGTGATGTGGCGCGTCGTCTCGGCGGCGGAGCCGGACGACCACGTCATCCCCGGCAGGGTGTTCCCGCCCACGCCGCGGGTGCGTGGGGAGGTCGACTTCATTCAACCGAGCCGGGGCATGGGCATCGACGCGACCATGAAGTTCAAGGGGGAGAACTTCCACCCGGTGAACAAAGTGAGCCGCCAGATCATGGACGGCGTCGCGGCCCGCTGGGACGAGTTCGGGCTGCCGTAGCCCCGAGCCATTTCGTGGTGAGCCTGTCGAACCAGGAGTGGTTGTAGGCGTCGGCTATACTGATTGCGGGTAACGTGCGCCAGGAGCAACGCAATGGCAATCGAGAGCTTCCCCAACATGACGGTCCCGCTGCGGGTCGAACCGAACGGCGCGGTGCGCGTGTCCGGCCCACAGACGCGTGTCAACTTCGAGCTCGTCGTCTGGGGTTACAAGGCGGGCGAGACGCCTGAGGAGATCCAGTACAGGCTCCCGACCATAGAACTCGCGGATATCTACGCCGTCATCGCCTACTACCTCCGCAACACCGAGGAGGTTGAGGCGTACCTGCAGAAGATCGAGGAAGATTGGGAGCAGTTGGACGCGGAACTGGATGCGCGCTATCCGGACAGGCACGAGCATATGGCACGTTATCCGGGCGCGCTACCCGGCGATGCAACAGGGGACGATAGCTCAGTCGGTCAGAGCAGGCGACTCATAATCGCCAGGTCGCAGGTTCGAGTCCTGCTCGTCCCACCATGACGACTCCAGCCCCCCAGCTCCTCCGCGATGCGGCGGCTGAACTCGGCGCGAATCTCCTCCGACTTGCGCTTCACCGCCGTGTTGCCGAGCGTGGCGAGACGGCCGCTGACTTGTAAGCGTCGGCTATACTGATTGCGGGTAACGTGCGCCAGGAGCAACGCAATGGCGATCGAGAGCTTCCCCAACATGACGGTCCCGCTGCGGGTCGAACCAAACGGAGCGGTGCGCGTGTCCGGCCCACAGACGCGTGTCAACCTAGAGTTCGTCGTATGGTCGTATAAGGGTGGGGATTCGCCTGAGCAGATCAAGGATGCGCTCCCCACGCTCGAGCTAGCGGACATCTATGCCGTCATCGCCTATTACCTCCGCAATATGGAGGAGGTTGAGACGTACCTGCGGAAGGTGGATGAGGACTGGGAGCGAACCAAGGCCGAGATTGACGCCCGCTACCCGGATAACGCTTCACTGCTCTCTCGATTGCAGGCCCGCCGCGACGCTGCACAGCAGGAGCAACGAGCCTCCTAGATGCTTCGTTTCGCAGCGGATGAGAATTTCCGCGAGACTATCGTCGGAGGACTTCGTCTCCGCGTTCCAGGCATAGATATCGTGACGGTAGAGAAACGTGGCTTGCGGTCGGCGCCCGACCCCGGCGTTCTGGTTTGGGCCGCGAGTGAATGGCGAGTGCTCCTCACCCACGATGTGAACACGATGAGAGAAGCTGCCTATGAGCGAATCGTCGCAGGCTTGACGACGCCGGGTGTGTTCCTGGTGCACTGGGATTGCCCGGTGCGTCAGGCGATAGACGAACTCGAATTGCTGGCGGGAGCCAGCCTTGATGGCGAGTGGGAGAACCAGGTTCGCTACCTCCCGCTTCGCTAGACCTTTGGACCACACGAGTAGGCAGTGCGTCAACGGTGAGCATGCATAAGGGACGATAGCTCAGTCGGTCAGAGCAGGCGACTCATAATCGCCAGGTCGCAGGTTCGAGTCCTGCTCGTCCCACCATCACGCCGCTAGCCCCCTAACTCCTGGGCGATGCGGCGGCTGAACTCGGTGCGTATCTCCTCCGACTTGCGCTTCACCGCCGTGTTGCCGAGCGTCGCGAGACGGCCATAGAGGTTGAAGTCCATCGCGTAGTTCACCTCGGCCCGGCCGGGCGACGGCTCGCTCAGTTCGAGCGCGAGCCGGTTGACGTGGAGGCGGTTGCCCATGCGGTCCTTGCCGTTGCCGCTCACGACGACGCGCCGGCCCTCCACCGCCTCCTCGATGCGCATCTCCATGTCCAGCGTCACCTTGAACGGTCCGACGCGCTGCGTCATGCGCGCGCGGTACGCCCCGTTGCCCGCGTCCTCGATGCTCTCGCAGCCCGGCAGGCACTTGGCGACGCGGGGCAGGTCCCAGAAGAACGCCCACGCCTCGGCGGGCGACGCGCTGACATCGAAGCGGTCGGTCAGCTCCACGAGCCGCGCTCCTTCGCCGCTGCCTGTACCGACCGCAGGATGCCGGCGTAGCCGGTGCAGCGGCAGATGTTGCCGCCCATGTAGCGGACGATCTCCTCGCGCGTCGGGGCAGGGTTCTCGTCGAGCAGCGCCTTCGCGAGCAGGACCATGCCGGGGGTGCAGTAGCCGCACTGGAGTCCGAAGTTGTCCACGAACGCCTGCTGGATGGGGTGCAGGCCCTCACTCGGCGTCAAGCCCTCGATGGTGAGCACGTCAGCGCCGTTCACCTGTCCGGCGAGCATGCTGCACGAACTGACCGCCTTGCCGTCGGCCAGGACGGTGCATGCGCCGCAAACGCCACTGTGGCAATACTCCTTGGTGCCGTGCAGGCCGAGGCGGTCGCGTAGCAGGTCGAGGAGGGTGGTGGAGGGGGGCACGTCAAGCGAGAGCGTCTCGCCGTTCACGGTGAGGGTGACGTTCATGGCCGGGTTAGTATACCCCGCTCAAACCGAGCCGATTCGCGCAGGCGGCCTGAAGCTCCCCGATGTTGCAGTAGATCGTCTCGCCATTCACCACGAACGTCCACACCGCCTTACCGTCCGGGTTGAGTCCCAGGCGGGAGTCCTCCGGCTTGATCTGCAGGGGGGTGGGTGTTGGCGTGGGCATCGTGGACCTCCAGGTGGATTCTCCGCGCGGCGTGTACCAGTTCCCGTACTGGAGGCACTCTTCCAATGTGGTGTAGTACTGATCCTCGGTTCGAATCTCGTCACGGTCGTTTGCCTGGGAGCACCGCACCTCGATGCTTGGGTCGGCGGTCGGCTCAGGAGTCGGCGTCGGCGGCACGACGATAGGGATGGTGGTTGGGGTCGGAGTGGGATCGGTGGGGCGAGGCGTTGGAGTGGGCGGGGCGCTCGTGCCGCCGAGGTGTGGGGTCGAGGTTGGCGCGGCGCCGGAGTCGGTGTCACGGGGCGTTGGAGCGGCAGTAGGAGCTTGCCTGGCAGGCGCGCTCGTCGGGACCGGCGCCGCTTCCTCCCCTTCGTCCGAGGAGATGTTCCCCAGGAACTCCTCAACCCTGGTGGGCAGGCCGAACTCGTCGTAGTAGAGGTAACCGATCACGAGGACCGCCACAACCGCTATCGCCGCCAGCCACCTCACTCCGCCATTCCCTCCAGCCCCTCGATAATCTTGTGCGGCAGCAGCGGCACCTCGTGGAAGAGCACGCCGGTAGCGTCGTAGACGGCGTTGACGACTGCTCCGGGCAGGACGACCGAGCCGATCTCGCCCATGCCCTTGGCGCCGAACGGCCCGCCCTCGAACGGGTGGTCGACGTAGCGCGGCGCGTACTCGGGCATCGTCTCCATCGTCGGGAGCGGGTAGTCGAGCAGCGCCGCGTTGATGAGCTGCCCGCCGTCGTCCCAGACGAGCTGTTCGAAGAGCGTGGGGCCGATCTCCTGGCCGATGCCGCCCTCCAACTGCGTCTCGATGGAGTGCGGGTTGACCGCAGTGCCGGTCGTCGCCGAGGCCGCGGCCTTCACGACGCGCACCGTGCCGGTCTCCGTGTCCACTTCAACCTCAGCCGCGCACGACGCGAACGTCCAGAACGTCGAGGCGATGGGGTATGAGTTGCCGTCCGGCCCCTGGTACGTGCCGCCGACGACGCACTCGCCGGTCGCGGCGAGGGGCGAACCAAGGCGGCGCACAAGTTCGGCGTAGGCGACGCCGGGAGCGCCGTCGGGCGTTTCGATGCCCTCGGGTGTGAAGACGAGGCTGGCTGCCTCACGCTCCAAGAGCTGTGAGGCGGCTTCGAGCATCTGCGGCTTCAGGTTGTCCGTGGCCTCGACGACCGCGCGGCCCATGTGGTACGTGGACCGGCTCGCCGTCGTTGAGCTGTCGACGGGCACGCGGCCCGTGTCGCTGTGGACGATGCGTATCGACTCCAGGCCGACGCCGAGCGCGTCGCCCGCGATCTGCGCCATGACGGTGTCGGAGCCCTGGCCGATGTTCACCGTGCCGATGCGGACCTCGAAGATGCCGTCCTCGCCGAGCGCGACCTCCGCGCTGTTCTCGGACATCTCCCGCGCGGGGGTGAGCGTGTACTTGATGGTGCAGGAGACGCCCCTGCCGCGCAGCTTCTTCCCATCCGGGTCGATTGGCAGCGGCTCGTCCCAGCCGATGGCCTCGGTCGCTTGCTCCAGGCACTCGTGGGAGTGCGCGGAACGCAGGTAGTCGCCCGTGATGTGGATGTCGCCGTCCCGCACCAGGTTCCTGCGGCGTATCTCCAGCCGGTCGATGCCGAGGTCGCGCGCGATGCGGTCGAACTGCGCCTCGTAGGACATCGTGTGCTGCGTCGTCGGCAGCCCGCGATACGGGGAGGAGGGCGGCTTGTTCGTGTAGACGGCGTAGCAGTCCACGCGGGCGTTCGGGATGCGGTAGGGGCCGGTCGCGACCTTGAGCGTGTTGTTGGCGCTGCGCGCGCCGCTGATGGCGTAGCCGCCCACGTCCACCCAGAACTGGTTGTGCCGCGCGACGATGGTCCCGTCCTTCCTGACGCCCGTGCGCATCCGGTTCCTGTAGGCCGGGCGGATGAACGTCATGAACGTCTCTTCCTGCGTGAACACGTAGCGCACCGGACGCCCCGCGAGCTTCGCGGCGGCGGTGATGACGCACTCGATGCGGTCGCGGCTCTTGCTGCCGAACCCGCCGCCGACGTACGGGATGATGACGCGCGCGGGCATCTTGAAGATGCGTTCCAACTCGCGCCCGAGCGGGAAGGGCGACTGGCAGTTCGTCCACACCGTGATCTTTCCGTCCTCGACCTGGGAGATGACGGCGTGCAGGTCCAGTGCGCAGTGCTGCACGGGCGGAGCGGTGAACTCGTCCTCATAGACGAAGTCCGCCTCCGCGAAGCCCTGCTCGACGTCGCCGCAGCCGATGGTCGCGTGGTGGCAGACGTTCGTGCCCTCGATGGGCCGCAACTCCGGCGCGATGGGGAAGAACTCCTCATGCACCTGCTGCGCTCCGTCCGCAAGCGCCTCCAGCACGTTCATCACGGCGGGCAGCTCCTCGTAGTCGACGTCCACGAGCTCGGCGGCGGCCTCCGCGGTCGCTACGTCGTCCGCAACGACGACCGCGACGATGTCGCCCTGGTGCCGCACCTTGTCCATCGCGACGAGCGGAGCGTCGCGGTAGACGAAGCCGTACACCTCCTCCACGTCCGGGTCGGCGCGCACCTCGTCACGGGTCAGGATGCAGACGACGCCGGACATCGCCCGCGCCTCAGATGCGTCGATCGAGACGATGCGCGCGTGGGGCAGGGGACTGCGCACGACTTTCGCGTGCGCCATACCGGGGACGGTCAGGTCGGCCATGTACTCGATGCGTCCCGCGGCCTTTTCGGGCGCTTCGAGCGACGGCATCGACTGGCCGACGAGGCGGGTTACGTTCGGGCCCGTTGCAGCGCACATGTCAACGCTCGCTCCACCACTATCCTGAGTATCCGGCGCTTGTACCACTCCGGCCCGCGCAGGTCTTCTATCGGGTCGGCCTCTTCCGCTGCCGCCGCTGCGACTTCCCTGATGCGCTCAGCCGACGGCTCATCGCCCAGCAGCGCACGCGCCGCGTCCGCGACGACGGGCACCGGCCCCGCGGCGCCCATCACGACACGCGCGGCCACGCACGTCCCGGACGGGTCGACCGTGACGAGCGCGGACGCGTTCGCGACTGGCTTGTTCTCCGGCGACCCGACCGTGAACTTGATGTGCGCGCCGCCCGTATGCGGCGGTGGCTCCGGCACGTCTATCCCAGCCACGATCTCGCCCTGCTGGAGGACGGTCTCGTACGGCCCAACGTAGAACCCGTCTATCGGGACGCTCCGCTCTCCGGAGACCCCTGTAATGCGCACCGAGGCGCCCGACGCGGTGAGTGCCGTCGGCGTGTCGGTCTGCGGCTCGCCGTAGGCGACCGCCCCGCCGACGGTGGCGACGTTCCGCACACGCACGTTCGCCACCTGCGACGCGGCCTCAGCGAGCAGTGGGTAGGCCGCGCGGACGCCGTCGTCGAGTTCGAGGCTGCGGATACTCGCCAGCGCGCCGACGTGCAGGCCGCCGTTCCGCCGGTCGCCGTTGCGGCGCATGCCGCGCATCTCCTCGATGCCGCCTAGGTCGACGACGCACTCCGGGCGCACGACCCCCAGCCGGAGCATGACGACCGCCGCGCTGCCGCCGCCGAGCACGAATGCGTCGTCGCCGCGCTCCGAGAGGAGGCCGACCGCCTCCGCGACGCTCGCAGGCCGTATGTACTCGAATGGGCGCATGGCTACGACGAGCGCCGTATCACGTTCTCCGCGAAGCTCTGCAGGTACTCCTTGCGCGCGTCCAACGTCTTCGGCAGGTTGTAGAACGTCATGCCCACGTAGTCGATGCCGTGCTCAGCTATTGCCGCGAACTGCTCCAGGCAGTCGTCGCCGTTGCCGGTCACGGCCCAGTCTTCGACCTTCGAGTCGGAGTCGATGTTGATCTTCAGCATCGTGTCTTCCTGCATGTTCCAAGTGCTGTACATCTTGTACGACGATGCCGCAGCCTCCTGCGCCTCAGCCGCGGCGGTCGCCTTGTCCTTGCCGTAGGCGACGCCGCGCGTGAGGGTGAGCCGTCCGGGGCCGTTGCCGGACGCTGCGCGCTCCTCGCGGTAGGCGTCTACCACTGCGCCGAGGTCGTCGAAACCCACCTGCGGTGCGATGTAGCACGCGTCGGCGATGCGGGCGGAACGGCGTACTGCGCCGTCGCTCTGGCACGCTATCCATATCGGAGGGTGCGGCTGCTGCATGGGGGTGAAGCCCATCCGGGCGTCGCGCACGGTCCAGTAGCGCCCCTCGTACGTCACCTCTTCGCCGGTCCACAACCGCTTCATGATCTCGATGGACTCGGTGAGTCGTGGCACGCGGTCCCGCCGCGCCGCCCCGACGGCCCCGAGCTCCGCCTCGCGGTAGCCGATACCGACGCCGAACGTGAACCGCCCGCGGCAGACGTGGTCGAGCGTCGCCACGTCCTCGGCCACCTGCACGGGGTTGTGCAGCGGCAGCAGGACGATGCCGGTGAGCAGGCGCATGTCGCCGGTCTCCGGCGCGAGGCGCGCCAGCAGCTGGAAGGGCTGCGGCCAGATGGTGGGGTGCGACACCCAGTGCTGCGGCATCGTGACGGCTGAGAAGCCGCTGTCGCGCGCGATGTGGCATATCTCGACGAGTTCGTCGATCTGCTCGTAGAGCGGACGCGTGCGGTCGGTGAGGAAGGAGCGCAGGTAGAGGCCGAATTCCATGGAACGTTCCGCCGGTTGAGATTGGGAGAGAGCCTATCAGACCTCACGCCTGCATGGGGAGACGTGAGGTAGCTTCACGCGTCCGGCGGCGTTACGAACGCGCACTCGGGCCCGGCTGCACGGCTGAGCCGGTGGTCGATCGTCACGAGAGGACAACGCAGCGACTCTGCCAGCGCGACGTACCAAGCGTCGTAGGTGGTGAGATTCCTGCGCAGGGCCCATATCCGGTCAGCGAATGGCGTGAAGGGATAGAGTTCCGGCCGCAGAGCAAGAAGCCCCCTGTATGCCGCGTTCGCAGTTTCGGTGGATAGCTCTCCCCGCGTCTCCAGGCGGCGCAGGATGTTGCCGGTCTCCGCCAGTGCGACTTCGGGTAGGGCGAGCTCGTCGCGGGTGATTTGGGTTTCCGCCCAAGAGCTTGAGGGTCCGAAATGTGCCAGAGCTGCGAGCAGCACGGAAGCGTCAACGACGATCATGCAACTTTTCGTCGTCCAGCGCTGCCAGGATAGTTTCCGTGGACACGCCTCTTCCTGACGCATTCACACGCTGGCGGATGCGGTCCAACACTTCCTCAACGGGCGGCTTCGCCTTGATGCGCTTCGTTTTCTTGTCGTAGTACAGGTGCGACGGCAGCGATGTGGCACGGCGCTCACGATCGGCGGCGAACGCGAGGCAGGCGCGGATGTCTTCGCGCGTCAGGTCCGGGAAGTCGGCGACGATCTGCTCCTCGGACATGCCGGAAGCCATGTATGTGAGGATGTCGCGCACGGACACGTCGAGACTGCGGATGTGGATATCTTCCCACTCCTTGCCTGAATCGAGCGTGAGGATGTTCAAGTAGTCCGGCTGCATGTCCGTTGCCTCCTGTGGCATATCTTACCACCCGTGGCACACCCCTCACCCCAGCAGGAACGACCGCACCGTCGCCGCGTAGGCGTCGGGCTGCTCCAGGTGCACCCAGTGCCCGCCGCCCGGCAGCTCGACGAGGCGGCAGTCCGGTATCGCCGCCTCCATCCGCACCGCGACGTCGTGACGCAGGAGCGTGCTCTCCGCGCCGCGCACGATGAGCGTCGGCGCGCCGACGTCCCGCAGACGTTCCCACACGTCAGGCCTGTCGTACATCGTCACGACGTCGCGGGTGCGCTTCCAGGTATAGCGCCCGCCGTCGATCTGCACCGCGAGCGCGTCCACGTCGCGCTCCAGCTCCTCGTCCGACGCGTTCGGTTGCCGCGAGCGCAGCCGCTCCACGACCGCCTCGCGGCTGTCGTAGAAGTCGGTCTCGTCCTTGTAGCGCGAGATCATGGCGACGGAGCCGGGGTTGTACGAGTCCGGGTCCATGTCGGTGATGACCAGTTTCGAAGCGATGCCGGGGTTGTCCGCGATGCACAACCACGCGTTCTTGCTGCCCGCCGAATGTCCGATGAGCACGGGCGCGTCGAGGCCGAGGTTGCGGATCACGTCGCGGGTCTCGGCGATGTAGTCGGCGAGCGCGTACGGCCCGGCGCGCGGGCTGTCGCCGTGCCCGCGATGGTCGAGCGCGAGCACGTGGAAGTCGTCGCGTATGGACTCGGCGAACGTGGCCCAGAGCGCAGCGGAGTCCTGCAGGCCGTGCAGCAGCAGCACGGGCGGCGCGTCCGGGTTCCCCCAGTCCAGGTAGTGCAGGTCGAGGCCGTGAGCGTTCACGGTCTTTTTGGTCGGGGGCGTGGTCATGGCGTCGCACTCCGTTGCGCAGGTTCGTGGGCGTGAGGGTAGGGAGACGCGGGGACCGGCGTCAACCTGAAGAGCCGAGCGACCGGCGGAGCATCACACCACTGTGACGGGGTGCGGCACCGCCGCCCAGAAGTCGTATCCACGCTCGTTCCACTTCATCGTGTCGGGCTCCGGCTGGGTATTCCCGGCGCTGTCCGTCGCTCGCATCGTGATGGTGTGCTCGCCCGGCTGAGCGTCCCAGATGAACTCCCACCGGCAGCCGCCTCTGGGGATGTTAGGCTCCTGGATGGTGGCGTCGGCCCACGTCTGCCCATCGTCCAGGCTGTACTCGACACTGCTGATGCTGCCGTGGCCTGACCAGGCGAAGCCTCGGACGGCCTGAGTGCCCGCCCGGAGCGTTCCCGGCCACGCCATGGCGATGCCGGAGCGTACCGGCGTCGTGGTGAGGATGGGCCCCCAGGCAGGCGGCTCGGGGGGGAAGTCCGGCCCCTCGAGGACGTACTCCTCAGTGTTCCGCATGACGTAGATGGGCTCCTCCGCCACGTGGATCTTCCCGACCCACTTGATGCTGTTGACACCGACCCAACCGGGGACGACGACCCGCGCGGGATAGCCGTGGTCGGGCGGTATCAGGTCGCCGTTCATCGCGTAGGCGACGACGGTGTCGGGCTCCATCGCTTTGGCGACGGACATGGGCCGCTCCACGGCGGCCTCGTCCAGCCCCGTCGGCATCACATCGACGGCTGTCGGCTTGATGCCCGCGCGCTCCAGGATCTCGCGGAGCGGCACGCCGGTCCACTCGGCGACGGCGTAGGAGCCGTAGCGCCAGGGCCGTCCCTTGGGCATCGTCCCCTGGTACTCCTCGAAGAAGATGCGGCCGTTGCCCGCGCACTCGATGAAGCGCGTCACCGTCACTGACGGCATGCGCAGGAGCTCGTCGTAGCCGATGCTCAGCGGGTTCTCCACGCCCGGCCCTTCCACGCTGAGCCGCCACGTCTTCGCGTCGATGATGGGTGTCGGGCCGTGGTTGCGGATGTAGAAGAGCGATGCGGGCGTCAGGTACCCGCGTCCGTACAGGTTCTCCCATCGCGTCTCCACGCACACGTCGTGATGGAAGAACAGCTCCTCCGGCGTCGGCTTGACGTGGGTGCCTTCGGGTGTGGGCTTCGAGGTCATGGGTCCTCCTGTGTCATCCGTGGCGGGGGCATGAAAAAGCCCCGCAGCCTGGAGAGTGGTACGGGGCAGGGGTGTCCGAGCCGGAGCCGGGCATACAACAACACACCCCGGCTTCGAGGGCGCAACAGCTACAACATGTGCACGCAGTAGTCACCTGGACACCTCAGACCGTTGGGGGCTGGCGATCTGGCGCAACCCTAATGATGCGGCGCGTGGAGTGTCAATCCCCGCAGTACGACCGGGTTGGGGCGCCGAAGAGTGGCTGCCGATCAGAAGAGAAGGTCTGGGAGGACTCGTCCCTTACGCCCCGAACAGGATGAACTTGACCGTGGCTGCCACCACCGAGAGGACCGCCGGCACGCCCAGACCCAGCATCAGCATCATCAGCCGCTTGATCCAGGCGACGTCCGCCTCCAGCTTCACGAGCGTGGACTTGATGCTCGGCGTGTTGGTATGGAGGTCGGCGTACATCTGCCGCGTCATCTCCTCGACGGTCATGCCCTGCGTGCTCAATCGCCACCTGTGCTCGACGGACGCTTCTGATGTCCGTGTGATACTATCATGCCGACGGCGCACAGGCGTTGTCCAGCAACCTGTGGCACACGCATGTTATACTGCACGGCAAGATACGGGACGGAGCGCACACCATGGCATCGAAACGCAAGAAACGCACACCGCAGCCGCTCACTGGCGAGGCCCTCGTGCAGGCAGAACAGTCTCTCGGGTCTCGTGAAGTAGACCTTGCCTACTCGCGGCAGATGGAAGAGCGGGTAGACATGGCCGAGAAACAGGGTAAGAAGCCACGGGAGCTCACTGGCGAGGCGCTCGTGCGCGCGATGATGGCAGACGAGAAGCTCGTGCGCGGAACGATCGAGGCTGTGCAGGAGGCCCGGGAGGGCAAACCCGGGAAACGTGTCAATGCAAGCGAGATAGAGGCCTGGCTCAATGACCAATCCCGGCCACGGCCCGTTTGAGGTCCTCTTCAAAGAAAGTGCGGAATACTTCCTGTCTGGTTTGACTCCGCGATACTACGGGCGGGCGATGACGGCGGTTCGTGGCCTCATGAACAACCCGTACCCGGACGAGCGGGCAAAGATGCCATTGCCTTTCCCTTTTCCCTATGGCTCCATGGGCTGCCGTGTAAGCGGTTTCTTCATCACGTACGAGTTTGTGGATGCAGCAACGATTCGTGTCCTGAACATCGTTTGGGACAACCCCGACTACTGGGGCTGACGCCCTCCTCTCTGCCCGCTTGCCCCGCTGCTGCCGTGCGGATAGCATCGCCTGCGCGATGAGACCCTTCAGATTGCATGACCCCACGACCGTGCAGGAGGCTGCGTCCGCGCTCGCGGACGCGGACGGCGGCGCCGCGCTCTACGCCGGCGGCACCGAGTTGCTGCTTGCGATGAAGTCCGGCCTGCTCGCCTACGACACGCTCATCAACGTGAAGAGCATCCCCGGCCTGGACGCCGTCTCCGCCGACGGCGACAGCATCGTTATCGGCGCGAGCGCCACGCACAGCGCCGTCGAGCACGATCCGCTCGTGCGCGAGCGCCTACCCCTGCTGTCCGAGGTCGAGCACGGCGTGGCGAACCTGCGCGTGCGGAACGTCGGTACGCTCGCGGGCAACCTCTGCTTCGCCGAACCGCATTCCGACCCCGCGACGCTGCTGCTCGTCTACGAGGCCGAGCTGGATATCGCAGGCCCGTCAGGCCAGCGGCGCATCGCGGTCGGCGGTCTGCAGACCGGCTCGTACGAGACTTCGCTCACACCGGACGAGTTGCTGACCGCCGTGCGCGTCCCCGCGTTTCCCTCCGGTATGCGCGCTGCCTACTCGAAGTTCGGCTACCACCACCGCCCGACGCTCGGCATCGCGGCTGCGCTCGCAGTGCAGGACGGCGTTATCGCCGACGCGCGCCTCGCGCTCGGGTGCGTCTCGCCCGTCGCGCGACGGCTCTCGCGCTCGGAGGACGTGCTGCGGGGCGAGCGCATCGACGCTCTGGCCGAGGGCGGGTCGGTGCTGCGCGAGGCGTCCCGCCTGGCGTCGGAAGACGCAGACGCCGTCGAGGACATGCACGGCGGCGTGGACTACAAGGAGCACCTGGTGCGCGTCTTCCTGGAGCGGACACTGCTGCGCGCGCTGGCGCGGAACGGAGGCGGCGATGCCTGAGGCACAGGACACCCTGACGGTCGCGTTCGAGCTGAACGGCGCGCCGGCCGAGGCGTCGGTCGAGCCCCAGATGCCGCTCATCGACATGCTGCGGGAGCGGTTCGGCCTCACCGGTACGAAGCGCTCGTGCGACGTCCAGGTGTGCGGCGCGTGCACGGTGCTGCTGGACGGCCAGCCTGTAAGCTCGTGCACGGTCCCGGCGTTCGAGGCGCGGGGCAAAGCGGTGCTCACGGTGGAAGGTTTCGCGGCGGACGAGGGCTCGGCACCGCTCGTCGAGGCGTTCGTGAACAACGCAGCGTTCCAGTGCGGCTTCTGCACGCCGGGCATGCTCCTGACAGCCAGGTCGCTGCTCGACGCCGACCCCGCTCCTTCCGAGGAGAAGATCAAGGACTACATGCGCGGCAACGTGTGCCGGTGCACCGGTTACAAGAAGATCGTGGAGGCCGTCCACGAGGCGGCGGAGGCGGGCCGATGACGACGCGCGAGTTCCAGACGGTTGGCACAGCGGTGCGCCGGGTCGACGCGGACGAGAAACTGTCGGGACGCGCGCAGTTCACCGGCGACCTGCAGGTGTTCGGGATGGCGTACGCCAAACTGGTGACGAGTCCGCTGCCCCACGCGCGCATAACGCGCGTCGACGCGAGCAGGGCGCGCGCGCTGCCCGGCGTCTACGCCGTGCTCACGGCGGCGGAACTCGTCAACATGGAGACGCACTACGGCTCCGATAAGAAGGACCGCCCCGTCGTTGCCATCGACAAGGTGCGCTTCCAGGGCGAGCCCGTCGCGGCGGTTGCCGCAGTCGACCTCGCGACCGCCGAGGCCGCAGTCGAACTCGTCGACGTCGAATACGAGGAGTTGCCAACGGTTACCGGCATCGACGAAGCGCTCGACGAGTCCGGCGAACCCGTCCACGACTCCAACGTCTGCCACGAGTACGGCTTCGAATGGGGCGACGTGGACGCGGCGTTCCGCGATTGCGACCGCGTCTTCGAGGACACGTTCACGTTTCCGATGGTCTACCACTACGCGATGGAGCCGCACGCCTGCATCGCCAGCTACGAACCGGACCGCATCCGCCTCTGGACCTCGGCGCAGCACCCGTTCCTCGTGCAGGCGGAGATCGCACGCCTCTTTGGGCGCCAGTTGGACCAGGTACAGGTTATCGTCCCGTTCGTGGGCGGCGGCTACGGCAGCAAGTCGTATACCAAGATCGAACCGCTCGTGACGGCGCTGAGCCGCGAGGCGGGCAGGCCGGTGCGACTGGCGTTGACCGTCGACGAAGCGATGCGGACGGTGCGCCGTCACGCCGCCCGCGGGACGATACGCACGGGGGTGATGAACGACGGCGCCATCGTCGCGCGCGAGTGCATCGGCTACGTCGACACCGGCGGCTACACGGACAACGGCGTCCGGGTGACGGAGCGTTTCGGCGACCGGATGCCCGGCCCCTACGCCATGCCGAACCTCCGGGTGAAGACGTACGGCCTGTACACGAACTCGACCCCCGCGGGCTCCTACCGCTCCATCGGCGGGCCACAGGCGATCTGGGTGTGCGAGTCGCAGATAGACATGATCGCCCACGCGCTGGGACTGGACCCGTTCGAGTTCCGCGTGAAGAACCTCGTCCGCGAGGGCGAGGAGGTGCGGCGCGGCAAGCGCCCCATCGAGGGAGACTTGGAGTACGCGCTGCGCAGGGTCGCCGACGAGTTCGGCTGGGACTCGTGGACGCCTGCACCCACGCCCCCGGGCGTGAAGCGCGGCATCGGCTTCGCGTGCGGCGTGACGAACTCCGGCGCGAGTCCCACCTCCACCTCCATCGTGCGGCTCCACGCCGACGGCAGCGCAACGGTCTACATGGGCAGCGCGGAGATGGGGCAGGGGTCCCGCTCGGCGATGGCGCAGATCGCCGCTGAGGAGCTGCGCATCCCGTACGAGAAGGTGCGCGTCGTGGCGTCGGATACCTCGGCGGTGCCGTGGGACCGCTCGACCGGTTCGAGCCGGTCGACGACGCTGATGGGGCTCGCGGTGCACGACGCCGCGATCGACATCCGGACGCAGGTGCTCGACCTCGCCGCGGAGCACTTCGAGGCGTTCCCGGAGGAGATCGAGGCTGAGCAGGGGCGGGCGTCGTTCAAGGGCGAGACCGTCACGTTCGCGGCGCTCGTGCGTAACATGTTCGGCGGCTCCGGCGGCGAACTCATCGGCAGGGGCTACGTGACCCCGAAACACCCCAGCGGCAAGCTGCGCCAGGACCCCGTCTTCTGGGAGGTAAGCATCGGAGCGGCGGAGGTGGAGGTCGACACGGCCACGGGCGAAGTGCGCCTGCTTCGCTACTACTCCATCTCCGACCCCGGCAAGGCGATCAACCCCAAGCAGGTGGAAGGGCAGGACGAGGGTGCCGCGATGCAGGCCATCGGGCACACGCTCTTCGAAGAGATGCTTTACGAGGACGGCCAGCTCCTGAACCCGAACCTCGTGGACTACCGCGTGCCCGTCTTCACCGACCTCCCGCACGAGTTCGAGACGGTGCTCATCGAGAGCGGCAACGGACCCGGCCCCTACGGCGCGAAGGGCGTCGGGGAGGGCGGCATCGTCTGTGTCGCACCCGCGGTCGCGAACGCCGTCTTCAACGCGACGGGCGTCCGCATCTCGACGCTCCCGCTCACGCCCGAGCGCGTCTGGCGCGCCCTCCACGAGGCCGGTCAGGCGTCAGGCTAACCCCAGTACTGCCCGGTATGCCACGAGATCGTGGACACGCGTATCGTCGCGGCGTTCTCGAACTCGTAGACGACGAAAAAGCCGTCACGGATGTATGTGATCGTTCCGTAGCGGAAAGGGAACGGCAGGCGTACCTTGGCACGCTCACCGGGGTACGGGTCGATGAGCAGTAGGCCTATCGCGACCATCAGCCGATCATAACCGGAGGCAGACAGTCCATCTATGAATTCTTGGGCCCGGTCTTCGAAGAATACGTCAAATAGGACGCTTTCGCCGTTTGCCATTCACCCAGTCTCTGATCTCGCTGCCCCGAACGAGAACCCAGTTTGCTTCCCCAGCCTCGATGCGCCGTTGCGCCTCGAGCGCCTCGGCGACGAGCTTCTTGTCGGCCATGATTGCGCGCACGAGCGTCTCTCCCTCGAGGGGTTCCGGTCCGCTCTGTTCGCGTTGCGTTGCCATGGTCAGCCTCCGCGCTCGGATGGGCGCAGCGCACTCATTCTACCATCGGCCTCTCTCGGCATGCCCTGCCGTGTGACACACGGCTAGGATGCGGCTCACCCCGGGCTCCCGAACATCTCCACGGGGGTCTGGCGCGGGCCGTAGCCCTCGAAGTACACGCCGGTTTCGAGGTCGTAGCGGCCCTGCAGGTGATTGCCCGCCTTCTGGCTGCGGATGATGACCGCGACCGTCCGCTCGCCCACCGTGTTCTCCCGGTGTATCTCGTACGGCCCCACGAGGTCGATCTCGCCGGGTCCCACGTACTTGTTCGACGCCAGGCTGATCTCGGCGTAGTCGGAGCGCGAGCGATCGTCCAGCCGGTCGTAGCGCTCGATGCGCTCGTGACCATCAAGCACGCCATAGAGCGTGTAGATGTGCCCGTGGTCGTGGATGCGGGAGAGCCGGCCCTGGCGCGCCTGGCCCTTCGTGAGTCCGTTGATCGCGAAGCCGTAGTCCGGGTCCTCGTAGAAGATGAGGTTCTCGCCACGCCCGTCCTTCGCCTCGCAGTCCGGCCACGCCTGCGACGCCTCGATGACAGTCGGGTCGGCGAGCAATTCCGCGAGGATGGGCGTGAGCGCCTCCCAGCGCTTGTCGAGGTCGGGCTCGCTGGCGAACAGTTCCCGAGCCCTGCTTATAAAATGGTCCAGCGCGTTCTGTGTCCTCGTCTCCACGACCATGGCAAGCCTCCCTTTTCCTATGCGCGTGCTGACGCGAGTGTGCGCCCGCGTGCGGGGCGCAGTCAAGCGTGCAACACACCGCAGGGCTGGCGTATGGTTGCTGTCGGTGAGAGTGACTTTGGATGAAGACGAACCCCTACTTCGAACGTTGGGCCAGGAGTAAGCATCCTGAGGCGAACAGGGAGGATTGGGTTGAGAGCGTTCTCTCCGCTCCTACTGGCCAGGAGGATAAAGACCAACCAGACGGGCGGACCGCGCTGACTGGCTTCATCCGGGAAGCGGGCAAATGGATGCGGGTGATAGTCGAGGAGGACGGAGAGACTGTACACACCGCGTTCTTTATCCCAGACTATGAGCCTCAGCGCGAGTGAAAGGCATAAGCGGTCATGACAACGAAAACCGGAATAACAGGCTTGGAGATCGAGTTCGTTGCGGAGACGAACAGCCTCGTTCTCTTTTGGCAGGACGGTCCCGCCGACTACGGCGACGAAGTGCGACCCGGCGTGGTCGTTGACTACGACGCAGACGGCAAGGCGATAGGCATCGAGATCCTGGGGGGAGCGCGCGAAATCATTGCCGGCCTTGCGGCCAAATCCAACCCTTCGCGTTCCAAGCGTAGCTCTGCAAAGGATGCCATGGCTGTTGCATCGAATCTGATTGCCGAGGAACTGTCTCACAAAGAATCCAACGACGCCGCGCGAACGACTGAACCAAGGAGGGAACCATGACAACCGACGCAGATGCGGCGATCAAGTACGCGCCGACACCCGAAGGACTCGAGGACTTCTCGATACCGGACCCCTACGCCGACTGGCTGAAGGCCGAGGGCGTGAAGGTCATCGTCGACTATGCGTTCGACGACATCGCCAACGTCGAGCTCGGCCCGTGGGAGCGCAAGGGCGGGAAGGGCGCCGTCATCAACATCCCCTACCACGTCCTCACGAACGATACCCACGTCGTCGAGATAAACCCCGGCGGCAGTTCGGAGCCGGAGCACCACGTCTACGAGGAGTACGTCTACATCGTCTCCGGGCGCGGCGCGACCAGCATCTGGCCTCAGGGCAGCGAGGAGAAGAAGACGTTCGAGTGGAAGAAGGGCAGCCTCTTCTCGATTCCGCTCAACTGCTGGTACCAGCACTTCAACGGCAGCGGCACGGAACCCGCGCGCTACCTCGCCGTGACCACCGCTCCAGCGAACATGCGCCTCTTCAGCGACAACGACTTCATCTTCCAGTGCGAGTACCCGTTCAGCAGCCGGTACAGCAGCGAGGACGACTTCTTCAGCGGCAACGGCAAGCTCTACACACGGCGCATCTGGGCGTCCAACTTCATGCCGAACGCGCCGGACATGGCGCTCTACGCCTGGAACGAACGCGGCGCGGGCGGCATCAACTCCATGTTCGAGATGGCGGGCAACCTCTCGAAGGCCCACATCTCCGAGTTCCCCGTCGGCACGTACAAGAAGGCGCACCGGCATGGCCCCGGCGCGAACCTCGTGCTCCTCAGCGGCGATGCCGGCTTCTCGCTCCTGTGGACGAAGGACGACATGTCCGATATCCGGAAGGCCGACTGGAAGGTTGGCTCGCTCGTCATCGTGCCGAACGACGGCACGTACCACCAGCACTTCAACTCCGGCACGCGGCGGGCGCGCTACATGGCGCTCACGCCGGGCACCCACGGCCTGCGGGCGGCCATTCCCCGCGGCCAGGGCGCTGACCAGAGCTTCAAGGAAGGCGGCTACCAGATCGAGTACGCGGACGAGGACCCCAAGATCCACGACATCTACGAGGCGGAGCTGGAGAGGAACGAGGTCACCTGCCGGATGAAGGCGTTCATCTCCTACTGCAAAGGCGAAGTCGGCCCCACCTCCGCCCGCGACACGTAGGCCCTGCAGCCCGTCATTCCCGCGAAGGCGGGAATCCAGAGTGCGCGCCAGCGCACGCGAGCGGGAGATCTGGGGCGGTCTGGCTGTCATGCTGAGCGCAGCCGGAGGCGGAGCCGAAGCATCTCTCGGGAGGCATTGTCGCTGAGCGGCGTTCCCCGAGAGATTCCTCGACTCCGCTGCGCTCCGCTCGGAATGACAAGCAGGCGTGGCGGCGACCTCTCCCCTTGAGGGAGACGTGTATTCCCCCCTCTCCCCATGGGAGAGGGGCCGGGGGTGAGGGCTGCCTCCACCGATAACTGAACAAGAGGAGCACATCATGGACTTCGACCTCACCGGCAGAGTGGCCATCGTTACCGGCGGAGCGCAGGGACTTGGCCTCGCCTGCTGCACCGAACTCGCGAAGCACGGCGCGGACATCGTCGTCGTGGCACGCGAGCCGGAGGAGGTGACGGGCGGACGCGCCCGGCCCCACGCGCCGGTGAGCGACGCTGTCGCCGCGGTCGAGGCATGGGGCACGAGCGCCCTCGGCATCACCGCCGACGTCCGCGACAAGGCGCAGGTCGAAGCCATGGTCGAGCGCGTGCTCGCGGAGTGCGGGCGCATCGACGTCCTCGTGAACGTCGTCGGCGGAAGCTGGGGCGAGACGTTCAGGGCCGGCCCGCTCATGGAGCTGACCGAGCACGACCTCGTCGAGGCGTACCGCGTAAACGTCGTAACGATGTTCCAGTGCAGCGTCGCGGCGATGCCCGCGATGAAGCAGCAGGGGAAGGGCTCCATCATCAACATCGCCTCGGTGGCCGGACGCTCGCCGAGCCCCGACTCCCCGGCGTACGGCGCGGCGAAGGCGGGCGTTATCAACATGACGCTCTCCATGGCGCAGGCGTGGGGGCCGGAGGTGCGCGTGAACGCCATCGCCGTCGGCGGCATCGAGACGCCGCATCGCCCGCGCTGGCGCGAGGACTCCGCCGCGGCGTACGGCCCGGGCGGCGTCTCCGCGATGGGACGACTGGGCAAGCCGCAGGAGCACGCCGGCACGGTCGTCTGGCTCGCCTCGGACTACGCCGGCTACATCACAGGGGAGGTCATCGACGCCAACGGCGGCGCCCGGCGATAGGGTGGCCGCAACCCTCACCCCCGCCTCTCCCGCCATCGGGAGAGGGAGCGTCGTTCCTGCGGAGGCAGGAACCTCGCAGCCCTGGGGAAGCGGGGACTGGATTCCGGCCTCTACTGGAATGACGGAATGCCCCCTCACACCCCACGTCTCGCCTCCGCAGTACCCTCACCCGCGCGTGCGCAGCACGCGCGCCCTCTCCTCTTGTAGAGACCTTTGCATAACCGTGAGGGGAGATGCGGTGCGGGGTTATTTGATCCCTTCCCCTCGATGGGGGAAGGCTAGGATGGGGGTGAATCGGCGGGGTCTGGGGTGTGCGGTGGGGTTATGCAAAGGTCTCCTTGTAGGGAGAGGGGATAAGTCCCCCACTCCTACCCAAAACCGAGGGCGCCGATCGGGGTGTCCGGCCTAGTCGAGACCGAAGAACCGGATGGCGTTACCGGCCGCCAACAGGTGCTTCTCGTCCTCCGGCACGCCTTCGGTCTGCATCTCGAAGTACTCGCGGGAATGCGGCCAGCGAGTGACCAGGTGTGGGAAGTCGGTCGACCAGAGCATGCGGTCTACGCCGATCTCGTACCGCTGCCTGATTCCTGCACGGTCCTCGAAGAACCCCCAGTAGGCATGCTCTCGCAAGTACTCGCTCGGCCTCTTCTTCAGCCGCTCGAGCCCGAGATGCCGCTCTGCCCAGAACCGGTTGACCTCGTACTCGTGGTCGATCTGCTCGTAGTAGTACGGGAGCCATCCGACGTTGTTCTCCGCCCAGTAGATCTGGAGCTTCGGAAACCGCTCGAACAACCCGGAGATCACCATCTGTGCAGCTTCCAAGGCCCCCGAGTGGAACGGACCCTGCCGCGCGAGCCGCTGCACGAGGTCTGTTGGCGGCTTGTCTTCGCCTTCCGGCTCGCGTGGATACTTGAGCAAGGCCACCTCGCGAGCTCCGACCCTGGCCGGGAAGGACGTGTGCACGATGAGCGGCACACCCATGTCGATCGCAGCTGCCCAGAACCGGTCGTCCTCATCGCTGGGGTAGCCCTTGCCACTCGGGTAGGTGGACAACCACACGGCCTTCAGCCCCATCCGCGTGCATCGCTCCATCTCTGCGATGTCTTCGTCTGCGCCGGCATTGGGAAGGACGGCGACGCCGATGAGCCGCTCCCGGTCCACGGCGCAGTACTCTTCCGCGAAGTAGTCGTTGAAGCCCCTGATGACGGCGAGAAAGGCCTTCGTGTCCCATATGCGTGGGTTCCGGACCCCGAGCGCGAACAGGACCTCCGCGTCGATGCCGTCCTCATCCATCTCGCGCAACCGCTGCTCCGGTCCGCCGGTCCCCGGCGTGTTGTCATAGACGATGCGCGTCGGGTCGAACCGTTCGGGAGGCCCCCCGCCGTACCAGCTCGTACCGCCGTACGTCAGGGGCTGGCCCTCGTTGACGACGGCATCGCGCCCGTCCGCCAGCTTGATGCGGCGCGGTGCCCGGTCCCGATACTCAGCGGGAACCCGGTGAGTCCACATCTCCGGCGGCGACTCGAAGTGTCCGTCCGCCGAGATGAACCGATAGGTCCTGGCCATGCATCACCTCTCTTCCGGGTTGCACCTACGCTCATGGAAGTCCGGCGTGTCTGTCAAGCCGGGCCTCTGCCGGGCCGGAGGCGCCGCACGGCGGTCTACGAGCATCGATGCACAGGATGGACAGGATGGGGTGTTCGATCCCTTCCCCCTCGATGGGGGAAGGCTAGGATGGGGGTGAACCGGCGGGGCGAGGCAGCCCGTCGTTCCTGCGGAGGCAGGAACCTCGCCCGGGCGTAGCGGCGTCCCGCGTGAGCGCCTCCTGCCCCCCCTCTCTCGCTTGGCGGGAGAGGGGCGGTGGGTGAGGGTGCTTGATCCCTTCCCCCTCGATGGGGGAAGGCTAGGATGGGGGTGAACCGGCGGGGCGAGGCAGCCCGTCGTTCCTGCGGAGGCAGGAACCTCGCCCGGGCGTAGCGGCGTCCCGCGTGAGCACCTGCCTGCCCCCCCTCTCTCGCTTGGCGGGAGAGGGGCGGTGGGTAAGGGTGCTTGATCCCTTCCCCCTTGATGGGGGAAGGCTAGGATGGGGGTGAACCGGAGGATGGGGGCCTGGGTGTCCTGTGAAAACGGGAACCGCCCCAACCCTGAGGAATGGTTTTACGAAAGACCGGCACATTCCGGTCCATCCGGCGCTTTTCGCTCATAATCCGGGCTCCGGTATGAGCATCCCGGAGGCCCAAGGGACTTATCTGGGGTATAGTATCCCTCGTAGCCCGGACGTGTACGGGGAGGTCGCCGATGGTCACGAAAGATGAAGAGCGGAACGAGGACGCGGTGTGGGAGCCGATCCCGTACCTGGGCCGCAGCGTCCGTGTCGTGGGCGACTGGCAGTCCGTGGACGCCTCGCAGACCCCCCACGAGAAGAACAAGCGGGGTGAGCTCGGCAAGCCGCTGAACAACTGGTACTTCAACCGGACGTCCCGCGACCCGCTCGGACGGATCGCGACGGCCAACGCGTCGGCGGACCGGCGCAACGCGATCGAAACGCATATCGCCGGCGCCCCTCGCGGCAAGATCAACCCGGCGCGCACCGAGGTTGCCGACCCCAGGGTCATGACGGAGCACATCAAGCGCGTCGCCAGGTACCTGGGCGCGTCGGACGTCGGCATCATGCGCGTCCACCCGTCCTTCCTGTACAAGGAGGGGCGCTACCCCGACGACGGCTCGGGCGTTGGCGGCCCCGGCGGAAGGATGGTGAGCGCCGAGGAGACGGCGCAGCGCTTCCCGTACGCCATCGCCCTCATCTACGCGTGGGACTACGAGATGGGCCGCGCGCACCGGCACCGGATCGGCGACACCGCGTATCACTTCGGCGCGGAGACGCTTCGCTCGACCTACGGGAACCTCGCGGGATACATCCGGGAATTGGGCTACGGCGTCGCGCAACGCGTGGCGACGCCCATGCCCGTGGCGCTCGCGGCGGGGCTCGGGGAGATCGGCAGGCACGGAATGCTCATCACCGAGCGGTTCGGCGCGCGTGTGCACCTGGGCGACCCCATCCTGACCGACCTGCCGCTGGTGCCCGACAAGCCCATCGACATCGGCGTCGAGGACTTCTGCAAGGTCTGCCGCAAGTGCGCCAACACGTGCCCGACCAACAGCATCTCCACCGAGGGCAAGGCGGTCGTCAACGGGGTCGAGAAGTACAAGATCAACTGGGAGACCTGCTACCGGCTGCGGCCCCACGTCATGGAGTACTGGGACATCTGCATGACGTGCGTGGCGGTCTGCCCCTACACCAAGCCGGACGTCTGGTGGCGCACGGTGGCCGTGAGGACTATCAAGTGGACGCCCATACCGCTGCGGGGGCTCGTGACCCGTCCGCTGAAGTGGATAGACGACCGCTTCTGGGGCAAGCTGGGCCGCAAGCGGGTGCAGTGGATGAGCCACGACTCCGGGCGTCTGAAACTGCCGGACGGCACGGTCATGCCGGAGGAGCCGGAGCGCGGCTACTACTATCCGCTCAAGGAGAACACGCGGCGCTTCGACATCCTGAAAGAGAAGCTGAAGGGCAAGGCGTAAGGGATGGGGCTGCTCCGCTGGCCGCTGCGCCGCTCGCGCGACCCCTACTGGGACGGTTTCGTCAACAGGCCGCTCGCCGACCAGGCGAACGTCATCACCGATGCCATACGCCGCGCGCCGGAGGGCCGCATCTTCCCCGTCCGCAGCGAGTTGCCCGAGCCGGACCGCCTGCTGCAGGACCTCGACCAGCTGGTCGGCTTCCTGGGCGGGAGCGCCATCGGCGTGGCACGGACGGAGACCGCGTTCCTCCTCCCGGGCGATGCCGCTGAGGCGCCGCCGGAACCCGCCGATCTGGCTGCGGACCACCCCTTCACCATCGTGTGCGCCGTACACGCCAAGCACCACCCCGGCAAGGCGAGGGGCATGGCCGGTCAGCACGTCCTGCACGAGTCGGCGTCGGTCAACTTCAGCCTCGCGGCGTACATCCGGGAATTGGGCTACCGCGCGACCGTCCGCCCGGTGGACTCGGCGGCCGCTGCCAGGGCCGCGGGCCTCGAACCGGGGCGCAGCGAGTACGTCGGCGACGCCGTGCTGACGGATCTTCCGCTGCCCGTCGGCCGTCCTGGCTCGTAAACCGAGGCCTTTGCACAATCTCGGTGGAGCGTGGCGAAGGATGTCTGATCCCCTCTCCCTTGAGGGGAGAGGGCTAGGGTGAGGGTGAACCGGGGTGGTGTGGGGGGTCTGCGATGGGGTTGCGCAAAGGTCCCTTGAGGGGAGAGGGCAACGCGCTTTAGCGCGCGGTGAGGGTGAACCGGGGTGGTGTGGGGGGTCTGCGATGGGGTTACGCGAAGGGCCCCCTACAAGGGGAGACGTAAGGGTGCTCTTGCGCGGGCGGATGGGCTACGCAAAGATATCGTGACCGGAGGGCTCGCGAATGACCACAGACTCCGCCTTCTCCAGCTACGTCATCACCGACCCGTGCATCGGTGTGAAGGATGGGACGTGCGTCGAGGTCTGCCCCGTCGACTGCATCGCGACCACCGGCGATGACGATCAGTTCTTCATCGACCCGGCCCTCTGCATCGCCTGCGAGCAATGCGTGCTCGTCTGTCCCGTGGACGCCATCTATCTCGAACACGAGGTGCCGGAGGAGTGGAAGGCCTCGATCGAGCGGAACCGGGACTTCTTCCTCGAGGCGAAGCAGGATGCGCCTGCCGTCTCCCTCGAATGGGCCGAACAGCTCATCCGGTTGGCCCTGGTCCGCGCGCGTGAACTGGGCATCGACGTGAGCGTTGTGGTCGTGGACCAGCGCGGCGCGGCGGTGGCGACGGCCGAGGCGAGCTCAGACGAGCCCTGCAAGGGGCCGACCGCCGCCAACCGGGCGTACAGCGCCGCCGGTTTCGCCCTGTCGACGTCGCAACTCACCGAGCGCTCCCTCGAACGCGCCCCCGAGTCGCTGGACCGCACACGACTCGTTGCGGGCCCCGGCGGCATCCCGATAGGGAGGCCCTACGTCGTCGGTGCGATCGGCGTCGCAGGCGGCACGCCCGAGCAGGACGAACAGTGCTGCCGCGCGGCGGTGACCGGCGTCCAGGGCGCAGGGTAGGGGCAGCGCGGCAGTCCACCTCACCTCGTCATTCCAGCGAAAGCTGGAATCCAGAGTGACCGCTAGGTCCCGCGGTGGTGCGGGATAGAGAGGACCTAGCTAATGTTAACGTTGTGCTACCATGCACGAGTTCCTGCTTGCACTGGAATACGCTGCAAGCACTTTACTTCAAAACTGCACCTACATAGACGCCCCCTTTAGAACACAGACCGGAGGAAGGAATGGCTAAGCCAAGGATATTCGTGAGTTCTACCTTCTATGATTTGAGGCAAATCAGAGAAGACCTAGACAGGTTTATATCAGAGTTGGGTTACGAATCTGTCCTTCATGAAGCAGGCGACATCGCATATGGAAAGGATAGCCCGCCAGAGGGGTACCTTTCCCGTGAAATACAAATGTGTGATATTTTGATCTGCGTGATTGGTGGCCGTTATGGCAGTGAATCACAAGAAGAACCTGGCACCTCAATAACTCAACGAGAGTTACTTACTGCCGTAAAAAATCAGATCCAAGTCTTTATTTTTATTGAACAATCTGTCTATTCTGAGTATGGCACCTATTCTTTGAACAAAGAGATCAGTGATATTAACTACAATTCGTGGATGATATTCGCATCTATGAGTTTATTGACTCAATCGAGCAATTACCGAGGAATAATCCCATTGCGACATTTCAAACCGCATCTGAGATTATTGAACACCTGAGGGTCCAATGGGCAGGACTATTCCAACGATTCCTTCAAGACCAAAAACGCATAGAAGAAATTAGAGTGCTGGATGAAATGCAATCAGTGGCGAGCACACTCGCTCAGATGGTGAAATTCCTTACTGAAGAACGAGAAGACAAGGACGAAGCGTTTGAGAAAATACTGCTTACGAACAACCCTGTGTTCTACCGGTTCCAAGAGATAACTGATACTCCGTACAGAGTATTCTTTACCAACGAAGACGAATTGGACAAGTGGCTTCAATCCAGTGGATGGGACTCCGTATTGGAAGAACGATATGATGAAGGAAGTTACCGTGAATGGGTTGAGAGAACGACGCATAGGTACATTAGGTTGACAGAAGAAATATTTGACCAGGAAGGTCAGCTTAGAGTATACACGCAAGATACATGGAGAAACGTTTGGCTTGAAATGCTTGAATATAGCCCCTAACAAGTGAGTTTGAGGGACTGTTTGCATAAATTGGGCCTTCTTGTTTGCGAATCAGCTGCCGCGTCGCCACATCATATCGGTGACATCCACCCGTTGCGCAGACAACCCACACCTCCTTACCCTGTCCTGCACGGCCCAACCGCTACCCGGCGCCATCGCCGGACGCGAGGCCGAATCCCAGAGGAGGTGCGTCCCGAAATGTCACACAATGTCCCACCTGAGAGAACCATCGTCCTCAGACCCCGTCAGGCTGCCGCCCTTCCGTACGTCGCGGCTGAGCCTACCCTCACGCGCGGAGCGCAGGCCGCGCAGGTAACCAGGCGCACCCTCACGCGCTGGATGAACGAGCCCGCCTTCCGCGCCGAACTGGAGCGCATCCGAGGCAACATCTCGGACTTCGCCCACTCCCAGGTCGAGGCCCTCAGCCTCAAGGCCGCCCACCGCATCGAGCAACTGATGGACAGCGACGACCCCAACGTGGCCCATCGCGCGTCGAAGACCGTACTCGCCATGTCGATGAGCGTCCGCGACCAACGCGAAACCCGGCGCCGCATGGAAACCCTGGAGAACGCCATCACCCTCATGAGGCAGCAGCGATGAGAAGCGCCATCAGGGCTATGGAACGCTATCTCGGCTGCCTGGCAGTGCAGGCGAAACTCAACCCAATCGCCGAGGACTACGTCGACCGCTGGGTGGACGCGGTCGAGCGTGGGGAGTATCCGCCCGACGTCGCGGACCTCTTCGAGGCTGCGGGCGCCGTGAGCGTCCCCGTCCTCAGCCCCATCCCGGTCCACGCCTACCTTCGCCAGTGCGCGAAGACCGGACGCACCCCCGATCCTAACCGCATCGTCCAGGCCATCGCCCACGCCTACGCGGAGGGCGACCTCATGAACCTCGGCAAGACCTGCCGCTGCCCCGCCCGCCGTCCCCTCTTCCAACCCCTGCGCAGCAGCCGCATATCCCCTCTCCCTACAAGGGGAGAGGGCTAGGGTGAGGGTACTGCGGGCGGTGGGATGGGGGTCTTGCGAATGGTTATGCAAGAGTCTCTCCCCTCTGGGAGAGGGCTAGGGTGAGGGTACTGTGGAGGCGGGGTGTGGAGTGGCGAATGAGGTTACGCAGAGGTTCCTTGAGGGAGAGGGTGGGGTTCGAGGGTTGCCGAAGCCATCGTCTGTAACTACAATCCTGTAATGACAGATATCGCTACGTTCTGGGAATGGGACCCAGCAAAGAATGCAGCGAACCGGCGCGATCACGGCCTCAGCTTCGAGACTGCCGTACTCGTGTTCGAAGATCCGCTCGCAGCTACAGTGGAGGACCCTTATCCCTACGAACGGCGATGGCGGACGACAGGAATGGTCGGCGCGGTGGTTCTGATGGTAGCCCATACCTGGCCTGAGCGTAACGCAGTCACGGGGAACGAAGTGGGGCGCATCATCAGCGCGCGGAAGGCGACCAGCCATGAAAGGAATGCGTATGAAGAAGGGACGTGCTGAGCTGACGGCAGAACAACGGGTGGAGATCGAGGCGTTGGAGCAGCTGCCGGACGATCAGGTCGATACGACAGACATCCCCGAAGTGCTCGACTGGTCCGACGCCAGGCGAGGGGTGTTCTACCGGCCTGTGAAGCGGCAGGTCACGCTCCGGCTGGACGCTGACGTGTTGACCTGGTTCAAGGTGCATACACGCGATGGCCGTGGCTACCAGACGGACATCAACCGCGCGCTCCGCGAGCACGTCCAGCGGCACGAGTCCGTGGGATGAGGTTCAGAGGACAGCGATGACCATCCAACGCGAGAGATTCTCCAGCCGGGCCGAAACCGAACTGCTGGCTGCCCTGCGCGAACTTGCCAGGAGCGAGGGACGCCGCCTCAGCGCCGTGCTCGAAGACGCCATGCGCGACTACATCGCGGCGCATGTGGAGCAGAAGCCCCGGCCCTCCGTCATGGCCCACTTCAAGGCCGGCGTCGAGCATAACCATCAGCTTGGCGAGTTGCTGGGCAACGGTCGCCCGCCCAATCTCAATGAGGCGTGGCCGGTCCACCCCACAGCACGGTGGCCGGAAGGTCTGAGCCTCAGGCGTGAGGACATGTACGAGGAGCGGGCGTAGGCGGGCGCTGACGGAGGAATAGCCCCGAGAGATGCTTCGACTCCGCTGCGCTCCGCTCAGCATGACAATGTTGCGTGCGCACCCCAACGCCCCACCCCTGCAGGGCCCTCACCCGTCGGCCCGCAGGGGCGCCACACTCCTCCTCTTGTAGGGAGAGGGGATCGAACGGATCCATGTGACACGCGCCCCTTGCGCGGACGTTTGCCGATGCCGCACGATGGTAGGGCGCGGCGTAGAGCGCGCACTTGACCCTGTCGGACGAGCCGCAGGAAGAACGCTGCCCCCTCAGCGAGAGCGAGGGGGCTTTCTCGTTAACCCTCACCCCGTCATTCCCGCGGAAGCGGGAATCCAGGGGCTTTCTCGTTAACGGGTGGCGGAGGTGGCCCCGTGATGGAAGACTTCACTCAGTACGCGAACGACCCCGTTGGGTTCCTGACGGACGTGCTCGGCGATGCCGGAGCGCCGTACTCGAAGCAGGCGCAGATGCTCGAAGCGATGGTGGACCACCGGCGCGTCAGCGTCGTCGGGGCGAACGGCTCCGGCAAGGACTGGGCCGCGGGCCGCGCCGTTCTCTGGTGGCTGGAGACGCGTCCGGAGAGCAAGGCCCTCACCCTCGGCCCGACGCAACGGCAGGTCGATGAGGTCGTCTGGCAGGAGATGCGGGAGGCGTATGCGGCGGCGGAAGGGCGCCTGAGCGGCAGGATGCTCAAGTCCGCGTACCGCATCGACGAGCGGCGGTTCGCGCTCGGCTTCTCGACCAACAACGCGCTCAACATCCAGGGCTTCCACTCGGAACAGCTGCTCGTCGTCGTCACGGAGGCGCACGCGATGCCGCAGTTGCAGATGGACGCGATCAAGCGGCTGCAACCGGACCGGCTGCTGCTGGTGGGCAATGCGCTCTCCCGCGACGGCGAGTTCTACGATTCCCACCACGCGAAGCGGAACCTCTACCACCGCATCGCCATCTCCGCGTTCGACACGCCCAACTTCACCGGCGAGGACGGCGGACGACGTGGGATGATCACGCCGGAGGACGTGGAGGAGTTCGCCGCCGACTATGGCGAGGACCACCCGCTGTACGCGGCGTCGGTCCTCGCGCAGTTCCCCGATACGCTGGACGACTCGCTTATCGGGCGGGAGGCGGTCGAGTCGGCGATGGAGCGTGGGGAGGCCGAGTTCGTCGTTCCTGCGGAGGCAGGAACCTCGCAGCCCGGTGTGGGTGGCGATTGTCATTCCGAGCGGAGCGCAGCCCCCCTTGATTGTCATTCCGAGCGGAGCGCAGCGGAGCCGAGGAATCTCTCGGGGGCACGACCCGCGGTAGACGAACATTCCCCGAGAGATGTTTCGACTCCGCTCAACATGACAGCCCCCCGCCCGGACCCCAACGAGCCCGTCTACATGGGCGTGGACGTCGCGCGGTTCGGGTTCGACAAGTCGGTGCTGTGCGTGCGGCAGGGGCAGCGCGTGCTGGATGTGCACTCGCTCGGACGCATCGACACGATGCGCCTCGTGCACGAGATCATGCGGACCGCCGCGGAGATGAACGTCACCGCGATATTCGTCGACGAGGGCGGCGTCGGCGGGGGCGTCGTGGACCGGCTGCGGGAGCTTGGCGCGCCGGTCTACGGCGTCCACTTCGGCGGTGGGGCGCAGCGTCCGACGCGCTTCTTCAACCGTCGCTCGGAGATCTTCTGGGAGCTGCGCCGGCTGTTCGATCTCCAGCTGATCGCAATCCCGCGCGACGAGGAGCTCGCCGGGCAGTTGCTCGGGCTGCGCTACGACATATCGAGTTCCGGCCAGGTGCGGTTGGAGGGCAAGCGGGAGATGCGCAAGCGCGGCATGCCGTCGCCGGACAAGGCGGACGCTCTCGCGCTCGCGTTCCTCGTGCCGCCGTCGTTCGGCATCTGGACGGGGGCGGAGCCGTTCCTCCGCGACGACGATCCGCCGGCGAGGGCAACCATCGAAGCGTTCGGCTACGACACGCCGCCGCCGTTCGCGGAACGCATCGGACCGGCGGAGGACGGCGGGGCGTCGGCCAACAGGCTGGGGGTGTGGTAGTTAGGGCTCTTCCCCTCTCCCTACAAGGGGAGAGGGCTAGGGTGAGGGTACTGCGGGGTGGGGCATGGGAGGGACGCCCCAAGACCGGGCGAGGTTCCTGCCTTCGCAGGAACGACGGGAGGCAGGAAGGGGGTTGTCATGTTGAGCGGAGCCGGAGGCCCCTCCCTTGTCATGTTGAGCGGAGTCGAAACATCTCTCGGAGGACGTGGGCGCACGGAGTGGCGTCTCCTGAGAGATTTCTCGGCTGCGCTCAACATGACAAGTTCCCACGCCGCCTCGCCTCAGAGTGCGGTATCGTCAGGTGTCCGACTTCAGCAGGGCGGGAAGGACCCTCGTGTTCCAGTAGTCCTTGTCGCCGGCCTGCCGCAGCTCTTCCACCAGCCGTGCGGTCTCCGGGCCCACGGCCTCGCTCAGATCGGAGGCGGTGCGGTCGCCAGCGAGGGCGGTCACGGCTGCCCGCAGTCGCATCACGTACTCCGCGACCTCATAGGCGGCGCGATCGGACGCGGAGCGGGCTTGCAGGGCCTCGAGCTTCTCCAGCCATTCCAGACCTCGTTCGGCATCGTCGAACGGGTCACCAACTGCGGTCGTCGTCATCGGGCGTCCTCCACTCTTAGCGTATATCAGGATGCGGTGACCGGCCACAAGCCTTCGTCATTCCAGCGGAAGCTGTGGAATCCAGGCGCGCGCCAGCGCACGGCAGCGGCTCGCCGGGAGCCGCTATCATGGCGTGGAGGAACGCATGAGAGCGATCGTCGTCAGAGCATTCGGAGGCCCCGAGCAGCTTCAGATCGAAGAAGTCGCGGACCCGGTACCGGGACCGGGCGAGGTGCTGGTGCGCGTACATGCCGTCTCTGTCAACACGACCCTGGACGTGCAGATGGTCGCGGGCGCTTCGGGCATGGACATGGCGCTGCCGTTCACACCGGGCATCGATCCGTCCGGGGTCGTCGAGGCCGTGGGCGAAGGCGTCACTTCGCTGAGGGTCGGCGACCGTGTCGGGGGCACGGCCGCGCTCGCCACGTTCGGCGGGTACGCGGAGCTGGTCGTGCTCCGTGAGTCGCGTGCCGGTCTCGTCCCGGATGGAGTCGACTTTCCGACCTCGACCGTCGTTCGCCGGCATTTCGGGACGGCGCACACGATCGTCACTACATCGGAGCTCCAGGCGGGCGAAAGCGTCCTGGTGATGGGGGCTGCCGGAGCGCTCTCCACCTGCATCATCCAGCTGGCGAAGGAAGCGGGAGTCACGGTGCTTGCGGGCGCCGGGACCGACGAGCGCGTCTCGATAGCGATGAGCATGGGCGCCAACCATGGGATCAACTACCGGGAGAGCGACCTCGTTGAAGGAGTCCTCGCGGCGACGGATGGGCGGGGCGTGGACGTGGTGTTCGAGAACGTCGGGGACCCGCGCCTCTGGCCGAAGGCCATCGAGAGCATGGCGGTCGGCGGACGTCTCCTCACCGTGGGCACGCACGCCGGGGACGGCATCCTGCCGGTCGACGTCCGCCGCCTCTACCGGAACCGCCTGACGATCATGGGCGGCCTGGGGTCGAGCGCGCAGGCGGACGCATTCACCGACACCGCGCTCTGTGGCGTCGCCGAGGGACGGTACCGCGTGCTGATCGACCGCGTGCTCCCGCTCGCACAGGCCGCCGACGGGTTCAGGTTGGTCATCGACAACCAGGCTATCGGCAAGGTAATACTGGACCCGACGTTGGGGTAGGGGTTCCTTCCCCCTCGATGGGGGAAGGTTAGGATGGGGGTGAGGGTCTGTGGGGCTGGGAGTGGGGCGTAGGACGAGCCGCCGTGGTTCGACAGGCTCACCACGAACCGCTCCACCCTCACCCTCGCCCCGGAGTACCCTCACCCTGGCCCTCTCCCCTTGTAGGGAGAGGGGAATTGCTAGGGATAGTCTGAACAAGTGGCGAGTCTGCGCTGATTGCGCATGCGGCGCCTGATTCCTTCCCCCTTGATGGGGGAAGGTTAGGATGGGGGTGAACAGGCGGGGCTGCAGGAGACAGGCTTGTTCAGAGCATCCCTAGAACCCGTAGACCGCGCGGGGGTTCGCGTCGAGGATCTTGCTGACGATGTCCGGGTCGACCGTGCCCTGCTCCTGGAAGATGCGCAGCGCCTCGATCTCGGACGACTGGTCGGTGTGGCCGTAGTCGGTGCCGATGAGCAGGTTGTCCTCGCCCGCGTACTCCACCAGGTAGCCGATGTCGTCGTCGGTCTGGCACGTTACCCAGATGCGGTTCTCGGCGAAGATGTTGTCCGGCGCGGGTCTGCCGTGCCTTCCGGGGAAGCGCCGCCGGAGGTCGTTCACGACGTAGGGCGCCCACTGCGCCGCAGCCTCGACGAACGCGATGCGGAGCTTCGGGAACTGCTGCGGGATGCCCGCGAGTACCCACGCGTGGCAGGCGGCGACCGAGAAGATGCGCATGGAGGAGAATGGCGAGCCGCCCGCGCCGTGGTTCAGCAGGCTCTCCACGAGCGGGTTGCCGTTGCCGATGTGGACGGTCACGGCCATGTCCAGCTTGCTCATCTCCTCGTACAGCGGGAAGAAGTATTCGTCCTGCAGGACGCCCTCTTCCTCGACGCCGCGCATGAACACGCCGTTCGCGCCGTGCTCCGCGGCCCAGCGCAGCTCTTTGATCGACTCGTCCATGACGGAGAGCGGGAGCACGGCGGCCCAGCGCAGGCGCCCCTCGGACTGCGTCCAGATGTCGGCCATCCAGCGGTTGTAGCCCCTGGCGAGCGCGACGCGCGTCTCGTCGCGGTCGGCGAGTTTGCGCAGGAAGATGGTGGGGTAGAGCATCTGGTAGTCGATGCCGAGCTCGTCCATGTGGCGCAGCCGTGCGCCGACGTCCTCCATGTGCTTGGAGGCATCGGGCGTCGCCAGCTTCCGCCCGGACGCTGCCTGCGACGCGGCCATGTCGGGCGCGATGCGGGTGGGGTCCCACTCCTCGCGTTTGCCGACGGGCTGCCGCACCGTGCCGCGTATCGCGCCGTCGATCTCCCAGTAGCGCACGTCGTTGCCGGAGTCGTCCGGCTTCGTGATCATGATGGGCCGCAGGTGCTGGTCGGAGGGCGGGATGAAGTCCCAGGTTCGGTCGGTTTCGACCACGTGGGCATCGGAATCGATGACTGCCATGACAAGGCCTCCTTGTGCTGCGTTGCCGTTCAGCCGGTTACGGCTGCACGTTAGCACAAGCGGAGCGCGGAGACAGCCACCTCGCTGCCAACCCTCACCCCCGGCCCCTCTCCCGCCATCGGGAGAGGGGAGAAGCGGCGCGGTTTCTTCGCCGGACGGTCCCCGAGAGATGCTTCGGCTTCGCTCAGCATGACAAGGCCCACCCCACACGCCCCCCTCCAACCCTCACCCCCGGCCCCTCTCCCAGTAGGAGAGGGGAGTCAGGCCCCACACCCCGCCCCCCGCAGTACCCTCACCCTCGTCCTCGCCTCGCAGCCAACCCTCACCCCCAGCCCCTCTCCCAGTGAGAGAGGGGAGTCAGGCCCCACACCCCGCCCTCCGCAGTAACCTCACCCTCGCCCTCTCCCCTTGTAGGGAGAGGGGATAATACGCCGATCTCCGCCTGCTGTTGAGAGATGCTTCGACTCCGCTGCGCTGCGCTCAGCATGACAACCCGTCCGTTTTCAAGGTGTAGGATTGCGCGCAGCGCGGCTCGCTGCGCACGAGGAGAGCGCGATGCTGTTGGAGGGCCGGGTCATCATCGTGACGGGGGCGGCGTCGGGGCTGGGGCGCACGTACGCGACGAGGCTGGCGCGCGAGGGCGCCAGGCTGACGCTCGCGGATGTCGCCGATCTCTCGAAGACGACGTCGCTGTGCGCGGAGGCGGGGGCGGAGGTGCTGCCGCTGCGCGTCGACGTGTCGTCGGAGGAGGACACACTCGCGATGGCGCAGCAGACGCACGAGCGCTTCGGGCGCATCGACGGCCTGCTGAACAACGCCGGCATCACGACGCGCCACGGGCTCGAGGCGAAGTCGCTGATGGACATCGACATGGGCATGTGGGACCGCGTGTTCGCGGTGAACACGCGCGGCACGTTCCTCGGCATCCGGGCGGTCTACCCGTACATGCGGGAGCAGGGCTCCGGCACCATCGTCAACGTCAGCTCCGGCAGCACGCTTCGCATCAGCCGCGCGGTCGACGCTACGAATGCGCAGTACGTGGCCTCGAAGACAGCGATCACCGGCATCACGCGGGCTGTGGCGCGGGAACTGGGGCAGTACAACATCAACGTCGTGACCGTCGCGCCGGGTTCGACGACCTCGGACACGGAGGAGCCGCTGTCGGCGGACGAGGCGTACGCGGAGCCGGAGGCGTCGATGCTGCGGCGCGGCGTGCCGGACGACCTCGCGGGGGTGATGGCGTTCCTCTTCACGGACGACGCGCGGTTCATCTCCGGCCAGATGATCCTCGTCAACGGCGGCCGGGAGGTGTGGTGAGGGGGCGGATCAACAGGGATGCACAGGATGCAGGGAGTCGAGGGATGAGGGTCGATGTGTACGAACGTTCCCCGAGAGATGCTTCGGCTCCGCTCAGCATGACAAGGCCCGCGCCCCACGCCCCGCCAACCCTCACCCCCAGCCCCTCTCCCGCCATCGGGAGAGGGGAGAAACGGCCCGCCTCTCGCCTCCCAGCGGGAGGCGAGATCCCTGCCTTCGCAGGGACGACGGACGGAAGCGGGAATGGCGGAATGACAACCTCCCCGCCGCCCCGCCCCGGAGTACCCTCACCCTAGCCCTCTCCCCTTGTAGGGAGAGGGGATATGAAGGAGTTGACGAATGAACGACATCACGCCGGATGAGATGCGAGGGCTGGCGCGGGTGGCCGGGCTACGGCTGCTGGACGAGGACGTGGAGCCGCTGACACTGCAGTTCAACGCGCTGCGCGAGGCGCTCGGCGTGCTCGACGAGTACGACCTGTACGGGGTCGCGCCGCTGCCCGCGCTGCAGTATCCGGCAGAGGCGCCGGGGTACGCTTCACCCTCACCCCAACCCTCTCCCTCACAGGGCGAGGGGGCAGGCTCAGGCCCTTCGACAGGCTCAGGGCGAGCGGGAGAAGAAGCAAGCTCAGGCCCTTCGACAGGCTCGCCACGAACCGGGCCGACGTTGACCGAGAGCTCGGATGCGCCGCTGGCGTACAAGCCCATCACGGAGCTTGGGCGCCTGCTGCGGACGCGGCAGGTGTCGTCGGTTGAGCTGACGCGGATGTACCTCGACCGCATCGAGCGGTTCGACGGCGAGTTGCGCTCGTACGTGACAGTGACGGCGGAGTTCGCGCTGGAGCAGGCGGCGCGGGCCGACGAGGCGCTGGCGCGGGGCGAGGCCGTGGGGCCGTTGACCGGCATACCGCTGGCGCACAAGGACGAGTTCTACACGAAAGACATACTGACGACGTGCGGCTCCAGCATCCTGTCGGAGTTCGTGCCGGACTTCGACGCGACGCCCATCGCGCGGTTCCACGAGGCGGGCGCGGTGATGCTCGGCAAGCTCAACATGACGGAGTTCGCGTCGCCGGTGACATGGGTCTTCCCGTACGGCCAGCCGCGCAACCCGTGGAACCTGGAGCACGACGCGGGCGGGTCGAGCACAGGATCGGGCATCGCGGTCGCGGCGGCGCTGTGCGCAGGGTCGCTCGCCGAGGACACGGGCGGCTCGATACGGCGTCCGGCATCGAATAACGGCGCCGTGGGGATACGCCCGACGCTGGGGCGGGTGAGCACGCACGGGATGATCGCGAGCAGCTGGTACCAGGACACGGCAGGGCCGATCGCGCGGTCGGTGGCTGACTGCGCGCTGCTGCTGGAGGCAGTCGCCGGTTTCGACGCGAACGACCTGATGTCGGCGCGGTTGCCGGTGCCCCCTTATTCTTCGATGCTCGACGGCGACATCCGCGGGATGCGCGTCGCAGTCATCAAGGAGGCGATCGACGCGCCGCACCTGGACCCGCGCATCCGGCAGCTGGCGCTCGACGCCATCGGCGTGCTGCGGTCGCTCGGAGCGGAAATCGAGGAAGTATCGCTGCCGCTCATCACGCTGAGTGGGCTCATCAACAACGCGATCAGCGCGCCCCGGGCGGCGTTGCAGTGGACTCACCTGAACGAGACGCCGGAGCTGTACGACGTGGGCGTGCGCCGAAACGTGCTGCTCCCCGCGCTGCTTCCGGCGGTGAGCCACAACCGGGCGCTGCAGCTGCGGAGCCAATTGCGGGCGCAGACGCTCGGGGCGCTGGAGCGCTTCGACGCGGCGGTGGTCCCGGCGTACGCGCAGTTCCCGCCGCGTATCGTGGACACGAAGAGCGAGCCTGCGACGAAGGAGGCGGCGGTGGAGCAGATGCGGAAGTATGGGTTCCACACACCCGCGAACTACTCCGGCGCGCCCGCGATGTCCGTGCCGATGGGCTTCTCGGACGACGGCCTGCCGATGGGGCTGCACGTGATGGCGAAGCGCTTCGACGAGACGTCGATCTTCCGCGTCGCGCATGCCTACGAGCAGGCGACGCCGTGGCACGCGATGCGTCCGCCGTACGGGGACAGCAAGTGATACGCTAGGCCCCGATGGGACCACCGTAACGGCCTGGAGGTTCGTGCGATGAAGGCAGACGTTCACGAGCATCTGAGTGAGATGTTGGCCCGCTATGGGGTAACGCACCTCTTCGGCATGCGCGTCTATCCCCTGGACCGGGAACGGGTGCAGCAGATCGTCATCCATCACGAGGCGTCCGCCGCGCTGATGGCGTACGGGTATGCCCGCGTCAGCGGGCGGGTGGGGGTGATGTCGCTGAACAAGGCGGCGACGCCCAACGCGATCATGGGCCTCGCCGAGGCGTGGACCTCGTCGGTGCCGGTGATCGTGTTGCTGGACGGCGTGCCCGTCGTCCTGGAGGGAAGGAACTCCCAGTTCGCGCAGGACCAGGTGGGCATGATGCGCCCGGTCACGAAGTGGATCGGGGACGTTCCGGAGATGTCGATGGCGCTGGAGGTGCTGGCGAAGGCGTTCCGCGTGAGCACCACGGGCAGACCGCGCCCGGTGATGGTCAACCTGCGCGGCGCAGGGCCAACGACGGTCAACCCCGCGTTCTCGTTCGACGCGGAGCCGCGCTGCGAGCCGCAGTACGGCGTTTTCCCCGCGCAGCGCCTCGGGCCGGACCCCGCAGCCATCGAGTCGGCGGCTGCGCTCCTCAGCAACGCCGAGCGTCCGTGCATCATCGCGGGCGGGGGCGTCGTGCTTTCACGGGCTTGGGACGCGCTGCTCAGCCTCGCCGAAGCGGGCCGGATCCCCGTCGCAACGACCCTCTCCGGAAAGGGCTCGTTCCCGGAGCGCCATGAGCTGAGCGCCGGCCCGACCGGCGGGTTCGGCGGCATGGGCGGGCCGCTGGGGCGAGCCCGGATAGCGCGCAAGATCGTCAACGACTCGGACATCGTCCTGCTGGTGGGAACGCGCACGAACGAGATGGCGACAAACCGCTGGACGGTCCCCGACCCCGGCGCCACGATCATCCACATGGACGTGGACCCGGAGGAGCCGGGCCGCAACTACGATACGGCGGTCGCCATCGTGTCGGACGCGAAGCTCGGTCTCGAAGCGCTGTCAGGCGCGCTGCACGCGCGAACGGCGGCGGGTCCGGCATCCCGGCAGGCGCGTGTGGACGAGATACGCGAACTGATGGACCAGTGGCACGCAGACATCAGGAGCATCACGGAATCCGACGCTGTGCCCATCCACGCCGCGCGTGTGGTCCACGAGGTCGAGCGGTTCGTCGATAAGAACACCATCCTCGTTTCCGACGGCTCCAACTCGTTCGTGTTCGGCACGAACAACATCCTGGTGGACGCCGGCACGACGTTCATATCGCCGAGGGGCACTGGCGCTATCGGCACGGGTCTGCCCATGGCGATCGGCGCGAAACTGGCGGCGCCGGACAAACGGGTGATCTGCTTCGAGGGCGACGGCGGCCTGCTGTGCGGGATCCTGAGCGAACTGGAAACGGCGGCACGGTACAACGTTGCCCTGACTGTGGTGGTGTTCAACAACGGCGGTCTCAATGAGCCGGGGCTGCCGGAGGAGGACTGCGTCGATTTCCTGCCCGGGCTCAACTTCGCGGCGATCGCCAAGGAGCTGGGGTGTGAAGCGTTCCGCGTGGAGCAGCCGGACGAGATCGCGGGCGCGCTCCGGGCGGCTGTCGAGAGCGGAAGGACGGCGCTCGTGGACGTGGTCTGCTCGCGAGCGAAACTGCGGACTGCGGGGGCCGCGCAGGCGCACTAGTCCCCGAGGAAAAGGAGGGAACCATGGGCGAGATACTGGGGATAGGCATGCCGCACGGGCCTCACCCGGGCCTGACGGACGAAACCATGGCCAACAACTTCTTCCGCGTGAACCTGAGGAGCGAGAAGACGCCCGAGCACTGGAAGGACAAGGCCAACTGGCCGCAGGAGATGCGGGACGAGTGGGGCGACGACGAGGGAGTCACCGCGGCTCGCCGTCACCGGGAGGAAGTGGTGAAAGGCTTCCGCGCTGCTCGCCAGGCGGTGAACGAGTTCAACCCCGACTTCGTGCTGGTCTTCGGCGACGACCAGTACGAGAACTTCCATGAGGACGTCATCCCCCCGTTCTGCGTATTCGGATGCGAGGAGATGCAACTGAACAGGCCTCCCTCACAAGACCGCTACCGCGCCGATCGCGTTGGTGTGAACGTGGGGACGCGGATCGAACGTCCGCCGCTCCAGGACACTGCCAGGGGCAGCCAGAAGATTGGGACGTGGCTCGCGAACGAACTGACCAGAAGCGGGTTCGATGTCGCCTGCTCGTGGAAGATGCACCATGCGGCGTCACTGGGTCACGCCTTCGCACGCACCGTCGACTACCTCGACTGGGACCGGAACGGCTGGCCGTACACGTTCGTCCCGTTCCACGTGAACTCCTACGGCCGCGACCTGAGCGTTCCGCTCCCGGACGGGTCGACCGAGATCGGCAGAATCACGGAGCGGGAAGTACACCCGCCGGACTGCGCGCCGCCCTGGCGTTGTTACGACCTTGGCAGGGCCGTGGCGGAGTGCATCGAGCGGAGCCCTTACCGGGCGGTGGTGATCGGTTCGTCGAGCTGGTCCCATGCCTCGCTCACGCCGATGCACGGGCACCTGTGGGGAGACACGGAGTCGGACCGTGAGCACTACGAGGACCTGAAGGCCGGACGGTTGAAGGGTTGGCGGGACTTCGACCCGGAGCAGATACGCGCATCGGGCCAGCACGAGGTGCTGAACTGGGTGTGCCTCGCCGGAGCGATGGAAGGCCGCATCCCCGAGATCGCGGCCTGGGCGCCCAGCTACATCTTCAACTCGAGCAAGTGCATCGCCATATTCAGGCCCGAGGCCGCGCGGGCGTGAAAGCAGGGCACGGCCCTGCACCCGTGCTTGGGGAGGTTGCTGTGATTCGCCGGACGATTGTGCCGGCGACGTACGCGGTTGCAGGTCGTACTCTATGAGATACTGACAATGCTGTAGTGAAGGAGATTCGCCATGGCAACAACCAAGAAACCCGTGCTAACGGTATCGGACGTCGAGTTCGTGGCGCGCTACGCGGAGGTCATAGCCAAGCTCGATGCACGCGGGGGTGAACTCGTCGTTACGCGGGACGGTTCTCCCATCGCCCGTATCGCGGCCACCGACCCGGAGACACGGGCGGCCCGTGAGAAGGCTTGGGCCCACTTCGAGCGCGCCCGGGCCGAGGCCAACTTGTCCGGCCCGTCTCCAGAGGAACTGGTTGCCTTGATACGCGAGGGGCGCGACGGGTGAGCGGGTTCGTGATCGATGCATCACTCGCCATGGCTTTGTGCCTTGGTGAAGGCGGGGGGAGGGAGATGGGAGTGGCGAGTGCACTTCTTCAAGGCGCTGATACGACAGTTCCACACCTCTGGGAAGTGGAGATGCGCAACGCGCTCGTTTCGAGCGAGCGGCGTGGCCGCATATCGAGTGGAGAAGTTGACCGGTGGTTCGGTCTGCTCAACCACTTAATGCCGGCGGTTGATGAGTCAGCGGGCTACCACGCTACCCTTGCTCTTTGTAGAGCGCACAGGCTCACGTTCTATGACGCACTCTACCTGGAACTGGCGCAGCGGCGGCAGGCGACACTGGGGACTCTCGATGTTGCGCTCCAGCGTGCAGCTGCGGCGGAAGGTGTGCCAACGATTCCTTGAACCAAGGTCAGTCCTCCGTCGCCTGAATGACCGCTCGTCCAAGCAAGCCAAGACACGGAGGTATGCGCATGACGGAGATGCGATATGAGACCGTGGCGTGCAACCTGTGCGGGTCGGAGGAGCACTCGCCGCTGCACGTCATCAAGGGCTATACGGTCGTACGGTGCAACGAGTGCCGCCTGGTGTTCATCAACCCGCGCCCGGTCGCAGCGGAGCTCGCGACGATCTACAACGAGGGCGACTACTACGGCGGCGGCAGCGAGTACGACGAGCTCCGCGTCGGCTACTCGAACTACATGGCGCTGACGGGCCACCTGCGCTTCGTGGTCAGCGAGTTGCTGCGTCCGCTGAAGGACGTGACGCCGAGCGTGGCGCTGGACGTCGGGTGCGGCATGGGCATCGTGCTGGACCAGCTGCGCCAGCGGGGGTGGACGCCCTACGGCGTGGACGTGTCGGCGTACGCGACGGAGTACGCGCGCCGCGAGTTCGGGCTCGACGTCTTCACCGGCACGCTGGACGACGTAGACCTCCCGCCGGACAGCGTCGACCTCGCGACGATGTTGCTGACGGTCGAACACCTGCCGGACCCGAAGGGCGTCCTGCGGTCGGTGCACCGGCTGTTGAAGCCGGGCGGCGTGCTGATCGTGGGCACGCACGACGTGGAAGGGTTGTGGCCGCGCATCGTGGGGGCGCGCTGGCGGCACTACAGCATGCCGGAGCACGTCTACTACTTCTCGCGGCGCACGCTCACGCAGATGCTGGCCGACGTGGGGCTCGAAACGTTCCTGGCGACCGAGACCGCGACGCTGGCCGGTGTGGTGGACGCCGACGATACCAACGAGGGGCTGTACGCGCCGGTACGCCTGCTGCACAAGACGCGGCTGCTCGGCGCGGCTGCGCCGTTCCTGCGGACGATGCACAGCGTCGCGCGCCGCTTCGACTGGGCGGACGGCATCACGACGTACGCGCGCAAGGTGTGAGGGTGGGGGAGCAGCGCGCTGCGCTTGGAACCTCACGTCACCCGCCCGCCTTGCCCCCACAGTACCCTCACCCGCGCATCGAGATGCGCACCCTCTCCCCTTGTAGAGACCTTTGCATAGACCACCCCCCGCCGGTTCACCCTCACCCTAACCCTCTCCCCTCAAGAGACCTTTGCGTAACCTCATCGCGCGTCCCAACTTCACCGATTCACCCCCATCCTAACCTTCCCCCATCCAGGGGGAAGGGATCAAATAACCCCGCACCGCGTCTCCCCTCACGGGTTATGCAAAGGTCTCCTCAAGGGAGAGGGGATCAGGCCCCCGCTCCCGTCCTCAAACCGCATACCTCCGGAGTTATGCAAAGGCCTCCTTGTAGGGAGAGGGGATCAGACGCCCCCGCCCAAGCAGTGGCCTCGCCCGCCGCTTGTGCCAGACACGTCTTATGGCGCTGCCTACGAGTCGTACCCCGACGCGAGCGGTACCTGATGACGGAGGCGCACCTCCCGACGCTGGCGAGACGAACTGAGGATGGCCATCTGCGCCTCCATCGTCGCCAATCCCCACTGGCCGTCGTGATACAGCGGTTTGCCCTGGAGCACAGCCGAGTAAAACTCATTCAACTCCACGCGGCCTACCTCCCGCGCCATGTCCTCCACGGGCTCCTCGTGGTTGCCATCGCCGTCGTATACATAGAGACCGAACCCCGACTGTCTGATGTCTCCGCGTTCGCAGGTGACGATGGTCATACCGAGGTGTCCGGGGACCCATGGGGCACGGTTCGTGGGTATGGCCCGCCGGTCCCGCATCCATTGGGCGCCAGCCGGCCCCATGCGGACCGTTTGCTTGCGGTCCTCCTCCTGTCCTTGCCCGCTGCCCTCGACCAAGCTCTTGCGCACCGCGGCACGACTTTCCGGGACGGAACGGTTGAACCCGGTTGTTCCGCCCCAGGGCACCAGCTCCGAAGTCATGAAGTAGCCGTAGCCGTTGTACACCATCGTGCCGGTCGCCCCGTCTTCGAACTCGAAGAAGGCCATGTGGTAGCCAGGGCACGGTCGCGCCCCGGACCACTGCCCGATGTGTCCCCGAACGCTGCGGACCATGCCGCCGCCTAGGAACCGAAGCGTCTCGACCTGGTGCGGGGACTGGCGATAGAAGACCCCGCCTCCCAGAGAAGTGTCAACCTCGTCGGGCACTCGCGGCGCCAGGAGCCAGTCGGTGTACGCGAGGGAGTTGATTGCCGTGACGTTGCCGATCCTCCCTGAGGTGATGAGTCGCCGCATGGACTGGAAGGGCCCGTAGAAAGAATGCAACCCGCCAATCATCAACTTGACGCCGTACTTTTCCGCCGCGTTCACCATCCTGAACGCGTCTCTGAGGGTAGTGCCCATGGGCTTGAAGCAGATGACGTGCTTCCCCGCCTTGGCGGCAGTGAGGGTGTGCGCCAGGTGCAGATGGTTGGGAGATGCGATCCAGACACCCATGACATCGGGGTCACCGCAAAGAGCTTCTGCACTCGAGTAGCTGCGGACACCGGGATGTTCGCGCTGCAGCGCTCGCAATGGACGGTCGTCAATGTCCGCGGCGGCGACCAATTCGATCCTCGGGTCCTGCTCCATGGGTGGAACCAGCTCAGACCCACCCATGCCAAGCCCGATGATTCCCATCTTCAGCGGCCGGTCCGTCGACGAGTTCATCACGTGTCGCTCCGTTCTCGCGATTGGCGAGTACCTCGGCAGGACGTGCGTTGGACCTGGAACGGAATGCCTGCCCGCAGATGGCCGCGAAACGGGGTATACACCGGTGTAGACGGCCAGTCAACGAGACTCAGCAGGGCGCTACGCCATCTCGACGGCCACCAGTGCGGGTCGGAGGAGCACTCGCGGCTGCACGTCATCGAGGCCTACATGGTCGTGTAGTACAAAGAGTGCCGCCTTCCTAGCGCGGTGCGGCGAGGAGGCAGCCTGCGCCTGCGATGGGGTCGGAGACATGGGCGATGGCGAGGGCGCGCCAGAGGGTGGCGGTGTGCGAGGTGACGACCGGCTTGCCGATGATCTGCTCCAGGTTCTCGGCGACGGCGATGGCGTCGTAGTTCATGCAGCTGACGAAGAGGGCGTCCGGCGAGAGAGCGTAGGCGTCCTGCCAGGCGTCCAGGCAGAAGCGGCGAATCTCGTCCGGCGTTACGCGGGAGTACTGCCTGCCGGACGTGAGGCCCATGCCGCGCATGAGGACGGGTTCGATGCCGGCCTCGAGGAGATAGCGCGCCTCGTGCTCGTTGTGGCTGTCGACGTACGGGCTCGTCAGCACGATGCGGCGTGCGCCGAGGTGCTTGAGTGCTTCCGCGCAGGCGAGCATGGTGGAGGTCGCGGGGATGCCGGTGCTCTCCCAGATGTCTTCGCAGAAGGCGCGGTCTTCTTCCACTCCGCGCATCGCGCCGCTCACGGTGCAGCAGTAGGCGATGGCGTCGACGTCGGCGGTCGCCAGTTCCTCGACTGCGCGCGGGGCGTTCTCCTCCATGCGGATGAGGCCGTCCTCGCCGCCGGTGTTCAGCATGCGGGAGGTGTGGAAGGTGACGCCGGGCGGCGCGAGCTGGTAGTAGCGCGGTTCGGTGACGACCTGCCCGCTGGTGGTGATGAGGCCGATGCGCTTGCGCCAGTTGAGTGGTTCCATGATCACGCTCCTGGGTCCGGGGGCGTCAGGCCATCCCGTAGAGACGGAGGGCGTTTTCGCGGAGGACGTTGCGGCGGAGGGTCTCGTCGATGTCCTCGCGGGCGAGCAGTTCCTGCACGTTGTGCGGGTACTCGGAGTCCCAGTGCGGGAAGTCCGAAGCGAAGAAGAGCTTGTCCGCGCCGATGACGGAGGCGGTGTAGGGGAGCATCTTCTCGTCGGCCTCGGTGTGGAAGAACCAGTTGCCCTGCTGGACGTACTCGGTGGGCGACCTGCGGAGCATGGGGGCCTCGTCGGCGCCCCGTATCTTCCATTTCTCGTCCATGCGCTCCAGCCAGTAGGGGACCCAGCCGCAGCCGGCCTCCATCCAGCCGACGCGCAAGCCGGGGAAGAGTTCCGGGATGCCGGCGAACATCATGCTCACGATATGACGGAAGAGGCCGACCGGGAAGCAGAAGGTATTGACCTCGATGAAGCGCTGGTAGTCGTCCGCGGCGAGGTGGTGGATGCCCTGGGTGGAGGAGTGGACGGCGAGCATGACGCCGAGGCGCTGCGCCTCCTCGTAGAGCGGGAAGTACTGGGCGCGTCCGAGCGGCGGGTGCGCGCCGATGGCGGAGAGCATCGCGCCGGAGTGCCCGCGCTCGGTGACGGCCCTCCGCAACTCCTTGACGGCCTCGTCCACATCCTGCAGCGGGAGGAGCGCGACGCTCTTGAGTCGCGGGCTGACGCTGGTGAACTCCTCGCAGAGGAAGTCGTTGTAGGCGCGGCAGACGGCGACCGCGACGTCCGGCTCCCAGATGAGGGCCGCAGTGAAGCCGATGGACGTGGGGTAGAGGATAGCGGTCTCCATGCCGCCTTCGTCCATGGCGTCGAGCCACGTCTGGGCGTCTTTCGCGACGGAGCCGAGCCGCCCACCGAGGTTGATGTCCCAGTAGTTGTGGCCCGCGCGTATCTGTCCGCCGCGCGAGCGGTAGGGTTCGTCCATGTACGGGCGTATCTGGTCCTCGGACTCGGTTACGTGTCCGTCGCCGTCAACGATGCCGAATGGGGTCTGCATGGGGGGATGTTACCCCACGCGGGGGGCTCGCGCTGCGCCCATGCGACGTACGCTCTTGATGAGCTGCTCTACCCTCTTGTCGCTGAAGCCGTCGACGCTGAACCCATGGACGATGGCGTTCCTGTATTTCCGCATGCCGGTGAGCTTGTTGTACTGGTCCCTCGATATGACTCCCTGGTAGACGGCCTGGTCGAGGACAAAGGCTGCAGAAGATATGCCTGCCTCGGATATACCGTGAGCCCGGAGCCTCTCCCGGATCGCTGCTTCGCATGCCGACCAGGCCAGTAGGAAGGCAGCTTCAGGAAGACCTGACGCGAGGGCCTTCTCGGCTTGCTCGATGCGGTCTACGATGCTGCCGTTATCGAACTCACGGGTTCCTTCAGGCGATTCGACCTTCTCGGGTTCCCCCACTAGAAGGAGTTCAAAGTCCCATCCAGGCTTGGAATCGATGATTTGCACAAGTTCTGCGAGTTGTGGGACCGCATTCAGAGAAGACCGCGATTTCACCTCGATGACCCTGACTTCGTCGTTCTTCCTGGCAAGCACGTCTGCATGGAAGCCGGGGAAGAAATCGAGTGGAGCTTCCAAGGTAACTTCGTATCCCTGGTTGCGGTATTCCTCCGCCGCCTGGCGAGTGAGCAGGTATTCCGCATTGCTCGCTGCTCTCACCATTGTGTTACCTCCCGACTCATGGCCCCATCAACAACTATGTGCAGGAACTGCCCTTGGCCGCGAAGTCTGGCCCGCAAGATGTGTGAGGGATTCTGGATTCGCAGGTCTTCGCTACGATTCCTCTTGCGGCAAAGGACGTCGGTCACTTGAGCATCATCAGCGTAGACCAGCCCCTTCAACGCGTCGAGGATCGGTTTGGGGATATTGTCGACATCCATCGGTGTCGCGTCAAAGAAGTACGTTATGGCCACTCTTACCTCCCCTCCGTACGGGGGGGCCAAGGTTCCACTGGCCCTTCGCGGCGTTCTCAACCTGCTGCGTCCATGCCTTCACTCGGGCCTTCCGGCGAGTCTGTTGAGAGACGGCTGGGCCATCCACGACCATTTCCAAGGGTAACGGCATTGCTCTGGTTGGTGTACCAGTCTCCTCTCAACCCACTATAGATGTATTATTCCTGCTAGTCCAGAGAGACGATGGCGCGCGGGTGCACGGCTCTCCACCGAATGCGCAGCAAGGTAGACTGTGCGGTATGGCAGGGAGGTTCAGCGCGCTGCGGTATCGGGATTTCCGCCTGTTCTGGGTGGGGTTCGTCGTTGCCGTATCCGGCCAGCAGATGCAGTGGATGATCGAGGGGTGGCTGATCTATCAGCTGTCCGGAAATCCGTGGCTGCTGGGCGCGAACGGCGTCGCCCAACTCATCCCGTCCACGGCGCTGACGCTGTTCGGCGGGGCGCTGGCGGACAAGTTCGACCAGCGGAAGCTGCTCATCACGGTGCAGTTGCTGTTCATCGTGGCGCTGGGCACGCTGTCGGGCCTGGGCATCGCCGGCATGCTGACGGCGTGGCACGTGATAGCGGGCGGTTTCATCCTGTCGGCGATCGGGTCCTTCGAGGGACCCGCGCGGCAGGCGATGTTCCCGCACCTGGTCGAACGCGAGGCGATGCCGAGCGCCGTGGGGCTGAATGCGATGATCCATCCGGCGACACGGGTGGGCGCGCCGGTGGCGGGCGGGCTGCTCAGCGAGTTCTTCTTCGAGACGTCGGGTTCAGCGAGCGTCGCGGGCGGTGTGGTGTTCGCCGTCACGGCGTCCGCAGTGGCCGTGTACGCGGCGCTGCTGTGGCGAGTGCACCTGCCCGCAGTGGTACGTTCACGAGGGCGAAGCGTACTGGCCGACATGGCCGCGGCGCTGGGCTACGTCAAGCGGGAGAAGGTGTTCCTCTTCCTGATCGGCACGGCGTACTGGAACATGGCATTCGGGGTGGCGCTTGCAGTGCTGTTCCCGATATTCGCGAAGGACATCCTGGGCGTCGGGCCGGAGGGGCTGGGATACATGTGGGGAGCGATGGGCATCGGGAGCGTCGCGGGGGTATTCATTGCGTCGAGCCTCACGTCACCCCACCAGCAGCGGACGCTGCTCACGGGCGGGGCGGTGACGATGGGCGTATTCATGGTGGCGTTCGCGCTGTCGGAGTGGTACTGGGTGTCGCTCGGGCTGCTGTTCGCGTACGGCGCGGGAGCGTCCATGCTGAACGTGGCAGTGCAGACGAACCTGCAGATGCTGGTAGCGAACGAATACCGCGGGCGGGTGATGGGGATCTGGAGCATGGTGCACACCAGCGTGCGCCCGATGGGCGAACTGCAGTTCGCGGGTGTGGCGGCGTTGGTGTCAGCGCCGTTCGCGGCTATCGCGGGCGCCGTCGCTGTGCTGGCGTTCGCGCTCGGCTACGGCTGGCGGAGCGGCCAGGTGCACCGCCTGCAGGACCTGCGCGCAGGGTCGCAGGTGCGGGAAGAGGGGTAGGCGGGGAGTGGGACATGCTGAAAATCGTGGCTACGCGTCTGGAGTATGATTGGCAGAGGAGAATCGTCATGACCACTGAGCATGAACTGCTCGAGCGCATCACAGTGCGCCCGGACGTCTTCGGCGGAAAACCCATCATCCGCGACCTGCGTATCGCGGTGGAACACGTTCTGGGGATGCTCGCTGCCGGAGACACTCCCGAGGGCATGATACGCGAATACGCATTCCTGGAACCCGAAGACGTTCAGGCGTGCCTGTTGTTCGCGCACAGGTCGGTGTCGGGTGAACACGTCCATGAACGGGTGCCGGTGCGCGAAGCATCGTGAGGTTCCTGCTGGATGTCTGCGCATCCTCTCGCGGTATGCGTGCCGTTTTAATGGATTCAAGGCACGATGTCCTGTCGGTTCTGGAGAGGGACCCAAGGGCTGCAGACGAAGAACTCCTGGCTCTTGCACTCGAAGAGCAACGGATACCCGTTACCGAGGACGAGGACTTCGGCGAGTTGGTCTTCGTGCGCCGCTTGCCGCATCCATGCGTGATCCGGTTCGTTGACATGCCAGTTGTCGAGAAGGTTGCTGCCATGCGGGAGGAAAGGTAGGTAACCAGGAACCAGGCGTGGTTCGACGGGCTCACCACGAACCGCTTCCTCCCGGCCTCGTTCCGTGTGAGAGATGCTTCGACTCCGCTCAGCATGACAGGCACCACCCAGGCCCCACCAACCCTCACCCCCAGCCCCTCTCCCGCCACCGGGAGAGGGGAGAAATGCAGCGACACGGCCCACCTCCACGTCGCCGCGTGACCGGGTGCCCCTATGGCGCACGCGCGCGTCTGTGCCGCGCGTCTGGATTCCAGCTTCCGCTGGAGTATCTGTGTTGTGAGTCAAGCCACTGCAGCGGCGGGGGGATTGTTGTTGAACGCCGTTCCCCGTCGGGCAACGGCGTTCAACAACAGCAACAGCTTGCGCATCACCGCTACCAGCGCCACCTTCCCGGTCTTTCCCCGCTTCCGCAGACCACGGTAAAAGCATCCCAGGTCCTCGTTGGAACGCACTGCCGACAACGCCGCCATGTACAACACACGACGCACCGCCCCACGGCCTCCCCGGATAGAGCGATACCCGCGCTGCGTGCCACTGTCCCTCGACCAGGGCGCCAAGCCCACCAAGGCGGTCAGTGCCTTGCCCTCACACTGCCCCAACTCCGGCAGATAGGCCACCAGCGAAGCTGCAGTCAGCTCCCCCACTCCAGGCACGCTCCGAGAGAGCGCCGCCGTCTCCGACAGACGGGCGCTCTCTCTCAACGCCTTGCGGTACTCCTCATCCATCCGGGCGATCTCTTCGTCCAACCATTCGATGTGCCGCTCGGTGGACCTGCGCGCCCCTCCACGCAGACCCTTCTCCAGGCGGTTGCGCTCCTGCACCCGCTGGTCCACCAGATCCTTGCGACGCTTCAGCAGTTCCTTCAACTCCTGGCCCTCTCCATCGTCGGGCAGCCGGTCGGCCAGTTGGAACACTTCCCCGTAGTGCGAGAGCACTCGCGCGTCCAGCACGTCGGTCTTCGCCTCGTGGCCCGCAGCGCGTGCAAAGTTACGCACCTTGTTCGGGTGCGCAACGTGCACGGGCAGCCCGCTCTCCTGCAACCGGCGCACCAGTTCCCGCTCATACCCACCGGTCGGCTCGCACACCGCTTCACTCGCACCTTGGCTCGTTACCCAGCCCAGCAGCGCCGCGATGCCCTCTGCGGTGTTGTCGAAGCTCCGCACCGGACCCTGCGAAACCGACACGTCCAGCCGCCACTTGCCCACGTCTATTCCGGCAACGGTCTCCACCATGCTCGCCTCCATGCCATAATCTTTGTTGTCCTCCGCACTTGCAATGCGGGCCCGAAGCCCATGTATCTGTTCGGAGCGACGAGGTAGCGTGGGGGGTGTCTTACTCCAGCGCGGCGCAGCATCCGGGATGACCAGTGCTCACCTAATGACAGTCGACGCGCCCTCCACGCTGCCGCTCAGATTGGCCGATCTGAGCGGCAGCTACAACATACAAATGACGGGACATGGCGCGGGCGTGGTAAAGTGGGACGCACGAACCACGAGAACAATGGAGAGGAGCGGAAGATGGCAGTCGTTGACCTGCGAGAGGCAGAAGTCCCCGACAAGATGGACATGTGGGAAGCGGGCGATCCGTACTTCGATTGGATCGAGCGCGAGGGCGTCAAGCGCATCGTCGAGTACAAGTTCGAGGACCTGAGCGACGTCGAGCTCGGTGACTGGGAGCGGAAGGGCGGCAAGGGCGCGGTGATCAACATCCCGAACGCGATGCTGCCGAACGACGCGCACCTGGTGGAGATCAAGCCCGGCGGGAAGTCGGAGCCCGAGAGCCACATGTACGAAGAGGTGATGTACGTCGTTTCCGGCCGGGGCGCGACGAGCGTCTGGCTGAGCGAAGGCCAGAAGGCCACGTTCGAGTGGGCGGCGGGCAGCCTCCTCGTGATCCCTCTGAACGCGGCGTACCAGCACTTCAACGGCAGCGGCGCGGAGCCAGCGCGGTACGTGTCGATGACGAACGCGCCGCCGGTGATGCGCATGTTCCGCAGCAACGAATTCGTCTTCAACAACTCGTTCAGGTTCAAGGACCGCTTCTCCGGCGAAGACGAGGACTTCTTCAACGGGCAGGGGACGCTGTACCAACGGAAGGGCTCCAAGTTCGGGACGATCTGGAAGACGAACTTCGTGCCGAACGCGGACATCATGCGGCTGTGGAAGTACCGCGACCGTGGCGCGGGCGGCATCAACACGCACTTCGACCTCGCAGGGAACGTGACGGGGGCGCACATCTCCGAGTTCCCGGTGGGGACGTACAAGAAGGGCCACCGCCATGGGCCGGGCGCGCACCTGGTGATCCTGGGCGGCGTCGGGTTCTCTGCGCTGTGGTGGGACAACGACAAGGCTGAGTACGAGATCGCGCCGTGGAAGAAGGGCGGCATGGTCATCGTTCCCGCGGACGCGACGTACCACCAGCACTTCAACACCGGCCCTGAGCCTGCGCGCTACCTGGCGCTGCGGAGCGGCGATGGCCAGCCGAGCCAGTGGGGCGAGTCGAACGTCAGCATCAAGGAAGGCGGGATGCAGATCGAGTACGAGGACGAAGACCGGGAGATACACCGCATCTTCGAGTCCGAGCTCGAGAAGCATGGCGCGCCGTGCCGGATGAAGGCGTTCATCCCGTACTGCACGGGCGAGGTCGGCCCGACCAGCGAGCGCGACACGTAGGGGTCCGCTCCACCGGCCCCCAACCCTCACCCCCACCCCCTCTCCCGCCATCGGGAGAGGGGAGCCGGGCAGGGCGCCCACGAGGGACGCCGCCCACCGCTCCGCCTCCGCAGTACCCTCACCCTAGCCCTCTCCCCTTGTAGGGAGAGAGGAGTTCACCTCATCGAAGAGGGCGACCACGTCCACTGACGGACGGGGGGTCAGCAGGGTGGCGACGACAGACGCGGTCAGGCCGGCAGCGAAGCCGGGTGTGCCCACCATGACGTCCCAGACGCCGCCAGGGCCTCCCGACGTGAAGCCCCAGACGGAGGCAACGGCGGTCCCGGCGACTATCCCCGCCATCGCTCCCCACCAGTTGAACCGACGCCAGTACAACGCCAGGATGATGCACGGACCAAAGGCCGCTCCCATCCCGCCGAAAGCGTACGCCACGAGGTCCAGGATGGAGTCCGGCTTGTACAGCGCGATCGCCATCGACACGACGCCGATCAATACGAGCAGCAGCCGCCCGAGCCAGATGCGCGAGCGGGTCCGGACTGAGTAGGTGAACCTGCGCAGCAACGGCAGGTCGCCCGCGGCAACCGCCGACCCCAACAGCAGCTGCGAGTCCGCCGTGCTCATCACCGCCGCAACCACCCCGCACAACAGGACGCCCGCCGCAAGCGGATGGAAGAACGCTTCCGTCACCAGGAAGTAGACCTTTTCCGGGTCGGCCACCGCCGCGGCCAGCACCCCGGCCTGTTCCAGCGCCGGACGGGCCGCCCATCCGATGACCAGACCGAACACCGTGATGAGGAACAGCCAGGCGACGCCGATGTTGCGGCTGGCAGGGATCTTCGCTTCGTCTTCTATCGCCATGTACCGCTGCAGCACGCGCAGCGACCCCCATGCTCCGATGGCCCAGCCCGGCAGCGACACCACGTAGACCCAGGAGAGCGCGCCGCCCTGCGCGTCGTTGAACGGGTTGAGGAAATCCGACCCTCCGGACAGCACTCCCGTCACCGGGTTGTCGGTCGCCTGCAGCAGCACGGCGGGGATGATGGCGAAGGACGCCAGCATCAGCAGCGACTGGAACACGTCGGTGCGCGAGACCGCGAGGAATCCCCCGACCAGCGTGTACGAGGCCACCGCGAGCAGGGTCAGGACGATCCCTGCGGCGGGCTCCAACCCGAACGTCTCCTGGAGCAGCTTCGAGCCGCCGACGAGACCGGATGAGACGTAGATGATGACGAAGAACAGCGTGACCGCCGCCATCAGCGGCCGGAGGACGCCGATGCGGTCGTCGAACCGCTTCTCCAGGAACTCCGAGACGGTCAGCGAGTTACCGGCGGCGAAAGTGTAGCGGCGCAGCCGCTTCGCGAGCATGGTCCAGGAGAGCACCGCCCCGACGAAGATGCTCCCCGCCAGCCAGAGAGTTATCCCGCCGTCGGCGAACGCCAGCGCCGGCACCACGAGCATGGAGCCGCTGCTCACCGCCGACGAACCGGCGCTCAGGGCCGACGTCATCGCGCTCAGCCGCCGGCCGCCCAGGACGTAGTCCTGCATCTCCCGCATCTGCCGCGACCACACAACGGCGATGCCAATGAGAATGGCGAAATAGGCGGCGAAGACGGAGAGGACCCAGGGGTTCAGGAACGTCACATCGATAGCTCTTCGGCGGCGATCGACAGTCGCATGACATGTGGACTGCCTACTTCAATTATGACACGGAAATTATGACACGGAGGCCGTGCGGCAAGGGCGGTGTTTCTGTCATGCTGAGCGTAGCCGAAGCATCTCTCAGGGAGCGTTCGCCGGATGAGGCGTTCCCCCGAGTGATTCCTCGACTCCGCTGCGCTCCGCTCGGAATGACAACTACACCCACTCCCTCCGCCCCTCCCTGTGCCCTGGCGGGCACTCTGGATTCCCATCTTCGCGGGAATGACGCCAGAGGCGCGGGAATGACGCTCCTACGCCAGCAGGAGTTCCGTGAGCCAGTCTTCGAGGAGCGCGCGGACCTCGTCGGCGCATTCGCGGAGGCCGTGACCTGCGCCGGGGTAGGTGACGAGCTGCTTCGGGCCGGACGCCCAGTCGATGATCGTCTCGGCGTTCACGAGCGGGAGGACGGCGTCGGCCTCGCCGTGGACGACCAGCAGCGGCCTGCCTCCGAGGAGGGCCGCGTCCTCCGCGCCCATCGTCTGGCTTGCGAGCGCGGCGACGCCCCGCGCGTGCGTCGTGTAGCGCGACGCCGAGATGACGACGCCCCCACCGAAGGAGTGACCGACGAGCGCGACGCGCTGGAAACCGAGCGCGGCCATGTGCCAGACGGCGGCGAGCACGTCCAGCGTCGACTCGTCGAGGTTTGCGGGGTGACGGTAGTTCACCCGCAGTGACGCTATGCCGCGCTCCGCGAGGCGGACGGCGAGGTCGCGGTAGAGGCCGTTGGCTGGTCCGTCGAACCCGCCCCGCGCGCCCGCGGCCCAGACGACGCCGACGCCGCGCTCGTCGTTGGGGCGGTGCAGGATGCACGACACGTCGCCGCGCGTCGTGTGGAGCGTCAGCCCGTCGCCGGGTTGGCCGTCGGGGGCGGGCGCGCCGTCCGCGCCGAGCAACTCGATGGAGTAGCGTTCGTAGAGCGGGGCGTTCCGGGCGTCGTCGGAGGCGAACATGGGAGTATTCTTCACATCGATGCACAGGATGTACAGGATGCGTCGGCGGCACGCCACTCCGAGCAGACTAGGCCCCTGCGTGGCCGATGCTTCGTACCTCTCCGCCCCACGTCCCCAGGGCCCTCACTCCACCCTCTCCCTCAGGAGAGGGGACCAACCCGCTCAGGGCAATCTGCCGGCGATGTAGACCGTGGAAGTAACGATGGCGACGATGACGGCCACTCCCATGCCGCCGATGGTCCCGATCATCCATCGGAGGTGCGAGTTGAGTTCCTTGTGTATCTCAGCGCGGAGCTGGCCGTGCTCGGCGCGGAGTTGACCGTGCTCGCGCTGGTTGTCCTCGCGGAACTTCCCGAATTCCACGAGGAACGTCGCGAAGGCATCCTGATTCGTCGGAGTCATGCGTGTCGATGCCTCTTCTTGATTGGCTTGGCAGCCTGCCTCTAATGTACTATAGCAGCAACCCAGCGCGTATCCCCTCCGCCAACCCTCACCCGCCGCTTGGCGGCGGCACCCTCTCCCGCCATCAGGAGAGGGATTACCCCCTCACCACACCACCGCGTGCGCTGTCGCGCGCCTGGATGCCAGCCTCCGCCGGCATGACGGCCCTGTCTGACGGTTGACCCGTGCCGTGCGGAGCGTAGAGTATGGGCGCGGCGGGGAACGGGCAGGGCGTGGGGATGACGATGGCCTGCTCTGCGCTACACCGAGGGCTGCGAGATTCCCGCTTTCGCGGGAATGCGGGATTGGGCGTGGATGACACGTTGGGCATGGATGACGGCAGGCGCGAGGAGGCATAGCCATGACGACGACCATGGACACAAAGGATTTCGTTGACCAACTGGTGGCGGAGGTGGTGCAGCCTGCCGCGGATGCGCTGATGGAGACCCGGTACTTCCGCGACCTGCGCGCGGGGACGCTGACGATACGTCGGCTGCAGGGCTACGCGCTACAGCACACGTGGTTCAACCGCGCGCTGCTCAAGAGCGGGGCGATACGCATGATCAAGGCGTCCGACAACCCCCGCGCGTTCAGGGACATGGTCGCGGGCATCGTCGCGGAGCACGACCACCCGGACCTCTGCCAGGAGTTCGGCATCAACATGGGGTTGACCGACCGCGACTTCGAGGAGATGGCGCCGGTGCACGAGGTGCTGTGCCACACGAGTGTCATCGTAGCGTCGTCGCTCATCAACACGTGCCCTGCGGCGGGCAGGGCGTCCGGTCTAACGAACGAGACGATGGTGCAGCGGTACTCGACCGAGCTGTTCAACTACCTCCAGGAAGCGCCGTACAACATCGAGCCGGAGAAGTTGGAGTTCTTCCGCATCCACGGTATCGTGGACGTGGACCACGCGGCGGAAGCAGGGAAGGCGGTCGCCCAGCTCATCCGCGACGACCGCGACATCGAGATGGTGCGCCACATGGCGGAGACGCAGGTGCGGCTGAAGCATGCCAAGTTCGAGGGGATATACGACGCGTACGCGTGAGGCTGCTCCTGTCATTGGGGGAACCTTTGCGTAACCCGTCCGCCCCTTCCCGGAGTACCCTCACCCTAGCCCTCTCCCAGAGGGAGAGGGGAGAGAATAGCCAGCCCTCTCCTTGTAGGGAGAGGGGATAAAACTGGAGGAGATAGCGATGCAGGTGCGGAAGATCAGCGAGGTCGAGAAGGAGCCGGCGGCGGGCCCGCTGTTCACGAGCGACGACATGACGCGTCAGCCGCTCGCGCCGGACAGCGATGACTTCAACGCGAGCGTGGTCAGTTTCGGGGTCGGCGTGCGGAACAAGTTTCACTACCACGAGAGCGACCAGCTCCTCATCGTGACGGAGGGCCGCGGCGTGGTCGTGACGGAGAGCGGCGAGCGCGCGGAGGTCGGCGAGGGCGATGTGGTGTTCGCGCCGGCGGGTGAGAAGCACTGGCACGGCTCGCTGCCGGACACGTCGTTCGCGCACATAACGGTGACGCGCAAGGGCGGTCAGACGACGCAGACCGAGGAGTAGGCGTCGCTGGCCCACACTCCGCGGGAACTTGTCATTCCGAGCGGAGCGCAGCGGAGTCGAGGAATCTCTCGGGCGACCGTCTGGTTCTCAGGACGTTCCCTGAGAGATGCTCCGGCTAAGCTCAGCATGACATCTCCTCGCCGCCGCGCCCACTCTGGATTCCAGCCTCCGCTGGAATGACGAGACTCAGTTGAGCGGGTGGTCCGCGTAGCCGACTTCGGAGACCGTCGAGACGGCGCGTCGTCCGAGGCGCGATTGGAGGCGGGTCATCTGCTCGGCGAGGCCGGATGTGGCCTCGGCGGACTGAAGCGCGTCCTCGGTGTCCCAGAGCGTGACGATGAGCCCGTGCGTGTGACCGTCGCGGAAGATGTACGCGCCTTCATAGCCGGGCTGCCGCCGCATCTCCGGCACAACGAGGCGCTCCAGCGCCTCCTGGGCGTCGTCTAGGGCGACCCGGCTCTCTACCTCGAAGGTGATGACTCGTGCATGCACGCGGAGGACTTTATCACGTGGTTCGACAGGCTCACCACGAACGGGCGGGGAAGGCAGGACGAAAAGGCGGTATGAACACTTGACGATACTAACGCGATGCGTTACTATCTCAGTATGGAGCAGTTTAGAGACAAGGACACAGAACGGGTATTTGATGGAAAAGTGGTTCCCAGCTTGCCGCCCGACATCCATAAACGGGCTCGTATGAGGTTGCAGCGGGTCGTTGCAGCGGGTGCACTGACAGACCTGGGTGTACCGCCGTCGCATCGACTGGAAGCGCTACGCGGTGACAGGGTAGGGCAGTACAGCATCCGCATCAACGAACAATGGCGGGTGTGCTTCAGATGGACGGATCAAGGAGCAATGGAAGTGGAGATAACCGACTACCACTAATCCCCCTAGGCGAAGAGATGAAGAGAGGAGATACACAGATGGCCATGATGACCGTGGCAATTCATCCCGGAGAACACCTGGAAGAGATTCTGGAAGACTTGGAAATCAGCCAATACCGGCTGGCGAAGGCGATTGGAGTAGCGCCCATACGAATTAACCAGATAATCCACTCTCGGAGAGCGATTACGGCGGACACCGCCTTGAGGATAGGCCGCGCGCTGGGCATGACGCCTGACTTCTGGCTCAACCTCCAGCGCATGTACGACCTCGACGTGGCCCGCGCCTCGACCGACGTGAGCGCCATAGAACCGCTCATACCAGTGGAGGCGTGAAGAGGGCGCCCGGGGGAAGTCACTCCCGGGCGCTCTGTCATTTGGCGCTCTTCCTACAACCCCTTCACGCGCGGACGTGTTCAAGGTGCTCTCCCCGATCTGGACGAACAGGCGCGCGATGGCAGGGAAGGTGAAGACGGCGCTCAACGCCATCTTCGCGTGGGCGGCTGCGAACGACCTCGTCCAGGTGAACCCCATCCTCGCGGTCAGGGGCGCGCTCCCGAAGGCTGGATGGAAGGTTCAGCACCATCGGGCGCTCGCGTGGGAAGAGGTTCCCGCGATGCTCGCCACCATCAGCGAGTCCGGTGCAGCGGAGACGACGAAGCTGTTCGTCCGGTTCCTGACGCTGACGGCTACGCGATCCGGCGGGTCGAGAGGCGCACGCTGGGAAGAGGTCGACGGCGACGTATGGAGCATCCCCGAGAGCCGCATGAAGTCGGGTAAGGAGCACCGCGTGCCACTGAGCAGCGCTGCGCTTGACGTGCTGCAACGGGCACGCGAACTGACAGGCGGACAGGGACTCATCTTCCCGTCGCGGACAGGACGCCCTATATCGGACGGGGCGCTGAGCAAACTGTTCGGGGAAGCCGGCATCGCCTGCGTGCCGCACGGCATGAGGACATCGTTCAGGGTGTGGGCGGCTGAGGCGCAGGTGCCGCGAGAGGTTGGCGAGTTCGCGCTCGCGCACGTCGTGGGGACTCAGGCGGAGCGGGCATACACCAGCGCTCCGACCTGTTCCGCCAACGTGTCGAGGTTATGGAGCGGTGGGGGCAGGTATTGACAGAACGAGTGTTCGCATCATAACGAGTGGTAATGCGCCAAGTGAGCTAAGGTCCAAGCCTCGAAGACAGGCGATATTCGGGTACTCACTTGTTGGCCATAGGTGACGACGCTCCTCCGGGTAGATGTCCTCTAGCGGCCTTGGCCGTTGACTAGCTCAATCACCTTCTTAGAGTTGCGCGCGTACATGACAGATCGCTGTCATCTTGGAGCAGTGAGGGACTGCCACGAGGCGTACAGGGCATGGCAGTGCCATTCCCTGTGCTACACTTTGCCGCACTCCCGCCAACCGGAGGCCCGTACTTGCGGCTCCCCACCCTCCTCATACTTCCGCTGTTCGCACTCGGGCTTGCTGCGTGCGAATCTGCCTCTCCTACCACAGGTCTGACTTAAAGGCGACCCGTCAGCGCCAACATCGTTTCGGCGGCGGGCCCAGGGGAGAGTTGAGAGCGCCGTCCCACAGAAGACGCCGAGTCCCTGTTTGGACGGCGGTGTAGACGATGACACCATGCAAAGGTTGAACACAGGCCCGGCAACGCCACTTACCGGTGGCTCCGCGCATCAAGTCAGGCTTCTGCTCATGCTGTTTGCAGCATTGGTCGGCTTCTTCCTGCTGCTCGAGTTTGTCGTGTCCCTGGTGTCGACGGCCCCCCAAGACGTACTGGCTGTCACACCATCGGAAGAGCGCACGTTTGGCGTGCCCAACGGTGTTGACCTGCTCGAGTTTCTGGTCCTCGCCGTATCCATCGTCCTTGCCTTGGCTGTGCTGATCGCATCCCTCGGCTGGCCGCTACGCAAGACATCCCTCCGGACTTCGTGGTCCCTCGCGGTTGGCGTGCCGGTTGCGGTTGCCCTGGTCGCGGCCGGAGTGTACTTGTCCTTCTCAGGGGTCCTGGGCAACGGGGTCTCCTACGACGAGCACATGGTGCAACGCATCTACTTGGAGTCGGGGAGTTTGATCCTCCTGGCAGCGTTCTTCTTGTCTCTCACCATTGCCGGGATACTCAATTGGAGATTGTTGGTGGTGTCACTGGTGGTCTGGCTGGCCGCCGCCGGTGTCTTCGGCTTTCTGGACACCGAGCCTATCGACGGACTGCTCCTTTTTCCTCGAACGCACCTCCTGGAGGTGCCTGCCAGCTTCGCGGCAGCCGTGAGAGGCTTCCAGCAAGTAGACGGGGCATCGTCTGGGCAGCCCTCGGGGTCAGTGGCCACTGCTGCGAGCAGTCGACCGGATACATCTCTGCTATCGGAAGTCACGGCATTGCAGCTCCTTCAGCCGCAAAATGTTCCTGCGTTCCACGTGACGGGCGCGGTCCACACCAGGTACCTCAGGACGGCGACGGGCGACAGCTACAGTGATGGAACGTGGAGCCAGTTGACCCCGGCTGGCGTGACGCTGGAGAAGGATGCCCCTGTCCTGGACGCGTTGGGAGCCCTGACCGAAGATCTGCACCTGCCAACCGTGACTCCACTCCACGAATTCGTCGACCGGATCGTGGTATCGCCCATCGAAGGGGTCGACAGTTTCGCGGCGGGCGTGCTCCCGATAACCAAGAACCTCCGGAGCGTCGACACGCCCGCGACCTACTTCCCGTACAGCGAGACCCTGGCAGTCGATAGTCGTGTGTCCAGCTACCGATTGGAGTCTGCGCTCCCGCTGTTCGCGCTGCACCAGAAGATCGAGGCTTCTTCGGCTGCGGACCAGACCTATCTCCAGTTGCCGGATGGACTTCCGCCGCGTGTCCATGAGTTGGCCGAGCAGATCGGCGACACCGCGTCCCCATACCTGAATGCCCGCCTGCTCCAGGTATACCTGCAGGAGGAGTATGCCTTCGGAGCCGCGAGAACGGAGGTGGAGGTCCGGCAGCCCCCGGCTGGCCAGGACCCGGTCGACTGGTTCCTCTTTGACCACCGCGTGGGTACCAGCGGCAACTTCAGCAGTGCGTTTGTAGTGCTTGCCAGGGCGGCGGGCATTCCGGCCAGGGCTGTTTCCGGGTGGGTCATCACGAGACGGGAGGACACGCAAACGGTCCATCGAGGCCAGATGCACCAGTGGGCGGAGGTCGCCCTGGACGGCCTGGGCTGGGTGACCGTCGATCCCATCCCCAGGGATGCGTTCACAGACGTCGACATCAACCATGCGCTCGAGGCGGCACTCGAGGAGATGGTCACCAGCGCGGCGCCGGAAGTGCGGGATGCGGCCGAGGAGCTGTGGGCTGATTTCAACGACCCCGAGGCGCTGCTCCTGTTGTTCCAGGGGATCGAGAACGCCCCGGACGTGGCTGCCAGGGATGCTGCGCAAACGACCCTGAGCACGCTGGCCCTTGACCATTTCCTAGGGGTCCTGTTGGACCATGAAGACCCCCTCATGAGGGCTGTGGCGGCCTACGGCCTCGGAGTGCTGGCTGACCCCAGGGCGCTGGACGCATTGATACAAGCCCTGGATGTGGATGAGGCCGCCCCGGTCAGGGTGGCCGCTGCCCGGGCGTTGGGCTCTCTGAAGACCGCGTGGACGGCGGGCAGGATGGTGCCGTTCCTCCGCTCCGACCCCGCCCCGGAGGTCCGCGCGGAAGTCGCATTGGCCCTGGGCGAGATCAGGAACAGCATAGCGCTGCGGCCCCTGCTCGACGCTCGGTCCGATGACGAGTCCGCTGACGTCAGGGACGCGGCGACTGAGGCTTTGGCCAGGTGGGACTACCCCGCCCTCCTGGAGGTCCTCGAGAGCGCAGAGGATCCGGTCCAGAGGGCTGCGGCTGCTCAGCTCATGGGTGAGCGAAAGTATTCCGCAGCGCCATACCGGATGGTGCCGCTTCTCGGTTCTGACCCCGCCGCGATAGTCCGCGCGGAAATCGCACTGGCCTTGGGGGAGATCAGGAACAGCGTAGCGCTGCGGCCCCTGCTCGACGCCCGGTCCGATGACGAGTCCGCTGAAGTCAGGGCAGCCGCGGTTGAGGCCCTGGCGCAGTGGGACTTTGCCGCCTTGCTGGAGGTCCTCGAGAACGCAGTGGACCCGGTCCAGAGGGCTGCGGCTGCTCAGCTCATGGGTGAGCGAGGGTATGCCGACGCGATAGCTCCCTTGGGCTGGGCCCTGGCCGATCCCGCTGAGGAGGTCCGCGATGCCGCGCTGGAAGCTCTGGAGAGACTGGGTGCAGAGGTGACCCGACTGGAAAGCGGTGGGGTACTGGTGCAGTTGGGCGACGAAGCATTCCTGGCTCCGGGGACGACAACAAGCCAGGCTACGGAGTTGCCTCATATCCCGATCTTCACAGTTACGGGAGCCGCCCACACGGGTTATCTGCGGACGTCTACAGGAGACGTGTATGAGGATGGTGGTTGGAGGAAACTGGACCCTGTAGGCATTCCCTACACAGCCGGAGGCGATGTCTCCGAAGAGATATGGGAACAATACACCGCCCCCGAAGGTGAATTCAGCACAGCACCACCTGCGAGGCGGGCATCCCAGTCGCTGTTCGGGTTCCGGGACAACCCTCGACGTGTGGTCAGTGACCGGATCCGAGTGCTTCCTGCGGGAAAGTTTACCGAACTGCCACAGGGAGCTATGCCCACGTCGCCTGACATGCAACGGGCAGACCTCGATGGGGTCTTCTATCCCTTCAGCGCAACGTTCGCTTCAGAGAGTTCGGCAGCGAGCTACTCCTGGGCGTCCAACGTCTCGTCTTTCTCGCAGGCGCAGTACACCGCCGCCGGCGCTGTCGCCGACCCCACCTATACGCTGTTGCCCCCGGACCTGTCTGCCCGAGTTCGGGAGTTGGCCCGGCAGATCACCGGTCCCTACGACTCTCCGTATGCCAAGGCCAGGGCGCTGGAACGGTACCTGAAGACCCAGTACACCTATAGGCTCGCCGATAGCAGCGGTGCAGACAGGCCGCCCGCGGGGCGCGACCCAGTCGAATGGTTCCTCTTCGACACCCGCCAGGGCACCTGTGGGCAGTTCAGCAGCGCATTCGCTGTACTGGCCCGTTCCGTGGGCATACCCGCCAGGGTCGTCTCGGGATGGGTCGTCTCGGTGGCGGTTGGAGAGCAGACCGTCTATCTGGACCAGGCACACCAGTGGGCAGAGGTCGCGTTGGAGGGCATCGGTTGGGTCCGGTTCGAGCCAACGGCAGGCGGGGCGCCCTCGCGGGTACCGAACGTCGCACCCGAGACCATGCCCGTCGAGGAGAACGGCACGGGCACAGACGGGCTGGGGACCGGCGACGGCGACGGCAAAGGAGGAACGCTGTCGGCGGCGGACATCGCGTCGCTCGCCATGGAAGACGAGGAGGCCCGCGATGCAAGGCTGGAAGCCCTGGAGAGAGAGGGCGCCGACGTGGTCCGATTGGAGACCGGTGGGGCGCTGGTGGACTTGGGCGATGAAGCGCTCATGGCCGCGGGGACGACAACGGGCCAGGCCATGAACCCGCCCCACATCCCGATCTTCAAAGTTACGGGCGCCGTCCACACGAGTTATCTGCGGACGTCAACAGGGGATATGTATGAGGACGGTGGGTGGAGACAACTGGACCCCGTAGGCATTCCGCACACGGCTGAAGGCAGTGTCCCGGATGAGGTATGGGAGCACTACACCGGCCAGGCAGGCGACTTCGGCTCGGTCCCCTCCGAGAGGCAAGCCTCCAGGTCGTTGTTCGGGTTCAGGGACAGGTCCCAACGTGTCGTTACCAACCGGGTCCGGGTGTTTCCTGCGGGAAGGTTCACGGTGTTGCCACGCGGAGTTATGCCCACGTCGTCCGATCTGCAACGGACAGACCTCGAAGGGGTCTTCCATCCCTTCAGCGCTACGTTTGTCGCCGAGAGTCCGGCAACCACCTACTACTGGAGGTCCAATGTCTCAGATTTCTCACAACGACAATACAGGGCCGCTGCCGCCGTTGCCGATGCCACCTATACGCAACTGCCTTCGGACCTGCCTGCCCGCATCCGGGAACTTGCCGAGGAGATCACCGGTCCGCACGACTCTCCCTATGCCAAGGCCAGGGCGCTGGAACGATACCTGAGTACCCGGTACACCTACGGTTTCGCTGATAGCGCCAATTCAGGCGCCCCGCCCCCCGGGCGCGACCCGATTGACTGGTTCCTCTTCGACTACCGTGTGGGCACTTGTGGCGTGTTCAGCAGTGCATTCGTTGTCCTGGCGCGCTCTGTGGGCATACCTGCCAGGGTTGTCTCGGGATGGGCCGTCTCGGCGACGGGAGGAGAGCAGACCGTCTACCTGGACCAGGCACACCAGTGGGCGGAGGTTGCGCTGGAGGGGATCGGTTGGGTCGGTTTCGAACCAACGGCGTCAGGCGGAGCCCCGTCACGCGTGTCCGGACGAGCCACGGAGTTCCCCTCCGAGACCGTAACCAACATCACCGTCTGGCCTACGGAGATCCGGCGCATGACGCCGTTCGTCGTGGGTGGGACAGTGCTCACAACCAGCGGGCAGAACGTCAGCGGCTTGACGGTCGAGATCTACATCAACGAGACCAAGGAGCATGGAGGCTGGAAGATCGGAACGACCACATCCCGGTCGGGCCGCTTCGAGGTGGAGGTGGAACTCCCCACAGGTCTGGAACTGGGCGCCTACCAGCTCCTGGCCCGCGCCGTTGGGAACAGCCGGTTCTATGAGTCCTGGAGCGACCCTGACATCAAGGTCTTCTCAGGGAACAGGATCGAGCTGTCCGGCCCGGCGGAAGTCGTACTGAACGTTGCAGCCGCATTCACCGGAAGGCTGATCGAAGACACCGGCCGGGGAGTGGCGGGACGAGAGTTGGCGGTTACCTTCGATGGAAACCCTGCGTCCTCGGTGGAGACTGATGCGTCAGGCGAATTCACTTTCTCCGAGTCCTTTTCGCGGCTTGGACAACATTGGGTGGAAGTGGAGATCCGGGGAGAGGAATTTCTCCTGGACAACAGGGCCCGCATCGACTTCCAGGTCGTCCTGCCGACTGAAGTCACGGTCCATGCGCCTGCTTCCGTGGGGGTGGGGGAGGAGTTCCTGGTGACAGGTGAACTACGGGGGGCCGACGGGACTCCTCTCGCGGGGGAGCGTCTCATCGTTCAGGTCAGCGGCGGCTCAGGGCAAACGGTCCAGACTGGCCGGGACGGCGGGTTCCAGGTCGCCGATACGATGTCCACAGCGGGGGAGTTCACGGTCACTGTCAGGTTCCGGGGCGATGGCTCGGTGCTCGCTTCCAGCGGAACAGTTCGCTCAGAAGCTCTTCACGCTGTAACACTGACGCTGGAGGGGCCGCTCAGGCTGGAGCAGGGCGACGGGGCGACGTTCGAGGGCAGGCTTGCGTCGGATACGTTCTCGCCGACCGGCCAGGTGGAGTTGGCCATAGAGGGCGCAGTGAACGAGCAACCTGCCATGGCGAACGTCAGTGAGGGCGGGACGTTCGAATACCACCATCCGTCCTTCCGGAGCACAGGCCAGCATAAGCTCACGGGCCGCTTTGCCGGGGGAGCGTTCGTCGAACCGGCCTCGGTGGAGTTCGTCTTCGAGGTGCTGGCTCCCACCGTCATGACGCTCGACGGCCCAGCCATCGTAAGGCACGGCGATGGGTTCCGGCTCACTGGCACGCTGCGTCAACGCGACGGCGGCCCGGTCCCGAACGCCGCAGTGCAGGTGGTCAGTGAAGGGCCGCTGTCCTTGACTACCGATGCCGAAGGCAGGTTCGCGTGGGATGCCCAGGCGGTCTTTGACGAGAGTTCCGCACACGACCCGCACGAGTCCGCGTTGAGCATCGATGTAGTGTTCGAGGACACGGACCAGCTGGCCTCCAGCCGCGCCACCCTGGATGTCGCCGTCGGGCTTCCCCGGATCGTGGTGGAACCCCTGGAGCCCGTGGCGCGCGGCGACGATGCAGTCCTCCGTGGGACCGTCCTGCTGGGGACCCATCCCGTGCCCAGCGCCGAACTGACGGCCGGCCCCGACGTTGCCTTCAGGTCCAACGACGTGGGCGCCTTCACACACCCCTACCCGGTGTCCGGGGACGAGCCATTGGGGACCACCGATTTGGTGATCGCGGCACCCGCACTCGACGCCAGCGTTACGATGCCCCTCGTGGTCAAGTCCGCTTCCAACCTCATCGTGACTCCGGTGGACAGGGTGCGCCCAGGCCGCACAGCGCTGCTTCAAGCGACCCTGGTCGACGATACGGGAACCGGCATACCTCAGGCAGCCTTGCGGTCGAGCCAGGGCTTGGACGCCGTCACTGACGAGTTTGGGACCGCGATGCTGGAGCTAGCCGTGCCGGAGACGGATGACTTGCAGGGTAGCCTCGTGGCGTTCACCTACGCCGGCGACGAAGTCCACACTCCGGTCACTTTGCCGTACTTCTGGGAGGGCGCCATCACTCCAGCCGGGTTCAACTGGCTCCTTTGGGTGGGGATGCCCAGCCTCATCGCGCTGGCTGCGGCCGCTGCCTACGCTGGGAGAAGGTTCAAACTGATGCCACTGTCGGCGCTCACGAGCTGGAAGCGCGCGCCGGCCGGGCCGGTCCTGTTGCCTGACACGGTCGGCGAAGATGAAGAGGGGGACGACGCAGGCCCGGAGCCGCAGCCTGTCCAACTGCGGATCGAGTTCCAGAAGGCGGCTGCAGATCTGGCGGATGTGTGGGGAGTTGATGAAGAGGTGCGCATTACTTTGAGCGTGACCGACGAGGAGGAGCATGCCATCACCGGAGCTATCGTCGATGTCTCCGTAGGCGGGGATACCCCGTCGCAACTGGCGATCGTTGGCAACGAGGGGGCATACGCCTTTAGTTGGAGCAGCGCTAAACCGGGTGAGTACCCTGTATCAGTGGAGTTCGGAGGTGATGACGAATACCTGCCATCCTCCGAGTCCCGAATCCTCCGGATAGTGGACTTCAGGGAGGAGATCGTTCGCTTGTACAACGTCTTCCTGGACTGGGCAAAGGACAGGGCCGAAGGTGTAACGGAACAGTCGACGCCCCGAGAAGTGGAGGTCCTGCTGGTGTCCCAGGGACTCCCGATCCCCCAGAAAGCGCTCGACGAGCTCATCTCACGGTTCGAGGAGGCAGACTACAGCGAGCACCCGATCGCGCGCCGGCACTATGAAGCGATGTACCGCGCGTGGAGCGCGGTGGTGGAGGCCGAGCGATGAGGAACTCTGCCCTCGCTCAACGCCCAGCACTGATGGCCGCGCTTCTTGCAGGCGGCGCGCTGGCAGCGCTTGCGTTGCTGTCGGGTGCTGACAGCCCCCTTTCCAGGCTGACCCGGCTGGACGTGAGTTTCCTGGCCTTCCCCCTGGCGTTGTGCGGGGTCTTGCTGGCCTTCGGCAGGCTTGCCCTGTGGTTGCGCGGCACCGGTCTGTCCGAGCGCGTCACATGGCGGGTGCGGATCGGCAGGGAAGCAACCCGGGTACTACCGTTGGCCACAGTGCTCCCAGTCGCCCAGCGGCTGCTGACTGACCTGGGTTGGGCGGCGCTCGGTCTGGGGCTGCTGTCGTCCGTACCGGCATTTCCGGGGGTAGTCTCCGGGCATCCATGGGCTCCTGACATCGCCAGTCTTGGCCGCTACTTGGGCGGTTTCGACTCGTTGGCGATCTGGGGCATCTTCCTGCTTGCCCCTTTCCTTGCCGCGCGAGCGGTTGCGGAGGCCCGTCCGAACGTCGGCGCGATCTTCGACGTTCCCTGGACACGGCTGGCGGCTTTTGGCGGCGCCTACGCCTTGCTGGCGAACGATGGCGCGCTCTTCACCGCGTTTTCTTTGGACGGCGCTTGGGTATTGCTGGGGCTTGGTCTCGCGTTGGGAATCTCCTGCGTCGCTCTGGTGATGCGGCGAGCCATGGCGTTCAGTTCGCCGAGCCGCCTGCCAAGACTCCGCAAGGCGCTCTACCTGGCCGAGACTGCATGGGTCGTTGCGCTGTTGGGTGGGATGGCAGCCCTGCCCTCCGCGGCAGCGCTATCTCTGAACGCATCGTATCTGGCGCTCCTGCTGCCCTTTGCACTGGTCCACTTCGCCGGAGTGCTCCGACCCGCCGTGGCTACGATCGGTGGGTCTCCTATCGGACACCTGGTTTCGCTGGCCCTGGTGTACGTCGTCTTCTCCGGCGACGGCGTGCTTTCGACAGCGTTTGCGGTCGACATCTCAGGAATGCTTACGGCGCTCACTGTTGCTGTGGCCCTCTCGTACGCAGCCATGGTGCTTAGCAACGTCGCAAAGATCGAGGCCCCCGGGCGAAATACGCTGTTGACGACGAACATATCGAGATCACTGAGCGTGTTGGCTTCGGCAGCGGCCCTCGCCCTGGTCGTTGGGGTTGGACTCGCTCATCTTCCTGTCGCCAACGCCGTGCTTTTGGACCGCCCCGGAACGAGGGAGCTTGGTGAGGCGCTCTTGCCATTCCTGGGAGGATTCCATGAAGCCCGGAACTCCATCGCCTGGTTGTCATTCACGGCAACCGCGATGCTTTTCCTGCCCCGGGTGCTGGGTGGGCACACTTTCCTGCGCTACCAGCCGATGCTGTCCGCGGTGAGCTATTTCGCGTTGGGGTGTCTCACCTGGCTTACGGCTTCCGGCCTGTCCACGTTCGGACACGGTTTCACCTTCGGAGGCGCCATCGCTGCGACGGGCATGTTCTCCCTGGCCCTGACCCGGCTGGCGCGGTACGCCACCGACTCCTCCAACCTGGCTGTGGCCGACATCGCCGGTTGGCTATCAGCGTCTCAGGTCCGGGGCTTCATACTTGGAGCGTCCGTTGCCTTCTATGTGCTGCTGCTGCGGCCCGTGGTCTACGAGATGCTCTGGTTTGCCGCGCTCTACGAGTACATCGCACTCCTCGTCCTGCTGCTGGCAGTCCTGTTGAACGTCGTCAACAGGCTGCGGCTCGTCGCCAACGCACCCGAAAATACGCAGCCCGCCTGGACGGACTGGTCTCACCACCGACAGGTCCTCGAGAGCAAAGCAGACCCGCGTTCCGAGTTGACCGACGCGCTACGGCAGCGATTCGTTGACCACGGCGATTGGAAGCAACTGTTGACCTACCTGCTGGGGCTGCTCTACCGAAGCGAGGCCTCCCTGGACACGATGCTGGCAGTTTGTCGTTCTCTCCGCCACGCCGCTGTCAAGACGCCGCCATGGAACATCCTCAGACGCAGCGACGCGAGATTAAAGAGGACTGTCGCACTGGAATACTCGCTGGACATAGTAGACGGGGCGCTGGCATCTTCCGCACCGCAGCTGGAGCGCGTGCACGAAGACGACATACGGAAGGCAGCCGCGTCGTTCATCGACAGGGAAACGGACCCTGAAGCACTGGCCGTGACCCTGATCGTTGCCCATTGCCAGAGAGGCGATGACCTGGAAGTCACTGTCGACCGCTGGTTCTCACTGGTTGCCGCGTCAGCCCGGGTCCCTGGGTGGTTCACAAGGCCGTGGGGCCGCTCGAACGCCAGGCTCAGGGGCACACTCCATCGCCTTGATCTGGTTAACGGTGCGATCGCGTCGCTCTACGGGGACGCAACGCTTTCGAAGCCTGCTTCGCCGCCCAGCCTGACCAGGGTTGCGCGAGGCCATCCATGACGGTAGCCAGGATGGTGAGCGCGCGCTCAGGAGCGCGATGACGTATAAGGAGGTTGGCTATGCTGATGGGAACGATGCTCGGTGACGGGGCGGTGGCCTCTCATGAATGAAGGAGAGTTGGAGGAGGCCCGTTCCTCCTGCGAACAGATCATCGACCGGGTTGCCGAAGCATTCGTTGGCAATCGCTTGCTCCTGCGAAAGCTCCTGGCGGCGGCGTTGGCCAACGGGCACGTGCTGTTCGAGGACTATCCCGGCCTGGGGAAAACGTTGCTGGCCAAGGTATTCGCCCGGGCGATCGGCGGAGACACTAAGCGTGTCCAATTCACGCCCGACCTGCTCCCCTCCGACATCCTGGGGATGAATGTATGGCGGCAGAAGGACGGGACCTTCCAGTTGATGCGGGGTCCCGTGTTCACCAACGTGCTCCTGTCCGATGAGATCAACAGGGCGCCGCCCAAGACCCAATCCGCCCTCCTCGAGGCAATGGAGGAGCGCCAGGTCACCATCGACGGCGTGACCCTGCGCCTCGAACCACCCTTCGTGGTCATCGCAACGCAGAACCCCATCGAGCAGGAGGGCACCTACCCGCTGCCGGAAGCCCAGTTGGACCGTTTCCTGCTCAAGCTCTCCGCCGGATATCCGGCCAACGCCGCACTGGAGAACGACATCCTCCTGAGGCGTATCCATTGGCAGAAGGATGACCCCACTGCGGACATAGCGCCGGCGGTCGACATGCGCCGCTTCGTAGAGTTGCAGCGGTTCGTGGAAACGGGCGTGTACACCGACCGGCTGATCGTGGACTACATCACGCAGCTGGTCAGGCTATCCCGCGAACACCCCAGGGTGGCGGTTGGCGTCAGTCCCAGGGGGGGACTGGCCTTGCTCAGGGCGTCGCGTGCGATGGCCTTGATACACGGCAGGGACTTCGTGGTGCCGGACGACGTCAAGATGCTCGTCCCTGACGTGCTCTCACATCGCATCATTCTGAACATCGAAGACACGCTGGAGGGTGTTCGAGGCGACTTGGTCGTCGAAGAGATACTGTCGCAGGTGCCCGTCCCCGGCGAGATGGAACGAGCTGCGCCGTAGTGAAGTACCTGCCATCCCAACTGAGTTGGATCGCCGTTGCCCTGGTCCTCCTGCTGGCTGGGTTGCTCCTGGGCAACGTGGTGCTGCTGGCCGGGGCGGTCTTCGTTCTGGTCTCGGCCCTGCTGTCCACCGCCTTGTTCCCGCCCTCCGGCATCGTCGTGACCAGGAACCTGGCCAAGGTCGCTTGCTGGGTTGGCGACACCCTGACCGTGGAGCGGCGCCTGACGGCCCGCGGGGGGATCGGCGCCATCTTCGTGCACGATCATCTGCCACCGGAAGCTCTGGTAGTGAACGGGAGCAACCTGCGCGTGGTGTGGAAATGGCCGGGCAGCCAGGCCACGGACATCTCATACCAGGTGCAGTTCTCGAAACGGGGGATGTTCACCTTGCAGGAGACCGACTGGGAGTCGAGTGCGCCATTCGGCGTCAACCAGGGCACGTCCGGCTCCTGCGGGCCCTCGTTCCAGGTTTCCGTGGTGCCCAGGATCCGCAGCGTCACCCGTCTGAACGCGGTCCGCGCCGTCGGCAGAACCGGGCGACACCTGGGCGACCTCGCCAGAACGGGGGCAGCTACGGACCAGTTCCGGGAGCTCCGGCCCTACCAACCGGGCGACCCCTTCAAACGGATCAATTGGAAGGCCAGCGCGCGGGGGGCCAGACCAGACAATCTCCCGCTGGTGAACGACGTGGAGCCGGAGACCAAGAAGGGAGTCTGGATCTTCCTGGACATGGCGGACTACATGGACGTGGGCGTGCCGTTGTCCAATCCCCTGGAGAACACCGTTGAGGCGTCAGGCACGTTGGCCCAGCACTACCTCGCACAGGGGTCCACACTCGGCGCCTACGCCTACAACAGCTACGATGGCAGAGGTGAGTTGCTGACGCCCGAAGCGGGGAAACGTCAGTTCAACCGTCTCATACAGATGCTGGCGGGCCTGAAGCCGGGCCCCCCCGAGGAGGACCTGCTCCAGGCGGTAGAACGATGCAAGAGCTTCCTCTTCCAGCTGCAGCCGGCTGTCTTCGTCATTACGCGGTTGGACGTTCACTACGTCAGGCCCGGGGAAACGACAGGTTCCTTCGACCGTTTCAGAAAGGCGGTCACCCGCCTTGCGTCCCTTGGAACACTCTCCGGCCGATATAGCCCGGTAAGAGTGGTGCACGTGGACCCGCAACAATCCTCAGAGACGTCGCAGGGACTGGGGCTGACCAGATGGGAGACACGGTTCGTCGCCAGGGACCTTCGGGAAGCGGGTGCGTCAGTCATAGAGTGGGAGCCCGCCCGGGAGGAATTCACATCGGTGCTGGTGCGACATGTTGAAGCCTACCGGTAAGCGCCTGAACGAGGCGGTGGGTAGCGTTCGGTTCGTTGCTGCGGACTCGCTGCTAGTTTCCGGCCTGCTGCTGCTTGGAGTCTATGTGCTATGGAACACGGGCTTCGTTCTGGAAGTGCGGGTGCCCTCATGGGTGGAACAGGCAGACCGGCTGATGCTTTTCACCATCCCGTGGCAACCGGTAGTGGCGGTAGTTCTGGGTCTGGTGGCGTATTGGGCGCTCCAAGCCCTGGGGCGCGACCGCATCGCCTTCTGGTTGATCGCGCTGGCAGCCGCCCTGCCCCACGGCCTGCCGGCCTGGTCTCACAACCGCATCGGATGGCATGAATTGTTTGAACTGCAGGCTGGGCTGGGTGAGCGTTCCCTGTATTGGGACATGGCGCTCTTCGTCGCATACCTCGTTGGCCTGATAGCCCTGCACCGCATCGTGGGGATCAAGGAGCTGGAACGCCGGATGCTGGCGCGCGGAGTGGGACCACTGGACAAGCAAAAGGTCATGCGGTACGAGCGCTTCATGCTCATAGGGCTGCTCGCTGCGGGACTGCTTCTGGCCGGCCTTATGGTATTCATCGCCACGGTGTTGGCCAGATACGACGGCCTGCTGGATGGGTCACCCCTGGCCGTAGTGACGCTGGGAGGGAGCGCAGCCCTCCTTCTCGCCTTGACGCTTCTGTTCTGGTTCCGGGGCCGAGAGGACCCCCGCGATGAAGAGGTCGCCATGCGCGCGGATACGAAGGCGGGGAGCTAGTGCCACCTGACAAGGACGGCGAGAAGGTGTACCGCTGCGGCGGAGGAAGAGTGGCCCACTGGCATGATGAGAAAGAGCCAATTGGGGAGCCGGACGGGGTGAGGTCGGGAGCAGGGGTCCCCAGTTCTGGAGTGAGTCAGGAGTCGTCCGGCTCGTCCGAGATCTGGGAGGCGGCGTTTCCCCGGCTGTGCCGGAGACGGTAGCTGTCGCCGTTCATCTCGAGGATGTGGACGTGATGGGTGAGTCGGTCCGAACCGGATCGTCAACGTCTCGCGGGCGGCGACGGCGAGGGACGTCCAGGTCTCCAGCGACGCTCGCTGATCGTTGATGAAGTAGTGATCGGAGCGGAAGAGCGACGGGAAGCCGAGCCGCTCCGCCAGGTGCACGATGTGCAGCCATCGCTCCCAATCGAGGTCCTGCTGTCCCTCCACCATCAGACCAACGTCCATGAGCCGCCTCGCTTGCGAAGATGGCCGCTAGTCTACGGGATAGGGAGTTGGGGCAGGGCGGCGCAGGGCCTGCATGACTAGCCTTTGTGCGCGGTGTAGGATTGCGGCGTTGTACAGCATTCGTTCCCAAGGAGGGCTGCGATGGCAGAGCGCGTGTGGGAGAAGTACCTGAGCGAGGCCGACCGGGAGCACGTTGCGGCGAGCGGGCACAGGAGCCGCGGGTTCGGGTCGCGGCCGGCGCTGCTGATGATCGACCTGTACCGCTGGGTGTTCGGCGATCGCCCGCAGCCGGTGACGGAGGCGGTCAAGGAGTGGCCGGGCAGCTGCGGGCTCGCGGCGTGGGAGTCGCTGCCGCACATCCAGCGCCTGTTGGCGGCCGCGCGCGAGACGGGCATCCCGGTCGTGCACGTGACCGGCCTGCCGGAGAGCGAGTCCGGCGTCATCGGCTGGGCGTCGTCCGGGCGCAAGGACTCGGGGCGCGCCGGCTACATGGGCGGCGGCTCCAAGCGCGAGGGGATGTACGACATCATCCCGGAGGTCGCGCCGATCGAGGGCGAAGTGTTCCTCAAGAAGACGTCGCCGAGCGCATTCTGGGGCACGCCGGTCGTCGGCCACTTGAACGCGCTGGGCGTCGACACGCTCATCGTCGCGGGCGAGAGCACGAGCGGCTGCGTCCGCGCGTCGGTTGTCGATGCCTGCACGAACCGCTACCGCGTCGTGGTGGCGGAGGAGTGCGTGTTCGACCGGCACGAAGCGCCGCACGCCATCAACCTGTTCGACATGAACCAGAAGTACGCGGACGTCATGGCGGTCGACGAGGTCATCAACTGGATGCACGAGTGGCAGGCGCCGGAGGGCTTCGGCGACGCCGAGTGAAGGATGGGCAGAACTGAGAGAATCACCATAGCCGCTGTCGGGATAGGTATAGGCGTAGTCCTGACATACAGTCCACAGAGTCAACTGTGCAACGGATAGCACTCGCTATTGGCTGCATAACGTTGTTGGCGGCATGCGCGTCGCCAACCCCGACTCCAACTCTTCCGCCTGCATCGACTTTGGATCCGACAGCGGCGGCCACGGCAATTCCTGCCGCAACTCCCACTGCGATCGATCCCGTCGAGACACCGCCATCGGCGTTTACCCCAACGCCATCGCCTGCGCCGCAGTTCGGAGACCCAGACCCTTGTGTGGGCGGGGATATCTCATGCGAACCCCGGGAACTCGAACACTCTTTCGGCTTCTTCAGTTTCGTCCATGAGTACTTCGATATCGTGTTTCGTGGAGTTGCAGTCCCGGACACTATCCGTTGCGATTGGTACGGCTTTGCGCAGACCGTAGGCCAACGAGAGGAAGACCTTCGCTTCTGGCTGGAATTGGATGAGAATGAACCTGTTCCGTCTCTATCAGAGATAGAGGAACGGTTGATGGAAATCGCTACTATCTTTGAAAATCTTCCGCCGGATAGGATTCCGAGATTCCATGAGATGACCTACGGAGGACTGTTCGATTCACGTCTTGACTTGAATTGTTTCATGGATTACCGGGTCAAGGAGTACATTTTAGGGAATGGGCCTGATGTTGTGACGGTCGTCTATACAGTTTCTGATGCCCAATCTTATGACCTGTACAAGGTCGCGAGGCAGTGGTGGCATGCCCGCATTGGATTCGATGAAGACCTCGATGTTGGCACGCGGACTGAATTCGAACTGTCGCTCGAGGACGCCGCTCGAATAGCTTCACGAATCGGAGTTGTCTTGTTCGAGGGCCGCGAGGCTGTTCTGTCTCTCGCTCCTATGGCCACGTTCAGACAGAGCATCGTCCTTGAAGGATGGTCGGCCATCAATCAATGGGACCTGCAGTTGGGCGAGGACGGCGCCGTGAATACGGTCCTTTACGGCGCACGTAGGCAAGAGTCCGTCTATCCGCAGACGCTCAACAGCCTCAGGGAGTACGTTGCGACTGTGGTGGAATCGGAAGAGGGCGTAGAGAACCGCATCGCCAACATCTCTGATCTGACCCAATTCTACCGGGATATCGGAGCCTACGAAGACATAACGCCGAATGATGGCGATGATGAGTTATTCATTCCTGTTCAGCCGCCTCCTGTCAGGCAGGCCACAGCCGCACCCTCAACGGCGACGCCTACGCCAATCCACACTCCTTCTCTGATGTTCACACCGCAAACCCTGAAAGAGTATGCTGCCGTTGCTTGCGTGGAGGATGACTTCCGTATCGACGGTCTCTCTCGGCGAGCAGGGGCGAGAAAGCTCGGCGAGCGGCTGGCTGAGATCGAAGGAATGATCCCTCTCGATGCGGTTCGGGACTATCACGCTGCCTTTCTTGCGGTCATGCGCAGGCTGTTGCTCGACGTAGAATCCGGGTCTGCAGGGCTCGTTACCTTAGAACCCGTTCACTTCAGTGTCGACGAGGATGTCGCCCGGTTGATCGATGCTGTGGACACTGCATGGATGGCCCTCAGCCCGGAGGCCAGGACGGCGCTCAGAGACGCGGGTTGTTCAAGGTAGCATCCGGCGCGGTTGCGGAACGACTGCAACGTAAAGAGAGCAGGATGGGAGAGCTTACCATTTGAGGCGCCAGCGGATGTGCCTGCACTCCCCGTTGCGCGCGCCGTACACCAACAGGTACGCTCATTCAGAGGCGAGGAGTGTGGCCTGTCGGCCACGCTGGATTCCCGCTTTCGCGGGAATGACGGGAGAATCCCCTCTCCCGATGGCGGGAGAGGGCCAGGGTGAGGGCAGGTGGTGAGGTGGGGTGTACGAGGCGACTGGCGAACGACGGCGGACGGAGGAGCGTATGGGACGGTTGGACGACAGGGTAATCATCGTGACGGGGGGTGCAGCCGGCATCGGGCGGGCGTTCGCCGAAGGGTTCGTGCGCGAGGGCGCGTCCGTCGTGCTGGCGGACATCAACGGCGAGGCGTCTGAACGCTCGGCGGGGGAGTTGCGGGAGGCGGGCGGGCAGGCGCTCGGGCTGACGGTCGACGTGTCGGACCAGGCGCAGACCGAGATGATGGTCGCCGAGACGCTGTCCCGCTTCGGGAAGATAACCGGGCTCGTGAATAACGCGGCCATCGCCCTCCGTGTGCGCCACACACGCGCGCCGCTGGAGGAGATACCGCTGGACGAATTCGACCGGATGCTCGCCGTGAACCTGAAGGGAGTCTTCCTTTGCTCGAAGGCCGTGCTGCCGCACATGAAGGAGCAGGGCTACGGCAAGATCATCAACATGAGTTCCGGCACGTTCTTCAACGGGCGCGAGAACCTCGTGCACTACGTGGCGTCGAAGGGCGGCGTCATCGCGTTCACGCGGGTGCTCGCGCGCGAGGCTGGGCCGTCCGGGATCACGGTGAACTCGATAGCGCCGGGGCTGACGGCGAGCGAGACGGAAGAGCACGACATGGAGCAGTTCGCGGCGCGCATCCCGAACCGGGCCATCAAGCGCATCGAGGTGCCGGAGGACCTGGTCGGCGCGGGCATCTTCTTCATGTCGGGGGAGAGCGACTTCATCTCCGGCCAGACGCTCGTCGTCGACGGCGGCGTCGCGGTGCATTAGGCGGCGAATGTCATTCCGAGCGGAGCGCAGCGGAGTCGAGGAATCTCTCGGGAGAGTTCTCGTGGTTCACGAACGTTCCCCGAGAGATGTTTCGGCTTTGCTCAACATGACAACCCCACCCACCTTTGACCCCACCGCGTGCGCACCGGCGCACGCATGTACTACTGTGCATGCTGGATTCCCGCTTTCGCGGGAATGACGGTGAAGGGCGGATGGAGACACATCCTCACCCTAACCCTCTCCCAGATGGAGAGGGGATGAGACAGGAGTTGAACGCATGGGCAAGCTGGACGAGCGGGTGATTATCGTGACTGGGGGAGCGCAGGGCATCGGGCGTGCGTTCGCGATGCGGTTCGCGGAGGAAGGCGCGCGGGTGGTCATCGCGGACATCAACAGCCCCGCCGCGGAGAAGACGGCGGCTGAGATAGGGGAGGCGGGTGGAGAGGCGGTCGCAGTACCCACGGACGTCTCCGACCACACGTCGACCGAGGCGATGGCGCAGGTGGCGCTCGAGAAATGGGGCCGCATCGACGGCCTCGTGAACAACGCGGCGGTCTTCCAGCGGCCGCAGATAACGCGCGGGACGGTGGAGGAGATCACCGCCGAGGAGTGGGACCGCGTGATGGCGGTGAACGTACGCGGGCCGTTCCTCTGCTGCCGGGCGGTGCTGCCGCACATGAAGGCGCGCGGCTACGGGAAGATCGTCAACATCAGCTCCGGCACGTTCTTCTCCGGACGCTCATCGACGTAGTACGTGGCGTCCAAGGGCGCAGTGGTCGGCATGACGCGGACGCTCTCACGAGAGGTCGGCGACTTTGGCATCACGGTGAACTCGATAGCGCCGGGTTCGACGGCGAGCGACCCTGAGCGCGACGAGTCGAACTACCAGGGCCGCGTGCCCGACCGCTCCATAAAGCGCGTCGAGCGCCCCGAAGACCTCGCGGGCGCGGGCGTCTTCCTGATGTCGTCGGACAGCGACTTCATGACCGGCCAGACGATGATCGTGGACGGCGGCGCCGCCCTGAATTAGGCTCCGTCGTTCCTGCGGAGGCAGGAACCTCGCAGCCTTGTAGGCGGTGGGGCGCAGGGGTCTGATCCCCTCTCCCTACAAGGGGAGAGGGTTAGGGTGAGGGTACTCCTGGGCGAGGTGCGGTAGGGCTGCACACGATAAGCGCACTCACTCACAACCTTCTTCGAGGTGCAGACGATGGACTCGGTAATCGATGCGTGGCGGGAGCAGGTGCTGGCGCACGAACGCGATGCGATGGCGCTGGGCGGCGGCGGACACGGGCACGGCCATGGGGGCGGTCGTGGACACGGCCACGGCCACCGCAGCTTCGGGTACGCCAACAGGCCGCGGGACCCCTATCGCACCGACGACCCGGTGCTGAACGCCCTCTACGCCGCCCTGGGGCCGGATGCCGACGTCCTCGACGTGGGCGGGGGCGCAGGGCGATACGCGCTGCCTTTGGCGACGCGGGCCGGGAACGTCACCGTCGTCGAGCCGTCCGCGGACTCCGTCGAAATGCTCAAAGCCCGGGCTGGAGAGGCCGGACTCACCAACATCACGGTCATCAACGAGCCGTGGGAAGAGGCGGAGGCGCCCTCGGCGGACATGGTGCTCTGCTCGCTGGTGCTGCACCACGTGGCGGACGCCGCTCCCTTCGTGGCGAAGATGCAGGCGCATGCCAGGGACCGCGTCGTGCTCGTGGAGATGATGGAGACGCCGGGGGCGCTGGAGGTCCCCTTCTTCGAGCGGGTGCACGGCTCTGCCCCGACGCCCCTGCCGGGGTTGCCGAACGTGCTGGACCTGCTGTGGGCCTTGGATATCTTCCCGGACGTAGCGATGGTCAGCGTCGAGGCCGCCGTGCTGGACTCGGACCGCCGCGCGGCGCTGGAGCAGTTGCGGCGCCGGTTGGGCGTGAGCGAAGGAACCGAAGAGGATGGGCGGCTGCGGGCAGCCGCCGACGAGCTGTTGGAGGAGACACCCGAGGGCTGGATAGTCCGGGGCGTGGCCCCGCGGCGGCACGCCATCGTCACGTGGAAGCCCGCATAGGGCGAGCGTCTGGTCTATACGGCCTTAGTACATGATCATGTGCGTCGGGACCAGCCGCTGCTCGACCGGGTCCACCGCAAGGGCCAGCCCTTCAAGCGTGTAGGCGCCAAGCAAGGCGGGACCGTCGTCTTCTCCGAAGATTACGAGCGTGACAACGCTTTCGCTGTCTATCGTGGCCCACGCCTGCCCGAAATCCATATCGACCCGCCGTCCGTCGGCCAGCAGGAACCTGCGTTTGCCGGTAGGCGCGACGCCCAGCTCGCGCAGCAGGTTGGCGGGCAGCGTCGTGTAGGCTGCGCCGGTATCGACCGTCGCCACTACATCTCTGGACAGCTGACCGTCCATGCTGGATATGCGCAGCGGACAGTTGAATGTTCCCACTGATGACCTCGCCATCTGTTCTGGAGGCTCATTGTAAACGATGCAGTGTGTTGTAAACGATGCAGTGTGACATCTGCCCCTTTCGCCGCCGCCACGCCTGCCTTACCCTATACCCGTGATGCAACACCTGACGGAAAGCCCCCCGCGCCTCGTCCCCTCGCCCCCTTATTCTTGTGAAGATAGCGCGTCTGACACGCCGCCGTCATTCCCGCACCGGCGGGAATCCAGAGTGGCCGGGCAGGCCACGCTCGCCCCGTTCACGCACACCTGCGCTGCTGACCAGCGGCCTCCTCATTTTCATGCACTTACGCGCCCGTGTCCCTCCGCTGAGAATGGCCTCATTTGGCATCATCGCGGCCCCAACCAGCCCCGTTTCGGCTCCGATCTGCCTCATCGTGGCCTCACCGGAATGTCGGAATTCACGAGTAAATGACGCCGAATGAGGCCAAATGGTGCCAGGTTTCTCCAGGAAGCGCCCCTGCGCCCGTCAGGACGCACGACGGGAGAGGGCTGCTAGGTTCCTGCCTCCGCAGGACTATCCCCACCCTGCAGGGTGACGCCGTTGCGCGCCCCGCGCGCAAGCGGATACCCTGAACCGGCTCGTCCCTTGTGGACGCCCGTCCGATGAGGGCAGCCGGGAGGGCTGCCACACACACAACGTAAGGAGAACAGCATGGGAGAGATCGTCTGGGCCGCAGGATCGGTGCACGCGCCGCAGTTGCTGACGAGGCCGCCGCAGGAAGACCAGGCGCAGTTGCAGGCCGGGATAGATGCGATGGGCGTGCTCGGCAGCGAGTTGGACACGGCTGAGCCGGACGTGCTGGTCCTCATCGGCATAGACCACGTGGAGACGTTCTTCCCCGGCTCGGTGCCCGCATTCGCGATCATCACCGGCGACACCGCGACCGCGGAGTTCGCGGGGCATGAGTACGAGGTCCCCATCCACCAGGAGATGGCGACGGCGCTGCTGAACGGCCTCGTGGCGGAGGGCATCGACCTTGCGTACGCGCACGAGGCGCTGCTCGGCCACGCGTTCGCCACGCCGCTGGAGTACATCCACCAGGGCAGGGCTATCCCCATCGTGCCGATGTTCGTGAACGTCTACCTGCCGCCGCTGCCAACGACGCACCGCTGCATCCAGGTCGGCGAAGCGATGCGCAAGGTGATCGAGGCCCGGCCTGAGAAGGTGGCGATACTCGCGAGCGGCGGGCTGTCGCACTACCCCGGCACGTGGAAGTACTTCTTCCCGGAGTACGAGTTCGACCACTGGGTCATCCAGGAGCTCGAGGAGAGCAGGCCCGAGTCGCTGCTGGAGCTCACCGGCGAGCAGTTGGACGAGGTCGGCAACACGGAGCTGCTGCCGTGGCTTGTTATGTTCGGCGCGACTGGCAACCAGCGCGGCGAGTTGCTCAGCTACCAGCCGACGTCGCACCACGGGCACGGCGTCATGCGCTTCATCCCGGACCGCGGCGGTCGGGGGCAAGAGCATCGCGAGATACCGAAGTTCGGCGGTTTCGAGTTCAAGGGCCAGGGCTACGAGTTCTACCGGTACCCGACGCTGGAGACGTATCCGTTGAACAAGGCGCTGTTCGAGCTGCGGCGCGACGAGGGCCTGCGAGCGCGGTTCGTGCGGGACATGGACGGCGTCGCGGCGCAGCTGGGCGTGACGGGCGAGCAGGCGGCGGCGCTCAAGACGATGAGCACGGACGTGCTCGCGAAGGCGGGCGCACACGGCATCCTCGCCATCACGACGACGCTCACGCTCCAGCGCTCCGCGAAAGAGGCGGGCATCGAGATCACGTCGGTGGCGTAGGGAAGGGAAAAGTACGGCCCCAGACCGGTAGCCCGGTGACACGCAACAGTTGACACTGCTGTGTAGAGAGCGTTACGTTGGAAGTGGAGGAGCACCACAACCGGGCCGAACGTAAACCGGCTGCGTAACGAGGGGGTCTGGCGTGTTCAGGAACGGAAAGCGGGCAGGCGTATTCACGGAGGCGTTTCTGAATCGTGTGTTCACGATCAGCGTGATCTTACTGTTCGTGGGCATCGTCTTTGGGTACGTGATACAGATCCCATGGGTCCCTGAATGGGTTATCGCGTGGCTCCTGGGCATGGGCATCCTGGGCGCTGTTGCGAGCGGCGTGATGCGCCTCGAAAAGCTGTAGGCGGACGTGTCGCTCACAGAGATACTCCTGCCTGCGCTTCTTCCGGCTGTAGCGCTCATCGGTATCCTCGTCAGTCTGTACCGCTGGGGCGCTGAGCGGCGGGACAGGCGTGAGGAAGGACGGTTCGAGCGGAGACAGGAGGCCTACGCGGCCCTCTGTGACCTGGCCCGTGCCGCCCTTGAGAACCCAGGCGACGAGGCAGTGAAGAACGACCTGCTGGGCAGGTTGCGTGCATGCTGGTTGTACGCTGGCGACGAAGTTATCGATACCGGCCATGCTTTCCTCGATGACATCGCGGGCGGGAGACGGGACTCCTATCGAGCATTTGCGACCTTCCTCCTCGCCATGCGTGCAGATATGCAGATAAGGACCAGGCTTGAGTTCAGGAACTGGACTTCACCTGTTGCGTCGAACTGACCAGGTTTGCATGAGGGGCATGATCTTCGAATACGCGAAAGAGAACGAACGCCAGCACGCGGAACTGGGCAGGCGTATCGCGGAGTCCGAGAGCCGCCTGCTGTGGCGGACGTTGGCAGGCATGGCTGCGATAGTCGGCCTCGCTACATGGCTGGACAGAGTGATAGGCGGCTGAACCGGATCAGATGACCACCGACGCACGCCCCCGCTGCCCCTGGCCCGGCGCAGACGATCTGATGCTCCGCTACCACGACGAGGAGTGGGGCGTTCCGACGCACGACGAGCGCACGCTGTTCGAGTTCCTGGCGCTGGAGGCGGCGCAGGCAGGACTCTCGTGGCGGACGATCCTGCACAAGCGTGAGGCGTTCGTCCGTGCATTCGACGGCTTCCACCCGGAGCGTGTCGCGCTCATGGGCGACGCCGACATCGAGCAGATGCTGCAGGACCCCGGCATCGTGCGGAACCGGCTGAAGCTGCGGGCCATCGTGCACAACGCCCAACGGTTCGTCGACGTGCAGGGCGAGTTCGGCAGCTTCGACGCTTACCTGTGGTGCTTCTTTGGGGGAGCACTGCCGCGACCCGAAGTGCTGACCGGGGACCTGGTCCCCGCGACGACGCCGGAGTCCGACGCGCTCTCCGCGGACCTGAAGCGTCGAGGGTTCAAGTTCGTTGGCTCGACCATTGTCTACGCGTACATGCAGTCGGTGGGCCTCGTGAACGACCACGTCACCGGCTGCTTCAGGGCGCCGTGAGGGTTGTCTGATTCCTTCTCCCTACAAGGGGGGACGCGCGTGTCAGCGCACGAGTGGGTGAGGGTGCTCCGTAGTGGGGAGAGGCGGTTGCTCACCGCACCCTCACCGGTCCTCCTGCACCTGGGGAATGAGGAAGGTGGTGGGGGAGCCCGCGGCGATGCCCCCACACACAACGGACCGGGGTCCGCCAGTTGCCACCGGTGGCCTGAGAGGTGAGAATGGTGGTGTGGGTTTCTTCTCCGTCTTAAGGAACGTGCTGACCGGGTGGTACGTCGTTGTGCCGTTGTTGGCCGGCCTGGGCATCGCGGTTGGTGCGTGGACATTCGTCTACGCCTTCCCGGGAAAACCCCAGATCGGCGTGATCGATATCCCCTTCACGGTCATAAACGAGAACTCGGCCTACGTGATCGGCGAGTACCTCAACTACGCTCGTGAGGACGATGCCATCAAGGCTGTGGTCATCAAGCTGACCACCCCCGGCGGAGGCGCCGCTGCCAGCGAGAACCTGTACCTCGAGACTCGCAGGCTACGCCAGGAGAAGCCTGTAGTGCTGGTCATGAACGGCCTGGTTGCCAGCGGCGGGTACATGATGGCGATGGGGACTACCTACTCCTATGCCAAACCATCGTCCCTGGTGGGGAACGTGGGGATAGTCTCCTCTGCCGGACCGTTGATCCCCCCCGTGCCCGACGAGGATGTCGTATTCAGCGGCCCCCACAAGCTGGATGGCGCTTCCAGAAGGGACTGGATCGGAATGATCGACCAGCTGAAGTCATCCTTCGCGCAGATGGTGATCAGCGAACGGGGGGACAGGCTGCGCATCTCCAGGGAGGAGTTGGTCGAGGCACGCCTCTACTCCGGCATAGACGCCGTGAGGCTGGGCCTCGCCGACGAGATCGGGAGCGACGCCGACGCCATGCAGAAGGCAGCGGAACTGGCGGGAATCGCCAACTACGGCCTCGTCGATGTCAACCTGGAGGTGCAGATAGAGTTCATCCGGGAACTGCAGCGGATCCTCGAACCACTGGACAGCGGAGGCGAGTCCAGCCTTGTCGATACCCTCGACCTGCTTACACCGGACGACGGTAGCGGCGACCCAGTGCTGGACGCATACTCAGGAAGCAATGGCAACGGCGCGTCAGGACTCCAGGCCCTGCAAGGATTCGTGCTCGACCGGCAGTTGCTCACGGATCAGGAAGACCCTCTGCCGGAGTTCCCCTTGAGCATAGGCCGTCCGAACTTCTATTACCTGTACGTGGGAAATGCTCCGTAAACTGGTACTGCTAGCCCTGTTGCCCGCCTTCGCCGTCGTCGCTTTCGGGACAGCCTTCATCTTCTCTCATCGGGGGACCTACGACCCACCACCCCAGGTGGAGATCCCCTTCGAGCAGATAACCTCGCCGCGTCTCCCCCCGGGCGACTTCGTGGACGCGCCCGCCCCCCGAGTAGAGCGAGGTCTCCTCCTGGTGGACGCCATGCACGGCAACGCGTTCGCTGAGAACGAGGTCTTCACCCTCACCTCCCGGGTGGCCAACCGGGGACATGACGTGGAGTTCATCGGCGGTGTCACCCCTTACGAAGAGAGTTTCCGCCTTCAGCTTCTGGAGGAGAAACTGCGGCGCGCGGACAGCCTTCTGGTCATCCTCCCCCGGTTGGCGTACTCCGAAGCCGAAACAGCCCTGGTGGAACGATTCGTGCGGAAGGGCGGGAAACTCCTGCTGGTGTCAGATCCGACCCGTCCCCAGCAGATCAACACGCTGGCCGCCAGGTTCGGACTGGAATTCCGGCCCGACTACCTCTACAACGTGGCGGAGTACGACCTGAGCTTCCAGAACATCATCGTGAGGGAGTTCCAGCCCGACGAGCTCACCGTTGGTGTGGATGCCATAACCCTCTACGCCGCAGGCTCGATCCGCTCTTCCGGCCCTGGGCTGGCGTTCGCCGGCGCTGATACCGAGTCGTCGGTGCTGGAGACTTCGGAGAAGCTCTACCCGATCGCCGGGGGCGATAGCCATAACGTGCTGGCGGTCGCGGACCTCACTTTCATGGTCCCTCCCCAGAACTCCCTGCTGGACAACGACAGGCTGATATCCAACATCGCCGACTTCCTGGCATCGAGCGAACGAGAGTACGAGTTGGCAGACTTCCCGTACTTCTACGAGACCGGCCCGGAGAACGGCACGGATATCCTGCTGGGCCGCGAATCTCTCTGGGACATCGGCATCCGCACAAAGAACGGCCTGGCCGACTACCAGATCTCTTCCGAGATCCGCGGGGTAGAAGACCTCAGCCGGGACACCGTGTTCCTGGGGCTGTACGAGGACGCCCTTCCGATGAGCCGATACCTCCAGGCCGCCGGTGTGCGTATCGGTGACACGCTGGGCACTCCCTTCGCTCCCGACCTGGACCCCGAGGGGACGTCCGTTACCGTGCTGGACCAGAACCAGGACCGGCACGTCCTGGTGGTGCTGGCAGACAACCCGGGAACATTGAACGGTGCGGTCGACCGTTTGCTCGGGGGCGAGTTCAGAAGTGACCAGGTGACTAACTTCGTGGGGGTAGGCAGGTAGTTCATGAAGGTACGATTCAGCTCCCTTATCTCGCCTCTCTTGGGGTTGTTGCTGCTGGCTTCGCTGGCGGCCTGCAGCGAGGCCGCCGATACGCAACCGGCGACGGCGCCCCCGGACCCATCACCCGGCCAGGCTGTCGAGCCGTTGTCGGCCAGCGACCGGATGGCCGTGGATGCGTTCGCGGACCAACGCGAGGCCATCGATCAGGAATGGGACCAGCTCCACCAGGACCTCGACCAGTGGCGCGCTGGGCTTACCTCCTGCCACAGAAGCTCGGTACATGAGGCCCTGCAGGGCTTTGCCGCCGGTTTCGCAGATGTGACCGCGCAGGCCGGAGACCTTCCTCGGACCATCATCACCCGGGAGCTTGCCGACATACTGATAGCAGCCGCCGAGGAGGAAGGGGCGGCGTTCCGTCAGCTGCGAGACCGCTGGCAACCCGATGACACTGCGCTGTTCGAGCTGGTTGAGCAGCGGCGTTCCGATGCCGCTGAGGCCCAGAGGAACGTGGAAGACAGGATATTCGAGTTGCGGGAGCAGTTCGAGGCAGCCGCCGATCCCGGGGAGAGAGCGGCGTTGAGGGAGTTCTCCGATCTCCTCGAAGCCGTCACGAACGACTGGAACGGGTTCCACGATGACTATGCTGAGCTGCAGGCGGCCGCCCCCCACTTGGACGCGTTCACGCTCATCGCACAGCTCGATGGGCTTATCGCGCAGTTCGCTGCGATAGCAGAAACCATAGCCGGACTACCAGCGGAGGGCGCGACGGAACGCCTGGCCGAGACGCTTCGAGCAGCGGCGGAGTCAGAGCGCGAGGCCTTGCTCGCGGTGCATGGCAGGCTGCAGGAGAGCATCGCTGCACCTCCCGAGGGCCAGATATCTCCACACGCGACAGGCGGGTCGACGGGTTCGCCCTTGGACGGGATGGATGCGATATTCGAGGAGAGCGAAGCCACTCTGGAGCGAGTCAGCCGGACAACCACGGTCCTGGTTGAAGACGACCCGGAGGAGAACCTTGCGGAGCTCGAGAACTTCGACGACGACTACGGGAGCCTTCTCGTAGCGTGGGACGCCTTCCACCAACGCTACAGCGACTGGCGCAGGACCGATGGCGGGTGTGACCGCACTGAGGTGCTCCAGTCCCTGGACGGGTTCAACCTGCGCATGGGCGACCTTGGCCGCGAGGTGCGGCGTCTTCCCCAGTCCAGCTATCTCCTGCCCATGTACAACCTGCTGGTCGAGGCGATGGATAGGGAAGAGGGGGCGATCCGTGCTCTGCGCAACTCCTGGCGTCCCTTCACGGTCGATGCCTTCAAGGCCGTGGACCAGGAGCGGGTGAATGCCAACAGGCTGCGCCGCCAGGCGGATATCGGTCTGCAAGGACTCCTCGACCGCTCCTGAGCCCTCTGTACCATGAACCGACAGGGGTTAAGCGGAGAAGTGACCTGTCGGTCGCCCGGGTTCCATCTCCTACTGGAATGACGGGCCGCGGCCGGGGGCTGCCGCTCCTTCTGCTCGCGGAGGACGAGGAGGGTGGTGGGGGGCCTTGATCCCGACATCGAGCAGATGCTGAGGGACCTGGGTATCGTTCGGGAGCCGTCTGGGGTTTTGGGCCATCACGCACACCGTTCAGCGATTCGTTGAGGTACAGCGCGAGTTCGGCAGCTTCGACGCCTACCTCTGGGGCTTCTTCGATGAGGCGCCGTTGCCGAGGCCGGACGTGCTCACCGAAGACATGATCCCCGCGACGACACCCGAGTCCGACGCGCTGTCCGCGGACCTGAAGCGCCGCGGCTTCAAGTTCGTCGGCTCGACCATCGTGTACGCGTACATGCAGTCGGTGGGCCTCGTGAACGACCACGTTACGGGGTGCTTCAGGGCGCCATGAGGGCCGGGGTTGTGGTAGAGAGCCTTGGTGTGCCCGTCACACGTGCGCTGCACCGTGCTTCGCCATATCCTACTCCCACTCGCCTGTTGCAAAAGCGAGAATAACAGCGATGACGACAAATAAAGGAACAGCCGCATACGATGCCACCGAGTATTTGAAGACCTTGAGGTAGCCTTCGTGGATTGTAGGATTCAACGACGACACTGCTGTTCGTTGTGAATGATGAAACCGGTGTAATGCTTGCAAAGAGCGGTACCACACTGATCCATTGAACACAGCGATAGCCACATAAACAACTACCCATAGCGCCTTGACTCCAGCACTCCCAGCGTCCAAGTCTTCGACAGAGGTAAACATTGTCAACAACGCAACAGCTACCCACATGCCTATTGGTCCAAGAAACCAAAGCGCATAGATGATTATGTAACCTAACCGAACCACTTGTTCAGAAACCGGTCTCTCCCTCATCAGCGAGACAACATAGAGCCAAGGCAAGAACTGGTGGAGAGAAGCTTGAGTTCCTTCTTTCCTGTATCGTAATATGTCGGCACCCTTGTTCCGGGCGATATTCGCGCAGATAAGCCCAGCGAATGGAGACCAGAGTGCACCCACAACAATTAGAATGAAACCACTAACTAAGCCTATCCATACCACTATCACTACCAAAGGAATCTCCATCTGTGGCTCCTCTAATCCATCAGATTGCGTATGGGAATGACCGTAACAGATATATGCGCGCACCCTAGCCGTCGTTGGATACGCATGATGCCTACCGCTCCTCCTGCTCGCGGAGGATGAGGAGCGTGGTGGGGATGCCGGCTGCGACGATGAGCAGAATTGCGGGCATCGCGGCGCGGGCGAAGAACGCCTCCGACGCCGCGCTCCACACGGACGTGGCGAGCGTCCGGAAGCCGGTAGGGCTCAGGATGAGCGTCGCTGGCAGTTCCTTCATCGTGAGCAGGAAGACGAGCGCAGCCCCAGCGGCGATACCCTTCGACAGCATCGGCAGCGTAACGAGCCGGAAGGCGTGGAACGGCGTCTTGCCGAGGCCGCGCGCAGCCTCTTCCAGCCGGGGGCTGACCTGCTTGAGCGCGGTCTGCGTTGCGCCGACGGACGCGGGGAGGAAGAGGACGACGTAGGCGGTTACCAGCAGGAACGTCGTCTGGTAGAGCGGAGTGAGGACGGACGCGCCGAAGAAGACGAACGCGAGCGCGACCGCGAGACCGGGCAAGGCGAACCCGACGTAGGCGAGACGCTCCAGCGTCGAAGAGACCCATCCGGGGTAACGCACAGTGAGGAGCGCGACGGGAGTGGCGGCAACGGCGGCTGCCGCGGCGGCCAGCGCGGAGACGTAGATGGTGCTGAGCGTGTTGCTCCAGAGCAGGTCGAGCGGCTCGCCTGCCGTGACGCCGCGCACCACCCAGTAGATGAGGATGGCCATCGGCCCCGCGAGCGAAAACAGAACGATGGCTGCGGCGTAGAACGTAGCGGCCCATCGCCAGGCGCCAAGGTTCGCGACGCGGGGTGTGCGCTGCGCGCCGGGCGTTACGCGGTGGTAGACGGCGCTCCCCCTCGTGCGGCTCTCGGCGATGAGCAGCGCAATGGCGAGCGCCGTGAGCGCCAGCGAGAGCGCGGCGGCGATGCTGCGGTCGAATGCGGTCTCGTATTGGATGAAGATGACCCAGGTGAACGTCTGGTAACGTAGCAGCGAGACGGCCCCGAAGTCGCTGAGCGTGTAGAGCGCAACGAGCAGCGATCCCGCGACGATGGCGGGGCGGAGCAGGGGCAGCGTCACCTGGAAGAACGCGCCTGCGGCGGTCCTTCCGAGGCCGCGCGCGGCCTCCTCCATCGCGGGGTCCATACGCTGGAGCGCGGCCTTGACCGGCAGCATGACGTACGGGAACGAGAGGAGCGTGAGCGTCAGCGCGGCGCCCGGCAGGCCGAACACGGACGGCAGGCGGTCGACGCCGAGCGGTTCGAGCCATCCCTGCGCCATTCCCCTTGGGCCGAGCGCGGTTATGACGAGCAGCGCGAAGACGTAGCTGGGGATAGCGAGCGGGAGGGCGGTGAGCATCCCGAACGTCCGCCGGAACGGCAAGTCCGTGCGGAGAGTCAGCCATGCCAGCGAGACGCCGATGACGGCGCAGGCGGCAGTGACGATGCCGACGAGGAGGACGGTGCGGAAGAGGATGCCTAGCGTGCGCATACTGAAGAGCACTTCCAGCCCCGCCGCGCCTGAGTCGAGCGTACGTACGAGCAGGTAAACGGGAGGCAGGAGCATGAGGAGGCCGATGGCGGCGGCGGGCAGCCAGATGAAGACGGGCGGCATCCTGCCGGGCCGCACCCGGTTCTGCGCCTCGGGGGTGTTCGTTGCGCTCTGCACTGTGGGTATCTTTCACACTGAGGGCTCTCGGCGCAATGGGGGACGTCTGTGGGGACAAGCAGCATATGCGTGGGCTGCCTTGTCATTCCGAGCGGAGTCGAGGAATCTCTCGGGTAAGCTGCTGCTTCCCCATACCTCCCTGAGAGATGCTTCGGCTTCGCTCAGCATGACAGAACAAAGTGCCCCGGCGCGCCGGGGAGGATCGGCGGCCGGGGCTGTATCGGAAAGCGGGAACGTGCCTACCGGAGGGCTCGCCCCACGGCTGCAGCGGCGCTGAGGAGAGTCCACCACACCGCACGTCCGCCAACCCGGGTCCCGCGCAGGCCCTCCGGCAGGGTGGAGGACCTGCGCGGCATGGCGTGCTTGCCACCAACCGCTGGCGCGCAGGTTTGCGTTGGCTCGCAGGTCACGTCTCTCCACAACAGGATCTTGGCAGCGACCATGTCAGTCTCCTGATAGGCATAAGCACACCAGCTCAATTCGTTCCAGCGCTCCAGCATCTCATTCCAGCAGGCTTCGCGATCGTTGTGTGCCGTCTCCATCGCGTGTCGTCCTTCCCGCGCTCTGGGAGCGCGCCGCTACGGGAGCGCGCCGAGGTCGCGCAGGATCGCGGTCGTGCCATCGAGGTCGGCGAGGTCTGCGAGCGCGATGTCGGGCCTCGCGATCTCGTCGAGCGGTGTGAGGAGGCGGTTGATGTTCACGCCTTCGACGAGAGGGTACTCGAAGGTCTGGCCTGCGAAGTACTGCTGGGCGACCGTGCCCAAGAGGAACTCGACGAAGCGTTCGGCGTTCTCTCGGTTCTCGGCGGTGCTGAGGATGCCCGCGCCGGAGACCATAACGAGCGCGCCGGGTCCGCCGCCGGACGGATGGTAGTTGCGCGCGGCGAAGTCCTCACCCTCCTCGGAGATGAAGCGGTAGAGGTAGTAGTGGTTGACGAGCCCGATGTCGATCTCGCCCGCGGCGACTGCGGCGACCTGCGGCGTGTTCTTCGGGTAAATGGTTGCGCCGTTGGCGACCATGCCTTCGATCCATTCCGCGGTCTTCTCCTCGCCCCAGAGCTTGCGCATGCCGGTGACCATGGTGAGGAAGGAGCCGTTGGTGGGGGCCCAGCCGACACGGCCTTTCCACTGCGGCTGGATGAGCTCGAAGATGTCGGCGGGCAGTTCGCTCTCCGGTACGCGGTCCGGGCTGTAGACGAGGACGCGCGCCCTGCCGGAGACGCCGGCCCAGAGTCCCTGCGGCGAGCGCGCCCACTCCGGCGAGCGCTCCAGGATGCCGGCAGGCAGGGGAGCGAGGAGCGACTCGACCGCACCGAGCCCGCCGGGGTCCTGCGCGTAGAAGACGTCGGCGGGGCTATTCGTTCCCTCTTCGAGGAGCGTGGCCGCGAGCGAGGCGGTGCCGCCGTATTTGACCTGCACGTCGATGCCCGTGACGTCGCCGAACTGTTGGATGATGGAATCGACGAGGCTCTCGCCGCGCCCTGAGTAGACGACGAGCGAGCCGGAGCCCTGCTGCACCGGCGCAGCGGTGGGAGTGGGCGCCGACTGTGGCGCCGTGGTCGGCGTGGCTGTGGGTTCGCCCCCGCCGCACGCAGCGAGGACTGTGGCACCGATGACCAGCGCCGCTGCGGCGAGCGCTCGTCCGGGATTGGGAATGAGTCGCATGGGTAACTCCTGAGGTATATTAGGTTGACCTGTGCTTGTAAGTTAGTATGCACTAACTTGAATGGGGAGTATAGACAACAAGAGACGGTTGTCAAGGGGGTTAACAGGAATAGCGGGACGACTGCGACGGATCAGCCCGGGTAACCAGGTGGGAGAAGGTTGGGGATGGAGTCCCGGATGGGGTAGGCCGTGTTGCACGCGGTGCAGGTGAGCGTGCCGGTGACGACGTCATCTCCGTCCGCGTGCTCGATGGCGAGCGTGAGCGGCGCTTTGTCGGCGGGGCATGCCAGGATGTCGATCAGGTCGCGTTGCATGGGGTGCGCTCCGTGGGTTGCTGCGGATGATACAGGAGAGGCGAAGCCGAAGAGCCTGGAACCTTGCGCTCCTCATTGAAACTGATAGGATGAGTCACAGGTGACTCATCCGTGACTCACAGAGGTTGCACATGAACCAACTGACAGTTAGAGGGTTCGACGACGCGCTGAGCGACAGCATGCAACGCCTCGCCACACGCGATGGGATCTCCCTGAACCAGGCTGCCTTGAAGCTCATGCGGAAAGGTGCGGGGTTGGCGGATGATGGCGGGAAGGCAGACACGATCGGCGATTCGTTGGACCACTTCATAGGTAGCTGGACATCCGAGGAGGCAGACGCGGTGAACGCTGCCATAGAGGACTTTGAGACTATCGACGAGTCGGCTTGGGAATGAGGATCCTACTGGACTCCAATGCGTATACATTGCTGATGCATGGACACGAGCAGATTGCGAATCTCGCACGCGATGCTGAACAATTGTTGCTCTCAGCAGTCGTCGTGGGAGAACTGCTCTACGGGTTCCGGTGGGGTGCACACTTCGAGCAGAACGTTGCTCAGCTGAGAGCCTTTCTCGATGGTCCCCGCGCGTCCCTTGTGCCCATTGGACTGGTGACTGCGGACCGCTACGGCAGGATAGCAGCGTCCCTGCGTGCCAAGGGCAGACCCATCCCGACGAACGACATCTGGATCGCGGCCCACGTCATGGAGACGGGCGCCGACCTCGTTTCGGCCGACGCGCACTTTGAGCATGTTGATGGCCTTGCTTGGACTCGCCTGTCAGTGCGCTGATCACGGGCCTCACCCGTCCAGTTCCTGCTCGACGATGTAGCGCAGCACGTCCGACAGCAGGAAGACGACGACGCCCAGGATGACGACCATGTTGACGTGGCCCAGCGCGGCGGCGACGGCCAGGATGCGTCCGGGCCGGACGGCAACGGCATCCGCGATGCGCCTGCGGCGGCGTATGGCGATGAAGAACATCCATGCGGAGAGCGCGACCTTGAGGGCCAGCACGGCGGCGTAGCGCGCGGTGGCGGTGGGTTCCGAGATGCGCGTGAAGAAGAGGACCGCGCCGGTGACGACGAGCGTCCACATCGCAAGCTTCACGAGCCCGCCGAAGCGCTCCGCCGCGGTCCGGACGCTGTCGGACGGGAGCGCGCCGCTCCTGACGGCGGGCTGCAGAACGAGCAGGTAGAAGAGGCCGCCTCCCACCCAGGCCACAGCGGCGATCGAGTGCGCCCAGCGGGCGGCGAGCAGAGCAGCGTCAGTCATGTCGGAGGCATGGTAGGCGAGCGCGCGTCGTCGGGGCAACGCATGTGACACCGGCCCCTTACGCCAATGACCGGTGAGCGGCTACGCTGTATCTGTGACGGCGAAGCACTCCCGTTGCCGCACCGGACAGGAATGGATGTTGACCTCGCAGGCGGGCTGGGCCGATATGAGCCGTAATGGACTGCGAAAGACCGGAAAAGGACCGCTGATGGACTGTTTTGGGCTGCCCGACGGTCCACGTGCAGAGCCGGGTCCAGAGGTGAACCCAGGGTGATGATCTGTTTTGGACCGCTTTTCCCCCGGAAGTTTCGCTGCTCCCCGTTTCAGGGCTGCGAGATTCCTGCCTCCGGAGGAATGACGGCGTCGGCAGTAGCGCCCGCGGAAGGCAGGTGCGTACCATGAGCCAATGGACCGGGAGGTATGTCATGGCCGACGTCGCGCTGTACCACTGGGTGGGGTGAGGGACGTGCAAGACGGCGAGGGCGGCGCTCTCGCAAGCAGGGGTGGCGTTCACGGAGCGTGACTTCTTCAAGCAGCGTCTCTCGAAGGAAGAGATCGAGGCGCTGTTGGGCGGCGAGCCCCCGAGCGTACTGTTCAACCTGAGGTCGGCGACCTTCCGGAAGAGCGGCATCGACCCGGAGTCGCTCACCGAGGAGCGGATGCTGGCGCTGCTGGCGGAGGAGCCCCGTTACTGGAAGCGCCCCGTCGCGGTCGTGGATGGCAAGCTTATGGCAGGCGCGAACGCGAAGCAGTTGGGCGCGGCGCTGGGGTTCTGATGGCTGCTTCGACAGGCTCACCAGGAACGGGACACCCCGCTCTGCCCCGCTGGAGTACCCTCACCATCCGGCCCGCAGGGGCGGCACCCTCCTTCCCTTGTGGGGAGAGGGGACCAGAAGGCTCGGGGGCGTAGCGGTGGCGATACGAGTGTTGCCTGCGGGGGTTGCGGCGCGGATCGCGGCGGGGGAGGTCATCGAGCGCCCGGCGTCGGTGGTGAAGGAGTTGGTCGAGAACTCGCTGGACGCCGGTGCACGCGTCGTTGGCATCGAGATACGGCACGGCGGGCTGGCGTCGATACGGGTAACCGACGACGGCTGCGGCATACCGGCGGACGAGGTCCGGCTGGCGTTCGAGCGTCACGCAACGAGCAAACTCGCGTCGGTGGAAGACCTCGCGGGCATCGGTACGCTGGGGTTCCGCGGCGAAGCGCTGGCGAGCATCGCGGCGGCGGCGAGTGTGCGGATGACGACGCGCACAGCAGATGCGGCGGCGGCGACGGTCGAACTGGAAGGCGGCGAAGTCGTGCGCCAGTCGGCGGCGGGCTCGGGCGTGGGGACGACGATCGAGGTCGAAGCGCTTTTCTCGACGATACCGGCGCGGCTGAAGTTCATCCGCTCGCCCGCGGCGGAGACGGCGCGCGTGCGTCAGACGGTGGACCACCTGGCGATGGCGCACCCGCACGTACAGTTCACGCTCAAGACCGACGGCAGACTGCAACTGGCCACGTCCGGCAACGGCAGCCTGCGGGACGCGGTCGCGGGCGTGCACGGCGCGGAGCTCGCGCAGGCGATGATCGAGGTCGGTTCGTGGACCGGACCGTATCCGGTGTGGGGCCTGGTGGGGACGCCGGAGCAGAGCAGGGCGAACCGCACGGGGGTCAGCCTGTTCGTGAACGGCCGCTGGGTGCAGCACCGCGCGGTGGGCGTCGCGGTGGAGGAGGCGTACCGGGGCCTGCTGATGGAGGGCCGCTTCCCCATAGCGGTCGTGTTCTTGGACGTGCCCCCGGGCGAGGTGGACGTGAACGTGCACCCGAACAAGCGCGAAGTACGGCTGTCCCACGAGGGCGACGCGTTCTCCAGCGTGCAGCACGCGGTGCGCGAGGCGCTGCTCGCGGCGTCGCCCATCGCGGAGGGCGAGGGGTTGCTGTCACAGGCCGCGACCGCTGCTCCGCCTGTTGCGCCGTCGTTCGAGATGACGTTCGCGCCTCAGGAGCGGGAGCAGACGCCGCTGCCGGAGCCCGCGCCTGTTGCGGCGGATGCGTACGAGCCGCTCGCGCCTCCGCCGGGAGCGTCGCCGCTGTCGCGGTTGCGGGTGCTGGGGCAGATCGCGAACACGTACATCGTCGCGGAGGGGCCGGACGGCATGTACCTGATCGACCAGCACGCTGCCCACGAATCGGTGTTGTACTACCGGCTGCTGCGGCAGTGGGCGAACAGCGCGCCGGAGGTCCAGCCGATGCTGGAGCCACTCGCTGTGGGCCTTACGCCCCAGCAGATGGATGCGCTCGGCGAAGGGCGCGCAGTGCTGGAGCGGTACGGCTTGCTGGTGGAGCCGTTCGGAGACGACACGCTGCTGGTGCGCGCGGTGCCCGTGATGGCGCGGCGCGTGGACGCGGCGAAACTGGTTGCCGAGGCGCTGGATGGCTTCGCGGCGCGGAACAACGGCGCGGATACGCACCTCGCGGCGGCGGCGTCCATCGCGTGCCACAGCGCCGTGCGGGCAGGGCAGACGCTCGACCTCCAGGAGATGACGGCGCTCGGCGAAGCGCTGGCGTCGGAGATGAACCCGCAGCACTGCCCGCATGGGAGGCCGACCGTGATCCGCGTATCGACGGACGTGCTCGGGAGGCAGTTCGGGAGGTTGTGAGATGGGAGTGGCGGTGGTGCTGGCGACGCGGAACCCGGCGAAGACGGCGCAGATGCGCGAACTGCTGGCGGGCCTCGACCTCGAGCTCTCCGACGGTGCGTCGTTCCCGGAGGCGCCGGACCCCGGCGAGGAAGGCGGCTCGCACCTGGCGATAGCTATCGGCAAGGCGGTTGCGTGGTCGCGGGCGCTGGGCACGCTCGTGGTGGCGTCCGATGGCGGGCTGAGCATCCCTGCGCTGGGCGACGGCTGGTCGAGCCTCATCACGCGTCGCGGGACGGGCGCGGACGTGCCGGACGAGGAGCGGGCGCGGCGGTTGCTGCGGCGGATGCGGGACCTCGAGGGCGAGCGCCGGGCGTGCTGGTGGACGGAGGCGGTTGCGGTCGCGCGGTCGGGGGAACTGGTGGGGGCGTGGGAGGCGAACGGGCTGGAGGGCTACATCGCGCACGACTTCGTCCCGCCGGAGGGTGGAGCCAACGGTTTCTGGGTGGGCGGGCTGTGGGTGACGCGCGACGGCGTGCGCCGCTGGGCGCTGACGGCGGAGGACGCCGCGCGGCTGGGCGATCCGTGGGAGTCGCTGCGTGAGCCGTTGCGAGGGTTGCTCACATCGATGAACAGGATGCACAGGATGGGGTAGGCGTAGGTTTGCTCGTCTTCCTCCTATCGCCTACGGGCTGAAGGAGCGCAAGAGTCCTCCGGTGACGCAACCGGACGTATTGACAAGCTACGATGGGCGCAGTTACATTGAGAGTGCGCAGGGTGCTTCAACCCTGCGGCTTACCCCCCGGCTGCCAGGACCAGCGGAAGCTGCGCCACCAGCCGGGGTTTTCCTTTGAGGGGCGTGTGTCATCGCCCAGAGACGGATGAAATGAGGACAGTTGTCTTTGTAGACGGCCAGAACCTCTACCGGCTTGCCAAGAATGCTTGGGGGAAGTATGGCTACCCTTACCATTTTCCCTGCTACGACGTCTTGAAGATCGCCCAGACGCTGACGAACCGCATCGGAGGGCGCAACTTGGAGGAAGTGCGTTTCTACACTGGGGTGCCCACTCCTGAGCAGAGTGGACTATGGGCTCGCTTCTGGCGGAAGAAGATATACACGATGGAACGACAGGGTATCCGAGTGTACGAAGGGCGGATAGGTGACGGCAATCAAGAAAAGGGTGTGGATGTCAGCATCGCAACCGATCTCTTGTGGCACACCTACCGCAATATGCTGGATACGGCAATCATTGTCAGCCAGGATTCAGACTTGGCTCCGGCAGTGAGAATGGCGAAAGACTTCGCCAGGGACCAGGGTCGGTGGGTCAATTTCGAATCAGCATACCCTGACGCGCTTACCGCACGGAAACCACGCAGAGGCATAGACGGCACGCAGTGGGTTGTAATAGATAGAGCGATGTACGACTCCTGTTTGGACACAGTCGACTACCGCTGAAGGCGGCGTCTCCTTCGATGCCCCGGTTGTGAGCCCCTCCTCCCCGGGAGTTTGCGTCCGTTGCGTTCGTCCTGGAAGTCTCACGGCAGGCGCACGCGTCCGGCATCGCGGTGGATGAGGCCGTCGCGTTCGAGGGCAACCAGGAGGGCGGAGAGGGGGACGGGGCAAGGGGCACCTGAGGCGGTTTCGGCGTCGCGGAGGACTGTCTCGAGTGCACCCTCCTCGATGCCGGCGTCGGGCTGCTCGCGGAGGTGGTCGACGATGCGTCCCCGGAAGTAGCGTGCCGAACCCTGGAACCTCGGCTGACGCGGCGCGTGGGGGACCGACGCCCCGGCGAGCACAGGGTCACTGCCGGACTGCAGGTGCGGCGCGGCGGCGCAATGCGGTCGTAGCGGACAGAGCATGCAGCGCGGCTGGCGCGCTGTGCAGAGCGTCGCGCCGATGTCCATGAGGGCCTGGTGCCAGTCGCTGGGCGTGATAGGGCTGTCCGGCTGCGGCAGCAGCGCCTCGGCGAGCGGGTGTATGGCGTCGCGCGACGGTGCATCCACGCCGTGAACGGCGCGGCTCAGCACGCGATAGATGTTCGTGTCCAGTATGGCGATATGCTGGCCGAACGCAAAAGAGGCTACGGCCGCGGCGGTATACGGGCCGATGCCGGGAAGCTTTCGCAGTCCATCGGCGGTGCGCGGCAGTTCGCCGCCGTGGCGCTCCACGACCTCCCGCGCGAGCCTGTGCAGGCGGACGGCACGGCCGTTGTACCCCATCCCGGCCCAGAGGCGGACGACATCGGCGGGCTGGGCGTCGGCGAGCGCGCGGAGTGTGGGGAAGGCGTCGAGGAAGGCGCGGTACTTGGGGATGACGCGCTCCACCTGGGTCTGCTGGAGCATGACCTCCGAGACGAGGATGGCGTACGGGTCGGAGATGCCGCGCCAGGGGAGGATGCGGGCGTTGCGCGCGTACCAGGAGGCAACGGCGTCGTGGAAGGCGCGGGCGTCGATCATCACGCTACGAGGCTGTGAGCAGGCCGTCGAGGATGCTGCGCATCTCCTCGGCAGAGACGGGTCCGATGAGCTTGCGCACGATGCGGCCCTCGGCATCGATGAAGAACTTCTCGGGGACGCCGCGCACGCCGTAGGAGACGGCGGTCGCGCCGCGCTCATCGAGGATGTTGAGGTAGGCGACGTCGTAGCGTTCGATGTGCTCCACGGCGTCGATGGGCCGGTCCCAGACGGCGATACCGACGAACTCGACGGGAGCGCCCTCGTACTCACCGTAGACCTGCGCGAGCGCGGCAGCCTCGACGCGGCAGGCGGCGCACCACGACGACCAGAAGTCGACCATCACGACGTTTCCGCGCAGGCCCTCGGCATTCACGGGCAGGCCGGAGACGAGGTCGAACCCTGCGAAATCGGGCGCGTCGCGGACGGCGACCTGCGATTCGCTCGACTCCTCGTGCTCCAGCACGCCGCCGGGGTTGCCGCCGGTGCGCAGCTGGCCCCAGAAGAGCAGGGCGATGATCGCGAGCACGGGCGTTATGGTCAGGAGGAAGAAGAGCAGACGCCTCCGTCCGCTGGCGGACGTGCGGCTCGGGGGTGCGTCGGCCTGGGGCGTTGTGTCTGGGGATGTCATGGCGCGGTCAGGGTTAAGGGTAGCATCCCGACCGCTCGGAGGAAGTCAACCATGGATGGACAGGACGTGCAGGAAGGGTTGCAGGCTCCCGTGCTCACGGGAATGGCGAGAGGGACGGTGCGCAACATGGGAGACAGGGGGCGGCGCTGCGCCCTGTCCGTTCGCGGTCCTGTTAGGGTGACGCGCCGTCTACTGCTGGGCGCCGGACAGCTCGTGGGCGACGATGGACGCCTCGCCGAGGGTCATGACCGTCTCGGAGGTGCTGCCCATGACGACCTCGTAGCTGGAGGACATGACGCCAGACGTGGCCGACGTCGTGGAGCCGCCCTCGGAGACCTCGTAGACCTCCGCGCGTCCCTTGGGACCTTCGATAACCGTGATGAGTTCTCTGTCCGCCATCGGTTGGTTTCCCTCCCCAGGTGTTTACGCTCTCAGCGCGCAAGCGCAGGCCGGATCAAATATACCACCGAGCGCCCGCCGTTCAAACGGACGCCCGGTGGCGGTGAAGGGCAACCAGGGGGTTAGAAGTTGCCCCGGGTGAATACGCGGCGGGCATTGCCCTCCATGACGTTCTGCTTGTCCTCGTCCGTCAGCCAGTCGATCTGGTTGAGGATGACGGGGGCGAGGTCGTCGGTCTCCCAGCCTTCGAGGTCGCCGGCGGGGAGCCTCTTGCCCTTCTCCCACTTGAAGTCCGGATGGACGGAGGAGCCGCTGCCGGGGTTCTCCGTGCCGAACATGACACGGTCCGGGCCGCAGACCTGCAGGCAGTAGTCCAGCGACTCCCTCGTGTAGAGGTTACTGTCGTAGTACATGCGGCGGAGGCTCGTGTCGAAGTCCTCCAGGTCCGGGTTGCTCCTCATGTCGTTGTAGCGGCGGACGCGCCAGCGGCCGATCTGGTAGGGGACGGAGCCACCGCCGTGGGCGACGATGATCTTGAGGTTCGGGAACGTGCTGAAGACCTTGCTCGACGGGCGGGCGAGGTTCAGGACGGTCTCGGACTCGGTGGTGATGAAGTGCGCGCTGTAGGACTCGTGCGGGTTCTTGCACGCGGCGGAGTGGATGAGGCCGGGTACGTCCAGCCTCTCCATCGCCTCGTACAGCGGGTACCAGTACTCGTGGTCCATCGGCGGGGTGTGGTTCGGGTCGGCGAGGTCGCCCTCGCCCTCTTCAGGGTCGGGGTTGATGAGGCAGCCGATGAAGCCGAGCTCGTTGACTGCGCGCTCGAGTTCGGGAACGACGTGCGAGGAGTCCTTCGCACCGGAGACGTGCGGCAGGCCGGCGATGCCCTGGAAGCGGTCTGGGTGGGCCCTCACCTGCGATACGATGACGTCGTTGTTCATCTCGCACCACCAGTGGACGAGGACCTCCGGCTTCTCGGAGTGCATCAGCTGGAAGGGGCGGGGGGAAAGGAACTGGACGTCGGTCTGGACCTTGTCCATGATCTTGAGGTTGTTCTGCGCGAACTGTTCTATGCGCTCTTCCGAGACCCCGCTCTTGCCGTGGTAACCGCGGCCCGAGAGGAGCCCGGCCTTGGCCGCGTAGAGTTCAGGCGGCGCCACGGTATGGGCGTGCATGTCTATGATTCTCTGGCCGTCGAGCATCTCTCCTCCTATGTTGTGGACTCGCAGCCCGGCTTGGGGTTGGGGCGCGAGCGTGAACGCACAGCGCCGTACCGTTTGCGCCCGGCGCTTCTCGTGCGTTTCTACATGGGCAGGGGTGGAGTGTCAAGTGCGGAGGGTCTGCTGAGACCCGGCAGGACCGGAGGTGGCAGAGCGTGCGCTCTGTTGCAACGGGGCGTGGTAGACTAGGCGCGACTGAGACCGAGTAACGTTTCCGGCGGGCGTCCGCGCCCGTGAGATCTGCGCAACGGAGGTCAGACGATGGCCAAGATAGTGTTGGGAGTTGGGACGTCGCACAGCCCGATGCTCGCACTGAATGCGGAGCAGTGGCCGCGATACGCGCAGGGTGACCTGCGGCACCAGGAACTCGTCTTCCCGCCCGAAGGCTGGGCGATGCCGTACGACGAGGGACTCGCGCGCATCCCGACGGCGGTGAAAGAGAAACCGCTGACGGACGAGGTGTTCCAGGCGCAGGTCGACGCCTGCCAGAACGGCATCGCCGAGTTGGCGAAGACGTTCGCCGAGGTGAAGCCGGACATCACGGTCATCATCTCGGACGACCAGGACGAGTGGTTCTTCGAGGACAACATGCCGACGTTCTCCGTGTTCTGGGGGGAGTCGGCGCCCATCATTCCGCGCAAACTCGCGGGTTTCCGCGACCCGGACATCATCCAGTCGATAGCGGACGGCTACGGGGACGTGGCGGTAGACGTTCCGGTAGCGTCCGACCTGGGGCGGCACGTGATCGAGCACATGATCGCCAACGATTTCGACGTGTCGCACTTCACGTATCTGCAGGACACCTACGGCGGCAGGGTTGCGCGCCGCTACCCGAAGGAACATGGCGAAGAGTTGGACTCGGTGCGCACCACGGAGCCGCGCGAGCAGGGCCTGCCGCACGGGTTCGCGTTCGTGGTGAAGCGCCTGTTCGACAACGAGCCGAACACGATCCTCCCCATCTTCCAGAACACGTGCTACCCGCCCAACCAGCCGACGCCGAAGCGCTCGTTCGAGTTCGGGCGTGCTGTGGCGAATGCGGTCCGCTCGTGGGAGAGCGACGCGCGCGTGGCGATCATCGCCTCCGGCGGGCTGAGTCACTTCGTAGTCGACGAATGGTTGGACCGCACGGTGTTGAAGGCGCTGGAAGAGAAGGACTCCGAAACGCTGATGACGATTCCCCGCAACCGCCTGTACTCGGCGGCGTCCGAGACGCAGAACTGGATAGCGGTCGGCGGCGCGATGGCGGACACGGACCTGAACTTCGAGACCATCGAGTACGTGCCGGTCTACCGGACGCCCGCGGGCACCGGCGGCGGCTGGGGGTTCGGGCGCTGGCAGTAGGCCGCGAGTAGACAACAGACGAACGAAGGGCCCGTGGACCACCACCGGCGCTTCTGCTTTGGGGTCTGCGCATCCCGTCGAACCACTCCAGTGCTTCACGCAGGCCACTCAATGGGGCGACTTCAGCGTCATTCTTGGACTGCGCGTCATTGCCCCCGTAGACGACCGCCCTGGCCGAGATGCCCGAGACCACCTCAGCGACACGGTTGAGGGCCGTGAAATAGCTGGAAGAGACCGTGGCTCCGGCCTCGACCTCGATCGCGCCGATACCGCTGCCTGTCTCATAGAAGAGGTCGCATTCGAGGCCGCCGGCGTTCCTGTAGAACGAGAGGTTGGACTGACGCCCCTGGTTGAAGCGATGCTTGAGCGCCTCCATCACGACGAGGTTTTCGAAGGGGGCGCCGCGAAGAGGATGCGTGGCGATCTGCTCCGGGCGTTCGATGCCTATGAGGTAACTGGCTAGGTGTAGTTCCCAGGGACATTGTTTACAGCCGGGAGGCGGGAGTGGTCCCGCCGATGCCGCCGTGTGGACGCTGGTGATTGTAATACGCAAGGAAGCCACGCAGCGCTTCGAGCCGCTCACGGTTGGAAGAGTACGGCCGCTGGTAGGCCCATTCGGCCTGCATGATCTTGTTGAACGCCTCCGCCTTGCCATTGGTCTGAGGCCGGAAGGGCCTCGTGCGCTTCAACCGCAGGTTTCGTGCCGCCGCCGTAGAGGTGAAGATGCGGCTCACGTAGCAGGCGCCGTTGTCGGTCAGGACGCGCTCGACCGTGAAACCTTGGCGTTCGAAGTGGGCAAGCGCCCGGACCAGGAAAGCAGCAGCGCTCACGCCGCGTTCGTCCGGCAAGGCCTCGGCGTAGGCATAGCGGGAGTGGTCGTCCACGGCTACGTGGACGAAGTCGAAACCGAGGCGAGGGCCGCGCTGAGGGCCACTGCGAGTCTCTGCGAACCCGGGCAGGATGCGCTTGCCGCCACCCTGCGGGATGCGACCGAGTTTCTTGATATCCAGGTGAACCAGCGCGCCAGGACGGGGATGCTCGTAGCGAACGATCTCCCGTGTGGTGCGGTGGAGCCACGCGAGGCGGTGAAGCCCGGCACGGCGTAGACGGTGGAGCGAGCGATGCCCAACTTCCACCCGATGCGGTGCGGTCCCCAGGCAAGCATACGGCGTGCAGCGCAGATGGTTGCTTCCTGGAACCGAGCGGTCTGGCGGGGGCTGCGTAGGGGGCGGCTGGAACGATCGTGGAGCGCGTCTGCCCCACCTTCGCGGAACCGACGCACCCACTTCGAGACGGTAGAGCGGGAGACGCGGAACAAGCGAGCCACTTCGGCCTGGGGCCAGCCGTCCATCACCTGTTCGACCAGCTCAGCGCGAGTCACGGGAGTCAAGCGTGCGTTACGATGGGTCATGAGAGGCCTCCTGTTACTGCTGGGTTCGTTCACACAACAGCAACAGCGAGGCCTCTCACTTGTCAACAACCTCTATGGGAACTACAGCTAGGCCGACGTCGTAGAAATAGATCTTGGGCGATTTCGTGAGCCGCTTTCGGATGTTGGCGTGAAACGGCGGCAGCTGGAAGACGATGTAGCTCGCTTCCAAGGCGGTCAACCACTCGCGCGCTGTCGTGTGGGAAACACCGGCGTCCGAACCGAGCGAAGAGAGGTTGACCAACTGGCCCACCCGGCCTGCGCAGAGACGGACGAAACACCGGAAATTCGAGAGGTTGCGTATCTCCCCTATCCGGCGCACGTCACGCTCGACGTAGGTCTCGAAATAGTCGCCCAACGCCTGCCACGGGTCGAGCTTCTGGTCGAGGATGCGCGGGTAGAACCCTGAGTAGAGGAGGTCGTCTACGGCTTCGCTCGCGCCGGTCAGTTGCCGTTCCTCCAGCGAGAATGGCAACTGACGGAGCAGCGCAGTCTGTCCGGCCAGCGACTGGTTGATCGCGTCCGAGAGCCTGGACTGCTCGCTGCCGGTGAGCACAAAGAGGCCGTTGCCGCCTCTGTCGTCGGCGATGACCTGCAGGTAGAACAGGAGGTGGGGAATGTTCTGAATCTCGTCGAGAATGGCTCCATCGCTGAACTGCGCGAGGAATCCACGCGGGTCGGACTCGGCGAACTCCCGCTGGTCCGGCGCCTCCAGGTTGGCGTAGGGCAGATAGGGGAAGGCTGCGCGGCACAACGCAGTCTTCCCGATTGCCGTGGGCCGGTGACGCTGACGAACGGATATTGCCCGAACAGGGCGGTCAGACGGGGAGTGACTTCACGCTCAATCATGGGCATAGTGCGGCGAGAAACCATGCAGATTGAAAGTACTAGCTGCAATCTGCATGGTTCTCACTCGGAGCGCAGTCGATCGGCAGGCTTGCCACGAACCCATGGGCAGTGGGCGGGGCCTCTAGTTCGTCTGTACAGAGGGGAAGCGGGCACCGTAGGCGGCTGGGGGTTCGACTGCTGGCAGTAGACCGCGAGTACGCAGCACACGAACAAAGCGCCGGTGATTATCCACCGGCGCTTCTGCGTTAGCAGGAGGTAGGGCGGGGAGTCAGGCCGTCTCCAACTCCACGGCGTACAGGTTCAAATCCGAGGAACGCTTCGAGAGGTAGCGCATCTCGATTCCGACGACTTCGTTGGAATCGTTGTAGTCGAGCACTACGCCCGGCGACACTTCCTCAGAGTCGGCTATGGCCGAATCATCGAGGCGCAGATAGAGCGCATCGGACCTCTTGTCGACATTCAGTTTCATGCCTGGCCTCTCATGTTCCTATCGAAGAATACGCTCACCACTCGCCACGGTGCAACGCGAGTATTCACAACGACACGCAGAACTCGCCCATCGCGCTCAGGGATGGAACCGAAGAATCGTTCGATTTCATCATCGCTCGAGTCTGGTGTACGAGAGATTGGCCCTGCCACTATACGCTCCACCCATTCGCGGGAGATCATTCGTTCTGCCATGACGTGAATCGCGTGACTGGTGAACACCAGATCCCGGGACTCACTCACCCTAGTTCGCCTGAACGGAGCGGAAGCGGGCGACGGCGACGGCGAGGAACCCGACGGCGAAGAGGGCGAGCGCGGCCATGTTCACGAGAACGTCCTGCCCCTCCGCGCCGAAGAGCATGAGCTTGTTGAACGCGTCGTTCGCCCAGCCGTGCGGCGTGAGGCGCCCGAGCGCCTGCATCCAGTCCGGCGTGATGAAGAGCGGCCACCAGCACCCCCCGAGCGGCGCGAGCGTAAGCGACGCCAGCACCGCGGCGGACGACGCGCTCTTCACCGTGCGCACGAGCGCCGCAAGCATGACGCCGAATGCGGACGACGCCACGGCCATGAACACGGAGACGGCGATGACGGCCAGCGGGGAGGCGCCGAAGTCGATGGAGAAGGCGAAGATGCCCAGCAGCCAGAGGAAGGCGAGCTGCAGGAAGCCGCGGTAGAGGCTGGCCAGCATCTTGCCCCCAACGATGGAGGAGCGGCGCACGCCGTTCGCAAGCAGGCGTTCCAGCGTCTGGGTCTGCCGCTCGCGGGCAATGGCCTCCGCGCCGAGAGCGGCAGCGAAGAAGACGAACATCGTCAGGTAACCAGGAAGCGTGAAGTTGGAGGCGTTGAACGGTTCCACGTCGCCCACTTGCTCGGTCGTGAAGAATATAGAAGGCGGCGCCGCCCCGAGTTCGCCGAGTTTGACGAGGTCCAACGAACCGAATCCTTCCAGTTCGGCCGCACCACGCGCGGCGAGACTGAGCGTACCGATGCGCCCGCCGATGGAGCGCGCGAGCCCGCCCAGCACGGCTTCGGTCTCCGGGTCACCGTCGGCGGTGACGACCCATATCTCCGCGCTCCCGCCGCTGAATATGCGCTGCGTGAAGTCCACGGGGAAAAGCACATAGCCGGGTATGCGGCCTTCGTGCAGCGCCAACCCTGCGCTTTTCGGGTCCCACTCGTCAACACCGGTCGCCTCTGCGGCGGTGAGCACGTCGATGACCTGGCGGGAGAAGCCGCTGTCCTCCTCAGTAACCACGGCCATCCGCAGTTGCTCGTCCTCCGGGCCGATGTCGCCGAGCGCAAGTGAGAAGGCGACGATGAACAAGATGGGGAACAGGAGCGCAAAGCCGAGGGCGAACCTGTCTTTGAAGAAGAGGCGGGTGTCCTTCAGCGAGAGGAGAAGGGCCTGTCGTACGAAGAGGCGCATCACTTCGTCTCCGACGAGACGCGGAACAGCACACGCGCGATGACGAGGCACACCAGCGCAACGCTGCCGAGAATGGCGACCTCGGATGTAGCGTCCCCAAGTGTGGCCGTCTCGGCGAGGATGCCCTCGTAGGCGTCGATGGCGTATCGATTGAGCGTGAACCTGCTGAAGAGTTCGAGCGTGCCGGAGTCGCCGATGGGGAAGAACGTGCCGCCGAAAACGGTCATGAACATGGTGACGAACACGGCGGCCCACGTCGCCTGATCGTCCGTCCGCGCCACGGTGGCGATGACGAGAGCTATCGCGCTGGCAGCGGCGGAGACCACGAGCGCCAGGACGGCGCTCTGAGCGAGCGCGCTCAGTCCCCCGACCCGCAGCACGACGAATGCCAGCACGAGGAGCACGAGGGTCTGCAGCATGCCCCGGCTGACCCCTGCCAGGAACTTCCCTGCGAAGAGTTCACCGGCATTCAACTGGGTCGTGAGCAAGCGTTCCAGCGTGCCGTTGCGCCGCTCTTCGATGAGGGTCTGGGCGCTCAGCGTCACGGAGAAGAGCAGGAACATGACGATGACGCCGGGGAGCAGGCGGTCTAGGATGTCCTCCTCCTCTTCCTGCTCAACGAGCGTCTGGTTGACGACGCGGACGGGAGGCTCCCTGCGGGCATCGGCGAGGAGGATCCCGGTCTGGGCTTCGACGCGCTCCGGCGGCGTCGCATCGCTGACGAGGGCGGCGAGCGCACGGCGCAGCTCGTACTCGGAGGCGAGGCCGTCCGCCACGCCCCGTACGATGGACGCCGTGATCTGCCCTGAGGCGCCGCCGCTGCCGCGCCGCCTGACATGTATGGCGGCAGGAGTGCCGCCCTCAAGCGCAGCCGTGAACCCCGCAGGGATGACGAACCCGGTCAAAACGGCGGACCGGTCGAGCGCGTCGTCCAGCTTCGCTTCCGTGTACAGCCTGACATCGAGGCCTTCTACGTCCTCGATACGTTCGATCAGTTCGCGCGCTGCGTCTCCGCCGTCGAGGTCGACGACGTGGGCGGTGTCGTTGAACGACGCCTCGCCACCGAATACACCGAGCATGAGGGCGAACAGGACGATGGGGAGCGCGATGCTGAACGCGAGCGCACCGCGGTCGGCGAGGAAGCGCTTGACCTCCAGGAGTGCGAGCAGGATGGGACGCGTCATGCTAGTCGCGGAGGCTCCTGCCGGTGAAGTTGAGGAAAACCTCTTCGAGGGTCGTCGTGTCGGGGTCGCCGATCTGGGTCTTCAACTCCGTGGGGGTGCCGAGCGCGATGATGTGCCCTTCGTCCATGACGCCGATGCGGTCGCAGAGGCGGTCCGCCTCCTCCATGTAGTGGGTGGTGTAGAGGACGCTCATCCCTTCGTCCCGGAGGGCGAGGACGGTGTCGAAGATGTGGTTGCGCGACTGCGGGTCGATGCCGACGGTCGGTTCGTCGAGGAAGAGCAGTTGCGGCCGGCTCATGAGAGCGATGGCAATGTTGACGCGGCGCTTCATACCGCCGGAGTACTTTCGCACGGCGTCCTTCGCGCGGTCCGTGAGCCCGACGCGCTCCAGTATGTCCGCCGCGCGCTCTTTCGCCTCGCTGCCGGAGAGTCCGGCCATGCGTCCGAAGAAGACGAGGTTGTCGGTCGCGGAGAGTTCCGGGTAGAGGGCCAGCTCCTGCGGACAGACGCCGATGAGCCTGCGGACCGCATCGCTCTCACGCGCCACGGAGTGCCCGCCGATGCTCACGTCGCCGTCGTCGGGGTCGAGGACGGTGGAAAGCATGCGGATGGTGGTGGTCTTCCCAGCGCCGTTCGGGCCAAGCAGGCCGAATATCTCCTTGGAGCGGACGGTGAACGAGACTGACTCCACGACCTGCACGCCATCAAAGCTCTTGGTCAGGCCGCTGGCAACGAGGAAGTCCTGCATGGGAAACATGTTAGCAGAGGAGGGCAGGGGCACGGGTGCACCGGTTGATCCATCCGCCGGGGAGCTGAGGCAATCACCGGACGGAGGGGAAGCGGTTGCGTTCGGTCTCGTTGCGGAGTTACTTGCATGGCCGTAGCATGAGGCATCGGAATCGCCGGTTGAGGAATCGTCGGAACGCAGAGGAGGCGTCATGGCAACGTTCATCATTCAGCCCCACACCAGATTGCAGGAGTGGGTGGCCGAGGAGAACGGCTACTTCGCGGACGAGGGCCTCGATTACGTGTTCAGACACTCGGACGACAAGTCGCGCAACCCGTCCGTCAACTCGACCGAGGGAGCGCCCGGTGAGGTGAAGCGCGGCGCGTACGAGTCGATGCAAGCGGGCCGGACGTGCGACGTGAGTTCGGCGTGCCACTGGGCAGTGGGGATGGCTGCAAGCGCGCAACACGGCCGGATGTGGGGAAACGCCTACTCGGTGACGCCGTCCGGGATATGGGCGCCGCCCGAATCGCCTATCACCGAACCGGAGCAGCTTGCGGACGTGCCCGTCGCGGTCGGCTACCACTCGGGCAGCCACTTCTCCGCGCTCCAGGCGCTCGAATATCTGCTGGGCCCGGAGCACGTGGAGTTGCAGTTCATGGGCAGCCCGCTGGACAGGATGCAGTTGCTGCTGGACCGCCGAGTCCAGGCGGGAAACGTCTTCGGCACGCACTCCTACATACTGGAACAGCAGGGGTTCAGGAAAGTGGTCGACACGTCCTTCATGATCGGTTTCCTGATCCAGGACACGGCGACGGACGAGGACGCCGCGAAGTACTTCCGCGCATTGCAGCGAGCCCAGCGCGACATCGACGTTGAGCCTGAGCGGTACAAGCACTACCTGCTGGACGAGATCCCGGAGAAATACCACTCCATGCTGGACATCCGGCGCTGCGGCATCGGCGAGCGCATCGTCTTCGAGCCGTACACCGTGGAGGTCTTCGAGCGGACGCACCGCTGGATGGTGCTGCACGATCTTTTCACGGCCGACCAGGCCGGCAGCCTCAGCTACGAGGCTGCGGTCGTTCGCTAGCGGATGACGAGGTGACGCTGAGCGGCTCCGGCGTCGAGGCGATCCTCGCGTACCACGAGGCCACGAAGCACTCCGTGGAGAGCATCCGGCGCGGGGGGCACATGCTCGACTGGACGAACATGCCCCGCCCGTGGAAGCTGTACGACGCCGCACTGCCGGAGGCGCCGCTGTCGTTGGAGCTGAGCAGGACCGGCGTGTCCGTCGGCGATGCGCTTCTACACGCAGACCCGCTGCCTGCCGGCAGCGCGGAACTGACGCTGTCGAACCTGGCGAGCGTCCTGCAGCTCTCCGCCGGCATCACGAAGCGGCTGCGGGCGGGCAGGGGCTACATGTACTTCCGCGCGGCGGCATGCACGGGCGCGCTCTACCACATCGAACTCTACGTCGTCAGCGGAGCCTTGCCCGGCCTGCCCGCCGGTGTGTACCACTACGGAGCGCACGACAACACCCTGCGCAGAGTCCGGGAGGGAGACTTCCGGGGAGCGGCCATGCAGGCTGCGGGTCTGGAGAACGCCCCCGCCGCCGTTGTGGTCTACACGTCCACGTTCTGGCGCAACGCCTGGAAGTACCAGAGCAGGACGTACCGGCATGCCTTCTGGGACAGTGGGACGATCCTCGCGCACAGCCTGGCGGCGGCGCGGGCCAATGGCCTGCGCGCCGACCTCGTAACGAGGTACGGGGACCCGGCGATCAACGACCTCATCGACGTCGATGGGGAAACGGAGGTGTCGGTCGCGCTGCTGCCCGTCGGCACGGGGCCCGACGCGCCGCCTGTCGACGCCCCGGCGCGCATCGATACGCCCGTCGTTCCGTTGTCCGGCAACCCGATCGACTACCCATCGATCCGCGAGGCGCACGCGGCCACCGTGCTCGATGGCCCAGCGACGGTTGATCCGAAGCCGAGGCCAGACGAGGAGCTTCTTCCCGTAGGCGCAAGCCTCGTCCGGCTGAGGGAAAGGGGGGCGCTCACGACGGCGCTGGAGGACGTTGTCCTGCAGCGCGGCTCGTCGCGTAGGTTCGCCCGCGACCCCATCAGCCTCCCGGCGCTCGCCGCGATGCTCGATGCCGCGGGGCGCCCCACTGAGCCGGACGGCGCTGACCCGCGCGAAGCGTTCAACGACCTGTACGTCTTCGCCAACGCGGTTGAGGGGTTGGCGGAGGGCATCTATCGCTACAGGCCGTCGCCGCGGGCGCTGCAACCGGTCAGCGCATCAGAGACCCGGACGCTGGCCGAGCATCTGGACTTGGACCAGCCCCTGGGAGGGGACGCCGCGGCGGACCTGTACTTCATCGCCGACATGCCGGCCGTCCTCAGCAGGTGGGGCGCCCGCGGATACAGGACAGCCCACCTCGACGCCAGCATCAGGGCTGGGCGCGTGTACCTGGCGGCCTATGCCCTGGGACTCGGCGCGTCGGGGCTGACGTTCTACGACGACGAGGTCGTGGACGCCGTCGGCGCAGGGCCCGGCTCCGCCGTCACCTTCCTGGTCGCCGTGGGCGTTCCATGGCGGAACCGCTCTGCCGGAATGTGAACAGCCTGCGTCATCGTGAAGGCTCCGGGGTTTAGGAGTAGGATGGCGCTGTTTCGGCAGACGAGTTCGCGCAGAGGAGACGGCCATGGCGACGCAGGTAGTCACGAAACGCATCGACGCCGACACGCACTTCAGCCTGACCATCGACCACAGGGAGTTGCAGGACCTGGTCCCGCGCTCCGGCGGCGCCCTGATCGAGGAGATGATGTACCGCGACGCGCTCCAGGTCGTCGACCTGGACGTGGTCAAGGCCGCGATCGCCGGGAAGGAACCTCCATTGGATGCACACCTGGGTGATCCGGAGTGGGACCCTGAGGCGCGTATCGCCGAGATGGACAGGTTGGGGTTCGACATGCAGGTGCTCAACACGCAGCGGGCGATGCCGAACCTGCTCATGCCGCCCGACAGCCCGCTGTGGCTCCGCACGGCGCTCGCACGGCTCTACAACAACGCAGCGGCAGAGCTGCAGAACCGCTACCCGGACCGCTTCATCTGCCAGATAACGGTGCCCTGGGACGACATCGGCGAGTCCGTGCGTGAGCTCGAACGTGCCTCGGGGATGGGGCTCCGCGCGGTGAGCATCTGTGGGAGCTACCTGGACGGGAACCTGGATGCCTACGAGCTTTACCCGTTCTGGGAGGCGGTGAGCGGGCTCGGCCTCGCGTGCATGATCCACAATTTCACCCAGGGGCACCGGGGGAACTTCCACGACCATCGCACCTCGTACCCGATGGTTGGCACGGAGCGCTACCATCGTATGCATATCGGCACGTACGTTGGGTTCGGCCTCGACTACACCATCGCGTGCGCGGCGCTGACCCTCGGTGGCGTGCTCGACCGGTTCCCGAAACTGCGCTTCCTCTTCTTCGAGGCCGGAGCGTCGTGGATGGCCTACGCGATGCACGGGACGGACAGGTCGTTCTATATCGAGCGGGCCTGCGCGCGAACGGATACCCGGCCGAGCGAACTGATCAAGCGGCACTGCCTCACCGCAGTCGAAAGCATCGAACCCCTGGAACAGCTGGTGGAAGCCTACGGAGCGGACAACTTCGTCATCGGCACCGATTTCCCCCACCCGGAGTTCCAGCGCCTCCCGAACGCCACGACCGACATCAGCGGGAGCGGCTTGTCCGGCGACGACCAAGACAAGATCCTCGGCGGCAACCTGGCCCGCGCTTTGAGGCTGTAGTTGCGCCCGGACTGTGCGCATTGACTCCAACTCGTGAAATAGACCCCTCCGTCCTCTGGGCCGCGATAGAGGCGGCAGGCCCCAGAGCGTGGACGCACCGGGGGTCGGAGTCGTTCGACTCTGACGAAGCCCTGCGCCAGGAACACGCTCGAAGGCGCACGTTCATCGCTTGGTATGGGTACGCAGTCCCGACACGCGGGGCCGTCCGTGCCATAGCGGAGTTCCTGGAGGGATGCTCGGCGCTGGAGGTCTGCGCCGGCCTGGGGTTGTGGGCAAGGCTCCTTCGCGACGAGGGCGTGAGTGTCGTCGCAACCGACGCCGGTGCCCCGCGCGATTTGCCCTATGTCTGCGTCGAGCGACAAGACGCGCCGGCGGCAATCGCCTCGAACGGCGGATGCGATGCCTTGTTGCTCTGCTGGCCTCCCAACGGGCAGCCAGCGGCTGCGGAGGCGATGCGGACATTCGGAGGGACCCGGTTCGTCTACATCGGAGATAGCCGGTTCACCGGCGACGCCGCGTTCCACGGCATGCTCGACCGCGACTGGACACTGGAGATGCTGCTGCCGTTGCCGTCCTGGCCGGGCCTCGAAGACTGCGTCCGTCTCTACACGCGGTAGCCACCTCTGCGACCCGACCCTGGCGCACCGGAACATTCAGCGTGCCCGCACCCGTGGGCATGACCGGGGCGTGCGGGAATGCCGTGCACACTGCAAAACCGCACGCCTCTCCGGTCCGCCAGGGATGCTCTGAACAGCGGAGGGACGGACGCCCCGCGCCCCGCCAACCCTCACCCCAGCCCTCTCCCGCCATCGGGAGAGGGAGCACGCGGCCCCGCTTCACACGGACTAGCCCCCCGGAGGGCCCTCACCCTCTCACGAGAGGGGGCCGACCACACCCCAGTGAGAGATGCTTCGGCTTCGCTCAGCATGACAACCTCCGCGCACCCTCGCAGCCTCTTGTGCGCTGCCCACGCACTCTGGATTCCCGCCTGCGCGGGAATGACGGGCACGGTCGACAGGTGCCTATTCGGAGGGGTTCCCGGCCCTCTCCCTCACGAGAGGGGGCCGACCATACCCCAGTGAGAGATGCTTCGGCTTCGCTCAGCATGACAACTTCCGCGCACCCTCGCAGCCCCTTGTGCGCTGCCCACGCACGCTGGATTCCCGCCTGCGCGGGAATGACGGGCATGGTGCGCGGGAATGACGGGCACGGTCGACAGGTGCCTATTCGGAGGGGTTCCTAGATGGGAACGACCCTCAGGTCGGCATCGTACTCGGGGTGTACAGGCACCTGGTGGCTGAGCTCGACGACCTTGCCGGTCTGCGACGACTCGACCATTCCGAAGATCGCTTCAGCCGTCGCCATGCCCCAGCGGCCGGAGTGGTAGACCGGCTTCCCGTTGATCATCGCGTCGTACAGTTCGTGCACCTCGCCCCGGCTGTGGACGTTCGATTCTCCGGTGACCTCGCGCACGCCGTTGTCATCGTAGACGAGGACGCCATGCGAGCCGATGCGCAGGTCGCCGCGGTCGCAGGACACGAAGATCGTGCCCGGGTCGCCGGTGTCGTTCAGTCCCGTGCGGTCGCCCGGCTCGCGCGCGACCTGGCGCCCGAAGTTGCCGCGCCCGCCGTCGGACTGTAGCGCCTCAGCGAACTGCCGCGCCTCGATGGCGCCGCCGATGCGCAGGTCCTGCTTGTCCTGCTCCTCGTTGCGCGTTCCGCTCTGCATCTCCTTGCGGACGCGGATGAGGTTCTCGATGGAGCTGCGCCCCGCGGCGGGCCCGTTTATGTCGCTCAGCGTGAAGTAGCCGTAGCCGTTGTGCGTTGCCGTGGCGACCGCGCCGCCCTCGAACTCGAAGTGCGCGGTGTAGTAGCCGGGCATGGGCCTTTCCGGCATCCACTGGCCGACCTTGCCCCAGACCCGCTTGACCATCCCTCCGCCGAGCAGGCGGACGGTGTCGATCTGGTGCGGCCCCTGGCGGTACGGGACGCCGCCGCCCTGAGCGAAGTCCAGCTCGTCCGGCGTTCGTGGCCGCAGCATCCAGTCCGTGTAGGCGAAGAGGTGTATGGCCCGGACTGCGCCGAGGTCTCCGGACTCGATGATTTTCCGCATCGTGCGGTAGGGCAGGCCGAAGCTGGCGGTGTGGGCGCAGACCAGGTGCACGCCCGCCTTGTCGCACTCCTCGACCATCTGCTCCGTCTCCCTGAGGGAGATGGCCATGGGCTTCTCGACCATCACGTGCTTCCCGTGCCGGGCTGCCGTGATCGTGTGTTCGGCGTGGAAGCGGTTCGGCGACGCGATGTAAACGGCGTCGACGTCGGGGTCGCTGCAGATGTCCTCCGCGCTCTCGTACACCTTCACGTCGGGGAACCGCTCCTTGAAGCGTTCCCGCGTGACGGGGACCACGTCGCACCCGGCGGCCAGGTGAACGATGTCCGGCTGCTGCACGACCGACCGCAGTATCTCGAGTCCTCCGACGCCGATGCCGATGACTCCGATGTTGATGCGCCTGGTGGCGGTCTGTTCTGCTGTCGTGACCATGGCGACGTTCTCCTCGGGTGTGGGTCTTCTCACCAGTGGGCGGATTGTGCGCCTTTTGCGCTCAGCCGTCGAGTGCGCGCACGTCAGGCACGCGCGTCACGACACGGTAGTGTCTCAGTTTGAAAGGCTGGCCAGCCAAGCCATCGTGTGCGGCTCCGCTGCCAAGCCCGATGCCATTGCGGGCGTCATGCCCAGGCTCTTGTGCGTTCGACAGAAGTTGTAGTACACGAAGTAGATTGCGGCGGCGTAGGCGTGGTTCTCCACCTTCTTCGAGAAGGCGTTGGTCAACCGCGTGAACCGCCTCATGCTCATCCGCATCGTCAGGTTATGCCGCTCCACATACGACGTGTTCACGTCGGCCATGACCGGCTTCCCCATCACCACTTCCTTCCGCGCCCCGATGCACACCGCCGGAGAGTACCGCCGCGCTTCATCCCCCACCGGCTGACCGTACATCTTCACCAGCTGCGCGTAGTCCACGTCCGTTCCGAACACGTCCTCCACCGCCTCCAGGTACGCCCTGTGCCCGTCCGTCGTCAGCTGCACTCGGCTCAGCAGGCGGGACCGTATGTCGTCCAGGAACACCCGCGCTGCCTCCGCATCCCTGTCCCCCACTAGCCACGAGATGATGAGTTTCGTGTCCGCCTCGATGCCCGTCCACGTCCACACGTCTCCCGCATCCTCCGGCGCTGCTACGGCATGCTCCACGTTCTTCCGCTTCGCGTAGCAGAACGCCCATATCTCGTCGCACTGCACACGACGCGCCGGGACCTCGTTGACCGCCTCGTTGTGGTAGCGGATGCACGCCTCCCCCGTATCCACCAGTAGCTTCGTCACCGTGTTGATGGAGGCTCCGGTCAGGCGGGTGACGGAACGCATCGAGGAACCCTCGCAGAGCAGTTGAAGTATCTGCGCCCGCCTCTCGATGGATAGCCTGTTCATCGCTTGACCTCCTCTCTCTGTGCTATGCTCACCATAGCAACCACAGGAGTAACGTCAAACGACTATGGCTCGCTCAACAGTTCAGCAATCCCATCTTTCACACCACGAGCTAGACTCACTCGCATACTCACTACGATTTGCGAATCATCCGCGAAGCGGAGCGATAACAGTAGTGCTGGATGCTCGTCCCCTTCTCGGCCCGCCTTTAGACGCCAGTCAACCAGAGGCCAAGCGCTCATGGTATTCCCGAACAGACGGGGGAACCATTCTAGGTCCTCCTCTGAGCCATACTCGAACCTGCTGAACTCCATCGTCGCTCCTTTCCGCCCCGCACCTGCTGATTGGTCGTCGCCAGGTGCGGGGCGTCGTTATCCTATACCGGTGTGCACTTCACGTAGAGGCTCCGCCCTTCGTCCCTCACGTCCGTATAGCACTCGCTGTCCGTGGGCGGCTGCTTATCCCACTCACCGAACCGCGCCACCTGTTCAACCGCCGACAGCGGGACTCCTCCCGTGAACAGTGGATTGCTGAACAGCCAGACCTGTGCCCTGTCCATGTCCGACAGCGTCGATTGAACCTCCCCCTCTTCGGCATGGCTCATGATTCCGCTCTCGGCATGGCCCATCAACGCCAGCACGTGCAGCAGCTCGTGCTGGATGACTCCTAAGAGAACATCGTCGGTGACGCCATGCGTCGCTATCTCGATCCGCTGGGGAGTGTCTTGCCAGTAGGCACAGCCGAGAAACCGCTCGCCTCCACACAGCACCCAATCCACGTCGAGGAATGACAGGTAGATGATGCCGGAGCGGTCGTCGTAGTGCTCATCGGTGCTTGAGATGGTCAAGCCAATGCGGAGCAGCAGGGATAGTTCCCTGATGGCATTGGCCAGCATCTCTGACATCCGGAGGTCTCCTCCTGTGATTACAACTGTCCGGTCGTAGCCCTGTTGCAGAAACACGTTCGCATGGCGGCTGCCCCGTATCTCCTCCGCGTTATCCCAATGGGCAGCGTCCGGAATAATCGTCTCCCGCCACCCGCACGGACTCAGCACGGTGTCATACCGGTCCCGCACGCGGTCGTCGCGGTCCAGGAAGCACACCCACACATCGAACGGCGCGGTGAGGGACGGCGCCGGTATAGGTGTTGCCGTAGGCCGTGGCGCCGGCGTCGGAGTGGCCGTCGCGGTTGGCGTAGGAGTATGTGTGGGGCTGGATGTCGGAGTCGGGGTAGGGACGGGAGATGGGGTAGGCGTTAGGGAAGGAGTAGGGACGGGAATGGCTGGAGGAGTGGGTGTCGGCGTAGAGGTTGCAGTGGGAGTGGCGGTGGGTGGCGGGCGCGTAGCAGTGGGCGGTGGGATGGCGGTTGGCGTTGGCCCAGGTGGGCCACAGGCAGAGATGAGAACCATCAGTAACACGAGTACGAGGAGCCGCATAGGGAACCCCCTTGCCCGCGCGAGTCAGGTGCTCTTGCAGTGAGTCCTACCCGTAGATGCTGGCAAGGGGGCCTGTCTGGCCCCAGCCCTCACGCGGGACGGCATCACATAGGACTCACTGCAAGGGGGAAATTACCACGGATGCTTATCTTCTACAATAGCAGGAACCCGGTCAGCGAGGGGATTGCCCACTGACCGGGTTCCTGTGAAACGGGGAGCGTTGCCCGTCGGACGGGACAAGGCCTGATACACCTCTGAGCGCGTGCTAACCCACGCGTTGCGGTTCGACTCCGCCGCTCCCCGCCATCCGCAACCTACGCTGCTTGCTCCTTGCCCCAGCGGGTCTGCGCCGCCTTGCGGGCGATCTCGGAGCGTCGTTCGGGGGTGAGGTTCTGCCTGCGGCGCACGCCCCCGATGAGGCCGCCGTTGCGCGTCTTGGAGGGCAGCTGCTCCTCCTCCTCGCCGGTGGCGATCCGTGCCACTTGGAATCCGGTCTCAAACCCGGCGCGTCTGCGCCGTTCGCCGTTAGGTCCTCTCATGGCATCCTCCCTCTGTGAACGTTACGGGGGTGTTTGCAGATTTGTCAACAGCCGTGCAGCACCGCCCCTGTGTCTTCAAACTGAGACACTACCGGAAGAGGCCCTATCTTGTGTGAATTTCATGTGCCATGCTATCGTTAACCGGCTGTAAAAATCAGGCGGTCATGCCTGCCAACACGGAAGGTGGTCCATGCGCCCCGGACTCGTATTCATAGGCCTCTTCGCCCTGCTGATGGTCGTGTACTTCAGCTTCCAGAGCACGCTTGGAACGTTCATGACTGTCGTACTCCAGACGGCCATCGTGCTCGCACTCCTGGGCTCCGTGTTATGGCTGAGGAAGCGGTTCTCACCCCCTAAGAGTTAGGGCTCCGGGGACTGCCTTCCAACCTGCCATCGGCATCTCGCCCCCTAGAAGTCGACCGGCAGCGTTGAAACGGTCCCGCTGACCGCGTCAAGTACGCGAATCGCATGATTGTTGGTGTCCGCCACGTATATCCTCCCCCCGAGGATGCTCAACCCTCCCGGCTCGTAGAACCGCGCCGATGCAAACGCTCCGTCCTCGTGGCCCGGCCCCCCCGTCCCTGCCACCGTCGCAACCGTCAACGTCTCCGTCCCCACACGCTTGATCCTGTTGTTGTACGTATCGGCGACGTAGACGACTCCCCCGTCGACCGCGATGCCGAGCGGGTGTTGCATCCGCGCCAACGAGGCTTCCCCGTCCGTGTCACCGAAGTCGAACAGGCCAGCTCCCACCAGCGTGGTGACCTGATACGTCGTGATGAGGTCAGCCTGCCGGACCGCGCTCGTCTCGCTGTCCACGAAAAAGAGCACTCCATCCTCATCGGCGGCGATGCCGCTGGGCTGCGCAAGCAGCGCGTCTTCCGGCAGGCCGTCAACGATGCCCTCCCCTCCCGTTCCGGCCACCGCCGTCGCCAGGTCGCTCTCCAGGTCGAACATCCACAACTGGTGACTGCCGGCCATCGCGATGAATAGCCGCCTGCCGACGAGCACGACGTCCCATGGCGAGCGCAGCGGAACGGTAGGCCCCGGGCCGCCGTCCACGCGCCCTGCTCCGCGCTCTCCCGTCCCGGCCACGGTCTCGACCACCGCATTCTCCAGGTCGACGGCGCGGATGGCGTGATTGCCCGTGTCGGCGACGTAGAGCACCTCGCCCGACAGCGCCATGCCCTGCGGACTGCTGAAGCGCGCGCCTTCCGGAACGCCATCCGCGAAGCCCTCCTCCCCGCTGCCAATCACCGTCTGTATCTGCCCTTCCATGTCCGTGACCAGCACCCGGTGGTGGCCGGAGTCCGCGATGAACAGCCGCTCCTCATCAGGGTCAGTGATCACTTTGCCGGGGTAGCGCAGCACGCCTGACCGAGGCGCCTCTACCTCGTACATCCGTGGCCCTGGGCGCAGCGTTCCCTCGGCACGGAATATCTCCAGCATCTTGCGGACCAGCCCCGCGCCCTGCTCGAAGCCAAGCTCTCCCTCCACCTTGCCGACGACCCTTCCCGCAGGGTCCACGAACATCAGCGTTGGCCAGGCGCGCACCGCGTACTGCTGCCATGCCTCCATAGCGGCGTCGTTCAGCACAGGGTGACGTATGCCGTAGCGCATCACGGCCTGGCGGACGTTCTCCGTGGCGTGCTCCTGGTCGTACTTCGCGCTGTGCACACCCACGACGGCGAGCTCCTCCGGGAACTCGCGCTCGAGCCGCTGCAGCGTTGGCAGCAGGTGCATGCAGTTGATGCAGCAGTACGTCCAGAAATCGAGCAGCAGCAGCTTGCCGGCGAAATCGGCCAGCCGCAGCGGGCGGTCCGTGTTCAGCCAGTCCGCATCCGCCGGGAACTCGGGCGCGTTCACCCTGCCGTAGTCAGTCGCCATGCGGGGGATTGTACCGCGTCGTTCTCGGCGCGCCGCCGCTCCCGGCAGGCTCTGCGCTATAATCGAACTGCTCATGACCGACTACGAACCAGTCATCGGTTTGGAGGTGCACGCTCAGCTGCGGACCAGCAGCAAGATGTACTGCGCCTGCCCCGCCGACTACCAGAACGCCGAGCCCAACACCCGTGTCTGTCCCGTCTGTCTCGGGCTGCCCGGCTCCCTGCCGGTCATCAACCGTGAGGCCATCCGCTCCATCATCATGATTGGGCTGGCGCTCCACTGCAGCATCCCCTCCCACAGCAAGTTCGACCGCAAGAACTACCCCTACCCCGACCTGATGAAGGGCTACCAGATCTCCCAGTACGACCTCCCGCTCTGCGTCAACGGCTATCTGGACGTGAACGTGGAAGGCGAACGCCGACGCGTCGGTATCGAGCGCGTCCACATGGAGGAGGACGTCGCCAAGCTGAGCCACCTCACCGATGCGGCCACCGGCGAAGGCTACTCGCTCGTGGACGTGAACCGCTCCGGGGTGCCGCTGGTCGAGATGGTCAGCCGACCGGACATCCGCTCCGCGGAGGAGGCCCGGCAATACCTCATGTCCTACCAGACCATCCTGCGCTACCTGGGCGTCTCCACGGCCAATATGGACGAGGGTTCGTTCCGGTGCGACGCCAACGTCAGCATCCGCCCGACGGGCAGCGACCGGTTCGGCACGAAGGTCGAGGTCAAGAACATGAACTCGTTCCGCTCGGTCTTCCGCGCCATCGAGCACGAGGTCGAGCGCCAGGCGAAGGTGCTGGACTCCGGCGGCCGCGTCATTCAGGAGACGCGCGGCTGGCTGGAGAACAAGGGCGTCACCACATCGCTGCGCAGCAAGGAAGAGGCGAACGACTACCGCTACTTCCCTGAGCCGGACCTGCCGCCGCTCAACGTGGACCCGGCGTGGGTTGCGGAGATAGAGGAACTGCTGCCGGAACTGCCGGAGGAGCGCAGGCAGCGCTTCGTCGCGGATTACGGCCTGCCGGCCTACGACGCCACGCTGCTGACCGGGTCGCCCGGTCTCGCCGAGTACTATGAAGCAACGATCCGGCACGCCAGAGCAAGCGGCGGCTCCGATGGCGTGGCCAAGGCTGCCGCCAACTGGACGCTGACGGAACTCGGGCGGCTGGCCAACGAGACGCATACGGAGATCCACGAATCGCCCGTGGCGCCGGAGCGGCTCGCGGAACTGCTGGGCCTGCTGGAGAAGGGGACGCTCGGCACACCGCAGGGGAAACGCGCCATCGAGGAGATGTTCCACACCGGCAAGTCCGCGCAGGCCGTGGTGGGGGACCTCGGGCTCGTCCAGATATCGGACTCGAACGAACTCGCGGCAGCGGTCGCCGAGGCGGTAGACGCGAACCCCCAAGCGGTTGCAGACTACCTGGCGGGGAAAGGGACGGCGGCCAAGTTCCTCGTGGGACAGGTGATGAAGGCGACGCGCGGCAACGCCAACCCGTCGGTGGTGGCCGGGCTCATCGTCGAGCAGTTGGACGCGATGAAAAGCTAGGGGGAGCACTTGGGTACATACATCAGTTTCGCAGTCATCATCGTGGTCGTCCTGCTCGTGGCGAGCATCCTCATGCAGGTGCGCGGGGCGGGCGGCGGCCTCTTCGGCGCAGGTTCGATCCAGTCCTACCGCACGCGGCGCGGGGTGGAGCGCACGCTCTTCCAGTTCACCATCGGCCTGGGCGTCCTCTTCGTGATACTGGCGCTCCTCAACCTGACCATCACCTAGGCGACAGCGAGGCGAAGTAGTCCTCCAGCCTCTGCTCGCCGACGACAGGGGCGACCATGTCGACCTCCGCTTCCGCGATGCGGTAGAGCGCCGAGTGGTACCCGTGGCGCCCCGTGAACCGGCGCAGCGACGCGCGCAGTTGCGCCCGCCAGACGTAGGAGAAGCGCACCGGCACGTCCCCCGCAGCAGCCGCAGCACTCCCGGCTATCTCCTCCCAAGTCAGGACCTCCGGGCCGCCGACATCCACCTCATGCTCGCGGCCCTCCAGACCGTCCACGAGCGCTTTCGCAACGTCCGCCTCGTGGACGGGGTTCGTCTCTGCCTGCCCTGTTCCCACCATCGACAGCATTCCGTGCTTCCGCGCGCGCTCCACCAGCGGGACGAACCGCGCGAACGTGACGGTGGGGCGCACGATCAGATGGTCGACGGCGGACACCCGCAGGGCAGCCGCGAACGATTCATGCGCCCGGATGTACTCCATCACGCCGAGGAAGCGCCCACCGTATATGGAGACGTACCCGAACCGCCGCACACCCGCCTCCTCCGCCTCAGCCAGCAGGCTGCGGTTCCCGGTGTCGTCCACTGCGTGGAACGTCTCGGACCTGTAGGTGAAGACGCCAGATGCGAGCTTCGCGCCGGCGCAGGAGACGACGGCATCCGCCCCGGCACACAGCCCCTCCAACGTTCGAGGATTCAGGAGGTTGCCTACGAATATCTCTTCCGGTTCAGTCGTCAGTCGTGCGGGCTCGCGGACCAGTGCCCGCACACGCGACCCTCGCGACTGCAACTCGCGCACGACTTCCGCGCCGATGGCGCCGGTCGCGCCCGCGACCACGACGAGCGAGAGGCTCACAGCCCCAGCTTCTCCGGGTTCAGGATGCCGTTGGGGTCGACCGCACGCTTCAGCCGCCGCGCGAGCAGGAGCGCGTCGCCCCACTCCCGCTCCGCCCAACCGTCGAGCTTCACACCGAGGCCGTGGCAGTACTCGACGCCTCCGCCGAGGCGCAGCGCCTCCTCCAGCATGGCGTCGACCGCCTGCCGCAACGCCGAGGCTCGTTCACCCTCACCCCTGCCATCTCCCAGGGGGAGAGAGGGAACATCGCGGCCGTTTCCAACTGGAAGGGAGGATTCATGAGGCGCGCGCACGAACACGGAGAAGAGCTCCGGGTGCGTCCAGACGGCGGACTCGCGCACGTCCAGACCATGGCGGGCGGCGACCTCTTCGCAGAAACGCTTATATGCGAGAACCTTCGAGACAGGCATCGCGATGTGCAGGTAGTCGGCGTAGCGCCACCGCTGCTCCTTCCAACGCTCGGTCGGGCGCAGTGGGCGGGTACGGTCGCGCCAGCGCTCCGCGACCGCGTGCCGCGTCTCCCAGTACTCGCGGGTCGGGCCGGGGCCAAGGTCGCGGCCGCCCGCTGCCAGCGCCTCTGCCATCGCGCGGGTGCGCTGCGCTTCCACCTGCTCGCGGTAGCCCTCGAAGCCAAGGTAGAGGATGCAGGGCGCGGCGTTCTCCGGAGTCCCCGGCTCCTCGGTGAGGTCTATCAGCGCGGGAACGAGGCCGATGTCGAACAACCGGGCAACGACGGGATAGCCATGCTCGAACGTGTCGAACCCCACCGACGCGAACTCGCGCGCTTCCGGCAGGGCGCGCAGGTCAATCGTAGCCTCGGTGATGACGCCCATCGTGCCCTCGGCGCCGGCAAACAGCCCCTTCAGCATCGGGCCGCTGCTCTGCCGCTGGATGGGACGGGTCCGCACGACCTCGCCGCTCCCCAGCACCACTTCCAGAGCCCGCACCTGCTGCCCCATGGAGCCGTACCAGCTGGCGCGGTAGCCGACGCTGTCGGTCGAGATCGCGCCTCCCACCGTGGCTATGGGCACGCTCCACGGGTCGTGCCCCAGCATCATGCCGTAGTCGCGGGCAGCCGCGTCGAGGTCGGCGAGGTAGACGCCGGGCTGTACGCGGGCGGTCCTGTCCTCGCGGCCCACTTCGACGATGCGGTCCATGCGCCGCAGGTCGAGCGCGATGCCACCGCGCACCGGCACGACCGCTCCCATGACGCCGGTGCCGCCGCCGTAGGGCACGACCGGAATGCCGCGCTCCGACGCGAGCGACACCACCGCAGCGACCTCCGCCGTGTCAGCCGGACGCGCCACCGCGTCCACGCGCGCCGCTGCCAGCTCGGAGCGTCCGCCGAGCCGGTGCGCCATCACGGCGTCGAACGACAGCCGCTCGCGCGACTCGTCGTCGGTCAGGACGTGCTCCGGGCCGACGATGGCGGCGAGGGAGTCGCGGAGGGCAATGGTCAAGGAGCACACGGAATGAGCATTACGACCGTATGCCATTTTCATTTACTACATCATAGGGAACCGGCTCTTCGAAAGTCTTCACCAAGCGATTACCAATCATCGTCATCGCAAAATGTGAGGCCTCCATACCAATCCATTTGCGACCAAGATGCTCCGAAGCAACAATCGTCGTGCCACTCCCGCAGAAAGGATCAAGCACTACGTCTCCTTTGTTGCTCGACACCGTGATAATACGTTCAAGTAAAGCCGCGGGTTTTTGTGTGGGATAACCAGCGCCTTCTCGCGAGTGAATGCCTAGTGCAGGGATATCAGTCCACACATCCCGTAGAGGAACACCCGGCATCTCTTCCAGATAGGTTTTGTACGTTGGGATTCCGTCTTCAGAATAAGCGAGTCTATTGTCGTGAGTAAATTTCACCATGTCTTCATAAGAAACTCTCCAATGGTGCTTGTCTAAGACAATTCTCTTGTATTCCCAACCAGATATAGGATTCTCGATGCCTCCGCCAAGGTCAGCAGTCCATTCTCCATCCATCGGACGCTTCACATCCCATGAATATGAATAACCACTCATTCCTTTTGGTCGCATCAAACTAGTAGTCCTATAATGACGAGTCTTGTTTGATTTTTCATCGAATTCGCCATTCGGATATCTCTTCTTGCCATACAGTCTATAGTAATATGTATAGACAGGGTTCCAAGTCCATTCTCTACCTTTAGTATAGAAGAAGATTACGTCGTGGGCGGCGCTGTATCGTTTCTCTTGCAATCGTGCACTAGAATGAGCATTATTCCATATAATTTCTGATCGAAAGTTATCTTTGCCGAACACGACATCCATCAGCAATCTAAAATAATGACTTGCATCAGAGTTGCAGTGGAGATATATGCTGCCCTTAGGACGGAGGACACGATGTAATTCAATGATCCTCTTTGCTGTGCCAGTCAGATAGTGAACATCGCGCAGGTTGTGAACTACCTTCATCGCTTCAATAAAACGAGCAATATCTTGGCGAGCAAATGGCTCTTCGCTATCCCAGTGCAAGATATCGTTAAACACCCTCGTACTTCTAGCAAGCATAGTATCCGTGAGATCCAACGATGGCCAGCTGTGATTTGAAAGCAGCTGGGGTGGATCAACATAGATGAGGTCTACGCTATCGTCTTGAATTCTTTCACGTAAGATCTTTAGGTTATCGCCGAAGTACAGTCTATTTCTCCCATAGGTATCATCACCCCAATCCTCATAACCATTATCTCCATTTTGGTTACGCGCAGATTGAGTATCTGACAACTCAACACCGAGTGCCATAAGTTCGGTGCGGATAGCGTCTGCTCCTTCGAAGTCACGAGCGGAACGCAGGGCTGCTCGCCGATTTTCAAGGCGCTCGATGCGAGCGGCAAGACCCGCGTCGACTGTATCCTTGCGCTCCTCCAGTGTCAGGCCAAGCACGCCGGTCAGTTCCCGAAGCGTCTCCTGTGCAGACGCAACGTCCTGCCCCCCGGTCGAACCCCGGTTGATCTCGCGCGCCAGGTCGAATAGCGTGGCGACCGCCTGAGGACTGTTGAGGTCATCGTCCATCGCCTCAATGAAACGCGCCTGCGTCTCCGAGGCATCGAGCGCATCGCCCGCGCCCGCGTTCGGCTCCGCCGATGCCGCCTCGCGGAGCCGCTCGGCGGCGCGTTCCGAACCGGCGAGCGCCTCGTCCGAGTAGTAGCCGGGACTACGGTAGTGCGCGTTGAGCACGGAGAGACGGATGGCGTCTGCTGAGTACTCTTCTAGTGCTTCGTCGATAGTGACAAGATTGCCGAGCGACTTGCTCATCTTCTGCGCGTCCAGGTTCAGCAGGCCGTTGTGGAGCCAGAAGCGCGCGAATGGGCGTATGCCAGTGAACGCCTCGCTCTGGGCGATCTCGTTCTCGTGGTGGGGGAAGACGAGGTCCTGCCCGCCGCCGTGGATGTCGATGCTTTCGCCGAGATAGCGGAGGGCCATCGCGGAGCACTCGATGTGCCAGCCGGGGCGTCCGCCGCCCCACGGGCTCTCCCACGACGGCTCGCCGGGCTTGGCGGACTTCCAGAGCGCGAAGTCCATGGGGTGCTCCTTCTGCACACCCGGCTCGATGCGCGCTCCCGCCCGCATCGCGTCCAGGGAGCGGTGGCTGAGCTTGCCGTACTGGTCGTCGCTGCGGACGCGGAAGTAGACGTCGCCGTTGGACTCGTAGGCATGGCGGGAGTCGATGAGGCCGGAGATGACCTCGACGATCTTGGGCACTTCCTGGGTGGCGCGGGGATACTCGTCGGCCTCGCGGATGTTGAGGGCGGCCATGTTCGCGAAGTACTCGGCGATGTGGCGCTCGGCGAGCGCCTCGACGGTCGTGTTCTCCTGGGCGGCGCGGTCGATGAGCTTGTCGTCTATGTCGGTGAAGTTCTGGACGCGGCGCACCTTGAAGCCACGGAACTCTAGGTAGCGGTGGAGCACGTCGAAGACGATGTAGCTCATCGCGTGGCCGACGTGCGCGGAGGAATACGGGGTAACGCCGCAGACGTAGATACGCACCTCATCGCCAGATGGATGGAAGTCGCGCTTCTCGCCGGTGAGGGTGTCGGAGAGTTTCATGGATTGCCGTCAGTGATGGATGCCACGGCCATGGCCGCCGCGCCCGATTCCGAGCCGGTGTACCCGAGGCCATCTTCCGTGGTGGCCTTGATGCTCACGGCAGAGAGTTCGACGCCGAGTGAGGCGGCGATGGCCCACCGCATGGCCGGGGTGTACTCGGCGATCCGGGGGCGCTGGAGAACGATTGTAGCATCGACGTTGACCACCTTCCATCCGGACCTGCGCAGCATGGCGGTGGTGCGTTTCAGGAGCGACGTGCTGGTGACGCCGTGCGGAACAGAGGGGTCGTCCTCCTTGAAGTGCGTGCCGATGTCGCCGAGAGCAGCCGCGCCGAGGAGGGCGTCGATGATGGCGTGCGCGGCGACGTCGCCGTCGCTGTGGCCGGAGAGCCCGCGCTCCGACGGGATACGGACACCGCCCAGAGTGAGCGGTACGCCCTCCTCCAGGACGTGAGCGTCGTAGCCTATGCCAAACCGCGTGGTCATCTCCTCATCCTCCAGCGGCGGGTGTGCAGAGGAAGTTTAGCAGGCGAAGCGCGCATGCCGCCCCCACGCCGCCAACCCTCACCCCTGACCCCTCTCCCAGGGGGAGAGGGGAACTGAGAGATGATTCGCCACGGGACGGTAGACGCCGGCGAGCAGGGCCTGCGTGCGAAAGGCCACGGATGGCGCGGAATAAGCACGGCATTGCACTCGTGAAGGTGGAGTTGTCGAGGAATGGTCCCTCGAATTTCGGGTCTCATTCGGTCCCATTTCTCCTCTGACGGTGTCCTCCGCGCCGGAGGGACCACTCGCCGGTCTGCGAGTGGCCATCCTCCACCGCGAAAAGTGAGCCATTGTGCGCCATTAAGCGCCACTGCACTCCTGAACGAGCTGGGCGAGCGGCGTCGACGCAGGGATTCGCAGCCGGAACCATCGTAGGGCACGTAGGGGCGATGGCGTAAGGGGCGCGTGTCACAAGGGTGGGAAGAGGTTGGCGATGCCCAACGGCCACCAGGGCATCGTGCTGTTCGCAGGGGCTACCTACGCTAACACCACTATGCTACCATTGCAGAGAGCAACCCCATGACTACGCAGCAGACCCCATCCATCACGGAACGAGTAAGCAGGCTCGAAGGTTCTTACGAGCGAATCGGGGACGTCGTGCGCTCACTGGAAGGCCACCGCGCAGAGACGCGGGCAGGATTCGATGCGTCACGGTCCGAGACCAACGTGCGTTTCGAGAGTGTCCTTGGGGAGATTCGAGCCGCACGCGCAGACTCGGACGCGAAGTTCGACGCCATGCGCCAAGAGATGAACGAGCGATTCCGCAGCCTGACGACTGTGCTGACAACGGGTGTCGCTGTGCTTGCAACCATCCTGGTTGGGATCGTTGGCGCAATCATCGGGCTCTACGCAAGAACCGGATAGCCCACCGACACGGTTTCGCGACCTCCGGACCGCGTCAATCGCGCCGATGCATCGCCTGAGCCAACACGAGGTCCTCCGGCGTCGTCACCTTGATGTTGCTGCGCGCGCCCTCGAAGGTGCGCACCTCGACGCCGATGCGCTCCACCATCGAGGCGTCGTCGGTCACATCGTCCGCGACCTCGGCGTGGGCGCGCTCGAGCACGTCGCGGCGGAACACCTGCGGTGTCTGCACCATGGCGAGTTCGCTGCGGTCGAGGGTCTCGACGACGCGACCGCCCTCCCCGACGCGCTTCACGGTGTCGAATGCCGGCACCACGGCGATGGCGGCGCCGGTCGCGGCGGCGGCTGCGAGGCCGTCCTCGATCATGCGGGGCGTCACGAACGGGCGCGCGCCGTCGTGCACGAGCACCCACTCGCAGTCGAGCGGCAACGCATCGAGCCCGGCGCGGACGCTGTCCTGCCGCCGCGCGCCTCCGGGCAGCGGGGGCATCGTCTTCTGCCATCCCTTGGCGTCTCGCAAGGCGGCGATGGCGTCCAAGTTGCGCTCCGAGACGACGAGCACGACGGCAGCGATGGCATCGCAGCCCTCGAAGACGTCCACGGTCCGGGCGATGAGCGGATCGCCGCCGACGTCGGCGAGCGTCTTGTCGCCCGCGCTTCCCATGCGCGTGCTCGCGCCGGCGGCGACGATGACCGCGCCTGCGCTCACACTACCGCCACCAGTAGGAGGAGCGGGTCGCGCCCGCGGCATCGGTGAGCGCGTGCCATTGGGCGTCGGTGAGCCGCCAGCCGGACGCGGCGCAGTTCTCGTCCACGCGTGAGAGGGTGTTGGTCTTCGGGATGGTGATGACGACGGGCGAGCGGAGCGTCCAGTTCAGCAGCACCTGCGCGGCGGTCCTTCCCGTCTCCGCACAGACGCTTTCCATGACCTGGACGAGCCGCTTGTTGCGGCGCATCTCACGCTGGAACGCGCCCTGCTCCAGCGAGCTGTACGCCAGCACCATGATGCCGCGCTCCTCGCAGTAAGGGATCACGGTCTCGGCGAACTGGTGGTCGAAGAGGCTGTACTTGATCTGGTTCTCGACGACCAGGTCCGTGCCGAGGGCATCCTCCGCTGCCGCCATCTCCCGCACGGAGAAGTTGCTGACGCCGACGTGGCGCACCTTGCCCGCTGCTACGAGGTCGGCCATCGCGCCCATCGTCTCCTCGATGGAGACGTCGGCTGACGGTGCGTGCAACTGGTAGAGGTCGATCGTCTCGACGCCCAGCGCCCTGAGGCTGCGGTCGCAGGCGGCGAGCACGTCCGCGTGGCGGAAGTGCGAAGGCGAGACCTTCGTCGCGATGAAGACCTCGTCCCGGCGACCTGCGATCGCCCTGCCGACACGCTCTTCGGTACCGTAGGACTCGGCGGTGTCGAGCAGGAACGAGCCGAGCTCGATGGCGCGGTGGATGACGGAGGCGTCGCCGCTGAACTCCCAGGTGCCGAGCCCTATCTCCGGCAGGGCAACGCCGCTCTTTCCCAACGGTTTCGTGTCCATGGGCGCAGGTTACCACGAGAGGGAAGGGGACAGGGAGCACGTCCTCATTCGTGTAGACTGGCCGGGTCGCGAGACAACATCCACAGCGAACGACGCCACCTGGGGTCGCAGAAAGGGGTGGGATGCGAGTTGCATGCGCCGGAGCGTTAGCGGTCCTCATCGTCGCATCGAGCATCGCCTGCGGGGAAACCCCCACCGCTACACCCTCCGTAACGCATACGGCCACGGCTATCCCTACTGCCACACTTGCACCCATCCCGACTGTTGTTCCTACAGTTACACCAACGTCCACTCCCGCTCCAACCCCCACTTCTGCACCCACCGCGACTTCTGTTCCCACAGCTACACCAACATCCACTCCCGCACTACCCCCCACTCCGACCCCGGAGCAGCCGCGAGACCTCCTGGACGCAGCGCTGCTGAAGACTGTCACCGAGGGCTTCGCGTTCGACATGCAGGTAACGCTCAACCTCACGGTGGACAGCGGAGCGGTCACGGTGCCGATAACGTACAGCGGGGACTCCCGCATCGTGTACACATCAGCCGACATCGCCGCAGTATTGCCTGATGAAACCATCGGGTCGAGCTTGCTGCTCTTCGACATCGGGCTCTACCCAGCAGTTTTCTCACGCGCTTCCACGACCCAGGAGTGGGAGCAGGGGCTGGGCGAAGTGGAAGGGCTGGGTACGGCGCTCTTCTTCGTCAACCTGGCTACACTCCTCGACCAGAACGACCCGAGGTTCGAAGACCGCCAAGTGCTGAGCGGAGTGGACACGCACGTCGTCTCCGGCAAGCTTGGCCGCAGTTCCGGCATGCGGATGGACGGGGACGTCAGGCTCCTGATAGGCGTCGAGGACGGCCTGCTCCTGCAAGTAGAAGCGAGCGGCAGCTTACCCATCGACGGGAGCGTCACGACTGCCTTCGGGAACCTGACCTCTGGCGAAGCCACATTCACGGCGACCTTGAGCCTGTTCGATCACGGCAAGGAGGTCCCCGTTGTCCTGCCCGAGTTTGCCATGCACCTCTTCGCACACCAGGCGGTTGATCTCGACGATGGCCGCATTCTCGTAAGCGGGGGGTCCACCGGGGTTGCCAACAACAACTTCATCGCCCCTTTCCCTCTTCCCTTCGTCCAGGTCTACGATCCGGCAGCGGAGACGTGGACTTTCATAGAGCCGCTGGAGGGTTACTCCGTGTTGAGTTCGGTGGTCAAACTGGCCGACGGCAGAGTGCTGCTCTCCGGTGCCGGCGCTGGCGGCGAGGGAGAGGAGGAACACAACGCCGCGAGCCTATTCGATCCAGCCGATGACTCGTGGAATCTATTGCCGGGTGAACCGGCCTTGCGAGTTGCCCCAAACCTCGTTCTGCTCGCCGATGGCCGCGTCCTGGCAGTCGGGGGTGTCGACCTGGAAACGTCCATGTACTCCCCGGACCCTTCCGACGTGGTGGAGGTATTCGACCCGGAGACCGGACTCTGGGACAGGAAGGCTGCGATGCCGAGCGCCTTCACTGAGCAGTCCATCTTTGCCTTGCCGGACGGGCGAGCACTTGTGATTGGACACCCCGAGGATCCATTTGATGAAGAGGATGCCACCTGGATCTATGATCCTGATGCCGATGCGTGGGAGCCCCTCGACCTGACTCCAGAGTCGGTCCCGGCCGAAGTCGCCTTCTTTCTCCAACGGCCGGGGCCTGCAATCCTGCTCCGGGACGGGAGGTTGCTCATCACCGGGGCAACGGAGGCTGAAAGCCTCCACAATTCTTCACCAGACCTGTGCAACGCCGGTTTCCCCGAGCAAGCCGACCTGCTCATCCCTGACCCATGCCACTCCGTGTCAACGGTCCATGACGTCGCTTCAGGCACAACTGCATTCACCGGGCCCGTCTCCCGCATCCGCACAGGACACACGCTCACACTGCTACGAGATGGGCGTGTGCTGGCAACGGGCGGCCTCGATCCGGGCAATCCCTTCGAATACACTTCCGAACTGAACCTCATCGCGACGACGGAGATATTCGACCCGGCTACCGATACCTGGATGGAAGGCCCCGAGCTTGCCGAACCACGCTACGAACATACGGCAACGCTGCTGCCCGACGGACGTGTCCTGCTGGTAGGAGGCATCGGACAAGAGAAGGAGCCCAACCCGCCGGGGAGCGAGAAGGAGGTCTACCCTCTCAACCACACGGAGATTCTCGGCCTCGGTCCGTAGGCTTCTTTAGCGAGAAGCCCTCGCCGCCGAGAATCACGAGGTGCGCGTCGGGGCTATGCCGATGCGCCTTCGTGACGTTGCTCGCCATCTCCAAGCCAGCGTTCACGCTGTCCGCTCCGAGGGGTGAGGTAGTCGTAGGGCAGAATGCCGGGGGCCGTCCGTCACCTACACCCCTGCTGCTGCAGGCTCGGCAACGGGCGCGCGGGCGAAGGTGAGGCCACCGTCGCCCGCGTCCACGGTGATGGTGTCGCCGTCCACGTACTCGCCGCCGAGGATGCCCCGGGCGACGACGTTCTCCACGTGGCGCTCCACCGCACGCCGCAGGGGGCGGGCGCCGTAGACCGGGTCGAACCCCTCGTCCTCCAGCCAGCCCTTGGCAGCATCCGTCAGGTGGATCGTGATCGAACGCTCCTCCAGACGTTTCTGTACTTCACGCACCATCAGGTCGATGATCTCGTGCAGCTCCTCGCGGGTGAGCGGGTGGAAGACGATGTACTCGTCGACGCGGTTCAAGAACTCGGGAGTGAAGTGCTTCCTGAGCGCATCCATCACTGCCCTGCGGTGGCGTTCTTCCTCGGTCGTCGGCTGCCCTGCGCGGAAGCCGATGCCTCCTTTGCTGAACTCAGCCGTGCCGATGTTGCTGGTCATGATGATGATGGTGTGGCTGAAGTCGACGGTGCGCCCGTGGCCGTCCGTCAGCCGCCCGTCCTCCAGCACCTGGAGCATGACGTTGAACACGTCCGGGTGCCCCTTCTCGATCTCGTCGAACAGCACGACACGGAACGGCCTGCGACGTATCGCCTCGGTCAACTGCCCTGCCTCGTCGTAGCCGACGTAGCCGGGCGGCGCGCCGATGAGGCGGGAGACGGTGTGCCGCTCCGCGAACTCGGACATGTCCACGCGCACCATGTTCTCCTCGTCGTCGAACAGGGATTCCGCAAGCGCCCGCGCGAGTTCCGTCTTCCCGACGCCTGTCGGGCCGAGAAACATGAAAGAGCCTACCGGACGCTTCTCGTCCCGCAGACCGGCGCGAGCGCGGCGTATGGCGTCCGCCACGGCGACGACCGCGTCGTGCTGGCCGACGACCCGCTCATGAAGACGGTCCTCCAAGTGCAGCAGGCGCACCGCCTCCTCCTCCATCAGGCGCGTGGAAGGGATGCCCGTCCACGTCGCGATGAGGGAGGCGATGTCATCTGCGCGCACCACGAGGTCGGTGTGGTCGCGTCCGAGGAATTCGCTGCGGTCGCGGTTGAAGTCCTCCTCCTTCCGCACGCGCTCCACCTTGAGCTGAGCGGCCGCTTCGTAGTCGCTGCGCTGCGCTGCCGACTCCTCCTGCTCCAACAGGTCGCGTATCAAATGCCCGCGCGCGGTGAGTTCCGGCGGCAGGCTCTCCACATCCAGCCGGAGCTTGGCCGCCGCCTCGTCTATCAGGTCCACGGCCTTGTCGGGCATGTTGCGGCCCGATATGTAGCGAGCGCTCAACTGCGCCGCCGCGACGAGGGCACTGTCGTCCAGCTGCACCTTGTGATGCGCCTCGTAGCGGGGGCGCAGCCCGCGCAGTATCTCGATGGCCTGCTCGACCGTGGGCTCCTCCAGCCAGATCGTCTGGAAACGGCGCTCCAGCGCGGCGTCCTTCTCGATGTACCTGCGGTACTCGTCAGGCGTCGTCGCGCCGATCACCTGCAGCTCGCCGCGCGCAAGCGCGGGTTTCATGATGTTCGCCGCGTCCAGCCCGCCCTCTCCGGCTCCGGCGCCCACCATGGTGTGCAGCTCGTCGATGAAGAGCACGACCTCCCGGCGCGCCTCCTTCATCTCGTCGATCACCGACTTCAGCCGCTCCTCGAACTCGCCGCGGAACTTCGCCCCGGCGACCAGACCGGCCATGTCCAGCGCGAGCACGCGCTTGTCCCGCAGCGACTCCGGTACGTCGCCCGCGACGATGCGCTGCGCAAGCCCTTCCGCGATCGCGGTCTTGCCGACCCCCGCCCCTCCGATGATGACCGGGTTGTCCTTCGTGCGGCGGGTGAGGGTCTGCATCACGCGGCGTATCTCCGCCATGCGCCCCACGACGGGGTCGAGTTTCCCTTCACGGGCGAGCGCGGTCAGGTCGATCGTGTAGCGCTCCAGCGCCTGGTAGCGGTTCTCGGCGCGTGGGTCGGTAACGCGATGTCCGCCGCGCACGTTCACGAGCGCCTGGTAGACGCGCTCCTTGGTGACACCGTGGTCCATCAAGATGCGCGCGGCCTCTCCACGCTCGTCGGAGAGGATGGCGAGGAAGAGGTGTTCGGTGGCGATGTGCTCGTCGTGCAAGCGTTCCGCCTCGTCCCTGGCCGCCTGCAGGACGGCGAGCGCGCGCGGGGTGGGGTGCAGTTGGTTGGACTCGTGCGCAAGCTGGGGCGTCTTCTTCAGCACGAGCTCCAGTTCGCCGCGGGTGCGGTCCACGTTGACACCCAAGCCGTTCAGTATGCGCGCGGGCACGGAGTCTCCGCTCTCCAGCAGTGCGAGCATCACGTGCTCCACGTCCCACTGCGAGTGGCGGAACCTGCGGACGATCTCGTAGCTCGCCCCGATGACGGCCTGCGCCTGTTCAGTGAAATCTTCCTGTTTGAACACCATGGCGAATACTCCGATCAGCCCCGGCAGCGCCGCGTCAGCGGCTGCCCAGGCGTTCCTCCAAACTGCGTACCTGGCGCTCCAGCTCGACCAGCCGCGCCTGCATGCGCATCAGCACCTCCACGCCCGCGAGGTTGATGCCCAGGTCCTCCATGAGCGACTTGATCCAACGCGCCCGTGAGATGTCCGCCGGAGAGAACATGCGTATGTTTCCCCGGGAGCGCGCCGGGGCAAGCAGCCCGATGCGCTCGTACGTGCGGAGCGTCTGCGCATGCACGCCCACCATGCGGGACGCGACGCTGATGACGTAGCAAGGCTCGTTGTCGTTCACGCTGTCCCGGCTGGAGGCCAAGCTCCACGCCTCCGTGACCACCGTTCGCTCCATCATGCTCTATCCCTCCTCCACATCACCGCGTACCTCTTTACACTCCAGCCTGCTGCGCGTTGTGCTCGGCGTCGCGCAGCCTCTCGAACAGTTCGCGCTGCTCGGGCGTCAGTTCCACCGGCAGCATCGCCATCACCGTCACGAGCATGTCGCCGTGCCCGCCGCCACTCCGCTTCAGCATGCCCTTCCCGCGCAGGCGTATCACGCGTCCGTTCTGCGTTCCCGGCGGGATGCGCACCGCGATGCTCTTGCCACCCAGGGACGGCGCTTCCGTCTCACCGCCAAGCACCGCGTCCAGCAGCGGCACACGCGCGGTGAAGCGCACGTCATCGCCCGCACGCTCGAACACGGCGTGCGGCGCAACGGTGACGGCGAGGTAGAACTCGTCCACGCCGTCGCGTTTCGGGTCCACGTGTATCCGTGCGCCGCTCTCAACGCCAGACGGGATGCGCACCTCCAGGCGCTTGCCGGAGGGGTGCAGCACGGTACGCGCCGCGCCGGCGAACGCCTCTTCCAGCGTGATGGTCACCGGCACCTCCAACCGCCGGGGCGCAGCCCTTTGTGGACCTCCGCCCATGCCGGCGAACCCCTCGAAGATGCCGCCAAGGTCGCCGAAGCCGCCAACGTCGGTGAACGTGCTGAATCCTGTCGAACCGCCACGGCGCGTGCGCGCGTTGGTGAAGAAGGTGAACGGGGACGCACCCGACCCTGGGCTTCCATCCGGCATCTGGTCGGCATGCCGCCAGTTGTCGCCGAACCGGTCGTACTTGTTCCGAGAGTCAGCGTCCGAGAGCACCTGGTACGCCTCGTTTATCTCCTTGAACTTTGCCTCGGCGCTGCTGTCGCCGTGGTTCACGTCCGGGTGGTGCCGGCGCGCGAGACGGCGGTACGCGGAGCGTATCTCCTTCTCGGTGGCGTTCTTCGCGACGCCCAGCGTGTCGTAGTAGTTCTTCGCCATCTGCATTGCTCAGCGGGAGTAGTCTGTCTTACTCATAGTATATCAAACGTATAGCAAACTTGAGTAAAGTGTTATCAACCCTTGGCTTGCGGCGCGTCTGCGTGCACGGCTAGGGATGCTCCGAACAAGGGACGGACGCATGCCCCGCGCCCCGCCAACCCTCACCCCAACCCTCTCCCGCCATCGGGAGAGGGAGCACTCGGCCCCCGCTTCACACGGCCCAGCCCCCGGAGAGCCCTCACTCTCTCCCCCCGCAGGAAGAGAGAAGCGACGCCCAGCCGCGCCCACCCCACAGCGGCATCGGCCGGGTCCCGCCCGCCTCGAGACTGTAAACAACGTGTCTGAGAACTACACCTAGCGACGGGTCGCCCAGCCCAGGAGCGAGAGGAAGACGCGTTCCGGAAGCAGCCGCGCGCCCAGGGTGCCGAAGCGCGAGTCGATGCCGACCGGATAGCGGAAGCGGGGACGGCGGGAGCGGGCTATGCCGTGGATAGCCTTTGCGACGAGGACAGGGTCCCGGGCCCGTTCGAACGCCCCGCGGACCCTGCTCCGGTAGCGACGGACGTAGCGGTCATAGGGGGCGCCGTCATCCGACTCGATGCCAGCAGCCATGGCCTGATTGTCCGAAAACGCTGTGCGGAAGAGGCCAGGCTCGACGAGCGCAACCCGCACGCCCAGCGGCCACAGCTCCGTCCGCAGCGATTCGCTCAGGCCTTCGAGCGCGAATTTGGAGGAGGCATAGGCCCCGTGGTAAGGCGCGCCGATGCGGCCGAGGATGGAACTCACGTTCACGATGGTCCCTGCGCCACGGTCGATCATGCCGGGCAGCACTGCGCGGATGAGGCGCGCCACGGCGAAGACGTTGGTCTCGAACTGCGCGCGCAGTTCGTCCGTTGTAAGTGTCTGGACTGGCCCGAACAGGCCATAGCCGGCGTTGTTGACGAGCACGCTGACGGGGCCGTGCTCCGCCACGACAGCGGCCAGCGCATCCGCGAGGCCGGCCTCGTTGTTGATGTCGAGTTCCACTCCAGCGACGGGCAGGCTCCGCCGGGCGGCTTCCACCTCCAGACCCGCGAGCCGTTCCTTCACGCGGCTGGTCCCGACCACGCGGTAGCCGCGCTCCGCCATGTAGAGCGCCGTAGCCATCCCTATGCCACTCGACGCCCCGGTAATCAGCACGACGCCCTTCTCGTCTGCCATCGCCAGGCCTCCTTGCGCTCAGCCTATACTGCCGCCCATACGGCTGCATAAACGTACCGCAGGAGCTTGTTGTCATGTCGATGGTCTGGCGAGTGGTCGGTGGGCTGATGATGGCATACGCGGGTTGTACCTGGCGCAGTTCCTCTTCAGCACGCTCTACGACAACCCGCAGCCGGTGTGGGACGTGATGAACTACGTCTCCGCACTGGCCATCCTGATCGCACTCGCGACGAACTTCGCGCACATGCGCTCGCAGTCGGGCGGGGAGCCGGTCACCATCGCACGGCTGGGCGCACACGTACTGTTCTACGCCAGTGCGGTGCTCGCCATCTGGTACTTCCGGAACTGGATATACCTGCTGGCCCTGGACGAGGGCGCATCCGCCAGTGTGCCCATCGACGTCATCTGGGACTTCGTCGCCGTGATGATTTCTATCGTCCTCGCCACCACAGGGCGGAGGCTCTGGCAGAGCGGCGGCTAGCAGGCCGGCGCGCCGCTACGCCTTTGACGCTCGGCGCCTCTGAGTGCTACGCTGTTACGAGTGTGCGAGATGCGCTCCCATGGCCTTCAACGGCACGATATACGGGACAGCGCGCGCGGAGTAGGCGAACCGCCGCGCGCGTGATGCATCGCACGCAGGAGGTTGCCACATGGTGAACGTCGCCGCCCTGCGCTGTAAGGAATGCTCCCGCGAGTACCCCATCGGCGCTTTCAACGTCTGTGATTTCTGCTTCGGGCCGCTCGAAGTCGTTTACGACCTCAATGCCATCGCGGACATCGCCAGCAGGGAGCGCATCATGTCCGGCCCCAACAGCCTCTGGCGCTACGCCGATTTCCTGCCAACCGAATACAACCCGCTCGTGGACATCAACGCAGGGTTCACGCCGCTCATCCGTTCACACGGCCTCGCGAAGCTCCTCGGCCTCGAGGAACTGTGGATCAAGAACGACAGCGTCAACCCTTCCTATTCATTCAAGGACCGGGTCGTCGCAGTCGCCTCAGCCAAGGCGCTGGAACTCGGTTTCGAGACGCTTGCCTGCGCCTCCACCGGCAACCTCGCCTGCTCCGTGGCTGCGCACGCGGCTCGCGCGGGCATGACGGCCTACGTCTTCATCCCGTCGGACCTGGAGGCGGGCAAGGTGCTGGGTGCGGCCATCTACAACCCGACCATGATCGCGGTCGACGGCAGCTACGACGACGTAAACCGCCTCTGCAGTGAACTGGCCGATCAGTACCAGTGGGCATTCGTCAACATCAACGTACGCCCCTTCTACGCCGACGGCAGCAAGACGCTCGGCTACGAGGTCGCGGAGCAGTTGGGCTGGCGCGCTCCGGCGCACGCCATAGCCCCGTCGGCATCCGGAGCGATGTTCACCAAGATCTACCAGGGGCTGAAAGAGTTCGAGCAGACCGGCATCATCGGCCCGGTGGAGACGCGGATGCACTGCGCGCAGGCGCGCGGCTGCTCGCCCATCGCCACCGCCTATGAAGAGGGACGCTTCGTGATCCGCCCCGTGAAGCCCGCCACCATCGCGAAGTCGCTCGGCATCGGCAACCCGGCCGACGGCTACTACGCGCTCAAGACGATCGAAGCATCCGGCGGCTCCGCGGTCATCGCGGAGGAGCACGAGGTCGCGGAGGGGATCAAGCTCCTCGCGCAGACGGAGGGTATCTTCACGGAGGGCGCGGGCGGCGTTGCCATCGCCGGGCTGAAGCGCCTCGTGGAGCGCGGCGAGATCCAGCCGGACGAGCCGACCGTTGTCTACATCACCGGGAACGGGCTCAAGACCACGGAGATAGTGAGCGACGTGGTGAACCCCATCCTCATCGAGGGCACCGTCTCCGCATTCGAGAAACGCGTGGGCGTAAAGGCTTGAGCGCCATGACCACAACGATGCAGCGGGTGCGCTTCACCTTTCTTGACCATATGATCAAGCAGCCCGTCATCTACAAGATGGGACACGACTTCGCCGTGGTCACGAACATCCGCCGCGCCGACGTGCAGGAAGGCGTAGGGTGGGTGATCCTCGAAGTCGAGGGAGAATTGGAAGAGATCGAGCGCAGCCTCGAATGGGTGCGCTCGCTTGGCGTCAGGGTCGACCCCGCGTTGGGCGACCTTATAGAACCGTAACCACGGAGGAACCAGAGCAGGATGAGCGTAACCGTACGTATACCCGGTCCGCTGCGGCGGATCACCGATGGGACCGACAAGGCAGACGTGACCGCTGACACGCTCGGCGGCGTCATCGCGGAACTGGAAGCGCAGTACCCCGGCATCCAGGAACGCATCCTGGACGAGAACGGCGCACTGCGCTACTTCGTCAACCTGTACCTGAACAACGAGGACGTGCGCTTCCTGGAAGGGCTGAGCACTCCCGTCAAAGCCGGCGACGAGGTGAGCATCGTCCCTGCCGTCGCGGGGGGATAGGCGCGAGCGTCCCATGCACGGCCCCAGGAACAACGACGAATACTCCGAACGAGAACTCGCCGAGATCGAAGAGCTCAACCGCCTGCCGGCAGACCACCGCTCCTTCCTCCAGAGCCCGTGGTGGCAGCGCGTCGCCATCGGCTTCTCCGTACTCATCGTCTTGTCGCTGCTATTTCCCGTCGTCGCTCTCTCGTGCAACGGCGACTCCAAACCGACGGCCTTCCAACCGGCGGTCGGCAACCAGGCGCCCGACTTCGAGTTGGCCGCCGCGCAGGGCGGCCTCGTCAGCCTCTCCGACACTCTGGAGGACAACGACGCCGTCGTCGTCGTCTTCTATCGCGGCCACTTCTGAGGGATCTGCATCACCCAACTCGGCGAGTTGGAACTGGCCTACGACGAGATACGCGCGCTGGATACTGAACTCATCACGCTGAGCACCGACGACGTCGCGCGCGCCAGGCAGATGCAGGAGCGCGTCGGCGCACGGTACCCTGTCCTCGCCGACCCGGACCACGAGGTCGCCGACGCATACGGCGTGTTCAACCTCCTCGGCGACGGCGTAGCGGCCCCCACGACCATGATTCTCACTTCAGACCGCATCATCGCGGCCGTACAGGTCGGGCAGACCATCGGTGACCGCCCTTCCACCCCCTCCATCCTGCACACCCTCCGGCAGCTCAAGGGCGGGGAAGTGGAGCCTGCCGCGGCGAGCTAGGGGCGTTCTTTCATGAAGGACTATCACATCAACGTTTTCTACAGTGAAGAGGACCAGTGCTACGTCGCGGACATCCCGGACCTTCAGTACTGCTCTGCGTTCGGCGAGACGCCGGAGGAAGCGCTCGCTGAGGTTCGGAAAGCGATGGAGGCTTGGATCAACGCCGCGAGAGAGGCCGGGAAACCCGTGCCCGAGCCTCGATACCGCCCCGCCATCTACCAGTCGACCTGACGCATGAGGGTCTGAGACAGCCTCCGCGAGCTACGCCCCCAACTCCCGCACGACGCTTGCGACGCGCTCCGGCGCGACCCCGCGGTGCGTCCGGGACGAGCCGACGCCGTCCAGCAGCACCCACGAGATCTGCCCCGCCGTCGTCTTCTTGTCGCGGCTCATCGCCTCGAGGATCGCTTCCGGCGCGACACCCGTGTACGCGGACGGCAACCCGAAACGAGCGATGAGCGAGGCCTGCCGCTCGACCAGCTCCGGCGGCGTCACGCCCTCCAGCATCCCCAGGCGCGCCGCGCCCGTCATCCCGATGGCGACCGCCTCGCCGTGCAGGTAGGCGTCGTAGCCCGCCGCAGCCTCGATGCCGTGCCCTATCGTGTGTCCGTAGTTCAACAGCTGCCGCAGCCCGCTCGTCTCGCGTTCGTCCGCGCTGACGATGCGCGCCTTCACCGCCGCGTTCCAGGCGATGGCCCGCGTCGTCAGCTCCGGATCCAGCGACAGCAGCGCGTCCGCGTGCTCCTCGTACAGGTCCACCAGGCCTGCTTCCAGCGCGAGTCCGTGCTTCACCGCCTCCGCCCACCCCTCGCGCAGGGCGCGGTCCGGCAGCGTCCGCAGCGCCGACACGTCCGTGAGCACCAGGGCGGGATGGTGGAACGCGCCCACCATGTTCTTCGCCACGGGCAGGTCGACGCCCGTCTTTCCGCCGACGCTCGAGTCCACCATCGCCGTGAGGGACGTCGGCGCCTGCACGAGCCGTATGCCGCGCAGGAACGTCGCCGCAACGTAGCCCGCGAGGTCGCCTACTACGCCCCCACCGACCGCGACGATGATGTCGCGGCGCTCCGCCTTCCGCTCTGCGAGCCACTCGTAGATCACGGTGGCGGTCGACAGGCTCTTGCTCGCCTCGCCCGCCGGGAACGTGAACATCCCCATCTCGATGCCGGCGGCGTGCAGCGACCGTTGCGCGGCCCGCCCGTACGGATGGACGACGTTGCTGTCGCAGACGATGAACGCCCGCCCGGAGAACCCCGTCTGCACGAGGCGGCGCCCTAACTGCTCCTCGAGCGTGTCCCACCCCACGAACACCGGGTAAGCGCCCTGCTCCAGTCGCACGGTCGCGGCGAAGTCCGCGTCGTCCTCCCACGCCGACGGAGCGCCCAGCCGCCGCCACGCGCGCACGACCTCGTGCGCGGCCTGCTCGATCGTCAGGTCGTCCGTATGCACGGTCCAGTGCGCCCGCGCGTACGCCCACTGGCGCTCGCGCTTCAGCGACTCGATGCGCCCCAGCGGATCGTCCGACTGCAGCATCGGCCGCGTCATCGCCTCTGCGCCGTCCAGCTCCGCGATGTGGGAGAGCCGCCGGTAGACCGTCTCGGGACGCGCCTCCAGCGCCACCACCAACCCCGAACCGAGCATCCCGCCGAGAGACTGGTCGTGCATCACCGACCCGGCGCCCGTCGAGACGACGATGCGCTCCTCGCGTGCGAACTCGGCGATGGCCGCGCGCTCCAACTCGCGGAACGCGGGCTCGCCGTCCTCGGCGAAGATGCGCCCGACCGGCTTGCCGGCGCTCTCGACGATGCGCTCGTCGGCGTCCTCGAACCTCCAGCCCAAGAGACGGGCGGCGCTGCGTCCGACGGCGCTCTTTCCCGCGCCGGAGAACCCGATGAGATAGATGCGGTTGCGCGTGGTCATGGACGTAAACCTACCAGTTTCACAATGACCGCACCGACTCGATGCCTGCGCCGATGAGAAAAACGAGCGCGATGCCCGTGACGAGGAGTCCCCCCACGACCATGACCAGCTTCGCCGTGGGAGACACCTCTTTGTTGTTCCTGAACACCCAGCCGGCGGCAAGCAGGGACAGGCCGATGACGAGCAGCACCCACAAGCCTCTCATCGCAACCCTGCCCTACGCCGCGCTAGCTCCGCCATTCCCTACGCCCGGGGCCCGACCGTCGCCATGTAACCCTGGTGGTTGCGCCGCGTCTCGGAGATGTGGTCGCCGCCGAACTTCTCCATGAATGCGTCCGCGAGCGTTATCAGCACCATCGCCTCCGCGATGACGCCGCACGTCGGCACGAACGTGATGTCGCTCCGCTCGTAGTGCGCCTGTTCCAACTCGCCCGTCGTCAGGTCGACGGACGGCAGCGGGGTCATCATCGTCGCGATGGGCTTGACGACGGCGCGGACGATGAGCGGTTCGCCGGTCGTCATGCCGCCTTCCAGGCCGCCAGCGTTGTTCGTGCGGCGAGGCCACGGCTTCGCCCAGCCGCCGTTCCCGTTCCGCTCCCATTCCTCAACGGGCTTGATGACGTCGTGCACCCTGGAGCCGCGCAGGTCGGCGAGTTCGAACCCCTTGCCGACCTCGACGCCCTTCACCGCATTCACGCTCCCCACGGATGCCATGAGGCGCGTGCTCAGCTTCGTGTCCCACTGCACGTGGGAACCGAGCCCGATCGGCAGCCCCGTCGCGACGACCTCCACGACCCCGCCAAGGCTATCGCCCGCCTCTTTCGCTGCGTCGATCTCACGGACCATCAGAGCGCTTGCGTCGGGGTCGACGCAGCGCACCGGCGAGTCTTCGGCCGCGCCCCAATCCACCGGTTCCGGCGGGTGGGCCTGCACGCCGCCGATGTTCGTGACGTGGCTGTGCACCTCCACGCCGAACTCCGACAGGAACGCGCGGCAGACCGCTCCCACCGCGACCCTTGCAGTCGACTCCCGTGCCGACGAGCGCTCCAGGATGTTGCGGGCGTCGTCCTGCAGGTACTTACTGATGCCGGGCGTGTCCGCATGGCCGGGGCGCAGGCGGTGTATGGGCGTCACCTCGCCCTCCACCGGCTCCTTGGCCATCGTGTGCGTCCACGGCTTGCCATCCGGCCCGTTGCCGGTCGAGTGATCGCGGTTCTCGATGAGCATCGCGATGGGCGCACCCGTCGTGTGGCCGTGCCGCACACCGGACTGCAGCACCGCGTAGTCCGTCTCGATCTGCATACGCCCGCCGCGCCCGTAGCCCATCTGGCGCCGCGCCAGGTCTTCGCGTATCGCGGCCTCCGATATGGCGATGCCGGCGGGCAGCCCTTCGAGCAGCGCGACGAGCCCGGGACCGTGAGACTCGCCGGCAGTCAGGAATCGCACCAAGACGACAACCTCCGATGGGACGTGCTCTCATTCTACCCCACACCCGCTCGTGCCGATGTATACTCGCGCGCAGGTCACACAGGCAGGAGGGACGCAGATGCTGTCCGCGACCGACAACGAACTGCTGACACAGGTAAGCGCCGGGACCACGATGGGAGATCTCATGCGGCGCTACTGGATACCGGCCGTCTTCTCCAACGAAGTGGAGGCCGAGGGCATCCCGCACCGCACCCGGCTCCTCGGCGAAGACCTCATCGTCGTGCGCCTCACGAGCGGCACGGTCGCAACGATGACGCCCCACTGCCCGCACCGCACCGCATCGCTCTTCTTTGGCCGCAACGAGGAAGAAGGCCTGCGCTGCGCCTATCACGGCTGGAAGTTCGCAGCCGACGGTACGTGCATGGACATGCCGAGCGAGCCCCCGGAGAGCAACTTCAAGGACAAGGTGCGGCTGAAGACCTACCGCACCCTCGAGCGCAACGGCGTCATCTGGACCTACATGGGCCCGGAGCAGGACGCCCCGCCGCCGCTGCCCAACGTCGAGTGGAACATGGTGCCGGAGTCCCACTGCTACCTGACCAAACGCATCGCCCAGAACAACTACTTCCAGACTATCGAAGGGGAGATCGACTCCAGCCACAGCGGTTTCCTCCACTCCAACTTCGTCGACCCGTTCCGGCTCACTTCGAAGCAGGAGCAGGGGATGATCTACAAGATGCGGGATCGTCACCCCCGCTTCCAGGTCAAGGACACGGACTATGGCGTGCTCATCGGCGCGCGCCGCAACGCCGAGGAAGACTCCTACTACTGGCGCATCACGCAGTTCATGCTCCCCTTCCACACCATCATTCCTCCTTACGGCGCCGACCCTCTCTTCAGCGGTCACGCCTACATGCCGATGGACGACGACCACGTTCTCGCGCTCTGCTTCACCTACAACCCCGTCCGGCCCCTCACCGAGAAGGAACTCGAATTCCTCCGGTACGGCCCCGGGAACGGGCAGCAGGGTCTCCACCCCACCGCTGACGGCTTCCTGCCACCCATCCCCAACCGACCCGAGAACGCATGGTGGCCGAAGCACCACATAGACAACGACTTCAACGTGGACTGGAAGCGCCAGAAGGACATCCAGTTCTCAGGGCTGCCCGGCACGTGGGTGCAGGACTCCGGCATGCAGGAGACGATGGGCCGCGTCGTTAACCGGATGGCCGAGCACCTCGGCATCAGCGACACCGGTATCATCTGCACCCGCCGAGCGCTGCTCAGAGCCGCCAAGCTCCTGCGCGACTACGGCATCGAGCCCGCGTCCGTCTGGGACCCGGACGTCTACCACATCAGGTCTGCCGCTATGGTCCTGCCGCGCGACACCGAGTGGGTGGAGGGTTCCGCCGAGTACCGCACCCCCAGGGAGAACGTCAACTACGCCGCGGTGTGACCGCCCACGGCCCACTACTCCGGAAGACAACAGGGGCGCTTCGTGAAGAAGCGCCCCTCCCTTTGCCCAAAGTAATGCAGGGGCAGCCCTAGGCCGCCGCAACCTCTGCACCCTCGGTGGCAGGCGCAGGCGCGGGCTGGACGACGTACCCCTCACGGATGACGCCGGCCTCCACGTCGAGGCGCGGCCCTTCGCCCTCGATAACTGCCTCGCCCACCCACAACTTGTACGCCGTCCATGCCGCCATTGCCGCGTCCAACTGGTCGTCGGTAGGCGTGTCCTTGGATGGCAGTTGCACGCCCAGTTCAGACAGCAACTCGGTGCGCACCCGGCGTCCCTCCAGGGTGCGTTTCGCGGGGAGCTGGGTCCCGTTCGACACCAACTTCCACGCGCCGCCGGGAAACACCTCGATCAGCGTCGTGTCGGATGCGGGCGTGCCGTCAAGTCCCAGCAGACGGAACCGGCGCCCGCTCTCCACCAACCGGTGGAACAGCCGCACCGATCCCGCGATGAGGCCGGAGTACGGCCTGCCGTCCGTGGGCAGGGTGAAGGGCGTGCGCCCCGGCGCGTTCACGCGTCGCTCGGATTCGCGCATCGTCGCTTCCGACGAGCCTGCCAGCCCCTGCGGGCCGTCTATCGCCAGGATGAAGGAGCGCCCGAGCGCGCGGTCCGGGATGATGTGCGACGCGTCCTCGCGGTAGTCCCACTGGCCGAACGTGCACACCAGATCGGAATCGAGCACCGCGTAGTCGCACGGGCGCTTCTGCACCGCCGTCGGGTCCGAGAGATCGAGACCGATGAAGCACCGTCCGCCGCCGACCTCGCGCCCGCCGTTGCCTCGCCGCATCGTGCGCCGCTGCCGCCACTTGGCGATATAGCGCGCCGTGACCGCAGCCGCCAGCACCGAGGCGCCGGCTGCGCCATACACACGGGGACTCCCTCTCATCCGCATGCGGGACATTCTATCAAGCCTCTGCCCTGCGCCGCTCACCTCCGCCTGCCGTCCAGCCACGCCTGTAGGATGACTACCGCGGCAGCCGCATCCACTGCGCCCTTTTCCTGCCTGCGGCGGCCTCTCCCTCGCGGGCGACTCCCAGTCAGCGCGCGTTCTGCTTCCGCAGACGACAACCGTTCGTCCACGGTCTCGACCGCAAGCCCCCTAGCCTCCAACCGTCGGATGAATTCCTGCACCACCTCTGCCTGCGGCCCCACGCGTCCGGACATCGAATACGGCATGCCCACGACCACGACGTCCGCATCCCGTGCCTGTGCCTCGCGCAGCACGTTCGCGGCAGCATCGGGGGTATTCTCTATCACACCTGCGGGTACCGCGACGCCCGTATCCGTATCGCCCGACGCGACGCCGATGCGGCGCTCTCCGACGTCCAGTCCCAGTGCACGCACTAGTCCGTCTGCCGCTGGACGATGTCCGCCACTGCTGCGAGCGCCTCTCCCAATCGCGAGGCGTCCCTGCCGCCGGCCTGCGCGAGCCGCGGCTGACCGCCTCCGCCTCCGCCCATCACCTTCGCCGCCTCGTTGACGATAGCCCCGGCGTCGAAGCCGCGCTCCACGAGGTCGGGTGTGACCATCGCAAGAAGGCCGGGCCGTCCGTTGAACACGCTGCCGAGCACGACGACGCCGGAGCCGAGCTTGTCCCGAAGCCGGTCGCCCATCTCGCGCAGCGCCTGGGCGTCGGATGCATCGCTCCGGACCGCCAGCACCTGTACGCCGCCCACGTCGCGCACGTCATCGAGGAGCGTGTCTGCCTCCTGCCGCGACGCCTCCCGCTGCCCCGCTCGCAGCGAACGCCGCGCCTCCTCCGCCTGCGCGAGCAGCGCCTCGATGCGCTGCGGCAGTTCGGCGGGCGCCGTGCGGAGCAGCGCTGCGGCCTCGTCCAGCTGCCGCAGCCGCTGGCCGATCCACTCCTCGCCGCCGCGTCCGGTCACCGCCTCGATGCGGCGCACGCCCGTCCCCACGCTGCTCTCTCCCACGACGCGGAAGACGCCTATCTGCCCGGTGCGCTCCAGGTGCGTGCCGCCGCAGACCTCGAAGCTCACCGGTTGTGCCTCTCCGATCTGCACGGTGCGCACGCGGTCCCCGTACCGCTCGCCGAAGAACGCGAGCGCTCCGCTCGCGGTCGCCTCGCGGTAGGAGCGCTCGTCCTTCACCAGCGGCAGATCGCCGCGCACCGATTCGTTGATGCGGCGTTCGATCTCACCCAACTCGTCGCGGCCCACTGCCGAGACGTGCGTGAAGTCGAAGCGCAGCCGGTCCTGCGCAACGAGTGACCCCGCCTGCCGCACGTGCGAGCCGAGCACGTCCCGCAGCGCAGCGTGCAGCAGATGCGTCGCCGTGTGGTTCCGCGCAACGTCCAGCCTGCGCTCCGCATCCACCGATGCGTGCACCGCGTCGCCGACTGCTACCGCGCCCTCGACGACCTCCGCCGCGTGGACGATGAGCTCTCCTACCGGCTTCTGCGTGTCGGTTACCCGCGCCGACCCACCGGGTGTCACGACGACGCCCGTGTCGCCGACCTGACCGCCTCCCTCCGCGTAGAAGGGCGTCTCGCGAAGCACGATCTCGACGCGCTCTCCAGTGTCGGCGCGCTGGACGGGTCCGCCGTCCTTCAGTATGGCCGCGATCACCGTGTCGGTCTCGATGCGCTCGTAGCCGAGGAACGCCGTCTCGCGGACGTTGAGCGCCTCGTAGGCGCGTACTTCCTCGCGACCGCCGCCGAAGCGTGCCGCGGCACGTCCGCGCTCGCGCTGCTCCTCCATCGCGCGCTCGAAGCCCGCGACGTCCACGTCCAGTCCGTGCTCCCGCGCTATCTCCTGGGTGAGCTCCAGCGGGAAGCCGTAGGTGTCGTACAGGCGGAACGCGTCGGCGCCGACGATAGTCGCGCCCCGCACGATGTACTCCTCCAGCACAGGCATCCCGAGGGCGATGGCATCGTAGAAGCGGTCCTCCTCAGACTCCAGCGTCTTGAGGACGAAGCGCTCGTGCTCGCGGAGTTCGGGGTAGGTCGCACCGAACCGCTCGATGACCGTCGTGGCGACACCCGGCAGGAAACCCGCCTCGATGCCGAGCTTCCGCGCGAAGCGGATGCCGCGCCGTATCACGCGGCGCAGCACGTAGCCCCGGCCTTCGTTGGCCGGCACGACGCCGTCCGCGATGAGGAATGCCGCGCTCCGGGCGTGCTCCGTCACCACGTGAATGGCGAAATCGTCGTCGGGGTCCTGCCGGTACGTCTTGCCCGCAAGCTGCTCCACGCGCTGCCGTATCGGCGCGAGCAGATCCGTCTCGTACGCTGAGTTCACGCCCTGCATGATGGCCGCGATGCGGTCCAGGCCCAGGCCGGTGTCTATGCCCGGCGCGGGGAGATCCGTCCGTGTGCCGTCGACCGCCTGGTAGAACTGCGGGAAGACGAGGTTCCAAAACTCCACGAACCGGCTCGTGTCGTCACCCGGTTTCAAACCGGGTCCGTGCTGCTCACCGAAGTCGTAGTACAGTTCGCTGGACGGCCCGCACGCGCCTTCGTCGCCCGCTGGGCCCCAGAAGTTGTCCTCGTCGCCCAGGGCCACGATACGCTCGTCCGGCACACCGACCTCGTCGCGCCAAATCGCCCGCGCCTCGTCGTCGGTGTGGTGCACGGTCACCCAGATACGCGCCGGGTCCAGCAGCAGCACGCTGGTTGTGAACTCCCACGCCCACGCTATCGCCTCGCGCTTGAAGTAGTCGCCGATGCTGAAGTTACCCAGCATCTCGAACATCGTGTGATGCGTGAAGTCGCCCACCACGTCTATGTCCGTCGTGCGGAAGCACTTCTGGGCGGAAGCAAGGCGCTGGTCCGGCGGGGTCTCGTCTCCCGCGTAGTACGGCTTGAACGGCACCATGCCGGCGGACGTGAGCAGCAGCGTGGGGTCGCCTGCCGGTATGAGCGACGCACTCGGCATGACCAGGTGGCCGCGCTCCTCGAAGAACCGCAGATATGCGGCGCGGATATCGTCGCCGGTCGTGGGGGGCATGTCAGGCAAGGGCGTACAGTCCTCTGTGGAGAAGGCGCTGCGGTGGAGCGCGCCACAGACTGAGAAGAGTCTACGAACGGCCCCGTGAGCCTGTCAACGCGGCGAACGCGGGGAAGCGACGAGCGTTCCTCGATTGACGACGGCTCGGTGGCGGGCGTAGGTTCCGAGCGTGAACACGCTCGCCAATCTCGCGCTGCTGGGGGCTTTCGCCCGCAATCCACGGCGCTATCCCACCTACCTCGGCTACCTGAACGGCTTCATCTACGGGTTCGGGATGGGCGCCTCCATCCTCTTCCCACTGTATGCCATAGAGCAAGGGTTCTCCCTCGCCAGCCAGGGGTTCATCGTCGCTGCGCCCGGCATCGTCATGATCATGTTGAGACTCGTGGGAGGTGCGGTCTCAGACCGGTTCGGGGAGAAGCTCATCCTCTGGTTCAGCTTCACCACCGTCACCATCGTCTGGGTGATTCCCATATTCACCGCCACCTTCCTCGCGCTCACTGTGGCCCAGCTGTTCAATGGCGCGTCCCGGTCTGTCTACTGGTCCGCCGCGCAGTCATACATCAGCCGCAGCGCGGAAGGCGAAGCGGGCAAGGTGATGGGACGACAACTGAGTTTCGAGTCGGGCGGCGGCATCATCGGCAGCGTGGTCGTCGGGTTCGTGGCCGAAGGTATCGGCTACCCGGAAGCCTTCATGCTGACCGCGACGCTATCCTTCATCGGCTTCCTGATCACGTCGTCGCTGCCAAGGCTGCCGCGTAGGGACCAGGTGCGCAGTCTCATCGCAAGCCTTGCCCCGGCGAAGACGATGCTGGTGAAACGGACGCTGCTGCACGCGCACATGGTGGCTTTCACGAGCGCGGCGTACTCCGGCCTGGTGATGGGGCTGTTCATCGCGTTCTTCCACGACGTGGGCTACGGCGAGGGCGGCACCGCCGTCATCCGGTCGCTCAACAGCATCGGCGTGAGCGTGCTCGCCTACTTCTTCGGTGCGTTACTCGGGTTCCTCGGCAGCCGCCGCACCGCCGCTCTCGGCATCACGCTCACCGGGGTCCTTGCGATAGGCATCGGGGCCACCGGGCACCTCCCCGTCGTCCCAGCCCTGTTCATGGCGCTCACCGGCATAACCTTCGGAAGCCTGCGCTCGCTCTACCCGACGCTCGCCGCGGAGAACAGCGCGCCGAACCAGCGTGCGATGGCGCTCTCTGTCGTGGGGCTGTACTGGGCGATCGGCATCTTCGCCTCGCCGTTGATCTTCGGTTTCATCGCCGACGCGACCGCCATCCGCACGGCTATCTTCGTCTTCGGCGGCTTTTCGGTGGCGATGGGCCTGCTGTCGCCGTTGCTCTACACCTACGGGCGGCGCGGCATCGTGCACGAGACACGGGAAGAAGCCCGGGAGTGAGGGCTAACCCGAAGCACTCGCCATGTCCGTGAAGATGCGGAGCGAGTCCGGGTTGGCCAGCGCATCCCTGCTCACCGCCTGCTCCGCTGGCACGCCGTTCAGCATCTTCTTCACCGGCACTTCCAGCTTCTTGCCGTTCAGTGTGCGCGGTACTTCCGCGATCTGCCGCATCTCGTCCGGCACGTGGCGCGGCGAGAGGCTGGTGCGTATGACTGCCGCGATGCGCTGCCGCGTGGCGTCGTCCAGTTCGCGGCCCTCGCGCATGACCAGGAAGAGGTACAGCCTGCCCTCGACGCCGAGCTGCGTGGTGTCGATGACGAGGCTGTCCAGCACCTCCGGGATGTCCTCGACGACGCGGTAGAACTCGCTCGTCCCCATGCGGACGCCGCTTCGGTTGAGCGTCGAGTCGGAACGTCCGTAGATGACACACGCGCCCTCATCGGTCACCTTCAGCCAGTCGCCGTGCCGCCACACGTCCGGGTAGACGTCGAAGTAGCTCTCGTGCAGTCGCGCGCCGTCAGGGTCGTTCAGGAAGCGCACCGGCATGGACGGCATCGGCTCGGTGACCACGAGTTCACCGACCTCGCCGGTGACCGGCGTGCCGTTGTCGTCGAAACTCTCCACCTTGCATCCGAGGCACCGGCACTGGATCTCCCCGGAACGTACGGGCAACGTCGGCCCGCCCCCAACGAACGCGGTGAAGATGTCCGTGCCGCCGCTGATCGAGGCGAGCAGCAGGTCGCTCTTGACGTGCTCGTACACCCACGCGAACCCCTCCGGCGGCAGCGGCGCTCCTGTCGAGCCTATGGAGCGCATCGCACCCAGGTCCAGGGTCTTGCCCGGCTCGATACCCGCCTTCATACACCCCAGGATGTAGGGCGCGCTCACGCCGAACGCCGTGATGCGGGTGCGCTCCGCCACGCGCCAGAGCGCGTACATGTCCGGGTAGCCGGGGCTGCCGTCGTACAGGACGATGGACGAGCCGAGCAGCAGGCCGCTCATCAGGATGTTCCACATGATCCAGCCCGTGGTGCTGAACCAGAAGAAGCGGTCGCCCTCGCCGATGTCCATCTGTAGCGAGAGGAACTTGGCGTGCTCGAGCAGCGCGCCGCCGTGCCCGTGCACGATGGCTTTCGGCATGCCCGTCGTGCCGGACGAGTAGGCCACACAGAGCGGGTGGTCGAACGGCACCGGCTCGAACGACAGCTCGCCGCCGGAGACGATGAAGTCCGCCCAGAGCGACGTGCCGCCGCCGAGAGGACTCAGGTCGGGCTTGGATTCCAGGTACGGAAGCACGACCGTTCGTTCGAGCGTCGGCAGCGCGGCCTGGATGCCCGCCACCGCGTCGCGTGAGTCGAAGCGCCTGCCGTTGTAGGTGTAGCCGTCCACGGTGAACAGCACCTTGGGGTCCATCTGGCGGAAGCGCTCGATCACGCTCTGCGTGCCGAACTCCGGCGGGCAACTCGACCACGACGCCCCCAGAGAGGCCACGGCAAGCGCCGCCGCGACAGCCTCCGGCACGTTCGGCATGTAGGCCGCCACCGAATCGCCGCGACCAACACCCGCAGTCCGCAGCCCAGCCGCGACCTCGGCCGTCCGCCGACGGAGGTTGTCCAACGTCCACTCCGTAGTCGCTCCGGACTCGTGTACGCCGATGATGGCGACTTCACTCCCGCTGCGGGCGAGGACGTGCTCAGCGTAGTTGAGCGTCGCCCCGGTGAACCAGCGCGCGCCCTCGACGCGTGTGCCATCCGGCCCGGGTGCGAGCGGTTGCGTGTACGGCGTGTGCGCCCTGACGCCGAAGTAGTCCCAGAACGACGCCCAGAAGCGGCCAACGTCCTCCACCGACCAGCGCCACAGCTCCTCGTAGCTCCCGAAGCGGAGGCCGCGGGTCTCGGCGAGCCATCGTTGGTAGGCGGCGAGACGCGTACCGGAGCGGCGCTCGTCGGACGGCGTCCAGAGCAGCGCGCCCTCAACGACCGAACTGCTTGTGTGGGGTTCGTCCGTTGTCATCGGCTCCACTCAACCGCTCTCGCGTGCCCGCTCCGCGAGCGTGCGCAGCATCTCCCGAAGCTCCGGGTCGGGCTCGCGCGAGGTCTGGTCAGCGAGGCTCGTCTCGCCGGTGAGGCGGAACATGTCCGCAGCGCCGAGGAGGATGCGGGGCGTCAGGCCGAGGTGCTCGAACGTCGCGGCGATCTCCTCCATCTCCCCCACCCACCGGCGGGCGCGGCGCGGCATCTGCGTCGCCGCCTTCATGTGCCGAGCAGGATCGGCCGCGTCGCCGAACTCGGCCAGCAGCGCCTCGGTCAGTCCCATCGCCTCCGCCGCGGTCAGCAGTTCCGTCCACACCGCCGTCGTGCCCTTCGTGGATGCGGCGTAGACCATCTTGAGGCCTGACGCCTGCCCGATGCGCGGGCCAACGCGGCGGACGTCCAGCCCGCATTCCCGCAGCGACTCGAGCGCCGAGGTGTCCGGGCCGGAGCAGTAGATGCGCGTGTGGGAGCCCGGCGCCGGTGGGCTGCCGATGATGCCCGCGTCGATCACGGGCGCGCCTGCGTCCATGATGAGGGTGGCTATGCGCACCACCGTTTGCGGCGCGATGGCGTTGCACTCCGTGAACGCGGGCCTCGCGCCGGTGCGCGCCATCGCGTCGGCGACCTCCTCGGCGATACTCACCGCCTCCGCGGGCGGGAGCACCGAGAGCAGGAGGCTGCACTCTTCGACGAGCGCAGCCGTGCTGCCTGCGTCGCGTATGCCTGCCTCGGCGGCGCGTGTCCTAGTCAGATCGCTCCGCCCAGTGAGATTCGTGGCGACGTCGACGCCGCCGGACGCGAGCGTCGCGCCGATGGCCGCGCCCATGTCGCCTGCGCTGATGATGCCTACGGTACCGGTCATGCTACGCCGGGGCCGTGCCCGCCTCGGCCAGTCGGCGCTTCGCCTCTTCGTATACGCCGGAAGGCAGGTTCCCCTTCTGCGATGCTTCCAGGTTCTGCCGCAAGTGCTCCGGGTTGACCGTACCCACGATGTTGGTGTGCATGCCGGGGTGGGTCTGCGTGAAGCGGATGACGAACTCCATGCGGGACTGGCCCTCCTCCAGCAGTTCGTCCATCTTCGCCTTCTCCCACACGTCCAGCAGTTCCGGGTTGCGGCCGGCCGGCCGTTCCCCGCCGCTGGGCGCTCCCCTCGCGGCGCCGCCACGGATGACGGTGCCCGACCCTGCCGCCGCTGCAGCAGCCACGAGACCCTCGTGCTCGCGCTGCGACGCGGAGTACGGTATCTGGAACGCGTCGAAGACGCCCATCTCGATGTGGTCCGCGAGGTTCGGGATCGTGCCGGACATGCCGAGGAATCGCACCTTTCCCTGCGCCTGCAGTTCCTGCATCGTCTCGATGGCCCCGTTCTCCTCCAGCACCTGGCGGGAGGGGGTCGCGTGCACCTGCAGCAGGTCCATGTAGTCCGTGTTCATCCGCCGCAGGCTCTGCTCGACCCCTGCGACGATGTTCTCCTTCGTGAACACGTGAGGGCCGCCCCGGTCCTGACCCGGCTCAGGCGCCCAGCCCACGAGGCAGCCGCACTTGCTCGCCAGGAAGTACTCCCCGCGCCGGTGTGCGATGTGCCGCCCGATGCGCTCCTCGCTCTCACCGTAGTCGATGGACGTGTCGATGTAGTTGATGCCGAGGTCGAGCACCGTGTTCAGCAGCCTGCCGGTGTCTTCCTCGGATATCTCCCTGCCACGGGGCGCTCCCCGCAACTCCATCGCGCCGTAGCCCAGCACGGTAACGTCCATGCCCGTGCGCCCCAACGTTCGCTTCTCAAGGTCGGCCATCTCTCCTCCGCGTCCTGTCATTGGATGCGCGGAGTATACCAACCTCTCTTGTCAGGAACTCGCAAGAATCTCCCTGGCTATCTCCCGTGCCTCGTCCAGGTTGTCCACGAACCGGTCGGTGGGGATGCGGCGAAGCACGTTGAGCGCCCGGAGCGTGACGGCAGGCCTGCCCTCCAGGCCCATAACGATGCAGTCCGTGTCCTGCTCGTAGGCCACGTCGATCAACTGCTCGATAACCAGCGCCGCGCTGTCGTCCATGTGAACGGTGTCGGTAAAGTCCAGGATCACGACCTCGTGGTCGCGGATGTCGGCGCTTATGGCGACGATCATCTTTCCGGACGAAGCGACGGAGAAACTTCCCCGCATCGAAACCAGGCCGGCGCGCGCTGAGAAAACATCCATGTCGTCGGACTCGTCGTCCGGAGTCAGGAAGGTGCTTTCCAGGAGCGGTACGGAGATCACGCTGTCCAGTTCCAACCGCTCCCACTGCCGGGCGCTCGCCATACCCGCCGCGATCAGTCCGATGGCCACGGCAGTAACGAGGTCGAGGAACACCGTGAGGAATATGGTGATCACCATCACCAGCAGGTGCTCCGGCGATCAGTGCCGCCAGCGTGGGCGGCAGGTACCTCCTGAAACGGGCTGGCCAGAGCACGCCGACCACGATGTCGTCGCGGCGATGGCCACCGCACTCACGTTCAAGTCGCTCAACGCATCCGGCCACGCGCGGACCGCGCCCATCGGCCCACCTGTCGCAGTGGCGGCCCCGAGGAAGGGCAGCGTCTGGATGAGGATGATGATGACCCCGATGCCGGACATGAAGCCGGATATGACCGAGTACGGCGTGTACGCCACGAACCGCCCTATCCGCAGCACGCCTAGCAGGACCTGTATGACCCCTGCCATGACGACTATCGTGAATGCCTCGGTAAGGCTGGCCGCGTGGCTGGTCACGATAACGGCCATCGCGACCGCCATCGGACCGGTAGGGCCGGATATCTGGGACTTCGTGCCCCCGAACACCGCCGCGAAGAAGCCCACCGCGACCGCGCCGTACATCCCTGCGATCGCTCCGAGTCCCGACGCCACGCCGAACGCGAGCGACACCGGCAACCCCACCACCGCTGCCGTGACGCCACCGAAGAGGTCCCCGCGAAACGTTCGGATGTCGTAGCTAATCCCGCGTTCCTTCTCCGTTTCGTGCGCAGTATACCCACCGGCAGCACGCTCAACGCTACACGCTCAACGTTAACTGCGCTCACGGTGGGGCTGGGGCTGAGAGAGGCGCAAGATCCCCTCTCCCTTGTAGAGGCCTGTGCATAACGTCAGCGGAAGCGCGATGCGGAGCAGGAGATCTCCTCTCCCTACAAGGGGACCTTTGCATAACCGTGAGGGGAGATGCGGTGCAGGGTTGTTTGATCCCTTCCCCCTTGATGGGGGAAGGCTAGGATGGGGGTGAATCGGCGGGGTCTGGGGTGTGCGATGGGGTTTTGCAAAGGTCTCTACAAGGGGAGAGGGCTAGGGTGAGGGTACTCCGGGGCGGGGAGGACGGGTTGTGCAAAGGTCTCTTGAGGGGAGAGGGTCAGGATGGGGTGAACCGGCGGGGTGTGGGGCCGTGGGCTCCGTCGTTCCTGCGAAGGAAGGAACCCTCGCAGCCCCACGGGAACGGGACCCCGTCACTCCCGCGCAGGCGGAAGTCCAGAGCGACCGCCCAGACGCGCGGCGGGCTGGTTGAGGGGCGGGGCGCCGATCCTCTTCCCCCTTGACAGGGGAAGGTTAGCAACTGGATTGCGGGTCAAGCGATGTGTGGGTTCCAGGTGGTCCCCTCCCGTAGGATGGCGTTCAGTATCGTCAGCATCTTGCGCATGCAGGCTACCAGCGCCACCTTCCTCGGCTTGCCCTGGCCAACAGGCGCAGGTAGAACGCCCGAATGAGAGGGTTGTGCTGGATCGCTGCCAGCATGGGCATGTAGAGCGCCCTCCGCACGTTCGCACGCCCGCTCTACTCCGTGCGCTCGGAGCGCCAGTTCTGCGAACGGCTGACCTACGGTCGGGGCCGAAAGGGGTACGACACTGGGGAGTTCGTGACGACCTGCCGCTCGTTCGAGATCACGCCTCACGTGGCCATGAAGCAACGGCACTCAGCCCTGGACCGGCGGACGAGCCGTCACGCGGGGTACGCGGGAGCCAGCGGGTGCGGAAACGGGTTGAAGAGGTGTTCGGCTGGCTGAAGACCGTCGGGGGCGGGAGGAAGCTGCGCTACTGCGGCATGGTCCGCAACGGGCTCTGGGCGGAGATGGCTCTGGCGGCGTACAACCTCGTCCGCGTCGCTAGTCGTCCAGCAGCCCGTTCCGCACGGCCCAGACCACGATCTCCTGCTTCGATCTGGCGTGCAGCTTGCTCTGAATGGCGTAGATGGCATTCCGAATGGTCACCGGCTGGACTCCCCTGTCCTCCGCTATCTTGGCGTATGACATACCCCGGGAGAACAACCTGAGTATCTCCAGATTCCTCTCCGTCAGTCCGCCCAGGCCCTTCTCCTCCCGCTCCGCTCCGCTTCGAATCCCGGCGAAAACCCGCCTCACCACGTCGGCGGGCACACGCATCTCGCCCGCAGCAACGTCCCGGACTGCAACCAGGAAGCGCTCCATTCCGGACACCTTCTGCAGGTAACCCATTGCGCCGGCGCTGACCGCCTCTATCACCGCGTCTTCCTCCGTAGAGGCCGTCAGCATGATCACACGAGTATCGGGCGCAGACTCCATGATCTCCCGGCACGCCTCCACGCCATCCTTGTTCGGCATCATGACGTCCATCACGACGACATCGGGCGACAGATCGGAGGCAGCTTGCACCGCTTCCTCGCCGTCCCTGGCCTGCCCGACCACTTCGAACTCTCCGGACATCTCCAGCATCACCTTCAGGCCGTCCCTCATCATCGAATGATCGTCAACGAGAAGCACTCTTATGCGGTGGGATTCTGGTGGCACCCTATGCCTCCTCTCTGCTGCGAGCCAGTCGCATCACGCAGGTCACACTCGCCCCTCCGGACGGCCCTCGCGGTCCCACGACGAGACGTCCGCCCAGCCGCTCGGCGGCCGCCCGCATGTTGGTAAACCCGTGGCCTCGTTCGGCGTAGTCGCTGGGGAGACCCTTGCCGTCGTCCGACACCGACAGCGTGAGATCGTCCTTCCGGAAGTCGAGTTCGACCAGTACCCTGCTCGCCTCCGCGTGGCGGAAGGCGTTCGTGAGCGCGTTGTGGGCTATGGAGAACAGCAAGCCCTTGACCTCCACCGAAAGCGGGGGCTCCGCCCCGTTCTGGACCAGTTCCGCCGGCACCGACGTGACTGCCGTGAACGTCGCGACGTGCGATCCCAGGGTCCTGCCCAACTCCCTGCCGTCGAATATGCGTCCCATGTCTATCGGGTGCCTCAGCTGCCAGATGGCAGCCTTCGACAGCAGGGAAACCGCCTCGAGCCTGGCCGTAAGTTCCTTGTTCGAGTCTCCGGCCAGCTGTCTCGCCGCGTCGATCCCCACACCGATCAAGAACGCCGACTGCGCCGTCGTATCGTGAATGGCCTGGGAGAGCTCTGTCCGCTCCCGCCGCACTTCCCGCTCCCTCTCCACCGCCTCCATCCTCCTGGTCCGCTCCACCCTGGAGATCAGGTTGACGACGACCACCACCAGGTACATCCCGGCAACCCTGATGAGCAGAATCTCCTCATCGTTCGTTGAGAAGTCCACCCCGGGCTCGACCGCGAGGCAGAGCGCCGCATAGACGGCCGCCGCCATCGAGACCCAGGCGAGGGTGAGCCTGACCGATCCGAAGACCACCGCGAACATGGCGAGGGACGGGTAGTACCCCACGAAGAAGGGGGACTCGAACCCCCGGTGCGCCGCAACGCCGCCGCTGAGCATCGCCACGTCCAGGGCGCTCAGCGCGAGCATCCACCGCCAGGACACGGTCCTTTCCGTGGCGAGCCGGTAGTGCAGGCACCCGTTGGTGGCGAACAGCAGTATTGCAAGGGCGACGTTCGGCGCATATACCACCTCGTCGACGTTGAGCGGGTACAGCCAGGCGAACGTGGCAATAGACAGGACGAACCATCGTCCCCAGACGTAGACCCTGGCCACGAGGCGCAATTCGCCCGGCTCCGGCAGGTCGAAACTCCGCAGGAAAGCTGGAAGCGCACTGGCCGTCGTGTTCGCTGGATTCAGGACTCGTCTCCGTCAGGTTGGATTCCGGCAGGTTGCGTCCGCAGGGTGTGCCTCAAGATGAGAATTTAGTCACGTCCCGTTCCCGCCTGCAAGACCGCAACGCACTCTCTTGATGTAGCAAAAATACCCTCATCTGTACAGGCGTTTGCTCGCACGCAGGTCTATCTGCCCGCACCCTCCCGGTGAATATGCCTTATCCCCATTGTGACATTAGGCCTTACCAGCAGCGTTGGGGGTTCCCAATACTGTCCGTTGCCGACTCAGAGGTTTGCAACAACTTCCGCCTGCAGTTGTCCGGCGGCAAGCAAGCAGCCCCAGACGCGGGGCGTCTGGAACAAACCGTGGAGACTGCGCCCATGAACATGGCTTCCCGATTCCGCCGCGCAGCGAGACGGTCCGCAGTTCTGCCGCTCCTGCGTGCCGCGCTCATACTCGCCGTCCTCTACTTCTCGTTGCCAACGCAGGCTCAATCTTCCGATGCCGCGCTCAGTACCCTCGCCCTGGACAGCGCGGCCACGCCAGCGCCTCCCCTCGACGGACCGGACGAGGAACGAGGCCCGCTTTCAGCGCTGAGCCTTGCAGTTGTTGGGGCGGCTCTGGGAGTAGGCTTGCTCTGGGCCTGGGCTTATGCCCGAAGGCGCAGCGCGGCGTTGAGGAAGGACGAGGCGCCTAGCACAGCCGGCGAAGACCGCGCTCCATGAGAATGGCTCCCGGTCCCGCCGCGCGATACTCCTCCGGCAGCGCGCATCCCGCGCCTCTTCATTCCAGCGGTTTCGAGGTGTACCGAGTGCGCCTCAAAACTGATCTATCCACGTTCGAGTTGCGTCCGTAAGACCGCGAAACAGTTCCGGACGTAGCAGAAATATCCACCCGCACAGGCGCCTGCTGTATTACAGGCCCATCTGCCCCTGCTATTAAGGGGGTACTAATGCCTTGTGCAATTGTGGCAATGAGCACTTACCAGCCGCATGCGAACTCAATACTGTACAACTCCGGGTCTGTGATAGGAGGTCGCGTGCAGGAACGTTCCAAACAGGAACTGGCTGACCGCTTTGTAGAGGCGGCGGAATGCCTGAACCATCGGGGATTCGGCCTGCGCCAAGAGGGGAGGTAGCCTGTGCCTACACATCGCTACGGCAAGGCCATTGGCGTCCGTACCCTGTTCGTTAAGGACGGCGCCCCGCAGTGTTCGCTCACGATACGGACAGACACCGTCATCGAACACCTGACTTCCGGACGGATGACGCTTGAACTGGAGGGCGCGGTCGTCCATGAATGCCCGCGTCCGCTGTTCTGGTGGACGGTCATACTGCCTCACTCGCCTTCTGCACAGGGTCTAATCGCCCGGGGATTGCCCGGTGAGAGGGCGATCCCGCACGAGCACCAGGAGGAGCCATGATGACTAGCACCGGTACACGAAGATTCCCCGTCCTGATTGCCGCCATTGCAGCGCTGGCCCTGGCGGGCGCCGCGCTCGGCCTGCTGCTCTCCACGGTCCAGGCTCAGGAGGCCGAGGCGCTGGTGAGCAACACCGACCAGGACACGAGAGCAGAAATCAGCTTTGGAACAGTCTATTCCGCCCAGGGGTTCGCCACCGGCTCGAAAGCCGGCGGATACGTCCTGAGCAGCATCGAACTGGATGTCGAGAGGATTCCGGCATCACCCGGTGGTGTGACCGTCGAGCTTTTGTCCTCGATGACAATGACCGATATCGATGGGAACAACCCAGAGGAACCGGAACCCAACGCCAGGCTCGCGACGCTGACCCATTCCAACGGGACGTGGACCACCGGGCTCAACATCCTCAACGCCCCGGCGGATACGCAGTTGGGTCCCAATACGACCTACTTCGTGCTCGTGTCCGACACCGAGTTAGTAAACAGTCTGAGAGTACATTCCACAGCATCGTCATCCGCCGACGCCGGCGGCGCGTCGGGATGGAGCGTCGGCAAGCGGTTCATAAGTAGCGCGGCTGAACCAGACCACACCGAAGCTGATCGTCGTTTGAAATTCAAAGTCAACGGCTATGAGCTGCGCAACCGGCCCAGCGAGATCAGGGCCTACTGGCGCGACGATCCCGAAAATCCCAACGGCAGCAATGAACAGGTCGATTGCGCCAGCACCGAGCGTTTCCGCGCCTACTGGAATCCGCCGAAAAGCAACGGCAGCTTCAAGAGAGCCGACGAGTGGGAGGCCCAGATTACGCCCAAGTACGGCGCAACCAACGTGAGCTCCACCATACAGAACACCGGTGGGAACCCCAAGGAGCCCGAGCTGACCGGGACAGTCCGTATCCGGGACGGCGAATTCGGCTCGGTGAGCATCCGGGTCCGCGGCCGTTTCGGCAATGCATGGGGCGCGTGGTCGCCGGTTACAGAGTTGTTCTGCCTACCCCCGCCGCCACCGCCGCCGACCTGCCCCGAGAACGCGGACGACGTGTGGTGCGGCGTAATCACGGTGGAGGGGAGCGGGGGCTTTTATGGGTTTAACAGGTTCAATAACTCGGGGGAGTTGTCCGACGACGAATTCGTCGTCGGGATGAGCTCGTACACGATCGACACTCTCTCGGTTCAGGGAGACACAGCGGCGGAGGACTACGGGAACCTCACCTTCGACTTGGCCGAGTCCCCCGACGCCGCCGGGCAGGCGGCGTTGGGTGGGCTGACCCTGTACCTCGACAACGACGAATTCAGTCTCAGCGCTTCGCGCCCCGGCCCGGCGGGGTTCTACTACTGGGCGGCCGACCTGGACTGGTCCAGGGAGGACTACATCGTCGCGCGGCTGCAGGGGATCGGGGGTGCGTGATTGGCCGGGGATTACGCCGTGAAACGGGCGACCTCACACCAGCCCAGGGAGGCTGCCGACTGACGTGAAGTCATGCCTGGGAGCAGGAGAGAGGCGCACCAGGGTGACTGTTCAGACTTTGTGAGGTCTTCTCGGCGAGCGGCGCCGCGGATAGCACAAAACTTGCCGCCCACACACCACGGAGTACCCTCACCCCCGCGCTTTAGCGCGCGCCCTCTCCCCTTGTAGAGACCTTTGCATAACCCCGTCGCACGCGCCAGACCCCGCCTGCTCACCCCCATCCGCGCATCGGAGATGCGCACCTTCCCCCATCAAGGGCTGATAGGGGTATGTATGGTGGAATGAAAACACTCCACCTGCCTCCACAGCCCCCTGGTGCGCTGCCCGCGCACTCTGGATTCCCGCCGGTGCGGGAATGACGGGTGCGGTGACACCGACTGCTTAGATGAGCCTTAACCACGCCTATTTCCGCCCGTTACATACCCCTGTCAGCCCATCGAGGGGGAAGGGATCGAATAGCCCCGCACCGCATCTCCCCTCACGGTTATGCAAAGGTCTCCTTGTAGGGAGAGGGGGTTCCTCTCATCAACTCTGAACAGCTACGCACAAGGCCGCATCACCTTCGAGGTGCACGACCCACGACTCAGATCCCCGGCTTGCGTTTGCAGGAGCGCGAGCAGCGATAGCAACTCCACGTAGCAGAAACACCCTCGTCTGCGCAAGGCATATGCCGGTATCGCAGGCTATCAGCTCTGCTCCCGAAGGGTACAAATGCCTTGCTCCTGAAGGGTGCAGATGCCTTATGGAGTTAGGGCATCCAAGCCTTACCGGACGGGTATCCAATCTCTACCGTATCAGCTCGACGGCGGCATTCATCCACCAGCACAGCCCGGGCTGGCAGCGGACAGATACGTGGCCGGGCAGATACGTGGAACGAACGTCCCGGCATTCACACGGCGGTCCTGGCAAGGGACTTACCGAAAGGAGACGAACATGCGTCTGAAGCTTCTCATACCGGCCGTACTGGCCCTGGCGGCGGTCTCAACGGCCATGTTTGCCATGACGGTCATGGCAGGCTCGGGAAATCCCGGCGTCCCTGACAGCCGGCACCCCGACTACCCTGCCGCGGGCCACGCGGCCAACAAGATCGTGGGCGTCCCCTGCGCAACCGGATCGCATACCAAGCACATTGTATCCGGTACTGGAACAGTAACTGTTACCAGCCATATTCATCACGCCACCTGGTACTGGTACGACAGGCGATGCAGACGAGACTTCTCCACCGTCTGAGCGGGTGGTCAAGCTCGCGTGCGGCGATGCCCTCCATCATGACAACGCCGACAGAAGCATAACCTCCTGGGGCAACTACGGGACCGTGGGCTGGAATGACGGCACCGGCAAGTTCACTTTCACCGGAAGCACCACCACGGGCAAGGGCAATTACACCTCCGAGCGGGTGAACTACTGCAACGGCTTAATCGACGGCGGCAACCTCGGCGCCTATCCAATGTTCGAAGGCGTCCGGGACCTATGCCACAGGTTCTTCGTCGATGTGAGGGCGGCGGTGCGTCCGTCGTCGGGCGGGGCCTAGCGAGATGGTGCTCACGACGATAACGGCCAGCGCGATGCGCGGTTCGCGTGGGCGGGGCGCCGCCGCCCTGCTGGCCGTCCTCCTCATTGCAGCCTGCGGAGACGGAGAGGTAGACCTGTCCCGCACCGAGGTCGAGGAGATAGTACAGGCGGAGCTGGCCGGTGCGCCCGCACCGGAGCCGGGAATCACCTCCGCCGGCGTGGAGGAAGCCGTCCGCACGGCCCTGGCAGCCATGCCCCGGCCGGAATCGGGACTGTCCGAGAATGAGGTCGAGGAGATAGTCGAGGCTGCGATCGCCGCCATTCCCGAACCTCAAGCCGGACTGACCACCGCCCAGGTGGAAGAGGCCATCCGCAGTGCGATGGCGGCCCTGCCTCAGCCAGCGCCCGGACTCTCCCCCGCCGAGGCCGAGAGCATCGCCCGCGGCGTTGTGGCCTCCATCCCGCCCAGGTCCGCCCCCGCCGAGTACACCAGGTTCTTCGTCGACAACGCCATCAACAGGTACGAGACCCAGGGGCTCGACGCCACCCTCGCCCACTACAACCGCCCGGAGAGCATCGACGGCCAGTGGTACGTCTTCATCGCCGACGAGGACCGGACCATCGTCGCTCACGCCGCGGCCCCGGACCTCGTGGGCAAGCACGTTTCGCAGGCGCTCGGTCCCCACTCCTACCCCACCGGGTCTGTGGTAGCCGCCTCCGCCACGGAGAGCGGCGCCTGGTCCGACTACACCTTTGCCAATCCCGCCTCCGGCGCTGCGGAGACCAAGCACTCCTGGGTGATCATCCACGACGGGATGATCTTCGGGTCCGGCTGGTACGAGCGCGGCCCTGACAGATCGGACGCCCCCTCCTACACCAAGGCGTTCGTGCAGCAGGCAACGAACCTGTACGACGCCGTGGGCCTGGAGGAGACGCTCGCCTACTACAACCGCCCGGAGAGCATCGACGGCCAGTGGTACGCGTTCATCATCGACGAGAACGACCTCTTCGCCGCGCATCCCGACCCCGGCCGCCTGGGGCTGGACCTCAAGGGCTGGGTGGGCACCGACGCCAACGGCTACAACTTCGGGCCGGAGATGCTGTCGGCCACCGGGGACGGCAGGTGGGTCTCCTACGTGTACAAGAACCCTGAGACCGGCAGCATCCGCATCCGCCCTGAAGACCTGGGCGACTTGGACCTCAAGAACGCATGGGTCGTGCGCCACGACGGCCTGCTGTTCGGCTCCGGCTGGTATGTCAACGCCGACGAGTTCACCAAGTCCCTGGTGGCCGCCGCCGTCAACAAGTTCCGTTCGGCGGGACTGGAAGCGACCATCGCGTATTTCACCGGCCCTGAGAGCGTCTATTCAGGACTGGCAGCGACCATCGACTACTACAACAGCGCCGAGACCGTTGAAGGGGAATGGTTCGCGTTCATCGCCGACAGCAGCGGCAAGATCGTAGACCACTACGACAAAACACTGGTGGGGACGGACCTCAAGGACCTGCTCGGCACGGATATGTTCGAGGTCCCCGCAGAGGGCCACTGGGTGACCACGGAGGACGTGCGCGTCTGGGTGGCCGGCTACGACGGGATGACGTTCGGTTCCGGCTGGCGCAGCGGTCACGCCGAATCGGGGAGGTGAGACCGGGCCGGTAGGGAGATGTAACGGGAGAGGGATCGTCAGGCGCGCATCAGTTTGAGTCTGCCTCTGATGGAGCGTAGATGGTGAACCGTCCAGTTGTCCTGCATCTCCCGGCGGTTCCGGTTGCCTCGTCATGCCCCAGAGGGGCGTCCCGTTCGGCAACGTGGACTCCGCCGTCACCCGGAAGCCGAACCGTTCGTAGTAGCCGAGGTTGTCCGGCGCAGACGTATCGAGGAACGCGGGCAGGCCGTCGTCGTCGATGCGTGCGAGCATGTGGTCGATGAGCGCGCTTCCCAAGCCCGTGCGCTGCGCCGAAGGGTCGACGCGGATGCCGTTCAGATACCAGCATGGGTAGAGCGCTTGATAGTTTTCGGCACGATGCGCATGAATCGCTTGGTCTTGCTCCCGGCCGCGCGCTGCCACTCGTAGAACCCGTCGGCCGGCGGCGCAGGGCCATGCGGAAGGCCGGCCTCTCCAGTGGCGCCAACCCCAGAACCAACGGCGACACTCCACGCCGTGGCTGGGCCCTGAACCTGGCGGGGGCTCGTGGTCGCCGCCGAGCGCCGCTGTTCACCACGTTGCACGCTGCAGCGCACGCTAGATTCCCACGTTCGCGGGAATAACTGGGAAGGAAGGGAGTACCCATTGCAACACGTGGAGAGTTGTCCGACCATCACCCAAGACTGGAAGTACCAAAGTCGGCGGCAAACGGAACAACGACCAACGCAGTAACACCATCGTTTGCTGGAAGTCCGACCGGCTCAGCCGAGGCATGTATCCCGCCGCCGTCCTCATGGAGGTCGTCGAGGCCCACCAGATTCGGCTGGAAGCCGTCATGGACACCATCGACATGAAGACCTTCGGCCTGATGGCCGCCATCGGCAAGATCGAACTCGACAACTTCCGGGAGCGGTCCACTATGGGCAAGCGTGGGGCGGCCAAGCAGGGGCGGGTGCCCATGGGTCGCCTCCCCTACGGGTACCCCATCGGACACGATGGCAGACCCCAGGCCGTGGAAGAACAGGCCAAAACTGTGCTCCGCATCTTTCATATGTACGTTCATGAGGGCATGGGAGCCTCCTCTATTGCCGTGTGGCTGACCGAAGAGGGAATCCGCACCCAGACCGGCAAGCTGATGTGGCATCCATCCCACGTACATCACGTTCCGGGGAATGCCACCTACACAGGCACGTTGGTGATGCTCCCGGTCCCCGGAAGCAGGCCGTGGCCTTGCAGAACCGAAACTCAAGGATCTCAAGGGGGCCAAACCGGCGACCTGCTCCACTCCTGAATTACCCATCAAGGGGGCCGGATGCAGCCATCCTTGGCCCCCTTGATCCCCTTCCCAGCACCTCTGCGGCATGCTGGTAGAATGACACCGGAGGCCATTCATCCGATGATCGGCAAACTGCTCAACGTCTTCGGCGACTCGAACGATAAGGAGATCAAGCGCTATCGGCGCGTGGTGGAGACTGTCGGAGGGCTGGAGAACGGCGTGACCGCGCTCGCAGACGGCGCGCTCGCCGCCCGTACCGCCGAGTTCCGAGAGCGTATCGCCCGCGGCGAAAGCCCCAACGACATCCTTCCCGAAGCGTTCGCGGTCGTGCGGGAGGCTGCGCGGCGCGCCATCGGCCTCCGCCACTTCGACATGCAGCTCATCGGCGGCGCGGCGCTCCACGACGGCAAGGTCGCGGAGATGAAGACCGGCGAGGGCAAGACGCTCGTCGCCACCCTCCCCGTCTACCTCAGCGCGCTGGAGGGGAAGGGCGTCCACGTCGTCACCGTCAACGACTACCTGGCGCGGCGCGACGCACTCTGGATGGGCAAGGTCTATTCGTTCCTCGGTCTCTCCACCGGATGCCTCCAGCACGAGTCTTCCTCTGTTCTGCACCCCGGTTACAGACCGGACGGCGAACCACCGGAGCTACTCCCCGTCCCCCGGAAGGAAGCCTACGAGGCCGACATCACCTACGGCACGAACAACGAGTTCGGCTTCGACTACCTGCGCGACAATATGGCCGCCCGCTCGAATGAGAAGGGGCAGCGGGTGCTGCACTATGCCATCGTCGACGAGGTGGACAACATCCTCATCGACGAGGCCCGGACCCCGCTCATCATCAGCGGCCCCTCCCAGGAATCGACGACGCTGTACAGCACGGTGGCCCGCGTCGTCCCACGCCTGCGGGAAGACGAGGACTATACCATCGCGGAGAAGGAGCGCCAGGCCCTCCTCACCGACGCCGGCATCACGAAGATCGAGTCCCTGCTCAATGTCGGCAACCTCTACGACCCATCCAACTACGTCCTTACCCACTTCGTGGAGAATGCGCTGCGGGCGCAGTTCGTCTACCAGCGCGACAAGGACTACGTCGTAAAGGATGGCGAGGTTGTCATCGTCGACGAGTTCACCGGACGCCTCATGCCCGGACGGCGCTACGGCGAGGGGCTGCACCAGGCGATCGAGGCGAAGGAGAACGTGAAGGTGCAGCGGGAGACCGTCACCTACGCAACCGTAACGCTCCAGAACTATTTCCGCATGTACACCAAGCTCGCGGGCATGACCGGCACCGCGCTGACCGAGGCCGAGGAGTTCTTCAAGGTCTACGGGCTGGAAGTGATCGCCGTTCCCACCAACGCGCCGATGATCAGGGAAGACCACCCGGACTTCGTATTCAAGACTCACGCGGGCAAGTTCAAGGCCGTGGTCGATCACATCGAGGCGCTGAACGCCGAGGGCAGGCCTGTCCTCGTCGGCACGACCTCCATCGAACGCTCGGAACAACTCAGCGCCATGCTCCGAAGGCACGGCATCAAGCATGAGGTGCTGAACGCAAAGAACCACGAACGGGAAGCGCAGATCGTTGCGGAGGCCGGAAAGCCCGGCGCCGTCACCGTCTCCACCAACATGGCCGGGCGCGGCACGGACATCATCCTCGGCGGCGACCCCTCGTCGGAGACGGAGCCGAGCGCGTGGCAGAAGGCGCACGACGAGGTTGTCGCCAAGGGCGGTCTCTGCGTGATCGGCACCGAACGACACGAGTCGCGCCGCATAGACAACCAGCTGCGCGGACGCTCCGGACGCCAGGGCGACCCCGGTGAAACACGCTTCTACGGCTCGCTGGAAGACGAGATACTAACCCGCTTCTCCGGCGGCATGGTGGGTCGCCTTGTCGGCAAGGCATTCGCCGAAGATGCCCCGCTGGAGAGCGGTATGCTCACCAAGAGCCTGGAGATGACCCAGGGCAAGGCCGAGTCCTACTTCTTCGATATCCGCAAGCACCTCGTCGAGTACGACGACGTGGTGAACCGCCAGCGGGCAGTCATCTATGCGGAGCGGGACAAGGTGCTGGAGGGAGCGGACCTCAGGGCGAACATCCAGGAGATGATCGGCAAGGAGATATCCTCCCTCGTCCATACCTACCTCGCCGGAGAAGCGGAGCAGTGGGAGACCGAGCCGCTCCTGGCGAGCATCGGCATCATCATTCCCCTGCCCGACGGCTTCGATGCGGGGTCCATCCTACGAGAAGGGGCTTCACAGACCGAGGAGACTCTCCTCACCGCCGCCGAAACACTCTACGAGCAGCGGGAGGAGGAATACGGCCCCGACACCATGCGCGCCATCGAGCGCGCCGTCATGTTGCAGACCATAGACCGGCTCTGGGTGCAGCACCTCACCACGATGTCTAACCTGCGCCAGGGCATAGGCCTCTACGCATACGGCCAGCGCGATCCCCTCGTCATGTATAAGAAGCAGGGGCACGAGGCCTTCGACGGGCTGCTGGAGCGCCTCCGGCATGACATCGTCCACACCATCTTCCACGTCGCTCCCGCGGGACAGGCAGCGCCCAGATCGGCGGGGAGCAACGGCAGGTCCGCAGCGGTGGACACCACCCGGACCGAGACCGTGATGGCCAAGGCCATCGGCAGACGCACGACCGCTTCTCCCGCGGCGCCGGTGAACGTTCCGCCGGACGCGCCGCGCTGGATGCGGAGGCAGGCCGAACGCGCTGCCGGCGGCGGCAAGAAGGCCCGTAAGCGGAAGCAGGGCGGGTAACGAGACCATGGAGTCAACCGTTGTCCTGCGCCCCACGCCGGAGTCCACCTCCTCCACCGACGGACCGGACACGCCGGACGAGGGAACGATCGAGCGGTTCCGCAGTGCACTCTCCGGCGGCGCACCCTGGCCGGAAGCGCTGCTCACCGCCATTGGCGAGTGGACGGCTGCCTTCGAGGTCGTGGACGGTGTGCGGCTCGAGTACCTCATCGAAGGAGAGGCATTCGACTGGCTGCTGCTGGCGGAACGCCTGATGCGCGAGGCCCCTGCTGGACACATCTCGAGCGCCGACGCGGAGCGCCTGCTCTTCGACGGTGTGCTGCCGGAAGAGGTGAGCGAAGCGCAGTTCAAGAGCTTGCTTGGGCCGGCGAAGTACCGGGCACACCTCAATCACTTCTACGGCGTTGTCGTGGAGGAGGCGCTCTGGTACGCCGTGGAGCGGGAGGTGGAGAAGGAGCGCAGCGTGCGCGGCCTGCAGCACCCCTTCGGCGTGCAGAACCTCATCGCGGAGCGCCTCTACCAAGCCGAGCTTGCGACCCTCCTGCGGCAGTTCCAGCGCAAGCATGGACGCGGACAGCGCGTGCGCCTCACGCTCGCCGAATCCAACGCCTTCACGTACTGGCTCTTCAAGCGGCGCATCGCCAACTCCGACCAGGCCCGCATCGCCAGCGACACACGCAAGGGACTCCGCATGCTCAATGAACTGCGGGAGCGCGCCCGCGCCGACTAGGAAGCGAACGCTTCCAACGAATTCGCCACGTCAGGAGCGCCGCGCAGGACGGCTGCAACCATTGGCCTACGCCTGCGGAGGCTCGTCCTGATCCTTCGGAGCAGCGACGATGGGGCCGCGCTTGCGGTGCTTCCCCGCGGTCTCCACCGCCAGGTAGGCGAACACCACGATGGTCACCGTCCATAGCACTGCATTGAAACCGAACGCGGCGTGGTAGGAGACGCCGGCAACGAGGCTGGTGGAGACCACCGGCCCAATCATCCCCGCTGCGTCCCCGAACGTCCGGTACAACCCTATGGCCATGCCTCGCATTCCCGGTGGCGCGAGGTCTGCAACGTAGGCGATCGGCGCCTGGCCTCCCCACCCCTGCGCGATGTGCAGCAGCGTGAACACTGCGATGAACACTGGCAGCGTGTCCGAGAAAGGCAGTGCGGCGATGGCCAAGCCTGTGAGGAGGCCAGCGGGTACGATGATGAACTTCCGTCCGTACTTGTCGGAGAGCACTCCCGCCGGATAGATAAGGACGCCGTGCATGAGCGACGAGATAGTGAACAGCAGGCCTATCGCGCCCGGCCCCAGTTCCAGCACGCCGTAGGCGAAGTGTGGAATGAGCGTCGTAAACATCCCTCCGCGCAGGAAGAACGCGGAAAAGCCGCTTACGCACACAATGAAGAAACTCATGTCGCGCAGCAGGAAGAGCGCCCCGCGCGGCGAGCTGGCATGACGAGCGTACGCCCCCGCCCCCTCCTCAGTCCCCGGCTGGGGACGCGTCTCCGGCAGACGCACGATGCCCCACAACGCGAACGCGAGCACCATGATGCCGGACACGTAGAACGGCGCGCGCGTCCCGAAGACCTCCCCTATCAGCCCGCCCAGTGCAGGACTGCCCGTCCCCACGACGAGTTGCAGCCCGTGCATAAGCCCCAACACGCGTCCCCGGTTCTCCACCGTGCTGAGGTCCGCCGCAACAACGTTCGCCATGACGATTGTCATCGAGCTCGCCACGCCGCTCAGGAACCGGAACGTGAGGAAGGTTGGGACGTCTTCGGCGAAACCGCCCAGCGTGGCGAACAGCGCAACCCCCAGCCCGCCGATGGTGATGATCCACTTCCGACCCACCTTCTCCGATATCACGCCTGCCGGGATGTTCGTGATGAAACGCCCCACGCCGTAGACGGAGAACGTGAGCCCGAGTGCGAATACGCCGCCGCCGATCAGGTCGATGAACTCCGGCATCACCGGCGTGATGATCATCATGGAAGCATGGGCCGACGCGATGAGCCCGCCGGTGATGATGACCATCTCCAGCCGGAGCCCGCCCATGATGCCCTGTTTCGAGGGAACGAACCGCATGGCCTAGGAACCGCTTACGGCATCTGCGTCCGTCTGCGGCTCGCGGCCTTCCAAGCCCGTATGCGTCCTCGTGCCGATGCGGCTACCCTCCCAGGTCTCGGAGGAGTCCGGTGATCCGTTCCAGCCTCGCACGGCCACTCTCCAGGCGCTCACGCTCGCGCTCCACGACGTCGGCGGGCGCCTTGTCCAGGAACTGGCTGCTCCCCAGGCGCCCTTCCAGCCCAGCGATGTGCTTCTGGACGCTCGCGGCTTCTCCCCGCAGCCGCCCCCGCTCCGCCTCCAGGTCCACCGACCCCCCAACGTTGAGCGCTACCGTTACGTCCCGCACCACCAGCCGCACAGCGTCTTCGCCGGCGTCCGCATCGCCGAACCGCAACGCGCCGACGCGCGCAAGGCTGCGGATGGTGTCAGCCTCAGCTTCCAGCGCACCTGCCTGACGGGACGTAGCCACGGTGGCATTGAGCAGCGACTGCGGATCTATCTTGAGCTCCGCGCGCACGTTGCGGATGGCCCGTACGAGGTCTATCAGCAATTCCACTTCTTCGGAGGCCGGAGCGTCGGCCTCCAGGCGGGCCTGCAACTCTTCCTCGGACAGACGCGCTTTCGGGTCTGGGTAGGGAGCGATCATGATGGACTCAGGCAGGTTCCCTTCCGGCGGAAGTACGGCGGTGAGGCGTTGCCATATCTCCTCCGTAACGAACGGCATGAAGGGGTGGAGCAGCCGCAACACGCGCTCGAGCACGTGCGCCAACACGCGCCGGGGCTGGTCGTCGCCGTTCCGCAGGCGCACCTTGGCGAACTCGATATACCAGTCGGCGAAGTCGCTCCAGATGAACTCGTGGAGCACTCGCTCCGCCTCGCCTATCTGGAACTCGGCGATCAGATCGTTCACGCGGACCGCGGTCTGCTGCGCCTGGGAGAGCATCCACCTGTCCTGCCGGTGCTCGCGCGGGGGCGTGGCGTACCACCCCTCCATGCCCTCCTGGCTTTCCGTCTGACCGATGACGAACCGGCCGACGTTCCACAGCTTGTTCGCGAAGTTGCGCGCCGCTTCGAGGCGGTCGTCGCTGAAGCGTGTGTCGTTGCCGGGTGTGCTGCCTGTCGTCAGCGCGAACCGCAGCGCGTCCGTGCCGTACTGCGCGATAACGTCCAGCGGATCTCGAACGTTCCCCCGCGTCTTGCTCATCTTCTGTCCCTGCTCGTCGCGCACGAGGCCGTGCAGGTAGACGGTGCGGAAGGGGACGTCCCCCATATTCCACATCCCCATCATGATCATGCGGGCCACCCAGAAGAAGAGGATGTCGTAGCCCGTCTCCATCACGGAAGTGGGGTAGAAGTAGGCCAGGTCGGCGTTGCGTTCCGGCCAGCCGAGCGTGGAGTGCGTCCAAAGCCCGGACGAGAACCACGTGTCCAGCACGTCCTCGTCCTGCTCGATATCGCTCGAACCGCATCCCGCGCAGACCTGCGGCTCATCCACCGCAACGGTCTGATGCCCGCATGCGCCGCAGTACCAGACCGGGATGCGGTGCCCCCACCACAGCTGGCGTGAGATGCACCAGTCGCGGATGTTCTCCATCCAATTCTCGTAGACGCGCGCGAAACGTTCCGGAACGACACTGATGCGCCCGTCCTTTACGGCGGCGAGCGCAGGCTCGGCCAGCGGACGGATCTTCACGAACCACTGCGTCGAAACGATGGGCTCCACCGGGTCGCCGCTGCGCTGGCAGTGGCCCACCGAATGCGGGTGCGGCTCCACCTTCTCCAGCAGCCCCTCCCGTTCCAGTTGCGCGACGATCGCCTTGCGCGCTTCGAACCGATCGAACCCGGCGTAGGGGCCCGCTTCCTCGTTCAGCGTGCCGTCCGGATCGAGCACGTTCACGACAGGCAACCCGTGCCGTTCGCCCGTTTCGAAGTCGTTGGGGTCGTGCCCGGGCGTAATCTTCAGCGCGCCCGTGCCGAACTCCGTTGCGACCGCATCGTCCGCGATGATAGGGATCAGCCGTCCGAGCACGGGCAGGCGCACGCGCTTGCCCGCCGCGTCGGCATAACGCGCGTCCGACGGATTGACCGCGACCGCGGTGTCGCCGAGCAGCGTTTCGGGACGCGTCGTTGCGACGGTCAGATGGCCGGATCCGTCCTCGTATGGATAGCGGATGTGGTAGAGGTTGCCCTGCACCTCTTCATGCTCGACCTCCAGATCGGAAAGGGCGGTGCGGCAACTGACGCACCAATTGATCATCCGCTCCCCGCGATAGATGAGCCCCGCGTCGTAGAGGTTCTTGAACGTCGTCCGGACCGCGCGTGCCGGGCCTTCGTCCAGCGTGAACGTCTTGCGCTCCCAGTCGCACGACGCGCCGAGCCTGCGATGCTGGTTGTCTATCGTGTCGCCGGTCTTGTCCACCCATTCCCATATACGCTTGAGGAACGCCTCCCGCCCGATGTCGTGGCGCGTCAGTTCTTCGGAGGCGAGCTGCCGCTCGACGACGACCTGCGTGGCGATGCCCGCGTGATCGGCGCCGGGCAGGTAGAGCGCGACATCGCCTTTCATGCGGTGATAGCGCGTGAGCGCATCCTCTATGGCCGCCGTCATCGCGTGGCCGAGGTGTAGTTCGCCCGTCACGTTGGGCGGGGGCATGATGATGGTGAACGGTTCGCGGGCCGGGTCCGGCGTAGCCTTGAAGAACCCAGAGCGCTCCCACCATTCGTACAGCCTGCCCTCAACCTGGTGCGGGTCGTAGGCTTTCGGAAGCGGCTCTCCGGCCGGGTTCGTCGTCATGCGCAGGGGCTCCGGGACGCTGGGGTATGGAGCTTTCATGTTAGCAGACGCGGCGTTCACTCTGTGGAGGACTGCCCGCGCCCTGCCCCCGCCACGTCGGGTGCTATCCTGCTGTACGTGTCCGTCCAAAGGCTCTCACGCCCCGTCTCCTGGAAGGCGAACCTCATCGCACTGTGGTTCGCGCAGGTGGGGACGACTCTCGGTTTCTCCTTCACCTTCCCCTTCTACCCGCTCTTCTTCGAGGAGCTGGGCGGACTGACGACGGAGCGCGCCGCGTTCTGGGCTGGACTGGCCGGCTGGGTGTTCGGCCTGGGGATGGGGCTCTCCAGCCCGATCTGGGGCGTCCTGGGCGACCGCTTTGGGCGCAAGCTGAATGTCCTGCGCGCGTTGATCCTCGGAGGCTTCTTCCTTGCGATCTCCGGCTTCTCACAAACGCCGCTGCAACTCCTTCTCTCACGTTTCGTCATCGGCATGACCAGCGGTGTGGTGCCGACCATCATGGCCCTCGTCGCAGCAGAGACCCCCAGGGAGCGGCTCCCGTTCGCCGCCGGTATCGTCCAGTCCGGGTTGTTCATCGGCATCGCCCTCGGTCCCCTCCTGGGAGGCCTCATCTACGACTTCTTCGGGATAAAGGCGGCCTTCATCGCCACTGGGGTAGTGCTGTGGAGCTCTGCCGTCATCGTCGTCCTCCTCGTGCGGGAGGACTTCCACCCGCCGGAGTCCTCCCCAAGTCTCGTCCAGCCGTTCGTCGTCCTCTGGCAACTGAGCACGTCCCGCCTGATGCTTCCGCTCTATGGCGTCGTCTTTCTCATACTCTTCGCACACTTGGTGATCCAGCCCGCTATCCCCGGGCTTGTCGGTATCGTTGAGGGCGGCTCGCATACTGGCACCGCATCCGGCATCGTGTTCGCCGGCGGCGGGATCGCCTCTGCGGTCTCCTCCCTGGTCATCGGCTGGTTCGCCCCGAGGATCGGACTGCAGCGTGTGTTCATCGTTGGAGCGCTGCTCGCAGCGTTCGCAGCCCTCGTCCCCTACTTCGCGAACGACTACCTCACCCTCGCTGCCGGTCTCGCCGCGATCGCGCTCTTCTCCGGCGGCCTCTCCGTGCTCGTGAACGGACTCATCGCGCTGCGCTCGCCCAGGGGACAGCACGGTGCGGCATTCGGCTCGGCGCAGCTGGCGCACGCGGCGGGCGTCGGCCTGGGACCGCTGGCAGGCGGCGCGATGGTGGTGACCTGGGGACTGCGAAGCGTCTTCCTCCTGGAGGTCGCTACGTTCGTTCTCGTCGTGATCGTCATCGTCGCCCTGATGGGCTCGCGCGGCGCCCGGGACGAGTAGGGAGAAGGGGCTTACTGGCTGACGCCGGAGGACACCGGAGCCGTCGTAGCGGGAGCCGCATGCAGTTGCAGCCCCAGCGCGCGCACCACTTTGAGTATCGTGGCGAATTCCGGATTGCCATCGGACGACAGGGCCTTGTACAGACTCTCCCTGCCGAGGCCTGCCTCTCTGGCAACAGCCGTCATACCCTTTGCCCGGGCGATATCGCCCAAGACCACCGTTATCAACTGCGGGTTTCCGTCCTCCAGCGCTGCTTCCAAGTGAGCAACTATGTCCTCCTCGGAGGTCAGATAGTCGACCAGATCCCACGGTTTAGTCTCTACCCTCGCCATCGGTTCCTCCTCTCCTCAGACCAAGTTCTCGCGCCAATCGTTTGGCTGCTCTGATGTCTCGCTCCTGAGTGCTCTTGTCGCCCCCTGCAAGCAGAATCACCAGTGTGTCCCCCATTTGCGCGAAGTAGACGCGGTAGCCTGGTCCGTAGTGGACCCGCAGTTCCAAAACCCCGTCTCCCACCGGTCTCACATCTCCAGGGTTGCCCTACGCGAGCCTTAGAACCCGCATGTTGATCAGGGCTTTCGACCTGTGATCTTTGAGCCTCTGGAACCAACGTTCATACACCTCGGTACGACGGAGTTCAATCATCCCAAGACGGTATCCCATAAGATACATATCCGCAACCCACCGAGGGGAGCCAAAACGAGGGGCGTATAATCTCTCTATGCTCCTCACTCTGGACATCGGCAACACCAATATCACCATCGGCGCGTTCGATGGCGACGACCTCGTTGCGAGCTGGCGGCTCTCCACGGACTCGCGACGTCTCACGGACGAGTACGCCCTCCAACTGCGCGAGCTCCTTCCCTTGAAGGGCATCGCCCTGAGCGACGTCGCGGACGCTGCGCTCTGCAGCGTCGTTCCTCCCCTTACCGGCGTGTTCGAGGAGGTCGCACGTTCGCTCTTCTCCTGCGACCCTGTTGTCGTCGGAGCCGGAACGCGCACCGGCATCCGCATCCAGTATCAGAGCCCGCATGACGTGGGGGCAGACCGTGTCGTGGACGCCGCGGCCGCCCTGCACTACTACGGCGGTCCCGCGATCGTCGTCGACCTCGGCACCGCCACCGTCTTCGACGCCGTAACGGCGGACGGCGACTACCTCGGCGGGGCGATCTCTATCGGCGTGGGCCTCGCGGGCGACGCGCTCGCCGCGAACACGTCCATGCTCCGCCGCGTAAATCTCACCGCGCCGGAGCACGCCATCGGCAAGAACACGACGGCCTCCATCAACTCCGGCCTCGTCTTCGGGTTCACCGGCCTCGTCGAGGCGATGGTGCGCCGCTTCCGCGACGAGATGGACGCGCCCGATGCGACCGTCGTTGGCACCGGCGGCCTCGTGCCGCTCATCGCTGAGCAGACCTCCGTGTTCGACGTGGTCGACCCGGAGCTCACCCTGCGCGGCCTGCGCCACATCTTCAACCTGAACCGGGAGCCCGCCCAGGCCGGGGGCCCACGATGAGCGGACCGTTCCACGGCAAGCGCATCCTTCTGGGCGTAAGCGGGAGCATCGCCGCCTACAAGGCCGCCGACCTGGCAAGCAAGCTCACGCAGGGCGGCGCCGAGGTGGACGTGCTCATGACGCACTCCGCAACCCGGTTCGTCACCCCGCTCACTTTCCGAAGCATCACCCACCGCCCGGTGCTGACCGACCTGTTCGACCCCGATTCGCCGGAGGCCATCGAGCACGTTGCGCTGGCACAGGCTGCCGATCTGCTCGCCGTCGCGCCCGCGACTGCCCACATGCTCGCCAAACTGGCCCTCGGCCTGGCCGACGACCCGATCAGCGTCACCGCATTGGCCACCGGCGCACCGCTCCTCATCGCCCCGGCGATGGACGCTAACATGTGGGAGCACCCTGCCGTGCGGCAGAACGTGAACACGCTCATCGAGCGGGGCGCGATCATCGTCGGCCCGGGCCAGGGACGGCTCGCCTCCGGGCTCACAGGCTGGGGGCGGCTCGCCGAGACGCCGGAACTGCTCGGGCGCATCGCGCAGGCACTCGGCGCGAACGGCGACCTGCGCGGGCGGAGAATCGTCGTCAGCGCAGGCGGCACCCAGGAGCCGCTGGACCCTGTGCGTGTGCTCACCAACCGCTCCTCCGGCAAGATGGGCTACGCCATCGCGGAGGCCGCGCGGGACCGCGGCGCTGACGTAACGCTCGTCACCGCGCCCGCCGTGCTCGACCCGCCCGTCGGTGTCCGCGTCGAGCGTGCCGACACCGCGGAGCAGATGCGCAACGCGGTGCAGGAGGCCGCCTGCTCCGCCGACGCCCTCGTGATGGCAGCCGCCGTCGCGGACTATCGTCCCGCCGAGCCGAGCGGGGAGAAGATGAAGAAGGAAGCGATGACCGACCTTACCGTCGCGCTGGAGCGCACGGAGGACATCGTCGCAGCCGCCCCGGACGACATCGTGAAGGTCGCCTTCGCCGCGGAGAGCAGCGATCTGCTGAAGAACGCCCGCGCCAAACTGGTGGGCAAGGGCGTCGACCTCGTAGCCGCGAACGACATCACCCTCCCCGACGCGGGCTTCGGTTCGAATGAGAACAAGGTATGGCTCGTGGATGAGAGCGGTGACACCGAACTCCCGCTCATGGCCAAGTACGAGGTGGCGATGGCCATCCTGGACCGTGTCGTAGCACTGTTGAACGCACGGCGTCCGAAAGAGGGATAGGAGTGGATTTCCTGTTCGCTATCGCCATCATCGCCGCCCCGATCGCAGGCGTCATCTGGTACTGTCAGGCCTACCGCGAGGCCCGCACTTGGAAGGAAGTGCACGCCTCAGCAGACCACGCCCGCGTCGGTGCACTGTACAGCGAGTTGACCCGCCAGGGGATCCGCGTGAAGCTCAAGAACATCGGCAGCAGGTTCAACTTCGGTTTCGCCACGCAGTCGTCTATCCGTGTCCACCGGGAGGACTACGCTCCCGCAGCTGAGATCGTTCGTTCCTTCACGCGAGGGTAGCTTCCACCCTCACCGGGAGCGCACGTCTTCCGTAACGCGCGGGAGCAGGGCGAGCAGATCGCTTGCGAGCATCCCTCCGCTGCCGTTCGCCGCGCTCCAGCGCTCCGCCGCCGCCCCGTGCAGATACACCCCCGCCACCGCGGCCTCGTAGCGCTCCATCCCCTGCGCCAGCAGACCGCCGATGATGCCTGCCAGCACGTCGCCCGACCCCGCCGTGGCGAGCGCCGGGTTCGCGAACGGGCTGAGCGCGACGCGGCCATCGGGCGCAGCGACCACGGTGTACGCCCCCTTGAGCACCACAACCTGCCCCCACTGCTCCGCCGACGCCATCGCGGCGCCCTTGCGGTCCTGCTGCACCTCGTGCGCGGGACGACCGAGGAGCCGCCCCATCTCGCCCGGATGGGGCGTCAACACGGCGGGCGCGGCAAGAAGCGGCGGCCAGCCGTACACATTCGCCAGGATGTTCAGCGCGTCCGCGTCCAGCACCACGGGCGTCTGCAGCGCTGGCTCGGTGAGCAGCAGCGCCCGCAGGAACGCAGCCGACGAATCGTCCACCCCAAGACCAGGGCCGACCACTGCGGCCGAAGCGGCGCTCAACTCCTCGCGAGCCGGTCCGGCGGCCTCGGCTGAGATGCTGCCGTCCGCGGTTTCCGCCAGTGGCGCGTGCACCTGCTCGACAAGCTGCGCCGCCGCGATGCGGCTCACGCTCTCCGGCGCGGCGAGACTCACGAGCCCCGCCCCGACGCGGTACGCTGCCGACGCCGCGAGCACCGGCGCGCCGACGTACCGACGGTGGCCTCCAACGACGGCCACATTCCCGAAACTCCCCTTATGACTGTCCGCGCTCCTGGGCAGCAGCACGCTGCCCGCGAGTGAAGGGTCGATGAGGTCGAGCGGAAGTCCGTTGTCCACGCCCTCCGGCAATCCGATGGAGAGTGTTTGGATCTGCCCTGTGTGTCCGGCCCCGGGAAACTGCAGCAGGCCTACTTTCGGCGCGCCGAGCGCGAGCGTCACATCGGCGGAGAAGGAGGCTTCGTCGCATTCGCCCGTGTCAGCATCGACGCCCGTAGGCAGATCGAGCGCGGCGAACAGCGGACGCTGGGCCTGCATTCGCATCTGTCCCACTGACTCGAAGATCGCACGCAGGATCGGATCGAGGCCCGGGTGAGCCCCGATGCCGAGCACGGCGTCGAGCATCAGGTCGGCGAGCGAAACGTAGCTGGCCAACTGCCAGCATTCCAGGTCTTCCGACGCCTCGACCACGCGGCAACGGCGCTCGCGGCACTCCTCAAACTTGTCCTCGCGCCGACGCGCCGTCGTCATGTACAGCGTCACCACCGCTCCCCAGTCCGCCAGGTAACGCGCCGCCACCATCCCGTCGCCGCCGTTGTTCCCCGGCCCCACCAGCACGACGACGCGCTTGCTTCGCACCCCGTCCAGCCGCTGCGCGATCCTCCGAGCAACCGCGAGTCCCGCGCTCTCCATCAGCGACTCCGCCGGGACCCCCGCCTCCGCCGCACGCGACTCCAGCAGCCGCATCTCCTCCGAGGTTACGACCTTCAAGACAGACGCCCCACTACCGACGCCACGGCGTACGCGCGCGAATGGGACAGGCTCACCGCGAGCCGGTCTATGCCCAGCTTCCGCGCGCGGGCGTCCGCCCTGCCGTGCAGTGCTATCTCCGGCTCGCCGCTGCGCTTCCGCGTCACTTCCACCTCCCGCCACCCAACGCCGCGCGTCCCCGTCCCCAGTGCCTTCATCGTTGCCTCTTTCGCCGCGAACCGGGCGGCGAGTTGCGGCGCGCGCCCCCGGCAGTACGCAATCTCGTCGGGCGTGTAGACGCGCTCCAGGAACCGCGTCCCGAAACGCTCCAGCGCCGCCGCGATACGCTCTATCTCGATCATGTCCACGCCCACGCAGATGTCCTGCACCTGCCCCCTCCATCTGCTACGCGCCGGATGTATGCGGCCCTCCGTATACATCCGGCGCGCCGAATCATATCAGCCCCCGACGCCGACCGGCTGCTATCATCTGACACATCCCCACCAGAGGAGAGGTCCGTGACCGCGACCGTTATCGATGGTAAGCAGATGGCCGAGGAGATCCGCGGCGAGGTCGCCGAGGAAACGCGCGCGCTCAGGGAACGCCTCGGTATAACCCCCGGTCTCGCCGCCGTGCTCGTGGGAGGCGACCCCGCCTCCGCCGTCTACGTGCGGAACAAGCGCCGCGCCTGCGACGAGGCGGACATGGTCAGCGAGACGATCCAGTTGCCTGAGGAGACCACCCAGGAAGAGCTCATCGGCCTCGTGCGGCAACTCAACGCCGACCCCCGCTTCCACGGCATCCTCGTCCAGCTCCCGCTGCCCCCTCACATCGAGGAGCGGGAGGTCATCCTCTCCATAGACCCGGACAAGGACGTCGACGGCATGCACCCCATCAACGGCGGACGTCTCATGGAGGGCAGCCCTCGTTTCCTCCCGGCAACGCCCGCTGGGGTGCAGCAGATGCTCGTCCGCTCCGGCAACGACCCCGCCGGCAAGCACGTCGTCATCGTCGGGCGCAGCAACATCGTCGGCAAGCCGCTCGCCACGCTGCTTATGCAGAAGGCGCCGGGCGCGAACGCCACCGTCACCGTCTGCCACACCGGCACGCGCGACCTCCCGGCGCTCACCCGCCAGGCCGACATCGTCGTCGCCGCGATTGGCAGGCCGCGTGCGCTCACCGCCGACATGGTCGCGGAGGGCGCGGTCGTGATCGACGTCGGCATCAACCGCGTGGATGACGCTACGCGGAAGTCCGGCTACCGGCTCGTTGGGGACGTGGACTACGACGCGGTCGCGGAGAAGGCGTCGGCCATCACCCCGGTGCCCGGCGGCGTCGGCCCCATGACCATCGCCATGCTGCTCACGAACACCCTCCGGGCCGCCCGCTTCTCCGCCGGGGAATCCCTCTGACCAGCACGCTTTGTTGTCATGCTGAGCGGAGTCGAAGCATCTCTCGGGTGTCCACCCCCATTCCCGCCGGGATCAGTTGCCTGGGCCCCTCTCCCCCTGGGAGAGGGTTGGGGTGAGGGCCGTTCGTGGCAAGCCTGTCGTCTGGGGGAGGGTTGGTGTAAGGGCCGCTCGTGGTGAGCCTGTCCTCTGGGAGGAGGTTGGGGTGGGGGCCGTTCGTGGTGAGCCTGTCGAACCACGGCCCGCTGCGAGCCTACCGCACCTCGAACAGCGACTCGACCTCCACCGCCGCGCCGCCGGGCAGCGACCCTGCGCCGTACGCTACGCGCGCGTGCCGCCCCGCCTCGCCGAACACCGCAACCATCAGGTCGGAGAAGCCGTTGATCACCTGCGGCTGCTGCGTGTAGTCGGGCGTCGCGTTGACCAGCCCCATCACCCGCACGACCCGCACGACGTTGTCGAGGTCGCCGAGTTCCCGCTTCGCCACCGCGAGCGCGAAGAGTCCGCAGTTGCGGGCCGCCGCGTAGGCGTCTTCGACACCCATGTCGGCGCCCACCTTGCCGGTGATCATCGAGCCGTCCGCGTTGCGCGGCACCTGCCCCGCCACGAACAGCAGGTTGCCCGTCCGAACGGCGGGGATGTAATTCGCCACCGGAGTCGACACTTCCGGCAACTCCAGACCCAACTCCTGCAAACGGTCCTCGGCAACAGACACGGCATACACCTCGCGGGAGATCGGGGCAACCTGCCCCTCCCAACGATGATACCACCCGCCTGATGCGTCCCCCACGACCGCACCCGCGATGCGTAGAATAGCGGCGCTGAACAGCGCCATCTCGCCAACCCGCGGAGGTCGCAATGGACAACAGCGTCTTCTATCAGAACCTGGAGCCGTTCTCGTTCCTGGAGCGGAGCGCGTTCGTCTACCCGGACAAGCCCGCCGTCATCTACAAGGAGCGCGTCTACACCTACAGCGAACTGCGCGACCGCGTGAACCGGCTTGCCGGAGCGCTGAAGAACGCCGGCATCAGTAAGGGCGACCGCGTCGCGTTCATCGTCCCGAACCTCCCGCCGCTGCTGGAGGCACACTACGGCCCCATGAGCATCGGCGCGGCGCTCGTCGCCATCAACACCCGACTCTCCCCGCGCGAGATCGCCTACATCCTCAGCCACTCGAAGGCGAAGGTGCTCGTGTTCGACTCCGAGTTCGCGCCCACCGTCCGGCAGGTGCAGGACGAGGTCCCCGGCATATCGCTCTACGTGCAGGTTGTCGACGAGGTCCCGCGCGCCGACGACATCCCCGGCCCGGAGTACGAGGAGTTCCTCGCCTCGGCGCCGGACGGCGAGCACCGCGACCCCATCGCCTCCGAGATGGACATCATCACCATCAACTACACCTCCGGCACCACCGGCATGCCCAAGGGCGTGCAGTACCACGCGCGCGGCGCGTACCTCAACGCCCTCGGCGAGGTCATCGAGACCGGGCTGAACTGGCGCAGCGTCTACCTCTGGACACTCCCCATGTTCCACTGCAACGGCTGGTGCCACACCTGGGCTGTTACTGCCGTCGGGGGCACGCACGTCTGCCTGCGCCGCGTCGACCCTGCCGAGGTCTACCGGCTCATCGGGCAGCACGGCGTCACCAACATGTGCGGCGCGCCCACGGTGCTCACGGGCATGTACTCCTCGCCCGCCGCGGAGGAGCAGGACCTCTCCGGCCTCACCATCGCCACCGGCGGGGCGCCGCCCGCACCGCAGGTCGTCCGTACGATGGAGGGGATGGGCGCGAACATCATCCACCTCTACGGCCTCACCGAGACCTACGGTCCCATCACGCTCTGCGTGCCCCAGCTCGCCTGGGACGGCATGACGCCGGAGGAGCGTGCCGTCGCCAAGGCGAAGCAGGGTGTGCCCTACGTCCACGCGGGAACCGGCCTTCGAGTCGTGGACGAGCAGATGAACGACGTGCCCCGAGACGGTGAGACGATGGGCGAAGTCGTCATGCGCTCCAACGGCGTCATGTCCGGCTACCTGGACGACCCCGACGCGACCGCCAGGGCGTTCGCGGGAGGCTGGTTCCACTCCGGCGATCTCGGCGTCTGGCACCCGGACGGGCAGATCGAGCTGAAGGACCGGGCGAAGGACGTCATCATCTCCGGCGGCGAGAACATCTCCAGCCAGGAGGTGGAGAAGGTCATCATGGAGTACCCCGGCGTGCTGGAGGTCTCCGTCGTCGCGGTGCCGGACGACCGCTGGGGCGAGACGCCCAAGGCGTTCATCACGCTGCGCGAGGGCGCGACGCCCACCGCCGATGAGATCATCGCGTTCTGCCGCGACCGCATCGCTCACTTCAAGGCCCCTCGCCACGTCGAGTTCGGCGACCTTCCCAAGACCGCGACCGGCAAGATACAGAAGTACGTGCTCCGCGAGCGCGAGTGGGCAGGCCGCGAGTCCCGCGTCCAGGGCGCCCAGCGCTGAGCGCTCTCCCTACAAGGGACCCTTGAGAACCCGTCCCCTGCACCCTACCGGTTCACCCTCACCCTAGCCCTCTCCTCTCAAGGGAGAGGGGATCAACACCCTCACCCCCCGGTCGCATCCCCGCCCCCCTTACGCCTCGGGGAAGGCCTCCAGGTGCTCGGCGAGCTCGTCCAGGTGCATCACGTCCGCGTACTTGTGGTGCATGTCGAACAGGTTGACCTTGTGCGACAGCAGGGCGCGGTCGTACACGCACTCCTCGGCGATCACGACGTGGAAGCCGTTGGAGTACGCGTCCGCGACCGACGCTCGCACGCAGCCGCTCGTGCTCTCGCCGCAGACCAGCACGGTATCGACGCCCATCTGCACCAACTGCGCCACCAGCGGCGTCCCGTAGAACCCGCTCGCCCGCTGCTTGTAGATGATGAGGTCCTCCGGCTCCGGCGCGAACGCCTCGTAGATGCCGAATGGGTTCTCCCCCTGGTTCGCCCGGCGGCGGTTCGTCGAGCGCAGGCGGTTGGGGCGTGCCTCAGGCCGGTCCTCGCCCGTCGTGTAGACGACCGGGAAGCCGCGGGCCCGCGCCATCGCGAACAGCTGCTTCGTCGGCTCGATGGCGTTCCACGCGTACTCGCCGCACGCGCTCGGGAACTCCTTCGCGACCTCGTGCACCGGGCGCGGCCCGCCCTGGTAAGCCGAGTTGTACAGGTCGATCGCCAGTATCGCCGGACGCCGTCCGACGAACAACTCGCGCTGGTAGTGCTTGTACAGCTCTATGTCTTCCGCGCTCACCACGTCCTGCCAGCTGTGGTCCTCGAACCCGTACGTAGCCATCGCCTGCCTCCTTACACCCCTTGATGGGCCGCATTATACGTCCGCTGCGCGCTTGGCGGGCGTAGTCCTTCCCACCCACCCGCTCGAACGCTTGTGGGGGGGCACCCCCACTCCCCCGGCATAAGGCTCCGCCCTCTGCACTCCCTGTCAGGCGTCCACTGAGCAACCCTACGACTAAGGTGGCCAACCCGGCGAGAATTCTGGTCACCTTAACCTGAGATTACGAGTAAACCGAACACCCAATCTGGCCACCTGGCCCCCTTAATATGGGGTGTTTCCAAGGCCACGGCCTGCTTTCCTGTATTAAGGGGGCAAGGGGGCCATCGAAACCAAAGATTGCGCGACGGAGCCATAGATCCTGTTGATGGCTGCGCCACCGAGCTATAGGCCTGGTCTATGGATGTTGACGGAGCGATGGTCATGCATCCAGCGTATGGGATGCGGGGGCGATTGCGAAAGGGGCGGATGTCACAGAGAGGGCGCCGCACTTCAGACACCGCCCGAGCCCCGTGAACCCTCACCCCAGCCCTCTCCCGCCATCGGGAGAGGGAGCCGGACATTGCTCCCTACCTACCCCCTGCAGTACCCTCACCCTAACCCTCTCCCCAGAGGGAGAGGGGACCAAGCGGGGCGCGCCCGAGAGATGCTTCGACTCCGCTGCGCTCCGCTCAGCATGACAATCGCTCCCCATGCCCCACCGCGCCGATCCACCCTCACGCTTCCCCTCTCCCCTCGGGAGAGGGGATCACGCAGGGCACGCCCCGAGAGATGCTTCGACTCCGCTACGCTCCGCTCAGCATGACAATCGCTCCCCATGCCCCACCGCGCCGATCCACCCTCACGCTTCCCCTCTCCCCTCGGGAGAGGGGTCCAAGCGGGCGCGCCCGAGAGATGCTTCGGCTCCGCTCAGCATGACAGTCACCCCATGCACCGCCACCAGGCTGCGAGGTTCCTGCCTCCGCAGGAACGACGGGGACCAGCGCGCGTGCGGTACAATCCCGCGCAGCAGCACCACTCCCGCGCACAGGAGGCGCAACGATGCTCACGCAGCAGGAGAACGAACGGCTCACGCAGGTCGGGCCCGGGCACGCCGATGGGCGAACTGATGCGCCGCTACTGGCATCCCATCGCCGCGGCAGCCGAGATGGACGAGCGCCCCACCAAGCCGGTGCGCCTGCTCGGCGAGGACCTCGTGCTCTACAAGGACAGGTCCGGCACGCTGGGGCTGCTCGACCGCTTCTGCCCGCACCGCCGCGTCGACCTCTCCTACGGCATCCCTGAGGAGCACGGTCTCCGCTGCATGTACCACGGCTGGATGATGGACGAGACCGGCCAGTGCATCGAGCAGCCGTTCGAGGAGACGGTCCATCCGGACGGGCGCTTCAAGGAGAAGGTGAAGGTCACCGCCTACCCCGTCGAGGAGCTCAGCGGACTGCTGTTCGCGTACATGGGCCCGCTGCCCGCGCCGCTCGTCCCGCGCTGGGACCTGTTCGTGACCGACCACGCGTGGCGCGACATCGGCTTCACGATGCTCCCCTGCAACTGGCTGCAGTGCCAGGAGAACTCAGCCGACCCCGTCCACGCCGAGTGGCTGCACGGCGTCTACGGCTGGTACCTCGCCGAGAAGTCAGGCGAGGAGGTGCCGACGTGGCGCAAGGCGATGATGCGCCCCCACCAGCGCATCGGCTTCACGGAGTTCGCCAACGGCGTCTTCAAACAGCGCATCGTCGAGGGCAGCAGCGAGGACGACGACATCTGGAAGGTCGGCCACCCGTGGGTGTTCCCCAACATCCTCCGCTCCACCACCGGCACGACGAGCACGGAGTTCCAGATCCGCGTGCCCAGTCGACGACCACAACACGCTGCACGTCGTCTACACGCGCTACCAGTTCCCGCCGGAGGTGGACGTGCCGCCGCAGGAGAAGGTGCCCTACTACGAGATACCGCTCTACGATGCGAACGGCGAGTTGAACGTGGAGCTGCCGCTGGTGCAGGACTTCATGGCGTGGGTGACGCAGACGCCCATCGCCGACCGCACCCGCGAGAAGCTCGGCGAGTCCGACACCGGCGTCATCATGCTGCGCCGGATGCTGAACGAGGCGATGGCGACGGTCGCGGACGGCGGCGACCCGATGAACGTGTTCCGCGACCCGTCGACGAACCAGTGCATCGAGATGACGCAGGAGAAGGTGTACTACACGCCGGACCGCAACCAGGCGCGGATGATCTACTACGGCCACCAGCGCTACAACCCCGCCATCGACGAGATCATCGCGATGTTCCCGGGGTGACGGGGGAGTGCAGACCGGACCTGAACCAGGCACGTCATCATCACCCACAGTCGGCGGTGAGGCTCGATACGGCTTGCTGATGGGCTATGGTGGGAGCGCCGTCGGGGAGAACTGCGCTGTAGACGGTTGCGCGGGAGAGAAGCGGGTTCTCCCGCACGAACTCCAGCACGTTGAGGTAGGTGGTGAGGCCGGCCTCACTAGCTCGTACCTCTGAATGCTCGAACTGTACGGCTGAGCGGCCAAACAGTTCCGTCACCCCGGCGTACGAGTACTCGCTTGGTTCCTCCGATGGGCGGTCTTCGTCGCCCACGTTTTCAGGACCCACTACCCCTGCGACCGCTACGTAGTAAGAAAGCAGATTACGAGCGTCGTCGCCCTCCACCCGCTGGGTCTCTCCGGTCGTCTGCTGAAGGTAGCCCGACTCCCCGGTGAACGTGAGGGCGCATCCTGCCTCGATGCTCTCTACCAAGGCATCATGTGCATTCAGCGCGTTCTGCTTGATCTCGAGCACCACGGCCTCGCCCATAGAACGAGCGGCTTCGCCGTCCGCGCCGCAATCCTCGACGCCGAACTCAGTTATTGCCCACTGCCGTTCGAGTCGGACGTTGCCATCGGGGAGAACGGTATACTGATGCTCGGCGCGGACAAAAGGGTTATCGATAACGTAATCAAAGATGAACAGGGTTTCCGTGGAACCTGACGATGAGATGCGCGTCTCGTAGCGCAGGCTCGGTTGGCCGTTGAGCGATGACTCGCCCATGTACGCGCCTCTGGCCAGCATATCCGCCAGGCTAACGGCCTGCTCACCAAGCCACGCCGGGAAGTCCGAGTCGACGAACCCGCCGCCGCTCAGCGGGCTTTGAAGACCAGTCACGGACTGTCTCTCTCCCCTCAACCGGCCATCGGAGCCGAACTCCATCGTCGTGCGGGCGACTCTACCGTACGGCACGTCCATGCCAGTGTTCCCCTCGACGGCGCTGAATCCGCTGTTTCGGTACTCCCCTTCCTCGTGCAAGAAGGCGCAACCCTCCCTGGTAGCCTCGATTGTCTCGGTCCGCACCTGATCCGCACGCTGTTGGAGCATAGCGGCATGCCCGTCCTGAGACGGCGTCGCGGTTGGGTCCGACGCCAGCGTTGGCGTCAGCGTGGGTGTCGCTGTCAGCGCAGGGGCAGGCGTTGGAGTCGGAGCGAGCGTTGGGGTAGGCGCTGCCTCGACATCGGGCGTCGCAGTTGGCACAAGCGCAGGCGGCGGCGAAGAGCAAGCAACTAGTGTCCCCAAGAGCAGCGTGAGGGCAGCGAGGGCAACCACTCTTGACGACAGCCCCTTCCCTACACGTCGTCGCAGTAGGCGAAGGCGTTGCCGACCGGCGAGGCGTACACCTCAATGTAATCGACGATGGTGGTCGGGCGGCCCTCGGTGACGGCGGCTGCCGCTATCCACGCGCACGTCTCGCGGGTGCCGAACGCGGGGCCGCCCGGCGACGGCATGCCGGTGCTGACGCGCCCGCGATAGGCGGCGTCCTGGCTCGTGTCGTCCTCCGGGATGACGTAGGAGTCGAAGTAGTCGGCCATGCCGCGAGCGTCGCCCTCTTCCAGGCGCGCCAGCACTGCGCGGTCGAACTCGGAGTTCAGCCACGCGCCCGGCATCCCCGGCGTGTGCCAGAGGCCACCCGACGCCGCGACGGCGACGCGCAGGTCGGACGGCGCGTCGTCCAGCGCCTCGCGCACCGCCTTGCCGAACTGGTAGCTGCGCAGGCCGCTCACCTGCGGCGCGAAGTAGAGGTTCATCATGATGGGCACGGACGGCAGCGAGAAGTCGGTCAACTCCTCGACCGACCGGATGACGCCGCCCGCGAGGCCGCGGTCCGGCTTCGGCATGTCCATGCAGAACGCGGGGTCGAAGCCGCGCTGCATGACGCCGGAGAGGAGGTGCACGCCCAACTCCGGGTGGCCCGGGAAGCGGTAGCCGGGCTCGGCGTGCCGCCCGATCTCCGCGGTACGCGGCTCGCGCGGCGACTTCGCGAAGCTGTCACCGACGTACACGGCGAACGCGGGATAGTTGTTGAAGTCGAAGCACTCGAGTTGGTCGTCGCTGAACACGACGAGCACGTCGGGGTGGAGTTCGGCGATGCGCTCGCGCAGGACACGGAAGCCCTCGTGCGTGCGGTTGGCCTTCTCCGTATTCACTTCCAGCGAGTCGACCGGCACGTCCTCTCGTATCGGGCGGGTCGCGCGCCGCTCGACCCACAACTCCGGCGGCAGCGACGTCGTGCCCCCGTGCGAATGGAAGAACGTTCCGACGAGTGTGGCCATGTCCCGTGTGCTCCTTCCCAGTCCGCTGTCGTGTCAACCCTCACCCGCGTTTGAGAGAGGGGAGCCTTGCGTAGCCCCATCTCATGCCCCACGCCCCTCCAACCCTCACCCCAACCCTCTCCCGCCATTGAGAGAGGGAGGAGGCGGCCCAGCCATGCAGGGCCCTCACCCTAGCCCTCTCCCCTTGTAGGGAGAGGGGATCAGACGCCCACGCCATCCAGGCCCCTCACTCCAGCCCTCTCCCCTTGTAGAGACCTTTGCGTAATCCCATCGCACACCCCAGACCCCGCCGATTCACCCCCATCCTAACCTTCCCCCATCGAGGGGGAAGGGATCAAATGACCCCGCACCGCATCTCCCCTCACGGTTATGCAAGGGTCTGCTTGCAGGGAGAGGGATCAGGCCGCCGTTCCCATATGGGGGTTGACCATCACCCATACGGCGTCGGCCCCGTCGCCCTCGCCGCCCGAGGCGAGGCAGGCCTCGCCGGTCAACTCCAGCGGGTAGTGGTGCGTCATCAGCTCCGTGAGCGGGTATTCGCCCGAGCCGATCATTTCGAGGCCCGTCGCCACGCTCGCGTAGCTGTGGCCCCGGCACGCCCGGAGCTGTCCGTACTTGCCCGTCAGCCTCTCCAGCGAGAAGGACTCAAGCTCGTAGGCCTGCGTGACGACGATGCCGCCGCGCCGCACGAGGACGTCGATGGCCTGGTTGAAGATGACGGTGTTGCGGCCGGTCGTGCAGTCGACCACAGCGTCCGCGCCGCGCCCGTTCGTGATGTCCATGATCGTGGAGGTGAAGTCGTTGGCCTGCACGTCGATGGTGTGGTCCGCGCCGAGCCGCTTCGCCGCTTCGAGCCGCGCGGTGTCCTTCGACAGGCCGGTCACGATGACCGTCGCGCCGAACTTCTTGGCCGCGAGGGTGGAGCCGAGGCCCTTCGAGCCCGGCCCCTGCACGACGATCGTCTTTCCCGGACCGGCCTCGGCTTCCTTGCACGCCCATTGCACGCCGTTGCCGACCGGCAGGGCCAGCGCGGCCTCGTCGGCCGTCATCGTCTGCGGGACCTTGTGCAGCACCACGTTCGGGGGAAGGTAGAGGTACTGTCGGAAGCCGCCGTCCAGCCTGCTGGGGCTGGGGTTGTTGTGCGTGTCGGTGAGCCAGCAGTGCCTGAACTCGCCGATGCGGCACCACTCGCAGTGTCCGCAGGGAAGGTACTCCTCCAGCGCGACGAGTTCGCCTTCCTCGACGCCGTGGCGGTCCAGGAACCCCTGCCCGGCCTTTACGATGACGCCGGCGTTCTCGTGAGCGTTCATCCCTGGGACCGGACTCCTCCCACGCCCCTCGCTCGTGAAGTAGCCGTAGGACCCGCACATGCCGGCGGCCTCGACCTTCATCAGGGCGCTGTTGTGGTCGATATCGGGTACGTCGATCTCCTGTATCTCCGCCTTGCGGGGCTCAACCTTGACTGCAGCGAACGTCGTGTCCATGACTTCCCCTTTCGTTGTTCCTACGCGTTGCCCGCATCGATGCGCTCGATGTACGGCCTTGCGCGCGGGTACGCCTTCAGCACGTTGCCGTGGAAGAGCTTGTACCTGTCCTCTTCGGTCAGCCAGTCGATGCCGTCGATGTACGGCTTCGTGTCGTCGTACCAGCGCCCGGTGTCCGGGTCGATGGCCTGGACGCCGCCGATCATCTCGGAGGCGAACAGCACGTTGTCCACGCCTATGGTCTTCAGCATGAACTCCGTTGCCGCCTGGTTGTAGATGGCGGTGTCGAAGTAGAGGCGGCTGAGGAACTCGTCGAACGGCTCGCGCTTCGCCATGATGCTCAGTCCCTTGAAGCGCGCGTACTGGTACGGGATGGCCCCGCCGCCATGCGGCAGGATGAACCTGATGCCGGGAAAGTCCTGGAAGATGTTGGAGTCCATCAGCTGGACGAAGCCGGTGTTGTCCACGTTCATGTAGTGGGAGCCGGTGGTGGTGAACGCCGGGTTGCACGTGCCGGAGCCGTGAATCATGGCGGGCACGTCCAGCTCCACCATCTTCTCGTAGAGGGGATACCAGTAGCGATCGCCAAGCGGCGGGTCCGTCCAGTAGCCGCCGGACGGGTCCGGGTTCAGATTGCAGCCGACGAAGCCCAGGTCGTTGACGGCCCGTTCGAGTTCCTGCACGACGCCGCGCTCCGGCGGCACGCCGGGCGACTGCGGCAGCGAGCATGCGCCGATGAAGCGGTCCGGGTAGATGTCGCAGACGCGCTTGATCATGTCGTTGTTAATCTCGGTCCAGTAGCGGCTGATGAGTTCGCCGCCGAAGTGGTGGCCCATCCAGGAGGCGCGAGGCGAGAAGATGGCGACGTCCGTGCCGCGCTCGTTCTGCAGCTTCAGTTGGCCGTTCTCCAGCGACGCGCGTATCTCGTCGTCGGTCACGTTGACGGGGTGCTTCACCGGCGCTCCCATGAACGTGATCTGGGTGGCGCGAAAGATCTGCACTCCGGCGGGCGCAGTGGTGTAGTGGCCGTGGGAATCGATGATCATCTGATCCGTTGCTCCTGTCAGCGGAAGGTGTCGCCGCGCAGCGTCCCACGGGAACGTTTCGCTCGGTCAGCGCATACTACTCCATGAGCACCGGAAGGTGTGAGCACCGGGGAACGTGAGGCGCGTAGACTGGGAGGCGTGCACGGAGAAGGTATGAAGAGACTGACGACCATCCACACGATGCTCCTGGCGGCGCTGGTTACGGCATTGCTGGCGCTGGCCGCGGCCTGCGGCAGCGAACCAGACTCCAACGGGGCGTGGCTGGACGTCGATGCAAGCAATGATTCCTCCACCACCGCGATGACGGAAGCGGCACCAGCGGCGGCCATGCCCGCTCCGACGCCGTCTCCCGCTCCGATGATGGAGGAGGCCGCGGAAGCAGCCGACGGTGCAGGCAGCCTCCGCCTCTCACCGCTTGCTCAGAACCGCGTCATCGTCCACACGGCGCGGATGTCCCTCATCGTGGACGACGTCGCCGCCACCGTCGACCGCATCGCCGGGATCGCGTCCTCGCTCGGCGGGTGGCTCGTCAGCTCCGACCGGGTATCGCGCCATACCGGCGCGGTCGCCATCCGCGTGCCTGCCGCGTCGCTCGACGAGGCGTTCGACAGGATAGAGGCCACCGCGCGGGATGTCGTCGCCCGAGCCGTCACCAGCGAGGACGTGACCGACCAGTACGTCGACACGCAGTCGCGTCTCTCCAGCCTACAGGCGACCCAGGCACGGCTCGTGGGCTTCCTCGAGCAGGCTGTGAATGTCGAAGAGGCCCTCCAGGTCCAGAACGAGCTCTCCGCCATCCAGCTCCAGGTAGAGGAGATGCAGGGGCGGCTCAACTATTTCGACCAGGTCGCCGCCTTCTCGCTCATTGAGGTCGGTCTCACCGTCGCGCCGCTCGACATGAGCGTGGACGTCGGCCCGGACGAGGCGTTCAGGGTCGGGGAGCCCGCCCGCTTCCGCGCGACGTTCACCCCACCGCCGGACATCGACGACTTCGAGTTCGTCTGGGACTTCGGCGACGGTTCGACGGTCGCCGGCAGCACCACCGCGCCGACCCCTGAAGGGCAACGCGTCACCGCGACCGTGAACCACGTCTATCCCGACGACCACGACTCGCCCTACATCGTCACGATCGAGCTCACCGGCAGGGGCGAGGGCGGCATCGCGGAAGGCACGGACTCGCTGCTGGCAACCGTTACCGAGGTGCCTTCCATCGAGGTCTTCGCCGGCGAGAGCCGCACCGTCGAGGAGGGCGACGAGATCACCTACACGGCGTCGTTCACGGCTCCGGACGAGCTGTGGGACTACGAGTACCAGTGGGACTTCGGCGACGGCTCGCCGACCGTAGCCGGCGAGATCGACGAGGGTACGCGCGTCGAGGCCACGCACGCCTACACCGACTACCGCCCCTTCGCGTATACCGTCGAACTGACCGTCAGTGCGATGAGCGACGCGGGACGCATATCCGCCTCCGGTTCCTTCGACGTGAGCGTGACCGAGTCGGAGAGCTTCATCATCGGTGGAGTGGACGTCGAGGGCACGTTCAAGACCGCGGTCCGCGCACTCTCGGCGGTAGGCGTCGCACTCTTCTACATCCTCATCTGGGTAGTCGTCTTCATCCCGCTCATCGTCCTCGGCTGGGTAGCTGTCCGCCTCGGAAGGCGCGTCTCCCGGCGCTACAACACCTCCCGGCCGTCGCGCAGCCGCTCTGCGTTCAGCCCTTCCGCACCTGAGGAAGAGCAGTCGTAGTCAGCAATCGGGTATTGTCATTCCGAGCGAAGCCGAGGAATCTCTCGGGAACGCCCCGGTGCGTGCCAACGTTTCCCCGAGAGATGTTTCGACTCCACCTCCGGTTCCGCTCAACATGACAGCACGCGCAGGCCACGCCCCCTTGCCACGACACGCGATCCGGGCCAAGATTGCCCGTGCAACCCTTGAGTAACGAGAGGTGAATGCCATGATGCAGGTAGACGAAGCGAAGGTCTTCATCGAGCCAACGGGGGAGAAGGAGCGTGCGGGGGTTGGTTCATGGAAGACTCCCCGCACCCCCTACGACCGCTTCATGGAGGCGCAGGACATCCCCATCTACCGCGGCCTCGGCATGCAAGACATCCGCGAGATACCCAAGGCGCCGTGGAAGCGGATGGGCGGCCTCGGCTCCTTCATCCAGTTGGACGGCACGGACGGCAAACTCGGCATGTACGCCTGGGAACTGCCGCCCCGCTCCGAGTCCACCGTCGAGCGTCACATCTACGAGGAGGTTTACTACGTTTTCGAGGGGCGCGGCGCGACGGAGGTCTGGCGCGAGGGCAGCGACCGCAAGCACACGTTCGAGTGGCAGGCCGGCAGCCTCTTCGCGATACCGGTCAACACCAACCACCGCATCATCAACGCGAGCTCCGGCCCCGTCGTCCTCGTCGGCGGCACGACGGCGCCGCCGCTCTTCAGCCTCTTCGACAACGACCACTTCATCTTCGAAAGCGATTTCGCCTTCACCGACCGCTTCGACGACTCCGACGGCTACTTCCGCCCGAAGGACACGCCGCTCGTCGCCGACCCCATGCGGGAGCGCGCCATGCGCGTCACCAACCTCATCCCGGACATGGCGACGTGCGAGCTACCGCTGGACAACCAGCGCTCACCCGGCTACCGGCGCGTCATCCCGCAGATGGCGCACGGGCGCTTCAGCATGTTCGTGGGCGAGCACCACAGCGGACGCTACTCGATGGCGCACCACCCGCCCGGCCCCGGCTCCGTCGTTCTCATCTGCATCAAGGGCACCGGCTACACGATCGCGTGGCCGCAGTCCGCGACGGTCCGCCCGTGGGAGTCCGGCAACGGCGAGTCGGTCATGCGGCAGGACTACCGCCCCGGGGGAATGGTGGTGAACAACCCCGGCGGCACCGGCTGGTTCCACATGCACCACAGCACCGGGAAGGAGCCGCTGCGGCTGCTCGTTTTCGGCGGCATCCCGCAGGGAGTCGGCATACAACTCCGGCGGGAAGGGGAGACCGAGATTTCCGGCAATCTGCCGTTGGAGATGGGCGGGCGCAGCATCACCTACCAGGCCGAGGACCCGTTCATCCGCGAGGAGTACCAGCGCATGCTCGCCGTCGAGGGCGTCGATTTCGACATGCCGGACTGGGCCTACACCGGAGAGATACCCACCGGCCACACGTTGAAGGTCAGCGGGCCGTAAGCGGAAGGCCCGCCGTCACTCGAGGACGCTCCCGGCAGCGTGGTCGTGTGCCACACGGAACGCCTGGGCACCTCGAATGCGCACGTCGTCCGACGGGGGCTCAGGGCTCGCGCCCGGACGGCTCAAGGGCGCGCCCGAGGCGAGCTCCTCCTCGGTAACCCAACGCCAGCCGTTCGGGAGGCCGGTTACGGGAGCCGTCGGACGGCACACGTAGATGAAGTCGATATGCTGGTGGAAGCCGTCCACCGGATCGTCGATGTCCTCGATCAGGATGGTTATGGGAGGAGGAATCTGAACGGGGCGGGTCGGAGCGCCGTCGACGCCTCCGGTGGCAAGCACCTCAACCACGATGCCGGTCTCCTCCTCCACCTCCCGCAGGACGGCCTGCACCGGGTCCTCATTCTCCTCCACGTGGCCGCCGGGAGGGAGCCACATGCCCAGCTTGCCGTGCCAGTGCAGCAGCGTCGCGCCGTCCTGAACGACGAAACCGGTGGAAGTGAAGTGCCTGACGAGGGACTTGCGCCGCTGCTCCGGCATCTCCCTACGGCGCCTCCCAGGAGGCGTCGTGGACACTCGCTATCGCCTTCTCGGCAACGTCGAGGATGTAGCGCGCCGCGTTCGGACCGTCGTCCGTCCGGTCTATCGTGTCGGCGCGGTAGCCCGCCAGCATGTAGCTCACGAAGATGCGCCCGTCCGACTCCGGCCCCGTTTGCCCGCCGATGACCGGGATGCGCATCGTCTTCGCCACGTCGGCGTAGATGTCCAGCGTCACGTTCGTGAGGTCTATCATCACCGCGCCCGCGTCCTGCACCGCGTTCGCCCACTTCATGATGTGCTCGTGGGCCTCCGCTCCGCCGTGACGGGGCTCGAACACCGGGAACCCGATCTGCGGATACACTGGAAGCCCTGCCTCAATCACCGCGAGCACGTCGTCGAACAGCTCCTCCTCCTGCGTGCGGATGTCGACCTTCGTCATGTCAGCGTCCGTCTCCTCTTTGATGCGGCGCGTGGCTTCCTCCACCACCTTCGGCCCCGCATTGCAGACCACCGTCGGCATATCCACGTTGACGACGGCCCGCTCCGCGACGCGGCTGACGGCCTTGCCGAAGAGCAGCATCGCGTCGAGCGAGAACTCCTCCTCGCTCTCCATGCCGAGGAACGTCCTGCTCACGCTGTCGCCGACGGAGAGCAGGTCGACGCCCGCGCGCTCCAGGATGCGCGTCATCTGTATGTCGTAGCAGACGCCCGCCGCGATCTTCTTCCCCTCGTCCTTCATCTGCTGCAGGTCAGCGATGGTCAACCGCGCCATGTCGTCCTCCTCTTTGTTGTTTGAGCCAGCCGGCTACGATGCCGACGGAGTGCACAGGCGCTCCCGCTCCGCCGCGTCGAGCTCCTCGCCCTCGTGCACGAGCGCGTCTGCGAAGCGCACGCGGTACACCGAGCCGTCACGCGAGGCCAGCGGAGCGTCCGCGCCGTCTGCGAGGGCGCGCGCCTGCCGGATGAGCCTGCGCCGCATCTTGATGATGGCGGCGTCGCTGGTGCCGAGGTGCTCCTCGAACCGGGCAACGATGGAGCCCATGCTCTCCTGTACCGCCATGTCCTGCGCCTGTGTGCCAGGGATGCCGGTGAACGTTCCGCTCACCTGCAACTCCCGGTCGATCATGTAGTCGTTCTCCATGTTGCGTACGGGCAGGAATGAGGTCGGTAGCGCGGGCCCCGCGAAGTCCTCCGCCGCCTCGATGTCTTCGCCGCTCAGCGGGCGGTCGTCGTTCCACGTCACCACGACCGTCCAGCAGCTGTGGTCGTCTATCGGCGTCCACGCGATGCCCTGGCTGTTCACGCCCGGCTTCGGCGAGCCCTGCTTGAACAGGTTGTAGAACGGCATCATCCAGTGGGTGAAGCGCCAGTAGTACGCGCCCTCGCCGATGTCCCGCCGCGCACCGACGCGCAGCCCGTACGCCGTCTCCTCCGGCAGGAACACCGGCGAGCGGTCCAGCGCGTGATAGCGGGCGCGGAGGTCGGGCGCGGCCTGGGCGCGCTCCAGCCACGCGGGCGTCCGCCGGAAGCCGTCCACCGTCGCGTGCAGGAAGTTGGAGTGCGCCGAGTCGATTCCGCCCTCGAGGCCCTGCACCCAGCTGGTGCGCTCCAGCCGCTTCGTGACGTGGACGTGCGACAGCGGGAGGCGCAGCCACGAGAAGTCCGGCATCACGGGTGTCGCATCCGAAGGGCCAAGGTACGCCCAGACGACGCCTCCGGCCTCGACCGTCGGATAGGCGGTCTGGCGTATCTTCTCTTTGTAGTTGCTCAACTCCGGCTCGGACGGCATGTCCACGCACTGGCCGTCCGCGTCGTACTTCCATCCGTGGTAGACGCAGCGCAGGCCGTTTTCCTCGCTCCGCCCGAAGTAGAGGCTCGCCCGGCGGTGCGCGCAACGCTCCGCCAGCAGCCCCACACGCCCGGACGTGTCGCGGAAGGCGACGAGCGCCTCGCCCATCAGCCTCGTGCGGATGGGCGGACAGTCCGGTTTCGGCAGTTCGTCGGAGAGGAGGAACGGCACCCAGAAGCGGCGCAGCAGGTCGCCCATCGCCGTCCCGCGCGACGTTGCGGTGAGCAGAGCGTTGTCCTCGGCGCTGAGCATGGCCCATGTCTCCTGCCGCCGTCCCGTGCGGCACGGCAAAGATACACGAACCAGCGGGAGCGCGTGTAGGTGCCAAGCTGCATAGAAGAGGGGCGGCCGAGCCACCCCGGAGGGTGAAGGGGTCGCTTATGGAGCGGCCCGCTCCCGGTCGCCAACTACCAATCTAGGTACCTGCGGCGCCTGTGTCAACGGCACGATGGCGCCTGCGCGGGGGGCGCTACACCGGGACCAGCATCCCTTCGCGCACCGCCAGCCCCAGGCCCGGCGCGCCGCTGTCCGGCGCAGTCAGCACGCCGCCATCGCCGAACATCAGGCACTCCGCCGTCAGGTCCTCGCGCAGCAGGTGCGTCCCGAACGCCCCCTCCGACGCGACGAGCGAAGGGCGCGCCGCCTGCATCACCGTCAGCCCCGCCCGCGTGAGGATGCTCGTCTCGCCCACCTGCGCCCCGACGATGACGCCCATCCCCAGGCTCGCGGCGCGCTCGACCACCTCCAGCGACCTCCCGATGCCGCCCATCTTGGAGACGCGCACGTTCACGATCCACCGTTCCGGGCCGCCGAGGCCGTCCAGTTGCGAAGCGCGCAGCAGGCTCTCGTCCAGGACGATGCGGAGGCCGCACGCCTCGCTCACGCGCTCGAACCCCGCGAGGTCGCCCGCGCCGAGCGGCTCCTCGACCGCGAACACGTCCCCAAGCGCCTTCAGGTGCGCGATGCACTCGTCGGCAGACGACCAGAGATTGTTGGCATCGAGGCGCACGCGTAGTTCCGGGCCGCGCTTGCTCCGGAACACGCCCAGCTTCCGGCGGTCGCGCCCGAGGTCGCCGGAGACCTTCACCTTGAAGTCGGTGAAGCCCTTCCTGCGGTAGCGGAAGAACTGCAAGCGGTAGACGAGGTACGGCGAGTCGCCGAGCACGGCGGAGTACGTGAAACTCCCGTCGAGGCGCGGCACGCCGACGACATCCTCGACCGGCACACCCTCCGCCTTGCCGAGCAGGTCCAGCACCGCAAGCTCGATCGCGCAGAATGCCGCCGGGTGCTCGTCGATCTCGCTGCGATGAGCGTCGGCCCAAGCCCGCAGGCTTGGTCCGTCGGTCACCTCGTCCCCTATGGCCTGCGCGTGACGCCGGATGAACGCGGCCCCGCCTTCGACGGTCTCGCCCGTGACGTAGTCGCGCGGACAGCCCTCGCCGTAGCCGGTGATGCCGTCATCCGAGCGCGCGGCGACGATGAGGTTCTCGGCGTGGGAGCGACTCGCCGACGCGTGGCGGAACACCGCCTTGAACGGCACGGGGAAGCTGAAGACGTCCAGACGCTCGATGCGCACGGCTCACCCCGCCACGGCGATGGCGTTGAAGTCGAACGCGCAGTCCCGCGCGTACTGCAGGTGCAGGTACTTGAACTGCGCATCCCGCTGCCCCGACGCCACGCAACTCTCGCGGTAGCGCCCGCCCGCGCCGTTCGGCAGGAGGCGAACGCGCAGCGGCGCGAGCCGTCCGCTCTTACGCTTGCTCTCGTATTCGATGTTCGACACGCTGAGCAGACGGTCGATCTCGTCCGCGGCGGCGCCTCCGGCGAACGCTGACGCGCCGGTCTCCACGTAGAGCGTGTAGACGGACGCGACCTCGTCTGCGAGCATGATGAAGAAGTCAGGCGGCGCGCCAGAGGGCGCGAAGGCCGACGTCACCGCGTCCAGCACCTGCGACTCTGTCACCTTTTCCCCCGTGATGTTCGTGACGCCCTTCCCCTTCTGCACGAACCCGAAAGTCGGCGTGTTCCCCACCCAACCGTTGACCCGCACGATGTCGTTAATGTCATAGCGGTAGAGGCCGTCGCCCGTCGTGACAAACACGTAGTACTCGCGCCCGTCCTCCAGCTCGTCGAGGCAGAGGAACTCGCCGGCGTCCGCCTCCCACGCATCGCGCTCCGCGAACTCGAAGAACGTGTTACGGAACGTCGGCAGGCACGCGTTCCGTTGCACGTCGACGTTCAGCGTCCCCCGGAACTCGCTCGACGAGTAGCCCCACTCGATGATCCGCACGCCGTCCGGCAGCAGCGGCGACAGGTTGCCGAGCGCGATACCGCAGCTCCCGCCCGTCCACGTCACGACGCCGCGCAGGCCCGGCCAGATGCCGGCGTACGTCAGCCGCCCCGCCGCGCTCAGCCGGCGCTCCAACTCCCGCGCGCGCTCAGGGCGGGCCGTCAGCGGAAGACCGGACGCTGCGCCCGGCAACCGCCCCGTCGCGATGGCGCCGAGCACGGCGTCCGCGTTGTCGTGCACGACCGAGAGCAGCCGCAGGAACGTGGACGGGTTCGCCGTCGCAGCGCCGGTCACGCCGGGCTCCGCGAGGCCGTAGGCCGCCATCGCGAGGTAGCGGGCGTCGTAGTCCTCGACGTCGGATACCTCAGCGGGCAGCACGTACCGCGACTGCACGAAGCGCGACTGGTTGCGGTACAGCAACCCGGACGCGGAGCCCAACGGTGTGCCTCCGGCCATGTGTCCCTCCACCGCCGCGCCGCTGACGGCGAATACCTTGCCCTCCAGCACGCCGGAGTCCCGCGCCCAGACGTAGGCGGAGAGTCGCTGGTCGCGCTTCATCTGCGCGAGGCCGGACGCCGTCACCGGGATATTCTTCGGCGCGCCCACCGTGCCGCTCGTGCGGTGGTAGTAGACCGGCTGCTCCTGCGTCAGGCAGCGCTCGCCGGTCAGCTCCTGCCGCTCAATGGCCTCGCGCAGGTCCTCGTACGTGAGCACCGGCACGGCCTGCCGGTAGTCGTCCACGCTCGCGACGCTCGCGAACCCGTGCTTCCTCCCGAACTCCGTCTCCGCGTTCGCCGCCAGGATGCGGCGCAGCACTGCTTCCTGCGTCGCGCGAGGCGACTCTGCCCCGCGCATCATGCGCCTGTGGCGCCGCGCCTGTGTCGCGCTCAGCGCGGTCTTGAACAGCTTGTAGCCGATGCTGCTCATCGCTCCAGTCCTTTCACGAACGGCGTCCGCATCTGCGCGAGGAAGCCCAGCGGGTACTCGCGGTTGTGCAGCCCCAGCGGGCCTACCTCGCGGTCCGCAGGCAGGAACCGCGTGCCGAACAGGACGTCCCAGATAATGAGGTTGTTGCCGAAGTTGTTGTCGGACTCCTCCGTCCGCTCGGAGTGGTGCCAGCGGTGCAGCTCCGGGCCGCTCACCAGGTAGTTGAGCGGCCCCAGGCGCACGCGGCAGTTGGAGTGCTGGAAGAAGCCGTTGAGGGCGTAGAAGACGAAGTACGCCGCGAGCACCTCCGGGGCGACGCCCACGAGCGCGAACGGCAGCGTATCCACCGTGTACTGGACCGACTTCTCGATGGGATGGAAGCGCCCCACGTTCAGCCAGTACAGCCGGTGCGGCGAGTGGTGCACCGCATGCAGACGCCACATCGGTGAGAAGCGGTGGAACGCCCGGTGCAGCCAGTAACGCGGGAAGTCCGCCGCCGCAATCATCAGGGCGACCTGCGCCGCGATCGGGAAGCCGTGCGGCCACAGGCCCTCGACGGCGAGTCCGCCCGCGTCCAGCATCTCCGCGAACGCGACCACCACCGTGACTGCGAACAGCCGTGGCAGCAACGCCTGAACCGTCGCCAGGAACAACGCGTCCGCACGCACGTCGCTCGCCGACGGATGCCACTCCCTGCGGTACGGCAGCCGCGCCTCGTGCAGCGTCACGAGCGCCGCGCCGGTTATGACCGCGACCCACGACGCGGCCACGACCTGCCAGCCGGACCCGACGAGCGCCGCGTACACCGCGAACCCGATCGCCAGTACCGCCGGGTACGAGCCCACGACGACCAGGCGGGAGAGCGCGGCGTCCGTGCCTCCGGCGCTCACGCCGCACCTCCGGCGTTCCTGCCCGCGCTGTAGATGTAGTGGCCGAACAGCAGCACGAACGTCGCCAGCACCAGGTGGAAGAGCGCGGGGAGGCTCTGCGCGAACCACTCCACACCGGAGAGGAACGTGAGCCCTGCCACGAGCCGGAACGCCATCGCGCCGAAGTACGCCCCGCCGAGGACGAAGCACGCGCGGTGCTTCCACGACGCGGGGCTGATCGACTGCGACCGCACCACCAGCAGCGCCCGCGCCAGCAGCGCGACGATGAGCAACTGCGACGCCAGGAAGGCCGCGTACGGCAACTCCGACCCCTGCCACGCGTCGAACGGCGGCAGGAAGGGCACGGGGCCCGCCCACTGCACCGCCTGCGCCAGCACGCGCAGGACGAACAGCGCCGCGAGCGCGAGCATCCACGGCAGGTACCGTTGGCTGAGAGGCGCAGGACCGTACATGGTTCCGAGAAGCCCCCGTTCGGAGCAGAAGGACTCCCGGCCAGTGTACGGGGGCGGAAGAGTGGCGCGCTAGGTGGGACTCGAACCCACGACCTCATCCTCCGCAGGGATGCGCTCTATCCTGACTGAGCTACTAGCGCACGCTCTGTTGCCGCTGGTTGCGGCGCCAGCGGCGTTATCTTCGATTGGTGCCGAGGGCGAGATTTGAACTCGCACGCCCGTAAGGACACTGCGCCCTGAACACAGCGCGTCTGCCGTTCCGCCACCTCGGCACGCCCCCAACGCAGTGGGGACCCCCACACAGTGGTGGGCGATACAGGACTTGAACCTGTGACCTCTTGCGTGTGAAGCAAGCGCTCTAACCAACTGAGCTAACCGCCCCACTGCGCGTCCCCTCATTGTCTGTCCGAAACGCCCCTCCTGTAAAGCCTTGGGAGGCACAGCGCGCTGTCATTCGCAGCACGGCTCGCCCGCCAACGTCCCTCTTCCCACACACCCGCCCGGTACGCTGTGGGGGACGGCCCCAACTCCCGCGACTCACGCCTGTGGCAGAGGGGCTCTGCCCCACTGCACTCCCGCAGGAACCACCCTCACCCTAACCCTCTCCCAGAGGGAGAGGGAATCGGACGCCGAGAGATGCCTTGGATCCGCCTCCGGCTGCGCTCAGCATGACAACACCCCACACCCGCCAACCATCACGCCCGGCCCCTCTCCCGCCATCGGGAGAGGGGAGCAGACCGCCCTCTCTCCAAGGAAAGGGCGCGCTAAGCGCGGGTGAGGGAGGGCGCGATTGGGCATGGAGCGGGGGAGTGCTATTCCGACCGAACGCAGCGGAGTCGAGGAGTCTATCGGGGAGGCTCGCCAATATGATCCGCCCTCACCCCAGCCCTCTCCCGTGCAGGCCGTCCGGCCCCGTGAGATACTCCGCGAGCGTTACCCGCCGGAGGCGATACGATGGCGAACCCAAGAGCCGACTACATCCCTCTGCCCGACAGGCCGGCGCTGCACCTGCCTCGAGGAGCGCGCGTCGCCGTCCTGCTCGTGATGAACGTGGAGCAGAACGAGTTCGACCAGCCCGTCGGACGCCCGCTCAGCCCGCAGCCGCCCGGCCGCGAGCGGCTGCCCGACGTGCCCAACTTCTCCTGGTTCGAGTACGGCCTCCGCGTCGGCTTCTGGCGGGTACTCGACGCCTGCCGCAGGCTCCACGTGCCGATGACGATGGCGCTCAACGGCTCAGTCTGCGACTTCTACCCACAGGTCGCCCAGGCTGCCCTCGACGCCGGATGGGACGTCGTCGGCCACGGCTACTACCAGCGCCCCCTTCCCGCCGATAGCGACGAGACCGCCACGATCCGTCTCGCGCTCGACACCATCGAGGAGTTCACCGGCACCCGGCCTCTCGGCTGGCTCGGCCCCGGTCTCGGCGAGACCGCCGAGACTCCGGAGCTGCTCGTCGATGAGGGGGTCGAGTTCGTCCTCGACTGGGTCAACGACGACCAGCCCTACGAGTTGAAGGTCAACAAGGGCAGGCTCTTCTCGGTGCCGTACTCCAACGAACTGAACGACATCGGCGTCTACATCCGGCTCGGCCATCCGGGGCCGTCGATGCTGGAGCGCGTCCACGACCACCTCACGACGCTGCTGAACGACGAGCCGGAAACCGCGCGCGTGATGTCCATCGGCCTGCACCCGTTCATCGTGGGCCAGCCGCACCGCTTCCCCTACTTCGTCAAGATGCTGGAACTCATCATGAACACCCCCGGCGCGATACCGATGACCGCCACTGAGCTCTACCACTGGTACCGCGAACAGACGGGGTGAATCCGTCGTTCCTGCGGAGGCAGGAACCTCGCAGTGCCTGTCTGATCCCTTCCCCCTTGATGGGGGAAGGTCAGGATGGGGGTGATGGTGGACCCGCCCCGTCGTTCCTGCGGAGGCAGGGACCTCGCAGCCCTTGTCCCAGCGGGTATGCGTGACGTGGGCCTGTCATGCCGAGCGCAGCCCGCGCTTTAGTGCGCAGCATCCTCTCGGGCCTCCCGTGTCCGGCGCTGTCATCCCCACGCCCCTTTGATCCCCTCTCCCTCTGGGAGAGGGTTAGGGTGAGGGTGTCCCCGCGAACAGGCGTCGACCGCGCAGCGCCATCGTTCTACGTGCGCCATAGTGCGCCATTGTGAGCCATTCCACTCCTGCGACCCGCCCCGTGCCGGGGAAGGCCCACTCCGACTGCGCCATGCCGCCACCGACCAGCGTACGCGGCCAAGGGGCGACTGCGGAAGGGGCGGGTGTCACACGGTAGGAGGCGGACATACCCGGGGCGTGTGCAGGCCATTGACTGGCTATCAACACAATAGTATCGTTGTGTTGTGATGCCACAGTTCAACAGCGCCGGACTCCTTCCTCCGGGAGTCCACTGGGCCGGTTGGGAGATGTTGGTCGACAGGTTCGGGAACAACGCTTGGAGACAGCGCCTCATGGCCGGTTTCGGGGCTGCCCTGGAGAACCTGAAGAGCGCAGGATGCCGGGCCGTTTATCTTGACGGAAGCTTCGTGACCATCAAGGTCATCCCGAACGACTACGACGCCTGCTGGAACGAGGACGGGGTCGACCCGTATCTTCTCGACCCCGTGCTGCTGACCTTCGACGCCGGGAGGGCTGCGCAGAAGGCCAAGTACATGGGAGAACTGTTTCCCGCCTCGGTTATAGCGAACGCGGGCGGGCTCTCGTTCCTCGATTTCTTCCAGACGGACAAGGAGACCGGAGACCCCAAGGGGATCGTTGCCATTGGCCTGGGAGGTTTCGGATGATCAAGAACGAGCGGCAGTACCGCATCACCAAGGCGCAGGCGGACGGACTTTCCCGGACGCTCGAAAGCCTCGGCCAACGGGCGGAAGGAGTGCATCCCCTCATCGCCAAGGCCCAGGAAGACGCGCTGAGGAGCCAGATCGAAGACCTTCAAGGCGAGTTGCGCGATTACGAGTCCCTCCTGTCCGGCGGGTTCGAGCCGGACGACCTTCAAGCGGTCGCTCACCTGCCAACCATGCTCATCAGGGCGCGCATCGCGCAGGGCCTGAGCCAGAAGGACCTTGCGGAGCGGCTGGGACTCAAGGAGCAGCAGATACAGCGGTACGAGGCCACTGACTACGCCTCAGCCAGCCTCACGAGGATCAGAGAGGTCGCAGGCGCCCTCGGCGCTTTCGAGCGGTAGATGTGGGCGGGTCGCTGTCCTTGGCGCCATGCCGTCGAGGACAGCGTAGCGGTCATGGGGGCGGCGGCGGAAGGGGCGGGTCATACGCGGGAGAGGGCAGAGTTCTCAGCGTTAACCTTTTAGATGCCCGTTGTAGGTGAAGTTATATTGAACTTTTTCTTTTCCCATATAGCCATTCCAATTCTCCAAGTAAATCTATGAAATATTCATAAGTGTAAGGATTGAGAAAGGCCTTGTCCTCAAAAATACCTGGGCTAATCTCAGATAAGTAGGCCTTCCAGTCCTCAACGATTCTAGTGATTTCAACTGTCTCCTCGCGCCCAATGATTGATGAATACACCGCTATCCTGTACGAAAGCACATCTAGCTTCTTTGTAAGTAAATTGAATTGCCTCATTGCCTTTGGGAATTCACGTACGGACGTGCTTCCAAGAGTCCATGTCGCAGCCTCAGTTCTTTTGACATCGGCTTGGATATTTTCGATGTATTCTCGCAAACTCCTTACGGTGTTTTTCTTAGTTTTCCAGCCATCGAATCTATCATAACAGGCCTTCATTATGACCACAATCACGCCTGCAAGCACTCCACCGGCAATGCTGCACCAGCCGATTCCCATACGGATTTCATCGTCACTCATCGAACCCCCTGTCGTATTTTATGTTGCAGCGCTCATTCCCCAAATGCTCAGATAGCCCAGTCCCTCCCCGTCAACCCCCAACCTCGACCCGCCCGACAGCGAAGCGCTCGCCCTCTGGCGGCGACGCTTGGCCGTGCGAATTAAAACCCCAGCAGACAGCACTCCCGTCTGACCGCAGCCCACAAGTGTGCGTCCAGCCGCTGCTGATGGCCACGAGCCGGACTCCCTCGGGGGGTGATGTCTGTCTGTTTGAATCATTCCCCCAACAAGCAACGCTACTGTCTGGGCGAAGGGCGCACACGTGCTTCGCGCCGCTATCGATGGTGCCGAATCGTTCACCTCGTGGAGCCAACCCTTCCTCTGACTGACCCAGACCAGATCCTGACCCCCAACAGCCAATGCTGCCGTCAGGCCGCAGGCCACACGTGTGGTTATACTTGCTGCTCAGCGATACGAACCGCTCTCCCTCCGGTGGAGAGGCCTGACCATCCTCGTTACGCCCCCAGCATGCAGTGCTGCCATCAGGCCGCAGCGCGCATATGTGAGCGCTTCCAGTACTGAGTGACGCGAATCGCTCATGACTAGGCGGCGTGGCTTGTCCATAGTCGTTGTTCCCCCAACAGACAGGACTGCCGTCCGGCCGCAAAGCACATGTATAGCCCCCACCGGCACTGATGAATGCGAATCCCTCATCCTTCGGCGGAGATGCTTGCCCTAAGCGATTACTCCCCCAGCAGAAGGAACGACCATCTGGCTCCAATGCGCATGTGTGCGCCCCAGAGCTGCTAATAGACACGAACTGCTTATCCTCTGGCGCTGACACATTCCCCTAGCAGACGGCGCTACCGTCAGGCCGCAGTGCGCACGTGTGATGGCTGCCACTACTGAGCGTCTTATGCTGCTCCGGCGCGCGAAAGTCCGCCGGAACGGGATGTGGGGTCGGCATGGGCGTAGGCGTATCCGTGGGCACCGGCGTCGGGGGCGGTTTGAGCGTCCACCAGCCGCAGCCCTCGGACGCCCGGAACCCGGCGTCGGTGGGCAGGATGGCGACGGTTGGTGGAGCGGTCGTCGAGTCCTCGAACAGCACGTCCACGCCGTCGGCGTCGAGCCTGCTGAGCCGCGCCCACTCGCACGTCCCCGCTACGTCTGTGGCCTCGTAGACGCCGGGGACGATCTGCTCGCCGACGCGCCACGACCCTGGCGGGAACGCGGTCCACGGGAACGGCGCGGGGGTAGGCGTCGGGGTGACCGTGGGCGTCGGCGTTGGTGTTGGGGTTGGGGTGGAGGTTGGGGTAGGTGTGGGAGTTGGGGCTGGGATAGGCGTCGCTGTCGGGGTTGGGGTTGGCGTGGGAGTGGGCGTTGGAGTTGGGCTGGGCGTTGCGGTAGGCGTGGGCGTCGGGGTAGGACGTACGGCGACTTCCACGAGGCCGACGGTCGGCGGGGCGGAGTCGCAGGCCGCGAGCGCGAGCAGGGTCAGGGCGAGGAGCGTGAGCGTTACGTATCTCATGCGCCCACATTCCCGGCACCGCGCGCGCCGGGGCGCGCCCTGGATTCCAGCCTCCGCTGGAATGACGGAACCGTGGGGCTGCGAGGTTCCTGCCTCCGCAGGAACGACGGAAAGAGGAGCGCGGGCGTTACGTATCTCATGCGCCCACATTCCCGGCACCGCGCGCGCCGGGGCGCGCCCTGGATTCCAGCCTCCGCTGGAATGACGGAACCGTGGGGCTGCGAGGTTCCTGCCTCCGCAGGAACGACGGAAAGAGGAGCGCGGGCGTTACGTACCTCATGCGCCTACATTCCCAGCACGACGCGCGCCGGGGCGCGCCCTGGATTCCAGCCTCCGTAGGAATGACGGGAACCTGGGGCTGCGAGGTTCCTGCCTCCGCAGGAACGACGGGAAGAGGAGCGCGGGGGTTACGTATCTCATGCGCCCACATTCCCGGCACCGCGCGCGCCGGAGCGCGCCCTGGATTCCAGCCTCCGCTGGAATGACGGGAACCTGGGGCTGCGAGGTTCCTGCCTCCGCAGGAACGACGGGACGAGGAGCGCGGGCGTTCGCAAGGGGCGGCGTCTCCGGTCGAGAAATAGTGGCGAGTCAGCCACAGTAGCCGCACACGATAGGGGACGCGCGAGCGCAAAGTCAACAACTGAAATAATACGGTATATCTGCCCTTAGTTCAGTAGCATATTGCTACATCGCCACAGTGAATTAAGGAGAATCGATAAGTGTTGTTTGCACTTAAGGACAGGTACAATTGGTAGTGATGCTCCGGCTCCGAAGGGCTCAGCATGACAAGCCCTCGCCGCACCAACCCTCACTTCCACCGCGCTTTAGCACGCCCTCTCCCACCATTGGGACCCTTTGTGTAATCCCACCCAGCCCCGCCGGTTCACCCTCACCCTAACCCTCTCCCCTCAAGGGAGAGGGGATAATACTCCCCATCCACCCCGCTATCCGGTGTCTGCCAACGTTATGCACAGGTCTCACCATTGGGCGAGGGGAGCACGCGCTGAGAGATGCTTCGGCTGCGCTCAGCATGACAACATCGCGCCCCGGCGGGGGTGTAACCTCCCACGGTGACGACGCAGCCCCCCTCCAACCAGGCTCCGGTGCCCGCAACGGATGCGGGCGCCCCCCCGTACCGGCTCGTGCGGCTGCTCTTTCAGCTCCACCTGCCCGCGATCGCCCTCGGGTTCGGCATGGGGGCGACGGTCCCCGTCGTGCCGGAGTTCGCCAAGTCGTTCGGAGTGGGGCCGGAGCAGGCGTCCCTGGTGTTCGTGGCCAACATGCTTGGCGGGCTCATCGCCAGCATCCCCATCGGCTACATGCTCGACAAGATCGGGCGGCGGCGCATCCTGATCCTGGGGCCGGCGATCACCGCCTTCGCCGCCTTCCTCACCGCCTCGGCCGGTTCCTTCGAGGCGCTGCTCCTGTACCGCTTCATCGGCGGGTGGGGTACGCAGATGTGGACCCTCAGCCGGCTCACCATGATCGCTGACACCAGCGGCTCAGGCTCCCGCGGCCGCATGATCACGAGCCTCCTCGGCGTGCAGCACGTCGGCACGCTGGCCGGGCCGCTGGCGGGCGGGATCGTGGCCGTCACGTACGGCCTGGAGATCGCATTCGTGGTCCAGGGCGTGTTCGCGCTCGTGGCCATGACCCCCGGCTTCTTCACCAGGGAGACGATGCCGCTGGGCGGTCGCGGCGCCGGGGGCTCCGGGGCATCTGCCCCCACGGAGAGCTTCTCGTGGAAGGCGCTCCTCGCCTACCCGATACCGGTCATGTTTCTCGCGCAGTGGCTCGGCATGACGGCGCGGGGCGGCATCGTCGCGGGCAGCACCGTGTTCGTCTACGCAGCCTACGCTTACACCGAAGCCGACCCCAGGACGCTCGGCATCCTGAGCAGCCTGATGGCCGGAGCCGGGATACCGCTCACGTTCGCCGCCGGATACCTGATGGACCGCTTCGGGCGGAAGGTATCCATCGTGCCCGGCCTCTTCCTGCTGGGCGGCGCGATGTCCTTCCTGGGGGTCACGTCGTTCGCCGGGCTGGGGTTCGGCTACTTCGTGGGTGGATTCATCGTCCTGCAGACCATGAACAGCCTGCTCACCGGCTCATGGCAGGTCGTCGGTTCCGACCTCGCGCCCGCCGGCGGCAGGGGGCGGTTCTTCGCGGCGGGGCGCACGGTCACGCAGGCGGGGTTCGCGACCAATCCCGCGGTATTCTCGCTCTGCACCGCCCTGTCCGGCTTCACCCTTGCGCTGGGAGTCGTCGGCGTCGCAGGGATGCTCTCCTCGCTCATCCTCGGCGTGTTCGTGCCTGAAACGCACGGCAGGGCCTCTTCCCCCCGCAGGAGAGGATAGAAGGACCGCGCAGACCGCTGGCGCGCAAGCGGCGGGCGCAACGCTGTCATTTCGAGCGGAGCCGAGAAATCTCTCGGGGAGGCGCACCACCATGAGCCGCCCTCACCCTAACCCTCTCCCAGAGGGAGAGGTGATCAGACGCTGAGAGATGCTTCGACTCCGCCTCCGGCTGCGCTCAGCATGACAACACCCCCAACACACAACTGACATCCGCCCCTTACGCCATCGGCCCTGCGTTCGCTACGCTGGACGTATGACTGCTCAGCGTGCCAGAGCCATAGACCACGCCCGGAGAGACGCGACACCAGGTATCGACCGTATCCATGGCCGGAACGATTACACACCCCCCTTGTGCGGAACTTGAACGGAAGAACGCGGAAGCAGGCCACGGCCTTGTCGATAAACTGTTCAACTGTCCGAAACGGCCCCATGCCCACTCGTAAGGCCTGCAGAAGAACCGGACAATTGAACGCAGGCCGGGTGGGTCTGGCGCATTGACAGCGCTATGCCCCCCGGCTATGTTCCGCGCCATCGCTCGACGGAGGTGTGCACGGAACGATGCTGAGGCGATGGGCAGCAGTCGGGGTGTTCGCGGCGTTGGCAGCCGTTGGCATTGCTTGCGAGGGCGAGCCTACCCCCACGCTCAGCCCCGGCCCCGTCGCCGACCCCGAGGAGGCGGCGCTCATCCGCAAGCTGGCGTTCGGCTACTGGGAAGCGTTCAACGCGTACGACGCTGACAGGGCGCTGGCGTACCTGGAGGACGAGTACCGGCAACAGCGGGAGGAGCAGGTCCGCACGGAGATCGGCCGCATCGATCTCTTCAACGTGCAGCTGGGAGTGAGCGAGGAGGCCGCGCCCTGGACCATCGACGGCGGCAGGCGGGAGATGTACCTCACGATGAAGGAGCCACTCGGCACGCGGCGCATCCGCATGGAATTCCGGGACGTCGAGGGAGCGTGGAAGATAACCTTCGCCCAGCAGGTAGAGTAGGGGCGCCTCTGTGGGCGACTGCGCATATAGACATGGATGTAGCACTGACTATATGCTATGTCATAGTGAATGGCAGGCAGCCAGGAGGGAACAGCCATGACCAGTTCGGAGCACCCTATCTCTCGGTCCGAGCTCCGGGAAGAGCTGAACCTGACGTTGCAGCACTACGCAACGAAGGCTGATCTGGCCGACCTCAAGGCCGAGCTGATCAAGTGGATGGCAGGTTGGACGCTGGGCGGAATGGTCGCTGTAGCAAGCCTGGTGACGGTCATCCTCAATTTCTACGGCAGGGGATAGGAAGCAAGGCCCCGCCACAACTTCCGTCCGTCTGATAGCCTGCCCACCGTTCGTCTCTTGAGGAGGACCCGGGTGCGCGAACGGCTCCACGAACGATGGCGCGACAAGACCCGCGATAACCTCACGAGCACCCTCAACTCGCTCGGCGTGCGAGCCGGGATGGCAGACCGCGGCCGAGGCGAGGAGAACGTGGGAAAGGGAATGTTCACACGCTCTCTCGGAGTCGTGGAAGTACCGGAAGGGCCTATCCGCTGGATAAACGTCGTCAAGCAGGACGGGGGTCGGCACAACCCGCCTCGCTGGTGGATGGTCTTCTGCGTGCCGGACGATGAGCGGGACACTACCCCGGACGACCTGCGCGAGGTAGACGGCAGGCAGACGATCGATATCAAGACGAGCCGGGAGAAGAGCTTCCCGCTGTTCGGCAGGGTGACCGGCATAACGTGGGACGGCGACGACCGCGGCTCGGGACTGCTCGACGTCTTCGCCGGGGATGCGGCAATCACGAGCCTCGCGAAGAAGACCCCCAGCCTGGAAGTCTCCAGCTACGACAAGGAGTTCCAAGGATGGACGCTACAGGTGGAGGGCCGCTTCCGCCTGTCGCGGCAGGACTGGGAAGCGCTGCTCTATATCGCCGGTCATCTGCTTCCGTCCCCGTCTGGTTCAGACACGCCGTAGACCGGCGCGCCGGTGCGCGGTTGAACGGCACGCGCGAACGGGAGTACAGTACTTCCACGTAAGAACAGCACGTACGCAAGAGGTGCAACGATGCTCACGCAGCAAGAGAACGACCTGCTCACGAGAGTCGGCCCCGGCACGCCGGCAGGCGAACTGCTCCGGCGCTACTGGCACCCCATCGCCATCGCCTCCGACCTCACGGACGACCGCCCCACCAAGGCCGTTCGCGTCCTCAGTGAGGACCTCGTGCTCTTCAAGGACAAGTCCGGGCGCATCGGCCTGCTCGCCGACCACTGCGCGCACCGCAGCGCCTCGCTGGTCTACGGACGAGTCGAGGAGCGGGGCATCTCCTGCGCCTACCACGGCTGGCTGTACGACTGCGACGGCAACATCCTCGAGACCCCGCCGGAGAAGAACGAGGCGATCATGCGCTCCGTGAAGCAGACCGCCTACAAGGTACAGGAGCACATCGGCCTCATCTTCGCCTACATGGGCCCCGACCCTGCGCCGCCGATGGCGCCCTACGACACGATGTTCCGCAAGGACGGCAAGCGCATGGTGCGCATCCACCCGCCGCTCAACTGCAACTGGTTCCAGGCGATGGAGAACTCGATGGACCCGGCCCACCTCCAGGTGTTGCACCAGGAGTTCACCGGCGGCGGACGCCAGCCCGTCAACACGACGCGCGGCTTCACCGACGACGTGGACTCGTTCGAGTTCTACGTGGCGGACTACGGCGGGCTGATGAAGAAGCGCACCTACAAGAACGGCATGGTGGACGAGCACCCCGTGCTCTTCCCCAACATCCTCCGCCAGGGGTCCAGCAGCCAGTTCCGCACGCCGATAGACGACACCCACACCTGGCACATCCGCATGCACTTCTACCCGAATGGAGACGGCAGCGAGGACCCGGACGCGTTCAACCCCACGTTCCAGTTCGACCCGCCCATCAAGGAGGAACCGGAGAAGGACCACCCCTTCACCCGCTTCATCCTGCGGGACGTGAACGCGCAGGACCAGATGGCGTGGGAGACGCAAGGGCCCATCACCGACCGCTCCACCGAACACCTCTCGTACTCGGACCGGGGCGTCGTGTTGCTCCGGCGCGTCACCAAGGAGCAGATCGAGCGGGTACAGCGCGGCGAGGACCCCATCGGCGTCTTCCGGGACCCCAACCACCCGCTCATCGACACGAACGTCGACGAGGGCGTCGCCCAGATCAACGCGAACCGCTCGCCTGACGCGCAGGCGGTCGCGCGCTAAATGCGAATCATCGTTGGCGAAGTGGTCGTGGAACACGAACGCTACGGCTCGGGCACAACAAGGCAGGAATGGGAGATACTGTCTGACGGAGGGATGCGCGCCACTGTCAAGGCTCACCATAGCAGTTGGGGCGGGTCGTACGAACTCCACATACGCGGATTGGATAGCCCTACCGTGGCCAACGCACGCAGTTTGTACGAGGCCATCCGCTGGTATAGGGAAGTCGTAGGGGACGATTCACCCTTGGTCATCGAGTCGACCTAGAACGCCGCCAGTAGCGCACCCACGCCAGCCGCCAGGGCGACGACCGCCCACGGCGGCACGCGCCAGAACGCGAGCAGCGCGAACGCGCCCACGGTAAGCGCGAAGTCCTCCGGCGCGCGGACCGCGCTCGTCCACACCGGGTCGTACAGCGCGGCGAGCAGCAGCCCGACAACCGCAGCGTTGACTCCCATCAGCGCACGGCGCACGCGGGCGAGACCTCGCAGCCGCTCCCAGAACGGCAGCACGCCGGCCACCAGGAAGAACGACGGCAGGAATATCGCGCCCAGCGCGAGCAGGCCGCCCAGCCATCGTGGCGAGACCACGTCCATCGCCGCGCCGAGGTAGCCCGCGAACGTGAAGAGCGGCCCCGGCACGGCCTGCGCCGCGCCATAGCCCGCGATGAACACGTCCTTCGTGACCCAGCCAGGCGGGACGACCTCCGCCTCCAGCAGCGGCAGCACGACGTGCCCTCCGCCGAACACGAGCGACCCGGCGCGGTAGAAGCTGTCGGCGACGGCGAGCGCGCCGTTGTCGACCAGACGCGCGGCCACGGGCAGCACGATGAGCAGCGCGACGAACGCAGCGAGCGCGGCAACGGCGAGCAACGGCGTCCCGCGTTGCGCGTCCGCCTGCGGCGGCTGGGAAGCGTCGGTACGCAGCAGGGCAAGTCCCAGCAGTCCCCCGCCAGCGATGACGGCGAGCTGCGCCGCGATGCCCGGCGCGGCCAGCAGCGCGATGGCCGCAAGCGCCGCTATGGTTACGCGGGGTTTGTCCGGCGCGAGCGTCCGCGCCATCCCCCACAGCGCCAGGGCAACGACGGCAACCGCCACGACCTTCAGTCCGTGCAGCCAGCCGGTGTCGGCCTGGTCGCCGAGCGACTGCACGCCGTAGGCGAACAGGATGAGCGCGGCAGCCGACGGCAGCGTGAAGGCGAACCAGGCCGCGAGTCCGCCGAGCAGTCCCGCTCGCCGGATGCCGATAGCTATCCCCAGCTGGCTGCTCGCGGGACCGGGCAGGAACTGGCAGAGCGCGACGAGTCCGGCGAACGTGTCCTCGTCCAGCCAGCGCCGGCGGACGACGTACGCCTCGCGGAAGTAGCCGATGTGCGCGACGGGGCCGCCGAACGAGGTGAGGCCGAGCCACCCGGCCGTGAGCAGCACCTCCCAGACGCGACGCATCCGTAGGTCCTACATCGTCTCGGGCGCGCTCATGCCCATGAGCGCGAGCGTGCGAGCGAGCGCGACGCGCGAAGCGTCGGTCAGCTTCAGGCGCGCCTTCATGAGCGGCGCGTCCGCAGGATCGGACGAGAGCACGCGGCAGTGGTCGTAGAACCAGTGGAACGCCGTGGCGAGGTCGACGGCGTAGTGGGGCAGCGAGTGCGGGGCGAGCGTGGCGGCGATCGAGTCCACGATCTCCGGCAACTGCAACATCCTGCGTACCAGCGCGAGCTCGGCGGGGTCAGTCAGCAGCGTCGTGTCGCCGTCGTCCCATATGACGCCGCGTTCGGCGGCCTGTCGCAGGATGCCGGCGATGCGCGCGTGGGCGTACTGCACGTAGTAGACGGGGTTCTCGCTCGACTCCCTCTTCGCGAGTTCGAGGTCGAATTCCATCTGGCTCTCGGCGGCGCGCGCGAGGAAGAAGTAGCGACAGGCGTCTGCTCCCACCTCGTCCACGAGGTCGCCAAGCGTCACGATATTGCCGGAGCGCTTGGACGCGCGCACGACGTCGCCGCCGTGCTTCAGCGTCACGAGCTGGCCGATGAGGATGGTGAGGCGACCGGGGTCCAGGTCGAGGGCCTGCATGACGGCCTTCATGCGCGGCACGTGTCCCTGGTGGTCCGCACCCCAGATGTCGATCACGCGGTCGAAGCCGCGCCGCTCGAACTTGTCGCGGTGGTACGCGATATCGGACGCGAAGTAGGTGGGCGAGCCCGTGCTGCGTACGATGACGTTGTCCTTCTCTTCGCCCAGCGCGGTGGAGGTGAACCACTCCGCACCGTCACGCAGGGCGGTGAAGCCGCGCTCGCGGAGGAGCGACATCGTCTCCTCGTAGCGCCCGTCGGCGTAGAGGTCGCGCTCGCGGAACCAGACGTCGAAGCCGACGCCGATGCGGTCGAGGTCGGTGCGTATCACGTCGAGCATGCGGTTGAGGGCTTCCTCGCCGAGCTCGGCAGTCGCATCGGTTGCGTCCATCTCCAGGTAGCGCGCTCCGTGACGTTCGGCGAGCTCCTCGCCGAGTTCTACCAGGTAAGCGCCCCGATAGCCGTCCTCCGGCAGCGGCACGTCCGTCCTGCCGAGCGCCTCCGCGTACCGCGCGAACACAGAGCGGTAGAACAGCTCCATCTGGTTGCCGGCGTCGTTGACGTAGTACTCGCGCGTAACGTCGAACCCGGCGGCGGTGAGCGCACGGGCGAGCCCGCTGCCGAGCACCGCGCCGCGGGCGTGGCCGACGTGCACCGGTCCCGTGGGGTTCACGCTCACGAACTCGATCTGCACCCGCCTGCCCGCGCCTACGTCCACGTCCCCGAACGTGGCTTCCGCCGCGCGGATGGGCTCCACCTGCGCGCGGAGCCAGTCGTCGCTCAGGCGGAAGTTCACGAACCCCGGCGGCGCGGCGGAGACCTCGCCGATAGGAGTGCCCTGCTCGGCATTCTGCGTCAGCATGTCCGCCAGCGCCTGCGCTATCTCCAGCGGCGGGCGCTTCGCAGCCTTGGCGACGCGCAGCGGGAAGCCGGATGCGAAGTCGCCGTGGTCGGCCTTCTGCGGACGCTCCAGGAAACCCGACTGCGGCAGGTCGAATGGGGGGAGCGCGCCGGTGCGTTGCGCCTTGCCGACGGCGTCGCGCAGGCGTGCGGCGATGAGATTTCGGACGAGCATAGGATGTTCATGATAGCAGCGCCCGGCGGGAAACTGCGTACGCACGGCGTTGTCGGTTCCGATGGGGATGCGCTACGCTCGCACCGAACCGGAGAGCGGAGGTTATTGCGGATGACCATCCTGCGCATCCTGTCCTACCGCCGTCCCCCCGTGATCCTTGCCGTGTCCGGCGTTCTCGCGCTGGTGCTCTTCGTTGCCCAGCCTGCGGTCGCGCACGCCGCCGACGTCACTTCGGAAACCGCGTTCGTCCTCAACACGTTTGCATTCCTCGTCTGGGGGGCACTCGTGATGTGGATGTGCGCCGGGTTTACGATGCTCGAGGCCGGGTCCGTCCGGACCAAGAACGCCTCCATGATCTGCATGAAGAACATCGGCCTCTACTCCATCGCGGGGCTGGCCTACTTCTTCATCGGCTACAACTTGATGTATGTCGATATCGTCGGTGGGGTCATCGGCTCGTTCAACCTGCTCTACGGGCCGTCGCCCGAGGAGATCGCTCTGCTGGCGGGCGACGGCGGCGCAGCCGCGGTTGTCGAAGAGAGCAGCTACGCCGTGATGTCGGACTGGTTCTTCCAGATGGTATTCGTCGCGACCGCAGCCTCCATCGTGTCCGGCGCGCTGGCCGAACGGGTCAAGATGTGGTCGTTCTTCCTGTTCACGCTCGTGCTGACCGGTCTCATCTACCCCATCGTGGGCGCGTGGACGTGGGGCGGCGGGTGGCTCGCCGAGCTTGGCTTCCAGGACTTCGCGGGCTCGACCATCGTGCACAGCACGGGCGGGTGGGCGGCGCTGGCGGGGATACTCGTCGTCGGGCCGAGGCTGGGCAAGTTCGGGCGCGACGGCAAGGCGAGGCCGACACCGCCCTCGAACACCGTCGTGGTGACGCTCGGCGTCTTCATCCTGTGGTTCGGCTGGTTCGGCTTCAACGGCGGGTCCCAACTGGCCCTGGCGAGCGCGGTCGACGCGGTGTCCATGAGCATCGTGCTGGTCAACACGAACCTCGCCGCAGCCGCGGGCGTCATCACCGCCATACTGGTTTCGCGCTCGCTGCTCGGACGCATCGACCTGTTCGCGGCGCTGAACGGCGCGATCGCCGGGCTCGTCTCGATCACCGCCGGGCCAAGTTTCGTCGATCACTACTGGGCAATCATCATCGGGGCGATCGGCGGCCTGATCTGCGTCGCCGGACTCAGGCTGCTGGAGAGAGTGAAACTGGACGACGTGGTCGGCGCGGTGCCCGCCCACCTGTTCGCGGGCATCTGGGGCACGCTTGCCGCCTCCATCGCAGCCGGGGCGCATCTCCACGTGCAGCTGATCGGCGTGCTGGCGGTGGGAACATTCGTGTTCACCGTCTCCTGGTTGCTCTGGCAAGGGCTCAGGGCAACGCTGGGCGCACGGGTGTCGTACAACGTCGAACGTCTCGGCCAGGACATCGGAGAGCTCGGGTTGGAGGCGTACCCGGAATTCGTGCTGATGCCGGAGCCGTACGACGAGGACTGACGCCGCCGCGCGAGCAGAGATTGGGCTTATACTACCGGCGATAAGACGAACCCCGGAGGCGCGAGCATGCTGGTTGACCTGGTACACACCAGGACGAGCGACGACGTTACCCTGAGCGGCATCCTGCTGGAGCCGGAGCAGCCACGGACGGACCTGCTCGTGGACGCGATAGTGATGGTGCACGGCTCCGGCGGCAACTTCTACCTATCGCCCTCCAACCCGCGCGCCGCCAAGCTTCGGGACATGGGCATCCCCACCGCGCTGTTCAACACCCGCGGCCACGACGTTGTGGGTGGACGCGCCGGAAAGGTGCGCACGGGCAACGCCTACGAGATGCTCTCCGAGACCCATCTGGACCTGCGGGCGATGGTCGCGTTCATGGGGGAGCGCGGCTACTCGCGCGTAGGCATCTGGGGCAGCAGTCTCGGCGCGGTGCGCGTCGTGCTGGCCCAGACGAAAAACCAGGACCCGAACGTCGCCGCGGTCATATCGCTCGCGCCGCTGCGCTTCTCCCACGACTACTACTCGGCCTGCGAGATGGGGGAGGAGCACCTGCAGAACTACGAGGCCGCCAAGGCGCTCGTTGCCGCCGGACGCGGCCACGAGATCATGTTCGTGGACTTCCCCAACCCCGGCGCGTACTTCTCAGCCGACGTCTACCTCGACCGGCACTGCTCCGAGCACTACGACATCACGAAGGCGCACACGAACGAGATCGAATGCCCCCTGCTCATCCTCACCGGCACCGAGGAGGGCCACCCACGGATGCGCGACGCGGGCCGCGACATGGCCGCGTTGTGTGAGGGGCGGGAGAACGTGACTTGGGTGCACCTGGAGGGCGGCGACCACGGCTGGCACAACAAGGAAGACGACCTCTTCCGCGTCGTGCCAGAGTGGCTGGGGGTCAAGGCGGCGGTTACTGCGGGAGCTAGCCGGGGTTAGTCCTCATCCTCTTCGTCGTAGTCGAGGGCGCCACCGAGCGGCTAAGAAGACAGCTCTGACGCCATCTCCCGATCGACCTCATCGGCAACTTCTCGTACGATAGGAACAACCTTCTGGCTCAGCTTGACGACGGTGTTTAGCATCCAGTCTTCAGTCTGTTTGAGCGTCTCTTCGGAATCGCTGATGGTCTTGCCAGGCAAGTAGATTGCTATCCGGCTGGCTTTCGCGTGGTCAAGCCTTTCCCATTCGAATGGCTCTCCGAACGCCTTCTCTATATCCCCTTGAGCCTTAAGGCGGTCGAAGAGGGCTTTGTTTCTGCTACGATCCGGACTACCCAACCACAGCTCTGTCCGTGCGCCTTTCCTGGGAAATACCACACCGTATACAACGCCCTTGATTCCTGTCTCAAAATTCATCCAGTTTCCCCTATTAGGTTTGCGTGCATTTGTAAGTTTATGTTGGTCCCGTAGTTTGTCTATAACGCCCTGCCAGAAGTCTTGATATGCTTGCCCTAACGGAGACGCGCCTGAGTTTTCTATTCTATTGACACTAGTCTTCCTGAATGTACTGGGGCGTGCGACGACATCGAAGGCATAAGCAGGGGGTGAGTCTCCGATGCGTACTGCCCGCACAACTACTCCGTAAAACTCTGTCTCTATGCCCGTGCGTTGGTTAAGCCAGTCCAGTGCCTGCCGGTGTTCATCCCTGAACTCGCGGACGACCCACACCATCACATCGGCGTTGTAGCCAGCAGCATACGTAAGCACTTTGCCCAGGTGGTCGTGGTTCGTTGCTTCCAGCTGGTTCTCAATGATGACGCTACGGTTCTCGTTGACATCCCTAGCGAGGACGTCAACAGAGAACGACCCAACCGGTGCTTCCTGCAGAACAAGTTCGAGGTCCATGCCCAAGACCTCTCCAAGCCCGTCAAGGTTCTCCGCAAGCCAAGGCGTGAAATCCGCAGCCTCTTTCGGCCAGACCTCCCGGAGGTCTACTGGTGTTAGCCTAGCTACCTCTGCCATCTCCTCTCTCTCCCCTGCGCAAGCAGCGCGGATGCTCTATCCTACACGCCAATGACGGCAGCCAGCGTGGGTTAGAGCTACATTACGAACTAACCCCGCGAGGCCAGGAGCATCGCTGCTTCCTGCCTCGTTCGAGCATCTGCCTTGGAGCGGGCAATGATGGTCAGCGCATCCCGACCACGCCCTGCCCTGATGATGCTCCGCGCGCCGCTTGTCCGATTTCGGCAGGTGTTGTCCGTGTAGCCCTCTGTTTCCTTGATCAGCGCGGCAATGTCTTCGTTCGAGAGTAACGGATCACAGAACTGCCTGAAGTAGGTGACAAAGCACCTCTTGCCCACCGAGTTAAGGGTCCACACCAGTTGCTGCTCATTCATCGCTTCTTGACCTTCGCTCCGACGCAAGCCGCGCGCGGATGTTCTATCCTACACGCCGATGACAGCCGACCCCACCCTCTACCGACAGGCATGGCGCAGGTTCCCCACCGGCGTGAGCGTCGTCACCACGCGCTCGCCAGACGGCGCCCCGTATGCCACGACCGCGAACGCGCTCCTCTCCGTGTCGCTTGAGCCGCCGCTGCTGCTTCTGAGCGTCGCGACGGGCGGAAACACGTGCGACTACCTCCGCAAGGAGGGGTGTTTCGGAGTGAACTTCCTGCGCGGCGACCACGCGGAAGTGGCGGACTTCTACGCGCGCGCCGCGCCCGAGGAGCGCAGGACGCTGCCCGAGGCGCACAGGACACACGAGAGCGGGGTTGCGCTACTGGACGAGGCGCTCGTTGGGATGGTCTGCCACATTGAGCAGACGGTGGAGGCGGGCGATCACACGCTGTTCGTGGCAGCGGTCGAGCACGTGGAGGTCCGGGAGGGTGACGCGCTACTCTTCCACGAAGGCCACTACGGCAGCGCGGGTTAACGTCTTCGCCAGGTGCACTCTTGACGGCAGAGCGTTGACGTGATTAGCTAAGCTTAGTCCGACCAAGGAGCGTTCGGCATGCAAGTGAACATGCACGAAGCGAAGTCCCAGCTCTCGCGCCTCGGCGAACTCGCCTGCCAGGGCGAGCGCGTCATCATCGCCAAGGCGGGCAAGCCGTACCTGGAGTTGCTGCCGTACCGGGAGAAGAAGGAGCCGCGCCAGTTGGGTGGACTCGAAGGGCAGATCTGGATTGGCCCAGACTTCGAGTGGACCGAAGAAGAGATAGAGGAGATGTTCTACAAAGACAATCCTGACGACCCGCTATTCCAATGAGGCTGCTGCTCGACTCACACGTCCTGCTCTGGGCCCTGATGGATGTGCCGAAACTTGGAGTGCGCGCTCGTGAGGCCATCACTTCTCCCAATAACGAAGTATTCGTCAGCGCAGTGAGCATGTGGGAGCTAGCCCTGAAGCGCGAGAAGGGGACCTTGCGGACCCCTGACGACCTGACCACAATCGTGGAACGGAGAGGGTTCACCCCACTGCCTCTGTCCCTGTTCCATGCCGAACAGGCAGCGATGCTGCCGATGCACCATAAGGATCCGATAGATCGGATGCTGGTAGCCCAAGCCCGAGCCGAGGGGCTCGTCCTAGTCACAGGAGACGCCCATATCCGGCGCTACGGCATGCGCACGATGGCGCCGGACCAGTAGCCGCCGTCGGCTTGGCCTACATGTCCCAGTACGCGAATCCCATGCCGCACGGCGACGCGAAGACCGGCACGTAGTCCAACACGACGCCCGTTTTGCCGTCCGCCACGCCCGCGGCAGCGACCCAGTTGCGCGTCTCGCCGGTGCCGCTCCCGATGCCGGTGTACATCCCCGTGCCGCCGTCGATCCAGCGCGCCGTCTGTGGGCTGTAGTCCGCCGGAGGCGATGCGCCCTCCGCGTCGAACTCGTCCGCCATTCCCTTGCCGTTGCCTGTGGGGATGTAGGAGAGGATGCGCTCGTCGAACTCCGTGTTGAGCCAGGACGTGGGGCTGCCCGGCGTGTGCCACAGCCCGCCCGAACCGAGGACGGCCACGCGCAGGTCCAGCGGCGACGCTTCGATGACCTCACGCACCGCCCTGCCCAGGCGATAGCAGCGGTTGGCCGACGGCTGCGGGCCGAAGTAGCAGTTCACGAAGAACGGGACCATCGGGATGTCGAAGTTCGGGACGATGCGGTGCAAGGGGCGCATGAACGCGTGCCCCATGCCGTGCTCCTTGTTCGGCACCTCGAAGCTGAACGAGATGTCGAAGTCGCGGTGGGTGAGTCCGACAGCGAGTTCCTGCGCGAGTTGCGGGTGGCTCTGCACCTTCACCCACGTCTCGGATGTTTTCTCGCGCCAGCCCCGCTGCTCGCCGGGGATGAAGCCCGTCCTCGCGCTCGTGCGGTAGCCCTCGAACTCCTCTCCGACGAAGATGCCGAACGCGGGGAAGTTGTCCAGCCCGAAGAGCTCCTCCTGATCGTCGCCAAAAACGAGGATGACATCCGGTTTCGCCTCCTCCATCTTCTGCCGCAGCACCCCGAACGCGTCCATGCAGCGCTCGTGCTGCGCGGCGTTCTCCTCCTCGGACATGACTGGGTTGTCGGTCAGCGGCGGACGGGCAGCCCGCACCTGGTTCCATTGGTGCGGCTCCATGAAGAGGAAGGGGGAGTGGGAGCAGGCCTCGACGAGCACGATCTCAGCCATGGTGGCCTCCTGGCGCCGCCTTGCGCGGGGCGGCGGTGCGATGATGTGGTCCTGCCCGGATGCGTCCGGGCGCGTTGCCGCTACTTTACTCCACGGCGGCACGGTTTGGCGGAGGGAGTGGGATTCGAACCCACGGTACCGTCGCCGGCACAGCGGTTTTCAAGACCGCCGCAATCGTCCACTCTGCCATCCCTCCGTACAGGACAATGGTAGCACTGCCAGCGGCGCGCAGGGGTGAGCGGCAGTCCCGAGACGGTGGTGAACAAGGATCTCAACAGGCCTCGATTTTGAGATTCTTGTTCCCTGTCTTACGAGTAATCCGGCCATGCCGTTTGAGTTTCTTGATCTCCTTGTTCAATCCGTTTTCCATGGCCACGGCCTGCTTCCGCCGTTCCCGAGGCAACAAGGCACTCAAGATTTCATCGAAAACGAAGTTTCGCTCCGGAGCCATAGGCCCTGTCTATAGCTGAGGCGTGAGGTATAGACGCGGTCTATAGGCGCTGTCGGCACGGTGGGCATGGAACCATCGTAGCGGACGTGGGGGTGACCACGAAAGGGGCGCGTGTCACGGAGAATCAACATCGATGGACAGGATAGGGGGCCAGGCAGGAGGCGACGTTTTCCGGGGAGATCTCCTGCGCGCCGAGGGCGAGGAGGTTGGCGTTGGCAGGGCTGTCCAGTGTGAGGAGCGGCTTGCCCACGTCCGCCAGTGTGCGGGCGAACGCTTCCGTCCGCCCACCGGGGGCGGCGTGGGCGATGAATACGCGCGCCGCGAGCTCGGCGACGAACTCGTTGCGGCGGGCCGCGAGCGCCGCCGTCGGCCTGTGCTGGGCGGAGGGGAAGGGCGAGATTGCCAGCATCCGCCCCTCGTCCAGCGGGGCGCGCCAGCCGCGCGGGACGCGCATCCCCCCGATGCCGCGCGCCGGGGAGACGACGACGGGCTGGCTACCGCGCAGCAGCAGGCGCAGGCACTCCTTCTCCATCGGCGTCTGGAACCCGCCTACGACGGGCACGCCCGCGTCCCGCATCGCCCTCGCCAGGTCGTACGTCTTCAGGATCAGGTCGCCGGGGCAGCGGTTGGAGCAGAAGAGCGCGGTGAGCGGTTCGTCGAGCAGGCGCAAGTTACCCTGGTACGCTGTCTCCGCCGATATGGCGAGGCTGCCCACCTACTGGTCCTCCTCATCCTCGAAGGAAGTCCTTACGACCAGTGTGTGCTCCAACTCGATGTCTTCCCACAGGTCGCTTAGGCCCAAGGCTTCAAGCCAAACCCTGTCTGACTTGTCCGTGACGTGCCGACATCTGGCGAGGTTGTAGTTGCCGATGTTCTTGCCAGCATTCAGCTTGAACACTACATTGTCATTCATCGCGCCTTCTAACTCCGGCAACAGGGCCAGGAGTTGGTCCTTCTGGGTTGGACTTAGCTGGCTCGCCCCAAAGGGAGCACTAGCGAAGCCGCTCTGAGTTACGTCAAAGTCATCGCCAATGGCCACCCACCACACAAAGAGCAACTTGCCATTCGTCAAAAGTATAGACAGATCCCGGTCGCCAGCATCCTGAAAGCGGACCGTTCCGTACTTTGTTTGAGGAAGCAGTTCGTTATGTGAGCCATACACCGGCGGCTGGTCTACGCAGAACGTCAGCCAGTTGTAGGCCGTCTGCTTGAAGTGGAGGTGGTGTCCTTGGCGCGCTGGGGTTAGTTCGTTCTGAAGTCGGTACCCGCCACCGCTATCCTCCAGTAGGGACTCAAATCCCTGTAGGAGACGCGAACTGCCCAGCTTGGGAATCAATCCACCAAACGCTGAAGGGGAAAACGGTGCATACGATAAACCGTCAAACAGAACCGGACGCTGAGAGTCGAACCATCTGTGAAGCCGCGTCGTGAAGCTCCGCTTTGGCGACTTTGAAGACTTACGGGCCAGATAGATCGTGTTGCGCACCCGCGTATCGAAACTGAACAGTGCGGAGGGGATTCGCCCAAAGGAAGAGAACCACAGCAAATCGCATTCACTGTATACGTGAGAGCGCAGGCTGGCGAATCCCGAGCTAAACGTGAGGCTCAGCGGCACAATCATGCTTGTCCGCCCATCGGTCCGGCACACGTTGACGCTTCGCTCCACGACCGTGGCGTAGATATCAGGACACCCCGCGGTCTGGAACCCTTTCGGGATGTATGACTCGGCTACCTTCAGCCTCGATATGTACGGTGGGTTCCCGATAACCACGTCAAAGCCGCCATTGGACATGACCCCGTAGTACTCGACGAACCAGTGGAAGGGCTGGTGGCTGACGCGCCAGGCGTTGAATCCACTGGCCTTCTCAGGATCGACGCCGTATTCAGCGGCCAAGAGACGGTCCAACTCGTCGTCAAGGATGCGGAGTCGGTCACGGAGTTCCTGCTTGTGAGCGACTGTCACCTCTCCGCCGAGAATGGTCTGCTGTCTTCTGAACTCGTGGGCCATCCAGTCGACTCCGTGGGCCTCCTCCTCGACGCGGTCGAGGGCCACCTGGTCCTCCGGGAACACCTGCCGGTGTTGCCCGTCCGGGGTGATGGTCATGGCCCTGCGCACGGCGTCGAGCGAGGTGAAGCCGACCAGCGTGTTGCCAGCCCGGATGTTGAAGTCGATGTCCGGCAGCGGCTCGATCTGGTCGTAATTCTCCAGTTGGGCTACGAGTTTGAGAAAGAGGCGAAGCTTGCATATCTCAACAGCCTCTTCCATGATGTCCACTCCGTAGAGGTTGTTGAGGACGATGGACTTGAGGATGAAGTACCGCTGGCTGAGGTGCTTCTCCGCCTGCGCCAGTATGCCCTTGAAGTCTCCCAGATAGTCGGGGCCACGGCGCTTGAGGCGTTCCTCGTCGTCCAAGAAGCCACGCATCCCCTCCAGGCAGGCCGTGTAGAGGGGCTCCAGGACATTGAGGGCGGCGAAGAGGAACGCACCGGAGCCGCAGGTGGGGTCCAGAACGGAGATTCCGGTGTCACTATGTTCCTGGTTGCCATGCAGGGCGTGCCAGAAGGCGCGCAGCAGTTCGGGGCCTTCGCTTTGGGCGATGACGTCCGTGGCGAATCGCTCGATATCGAGGTTGAGGATGATGAGGTCGTTGATGTCCTGCACCTCGCCGGACACAAGTCTGTGGCGCACCTCGGTATAGCGTTGCCGGCGGGCGACGAGCTCGCGCCAGGTCTCGGTGGGGAGGGCGTAGTCGTCCGGCGCCAGGCTGTTCCAGCCGCCGCGCTTCGCCACGTCGGCGACGCCCGCGGCGATGTCGTCCGGGAGGGGGAAGGGCGCGTCACCCTCACCCCGGCCCTCTCCCGTCAAGGGAGAGGGGGAATCAAGGCGCTGGGGGTTCGCGGCGTCGCGGGCGTTCCACGTCACGCCATGGCCAACGGCGGGGTAGATGTAGCGGTCGGGGTCGTCGCGGAGGAGGCGCCAGACGCCGCCGTCCGGCCCGAAGGCCACGGGACACTCCTTCTTCGCGGCGTCGAACAGGAAGGGGATCACCGTGTTGCGGGAGATGTAGCCGGTGATGTCCTCCTTGGTGTAGTAGGCGCCCATCTGCTTCTGGTTAACGTACTTCTCGAAGATGTAGCCGAGCACGTCCGGGTTGATCTCGTTGTCCGCACGGCGCGGGCGCTCGTCCAAGTGCCACTGGTAGGCGTCGAAGAAGTCGAAGACCCGCTCAAAGGCGGCGTCCGGGATAGAGATGTCTGGATTGTCCCGCTCCAGCTCGTGCTGATCGAAAAGGCCGCCGTTCAGGAACGGTACCCTGCCGAGGAGGGCGGCGAGGTCGGGCACGCGCTGGGCTTCGGGCTGTCCGAGGCCCTCGTGAAAGAGGCGGAGGAGGAAGATGCGGTAGAACTGCTGAAAGCGCCCGTGTCCTTCGACAGGCTCAGGATGAACGGGAATGGCCTGCACCAAGCGCAAGCGGTTGCGGAGGTAGTCCGGGTCGCCGTCGAGGAAGCCCTGCTTCTGAACGAAGTAGACGAACATCATGCGGTTGAGCATGAGCGAGGCGTACCAGTCACGGTCGCCCTGGGCCGTGATGCCCTCGACGAACTTCCCGAACTCGGTTAACTCTGTCTTGAAGCGGTCGTAGAAGCGCCTGGTGACCTTCTCCACGTCCAGGGCCTTGCCGACGCGTGAGGCGACGCCCGCGATGGTGAGGCTGCCTTCCTCGTCCAGGGCGAAGGCGATACTGCGTATGCGCTGGAGGAGGGGCATGCCGTCGTCGCCTGCGCGGTACTGGAAGTTGCGGTAGGCGGCGGCTTTGCCGTGCTCGCGCTTGACCCACTGCCAGACTTGGACGGATCGCCGGGCGTCCACGAAAATGATGAGGTGCTCGTGGGCGCGTTTTTCGGCCTGCGCCTCGATCTTGCGCCTCACGGGCAATGGAGGAATCGCGTCGTCCGGGTCGGGCCCGCACTCGAAGACAGCGAAGTTCGCTTTCTCCGCAACGGGCGTCAGGGCGTAGGCGGAACCGTCGACTTCGACGGTCAAACCACCAGACTGGTAGTGGTTCCAGCCCAGGCCCTCCACGAAGAGACTCGGAAAGTTGAAGGCCTGTAGGTAGGGCCGAAGCTCTTCAATGGAGACAGACATCAGGCTTCGTCCTCCGTATCGAACAGCCCCAGAGAGCAGATGATCTGCGGTTCCTGGGTCTCACTGGCCTCCTCGCTGGTCAGGCAGAGCCGGTCCTCCTCCCGCAGAGTCGTCGCTATGTCGGCGAGCCGGGCATCGTCGATCCCACTGCGGAGTTGGCGGTTGAGTGTGTCGACGGCTGACTGGCGCAAGGGATGCTGATAGATGTCGTCGATGGCTCGGTGCAGCGCGTCTACGTCAAACAGTTGTCCCTTGATGTCTTCTGCGTACTGCTTGAGACGCGTATACGTCCGGAACCGGGCGCCCGAAGGCCTCCCGAGTTGGCCGCCCACCCGCTTCTCCTCTCGGACGATGTATTGAACACCCTCGGCGACGAGCCTGTGGTGGTCTTCGTGGTGAGGCTGTGCCGGCGTATCCGGCTTGCACTCGGCGACTGAGAGAATCTCGACCTGTGACTCCGTGATGCTCCGGCCCTCGCGGTCGACGTAGGCGAGAGCGTCGTTGCCGTCGGCGGTGCGCATGAAGACGAGAACGCCTTCGGGCCGCTGCTCTATCGGGGTGTGTTGCCGCGAAGAAAACACGACATCCGGCAACTCCGCCACGACCCTCTCCAATCTCGGGTCCGCGCTGATGGCATTCTTCCATATCTGGTACGCGTGAGACGCCAGATCGACTTCGCCCTCGGGGTCTCCGTCCAAGATGCCCGCTCGCTCGTGGTAGAGATTCACGATGGTCTGGCTGCTATCTTCGTCCTCGAAAAACGCTTCGTCCGCCCCGACGACTTCAGCGTTCTCCCTGAGACGGGCACGCACACGATTGCGGAGGTTGATAATGCGCTCCACCCCGTCGGCAGGCAGGAACGAATGGCAGAGAATCTCTTCCGCCTGCTGCCCGATACGGTCCACACGTCCCGCCCGCTGGATGAGCCGGATGATTGCCCAGGGCAGATCGTAGTTCACGACGACCGCGCAATCCTGGAGGTTCTGGCCCTCGCTCAACACGTCGGTTGCAACGAGGACTCGGAGTTCCTGTTCGGGGGACACGCTTGCGCGCCGCTGGTTGCTCACCGGGCTGAACCGCTGGGCCATCTGGGTTGGGTCAGCGGACCCTCCCGTGACGCCGGCCATAGCCTTCACGCCCTTCTTCTCCAGTTCCCCTTCCAAGTAGAGGACCGTGTCAGCGAACTGAGAGAAGACCAGCACTTTCTCCTGGGGAAACGCATCAGTAAGCAGCGTGTGGAGTGCCTCGAGTTTGGCGTCGTGCGCCGGGTCCCACCTCCCGTAGGTCTGGAGTATTCCCAAGAGAGCGTTCGTATCGGACTGAAGTTCGGCCTGCAGGTCAGGGCGAAAGAGGTCGGAGCGGAGCCACTTGAACCGTCTCTTGTACCGTCCTTCGTACTCGGCGTAAATCTCGGCGGCCCGGGCTTCGAAGCCAGCCACTGTCCAAGCGCCGCCGGTCTCTTCGATCTCCTCTGTCTCCTCTTCCTCCTGTTCGTCATAGTCCGGGTCCGGGAGTGACCCCTGCGCCTCGTCTGCGTCGGAGAAACGGGAATCGAGCATCTCCGCATCCTGTGTGCCAAGGGGGAGCGGCAAGCCATTACCTATCGCATGGAGGTAGACGTAGTTGCGGAGAGCGTGACGTTCCACCGATTGCAGGAAGGCTTCTCCGCTGCTCTCGAGTCGCTTGAAGAGGTTCGTGCGGCAGAAACCCATCAAACGCTTGCCCGCGCGGGAGAGGTCGTCTATCTGCCGCCCCTCGGCCTGTGTCAGCCCCACCTTCGGGTTGTCAAGGACGTAGTTGCCAAGTCCATACCGGGGCAGGTGGAGCGCGTTGACAGTGTCGACCACCTGTTGCGAGTAGAGCTTGGCGTATTGGTCATCAGGATCGGACTCGTTGATGGCGAATTTGACTGTCCTCGGAATGCGGGTAGGGAAATACGACCTGCTTCCGTCCTCGTAGGTGAGGAACTTCCGGCCGGTCTCCTGGTCGGTCTCTGCGTAGTTATCCTGGATAAAGCTCCGGGTTCGGCGGACGAGGTAGAGCCGCATCAGGTCGCGCCAATCGTCGGCGTGCTCGCTGAAGTCGAAAGCTGCCAGGGTGCGCGTGGATGCCTGGTGCCGTCTGCTGAACTCCACTTCGCCCAACTCTCTCAAGAGCCGTTCAGGGCGTATGCCGAGGTCCTGGTCGTCCTCCACGAATACGCGCAACTGGCTGGACAGGTCCAAGTACGTCTTGTTGTAGGGAGTCGCCGACAGGAGGATGCACTTGCTTTCGTTGGCACGGACGTACTCCTGAATCGCTCGATAGCGCCTGCCCTCGCGGTTGCGGAGGTTGTGGCTCTCGTCGATGACGACGAGCCGATAGCGGCGCAGGTCGGGCAACTCTCCAAGGACTCTGCTCAGCGACAGCACCCGGGCACGCAACTGGTACTCATGGGCGTAGTCTTCCCACATGGGAACGAGGTTCTTGGGGCAGATGATCAGGGTCTCCAATGCGTAGTCGTCTTCGAAGATGCGGGCGACTGCGGTGGCCATGAGGGTCTTGCCCAAGCCCACCACGTCGCCGATGAGCACGCCGTTGCGCTTGTTCAGGTGATGCGCGGCAATCTTGACCGCCGCGGCCTGGAAGTCGAACAGGCGGTCGCCGAACACGCTGGGTATCCTGAATTCGGCGAGCCCTGCGCGGGCTTCGTGGGAGAGGTGATAGGCCATCTTCAGATATACGTGGTAAGGAGGAATCAGAGCCTCCCGCGCCCAGCTCTCCTCGATGATCCGGATCAACTCTTCGGTTATGTCGACGCAGAACCTGTCGTTCCACCTGTCTTCGAACCACGCCTTGAGCTTGAGGGCAGCGTCGTGGTCAAGCACGTCCACGTTCAGTTCACCCTGACCAGAGAGGCCGGCGAAGGTCAGATTGCTGCTGCCCAGGTAGCCGACGATGGGATTGATGGGATCGTTGCGGAACAGCAGGTAGAGCTTCGCATGCAGCGCGTGGCGGAGGAAGAGCTTGACGACGACCTTGCCTGCTCGAAGCTGCGCGGCCAAGTGCCGCAGGGTTTGCTCGTCCTAGTTGGTGGGTGTGCCGATGGTGAGCTGCTGGCGCAACTGCTCGGCCAGTTGGACCCTGAGGCGATGGGCAGTCTGGTTGTCCATGCCAGGGGGCCTATCCAGCAGACTCAACGCCTCTCTGAGATCCTCATGGGGTAGGCGCTGCATGCCAATGAGAACGCGACATGGACCGTCCTCCGGTCCCCAGGAGTCGACATGGGGAGCAAGTCCGGCCCATCCCCTCAGATTGAAGTAGCCAACACAGAGGTCAGCTCGCGAAGAAACAGCGAAGGTCTCTTGTAGAGCGGGCAGGAGCTTGGTGTCGGGCTTCAGGTTGTCGAAGATTCTCGGCATGCGTGCTCTTGCTGTTCGACGAGGCGGGAATCAATACTACCATTGGAACACAGGAGGGAGCAGAGCCGAAACAATCGCCTGTCGCTGCCGCGCGGCCTGCTAAACTCCCGCCCTAGACTCGCACCGAGGTTGTGCATTGCCACCTGAACTGACCGGACGGCTCGACTTCTGGAACATCGGCTACCCGCTAGGCGCGCTCGTCTACCTCACCGCTCCCATCGCGCTGGCCGCCATCGCGTGGGCGCTGTGGCAGCGCTCGCGATACTGGCGGCTCGGGAAGCCGAACCCGGACGCCGGGACGTGGCGCATGCGGCTCGGCGCGGGGCTCCGCACTTTGCTCGTGGACTCCGCGGGCCACCGGCGCTTCGTCCGGAACGAACGCTACCCCGGCATGATGCACTTCCTCATCTTCTGGGGCATCGTCATCCTGTTCATCGCCACGTCGCTCGACGCCATCGAGTTCAACTCGGAGAAGTATCTCGGCTGGCACCTGCCGACCCGCAACATCGGCCTGCAGCTGGAGCTGATCTGGGACATCGGCGGCGTCATGCTCATCGCAGGCATCGCGCTCGCCGCGTGGCGACGGTACGTCGTGCGTCCGCCCCGGCTGAACACGATGCTGGAGAACAACGTGCTGCTGGCGCTGCTGCTGGCGAGCGCGCTCTCCGGCTTCGTACTGCAGTCGCTCCGCATGGCGGCGACGGAGCTGGAGTCGTCGAGCGACCTCTACAGCGTGGCGTCGGCGTACTGGTCGCCGTTCTCGTACGTCATCGCAGTGGGCATCCGCGGTCTGGGGTTCACGGTTTACGCCATGGAGGTCTCGCACTTCGCGCTGTGGTGGGCGCACGCGGGGTTGATGTCCGCGACGTTCGTCTACGCAGCGTGGCGGTTCGGGCCGCTCATGCACATCTTCGTCAGCCCGCTCAACCTCGTGATGCGCTCCTCCGTCACGCGGCCCAAGGGCGCCCTCCGGCCGATGGGCGACCTCGATACGCTGGAGGTGTTCGGCGCATCGGAGATCACGCAGCTCACATCGAAGCAGCTGCTCGACTTCGACGCCTGCACGAACTGCGGGAGGTGCCAGGACCAGTGCCCCGCGTGGCGCAGCGGCAAGCCGCTCTCTCCCCGGAAGCTCGTCCAGGACGCGAAAGCCTACATGGAGTCCCGAGCGCCGGTGCTGCTGGCGCTGGGCCCGGACGCCGAGCCGCCCCCGCCCGAAGCCGACCTCGTACACGGCGCGATCTCGACCGACGTGCTCTGGGCGTGCACGACGTGCAGGGCGTGCATGGAGGCGTGCCCGGCATTCGTCGAGCACATCGACTCCATCGTGGACATGCGGCGCTTCCTGACGATGGAGGAGGCCGACGTCCCGGAGGGGGCGATGAACGCGCTCACGTCCATGGAGCAGCGGGGGCACCCGTGGCGCGGCACGCAGGCCACGCGCACCGACTGGATGGAGGGAGCGGACGCCGTTCCGATGAGCGAGGACCCGGAGCACGACGTGCTGCTGTGGGTCGGCTGCACGGCGGCGCTGGACGGCCGGGGCCAGCAGGTCGCGCGGGCGATGGCATCGGTGCTGAAGCTTGCCGGCGTGCGGTACCGGGTGCTCGGCAGCGAGGAGACGTGCACGGGCGACCCGGCACGCCGGATGGGGAACGAGTACCTCTTCCAGATGATGGCGGAGCAGAACATCGAGACGCTGAAGGGCTACGAGGTGCGGCGGATCGTGACGCTCTGCCCGCACTGCTTCAACACGCTGAAGAACGAGTACCCGCAGTTCGGCGGGCAGTTCGAGGTGACGCACTACACCGAGTACGTCGCCGGGCTGATCCGCGATGGGCGCATCCGGCCGGCGAAGGCCGTGCCGCTCTCGGTCGCCTACCACGACTCGTGCTACCTGGGACGCCACAACGACATCTACGAGGCGCCGCGAGAGATCGCGCGCGCCATCCCCGGCCTCCAGCTCGTGGAGATGGGCGAGGGGCGCTGCCGGGAGCGCGGCTTCTGCTGCGGCGCCGGCGGCGGGCGCATGTGGATGGAGGAGCAGGGCACGCGGGTCAACCACATCCGCACCGACCACTTCCTGGACACCGGCGCGGACGCGGTCGGCGTCTCGTGCCCGTTCTGCCTCCAGATGATGGAGGAGGGCATCGGCGCAAAGGGGGCGGAGGACAGCAAGTCCGCGAAGGACCTGCTGGAGCTGCTCGCGGAGAGCCTCGAGGGGTAAATCCCCGCCCCGCGCACAGGGCCCTCACCCACCGCCGCTCCCAGTGCATACCCCACACCCCGCCAACCCTCACCCCAGCCCTCTCCCGCCATCGGGAGAGGGAGCACGCGGCCCCCGCCCACATGCCCCACACCCCGCCGCCGCAGTACCCTCACCCCAGCCTTCTCCCCTTGTAGGGAGAGGGGATCAGACACCCCCAGCTACGCCTCTGGCAAGGTTACGCAAAGGTCTCCTTGTAGGGAGAGGGGATCAGGGGCGGCGGGCTAGTCGTCGTCCTCGGGGAGGTCCGGGAGGAGGGCGTCGTCGAAGATGCCGATGCCGGCGCCGACGGCGGCGAGCTCCGGGGAGTCGTCGAGGAGCGACAGCGGCACCCCCGGCACGTTGACGGGCGTCGTGTCCGGCGCCGTGACGACATCGAGCGCCGGGAGAAACGGCGTCTCGACAGGCTTCGGCTGTGCCGGGAACGAGACCTTCGCGCGCTGGCTCGGGTGCTGGTAGACCTCACGCAGGACGACGCGCACCGCGCCGTTGGCCGTGCCGGAGACCGCACCCTCGTAGCGGTTGCCGCCCGAGATGAGGCAGAGCAGGCGGCGCGCCATGTTCGGCGGCACGAGCCCCAGGCAGCTGTTGTCCGGGGCCATTACACCCAGGGTCGAGCCGTTCGCCTCCAGCGTCACGGGCGTGCCGGGCGAGGGGTTGAGGCCGGTCGACGCCAGCAACGTGACGTCGGCGCTCTTGCCGCTTTCCGCGATGAACATCCGCGGCTTGAGCGTACTGCCGGTCCCATTGGAGGAGCGGGGCTGGGGCGTGTTCGACTCGGCGAGCAGCCGCTCGACGTTCTTCGCGGCGATGGGGTTGCCAGGGCTGAGCGCCAGCGCACGGCGGAAGGCGTCGAGGGCCCGACCGGGCTCGCCGAGTTCGGTGAGCGCCTTGCCAAGGCGGTTCATCGCCTCGACGTTGTCGGGCGCGGCTTCGAGTATCTCGCGGTTGAGCCGGGCGGCCTCCGCCCACTCTCCGTTCATCGCCAGCCGCACTGCCGTGCGGGTCTGCTCCTTCAACAACCGGACATGCTCTTCTTCACGGTAGATCATAACGACGACTCCCGTCGCCGGCGCACGCACCCCCTCTTGTGGCGGCGTCTTTCTGTGCTTACGGACCCTTCATCCGGCGGTGCTCGATGGCCAGGCATTTGTCCATGACAACGCGCAGGCCGGCGGCTTCCGCCTTTGCTCCAGCCTCGCCGTGGGATATCCCCAGTTGCATCCACACGGCGGAGGCCCCTATGCGGATGGCCTCGTCCACGACGGGCGGCACATCCACCGCTCTCCTGAATATATCCACTACATCGACGTGCTCCGGCACGTCCTCCAGGCTGGCGTACGGCTGCTCGCCGAGCACGGGCCCGGTCAGCCTCGGGTTCACCGGGATGACCCGGTAGCCGTGCTCCTGCATGTACTTCGCGACGCCGTGCGACGGACGGTCCGGCCTGTCGGACAGGCCGACGACGGCGATGACCGTGCTCTCGCGCAGTATCTGTTCCGCCGTGTCCACGGGGCGTTCCCCTCCGTACTCCGAAATGGCGTACGTCAAATGATGAGACGCTAGATTGGCCTTCCGCACGCCCTGGGTCAAGCCTATTTCCGGGGAAGATTGCTGCAGTTTTCGGCAGCTGTGCACCACGATGAGCAGCGAACGACCGGCAATGAGCACGTCCTGCGCGCTTCTGAGCGCGGATGGCCCGGAATGAGCATGCCGTTCCACTCGTGGGAACGGGGTCGTCAGGGGAGCACAACATAAAATTGTGGCTCATTTCTGCTCATTCCTGCTCATTTCACCCCTGGCAACGCCGTCCCGCGTTGGGTGCTGGGTGAGCCATTGTGGGCCATTCTGCGCCACGGCACTCCTGAGCACACCGAACGGTCGGCGTCCGGAACCATCGTAGGGCGGGATGCGTTGTCCGCGCAACGGGGCGGTGTCACACAACCCACGGGGATGGACAGTATGGAAGGATGGGGGGCGTCAGAGAACCAGCCATCCATAACCCATGCACGAGTGACTGTTCAGAGTTAGGGGGAGATGCCTTCGGAGGGTTGTCATTCCGAGCGAAGCCGAGGAATCTCTCGGGGAAGGTTCGTATAGGCGAGGCGCGCACCCGAGAGGATGTTGCGCGCTGAAGCGCGGACTGCGCCTCCGGCTCCGCTCAGCATGACAAGGGCCACCCCAACCCCAGGCTGCGAGGTTCCTGCCTCCGCAGGAACGACGAACTCATCAACTCTGAACAGTTACATGCACGAAGCGCTACTTGACAGAGCACAATCGCTAAAATAGCCTCCGACTATAGTTCGATTCCGTTCGCAGGGACGGCATTCTCGCCGGATGACGGCTTCGTGTTTCCCGACAGTCTGAGCCAGCTTTACGGGGGATGAGCCATGCAAGCAAGGCTAAAGCACATCGCGATCGTCACTCCGGATCCTGAGCGCAGTCAGCTGTTCTACAAGAGTCTCTTTGGCATGAGACCCTTCCGTGAAGGGGACACCAGCGGCGCAGTCAGTGATGGCTACCTTGGCCTCAACTTCAATCTCCGGGCCCCCGGGCGTCAGGGCAGCCTGGACCACTTCGGGTTCGAGGTCGACGACCTCGACGAAGTCCGCTCCCGCATCGACCGCATGTATCCGGCGGTCGAGTTGCTTCAGCGCCCAGGCTCGCGCCCCTTCGCGGGCATCAGTTCTCATGACCCCGAGGGCCACGTGTTCGATCTGTCCCATCGCTCGATGGACAACCGCAAGGGCATCTACACCGAGTCTGAACGGAAGAACACGCGACACGTGCGTCACCTGACGATGCGGACCATGGATGCGGCAGCGATGGCAAAGTTCTACATGGACGTCTTCGACCTCGCGTGGGTCCGCGAGCCCGACGACTACGGCGCCTACTATCTCAGCGATGGCACCATCGACTTCGTTATCTGCCCATGGCGGATCTCGGACTTCGCCGGGGGAGGGATCGAGCGTCCAAACCTGGATCACATAGGTTTCGAGGTAGAAGACCTCCAGGAGTTCTCAGAAGACTTCTCCCGCTTCGTGGAGGAGCATGAGGAAGCAGCGCCTCTGCAACGGTCGGAAGGCAGGGACAGTGAGGCAGCTTCCCGCGATGCGCTGTTCAAGCAATGTGCCTATGGCGAAGTCCACCTATGCGATCCGGACGGTGTGTTGTTCGACGTCGCCCAGGCTTCCCAGGGATAGGAACCGTGGAAGTCAAGGAGAGGTCCACTCGCATCCACGGACGTAAGGTGCGGTACTTGTCCGCAGGCGATGGGCCTGACGTCGTGCTGCTGCACGGCGGGGCGTTGGGTTATTCCGGCGACGTCTGGCGGGGCAACATGGAAGCGATCGCCGAACGTGGCTTCCGAACACTTGCCCTCGATCTTCCCGGGTATGGGGGCTCCGACCCACTCGAACAGAACTCCGACGAGGCCACAAAGGGGTCCGTCCAAGGATTCGTCGATTCACTAGCCATCGACAAGTTCTGCTTGTTGGCACACTCGCACGCCGGAAGGCTGGCGTCAGAAATGGCGCTTGACGTGCCAAATCGAATCCTGGCATTGGTGGTTGTCGGCACTGGCAGTATGCTCCCCGTACCCGAGGGCGAGAGTGTTCCGAAGCGCCGCCCTTTGGCGGCTCCAGCGCGCGCTGACGAGGAGCCAGACCGGGAACGTGTTCGTGCAGCCATCGCCAATGATCTCTACGATCCATCCATCATCACAGTCGAGGAACTCGAGACTCGCTACCGGATGAGTACGGGAGCGCGCTTCGCGGCGCACCAGGCCCGGGCTGCCGAACCTCGTAGTTCAAGGAGAGAGGGTAGTCCTCCGCTGGCTGACCTGGGGAAAGCCCCCTTTCCCGTCCAATTCGTCTTTGGGGAACAGGACCAGAACATGACTGTCCAAAGCCGCGTCGAACTACTTCGTTCAATATGTCCGGCAATCGAGGTATGCGTCCTGGAGCGAGCGAAACACCTCGTCCAATGGGATGCACGTCAGCAGTTCAATGATGTGGTCGGCAGTTTCCTCACGAGAGCAGTTACAGCTTCATACGCGGTGTCGTAGCGAAGAGAACTGAGTTGTCGCAGCCAGCCGGAACCGCCGGTTCGGACACAACAGAGGTTAAGGGCCATGATTCTCCAAGTGAGACTGATCGGAATTCTGATGAACCTCTAGTTGCTGGCCGTCGTGGCGTCAGGCTGCGGTCCAGACGAGCCGACTCCGGCTCCACGCCCGACCGACACGCCGTCGTCATCGGCCGCACCTGGGCTCCTGCTTTCACGGGAGTGACGGAGCATGGGTGCCCACTAGAGACGCCCCTACGCTAAGCACCACCCCGTCACCCCACCGGTTCACCCTCACCCGCCGCCGCTCGGACGCCCGAGAGATGCTTCGGCTCCGCTCAGCATGACAGGCTCCGTGCCGCCGCACCCTCACCCACCACGTAACCGTGCGCGCTGGCTGCGCATGCGCGCGTCTGCGCCGCGCGTCTGGATTCCAGCCTCCGCTGGAATGACGGGCATGGGCTGCGAGGTTCCTGCCTCCGCAGGAACGACAGAGAAGGCGGCATGACAGATCTGCGAACGGGCGTCAGCCGGCGAGTCGGTCATGCCCACTCGGCGAAGGCCATCGCGCATCCGACGCCGGCCAGGTTTCGGTAACAGGGTTGGTAGTCGATGACGCGCCCACCGCTGTCGCTCGTGGCGGCGGCGATGATCCAGTTCCTGATCTCGGATGTTCCGCCGACCAGCACATCGGGGTCCATCGCAGCCATGTAGTCGATGTCGTGAGCTTCCACCGCTTCGAGGTACTCGCGGTCCAGCTGCTCGTCGATCGTCATGTGGGAGAGGCCGCCGGAGGCGACGACCACGACGCGCCGGGACTCGTCGAACGACGCGATGGCTTGCGCCAGAGCGCGTCCGAAGTCCACGCACCGCCGCGGCGAACTCGTGGGCGGATAGTAGGTGTTGACCATGACCGGAACGATGCGGTAGCGGGCGTCGTCATTCGTGGTGTGGAGCGGGCGGCCGAACGCGTGGCCGAGTCCCTGCTCATGCCGGGTGTCGCTCGACCATGCGGGGTCGAACCCGGAATCGAGCAGTGCGTCGATGGTCCACCTGGCAAGCGGAACGTCGACCTGGTACCTGGTGATCGTGTCGGTGAACCGCTCACCGAGGTGGTAGTGCGAGACCCTGGTGCTCGCGTCCACTTCGTCGCCGATGTAGACGAGGAACGGCGGTGTGTTGTCCTCGAGCAGGTTCTCCCGCTGGTCGTCCCCAATCAACACTATCGTGTCGGGCGCAATCTCGTCGATCCTGGCGCGGATGGTGTCCATCGCTTCGAGGCATGCGTCGTACCGGCGCTGCATCATGGCCTCCGTGATCTGCTCACGCATACCTGGTCTCTCGGCGCCGATGTCGTCACGACGGAGGATGTTGGGCCACAGCTCGGGAGGCACGTAGAGCTGCGGGTCGTGCGACATGCCAAACCTGCCTACGATGGTTGCCATAACTCCCCCTTCTCAAGACCTCACGTAACCTTCTGCAACGCTCCACGCCCCACCCCACCGCAATACCCTCGCCCTCGCCCTCTCCCCTTGTAGGGATCTTTGCACAACCCCATCGCACACCCCAGACCCCGCCGATTCACCCCCATCCTAACCTTCCCCCATCAAGGGGGAAGGGATCAAACAACCCCGCACCACATCTCCCCTCACGGTTGTGCAAAGGTCCCCTTGTAGGGAGAGGGGATAAGACCCCGGGCCGGCGCCATTGTAGCCGAGCCGCCCCCATGGGTTGGACGCCATAGCAACAAAACACACCGATACTCGTGGGCCGGGGCGCCGGAGTCCGCGGGGTTCAGGAGCGCCGCGCCTCGCGTTCCAGCCGCCTCCGTTCGGCGCGCTCCCGCTCCTCCAGCGGGTGGACGTCCTTGAACGCCACGTACAGGCCGATAAGGTAGACGGTCTTGAGCGCGCCGGAGGCGACGAACGGCGCGCTCGCCGAGACCATCTGCCACAGAACGGTCGCGAGCGACGGCGTAACCGCGCCGATGGCCGCCTGACTCACGTTGGTGATGCTGGCCATGGCCACGCGCTCGTCCCGGTTCACAATCGCCATCATGTAGGACTGCCGGGCAGGAACGTCCATCTGCCCGAAGAAGGCCCGCAGGTACCAGAAGACGACAGCCAGCCAGGCCGTCGGAGCGAAGGGGATGGCGATTGTGGCCACCACCGCCGGGATATGGGTGAAGACGACCGTGTTCAGCAGGCCTATTCGGTCCGCCAGGCGCGCCGCAACCCAGATCGACACCATGTTCAGGGCCGTCGACCCGGCGAGGACGTAGCTGACCTCGGCGAGTTCGAAGCCGTACTCCAGGCGGAACCACGCTCCCACGAGGCTGAAGAAGACGAACCGCGTCGCGAAGCCGTCCACGGAGACGATCGCGGCGAGGGAGAAGATGGTCTTCCGCGATTCGAGCTTCAGGGGGTTCCGCCATCCGCCCCCGGTCACGCCGGAGTCGACCTCCGGCGAGAGCAGGCCGTACATAGCCGCAGACGCCAGCATGAGAACGGCGTAGGCGACGAACATGAGCTTGAAAGCCGTGATCTCGCCCACACCGAAGAGCGCGACCAGCACGGCGGGCATGGCTGCGCCGATCGTGCCCGTCAACCGCGCGGCCCGCTCGCCGATGCCCGCAAGCGCAAAGATGTCCGTGCGACGTTCCGCCGTGGTGGTATCCGGAAGCGCCGCCTGTTCCAGCGGCTGGACCGGCCCCCTCGGCCCGCTCCCCGAGATGGCGAGGCTCCCCACGAAGAACGAGACGAGCGCCAGCAGCGTGTACCGCTCCGTGAACGCATAGCCGAGCCCAGCGAGCGCCATCATCGCCGTGAACCCTATGAGCAGCCGGCGTTTGCCGAGGGTGTCGCCGACGAAGACGATCAGGGTGGCGAACAGGGTGCTGCCGAGCGAGCCAACGGTGACCAGCAGCCCCATCTGCACGAGGCTGTAGCCCAGCTCGATGAGGTATATCCCGAAGAAGACGGCTATGAGCGACTGGGCGAATGTCCTCAGGAACCGTGCGTTTATCATCAGCCAGGCGTCCCGAGTCACCCAGCCGAGCGGACGCGACGAAACGGCCACAGCTCTCACGCAACTCCTCTCCTTGGGATTCTACTGCCCCGAGACCAGACTCCGAACGAGCTCTACGGCTCGTCCGGCATCCACTCCCAGCGCCACTTTCACCGTCCCGTCCCCGTATGTTGCGAGGGTCCGTCCTCGTTCGTCCCCGTCCGTCACGACGGAAACCTGCGCCAGGTGGCACGTCAGGAGGTCCGGGTCGATCGCCGCCGCCACGGCCAACGGGTCGTGCAGGTAGAACTCCTGAGCGTCGCCTCGGTCCTGGAAGCGGTCCGCCAGGATGCGGTTGCCCAGCAGGGCAGACCTGGACTTGCCGTCGAACCATCGTGGACCGCTCCGGCGATGCATGGGCGTTTGGCGAGTCACGTCAAGGCCGACGAGCGTCACCGGCACCCCGGAACCGAAAACGGCGTTGGCGGCCCAGGGGTCTTCGTGGATGTTGAACTCAGCGTAGGGCGTGATGTTGCCCGGCACCTCGAACGCCCCGCCCATGACGACTATCTCTGCGAGCGTACCCACCAGCTCCGGGCAGCGGTGCAGCGCGGCGGCTACGTTGGTCAGCGGGCCGAGCGCGATGACGCTCAGTTGCCCGGCAGACGCTGCCGCACGGTCGCACATGAACTCGACCGCGCTCACTCCATGCGGATCGAGCGTCGGGTCAGGCAGGCGGACGCCAAGTCCTCCCGAGCCGTGTACGTGGTACGCATGGGTGAACGAGCCGTGCAATGGCCGGTCGGCGCCGACCGCCACCGGTATCGTGCTCCGTTCCCCATCGAGATGTTCAACCAGCCGAAGCGCGTTATCGGTCGTCTCCGACAGAGTGGCATTGCCGCCAACCGTGGTGATGCCCTCAACCAGCAGATCGGAGGAGTTCAGCGCCATCATGAGCGCGAGCGCGTCGTCGGCGCCCGGGTCGGTATCGACTACGACTGTACGCATACGAGCGACTCGATCTATCTCTCTCCAAGTTTAGTTCGACAGGCTCACCACGAACGAAGATACACCCACCCGCCCCGCCAGACCCTCACCCCCGGCCCCTCTCCCACCCAGCGGGAGAGGGGAGACCGAGGCGACCCAAGCCTCGCCCGCAGGGCCCTCACTCACCACCGCTTTGCGCGCCGAAGCGCGGGGGCGGCGACCCTCTCATCCCGGGAAGGGGGGGACCGGCCCCCATCACGCCCCACCGCCAGTTCACCCTCACCCTAACCCTCTCCCCTCAAGGGAGAGGGGAAATACGCCCCGTCCGCCCCACCGCAGGGCCCTCACCCCAGCCCTCTCTCCTTGTAGAGACCTTCGCGTAACCCCATCGCACAGCCCAGACCCTGCTGATTCACCCCCATCCTATCCTTCCCCCATCGAGGGGGAAGGGATCGAATAACCCCGCACCGCATCTTCCCTCACGGTTTTGCAAGGGTCTCCTTGTAGGGAGAGGGAATCAGACGCCAGTCCCATTCCTACGCACATCCCGCGCACCACCCCACAAGTGCGAGGTTCCTGCCTCCGCAGGAACGACGCGACTAGGGCTCGGTGAGGAGAGGGCGGAGAGCGGCGGTGGAGGTCGTGTCGAGGGCGTGCACGGCGGCGGCGACGTCGCGGGCGCGTTGCTCGCCGTAGACGCCGCCGATGAGGTCCACGGCCTTTTCGTCGACCTCCTCGGTGGTCATGGGGCTGTCCGCCGTGCCGTGGACGGCGGGGACGTGCCTTTCCAGGACGGCGTTCGCGGTGTGGATGCGCACGGTGGCGGGGCGCTGCCGCTCCATGCCCGCGAACTCGGGCGTGCCCTGCAGGCGGACCTTCGCCATGAGCTCGACGACGGCGGGGTCGCTCATGCGCTCGTAGGTGTGGGTGGCCTGGAAGGTGAGCTTGCCGCCGTCGAGGGCGATGACGGCCATGCAGTACTGGAGGTTCACGTCCGGCATGTGGCGTCCGTTCACGATGTTGGCGCCCTGGGGAGGGAGCAGCGCCTCGATCTCCCGGATGTCGGAGGGCGCAACGCCGTGCTCGGAGACGAGAGAGGTCATAGCCTCGGCGGCGGCCTGGATGGGCGAGCCGACGGAGAACTTCTTGATGTTGGTGAGGGTGATCTCGTAGTGGGAGCCGAGGCTGGCGACCCACTGGGGGAACTCGTCCCGGCGGGGGCAGAAGACGTCCAGGAAGCCGTTCTCACCCTCGAAGGCGTCCTCCTCGCCGGACATGCCGGAAGCGACGAAGAGCGCGGAGGTGACGCCGGAGCGTGCGCCGTTCCCGCCGAAGACGAAGGACTTCTCGATGTGCTCGGAGTCGCGCGCCCAGGACGTGATGCCCGAGGCCTGCTGGGCGGTGTAGGAGAGGGCGTAGCGGACGCCCTGGGGGTCGAGTCCCACGAGGGCCGACGCGGCGGCCGCCGAGCCGAACATGGGGCCGATGGTGTGGGTGGCGTGTCCGTGCATGCCGCGGGCGTCGATGCCGCCCATGAGCCGCGCGATGCGCGAGCCGACGTCGTATCCAAGGGCCACGGCACGGAGGAAGGCCTCGCCGGAGGCGTCCTGGCGTTCGGCCACCGCGAGCGCGGCGGGGACGACGGCGCAGCCGGGGTGGGTAAGCGACGGGGCGTGGGAGTCGTCCGTCTCGTCGGAATGGGCGAGCATGCCGTTGGCCATGGCGGCGTTGATGGCGGTGGTGACGACGTTGGAGCCGACGACGGCGGCCTCGGGGACGCCTCCCTGGGAGCGGACGAAGTTGATGGCGGCCTCGCCGGGTTTGAGCCGGGCGCCGGTGGCCATGGCCGCGATGGTGTCCAGGACGTGGTGCTTCGTCTTCTCCAGGACGGCAGGGGGGAGGGGTCGGTCGAGGGCGTTGGCGACGTAGGATGCGAGAGCGTCGAGCGGGGATGGCTGGGTCACTGTGTCTCCTCGTTGGGGCGTTACTGGAGTATGTCGCCGCCGTTGATGTGGAAGGTCTGGCCCGTCACGTAGCCCGCGTGGCTGCTGCAGAGGTAGACGACGAGGGCCGCGACCTCTTCGGGCTGGCCGAAGCGCGGGATGGGCAGCCGGGGGTCGATGCCGGAGACGTCGACGTCCCGCTCGGCGCCGGGGTCGCGCTCGCCCTCGATGGAAGCGGGGGCGATGGCGTTCACCGTGACGCCGTGCTTGCCGAACTCGCGAGCGAGACCGCGGGTGAAGCCGACGACGCCGAGTTTGACGGCAGCCTTCAGCGCGCCGCCCCCCCGGTAGGCGGAGACGCCGGAGTAGTTGACGATGCGCCCCCATCCGCGCTCGACCATGCCGGGCAGCACCGCGCGGCTGGCGAAGATGGGGCCGTCCAGGTTGACGGCGGCGGTCGCCCGCCAGTCTTCGTTGGACTGTTGGAGGAAGGGTCCCGAAACGCGGTTCGCCGCGTTGTTGACGAGGACGTCGACGCCGCCGAAGGCGCGCTCAGACGTCTGCACCATGGCCTTCACCTGGTCCTCGTCGCCGACGTCGCAGAGAGCAGTCATGACCTCGGCGCCCGCGGAGCGGCACGCGTCCGCAGTGTCCTCGAGGGGGCCGCTGCTACGGCGCGTGGCGAGGACGAGGCGTGCGCCTTCCGCGGCGAACGCCTCGGCTGTGGCCCTGCCGATGTTCCGTCCCGCGCCCGTGATGAGCACGACCCTGCCCGTGAGACCCATGTCCATGCCGGTCCTCCTCGCGCCTCGGGGCGAGCATACCACTCAACAGGATGGGCAGGAGGCAACCCTCACCCTCAGCCCCTCTCCCAGTGGGAGAGGGGGGCAGACTCCATGACGAGTGTTGACCGCGACCCCGTTTCGCAAGAGGCACGCCACCCCACCGGTTCACCCTCACCCTGGCCCTCTCCCCTCAAGGGAGAGGGGATCAGGCGTCCCGCCTCTCCGCCCCGAGGGATGCGAGGTTCCTGCCTCCGCAGGAACGACGGAGGAGGCGTCAGCCGGCGGGGGTGGGTTCGGGGGCAGTCGTGGGTTTGGTCAGCTCGACTAGCTCTATGTCGAAGGTGAGGGCCTGACCCGCGAGGGGATGGTTGGCATCGAGTGTGATGAAGGCATCGGTGATGTTGGTGATCACCGGCTGCATGCCGTTGGAGAGCGGGATGGACATGCCGATGGCGAGCTGGCCCACCATCTCCGGCGGGAAATCCGCGATCGGTACATCCAAGATGAGGTCGGCATCGAGCTCGCCGTACGCGTCGGCGGGCTCGATCCGCACGGTGACGGTCTCGCCGAGGGCGAGGCCGCGCACGCCGTTGTCGAACCCCGGGATCATCTGGCCGCTGCCCACGACGAACTCCAACGGGAAGCGGTCGCGCGACGAGTCGAACTCGGAGCCGTCGTCGAGCGTGCCGGTGTAGTGCACCATGACGCTGTCGCCATCCTGCGCGGTGGGGATGGGCGTGGGGGTTGGTGTGGGGGACGCGCAGGCGATAGCGAGCGCCAGCGCAACGATGAGGAGGACGAGCCCGGAGAGGCCGGGGCAGAGGACGTGGGCGAAGCGGGCGATGTTCATGCGGCCCACTGCCCGCCGAGTACCCTCACCCCAGCCCTCTCCCCTTGTAGGGAGAGGGGGCCGGGCACCCCTCCGCTCACAGCGCCGCCACGCGGCCGTGTGCGCTTACGCGCACTTCTGAATTCCAGCCTTCGCTGGAGTGACGAGGTGATGCGGGGGCTAATTGGACACGCCCGATGCGGCTACGGCGGCGCTCATGGCGGCGACTGCTTCGGCGACGGTCATGCGGTCATTGTACACGGCGGAGCCCGCCACGATGACGTTCACGCCCGCGCTCACGACGCGGGCCACGTTGTCCGGATTGATGCCCCCGTCTATCTCCAGCTCGGTGGCGAGGCCAAGGTTGTCTATGGTGGCTCGGAGGCGCTGCACCTTCGAGAGAACGCCGGGGATGAACGACTGCCCGCCGAAGCCGGGGTTCACCGACATCACGAGGACGAGGTCCAGGTCCGGCAGTATCTCGGTGAGCGTGGCGTCCGGCGTCGACGGGTTGAGCGAGACGCCCGCGGTCGCGCCGAGGTCGCGTATCTGGTGGACGGCGCGGTGCAGGTGGGTCACGGCCTCCTGGTGCACGGTGATCTTGTCCGCGCCCGCGGCGACGAAGTCCGGGATGAGGCGCTCCGGCTCCACGATCATCAGGTGCACGTCCAGCGGGAGGCTGGTGTGGGGACGTATCGCCTCGACGACGAGCGGGCCGATGGTGAGGTTGGGGACGAAGCGCCCGTCCATCACGTCGACGTGGATGTAGTCGGCGCCGGCCTCCTCCGTCTCGCGGACGACCTCGCCGATGCGGGCGAAGTCCGCCGAGAGGATGGAGGGCGCGAGTTTGACGTCAGCCACGGGAAGCCTCTGCGTGCGCCGCCCACACACACTGGATTCCCGCCTTCGCGGGAATGACGAACATCTCAGCCACCGGAAGCCTCCGCGTGCGCGAGCGTACCCCGAGAGATTCCTCGACTACGCCTCCGGCTCCGCTCGGAATGACAATCTCCTCGCCCCTTGACGTCAGCCACAGGAAGCCTCCGCGTGCGCCGCCCACACACACTGGATTCCCGCCTTCGCGGGAATGACGAACATCTCAGCCACGGGAAGCCTCCAAGCGCGCCTTCGCCGTGGCGAGCGCCTCGCGCACGCGGACGGGCGACGCGCCGCCGGGCACGTCGCGCGCCGTCGCGCTGGCGAGCGCGGTGAGCTCGCGCACGCCCTCGTCGAACGCCGGACAGTGGGCGCGCATCTCGTCAAGCGGGAGCGCGGTCACGGCCACGCCGCGCTCCGCCGCGAGTTCGCAGAGCGCGCTCACGGCGGCGTGGGCCTCGCGGAACGGCACGCCCTTGCCGACGAGGTAGTCGGCCATGTCGGTCGCGAGCAAGGCGCTGTCCTCGGCGGCATCGCGCATCCGCTGCGCGTTCACCGAGCAGTCGCTGAGCATGCCGCGCATCGCGTCGAGCGTCGCCTCGAGCGTGTCGACGGCGTCGAACAGGCCTTCTTTGTCCTCCTGGAGGTCGCGGTTGTAGGTGAGCGGGAGGCCCTTGAGGGTGGTGAGCAGGCCGACGAGGCTGCCGTAGACGCGGCCCGTCTTGCCGCGCGCGATCTCCGCGAAGTCCGGGTTGCGCTTCTGCGGCATGATGGACGAGCCGGTGACCCACTGCCGCCCGAGCTGCAGGTAGCCGAACTCCTGCGACGTCCAGAGCACGATCTCCTCCGCAAGGCGGGAGCAGTGCATCATGCACGTGGCGGCGGCGGCGAGGAACTCGACGGCGTAGTCGCGGTCGGAGACGGCGTCCATCGAGTTCGCGGAGATGGCGTCGAAGCCGAGCTCGCTCGCGACCCACTCGCGGTCGAGGGGGTACGGCGCTCCGGCGAGCGCGCCGGAGCCGAGCGGCAGCACGTTCACGCGCTTGCGCGCGTCGGCAAGGCGGTCCGCGTCGCGGTCGAACATCTCGAAGTAGGCGAGCATGTGGTGGGCGAACGGCACGGGCTGCGCGCGCTGGAGGTGGGTGTAGCCGGGGAGAAGTGCGTCCTGCTCGCGCTCGGCGAGCGCCAGGAACGTGCCCTGCAGGTCGCGCAGCAGCGACGTTGCGCGGTCGATGGCGTCGCGGACGTAGAGGCGGGTGGCGGTCGCGACCTGATCGTTGCGGGAGCGGGCGGTGTGGAGGCGCGCGGCGGGCTCGCCGATGAGCTCGTGGAGGCGCGTCTCGATGTTCATGTGGAGGTCTTCGAGCTCCTCGCGCCACTGAAACGCCCCGGCCGCGATCTCGCGGCGCACAGCATCGAGCCCCTCGACGATGGCGTCGGCGTCGGCCTCGGCGATGATGCCCTGCCTGCCGAGCATGCGGGCGTGCGCGACGGAGCCGTCGATGTCGTGCTCGTAGAGGCGGCAGTCGTAGCCGACGGAGACGGTGTAGCGCGAGGCGGCCTCGAAGTGGTGGGTGGTGTAGTCGGTCATGGCGTCGCGTCTATTGTACGCGAAGGTCTGCGGGCGGCTCGGCCTCTGGTTCAGGAACGGGGTCACGGACGCGGACGAGGTAGATGAGGGCGAAAAACGCGAGCAGTATCGTCAGGTCGAACGCGGTGGCCGCAGCAAAGGCAGCTATCCCGAATATCAAGCCCAGCAACGGGAGTATCGCCAGGTACGGCCCTTCCGCGTAGCCAATCAGTTCAGCGATCACGACCCTGGCGTACCCGCTCAGGATGATCGTCGCCATCAGAGCGATGACTGCGTCCCTGCGGAACCTGGGGCCGCGCCGGTCGAAATTGCCGAGCAGCCAGACCTTTGTGAGCATCACAGTCAATGCGATAGCGCTGCCTATGAGGAAAGAGGCCAATATGAGGAAAGTGTCGCCCCCCGCGACAGATGAGCCCGTCACCGACCCAACCACTGTGAATGACGAGTAGACGAGCAGGAAGGCCGCATGGGTGAGACTGAGCCTCGACGCCCGGCGAGCGAACCAGAGCAGAGCGAGAACCTCCGGCAGCGTAGCGAGTCCGTAGATGGAGAGCGTCCGACCGATGACCGTCCCCAGCGACGCTCCTGGAAATAGGACCTGGACAAAGAACACGGCGCCCGTCGCGAGCGTTCCAATGACCGACACGACGACGAGGTAGCCCCACAGCACGGCGAGGAATTCCCGCCCCAAGCGTCTGACCCGAAGGAGGGAGACAGCCCGCAGCAGCAGGGTAACGGCGCTCCCGATAAAGAACGGAAGGTTGACAAACGCGTCGTTGTAACTGACGAAGCGGTCAACAGGGACGAATGCGAATGTCCGCACCACCCCTGCTATCACAGGGATGCCGACTATCAGCCAGAACTCCCAGCGGTAGGTGGCGATGAAGCGTGACACGTCAGCGTTCCTCGCTCCGCGGGGTGGGGAAGGGGGCGGGGGTGGGCTGGCGTACGCGGACGAGGTAGATGAGGGCCAATACACCAGCCCACCAAACCACGGTAAGCAGCACGAGCAGCAGGTAGACGCGGGGTGCGACGAGATAGAACGCGGCGAATCCCACGCTGGGCAGCGTGATCGCGACCGCCAGGTGGACCACGATCGCGTTTCTCCGGAACACGCGTCCGCGCGAGTCGAAGTTTCCGAGGAGCCAGACTTTCAGGAGAGACGCCGCGGTGGCCGCGGCAGCAAGGGTCCACGTGGCATGGAAGAGCGCGTTGTTCGAAGGGGAGGGCTGGACCAGACTCACGTCCAGGTTCACGAACAGGGTGTACAGGACATGTGAGACGGGGGTGAACATGAACCCCGCAAGGAAGAACGCATGCGCGAGGCTGAGTCGTGACGCTCTGCGGGCGAACCAGAAGAGCGCTAAGAGTTCCGGCAGCAGGGCCAGCCAGGAGGGAGCCCATGGACTGAACCAGGGTGGTTGTAGCAGATCGATCCAAGAGGCAGGCAAGCCAACTTTCAGATCGGCAGGGGCGTTCGCAGCGGATGCCGCGATAATGGCGATTGTGAGGAAGTAACCCCACACCAACGGGAGCAGGTCACGCTCCAGGCGGCGGACGCGAATGTAGGAAACGCCGAGCAGGACGACCGCAAGCACTGACGGAACGGCTGCGCCAGACCAGAACTCCCTGACTACCGCGGCGGTGCAGGAAATGCCGATCAGCCACAGCTCCCAGCGGTAGGTTGCGATGAAACGCCGCACGTCAGCAGTCCTCCGTTCGAGGCAGGATACGCTCTGGCCGCTGAGAGCGGCCCTTCACCTCAACCCGCCCCGAGTACCCTCACCCGCGCATCGAGATGCGCACCCTCTCCACTTGTAGGGAGAGGGGAGTCAGCCGCCGAGGGTGACGCCCAGGCGCTGCTCGAGCGCGGTGAAGCCGTGCGAGGGGTCCTCCTCGCCGAGGCCGTACTCCTCCACGACGGAGTGCCAGAAGCGCCGCCCCGTCTGGAACACCTGGAGGTCGAGCCCGAACTCGACCGCCAACTCGTGCGCGTGGTCGAGGTCCTTCATCGTGAGCCAGGCGGAGCCGTCCTTGCCGAAATCGCGCTTGAGGATGCGGGGGACATTCCGCTCCCACGCGCGGCTCGCCCCCGACGCCGTCCGGATGACGGCGAACAGCCGCTCCAGGTCCAGCCCGGCCTTGTCCGCGAGCAGCAGCGCTTCCATCGCCACGGCTAGGTTCGTCGCCATGAGGAAGTTGCTCACCACCTTCGTTGCCGCCCCGGAGCCGGACGCGCCCATCAGCTCGACGGTGCGCCCCATCGCCTCCATCGCGGGACGGGCGGCTGCGAACGCTTCCTCGTCGCCGCCGCACATGATGGTCAGCTCTCCCCGCTCGGCAACGGGGCCGGAGCCGGAGACCGGGGCGTCGATGAACGACGCGCCGCGTTCGCGGGCGGCTGCGGCGAGGTCGCGCGCAGCATCCGGGTGGATGGTGCTGTGGTCGACTACGATCAACCCCTGTTTCGGTCGTTCGAGGACGCCGCCGTCGCCGGTGAGCACCTGCTCCACGACAGCGGTCTCCGGCAGGCAGGTGTGCACCTCGTCCAGCTCAGCGCCCATCGCGGCGAACGACTCGCCGACGGTCGCGCTCATCGCGGCGAGCTCGTGCACCTTTCCCTGGCTGCGGTTCTGCACCGTCACGTCGAAACCCTTGCGGATGAGGTTCTCCACCATGGGGCGGCCCATGCGGCCTATGCCGATCCATCCGATACGCATCGCGCGTCCTCCGTTCGTAATTGTTAGCGGGGGGGGCGCCCCAACGCCGCCAACCCTCACCCCTGGCCCCTCTCCCACCACTGGGAGAGAGGGAGAGACCTCCACTCCGCACCCCGCCGGTTCACCCTCGTCCGCCGCCGCTGAGCGGCGGCACCCTCTCCCCGTGTAGGGACCTGTGCATAGCCCCATCGCACACCCCAAGCACCGCCGGTTCACCCTCATCCTTGTATCTTGATGTGGAAGGCGGGGCAGACCGTTTCATCCTGGGTTTGGACAAGACCGGAGGTTAGCGTGGCCGCCCCGCCTCTCCCATCATAGAGCCCGAACAGTTGCCTGGGCCACCGAGCCCGTATCTGCAAGGACGGGCCATAGGAGGACCCATGTCTGCTGACGCTCCGGTGTTCGTAGGTATCGATGTGTCGAAGGAATGGGTGGATGTCGCGGTGCGCTCTACGGGGGACACCTGGCGAGTCAACCAAGACCAAGAAGGAAGAGACGCTCTGACTAGGGTCGGCCTCTGAGGCCGGCGTTGGAAAGACCACAATCTACAGGCGATACGCTTCCAAAGAGGAGCTAGCGGTGGCCGCTGTAGGCGTCCTGAGAGACGATCCGGGCCCGCCGCCGAACACAGGCGACGCACGTACCGACATCGTCGAGGTGCTCGCCCAAGGCCAAGTTGCCTCCGAGCGTGGCCCAGGCTTCGCCATGATCGGCGCGCTGTTGGTCGAAGAGAGCCGAAACCCCGACCTGTTCGAGTTGTTCCGCGAACGAATCATACGCCGCCGCAGAGACGAGGCAGTCGCGGTCCTTCAGCGTGGCGTGGAGCGAGGAGAGGTCCGACCCGGCGCCGATCTGGAGGTCGCCGTCCATGCAATGGTCGGGGCGACGTTCATGAGGCACATGTTGGGCATTCCTGAATCAAGGCAGCGGATCGAGCGGACCGTCGACACCATCTGGAGGGGCCTGGCAAGCAACCCGCAAGGCGAATAGTGGTCAGGAACGGGGTACCCGCATAGCGCTCCCGGCCACACGCTCACTGTGATATCCGCCCCCTAGTTCGTCGTCCCGCGACCGCGCACAGTGTCCCCAGGCGGCTCGTCGCCCGACAAGTGACACGCGCCCGTTGCCCGGTCGCAGCCTTGCTCCCTAGCCTGCCTCTGCCCCTGGTGAGCGTTTCGCTCCGGGAGAACGCGGTGGCTGTACAGCCGGGTATTCGAGGACAGCGTGCGAGGCAAGATGCTGGCGGTGGCGGGAGTCGGCACGGCGGCTGGGATGGTGCTGTGGGGCGTCGTAGGTCTACGCTCGCTCGCTGGGCCGACGGCAGTGTTCGCGTTCGCATTCCTGGTACTTCTCGTACTGTCGGCCATCTGCGAGGGGTGCAAGCGCTATCGGCGGGGGTGACGAGGGGGCGAGGTTCCTGCCTCCGCAGGAACGAAGGGGGAAGGCGCGGGAATGACGGGAGGAAAACAACCCGAGAGATTTCTCGACTCCGCTGCGCTCCGCTCGAAATGACAACCTCCCCACACCCAGCCCCGCTCCCCGCAGTACCCTCACCCTAGCCCTCTCCCCTCGAGGGAGAGGGGATCAAGCAGGCGCTACGCTTGCTCTTCGCGCTGGCCGATGCGGCGCTCGGCGCCGCGCAGCAGGCGAACGATGTTGTCGCGGTGCATGCCGACGATGAGCGGGCCGCAGACGAGCGCGTAGATGAGGTGCGGCGTCGGGAGGTCGTACGCGAGCGCGGCCACGACGAACGCCCCGGCCGCCGCTGTAACGCCCAGCACGGAGCCGAGCGAGACGTAGCGCGTAAGCAGCACCACAGGAATGAACACGGCGATGCCCGCCAACCCCGACCATGGCAGCAGGGCGAATGCCGTGCCCAGACCGGTCGCGACGCCTCGTCCACCCCGGAACCCCGCGAACACGGGGAATATGTGGCCCACGAGCACGGCGGTCGCCGTCGCGGCTTCCACCCAGGCGTCGGTGGAGACGCTCATCGCTACGAGCACTGCCAGCACGCCCTTGCCGAAGTCCAGCGCGAACACGAGCGCCGCCGCCTTCTTCCCGGCGGTGCGCAGCACGTTGGTCATGCCCGTCTTGCCGCTGCCGGCCTCCCGGACGTCGCGGCGCAGAATGAGGCGCACGAGCAGGAGCCCCGGCTGCACGCTGCCGAGGAGGTAAGCGGCGGGGACGAGCAGCCATTCCATGGCTATGGCTGTCCCTGCGACCCCGAACGGCTGCGAGGTCCCCGCCTCCGCGGGAACGACGGAGAGGGCGGGGATGACGGGTTAGTGGCTGGACGCGCGCCCCTGCCGCCCGCGCGCCGCGCACGCGCCGCGGCCTTCGACCGGTTGTCGCCGATGACGTGCACGCCGCCCTTCCCTCGAAACTCGATCTTGAGGGGCACACCGTCGAAACCGAACTCCTCGCGGATCGTGTTGGCGAGGTAGCGCTCGTAGGAGAAGTGGATGCGCGCGTTGTTGTTCACGAAGAAGATGAAGGTGGGTGGGCGGACGGAGTCCTGCTTGACGCGGTAGAGCTTGAGCGAGCCCTTCGCCGCGCTCGTGGGCGGCAGGTGGCGCGAGACCGCGTCCATCACTGCGCGGTTCAGCGCCGAGCCGTCCACCCACTCCGTCCGCTTCCGGTGGAGGTCGAACGCCATGCGCAGCGCCTCCGGCACGCCGTCGCCGTCGACGGCGGACGTGAACACGACCGGCACTCCGGGCAGGAACCGCATCCGCGAGTGCACGAGCCGCGTGAAGCGCCGCTGTTCGCGCCGCGGGTCGTCGTGCTCGACGAGGTCCCACTTGTTTACGACGACGAGCAGCGACTTGAACGCGTCCGCAGCCTGCCCCGCGATGTGAAGGTCCTGGTCGGTCGTGGGGTTGGTGGCGTCGAGCACGAGCAAGGCGACGTCGCAGCGGTGGATGGCGGCTGCGGCACGCAGGACGCTGAATTTCTCGATGCCGGGCTGCACCGCGCCGCGCCGGCGTATGCCGGCGGTGTCGATGAGGACGCCGGGCTCGCCCTCGAGCTCGAACGGCGTGTCGAGCGCGTCGCGCGTCGTGCCGGGCACGGGGCTGACGATGGAGCGCTCCTCATGGAGGATGGCGTTCGCGAGAGCGGACTTGCCGACGTTCGGCCTGCCGATGATGGCGATGCGGGGTGCCTCCGGGTCGGGCGCGTCCGGAGCGCCGTCCATCGGCACCTGCGCCATCAGCGCGTCCATGAGGTCGCCGAGGCCTCGGCGGTGCAGCGCGCTCACCGGAACGGGTTCGCCGAGGCTGAGGGCGTATGCGTCGTTCGCCAGGGACTCCTGGTTGGGGTTGTCGGCCTTGTTCACGGCGACGACGGTGGGTTTGCGCGCCTGCCGCAGGCGCTGCGCGACATACTCGTCGGCGTAGGCGGGGCCGGTGCGCGCGTCGGTGACGAAGATGACAGCGTCTGCGCCCGCGATGGCGGCGTCGACTTGCGCGGAGATGTGCGCCTCGATCTCGGTCTCGGGCTCCGGCAGAAGCCCGCCGGTGTCAGCGAGCAGGAAGTGGCGTCCCTCGAACTCGGCGGGCGCGATCATGCGGTCACGCGTCGTGCCGGACTCCTCCGCGACGATGGCGGAGCGTCTGCCGAGCAGCGCGTTGAACAGGCTGGACTTGCCCACGTTCGGGCGTCCGACGATGGCAACGAGCGTCGTGGCGGGCGGGGCGCCCGCCGTCTGGGGCGTCGTAACGGTCATGGTGCTACTCGCCGGCGACGAGCAGGCGCAGTACAGCCTTCTGCGCGTGCAGGCGGTTCTCGGCCTGGGTGTAGGCGACGGACTGCGGGTGCTCCAGCATGCCGTGCTCCATCTCCTCGCCGTAGTGTACGGGCATGGGGTGCATAACGAGCGCACCGGGGTTGGCGCGGGCCAGTATGCGTTCGTTCACCTGGAATCCCTGGAACGCGGCCCGGCGCCGCGCTGCCTCAGCCTCCTGCCCCATGCTGGTCCAGACATCGGTGTAGAGGACGTCAGCGCCATCTGCGGCCTGGTCCGGGTCAGCGGTGAGCATCAGCGCGCCGCCGGTCGAGCGGGCCCGCAGGAGGTCGGCGTCCGCGTCGGGGAAAGCGTATCCCTCGGGAGAGGCGACCGCGAAGTCCGCGCCGAGCGCGAGGGCGCCGAGTCCGAGGCTGAGCGCGCAGTTGTTGGCGTCGCCGATGTAGGCGACCTTCAGCCCCTCGACGCGGCCCTTGCGCTGGCGGATGGTGAGGAGGTCGGCTGCAGCCTGGCAGGGGTGTTCGACGTCCGAGAGTGCGTTGACGACAGGCACAGAGGCCGTCGCGGCGAAGCGTTCCAGCGTACTGTGCGCCATGACGCGCGCCACGATGACGGACGCCCAGCGCTCCAGGACTCGCGCCACGTCCTCGACCGGCTCGCGGGTGTCGAGGCCGACCTCGTCCGCGCCAAGGTAGACGGCGTGTCCGCCGAGCTCGTAGGCGGCGATGTCGAACGAGACCTTGGTGCGGAGGGACGGCTTCTCGAAGAGCATGGCGACGGTCCGGCCTTGCAGCGGCTGCGGGCCGCGCTCGCGCTGCGAGGCGTAGGCGTCGCCGGTGTCGAGCAGCCAAGCGAGCTCGTCGTTCGTGACGTCGTCGATGGAGAGGAAGTCGGTGGCCACGAGCGTCACTCCTGTCGGGGTCCGTTCAGGTCGGAGATCGTGTCGACGTAGGCGTCCCAGGCCTCGTCGGCGAGCACCTTGGTCGCTTCGACCTCGGGTGCGGCGATCCCCCTACGGAGGGCGTCGTAGTAGAGCAGGCTCAACTCGTACCAGCGGTAGTAGCTCCGCTCGCGTTCGGTTTCTGGAACTATCGCAGCCATGGCCTATAGCATACGCCTCGTGCCGAGGGATGGGGCCTGGTTTAGGGAGCAGGCTCGGATCGGTCCGTTGCCGAGAGGGAACCGGCTCATCCGGCCCAGGGCTGCTGGATTCCCGCCTGCGCGGGAATGACGGGGGACGTGCGGCTGCGTGATTCCCGCTGCGCGGGAATGACGGGTGAGGTGCGGCTGCTGGATTCCCGCATAGCGGGAATGACGGAGGCGGTGGTCAGAGTGTAACGGCGATGGCGCCCGCTGCGGCGAGCGCTATGCCGAGCAGCACGAGCGGGTTGAACGCCTCCGTCTCGCGGTTGAAGAGGAGCGCGAACCCCACGCCGAAGAAGACCATCGTCTCGGTGAGCGGGGCGACGACCGCGGCGTCCGCCGATTCGAGCGCGGCGAAGCGGAGCACCTGCGCCAGCGACATGATCGCGGTGACGGCGACGAAGAGTTTCATCGCCGTGCGGTCGACCTCGCGCAGGCCCCGCAGCCGCCCCGGCAGAGCGAGCGACGCGGCGAGGACGAGCGCCGCCGCGCCGTGCGCGACGAACCCGCCGAGCAGCGTGAGGCCGGAGTCGGCGAGCGCCCAGCGCAGCAGGACGGTCGAGCCGCCGTAGGTGGCCGCCGTAGACAGACCGAACACGACGCCCCGCGCGATCTGCAGCGAGCCGAGGCGGACGGTCGGGGGCCGCGCGAACGCGACGAGCGGGGCGACGATGAGCAGGGCGATGCCAGCGCCGCGCAGCAGCCCCACCTGCTCGCCCAGCAGCGTTATGCCGAGGACCGCGCTGACGAGCGCGGAGAGGACGCGCATCGGCGCGGTGAGGTTCGCGCCCACGGCCTGGATCGCGAGGAACTGGGAGAAGCGTCCGCCGAGGAAGTTCAGTATGCCGCCCGCCGCCAGGACGGCGTACTGCGCGCCGCTGAAGCCGTCGATCTGCGTCAACTGGCCGGAGACGAGCGCGAGGAACCCGAACAGGGGCACGGCGAGCAGGATGGAGATGACGATGCCGTTGTAGGCGGACGCGCGGAGCACGCCGCGCCGCACGACGGCAGTGTTGAGGCCGAGCGCCGCGGCCGCGCCCAGCGCGAGGAGCGCCCCACTCACGAGGAAACCCTGGTGCAACCGGAGCGTGTGCCGCCCCGTCCCGCCCAGAGTACCCTCACCCGCCGCTTGCCCGTGCTGTCATGTTGAGCGGAGCCGGAGGCGGAGTCGAAACATCTCTCGGGAGAGCGTTGGCGCATCACGAGCGTCTCCCGAGAGATTCCTCGGCTTCGCTCGGAATGACAATAACCGGATCTCCCATAACGCGTTGACAGAGGAGTCGACTTACTCGGCCTCTCCCTGCACCCGTGCCTGCGTCCGCACCGGCAGACCGAATACGGAGATGAAGCCGACCGACGCTTCGTGGTCGAACGTGTCGCCCGCGTCGTAGGTGGCGAGGTCGTGGCGGTAGAGCGACTCCGCGCTCTCGCGCCCGGTCACCGTCGCGCTGCCCTTGTGCAGGCGAACGCGCACCGTGCCGTTCACGTGGCGTTGCGTGCTGAGGACGTAGGCGTCCAGGTCGCGGCGGTGCGCGGTGAACCAGAGTCCGTTGTAGACGAGGTCCGCGTACTCCTGCGCGAGGCGCTCCTTGAACCGCGACTGCTCTTTCGTGAGGCACATCTGCTCCAGCGCGCGGTGCGCCAGGTGCAACACCGTGCCGGCGGGGGCCTCGTAGACCTCGCGGGACTTGATGCCGACGAGCCGGTTCTCCACGTGGTCTATGCGCCCCACGCCGTGCGCGCCCGCCTCTTCGTTCAGCAGCTCGATGAGGGCGACGCCGCCCAGCTCCTCGCCGTCGATGGCGACCGGGACGCCCTCCGTGAAGCGTATCTCCACGTAGCGCGGCTCGTCCGGCGCGGCGGCGGCAGAGACCGTCCACGCGTACGCTTCCTCCGGCGGCTCCACCCACGGGTCCTCGAGGTCGCCGGCCTCGATGCTGCGGCCCCAGAGGTTCTCGTCCACGGAGTAGGAGCTGCGCTTGTTCAGGTCCAGCGGTATGTTGCGCTCCTGCGCGTAGGCGATCTCGTCGTCGCGGGTCATGCCCCATTCGCGGGCGGGCGCGACGACCTTGAGCGCCGGGGCGAGCGCCCCTGCGCTCACGTCGAAACGCACCTGGTCGTTCCCCTTGCCCGTGCAGCCGTGCGCGATGCCGGACGCCTGCTCTTCCTGGGCGATGCGTACGAGATGCTTCGCGATGAGCGGACGGCCGAGCGCGGTCGCGAGCGGGTAGACGCCCTCGTAGATGGCGCCTGCCCGCAGCGCAGGCCAGACGTAGTCGCGCACGAACTCCTCGCGCGCGTCCATCACGTCGGCGCGCACCGCACCGATGTCGAGCGCGCGCTGCCGCGCGGCCTCCAGGTCCACCTGCCCGCCCAGGTCCATCGTGAGCGTGGCGATGTCGGCGCCGTACTGCTCCTGCAGCCAGCGGATGGCAACGGAGGTGTCCAAACCCCCGCTGTAAGCGAGAACTATCTTGTCAGCCATGGAGAAGCGGTTTCCTTTTTTCGCGTTGCCTGCTACGGCTGCTCGCCGAGCGCGGCCTCTTTGAGTGCGTCGTCCTGGGCGTATTTCGCCACTCGGTTGCGGTAGTTCGCGTTGGTGGGCATTTCGAGGTCGGCCGGCATCGTCCCGTGAGCGTCGCGCAGCAGGGCCAGGAGTTGTTCCGCTCCGCGCAGCCTGTCCCTGATCACGGCTATGGGGTGTTCGTCCACGTAGAAGTTCTGGTGCAGGTCAGAGACGGCGCCGTACAGGTTGGATATGTCCGGCTTGCCGGTCTGCTCCGCAATCCAAGAAGCAATCATCACGCCGTCCACGTGGCTGCGGAACGGCCAGCCGCGCTCATCCGCGATCACCTTGAGCGCGTGCACGGCGGCCCCCCATACCTTCTCCGACGCCTGCAGCCGGTCCCCCGCCTCGACCATCCGCCAGGCATGATCAAGCAACCGGTTCCGATGAGCGGCGTGACTCTCTATAGGTTGGGGTCGCGTGGCCATGGTACGTCGTCTGGTGAGTGCCACCACTCTGCTAGCCTGATGCTTTCACCATACCATCAGACAGGCGTGAGCGCCACGTCTATGCGGCCAGTGTCTTTGCGAGCGCGGCGTCGAGCTTCGTCAGGCACTCGTCGACGTCCGCCTCGGTGATGATGAGCGCGGGCATGAAGCGGATGGCGTTGGGGAGCACGGGGTTGAGCAGGACGCCCTCCGCGTTCGCGGCGGTCACGACGGCTCGGGCGATGGGCTGGTCGAAGAGCAGCGCTTGCAGCAGCCCTGCGCCCCGCGTGCCCACGGTCGCCGGAGCGTGCGCGGTCACGAACTCCTCCAGCTTCGCGTGGAGGTAAGCGCCGACGCGCGCGGCGTGGCCGGGGATGTCGTGCTCCAGCATGTAGCCGAGCGTCGCCCGCCCCGCCGCCGTGGCGAGGACGTTGCCGCCGAAGGTGCTGCCGTGGTCACCCGGTTCCAGCACGTTGCAACTCTCCTTGCAGAGGAACGCGCCGACCGGCACGCCGTTGCCGAGGCCCTTGGCGAGCGTCATCACGTCCGGCTCGACGCCGAAATACTCGTAGCCCCAGAGCGTGCCGAGACGCCCCATTCCTGTCTGCACCTCGTCGAAGATGAGGAGGATGTTGTTCTGGTCGCACCACTCGCGCAGGCCCTTCAGGTATCCCTCCATGGGGACGTTCACGCCGCCCTCGCCCTGCAACACCTCCACCATGATGGCGCAGGTCTCGTCGGTCGTGGTGGCGCGGATGGCTTCGAGGTCGTCGTAGGGGACGTTGGTGAAGCCCTCGGCGAGGGGGAGCCACGCTTGTTGGTAGGCGGGCTGTCCGGTCGCGGCGATCATAGCGAGCGTCCTGCCGTGGAAGGAGTTGAGGACGGTGATGACACTCTGCGCGCCGTTGCGGTGGAGCCTGCCATACTTGCGGGCAAGCTTCACCGCGCCTTCGTTCGCCTCAACGCCGCTGTTGGCGAAGAACACCTTGTCCATGCAGCTGTTCTCCACGAGCATCCGCGCCAGCTCCAGTTGGGGCACGCTGTAGTAGAGGTTGGACATCTGCATGAGCGTGCCCGCCTGCTCCCGCACCGCCTCGGTGACGGCGGGGTGCGAGTGTCCCAGGCAGGTCACCGCCAACCCGGCGGTGAAGTCGAGGTATTCGTTGCCGTCGACGTCCCAGACGCGCGCGCCTTCGCCGCGCTCCACGACGATGGGCTGCCGGTTGAAGGTGTGGACGTAGTACTCGGACTCCTGCGCCATCCAGTAGGCGGAGTCGTGTGCGGTCGAGTCGGTTGCCATCAGTTGCTTTCTCCTATGAGGTCTCGCAGGGCTTTCACGGAGTCTTCCAGGTCCTGTGCGCCGCTCTGCATAGATTCTAACGCCTGAGCGATCTGGTCCAGGATGGCCATCAGGTCGTCCCGCGATATGCCGACGTCTTCCCCCGTAGCCTCGCCGTCCGGGGCGACGGCGGCCTGCTCACCGGCGAGCAGAGCTTCAACGGCCTGGTCCAGCGTCGGCTCCATGACGACCCTGGTGTTGGTGGCGAGGATGACGCGCTTCAGTTCCGGGAAGGCGAGCGACTCTGCCTGCAGGTAGATGGGCTCCGCGTAGAGCAGCGTCTCGCCGATCGGGATGACGAGCAGATTGCCGCGCACGACCTGTGAGCCGGACTGGTTCCAGAGCGTGAACTGCTCCGAAATGACGGGGTCGTTGTCTATGCGCGCCTCGATCTGGCTGGGGCCGTTGAAGATACGCTCGCGCGGGAACTCGAAGACGATGCTCTCCCCGTAGTTCGGACCGTCGGACCGGGCAGCCATCCACCCCACGAGGTTGGGCTTGTCCTTGGGAGTGAACGGCAGGATGAGGACGAATTCCTCCGCCTCCTCGCCCGGCACCTTCATAATGACGTAGTACGGCGTGATGGTGCGGTTGCGCGGGCCCAGAGGTCTTCCGTCGTCGCCGATCACGTCCGTCCCAACGACCTCTTGTGCGAACTCCCACTCGTCCTCCTTGAGGAAGAACTCCTTCACGTCCGTCATGTGGTACTGGAGGAACGTGTCTGCCTGCGCGCGCAGCAGCTCCTCAGGGTAGCGGATGTGCTCGCGCAGGCCGGGGGGCATCTTCTCTATAGGCGTGAACAGGTCAGGGAAGATGTTCCGGTACGTCTGGAGCACCGGGTCCGGCCCGCCGATCTCGATAGTGTAGAAGTCCATGGCGCCGTCGAATGCGTCGATGACCACCTTCACACTGTTGCGTATGTAGTTGAACGGACGCTCGAAACCCCTGAAGTCGCCGTTGAAGCCTATCCGGTTCCCGTCGATGCGACGGGAATAGGGGAAACGGTCCGTTGTCGTAAACGCATCCTGTATCCAGTAGAGACGGCCGTCGTTGATGACGAGGTATGGGTCGTCGTCGAGTTCGAGGAACGGGGCAACCTCGCTGACGCGCTCCCTGATGTTGCGGCGGTAGAGCACCTTGCTCTCCGGCGTGAGCTGGCGGCTGAGCAGGATGTTGACGTCGAGCAGCTCCCACGCGTAGACGGCGCGCCTGAACAGGCTGGAGAGCGGCACGCCGCCCTTCCCGTCGTAGCGCTCGATGAACTCGGGGCTGCCGGTCTCCTTCCCGGAGGGTCGGTCGAACTGCGGCTCGTTGGTGTTCACGATGATGGCGTCGTTCGTGATGATACCGGCCCGGACGGTGTCGGCGGTGGCCTCATCGAGGTTCAGACGCGCCACGTACTCGTCCTCGTCGATACCGTACGCCTCACCGTAGTAGACGCGGGGCTGCGAGATATCGAACGCGCCGGTGGGGGGAACGTCCCGTACGATGAAGTCCGGTTGGCCGGACTCGCTGAACGTCGTGGCCGTGCTCATCACGGCGCCGTAGCCGTGGGTGTAGATGAGGGTGCGGTTCACCCAGTTCTGCGCAGCGTCGTCCAGCCCGCTCTGGAAGAGCTCGCGCGCGCCGAGAAGCACCTGCCGGTACGACCCGTCCACGACGTACCTGTCCACGTCCACGTCCAGGAACGAGTAGTAGAGGCGCAGGTGCTGCAACTGGTTCAGCACGGCTTCCAGCGGACGCGGATCCCACAGCCGTATGTTCCGTATCGTCTCCGGGCTCTGGGCGATGCCGTCCGCCAGCGTCGCCTCGTCCACGTCGTGGAGCCGCGTGTCCACGCGTCCGAGGTCGAACCCACGGCGCGTCCACTCGATGTTCCGTTCGACGTACGGACGCTCGCGCTGCAGCTCGGACGGCGCGACCGCGAGCCGCTGCGTCAGCGCGGGCCAGGCGATCCCAGCGACGATCCCTGCGATGAGCCACAGTCCGAACGCGGCGAAGATGAGCCGGAGCGACTGCCGCATGTTCGCCACCCGGACCGCGTAGAGCATGATGCCGGCGGAGATCAACGCGATGACAGTGAGCACCAGCAGCGCGGGCAGGCGCGCGTTGACGTCCGCGTACGTCGTGCCGGTAACGGCGCCCACGGGCGAGAAGAGCGTCTCGTAGCGGTCGAGGAAGTGTGCGAAAGCGAAGGTCACCATGAGCCACGCGCCGGTCAGCGCGAGCTGCGTCCGCGCGCCGGTGCTGATGACGGGGTTTATCCCGCGGGCGCTGAAGATGAGCATGTACAGCCCAACGGTAGTGACGAGGGTGACGAGAGCCAGGCCCATCAGCCACCCCTGTATGGTGTGCAGCACCGGCAGGACGAACGTGTAGAACCCCACGTCGTTGTGGAACTGTGGATCCTCCATGCCGAAGTCCGCGGCGTTCATGAATAGCAGGAAGTTGCCGTACCGGTTCGCGAGGCTGGAGGCGAACGTGAATGCGATGAAGCCGCCCATCGCCACCGCGCCGACGATGAGCGACAGCCGTATCCACTGGATCGTCGTCAGGGAGAACCGGAAGACGCTCTCGCCCCACGCGTACCTGAATGCGGCGTAGTAGCTGAGCCAGAGCGCGCCCCCGCTCAGCGCCAGTCCCGCGATGAAGAGCCAGACGCGCGTGAACAGCACGGTGCTGTAGACGCTGCGCAGGCCCAGGTGGGAGAACCAGAGCCAGTTCGTGTACGCCCCGCGGAGCAGGTCGAACACCAGGTAGAGCGCGAACAGCCCCGCGAGGACGACGCCTGCCTGGAAGAAGAGGCTCTCCCGGGAGAAGAGCGTCCGCAGCCACTCCGGCAGTTCGCTATCCTCGAAGTCGTCCGGTGGGCGCATGCTCATGGCGTACCGCTCCTCAGACGACCGCCGTGCCGGGGAGCGAACCAGCCAGCCAGGACGGGAGCGCTCCGGCCTGCGTTCCGTTGACGATCCCCGCCTGAACGCCCGCCCGCGCCGCCAGGAGGCACGCCTCCAGTTTCGGGAGCATACCGCCCTTCACGATGCCGGAGTGCAGCAGCTCTTCGCCCGTGCAGAGCGGCACGCGCCTGATGAGGCGTCCGTCCGCGTTCAGTATGCCGTCCACGTCCGTCAGGAATACGAGGCGCTGCGCGCCCAGTGCGACGGCCAGCGCGCCTGCCGCCGAGTCAGCATTCACGTTCAGCAACTGCCCTGCGTCGTCCGCGCTCGAAGCGACCGGCGCGACGACCGGCACGTAGCCCGCATCGGTCAGCCGCTCGACGAGCGAGGCGTCAGCCTCCAGTTCTCCCGCGACGAAACCGAGGTCCGGGTCGGTGACACGGCCTCGCAACAGTCCGCCGTCCGCGCCAGAGACGCCCACGGCGTTCACGCCTGCGCTCCGCAGTTCCGATACGAGTTGCTTGTTGATGAGTCCCGCGAGCACTGCCGTCGCGACTTCGAGGCTCGGAGCGTCGGTGACGCGCAGGCCGCGCACGAACTCGGCGCGGAGGCCCAGCTTCGCCATCCATGACGTGATCGCGGGGCCGCCGCCGTGCACGATCACCGGACGCGCACCCTGCTGCTGCAGGGCAGCCACGTCGCCGAAGGACGTGTCCTCGGAGCCCAAGGTGCTGCCGCCTATCTTGATGAGGATGGTGGGGCTGTCTGCTTCCATGAAAGCCCTTCGGGCCGGACGCCGGGCCGCCTACGTGGTGTAGGCGCTGTTGAACACCACGTACTCTTCCGTGAGTTCGCAGCCCCACGCGGTCGCGGCGTGCTCGCCCAGGCCCAGCGTTACCGTGAGCGCGACCTCATCCCTGCTCATGATGGCGATGACGCTCTCCCGGTGAAACGGGATGGGCGTCCCGCCCTCCATGATCGCGACGTCGTTGATGAAGAAGGAGACCTTGCTCGCGTCCAGTTCAGCGCCGCTGTAGCCCGCTGCGCAGACGACGCGCCCCCAGTTAGGGTCGTTGCCGTGTATCGCGGACTTCACCAGCAGGGAAGCCGCGATGGCGCGCGCCGCGAGGCGGGCGTCGCGCGGGCTCGCGGTTTCTGCCACGCGCACGGAGAAGATCTTGCTGGAACCCTCGGCGTCGCGCACGAGTTCGCGCGAGAGGTGGGAGCAGAGCGCGTACAGCGCCGCGGCGAACGCTTCGGCGTCAGGCGAGCCTTCGCGTATCTCCGCATTCCCGGCAGCGCCGTTGGCGAGGAGCAGCACCATGTCGTTCGTGCTGGTGTCGCCGTCTATCGTCACCATGTTGAACGTATCGTCGGAGCAGTTGCGGAGCGCAGCGTCCAGGAACGCGCCGTCCACAGCGGCGTCCGTGGTGAGGAACGCGAGCATCGTCGCCATGTTCGGGTGGATCATGCCGGAGCCCTTGGTGCATCCACCGATGGTCACCGTCTCGCCGCCGGAGCAGGCGAACGTCACCGCGGCGGACTTGGGGACGCGGTCGGTCGTCATGATGGCGCGGGCGAATGCGTCGCCGCCGTCCTCGCTGACGTTGATGGTGGACATGCCGCCGCGGATGAGCGCCATCGGCAGCTCCACGCCGATGATGCCCGTCGTACCCGCGCCCAGTTCACCGGGCCCTATGCCCAGGTGGTCCGCGGCGAGCTGCAGGCACTCCTTCACGTCGGTCATGCCCTGCTCGCCGACGCCGGCGTTGGCGATGCCGCTGGTCACGAAGACGCCGCGCACCTTCCCGGCGGCGACGTTCTGCCGGGTGAGCGTTACCGTGGGGGAGACGAACTTGTTGGTGGTGTAGACCCCGGCGGCTCGGCACGGCAACTCGGAAAGGAGCAGGCCCACGTCCATCTTGTTCGGAGCGTAGGTCTTGAGGCCAACGTAAGAACCGCCCGCGACGAACCGTTGCGGGCTGGTAACGAGGCCGTCCGGGAGAAACTCGGGAGCGTCGCCGTTCATCTCATCCTCTGACCGGAGCGGTACGGCGCGCTGGCGCGCCATTGTGAGTGAGTCTAGCAGATTCACCCGTTTCCGGCCTGACGGCAGTGCCTCATGGCAGGCGGCGTACGCCACACGGCCACCGGATACAATGCCCGCTGCTGGGACCGACGGCAGGCTCTGAGGTGCTTCTTGGATCCGGAGACGCAGCGTCGGGGATACGGCCATGGCAGAGACAGGCAAGATCATCGTAGCCACCACCCTGACGAAGGAGTACAAGGGCGGCGTTTGCGTCGCGCACATCCCGCAGTTGGGGCTCACCGGCTACGGCAAGACCATGGATGAGGCAGAGCGCAGTGTAAAGGAACTGTTCAACAACCTCATCAGCGAGTACCGGCGGTTGGGCGTGCTCGAAGAGCGGTTGACCAACCATTTCAAGGTCGCCTGGTGGCCGGCGGACCAGTACGACGGCGACCTGGAGGTGGAAGAGACAGCCCCTGGGGAGTATTGAGCCTGCCGCTCCACGGCTGGGACGATACTCCTCCCGTCGCCTCGCGGCGGGCAGCTCCTGCGGCGCCCTCACGTTCCATCCGTCCTTCTCTTCCCCCAGACTATACTGTGCTGCATGGACAATCTGGAGCGATGCAACTCTGCCATTTTCCTCCGCACGGCCCTGGCGCTCGCGGGGGCAATCGTGGTTAGCGCGTTCCTTCTCAGCGCCACGGCCTGCGCAGAGCCGGAGCAGCCGACGCCTGCCCCCACCCTGGCGCTGGCGACGGCAACTCCCACGGCCGAGCCAGCACCCACGCCGACGCCCATCCCTACGCCCACGCCGACACTCTACACGGGCTATCTCACTGAGGAGACACCGCCCTGCACACCAGAACCCGGCTCCTCCTTCGACCCGTGTCAACCCCCTCCAACGACGATGTTGGTTTCACAGATATGGTGGGCACTTGCTGGACTTCGAATCGTATTCGAGATCGACTATGCCGGAGGGATAGAGGCGAACTTCCGCGAACTCGACGGCATACCTCCAAGTATGGAACGACAGCTCGGCGCCGTTGGGCTCAATGATCCCCTCCTGGACTTCGTAACCTATATCATCGTCCGCGCGACGTTCCTTCCCGGCACGGAGCGATGCACGAGTGATGGCCCCTTCCGTCCTCCGCCGTACAATGAAGCCCTCTTCGCATCCGCCTCATACTTCGGGGCCGCCCAGTGTTTTGCAGACGTACGCGTCAACAGCTACATCCTCGGCAAGGGCTCTCCTCGATTGACGGTGCAGACAGGATTGTACATAGGCATAACCGAGCAACTGGATTACCTGAACGAAAGCGTCGAAGAAGGAGGAGGAGAAGCAATATCGGAGGATGAGTTCCTGTATGGATTTCGAAATATCTGGGAAACCGCAATCGTACATGGCGATGTGCAAGCCCACTACGCGACAGGATCCGGGCCGCCCACAAGTTTCACCCGGACCGGCGGCATCAGAGGCAAAGAGGTGATCCTCTTCCTCGGCCCGTCTATCAATTCCGCCACCGAAGCGTGGCAGGTCTTCCAAACCTGGGACGTGCAGCGAAAGCACGACGGCACGGTGGTCGCCGTCCATCCCCACAGAGAAGCCTGGAAACTGTCAAGGAACTACAGCGATGCGCTGCATGGCCCCTTGCTCGAGGTCGAGTTGCCTCGCTTTCGGAGAGAGGCCGAGGGCGCCAGTCAAGCGCGGCTGGAGGCGTTCGATGGGCGTATCGGAATGGACGCCACCTTGCCAATGCTGGTCTTTGACACCAACGACCTGGACGAGTTCACGGCAGGCACGGGCGCCTACGACCACCCAGACGGCCCTCCTGTCCAGCCACCCCCGGTCCCCGACGAGGAAGATCGTGTGCCAGATGTCATCGAACTGCCCGTCTTGCCCACGCCTGCTCCCTGACCGTTTCGGTCATCCTACCTCTCGGTGTTCGTTCGCTCGCATCTCCTGCGGGGCCTTCACATTCCTGAACATGAAGTAGAGCGAGAGGACGTACGCAGTCTTCACGAGCGCGGAGCCGACGAGCGGGGCGCTGAGCGCGATCGCCTGCAGGACTCCCGTGGAGAGCGTCGGCCCGATGGTACCGGAGATGGAACGTCCCACGATGTGGATGCTCCCCATCGCCACACGCTCGTACGGCTGCACCACGGACATGATGTAGGAGTCCCGCGCGGGCACGTCTATCTGGTCGAACAGCGACCGGAAGAGCAGCAGCCCCACCGCCAGCCACGCCCACGGCGAGAACGCTATGCAGATGAGCAGCAGCCCGGACGGCAGGTGCGCCAGCGACATCGTGTTGATCAGGCCGATGCGGTTCGCCAGCTTCCCCGCCACCCAGAGCGACGCCACGCCCACGACCTGCGCAACGAAGAAGAGCACTCCCAACGAGGCGAGGTCCAGCCCGAACCGCTCGCTGAACCAGAGCGCCAGCAGGCCGCGCACGATGATGGCCCCCGCGAGCTGGTCCATGCTGAACAGCCCCGAAAGCGTGAATATCCTGCCGCTGGACGGGAGCCGCAGCGGGTTCACCCACTCGCGCCGCCCTTGCTCGGCTTCCACCTTGTCGGAGAGCAACATGAATAGCAGCGTTATCACCAGGCGCAGTCCCACCAGTCCCCACAGCACGATGCGGAAGGATGCCGGCTCGCTCACGCCCTCGAGCGACTGCAGCGCAATGGGCAGGCCCGCAGCCAGCGCCCCCAGCGCGCCGGCGGTCGCCGCGGCCACGCGGTAGAGCGCAAAGAGCTCCGTGCGGCGCGACGGTTCGACAACGCCCGCGATCGCCGCCTGCTCGAGCGACTGCGTCGGCCCGACGTTTCCCGCCGCGCCGTTGAACGAGCCGATGAACGCGAACGTCACCAGCGCCGCCGGGTTTGAGCTAACGGCGAGCCCGGCGCTCCCGGCCAGCGTTATCAACGAGTAGGAGACCATCAGCTTGCGCCGCCCGACGCGCTCGCTGACAAACGTGGAGAGGAACGAGAAGGCCGCCGTACTCGCGAACCCCAGGCTGAAGAACAGCCCCACCAGGAACACGGCTAGTCCCAGTTGCTCCCTCAGGTAGACGGCCAGCATCACGGCCAGCAGGCCCTGTGAGAACGTGTGGAACGCCCGCGACGCGATGATGATCGCGGCGTCCCGCGTGATCCAGGCGGGGAAGAGCGCCGCCATGCCTGTTCCTCCTGCCACCCGCCCTACCCGAGCGCGTAGAGCCGGGCGCAGTTGTCCCAGAGGATGCTCCGCTTCACCTCGTCCGCCAGGTCGTCGTGGCCCAGGAACTCGTTGACGGACTCCGGGAACTCGGAGTCGTGGTGCGGGTAGTCGGACGAGAAGACGATGTTGGTTGCGCCCACGGCGTCGACCGTGTAGCGCAGCTCGGACTCGTCCGCCTCCGTGCCGACGTAGCAGTTGGTCGCGAAGTACTCGCTGGGGAGGCGCGTCAGGAACGGGGCGTCCCAGTCGCGGTAGAGCGTGTAGTCGCGGTCCATCCGCCCCAGCCAGAACGGCACCCAGCCCGCGTTCGCCTCCAGGTACGCGGCGCGCAGGCCGGGGAAGCTCTCGAACACGCCCCCGCAGATCATGCTGATCATCGCCTTCATCATGCCGATGGGATGCGAACAGGCGTGTAGCATGAGGCGGTTGTCGGCAAACTCGGAGCCGTCCTGGTGGTAGACGGAGCCGGTGCCCTCGTGGAAGCCCACCGGGACGTTCAACTCCTCCAGCGTCGCCCAGAGTTCCGCGTAGTCCGCGCTGTGGAACGTCACCCCGTTCACGAAGTTGGGGCGCATGTAGATGCCGACCGCGCCCAGCTCGTTCACGGCGCGGCGCGCCTCCCACACCGCCTCCTTCGGGTCGTGCTGCGGCACCATCGCCGCGACCTTCATCCGCGCCGGGTCCGCCTGGCAGAAGTCGTACAGCCAGTTGTTGTAAGCGCGGCAGACCGCCGCCGACAGCGGGCCGTCCACACCATCCAGCCCGTTCGGCACGTAGAGGCAGACCGTGGGGTACATCACTGCCACGTCTATGCCCTCCATGTCCATTGCCTCCAACTGCGACGGGCCGTCGTAGCCGCGCTCGCGCATCGGGCGGGTGGCGGCGTCCGTGCGGTTGGTCATGCCCTGCATGCGGTGGGGGTTGTCCACGTCGCAGGTCGGCAGCCGCTCGCCCTCGAACAGGAACACCCCTACCCGCTTGCCGGGCGCGCGGGAGATGCGCGGCGCCTGGTCGGCGAACCGCGCGTCCAGATACTTGTCGAACATGTCCGACGGTTCCACGATATGCATGTCCGAGTCCATCACCTTGTAGCCGTTCCGCGTCATCCGCGCTCCTCCCTGTGCTGGTCTGTACGCGCAGCGGTTATACGAACCGCGTCCGCTTGCTGCGCGCCTTCTGCGACGTCGGCGCGGGCAGTCGCTCCGACGATACCGTCTCGTACAGCAGCCGCGCGAAGTACTCGCGGTCTGCCCCGTTGATCACCGCCTGCTCATGCGCTTCCTGCAGCGCGAGCGGGTAACCGTGCCCCTTCGCCGTCTGCGCGAGCAGCGCCGCGTGCGCCAGTCGGATGCCCGCCTCGCTCGTCCATGAGGGCATCTCCATCCGCGCGATCTCCTCGCCCACATTCACGTAGAAGAAGCACACCTGGTGCTCTCCGTAATGCTCCGTAACGATGCTCGACGCGCTGTGGAAGAGCGCGGAACGCTCGCCCGGCTCCAGTTCCCTCGCGAAGAGCGCGGCGTCCGTAACGCCGCCGACCACGTCGCAGTTGCGGTCGCCGCGCCGCAGCTGGCCGCAGTGCGCGTCGCAGTTCACCGTCTCGTGGCCGCACACCTCCCGCGAGATGCGTATGGCGTTCACCACCTCCGCGCTGCGTGGGCGGCTGATATGGCTCGCGACGGCGAGCGTGCGCCGCTGCGCCTCGGCCTGCAGCCGGTCCATCGCGTCGACGAGACGCCGGTCGACCAACTCCTCGCGCACGAAGTCCATGCCTCCGGTGAGCCCCCACAGCACGAGCGTGCCGTCCAGCAGGCCGAGCACCGGGAGTCCCTCCGGCGCGCGCTCTACCGCATCCGCCAGCGCCTCGATCTCCATGACGGCGCGGTGCATCCCGAGCAGTGCGCCCTCGATGTTGGCCTCCCGGACGCCGCGGCGGTCGCGCAGCGCGAGCGACTCCTCGTCCGCGCACAGCAGCGGTTCGCTGCGGAGTTCCGCGTGCGGGACCTCGCCGTAGCGCAGCGAGACGCAGCCGATGTTGATGAGGAAGCAGCGCGCCGACGCGTGGCGGTCGACGTCGACGTGCGAGCCGTCCACCGCGACGACGACGTGGTCCGGCGGCAGCGGCGGCGGTGGGAACCCGCCCCGGAGCGCGCCGTCCAGCCGCGCGACGAGCCACGTCGCCTTGCCCGCCGCGCGACGAGCTTCCGTGTCATGCGGGTCGGCGGTCGCGAAGTGCCCTGCGGCACGCTCCAGCGCCCGCTGGTGCGAGCCCCACTGCTCGCGCATGGAGGGCATCGCAGCGTACAGCTGTCCGGCGGTCTTGGTCAGATCGAGGGCCATGGCGGCTCCGATGGTCTGTCATATGCCGCCCCCGCGCAAGCAGGGCGCCGCCGCCCGGTTGCGCCGTCAGGTAGAATCGTCACAAGGCACACCCTCCCTAGGAGGTGGGGCATGAGCGACATAGGCCGTCTCATCACAGCGATGGTTACGCCGTTCAACGCGGCGATGGAGATTGACTACGGGCAGGCGCGGCGGCTCGCGCAGGCGCTCGTGGCGTCCGGCAGCGACGGTCTCGTCGTCACCGGTACGACGGGCGAGAACCCCGCGCTCGCCCACGAGGAGAACCTGCGCCTCTGGACGGAGGTGAAGGAGGCCGTGGGCGACTCCGCCGCCGTCATCGCGGGCTCCGGCACGAACGGCACCGGCGAGACGATCAAGCTGGCGCGGATGGCGGAGGAGGCAGGCGCGGACGCGCAGCTGCTGGTCGTGCCCTACTACAACAAGCCTACGCAGGAGGGGCTATACCGCCACTTCAAGGCCATCGCGGAGAGCACCTCCCTGCCCTGCATCCTGTACAACGTGCCGAGCCGCACCATCGTCAACATGACCGCGGAGACGACCCTGCGGCTCGCAAACGACGTGCCGAACATCGTCGGCACGAAGGAGGCGTCCGGCGACTTCGCCCAGATCGCCGCCATCATCCGCGACGCGCCGGAAGGGTTCCGGGTGTGGAGCGGCAACGACAGCGACACGTTCGGCGTCGTGAGCCTCGGCGGATGGGGCGTCGTCAGCGTGGCGTCGCACCTCATCGGGCAGCAGATCAAGCGGCTCATCGAGCTCACGGCTGCGGGCGACCTCGCAGCAGCGGCGGCGGAGCACAAGCGGCAACTGCCGATGGCGTCGGGCCTCTTCGTCGTCTCCAACCCCATACCGGTCAAGTACTGTGTGAACCGGGCGGGCTTCAATGTTGGCGGGCTCCGGCTGCCACTCGTCGAGGCGGACGAGAAGACCGCCGCGTTCCTGGACGCGATGCTGGCGCAGTACGAGGTGGACCTGCCCGTGGGAGCGGCTGCGTAGCGCACCCTGCCCCAACCCCAAGGCTGCGAGGTTCCTGCCTCCGCAGGAACGACGGGCCTCGCCTCGCCGAAGCCCCTCAGGTCAGCGTCAACAGGCCGAGCCCGACTGCCAGCAGGCCGAACAGGATAACCGCGCCGGTCAGACACTCGGAGCCGCCCGCTCGACGGAGCGGCTCGCGCGCGATGCGCGTCGTTGCCGCAGCCGACAGCGCGCCGATGATGCCGAGCCAGAACCCCGCGACGGCGCCGTTGAAACCGGCGGTCGCGCGGTCGATGTCGGCATCCTCACCCCAGAGCGACGAGACGAGCGCCCCGATGCCGATCCCGAGCGGGAGGGCCACCACCGTCCAGATGACGAGCCGCTTCAGGAAACCCATGACGCTATCGTAGCAAGGACAGCAGCACCCACTCGCGGCTACGCCGCCGCCGCGGTGCCAACAGCCGCCGCCGCGGCACGGGCGTCGCTGTCGGGGCTGGAGTCGCGGTAGGGGTTGGAGTCGGCGTGGACGTTGCCGTCGCCGTCGGGACGAGAGTAGGGGTAGCCGCCGGTGCAGACGTTGGGGTCGGGTCGGATGTGCATCCACTCATGACCGCAACCGTTGTGACTGCTCCAACAGCCAGCAACGAGACTATGCCATTCTTCACGTGTACCCCCGTCGTCTCTGTTGGGTATGGAACGGCGCTGCGGTCGGTCAACCGCAGCGCCGGTTCTTCTGCTGTATGCCCTTCGCGGACTACCTGCGCCCGAACTCGCGCGGACGGCGCGGGCCACGGTCCCGGTCGCCGCCACGATCGCCCGGACGGCCGCCGCGGTCGCGCGGGCCGCGGTCGCCGCCGCTGCGTCCATTGGAGCGGCTGCTGGCTACGTCCTCGGGCGAGAGGTTCTCGAGGACCGCGCGGCGGGAGAGGTTGACCCGTCCCATGCGGTCGAGCTCGATCACCATCACTTCCAGTTCGTCGCCCACCTTCACGGCGGCCTCGACGGACTCGACGCGCTCCGTATCGAGCTCGCTGACGTGCACCAAGCCTTCCTTGCCGGGCAGTATCTCCACGAACGCGCCAAAGTTCATCAGCCGCGTTACGTGACCCGTGTACCGCTCGCCGACCTCCACGTCCTTCGTGAGGCCCTCGATCATGCGGATGGCGTGCTGGGCAGCGGCTTCGTCCGCCGCGCCGATGGTTACGACGCCGTCGTTCTCCACGTCGATGGACGCGCCGGTGGCCTCGATGATGCTGCGGATGGTCTTGCCGCCGGGGCCGATGAGCGCGCCGATCTTGTCGACCGGGATGTTCACGCGCGTCATGCGCGGCGCGTTGGGGTTCAACTCCGCCCTCGGCGCCGCCAGCGTGCCGAGCATGTGGTCCAGGATGAACGCGCGGCCGTCCTTCGCCTGCGCGAGCGCCTGGCGGAATATCTCCTGGGTGATTCCGGAAACCTTGATGTCCATCTGCAGGGCCGTGATGCCTTCGCTGGTGCCCGCCACCTTGAAGTCCATGTCGCCGAAGAAGTCCTCGACGCCCTGGATGTCGGTGAGCACCTGGAAGTTGCCTTCCTCGTCCGCCATCAGTCCCATCGCGACGCCGGAGACGGGCCGCTTGATGGGCACGCCGGCGTCCATGAGCGCCATCGTGCTGCCGCAGACGCTCCCCATCGAGGTGCTGCCGTTCGAGCCGAGCGCCTCGGAGACGACGCGGAACGCGTACGGGAACTCGGACGCGTCCGGGATCATCGGCGCGAGGGCCCGTTCGGCGAGCGCGCCGTGGCCTATCTCCCGGCGGCCCGTGCCCATGCGGCGCGCCTCACCCGTGGAGAACGGCGGGAAGTTGTAGTGGTGGATGTAACGCTTCGTGTCCTCGGGGCTGAGGCCGTCCAGCCTCTGCACCATGGACATCGACCCCAGCGTAGCCACGGTGAGTATCTGCGTCTCGCCGCGCTGGAAGAGCGCGGAGCCGTGCGTGCGCGGGAGCAGGCCGACCTCGCTGGAGAGCGGGCGTACCTCGGTGAGCGCGCGTCCGTCCGGGCGCTTGCCCTCCTTGATGACCTTGGCGCGCACGGTCTTTTTCAGCACGTCGTCGAACGCCTTGGCGACGGTCTTGGCGTCGTACTGTTCGCTCAGTTGTGCGATGGCTTCGCTCTCGGCGCGTTTGACGCCTTCGTTGCGTTCGCCGCGGCCCTCGCCCCGGTCGATGATGGTCTCCAACGTCGACTTGGCGATCCGCTCGATGCTCGACAGCAGTTCGGGGTCGGTCGGCTCCGTGAACACGACGTCGACCTTCGCCTTGCCAACCTCAGCCACGATCTGGTCCTGGAGGCCGATGATCTTGACGTTGTTCTCCTGGCCGATGCGGAGCGCTTCGAGGACGATCTCCTCGCTCACCTCTTTCGCCCCGGCCTCGATCATGATGACGGCGTCGCGGCTGCCCGCGATCGTCAGGTCGAGCTTGCCGGCGACGAGCTGCTCGAAGGTGGGGTTCACGACGAATTCGCCGTCCACGTAGCCCATGCGGGTCGCAGCGACGGGGCCGTTGAACGGGATCTGGGAGACGGAGAGCGCGGCGGACGCGCCTATGATGCCGAGGATGTCAGGCTGGTTCTCGTGGTCGGCGGAGAGGATGGTCGTGATGATCTGCACCTCGTTCCGCATCCCCTTGGGGAAGCGCGGGCGCAGCGGGCGGTCGGCCAGCCGCGCAGCGAGTGTCGCCTCGGTGGTCGGTCGGCCTTCGCGGCGGAAAAAGCTGCCGGGGATGCGGCCGACGGCGTAGAGGCGCTCTTCGTACTCGATGGTGAGCGGGAAGAAGTCCAACCCTTCGCGAACGCCTCCCAGCACTGCGGTGACGAGCACAACGGCGTCGCCGTAGCGCACAACTGCTGAGCCGTGCGCCTGCTGCGCCAGCTTGCCCGTCTCTATGGAGAGGGTTCGTCCGGCTATCTCTATCTCATGGTACGTGGGCATAAGTAACAACTCCTGTTCTTTTGACAGGCCATGCGCGGGGGGAATGAGAAGCGGGGGCAGGAGTGTCGGCTGGCTTATAGAGGAACAGCGCCTCTGGCGAAGCGCTGTTTCCGGGGCGCGTTATCTGCGGAGCCCAAGCCTGCTGATGACCGTCCGGTAGCGTCCTACGTCCTCTCTTACGAGATATCGCAGGAGACGGCGGCGTTGCCCGACCAACTTCAGAAGACCTCTGCGCGTGGCGTGGTCTTTGTGGTTCCGGCGGAGGTGATCGGTAAGGCCGCGAATACGCTCGGAGAGAAGTGCTACCTGCACTTCCGTGGAGCCGGTGTCTCCCGGCTTCGCCTGGTACTCTCCGATGATGCGTTGCTTGGTAGCTGTGTCCAGCATATTCCGTCCCGCGGGACCTAAATCGTCTGTTCCGCTCTTTCTTTGTTCACAACGCAGTATACACCATCCCGCCCGGCTGTGAAGAGGGGGCCGTGCAGGCCGGGAGAGCAACGCTACCCTGCGGTATACTCTAGCGACATCCTCTCTCATGCGAGGACGAGGAGGGACGCGATGGCAACGAGCCGCAAGAAAGCAAAGCTGCCGGTGGCCGACCAGGTCGCTGGGGAGTCCGCGCCCATTGAGTACATCCGCGTCACAGCAGAGAACGCCAGCGCAGACGTGCTCCGAGCCCATCGCGAACGCAAGGGGATACTGGTCAACGAGCAGGAAGTGAGCAACGAGGCCTTCTCCAAGGCGTTGGAAGACCTCATGGTCGAGATTGGCTTGGACCACGATGAACCGCCGCTCATTGCCGTAGCGTCGGAAGGAAGCGCACCGGGCGACCCTGTCCGCCTCACAGAGGGCAACGTCGAGGACCAGTTGCGGCAGGCCGAGGCGGACGGCAGGCCGGCAATCGAGTATTCCGGCAGCTACTCCGAAGCGATCAGGGCCGCCGTCCAGGCGTGGAGAGCGCGCGGATATCAGGAGTTCCGGCGCAGGGTCATGGTGCGGCGGGGAGAGGTCTAGGTGCCCTTCGACGCAACCTGCTCGCCTCCTGTAGAGGCTTCGCTGGCAGTCCTCTCACCGGACCAGGTTAACGCTGTAAGGGCAGCCATAGCCCGCTTGATTGCTGAGGACCCGTCCTTGTTCCCCTACGGCGTAGGGGAGCACTCTTATCATGCGGAAAACTGCACGCTTACGTTTCGCTGGCTGAACGCGGAGGTGGTCATGATTACGCGATTCTCGTGGTGGAAGTCGTAGTACCGAGAGATAGCGGGCATTCCTCACAGCGCTCACCGAGAAGGAGGCCAGCCATGCCGGAACTGCCGACCCAGGACGAAGTCCTGGCCTACTTCACGTCGCTGAGCAACTGGGGCCGGTGGGGCGACGACGACGAGCTCGGCACGATGAACCACGTCACGCCGGAGACGCGGCGCCGCGCGGTGTCGCTCGTGCAAGAGGGCGTGACGGTCTCGTGCGCGCGGACGCTCAGCAACGCCGCCGGGCCGGACGTGACGGCGCAGCCCATCCACTACATGATCGAGTCAGGCGAGGGTTACGCCCACGACGAGAAGGCGGGCCCGCCCCGCCCGGCGCAGACCTCCTCGGACTTCATCGGCGTCGCCTTCCACGGGCACGTCATCACCCACGTTGACAGCCTGTCGCATTTCTTCTTCGACGGGAAGATGTACAACGGCAGGCCGTCCAGCCTCGTGTCCACCCGCTACGGCGCGCTCAGGGAGTCGATAGAGGTGCTCCAGGGCGGCGTGCTGGCTCGCGGCGTCCTGCTCGACATCCCCCGGCTGCGCGGCGTGCCGTGGTTCAACCCCGGCGAGGGCATACTGCGGGAGGACCTCGAAACTGCCGAAGCCGCCGAGGGCGTTCGCATCGAGCCCGGCGACGTCCTGCTGGTGCGGACGGGGCAGCTGCGCCGCCGCGCGGAGCTCGGCCCGTGGAACATCTCGGCGGAAGGCGGCACGGGCACCCACGCGAACTGTCTGCCCTTCTACCATGAGCGTTCCATCGCCATGCTGGGGTCGGACACGGGCAACAGCCTCGTCCATCCGGGTTTCGACCGGCTCAGCAACCCGGTGCACCAGGTGGGCATCGTGGCTATGGGCCTCTGGATACTGGACAACGCGGACCTCGAGCGGCTGGCGGAGACATGCGCGGAGCGGAACCGGTGGGAGTTCATGATTAGCATCAACCCGCTGCGCATCGAGGGCGGCACAGGCTCTCCAGTCAACCCCGTTGCAGTGTTCTGAGTATGTCCCGAAACTGACCGCGCTAACCGCAGAATTCTGAGATCGCCAGGGCAACTCTGGCGCGCGCTTCTACTAAGATTTCGAACCGCTGGTCCCCGATAGCCGCGAGTTGGAGTTCTCCACTCTCCAAGCCCTGACGGAAGGCCTCGAAGCCGCCGTCGAGCAGGGCTACTAGCGCCTCCAGGTCGGCATGTATGTGCTGAACGGATGACGGCGCCGGCTGTATCTCGCGGATCCGCTGCGCGTTTGATTGCAGCGCCGACGAAACCGCCGTCACCTGAGCATTCCATGCCTGGTCGCCGACAAGAGCAGGGTCAGTTATGAGGCGATATGCCAGTTCGCCGAGGGTGCTCATTGGCTCCGCCAAAGACGTGTATACCTCGCCCACTCGGTCGAAGTAAGCGCTCACGTCTGGTGGTGGGCAAGGCTCTGGGGTAGGTGTGGGGGTTGCGGTCGGAGTAGGAGTGGCGGTTGCCGTGGGGACCGGAGTGGGAGTGGGAGTAGGTTCCGACGTCGGCACGGGCGTGAACGCAGGTTCCGGCCTTGTGGTCGCTCGCTCTTCTGCCTCTGCGGTCGCCTCGACCTCCGGCGTGGGAGTCGGTGTAGGAGCAGGTGTAGCCGTTGGCGTCGGCGTGCCTCTGGCCACGGAAACAGACCAGGAGTCGGAGCAGGAGGCCACCAAGGGGAGCAACACAGTGAGTATCAGCAGAGATGCGAACGGCCGGAGTGCGCGCAAACGGAAGCTCCAGTGGCATAGGTGAGGACTGCCGCAGTATAAGCTAACCGCAGAAACTCACGAGCGTCAGGGCAACTGAACTCCGTATCGCCGCCGCTTCTTGGAATAACTCGTTTCCAGCACGTATGCGCTCAGGGTCCCCGTTCTCTACGCCCCGGCCGAACGCCACGACGCCCCGGTCGATCAGGTCAGCTACCTCCTCCATGCCGGTATGTATCTGCTGAACGGATGCCGGGACCGGCTGTACCTCGCGGATGCGCTGAGCGCTCGTCTGCAGGAGCGACAAGACCCGGCCCAACTGGAGATTCCATCCCTGATCGCCCAGACGTGAGGGGTCGTTGACAACCTGGAATGCCAGCTCGCCGAGCGCGGTCGTGGCCTGTGCCAGCTCCCCCTCTGCCTCGCGTAGCTTGTCGATGTATGCGCGCTCGTCAGGTAGTGGACAAGGCACGGGCGTAGCCGTAGGGGTTGCCGTCGGAGCCGGAGTGGAGGTCGCAGTGGGAGTCGGAGGGAGTGTGGCGGTGGGCGCCGGAGTGGGCGTGGCCGCCGGTATCGGGGTGGACGTGGGTTCCGCCATGGCGGCTTGCTCTTCTGTCACGGTTGCCTCAGCTTCCACCGTGGCAGTCGGTGCAGGGACCGGCGTTGGCGTATGAGTCGGCGCAGGTGTGGGAGTGGGGGTAGCGATGCCAACGGAAACGGACCAGGAATCGGAGCAGGCGGTCACCACGAGGAGCAACGCAGTGAGCATCAGCAGGGCAACGACGGGCAGGAGTGAACGCAAACGGAAGCCCCCATGGTAGAGGTCAGGACTCGCCGCAGTATAGCCGAGTGTGACATCCGCCCATTGCCCGTTCGACGCTCCGCCCCCTACGCTGGTTCCCCTGCAGCGAGTGGGTTGCGACCCGCCCGCCTGGGAGTGGAATGGCGCTTAATGGCTCACAATGGCTCACCCTGCACGATCGCGCACCCTTGCACGTGCTCCGGCAGGCGTGCGCCGGTTTGCCATTCCCGCGCCGCGCCGCTATCGTCCCTCAGCATTCCCTGTCGTGAGGAGCACTCGTGAAGATCACCAACGTCCAGGCCACCACTCACAACGTGCCGGTGCCCGTCCCGCTGCTGGACGAGCCCGTCATGCGCCCGTTCGTCTTCTGCCAGGTCGACACCGACGCGGGCGTCACCGGCTACGGCATCTCCGGCCCCATCCAGCGGAAGGCGGTGCGCGAGCACATAAACGCCGAGCTCGGCCCGCTCGTCACCGGCATGGACCCGATGGACACGGAACGCATCTGGCACCTCTGCTACGTCGAGCACAACCCGCGCTCGCAGACCGGCGTGTGGTCGAGCGCGTTGAGCGCCATCGACATCGCGTTCTGGGACATCAAGGGCAAGGCGTTGGGTGTGCCGGTGTGGCGTCTGCTCGGCGGCGCGCAACCGAACGTTCCGGCCTACATCACATTCGGCCTGCCGGAGTACACGGAGGAGCAACTGGTCCAGGTGGCGCGCGACTTCGTTGCGCAAGGGGAGGACAAGCTGAAGATGGTGGTGGGCGTCGCAGGCGACCACCAGGGCTGGCGCGAGGACTCCGACCGCATCCACGCGGTGCGCGATGCCATAGGCCCCGGCGTGCAGCTCTCCATGGACGCGAATTACATGTTCCAGTTCAACAACGCCCTGAACCTCGCGAAGGCCGTCGAGGAGTGCAACGTCGAGTGGTTCGAGGAGCCCGTGTGGGGGAACGACGCTCCCCTGCTCCACGACTTGCGGATGCGCACCAGCATCCCGATCTCGGCGGGACAGAACGAGGGGCACCGCTTCCGGGCCCGCGAACTGTTGGTGCACCAGGCCGTCGACATCCTCCAGCCGAACGTCGTCTACTGCGGCGGCTACACGGAGGGGATGAAATTCGCGGCGCTGGCGCAGGCGTTCAACCTGCCGATAGCCAACGGCGGCGGCTGGCCGCACCACAACATGCACCTGCAGGCAGCCGTGCCGAACGGCTGGCGCATCGAGTACCACTATGTGATGTGGAAGTGCGGCGAGATGGTGTTCGACGGCTGCGTCAGCCCGCAGCGGGGCTGGACGGCGATGCCGGACACTCCCGGCCTCGGCCTCGAACCGAGGTGGGACGCGCTCGCCGAATGGCGCGAGTGATCCTTCGTTCCTGCCTCCGCAGGAACCTCGCAGCCCTTGCCTGGTCCCCTCTCCCAAGCATGAGACCCTTGCATAACTGGCGGAGGGCGGTGGAGTTGTCTGCTCCCTCTCCCGATGGCGGGAGAGGGCTGGGGTGAGGGTTGAAAGGGGCGGGGCGGATGGGCCACACACGCTGAACGGCAAGAGGGCCCGGTTCCAGGGGAGCCGGGCCCTCTCAACGGACCTGTCTTCATGCGCAGGGTCTAGATGGCGGCGTCTCCCCGCTCGCCCGTGCGCACCCGCACGACCTCGCTGACCGACGTGACGATTATCTTGCCGTCGCCGATCTCGCCGTTGTCGGGCGTGCGGGCCGCCTCGATGATGGCGGCGATCACCGCCTCCTGCATGTCGTCGGTGACGATGGTGCGCACGAGCGTCTTCGGCACCGAGGCACGGCTCGCCATCGTACCGCCGCGCCCGACGAAGACCTCGACGCCGCGCTGGCGCCCCTCGCCGGTCACGTTGCAGTAGTAGAAGCCCTGGCATCCCGCGTCCTGCAACGCTTCCGTCACCCGGTTGATACGCTCCGGCCGGACTATCGCTTCTATGCTTATCATGGCTGTTCCCTCTCTGGTTCCCTGGGGGTATGCCGCCTAAGCATACCCCCAGGCCGTTCCCCGTTGTTAGTCCGCTCCGTCGCTTACGTAGGCGCGCTCACCGTGAGCGGCCACGTCCAGGCCGGTGCCCTCGGCACGCTCGCTCACGCGCAGGCCGAGACCCGGGATCAGGTCCAGCACCTTCAGGATGATGAGCGATGCGATGAACGAGTAGGCCATGGTCGCGACGACGCCAACAGCCTGGATCCCCAACTGTTCGATGTCGCCTTCGACCAGTCCCTTCACTCCGGCGAACGCCGATACCGTGAATATGCCGGTCGCCAGCGCGCCCCAGATGCCGCCGATGCCGTGGACCGCGAACACGTCCAGCGAGTCGTCGATCTTCAACTTCGGACGGATGAGCACGGCTGCGTAGCAGAACACGCCTGCGCCGAAGCCGATGGCCAGCGCACCCATGACGCCAACCGCACCTGCGGCAGGCGTGATGGCGACGAGACCGCCGACCGCACCCGTCGCGACTCCCGCGGCGCTCATGCGCTTGTTCTGGATCTGCGACAGGATGCCCCACGTGAGCGCGGCCGTTGCGGCAGCCGTGTTCGTCACGAGGAACGCGTTGATGGCGACTCCGTCCGCGGCGAGACCGGAGCCCGCGTTGAAACCGAACCAGCCGAACCAGAGCAGAGCAGCGCCGATAACGACGTACGGCACGTTGCCGGGCTCCAGGCCAGGGTCCCGCCGCTTGCCCAACAGCAGCGCGGCAGCCACGGCGGCCATGGCAGCGTTGATGTGGACGACTGTGCCGCCCGCGAAGTCGAGCGCGCCAAGTTCGAACAACCAACCGTTGCCGGCCCATACCCAGTGGGCGATGGGCGCGTAAACCAGCGTTACCCAGGCGACCAGGAAGACGAGGTAGGTCGTGAACTTGAACCGCTCCACCATCGCCCCCGTGATCAGGGCCGGTGTGATGATGGCGAACATCATCTGGAAGACGGCGAACAGCATGTCGCCCTCCGGTTCAACGGTGGATAGGCCGAGGTAGGAGAAGTCTCCCCATAGGGCGGTGCTGGCGTCGCCGTCTCCGAACGCGATGCTGAAGCCCCAGAGGACCCAGACCACACTGACAACTGCCATGCTCATGAAACTCAGCATGATGGTGCTGATGACGTTGCGGCTGCGGACGAGGCCTCCGTAGAAGAAGGCAAGCCCCGGCGTCATGAGCAACACCAGGGCCGATGCGGTCAGCAACCAGGCTATCGAACCACTGTCCATTGCGGCACTCCTCCCATTACGTGTTGGAGGCAGTATGCGCGGCAGTTTTTACGCCGGTGTTTCTTGTGTATTACGAATCTGTAACAAAGCCGGAGAGCAGGCCGGAAGCCGTCAGGTTGGCCTCGACGAACGGGGAAGATACACTGCCCCGGTTTCACTCTCAGGCGCCGCATTGCTCAACATCTTCCTCACAGTCGTACTGCCTATCTTCCTCGTCGCTGGGGTCGGTGCTGCGTTGCAACGGATACGACCCGGCCCGCTCGGTGCGCTGGGCCCCGCCGCGCTTTACCTCTTCGCCCCCGCGCTCGTACTGGACGGGCTGCTGCAAACGCGGCTGCCGTTGGACGTATCGCTCCGCATCGTCGCGGCGGCAGCCGCCACCGTCCTTGCGATGGCCGCGGTCTCGTGGGTCGTATCGCGGCTGCTCCGGCTCGACAGACCCGCGGAGAGCGGATTCATGCTCGCCGGAACGTTCGGGAACGCGGGCAACATGGGCATCCCCATCTCGTTCCTCGCGTTCGGTGAAGAAGGGCTGTCGGTGGCGGTCATCGTATTCGCCACACACACCTCGATCAGTTGGCCCGTCGGTATCTTCATCGCCGCGCGAGGACGCGCCCAGGGCTGGGCTCCGTTGCTCCCTGCCATCAAGGCGCCAACGCTGTACGCGGTCCCCGTCGCGCTCACCGTACGAGCGTTGGACTGGACACTCCCCGTGACGCTCGACCGCCCCATCAGCCTGCTGGCCGACGCCGCCATCCCCGGTATGCTGCTCGTGCTGGGCTACCAGCTGGCCCAGGGCATCGAGGTCCGGCAGCCGGGCAGCATAGCGGCGGTGCTTGGAACCCGCCTCATCCTCGGAGCCCTGGTCGGCGCGGCGGCGGCGACTCTCCTCGGCCTCGAGGGCGTCGCACGCAACACGGTGGTGCTGATCGCAGCGATGCCCGCTGCCGTATTCCTCACCATCCTGGCGACCGAGTACCGCACCGTGCCACGATTCGTGGCGAGCGTGGTGGTCATCGGCACGGTCTCAAGCCTCGTGACGCTGACGGTAGTCATCAACCTTCTGGAGCAGTGGGGGTGACCAGATGCGTGCTATACAATCCACGATGAGAGACGCACGATGAAGATTGGTATTTCGTTCCCTACCCTCGAGCTACACGACCCTGAAGAGATGAAGGGGTTCGCGCAGGGCGCGGAGCAGCTCGGTTTCCACCATATGACGGCGATCGAGCACACCCTGGGCGTCCGGACAAGCGCCAGCTACACGCCGGACGTCCACATCCACGAACCCTTGGTGCTGTTCGCGTTCCTCGCCGCGGTTACCCGGACGATCCAGTTCGCGAACTCGATACTCATCCTCCCGCAGCGGCAGACCGTCCTCGTGGCGCGCCAAGCAGCGGAGATCGACGCGCTCTCTGGAGGACGCTTGCGCCTCGGCATCGGCCTCGGCAGCAACGAGGAGGAGGCCATCGGGCTGGGCACTGACTTCCACACCCGTGGAGCCCGCGTCGAGGAGCAGATCGAGGTCATGCGTATGCTGTGGACCCAGGACGTCGTGAACTTCGATGGGCGTTGGCACCACATCATCGACGGCGGGCTCACGGTGCTGCCCGTGCAGAGGCCCATCCCCATCTGGATAGGCGGAGGGCACGGCAGACGGCCGCTTGAGCGCATCGGCCGGCTGGCCGACGGCTGGGTCGCCGGCAGCTCCGCTCAGGGAGACGCCGAAGCGCAACTCGATACCATCCGCAGCGCATCGGTGGCTGCTGGCCGCCCGCGCGACGCCGTCCAGGTCCAAGGGCGTATGCCGCTCGTAGGAGGCCGTACGGACGAATGGGCCTCAGCCGCTGAGCGCTGGCTCGAGCTCGGCGCGACTCACCTGGCAGTCAACACGAGCCGCGGTGGGTTCACAACGGCCGCCGAGCACCTCGCGCTCGCCGAGCGCTTCATGAACGAGGTGGGTGTGGACCTCGCCAGCTAGCCCCCCTTCTCCGTCGTTCCTGCGGAGGCAGGAACCTCGCAGCCTTGGGAGAGGGAGCGCGGGGTGCCTTATCCCTTCCCCCTTGATGGGGGAAGGATAGGATGGGGGTGAATGCAGGAGGGGCTGCGGGGGCAGGCTTGTTCAGCCCATCCCTAGGCGGGAGCGGCCTGCGGCAGCAGCTCGCTGTTGAGCGTGAACACGGACGTCACTTCCATGTTCTGCACCAGCGATTGCATCGCGAAGCAACTCGCCTCCGCCATGTCGACAAGACGGCGTATACGCTCAGGCGGCTCGTCCGACTCCACGTCGACGCTGGTTTCGAGGCCGACAGGGCCGCCAACGATGGTGCCCGCGAGTGCCGAGCCGTCGCGGTAGAAGCGCGTGGTCTGCTGCAGCCGCACCTTGGCGTAGGCGATGTGGGTCATCTCGCTCAGCCGAGCGAGTTGGGTGAGCAGTCAGAACGCGACGCCCGCCGAGAAGTAGGCGAGCGGGGAAGGCGCAGTATCGTCGCCGCCGATGTGGACGCCCTCATCGCAGATCATCTCGAACGTGCTGCCGCTCCCGGCGCGGACGCGGGCGAGTTTGCGCTGGCGTTCCAGCGTCTCCGCCTCGACCGAGATGACGATCTCCCGGCGAGCGCCGTCCTGGCTGCCAGGGCCGGGCTCGGACTCCTTCGTCTCGACCTTCCTGACGATCTCTTCCATGACGCTTCTCCCGCGGATGAGGCTCCGCGCCGTGACAGACGAGGTTGGAGGCGACGGGCGGAATCGAACCGCCGGATAGAGGTTTTGCAGACCTCCGCCTTAACCACTTGGCTACGTCGCCGCGACGAACCAGATTACCCAGAATCGCATCCTTCCGTCAACGACAGGAAGAACCCGGAGGAGTGGCATGGGGCTTGTTAGAATGTAGGTCACGGTCTGGAACCGTCAGACCCAACGCAGCCAACCGTTCTCCGACGCCGAACAGGAACCAACGACCGATGCCCTTACCTGCCCTGCTCCTCCCCCTGGCCATCGCCGGTGGTTCAGCCTTAGCCCAGGCGGCCGCGAAGCTGAGAAGCCACGAGCGTCTGAATGCGCTGCGCGCTGAGCTGGAAGAGCTGGAATCGCGCCACCGGGACGAGATCCTTCCGCTGTACGAGCGGCAGGTAGGACTCTGCCACCGGCTGGATCTACCGGAGCCGGAGTTTCCATCCTCCCTGCGGGAGCGCGAGGAGCTCCCCGCTCCGCCGCCGCTGTGGCGCCGGCTCCTCAGACGCTACAAGCGCACCGTCGCCGACGGCTCTCCTCACTCCCGGGTCAGCATCATCGGACGCCAGGGAGCAGGTTTCGCCGCAGGCGCCGTCTGGAAAGCGTGGTCTGCGACGATCCTCAACCTCGTGCGTCCGATGGGAGCCAGGCTGTTGACCCTCTTCCCCGGGGCCGCTCCGGCTGTCGGAACGGGTAGCTCACTGCTGTTCGGTGTGAGCTTGCGGTTCGCGCTGGGGATCGTCAGCGTGGCCGCCATTGTCGTGGGGCCGCTCCTGCTGGCGTGGGCGATCATCAGGGAGGTCAGGAAGGTGCGGAAGGCTCGCCGGGAGTTGGAGGCCATCCGGACGCGGCGGAGCGAGGAACTGGCCGCCCACGCGGCACGCACTCGACAGCTGCAATGGCAAGCGCGTACGCACGCGTACACCACCTGCCACGCGAGGCTCCGGGCGCGACGCGGGAGTTCATACTCCTGGCGCAAGCGGAGGAGCATGCGCGCCAGTGCTCGCGCAGGGCGCCCCGACGTCCATCGCCTTGCGGAGAGGGAAGGCCGCACGCCCTCGGCAGCGTGACGGCTGTCGCTGGAGACTGTTCGCACGGCCCCTCGCGGGCTCGCGCGCCATTCGCTACAGATCCAGCTCCTTGCTGACGCCGTACTCCTCGGCAAGCGCGACGAGCTTGCCCCACGTCGCGTCCTCCACGAAGACGCCCTCCTGCAGGCGGCGCTGCGTGTTCCGGTACTCGATCTCGCCGGGGTAAAGGATCTCGTCGAACCCCGCCGCGCGCTTGGACGCCTTCAGGTAACCCGCGAGCTCCGCAACCTGCCGCTTGAACTCGTCCAACGGACGGAACGCGGACACGTCGAACACAGCCATGAAGCAGCCGTCATTGTGGAACCCGCGCGAATCGTGGCCGAAGCCGAGGCCCGTCAGCAGGCCGGAGAGTATCTCCACGATCACCGAGAGGCCGTAGCCCTTGTAGCCCTCAGAGCCGCCGAGCGGCAGCAGCGCGCCGTCCGCGCCGCGCAGCACGTTCGGGTCCGTCGCGGGGTTGCCGTCGCTGTCGACTACCCATCCCTCCGGGATCGGAACGCCCCTCGCCGCGGCGAGTTCCACCTTGCCCGCCGCGACGGCGCTCGTCGCCATGTCGATGAACAGCGGCCCCTCGAGGTCGCTCGGCACGGCGACGCAGATCGGGTTCGTGCCGAGCCGGGGCTCGCGCCCGCCGAACGGCGCTACGTTCTTCGTGGTCCTGCCGGAGTCGGCGGTCATCAGGCCGATCATGCCCTCGCGCGTGGCCATCAGCGGGTAGTCGGCGACGCGCCCGACGTGGCTCTGGCGGTAGACCGTCGCAGCGGCGGAGCCTTGCTGTTTCCCCTTCTCTATCAGGAGTCCCATCGCCCGTTCGGAGACGACGTAGCCGAACCCCCAGTGGCCGTCCGCGACGAGCGTCGACGGCGTCTCGTTGACGATGTCGAACGGCGCGCCGGGGACGATGTGCCCTCGCTTGATGCGGTCGATGTAGGTGGGCACCTGGATGATGCCGTGGGAGTCGTGGCCCGCGAGGTTCGCGCCGGTGATGTGCCTCGCGATGACGCCGGCTTCCTCGCTGCTGGCTCCGGCGCACTGCAGTAGGCGGTCGGCGATGGTGTGCAGTCTGTCGTGGGAAACGGTTGGCATGGCTCCTCCGTAAAGGTCTGGGCGTGGAGCGGATTGTAACGCCAAGCCGGACGATGCGGCTTGCGGCGGACCGGCGCCGAACATGAAGGAGCCCCGGCCGGATGCCGGGGCTCCTCACGGATGTCGGGTTGGTGCGCAGGAAGAGATTTGAACTCTTACGGGACTGCTCCCACTGCCCCCTCAAGACAGCGTGTCTACCTATTCCACCACCTGCGCCCGAATCGTTGCAGTGGCAGGAGTGGAAGGATTCGAACCCTCGGCCGGCGGTTTTGGAGACCGCTGCTCTACCAGGCTGAGCTACACTCCTGCGCTTCGTTAAGGCTAGCACCCGCCGCTTCCGAGGGTCAATCGCCGACGAGCGCCGCCGCTGCCTCCTTAAATCAAGAGCCCCTCCGCTCAGGAGGGGCTGTTGAAGGGCGGTAGGCCTTGCTGGGACTGGAGGCCCGGCAACCCGTACCGTCATCAATCACAAAGGTACACGGCCATAGCCATGTAAGTACGGGACATTAATACTCGCCGCGTGCGTTGTCAATACGTCCGAAATACGAATCACTGAACAGAATATCCAGAGATTTCCAGCGATCCGCACTGAATCGTCTTGCGTCACTCGTACAGCATTCCGATACCGACGCTGTCGTTGTCCAGTGATTCTGTCAGGGTTGTTGTTCAATGATTATGTCAGCAGCGCTCTCCTCCAGGGATGGGTGAGTGCTGGCTTGGTGGGGATACGAGCCTGGGTCTCCGCCGGAGGGCGGGGAGCAGCCGTCTGTGCGCCGTGTCCGATGTCGTCCAAGAGGGGGTGCGAGTCGACTGGGGGTTGGCCGTTGGGACGCCGACCGCTGCGGGCCCTGAGCACGACCGGTTCGGCGGGGGCCGGCTTCGTGGCCACGGTTCTGCCCCGGTGGACGACCACGATGCTGCCGTCCAGCCGTTCCTGGACTTCCACGCGGGCCCGGGCGTAGCTGGCCCTGAGGCCATCGGGGAGCAGTTGTAGCGCTGCGCCGTTGAAGCGGATGGTGTTGTCGTGGGCCACCGTGCGCAGGTACTTGAAGCACAAGACCGCCTCCAGGGAGACGTCCGGCGGCAGTTGGCGATAGGCCGAGGCCTGCTGGGCAGGCGCTACGCCGAACTGCTGATCGTAGCGCGGCAGGAAGTCCCACAGCATCCGGTTGGCCTCCTCAATGGTCGCCGTGCCCGCGAGGCGCATCTCGGAGACCAGACGGTCCTGGAAGGTGTCCCACGCACGTTCCACCCGACCCTTCGCCTGCGGCGTATGGGCCAGGATGAGTTCGATGCCCAACTCCGCAAGTGCTCTGGCGAACTGTGTGGGCTCGCGCCTGCCTCGAAGCTGTTCGTCCCTGCTCTCATTCTCGAGGGGTGAGCGTTGGAAGATGCTATGCCGGTCGCTGTAGAGGGCCAGCGGCACTCCGCAGCGCTCGATGACCTCCTTGAGCATCAGCATGTAGCCCTGCGCGTCCTCTTGCTCCCTGAACAGGGCGAAGGGAACCATTCCCGTGGCGTCGTCCACGGCGCCGATCAGGGTCAGGCGTGGCCCCCGACCCTCCAGCCAGTCGTGACGGCTCCCATCGATCTGCAGCAGCATCCCCTCCTGGGGGTAGCGTGCCCTGCGCAGGTAGCGCCTGCGCGCGCGCCGGCGCCGGGGACTGCGGACCCCACCCGCCAACAAGACTCGCCGGACGGTGGAGCGCGAGAGGTGGATGCCCTCCCGCCCGGCCAGCATCTCGGTCAGATGAGAGTGGTTGAAACCGGCGTAGCGGCCTTGAGCCAGGGCCAGCACCCGCTCCTGAACCTCTGCAGCCGTGGCGGTCGACGGTCCCCTGCCTCTGTTTCCGTGTGCTATGGCGGCAGCTCCCTCCTCTCGATACGCCGCCAGTAGTCGCCACGCATGGCGCTCGCTCACACCCATCAGCCCGGCCGCATCAGCCACCGGCACTTCCTTCCCGATCATCTTGTTCAACACCTGTATCCGCGATTGCTCTCTCGTGCTCAACGTCAGTCCTTTCATGGACTGACATAATCAGTGACCACTTACCCACTGACATAATCATTGACCAACCACACATTCCGATACCGACGCTTGACACTCCCAACGCGCGCCACTAGCCTGCCCGCCGACCCCATACCGGAGCAGAGGCGTGTCCATACTCACCCCCGCGATGCAGGCTGCCGTCGGACGCGACGGCGAACCGCGCACCGCACTCATCGAACGCGGCGCCATCCAGCGCTTCGCCGCCGCCATCGGCGACGACAACCCCGCGTATCCGGACGTGGCGCCACCCACGTTCCTGCGCTCCGTGGGCCTCGCCATCCCTCCCCTTCCCGACAGCGAGGCCGTGCCCCGGGCGCTGGACGGCGGCAGCGAGTGGACGTACGGCGAACCGGTCCGTCCGGGCGACGCGATCACGTTCGTCACCCAGATGGAGACGCTCATCGAGCGCGAGGGCCGCATGGGGGCGATGCTCATCGCCACCTACCTCACTCGCTACACGAACCAGCGTGGCGAACTCGCCGCCACGCAGCGCAACACCGTCATAAGGATGCCCGCAGCATGAGCACGCAGACCTACCTGGACGACGCCGCGGTCGGCGCGGAGCTGCCCGCGCTGGTTAAGGAGCCGACGACCCGCCAGCTGGTGATGTACGCAGGCGCGTCCGGCGACTTCTACGAGATCCACTACGACAAGGACTTCGCCAACGCGCAGGGGCTGCCCGGTGTCATACTCCACGGCGCGCTGAAGAGCGCGTACCTCGGCCAGCTCGTCACGGACTGGGCAGGCGCCGAGGGGCGGCTCCTGTCGCTCTCCGTGCGCTACCGCGAGATGGACGTTCCGGGCGACGTGCTGACGTGCAAAGGAACGGTGGTGGAGCGGGACGAGGAGGCCGGCTCCGTACGCTGCGATATCTGGATTGAGAACGGCGCGGGCCTCCGCACGACCACGGGTGAGGCAGTCGTTGCGCTACCGTCGCGCTAGTCCGAAACCCTTGCATAGCGTCGGCCAGGGGTGGAACGGGGCTGGTTGATCCCTTCCCCCTTGATGGGGGAAGGTTAGGATGGGGGTGAATGGTCGGGGCTGGGGATGAGCGAGGCCGTTACGCCCCGTCCTGCATCGCCTCCCACTCATCGCGGATCAGCTCCATCAGGATGAAGTTGTAACCGGCGCGGCGCACGGGCTTCACTTCCCGGAACCCGCACATCGCGAACGCGCGGCGAGCGCGGGCGTTCCACTCCAGCGTGTGCAGGTAGAGCCGGTTCATCGCCGTGTTCTTGAAGCACTGCTCCACCAGCAGTTGCACCGCCTCCCGACCGTAGCCCCTGCCCCAGTAGTCCCGGTCCCCGACGAGGACGCCGACCTCGCACTGTCCCTTGAAGTTGTCGATGTCGTAGACCATGCAGTTGCCGATGTGCAGACCTTCCAGCGTGTCGATGCCGTAGCGGCGCACCCACGGCGTGGGGTACTTCAACTCATTCCCGTAGTCGCGCAGGAAGTCGGGGAGCGGCTGCCGCAGGCGCGGCGCGGCGTCGAGCTCCGCAAGCTCCTGGTCCGACCGCCAGCGGTGGTCGTCCTCGCCGTCCTCGATCCGCTTCTCGCGGAGCACGACCTTCTGTCCGCGGATGCCGGTCTCTGTCATGCTGTGGCCTCTCCTGCTCCCAGCGCGGCCATCGCCCTGCGCAGCACTTCGCGCTCCGAGGGGTAGGTCAGCGTGTCGAGCGCGTCCGCCGGGGAGACCCAGCGCACGACGTCGAACTCCGGGTCATGGTCGTCGAACGAGCCGCCGCACGGACGCATCAGGTAGAAGTAGACCCGCTTGTGGATACGCTCGGCGTCGCGGGTGAACCAGTACTCGATGTGCCCCAGCGAAGCCGCTATCTCCACGGCCAGCCCGGTCTCCTCCCGCACCTCGCGCAACGCCGTCTCTTCCAGCGATTCGGCTCCGTCCGGCGTGCCCTTGGGCAACGCCCACAAACCGGTCTTCAGACGGCCGCAGAGCGCCACCATCACGCCGCCTTCATGCTCCTCGCAGACAACGCCGCCGGCGGATACCGCCTGAGCAACCCGCAGACCGCCCGCCATACCTATGGGTCCGCGCCGCCAAGAGGGAGTTTCCCCACGATGTACCGTCCGGGCTCTCCGGGACCGCGCCATGCAAACTGGAACAACGCCATCTCGGCATCGCGCACGTACCATGCGCCTTTGGGCCTCGCGGGGTTCGGTCCCGGCTGACGCGCCGCGATATGCCCGCAGAGAGCGGCCAGGTCTGCATAGCGGTGCGTCCAGTTGTCCGCCCAGATAAGGCATCCCTTGTCTATGACGGAATCGAGGATGGGGCAGGTCTGCGGGGAGAGGAACGCCAGTGCCTTGCTGCCGAAACTCGCGCCGAGCCCATGGATTCCCGTGATGCGTTCCAGCGCTGCCTCCGGGTCGGCGAGCAGTTCGATGGCCTCGGAGGAGCAACGTGCTATCCGTTCATCACTGTTGCGACGATCGATCTTCCCCCACATGCCGTAGGGGTTGCCGCCCCACAGGACGACGCCTTTGAGATCGCTCCTGTCCAGATACCCACGCGCTCTGCTTTCGCCGATGGCCTCTTCGAGTGCAGGCACTCCGGGGTTATGCGCTAGGTACTTTGCATGCCACCGAGGCGCTTCCTGCACGAACTCCTCGACGCTCAGTCGTATCTGATCCTCGAACTGCACGCCGGATGCCTCGATAACTGCCGCGACGGCGTCCTCCAGGTTCGCACGCAATTCCTCCTCGCTCCCGCCTTGGGAGAAACAACCCGGGAACTGCGGCGCCTTGCCCCAGAACCCGCCCTCCTCAGCAGGATAGATGAGCACTTTGTATCGAACGCCTCCAACCACTACGTGCCCGGCCCTCCCTTCCGGTGCAGTTTGACGCGGGCCGAGGCCAACCTTCCTCCGTTCCTCCACGCACGACGCACAGTACAGCGGGCCTGATCGCCTCCTGCCGGATTGAAACGTCTTGCCGCAATCCTCGCACGTATACTCGATCGTCTTTCGCCTCACCTGCGTCGTCATCTTGCCCGCTCCTCGCTACAGTCCTTCACAACGCCTCCAGGAACTTCTCCTCGGCCACGTCCGCATCCTTCAGTACGCCTCGCAACAGCCAGACGTTGAGCGTTCCGCCGGGTATGGTCAGCGTATGGCCATTCGGCATACGGACCAGTTTATGGCTGCCTTTCCCTCGTCCTCTCAGTTCGATGCCCCCAAGCCTCACGAAAGCTCTCACCGCCTGACGCTGCCGGACGTTCCTAAGCGACCTCTTCACTACGGCCATCCTTCGAGGCAGAACGGAGGTCGTTGCGGCAAGCCCACCACTGGCAGACCCACACAGGATATGCGATTGCCGATCGCCCGGGGCCCGCCATGCCTATCGCTCCTCCAGCGTCAGCATCGAGAAGTCCCCTTCGTCGGCTTCGAGCACGCGCAACGCTTCCTGGGCGGCCTCGCTCAGCGTGGGGTCGCCCTCATCGACGTAGTGTTTGAGCAGCTTCCGCGCCGCCGCGCCGCCGATGCCTCCGATAGCCTGCACCGCGGCGAGCGCGACCTGCGGGTCGTCGTCGGTCACCAGTCCGTGGAGGTGGGGCAGCGTCTTCGGGTCCGCGAGCTCACGGGCAGCGTTGGCCGCCTCGAAACGCATAGCCGCCACGCTGCTGTCGAACTCCTGCTCGATGAAGGGCAGCCACACCGCGTCGCAGGTGCGCCCCATCGCGTAGACGGCGCTCTGCCGCAGCAGCGGCTCGCCGCTCCCGTACGCCCACCGTATCCAGCCGGGAACGTCCGGGTGGCGTATGCGCGCTATCGCTTCCAGCGCGCGGCGGCGCACCGCGGTCTCTTCCTCGCCGTCTTCCAGCGCGCCAAGGAGTGCGTTCCGCACCAGTGCGGCGTCGCGCTCGATCAGTTTCCCTTCCTCTGCGAGCTCGGCGAAGTGGCCAAGCGCACTGGCGGCGGCGGCGCGTGCCTCGTGGGACTCGTCGCACTCCAACATCGCCGCAAGCGGCGCGATGACGGTGCGGTCGCCCGTCTCCCACAGTCCGGCAGCGGCGCTTACCCGTACGGGAACGTCGCCGTCCTCGAGCGCGGCGCACAGCAGCCCGGTAAACTCCATCTCGATGTTGTCCTCAGCCATACCGGTCACGGCGCGGATGATCATGAGCCGCCGGGACGTGGGGATGTCACCCCATCTCCCCAGCAGTTCCCGCTGCTCCTCGAGTGTCAGGCCGCTGAGCTTTCCAAGGAGCGACGGCTTCAGTTCGCTACCGGCGTCGAGCAGTCGGGGGATGACGTCTCCGAGCGTCACGTCTACCCCTTGCTGGAGACCGATATGCCACCGACCGCTATGGGGGGCGCGTGTAGCCCGCCGCCCATCCAGCGGCCCTCGCTGCCCAGCGCCAGCACGTCGTTCAGCGCCCGGTATGCGTTGCCGGAAATCATCGTGTTCTTCACTCGGCCGACCACCCGGCCGCGCTCCACCTTATATCCCAGCAGCACGTTCGCATTGAAGTCTCCGCCAAGCACGTTGCTCTGCCCTGCCCCGAGCAGCCGCTCCACGATGATCGCCTCGTCCATGCTTGCGATGATGTCGTCCAGTGTCGCGTCGCCCTCGTCCACGAGGAGCACGCTCGCCGACGGCCCCGGCAGCGAGCCGAGCCCGCGCTCGCCTGATCCGGTGCTTGCGGCGCCCGCCTGCCCAGCCGTCTGCAGGTCGTAGAAGAACGCAGACGCAGCGCCGGAGGCGATGAGCGGCAGGCGGCGGCTCGCCACACACTCGTCGTCAGCGGGGCGGGCCCCCGCCACGCCCGCGAGCGTGGGGTCGTCCGTCAGGCTGAACCGTTCGTCCACGATGCGCTCGCCCAGCCGCCCCACTAGCGGCGACGTGCCCTGCAGGACTGACTTGCCGTTCAGCCCGGCGAGCAACGGAGCAAGGAGCACGCTCCGCACCGCGGTTGGCATCATCACGACGGGCATGGACTTCGTCTCGACCGATGCGGTCTCTTTCGCCCATTCGAGCTGGCGGATGACCGAAGCCACGACGCCGGAGGGGTCGCTCAGAGCGGAGATACTGCTCTCACTGTCCATCGTGAACAGCATGTCCTCGCCGCGTATCACGGTGCCTTCGAACCCCAGCTGGAAACGGGACCGCTCGTAAGCAACGCTGCCGCCCCTGCTGTTGACCAGCGCGATGGTGGACGTGGACTTGCCGACGCCGCCCTCTACCTGCGCCTCAGTAGAGTACGCGCGCAGTTCCGCGATGGCCCGTTCGCCCAGCGCCACCATCTCTTCGAGCGTCGCTTCGTCCACGGAGGAGTCATAGGGGCGCACGTCCGGGTAGGTCTGGACTTCGGGAAACTCGAACTGCGCCTCAGCGCCGAACGGGGCTGTCTCGACTGCGGCGTCCACCAGCGCCTGCGGATCGTCCAGGTTGGACGTGGAGCTGAAGCCGACGCGCCCGTCCTTGATGATGCGGAGCGCCGCACCCATCGCATCGTTCGCGTCCACCCCCTTGATGACGTTCGCTTCGAAATGCACGGGCGTGCTGGACGACGCGGCGTAGAAGACTTCCGCCTCGTCGGCGGAACGGAGTGCTCTCTCCAGTATCCCTTCCGCCGCAGCTCTGGCCTGCTCTGGGGAAACGATGGCTACGCTCCTCCGATGAGGCACTGGCGGATGCGGATGTGGGGGCTGCCGTTGGAGACCGGCAGGGGGCTCTGCCCCGCCTTGCCGCAGCCACCGCCCTCGTTCATCTCCAGGTCGCCCGCGATGGCGTCTATGTTGTGCAGCGTCGTGAAGACGTTGCCGGACAGCATCACCGGCCTGCACAACTCTGCGATCTTCCCATTGCGGATGCGGTACGCCTCTCCCGCGGAGAAGGTGAACATCTCCATGGAGGTCATGCCACCGTACCAGTTCTTCACGTACAACCCATCCTCGACGTCCGCGAACAGGTCGTCCACGCTGGATTCGCCGGGGACGATGAACGTATTGGTCATGCGCACGATGGGCGCGAAGCGGTAGTTCAGCGCCCGCGCGTTGCCCGTCGGGCGCTCGCCGAGCTTCGCCGCCGTCTCTCGCGAGTGCAGTCGCCCCACGAGCACACCCTCGTGGATGAGGTCGGTCTGCTGGCCCTGCACGCCCTCGTCGTCGTACTGGTAGGAGCCTCGCAGCGTTGGACGGGGGATGGTCGCACCGTCCTTCACGTTCAGGTGTGGGCCGCCGAACCGCTTGCCGGGCTTCATCAGTTCCTGCAGGCGCGGCTCCGCGTAGATGTGGTCCGCCTCGGAGAGGTGGCCGAACGCCTCGTGGATGAAAACGCCCGCGAGGATGGGGTCGAGGATCACGGTGTACTCGCCGCCCTTAACCTCCGGCGCGTTCAACAGCGCGACGGCCTTCTCCGCCGCCTCGCTCGCGCTCTCACGGAGGTCCATGACGAACTCGAAATCGCCCAGGCTGCCCAGGCTGATGCCGTACTGCTGCACGTCCGCGCCGTTCCGCGCCTGCGCGTTCAGCCGCAGATTGATATCCACGCGCTCCTGGTCTATGTACGAGCCCTCCGAGTTGGCGTACACCATGTGGCGCCGCGCGTCCGTGTAGCCGACGGTGGAGGACTGCACGCCCGGCGTGCCCATCATCACGTCCGCATACTCGTCCAGCACCGCCTTCTTCTCTGCGAGCGACAGCGCGCCGGGGTCGCGCCCCAGCACGGGCGGAACGTGGTCCACCACCGGGGGCGTCTCCGCGAGCTCGACGCGCTCACCGCCGATGACGCGCGCCTGATCGACCGCCTGGCGCACCTTGGCTTCGAGGCTGTCCAGGTCGTTGAACGACGCGAACCCCCAGCCGCCGCCTGCGAGCGCCCGGACGTTGCCGCCGATCGCGCTGCCGCGCCCGATCTCCTCAAGCTCGCGGGCACGGTAGCGGATGGTGGAGGACGACGCCTCCTCGACGTGCACCTCGACGTACTGGCCGCCCGCTTCTTTCAGAGCAGCCTCGACCCGGTCACGGATACGTTCGTCCATCTCATACCTCCAAGAGGCCGTCACTCTCGCCTTCTCGTCATCCCAACTTTCCCGTCATCCCCGCCCTTCTCGTCATTCCCGCGAAAGCGGGAATCCAGCAGCCCTGGATCGGGGGCCCGGTCCTGTCACTCCCACCCTTCTCCGTCATTCCCGCGAAGGCGGGAATCCAGCAGCCCTGTACAGGGTCTGGTCCCGTCACTCTCGCTCGATCAATGTTGCCACATCCACCTGCAACTGGCTGACCACCTTGATGATTGACTGCTGCGTGCTGGCCAGTTGCCGTTGCGTGTCCGCCAGTTCCCGCACGACTTCCTCGATACTGCCCTGCGCTCTGGCTAGTTCAGCCTGCGCTTTGGTCAGGTCTTCGAGGGCAGTCACTATCATCCGCTGGCCATCCGCAAGTTGCTCTAACGCGGCCCCCAGCCGCACTTGGCCAGCGATGAGGTCTTCCATGCCTTGCGCCATTGCTCTGATGACGTCTGAGTTGCGGTCGTCCGTCGTCATAACGCGCTCTCCCTGTGCGTTCCACGCATTCGCAGTCTACCGAGCGCGGCGGCGGCGGGCAACGCCGTACCACGCTGTGTGCCGGTACGGAACGGCCTCTACGAGGCTATGGGGACAGCCTTCGAGCGCCTCATGACGCGGTCGCGCGTAAGCAACGGGACGCCATATCAAGATTCAGCAACTGCATCCCAGCGGACGCCGGTCGTGAAGATGTCGCCCTTCACTTCGATCTTGTGCCGCAGGCTCCCGATGAGGTCGGCGTCCCGGCGGTCATAGGGAACGACGCGAGCGACAGGCTTGCTGTGCTTCGTGATCACCGGCCCGTCGGTGTCGAGCCGGCTCTTTGAGGCGTCGTGCTCACCCACCGGCTTTTTCCTCGTAACCGGGAGCTCGTACAGAGTGAGTCCCCTGCCCGCCCGTTTCGCCTCCAGCCACTGCTTGAAGGACCGCCGGCTCTCACCCGACTTTCGGCCCGCCAGCAGCATCTCGACGCTGATGTCTTCGTCCAGGTCGGGCCAATGGATGCCCTCTCCCCCGCCGATGAGTTCCCAGCGTCCTCGCTCCTCCGGCGTCGCATGGACCAGCCGGGGGTACCAGGACAACGGCACGGAGATGTCGCGACCGTCCGACAGCTGGACGGCGAGGACGTCTTCCGTCACCGAGACCGTCATCGCTTGCACACCCACTCTGCCCTCCTGCCAACTGTACCCCGGGCGGCGCCCTTGCGAGGCATCACAGAGTCTACCCGATGGGACATGGGGGACGGCACGCCCCCCATCACGCACCCCGCACGCCCTCCGGTATCGTCGTTCCTCGCACCAGGCCGATGAGCAGCAGCGATCCGGCGAGTATCCCGCCGGCGGCCGCGAGGGTGACCGGCGCGCCGAACTGGTCGACCAGCGCACCGAACGGCAGGATGGCCATGGTGATGAACGAGCGCATCATGAGGTTGATGCTCATCACGCGCCCGTACAGTGCCGGGTCCGTCCGCGTGATGATGAGCGTCTGGTTGATGGTGGTGTACGCCTGGTGCGCGAAGCCCGTGCAGAAGAGCAGCGCGATGCTGAGTGCGTAGGAGGGCGACAGCGCGAATGCCGCCAGCGCCACTCCGAAACCTATCCCAGCGATCATCTGCGGCAGGCCGCCAGCCAGCCGCGTGAACGACGCGACCGTCAGCGACCCGCAGAACCCGCCCAGACCTGTCGCCGCGTACATGAAGCCCAGCAGTTCCGGGCCGATGCTCAGCACCTCCTGGAACACCGGCAACAGGTGCACGTAAGGCATGCCGAGCACCAGCATGATGACCAACATTCCGAACAGCAGCCGCAGAAGCGGCGTCGAGAAGACGTAGCGGAACCCCAACAGCAGCTCGCCGCGCATCCCGCGGCTGCGCTGCTGTTCCGGGCGCCCCGCCGGGAAGGTCAGCGACATCGCCATCGAGAGCACGTGGAACGACGCTATGGTGACGAACGCGATGAGTGGGTCGATCCCCAGCAGGATGCCGGCAACGCCCGGCGCGGCGACCTGGTTGACGTTCCGCCCCGCCGCTTGCAACGCGACGCCGTTCGGGATCAGCCGCCTCGGCAGCAGCAAGGGAACGTATGACTGCCGTACCGGCATGTTGAACGGCATCGCTGAGCCGTGTACGAGCGCAAGCACCAAGAGGTGCCAGACTTCCACGACCTCAAGGTAGAGCACCACGACGAGGACGAGCGCCATCACCAACAACGCGGTCTGCGAGGCGAGCAGCACCGCCCGTTTCGAGAGCTTGTCCGCTGCCACTCCGCCCAGTGGTGACATGAAGAACATGGGGATGCCCTGTCCGAGCGCCACAACCCCCACCCAGAACGCGGACCCTGTCAGTTCGTAGGCGAGCCACGGACGTGCGATGATGGTCATCTGCCCTGCGGAGAACGTGAAGAACGTGCCGCCCCACAAGCGCCGGTACTGTGCGTACGCCATCGCCGAGAACGTGCGGGGTCCGCGTCCCCCCACGGTCCCCTCCTGACCAAGGGGTGCCTCCCCGGTCTCCGGCTGACGCCTCATCGAGCGTGCAGTGCCTGGTACACCTTCTCCGCCGTTACGGGAAGGTCGCGTATGCGCACCCCAACGGCGTCGGCGACGGCGTTCGCTATGGCGGGGGCGGCCTGCGAGTTGGACTGCTCGCCGATGCCCTTGACCTGGTACGGGCCCCAACCGCCGCCCTGGTCCTCGTCCAGCAGCACCGTGCGCAGCTCCGGAAGGTCGGCAACCGTTGGGATCTTGTAGTCGGCGAACGATGCCGTGGTGACGCGTCCGTCCTCGACCGCCAACTCCTCCTGCAGGCCGAAACCGATGCCCTGCACGAGCCCGCCGTTGACCTGCCCCTGGTGGCCGATGGGATTGAGTATCTTGCCGGTGTCGTGAGCCGTGGTCATCGTCAGCAGTCTCACCTGTCCCGTCTCCCGGTCGACCGCCACCTCGGCGACCTGCGCCGTGAACGCGGTGTAGGGGTTCCTGGCCGTGTCCTGCACGTCGCCCAGGCCCACGATGGGGGCGCCGGTGCGCTCCGCCAGCGACGCCCACTCGATGGTCTCGCTGGAGTCGGTCCGCCGCAGCGCCGGTCCGTCCACCTCCAACGTGTCCTCCGGCCAGCCGAGGATGTCCGCCGCCAGCTTGAACAGTTCGCCCTTGGCGGCCTGCGCCGCGTTCCACACCGCCGCGCTCGCCATCCGCGTCACCCGCGCGCCGCCGATGCCGGAGTCGAACGACGTGCTCGCAGTGTCCCACACGGCGACGCGCACCTGCTCGATCGGCAGGCGCAGTTCGTCCGCGACGATCTGCTGCATCACGGTGTAGGAGCCGGTGCCCTGTTCGAAGACGGAGGTGTTGACCGTTACCGATCCGTCCGGGTGCAACGTCACACCCGCGTGCGTCTCGCCGCCTGCCTGCACGCGCTCGCCGATGGCGACGCCCCTGCCATAAGCGAGACGTTCGTCCGAGGGCCTCGGCTTGGCATAGCCCGCCGCGTCCAGTGCGGCATCCAGCGTTTCGATGGAACGCACCTGCTCGAACACGGTGCCAAGCGAGTCCTGCTCGCCCTCGATAACGAGGTTCCGGCGGCGCAACTCCGCGGGGTCCATCCCCAGCGCCGCCGCGAGGCAGTCGATCTGCGACTCCACCGCGAACATCGCCTGCGGCTCTCCCGGGCCGCGCATGTACCCGCACGGCACGTTGTTCGTGTAGACCTGGTGCTCCACGATGCGTGTGTTCGCCGCCCGGTACGGTCCCGCCGCGGCGCTGGCGCCGCCGAGGTGCCCGCCGGGCTTGAAGCCGGCGTACGCGCCGCTGTTGTATTCCACCAGCGCCTCATGCGCCAGGATGATGCCTTCGCGCGTCGCGCCGGTGCGCACTGTGACACGGGACTCGTGGCGTGGGTTAGCGGACGTGAGGTCTTCCGAGTAGTCGAACACGATCTTCACTGGCCTGTCGGAGCGCGTGGAAAGCATCCACGCGATGGGTATCGCCATCGCGGAGCCCTTGCCCCCGAAGTCGCCGCCTATGGTGACGGGGTTGAATACCACGTCCCCGGCGTCCAGCCCTAGCGCCATGGCCACCATCCGCTTGCCCGGGTGGGGCGACTTGTTCGCAGCCCACACGTCCACCTTGCCTGACGGGTGCGCCGCCACGAGGCAGGTGTGCGGCTCCAGGTACGCCTGGTGCTGGCGCGGCGTCGTGAACGTGTTCTCCACGATCACGTCGGCCTCCGCCATCCCCGCCTCGACGTCGCCCTTCGCCCACTCCCAGACGGTGTAGACGTTGCTCGGCTCGGTTACCTCCTTCGGGTAGCCCTTCACCTGCAGCATGTCCTCGTGCACGAGCGGCGCGCCCTCCGCCTTCGCTTCGTCCATCGTCAGCACGGCGGGCAACTCTTCGTATTCCACTTCGATGAGGTCGAGTGCGCGCTGTGCGATGTCCTCGTCGTCCGCGGCCACGGCCGCGACCTGCTCGCCGATGAACCGGGCGACGCCCTGCGCAAGCACGGGAACGTCCAGCACCGCGCGTCCGTGCCGAGCGCCCTCGTAGATGTCCGCGCCGGTGACAACGGCGTGCACGCCGGGCGCCCGCTCTGCCGCGGACGTGTCTATGGAGAGGATGCGGGCATGGGGAAAGGGACAACGCAGCGTCTTGGCAAAGAGCGCCCCATCCAACTGTACGTCGGCGGTGTAGACGGCGCGGCCCGTTGCTTTCTCGACGCCGTCGACTCGGGGGGTGGGCACACCGATAGCGCGCCCGGTGGGTTGAGCAACCATCGCAACTCCGGCAGGGAACAGGGATACGGCAAGGATAGCACGCCCGCCCCGCAGCACCGGCCGATCCCCTCTCCCTACAAGGGGAGAGGGCTAGGGTGAGGGTACTCCGGGGGCGGGGTGGGTGTACGCGGGCTGGTCCCCTCTCCTGAGGGAGAGGGTTAGGGTGAGGGCCTTTGTGGGTGGGGTTGGGTGTGCGGGAGCCTACTCCCGCATCCTAGCGTACGTTTCCAGCGCGTCGATGAGCTGGGCTGTGGTGGTGTTTCCGCCGCTCACGGTGATGGACACCTTCCTGCCGGTCAACGATGCCCGTTGCTTGTACGCTCCCGCCGTGGCCGCCGCCCCCGCGCCTTCTGCCATCGTGTGCGCCTTCTCGATCAGCAGACCGACGGCCTGGCGTATCTCGTCGTCGCTGACGAGCACGAAGTCGTCCAACGTATGACGGATGATCTGCTGGGGAAGTTCGTTGCCGGACATCGTGGCTATGCCCTCCGCAAACGTGTTCATCGGAGCAAACGCCATTTCGCCTCGCTGCCAGGACAGGTAACCGGCCGGCGCTCCTTCCGACTGCACGGCCCGGACCCTGATGTCCGGAGCGACCGCACTGGCGACCACGCAGGCGCCGGCTACGCCGCTGCCGCCTCCCAACGGGAGGTACAGCACCTCCACGTCAGGCAGGTCTTCGATGATCTCCAACGCCTGCGTTGCCACGCCCGCTATGAGCAGTGGTTCGTTCGCGGGATGCACATAGCGGTAGCCCTCTTCCGCGGCCAGCCGTTCGGAGTAGGCCTTCGCCTCGTCGAAGTTTTCCCCGTGGAAGACCAGCTCTGCGCCCAACGCTTCCATGGCTGCCACCTTCAGCGGGTTGGGGTCCCTCTGCGGCAACGCGATGAGCGCCCTTGCTTCGAATATGCGGCAAGCGTTGGCGATCGACTGCCCGTGGTTGCCGGTCGATGCGGTGATCAGTCCCCGGCTCCGTTCCTCTTCGGTCATGTGCGCCAGCAGGTTGATGCCGCCGCGCGCCTTGAAGGCGCCCAGTGGATGGTGCTCCTCATGCTTCAGGTACACCTCGGCATCGAACAACCGGCTCAGCCCCGCCGAGTACTGCAACGGCGTACGGGCCAGATAGGGTGCAATGGTCTTTCGCGCTTCGTAAACGTCCCGTAGCGTCGGCGGTCGCATCACGTTGTCCTCTCGCTTCCCTGCACGATTCGTTCTCCGCTACTGAGACCTCTGCCTAGCCTAGGCGAAGGGTGGAACGGGGTGTTGATCCCCTCTCCCTACAAGGGGAGAGGGCTAGGGTGAGGGTACTCCGAGGGGTGGAGATTGGGGTGTGCTGATGGTTCTGCAAGGCTCTCTACTGCCCCAGTTCCCGCCGCAGCGGCTCGGCGAACCGCTCCCGCTGCCACACCCGCACCTCCGCCGACGCGCACTCGGCGTCGAGCGACCCCGGCGCGCGGGCCAGCCGTTCCAGGCTCCGCATCGGCCAGAGGATGGAGGGGTCGACCCCCAAGTCGGCCCCGAGGCCTGCGCGCCACCGCTTGAGCCGACCGAGTCGTGACAGCTCGGCCTTGGTCATGCGAGGAAAGAGCGGCTGCGGTGGGCGCGGGCGCTGCAGCGGAGGCGACGCCACGCCGGTCTTCACGGCAGCGCGGACGCCCCGCCCGTAGCGCCGCACGAGGGTCGCGTTCATCCCTGGCACGTCCTCCACCGCCGCGCCAGGATGCGCTGCGATATGCACGAGCGCCTGCGCGGGAAGCACGTACCCCGGAGGACGGTCGAGCCGCCGTGCCTCGACCTCCCGAAATTCGAACAGCGGTTTGAGCACCGCCAGACCCCTCCCGTCGAGCACGTGGGCACCCTTCACCGACAGCCACGCCATGTCCGGGTCAGGCGGAACGTGCCTGATCTCTGTGAGGCGCTCGCACTCCTCCGTAACCCACGACTCCCTGCCCAGCGCGCGCGATCGCTCGTCCAGCACGTCGCGAAGCGTAGGCAGGTACGCCACGTCCGACGCCGCGTAGGCGAGCGCGTCCTTCTCCAGCGGACGCCGCGACCAGTCCGCCCGCCGCAGACGCTGGTCCTTCGGGATGCGGACGTCCAGCAACTCCTCGAGCAGCGACGCGAGGCCGAAGCGTTCGATGCCCGCGAACCGCGCCGCTATGGACGTGTCGTAGCAGTTGGCGAACGTGAAGCCGAAGTCGCGATTCAACCCGCGCAGGTCGAAGTCGCCGCCGTGCAGCACCTTCTGCACCGAGGCATCGAGGAAGAGAGCGCCCAGCGCGCCGTAGTCCAGGCCTGCGAGCGTATCGACGAGGTAGCTGTGTGCGCCATCGGAGAGCTGGAGCAGGCAGACCTTCTCCGGGTAGTGGTGGCGGCTGTCAGCCTCCGTGTCGATGGCCACTACGGAACCGGACGCGAGCGCTGCGACAGCGTCGTCGAGCGCCCGCTGCTCGTTGACGAACGAGTGCGGCGGAGCGGAGGCTGGGGCGGGAGCGGATGCAACGTACGCTTCGATGTTGCGATGATGCGCCGTCCGCGCTGCGGGGGTCAATCCGCCTGGGTCGCACGTCAGGCCCGATGGAGGCACTACGGAGCGTCAGCCTGGCGGAGCCGGGCGCGTCCGCCGGTCTCCCGTGCCATCAACGCCAGCATGAGGGCGGCCAGCACCAACAGCACCGCCATCGTAGCGAACGACAGGTCCGGGAAAACGAAATGGTAAAGAGCGGTCAACAGCAACGGCCCTATCGTTGCACCCACCGACTGCGCCAGCATGAAGAGGCCCAGGTACATCCCCCGCTTCTCCGGTGGCGCCATGTCCATCGCGAATGTCTGTGAGGTCCCCATGCCCGCTGCCTCGCCGATGCCGATGAGCACCGCCGCCACCAGCAGCGCCGCATACACGTCGCCCACGGTTAGCGCCACTGCTGCCGCCGCCATTATCAGCAGCCCGGGCCCGAGCGACCACTTCCGCCCGAAACGGTCCGCGATCATGCCGTTGGGAAATGCCCACAAGAAGGTGAGTGCGGAGGTGAGGCTGATGAGGAACCCCACAACCGCTTCGTCCAGCATCAACGCGTCCACCGCATGCACCGGCAGGAGTGCCTGCGCGATGCCCGCATTGCTCATTGCAAACGCGGCGGTCGCCACCGCCACGACCGCGAACGTCCGGTCGCGGAACGGTTCGAACGAGAGCCGCGCCCCCTGCCGTCCCGGGCTCCCCGCCTCGGCAAGCTCTTGCGGACGCGTCTCCTTCACCATCGTCAGCACCACAACCACGATAACGATCTTGCTCACCCCATTGAGCAGGAAGACCGACTCCAGCCCGAACGTCAGAGCCAGCACCCCTCCCACCGCGGGGCCGGCAACGAACCCCAGCCGTGTCGCCATGTTGCGCAGCGCCAGCACACGACCACGGCTCTCAGTGCTGGTGACGTCGGAAAGGAGGACGTTGGAGCTCGTTGCCCACATGGCGACGCCCACCTGGCCGATCATTTCGAGCACGAAGAATGTGGCGTAGTCGTCCGCGAAGAACTGTCCGATGTTGGTTACGCCGCGCACGATGGGGCCCATCAGCACCATCGGCTTGCGGCCCAGCTTGTCCGTGAGGAAGCCGGTTACCGGGCCGGTGAAGGCGCGTGGTATGGCGTTGGCCGCAAGCAGCACCCCAACCAGGAAGACGTTGCCCGTAACGGCCAGTGCGAACAACGGGCGTCCCAGGTTCTGAGCGCCCGTGCCGAACCCCCACGTGAAGAAGGAGAAGAAGATGGGGGCGTGGGTCAAGGCGGCCCGCCGCCGCTGGCCTGACACGCTCATGCGCTACCGGTCACCATGCCGCGAGCATAGCAGCCTCCGCTTCCCGATAGCGCGTCAGTCTCGAACGGGCCACGGCAGGCAGGGTGATATCCTCGAATTGAGGACTCCGATCCCCTCTCCCTACAAGGGGAGAGGGCTAGGGTGAGGGTACTCCGGGGTGAAGTGGGGAGCGGTGAGGTTGCACGAGGTCCCGGATCGAGAGGAGACCACGATGGCCGTCAAAGAGCGAAGCGCACAGGAAGACGTCCGATGCTCGTTCGACTACGCGGCGGAGCGCCTGGGGTTGCCGCAGGGCTTGTGCAACATGCTCGTCGAGCCGTGGCGGGAGCTCCGCGTCTCCCTCCCCGTGCGGATGGACGACGGCCGGATCGAGGTCTTCATTGGCTACCGCGTGCAGCACAACGCCGTGCGCGGACCGTACAAGGGCGGCCTCCGCTACCACCCCCACGCCGACGAAGACGAGGTGCGCGCCCTCGCCTCGCTGATGACGTGGAAGACCGCCCTGCTCGACATCCCGTTCGGCGGCGCGAAGGGCGGCATCGAACTCGACCCCCACACGCTGAGCGAAGCTGAGCTGAACCGCGTTACGCGGCGCTACACCCGCAGCATCCAGCACCTCCTCGGCCCCCATCGCGATATTCCCGCGCCTGACATGGGCACCAACGCGCAGACGATGGCGTGGATGATGGACGAGTACGGCCAGTTGCACGGCTACAACCCGTCCGTCGTGACCGGCAAGCCCATCGAACTGGGCGGCTCGGCGGGGCGCGAGGCGGCCACCGGACGCGGCGCGGTGTTCGTGCTGACAGAGGCGATGCACGACCTCGACATGCAGGTGCAGGGCGCGCGGGTCGCGGTGCAGGGCTTCGGCAACGTCGGCTCGTGGTTCGCAAGAATAGCGCACGAGGAGGGCTTGCGCGTCGTCGCTGTCGCCGACCTGCACGGCTCGATCTGCAACGCGAACGGGCTGGACATTCCTGCGCTCGCCGAATACGCCGGGGAACACCACACCGTCGCTGGGTTCACGGGCGGCGAGAACTGCCGCACCGAGGACATCTTCTCGGTCGAGTGCGACGTGTTCGTCCCCGCTGCGATGGAGAACGCACTCACGGAGGAGAACGCGGGGACGCTGCCGGCGAAACTCGTACTCGAAGCCGCCAACCACCCCACGACACCCGAGGCAGACCGTATCCTCGCGGAACGCGGCATCCCCGTCCTGCCGGACATCCTCGTCAATGGCGGGGGCGTCACCGTCTCCTACTTCGAGTGGACGCAAAACTTACAACAATTCAGCTGGACGGAGGAGCGCGTGAACGAGGAACTGCAGCGGCGCATCGTTGCCGCTTACCGCGCGGTCGCGGCGAAGGCGCGGGAGGCGGGATGCGCGTACCGCGAGACGGCGATGGAGATCGGCGTCGAGCGCGTCGCCCGAGCCATCAAGCTGCGAGGCTTCGTGTAGGCTCCCCTCTCCCTGCATGGAGACCCTTGCATAGCCTTGGGGAAGGTGCATGCAGGGCGGTGTTCTATCCCTTCCCCCTCGATGGGGGAAGGTTAGGAATGGGGTGAACCGGTGTGGCTGGCCGGCGCGGGCTTGCGCGGCGGCTTGGCCAGCAGAAGCGCCACCACCACGATCACCAGCGATACGAAGAAGATGAGGAACGCCAGCGTGTAGCCGCCCGTCACTGTCTGGATCGCTCCCGCCAGCACCGCGCCGAACGACGAGAGCGGCGCGGCCAGCAGTTGCGAGAGCCCGCGTATCGCGCCGAGGTGCCGCCGGCCGAAGTAGTTGGCGAACAGCAGTATCTGCGAGATCGTCCAGGCGCCCGTGCCGAGCCCGAACAGGACGCCGAACACCGCCGCCATGAGGATGGTGTCGGCGAAGATGAGCACGATCATCGCTACTGCCGAGAAGAGCGTGGCGATGATGGTCGCCCACCGCACGTGGATCTTGTCCATCAGCGCCCCCCAGCCGTAGGCCGAGAGCGCCGCCGTGCCCATGATGATGAAGACGAACGTGCCGGAGAACGCCTGGCTCACCCCCCTGTCCTCCACGCTCGGCACCGCGTGCACGTTCACCGCGGTCTGCGCGAAGATCACCGTCATCGTCGCGATGGTCAGCAGCCAGAAGGCCGGTGTGCGCTTCGCCTCTGCCAGCGTGAACGACACCTCTCCGTCCGCCGTTCCTGCCCCACTGGTCGTCGTTCCTGCACCATTGGTCGTCGTTCCTGCACCACTGGTCGTCGTTCCTGCGGAGGCAGGAACCTCGCCTGGTCCCCTCTCCCCATCCGGCAGCAGTCCGAAGTCCTCCGGCCTCCGCCGGATGAACAGCCAGCCTGGAAGAGCGACGAAGACGAACGCCAGGACCGCCAGTGCAACGTAGGCGTGCCGCCACGAGTAGGCAAGTATGAGCGGTGTCACGATGACCAGCGGTACGAGCGCCTGCCCCGCCCGCAGACCCACGGTCATGAACGAGAGCGCCCGGCCGCGCTTGCGGATGAACCAGTTGCCCAGCGCAACCGTGACGCCGAGGTTCACGCCGGTGAGCGCCGCCGTCCGGCCAAGTCCGAACAGCCCCCAGAACTGCCAGACTTCCTGCATGACCGCAAGGCCCAGCAGCGCCCCGGTGACCAGCATCCCCGAAACCACTACCGCCGCCCGCGCGCCGTAACGGTCCAGCAGGTGTCCGACCAGCGCCGATCCGATCGACCCGCCCAGGCTGCCGATGGTGAACGCCATTGCGGTCTCCCAGCGCGCCCACCCCAGCTCCTGCTCGATGGGCGTCACGAACACGGACAGCACGGGCCCGTACATCGGCACCTGCGCGAACGTCACCACGACGGACGTGCCGACGATCGCCCAGCCGTAGAAGACCTTTTTGAACGGCCAGAGCCGGGGGAGCGGCTGGTGCTGCTGCTCGCGCATCAGGCCGGCGCTCCCACCGCCGACGGCGCGCGCAGCGGTTTCGCGACGTAGAACGCGGCAATGCCCACGGCGAACGTCACCGCGGCGCCGACGAACGCTGCATCGTAGCTGCCCGTCGCGTCGAACACTCGCGCGGCCACCAGCGGGCCGCTGATGCCCAGCAATCCTTCGACCGGCGAGATGAACCCCTTGATCGATCCCGCGTGGAGACGTCCAAAATAATTCGGGATCATGATCATCTGGGCCACCGTCCACCCACCTGTTCCGAGGCCGAACAGCAACGCGAAGAGCACTGCCATCGGGTACGTCTCCGCAACGAGCAGCACTCCCATCGCCAGGAAGAAGAGCGCCATCGCCGCCATGCTCACGTAGCGCACGTGGATGCGTTCCACCAGCACGCCCCAGCCCACCATCGAGACCGCCGCCACGCCGGTGAAGATGCTCGCAACCGTCACCGCGAGCCCCTGCGAGATGCCCTTGTCCTCGAAGTTCGCCACCGCGTGCACGTTGATGGCGATCTGCGCCGCCAACCCGGCAGCCATCCCCACCGTCAACATCCAGAGCGTCCGCGTCGCCCGCACCTGGCGGAGGGTCCACGAATACTCGGCGGACATACGGGCGCGAGACGCATCGGAGGACTCACCGCTGTCGCCGTCGGGTCGGAGTCCGAAGTCCTCCGGCCTGCGCCGGATGAACAGCAACGAGGGGACGGTGATGAACAGCGCGGCCACCACTCCCAGCACGACGAACGACTCGCGCCACCCCAGTGTGAGCAGCACCGGCAGGATGAGCAGCGGCATGATGGCCTGCCCTCCACGCTGTCCGGCGGCGCGCATCGCGATGGCGCGCCCGCGCTTGCGGATGAACCAGTTCGCGATGGCGACCGACGTGCCGAGCCCCACGCCCGCCACGGACACGGTCCGCGCCGCGCCGTACGCAACCCAGAATTGCCACGGCTCGCTCATCGCCGCGATGCCCAGGAGTCCTGCTGTCACCAGCAGGCCGGTCGCTCCCATCACGCCCCGCGCGCCGTACCGGTCCACCACCGGGCCGACAACTGAGGCGAGCAGCGCGCCTCCCAGACTCCCCACGGTGAACGCGACGGTTACGGTGGTGCGGGTCCAGCCGAGGTCGTCAGCGATGGGCCTGACGAACACGGAGAAGACCGGGCCGTACATCGGCACCTGCGCGATGGAGATGAAGAAGCTGGTGAAGACGATGGCCCAGCCGTAGTAGGCGCGGGACGGCCACAGGCGGGGCAGATGTTGTATGGGCGCAGGGCCGTTCTCCATGAGGCCCCTACCATACACGCCCCCACCTCTTGTCATGTTGAGCGTAGCCGAAACATCTCTCGGGACGTTCCCCCGTCGTTCCTGCGCAGGCAGGGACCTCGCAGCCCCTTTCCTCCGCCATTCCCACCCCCTTCCATCATTCCCGCGAAGCGGGAATCTCGCAGCCCAGGGCGGATGTGGTGGGGAGGCTGCCTGCTCCCTCTCCCGATGGCGGGAGAGGGCTGGGGTGAGGGTTGGCGGGACGTGGGGTATGCGATGGGTTACGCAAGGGTCCATACATGGCGGGAGAGCACGGGTGAGCGTACCGTGGGGGCGTGGGTATGGGGGCGTCTCGCAACCCCTCCGCCCCACGCCCCTACGACCTCCGGACGCGCCCCAGCAGCGCCAGCGTCGCAAGCGGAATCGTGACGACCCCGATGGCCGCGATACCGAGCAACGCGACAAAGATGTCCTCCGGCGCCCAGCCCTCGCTGATGAGCGAGCGCATCCCGCGCAGCAGGTACGTCACCGGGTTGTACTGGACGATGGTCTCCATCCAACCGGTCATCGCCTCCTGGGGAACGAACACCGGGCTCAGGAATACCACGGGGAAGAAGATGATGAAGCTGGAGTTCACCGCCGCGGGATTGCCCGTCTTCAGCGCGATCGCGTACGGGAAGCCGTTGTAGACGATCGCCCAGATGACCGTGAGCACGAGCAGCGCAGCGATGCCGAGCAGCCCTGTCACGAAGTCCACCCCTATAGCGAACGCGAGCACGAACACCGGCACCGACATCGCGACGGCGAGCGCCATGTCCGCCACCATGAACCCCAGGAGCATCGCCAGGCGGTTCACCGGCGACAACGCGAGCCGGTCGAAGTAGCCGTTCTGGATGTCCAGCACCAGTATGTTCGCCCGGCTCAGTCCGGTCACGGCGAACAGGATGGCGACGGGTATCTGGAACGCCTTGTAGTCGAACCCTGCCGCCGCCGCTCCACCGGGTATCTCCGTCAGGTCCTGCAACGCTCCGACGTTGATGATGAAGAAGAAGACCGGGATGATGAGCGCGGGGACGAGCGTCTCGACGTCGCGCGGGATGGAGCGCAACGCCCGCCCGCCTAGGCTCATCACGTCGCGCAGGAAGCCCGCCCGGCGCGCTGTAACCGGCGTCATGGACTGCGTGGCGGTGGTCACGATGCCACCCCCTGCGGCTCGGTGTCGTGGGTGGAGCCCTCCGCCTCCGCTTCCATGCGCGCTCCGGTGACCTGCAGGAACACGTCGTCCAAGGTTGGAGTGCGCAGCGTAAGCGAGTTCACCGTCACCCCCGCATGATTGAGCGCGAGCGCAACGTCGCTTATCAACGCCGCGCCGTTCGCTGTTGAGATGGATATCTCGTTCTCGTACACGTCCACCTGCTGTACGGAACCAACCCGCTCCAGCGCGGCTCGGCCCTGCTCCGGTTCGCCCACAGTGGCAACGATCACGTCGGAGCCGACCGAACGTTTGAGTTCGGCGGGCGTGCCTTCCGCGGACACCACGCCGTGGTTGATGATGCCGACCCGCTCCGCGAGCGCGTCAGCCTCCTCCAGGTACTGGGTCGTCAGAAAGATCGTCACGCCCATCTCCCGGTTGATGGCCCGCACGTAGTCCCACACGCGGGCGCGGCTGATGGGGTCGAGGCCTGTGGTTGGCTCGTCGAGGAAGAGCACCTCCGGCGCGTGGATCAGCGACGCGGCGAGGTCGAGGCGGCGTTTCATGCCGCCGGAGTACGTCCCGATGAGGCGGCTCATCGCGTCGCCGATGTCCACGAGGTGCTCGAGCTCCTCGATGCGGCGTTTCGTTTCCCTGCGGGAGAGTCCGTACAGCGAGCCCTGCAGGCGCAGCAGCTCCAAGCCGGACTGCTTCGGGTCCAGCCCCACATCTTGCAACGCCGTCCCGATCTTCAGCCGGACCTGCACCGCCTCCGACACCACGTCGAACCCGGCAACCGTCGCGCTGCCGCCCGACGGGAGGAGCAGCGTCGTCAGCACTCGGAGCATGGTGGTCTTCCCCGCTCCGTTGGGGCCGAGGAAGCCGTAGATCTCGCCCGGACTCACCGCGAGGCTGACGCCCTCGACGGCGCGCACCTCGCCGAACCGCCTGTAGATGTTTGTCGCTTCTATCGCATAGTGCGCCTGTGTCATTCTGCCTCCATCTTATCAATGATACCACTGTAGGCCGATGGGCAACCTCGTCGTTCCTGCGGAGGCAGGAACCTCGCCCCTGCTTGGTCCCTTCCCCCTCGATGGGGGAAGGCCAGGATGGGGGTGAACCGGCCCGGTGTCCCTTTCGTCATTCCCGTCTGATCCCCTCTCCCTTGAGTGGAGAGGGTTAGGGTGAGGGTGAACCGGGGGCTGGGGAGGCCCGGCGTCCCTCCCGTCGTTCCTGCGATGGGCTATCATCGCTGCCGACCCAAACTACCGGCCTGCCCCGCGAATCCGCTACGGGCCGGTGTCACAGGAGCCACGCCATGCACGTCACCGACCGCCGCCGACGCCTGCGCGACTACCTCCAGCGCGAGGGCTGCATCCGTCCCGCATCCGTGTTCGACCCCGTCTCGTCGCGCACCGCCTACGCCCTCGGATTCGAAGTCGGCATGCTCGGCGGCTCAATAGCGAGCGCCGTCATCCTCGGAGCGCCGGACGTCGCCGTGATGACCCTCACCGAGCTCGCCGACCAGGTGCGCCGCATCACCCGCGCATCCGACATCAGCCAGATGATCGACGCCGACAACGGCTACGGCAATGCGCTGAACGTCATGCGCACCGTCCGCGAACTGGAGGATGCGGGCGCGAGCGGCATGACCATCGAGGACACGTCGCTTCCCAGCCGGTACGGCTCAGGCGGCAAGGAGGAGCTCATCCCGGTCGACGAGATGACCGGCAAGCTGCGCGCCGCCGTCGCCGCCCGGCAGGACGACGCGACCGTCATCCTGGGGCGCACCCACGCCATCAACGCCACCAGCCTCGACGATGCGCTCGTGCGCGTCGCCGCCTATGCGGAGACCGGCGTGGACGGCATCTTCCTCATGGGCGTGCGGGAGGAGGCGCACCTGCAGGCCGCGCGCGCCCTCACGGGCCTGCCCTTCATGCTCGGCAGCACGCCGGGGGCGCTCACGACCGACATCCTCGCCCGCTACGGTGTGAAGATCGTGCTGCGCGGACACGGCACGTTCACGCAGACCGTCCGCACCGTCTACGAATCGCTCGCGCACCAGGCGTCCGGCGCGCCCTCCGCCGACCTCGCCGGCCGCGAGCCGACTCCGGAGATGATGGGCATCGCCACCGGGACCGCCGACTACCGCTCCGCCCGCGAGGCGTATCTCGGGAATTGATCCCCTCTCCCTACAAGGGGACCTTTACATAACCGTGAGGGAGATGCGGTGCGGGGTTATTTGATCCCTTCCCCCTCGATGGGGGAAGGTTAGCAACTGTGATTGCGGGTCAAGCGATGTGTGGGTTCCAGGTGGTCCCCTCCCGTAGGATGGCGTTCAGTATCGTCAGCATCTTGCGCATGCAGGCTACCAGCGCCACCTTCTTCGGTTTGCCCTGGCCAACCAGCCGCTGGTAGAAGGCGCGGATCACGGGGTTGTGCTGGATGGCCGCGAGCATAGGCATGTAGAGCACCCTCCGCACGTTCGCACGCCCACCCCAGCAGAAGCGCTTCCCCTCGCGCTTCCCGCTGTCGCGGGCGTGCGGGGCCAGACCTGCCAGCTTGCCGACGGCGCCCCGGTTCAGGCGCCCCAGTTCCGGCATGGCCCCGAGCAGCACCGCCGCCAGCGTCTCCCCGACGCCGGGAACGCTCCGCAGCCGCTCCGAGCGCTCGCGCAAGAAGACGTCCTGGGCGATGACCTCCCGCAGCTCCTGCTCCATGGCAGCAATCTCCCGTTCGAGGAAGGCGATATGGCGCTGGGTGCTGGCCGAGCTCGTCCCTGTGAAGTGCCGGCCCTCGTGCATCGCGCGCGTCCGGGCATCGACGAGTTGGTTGCGGTGAGTGGCCAGATCGCGCACGGCCTGCTCCGCGGGCGACGGCGCAGGCTTCGGCTGCACCTCGTTGCGGTAGACGAACTGAGCGATGACGGCAGCGTCGATCCGGTCCGTCTTGGCCAGGATGCCGGTGGAGCGGGCGTGGTAGCGAACGTTGCGGGGGTTGAGGATGACGAAGGGGAGTTGCGCTTGGATGAGCGTGTCCGCGAGCGGGCGTTCGTAGCCGCCGGAGGCCTCGAAGGCGATCAAGCGGGGCTGAGCGTCGCGGCAGTGCTCGACAAGAGAGCGGAGGCCGTCAGGGGTGGTCTTGAAGCGCCGGGGTTGTCCGGCTGGGTGAGCGGTCAGGTCGAGCCAGTCCTGAGAGACGTCGATGCCGATGCAGAGGGTCGAGTCCATGCGGTATCCTCCTTGCGCCCTGCCGTGCCCAGCCTTGTGATACGAGCTCGTTGGCTCAGGCAACTGTTCGGGCAGCCGGTAGGGCGGGTGAATGGGGGCGGGGCGGTCAAGCTAACCTGCGGTCTTTTGGGACCCAGGATGGGGCGGCCTGCCCCGCCTTCCATCACCATACAAGGATGGGGGTGAATCGGCGGGGTCTGGGGTGTGCGATGGGGTTATGCAAAGGTCTCTACAAGGGGAGAGGGCGAGGGTGAGGGTACTGCGGGGGCGAGGGGGTGAGGGCTCGGTCCCCTCTCCTGAGGGAGAGGGTTAGGGTGAGGGCCCTGTGGGAGTGGGGGAGTAGGGGAGTTGTCATGTTGAGCGAAGCCCGTGCTTTAGCGCGCGACATCCTCTCGGGGAGACCTATAGCGCGCAAGATGCAGTGAAGGCTGAACAGGCGTGGGGAGTCAAGGAGCAACTACATGCAATGAAGCTGCGCTACGCCGTCGTTTTCCAGCAGACCCCCAACAATTACGGCGCCTATGTGCCGGACGTGCCGGGCTGCATCAGCACCGGCAAGACCTGGGAAGAGATGCAGGCGATGATTCGCGAGGCTCTCGCGTTCCACATCGAGGACCTGCTGGAGCAGGGTGAGCCGCTCCCGGAACCCAGGATGTCCATCGACGATGCCATTGCCCACCATAACGAACCGCTCCCGGAAGACGTTCTGCGTTCCTACGCCGAGTTGGTAAACCCGAACCCTCGCTATCGACCACGTTTCAGATGGTGGAGATAGAAGTCGCTGTCCCGGATGTTGCTAAGGCGGGTTGACGGCGAGAGCGGCGCAAGTCCCTGATGGTTGGCAGGTGGCGCACCTGCCAACTGCCTCCACCTCGAACTGATGCGCGAGCACGGCGACCCCATCCCCGAACCCACGAGCGCCGCCATCGTGGTCGAGGTCTAGCTCTCTTCCGCGACCTCCGGCCAGGTAGGGAGGACTACCCACGCCAGTCTTGTGACATCTGCCCCTTGTTATGTTGCCGCCGCTCTCCTTAGTGTGCACACATAGACCATTCAGCAAAGCACGTTCAGGGAGCACGAACGGTATGCCGCCAAAGGTGAGGGATGCCATCCGCATGGTTGAGCGGGACGGATGGCAGCATGTGAGAACGAGGGGAAGCCACCGGGTGTACAAACATCCAACGAAACCGGGGGCCACCGTCATATCGGGGCACCCGGGTGTGGATATACCGCAAGGGACGTGGGAGAATATCTTGAAGCAAGCTGGTCTCGACAAGAGAGCGAACCGATGAAGTACGCCGTCATCATCGAGAAGGGCCCTACCAGTTACGGTGCGTATGTGCCGGACCTGCCCGGCTGCGTAGCCGCAGCAGAAACCAGGGAAGAAGTCGATACGCTCATCCGCGAGGCCATCCAACTCTATCTCGAAGCTCTACAGGAAGACGGCCTGCCGGTACCCGAACCCCACTCCTACGAGTTAGTCGAGGCCTAGCCCCTACCCTTGCTCCGCCAGCGATGGCCAGTTGTGCCCCCACGGGCGGGAGCGCTCCAGCGCTGCCGACGCCCGCAGCACGCCTACGTCGTCGTACAGACGCCCCACTATCTGCACGGAGAGCGGCAGCCCGTTCGAGTGGAAACCCACGGGGACGGCAGCCGCCGGGTTGTACGCGTGGTTGAACGGTGTGCTGAAACTCTGCGGCGGGCGCGACCGGTCCGGCATCCGCACGGCGTCTATCCGCTGCGCCGGACCCATCAGCGGGCTCAGCAGCAGGTCGTAGTTGCGGAACCACTCCTGCACGCGCAGGCCGTACCCCCGGTTGCGCCGCACTATGCGCCGCGACTGCCACGCCTTCGCATGCGGCCCGGCCTCGTAGACAGGACGCGCCACGTCGCTCAGGTCTTCCAGGTGCTTCTCCAGGAAGCCGGGGACCATCGCCTCGGCGGCGGCGTAGTGGTCGCCGGAATACGCCCAGATGCCCGGTTCCAGCTCCTCCGGCTCTTCGATGGTCGGCGGGTCCGCTTCGATCAGGATGCAGCCCGCGTCCTCGAAGAAGCGCGCGGTGTCGCGCACGTGCTCCAGCGCCTCACCGTCCATCGCGAAGCCCCTGCCGAAGTCGTAGCTCACCGCGACGCGCAGCCCGCGCAGGTCGCCCGACGCGAACGCGAAGTAGTCGCTCACCGGCGATAGGTTGGACTCCCCATCGCGCGGGTCATAGCCCGCGAGCGCCTGGAGCACGAGCGCGGAGTCGCGCACGGTGCGCGTCAGCGGGCCGTTGTGCGAGCGTCCGGGCGCCGCGCGCCACGTCTGCGCAGCCGGTATGCGCTGGTACGTCGGCTTGATGCCGAAGACCCCGTTGATCGCAGCGGGCATCCGTATCGAGCCGCCCGAGTCTGTGCCGATGGCAAGCGGACCGAGGCCCGCTGCGACCTGCGCGCCCGCGCCGCCGCTGGAGCCGCCGCACGTGTGATCGAGGTTCCACGGATTGCGCCCCGGCGGGCTGATGCGATTGTCCACCGCGCCGTGCAGCGCGAACTCAGGCAGGTTCGTCTTGCCGATGAGCACGCCGCCCTCGCGCCGGATGCGCCGCGCTATCTCCGAGTCCGGCTGCCGGTTATCGACGAACGCCAGCGAGCCGTAGGTCGTCGGGTGACCCGCCATCTCGATGCTGTCCTTCAGCGAGATCGGCACGCCGCAGAGCAGGCCGCGCTCGCCCGAGCCGAGCCAGGCTGCTTCCGCAGCTTCGGCCGCCTTCATGGCGTCGTCCGTGTTCACCGCGAGGAACGCGCTCAGATTCGGATCGATCCGCTCGATGCGCTCGAACACCTCCCGTATCACCTCGACGGGCGAGAAATCGCGCCTCCGGTACCCCTCGATCAGTTCCGTGGCGGAGAGTCGCCAATAGCCGCCATCGCTCATGACGCCTCCAGTTGCTCTTTGAGCAGCGCAGTCTGTTTCCACATCGGCACGCCCGCCCAGAGCGGGTCGCGGTCCTCCCGCTCGATGGTGAGTTCGATGAGCACCGGTCCCGTCATCTCCAGCACCTCCGGCAGACGCTCCAGCAGGTCCTCCGCCGCCTCGATGCGGAGTGCGTCCGCGTACCCCGAGGACTTCGCGAGCCCAACCCAGTCGAACTGCCCGACGGCGGGCAAAGGCTGGTTGCCGGTGCTCTGGTGCAGGCCGTTGGCGAAGACGAAGTGGTAGAGGTTCGCGGGCGATTGCCCTGCGTTGGTGACCAGCGAGCCCAACTGCATGAGCAGGCTGCCGTCGCCGTCCAGCACGATGACTTTCTTGTCGGGGCGCGCCATCGCGAGCCCCAGACCGATGGACGACGCGCTCCCCATGCACTGTGAGGCGTCGACGTGGAGTATCTCGCCCTGCCCTGCCTGGTGCCACGGGTATATCGACTGCATCGTCACGACAGAGACGGCGTCGCCGCGCCCCTCCGCGATTATCTCTATGGCCTCGTTGCGTTCCATGGCTACAGCGTCGGCGCTCCCACGATGAGCGCCGCGGGCCCCAGCGTCTCGTGCGCGCGCTCGTGGGCCGCACGGATGTTGCCGAGATCGCCCGGCCCCTCCAACCGCCAGTGCGGCACGCCCCACACGTCCAGCGTCGGTTCCACCATGCGAACGGCGCGGGACCTGCTCTCCTCTATGGGCACCATCGGGTCGCGCTGGAACTGGCCCACAAAGATGAACGTGGGGATGCGCGCGTCCAGCGGGATCGCCTTGATCGTGTTGATGGACGCGAAGATCCCGTTGTTCTGGATGACCAGCATCGCGTTCCTGCCGCCCATGTACAGCCCGGCGTTGATGCCTATCGCCTCGTCCTCGGTGCATGCCGTGATGAAGCGCATGGACGGGTCGTCCTGCAGTGCAACGATGAGCGTCTTCTGGTAGGAGTCCGGGATGCAGATGACGTGGTCTATACCCAGCGAACGCAACTCCGCCATGATGACCGACGCCTCGACCCCGACCGCGACCGGCTTCGCCTCCGTCATGTCCTACGCACCCGCGATGCAGGAGAGTTCGACCTCAGCGTTGCCGTGCAGGTCGACGCCGACGACGTTCATCGTCGGCGGGTCGCCGCCCCAGTGCTCCGCCGCGAGCGCAACGAACTCGTCCTCGAAGTAGATGTCGTCCAAGAAGACGTCGAGCCGCAGCACGTTCTCCAGCGACGTGTCGAACCGGTTGAGCGCGGCGTCCAGTCGTCGCAGCGCCTGCCGCGCCTGGCCGGTGCGGTCGCCGTACAGCTCCTGCTTCACCGCGCCGGTCTGCTCGTCCGCGAGCCCTGATGCGCTCGATGCGAACACGAGTCCGTTGGCCCGCACGGCCTGCGTCCGGTCCGGGTCCTCGGCCAGCCACGCCGTCTCCTTCACCCCGCCGGGGTTGATGGCGAGGCCGCCGATCTCCATGACGCCGCGCCCGCCGAGGAGCGTCCCCACCGAGTACGCCGCGAACGGCACGCTGCCGCCGAAGCGCTCCTTCAGCTCGTCGTAGTACGGCCCCACGTCGCCGATGCGCTTCAGCGCGCAGTCCGTCCGCACGAGGTCGTCCAGGCTGCCGCCGCCCTTCTCGAGGTGTGAGCGGAGCCACTCGTAGGTGTAGAACAGCTCCGTGTTGAACTGCTCCGGCGTCTCCTCGATCGCCTCTTCCTCCGTGAACGGGTTGGAGCGGCCGCGTACGCCGATGACGTACGTGAAGTCGCCGCAGCGTGTGATGCGGGACGCCCGCCCCCGGTGCGGCTGGTGTACGAACACCTGCCTTTCCAGGTCGGGCGTCATCGCCATCACGACGGCGGTGAGCATGTTGACCCCCGCCATCTTGCACTGCGCGCCGAAGCTGACCGCGAGCTTGTGGCCTTCCTCGCCGAAGTGGTCCGGCCAAGTCGCCATGCGCTCCAGACGCCACGACTGGCCGGACGTGAAGTTCTCTATCCACACCGCTGCGTCGCCGCCGTAGCCCACCTGCTCCAGGCGCCGCGCCTGACGCCCGTAGGCGTTGTTGCACTGCGGGGTCGCCTGGCCGTCCAACTCCGTGTCGATCTGCTGCGTCTCTAGGTCGCGGTAGCCGTCGGAGCTGGAGAGGAAGACGTAGGGGCCGTAGCGGAGCACGGCGGCCATCTGCCGGTTGCGCTCGTCGCCGAGCAGCACCTCTTTCTTGTGGCGGTTCTCGGCCAAGCGCCTAACCCCCGTTCGATCCGTTCGGTCCCTGGATGCGGAAGATACGCTGCGACCGTCCCCAGACGACCTCGTGCACAAGGTCCGGGTCGACGCCGGTGAACATGCGCTCCATCGCAGGCGTCGCGTCCGGCCACGTCTGCCCCTGCTCGTGCGGGTAGTCGCAGCCCCAGATGACGCTGTCGCGTATCAGGAACTCGGGGTCGGGAATCATCTTCGCGCCGATGTAGTCCTCCTCGAACGTGAAGGACATGTTGTTCTTGAGGTAGTGCAGCGGCTCCTGGTCCAGATGGTGGATGGTGTCCCGCACACGGTCGCTGTAGCAGCGCTGCATCCACTGGAAGAGGAACGGCAGCCACCCGATGCGGCACTCCGCGATCGAGACGTGCAGGTCCGGGTGGCGGTCGAACATGCCGCTGAACACGTACTGGGCGATATGCTTGCCCGCCGGGTTGAACGGCACCTGCGAGAAGTGTGCGAGCGATTGCCCGTGCTCGTTCGGCGGGTACGGTGTGCCCGCCGCGTCGCCGATGTGCCCGCAGATCACCGTGCGCGTCTCTTCAGCCGCGGCCCACACAGGCTCCCACACGGGCGACCAGACGCCCTCCGCCATGTCGTTCGGGCTGAGTTCGACGGCGCGGATGCCCTGATCGGCGAGCCGGTACAGTTCAGCAGCGCACGTCTCGGGGAAGGCTGCATGCAACCACGGCAGCACGATCAACCGGTCCGGGGAGTAGGAGCACAGCTCCGCCGCCCAGTCGTTGAACGCCCGGTAGACCGCCTTCTCCAGCTCCTTGTCCTTGAACACCCATTTGCGGGTATTCCCGTAGTAGACGCCCGCGTAAAACTCGCCGATGTCCATGTGATGGAGCAGTATCTCCGGGTCGGACGGCGGCAGCCGGCCCTCCTCGACCTCGATGGGCAGGAACCGCTTGGCGTGAGTCGCCCAGTCCTTGCCGTCGGCGGCGAACGCGTGGATGTCGTCTTCCCACTGCCACGCTGTGCCCTTATGCGACTCGACGACCTTCGGGGCCTTCTCCCTGAACTCCGGTTCGATGCGTGACTGGATGACGTCGTGCGGATACCAGACGAGGTCTATGTGGTTATCCGCTGAGATGTACTTGTAATCGATATCGCCCTCGCCGGTCAGGTCGCGACCGCCGATGTTGCGCCGCGTCGCTCTTCCTCCCAGCCTGTCTGCCCGGACATTCTCTTCCGGCATGACTCCGCTCCTTTCGCCCCATTCAAGCCTTCCATATAGATTCTGCCGCATCGTAGGATTAGCGGGGGGAAGTGTCAAGGAATGCGCGCCCTTCCCGTCATTCCAGCATTCCACCCGTCATTCCAGCATCCCACCCGTCATTCCAGCATCCCACCCGTCATTCCAGCCTCCGCTGGAATCCAGGCCGTCCGTCAGGTAGCGTGGCGGGGCGTGGGACGGCGGAGCCGTCGTTCCTGCGCAGGCAGGAACCTCGCAGCCCCTCGTGCCCCGTGGGGAAGCACGGCAGGTGAGGGTGTCAGGAGACAGTTGGAAAGCATGAGCGTCACCTATTCAACAGACGACATGCCAGGCGCAGCCGAGGTGGCCGACCTGCTCCGCGCAGGAGGCTTCAACCGGCCGCTCGACGACCTCCGGCGCGTCGAGCGGATGCTGAACAACGCCGACGTCATCGTTACGGCGCGGGACGGCGGCGCGCTCGTTGGCATCGTTCGCGGGCTCGCCGATTTCGCGGTCTACGCCCTCGTGACGGAGCTCGCCGTCGCGGCGCCCTACAAGCGCCTGGGCATCGGGCGGGAGCTGCTGCGGCGCTTCCGCGAGCAGGCCGGCGACGAGTGCACAATCATCCTTCACTCCAGTGAGGAAGGGCACGCATTCTACGGACACCTCGGCTGGGACAACCTCACCCGTTCCTGGCGCCTGCCGCGCTCACGGTAGGCTTGATTCCCTCTCCTGAGGGAGAGGGCCAGGATGAGGGCCCTGCGTGAGCCGGTGTATTCGATCCCCTCTCCCTACAAGGAGACCTTTGCATAACCGTGAGAGGGGATGCGGGGCGGGGCTATTTGATCCCTTCCCCCTCGATGGGGGAAGGTTAGGATGGGGGTGAATCGCGGGGTTTGGGGGATGCGATGGCGTTACGCAAAGCTCCCTACAAGAGGGCGAGGGTGAGGGTACTCGGGGGCGGGTGGATGGGTTGCGCAAGGGTCCCGGATTCGCATAACGCGCCGACTGTCCGATAGATCCAGATACTTCGTCTCTTCGTAGTGTTCCTTGACATCCCCTGACCGCGTTGGACGCAGCCGTTCATGGAACGACGCGTACCGGCGCGCCATCCAGTCCCAACAAAGAGGAGCCTGATGAAGAAACGACAGATGATGCTTGTGATTACCGCGGCGCTCGCCCTGATGAGCATCCTTGGAGGCGGCATCGCAGGCTGCACCACTGACAACTCCGAAAGCCACACGGAAGCCGCAGAAAGCGAAGAGTACGAAGGCTCAGAGGGCGGCAGCGAGGAAGGTTCCGAAGAGGGCGGCGGCGAAGAGGCCCGCAACCTGCTTACGAAGGAGCAGACCTTCGACCAGGTCCGCGCAGGCGCGCGTCTCATCCTCCGCTACGATGCTGCGGCCAACGCCTTCACCGGCACAGTCGAGAACACCACCAACGCCACCCTCTCGAACGTGCGCGTCGAGGTCCACCTCTCCAACGGGATCGAACTCGGACCCACCACTCCCGTTGACCTCGCATCAGGACAGATGATCAGCGTAACTCTCCCCGCGTCGGCCCAGCCCTTCGACACCTGGAACCCGCACGCGGAGGTCGGTCCTCAGGGCATCGAAGAGCACACCAGCGATCGCGAAGACGAAGGCTCCGGCGAGCACGGCAGCGACCGCGAAGACGAAGGCTCGGGTAAGCACGACGGCGGCGGAAGCGAAGGCTCGGGCGAGCGCGGATAGGCGGCACGTGAACCTCGTCATTCCCGCGCAGGCGGGAATCCAGGGAGCGGCACAGCGAGCCTCTCGTGGGGCGGGGGGAGTGGACTTATCCCCTCTCCCTACAAGGAGACCTTTGCGTAACTGTGGCGAGGGCGCTTTGGGAGGAGTGGCGAGAGGCCTGATCCCCTCTCCCTACAAGGGGAGAGGGCTAGGGTGAGGGTACTCCGGGGCGGTGTGGACGGGTTATGCAAAAGGTCTCTACAAGGGGAGAGGGCTAGGGTGAGGGTACTCCGGGGCGGTGTGGACGGGTTATGCAAAAGGTCTCTACAAGGGGAGAGGGCTAGGGTGAGGGTACTCCGGGGCGGTGTGGACGGGTTATGCAAAGGTCTCTACAAGGGGAGAGGGCTAGGGTGAGGGTACTCCGGGGCGGTGTGGACGGGTTATGCAAAAGGTCTCTACAAGGGGAGAGGGCTAGGGTGAGGGTACTGTGAGATGGGGAGGTGCGGGGTGTACGGCGCCCCTCACCCGCTGAGCGGGAGAGGGGCTGGGGGTGAGGGTCGGGGGGCAGCGGTGGAGGTATGTCATGCTGGGCGGAGCGCAGCGGAGTCGAGGCATCTCTCGGGGTGCATTGCCATGTCCGAGGCCCCTGAGAGATTCCTCGGCTTCGCTCGGAAGGACATCTCCCCTACCGGAGCCTGCGCAGCGTCTTTGAGAACAGCGTCTCCCACAGGCCGTAGGCCACGATGACGCCGCCCGTCGCCCCGAGCGCAACGCGGCCCCCGTACAGGTCCGCCAGCCCCGCAATGCCCAGGATGGCCAGCGGCATCAGCCCGCCCATCATCGCGTTCAGAGCCTGCACGCGCCCGCGCATCTCCGGTTCCGAGTAGGTCTGCAGCATGGCGAGGTGCACCACTATCCTCCCGGAGTGTCCCATCCCTGCAGGCAGCATGAGCAGCAGCGAGAGCGCGTACCAGCTCGACGCCGCGAACGCCACGACGCCGGCGCCGAACAGCATGAAGAAGCCCACCAACAGCAGGCCCTTCCGCTGGAAGTCCCCCAGCGACGCGGCCGTCGTCGAGCCCAGCAGCGACCCGAGCCCGTAGAACGTGAACAACAGGCCCACGCCGTCCGCCTCTATCTGCAGAAAGTCCTGGGCAAGGGGCAGCAGGTTCTGGAACGGCTGTCCGAACACGGTGACGACAAACCCCACGAGCAGCAGCGTGCGGATCTCGGGCACCTGCCACGCGTACCTGAAGCCCTCCAGCGTCGAGCCGCTGCGGTTTCGCCGCCGCGGGGCCGCCACGCCCCGCACGGGCGTGAAGAACAGCAGGCCCAGCGCCAGGACGTACAGCACCACCACGAGCAGGTAGGCCCACTCCGGCCCCGCCCGCGCAAAGATGAGCCCGGCCACCAGCGGCAGCAGCGTCCGGGTCGCGTTATGCGCCATCGTGTGGAGGCCCGTGGCATTCAGCAGCAGCCGCTCGTCCACGAGCCCGCCGATGATTGCGCGGCGCGCCGGCGTGATGAACACCATCACCGAGCCCTGGAACACGCCGATGACCATGACGTGCCACCACTCCAGCACGTCCAGCACGACGCCGATCGCCGTGATGCCGGCGAATGCGGACATGAGCCCCGCCGCGATGATGAGGATGTTCCGCATGGAGACCCGGTCCGCAAGCGCTCCCGCGAACGGCGACAGCACGAGCGACGGAGCGTTGTTCGCCGCGAGGACGAGGCCCAGCACGATGGGGGCGCGGTCGGCCAGGTCGTAGGCCAGGATGGGGCGCGCCAGCATCGTCGCCTGCATCGCGCCCAAGAAGAACACCATCGCGACGAAGTAGTTGCGGTACGCGGGCACCGCGAGCGCGTCGAATGTCCGGGGCCAGCGGCGACGTCCGGGACCCGCCGTTCCCGCGGAGGCGGGACGCGCTTCAGCGCGCCCCCGCCCCCCCCGCTCCGCGTCCGGCGCTTGTTGCTGCTCCTCGACCATGGCGCGATGCTACCGTTGCGCCGCGCCCTTTGCCACAGTGGGTTGAGCGATGCCGCTCGCGAGGGCCCGGCGACGCTGGCGGCGCTGCTTCGCGCTGCGGGGTCGCGGCGTTTCGTCAACCCTCACATCCGGCTCCTCTTCCAAGGAGAGAGAAGAGCCACGCCAGGAAGGAGGCAGACAAGAGAGGGGCGGGTCACACGAGCAGTGAAAGTAGGCGATCTCGGAGCGGCGCCTCCAGGCATACGCTTCCTTTCGATGGTCAGCACCGGCATGCCGCGTTCGGAGTCTTCGGGAGAGGCCGAGGGACACTCGTGAACAAGGAACTCAACGGTGCGTTTCGATGAGTTTCTTGTTCCGGATGATACGAGTGGAACCGGGATACCTTTTGACATTCTTGATCTCCTTGCAATGGGGTGTTTTCGAAGCCACGGCCTGCTTCCTGGGAACAAGGCAACAAGATTTCACCTGTTCACAACTTCAGGCAGGGCGGCGGGTGTTTCATTCCGTTGCACCGGGGCGTGGTGCAGCGACCAGTACCACGCACCCGGACCGCTGGGGACTCCGGGCGTGCTGACACGGGTTGAGCGCACGCCGCAGACGGAGCGGGCGCGGTGAAGGGCGCTCTTCGAGAGGCCGATGAGCGCAGCCTCTCGCTCGACGTTGCCAGCGGGCCGTGGACCGTCAGCAAGAGCGCGCGTGAGGAAGGCTTGTGCAGCGCGCACCTTCGCGCCGTCGTTGGGGCGGGGTCCGGCGAGAGCCTTCATGTGGGCGGGAAAGACGGCTCCAGTCCTACAATCGACACAACATCCTCAATCGGGATGGCCAGCGTCAGGTTGACCTTGTTGTCCCTGTCGATGGTCGCCCCATCCAAGAGGAGGCGCAGCACCTCCCTTCACCCCTTGTCCGACAGGTCGTCCAGCCTGTCGCCAGCCCGGCGCGCCCACTCGACGATGTGCTTGCCCAGCACCGGCTTCTCCGCCTGCGCCGACTCCCTGGCGCGGTAGTCGTCCAACGCCTTCCGCAGAGTCTTAAGGCGCTCTGGAACCTGGATCGGAAGAAGCGCCTGGACGGCGAGGTCATAGCGACCCCAGGGGAGATCCTCCGCGAGGACGAAGAGCGCGCATTCGAACGGGACTCCGCGACCGACGACACGCGCGTTCGGACCGCCGTTGCATGGCTGGAGGATGCGGTGTTGCTGAGCAGGGAGGAGAACCTCGTCCAGGTGTTCCCCTCCTCCATGCGGGTGGCGACGTTGGATGAGGCCCGCGCCAAGCTCGTGCAAGCTCGTGTCACAGATGACCGCCGCCGCCAACTACTGGCGATAGTCGGGAAGCTGATAGAAGCCGACGCCGACGAGGGCATCTCGACTGACGAATTGATGAATACGGCACGCCTGACCCCGGAGGAGGTGCGGGGGCGCTCCATGACCTCGAAGCGTTGGGCATCGCCAGTAACGACACTGTGTTGACTGCCTTCGTCCATGCCGGGGTGGAGGATTCATCGCGGAGGCGCTTCGAGCAGGCGGAGGCCCTGGAGCATGCTCTGATCGGCCTGCTGCGCGAAACGGCACCGGACGTGGACGTAGGCGAAACCTGGCCGCTGCATCTCCGTCTGGTCAACCAACGGCTCAGGGACGACGGCCATTCCTACGCCCTGCCGGAGCACCTGTGGCAAATCGTCCGAAGCATCACTGCCGATGGGCAGGGCGAGGAGGGGGGCAGGGGAAGCCTCGGCCTGCGGCGACACGGCACGGAGACCGTACAGGTAACGTTGCAACGCGGGTGGACAGCCCTGGAGAAAACAGCCGAACTGAGGCGCGCAGCGGCCAGGCGCTTGCTGGGCCACCTGCTCGCCTGCCTCCCGCGTGGGAGCCAGGGCAAGGACCTGCAGGCTGCGACGACCCAGGGCAAGCTGTTGGCGGCGATCAACTCCGACCTGGTGCTGAAGAGCGAGGTCAGGGATCCTGTGAAGTTGATGGGCCGCGCACTGATGTGGCTGCACGAGCAGGAGGTCATCCGGCTGCACAAGGGCCTCGCGGTGTTCCGTTCGGCCATGATGATCCGCCTCGGACAGGAAAGACGGCGCTTCGCTCAGGGCGACTTCGCACCTCTTTTTCCACTACGACGAACAGGTGCTGCAGATCCACGTGATGGCGGAGTTCGCGCAGCAGGGCCTTGGGCCCATGGCTGATGCCCTGCGCCTGGCCATGGACTATTTCAGCCTCCCCAAGAAGGACTTCCTGCAGCGCTGGTTGCCGGATCGGGGCAGGGAGACTCTGCTGCAGACCACGCTGGAATCGTGGAGAACCATCGTTGAGAGTCTCAGGAATCCGGTCCAGCGCAGGATCGTTACAGACGACCGTGCTGGTGCTTGCCGAACCCGACTCCGGCAAGACCGCGGGTGTTGGTGCACCGCATCGCATACCTGATACGCATGAAGCGGGAGAATCCCCGCGGCATCCTGACGCTGGCTTTCAACCGGCATGCCGCTGTCGAGATACGACGCCGCCTCGCCGACCTCATCGGGGACGACGCCCGTGGCGTGATGGTGCTCACCTGTCACGCGCTCGCGATGCGGCTGGTCGGAGCGAGTTTCGCTGGCCGTGCGAACCGCCTGCGCGATGGCGACTTTGACGACGTGCTACGGCAGGCCGTTGCCCTGTTGCAGGGCGAGGGATTGCCCCCCGACGAGGCCGATGAGAGCAGGGAGCGGCTGCTGGCCGGCTTCCGCTGGATACTGGTGGACGAATACCAGGACATCAACCCGGCACGATACGAACTCATCTCCGCCCTCGCAGGGAGGACTCTGCCTGATGGGGACGACAAGCTGAGCCTCTTCGCAGTAGGCGACGACGATCAGAACATCTATGCCTTCGATGGCGCCTCCTCGGAATTCATCTACCGCTTCGAGGAGGACTACGGGGCCAAGCCCGTCTTCCTGACAGACAATTACCGCTCCAGCGGACACGTCGTTGCCACGGCGAATGCTGTGATCGAGCCCGCACGAAAACGGATGAAGGCCGGACATCCCATCGGCGTCGACCGAAATCGCGTGAACGAACCGCCCGGTGGTGCGTGGGTGGGACTGGACCCGGTAGCCCGCGGTCGAGTTCAGTTGCTGCCAGCGGGTGACTCGGCTATCACTCAAGCCCAGACGGCCGTCGTCGAATTGAAGCGGCTGTCCAGTCTCGGTCAGGACTGGAACTGGTCTGCCTGCGCCGTCGTTGCGCGGGAGTGGAGGTTCCTGGACCCGGTGCGCTCTCTGTGCGAGGCCGAGGGGATCCCCGTGCAGATGGCGAATGAGGACTTCTCGGGGTTCTGGCATCTTCGCGAGACCCGGCCCTTCGTCCACTGGCTATGAGGGCGGGGCTCGCGCTTGGTGAAGGGCGTAGACCTGAACAGTTGGGTGGCCCGTCAGCCCCAAGGGCCTTGGACCGCATTCCTGCAAGAAGCCGTGTCGGACTACGCGATAGAGACGGGCGGCTCGGAAGTGCCGGTAGACCATTTCGTCGAATGGCTGGCCGAATGGGGCAGGGAAGCGCGCCGCCGCCAGAGCGGACTTCTGTTGCGCACCGCCCATCGTGCCAAGGGTTTGGAGTTCGACCATGTCGTGGTGCTGGACGGTGGCTGGGACCGTGTTGGTCAGGGCGAAGACACGGACGCGCCGCGGCGACTCTACTACGTTGCCATGACAAGGGCCCGGCAGACGCTCACCTTGGCCACTCTCTCCGGCCCACACCCCACCCTGGGTGATCTGACGGAGAGGCCCTCCGTATTGCGCCGCCGGTCACCCGTGGACATGCCGTCGCCAGCGCCGGAGCTGGCCAGGCGCTATCGGCGGCTCGGCCTGCGCGATGTCTTCCTGAGCTTCGCGGGATACCGGAGTCCTGAACACGCCGTGCACCATGCCATCGCTGCGCTGTTGCAGGGGGACTCATTGCGAGTCAGCGTGGAGTCGGACGCTGGCAACTCCTCGACCAGGAAGGGGTTGTCGTGGGGCTGCTTGCGGGTGGGTTCGAGCCTCCGCAGAACATGCATTGCTAGCCGCCACAGTCTTCGCTATCGCTACTTGGGACAGAGAGCGTTCGGAGCCAGAGTACCGGGATGGCCTCCGCTGCGATGGCTGGGAAGTGGTGGTTCCAGAGCTCATCTTCGAACCAGACCCGTAGCGCATCGGACTGCGCCTCACGGCCTGCCACTCATCATGCTGCTCGGCCAGGACTGCGCCGCTGAGGCGCCGGATCGATGCGCGGTTGGGAAGATGTCCACCATGTCGGCGCGCCGTCTGAACTCCTTGTTGAGCCGCTCCTGCGGGTTGTTGGACCAGACCTGCTCCTTGGTGGAACGCGGCGCGGGACCTTGCACAGCAGGTTGGTCATGAAATGGGTGCGGCAGCGCGGCTACGACGCGCTGGCGAACACCGTGGCAGGGTATGATCAAGGTCGTGGTAATCGGCTTGGCCTCCGCCTCTCGGGCATCGCAGCCGCACATGAAGTGACGGTGCCTGAACAGTCGGATGACCTATCGGAATGATGGGCCGCCGCCGGTGGAGCCGCTCACTCCTCTGGATTAGGCAGGATCATGTCCAGCGTAACGTTCATCATCGGTGGCCCGGGCAGTGGAAAGACCGGGGAGGTTGTCTCAAGGCTGGCCGCCCGATACGAGGGCGACCCGTTCTCCGAGACGGTGGTGCTCGTACCGACCCTGCGTCACGCGACCAGTTCCGCCGCCGCCTCATCAGTCGATGCGGAGTGGCTCTGCGACTCCGCGTGGAGACGATTGCTCACTCCAGCTGGGGGCTGGCTCCCGCTGCGAAGGCGCCGTCCTACATTCTCGCCGAGGAACTCCTTGCGCGAACGATTCGACGCGAAGTTCAATACGGCCCCGGCGCCTACTTCAAACCTATCGCGGAAACCGAGGGGATCGGCGACCTCCTGAGTGCCGCCGTCGGCAACCTGCTTGCGGAGGGAATACACCCACAGGTGTTAAGTAAAGCCGCCGACAGGGCGGGTGTCGCCCGCATTACTGCTCTGAGCGCCATCTTCACCGCGTACTCCTCCGAGCTCGAACAACGCCGCTGGCTGCACCCCGCGCAGGCCGCCATCGCGGGAACCGACGCCGTCAGAGCTGGTGCCCCTATGCCCGGCTTGGTGGTGGTCGACGGCTTCCATCTCTTCAGGGGGACGGAGGGCGTGCTCCTAGAAGCGCTAGCCGAGCGGGCGGAGGTTGTCGTCGCCATCGACCCAAACGCTGGAGCGCGGTCCCAGCACGACTACGAACGGCTCTTCAAACGCTTTCTCACCGCCACTGTCCTAGAGCTACAGGACAGCACGCCGGCTCATCCCCTGACGGTGACCGCTGACGCCGCCCCAGACCGTGAAGGCCAGTTGCGCGCCATCGCCCGGCAGATCAAGCAGCGTCTCACCGACAACCCCGCGCTCCGCCCGTCCGACTGTGCGGTCGCATTCAGGCAGGCGTTGCCCTATCTCAGCCTCGCTCGGCAGGTATTCGCTGAGTATGACCTGCCGCTCGATCCCGCCGCCGGGGAACGTCTCAGCGCCCGCCCTCTTGGCGTCTGGCTCCGCCGCCTACTGCGCCTTGCCCAGGACGGCTGGCGTCTGCGCGATCTGGCCGCTGCGCTTTCGAGCGGTTTCATCGACCTTTCAGCGATGGGATCTCTCCCCCAATGACGTGGCGAGGTTTATGCGGAAGGGGCGGGACAACAACTTCTGGGCGGGGCACGACAAGCTGCAGGACATCCTGGCCGCGCTGCGAACGGAGGCCGATGCGGACCAGACGCCTGACCCAGCCCGCGGGATGCTGCGCCGGACCGCCGACGGCATGGCCAATGCCATTGAGGAGCTGCGCGCGCTGCTCGAGCCGCCGCCGTCCCTCTCCGCCGACTATGCGCGGCGCCTCGACGATCCGCTGTTCGGTGCGAATGGCCTCGTTCCCCTGTCCTCCCGGGAGCTTCCCGGCGTGGACGTGGAGATCGACGCTCTCCGAGGCTACCTCCGGGGTATCCTGCCGCGCAGGAGACGCTTGGTAAGGGACTGGGACCATTCGGAGCGTTCGTGGCCCACCTCAAACGTGAGATTGACGCGCCCGCGGTGCTCCTGCGGGAAGCCGGGGGCGTACTGCTCGCGCCGATGCACACCGTCCACGGCCTGCGTTTCGAGTTCGTCGCCTTCGGTGGTCTCATCGAAGGGGAGTTCCCTGCGCAACGCACCGGGACCGACCTGCTCGACGATGACGCCCGGGAGGCGTTGAACGCGGCGGGCCTCGCCCTGTGGAAGACCCGCCTCGACGATCGGGGATGACCTGCCGCCCCCTCGTACTACTTCGATTTGTTGACTTCCGATCAGGAGGCGCAGCCGTATGACGAACTGCGTACGACGGCCCCCGAGCGCGCCGCCTCCCTCCGCGAGCTCGCCATCGCCTGCACCCAGCGGTGGTCTGCCCACGAACGGCGTCGGCCCCCGGGGTCTGTGGTGTGGCCGGTCATCCGGTCGGCGGCGGTCAACGAGCAACGCCGCCGTTCGTGGGGCAACGCCGGGGTGTACGAGGGCCGCCTAGACCCAGGCCTCGTACCCCTGCTCACGAACAGTGATGCCGTTTGGAGCGCCTCGCGGCTCGAGTCCTACCGAACATGCTCGTTCCAGTTCTTCAGCCAGTACGCCCTGCGCCTAAGGGAGTTGGACCAGGAGATGGACGCCGCCGACGCCGGCACGCGCGGGACTGTCATCCACGATATCTTGCAGGACGCCCTGAAGCCCTTGATCGAGCGCGGCCTACCCCTGAGGTCGGACACGCTGGACGAGGCAACCGCCCGGCTCATGGCCAACGGCCCCGGCATCTGGGACGCGGCGCCGCGGACGTATGGCTTCGGCCGTGCCGCCCTCTGGCGACTCGAAGCCCAGACCGCCTTTCAGGAGATGGAGATCCTCCTTGAGAGAGAGGCCGAAGCCGGCGAACACTCCGGCGTCGCCCGTATCATCGGCGCTGAGGAGGAGATCAAGACCGCCCTCCCCCTCGACCCGCCCCTCCGCGTATACGCCAAGCTCGACCGGCTCGATGAGGGCGACGATCTCGTCGTGATCGTCGACTACAAGTCGGGGCGCGAGATACCCAGGGCCCAGGTGGTGGACGGCCGCCGTGTTCAACTCCAGCTCTACGCCCACCTGGCACGTGAGAGGGCTGGCGCAGGGCGGGTCATCGCCCGCTACGCCTGGCTTAACCCCAACCACCGCCGGTGGGAGATCGACTCCTCCGAGAGCGATGGCGAGAAGGCATTGGAGGACGTCGTCGAGATTTCCAAGGACATGCGCGACGCCGTCACATCTGGCGACTTCCGAGTCAACCCGCAGGTAAGTCCGTGTCCCTCCTACTGCGCGTTCAAACACGTCTGCCGGGTTAACGAGTTCAGCCGGGGCAAGCGGTGGACATGACTCCTCAGGAGCTGACCTCCGAACAGCAGACGATCATTGATGCCCGTGGGCGCGATGTCTTCGTCTCCGCTGGCGCGGGCAGCGGAAAGACGCGCGTGCTCGTCGAGCGCTACATCAAGCTCCTGGGCGAGTGCCGTATCCCACAGATCGCCGCCGTCACCTTCACCGACGCCGCTGCAACGGAGATGCGCGAGCGCGTGCGCCGCCAGGTGCTCGCGCGTGACGACCTTGCCGGCCACCGCGCTGACCTGGACAAGGCCGTCATCGGCACGATCCATTCACTGTGCCGTCAGCTCCTGCGGGAGCACCCCGTGGAGTCGGGCCTCGACCCCGCCGCTCGGGTCCTCTCCGATGACGAGTCCGAGTCCGAGCTCCTCACCGCCTGCGTCGACGCCCTCGAGGAGGCAGCCGGCGCGGACGATCACCGAGCCCTGGCGCTACATGCGATCGGCGTGTTCGCGCTCACCAGCCAGCTACCCCTCATGGTTGCGCGGCGGGATGAGGTTGGTGCCGCGTACCGTGCGCTGCCGGGAACCACGCCGACAGAATGGGCCGCGGGCATCGAGGCCCTGCTGAAGATCGCCATCCACCGCGCCATGGAAGATGCCCGCCAGGAGCTTGCCAAGTCGGCGGCTTGGCTCCATGCCGCCAGCGCCGCCGCGACTGGAGAGGATGCGATGTCCGCCAAGCTGCGAGGTGTCCTCGAGGCACTGGGCAACCCGAACGAGGGCCGTTGGCAGGACCTGCTGAACCGTGTCCTCGATGCCGGTGGAAGGGTCAATCTGCAGGGTGGGAGCGTCCGGAACTGGACCGACCTCGATGGCGTTAAGGCAGGGATGAGAGCAATCCGCGACGTGGCGAACGACCTGAGAGGCCTTCCTCGGTGGAACGAGCACGATGCTCCAGCGCTCGAAGCCCTGGCCTCGCTGCAGAGCCTGTTCAAAGACGCGTGCCGCCGATACGCTGCACGCAAGAGCGAACTCGCCGCCCTGGACTACGTCGACCTGGAACTCAAGGCGATCCAACTGCTCCAGTCGCATCCCGACGTCGCCGCTTCTTGCCGTTCGCGCTTCCGCCACTTGATGGTGGACGAGTTGCAGGACACCAACCCAGCCCAGATCGAGCTGCTCGACCTTCTGTCACGAGGCGCAGATACCGACCTGGTCGGCCCCGAGCGCTTCCTCGTCGGCGACGTTAAACAGGCCATCTACCGTTTCCGCGGCAGCAATGTCCGGATATTCAATCAGCTTCGCGATGAGATGCATTCCACCGGCACGGTCCTCTCGCTCAGGCAGTCATTCCGCGCTCACGATTCGCTGGTGGAGACATTCAACGTCCTCTTCGACCACGTGTTCGGCAACCCGCGCGAGGACTTCGAGGCACCGATGCAGACCATGACCGGGCGCGGCCCGGAGGCGCCGGCCGGACCGCACCTCGTACTCATGCCCGTTTCCGATCGGACGGACGAGGGCGATGGGACAACGGATGACAAGCGCCGCCATGTGGAAGCCGACGCCGTCGCCTCGGAGATCGAAGCGCTCTTGGATGCCCGCGCGCCCGTATGGGACAGGGACGAGCAGGCGCTCCGCCCTGCGCGGGCCTCCGATGTGGCCATCCTCCTCCGCCGGTTGTCAAACGTCCACCTTTTCGAGATGGCGTTGGAGAGCCGGGGGCTGCCCTACCGGACTCCCGCGGGTGCCGGTTTCTTCACCCGGCAGGAGGTTCGAGACCTCACCAATCTTCTCGGCTGGCTGGCCGAACCGGACGACTCCATCGCCCTCGTTGGCGCCCTGCGCTCGCCACTCTTCATGATCGACGATCAATCGCTGTTGGCCCTCCGGTCCACGGGCAATCTGTTGGAGGCGCTCCGCGAACCGCCGGAGGGTGTTCTCGGACCCGCCCGCCCAGTCTGCGTGCACGCCGCCAACGTGCTCGCCGCTCTTCGGCGCGACGCTCCCACGACCGCTCCGGACGCGCTCATTGAGAAGGCCGCTTGCCTGGACCGGGTTCGAGGCGGCCTGGGCCCCGCTGCAAGGCGGCAATCAGGCGCTCGCCAACATACGGAAGTTCGTCGCCCTCGCGCGCACGCTGGCCGACCACTCCTTGGACGAGTTCATCACCTACGTGCACCGTCGGCGGGACGAGCTCACCGCTCGCGAGGGGCAGGCGGTCCTGGACGCGTCGGAAGCGGTGCGCCTGATGACCATCCACGGCGCCAAGGGCCTCGAGTTCCCGATCGTCTTCGTGCCGGAGGCTCACCTGTCATCGCGGGAGTCCTACGAGTACGTCCGGTGGCGGGCCGACGAGGGCATATCCGCCACCCTTGCCAGGGGAGATTGGAGAGAGCGCCCGCCCGCGCCCGGGTTTCTATTCTACCTCTTCGCTCGGGACCAGGCGGAGGAAGGGGCGGAGCACAAGCGCCTCTTCTACGTCGCTGCAACCCGCGCCGCCGCCGCGCTCTACGTCAGCGGGGACGAGCGGAGCAGCGGCGATGGATGGCTCGCTGCCGCTGTCGAAGAGTTGGGCACGACCCCGCGGGACGGCGTGGAAATCCGGCAGCCACTGACCCCCGGATCAGGCGCTATGGCTCACAGGCCCACGCCGCCGGCCCTTGAGCGGCCCTTGCCAGACGACGAGGAGGATTTCCTGCCACCCTTCATCGCCCGGCCGCGCGTGATTCCCCTGCGCTCAAACACGCCGGTTACGGCCCTGCGGCCTCCCGCGGCTGCTCAGGCGTTCACCCACCACGGAGACGGCCTCGGCATCGTCCGCGGAAACCTCGCGCATAGGGCCATCGAGCTCTGGTTCACGACGGGGAGCCGGCCAGCGCTGACTGAGCTATCCCGGTCGTTGGACGCCGGGTTGGACGAACAGGCAATCGAACGCATCACCGACGACGTTGACGCGATGCTGGATCTGCTCAACGCAAGCTCGCTCGCGGCCACCCTACGCGACCCGGCCGCTGACACTTACTTCGAACTGCCATTCTCGTGGGACTGGGATGGCGTGCCGGTGCATGGAACAATCGACCTGATGTATCGGGACGCTGGGAGATGGCACGTGCTCGATTTCAAGACCGACAATCTTCAGGATAGGTCGTTGGTCGAGACAGCAAGTCCCTATCTCTCCCAGCTCGCGTTCTATGCTTCCGCCTTGGAAAGGGCAACCGGTCAGCGCCCGGTCACAGGCCTGCTGTTCCTGCGGACCGGGGATGTCTACGTGCCCACAACCGGAGACTTGGGCAAGGCCATGGCGGCCACTCGAGCGCGGATAGAAGTAGGGCGGTGCTGGATACGCCCACGCCGGCGTTCGACGATCCCCGCGCAGGAGATGTTTAGGTATAGTTCCTATTGAGGTGGTTTATAGGTGAGGAGCCTCGCTGTTACGACAAGGCGGAGGCGCTCAACAAGATACTGCAGGCCGAGTGGGCCTACCAGCGCCCGTACTACTCCAACCGCAAGCGGCTCGACACGCTGCCTGGGTTCCTTGCGTATTACAATCACCGGCGTCCACACGGCGGCATCGGCGGAGCTACTCCCGCCTCCCGCCTGTAAACAACGTCCCTGGGAACTACACCTAGCTCTTTCCAAGCGATCCATCTCTAGGTGGGCCTCATTGCCCAACTACCTATCCTTGACCAACTGGGGAAGTGGAGCTGGTTGTCTTAGGAAAGCAGTCGAAAGGAAGTACCACTTTCACGTAAGCCCAAAGACGAGTGACGGTGCGGACATCCTCACATCGGCGTGAGGAGCCATCCGAGTTCTACGTGGTTACCTGAGATCCGGTCACAGGCTCATTCTCGACGGGGGGCTGTTCCCCAGGGAAACACAGGATGCCCTCCTTGGGAATCCTGACGCTGACGGTCCCACTGAGGCGCGGAACCGACGCATGTTTGACCATAAGGTGCTTGTCGCCGACGGCCAGCCAGTACTTACAATGGTCTCCGAGAAAACTCGACGAGGCAATGTTGCATGAGAAGACGTTCTCGCTAGCCCCATCGAAGGCGGAGGCCACCTCCGCCATCTGAATACGCTCAGGCCGAATTCCCACCAAGACTTGGCCTCCGCGCTGCGTGGCATCTGAAGCCTGGACGTGAAGAGTTCCTAGTTGCGTTTTCACCGTCAAGCCATCGGCAATCTCAGCCTCGAGCCAGTTCATCTCCCCGAAGAACTGAGCGACCAGCGGGTTCTTCGGATTGGTGTAGAGCTCCTCAGCCGAGCCAATCTGAACGATGTTGCCCATGTGCATGACTGCGATGCGGTTCGCCAGGTCCATGGCCTCGGTCTGATCATGAGTCACGTAGAGGACCGTGACGCCCAGGTCTTCAACAACGCTCTTGATCTCGGCGCGGACCTCCTCGCGAAGTCGCGCATCCAGGTTACTGAGCGGCTCGTCCATCAGCAGCACACGTGGCTCCACGGCCAGGGCCCGGGCCAAGGCCACACGCTGCTGCTGTCCCCCGCTCAACAGCGGCGCCGGCCGTGCGCCGAGGTCCTGCATACCCACCAGCGTCAGCGCGCGGTCCACCTTGTGGACGACTTCTCCTTGCGGCACTCTCATCTTTCCTCGGGTCAACGGCAGAGCGACGTTCTGCCATACGGTCATATGTGGCCAGATCGCATAGGACTGGAATACCATGCCTACCCCGCGCCTCTCAGGCGGCATGGATATCTTCCCGATACCGGAGAATACAAGGTCATCGCCGATGCGGATAACGCCGGAGTCTGGAGTCTCGAGTCCGGCCACACAACGCATAAGCGTCGTTTTGCCCGACCCGCTGGGACCGAGTAGCACGAAGAATTCGCCGTCACCAATCTCCACATCAATCCCTCCCAAGGCAACGACGGACCCGAGGGCTCCGGTCTGGAACGTCTTGAACACTCGCTCGATCGTGATCATTTGCTTGCCTCCGTCGAACAGCCAGCCCTCAAGCCTTGGGGATAGAGCTGCTGTAGAAAGCCACACGGTTCCTTACAACGTGAACTGCATCCGTCGCCGCGCCAAGATGAAGTACGCAACGACGAGCGGCGCCATCACGCCCATGATGAGCATGGACAGCGCAGCTCCGATAGGCCCGTCACCGCTGCGTATCAGATTGATGACAAAAACGGGCAGCGTCAGGTTGGAACCGCTGGTGACGAACGCCGCTAGGGTAAGCTCGCGAAAGGCGAGCAAAGCCATCCATATCCAAGCATAGAAGATTGCCGGAAGAAGCAGCGGAATGAGGATATATCGTACCACCTGCAACGGCATTAAGCCAAACACATATCCAGCTTCATCTAGTTCCCGATGGATTTGCAGCAAGGAACTGTTGAACAGTCGGGTGGTGAAGCTAATCCGCGTGATTGTAAAGATGAAGATCAGGATGAATATCGTACCATAGAAGGGTAACCACTTGGGGATATAGAAGAGGGCCGCCACAAGAATAGCCACAGCGAAAATCAAGTTGGGCACTGCATGGGGAATGAACGCGCCTAAGTCAAACAACCACGAGAACCTGATTCCAGAGCGGATAACCACCCACGATATGGCGAGCCCAATGAGCACCAGCAGCGTAGGCACGCTGAACACGAGCATGCCCGTGTTCTTCACCGAGAACCAGAACAACTCGTACGGGATTTGGCTGTAGTTGTCGAAGTTTGCCTCAGAGATGGTCGTGGCATTGATGGGCCGGATGAACCGATGCAGGGAGCCCCAGAACACCATAAGGACTGGTAGCACGACACTGAACAGGAGTTTGATGCCCACGAACGCCCATGCTGCAATCCACCAGCGACCGAGCTTGAGTAGCTTGGGGCGGTAGTTCTTGCCAGTGATCACGGCGTAGCGGTGCGAGTGGCGTATGGTCCGCAGATACCACCAGCTGACGAGCAACGCAACGCCTATCATGAAGACCGCCTGCGCTCCTACGATGCTGAAGTTCGGTGCGCCCTCCTCCGGGTTCGTCTGTGTCCAGACGAGTGTGCTAAACACGAAGATCCGGTTGGTCAAGCCCAGCACGGCAGGGACGTCGAATGCGGCCATGCCGATCGCGGCCACATAGAGTCCAGCGGCGAGCACACCTGGCCAGGCCAAAGGGAACACGATACGCTGGAAGCGGGTGAAGGACCCGAGTCCATGAATCTGCGCACTCTCCTCCAATGCAGGGTCCATGTTCCTGAATGTCCCCGCGACCATGATGAAGGCCACAGAGGATAGCCCCAGCCCCGTTACTACCCCCATTCCCGGAATGGTCGTGATGTTGATCGGTCCGCTATCCATCCAAGGGAGCAGGTCCCTTAGCCAAATGTTCACCGCACCGATACGCGGGTGGAACATCAGCAGCCAGCCCTGAGCCGTCAGGAACCCCGGGACGATAATCGTCCCCGTCATCAGTGGGAAAATCGCACCTCGCCCGGGAAGGTCGGTCCTCTCGGCAATTAGCGCGATAGGAACGGCGAATACCAACGACGTAATGACGACAACGATCGTGTAGTACAGCGTGTTCCAGAGGGCCTTGTAAACAAAGGGGTCACCGTAGAGGTCGCGGAAGTTCTCAAGGGTATACAGAGATGTGTCACGGTGGTCCTGAAATGCAATCAGCACGACGACCGCGAGCAGACCCACGACCATCAACAGAACAGTCATGCTGAATCCGACGATCACAAAGCGGCCGTCGAGGAGTGAAGGCGTCACCGCCCTAGCTAGTGACGTTCTCATTTGAGCCGCAGACAACATCGTTGCATCCTCGACCGACGCATCGGTTCGTCTCGTTACGAATCGATACTCCAATAGCGATTCCCCAACGCAGGACGGAATGTACGCGTGGCACGACCACATGTCAATTCCCGGCAGGGCGATGGCCGGAGGCTAATGACCGTCCGCTAGCCACCCCATGGACGGCTCCACCTGCGCCATGCGTGCAGCAGCTGGCGTGTTCCGGCTTCGGAGCGTTCGGACTCTGCCGTCGAGAATCATGGCGGAGATTCCGGGGATATCGCCACGGGCGATTGCCTCGAGCGCGTTAGTGCCGACCGACCCCCATGGCGTGTCCAGTACGACGAGGTCAGCCGCTGCTCCCTCCTCGACGACTCCCTGGTTAAGGTCGAAGGCGCGTGCATTGTTACCCTGGGCCAGGGCGAGCGTTTTCTCAGGGGCTAGGCCAGTCATCGAGGCAACTTCGCATATGGTCTTCAGCACTCCCAATGGCATGACGCCGGTCCCGGTTGGAGTGTCACTGCCAACTATGACACGGGGCAGTACCCCAGATTCGGCGGCCAGGTTGACGATTTCGAAGGTTTTCTTGAGGTTCCCAGCCTGCACGATCTGCAGGTACATGCTTGACTCGAGAACGAGCATGCGCACGCCGTCGTCGGTCAGGGCCGTCGGGCCGCCATTGACATGGCCTGCGATATTCGGTGCTAGCATCATCAGATGGTCGGCAGTGATTGGCTTGGAGCCGGGTATGGATGCCCCCCCCGAGTGACACATCACGTTAAGCCCGGCCTCCTGTGCCCACCGCACCTGTGGCTCGCCGTCGGCGGGGTCGGCGAAGGCGCCGAACCCGTACTTGGCCAGCCACACACCCTGCGAAGCGATGTCTTGGAAGTCCCCCCGCGAGAGGGTCGGCTCGATGATCACTGAGCCTGCGTGGCACTTCATGCCCAAGGGATGAAAGTTCAAGAAGCATTCGTGGGCCGCGACGGCAAGGGCTTTCACTCCCACGGCCGTCTTGGGACGTCCAGGGGCGTGAATCTCCCCAGGACTGATTACGCTCGTCACACCCCCGTGGACGTACGATTCGAGGAAGTCCACCGTCTTTTGCCTCGGCGTGAAGTCACCGATGACGACGTGGCAGTGAGAATCGATGAGCCCCGGCATGACGGTGGTTCCAAGGGCGTCCACGACGACGTCCGCGGACGCCATGTCAAGTCCGTTACCGATGCGGGCGATTTTCCCGTCCTCACACAGAACAGTGTCGGCATCGATGAGCCCTCTGTCCAGAGCGCCCGATACGAGGATACCTATGTTCTTGATGCCTAGGGTTGCCATCGTTGTGCCCCCTTTTTGTTGAAATTCAATGACAGGACAAGTCGGGCCTGTCGATGCCCAGAAGGCGCGCACCTCCCGTTGGTAGCTGGGGGGGATGCACCTCGGCAGCCCCTCACGCCGGCTCAGACGCTCCCGATACATCCTCGACAGCTTGGGCATTGTCCCCACGGCCTCGGGGCGCGTCAAGCGTCGCCTCAGCCCATTCCCCTGGTGCGTCGGGCCGATGGTGCCCCAGACGAAACAGCGCTGCGAACGCGGCGGCACGTACGATTAGCGGGCTTTCCTCAGGCGTGATAGTAGGATTGACGCTGCCACTCGTAGTCAGTATGCTCACCACACTGGGGGTGGTGGCGAAGCCTCAGGCGCCGCACAGCGCTGAGATGGGCAATCCGTCAGAAAGACTGCTCCGCCTCCACGATCCAGATCCTCAAGAGGAGAGCGCGGGATGCTGGACATTAGGAAAGTTGTTGTCATCAGCGAGGAGATCTGGTTAGAGGGAGGGCGCTCCGACCAAGGCGACTCCCTCCGGAAGGTCGCTGCCCTCGCGGTCATCCGAAACCCCTACGCGCTCCAGCCGTACGCTGAGTCCCTCGATGGCCTGTCAGAGGCTTCAGGTGAGCTCGCCAGCCTTCTCGCCAATCGCGCGGTAGAGGCGCTGGCCACGGACGTAGAGAGCTACGGGAAGGGTGCCGTGGTTGGCCTCGCCGGTGAGCAGGAGCATGCGAATGCGTGCCTGACTAGTGTGTTCGGCGACGCTTTCCGCGAGCGTATCGGCGGGGCCAAGGCGTGGCTGCCCTCTGTTACCAAGCGGGCGAGTGCCGGCGCGTCGATGGACATCCCCACCTGCTACAAGGACGCCATCTGGGTGCGGTCGCACTACGACACGATTACCGTAGCCGTGCCCGATGCCCCACTGGACAATGAGATACTCGTAGGCTTGGCGGTGATGAATCGTGGCAGGCTCAATGCGCGCCTTGGCGGCCTCCGCAAGGAGGAGGCGGTTGGGCTCGACGGCGTGCGATAGGGGCTAAAGTAGCAAAGGAGGACAGAATGCTGACTCGGGAGGAGAACGATCTGATAACCCAGACCGGTCCCGGAACGCCGGCTGGCAGGTTTCACCGCAGGTACTGGAACCCCGTCGCCCTGAGCGAGGAGCTCCCACACGGTTCCCCTCCGAAGCCGGTGCGACTGCTGAGCGAGGATCTCGTGCTCTTCAGGGATGACGCAGGGCGGCCGGGCCTGCTCGCGCGGCACTGCTCGCACCGGCAGGCCGACCTGAGCTTCGGTCGTCTCGAGGACGGAGGCATCCGCTGTGTATACCACGGCTGGCTGTACGACATCAACGGGCAATGCCTCGACCAGCCAGCGGAGTCCGCGAGCAGCACTTTCAAGGACCGCATCCAGCACCCCGCCTACCCTTGCGTTGAGATGGGCGGCGTTATCCTCACGTACATGGGGCCGGACAAGCCTCCCCTGCCCCCGCGCTACTCCTTCTTGGTCGTGTCCGAGGATAAGCGGACCTGCAACAAGGTCTACCAGGAGTGCAACTTCCTCCAGGGACTGGAGGGCGAGATCGACCCTCCGCATATCTCCTACTTGCACAAGTTCATCCGCGAGGACGCACAAAGCCGATCCGCCCAGAGCTCGAATGTGCCGGGAGCTAGCACTACCGCCAACGCCCTAGTGAGCCGCGACGTAGCGCCACGGGTCGAAGCCGAAGAGGCCGACTTCGGAGTCCGGTTGTGGGCGCTACGGATCACGGACGATGGCCGGACCTACGTACGTATGAACAACTTCGTCTACCCAAGCATTGGCATCTTCTCGGGCAATCGCCCGCGAGGCGACGGCTACAGCGTCAATTGGCACGTGCCGATCGACGATCACCACCACTGGAAGTTCAGCTTCGGCCACACGATTGTCGAGCCTCTGGACATCGAACGGCTCGAGTATTCCCGTCAGGACCGAGACGTCCTTCCCGACTACACCCTTCGGCGGAATGGGAGCAACCGTTACCTCCAGGATCGTGAGGAGATGGTGTCCCGGAGCTTCATCGGCCTCGGACCCAACTTCAACGTCCATGACGCGATGGCGACGGAGGGTCAAGGGTTCATCGAGGACCGGACCCGGGAGCACTTGGCTCCCGGAGACAAGGCCGTTGCCCTCGCGCGGAAGGTCACAATCCAGGCTATCCGGCACATGATGGAAACCGGGGAGGTTCCCCTCGACATACGGAGGCCGGAGGACAATCGGTTCCCGCTCATGGGTGGCTACGTCACCGTCCTGGAGAAAGGGGAGGACTGGCGGGAGGCCTGGAAGGAACTGGCGAAGTTCCAGGAGATGACCTTCGCCTAGCGCGGAGTCTTGGGCAAGCAAGGGCCCCGCCAATAGAACAGGAAGATGGCGCTGTGCAAGCAAACTCAGCGCCATCTCTGCGTAAGGGAGCCCCGTCGCCCCCATCTCGGGCCAGCCAGGTACAGGGATACAGCAAAGGGCTACGCTCCGAAGGCTGTGCCCTGCACTGTCGCTACCGCCACTTACGCGGCCCGGGGACTGGCGTCCTGGGCGATCGTTCGGAACTTGGTCGGTCCACTTGGAGGGAAGAGTCCCGTGGCGATGCCCTCGGCAAGCAGCACATCAACACGCTCGTGGTTTCGATACCCTCGATTAAGTGCAGGTCCCGGAAGTTGCACTTTCGGTGGAAGGGCCGGCCCCGGGGCCCAGTTGGGAGATCGCGTACAGTGGGGCCACACGCGGGTGGGTGATTCGGTTCGGCTGTGGGATAGCCGGGAAGCTTCCAGAATGTCGTGGTCTCACGAATGAAAGGCAATATAGCGGCCTTCCCTTGCCTCTGAAGCGCACCGGACACAGGCAAGCCACACCCTTTCGGGGGCGTGGCCTGCCTGCTATCGCTACCGTCACTTACGCAGCCCCGTGAAGGACTAGCCTCCTCGGACGATGGTTCGGAACTTGGCCGCCCACGCGGAGAAGGATTCCTGCTCAGCGATCACGTCGTCTGTGTCGATCACTGGCGGATTGATACCCTGGGCACGGAGCGCCTCAACACGATTGTAAGTTTCATTGCCCTCTATGTAGTGCAGGTCCCAGAAGTTGTACTTCCGGTGGAGGGCCTGCCCCTCTGGGGTCAGATTGAAGATTGCATACAGTATGGCCGCATTCGGGTGGTTAATCGTGTCCGGCTGCGGTATGACCAGGTAGCCGTGCGAGATGTCGGTAGTCTCAGGAATGAAGGCGATCTCGATCGGCGCGCCCTTGTCCTGAAGCTGATACACACCGTTGTCGCTACAGATCATGGCCAGCATCGCGAACTCCCCGGTCACGATACGGTCCACATCACCACCACAGCCAATGAGCCCCGCAAGGTTGCCATTATCCGACAGCTCTTTGAGGAAGGCCTCAATCTCCTCACCAGGGGTATATAGCGTGGCCCTGTCCCAGACCGCCACGTACGGGGTGGTTGCGATCCGGCCCTTCCATTTCGGATCCAGTAGGTCGTCGAAGGACTTCGGAACGTCGTCGGGGGAGACTTCGTTTGTGTTGTAGGCGATGCCGCCCATGCGGGTTCCAAAAGCTAGCGCAGCGCCCATTCCGTCAACAGCATCCTCTGGGATGCTCGGATCGAAGGCGCGCCAGTTCACCCTCTGGGCCACGCCTGACGTGATAAGTAATGGCGCGGTGGACTGTGTGCCAGTAAACATGTCTGTCGAGTGACGCTGACCGGCCTCGGCCTCCTTGATCAGCTTGGCCGCGTGCGCGTTCTGACTTCCAACTGGGTTGGGAACCTGCTGGATATCCAAGTCGATCCCCCACATGGCCTTGATCGCAGCCTCGGCTTCGTTGGCGGCCTCAGGCTCATCAAAGGGGCCTCCTTCAATGATGACCTGCCCCTCGGCTGCGGCGGCCTCAATGAGTCTTTGCAAGGCCGTTAACGTCGGAGTCGCAGTGGCGGCTTGAGGCACCGGAGTCGCGGTGGGCTGAGGCTCTAACGTTGGTGTCGGGTCGTCGCTACCACAAGAGCCGAGGAGCACCGAGCTTCCAAGTGCTACGACCGCGAGCACCAAACCTTTGCGAAAAAGTGATGACAAATCCATCTGGACCTCCCGCAGGGAACCACCTGCAAGCGATGCTTTACCAGAATCGGTAGGCTTTGTCAAGTTGGTGCACTGTTTTCGTAGAAACCCGACAGACCTCGGACAGTCCATGGATATGGTCATGGACATGTCGAACCTCACGTTGATTACATTGGCTTGGGGTCTCTACCAGCAAGGAGTCCCTAAGGCGCGGATCGCCGGGCGCCTAGGAAGACACCAGGAGACCATCCACTTGTGGCTATGTGGTATCCAGCGGGAGGGGCTGAAGAGGCAGGTCAACCCTGTCGTGAAACGCGGGGTGCGGGCCATCAGGAAACGGGAGTCAGGATGCTGTGGGCAGAAGATTGCCTACTTCCTGGAGCAATGCACGGGGTGCATCTGTCCGTGCCCAAGATCTACGAGATTCTCAGGGAGAGGTACGTCATCCGCTCCAAGTGGAAGAAACGTCGTCGGAGGGGAACCTGTGCCGGTCGCCAGCGGCCCAAGCCAGGTAGTCCAGATGGACACTGTCATGTTCGGCAGCCTGTTCGCTTTCACCGCCATAGCCATCTATACCAAGGAGGCGGACATCCTAGTGGCCCCGGCCCTCACGGCTGCCTATGGGTGTGCCTTTCTTGAGCAGGCCATGGCGCGGCGCTTCAATGGCTGGGTGGAGTTGATTCAAACGGACGGCGGCAGTGAGTTCAAAGAGTCCTTCGCGCACCGGGTGCAGACCTACTGTCAGCGGCATCGGGTGGCTCAGCCTTACAAGAAGAACGAGCAGGAGTACATTGAGAGCTTCAACCGGACGATGCGCAAGGGTATCAGGGCTGGCTACACGACCGTAGGGAGGACCTCTCCAGGGAGGACATCTCCGAGTGTCAGCAGAACTCAGAGGAGTTCCTCCACCCCTACCACTACCATCGCCTCACCTGAGCCTAGGCTTGCAGCCCACCCCTGAGGAGGGGAGAAGAGGCACTGTCGGATATTTACGGATAATACAGCGGGGGCCTTGACATGACTCAGGAGCCATGATAAAGGAACCCCACGTTTGGGTATTGGAGATGTCCTCTCAAGGTAAACTCGCCTGTACCGAGGTTTATGGAGGAAATTCGCAGCGTTTGATTCCAACAGCTAAGCCGTCCGACACCAAGTTCACTTCACGAGGAAATGCGATGAGATTGGAAGGCAAAGTGGCCGTCATTACGGATGCGGATGGCCAGTTCGCGCAGGCCATAGCGTGCGGGTTCGCTCGGGAGGGAGCCGACCTCTACCTTCAGTTCTTCCCCAAGAATCATGAAAGGATGAAGGATGTCCTCAAGACTGTCAAGGCTGCGGGTGGCGACGGACGCAAGGTCAGTACCGGTGTGTTCGACATTACCGACGAACGCGCTGTAGTCGACATGACGAAGCAGGCTATGACCGACTTCAAAAGGATTGACATCCTGGTGAACACGGCAGCGGACGGCGCACATGGGGTCTTTTTCGACATCACCGAGGACCAGTGGGATCGCTGCATGGCGGTGGGGCTCAAGAGCTACTTCCTGACGGTGAAACACATCGGGAAGGAGATGGCCCGCAACGCTAGTGGCAAGATTATCAACTTATCTTCCGTCGTAGGCGTGCTCGGCTCGGGCGGGGCGGTGCCTTGGAGTGCCGCCAGGGGCGGCGTGGACGGCATGACCAAGGCGCAGGCGCATGCGTTGGGATTATACGGAGTGAACGTTAACGCTCTCGCTCGCGGCCATACGCGTAGCGATGGTTCGTCGGCACCGACGAACCCCGGTCAGCACGAGCGACTGCGCCGTCTGCCATTCGGGCGCCTTGGGCTGCACAACGACGTGGTTGGCCCCGCCATCTTCCTGGCGACTTCCGACTCCGACTGGGTGACCGGGACGGTGCTCTACGCCGATGGTGGCTACACCGTTGCAGCGACGACCGATGCGGAGCACCGTCCCGAGGGGAAGGACGAGGTCCGGCCTCCTCAGCGCTATAAGGGCAAGTAGCGATGAGAACCTGCGGGATTGTTGCCAGTACGAATCTCGATCACGAGTGGAGGTCACAGTGAAACGGCTCGCAGGCAAAGTAGCAGTCATCACCGGAGCATCAGGCCCTCTGGCGCGAGCTATTGCTCTCGGTTACGCTCGGGAAGGAGCCGACCTGTTCCTGCAAGAGGCCCCAGGAAGCGAGGGTCCCCTGCTCATCATCGCGTCGGAGACGTCCTCCACGGACGAAGGTGCACGCGTGGGACAGCGGGTCGAGTCGGGTATCTACGACGTTACCAGAGGGTCGGAGGTTGCCCGGTTGACCGAGGACGTGCTCGCGAAGTTTGGGAGGGTGGACGTCCTCGTTAACACACCTGGCGGCCGTAACACCCACGGTGTCATATTTGAGTTGTCCGTTGACGATTGGGACCAGGGTATCGATCTCGGAGTGAAGAGCTACTTCCTCACCTGCCAGTACCTTGGCAAAGAGATGGCGCGACGTGGTAGCGGAAGCATCATCAACCTCACGTCCATCGTGTCGCGGCTGGGATCGGGTGGCGCTGTCCCTTGGAGCGCGATATGCGGTGCACGCGATGCAATGATGCGGGCGATGGCCCACGCCATGGGCGGCTACGGCATCCGCGTCAACAGTCTGGGACATGGTCGCCAGGCGCACACTGGCGGGCAACTCGCCGAGGTCAAGGAGCGGTTGCGGCGTCTGCCGCTCGGCAGGGTTGGCCGCGAGGAGGACCTAGTCGGTCCAGCGATCTTCCTGGCGACCGAGGAGGCGAAGTTCGTAACCGGAGCGGTCTGGTACGTGGACGGCGGGTATACCGCGGCGGCAGTCACAGACGACGAGCATCGCCCGGAGCATGTCCCGTACATCGGCGATACTCGCGATCAGACAGAGAGGATGTTCCGCTCCATGGGAGTATCGACCATCCGTTGACACACGGGCTGTCCGGGCCCGTTGTGCTGAGATTCAGGGCTTACGCGTTAGGGGCATTCGCACATGGAGGGGCGCACATGTTGGACGAAGTCAGTTTCCCGAGGTTCTCGAAGGAGGAGCGAGATCGCCGCTATGGGGCGGTTCGAGCCCAGATGGTGGCGCAGGGGTTGGACTGTCTGGTATTACCCCACAGCAACGGGGACTGGGACAACTATCAAATTGATATTCGCTACCTAACGGGCATTGGAGGCAATTGCACGGGCGTTGCGGCAGTGTTCCCGATTGAGGGCGACCCGGTTGCCATCGTGCGTGACCCGCAGCGGCGGGAGTGGTGGAAGCGTGCTCAGAACTGGGTGGAGGACACTCGGGGCAAGACTGGTATGTGGAGCGAGTCGATCGTCCAAGCGGTCAAGGATGCGGGCCACGAAAGCGGGAGAATCGGCGTCGTCGGGCTGCAGGGGCACCTCCGCGACCCCGAGGGCTCGGTTTCCCACACCGAGTGGGAGAACGTTCGCTCGGGGCTGCGGGAGGCGCATTTCGAAGACGTTACCGAGATGATGCAGGAAGTCCGGATGGAAAAGAGTCCGGAGGAGATCGTCTTCATGGAGCGTGCAGCCGATCTCGCAGACAAGGCAAGTGAGGCACTTTTTGAATCGGCCCGTCCCGGCGTGACCGAGCACGAAGTGTACGGCCAGATGATAAGCGCCATGGTTCGCGGCGGCGGGGAGTTGCCCACGATGGCTCTTTTCGTAGCAGAGCCCGAGCCCAACCAGACATGGCTGATGCCCACGTTCCGGAGCCTCGGGGCCAACGACATCATCTTCACTGAGTTCGACGCCAAATACATGGGCTACATGGCCCAAGGAGACGAGACCTTTTGCGTCGGCACGCCTCCTCAGGAGTACCAAACGCTGTTCGATATCTCGCTTGACTGCTTCAACGCCGTGTTGGAGGCGATGAAGCCCGGCGTGCCATGGAACGATCTGATTCAGATTACCCAGGACACCATCAAGAAGTACAGTTCCGAATACACGGGCGGATTCTTAGGGCACGGTATGGGCCTCGCCGAGGACGGCCCGATGGTCCGGCCTGGCACCATGGACGGTCAGCTCGTCAGGCAAGGGCAGTGCTTCATCCTCAAGCCAGCAGTCGTCACGGCTGACGGCAAGCGCCGCAACCGCGCAGGAAACACGATTGTTGTCGAATCCAACGGCGCGCGGCGGCTCGGCAAGCTGGAAATGAAAATGCGAACGCTGGGCGGCTAGCAGGGAAAGCGCACAGGCGGAGAGAGCAGACAACCATAGCATGGCAATCGAGCGAAACAACCCTGCGGGTATTGGGCCACTTGGTTCGGTCAGCGAGGTGGTGCGCGCGGGCGACACTGTTTATGTTGCCGGGCACGGCCCCTTTGGCCCTGGCGGTGAGGTCTTGGGCATCGGCGACGCCGATGCCCAAGCGTCCCTAGCCTTCAAGGGCGTGGCGGACGCCCTTGCGTCCGTCGGTAGCGGGATGCATAGCGTCCTCAAGGTTAGCATCTATGTAACGCGGCCGGAGTACTTCGGAGCGGTTGTGCGCGCGCGCGAAGAGTATCTGCCTGTGCTATCCAGCGGGGCGCGTCCGGCCGCGAGCACCACCGTAGTCATACCAGCCCATGTCGGCTCCAACGTACTAGTGGAAGTCGACGCCATCGGTTCGGTTGGCACTACAGCAGCAACCCTCCAACCCATCAACCCACCGGAGATACAGCAGACCAGCGGGCACCCCCAAGGCGCCAGGGCGGGTAACGTCGTGTACACCACTGGGCAGATGGCCCGGGACTACGGCAAGATGGTTGGCCCGTGCGACGTTGGGGTTCAGGCGGAGATGTCCTACCGGCATATGGAGAATGTCCTCCACGCGGCAGGAGCCACCAAGAACGATGTCGTCCGCCACCTCACGTATTTCACCCATTTCCGCTACTATGAGGGTGCCGTGACGGCCCAGGCAGAGTTCTACGGCGACCACGCTCCCGCCTGCACGTCGATGTGCGTGTGGAGCGTTGGTCCTGACCCCGTCGGTGTGATTGAAGTCGAGGCGACGGCTGTAATTGGTGGTGAGAAGCGGTACCTCAACCCTCCGACGCTGATGACGCCGGTCGACGGGTCTAGCCAGGTAGTGGTGGCTGACGGCATCGCCTATATTGCTGTGCAAGCCGCTATGGACCCCTCCGGCAATGTCGTAGGCAAGGGTGACATCGACGCCCAACTCGACCAAGTGTACCAGAATCTGGATGCTGCTCTGGGGGCGGCCGGGGGGAGCCGGTCCAGCATGGTGCGGACAACGACTTACATGGCCCGACCAGACTACTTCCCCAACGTACGCAAGGCGCGCGAGGCCTTCTACGCCGGGGCGCCTCCAACAAGCACAGACTTCGCCGTTCTTGGGTTGCCCAACCCAGACTGCCTCGTGGCAATCGAGGGGATCGCCGCTATCGAGTAGGCCGATTTATAACAGTTGAGGAGGTGGGATTGTGTCGGTGGTTTCCGGCAGCGTAGAGCTCAAGGTGCCTGATGGTGAGATGGTGACCTTCACTTATCGTCCAGAAGGCGATGGTTCGTTCCCAACTGTCATCGTCTGTCAGGCGGCCATGGGGGTCGACCAGCAAATCAAGGACCTGGCCCGCGCCTTCGCCGACGAGGGCTACTGTGCCGTCGCACCGAACTTGTACCATAGGGCGACGCGCAATGGGTTCGCAACGACAATGGAGGAGACGGCTCCGCTTCGCGTTGGCATGACCGACAACGGGATCGTCGACGACCTGAAAGTCTTAATGGATCATCTCCAGAGCACGCCCTACGTCGATGAGGAAAGCATCGGTGTGATGGGCTGCTGCCAGGGCGGGCGCACCTCATTCATCGCGGCGTCGCGCGTATCGGGCATCGCATGCTCCGTGATCTATTATGGTGGGGGCATCATGCCCCGGAACGATGCACCATTGAACGAGCTCCTGCAAACCGACAATCCCATCGATTATAGTGCGGCTATCACGTGCCCAATGATTGGATTCTTTGGCGATAGCGATCAACGCATCCCGATGGATACCTACCGCGCCTTCGAGTCTAGGATGCGAGAGCTGAAGAAGGACATCGAGCTCCACCTCTACCCTGGAGCAGACCACGGCTTTCTCCAAAAGGGCGGCCGCACGTACCACAGGGAGGCTGCGAAGGACTCTTGGGCTAGGACGCTTGCGTTCTTGGAGGCGCACCTGAAAGGTGCTCGCTCCGAGCCCGCTGGAGCCCGGCCCTAGGCTGATTCCACGCATACCTGTTGCTCGCGTGTGAGCAGGTCCCCTCCACGGCGCGATCGGCCCTCCGTGGGCGTGTGACCGGGCCATGTGAATTGCGTCGCGCCCCACTTGCGCATCCTCTACCAGTAGCAGAGAGACCCATATCTAAGCAGGAGAACGAGGACTCCATGCATATAGAGCGAATCAACCCAGGATGGGCTGGCCTGAGTCGGCGAGCCAGGTCGTGCGAGCTGGGGACACCGTTCATGTCTTCGGACAAGGCCCGTTCTCCCCGGCGTTTTACGACTGAGCGGTGCCGACGGTTACGGTCCTCGGTTTGCCCGATCCGGCCTGTTTCGTGGCCATCGAGGAGATGCAGTCATCGGATAGGGGAAGCCGCCCTCCGAAGTCAATCGGAGGGCGCCCCGGCTACTTGTTCGGGGCACAGGGGTGCTTCGCGGATCCTACGCGAGTTGTGGCGAGCTTGGTTTTCCATAGTGAGCCATACCGCCGTTGATGGGAACGCCCCCGACCAAGTGGTAGTTGGCTGTGTCCCAATCGAAGAACATGGTACCGCGGCCTAGCTTATTCTCCCAGACACCTCGCGCAACGACGGGGTGAAGCTCCGTGTGGGGCGGCATGGACTGCTCGTCGGCCATCTTCGCCTCGTTAGAGTAGGGCATCAGATTCGACTCAGGTAAGTCCTTCCAGAAGTTTCGATATGCCGGGAGGTACTCGTCGTCCTGCACGGTGAGTGCCGTGTGCACCCCGATCCACTTGTTCTGACTCCCCGTGCGGGGATGGAGTTCGTCTACCTGCTTGAATACGAGCCGGCCGCCGGCCAGCAGTTCCATGGAAAGCGTATCTTTTGGGATGTCAGAGCTCTCGATTACGTCGATGCCGCAGTAACGGGAGTAGAACTCTGCAGTGCGGCTGAGGTCCCTTGACTCCTGGACAACGTGGCTGATCCGTCCCACTTTGGCGACGTTGGCCGTGTCCATGGCCCCTTCCGGCATGCGAGTCGGCGCCCATAGCTCCAACTGATTGCCGTCCGGGTCCGTGAAGTAGATGGCTGTCCCATCATGGCCATCCTCTGATGTGCGGATGGGACCCGAATTTGGTACATCAAACTGTTCAAGCCGCCGCAGATGTTCGTCGATGTCTTCGGGCGCGATGAAGTATCCGTAGCGGGGCATGCCGCGCCCCAACTCCTCCGTGGGAGGCATCATCTCGTCTTGGAGGAAGCCTCCGTTATGGTGGTACTTGGACATCTCCACGAAACAGCGGATGGGCCCACCATGCATTCGCTCCTGCGTGGTCAGCCCACCGAGAGCCCAAGGCTCTCCGCAGAACATATTTGCATAAAAGTCGCGCCAACGCAGGACGTCGTTGGTAGCTACTACGTAGTGATCGATCCAGTAAACGGCGCCAATTCGGTGATCGTCAGCCATGTCATCACCTTTCGTTTTCGGAATCGCAAGCGCCAGTATCTGGGATGCACGAAGTGGAGTCAAGTTGGTGCACTGTTTTCGTAGAAACCCGACAGACCTCGGACAGTCCATGGATATGGTCATGGACATGTCGAACCTCACGTTGATCACACTGGCTTGGGGTCTCTACCAGCAAGGAGTCCCTAAGGCGCGGATCGCCGGGCGCCTAGGAAGACACCAGGAGACCATCCACTTGTGGCTATGTGGTATCCAGCGGGAGGGGCTGAAGAGGCAGGTCAACCCTGTCGTGAAACGCGGGGTGCGGGCCATCAGGAAACGGGAGTCAGGATGCTGTGGGCAGAAGATTGCCTACTTCCTGGAGCAATGCACGGGGTACATCTGTCCGTGCTCAAGATCTACGAGATTCTCAGGGAGAGGTACGTCATCCGCTCCAAGTGGAAGAAACGTCGTCGGAGGGGAACCTGTGCCGGTCGCCAGCGGCCCAAGCCAGGTAGTCCAGATGGACACTGTCATGTTCGGCAGCCTGTTCGCTTTCACCGCCATAGCCATCTATACCAAGGAGGCGGACATCCTAGTGGCCCCGGCCCTCACGGCTGCCTATGGGTGTGCCTTTCTCGAGCAGGCCATGGCGCGGCGCTTCAATGGCTGGGTGGAGTTGATTCAAACGGACGGCGGCAGTGAGTTCAAAGAGTCCTTCGCGCACCGGGTGCAGACCTACTGTCAGCGGCATCGGGTGGCTCAGCCTTACAAGAAGAACGAGCAGGAGTACATTGAGAGCTTCAACCGGACGATGCGCAAGGGTGTCAGGGCTGGCTACACGACCGTAGGGAGGACTTCTCCAGGGAGGACATCTCCGAGTGCCAGCAGAACTCAGAGGAGTTCCTCCACCCCTACCACTACTATCGCCTCACCTGAGCCTAGGCTTGCAGTCCACCCCTGAGGAGGGGAGAAGAGGCACTGTCGGATATTTACGGATAATACAGCGGGACGTATCATCGGCCCCGAGCGGCGGCGAGCGCCCCAATCCAAAGTCGACGGCGATACCCGAAAGGCCGATCCAAAGCCGCGACATGCAAACTCATTGCTAGCGGCGGAATCCGCCATCGGCGAGCGGCTGGCGAAATCCGAGCAGGCGAGAAGGAGGGCAGGAATGGCGGAAACAGAGATCGCTCGAGTCGATGACGTGACGCCGGAGAAGATGGTGCTCGTGCCCATCGACGACACAATTCAGGTTGCGCTGGCGAACATCGACGGTGAGATCGTTGCTTTCAATAACATCTGCCCCCATGCGGACTGTGAAATAATCGGCGGCCCACTGGGCGACCCACCTCTCGAAGGGGAGGAGATCGAGTGCAGCTGCCACTTCAGCCGCTTTAATGTACGAACTGGGGAACGACTGGAGGGTCCTTCGAGCCTGCCATTGACCGTGTATCCCGTCAGGGTTGAGGATGGAGCAGTGTTCGTCGAGGTCGACTAGCGCCACCTGAACAGATTGCCACAAGAATCGCGGAAGCACCGCAGACTGTAGCGGACAACGAGAGCCGGCCTTCACTGAATCCCCAAAGGGCACACGGCGAGAGCGATTGAAGACGCGCTATCCTAGCCAACCGACAATCATGGCAGTCGTGGTGACCAGTCCGGAAGTCTAACGGACCACCACTGCCAATAGTGCTACGGGGTCACCGCCCACTCAAACATTCGCAGTACAGTCTCCCTAGGGGTACTTAGGGAGACTCGAACCGGTGGCCTGCAACTGATCAGTTCCCTAAATCGTGGTCTTCGTATCCTGAGCGTCGCTAAACACGGGAGACCACAGGCAGAACCGGACTGCCCAAGAGCTTGCTTGGGGCGTCCCTACTGCCTAGATGTAGTGCCCGTGGACGTTGTTCAAAGCTGGGAGTAGCCCCGCTGATGCCGCCGCGTCATCCTAGGCTTTCCGGCGACGGCCAGCCTAGCGCACCTTTGCTTCAGTCAACTGAGCGGGCGTCCTCTTGCGAGGCCGGTCGCGACGCCCTCCTGCGGTGTTCCAGAAGCTTGGCGCTCGGACATTTGCTTCTTGACCCGAGGTTCGTTGGAAGTCTTAGCATTTACAGTGGCCCCCGATGTGTGGCAGCACGACCCGAGAGAACGAAGCTGCGGAGGACTCTCATGAAGCAACATCAACCATTGACCCCAGCGGCTCTCTACGCGAGGGTGTCCAGCGACCGCCAAGATGTGGACCTCTCCGTGGCAGCCCACCTGCGGGCGCTTCGGGACACGCCAGATCCAACGGTTACAGTGTGGCCCGGGAGTACGTGGATGAGGCGGAGAGCGGCCGCATCGCCGACAGACCCAAGTTCCGTGAGATGATCGAGGAGGGAAGCCAACCTAACGCGCCTTTCCAGGTCGTCCTCGTCTGGAAGTTTTCCCGCTTCACGCGCAAGCGGGAGCACGCGGTGGCCTTCAAGTCGATGCTGCGGCCCAAGGGCATCAAGGTGGTCTCCATCACTGAGCACGCCGACGACACTCCCACCGGCAAGCTGATGGAGGCCATCATTGAGAGCGTGGACGAGTTCTATTCCGAGAATCTGGCCCAGGAGGTTGTGAGGGGGATGCGCGAGGCCGCCTCACGCTACTTTCTCAGTTCCAGTGCACCCTTCGGCTACAGGAGGGTGAAGGTCAACGACGGGATGAAGGACCGTCCCACGCTGGTGCCGGATCCTGCCACGGCTCCCGTGGTGGGGGAGCTATTCGAGCGTTCGCTGCGGGGCCACGGACTGAGGGAGCTCTGCCGGGAGTTGAACGCCCGTGGCATCACGAATAAGGGGGAGGCGCGGGCACAAGGGCGGGCTCCGCTACGTACTGACGAACGAGGCGTACACGGGGACAGCGGTCTGGGGACTGAAGAGCAAAGGGGAGCAACCACCGGACCCGGTACGTGTGGAGGGTGCGTGGGAGGCGCTGATCTCGCGTGAGGTATTCGAGCAGGTCAGAAAGAGTCTGCTCGAGCGCGCGCCGAAGGTGCAGCGGCCGGCGCGTGTAGGGAGCAGGTTCCTGCTTAGCGGCCTGCTGCGGTGCGGGGTATGCGGGAGCCTTTACACGGGTCAGGGAGCGAAGGAAGGCCTGTACGCCTACTACGTGTGTGGGAAGCTGCATCGGGACGGTGTAGAGGCCTGCAAAGCCCGTTACCTCAACGCGTGGAAGATGGAGGACTTCATCATCGACAAGATCAAGGAGCGCATCCTGACGGATGAGACGATTACGGAGTTGGTCACCCTAGGGATGCTCTGAACAATTTCATTTACAGTGAGTTGAGTGGATAGACAGGCTCTGCTGCGGGCTTCAGTAAACGGCTGTGGCGTCGCAACCAGGGCGACATGCCCCACGAATCTGCCCTTGGGAAGGGCGATTGCCCTCAATCGGTGATTGTAAGCCCACTGCTTTCCTCATGCCGCCGCCAGGTAGCCCTCCGCCTTGAGCAAGTTGGTCAGGCCAAACAGCACAGCCAGACGCTGCGTATTCTTGTACAAACCCCGGTAGCGAACCTTCGCATAGCCGAAGTGTCGCTTCACGTACAGGAACGGGTGTTCCACCTTCGCCCTCACCGATGCCTTCCTCTTCTCCCTCAACCCCTCCGTGCTCTCCGGGTCCAACCCTCTACGCAGGCTCGGCCTCATCGCCACCCGCCACTCGATCCGCATCCCTGCGTTCTCTGCCCGCTTCTCCACCCCCTGATACCCTGCATCTGCCCACACGCACCGCTCCTCTCCGTGGAGTAGACCGTGCGCTTCGGTGAGGTCGTTCACGTTCGCCGATGTCGTCATCACGCGGTGAACCATTCCCGTCCTCGCATCCACCCCGATGTGCGCCTTCATCCCGAAATACCACTCGTTCCCCTTCTTCGTCTGGTGCATCTCGGGGTCGCGCTCCTTCGCCTTGTTCTTCGTCGACGTTGGCGCCGCAATCAGCGTTGCGTCCATGATCGTCCCCTCGCGAAGCCGGAGCCCTTGCGCCTCCAGATGACGGTTGATCTCCTCGAACAGCTTCATACCAAGACCATGCTCCTCCAGCAGGTGCCGGAAGTGCAGGACCGTCGTCTCGTCCGGCAGCGCTTCCAACAGCCGCAACCCCACGAACCGCCTCACCGATTCGACCTCGTAGAGCAGGTCTTCCATCCCAGGGTCGCTCAGGTTGTAGAACAGCTGCACGCAGTGGATGCGCAGCATCGCTGACAACGGATACGGACGACGCCCACGCCCCGCTGTGGGATAGTAAGGACGTATCAGTTCCTCAAGCTGTTCCCACGGGATCAGCCGTTCCATGCGCTCCAGGAACACTTCACGGCGTGTCAGGGCCTCCAGGTCCCGCTCCATCCGCTGGCCGATGCTCTCCGTGTGGCCTCGGAGCCGGGCGTCCATGCGCGCCAGGCAGCGCCGCTCCAGGTGGGCGTTCAGCGCCTCAAAGCTCTCAAAGGACGGCACCGGCACCAGGAAGTTGCGCCGCACGTAGCCCACCATGCCCTCCACCTTTCCCTTGTCGTTCCCCTTGCCGGGACGGCCGAACCGGTCCTCGAACAGGTAGTGGGACTGGAGATCGGTGAAGGCTCGGGTGCCCTTCCTCCGGCCGTCCCCCAGGATCCTGGCCACCGCCAGCCTGGTGTTGTCGTAGAGGATGCTCTGGGGCACCCCGCTCAGGAATGAAAACGCCGAGACGTGGCCGTTCTGGAAGGCCTCTGTGGTCTCCGCAGGGTAGGCCTTGATGAAGCAGCGGTCGCTGTGGGGCAGGTCCAGGACGAAGTAGTGAGCCTTCTGCTCCACCCCGCCGATGATCACCCGGGCCTCGCCGAAGTCGCACTGGGCATGGCCCGGGGCATGGGACAGCGGCACGAACATCTCCTTGGTCCGGCGGCGGCGCTCCCTTACGTAGTCCTTGACGATGGTGTACTGGCCCCCAAACCCGTGCTCGTCGCGCAGCCGCTCGAAGATGCGCTTGGCCGTGTGGCGCTGCTTCCTGGGGACCTTGTGGTCTTCTTCAAGGATGCGGTCGATGACGCCGGTGTAGGGCTCCAGCTTCGGCCTTCGGGGAGGAGTCTGCCGCCGGTAGCCCGGCGGCATCGAATAGGCCAGCATCTTGCGCACCGTATCCCGGTGCAGACCGAACACTCGGGCAGCCTCCCGCGTGCTCATCCCCTCCACCATGCAGGCCCGGCGCACTCGAACGTACAGTTCCACTTGGTCATCCTTCACACCTTCCATCGAGTTGCCTCGCACTCTATGGAAGGCGGCGGGTGGTACGGTTTTGCAGCGCCACTCCCGAACGCTCACCCACGCCTCGCCGGTACAGTATTACTCCGCCCTTTACACCCCCACAGGCCGGCCCACCTAAGAGGACTTGAACCCGTAGGCCTACGTCAGACCTGTTCTTGGTCGGCTAACGATGGGACGTCTGTAGTTTCCGCACCATGTTGATACTTATTCCGCCCCGGCTGCTTCCAAATCGACTGCCCATGAGAACCGCACCCTTTTCTGTCGATTGAAAGACAGAGAACACGGGCTTGCGCCACGCGACCGTGAAGCCGTCCGATGGGCTGCCCTGGATTCCCGCTTTCGCGGGAATGACGAAGGAAGGGGGAATGACGTTTGACGAAGGGAGGACGAAGGGGATGGCGGGGGCGTCGTCGCTCATCGCGGGACGGAGGGGAACGAGGAAGCGGCGTCCGCCGGGCTCGACGACAGCGGTGGTGAAGACGACGGATGCGTGGGCAAGGCGGTGGTGCATGGCAGTGACGGCGCGGGGATAGTTCGACGCGGGGTTGTGAGTGAGTGCGATGACGGCGGCGCCTGAGCGGGCGGCGAGGGCCTTCAGCATACCGAGGACGGTGGTAAGCCGGGCGCGGTGCATCGCGGCGAGGTCTTCCACCTGGTCGACTACGAGAAGGGCGGCGTTGCCCATGGCGATAAGATTGGCGAGCCGCCCCATGACCTTGTCGAGACATGGCCATGGGGCAGTGAGCTTCGAGGCGGCGTTCGACGGCGGTTCGAACGGGTCCCGGGCGGGCACCCTTATGCCGACCGGCCTGCGGCGGCGGGAAGCGCCCTCGTCGTCACGCAGGTCGTCGAAGTCGTCCTCGTCCTCCTCGTCGTCGTCCAAGTAGTCGTCGTCGGGGTAGTCCGGACCATCTTCCGCAGGCGGGTCGTCCGGGTAGTAGTCGACGGGATGTGTCGGCGAGAGGAGGTCGGCGAGGTAGACGCGTTCCAGGTTCGCACCAAAGAGGCGGAGGGTGGGGAGGATGTCGGCTTTCGGGTTGCCGTTGAGGGGCGCGAGGACGACGGGGGCGGATGGGAACGGGGCGTCCGGTTGATCGGGAGCGGGCGCGCCGCGGGAGACGCGGGCGGCGACGTCGAGTGCGATCGCGGTCTTGCCGGATGAGGGATACCCGGCGATGAGGGTGAGTTTGCCGAGCGGAATGCGGTTCGGCCATAGCCAGTCCTGCGGTTGCTGGATGAAGAAGTTTGAAGGGCTGGAGTCCGGCCACCTGCGCGCCGGAGGAAGTGTAGAACTCCGATTGCGGCATGAGGCCGCGCTTGCCAAGGGCGTCCAAGATGCGGTGCGCGGGGCAGCTTGCACATTCGAAGGAGAAGCCGCGGTCCGAGTCGTAGGAGAGGGTGAGCGTGGGCGCCTCAGCATGGCTGTGGGAGGGGCAGTGGACGCTGGGGCCGACGGGGCACGAGCAACCGGGGACGCCGCAGCGGAGGGCACGACGGAGCCGAGCAACGTATGCCACATCCTGCGGAGCGAGCAGGTCCGGCGATATGAGGTTGTGGGGTGCGAGAGCGGGCTGGGTAGTCATGCAGACATGGTAGGGAGGGGTGCGTTGTCCGCGCAACGGGTGCGTGTCATATATTCGACAGGGATGGGGAGGATGGGGGGTGGATGGGGGAGCGGTCAACTTGAATCGGGCGGACATTGCGCAAGTCTGGCCTAAGCACTCATCATGGAACGAGACGTGCTGTAAGTCCGCGTGATGGCGAGCCTAAGAGGTTATGGACAATGGATTGGAACCCTGCACATAGAATCGAAATTATTCATCGATGGATCGAGGTTGACAAGATAGAGTCAACTGGTGGCTGTTTCACAACCATTAGCAACTGTAGAGATTGCGGCGTAGAACAACCCACGCTTGTGCTAGAGAAACCCGCGGGCCAAGTTTACGTTATTTGACTCTACAAGGGGAACTGGAACCAATGAAGATTGTCGAAAAAGCCCGAGCATTCGAAGAGGTTTTCGATACAATGTGAGGTGATTTATTGGATGGGAAAGACTATACGGAAGTTACTGACTTACTCAACGACATTGAGAAGCGGTATGAAAATCAGATAAGAGCCAATGATGTACCTTATCGCCATTTAGTTTCGTGGGTCAATGCACAGGATAGGAAAACGGAGTCCCTCCGTATGAAACTGCAGAGGAAGGTCTTGCTTGCCCACAAGCAAGGACCTGTTTGCAACAGATGCGATTCCATATTCTTTTTCGACCAAATGACGGAAGATCATATAATATCGAAAAATAATGGCGGCGAATCGCTGCTGGAAAATCTTCAGTTGTTCTGTGGTCACTGCAATAAATCCAAGGGCAACAACAGTCCAAGCGAGAAGGACGTTTCGCCGTTTGTCTACCAAGGGCCGCCTTGCATACACACGATGACGTGCGTTGAACTCGATGAGTTACAACGGTCGTGGGACAACAGGAACCGATAGGATGGTCCCGTTCGGGGATGCGGGGTGCCTCCCTGCGCAGGAACGACGGGGGTGATTCGACAGGCTCACCATGAGCGGGCACCAACACACCCGAGAGATGCCTCGGCTACGCTCGGCATGACAAGGGCCCTGGCCCGCACCGCTCCCCACAGGTTCACCCTCATCCTTGTATCTTGATGTGGAAGGCGGGGCAGACCGTTTCATCCTGGGTTTGTAGAAGACCGTAGGTTAGCGTGGTCGCCCCGCCTCTCCCATCATAGAGCCCGAACAGTTGCCTGGGCCACCGAGCCCGTATCTGCAAGGACGGGCCAAAGGAGGACCCATGTCTGCTGACGCTCCGGAGTTCGTAGGTATCGACGTGTCGAAGGAATGGGTGGATGTCGCGGTGCGCTCTACGGGGGACACTTGGCGAGTCAACCAAGACCAAGAAGGGAGAGACGCTCTGATTCTCCGGTTCCAGGCCCTGAACCCTCAGTGCGTGGTCATGGAAGCCACCGGGGGCTATGAGATGCCCCTGTCCACCGCGCTCGCCGCCGCCGGTATCCCTGTTGCCGTCGTCAACCCCCGTCAGGTTCGTGACTTCGCCCGCTCCCAAGGCAAGCTCGCAAAGACGGACCGCATCGACGCCGCTGTGATCGCCCACTTCGGTGAGGTGAGCGGTGTCGTAGCTCAGCCGTTGGTCCCTGCTGCTGCCCGCGAACTGGAAGCGTTGGTCACTCGCCGCCGGCAGGTCATCCAGATGAGGACGGCCGAGTTGCAGCACCGCCCAAGCACACTCCCTATCGTCCAGCACAGGATCGACCGCAACCTGGCTGCCTTCGAAGAGGAACTGCGTGACCTCCACAGCGAGCTGACGCAGCGCTTGCGGGAGAATCCGGTGTGGCGGGAGCGGGAAGAGCTGCTGCGCAGCGTGCCCGGCATTGGGCCGGTGACAGTCTTCAGCCTGCTGGCTGACCTGCCGGAACTTGGCTCTCTCGACCGCCGACAGGCCGCGGCGACCGTGGGTGTCGCACCGCTCAACCGGGACAGTGGCAAGTTCAGGGGCTCGCGCAGGTGCTGGGGTGGGCGGGCGCACGTGCGCGCCGCGCTGTACATGGCCACCCTCGTGGGAGTGCGTTACAACCCTGTCTTGAAAGCGTTCTACGAGCGGCTTGTGCGGGCTGGCAAGGCCAAGAAGGTGGCGCTCACTGCCTGCATGCGGAAGCTGCTCACGATTCTCAGCGCCATGCTCAAGCATCACACCACATGGAACCCGCAAATCGCTTGACGCCCAAGACAGTTGCTAACCTTTCTCCCCTCAAGGAGAAGGGATACGCCCTCAGGCACCAGGGCTGCGAGGTTCCTGCCCCCCGCAGGAACGACGGCGTGGTTCGACAGGCTCACCATGAGCGGGACAGGATCACCACGAACGGGCACCAACACACCCGAGAGATGCCTCGGCTACACTCGGCATGACAAGGCCCCAGCCGCACCACTCCCCACCGGTTCACCCTCGTCCTAGCCTTCTCCCCTCGAGGGAGAAGGGATACGCCCTCAGGCACCGGGCTGCGAGGTTCCTGCCTCCGCAGGAACGACGGAGGCATGACGCCCACGAGGTCCGGCGGGGACGGGACTGTACACAGCCGGGCACCCGGCATATGCTCGCGCCAGTTGACAGGTAACGGCCTTGCGCAGGAAGTGAGTCAGGACGCTCCGAATGTGGAGGCGGAATCCCGGAAGGAGTTGAGTCAATGGCTGTGATCGACGCCGACACGCACGTGGACGAGTGCGAAGAGACCTGGGGCTACATGCCTCCCGAAGACGCGCGATACAAGCCGACCACGCTCGTCCCCACCGAAGAGATGGACGCCGGCGCTTCCGCCCCCGGGTACACGAGGCACTGGCTCATCGGCGGCAATCTGTCGATCCGCCGGATCCGCGACGACCGGCGGACCGGGACCACCATCGATGCCCGCGAGCTGAGAGATGTCGAGACCCGCCTGCGGCACATGGACGACATGGGCGTGGACGTTCACGTCATGTACCCCACGATGTTCCTCACCTACCTGACGAGCGACCCGCAGGCCCAGGTCGCCATCTGCAAGAGTTACAACCGCTGGATGGCCGACAGGTCTTCGCAAAGCAACGGTCGCCTCCGATGGGTGGCAGTCCTGCCGATGCTGGACATGGAAGCCGCCGTAGACGAGCTGCGCTGGGCGAGCGAGCACGGGGCCTGCGGGGTCTTCAAGTTGGCGACAGAACTGGGCAGGCGAGTGACCGACCCCTATTTCTACCCTGTCTATCAAGAGGCCAACGACCTTGGTCTTCCACTCTGCGTGCACACCGGCTCGGCGGACCCGCCTCATGGCGGCAGCGGCTCGGGGCTCATCGGCGACGGGGTAGGAAGCACCAACGTCATAGACGCTTTCCACGCCATCGTCGTCTCCGGCCTTGCCGGCAGGTTTCCGCAGTTGAAGTTCGGCTTCATCGAGGCGGGATCGTCCTGGGTCCCGTTCGTCCTCGACAGACTCGGCGCCCGCCGGGAGCGTATGGCCTGGGCATTCAAGTCGTTCAACTACTCGGACGAGATGAGGGATCTCTTCCGGGAGCACCGCCTCTATGTCACCTGCCAATCGCAGGAGGACATCCCGTACCTCCTCCGGTTCGGGACCGAAGACCACCTGATGATCGGCACCGATTACTCTCATGCGGACATGTCGGCTGAGATCGGCGCCATAGACATCCTGCGGCGCAGGGCCGACGAGGGAGAGTTCAGCCAGACCGTGAAGCGGAAGGTCCTCGAGGACAATCCAAAGACCTTCTACGGTCTGTGAGGCCCGCGCCCCCGCCGGACGCGCCGACCTATCCCTTCCCCCTTGATGAGACCTTTGCATAACCGTGAGGGGGATGCGGGGCAGGGTTATTTGATCCCTTCCCCCTCGATGGGGGAAGGTTAGGATGGGGGTGAGGGCCCCGCCGGCGGCGGCGGATGAGGGTGGACCGGTGGCTGCGAGGTTCCTGCCTCCGCAGGAATGGCCCAAGGCCTTGTCAGGCCGCGTAAGAAGATGAAAATGGGGAGGCGCGGACTCTCTCTGGCGAGCGTCTTGGGTACGCCGACGTTCCCCGAGAGATGTTTCGGCTCCGCCTCCGGCTCCGCTCAACATGACAACCGGGGGGGCGAGGTTCCTGCCTGCGCAGGAACGACGGGGCGCTATTTTCACAAGAACGACGAGAAAGTCAGGAACGACGAAGACGGATAGAATCCCACTCATGACTACCACAACTCCCCACACCGGCACGCCCTATACCGGACAGAGCATCCCTCGCTTCGAGGACGACCGCCTGTTGCGCGGCGATGGAACGTTCATCGCCGACATGACGCTGCCCGGCCTGGCGCACGCCGCCATCGTCCGCAGCCCGCACGCCCACGCGCGCATCGAGCGTATCGACGCGACCGGGGCGCTCGCGATGCCGGGCGTGCTCGCCGTCATCACGGCTGACGACGTGGAAGAGGGCGCGGTGCTGGAGAGCATCGGCAGGCCGGGCCTGCAGGTCAACCGGGGCGGCGCGCACCCTATCCTCGCGGTCGGGCGCGCGCTCTACGCCGGGCAGTCCGTCGTAGCCGTCGCGGCGGAGACCGCGGCGCAGGCCGCCGACGCTGCCGCCCGTGTCGAGGTCGTCTACGAGCCGCTGGAGGCGGTCAACGACCTGCGGCGGGCAGCCGACGGCGACTACGCGACGCTGCATCCCGCGATCGGGTCGAACGTCGGCGCGTCGCAGCGCACGGGCGACGGCGACGTGGACGGCGCGTTCGCAGCCGCCGACCGGGTCGTCGAGGGGTCGTTCGTCATCCCGCGTCTCGCGCCGATGGCGATGGAAGGCCGGGGGTGCATCGCAAGGTTCGAGGAGTCAGGCGACCTCACGTTCTGGTCGTCCAACCAGTCGCCGCACGACACCGCGCACCACATCGAGGAGGCGATCACCCTGCCGGGCCACGTGCGGGTCATCACGCCGGACGTGGGCGGCGGCTTCGGGCACAAGCACCACGTCTACCCGGAGGAGGTCGCCGCGATCCTGCTGGCGATGCGGCTGCAGCGCCCCGTGAAGTGGGTGGAGGAACGTAGCGAGAACATCCACTCGTCCCACGCGCGGGGGTTGGAAGCGCACGTGCAGGCAGCGGTGACGAACGACGGCCTTGTCCTCGGCCTGCGGGCGCAGTTCCTGTCGGACCTCGGCGCGTACTGGATCAGCGGAGCGTTTACGTCGCCGGACAACGCGGCCAAGCGTCTCACCGGTCCGTACCACATCCCCGCCTACGACGGCGAGCAGGTCTGCCTGATGACCAACCGGCCGCCCATCACGTCCTACCGGGGCGCGGGGCAGCCGGAGGGCACGTTCTGCATGGAGCGCATCCTCGACATCGCCTCGGTGGAGTTGGGCATCGACCCCATCGACCTGCGCCGCCGCAACCTCATTCCGCCGGACCGGTTTCCCTACACGACCGCCTCCGGCACGCCGTACGTGGACGGCGACTACGAGCCGGTGCTCGACCGCGCGCTCGAGGTCGCCGGGTACGCCGACCTGATTGCGCGGCGGGACCAGGAGCGACAGGAGGGGCGCACGGTGGGACTCGGCATCGCGCTCTCCACCAAGGGCTCCGGCGGCACGGGCGGCGACGCGGCGCGCTCCAGCGCGGCGGCGGTGGAGGTCGATGCGGACGGCCACGTCCGGCTTACGACCGACATCTCGCCGCACGGACAGGGGAACGCGACGACGTTCGCCCAGATAACGGCGGACGCGCTCGGCGTGACGCCGGGCGAAGTGAGCGTGTTGCACGGCGACACGGAGGCGATCCAGCCATTCGGCCTCGGCGCGGGCACGTACGCGAGCCGGGGGCTCGTCATCGGCGGCCACGCCGTCTACCAGACCGCGTGCCAGGCGCGCGACAAGCTGATCGACGCCGCGTCGCACCTGCTCGAAACGCCCGCGGACGACGTCACGCTCGAAGGCGGCGCGGCGGTCTCGCGCTCGGACCCATCGCGATCGGTGCCGCTCGGCAGGCTCGCCGGGATGGCGGGAAGCGCGGACGGCGGCTTCCGCCACTACTCGACGTTCACGCTGCCGCCGGGGAGTTTCGCGTTCGCCGCGCACATCGCGTACGTGGAGATCGACCGGGACTCCGGCGACGTCCGCGTACGCGATTTCGTCGCCGTGCACGACGTGGGCAACCTCGTCAACCCCCCTATCGTGGAGGGTCAGATACACGGCGGCGTGGCGCAGGGGTTCGGCGAGGCGATGTGCGAAGCCGTCTCCTACGCGGACGACGGGCGCCCGCGCGAGTGGTCGTTCATGGACTACGCGATGCCGCTCGCGGAGGACCTGCCGCACATGGTGGTCGAGACGCACGCGACGGAGGCGAGGAACGGCGCGCTCGGCGTGCGGGGCATCGGCGAGATGCCGTCCTGCGCCAGCCCTGCCGCGCTCGCCAACGCCGTCCACGACGCGCTGCGACAGATCGGCGCGCCGATGGTGGACATCCCGTTCACGGCGGAGCGCGTCTGGCGCGCCACTCGGGAGGCGGAATAGGGAACAGCAGGCGGCACGCTCCACCGAACGGGGCGGTCTCGCGTTGACACGTCCAGGGGGCGATGGTAGTTTGCGCCCACTCCCGAAAGCCGTGTCGGACCCCATGGAACCCGATCGCGATGGACGTACACCGGCTGAAGCAAGTGGATGAAGCAGGCGGAAGGTTTCGGCAGTCAGGTGGCGAAGGAGGCACCGACTATGGAGTACACCAACCTATCGGCAGACAACCACCTGAGCGACGTCTGGTATCCCGGAGACCTCTTCCAGAGTAGATTGCCGTCGAAGCTCCGCGAGATAGGCCCAAGAGTCGTCGAAACCGACAAGGGCACGATGTGGGAGTGGGAGGGAGACATCCACGCAGCCGCCGCGGACGGCAACGACAGGGCGAAACACGCCAAGACCCACTTCCGCGCGAGCCGCGCAGCGGATGCGCTCGTCATCGAGGTCGAAGAGGGCAAGTTCGGGTCGGACCCCGACATCATGCTCAAACACATGGACCTGGACGGCACCTATGCGGGCGTCTTCTACACGGGAAACACCCGCAAGGAGACGTTCAGAGACCCTGAGTTGGAGAAGGCGTACTGGGAGATACACAACGATTGGGTGATGGAGCTCTCGGCGGCGAGCCCCGACCGGTTGATCGTCCTGCCAACGCTGACCGCAAGCTTCCCGGAGCTATGCGCCCCCGAGGTCTACCGCATGGCCGAGAAGGGGGCGAAGGCGGTCGAGTTCGTGGTATTCGACATCCCCGATCCTATCTTCGAGGAGACGTGGGAGCCGCTGTGGACCGCAGCCGAGGAGACGGGGATCGTGATCTGCTCCCACGTCGGCGACAAGAAGGGCACGCCGCGACCGCCGTACCGCCGCGGAGCGCGGCTCGCTCACTACCCGCAGGCCCCGAAGTCGATCTCGCCGCACCTGGCGCAGCTCATCTTCAGCGGCGTGTTCGAGCGCCATCCGAACCTCCACTACTCGTTCGGCGAATGCCGGCTGGGATGGATCCCGTTCGACATCCAGTGGATGGACCGGACGATGGAGCAGCGGTACCTGAACGCTGCCGAACCTCAGTCCGACACCAAGCTCAGCCTCATGCCCAGCGAGTACATCAAGCGCAATATCACCTTCACGTTCGAGGAAGACTACCTGGGCACCAAGATGCTGGCGGACCCGGAGTACTACATCTGCGACAGCGCCGTGTGGGGCAGCGACTATCCCCACGAGCAGGGTACCTGGCCCTACTCCGAGCGCACGTTGGATGACATGTTCTCCGGCATGGACCCGGCGCTCAAGCGCACGGTCGTGTGGGACCGGACAGCAGAGTTCTTCAGCATCGAGGGCCCGGAGCAGAACGGGGCCAGGACCTAGGGTACAGGGGAGCGAAGCCGGGATCACCCAGGGAGGGTGCGTTGATGTATCTCGTAGTGGGCACCCATCTGATCAAGCCTGGGAGGCTGGACGAGGCCAGGGAACGTCTCGATACGAACGGTGAACGGATGAGGGAGTCCTCCGGCTTCGTGTTCCGATATCGGACCGTTGCCACGGAGAACGACCACAAGCTCGTGACGATAACCGGCTGGGACGACGAGCAGGCCTTCTCAGCCTACCGCGAAGCCTCGAGAGCTCCCGGCGGGAGTCCCCCAGGCGACACGCCGTACGTCGAGGTCGTCCAGGACTTCTACACGCTGGAAGCGGAACAGCTGACGCCGACCGGGCAGGCCTGAAAACCAGGAGGGGCTGTGGCTGACAAAGAGATACTGCTCTGGGACGAACGGGGCCGGGGGTTCCCTGCCCTGGTCCGGTACGGTCCTCACCTGTTCCTCTCGGGCTCCGACGGCTGCCGGGACCCGGAGACCGAAGAGATCGACTTCGCTCTCGTGTACAAGCCGATCGAGCAGTGCCATAACGCCTTCGGCCGGATACAGCGGCGCCTGGAGCGCGCCGGTCTGAGCGGGGACTGCGTCATGCGGGTGCTGCACTTCACCAGCGGGCAGGAGTGGAGCCTCAAGCGGATGGCCGTCTGGCCGGACTACTTCGGCGAAGTCGGGCACTCGGAGGCGGTTGCCTGGGGCGCCCAGGCCAAGATGGCGGACATCAACGCCATCACCGCCATGGCTATCGGGCTGACTCGGGACGTGCCGAGGCAGGTAGTGGTCCCGCAGCCTCGACGCGGGCAATCGGCACGGCTCGTTCGGGCCGGCGACTTCCTTTACGCGTTCGGCGTCGGGGGGTTCGCGAACCCGTACACGGGCGAAGAGGTGCCGATCAACGCTCCCGATGCCTTCCGGCGGCAGCACTTCAACAACTTCGAGACCCTGCGCTCCTACATGGACGAGGTGCCCGCTCCGTTGAGCGATTTCGTGCGCCTCGACGCCGGGTTCCGCAGGAACGTGGAGGACGCCCGCTCCTTCCGCGCGTGCACGAAGGAGATGTTCGGCGGCAAGATCCCGTTCGCCCATTTCGCGCTCGCGCTGGGTGAACTGGCCAACCGCCTCATCCAGCTCGGCGGCGTCGCTGTAGCGCCCGGCGTGGACAAGGAGGTCCGCTGGGCGCCCCACGACCCGGACATGGCGGAGGCGGTCATCGCCAGCGACCTCGTCTTCGTAAGCAGCCTGTCAGGCAACCGCGATGCGGAGTCCGGCGCGCTGGCGCCGGAGCTGTGCGCGGACAAGCGGGCGCAGGCCCACCAGGCACTGCGGTGCCTCGAAGCAACCCTGGCCCAAGCGGGCACGAGCATGGACCGCATGTTGTCGATCGAGGTACACCTCCGCGACATCTACTTCGAGGACGAGTTCATCGAGATCGCGAAGGACGTCTTCGGGAACGACTGCCCCGCGATCGGGGTCGCCGGGGCCGAGCTGGAAGAAGGCGTCGAGGTGGCGCTCGTGGGGACCGCGGGGACTTCTCGATGAAGCTCCGCCGGCACGGTTGGAGGACGAATTGACCACGAAGGACGAGGCAGTAGCGCGCCCGGTGCCCGGGCAGGCCGTCGTCGACGAGATACTGCGCCTGGGCATCGAGTACGTGATCACCGTTCCGGACTCGGTGCAGCGAACGGTCCTCGAGCTGCTGGCGCAGCTCGAAAAGCCCCGGCTGTTGACCGTGTGCACGGAGGACGAGGCGATGGGCGTCAACGCCGGCCTCTACGCGGGCGGCGTGAACGCGATGTTGTGCATCCAGAACAACGGGGTGCTGGCATCCCTCAACGCGATCAAGGCGATCACACTGGATGCGCAGGCCCCGACGCTCATGATGGTGGGCCAGTTCGGTCGGGACGTGAAACTGCCGGCCTCGGAGAGCCGGAACCGCGCAGTCAGGCTGCTCGTCCCGACGCTCGAAGCCTGGGACGTCCCGCACTATCAGCTGGAAGGCCCTGAAGACATCGGCAACATCGCGGCAGCCTTCGAGCGCGCGCACCGGGACTCGGGCCCGGCAGCAGTCATCATCGGAGCGCCCACGAGCTGACAGGCTTGTCCGGCCAATGCCGGGCGGGAGGAGGGATACGCACGTTATGCGCCGGCAGGAAGCAATCGACGTTCTCGCCGCCGGTCGCGGCAGCGCCATCAGCGTCGCGACGATGCAGTCCATCGTTCCCTGGCACGAAGCGGGCCAGGGTGAGATCGACCACCTCGACGCCCAGCGTTGCATGGGAAGCGCTTCGTCGCTCGGGTTGGGACTCGCCCTCGCGGTCCCCGACAGGAACGTCCTCGTGCTCGATGGGGACGGAAGCCTCCTGATGCAACTGGGCAGCCTCGTCAGCATCGCGCACGCGCAGCCGCGGAACCTCTACCATTTCATCTTCGCGAACGGCGTACATGAAACAACCGGCAACCAACCCTTGCCGGGAGTCGGGAAGTTCGACTTCTGCGTCCTGGCAATGGGGGCCGGATACCAGGGCGCCTTCAGCCTGAACACGAAGGAAGAGTTCGAGGAGCAACTCCCGCAGATACTGGACACGCCGGGGCCTGTCCTGGTCAACCTCGTCATAGAGGGAGAGGGCACGCGCGGAGGGTCCGCCGGGGTCCCGATGGCTTCGCAGATCAAGGCGCTTCGGAAGAGCTTCGGTCCCGAGGCAGGCAACAGCCGGTAGACCCGGCACGATGGTCGGAGAAGTGGAGTACGGGAGTAGTCGTTACCGGAGGATGAAGAGATGGCAGAGAAGGCTTGGCGGTCCAGGTGGGTGAGGACGGGGGCATTCCGCACGCATTACGTGGAGGCGGGTGGCGACGGCCCCGTGTTTCTGCAGCTTCACGGGGGCGGGTACGCTCAGTCCGGCGTCTCCGCGAATCACACCATCATGCCCAGGCTCGGCGAGCACTTCCGGGTGCTGGCTCCAGATGCTGTGGGGGGCTACGGGTTCACGGACCTGGTCCCCGCGCATCGCGGCCTGCACAGCAGGGTGGACCAGCTCGAGGACTTCGTCGACACTTTGTGTCTCGACAGGTTCTCCATCATGGGCAACTCCCAGGGCGCCTGGACAGCGGCCCGATACGCCATCCTCCATCCGGAGAGGATCGAGCGCATCGTGTTCGTGGGCAGCGGGTCGATCGCGGTGGCGATGGGGATAGAACGCATCCGCATGGCCGGCACCGACCTGGCCGCCAACTACGGGCAGGGCGGCACGCGGGAAGACATGCGCATGCGAATCAAGGCCATCATCCACCGTGATGAAGCGATTACCGACGAGGTCGTCGACCAGCGGCTGGAGGTTGCGCAGCGGCCGGGACTCCGGGAAGCGAACAAGGTCTTCCAGGAGGCGAACGAGCGGTTCCAGAACGATCCCCTGCTCAAGATCGGCTACGAGATGCGCGAGACGCTTCCCTGGGTCACGAAACTCATCCCGACGATATTCCTGTGGGGGGAGAACGACCACTTCGCCTCGCCGGAATACGGGAAGCAACTCGAGAAGATGCTGCCTCACGTCCCCTTCCATTGGATCCCGAACGCAGGTCACCAGGTCCAGAGCGACCAACCGGAGATGGTGGCTGACATCATCATCAGGTTCCTGCAGGGGGAATGAGTCCGTCGCCAGAGCGCGCGCGGCAGGCAGGGCGGCAGGGGGAAGGAACGCCGCTTTCGTCTGGACGGAGCGCAATCGCGTGCCTCTAGTGTTCCCGAGGATGTTGCGATGCCCACCTTCGGCACACTACCCATAGACGGAGCGCGCGCAGAGAGCGTTTCCGGCAAACGCGCCGCACTGATACAGGAATACGCGGGCTACATCCAACGCATAGCGCCCGGAGAAGCGGGCGTGTTGGAAGCAAGCGTGGGTGAAACCACGCAGGCGATTCGCCGAAGACTGTCTACAGCAGCCAAGACACTGGGAAGGAGCATCGAGATTCGCCGGTCGTCCAATACCGTCTACTTCTGGCTGTCTGCACGCCCGTCCAGACGCCTTCCCCGCCGCGGAACGATGGCAGACGCGCTCCATGAGCACACCGGCATCCTGCACAGCAACGAGCTCGGCTCCGCAGGATCACGCCTGTCACAGGACACGGGCAAACGGTTCGCAGCGGGACTCCTGGAAGAATACCAACGCCAACAGCAGATTCAGTGATACTGACCGACACCAGGCCTCTTGTTGCTTTGCTGAACGCTGACGACCAATATCACCGCCGCTGTGTAGCCACCCTGCGGAACCTGGAACCGGACACGCTCTTGACTACGTGGGTATGCTTCACTGAGGCGATGTACCTTCTTGGCGCGATCGCCGGCTACCACTATCAGAAGGAACTCTGGGGACTACAGAAGGCTGGCAAACTTGCCATCAGGGAACTCACCCCAGACGAAACCTCCCGGATGCGGGAACTGATGGAACAATACCAGGACACGCCCATGGACCTCGCGGATGCCTCCCTGGTTGCTGTGGCAGAGAGTTCTTCTTTACGGTCCGTCTTCACCAACGAACGCGATTTCGAGGTCTACCGGCTGTGGGGCACTTCAGCGTTCCATATCTATGGCGGGCTATCAGGCAGTTCTCCTTAGCCACCGTAAGCCTGTTTCTCTACTGACGCAAGCGTAGTAACGCGATGGGAAATCTCCGCGGAAGGGTTGCAATCCGCGCGAAAGGGGAACACTATAGGGGCATGAGAGTAGGCGAGTTCGAACTACACGAGCCTCTCCCGGAGTTGCGTTCGCCGCACATCATCGCGTCCCTGACGCCGTGGATCGACGCCGGGAGCGTCGGCTCCCTGAGCATCGAGCGGCTGGAGCGGTACATGAGGGCCCGCGACTTGGGGACGCTCGCCAAGCCGGGGCACTACTTCGACTTCACCCGCTACCGCCCGGTCGTCTACTACGAGGACGGCAAGCGCAAGATGCGCATCCCCAACGCGGACATGCGCTGGGCGACCGGCCTGGGTGGGCATGACTTCATCTTCCTCCACATGCTGGAGCCGCACTCCAACGCGGAGGAGTACATCGAGGCGCTGGTGGACGTCATCGCCTATCTCAACGTCGACCGCTTCTGCCGCATCGGCGCGATGTACGACGCGGTCCCCCACACCCGTCCGCTGCTCGTGATGGGCACCCTGAACGGTGCGCCATTGGAGGACGTGCAAGGGGTGGAGGGCAACCGGCGCAGGCCGTACCAGGGCCCCACGTCCATCATGAACATGGTGGGCGACCGCCTGGGCGAGCGGGGCATAGAGAACATGATGCTCATGTGCCGGCTCCCCCACTACGTGGAGCTCGAAGCCGACTTCGCGGGCCGCTCCAAGATGCTCCAGGTGCTCTCCACGATCTACGGCTTCCCTGCCGAGTACGCCGTCAGCCAGCGCGACACGCAACAGTACGCGCGCGTCACCACGGAGATGCAGCGCAACGCCCAGGTGAAGTCGCTCGTCGAACGCCTGGAGTCGGACTACGACGCTCGGCGCGGCAGGCGGGAGGAGCAGCGACAGGCCGGGGAGAAGAAGGAGCTGCCGCCGCTCCCGCCTTCCGTCGAGGAGTTCCTCGGCAAGCTCACGGGGCCCAGCGAAGAGGAGAGCAGCTAGCTCCGTGGAGCAGCCTGTCCCCGGCCAGGCGCGCCATCCGTCACGCCCGTTCTACGGTTGGGTCATCGTTGCCGCCCTCAGCGTTGCCGGGGGCATCAGCATGTTTCTGGGCATCGGAAACTTCGGCATATTCGTAGCCCCCATGAGCGAGGAGCTCGGCCTCGGCAACAGCGCCTTCGGCTGGGCGCTCTCTGCGCGCCTACTGGGCTTCGCGGCCTCCGGCCCGTTCATCGGACGGCTCATCGACAGCCGCGGCTCCCGCGTGCCTCTCGCGGTAGGCGGCCTCATGCTGGGCGGCAGCGCCGCCGCCCTGGGCCTGGTCAACGCGGGCTGGCAGATGATCGGCCTTACCCTCTTCAGCGGCATGATGGGGTTCTTTGGCAGCAGCACGCTCTTCCTGACCATCCCCATCGCCAAGTGGTTCGTGCGCAAACGCGGACGCGCCATGTCGCTCTTCTTCCCCGGCATACCGTTCGGCATCGGAATCGCCAGCCCGATCACCCAGTTGCTGATCGATACGGTGGGGTGGCGCGACGCGTGGCTCGTCCTCGGCGCCGTGGGCGGGCTCTCCATCGCGACCATATCGCTGCTGTTCATCCGCAGCCGGCCGTCCGACCTCGGGCTGCTCCCCGACGGCGAGTCCATCTCGCTGCCTGCCAACGAACGCTCCAGGCGGGAGCGCCGCCTGGAGTATTCCTGGACCGTGCGAGAAGCGATGCGCACCGGCGCGTTCTGGCGCATCAGCGTCGCCTACGGACTGCTGATGGCCGCGATGGGGACGACAGGAGTCTTCTGGGTCGCATTCCTCCGGTCGCTGGACATCCCGCCGCAGGTGGCCGCGTTCACCTTCTCCGCCCAGGCGTTCACGCAGGTGGGAGCGTCCATCCTCGTCGCGCCGTGGATAGACCGCGTCCAACCCCGCTATGTGGCCATGGCGGGATTCGTCGGCGTTGCGGCGGGGATGCTCGTCGCGTCGGTCGCCACGACGGCGTGGCACGGCTTCGCGGGCGCGGTGCTCGTTGGTGTCGGTCTCGGTGTGGGCATGCTCATGCAGGCGCACATCTGGCCCGCGTACTACGGGCGAGACCACATCGGCGGGGTGCGCGGCGCGGCGACCCCGCTCACGCTCTTCATGACGGGCATGGGCGCGCCCGCCCTGGGGATCGTGTTCGACGCGACGAACTTCGCCACGGGCTGGTTCGCGGCAGCGGGCGGACTGTTCGTGGGCTTCATGCTGCTGGCGCTGTCGCCGAAGCCCCAACCGCCACGAACTACGCTCGCGTAGGCGTTGACAGGCCCTCTCCCCACGCCAGAGTACCCTCACCCTAGCCCTCTCCCCTTGTAGGGAGAGGGGATCAGACCCCCGCGCTACTTCGTGAAGCGCGACGGCGCGAAGAGTGCGATGTCGTGGCGGGTCTCGCCGCGTTCGGCGAGGTCCGCCATGATCTCGCCCATCACGCTGCTGAACTTGAACCCATGCCCGGAGAAGCCCGCCGCGAAGGACACCTGCGGCCATGCAGGGTGCGTGCCGACGATGAAGTGCCTGTCCGGGGAGTTCGTGAACATGCACACCGCCGTCCGCAGCAGACGCCCTCCCGCACGCGGGAAGCAACGGCGCAGGAACTCCCGCAGCATCTCCTCGTCGCCCCTGCGCCACGCCCGGTCCAGCGCGTCGGGGTCGGCTGCAACGCCCGTGTCGTCGAACTTGCCGAGCTTGAGCCCCGCCACGCCGAACTCCGGGAAGCCGTAGTACTCATCCCCGTCCATCGTCACGATGAAGACGGGGAAGCGGGACGGCGCGAAAAGCGCGGCGTCGTCCGGTTCGAACCACGCCATGACCTGCCGCTCCGGCACGGCAACCTTCGCGAGCTCGGGCACCAACCTGCCCGCCCAGGCGCCCGCAGTGAGCACCAGCGAGCCCGCCTCGTACACGCCCGCCTCCGTCCGCACGCGCACGCCGCTGGAGAACGCTTCCCAGGCCAGCACGCGCTCCTCCTCCCGGACGTCCGCGCCCGATGCGCGCGCGACGGCCACGTGCGATTCGACGCACTGTTCCGGCGTGAGGAAGCCTCCCTGCGGCTGGACGATCGCCGTCATCTCCGAGGGCAGCCCGTAGCCCGGGAAGCGCGCGGAGAGTTCCGCGCTCGTCAGCACCTCGTGCGGCACGTCCTGCTCCACGCAGGCGCGGAGCGTGCTCTCGAACGCAACCGTGCCGGGAGCGCCGGCATGGACGGAGCCAGTGACGTGCAGCACCCGTTCGCCCGAGCGCTCCTCCAACTCGCGCCATAACTCATAGGCGCGCCGCCCGAGGGGCACGTACGAAGGCCCCTCGTGGAACGCGAGCCGGATGATGCGCGTAATGCCATGCGACGAACCCATCTCGTGCGGGATGCGGAAGCGCTCCAGCCCCAGCACGCGGGCGCCGCGCTTCGCCAGTTGGTAGACCGTCGCGCTTCCCATGCCACCGACGCCGACCACGATGGCGTCGTACACCTGTGTGCTCGTCAAGTACATCCTCCGTTCGCTGGCCTGATCGTGCAGGCAGCGGTTGCCCCTCCGGGGATGGAGATGCTAGCATTTCGTCATCCGCACGTGCGGGATGCGTCAGCGCGGGCTTTCGCGTATAGAGGGAGGAACTCATGTCCTGGGCCAGCAGAACCATAGTACTCGCGGTGCTCGGCATCGCCCTGCTTGCCGGTCTGACCGCATGCGGGGGCGACCCGGAGCCGACCCCGACCTCGCCGCTGGCAGCAGCGCAGCCAACCGCCACGCCAGTGCCCGACGCTCCGGCCCCGGACGCGGCCCCGGATACCATGGCCCCCGCCGCGACACCGACGCCTCTGCCGCCGGGTGCGACGGCGCCTCCTGCCACGGCTGCGCCTACGGTCGCCCCGCGGCCTACGCCGACGCCGATCCCCGAGGTCGAAGGCTTTGACGCAGAGGATTACTTCTCCGGCAAGACTGTCAAGATCATCGTCGGCTTCTCCCCCGGAGGCGGCTACGACGCCTACTCCCGCCTCGTGGCGAAAGCCGTCGAGCGGCTGATGCCGGGCAACCCGAAGGTCGTTGTCAGCAACCTGCCCGGCGGAGGCGCTCTTCGCGCCCTTCAGGAGACGATGCGCGCCAGGCCCGACGGCCTCACCACGCACCCGATGGCGAACCGGCACCCCGCAGCTGAAGCTGCCGGGGCCGACCTCGACGACTTCGACATCAACACCGTGAACATGATCGGCACGCCGAACTTCATCCAGACGCACGCAGCCCTCTGCGTCCGCCGCGAAGTTGCCGAGAATTGGGACGACGTGCTCAACCTCGGCAGGCCCATCACCTTCGGAACGTCGGCTCTGGGCGGCAACGCCATCGGCGGGCAGTTCGCGGAAGCCCTCGGCGCGCCCGTCAAGGTTGTCCTCGGTTACGAGGGCACGGCGGATGTCCAGGCTGCGATCGACCGCAATGAACTCGACGCCACCGACCGGTGCGACGTCTTCTTCATCGACCCGTTCTTCCCGGAGTGGTACGAGCAGCAGAAGCTGATGCCGCTGTTCTATTGGCGCACTCCGATCAGCCAGTCATTCCTCGACAAGATGAACACGGGCCTCCGGTCCGAGGACGTCCCGCACCTGTTCGACCTGGTCGACGCGAGCGAGCAACAGCAGAACGCCTTCCTGCTTGCGCAGAACCTCGAGTCCATGACCCGCATGTTCGTTCTGCCTCCCGGCACGCCGGAGGAGATCGTGCTCACGTGGCAGCGGGTCTTCCGGGAGATCACCGAGGACGCCGACTTCATAGCGAGCGCGGCAGCGCTCTCGCGCGAAATCAACTACGGCGACCCATCCATCCTGCTGGAAAACATCCAGAAGGCCCAGGACTTCAGCCCGGAGGCGCGTGCCCTGTTCGCCACCCTCTACGGCGTCGGGTAGGCCGCACGAAAGAGCCACAACAGGGAGAGGGCGGGCTTGCGGGCCCGCCCTCTCTCGTTGCAGCGGGCCCTCGGGTACCAGCGTATTGACGCGCTCCCGCTCCCCGCGTAGCGTAGCGGCGCGTTCGCAACCGCCCGCAGTACCACCGAGGAAACGTCTCCATGGTCAACCGGCTCCCCCTCGTCATCGGCATCGTCATGCTCGCCGTGTTCGTGTGGGGATACGCTGTAACCGTCGACCGGGCATTCTTCGACGCAGCCCTGGACGGCGCGGACCGCCTCTTCCGTCCCGGCCCGATGGTCGCGCTGGTCCTCATGGTCCCTATCGCGATTATCTCGGGACTCATGCCCGGCGGAGGTCTGCCCTTCCTCGTTGTCGTACTCGCATTCGCCACCGAGCTGGACCCGTTCATCGCCCTGCCGGTCGTCATCGGCTACATGGCCGCGAACGACCTCACCGAGCCGATACCCTCCATCCTGCTCGGCATACCGGGCGCCCGCTCATCCCAGGCGACGATACTCGACGGTTACCCGCTTGCGCGGCAGGGCTACGCGGGATACGCACTCGGGGCGTCCTACACCTCGTCTCTCATCGGCGGCATCATCGGCGGCATTGCCCTGCTCGCCGTGCTGCCGTTCGCGCGGGAGTTGCTGCGGTTCTTCGGCTCCGCCGAGTTCTTCCTCCTCGCGCTGCTCGGCATAGGCGCAGTAGCCATCGTCAGCGCAGGCGCCGTCGTCAAAGGGCTCCTCACTGCCTGCCTTGGCCTGTTCATTGGGATGATCGGGTTCGTGAACATCGCAAGCGAGACCCGCGCGACCTTCGGCATCGACTACCTCTACGACGGAATCCACATCGTGCCCGTCGTGGTGGGACTTTTCGCCATCCCGGAGATAGCGGACCTCGTCATCAGCAACACGCCGGTCGCCAAGGAGCGGCTGAGCGAGATGCTCAAGGAAGGCAACCGGGATGTTGCCAAGGGCATGCGCGAAGCACTGCGCCACAAGTGGCTGATCACGCGCTCATCGCTCATCGGCGTCTTCATCGGCGCGATGCCGGGCCTGGGTCCCACGCCCGCGCACTGGATAGCCTACGCGCAGGCGCGGCAGACGGAGAAAGGCGCAGTCGAGACCTTCGGCACCGGGGACATACGGGGCGTCATCGCTCCCGAGTCGTCCAACAACTCCACGGATGGCGGGGTGTTGATGCCCACGCTGATCTTCGCGATCCCCGGCAGCGGGCCCATGGCCATCGTACTCGGATTCCTCTACATCGTCGGCGTCCAGCCCGGCCCAGCGATGGTGAACCCTGAACTCCACCTCAACCTCACACTTTCTCTCGTCTACGTCATCGTCCTGGCAAACCTCCTCGTCGTGCCAATCGTGCTGCGCTTCTCGCCGCTGCTCACGAAGGTCGCAGCCGTACCGCCGCTCGTGCTGGCCCCGCTCGTCATTGCCATCGTGACGCTCTCCGCCTTCCAGGCGAACCTGGACATCTCAGACCTCACCGTCATGGTCGTCTTCTCCGCGCTCGGCATATTCATGAAGGCCTACGCATGGCCGAGGCCGCCCATCCTCATCGCCGTCGTCCTTGCAGGTCCACTCGAAACCTTCATGTCGCGGGCCATCCAGACGGAGGGCATCGGGATGGTGACCCGGATCCCGTTCCTTACAATCCTCGTAGTAGTTGTCGTAGCGGTCTTCTTCTCACTCCGTGTGCAGCGTGGCGCACAGCGCCTCCAGGAACAGACCCTCGCGAAGGAGGCAGCCGGTGGCGCAGAGTCCTGATGCACCCCGCGACAACGCGCCGACACACCGCAGGGTTTCCTGGCGCTCACCGGAGATCCTCGGCGAACTCGTGCTGCTCGCGGTCATCGCCGTCCTCGCAATCGTTTACGTCAACGACATAACCAACCGCGTCGAGGGGCGCTGGCTCCCCTTCATCACCGTAGCCATCGCAACGCCGCTCTGGTTCATCCGCCTGTACACCGTGCTCAGCAGGCGCAAGGCGATAGAGCAGGGCATGATCATGGACCTCGGCTTCCGCCTCGGCGAGGACCCGGAGGGCGAGAAGCGCCGGGCCGCGCTCTACTTCAGTTCACTGCTTGTGCTCGCCATCGTGATCTGGCTCATCGGGTTCCACATCGGACTGCCGCTGTGGGTCATCGTCTACCTGCTGTTCTGGACCCGCGCCAAGTGGTACTACGCGCTGCTCGCGGGACTCGGCTTCGAGACGTTCATCATCGGCATACTGGACCTGACGCTGGACATATTCTGGTTCGAGCCGCTCTTCTTCCGTTGGATAGGCGTGGTCTACCCGTTCAGCGATATGTTCACGCGCATCTTCTAGGAAGTCTTTTGCCAACAATGCCCGAGGGCGGCCCTGCTGTCCCACATGTAGACGAACGGATACCACCGTCCCTTGACACAAGCGATGAGCGGCCAGATACTGCAATTGGTACGGGGTAAGGGCGCGAGCACTTGAAGCGGCATGTCCGCTGCCTCAGTACCGCCCGGAGCCCACGTCAAGTGGGCTCCCGTCATTTATCTCTCAGGGCGCCGGAGGCCCAGTGCACTTCTTTTATATTGACGAAAGCGGGTCTCCGCATCGTCATAGCGAGCCACTCGGCAACGGCGAAACCCCCCTCTTCTGCGTGACAGCCCTGGCTCTGCATTCGGACCTCTGGCGTCGGTTCACGCGGGAGTACATTCATCTCAAGCGGCAATTCTTCCCTAGGGAGATTGGAGAACGAGAGGCAGCAGTCTACGAGGTCAAGGGCAACAGCCTAACGACTCCAAGGAATGCCGCCAGCAGACGAAGGCAGGTATTTGCATCACAAGTTTTCGACAGACTTACTTCCTACGACGCCAAGCTCTTCTCAGTGATCTTCCTCAAGAATGCTGTCCAACCTACTCCCAAGGCATCCATGTACGGCATGGCGATCCAATACTTGGCCGAGCGGTTTCAGGCCTTTCTGGAAGAACTCCCCCAGCAAGAGACGGGCCTTATGATCCTCGACTCGCGCGTCCGCAGCGAGGACATACTCCTCGCCAAGTCTCACCTGACGTACACCTTCGGCCATGAATCAGGAAGGACGCTCGACCGTATAGTGGAAGCGCCTTTGTTCGCCGACTCGAAACTGACGACAGGGTTGCAACTAGCCGACATCGCGGGGGCGTTCGTTTACGCCTATCACTACCGGCAACACCTCCGAAGCATCAGCAACGCGGTGGATTACTCTCACATAGACCCTTGGTGGCCGCGTGTTCAGCAATTGGAGTTTCGTAGCCGCAGCCCGCACATGGGCCGGATGCTTTGGGGTTTTCGCGTACTGGACCACCGGAAGACGCCTGCCTGATGCGCCTGCCTCGTGGCGGCGTCAGAACGCCCTTTGCCGCCCAGCGTAGCGGATGCTAGACTCGCAAGCCCATACACGACCCGAAGGAGGAAGGGCGTATGACCACTCGTCAACGCGTTCCGTACGACGACCTGCGCGGCTACCTGAAGCTGCTGGAAGAGAACGGGCTGCTCAGGCGCATCAACGCCGAAGTGGACCTCGAGGGTGAACTCGGCGCTATCGCTTATCGCTCACTCGTCCGGGAAGGGCCGGGCCTCTGGTTCGAGAACGTCAAGGACTACCCGGGCATGCCGCTCGTTGCCAACGTCATGTACACCGAGCAGCAGCTTGCGCTCGCGCTCAACGGCGACCCCGACTGGGCGTCCCTGCGGGACATCATCCACGAGGGGATGCAGGACCGCACTGCATCGCAGGTCGTCCCGACGGGGCCGGTGAAGGACGTGAAGATCATGGGCGAGGACGTGGACCTCGACATGCTCCCCACACCGCTCTGGCACGAGGAAGACGGCGGACGCTACATCGGCACGACCGCCGGTTTCGTCACGCGCGACCCGATGAACGGCAACCTGAACATGGGACAGTACCGCTCCATGATCATCGACAAGAACACCACGACCGTCGAGATAATGGGCGACTGGGAAGTCGGCGCGAAGCCCCCGCAGGGATCGAACTACGGCGGTATTGGCGACCGCAACGGGGCGGTACACGTGCTGGAGAACGAGGCGAACGGCCTCCCCACACCCTGCGCCATCGTGATGGGCATGGACCCGCTCCTCACCCTCTCCTGCGGCACCGCCGTCCCCCACGACGAGAACGGCCACGGCGAGTACGAGGCCGCAGGGTCGTGGGCCGGGCGTCCGGTCGACCTGGTGAAGTGCGAGACCAGCGACCTGATGGTGCCCGCCAACGCCGAGATCGTCCTGGAGGGCGAAGTCGTCCCGTACGAGCGCGTGAACGACGGTCCGCACGGCGAGTCCACCGGCTTCTACAACCAGCACCCGTCCACGTTCATGGTGAAGATCAAGGCGATCACGCACCGGAAGGACCCCATCAGCTTCGGCCTCATCTGCGGGCGCATCGAGGACTACCCCCGCCCGCTCATGCGCTCCAACACGCTGCTGGACGTACTCATCGCCAAGTCCGGCCTCACGAACATCAAGGAGGTCTTCTTCCCGGACGCGGGGCGCTCCGGCTTCCTCATCATCCGGGCGCAGATCACCAGCCCGGAGCAGCCGAAGCAGATCATCGACGCCGCCTACGAGCACATGCGCTACCGCTGGGTGATCGTCGTGGACGAGGACTGCAACGTGCGCGACTGGAACGACGTGCTCTGGCGCATCGTCTCGTCCGTCGTGCCCGACCGCGACATGTACCGGGGACGGGAGTACACGTTCAAGGAGCCCCCTCCGGGATCGATCGAGTTCGTTCCGCCCACCTACGGCATGGGGTTCGACGCCACGCTCCCGTTCAAAGAGTACGACCACCCGCGCCCCGGCGTCGCGCAGCCGAGCATGAAGATGATGGAGCACGTCGCCTCCCGCTGGAAGGAGCTCGGCCTCAGCTAGACCGCCTGGAGCACCCTCACCCTAACCCTCTCCCAGAGGGAGAGGGCGCCGATCAGCCAGTTCACGAAGGAGAACCACAGTGACCACGACACCACAGAGAGAGCCCGTCTCGTACAAGAGCATGCGCGAATACATGATGATCCTGGAGGAGCGCGGGCTGCTCAGGCGCATCAACGCAGAAGTAGACCTCGACTATGAGGTCGGCGCGATCAGCTACCGCGACCTCGTTCGCAACGGGCCCGGCCTGCTGTTCGAGAACATCAGGGACAACCCGGACAAGCAGCTCACTACCAACATCATGTACTCGCTGGACCAGCTCTCCATCGCGTTCAACGGTCCGAGGGACTGGGTGAAGCTGCACGACATCGTCAAGCAGGGCATGGCCGACCGCCTCCCCTGCGTGAAGGTGGACGACGGCCCCGTCAAAGAGGTGAAGGTCTTCGGCGAGGACGTCGACCTCGGCGAGATCCCCACGCCCCTCTGGCACGAACTGGACGGCGGGCGCTACATCGCCACCACGGCGGGTGTCATCACCATCGACCCCAAGACCGGCGCGCACAACATGGGGCAGTACCGCTCCATGATCATCGACCGCAATCACACCACCGTGAAGGTACAGGGCGACTTCAAGGTGGGCGCTGCCCCGCCGAGGGGTTCGTCCTACGGCGGCGCCGGCGACCGCAACGGCGCTGTCCACGTCCTGGAGAACGAGGCGGAGGGCAAGAACACGCCCTGCGCCATCGCCATCGGCATGGATCCACTGCTCGTCCTCGCGGCAGGCACCGCGGTCCCCGAGAACGACAACGGTCTCTCCGAGTACGAGGCCGCGGGCGCATGGGCAGGTCGCCCCGTGGAGCTCGTCAAGTGCGACACCATAGACATCTGGGCGCCGGCGGAGGCCGAGTACATCCTGGAGGGCGAGATCGTCGCGGGCGAGCGCCACTACGACGGCCCGCACGGCGAGTCCTCCGGCTTCTACAACAAGAACTACGAGGTGTTCGTCTTCCGGGTGAACGCCATCACCCACCGCAAGGACCCCATCAACTTCGGCCTCATCTGCGGGCGCATCGAGGACTACCCGCGCCCGCTCATGCGCTCCGGCTCCATCCTGCAGACGCTCGTCAGCAAGTCCGGCCTCACCAACATCCGGGAGGTGCACTTCCCCGACGCAGGCGCGGGCGGCGTCATCGTCATCCGCGCGGCCATCGAGAAGGAAGGCCAGGCCAAGGAGATCATCGACGCGGCCTACGCCCACCTCCGCTACCGGTGGGTTGTCGTCGTCGACGAGGACTGCGACGTGCGGGACTGGAACGACATCTGGTGGCGCATCGTCTCGTTTGCTGAGCCGTCGCAGCACGTCCACCCGGGGGCCTTCCTGCCGCGCCCGCTCGGGCGCCCCGGCGAGATGGACTTCATCCCACCCTCGCAGGGCATGGGCATCGACGCCACGCGCGAGCACAAGACGACTGAGTTTCCCGTGCCGCCGCCCTCCAAACCCACGATGGACATCCTCAACAAGGTGGGCGAGCGCTGGGACGAGCTCGGCCTGCCCTAAGCCTGACGCAACGGGGAGACGTCCCCTCACGGTGGCGTCTCCCCACCAGCACGGACGCGAGGGAACATGCCCAGGATCATCGTTGGCATCAGCGGGTCGTCGGCCCCCATCTACGGCATCTACACGTTGCGCGCGCTGAGCAACATGCCGGACGTGGAGACGCACCTCATCCTCTCGGAGGGGGCGCACCTCTCCATCAGGTACGAAGCGCCGCAGTGGGCGATAGACGACATCAAGGCCATGGCTGACGTCGTCCACGACCCGCGCAACATGGCCGCGAGCGTCTCCAGCGGCTCCTTCAAGACGGACGGCATGGTCGTTGTGCCCTGCTCTATGAAGACCCTCGCAGGCATCGCCAACTCCTACAACAACGACCTCATCACCCGCGCCGCCGACGTGTGCCTCAAGGAGCGCCGGCGCCTCGTTGTCGTCGCCCGGGAGACGCCGCTCCACCGGGGCCACCTGCTCAACATGCTCTCCGTCACGGACATGGGCGGCATCATCCTCCCGCCCATCCCCGGCTTCTACTCAGGCCCCCAGACCATAGACGACATCGTGAACCATACCGTCGGCAAGGTGCTCGACCTGCTCGGCATCGAAAACACCCAGTTCAAGCGCTGGGAGGGCAAGGACCCCTCCGGCGAATGACAGGAGGCGCCCCGCGTCATGTCCGACGATATCGGCAGAGAACTCCCTCCTGACCTCTTCGACGCCCTCTGGAACGAGGACGTGACCACAGAGCGCGGGCGCGCCATCCTCATCATCACCACCGACGCCAACGGCTGGCCGCACCCCGCCCTGCTCTCGTTCCGCGAGGTCGGCGCGCGAGACGCCAACACCATCCGCGTCATCACCTACAACGGCAGCACCACCACCCGAAACATGCGCGACAACGGCATGATCACGATAGCGTTCGTGGACGAGCGCATGACCTACTACGTGAAGGGCACGGCAAAAGAGATACCCCCGCACCTCGTGGGCTCGTCCGAGTACTTCGCCACGATGGACGTGCAGATCACGCAGATCCTCAAGGACTTCACCGGAGAGGACGAGGAAGGCGCGTACATCACCTCCGGCATCACGTTCCACAACCCCTGGCCCACCGACGGCCGCCCCGCCCAGACCCCGTAACCCCCCATGGGACCCCTCGACATACGCTGCCTCAATACCACTGCGCCCGCGTTCGTCCTGGCGTTCGCGACGCTCATCCTCGCCTTCGGTGCGTGCGTCTCCACAGACACGTCCGCCCCCGAGGCCACTGCGGCGCCCACGCCGACCGCTGCCGTGTCGGCCCTCGTCCCATCCGCATCGCCCACTCCGACTGCCGCCGTCTCGGCCCTCGTCCCATCCGCATCTCCCACCCCAACTGCCGCCGTCTCGGCCCTCATACCAACGCCCACTTTAGATCCGAGCGTCATCCGCAATGCCTACGGTGTCGCCGTGGACGCTAGCTACGCCGAAAGCCTCTCACGCATATCCACCCGGATATGGGAGACGGACTTCCGCTTCCACACCGTCCCGTACCGCGAGATCAGGTCCGGCGGCGTAGGGCGCGACGGCATCCCGCCCATCGACGAACCCAGGTTCGTCTCCGCGGCCGATGCGGACGAATGGCTCGCGGACGCGGAGCCCGTCATCGCGCTGGAGTTGAACAGCGAGGCGAAAGCGTACCCGCTGCAGATCGTTACCTATCACGAGATCGTCAACGACGAACTGGCAGGCGTCCCAGTGGCAGCGACCTACTGCCCGCTCTGCAACTCCGCCATCGTGTTCGACCGCACGCTCGACGGCACGGTCCACGACTTCGGCGTCTCCGGTTTCCTGCGCAACAGCGACCTCGTCATGTGGGACAGGCAGACCCAGAGCTGGTGGCAGCAGCTCACCGGCGAGGCGATAGCGGGTGAACTCGCGGGCGCGCAGCTGCGGTTCGTGCCCGCGCAGATCGTCTCATGGCGTGTGTTCGCGGAGGAGCATCCCGACGGGCTGACGCTGGACCGGCCCGGAGCGGGCCGTCCCTACGGGACGAACCCGTACTCCTCCTACGACAACCCGAACTCGTATCCGTTCCTGTTCGACGGGGACGTCGACCCACGCCTCCCGCCCAAGCTGCGCGTCGCCGCCGTCGAGATCAACGGCGACGCCGTCGCCTTCCCCTACTCACGCCTGGAAGCCGAGCGGGGCGTCCACTACGAGGTCGGAGGAGAGGAGATCGTTGTCTTCTTCGAGTTCGGCACGACCTCCGCGCTTGGCAGACGCTCCATCCCGGACGCAGCCGATGTAGGAGCGACGGGCGTCTTCCGTCCCGTGCTGGACGGCAAACGTCTCACGTTCGCTTTCGATGGGGCAGCGATCAGGGACGCGGGCACCGGCAGCACGTGGAACCTGCTCGGCAGGGCCGTGAGCGGCCCACTGGCAGGACGGCAACTCGAGCGCGTGAACGCGCAGGACCACCTCTGGTTCGCGTGGGCCGCCTTCAAGCCGCACACGACGGTCTACGGCCAGGGCTGAACGATCGGCCCAAGGGAAGCGTCCGGTGGGAGCGGGGTGCTAGTTTCCCCGTCCGCCGAACAGGTTGCTGAAGAACCTGGCGATGCGCTGCAGGAATCCCGGCATGGTGCTGCTGGACTGGTCAGTGTCCAGCGCTCCCTGGAGTATCTCGTCCAGAGATTGCGAGACCACGCTCTCGCCGCCGGTAAGGCCCGTGGCCACCACGGTGACACGAACCTCGTCTTCCATGCTCGGGTCGGTGATCATGCCGAAGATGATGTTGGCGTGCGGGTCCACGAGGCCCTTGATGATGTCGGACGCCTCGTACACCTCCTGGAGCGTTACGTCCGGGCCGTACGTGATGTTCAGCAGCACGCGCGTGGCGCCTTCCACCGGCACGTGGAGCAACGGGCTGGCCATCGCTGCCCGGGCCGCTTCGTACGCCCGGTCCTTGCCGCGTCCGTGCCCTATCGCCATCCAGGCGGAGCCTGCGCCGGCCATCACCGCACGGATGTCCGCGAAGTCCAGGTTGATGTCTCCCGCCACCATCACCAGCTCTGCGATGGACTGCACCCCCTGGCGCAGCACGTCGTCTGCGATGCGGAAGGCGTTCTCGGCGGTCATCCGCTCGTCCGACACCGCGTAGAGCCTGTCGTTCGGGATCAGAATCATCGTGTCCACGTGCTCGCGAAGGCGCACGATGCCTTCGTCCGCCTGGATGGAGCGCTGCTGTCCCTCGAACCCGAACGGCTTGGTGACCACGGCGATGGTGAGTGCGCCAACCTCCTTGGCGATCTCGGCGATAACCGGAGCAGCCCCGGTCCCCGTGCCGCCGCCCATGCCGGCGGCAACGAACACGAGGTCAGTTCCGCTGAGCAGGTCGTACAGGTCCTCCCGGGACTCCTCGGCCGCTTCGCGCCCCAGCTCGGGGTTTCCTCCGACGCCGAGTCCGCGAGTGAGCCGATCGCCGATGCGCACCTTCCGAGGAACGTCCATCCGTATGAGGTGCTGAGCGTCCGTGTTCACCGCGATGTAATCGACGCCCGGCACACGCTGCTGGTACATGCGCCGGACCGCGTTGGAGCCGCCGCCGCCCACACCGACCACCTTGATGGTCGCCATACCGAGCGCCTGACCCAGGCCCAGCGCCGTCCCGCTGAACGTGTCGCTCTCGTCCTCGCCCGCCGCCCAGGCCTCGTCCGGATCGACGTCGTCCGGTTCGTCCGGGCGGTCGCGCCGAACCAGTACCTCCCTGCCTTCCAACAGGCGCATCAGGCGCACCCAGGTGGGAGATGCCACCTCCGAGGGCTTCAGCAAACCCACTTCCAGCAGGAGCATCTCCTCATAGGGGAGATCCAGCTCCTCCGAAAGCTCGCGGATGGAGTACCCCTGGCGATAACGCATCTGCCGGATGTAGGCGCCGAACTGCCGCATCTCGGTCGTTACACGGCCGGAGAGGTTAAACCAGCGCTCGCCGGCCCCCATGGCGAAACGCACCCAGGGCCCTCTCCCCGAGCGGAAGGTGCTGGAAGAAGGACGCTGTGTCACGAAGTCCGCTCCTCGGCGAATTGTGCCAGTATCCCCGCGGTCTCCCGCTGGCTCAACCCGGCCTGTTCGCAGTACATGCGGAAACGCTCCTTGGCGCGATTCAGGCGAATCGTGATGGCGCGCTCGCTCGGTGCGTCCAGCATCACGGCCATCTCGTCAGGCGTGCGGTTCAGCTCGTAGCGCAGCCGCAGTGCGAAGGCGTCGCGAGGGAACTCTTCCTCGAAGCGCTGCCAGAGCTCCGAGTTCTCTTCGAATACTATCGAGGCGCCCTGCCCGGTCTCCGCGGCTTCCTCCCTGGAACGCGCCGTCGCCTCTTCGGTCTCCCGCACCCTGGTCTCCCTGTCCGCGGAACTCCAGAGTTCCTTGAACCTGACCTCCACCGCGTTCACGAACCATTCCCGGATATTCCGGGGACTGCCCATCGTGCTCACACGGGAGAGCATCTGCAACAGCGTGTCCGCCGCGGCGTCCGCGCGGTATTCGATCGGGACCTCGTGGATCCCCCATGCATCGGGCTCCCTGTAGATGCGCTCCGCCAGTTCCGCGGTCAGGTTGCGCACTTCACGGACGCCGCTCTCCCGGCGTGCACGGTCCTGCGGCCCGTTCCCTTGGTCATGGAGGATCACCTGGAGACGCCTGATGATCTCTTCGTCGGACTGGTAGAAGTGGCTGGTCATGCAAATCCTGCTCTGGGCGCAGAGTATCCGTTACATCATACTCCAAACGGGAATCCTACTGCCGCAACCTCAGGTCTGTCACCTCTGTTCCAGCGCCTGGTTTCCTGGGAAGGCGGGCCGTTCCGCTCCGCATGCGCGCCGTCGCGGCTTTCCCGCACAGCCGGGCGATGGTAGGATTCCCAGATACGGCGCTGCCGCGCCACAGGCATACCATGACCGCTGAGAAGACCACCAACAAGGCGCTGGAAGAGCTCAGGCGCCGCAAAGACAGGATCAGTTCGTCGGAGGGAGAAGCCCGCGCGGAGCAGCAGCACGCCCGCGGCAAGCTCACCGCCCGCGAGCGCATCGAACTGCTGGTGGACCCCGGCTCGTTCGAGGAGCTTGGCTCATTCGTGACCCACCGCTCCAGCGAGTTCGGCTCGGCGGACAAGAAGTTCCCCGGCGACTCCGTCATCACCGGCTACGGCAAGATCACCGGGCGCACCGCCTATATCTACTCCCAGGACTTCACCGTCTTCGGCGGCTCGCTCTCGGAGGTCGCCGCCGAGAAGATATGCAAGGTGATGGACCTCGCCATGCGGAACGGGGCGCCCATCATCGGCATATCGGACTCGGGCGGCGCGCGCATCCAGGAGGGCGTCGTCAGCCTCGCGGGCTACGGCGAGATCTTCATGCGCAACACACTCGCCTCCGGCGTCGTGCCGCAGATATCCGCCATCCTCGGCCCGTCCGCGGGCGGGGCTGTCTACTCCCCAGCCATCACCGACTTCACACTGATGGTGCGGGGCATCTCGCAGATGTTCATCACCGGGCCGGACGTCATCAAGGCCGTCACCGGCGAGGAGATCACGCACGAGGCCCTCGGCGGCGCGGACACGCACGCCACCCTCTCCGGCGTCTCCCACTTCACCCTCGACTCCGAGGAAGAGTGCATGGAGACCATCCGCTTCCTCCTCAGCTTCATCCCCCTCAACAACATGGACGACCCTCCCATGGGCGACCAGGACGACCCCCCGGACCGCGCGGACGATGAACTGCGCGACATCGTGCCGCAGGAGTCGACCCGCTCCTACGACATGCTGGAGGTCCTCGAGCGCGTGCTGGACCACGGCGAGTTCCTCAACGTCCAGCACGAGTTCGCGCCCAACATGATCGTCGGCTTCGGACGTCTGAGCGGGCGCAGCGTCGGCATCGTCGCCCAGCAGCCCGCCTACCTCGCCGGCGTCATAGACATCCACGCCTCCGTCAAGGCGGCGCGCTTCGTCCGCTTCTGCGATGCGTTCAGCATCCCCATCATCACGTTCGCGGACGTGCCCGGCTACATGCCGGGGCAGGACCAGGAGCACCGGGGCATCATCCGCCAGGGCGCGAAACTCCTCTACGCCTACGCGGAGGCCACCGTCCCCAAGATCACCGTCATCACCCGCAAGGCTTACGGCGGCGCGTACGTGGTCATGGGGAGCAAGCACCTGCGCACGGACATCAACCTCGCGTGGCCGTCCGCCGAGATCGCCGTGATGGGGCCGGACGCCGCCGTCAACATCATCCATCGCCGCCAGCTCGCGGACGCCAAGGACCCGGAGGCGGTCCGCGCCGGACTCATCGAGGAGTACCGCGACAACTTCGCCAACCCCTACCAGGCCGCCGAGCGCGGCTTCATCGACGACGTCATAGACCCGGCGCAGACGCGGCCACGGCTCATCCACGCGCTCGACGCCCTCCAGAACAAGCGAGACACCCTCCCGCCCAAGAAGCACGGCAACATACCGCTGTAAGGCGCCAAGCCATCCCCGAAGCTCCAGTGCCCTTATGAGATTCCTCGTCAGCCATGAGGTCCTTTACCGGACCACCGTCGAAGCCTCCAACGAGAAGGAGGCCGCCGACGCTGCCGAAGAGCTCCCTTACGAGGAGTGGAACAGCAGCACCCTCACCCGCGAGGACATCGTCCCGTTGGAGGAGTCGCCCCTCAACCCCATGGCCGGCGGCTGAGGCCAAGCCCGTCGTTCCCGCACTCCCGTCATTCTTGTGAAAATAGCGCCCCGTCGTTCCTGCGCAGGCAGGAACCTCGCCCCCCGGTTGTCATGTTGAGCGGAGCCGGAGGCGGAGCCGAAACATCTCTCGGGGAACGTCGGCGTACCCAAGACGCTCGCCAGAGAGAATCCGCGCCTCCCCATTTTCATTCCCTTACGCGGCCTGACAAGGCCCTGGGGCATTCCTGCGCCTCCCGTCGTTCCTGCGGAGGCAGGATCCTCGCAGCCCCGGTGGAGCGGGCGTGGCGCAGCCTGTCACGCCGAGCCCTTCGACAAGCTCAGGACAGGCTCGCCGAGGCGTCTCTCAGTCCGTTCGTGGCCAACGCTGTCACCCTCTCGCCTCTCCTCCACCGTCCCACGCAGGCGAGAACCCCGCAGCCTTGTCGTTCTGCCTGGGACATTTTGGGACATTTTGGGGCATTTCACTCGTGCGACCCTCCCCGTGCCGGGGAGGCCCACCGACGCTGTTCGCCGGGGCGGTGCGCCGTCACCAACCAGCGTACGCGGCGAGGGGACGACTGCGGAAGGGGCGCGTGTCACACGTGGGGCACTCCCGCTTTCGCCGGAGTCTCGCACTCCCCACACGGATCGTTGCCCCTACTCCGACCTCCAAGCCTGGGCCTGCTCCCGCACCATCAGCGAGGCGAGATTGGCCGTCAGCACTCCGAAGACCGTTATCCCTCCTATCAGGAGCGGGACAGCCACGGCCTTTCCGGTATCCGTCGCCGGTGAGATGTCGCCGTACCCCACCGTTGACATCGTAACCAGGGCCCACCACAGCGCGTCGGTGAGCGTCGGGAAGGTCTCCGGTTCCACGATGCGCGCGGCACACGCGCAGACCACGCCAAGCGTGGTCGCGTAGATGAGCATCCGTTCTATGGAGAGGGCGTGGCCGATCCCAACGCCGATCCGCAGGGCGATGACCGCCACACGTAACAACCGCAGCGGCCTGAAGAAGGGCACTGCCACCAGGAGGGCGTCCACCCAGTGCGACCTGAGATAGGAACGCCTGTCGGACGCAAGGCTCAGCCGGACGAGGAATTCGGTTGCGAAGACACCCCAGACTGCGAAGTCCCACCCCAGGTGAAGCTCATCGCCCCAGAGATAGGGGCCGAGCAACAGCGATATCGTGAAGATGGCGAAGAGCGTCATGGGAGTTTCCGTGATCCGTTCGACCCGTTTCGATCGGTTGTCTCGATTCGTGAGTACGCGTTGTTCCTCCTCATCCCAGGGGTGGCTCTATCCTACGGGACGAGGTCCGAGCAGACGCCCGACTCCGTGGGATATGAGACGTCCGTGACAGGTGTCCTCTCCGTCGTTCCTGCGGAGGCAGGAACCTCGCAGCCCTGGCCCCGTCCTCAAGCTGGATGAGACGGATATGGACCGCGCAGTGATTACTCCGGGAGAAACGGGCACCGCCCCCTGAGCTTCCCCGGCGCCGCACATCCATAACGACCAATTGACCGTAGACCTCACTCCGAAATACCCTTGAATGAAACCACAATTCGACCAGTCGCACTGTCGACCATTCGGCTGGAGGCCTCTAATGCAACTTCTTCCTGTACGAGAGCGTGGCTACACAAGTCCAGAGTTACTTGCGGAAACCGATTGGTTGGCCGACCATCTCTCCGACCCCAAACTACGCGTGATCGACGCAAGATGGCCAAAAGAATACGCTGCCGGCCATGTGCCGGGAGCGGTCAATCTGAGCGGTTTTGGCGGAATTCCAAGGGTCTCTAATGGGGACATGGCCAGCCCTGAGGAGTTCGCCAGCCTTGCCGGTAGTCTGGGTATCAGCAACGAAATGACCATCGTGGTCTACGACGCACCCAGTCAAATGATGGGGATGGTTGCTTGGGCGTTCCTCTATTACGGCCACCGGGATGTGCGTTTGCTGGACGGCGGGTTGGACAAATGGTCCCGTGAGCAGAGACCCGTCTCGACCGAAACGCCGGACTATCCATATACCCATTTCGTTCCGGCGCCGGAGGAGGCGATCTACTGCTCTCTCGATCAAGCGAGGGCTGCGGCAAGCCAGCCAAACACCGTGTTTTGGGACACGCGCACCTTGGAGGAATTCGAAGGCACTTCCAGGTCATATGAAGCGCCTCCCCGCCTGGGCAGAATTCCGGGCGCTGTCCACCTCCATTGGGAGGACTTGATCGACACGAATACGAAGACGCTGAAGCCGGCAGAGGAGTTGCGCCCTCTTCTCATATCAAAGGGCATCACCCCGGACAGCGAGGTCCACACTTATTGAGGAGGGGGTGCGCGAGCGTCGCTCGCGACGATCGTACTCAAGATCCTTGGCTATGAGAAGGCCCGGACTTACGCCGGGTCTTACTCCCAATGGGCCAAGCATGAAGATCTATCTGTGGAAACCGGATCGGCAAGGTGACGAAGTCTCTGCTGCGTACGCGGCATTTCTGCTTCCGGCTTGCTTGAGTCACGATCGCATCGGGGGCTCTGCCCGGGAACCCACGAGACTACTGCACCGCGGCAGTCTTTGGCTGACGCCGGGAGCCCCGGAAGAAGCAACCACTTGGAATCCCTGGCTGCGTGGAGACCGAAAGCCTTCAACCCGCGGGTGCAGTGTCGTTCGAGCCACCGAACTGGACAAAATCAAGAACCTTCGTGCTGAGGTTCAGATTGGTAGTGTAGTCACCGGGGCGAGGCCGTAGGCAGAACGACGGTGCGACATCCGCCCCTTCCGCGATGAGGATGCGGTCCTTAACCTGTTCCGTGCCGGAGAGTGCGAGGTCTGCCGCGCCCGCCAGCGTGTGATGGACGATGAGCGCCTGCGCGCCGGACGCCTGCAACTGGCACGCGATCTCGCGTTCGCGGTAGCCGGAGTTGATGGTGGTGACCGTCGCGCCCGCCTTGAGTATGCCAAAAAAGGCGATCTCGAACTCGGCGCAGTTCGGAGCGAGGATGCCGACAATGGAGCCCTTGCCGAGGCCCATCGTCGCAAGCGCCGACGCGAACCTGCCGGAATACGCGTCCAGCTCCGCGAACGTGAGCCGGGGCTCGCCATCCACGATGGCGGTCTCGTCCGGCCATCGCTCCGCTGATTGCGCCAGCAGGTGCTGCACCGGCTCCGGGTTGTACGGGGTGAGGGGAGAGCCGCTCATGGAGTTCGGCTGACCTGCGCGTCCAAGGTTCGGCGTGAAACTGACCGACCGGCCTGTAGCAGTCAACGCAGGCGGTGAAAGGGTACTGGCTCAATTCAAATCTACTCGTAAATCAGAGTAGGCACAGAACCGCTCCACTTGCGGCCTCAACGCGCGCTACCCCGCATCGACCCTTCCATATAGAGGATTTCGAGGTCGTAGACCGCGCAGGTGATCTCTCGGTCATCGTTCTGTTCCCACGATTCCTTGGTCGGCGTGATGACGGTGATGTCTAGAAGCGAATACTCGTAGGAGCGTCCAACGAACTCTTGGAAGTGCTCCAAGCAGAGGCCCCCACCCACATCCAACACGCGAGTTTCGCCGGGGAACGGCAGCCCTTGGGGTCCCGCGATTGAGACGACCGCGTACACCTCGCTCTCATGCGGGTCGTCGCACGGCACGATCTCCACATCAGATACCTCACCCTCTTCCGCGCTATTGAAGCAGTCTCCTTCCGAAAGACTAAACACATTCCCCTGCGCCACACGCGATCCCCGCCAACAGCAAGACCACCATGCCTATCGCTACCTTGGCATAACGGTTCATACCTTCTCTCCCTAGATTCCGCGCATAGCACCCGCTACGGCTGCAACGGGTCAGGGCCGTATTTGTTAGGACCGCTGGTGCCCGGCTGAGCGAGCAATACGAGCAACGCTATTCCTGCAGCCAGGGCGATGAAACCCCAGAGCAAGCCGAATAAAAATACGAGAACCCACAGGTCCGTGAAGATCAGGATTATGACTATGGGGAATCCCACGATGGAGATGACGTACGGCGGGATGATCCACCACCCAGGCCGGTCAGTGTCGTGCAGCCGCCGCACAGCTACGGCTAGGCTGAGCAGAGACAGGGCCAGCACCACAATCCACCCGATAACGGGAATCCAACCCACGACGACAGACACAACGGAGGCGGCTAGGGCGAACCACCAGAACTCCGGGCGGGCCGCCCGCCCGCTGAAGTTACTGTAGTTGCGCAATACGGAGGTGACTGCTTCCTGAACGGCGTTCATATCCACTTGACCCTCCTTAGTCTGATGTGAGGCATAATAGCCCCCCATTGACACCGCGTATACTGTCCGGGGAGTGACCCATCTCCCCCCCTCGGCTGTCATAGCCCAGGTGCCGGGGGCAACCAGCCTCCGGCACCACTCGTAATCACTCCTAGATTCAAAGTGAGCCAGTACCGGTGAAAGAGGTGAATTGACTCCGGTGCGGTCACCTGGCGCTGCCGGAGGTCGAGGACGTTACGACCCGTCAGTACTGACCCGCTAGTGTGGGCGCTCCTCACAATTGGACATGGCGGTGGTCGTCGTCGCCTTCCGCACGAAATGTGCACTTCTAGGGCGCGAGGATGTCCCCTGGAAGGTTCTCACGGAGATTACCCCACCACCCGCGGTCCACTCCGTAATGGACCACGTATCCCCAGTCCTCATCCTCCCTGATGCGGCCGGCAGCTCGGACCCGGCCGGGCAGGGGAACCTGCTCGAAGACCTCGGCCGGTCCACGGACCCTCACATGCTGCACGTACTCTCCCCTGTCAATCTCCACGACCAACTCGCCAGCGTCTCGCGACACCACATCTCCGTCAACGCTCACGCACTCGTCCAGGAACGCATCGAGGATCGCAAGAATCGGCCCGGGTGGCGGGATATCCGGAGAGTTCGTTGGACACGGGCCCACAGCCGGTGAGGTCAGGTTGATGCCGACCAGCACCACGAGGCCCAGCGCTCCTATGCCGAGCAGGTATACCACCCACATGAGGCAGCCGCGTCCCCGTCCTCGCTCCGGCTTCTCCACTTGCGCCCGTCTCCTCCGCAGCCACCGCACCAGGTACAGAGGCGAATAGAGCAGGGCACTGAGGTACCCGAACAGGAGAAAGACAACCACCGTCACCACGGGGAAGGCTATAAACAACATCACGATCCGCAACCAAGCTGGGATGTTCTCCACCCACTCGGCCGGGAAAATCCCCTCACCACCCACGGTTTCCCCCAAGCCGCTGGGCGCCGTCGAGCCCGTCCTCGTAGAAGTCTAGCAATCGCCAGTCCTGGTATTTGCCCGAGCCAAGTGGGACGGGACGCCGGACGCCTAATTGAGGCAGGTCACCAGTGCGTAGCAAGTGAACACGTTGTAACCCGTGGCCGCGGTGCACCCTGTACAGGGTCATTGCCGTTCTCCTTCACGGGCTGAGGGTTGCCGCCGGTGAGGAGGACACCCCGGCCCGATTGCCATCATACGGGTCTCCGCCACTGCCAGCGGTTCTCTCGTACGAGGCGGTTGAGGGTCCAGTTCCCATCGATCTGCTGTCGCTTGATGGAATAGTATTCTTGGATCCCTGCCGGGTCAGTCCTGTAGAATTCAACACCTGCCGCCTCATCCCCTATGGATTCTACGACAAGGTCTACGAACTCACCATCGATAAGGTCGAGGGCTGCGTCGACGGCCCATAGCATCTCGTAACGATAACCCAACTTGTCGGCTTCACCGCCTATTCTCGAGTGAAGCGCTTTGAATTCGGCGTCCAACGGAATCGTCGTGGCCACCGACCGGTGTATTCTCATGCTGAACTCCGGCATGGTGTCAAAAGACGTGGTGGTGGTTTCCTATCAGGGCCTACAAGTGGACTATAACGAGGGGTTGACCTGCTCCGGCTTGAAGTTGTCCGGCAGCACAGACCAGGACTACGCTTACTACCTCGACCACAACGGCAAGAAGCAAGTCAAAAGCCGGGCCAGGTCGTTGTTCGAATGCGTGCTCCGGCAAATCCGCGCCGCGGCCAACCCCGCCGGCGACTAACCGGGGAAGGCACACAGGGATGGCGGGCCGGGGGAAATTCGGCCGGGAGGAACAATCATGGCGTCACGAGAGAAGCAGCGAAGGATCGACGCTCAATGGCAAACGTTGCAGCCGTTCTGGGGCAAGAAGGACTACGACGGCGAGCGCAAGATGCTCTACGATCTGCTGGAACCTGGCGAAGACGTCGAGCTACTGCACTCATGCGGCTTTGAGACCAAGAATGTAATGTGGGCCTCCCGCCATGACCGGGGGGTCGTGGTCGCTACCGGGCGCCGGATAATCTTGCTGAACCGGGGCCGGTTGTCCAAGAACCGCTTTGGTCTGACTTACCTGGAAATTGACGAAATCACGGAACCGGAACCCGCCAGGATTAGGCTCAGAGGGTCTGGCAATGCTACGGGCAGCGAGCCGGGAGCAGTCTTTGACCTGGACTTGCAATTTGCGGCCGCTGACTTCTCCCGGTTTGTAAGAGGCCATCTGCTGAGCGACGAACAGTCGGTCGCGGCGGCATTTTCCCATGTCCTGGCACTTGGAGAGCAGGTCCGGCACTGGGCGCATTGCTCAGCGGGACAGGAGACAGTCTTTCATAATCCTGGCAGTGGGGGCGGCCCGAGCGGGAGTCACACTCCGGAATCTTGGGAAACGTCATGGGATGGCTGGCCGGCGCTCGCCGTGGCCACCGAGCGCCGTATACTGCTCATTACGCTCGCTGTGCACACCGATGTGCTCCTTCATAGGCGGGAGGAGGAAGTAATCGCAAGCTGCCCCCCCGGGACAATCCTGGCAGTGGAATGCACGGAAGGTCAAGATGTCAGGTTCGTTGACCAGGAAGGCCAAGTATACGCAGCCCACTTCCGGCGGGAGGCTGACGCCTCGCCTTTCGTCAACATTATGCGGGAACACGCAGCTGCGCCACGGCAGGTTTCCGGGCAACCCAGGATTCTCGCTGACTGGCGGCTGCTACACCCGATATGGGACTACCGGGGCAACCACGGGAACGAGCGCAATAAGCTGGGCGAGATTCTCGATAACGACGAACACCTTGAGGCCCTGCTCTGGGGCACCTACTGGCCGAAACAGCAACTGAAGGACCCACACTCCGGCGTCATTGCCGCCACCAATCGACGGCTTCTGTTTGTGTCCAACAGTTGGGACGACAAGCACGTCTTCCAGTTGCCGCTCCATCGAATAGCCAGTGTATCCCATGACGGCGTTGAACTCCGCATCGACGCTTCACCGGAATACGCCGGGTACATGATTGACGGTATGGACGACATGAGCCGCCACCATTCCCGAGAAAAGGGGCAGGTGGAGGTGTTCACGGCGCGCTTGCGGAGCCTGGTCGCAGACCCGCCCGACTAACCGCCACCCCAGCAGAATCCCTCTCCGAACCAGACATTCCGGCAAATCCACGCCGCGGCCAACCCCGCCGGCGACTAACCGGGGAAGGCACACAGGGACGGCGAACCGGAAGAAACTACGCCGGAGGGAACAATCATGGCGTCACGAGAGAAGCAGCGAAGGATCGGCGCTCAATGGCAAACGTTGCAGCCGTTCTGGGGCAAGAAGGACTACGACGGCGAGCGCAAGATGCTCCACGATACGCTGGACGACGACGAAAACATCGAGCGCCTATCAGCCGGCGGTTGGAAGGTCCTCAAGGGGGAGCAAGTGTTGGAGAGCCACGATCAGGGCATCGTCGCGGCCACCGGTCGCCGAGTGGTCTTCTTGAACAAAGGCCGGCTCAGCAAGAACGTGGCGAAAATCCCCTACTTGGCTATCCGGGAAGTGCGGGAGCAGGGGCCGGGGAACCTGACAGTCGTAGCGCCCCTGTATGACTACTCGCTCACCCTGGACCAGGGCGCCGCCGTGTTGGCTGATTTCATCCGGGGCCGCTTGCCCTCGGATGCAGCGTCCATGGAGGACCGGTTGTCCAGCATTCTGATGGGCGGGGAACGCATAGACCACTGGGCACACTGCACGGTGGGCGAGGAACGGGTGAATGAAGTGAGCAATCCCGCCCAGGCGGGCGGCGAGCGATATCACCATGCCGGTTCTCTGGACTTCGGAGTCCTAGCCGTGGCGACCGACCAGCGCATCCTTTTCCGCGCTCTGGGGCTTAATCGTGAACCCAAACTGACAGACTCCCCTCACGGGAGCATCCTGTTGGTGGAGCACTGGGGAGGCACGCGAGTCCGGTTCGTAGACGTGGACGCCCAGGTCCACGCTCTAGGGTTCAGAGAGGAAGCCGACGCAACCCAGTTTGTGAACCTGATTAGTCAGCATTTCGGGACAGCGGCGCGGCGCGTGTCTGCTGAGGTCAGGATTTCCGCCGAATGGAAACTGCAACACCCCCTTTGGGACCACAGGAAAAACCATGGCGGCGAGCGCCGCAAGCTCGCAGAAATCATGGATGACGACGAGCATATCGAAGCGCTAGCCTGGGGCGATTATCGCCCGGCGGGGGCGAAAGAGGAACTCTACGGAGGCATCATAGCCGCCACCGGTCGCCGGCTCCTGTTGGTGAGCAACGGCCTGCTGGAGCAGAATGTCAGCCAGTTGTCTTACGAAGGGATAGATGGCGTCGCCTTGAAAAGCGGTGATCTGATCATCACCGCCAAGTCGGGACATAGCGGGTATGAGATCTTTAGCATAGACGACATGGACCCTCACGATTCCCGGAACAAGGGATACGGCGAAGTATTTGCATCACGTCTTCAGGTGCTTGTCGGAATCGCTCACCGACAGGCATCAGCACCCTGAACACAACGGCAACAGCTCATCTAGCCTTGGCGGCAACATCCACATCTGCTCCCTGTTCATCGGTCGAAGCGGCATCTCAGAATCCCCCTAACTAATGTCGCTTCAAAGGTACACCGGAAGACATACCTGTTGCCAGATCAGACTTTTTAGACAGGCTCAATTCGGTACGTGTAGGCCCACCAGACTTGACAAAATCAAGAACCTTCACGCTGTGGTTCAGGCTGTTCGTCTGACCGAAACCGCACCGGCGCCCTCAGTAGGATGCAAAGAGTTATTCTGTGGTTGGGCCAACCGTCTACCTGTGGATGCCGGTTTCTGGGTTTCGGTAGATCGCATGAACCCCAACGACTGTTGGGGTTCATGTTAAGCCGCTGCCGCCGACTGAGTTAAGACTGTAGCAGCGCACCAACAGTAGCGAAACCTGGGTGCATATCGCCATAGATCCTTCGGTCGGATGGTTCACCGAGGCTATTCCTTGGCGCCAGCCTAAATCAGAATCTGGACAATTTGTATCTTCACAACTGACCCAAAGGCAATAGCGGCTATGGAGGAGCAGCTAATCCATCTCTGGTGTTGCCCCAGCAAGCGACTAAACCATTGGTCATGATTCCGCAAGTGTGTGCTTCCCCAGCACTGACCGAGGTGAAAACACCCTCTGGAGGCGTGGCCCTGCCATCTTTGTCGTCGCCCCAGCAGGCAACGGAACCGTCGTCCTTGACTCCGCAGCTGTAGTACTCTGCGACGCTGACCGAGGTGAACACACCCTCAGGGGGAGTGGCTCTTCCATCTTTGTCGTCGCCCCAGCAGAGGACATCGCCGTCGGACTTGATCCCGCAGGTATGACGACTTCCAGCACTGACGGACGTGAAGACGCCCTCGGGCGGAGCGGCTTGGCCAAAGTTATCAAAACCCCAGCAAGCGACAGAACCGTCGGCCTTGACTCCGCAAGTGTGCGAAGATCCGGCGTCGACCTGTGCGAAGGTTCCTTGTGGCGGTGTGGCCTCTCCCTCAGAGTTTTGCCTCCAGCAGGACACCGATTCGTCGATTCTGATTGCACAGATATGGCCGCCGCCGACGCTGACCGAGGTGAAGCGGCCCGTTGGGATTGGCTGGTAATTCCATTCTGCCTCGCGGCAGTTGCTTTGGCCATTTGAGCAGAAGGCGGTGTTCCCGAACCATTCGACTCCCCAGCAGTTTATCGATCCGTCGGCTTTCACTCCGCAGGTGTACCGACTCCCAGCGCTGACCGAAGTGAAGGCCCCTTCCGGCGGCGTGGCTGCTCCATCTTCGTCGTCGCCCCAGCAGAGGACATCGCCGCCGATGGTCACTCCGCAGGTGTGGAGCCACCCGGCGCTGACCGAGGCGTAGGTCATAGCATCACTACTTACGGCTGTTCCCGGTTCAACCTCATTACTTGTTTTCGTCGGGTTTAGAGCACCCTACTCGTCGCAAAACGGCAAGCCGCCGAGGTCAGATGCATTCAGATCCAACTGTTCCCGAAGACTGGTCGGAACACATCCGCTCAAGTAGTTACTTTCAATCTCGAAATTCTCGGGGTCTAATAGTCGACGGGTCTTGTCGACGAAGTCTTCTTCTTGCTCCTCAAATTGTTCAAAGATTTCGTCGAAGGAGGCTTCTTCTTCGACCATTTGTGTTATGTCTTTCGTCTGGCCGAAGGACACTCTCGACATTATGCGGCTGGCAGTGAGATCCAACACGCGTAAACGATCAAGGTTTCCCAGCTCCGCCGGGATTGTGCCCGATAACTCATTTCCGGGAAGTTTCAACTCGGTCACTCTGCCATATGAGTCTGTGGAGACTCCATACCAGTACTCCAAGGTACGATCAGTCAACCATCCCCTGTTGAGGATCCAGCCGGGACCGTTAGTGGCATGGTAAAAAGCAGCGAGCGCTTCACGGTCTGTTGAGGGCGAGGTATCGCCGGGTGCCGCTGTTGCCACAGCGGTGGACGAGGCTTCCGCCTGGTCGGAAGCAGAGCCGTCCGTCGGCTCACCCTCGGATTCGCAGGCCATCACCAAGGCCATTGAGAGCATCAATACGGCGCAGAGACCCAGAATAAGTCGCATGGGCGGCATTGTATCATACTGGGTTCAGGCCAGGACACCTGCGTCCAGGGCGTCGGTCTTGGCCAACGTTCCGGTGGCTTTGGCGAAGTCCCTGACCTGGCGCGGGTTGACCACAACCACGGGGAGCGCCGCTGTGCCCAGGGCGGCTACCAGGGGCAGCTCCAAGCCGCCCGTAGCCTCCAGCAATACCAAGTCAGGACCCAGGTCCACCAGACTGGACTCGAACCGCGAGAGACCCACTGAGACACCCGCCCCTTCCGTCGTTCCTGCGGAGGCAGGAACCTCGCAGCCCTTGCCCCTTCATGCCAGCGGAGGCTGGCATTCAGGCGTGCGACAGCGCACGCGGCGGGTGGACATGGCGTGGTTTGTCATCCGTTGACAGGACCGATGCTGTCGGCGCAATATCATGGTAAGACTCGGTAAGAAGGAGAACAGGATGCCACGGACGACGAGGACCATCACCTTCTCGCTGCCTCCGGAAATGGCGGACCGGGTGGACGAAGTGATGAAGCAGCAGGGGCGCGCCCGGAGCGAATTCCTGCGCGACGCCGTGCTCCGTTATATCGAGGAGTGCGAGTGGAGGCAGGTGCTCCAGTACGGCGAGGAAAGCGCCAGGAAGCTGGGCGTCGGCCCGGAGAACGTGGCTTCCCTCGTGGAAGAGTACCGGGCAGAGGCAGGCCACTCTCCGGCGTGAGAGTCGTCCTGGATACCAACGTCATCGTCTCCGCCCTGAACTTCCCCGGAAACGAGCGCCTGGTCCTCGAGTTGGGGATGCGCGGCAGGTATGAGTTGTGCCTGTCGCCCTTCATCCTGGAGGAGGTGGACGGGGTGCTGGTGCGCAAGTTCGGCTGGGCTGACGAACGCTCGTCACAGGCACTGCGATCGCTGCGCGGCGCCGCCACCGTCATCGATCCCCCACTGATCGCGGAAGTGATAGAAGGCGGTCACGCCGACAACCGGGTGCTGGAGTGCGCGGTGGCCGCATCCGCCGACTACCTGGTGACCGGAGACCGCAGGCACCTCCTGCCGATGGGAGAACATCGAGGCGCCCGCATCGTCAACGCTCCGCGTTTCCTGTCGGCGCTGGCCGAAGCGCGGTAGGCGGGAGTAGCAGGAGCCCCATGCCCGTCGTTCCTGCGGAGGCAGGAACCTCGCACCGCTGCCCCCGGTGGCGCGGAATGTCATGCCGAGCGCAGCCGAGGCATCTCTCGGGCCGGTTAGTCGTGAGCGTGTCGACCGCACACCACTACTGTTCGCGGATCGGGAAGTCGTGGCTCGGCTGCCGGCGCCCCGCCGACACCGGGGGCGCACTCAGACCGAAACGCCGTGTAGGCGTCTACCTACCCCAGGAACCGCCGCCCCGTGAGCCGCGGTCTTCCCGAGGCCTGGCTTCGCTGACATTGAGGGTCCGGCCGTGGAGGTCCGAGCCGTTCAGGCCGCGGATGGCCTGCTCCGCCGCGTTGTCAGCGGCCATCTCGACGAAACCGAACCCACGCGATCGCATGGTCTCCCGGTCCGTGATGACCTGTGCGCTGGCGACCTCACCGTAGGGGGCGAAGGCGTCTCGCAGGTCGTTGTCACTGGTGTTGAAGCTGAGGTTTCCGACGAATATCTTCATCTAGCGCTCCTTGAGAGTCGGGTTGCCCGTTTGACTTCGAAGCGCCAGCAGTAGCCTGGCGTGACGGACCGAGGAACAGAACGGCAGCTCACAAAATCTACAGGTGCCAACATAATACCACGTTTGGGACCGCTTGCTTGAGCGCCAAGCTACGAGCTTGCTCCCCCGGCGCTCCGCCGATGGGCTTGATTGCACTGCGGCACGGGCGGTGCCTGTCCTACTCGTCCGTGATATCGATCCAGACGCCGTCCGTATCCGCAATCTGGAACTTCCCGCGAGCGCCTGACTCGAACAGCCGCCGCCTGACGTCGGACTCGGCGCTGCCGCCCAGGGCCACCGGCGCCAGCAACGTGTTCCCTCCGGTCAGCCGTGCCACGTCCGATCTGAAGGCTCCCAGGTCGTCCACATGAAACCCGAAGTGTTCCGGTCCAGGCCGCTTGATCGCCATCCCTTCGAAATATGTCATGCTCCACGGGAGGACGCGCAGCATCACCCGGCCGTCGGAGAGCGTATATCCGAGGTCATCGGGGTCCTGCTTGACGGGCGCAAGCTCGAAGACCTCCTGATAGTAGTCAGCGACGCGGTCCGCGTGCGGCGTTCGGACCGCATAGAGGTTGACCCACCGGTCCTGCTCCCGGGCGTCTTCGACGTAGACCTCCTTGAGGTTCTCGCTGTGCGCCTCTGCCAGGTCGAAGTGGTTGCCGTCGGGGTCGTTGGCGCTATAGGCGGCGAACGGTCGGCTGGACGGCCGCTTGACCATGGCGGCGTCCTCGTACCTCCTCATCCGCGTCTCGACGACCCCCAGGTCATCTACGAGGATGCCGAAGTGATCGAGTCCCGCAATGTAGCCGTCGCGCCGCGGCAATATTTGCAGGCCTACGTTTCCGTCGGTGTGCGAAACGGCCGATTCGGGGGGGCTGGAGCCAGGCTTCATGCCGAATAGGGACTCGTAGAACTTGCCGAGCATGGCGTACTGAGGGCTGATGATGGCGATGTGGTTGATACGTGCGAACATGCTGTTCCCTCCCGATTCCGACCAATCACGCGTTGTGGGACTACGTGCGCGAGCGTATCACGCGTCTTCAGTCGCAAGACGCCGTTAGAGTCCGAGGACGCGTTCGGCGGTGCGGTGGAAGATCCCCTCCATCACGTCTTCGGAGAACCCCAGCTCGCCCCATTCCCTGAAGAGGCGCTCATAGGGGATGTTCGGGTAGTCGCTCCCGAACATCACCTTCTCCTTCAGACGTCCCTTGGCATCGCGAATCACGCTATCAGGAAAGTACTTTGGCGCCCATCCCGACAACTCCCAAAAGACGCTCCCCTTGCTCGCCCGCTTGTCTGTCTCCTCAAGTAGGCCGAAGTCTGAACAATACACGGAGTCAAGTCTACCCCTCGCTCCGAACAGTCGCATTCGTCCGAAAGGGTCTCGCACCACGGATACGGACCTGCGACAAGCCGAAACTCATGGTCATTCCAACCGGTTGGCAGGCGGTCCTTGACGGCCTCCCAATTGCAGATGTGGTCAGAGCATTCGGACAGTTCATGAGGCACGCGAAAGGAAAACGAGACAAAGCGGAGATCGGGTCGAAGAGGGTCGGGATCGTTGCCGCCAAAGCGATATTCGAGGAACGCCGTCGCCTGTTCCTCCGATTCACATGAGGCCTAGAGTTTTAGCCACATCTGCGGGCTTTCAAGCACTATTTCGTAAAGTTGATGCATGAGTGGCACCCGCCGATTGATCTCCAGTCTAGAGTACCGGCTTGAAAACATGATTGGCAATGCCGAGGGATGTGGAGGGCCAGCAGTCCGGTCCTACGGGGACGCTCATGCGTGAGCGCCCCTACAAGCCCCACCAAACTTGACGATAGACAGAACCATCTTTGAGATGTGGCTGGCACTGGCAAGCTTACAATAGTCCGCCACTTCTCGTTAATAACAGGCGAGCCGCCGACCCTGATCCGCTTCGCCATGATGGCAACTGCTCTCGGAGGAGGAGGGGGGTTCACCGATGCCCTCGCAACAGAAACAGCCATGGCTGACCGGCCGGCGGTGGCCTACTCGACGGGGTTCTTGCGCGGCCTGCCACGCCGGCGGCGTTCCGCTCCCCAGAAGTAGATCGCGTTGTTGGCACGCCGGACGTCCAGACTCGTTCCCAGAGCAGCGGCAGCGGCATTCAGCCTGCGCCGGATCGCTTGGGTCGTCTCGCCCTCTCCGACCGTCAGCATTCCCGCCTCTCCAGCGCTCACGCGTTGGATGTAGCCGATGTATTCCTGCAGAAGCTCAGCCCTCTTGCCGCTTGCGATGCTTGCGCGCGCCTGGCTGGCCAGGACGATCTCGAACGTGGGCACGCCGTGCACCTCCACTGCCCGTTCCGCTGCGCCGGGCAGTCCTGCCCTCTGAGCGGAGACTATAGCACCCCTGCATAGCAGAATACCCTCCTTAACGCAGGGCATCTGCCCTTAATCGTAGGCCAATTTGCCCTGCGATTAAGGGGTACGGATGCCCTGTGCGATTGGGCGTTTGAGCCTTACGGAACGGCGTCCGGTTTCGATATCGTGCCTAGCCCGTGTGACGAAGGGAGGGCGTTGATCGCCAGGTTGCACACCACCGAGCACCCCCGGATCTGGGAGCAGATAGTGTTGTCTGTGGATTCCCTGCTGTGGCAAGAATAGCTGAGGTGCAAGACGTACCCGGCCACACCCGTTCGGGGCGTCTGAACGGGTGCGGCCCGACTTTACATCCGGCATATCCGGCTTGGAGGCTGACTGCGATTTACTTTGGCGAAGGCTGCTTTACGGGCGACAAGCTTTGCCATGGGCAACGAAAAGTCCAGGCAATCCCACGACGTTAGGAAAGAGGAGCAATGAACCGCACCAGCAGACGAGGAATCCCAGCCCTCGACTGTGTGGAGACAGCAATCCCATCCTTTTCGTTCTTCTTCAGGGAGGCAACCGCCAATGGCCCAGACATATGTCCCTATCCCGCCTGAAGAGCCCAGCGGAGCGATTCGCCATCTAAGGTCGTCCGCCTTGCTCGCCGCTATCCTGATCTTAGCCTTCGCGTTTGCCGCCTGCGGAGGTGACGACGGCGACGGAACGTCGGAAGTACAGTTCGCCTCCGTCAGCGCCGGGTACTTCCACACCTGCGGGGTGAGGCGCGACGGCTCCGTCGAGTGCTGGGGCTTTGATTTATCTGGCCAGGCCACGCCGCCGTCCGGGGAGTTCGCCTCCGTCAGCGGGGGAGGCGGCCACACCTGCGGGGTGAGGCGCGACGGCTCTGTCGAATGCTGGGGCGATGATGAAGACTTCGATGGAAACGAGATTGGCCAGGCCACTCCGCCGTCCGGGGAGTTCGCCTCGGTCAGTGCCGGGTGGACCCACACCTGCGGACTGAGGCTTGACAGCTCGGTAGAATGCTGGGGCTCCAACAAGCATGGGGAATCCAGTCAGCCGGGAGGCTCCTTCGCCTCTGTCAGCGCCGGGGTGGATTACACCTGCGGGGTTATGACCGACGGCTTTGTCGAATGCTGGGGCCGCGATAAATTTGGGGAGGCCAGTCGGCCTTCCGGAGAGTTCGCCTCCGTCAGCGCCGGGGTTTTCCACACCTGCGGACTGAGGCCTGACGGCTTGGTCGAATGCTGGGGCTCCAACGAGCATGGGCAGTCCAATCCTCCGGATGGGTCCTTCGCCTCGCTCAGCGCCGGTGCGTCACACACCTGCGGAGCGCGGACTGACGGGTCCGTCGAATGCTGGGGGTCTAATGAGGATGTGGATGGCAATGTTGTTGGCCAAGCCGAGCCGCCAGGCGGTTCCTTCGCCTCGCTCGGCGCCGGGTTTTTCCACACCTGCGGGGTGAGGACCGACGGCTCCGTCGAATGCTGGGGGTCCAACGAAATCTCGGGTGGGATCAGGGGTGGTCAAGCCGAGCCACCTGGCGGTTCATTTGCTTCGGTCAGCGCCGGAGGGACTCATGCTCCTGGGTCAACTGACACCCACGCAAATGCTTTCGCTTCGGTCAGCGCAGGTGGATACCACACTTGCGGCGTGAGGCCCGACCGCTCGGTCGAATGTTGGGGGTCTGACGTAAGCATGTATGGCTTGGGCCAAGCGAGTCCGCCGGACGGGTCCTTCGCCTCGGTCAGCGCCGGAGGGGAGCACACGTGCGGAGTGAGGACCGACGGCTCGGTCGAGTGCTGGGGCGCAAATGAAAGCCCGTATGGCTCGGGCCAAGCGAATCCGCCGGCCGACTCCTTCGCCTCGTTCAGCATCGGTGGGGATATCACTTGCGGATTCAGTCTCGACCTCTACGACCATTTCGAATGCACGGAGGAAAGCGGCATTAGCCCAGATGGCAGAGCTGCGCCGCCGGTCGGCCCCTTCGTATGGGTCAGCGCCGGGGGCTACCTTACCTGCGGGCTGAGGATCGACGGCTCGGTCGAATGCTGGGGTGATGACGGGACTTTCGCGAGGAACTCGGGCTTTGAGTATGTCAATCAGCCCGGCGGTTCCTTCATTTCAGTCAGCGCCGGAGGGTTCCACGCTTGTGGGGTGAGGATCGACGGCTCGGTCGAATGCTGGGGACTCAATCAGTCAGGCGAGACCAGGGCGCCCACAGGCTCTTTTGATTCGGTCAGCGCCGGAGCGCACCACGCCTGCGGCGTGAAAACCGACGGCTCGGTCGAATGTTGGGGCTCCAACAAGAATCTGATCGGCGACGTCATGGGCCAGGCCATGACGCCGGACGGCTCCTTCATTTCGGTCAGCGCCGGAGCGGCTCATTCCTGCGGACTGAAAACCGGCGGCTCGGTCGAATGTTGGGGTTCCAACGAGGATTTTCACGGAAACGAGGTCGGCCAGGCCACGCCGCCGGACGGCGCCTTCGTTTCGGTCAGCGCCGGAGGATACCATACCTGCGGTGTAACGACCGCCGGCGCCGTCGTATGCTGGGGATCCAACGAGACTTGGGCAGGCAGTAATGTTGGTCAGGCCAGTCCGCCCGCGGTTCGGTGAGGCCCAGCGGATCTCACCTGCAGTTCGAAAAACCGCCAACTCGGTCTAATGCTGGAGTAATCATAATTAAGGTCTGGCAAGTCCACCTAACAGGACTCGCACCGGACACTTGGTGACACCCGCCCCTTCCGCAGTCGCACCGCGACCGCGTACGCTGGATGCATGACCGTCGCACCTGCAGCACCCATATACCGCGCTTATGGCTCGCCCTCCAGCTATGGAGAGGGTTTACGCTGCACACACCCGCACCGCGCGCATCTTGACGCCTTGATGCGGGAAGCAGGCCACGGCCTTGCCGTTATAGACGTCATGGCGTCAAACCGGCCCGAGTTCATTCGTAACCTTGACGCCTTGAACGACGCCTTGGTCCGAAGGCTAATGGCGGGCGGCGCGGGCACGAGCACATCCGTAGCCTCGCGCTACACACACCCCCTCCCTATGCGGATCTTGAACGGAAGAACGCGGAAGCAGGCCACGGCCTTGTCGATCAAGAATTCAACATCTGAAATCGCCCCGCGCTCACTCGTAAGGGCCTGCAGAAGAAACGGCAGAAGAACGGGCGTCTGCCCCCTCTCCCGCAGGAAGGAGGGCGGCGTGGGGCGGTCCCGCACCCCGCGCATCCTGTCCATCCATATCAGCTATCCGCCTCGCGCTTGCCCGGTACGCCTGCCTCTCCGTATAATCGCCGCGCCCAACCGGAACGGCGCGAAACCGGCGGGCGAGTGCAGAAACGACCCCCGTCAACCTCCGGCGGCAACGCCTGCGTCCGACAAGGACGCGCGGGAGCGGGATTCCCGCCTCCGCGGGAATGACGGAGAAGGGCGGGTATGACGGGCGTGGAGGCAGGCGCAGGGAACGGCCCATCGCAGCAGAAGAAGGAGGTGTCGGTTTGGCCGACAACAGCGTTATCGACAGGGCGAAAGAGCATTTCGGGGGACTGGTCCAGGAGCAATTGGAGCGCGTCGAGCGCCTGAAGAGCGCGCCCGCGCCCACCGACTACTCCAAGATCAGCCCCATCGTCATCGGCATGCTGGGGGGCGACGGCATCGGCCCCACCATCACCTACGAGTCGCAGCGCGTCCTCGGACAGCTCCTGGAGGGCGAGGTGAAGAGCGGCAAGGTGCAGTTCCGCAACATCGAGGGGCTCACCATCGAGAACCGCGCCGCCAAGCTCCAGTCCATACCGGACGACGTGCTCGAGGAGATCAAGGATTGCCACGTCACGCTCAAGGGCCCGACGCACACGCCTGAGAAGGGCGACGGCTGGCCGAACATCGAGAGCGCGAACGTCTCCATGCGCAAGGCGCTGGACCTCTTCGCCAACGTGCGCCCCGTCCGCATCCCGGCCGAGAACATCGACTGGACGTTCTTCCGCGAGAACACGGAGGACATGTACGCGCTCGGCTCCAACGGCATCAACATCACGGACGACCTCGCCATGGACTTCCGCGTCATCACCACGCAGGGCTCCCGCCGCATCATCGACGCGGCCTTCGCCCACGCGAAGAAGACCGGCAAGGAGCGCGTCACCATCGTCACCAAGGCGAACATCGTCAAGACGACGGACGGCAAGTTCCTGGACGTGGCCCGCGAGGTCGCCGAGAACTACCCCGGCATCTCATGGGACGCCTGGTACATCGACATCATGACCGCCAAGCTTCTGGACACCGCCCGCCGCAGCGACTTCCAGGTGCTCGCCCTCCCCAACATGTACGGCGACATCCTCACCGACGAGGCGGCGCAGATACAGGGCGGCGTCGGCACCGCGGGCTCGGCCAACATCGGCACGACCAGCGCGATGTTCGAGGCCATCCACGGCAGCGCGCCCCGCATGGTGACGGAGGGCCGCGCCCAGTACGCCGACCCCAGTTCCATGGTGCGCGCAGGCGCGATGCTCCTGGAGCACATCGGCTTCCCCGAACTCGGTGAAAGGGTGAACATGGCGCTGGACGTGTGCGGCCAATACGAGCGCAAGGCAGTCACCACGGGCCGCAACACCGGCGCGACGACCGGCGAGTTCGGCGACTACATCGTTGACACGGTCAGCGACTCCGGCCTCAAGAGCAAGTGGGAAGGCTACGTCTACGCCTAGAGGGCGATTGCACAACACACTCCTCCCCGCCGGAGTACCCTCACCCACGCGTGTAGAGCACGCGCACCCTCTCCCCTTGTAGGGAGAGGGGATCAGACACTGAGGAACCAGGACAAGGAACATGGCACGCAAGAAAGTAACCGTCGTCGGCGCGGGTAACGTCGGCGCAACCACCGCCCAGCGCCTCTTCGAGCGCGGCTACATGGACGTCGTCCTCGTTGACGTCGTCGAGGACATGCCTCAGGGGAAGGCGCTGGACATCGCGCAGTCCGGCCCGGTGCTGGGCGTCGACGCCACCATCACCGGCTCCAACGGCTACGAGGAGAGCGCGGACTCGGACGTGATCGCTATCACGGCGGGCATCGCCCGCAAACCGGGTATGAGCAGGGACGACCTGCTATTCACGAACATGAAGATCGTGGGGTCGGTGGTGTCAGAAGTGGCGCCCCGCTCCCCGAACGCGGTCATCATCGTTGTCTCCAACCCGCTGGACGCGATGGTGCAACACGCCTACTCCATCGCCTCCGGCATGGGCTTCCCGAAGAACCGGGTTGTGGGCATGGCCGGCGTGCTGGACACCGCTCGGTTCCGCACGTTCCTCGCGCGCGAACTGGACGTTTCGGTGAAGGACGTGCAGGCGTACGTCCTCGGCGGGCACGGCGACCAGATGGTGCCGCTTACGCAGTACACGACCGTCGGCGGGGTCTCCATCAGCAAGCTGCTGGACGCCGAGGCGCTGGACCGCATCATCAAGCGCACGCAGGGCGGCGGCGGTGAGATCGTCGCGCTGCTCAAGACCGGCAGCGCCTTCTACGCACCCTCGGCCGCGTCGGCTGAGATGGTGGACGCCATCCTGCTGGACCAGAAGCGACTGCTGCCATGCGCCGCGCTGCTCGAGGGCGAGTACGGCATCGACGGCATCTACATGGGGGTGCCGGTCATCCTCGGCGCGGGCGGCGTCGAGCGCGTCGTCGAACTCGACCTCACCGCAGACGAGAAGACGCTGCTGGACAAGTCCGCCGACGCCGTCCGCGAGCTCGTGAACGTGATGGCGAGCGCCCCGGCCAGCTAGGAAGCCGTGTCCGCCCGCATCATCCCCCTGGAGCCCGTCGGCAGCGACGACGGCCCCGAGGGGCTCGCCGCCTTCACCGACGTTGTCGTCGTCTTCTACCTGGAGGGGCTACCCCGCCACGAGCACGACGGCGAGCCGTTCTTCGACAGCGGCCCGCTCACCGAGGCCACGGTCGCGGCGTTCGCGCTCGGCTGCGCGGTGGGAGTCGATTTCCCAACGCGCATCGAACAGATACTCGAACAGACGCACTCCGACGCGGTCGAGCACATCGTCGCTGAGTGCCGCGAGCCGCTGGAGGAGCAGGTGAGCGCCGCGCGGCGCTCCACCGAGCCGCTGGAGCCGGAGGACTTCATAGACGACCTGCTGCAGGGGCTGGAAGAGGCGGAGCACGCAGACATCGAGACGGCGCAGAACGCGCTGAGCATGAGCTTCGAGTACGGCCTCATCCTCGCCCACGTCCAGCGCTCAGCCGCCCTCGTGCTCCGCAACGCGTTCAACCGGTCCCAGGAAGAGGCGGTGCGGGAGCTCGAAGAAGAGCACCCGGATGAGGAGGACGTGCCTCCCGGCCCAGCCCCGTTCGAATCGCTGCAGGAGTTCGCGGCAGAGATCATGGCCGCCTACGAGGCGGACATCGGCTTCGCTACGGCGTGAGCCAGCGGACCCCAGTGGTCGCGCTCGTACCACGCGGAGCCAAACAGCAGGCCTTCGTGGGGCGCGACCGACGGCCCTATCGCTCGGTCACGGAGCGACCGTGTAGGCTGCCGGGTACTACTTGCCCAGCGGCGCGCCGATGTACCGCTCGTACCAGCCGGAGGCGAATACCAGCCCGTCGCGCTTCACGGCCCAGGTGTGCTTCATCTCCTGGCGGCCCGTTGCGGCGTTCAGGAACACGTAGTCCACCCAGCCTCCGTCCTCATCCACACCCAGCAGATCGTCGCCGTAGAAGTAGCCCGTCGCGTCTACGCGCTGGTTCGGATCGCGGCCGCGTATCGCCTCGCGCGGGTGGCCTATGGTGTAGCCGTCCTCGTCGATGATGATGCCGTACCACTGGCCGTCCACACTCTCCTGGGAGTTGTAGTAGGCGATGGCGGCATCGAGTCCGTCCTCTTCGTAGCGGCGCAGCAGTTCATCCACGTAGGCGACCGTGTACGCAGGGCGGTCAGCCTTGGTCGGGGCGGCTTCGTCGGAATCCCCGCTCGTCAGCGCAACGATCGCTACCGCCAGCGCAACGACAGCCACAACGACGGATACGCCCGTAATCACTTTCGACATCGTCAACTAACCTCTCTCTTCGCCCTCACCCCAGCCTTCTTCCTCGCTTCCTCCAAGGCTGCGAGGTTCCTGCCTCCGCAGGAACGACGGGACTAGGCGTGGACGCTGGCCTTCTCCAGCAGAGGCTTCGTGCTGATCATGTGCTGGCCCATCCCCAACTGCTTCGGCGAAAGGCCCATCGCGAGGCCGATCATCTGCGGGAGGTGCAGGATGGGCATGTTGATCTTCTCGCCGCGCTGGGCTGCAGCCTTGGGCTGCTGGCCGTCCAGGTTCAGGTGGCAGAGCGGGCACGGCGTCACCATCGTGTCGGCCCCGTGCTCGCGGGCGCTCGTCGTGTGGTTCGCGACCATCTGCATGGAGTTGCGCTCGTTGATGAGCATGATGGGGAAACCGCAGCACTTGGTGCGCCCGGGGAAGTTCACCGGCTCCGCGCCACAGGCCTCGATAATCTGCTCCAGGTACTGCTCACGCCCGGGGTTCTCATCGAACCCAAGCGCCCACGACGGGCGGAGGATGTAGCAGCCGTAGAACGGCGCGACCCTCAGCTCGCGCAGGGGGTTGCGCACGAGGTTCTTGAATGCATCCAGCCCCACCTCTTCCACGAGCACCCAGGCTAGGTGCTTGATGACGACGCGCCCGGTGTATTCGAGGCCCTCGTACCGCAGCTCCCTGTTCACGTCGGCGAGGTAGTCCGGGTCCTCGAGCAGCCGGTGGTTCGCCTGCGCCATCACACCCTGGCAGGTGGAGCAGATGTTGAGGACCGTCGTAAGCCCCATCCGCTCCGCCATGGCAAAGGTGCGGGCGTTGAGCGTGTCGCCCAGTTTTCGGCCTTTCTCCTGCAGGACGCCAGCGCCAGTGCAGGACGCGCCGTGAATCTCCTCCAGCTCCAGGCCAAGTTCCCCGGCTATGGCCATGGTGGACGTGTACAGCTCGGGCGTTCCCCCGCGCGATACGCATCCGGGATAGAAAGCGTACTTCATCGTTACTCCTTGGTTGCTTCCGCGCGCTCGAAGATGCGGCGGACGTTCTCATGTCCGGGGCGCTTGTGGTGCAGCAGGGCGGGCAGCGGGAACTTGCGCCGGCGCAGCGCGCGGATGCCCAGCGGCGCCTCGCTCAGCAGTTTCGGCACGTTGAGTTTGCCCCAGGAGTCCACCGCAAGCATCGTCTCGTCCAGCCAACCCGTCCGCGCGACCGAGCGCGCGAACGAATCGACGTGCCGCGCTCCCGGTGTGCTCGGGGCCCCGGACTGCATGACCGATTCACGCAGCTCCATGATGCGGTCCATAGGGGCGACGCCCTTCGGACAGACCTCGACGCACATGTAGCAGCGCGTGCAGTCCCACACGCCGCCGTACTCGTTGAGCGTACCCAGGCGCTGCTTCGCCTGGTCGTCCCGGGGGTCGGCGACGAACCGGTAGGACTTCGCCAGCGCCGCGGGGCCGAGGAAGTTCGAGTCCACCTCCAGCGCCGTGCAGTCCGACACGCAGGCGCCGCACATGATGCAGCCCATGGGCGTGAGCAGGTTGAGCATCGACTCGTTGGAGGCGATGAATTCCTCCTCCGGCTCCTGGTCCGGCTGAAGGTACGGCTCCACGGCGCGCACCTTGCCCCAGAATAGCTGCAGGTCTATCACCAGGTCTTTCACGACCCGCTGGTTGCCCATCGGCCCCACCTTGACCTCGCCGCCATCGTCCACGACGGAGCTGAGGCGCGTGTTGCAGGCGAGCCGCGCGCGGTCGTTCACACGCATCGCGCACGAGCCACAGATGGCCGCGCGGCAGGAGCAGCGCAGCGCAAGGCTGGGGTCTATCTCCTCGCGCACCTTGACGAGCGCGTCCAGCACCGAGAAGTGCTCCGGCACGTCAACGTCGTAGTCCTGCAGATGGGGTTGATCGGAACTCTCGGGGTCGTATCGCTGAACCCGTATCTTCGCCTGCATGTGGTCTCGTTTCCTCCCTCTGATGACGCCTTTGCGTAACCCGTCCGCCCCTCCGGTTCACCCTCACCCTAGCCCTCTCCCCTCAAGGGAGAGGGGACCGGAGCAGGGCGTCTAGTAGACCCTCGCCTGCGGCTCCCACCGCGTCATCGCAACGGGCAGCGTCCCAACCTCGGGCCCGGCGTCGCTGAGGCGCGCAGTGGTGTGCTTCAGCCAGTCGACATCGTTGCGCTCCGGGAGGTCCCGCCGGAAGTGCGCTCCCCGGCTCTCCGTGCGCAGCAGGCCGGACGCCGCGATCGTCTCCGACACGTCCAGCATGTAGCCAAGCTCCAAGTGGAAGATGAGGTCCGTGTTGTAGATGCTCCCTTGTGCTTCACCGGAAGGGACGCGTACCGCTCCTTGAGCAGATGGACGCTGCTGAGCGCGGTCTGCATCCCTTCTTCCGTGCGGAAGACCGCGAGGTGCTCGTTCATCGCGCGGCCCATCTGCAGCCGCAGCGCCGCCGTCATCTCTCCGTTATCCGGGCGGTCCATCAGCGCCTTGATGCGTCCCTCGGCCTCCCTGAGGTGGGCATCCGAGACGGTGAAGTCCGGCGTTTCCCGCGCGTAGTCGGTCGCGACCTCACCTGAGCGCTTCCCGAAGACGACCGTCTCCAGGAGCGAGTTCGCGCCGAGGCGGTTCCCGCCGTGCACGCTGACGCAGGCCGTTTCGCCTGCAGCGAACAGGCCGCGCGGGCCGTTCCAACCGGCGCTGCCGGTGATGTCCCACGCACGGGTATCCACGTCCGTCTTGATGCCGCCCATGATGTAGTGTTGTCCGGGCCGGATGGGCACCGGCTCCTCCACCATGTCCACGCCCGCATAGTCACGCGCAGCCTCGTGGATGTACTTGAGTTTCGCGAGGATCAACTCGCGCCCCAGATGCCGCAGGTCCAGCAGCACGCAGCCGTCCACGCCGCGCCCTGCCTCGATCTCCGTCTGCTCAGAGCGGGAGACCACGTCACGGGAGGCCAGCTCCTTCATCTTGGGTGCGTAATGCTCCATGAAGCGCTCGCCCTTGGAGTTGAGCAGGTACGCACCCTCGCCGCGGGCGGCCTCCGAGAGGAGAACTCCGTTTCCCGCGAGCGTCGTTGGGTGATACTGCACCATCTCCATGTCCAGCAGCGTCGCGCCGGCGCGGTACGCGAGAGCCATGCCGTCACCCGTGCAGATGAGTGCGTTGGTGCTCGGCTCGAACGCCCTGCCGACGCCGCCCGCCGCAAGGATGACCGCCTTGGCGGTGATCGCGCGAATCTTACCGGTAAGCATCTCCATGGCGATGACGCCGCGGCATTGTTCATCCTCGATGATGAGGTCGGTGACGAACCACTCCTCGTAGGAGCGGACGCCCGCCTTCATGATCTGCTCATACATGACGTGCAGGATCGCCTGGCCCGTGATGTCGGCCACGAAGAAGGTGCGGGCGTAGCTGGCGCCGCCGAACGCCCGCGTTCCCAACCGGCCCTCGTCGTCGCGGTTGAAGATCACGCCCATGTGCTCCAGCGCGATGATCTCTCCCGGCGCTTCGATACACATGTACTCGATGGCGTCCTGGTCTCCGAGGTAGTCGGAGCCTTTCACTGTGTCGAAGACATGGGAGTCGACGGAATCGTCCTCGCCGCGGAGGGCTGCGTTGATGCCACCCTGGGCCGCATTCGAGTGACTGCGCACCGGGTGCACCTTGCTCATCATCGCCACGTTCGCACCCATCCGGTGCGCTGCGATCGCGGCCCGCATACCCGCCAGCCCCGCCCCCACTATCAGAACGTCATGGTCAACCATGGATGTTGTCTTCACCTGCCTTGGGAATCTCGGAACGTCCTTACGACTATATCAAAGGCGGGCTCGGACGAACAACGAACCCGCGCTTGTGGGCCTGGTTGTCGCGGTTCATGGTTCGGTTCGACGAGCTCACCACGAACCGTGTGGGTTGTCCACGCCTGGGAGTTTTGCAGGCCTAGGTGCGCGATGCGAGCCAGGCTCCCGCCGTCTCCGCGTTGAGCTCCAACCACCTCGTGTTGAGCCTGATGCTCTCCAGCGACTGCTGGATGGAGCGCGCGGCGGACGGAGCGGGGTGCACCTCGAAGAACTCGCGGGTCTCGGCCTCACGTTCCGCACTGGCGAACCCGGCGGCGATCCCCACAAGGCGCATGATGGCGAACCCGCCCTTGCCGTAGCGCCGGTCCAACTCGCCCCAGTTGTCCTGCACGAACCGCCACGTCTGCTCGCGCCCGTCGGGGCTGGCCCCCGCCTGAATGAGCACGATGGGGGTGTCCTGCGAACGCACATGATCGCTCAGCGAACGGTCCAGCAGGTCGGCAAGGAGCCCGCTATCCCTCGTGCGCGTCAGCGCGCCGAGGATGCGCACCTTCTCCTCGTGCAGGTCCGCGGCGTCATAGAGACGCCAGAGGGCGTCGGCAACGTCGCGTCCGGCCTGCTGCGACGCCAAGCCAAAAGCGGCGGCGCGCATGTCCGGCACGAGTGTCTGTTCGCCGCTCGCGTGCCTGCGGAACCGTGCCAGCGCCTCGGCCAGCGTCCCTTCGTCCCCGTAGCCGCCAAACTGATTGATGACGATGCTGCGCCGCAATGACTCCAGGTGTCCGTCGCCGGGCTGGGCGTCCCAGCCCACCTGCGCCGCGATGCGGGCGAACAGGGAGCGAGCGTAGGCGCGGAACGCGTCCAAGTGCGGCGTCGAAGAGAGCAGGCTCTCCAACCCGCGCAGGTTCGCTGCCAAGTCGCCCCAGACGATGGCGTCCGTCTCGCCAACGAACGACTCCGCCAGTTCCAGGAATACGGTCGCGGGCAGATGGCCGGACTTCACCAATGCGTAGGCATCGTTCTGCAGACCGAGCCGGTCGACAGGCGGCAATGCGCCCTCAGCTATCGCCTCGCCGAGCCTGCGCCACTCTTCCTCGGAGTAGGCCACGCGGAAGAAACCGGTCTGCCCCGCATTCAACTTCACCCAGCCCGCACCGGCGCCTGCTGCGAGAGTCGCGCTCTCGGCGGACAGCACGTGCTTGGAAGACGCCCCGTTCCCGCCGTACGCTATCGAGACGGGCACCGGCCAGAGCGCCGCGTCCGCCGCCTCGCCGAGCAGGCGGTCATAGAGGAAGCGCGATTGCGCGACGACCGCCTCTGCCTTGTCTGCATCCCGTACTATCTCCGTTGCCAGCACCGGGTAGCCGGTCTGTTTGATCCACGCCTCCATCAGCGGGACCACGGGCACGCCGAGCCCGAGGTCGTCTTCGACCGCCGCCGAGTTGATCGCATCCCACAGGTGTGCGCCGCGGGCGTTGCCGTAAGCGTGGCCGCTCAGGTACGCGTGCAGCCCCTTGCGAAACGTCTCAGCGCCAACGTAGTCCTCCAGCATGCGGAGAACGGAGCCGCCCTTGCTATAGCTGATGGCGTCGAAGAGCTCCCGTATCTCCGCGGGGTCGTCGACGTTCGCCTCAATGGGGTGGGAGTTGCGGAGGCCATCCAGCCCGAGCGCGGCGTTCGTGTCATGGGAGACGAACTGTGTCCACATCTCCCACTCCGGGTAGAGGTGGTCAACCGTCTTGTCGCCCATCCACGATGCGAACGACTCGTTGAGCCAGAGGTCGTCCCACCACTCCATCGTCACGAGGTCGCCGAACCACATGTGCGCCATCTCGTGCGCGACAACTTCCAGTATCCGCTGCTTCGCCTGCGGAGCGGAGTTCTCCGGATCGTAGAGCAGCGCGGTCTCCCGGTAGGTGATCGCGCCCCAGTTCTCCATCGCGCCGGCAGCGAAGTCCGGCACCGCGATGTGGTCCATCTTCGCCAGGGGGTACGGTATGCCGAAGTAGTGGTTCATGTAGCGGAGCGCGGCGATGCTGTTCTCCAGGGCGAAGCGGCCCAGCTCCTCCTTGCCCCGCGTCGCCCACACCCGCACCAGCGTGCCGTAGTCGCCTCTGCCCTCGACGCACGCCATGTCGCCCACGACGAACGCGAGAAGGTAGGTGGACATCGCGGGCGTACGGTCGAACGTGACAGCCTTGCGTCCGTCCGGCGCGGGCTCCGTGCCGGCGATGGGCATGTTGGAGATGGCCTCCAACTCCTCCGGCACGACGAGCGTCACATCGAACGACGCCTTGACCGAAGGCTCGTCCCAGCAGGGGAACGCGCGGCGGGCGTCCGTCGCCTCGAACTGCGTCGTGGCGAGGCGGCGCTCGACGCCGTCGCCGTCCAGGTAGGTGCTGCGGTAGAAACCACGCAACTGGTCGTTCAACACGCCGGTGAATTCCAGGCGCAACACCGTGCCTCCCGCCGGGAGCTGCGACGCGAAGCGCAGCGTCACGCGCTCCTGTTCCTCGTCGTGCTCGATTGCGCTCGCCTCCCACGCCCCGCCCTGCCCCATGTCCGCTGTAGCGCGGGTGACGTTCAGCTCGGACGCATGCAGCGTCACCTCGGCGGTGGGCGCGGCAACCGTCACCTCGATCTCCTCGCGTCCCGCGAACGTGAACGCTTCGAGGTCGGGTTCGAGCGTCAGGCGGTAGTGCACCGGGCGAACGTTCTCGGGCAGGCGGGTGGACGACGTGCTGGTCATGGAAGAACCTCATGCGGCTCCGGCGTGGTCGGAGCGGAAGGTGGCACCCCCGGGGAGACTCGAACTCCCGCCACCGGCTCCGGAGGCCGGTGCTCTATCCACTGAGCTACGGGGGCATGTGGCAAGTATAGCGTACGCGGGAACCATCGGAGAGCGTCGTGCGTATACTTCAATGCCTGCCACCCATCCGCCATAAGGACCCGCCCATGCGCCCCTTCAGCCTCAATGGCATGCTCGCGCTCTTGGTCCTCGCCGCCAGCCTGCTGGTTGCCGCGTGCGGCGCGGACGCCACGCCTACTCTGCTGCCGACCCCGGACGTTGACTTGGAGCGCAACAACTTCGCGGCCGACCTGCCCATCTCCACCACGGCCTACCTCTACGACTTCCTGATGGGGCGAGTCGATTGATGTCAGCCTCGTGGCCAGCAACGGCACTGCAGCTTCCCTCGGTACCGCAGAAGCCAACAGAGGCGGCCTGGCATCCATAGACTTCAGGCACGACGGTTTGTCTGAGGGCCAGTACCAAATCGTCGCCCTCGGCGACCAAGGCAGCAAGGCCAGCACCGTGTTCATCGTCAAGTGAGCCTGGTATGCCCAGCCGCATCCACTCGTGTGGCCACCTGCGTATCGCCCAACGGCGCGGCATGGTGTATGCTTATGGCGTGCGCTCCCGGCAGCGCCGGACTCAGCGGTTGCACGGAAGCGGCTTACAAGCGTGTCAAAAAGTATTGACCTCAGAGTGTCGCCTTACTATGATTCATGACGGTTGTTCGTAAAGGACTTGATGGTGGTGGGCTTCGGACGCAAGAAGCTGTCCCCCGGATGGCCACCTCGTACGATTCGGAAAGGGGGTTCGATGAACCGCTTCAGCCTCAAGAGCATGTCCCTGGTACTCCTCGTAGCAATCTTCGGCCTGCTGTTGGCCGCATGCACGGGCCCTGATGGCCCAGCGGGTTCTACAGGCCCTGCCGGCCCCGCTGGTTCTGCTGGCGGTCAAGGCCCCGCAGGCGGTGATGGCGGTGATGGCGCTGATGGCGCTGATGGCGCTGACGGCGAGAACGGCGCTCCCGGCGCTCCCGGCGCTCCCGGGATCCCCGGCGTCCCCGGCGTTGACGGCGACTCGTCCACGGCGGGCGTGACGCTCTTCCGTCAGAACTTCGCAGCTGACCTGCCGATAGCAGACACGGTGTATCTCTCCGGCTTCCTAGCAGGGGAATCAGTTGACGTCAGTCTGGTAGCCGGCGACGGCACGACGGCGTCTCTGGGCACGGCTGAGGCAGACGCCGGAGGCATGGGCGCTGTGGAGCTAAGGCACGGTGGACTGGCAGAGGGCCACTATTCCGTTGTGGCCGTCGGCGGCGGCGGCGGCAAGGCCAGCGCCTCGTTCATCGTCAAGTAGCCCCCTCGTAGTACGCAGAAGTCACAACAGAGAAGAGGCCCGGATACGTCCGAGGCCTCTTCTTGTTGCGATCTAACAGGCGCTCTGGAACCCCCACGTCCCTGGCAGAAGCCTCCCCAAGCCCGCGCAAGGATGCTCCTCGGACGGGACCCGCTACACCGCGCTCCTCAACCCTCTCGCGCCCAGGCCTCTCTCCCACCCATCGAGACCTCCAGGTACCCCATCGCACACCCCGCGCTCCGCCGATTCACCCCCATCCTAACCTTCCCCCATCGAGGGGGAAGGGACCAGGCGCCGCACCGCATCTCCCATCACGGTTATGCAAAGGTCTCCTTGTAGGGAAGGGGCGCGCTGAAGCGCGGATCAAACACTCCCAACCCCTTCTGCCACGACATCCTCGCCGTTTGCGCCAAGGCTCTCACTCAACGAGACCCTGGCACGATCGCGTTCTGCACGGTGCAGTTCTTCCCACTCACTCCAAACCCGGAACACTCATGGGGCAATCCCCACGCTCCAGCATTGGCAGCTCTACGCCCATGCACTTCCCGTTTTCCGGCAGCGCCTTATCCGACGGTGCACCACCAACGGGAATGAACCACGGCCGGATGGAAGCCCCACAAGGCACGATCTGTAGAACGGAACATGCGTCGTGCTGAGGTCTTCCCAAGAGAAGCGGGTCGTGCGATTTCCCACTTGCGACCAGAACGGCGGGGCGTGCGCGAGGGTCGTCCCTCGTAGCCCTTAGTTCGTTTCTGACACGACTGCGTCCTCAGGAGCGGGCGCGACCTTCACGCGCTTGACGCGGCGACCGATCGTCGTCATCACGCGCAGCTCCAACCCGCTCTCAAGCACCAGGTCCCCCACCGCGGGGACCTTCCCAAGGCGGCTGAATAGCAAGCCCCCGACAGTATCGAAGCCGTCAGCTTCCACCGCCACGCCGAACATCTCGCTGAAGTCGTCGACCGGCATCTTGGCCTCGACCAGCGCGGCTTCATCCGAGAGCCACTGGATGTCCGGCTGGCCCTTGTCGAACTCGTCCTCTATCTCGCCGACGATCTCCTCGATGAGGTCCTCTACGGTGACGATGCCAGCCGTGCTGCCATACTCGTCGACGACGATGGCCATGTGGATACGACGCGACTGGAACTCCGCAAGCATCTCGTCCACCCGCTTGCTCTCCGGGACGAAGAAGGCGGGCCGCATGAGATCGCGCAACTGTTGGTCCGGTACGCCGGCGAGCGTCGCTGCGAGCAGGTCCCGGCTGTAGAGGATGCCGATGATATTGTCCGGTACGGCCTCGTACACCGGCAGGCGACTGTGTCCGCTGTCCAGCATCCGCGTCGCGGCACGTTCCACGGACGTGTCCGCCTCCACGCTGACGATGTCGACACGGGGCGCCATGATCTCTCGCACCGGCGTCTCGTCCAGGTGGAGTATCGCGTGGATCATCTCCTGCTCGTGATGCGCCAGCTGCTCTTCCGCTATCTCCTCGTGCACGTCCCTGGACCCGCTCCCATTCTCATGGCCGTTGCCTCCGTCCGGGTCCGGCTCCTGTTCAGCGCCTGCGAAACGCAACCCGGAGCGGAAGAACCGGCGGATGGGCAACAGCGGCCAGAGCAAGGCCTGCCCGACGACCCAGAGCATGAGCAACTGCGCTACCGGAAGCCGCTCCACCATGTACTTCACCAGCGGAACGAGCAGGAGCAGCAACAGCCAGAGGCCGATCAACACCCCGGCCAGAGCCGTCCAGTGCAGGGAGAACGCTCTGATGACGAGGGCCAGTGCAGAGGCGGAGATAGCCGCCGCGCTCATGAGCAGCAGCAGCGAGATCAACTCTTCGTACGCCTGGCGCCGGGTACGCAGGTGGCGCACCGCCGACGCGCTGGGCCCCCACCGGGGCAGAGCGTCGCGCACGGCTGCGCGCCTCAGCAGGGGCAACATCGCCACTCCGGCGTGCAGTCCCATGAAAACCACTATCGAAAGTATCAGCAGGATTCCTAATGCCGTATCGCCGCTATCCAAGGGATATTCCCTCCTCCTTCTGTACAAGCGCCCTTCCGTTCCTCAACCCCAGCGGCCTCGCGGGAACGCCCGCGACCCGCCCGCCCGGCGGCACGTCCCTGTTGACGACCGCGCCTGCTGCCGTAAGGGCCCCAGCTCCCACCTTCACCGGTGCGATCAGCAGGCTGTCGCTGCCGATGAAGGCGCCTTCTCCTATCACTGTTTCATGCTTGAACTTCCCATCGAAGTTGCACGTGACGGTGCCTGCTCCGATGTTGGCGCCCGCGCCGACCACGGCGTCGCCGATGTAGCTGAAGTGGCCGACGTGCGCCCCCGCGCAGATGCGGCTCGCCTTGATCTCAACGTGCGAGCCGACGTACGCGGACTCCTCCAGTACTGACCCCGGACGGATGTGGGAGAACGGCCCCACACTGACGCGCGGTCCCAGCACCGACCCCTCCACCACCGCAGACCCAACACACGCCTCGGGCCCTACGTCGGCGTCCCGCAGTTGCGCGTTCGGACCAACCGTCGCGCCGTGCCCCACTTTCGATACGCCCCGGATGGACGTGTTCGGGTGCACGGTAACGTCCTTTCCCAACTGGGCGGTCGCGTCGAGATAGACCGTCGCCGGATCGACGAGCGTCGCCCCGGCTGTCATCGCGGAATCCCGAAGGCGGTGCTGTGCGGCCGCTTCCACGCGCGCCAAGTCCTGACGGGTGTTCACGCTCAGGGCTTCATCCTTGTCCTGCGTCACATACGCCTCGACGCGCCTTCCGTCCGCAACAGCGTGGGGGATCAAGTCCGTCAGGTAGTACTCGCCGCCGGGCCGCGGCTTCAATTCGGCCAGGGCCCGGCGAAGCCACCGCGCCTCGAAGGCGTACACCCCGACGTTCACCTCCACCTCGCCCTTCCGGGGCATCGGGGCGTCCTCTGCCTCCAGCACGCCTATCGGCTTGCCACGGGCGCCCCGCTGCAGCCGTCCGATCTGCTGAACGGAGGCGGCATCCATCGTGCAGCAGAGCAACGTAGCCGTTGCTCTTCGCCGCTCGTGCAACGCGGCCAGCGCCTGCACCGTCTCCCGTCGAACGAGCGGCACGTCACCATTGAAAACGAGCACGTGCTGGGACTCCGGCGAGGCGGCGATGAGGGCCGTGGTCAGCGCGTGGCCCGTGCCAAGGGGGTCCGGCTGCTCCACGCACTCGGCATCGCCGCCAACCGCCAGCGAGACCTCCGCGCGGTCCGCGGGCCGGGTCACGACGATGACCTCGTTCACATCCGCGAAGCGCGCCGCATCGGCGGCGTAGGAGACTATCGCAACGCCCGCTACCGTATGCAGGACTTTAGACCGGGACGACCGCATACGCGCGCCCCTGCCTGCTGCCAGCACGATGGCTGTCCAAGCACCCATCTCTGTGTGCATCGGCGACCGACTCCGGTCGCGAGCCCTCTTCACTCCTGTGCGGGCGGCCCTTACAGCCGCTCCGCCGCGCAGCGCCCCGAATCGCGCCCGAGCGCCGTTGCGAATGTGTCGTCAACCAATGGGATGGTACGGAGGGGATTAATGGAGTGTCAAGGAACCGATGGCCGAGCTTCCTACGGCCCGTGATAGAATCGACGGACAGGGAGAGATGGCTGAGCGGTTTAAGGCGGCGGTCTCGAAAACCGTTGTGGGGGCTTCCTCCACCGTGGGTTCGAATCCCACTCTCTCCGCCAAATGTCACAACATACCATGCGCCGGATGGCTCGCTCCTGCATCCGGCGCGGTTCACGCAGCGCGGAGAGGTGCCGGAGTGGCCGAACGGGCACGACTGGAAATCGTGTAGGGGCCGCAAGTCTCTCGCGGGTTCGAATCCCGCCCTCTCCGCCAGCATGTGACAACAGGCCCTATCCTGCGCACGCGCCATACGCCAGAATAGCCCGGTACTCCATAAGTGAAACGGGAAGCCTCCATGCAGCTCATCTCAGTGAACGTCGCCAGACCCCGGCTCCTACAGGGGACCGCCAGGGGCGACGTGATGTCGGCCATCCACAAGGGCCCTGTCGAGGGCCCGGTCATGGTGCGCCGTCTCAACGTGGACGGCGACGCCCAGGGCGACCCCACGGTCCACGGCGGCCCCGATGCGGCGGTCTACGTCTACGCATTCGAGGACTACGCTTTCTGGGCGGCGCAATTGAAGCGCGAGCCTCCTTCGTTCGGCTGGTTCGGCGAGAACCTCACGGTGCAGGGCGCGTCGTCCGACGCGATGTGCTTCGGCGATGTCTGGCGCGTCGGGGGAGCGCTGCTCCAGGTTACGGAGCCCCGCTCCCCCTGTTACAAGCTGGACCACAAGATGGGCATACGTTACTTCGCGGCGCGTTTCCGGCGCAGCGGACGCGTCGGCTTCTACAACCGCGTCCTGGAAGAAGGGCCTGTGCAAGCAGGCGACGAGGCAACGATCGTGGAGCTGCACCCAGCCCGCATCTCCATCCGGCTGCTGAGCGACGTGCGCCATGCGGAAGGCATATCCGAGCAAGACGTCGAGCGTGTGCTGGCAGTGGACGGCCTCCCCCCGGACCAACGGCGCCACGCGGAGCGCCGTATGCGGCGCGTCAAACGGCAGATGACGCAGTGACCACCACCGAGCACGACCTCCCGTATTGGATAGCCTTCTCCCGTGTACCCACGGTGGGGCGCGTCCGCATCGGCCTCCTCGAAGAGCGGTTCGGGTCGCTCAAGGCCGCGTGGGAAGCCTCCGGAAGCGAGCTTGGCGCGTCCGGCCTCACCTCCGGCGTCGTCAGCGCTATCGAACAGGTGCGCCGGGTCGTCGAACCGGAACGCGAACTCGAACAGGTGCGCAACGCCAACGTAGCGGTGCTCACCTGGCACGACTCCGACTACCCGCGCCTCTTCCGCAACATAGACGACCCGCCGCCCATCCTCTACGTCAAGGGAACGCTGCAACCCGACGACGAGGTGCGGATCACCGTCGTGGGCACCCGCAACCCCACTGTGTACGGCAAGGAAGTAACGAGACAACTGGCCGGCGACCTAGCGGAGTCCGGCGTCACCGTCGTCAGCGGGCTGGCGCGCGGCATAGACGGCATGGCACACGATGCCGCGCTCAGGGCGGGAAGCAGGACGATAGCGGTGATCGGCTCCGGCCTGGACGTCGTCTACCCACCCGAGCACAGATCGCTGTTCGACCGCATCGTGGACAACGGGGCTGTCATCTCCGAATACCCGCTCGGCTCCAAGCCGGAGGCGCGCCATTTCCCCCGGCGCAACCGCCTGCTCAGCGGACTGGCCCTCGGCGTGTTGGTCGTGGAAGCCCCGAGGGACAGCGGCGCACGGTCGACCGTCGAGTTTGCGCTGGAGCAGAACAGAGAGGTGCTCTGCGTACCCGGAAGCATCCATTCGCCCGCGAGTGAACTCACGAACTGGCTCATCCAGCAGGGCGCGAAGCTCGTGATGCGGGCCGAGGACGTGCTGGAGGAACTGCGTATCGGCGGCGCGCCGCGCCAGCAGCCGCTCCCTGACCTCTCCGCCGATACGGATGAGGAGACGCGGCTGCTGGAAGCGCTTACCCACGAGCCGCAGCACATAGACGAGTTGAGCCGGAGCACCGGCATCTCCATCACGCAGGCCAGCAGCACGCTCGCCGTGATGGAGATTAAGGGCTCCGCGCTACAGGTGGGACGGATGAACTACATACGGGCCAGGACCGCATCCGTTCGCTAACTCACTTGACAAGAGCCTTGCCCCTGGCCGTATGTTGGAGACATGGCAAAAACACCCACCACCCGAAAAACGTCATCCAGCAAGAAGCGCTCCGGCGCCACCACGACCCGAAGCACGCGCGCGACCACCCACGGAGCAGTGTCGCGCCATCTCGTCATCGTGGAGTCCCCCGCCAAAGCGGCCACCATCGGCAGGTTCCTCGGACGCGACTACACCGTAAAGGCCTCGATGGGGCACGTCCGCGATCTGCCGCGGCGCAGACTCGGCGTGAACCCCGACCGGGACTTCACTCCGTGGTACGAGGTGCCGGAGGACAAGCAGAAGGTCGTCGAGGAGATCCGTGCGGCGGGAGAAAGCGCAGACGACGTCTATCTCGCAACCGACCCTGACCGCGAGGGCGAGGCGATAGCCTGGCACGTCCTGGAGGCCGCGGGGTGGCGGAGCAAGCCCATACGCCGCGTCGTCTTCCACTCCATCACGCCGGACGCGGTCAAAGAGGCGTTCGCCAACGAGCGCGACATCGACATGGAGCTCGTCAACGCCCAGCAGGCGCGCCGCATCGAGGACAGGCTCGTCGGTTTCAAGCTCAGTCCCCTCCTCAAACCACTGGTAGGGCAGGAGCTGAACCGCCTGAGCAGCCAGAACATGCTGAATGCCCAGGACCTGGACACGGCCAGCGCTCTGTCCGCGGGGCGTGTGCAGTCCGTGGCCTTGCGCCTCGTGGCGGAGCGTGACAAGGAGATAGACGCTTTCGTTCCGGTCGAGTACTGGTCTATCGAGGCTGCCCTTCTTACGGCGGAGAACGCGTCGTTCACTGCCACCCTGCGCAACCTCGCCGACCAGAAGGACGAAATCGCCCTGCCGAACGAAGCCGCTACCAACGCCGTGCTCAGCGACCTGGACGGCGCAGCCTACCGCGTCGACTCCGTTACCACGCGACAAGTTAACCGGCGGCCCGCTCCGCCGTTCATCACGAGCACCCTGCAGCAGGAGGCTTCGCGGCGGCTCGGGTTCTCGGCCACGAGGACGATGACCGTCGCCCAGCAACTGTACGAAGGCATCGCCATAGGCTCGGAGGGCAGGCAGGGCCTCATCACCTACATGCGCACGGACTCGCCGCAGGTCGTTCCGAGCGCGGTCCAGGAGACGCGCCGATACATCGAAGAGCGCTGGGGCAAGGAGTTCCTGCCGCGCGCGCCCAGACGCTACACGTCCCGCTCCAAGGTCGCGCAGGAAGCGCATGAGGCCATCCGGCCGACGGCCATCGGGCGCACGCCCCAATCCATCCGCCAGCACCTCACCGCCGAGCAGGCGCGCCTGTACGAGTTGATCTGGAACCGCATGGTGGCCAGCCAGATGGCCGACGCGGTCCTGGACGCAACAAGGGTGGACGTCCGCGCCGCTGCATCCGGCAAACCCGCGTACCTCTTCCGAGCATCGGGCTCCGTCGTGCGGTTCGCCGGTTTCCGCGTCCTCTACATGGAACAGCGCGACGAGGGCACCCCTCGCGACGCCGAGGAGGACGACTCGCGCGCCCTGCCGCCGCTGCAGCAAGGGCAGCCGCTCGACTGCTCCGGGCTGACGCCCGGCCAGCACTTCACCCAGCCCCCTCCGCGCTTCACGGAGGCCAGCCTCGTGCGTGCGCTCGAGGAGCAGGGCATCGGACGCCCGAGCACCTACGCCGCGATCATCAACACGCTCGTCAATCGCAAGTACGTCACCCGCGACAGGCGCGTGTTGCGGTCGACCAACCTCGGCCAACTCGTCTGCGGCCAGTTGATCACGCACTTCCCGGACATCATGGACATCAGCTTCACGGGGCGCATGGAAGACCAGCTGGACGAGGTTGCCAACGGAAAGCAGGAGTGGGTGGACTTCCTGCGGGGCTTCTACGGGCCGTTCAGCGAAGACCTCGACAAAGCGAGGAAGGCGATCAAGGAAGCCTCCGAGGAAGCGGCGAGCGAATCGACCAACGAGCCGTGCGACGTTTGCGGCAGGCCGATGATCGTCAAGCTGGGGCGCTTCGGTGCTTTCCTTTCCTGTACCGGCTACCCCGACTGCAAGAACAGCAAGAACCTGGCGAAGGCCGCGGACGACTCTGGCGGGCAGCCCGACGATGAGAGCGAGGAGACCTGCGACATCTGCGGCAAGCCGATGGCACTGAGGCGCGGGCGGTTCGGTCCCTTCTTCGCCTGCACCGGATTCCCCGACTGCAAGAACACCAAGCGGCTTCCGAAGGAGGCACCAAAGGACACCGGCGCGGCCTGCCCGCGCTGCGGCGGCAGCCTCGTGGAACGGCGGGGGAGACGCGGCCCCTTCTACGGCTGCTCCAACTACCCCACGTGCAACTTCCTCGTCAACCGGCAGCCGCTGCTCCAGCCGTGCCCGGAATGCGACGGTCTGATGGTGCTCGGAGCGCGCGGCCAGGCGAACTGCACCAACTGCGCCTGGAAAGGGCCTGCCCCCGCCGAGGAGCCGGCGGGCGTCGCCTAGCGCGCAGCGTCATGGAAAGCCCGAACACAGACCAGCCCCGCTCCGTGGCGCAACCGCTCATAGCGGAGTACGAGCGCGTCCTGCGCTCGACCCGCGCGCTCTCGGACGCGACCGTCCGGAACTACGTTGCCGACCTCGCTCCCTTCCTGCAGTACCTGGACGAGCAGGACTGTCCGGTCGGGCCCGACGCGAAAGGGCTTCGGGACTTCGTGCGCCGGAACGGCGATACGAATGTCTCGCGCGAGTACCGCAGCCTCGTTCGCGACTACGTCGCATGGCTGCTGGAACGCCGCACCGTAACGAGCGGGCGCGCCGCCGGCAGGCGCGGCCATGCCCGCGCGAGCGTGCACCGGATGCTCGCATCGCTCCGCTCATTCATGCGATACCTCATCGAGCGCGGCCTCCTGCCGGACGCGCCGCTGTGGCGTCCCCGGTCCACCCTGATGGGCAGGCTCACGCCGAAACTGGAGCGCCGACTGCCCGACCTCGTCTCTGTGTCCGAGGCGGCCCGACTCGTCGAAGCGCCTTCCGGGGCTGACGATGCCGGCACCCGCCTGCGCGATGCCGCCCTGCTGGAGTTGCTCTACGGCTGCGGACTCCGGGTGAGCGAAGCAGCCAACCTGGACCGGCAGAACGTCTCACTGGAAGAGAGCACCGTACGGATATGGGGCAAGGGGTCGAAGGAGCGCCAGGCGCCGCTCGGCACGAAGGCGCGGAACGCCCTCCGTGCGTACCTCAACGCGGAGGACGCGCCACAGGACAAGACCGGCCCGCTCTTCCATAACACGCACGGCCGGAGACTCGGAGCGCGCTCCATCCAGCGCATCGTCCGGAACTACGCGAGGCGCAGCGGTCTGCGGGAGGACGTGCACCCCCACACGCTGCGCCACAGCTACGCGACGCACCTTCTCAACGGCGGCGCGGACCTGCGCATCGTCCAAGAACTGCTCGGCCATTCCACGCCCAGCGCCACGCAGGTGTACACTCACGTCAGCCAACAGGAGGCGCGGCGCGTGTACCTTGCAGCCCACCCACTGGCGCACGCGCCCGCCTCCGAGCGCCAGGACTCCGAATGACCATCCTCGTCGTGAACGGCCCGAACCTGAACCTCCTCGGCCAGCGCGAACCCGCCATCTACGGCAGCGCGACGCTCGCCGACATCGAACGCGCCGTGCGCGAGCGGGCGGTCGAGCTCGGAGCATCCTTGGACTTCTTCCAGTCCAACTCGGAAGGCGGGCTGATCGACTACCTGCAGGCCAACGCCGCGTCCGCGTCCGGCGTCATCCTCAACGGCGGCGGGTTCACCCACACGAGCGTCGCGCTACGGGACTGCATCGCAGCGGTCGGCGTTCCGGTGGTCGAGGTGCACCTGTCCAACATCCACGCGCGGGAAGAGTTCCGCCGCACCTCGCTCACCGCTCCCGTAGCGCGCGGCATCATCAGCGGACTCGGCCCTCGCGGCTATATCCTGGCGCTGGAATATCTCGTTGCGGAGGAGAACGCAGCATGAGCACTGCCGACCGCATCTCACGGCTCCGCGCCCGCATGGCAGAGGATGGGCTCGACGCGATGCTCATCTTCAACACGGAGCGCTCGCTCAGCAAGAACGTCGCTTACTACTCCGGGTTCCGCGGAACACACGGCTGGCTCTGGATAACGCCGGACGATGCGGCACTTGCCACGGACTTCCGTTACACCGAGCAGGCGGCGCAGCAGGCACCGGACTACCGCGTGATCCACATGGCGGCCGGCTACGACTGGTTCTCGGAGGTCGTGTCGGCCTCCGGCGCGAGAAACATCGGCATCGAGGACGATTCGGTGACCGTCGCCGCCCACAAGGCGCTGGCCGAGAAGCTGCAGGCGCTCGACCTCGCGCCGGAGCTCGTGTCCACCGAAGGCATGGCCGACCAGCTCCGTGCGGTGAAGGACGCGGCGGAGCTCGAAACGCTCACGCGGGCCATCGAGATCGCCGACGAGGCCGTCGAGACGGTCGCAGCCGGGATCCAGCCCGGCATGACGGAGCGGCAGATCGCCTGGGGCATCGAACGCGCCATGCGGGACGCCGGAGCTGACGGCCTCTCCTTCCCCACCATCGTCGCCTCCGGACCCAACGGCGCGAAGGCCCACCACAGCCCCACAGACCGCCCCCTGGAATACGGCGACGGCGTCTACATCGACACCGGCGCGCTCTACGAGGGCTACTGCAGCGACATCACCCGTGCCTTCGTCCTAGGCGAAGCGAGTCCGAAGTTCCGCGAGATATACGACCTTGTCCTGACCGCGCAGGAGACCGCGGAAGCGAACGCCACTGCCGGCATGACCGGTGCGGAGATAGACGGCATCGCGCGGGCGATCATCGCGGACGCGGGCTACGGCGACGACTTCGGCCACAGCCTCGGCCACGGCATCGGTATCGCCGTGCATGAGCTGCCGCGCGTGGGCCCGAACTCAGACGACGCGATAGAGGACGGCATGGTCTTCAGCGTCGAACCCGGCGTCTATCTCACCGGCTGGGGCGGCGTTCGCATAGAGGACCTCGTGGTAATGGAGAACGGGAGACCCCGCATCCTCACGAAGGCCCACAAACGCGACATCATCCCCGTATAAGAAGGAGTCCCAGTAATGGTCATGGAATTCGGAGACCTCCGCCGGGGCACGACTATCGAGATGGATGGCGTGCCCTTCAAGGTGGAGGAGTACTACCAGCAGAAGATGCAGCAGCGCGCGCCGGTCTACCACATCAAGATGCGCAACCTGCTCACCGGCCAGTTGCTCGACAAATCGTTCTCCGGGTACGGCATAAAGCTGACCAAGGCGCCCGTGGAGAACCGCGAGTGCACGTTCCTCTACGAGGCCGACGGCATCTACAACTTCATGGACACGACGTCCTACGACCAATACGAGGTCGGCAAGGACGTTGTCGGCGATACCTCCGACTACCTGGTCGACCAGACAGACTGCGAGCTCGTCTTCTACCGCGACAAGCCCCTCATGGTGGAGATGCCGACCACCGTGGACCTCGTCGTCAGCGAGACGCCTCCGGGCTACAAGGGCGACACCGCGTCCGGCGGGGGCAAGCCCGCCACGCTGGAGACCGGCATCCGCGTCACCGTGCCCATGTTCATCGCCGTCGGCGACAAGGTGCGCGTGGACACCCGCTCCGGCGAGTATGTCACCCGCGTGAACGCCTAGCGCCACCCGGCATACGGCCCGGGAGATTTCTCATGCAGGTCTACAGCGTCAGCCAGATCACCGAGTACATCAGGGCGGTGCTCGACCGCGACGTGTACCTCAGCAACGTCTGGATAACGGGAGAGGTCTCCAACCTGTTCGCGTCCGGCGCTGGCCACCGCTACTTCATACTCAAGAACGCGGAGCACCAACTCAAAGCCGTGCATTTCAGCGGCTACTACGGCGGCGAGCACGTCGTGAACGGCGCGCAGGTGATAGCGCACGGGCGTGTATCGTTCTACTCCAACCGGGGCGAGACACAGCTCTACGCCGATTCAGTCGTCCCCGCCGGAGAAGGCGCGCTCGCCGCCGATTTCGAGCGCCTGCGAGCCCAACTCGAGGCCGAAGGGCTGTTCGACCCGACCCGCAAGCGCCCGCTGCCTCCATTCCCCCGCAGGATAGGCGTCGTAACCTCCGCGCAGGGCGCGGTCATCCACGACATCATGACCGTCCTCAGCGCCCGCTATCCGCTCGGTGAGCTGGTGCTCTGCGACGCCGGGGTCCAGGGCGACGAAGCCCCCGCCGAGTTGACAGGCGCCATCCGTGCACTAAACAGGCTGCCGGACGTGGACGTCATCATCGTCGCTCGAGGCGGTGGCTCGCTGGAAGACCTCCGCGCCTTCAACTCGGAGGAGGTCGCCCGCGCCATCTACGCCAGCGGCATCCCCATCGTCAGCGCGGTCGGGCACGAGTCCGACTACACCATCGCCGACTTCGCCGCCGACCTCCGCGCCCCGACGCCGTCGGCTGCCGCGGCAGCAGTCACGCCTGACGTGCGCGTGCTCAGCGCGGAGGTCGCCAGCCTCACGGCGCGGTCCGGCAACGCTATCGCCTACTACTCCGCACAGCGGGCCAGCGAGCTTGAATCGCTGATCGGCCGCATGCAGCGGGGCCTCCCCGACACTGCCATGCACCGCCAGCGCGTGGACGAACTTCTGGAGCGCGCCCACACCGGCATCGACGCGCTCATCCGGTTGCGCCGGGAGCAGACCGGGAGCCTGAGCAGCACGCTGGCCGCGCTCGATCCATCGGCCATCCTTCGGAGGGGCTACGCGATGGTAACCTCGGTGCGTGACGGGAAGACGCTGACATCCTCGGACAACGTCTTGCCGGGCGACCTCATCCGTGCCACGCTGCATCACGGAGAGCTCGAAGCGATGGTAACTGCAAAGAATCGAGCGTGATGGAACAGCAACCCCCACAGACCGACCGTGAGCCATCTTTCGAGGAGGCGCTCGCCCAGTTGCGCGAGACCGTGCAGACGCTGGAAGAGGGCAACGTTTCCCTGGCCGAGGCGACCCGCCTGCTGGCGCGCGGCGCGGAACTCGCCAGGACCTGCAACGACCTGCTCGCGAAGGCAGAACTGCAGGTGAGCCGCATCCGGCGCAACTTCCAGGGACAGACGGACGCGACCGAAGAGGGGCAACAGCCGATGGCGCTGCCTCAGCAGGAACTCGGAGTGTTCGATGACCCTCCGCGGTGACTTCCACATGCACACCCATTTCTCCCACGATTGCCTCACGACTCCCGAGGCGCTCGTGGAGCGGTGCCTGCGGGTCGGCCTCAACTGCATCGCCGTGACCGACCACAACTCGCTGGAGGGCGGGCGCGCGGCGCAGAGGATCGCGCCGTTCACCGTCATCGTCGGCGCTGAGGTCAAGTCGACCGCCGGGGAGATAACCGGCCTCTTCCTGCAGGAAGACGTTCCGGCGGGGCTGGACCCCGTCGAGACCGCGCGCCGCATCAAGGAGCAGGGCGCTCTCGTCTCCGTGCCACACCCCTTCACCGGCATGGGACGCTCAGCGCTTGACAGGGACACGGCTACCGACCTGCTCCCCTACATCGATATCGTGGAAGGCTTCAACGCACGCACCATGCGCGCCAGCGACAACGCGGACGCCCGGCGCTTCGCCGCCGAGCACGGCCTCCCCGTCACCGCCGTCAGCGACGCACACACGGCGCGCGAGCTCGGGCGTACGTTCACCGAGTTCCCGGACTTCGACGGCACGCCAGAAGGGTTCAGGCAGGCGCTCGCGGAGGCAACCCTCACCGAGTCGCCCGCGGGCGCCTTCGTCCATATCTACACGACGTTGAACAAGCTGGCGCGGCGCGTCCGCAAGCCCCGCGTCTGAGGCCTCGCTGTGCTCGCACCCGACGCAGGGGGCGTGGGGCGGTGCCTCGTCGGCGTTGCCATATCGCTTCTGATCGTGGGTATGTTGAGCGGCACGTTCGCACGCCACGTCGTCCAGATCGTTCCGATTGTGCTGGCCCTCCTCGTAGTGTTGCGATGGCCTCCGGCGGGCGCATACGTGGCCATCGGCGTGCTCGGGCTCTGGGCATTCGTCATGGCGCTGATCTGGCTGTACCTGCTGGGCCTATCAGACGTCGCCGAGGGGACCTACTCAGCCGGGGAGGTCGTGTTGACCGTCGTTATCGCCGCGTGTTCGGCGTGGGGCATAAGAATGGCGCTGCGCACGGAGCACACTGCTACGCCACTCAGGCGGCTGACGCTGGCGCTATCCGGCTTAGCGTTGCAGACCGGTGTGCTGGCTGCGAGTTTCGAGGTGGTCCCGTGAGGGCAGCCGAGGGACGGGCAATGTCTAGGCCGTCTTGAGCGACTCGATGCTCTGGATGGTGATGACCTGGTCCGCCTTGGAGTACAGAACAGGGCGGCCAAGGCCGCCCTCACTGTCTGCATCTATGACGCACCGCGCCGCGAAATCGAGTGATGGCAGCTCGTACATCACGTCGAGCAGCGCTTCCTCAATGATGGAGCGGAGTCCTCGCGCGCCGGTCTGCCGCCCCAGCGCCTGCTCGGCCGCAGCCCCCAGCGCTGCCTGCGTGAAGCTCAACTCCACTCCATCCAGCGCGAAGAGGTGCTGGAACTGCTTCACCACCGCGTTCTTGGGCTCGGTCAGCACGCGCACCAGCGAGTCCCGGTCCAACCCCTGCAGGCCCACCGCAACCGGCAGCCTGCCGATCAGTTCAGGGATGAACCCGTACTCCAGCAGGTCCTCCGGCTCAACTGCCTCGCGTATCTCGTCATCGGTGCCGGTGCCGGTCGCGGCAGCGTGGAAGCCGATACGGTGGTTAGACATGACCCGGCGGGCGATGATCTTCTCCAACCCATCGAATGCCCCGCCGCAGATGAACAGGATGTTCGCCGTGTTCAACTGCAGGAACTCCTGCTGAGGATGCTTCCTGCCGCCCTGCGGCGGAACGTTGGCCGTGGAGCCCTCGATCAGTTTCAGCAGCGCCTGCTGCACACCCTCGCCGGAGACATCACGCGTGATGGAAGGGTTCGCGCTCTTGCGCGCGATCTTGTCGATCTCGTCGATGTAGATGATGCCGCGCTCCGCTTTGGCGACGTCGTAGTCGGCGGCCTGGATGAGGCGGAGCAGTATGTTCTCAACGTCCTCGCCAACATACCCGGCCTCGGTGAGCGAGGTCGCGTCCACGATGGCGAACGGCACGTCCAAGATGCGCGCCAGTGTCTGGGCGAGGAGCGTCTTGCCCGAGCCCGTCGGTCCGACCAGGAGGATGTTGCTTTTTTCTATCTCGACGTCGTTGGTCGTGGAGTTCGAGCGGACCCGCTTGTAGTGGTTGTACACCGCAACGCTGAGAACCCGCTTGGCACGGTCCTGCGCGATGACATACTCGTCCAGGCGATGGGCCATCTCCTTGGGCGAGGGGCTGCCAGGCAGATGCGCGTGATCCTCACCCCCGGACGTGGTTTCCTCGGTGATGATCTGCTGGCAGAGGCGGACGCACTCGTCGCAGATGAAGACCCGGCCGGGTCCGGCGATGAGGCGTTTGACTCCGTTCTGTGCCTTCCCACAGAAGCTGCACACATGCTCGCCGTGAGGCGGTAACGTTCCGGAGTTGCTCGGCATCGGTTGTACCCGTCCTAGTTGAGAATCGCGCTGTTCGTTGATCCCAGCGGAACCCCTAGCACCTCGTCCACCAGACCGTACTCCTTCGCTTCCTCGGCAGGAAGGTAGAAGTCGCGGTCGCTGTCGCGGGCAACCTTTTCGTAAGGCTGACCCGTATGCGTCGAAAGGATCGTCCGTATCTTGTCCTGCATGCGCAGGATCTCCCGTGCAGCGATCTCGATGTCCGCAGCCTGTCCCTGAGCGCCGCCCAGCGCCTGGTGCATGTGTATGGTGGAGTTGGGCAACGCGAAACGCTTGCCTTTCGTCCCTGCGCACAAGAGCACCGTCCCCATGCTCGCGGCCATCCCCACGCAGATGGTCGAGACATCCGGCTTGATCAACTGCATCGTGTCGTAGATCGCCAGGCCGGACGTGATCACGCCGCCGGGGCTGTTCACGTACAGGTTGATGTCCTTGTCCGGGTCCTCGCGCTCCAGATAGAGGAGCTGAGCGACGATCAGGTTGGACACCATGTCGTTGATGGGGGTCCCCAGATAGACGATGCGCTCCTTCAGCAGCATCGAGTAGATGTCATAGGCGCGCTCGCCGCGGGCGCCGGTCTCGATAACCATCGGAATGATGTTCTCCGGTGGCTGCATCGCGCCTGCGCTCAGCGAACCATGGATAGGCCAATCACGCATCGTTCTCTCCTCCCTGCTGTCTCCTGGCCCGAGTCTGCCTGGCCGGAGCCTTTGGCTGCCTTCGGGCTCCGCTCTTGCCTTGCGCTGCAGGCGCTTCCGCTTCACCGGACGCGGGCGCATCCCTGAGCGCCAGGCTGCTCAGATATTCCAGCGTCCTCCGTTGCACCAGCATGCGCCGGATGGACTCCCAACTGTCTGGGTCCTCCAACTGTTTCCGATGTTCCTCCGCCAATTCGCCGGAGTCGGCCAGCAGCCTGTTGATCTCCTCGGAAACGTCCTCGTCCGTTGCCTCTATGCTTTCCCGCTGGGCGACCGCGCGTATGACGTGCGCGCGCTTCAGCCGCTCCTCGACCTTCGGGCGCGCCTGCTCGTGCACATCTTCGTCGGACATCCCCTGCCACGAGAGGTACTCGCGGTACTCCTCGAGCCCGACGCGGCCCGCCTTGATGTCGTCCTCGCGGCCATGGACGTAGTGCTCGACCTCGTGTTCGACGATGAGCGAGGATATCGCGATGGACGCCTCCTCGGTCACCTTGGCCAGCGTCTCGTCCTGGTGTCGAATGTCCGCCAGGCGCTTCTCGCGCTCCAGCAGGTTCTCGCGCATCTTCTCGCGCAACGCCTCCAGCGACTCGTAGTCATCGCCGACGCTCTTTGCGAACTCGTCGTCCAGTTCGGGAAGGCTCCGGCGTTTGACGGAGTGGACCGTCGCCTCGAAGTGCGCCGTCTTGCCAGCGGCCTCGGCGTTCGCCGCGTCCTCCGGGACTTCGACGTCGAACGTGCGCTGCTCTCCCACCGGCAGTCCCACGAGCCCTTCGTCGAGGCCCGGCACGGGGAACGTGGAACCGGGCCGGGGGATGTAGTCCGTCTCCTCCGAGTGCACGATCTCGCGCCGCTCGCCGTCCTCCTCCACCCAGCCGGTGATGGTCAGATTGATGAGATCGTCCATCTGCACGGCATCGTCCGCCGGTTCCCAGACGGCCAACTCCATCCGCATCTGCTCGAGCGTCGCGTCCACGCGCTCGTCCGGCAGGTCCGCTTCCTCTTTCGGGTGACGCACCGTATCTAGGTTCCCGAGGTCGACGAGCGGTTGCAAGGGAACGGTGGCTGTGAACTGCGGAGGATCGAGCTCGTCGAGGGACACTGACGGAATACCGCCGATGTCCAGTCCCTCTTCCTGCACGGCCTTGGAGGTGAACTCCTGGATGACCGTGTCCAGCGCCTCATTGAGCAAGTACCCTCGGCCGAACATCTGCTCGACGATGCGTCGCGGGGCCTTGCCCTTCCGGAACCCGGGGATGGAGAGACGGCGAACCGCCTGACGGTACGCCTGATCAAGGTACGGCTCGATATCGGCGTTATCGAGTTCTACCGTGAGAACCGCTTCGCGCGGCTCGCGTTGCTCAGTGGATATCTTCACACTCGGCTCGCGCCCTCGGAGCTGTCGGCTGGGGACTGGCGCGCATAGGTGCGCACTCTCTAACCTTATCATGGATGGCCTCCGCGGAGAAGAGCGGGCGCCGTTGGGGCGACCCCGGTTGCACCCCGAACGACGGTAGATCGAGGCTCCTTCACGCCCGCGCTGATAGCGCCGTCGCGTACGCTTGCGATAAGGTAATCGAACGGCGGTTTCCGTTTCGGAGCGGAGCGAACGCTCTCCAGCCGCCACATCAACCGACTGGAGCCCATAGTCGCCTTGCTGAAATCCGTTGGCTGCGGCAGCCTCCGCCTCGAACATGCAGGACAGACCGTCTCCCTCGCCGGGTGGGTGCACCGCCGCCGCGACCACGGCGGCCTCGTCTTCATCGACCTGCGCGACAGCACCGGCCTCATACAGGTGGTCTTCCACCCGGAGGAAGCGCCGGATGCGTTCAACGTCGCGGAGCGCTTCCGCGCCGAGTGGGTCGCGCAGATAACCGGCACGGTGCGCCCGCGTCCCGAAGGGACCGCCAACTCCAATCTCGACACGGGGGACGTCGAGGTGCTGGCGAGCGCCGCCGTCGTCCTCAACCCATCCCGGACGCCGCCGTTCGACGTGAGCCAGGACGCTCCGGTCGACGAACTGCTGCGGATGCGCTACCGCTACCTGGACCTGCGCCGTCCCTTCATGCGCGAGAACCTTCGCATGCGCCACCGCGTCGTCAAGTTCATCCGCGACTACCTCGACGAGCGCGGGTTCGTGGAGATCGAGACCCCCATCCTCATCAAGAGCACGCCGGAGGGCGCACGGGATTTCCTTGTCCCCAGCCGCATCCACCAGGGCAGTTTCTACGCCCTCCCTCAGTCTCCTCAACAGTTGAAACAGCTCCTGATGGTCGCAGGCACTGACCGCTACTTCCAGATCGCCCGCTGCTTCCGCGATGAAGACCCGCGCGCCGACCGCCTCCCCGAGTTCACCCAACTCGACCTGGAAATGGCATTCGTCGACCGCGACGACATCGTCGCCCTCATGACCGACCTGTACACGGACCTCATCCAGACCATCCGGCCTGACAAGCGTGTGCCTCTGCCCGTCCCCCACTTCACTTTCAACGAGGCTATGGCGCGCTTCGGCAGCGACAAGCCTGACATACGCTTCGGGCTGGAGATAGCCGACTTCTCTCTCATCGTCGCCAGCAGCGAGTTCAAGGTCTTCTCCGGCGTGGTCGCGAACGGCGGCGTGGTCAAAGGCTTCGCCGCTCCAGGCCTCGCCTCGATCCCCCGCCGACAGGCCGACGAACTGATCGAGCTTGCCAAGCGCTACGGCGCGCGCGGCCTCGTCACCATTGCACTCGACGAAGCAGCAGGCTCGCTCGACGCGCTCACCCAAGACCAGGTGCGCACACCCGCCCGCGCGCTGGCCTTCGACGAGATCAAGGCGATGGCAGCCGCTTGCGGCGCAACGCCCGGCGACCTCATCCTCATAGTGGCCGGAGCAGACCCGCAGTCATCCTCAACGCTCGGCCAGCTTCGCCTGCACATGGGCGAACGGCTCAGCCTCGCCGACCCCAACACCATCGCCCTCTGCGTCATCACCGACTTCCCACTCTTCGACTGGAACGAGAACGAACAGCGGTGGGACTCGGTGCACCATCCTTTCACCTCACCCTTCGAAGACCATTGGGAGCAGTTGGAGGCCGACCCGGGGAACGCCCTTTCCCGGGCCTACGACCTCGCGGCGAACGGCTACGAACTTGCTGGAGGCAGCATCCGCATCCACGAGCGCGCCCGGCAGGAGACCATCTTCCGTATCCTTGGCCACTCCGCCGAGAACGTGGAGGCGCAGTTCGGTCACCTGCTGGAGGCCTTCGAGTACGGAGCTCCCCCGCACGGCGGCTTTGCCGGCGGCATAGACCGGCTGATCATGATCCTGTCTGACAAGGCCGACTCCATCCGCGACACCATCGCCTTCACCAAAACCCAGATCGGCGTCGACCCACTCTTCGGTGCACCATCGCAGGTCGACCAGTCCCAGTTGGACCAACTCGGCCTCGCACTCGCCCCACGGAGCCTTGACTCGGAGACGCAGTAGGACGCGCGTCCCATGCTCCCAGAGCTAACCGTCGCCCAGGCAGCCGTCCTCGCCCTGTTGGGGCTGTCAGTGGGCACGGTGGGAGCGCTCGCCGGTGTCGGCGGGGGATTTCTCCTAGTCCCCGCCCTCCTCTTCATCTTCCCAGACGCCGACCCTGCAGAAGTGACGGTCATCTCCCTCACTGCCGTGTTTTTCAACGCAGCCTCGGCAAGCGTCGGCTACCGCCTGTGGCGCTTACAGGACTTCCGCACAGCCGCCATCCTCATCGCGCTGGCGGTTCCCGCCGCGGCAGTGGGCGCGCTCATCAACCGCGTGACCGGCCGCAGCGCGTTCGAGGTCGTATTCGGCGTGGCTCTCCTGCTGGGAGCGGTCTACCTCATCGGCCGCAGCGCGCTCGAGTCCCGGCCTGAGGAACCCTCGACGCGCGGACGGCAACGAACCATCGTTGAGAAGACCGGCCGCATCTACGGATACCGCGTGAACGAACCGCTCACCGCCGCCGTCGCGCCTGTGGCCGGCTTCGTTGCGGGGTTCTTCGGCATCGGCGGCGGCATCATCAACGTCCCCGTCATGATGCTCCTCATCCGCATACCGAAAGCCGTCGCCGTCGCAACCTCCCAACTGGAACTGACCGCCGCCGCGACAGCCGCGCTGGCCATCCACCTCACGCTCAGCAGCGACGAGCCGAGTCTCTGGCTGCGAGCGGGCATCGCCGGTCTTGGCGCGATGATCGGTGCGCAGATCGGGGTACGGCTTGCGCCCAGGGTCAGCGGACGGCTCGTACTCGGCGTGATCGGCACGGGGCTGCTCATCGCGGGAGCGAGGCTCCTCATCTGAGCCCCACCGGTCTGGCGCTAGCCTTCCAGCCCCCACGCCCCTCTGAACCGCACGGGCAACGCCAGGCAGCCCGCTTGCACCGCGAGGCGCTCAGCCAGAGCAGAAGCCTTTCCCGCATCTGCCAACGCAAACATGGACGGCCCCGCTCCACACAGCACCGGACGCAGCCCTGCCGCTTCGAAAGCGTCACGCAGCGCCGCGTCGAACGGGTAAGCCTGCGTCGCAACCGCATCGAAGGCGTTGACCACACGCCCGCCGAGCGACTCTCCGCCCCGCAACCGGCGCTCGACATCCGCCGTGGCGCTCCCGTCCGTGTAGTGCTCCGGCGTCAGCAGGCCGTACATCTGCCCGGTCTTGTCACGGGGCCTGGATGCACCCGGTACGGCAACGACCGCCTCGCCCTGGGGGGACGGCAACGGTGTCAGTCGTTCCCCCCTGCCCTCCCCCAGCGCCGTGCCGCCTGAAACGAAGAACGGCACGTCGCTGCCGAGCTGCGCCGCGAGTTCACGCAACGCGTCTGCGTCGAGGTCGAGACCCCAGAGTTGCCGCAGGCCAAGGAGTGCGGTCGCGGCGTCGCTGCTCCCGCCGCCGAGCCCACCCGCCGTGGGTATGCGCTTCGTCAGGTGGAACGCCGCGCCTGCCGAAACGCCCGCCTCCCGCTGCAGCAGGCGCGCCGCGGCCAGCACGAGGTTCTCCTCCACAGGCGCAGCGCCCGCGGGTTCGACCGTCAGACTGAGGTCGTCGGATGCCTCGAACGTCACCTCGTCCGCGAGGCTGATCGCTTGCAGGATCGTCCGCACCTCGTGGTAGCCGTCGGCACGGCGTCCGAGCACCTCGAACGTCAGGTTGACTTTCGCGGGAGCGAGCAGACGCAGCACGGGTGTTGCTACCAGCGGCGCTTGTACTTGGAGATGCTCCGCATCTCGCGGGGCGGGTCCAGGTGGCGGCCCATGATCGTGTACGAGACCTCAGCCACGTACAGGCTCCCTTCGGAGTCCACCGCTACGCCGTGCGGCGCGACGAACTCGCCCGGTCCCTCCCCTTCCACCGGAGCGCCGAACCGGGAGACGAGCTTGCCCGCCAAGTCGAATACCTCGACGCGATGTCCCATGTTCGGCGAGTCGAACCCACCAATCCCGTTCAGCTGTCCAACGTAGATGTGGTCCTGCCAGAGCACCATCGCGTCGGGCCGGTGGATGTTGTTCCACATGACGATGAACCGCCCCTCCGGGTCGAATACCTGGATGCGGTGTGCTTCGCGGTCGGCCACGTAGACCCTGTCCTCGCTGTCTATGGCGACGTTGTGCGGACGCATGAATTCTCCAGGGTCTATGCCGGGGCTGCCCCACGAGAACCTGTACTCCCCGGCGTTGCTGTAGACGTGTACCCGCGCGTTCCCATAGCCGTCAGAGACGTACAAGTCGCCGTTGGACGGACGGATAGCCGCGGAAGTCGGCCGGTTGAACGGCTGCCCTCCCCACTTTGGCGATGGATTGTTGCGGTCGCCCAGTTCGAACAGCCGCTCCCCCGCGCTGTTGAACCGCTGCACGGTATGGATGCCGTCGTCAGCCACGAGCAGTGTGTCGTCGTGGGCGATGTACAGCCCGTGCGTGCGGTTGCTGAAGTACCCCTCCCCGAACGACTTGATGAAGTTGCCGTCCTTGTCGAACTGCATCAACGGGTGCTCGCCCCGCGTCAGCAGGAACACGTTGTTCTGTGAGTCCACAGCGACACCGGGACATTCGAGCAGGGTGTAGCCCTCAGGGAGCGTCGGCCACCCCGGAACGTACTCGTACTGGAAGCCCTCGTAGCCGAAAACGTCTGACATTTCGCCTCCCCGGCGGTACGCCGCCGCCCCGATTGTACGCCAACTTTTTCTCTGCCACGTCGGCCGGCGCGGAAGCACGCCACGCACACCACGTCAGCCGCGAATGCGATACCATCCACCCTGCAAGCCTTGACCATCACCGGAGGAACACGAATGACCGAGAACGGCGCGATACAGGACGCGGTCGCTCGCGGAGGCACCCGCAGCAGCAAGTTCATCTACGACGACTGGATGGAGGCGCACGGTGTCCCCGTCCACCGGGGCTACTTCATCGAGGACCTCCGCACCGTCGAGGTCGCTCCGTGGCACGAGCGCGAGTGCAACGCTGCCTTCATCCAGGTCTCCGGTATGGAGGGGGTTGCGGAGGCACGGATCACGGAACTTCCACCCGGCGCGAGCGCTCCCCCGCTCAAGTTCGCCCTCGACGAGGTCGTCTACACCCTTGCGGGGCATGGCATCGCCACAGTCTGGGCCGACGGCGTCAGCAAGCACAGTTTCGAGTTCGGTCCGCGCAGCCTCTTCCTCATCCCACGCGGCGCGCATCGCCAGTTCGCCAACGCACGCGGCGACCAGCCCTTGCGCATGCTGCACAACAACTACCTGCCGGTCGCGATGTCGCTCGAACCGGATCCCGACTTTTACTTCAACAACCCCTATCCACATCCCGAACTGCTCCAGCCCCGCGAGGACGAACTCTACGCCGTCGCCAAGCGCGCGCCGAATCTGGGGCGTGGCGCAACCTGGTACGGCAACTACTTCACCGACATGGCCGCCTGGAACGACCTGGTGCCCCACCGGCAGCGCGGGGGCGGCGGCCACGTCGTGGACGTCTCGTTCCCCAACTCCCAGATGGGCGGCCACATGTCCGTCTTTCCGCCCGGGACCTACAAGAAGGGACACCGGCACGGCCCCGGCAGAGTCATCGTCATCCCGGGGGGAGAGGGCTACTCTATCCTCTGGCCGGAGGGTGGTGAGAAGATCATCGCACCCTGGCATGAGGGCAGCATGTTCACCCCGCCTGACCGCTGGTTCCACCAGCACTTCAACGTCAGCGTCGAGCCTGCCCGCTACCTCGCACTCGCGCCGCTTCCTCAGTTCGGCGGCCACAGCGAGAAGGTGGAGGACCGCAGGCGCGACCAGATCGAGTACCCGTACGAGGAGCCCTGGATCCGCGAGAAGTTCGAGGAGGAACTCGACAAGCGGGGGCTGGAGAGCCTCATGCCGGACGAGGCATACAAGAACCCTGACTTCAAGTGGGGCTACGGGGCCCAGGAGGAGCAGGGCGCGGTGCTCGGGCTCCCACAGAACCGCTAGCATGGACTGGAATCCCCGCCCTCAGGGAGCCTGGGCGGGGATTCCAACGTACGTACGGCGGCAGCACTGAGATGGCTGGCCTGACCGTGGGGGACGGGACATGCCGCACGCCGAGTGTAGCGTGCGGACCGGTCACCGTGAGGTTTACACCAGTACCATCGATCGCACCGTGGGCATCCCGGACTTCGCGAGGCTCCAGTGGTCCCCGTGGTCCTCGCTCACATAGAGGTCGTTGGCCGCAGCCGCTACCAGCGCGCCGCCGGGGCCTGCCACCATCGTCCTGACCATCACCTCGAAGGAAGCGGGAAGACCATTCGCAAGTCGGAGCCAATGGACTCCGCCGTCCACGCTGCGGTAGATCGCGGCGTTCGCCGTGCCATTCGCGCGCCATCCCGGCGGAGGTGTTGCAGCGGCCGCCGTGAACAGCAGCCCGGAGTCTTCCGGTGCTGCAACCAGGGGCATCGTGTACGGTCGGTCCAGACCCTCCTTCACCAGCCGCCAGCTCTGGCCGCCATCCTCGCTGCGGTGGAACCCCGACCCCGTGGTCGCGTACATGTGATGCGCATCGGGATCGGCCATCACCTCGTGGACATCGAAGAAGAGCCCCTCGTTCAGACTCTCCCAGGTCTCGCCGTCGTCGACGCTGCGGAACACGCCGCCCTCCTCGACGCCGACGTATACGCCGCCCGCCTGCGCGGGGTCAGGGAAGATCGATCGTACGTGTGGGATGTGCGGAGGCGGAGGGAACGTCCACGTCTCACGACCGGGGATGTCGTTGAACGTATCGCAGCCAATCCAACTGGCTCCACCGTCGCCGCTCCGGTACATCATCGCGGGCGATACGCCAAGCCACACGAGGCCCGGCACTCGAGCATCGGCCCCGAGCGTCCAGGGCTGGACCTCAACCGCGCGGGGGTTCATCAGTTCCCAGTGGTTATGCCCGCTCCGGCGCCAGACCGCTGCATCGTCCGTGACGGCGTATACCGTGTCGCCAGCGGTCGCGAGCATCACCCGCGTTTCAGGGCCATCCTCCTCGTGGAACTTGCCGCTGTCCAGATGGAACGCGAACACACCTTCGTCTGTTCCCAGCACCAGCTCACTCATCGCGACCTCCTCATGGGCCTGTTGCTTCACAGGCCAGTGTACTCGTCCACGACGCAGGGGCGATAGCGATGCACCCCCCACCGGCCAATGCAGCCAACGAGCCACCTGACGGCTGCACCATGACGAGACCATGAGCGCCTGCTACTCCGGGCGTTTGCCTATCCGCAGGCGAACGACGCCGCAGTCGCACAGGTAGTCTGTCCAGGCCAGCTCATCGAGTTCATTCGGCAGCAGGGGCTGGCCACGTTCCGAGTACGGCACTTCCCGAACGCGCGATGCGCCGCAGTGTTCGCACGACGGCTCCATGCGCAGGCCGCCCTCTTCTCGTATCGTTACACCACTCATCCCTCCGCGCTCCTCCACACACGGTACAACGAAGCCCACTCCGCCATCGAGAGCGTCTGCGCCCGTCGTGACGCCTCGATCCCTGCGTCGGCAAGCAGCCGTTCCGCCTCATCCGGCGCGACGCCCAGTCCACCTGACAGTGCATTCCTCAACTGCTTCCGTGGCGCGCTGAACCCCGCCCGCGCCAGCACGAAGAAGCGCTCCGTGTCGTCCACCCCCTCCGCCAGGCTATCGTACAGGGTGACCGCCACTACTGCCGACGTCACCTTCGGTGGCGGCGTGAACGACCCAGGACGCACGATGCGAGCGATGCGCGCGCTGCCGAACAGCTGCACCGCAAGCGACACGAGCGACATCGCCCCAGGCCGCGCGCACATCTGCTCCGCTACCTCGCGCTGCACCAGGACCGTCGCCCGCTCCGGTCGACATGCCGACTCCAGGAAACGCCGGAGGATGGGCATCGCGGCGTAGTACGGCAGGTTGCCGAGCATCTTGTACGGCGCGCACTCTCCCAGCAATGCGATGGCGTCGACAGCGCGAGCGTCCGCCTTCACGATCTCGACGTTGGACGGCATGACAGCCGCGAGTGAACGCGCCAGTGCGCCGTCCAGCTCGACCGCAACGACACGCCGAGCCCGCTCCGCGAGCACCGTCGTGAGCGATCCTCGCCCCGGCCCGACCTCGATGACCGTATCGCGGGGACCCACTTCCGCCGCGTCGGCAATCGCGCCGAGGATGTTGCGGTCGGTCAGGAAATGTTGCCCCAGGCTCTTCCTGGGAGCGCCGTACGCCATGGCTGGCCTCGGAAACGCATGCGCCGGAGGATGCTTATGCCTCCGGCGCGCGGACTTGCAGGGGAGAGGCCGTGCACCTCTCATCGAACCGGGAGCCCGCGCGCTTAGCCATGGCTCCGGACTCGAACCAGACTGGTCTGCGGCACTCAGAGCACTCCGCTTAGCGCTGCTTCCTTCCGGACCTGACGCGGTTCACAGGGCTCCGTCGCGCAGGGTCTGGCTCTCAACGTCCGTTTCCTGGCCAGAGACGGCGAGACCGGCCCTCTAGAGAGGAGTTCAACCCCGCTGAAGCGGATTTCGGGTGCAGGGCACCGCTAGCTCCCCGTCTAGCACGGCCACAGCCATGCTATGCCCGGAGGCACGGCAGGTCAAACGCGGCGGCTCTCCCCTTACTCCCTGAACGCCTGCTATCCTCTCTACGTCATGCCAGTCCGCACCGCCGTTATCACCGCCGCCGGAGTCGGTACGCGCTTCCTCCCCATCTCCAAGTCCGTCCCCAAGGAGATGCTGCCCCTCGTCGACCGTCCCGTCCTCCAGTACGCCGTCGAACAGGCCGCTGAGGCCGGCATCGAGCGCGTCGTCCTCGTCACCTCGCGCGGCAAGACCGCGATGGAGGACTACTTCGACGTCGCCCCCGAGCTCGAGCGCACCCTCCGCGAGCGCGGCAACGCGAAGCTCGAACCGGTCGAGCGCGTCGGACGCATGACCCGCATCATCGCGGTGCGCCAGCCGGAGCCGCTCGGACTCGGCCATGCCGTGCTCATGGCGAAGGAGGCGGTTGGCGGCGAACCCTTCATCGTCTACCTGCCGGACGAGATACTCCTCGGCGAACCATCAGTGACCCGCCAGATGCTCGACGCCTACGAGCGGCACGGCAACGCCATCGGCGTCGTCGAGGTGCCGTGGGACGACGTCTCGCGCTACGGTGTCGTTGAGGGTGAGCCGCTCTCCGACCGCGAGACGCGGCTCACGCGCAGCGTCGAGAAGCCGCCGCGCGACGAGGCCCCGTCGAACCTCGCCATCGTCGGCCCCTACGTCTTCTCGCCCGCCATCTTCGACTGCCTCGAAGAGATAACCATCGGCGCGATCGGCGAGCTCCAGCTCACCGACGCGATCGCCGTTCTCGCGCAGCGCGAGCCGGTGCACGCCTACCGCTTCGAGGGCGAACGCTTCGACGCCGGTACGCCGCTCGGCCTCATGCAGACCGCCGTGGAGATCGCGCTCCGCCGCCCGGACTACGCCGACGCGATGCGGACGTGGGTGAAGGACCTGGCGGAGCGTGAGGGACAGCGCTGATCATCCCACTTGGACCAATACGGAAATTGTCCTGAAATGAACTTGCAACAGAATGTAGAAACAGGCACAATTCAGGAGTGGCAATACAAGACGACTTTGAAATGAGACGGCAAGACCCGTACATGACTGCCGGGAGTCCAAGCCACTACGTCGTCCCCTCACAGTGGGTGCGCTACGACTATGCTGCCATCTCCCGCCCTCTGGTGAGTGCCCGAGTCGCCGCAGGCGTCCTGAACCGGTTGCCCTCTCTGCCTCAGTGGATCGAACAAGCGCACGAGGAACAACTGCGCCTCGAGGCGGTCGGCACTTCACGCATAGAGGGCGCTGAGTTCACCCAACACGAGCAGGACGAGGCGCTGAAGCCCGATTCGTCTGAGCGTGACGACCTGACCCGTTCCCAACGACAGTTGCGGGCCGCCGATGCAACCTACCGATGGCTGCGCTCGCTACCTGCGACCCACCCGGTTACGGCCGAGTTGATCCTAGACATCCACCGGCGCGTCGTTACAAGCTGCGACGATGACCGCTGTGAACCGGGCGCAACCCGAGGCGCCGGGGAAAACGTCACCTTCGGTATGCCGCGCTGCCGGGGCATCGAGGGAGGCGATGGCCGCCAGGCCGCTTTCAACGCGCTCGCCGATGCAATCAGCAATGAGTTCCCGCAGCACGACCGCATCGTCCAGGCGATGGCCGCTCACTACCACATCGGCGCGATGCACCCATTCGGCGATGGCAACGGGCGGACCGCCCGCGCACTGGAAGCCTTCATGCTGCGAGAGGCCAGTGTCAACGACATGGTCATGGTCAGCCTCTCCAACTACTACTACGAACACCAGGACGAGTACTTCAGAGCATTGTCCGAATCCCGCAGTGCCGGACATGACCTCACTCCGTTCCTGCTGTTCGCGTTACCGGCCGTCGCGGACAGATGCGATGCGCTCACCGCTCAGATAGTGGACCAACAGAAACGGGTGCTCTACCGGGAGTTCGCAAGGTCGCTATTCAGCAAACTCCAAAGCACCAGGCGCAGGGCGCTTGCAGAGCGGCAACTGCTTATTCTTGACCTGCTTCTGGACTCGGGGGGCCTCGGCCCCCGTGAACTGGCTCTGAGGAGCTACATCTACTACGCTAATCTCAAGCATCCGGAACGTGCAATGATACGCGACGTGACCGGACTGATCGGCCTGTCGGCAGTCACGCTCAAGGGCGACCGGGCTGCTGCTAACCTAGACTGGCCGCAGCGGTTCTCGGAGTCCGAGCTGTTGGAACGATATGAGAAGATGCCAACTGCAACGTCCGCCAACCACCCGGCTATGGCGGAGTTGTCCCGTCTGTTGGGCCGCACTCGAACGGACTGCTAGCGGTCCATCTTGATGACGGCGAGGAACGCTTCCTGCGGCACCTCGACCCGCCCGATGCGCTTCATGCGCTTCTTGCCTTCCGCCTGCTTCTCCAGCAGCTTCCGCTTGCGCGTCACGTCGCCGCCGTAGCACTTCGCCAGCACGTTCTTCCGCATCGCAGTGACCGTCTCGCGGGCGATGACCTTGCTCCCGATGGCCGCCTGGATCGGCACGTCGAACAGCTGGCGCGGGATGAGCTTTCGCAGACGCTCGACGAGCATCCGGCCCTGGTGGTAAGCGTGGTCGCGGTGCGTGATGAGCGACAGCGCATCAACCGGCGACTGGTTCACGAGGATGTCCAGCCGAACGAGCGGCGCGGAACGGTAGCCGTTGAACGAATAGTCCAGTGACGCATAGCCGCGGCTGCGTGTCTTCACCTGGTCGTAGAAGTCCACCAGCACCTCGGCCATCGGCGCCGACGCTTCGAGCAGGACGCGCGGATCGGACGACGGCGCGGCCGCGGCGTCCCCCGCGGGTCCACCGGTCGCGTCCAGGTACTCGGTGCGCTTGAACTCGCCCCGGCGGGAGTTGATCAGCTCCATCATCGGGCCGACGAAGCGCGACGGCGTCAGGATGGACAGATCGAGCCATGGCTCCTCAACCTGCTGGGACTCGCCGCCCGTCGGCAGGTCCGTGGGGCGCGACACCTCGCGCATCGAATCGTCGTTCATCGTCACGCGGTAGACGACGCTCGGCGCGGTGACGACGAGGTCCATCCCGTACTCGCGCTCCAGCCGTTCCTGCACGATCTCCATGTGCAGCAGACCGAGGAAGCCGCACCGGAAGCCGGGGCCCAGCGCGGGCGAACTCTCCGGCTCGTACACAAGCGCCGCGTCGTTCATCTGCAGGCGCTCCAGCGATTCACGCAGGTTGTGGAAGTCGTTGCCGTCGCTCGGGTACAGCCCCGCGAACACCATCGGCTTCTGCTCGCCGTAGCCGGGGAGCGCTTCTGCCGCGCCTGCTCGGGCGTGCGTTATGGTGTCGCCAACGCGGCAGTCGCCCACGCTCTTCAGCCCTGTCGCCAGGTAGCCGACCTCACCCGCAGTCAGATTGGGCGCCTTTGCCATCGCAGGCCGGAACGCGCCGACCTCCAGCAGGTCCGCTTCCGTACCGGTCGCCATCATCCGCACGCGGTCCGTGCCCTTCACCGCTCCGTCCATGACGCGCACGTAGGCGATCACGCCCTTGTACGAGTCGTACTTGGAGTCGAATACGAGGGCGCGGAGCGGGCGTTCCTCATGCGCCTCGGGCGGTGGAACGCGCTCGATAACCGCTTCCAGCAGCCCGCGAACACCCGTGCCGTCCTTCGCGGAGACGCGGAGCACCTCGTCCGCGTCGAAGCCGAACGCCGTTCCCAACTCTTCGATGACACGGTCTGGTTCGGCGGCGGGCAGGTCTATCTTGTTCACCACCGGCACGATGGTGAGGTCGTGCTCCATCGCGAGGTAGACGTTGGCGAGCGTCTGCGCCTGGATGCCCTGAGCGGCGTCGACCACCAACAGCGCGCCCTCGCACGCCGCGAGCGAGCGCGAGACCTCGTAGGAGAAGTCGACGTGGCCGGGCGTGTCGATGAGGTTCAGCTCGTAGTCGCGGCCCTGGTAGGCGAGCCCCATGCGGACGGCCTGCGCCTTGATGGTGATGCCGCGCTCGCGCTCGATGTCCATCGAGTCGAGCAACTGGTCGTGCATCTCGCGCGCGGAGACGGCGCCCGTGATCTCCAGGATGCGGTCGGCGAGCGTCGACTTGCCGTGGTCGATATGGGCGATGATGCAGAAGTTGCGGATGAGGGAAGGGTCCACGCCCTTCATTCTAGCAGGGCGGCTCTACGAGCCATCAGCGCTGCCGTCTCCATCCATGGCTGCGCCAGCCTCGAGGAGCGACCCGAACAGACCGAACAGGCCTTCCAGGGAGTCCTCGTCACCGGAAGAGCCTTCCCCGGTGGACGACTGGAGGTACCGGAACAAATCGGAGTCGGCGGGCAGGACGAGCGTGGTCTGGGCACCCAGGACCGTCCGGTAGGCTTCAAGGCTGCGGCGGAACGCGAAGAACTCGGGGTCCTGTTCGAGCGCCTCGGCGAGGATGCTGATCGCCTCTCCTTCACCCTCACCGCGGAGGCGGTCGGCGGTCTCGTCCGCCTGGGCAGCGATGATCTCCACCTGCCGGTCGACGTCGGCGATGCGTTCGCGGTACAACTCCTCGCCCTCGGCCCGGAGCGCCTGCGATTGCACGGAGCGCTCCGTCCTCATGCGGGTGAAGATGTTCTCCTGCGTGGCGTCCGGGAAGTCGGCGCGCTTGATGCGGATGTCGACGATGTCGACCCCAAAGTTCTCGGACTTCACGACCTCGTTGGCCGTGACCAGTGCCCGGGCGACGATGGCCGCGCGGGTGGGGATGTCCTGTTCGTTCACCAGGGGCTCCACGACGGTGCGGTCCTCTTCGATGCCGGTCAGCCTCCCGCCGATGATCTGCGGCTGGGTGCTTCGGCCGATCTCGTCACGCAGGGCCGCGATGACGATCTGCTGGATGGTCGCGTTGGCGCCGCTCTCGGTGCGCAGGCGTTCGATGAACTGCCGCGGGTCCGCAATGCGGTAGCGGACGTAGGCGTCCACTTCCAAGAACTGGTTGTCCTGGTCCGGCATGGACGTGGGTGTCACGTCTATGCGGAGGATGCGCTTGTCCAAGACGTTCGCGGTGTCCACGAACGGCGCCTTGACCTTCAGGCCCGGAGAGCGCACGACGGTCTGTATCTCACCGAAACGGGTGACGACGACGAACTGGGTCTCATCGACCGTGTACAGCGCCTGCGGGACGACGATGACCGCCGCGATGATAAGCACGAGGAGTGGAACGAGGAGTTTCATGCTTAGCCCCCGTTCCCCGAAACCGCAGCAGCCGGGCCGGTAGCCGCAGGAAGAACGCCTTCCGTCAGCGGCAGGAACGGCACCACGTTGCCATTGGAATCATCGAGGATGAAGAGAGTGACGCCGGGCAGAACATCCTCGATCGCTTCGAGGAAGAGCCGGGTGCGCGTCACCTCCTGGGAGGTCTCATACTCGGCGAAGACGGCGGTGAACTCGGCCGCTTCACCCTGCGCCCTCGCGATACGGGCGTCCTTGAATGCCTGCGCCGCCTGGATGACCTGCTGAGCCGAACCACGCGCCCGCGGGACCCTGTCCTGTTCGTACGCCAGCGACTCGTTGATGCGGCTCTCCTTGTCCACCCGAGCCCTGTTGACGTCGTCGAAGGCGTCGCGCACCGCGTCCGGGGGCTGAACGGCCTGCAGCTGGACGCTCAGTACCTCAATGCCAGCCGCGTAGCTGTCCAGTATCTCCTGGAGCAGATTCTGTGTACTTACCTGGACCGCCTCCCTGCCGACGCGCAGCGGGTCGTCGATCGAGCGTCGCCCGACTACCTGCCGCAGAGCGGCTTCGGCGGCATCCTTCAGTGTCCTGCCGTCCGGGCGGCCCTCCAGAGACTCAACCCGGTCCAAGTCGCCGGGGTCAGCGACGTTGAAGAGGAAGTCCCCGAGGTCCTTTATGCGGTACTGGACTACGAGATCAATGTCCACGATATTCAGGTCGCCCGTAATCATCTGGGATTCAACAGGGACCTCGGTTATGGTGGCACCAGTGCCTGTCCTGAAGCCGAGTTCCATGCGCCGAGTCTCCTCGACGGAGACGACATCCACATTGCCGATAGGCGATGGGGGATACCAGTGGAGTCCGGTGCCCTCGGTGCCACGGTACGCGCCGAAGAGGCGGAGCGCGGCTTGCTCGGACGGCTGCACGGTGTAGAAGCCCGTGCCCAGCCAGAGAGCGAGGATGACAACGATGCCACCGAGGATAAGGAGACGGGAACCGCCGCCGCCCGGAAGGCGTGAGCGTATGCCTTCCCAGCTCTGTCGGAGGTTCTGGACCACCTGGTCCGGATCGAATTCGGGTCGGCGTTCGCCGTACATCTAACGCAACTTCTTCCGTAGACCCCGCGACGGTGCGCCTCTTTCCGGCACCCGTGCCAGCAGGTGTACCGCCAGCGCTGCGGGGGACAGGAGGAGTCTATCCCTCGCCTTCGGACGTGTCAAACGAGGGGGGCGAGGGGCGGCCTCGTCCTGATCAAGGATGCCAACCCCAGTGATTCCGGCATTCTTGATCGCGCATCTTACGAGTGAAACCGACGCCTCGTTTGGCATCCTTGAGATCCTTGAGTTGGGGTTTTGCAAGGCTACGGCCTGCGGCAAAGCCGGGGTAGACCTTCTCGCGCATGGGGCCAACGTTAGCGCGAAACCGCGCCGCGCGCCACTGGCTGGCGGGCGCAGGGAAGCACCCCACACCCCGCCAACCCTCACCCCCGGCCCCTCTCCCAGAGGGAGAGGGGAGCAGGCAAGGCCCCACTAGAGACGTCCTCACACCCGGCACCCCATTGCCCCGCCCCCGCAGTACCCTCACCCTAGCCCTCTCCCCTTGTAGGGAGAGGGGACCGAGCACCCCGCGCCACTGGCGAGCGGGCGCAGGGAAGCACCCTACACCCCTCCAACCCTCACCCCCAGCCCCTCTCCCAGAGGGAGAGGGGAGCAGGCAAGGCCCCACTAGAGACGTCCTCACACCCGGCACCCCATTGCCCCGCCCCCGCAGTACCCTCACCCTAGCCCTCTCCCCTTGTAGGGAGAGGGGAGCAGGGCACACGGACCCTCTCCCAGAGGGAGAGGGGAGCATGCACGCCCGAGAGATTCCCCGAATCCGCAGCGCTCCGCTCGACATGACAAGTCCGGTGGCATGGACAAGGTGTGCAACGCGGGCTGCAATCTGAACATCTTGTCACCAGCGTTACGAGTGAATCGCATGCCCGGTTTGAGCGTCTTGAGCGCCTTGCGATGGCGTCCGGCAGGCCACGGCCTGCTTCCTGCGATAGTTGAACAAGGTGCTCACGAATTCCAAAAGTTGCGGGCTTCATCAGGTGTTCATTCCGTTTCATTCCGGTCCATCACGGTCCGCTGCGGAAGTGACCAGTACCAGGCGCCGGGGCCGCCCCGCACTCCGGGTTCGCTCACGCGGGTGCTGATGACATTGCAGGCCACACGAGCGCGGCGGAGGGTGCCCTTGGAGATGCCGAGGAGGGTTGCTTCACGCTCGACGGCGACGGCAGGCCTGGAACCATCTGCGAGGGCGCGTAGAAGGAAAACCTGTGCTGCGCGCACCTTCGCGCCGTCGTCGGAGCGGGGTTCGGCGAGGGCTTTCAGGTGTGCGGGAAAGACGGGTTTGCGCCAAGCGACGGTGAAGCCGTCCGACGGGTTGGGGGCGGGGCTGCGAGGCTCCTGCCTCCGCAGGAGCGACGAGGGATGCGCAGGGGGAAGCACGAAAGGGATGGCGGGGGCGTCGTCGCTCATGTTGGGGCGGAGGGGGACGAGGAAGCGGCGTCCGCCGGGTTCCACGACAGCGGTGGTGAAGACGACGGATGCGTGAGCGAGGCGGTGTTGCATGGCGGTTATCGCACGGGGGTAGTTGGCAGCGGGGTTGTGGGTGAGGGCGAGCACGGCTGCGCCGGAGCGGGCGGCGAGGGCCTTGAGCATCCCGAGGATGGTTGCGACCTGCGCCCGGTGCATCGAGGCGAGGTCTTCGACCTGATCGACGACAAGGAGGGCGGCGCTTCCCGCTTCTATGTAGTTGGCAAGGCGTCCCATGACGCGGTTGAGGCCGGGCCAGGGGGCGGCGAGTTTCGGTGTGGCAGGCTCGGGTTCCCCGAACAGGGGGAACATCCTGGGGCGGCCGGTGACAGTCGACGGGCGGCCGAGGGGCGTGCCGCGGCTCTCGAAGTCGTCATAGCCGTCGTCCTCTTCCTCTTCATCGTTCTCGTTGGGCGGATCGTCGGGGTAGTAGTCGAGGGGGTGCATGGGCGAGAGGAGGTCGGCGAGGTAGATGAAGTCGAGGTCCGCGCCGAACAGGCGGAGCGTCGGGAGGACGTCGGCCTTCGGGTTGCTATTGAGAGGCGCGAGGACGACAGGAGCGGCGGGGAACGGGGCGTCCGGCTGATCGGGCGCGGGCGCGCCCCGGGAGACACGGGCGGCGATGTCAAGGGCGATGGAAGTCTTGCCTGACGAGGGATACCCGGCGATGAGGGTGAGCTTGCCCAGGGGGATGCGGTTAGGCCACAACCAGTCCTGGGGCTGCTGGATGAAGAACGCGAAGGGGTTGAGTCCAGCCTCGACCGCGCCGGTGGAGGTGTAGAGGTGGGAGTGGGGCATGAGGCCGCGCCTTGCGAGGGCCTCCCACACCTTGCCCGAGGGGCAGCGGGTACATTCGAACGAGAAGCCCGCATCCTCGTCGTAGGAGACGGAGAGGGTGGGGATCATCGGGTTGGGATGGCAGGGGCAGTGGACCCTGGGGCCCGAGGCGCAGTCGCAGCCGGGGACTCCGCAGCGGAGGGCATGCTCGATGCGTTCGAGGTATGCCGCGTCCTTCGGCGGGAGGGTGTTTACGTCTATGTGATTGTCGGGCGCGGGGGCGGGTTGGGTAGTCATGCGGACATGGTAGGGAGGGGTGCGTTGGGGGCGCAACGGGCGCGTGTCACATATTCAACAGGGATGAGGAGGGGGGTCAGGTAAGGACTTCGCCATCAACTACAATGCCAAGTACCGTCTGCGTTGGGAGGAACCAGATGTGGAATGAACCCATACTCAGCCAAACGCAGACAAGACGACAGCATTACGTCCCCCGCTTTTACTTGAAGCCGTTTGTAGGGTCCGATGGCAAGTTGCGTGTCTCTGACCTACAGGAAGGCCGCGAGTATTTCTCATCACTGGAGAATGTGGCGGTACAGTCGGGATTCTACGATGTTGACCTGCATGGACATGCCTACTCGGCAGAGGACTGGCTGGCAAAACTGGAGAGTGGTGCTACAAGTGTCCTACGGCTGCTTCTCGAAGACGCTTCGGCGGTCACGGGATTGACGGAGGAACAAGAAAACACGCTGGCCAGATTCGTCGCCGCACTGATCTTGCGAACGCCACTCAGGCGGCAGGAGTTGGGCAATGCGTTTGAAACGTTCTTCTCAAGAGCAGAGCAGAACCTGCAAGGCCAGTTCGTATATCGATTTGGGCAAACCGAGGGTCTTGCCAAATACAACGAATGGCGGGAGAAACCGTTCCACGAACGGTATGGAGAGGAGGAGCCAACCCAGCCGGCGTCAATAACCAACCATCTTCTTGGTGAGGTTCAAGGGTTTGCCAATTTGTTGCGTGCGGCGCCATGGAGGATAGGACATGCTCTCGGGCAGAGGAGGTTTTACACCTCTGACAATCCCGTTTCACGTTATCTCCGCCCAGTCAGGCCTTGGTGGAAGGTGGGAGCATTCTCTTCTTTCCAATACTTCTTGCCACTGTCACCAAATCTCCTACTCAAGATAGAACGGAGGCCGGACGCAACTGGCGTAGAGCGACCCACGAGTCCCTGGGAACAACGTCGAAAAAGGGATTTCTCTGAATCGGAAGTATCGATGGCACGGCATATCATCTCCTGGGACGCCTCCCGTTTCATCTATGGAGACGGCTTGGTAGTTTCGAAGCAGTGTGCCGTGTCATGCCTCGAACGAATAGAGTTGAGCATGCAGGAGTTCGCAGTAAAGTACCTAGGCTATGACCCTAGTCCACCGCCAGGGGCAGGCTTCCCTGTGTATTGACGGCTGGGCCTTTACATCAGGCACGACTGAGGGGTTCCTGCCTTCGCAGGCACAACGGGGTGGCACCCACAAGGGGCACCCCTACACCATACAACGGGGATGCGGGGTTCCTGCCTCCGCAGGATGGTTCGACAGGCTCACCATGAGCGGGCCATCCCCGAGAGATGCCTCGGCTCCGCTCAGCATGACAGGCTCTCGCCCACGCCCCACTGTGTGCGCCGACTGCGCATGGGCGCGGCGCAGCCGCGCGTCTGGATACCAGCCTTCGCTGGCATGACGGGGGCATGGGCTGCGAGGTTCCTGCCTCCGCAGGATGGTTCGACAGGCTCACCATGAGCGGGCTATCTCCGAGAGATGCCTCGGTTTCGCTCGGCATGACAGGCCCTCGCCCACGCCCTACCGTGTGCGCCGACTGCGCATGCGCGCGGCGCAGCCGCGCGTCTGGATACCAGCCTTCGCTGGCATGGCGGGGGCATGGGCTGCGAGGTTCCTGCCTCCGGCGCGCTAAAGCGCGGGAACGACGGGGTGGTTCGACAGGCTCACCACGAGCCGGCACCAACACACCTGAGAGATGCCTCGGTTTCGCTCGGCATGACAAGCCCTCGCCCACGCCCCACCGTGTGCGCCGGCTGCGCATGCGCGCTGCGCAAACGCGCGTCTGGATACCAGCCTTCGCTGGGATGACGGGGGCATGGGCTGCGAGGTTCCTGCCTCCGCAGGAACGACGGGGACAGGGGCAGCGAGGTTCCTGCCTCCGCAGGAACGACGGGGACAGGGGCAGCGAGGTTCCTGCCTCCGGCGCGCTAAAGCGCGAGAACGACGGGGTGGTTCGACAGGCTCACCATGAGCGGGCGCGCCCGAGAGGATGCTGCGCGCTAAAGTGCGGGCTCCGCTCAGCATGACAACGCCCCACACCTCCTAGGCCCCACCGCGTGCGCTGCCGCACCCTGGATTCCCGCTTTCGCGGGAATGACGGGGGTGGGGGCTGCGAGGTTCCTGCCTCCGCAGGAACGACGGGCGTGGTTCGACAGGCTCACCATGAGCGGGCGCGCCCGAGAGGATGCTGCGCGCTGAAGCGCGGGCTCCGCTCAGCGTGACAACGCCCCACACCTCCCAGGCCCCACCGCGTGCGCTGCCCGCGCACTCTGGATTCCCGCCGGTGCGGGAATGACGGGCGCCCTACCCTGCCCCGCCGGTTCACCCCCATCCTAGCCTTCCCCCATCGAGGGGGAAGGGATCAGGCGACGCACCCTGTTCACCACCATCCTGACCTTCCCCCGTCGAGAGACCTTTGCATATCCCGTCCACACCGCCCCGGAGTACCCTCACCCTAGCCCTCTCCCCTTGTAGGGAGAGGGAACCAGCCCCCCGCGTTGACGCTCCGGCGGAGCGCGGTGTAGGTTGCGCTCTTGCGCGAAACTACAACCGGCAGGAGGAACGAGGCGCAGATGGCTTACCGGTACGACGTGTACGGCGTCGGCAACGCGATCGTGGACACGGAGGTGGAGGTGGAGGACTCGTTCCTTACGGGTCACTGGCTGGACAAGGGCATCATGACACTCGTGCCAGTTGAGGCGCAGGTAGAACTGCTGGAAAGCCTGGCGGACCACGCGCAGCACGGCTCCGCCGGGGGGTCGGCGGCGAACACGATGACCGCTGTGGCCCACTTCGGGGGCAGCGCGTTCTTCACGGGCAAGATCGGCGACGACATGCACGGGGCGCTCTACCGTGAGAGCCTCGCCGAGGCCGGGGTCGAGTTCGACATGGCGCCTGCAGGCGACGGGCCCACCGGCGCGTGCGTCATCCTCGTAACGCCGGACGGCGAGCGCACGATGCGCACGAGCCTCGGCGCGGCCTCCACGCTCGGGCCGGACGACATCGCACTCGACGCGTTGCGCTCCAGCCGGATCGTGTACGTGGAGGGTTACCTGCTGAGCACGCCGTCCTGCGCGAAGGCCGCCGAGCAGGCGATGGCCGCCGCCGCGCACGCCGGCGGCGTCCGGATAGCGCTCAGCCTCTCCGACCCCGGCATCGCCGGGATATTCATCGACGAGTTCCGGCGTGTGACGCGGCAGTACGTAAACATCCTTTTCTGCAACGAGCACGAGGCGGAGATATACGCGGGCGGCGGCTCGCGGGAGGAGCGGCTGCGCGCCGTCGGCGCGGACGCGCCGCTGGTGTTCATGACGTGCGGCGCGGACGGAGCTCTCGTGTTCGACGCGGGCGACATCACCCGCGTGTCGGGTCACGCGGTGCCGGTGGTGGACACGACCGGAGCGGGCGACGTATTCGCCGCCGGCGCGCTCTACGGGCTGACGCATGGCCTCAACCCCACGGATGCTGGTAAGCTCGGCGCGTTCGCGGCGGCCAAAGTGGTAACGGAGTTCGGCGCCCGGCTGCGCGAACCGCTGCACGAGACATTGGATACGATACTCAGCGGAGCACACCCGCTCGGCTGATCCAGAGAGGAGCGAATAAGAATGACCACCGAACGTCACCGGAAGGCTGTCTGGGCGCAGACACACGACGTGCCCGAGCAGTGGGAGGAGCAACAGTTCGTCGACAACTGGGTCACGCGCGACGACGGCAGGCAGGACCAGCGCGGGCCGATGATCCAGTCCACCGTGGATGCCGCGCCCTTCCCCACAGATCAGTCCATCCGCGTGCTGGACGTCGGAGCAGGCTACGGGCTGCTCTCCAGCCACCTGCTTGCGAAGTACCCCAACGCACAGGTGACATTACAGGACGTCTCCGAGCCGATGTTCGGCCACGCGAAGGAGCGCCTCGCGGCGTACGCCGACCGTACGGCCTACGTCAGGAGCGACTTCTCCCAGCGTGACTGGGCGTCCGGGCTAGGTGGGCCGTTCGACTTCGTGATGTCGGCCATCGCCATCCACAACATGTACGACGACGGCCTGATCGCCAGCATCTACAAGGACATCCACGACCTCATCGCGGATGGCGGCATGTTCGCCAACCTGGACTACGCGGCCCAGGCAGGCGGCGTGGACATGCACGTCCAGTGGCTGCAGGAAGCCGGCTTCGCCACTGTGGAGCCGGTCGAGATCAACGAGCGCACGGTGCTGCTGAAGGCGTCGCGCTGAGCGGACCGCCACGAGTACAGCGACGAACAAGGGAAGCGCTCCACCCCACCCACTGGTACACTCACCCTCTCCCCTTGTAGAAACCCTTGCGTAACCCCATCGCACACCCCAGACCCCGCCGATTCACCCCCATCCTTGTATGGTGATGGAAGGCGGGGCAGGCCGCCCCATCCTGGGTCCCAAAAGACCGCAGGTTAGCTTGACCGCCCCGCCCCCATTCACCCGCCCTACCGGCTGCCCGAACAGTTGCCTGAGCCAACGAGCTCGTATCACAAGGCTGGGCACGGCAGGGCGCAAGGAGGATACCGCATGGACTCGACCCTCTGCATCGGCATCGACGTCTCTCAGGACTGGCTCGACCTGACCGCTCACCCAGCCGGACAACCCCGGCGCTTCAAGACCACCCCTGACGGCCTCCGCTCTCTTGTCGAGCACTGCCGCGACGCTCAGCCCCGCTTGATCGCCTTCGAGGCCTCCGGCGGCTACGAACGTCCCCTCGCCGACACGCTCACTCAGGCCCAACTCCCCTTCGTCATCCTCAACCCCCGCAACGTCCGCTACCACGCCCGCTCCACCGGCATCCTGGCCAAGACGGACCGGATCGACGCTGCCGTCATCGCTCAGTTCGTCTACCGCAACGACATCCAGCCGAAGCCTGCGCCGTCGCCCGCGGAGCAGGCCGTGCGCGATCTGGCCACTCACCGCAACCAACTCGTCGATGCCCGGACGCGCGCGATGCACGAGGGCCGGCACTTCACAGGGACGAGCTCGGCCAGCACCCAGCGCCATATCGCCTTCCTCGAACGGGAGATTGCTGCCATGGAGCAGGAGCTGCGGGAGGTCATCGCCCAGGACGTCTTCTTGCGCGAGCGCGCGGAGCGGCTGCGGAGCGTTCCCGGCGTCGGGGAGACGCTGGCGGCGGTGCTGCTCGGGGCCATGCCGGAACTGGGGCGCCTGAACCGGGGCGCCGTCGGCAAGCTGGCAGGTCTGGCCCCGCACGCCCGCGACAGCGGGAAGCGCGAGGGGAAGCGCTTCTGCTGGGGCGGGCGTGCGAACGTGCGGAGGGCGCTCTACATGCCTATGCTCGCGGCCATCCAGCACAACCCCGTGATCCGCGCCTTCTACCAGCGGCTGGTTGGCCAGGGCAAACCGAAGAAGGTGGCGCTGGTAGCCTGCATGCGCAAGATGCTGACGATACTGAACGCCATCCTACGGGAGGGAACCACTTGGAACCCACACATCGCTTGACCCGCAATCACAGTTGCTAACCTTCCCCCATCGAGGGGGAAGGGATCAAATAACCCCGCACCGCATCTCCCCTCACGGTTATGCAAAGGTCTCCTTGTAGGGAGACCCCCCGCGGTGGCCTAGCCCCAGAGGCGCTTGCTGGCGATGGCCGCGCCTTCCGCCATCGCCTCCAGCTTGCGGAAGATGATGTCCGGGTCCATCTTCCCGTAGCCCGCGAACGTGCCGAAGCCGCAGTCGGACCCCGCCAGCACCCGCTCCCGCCCCACGATCGCGGCGAACGTCTCGATGCGCTGGGCGACCAGTTCCGGGTGCTCCACGAAGTTGCTCGTGGAGTCGAGGACTCCGGGGATGAGCACTTTGTCGTCGGGGATGCGCGCGTCGCGCCACTCCTTCCATTCGTGGGCATGGCGCGGGTTCGATGCCTCGAAGAGGATGGCGGACGGCTTGGCCCGCAGGAGGATGGGCATGATCTTCGACACCGGGATGTCGTGGTCGTGCGGGCCCTCATAGTTGCCCCAGCAGACGTGCAGCCGCGACGATTCCGCGGGCACGTTCTCCAGCGCTCCGTTCAGCACCTCGATGTGGTGCTCGGCGCGGCGGAGGAACTCCTCCTCGGTCAGCCCCTGGAAGCCCGTGTGGAAGGCCATCGCGAGGTCCGGGCAGTCGACCTGCAGCACGAACCCGGCATCGACGATCGCCTCGTACTCCTCCCGCATGGCCGCGCCCAGCGCCTCCACGTACGCCTCGTGCGTCGGATAGTAGGCGTTGGGCATGAACACGGAGGCCACGCCCGGCGAGGACGATGTCATGAACGCTTCAGCGACCCCCGCTGCATCGACGGCAGCCCGGAAGTTCTCGAGGTCCTTCCGCAGCGGCTCCCGGTCCTTCACGTCCACCGGCGCGACGCACTGGGGGCGGCGCATCGGCTGGTCGCCGGTCATCCGCGCCATCTTGGCGCGGAAGGCCGGATAGGGGGCGACATCCAGATTGGGGCGGCGCTCGCTATCCCCCCCGAACCCGGTGAGCCGGTCTTTCGCGTAGGTGGAGTAGGCGACCTTGCTCATCTCGCCGTCGCTCACCACGTCCACACACGCGGCGTGCTGCCGGGCGACGATGTCGGCGACACCCTGCCGTACGAGCGTGTCCAGCTCGTCAGCGTCGTACGGCTCTTCGCGCTCCTTGTTCAGGAGCCGGGCGGCAACGTCGTCAGGACGCGGCAGGCTGCCGACGTGAGTGGTGAGGATGCGGTCAGTGGAAAGTCTCATGGGAAACGCTCCGGAGAAGGGTGAACCGGATTATAGCCGCGCTCCTATAATCGCCGCATGGTCGGGGAGCAGCACATCGAGGTACGGATAGCGGCGAACGAGCGCGACATGCAGGGCGCCTTCGCGGTGCGTCGCGAGGTTTTCATCGTCGAGCAGGGCGTACCGGAGGAACTCGAGCGCGACGAGGCAGACGACAGCGCCGTACACGTCGTGGCGAGCGCTGGGTCAGCGGCCATCGGCACGGCGCGGCTAGAGGCGGAGGCGCAGAGACTGGGCATGGCCGAGACGAGCCTGCACGCACAGACGTACGTGCAGGCCCTCTACGAGCGACACGGCTATGCGGTCACGGGTCCTGGATTCGTGGAGGCGGGCATCGACCACGTGCCAATGTCGAAGCGGCTCGGCTAGGGATACTCTGAACAAGGGACGGACGTACGCCCCGCGCCCCGCCAACCCCCTGTTCACCCCCATCCTAACCTTCCCCCATCAAGGGGGAAGGGACCAGGCGGCACTCGCTCCACACGGCCCAGCCCCCCACTGGAGAGCCCTCACTCCTTCGGCAAGCTCAGGGCAGGCTCTAACCCTCTCCCCTTGTAGAGACCTTTGCATAAACCACCCAGCCCCCCGCCAGTTCACCCTCACCCTAACCCTCTCCCCTCAAGGGAGAGGGGACCAGGCTATCCCTAGCAGTCAGCGGAGTGGCGAGTGTTCCGACGGTCCCCTATGAGGAGACGGCGGCTCGCGCCGAACCGGGCGGTTGCTTGAGCACGAACGTCCCGCGCACGTCCCGGAGGCTCATCGCGCCGCTCTCCAGCAGCGCTCCGCGTATGCCGGGACGATGGCGCGCACGAACGTCCACCGCGATCAGCGCGTATCCCGCGCTGAGCAGCGCCTCGTACTCGGCGGCGTGCTCGTCGTCGAGGCCATCCTCGCCTGCGGACATGGCCCCGATCCAGGAGCCGAACGCGGCGCCGAACTTCCAGACCGTCGCGGCCAGCAAGACCTTCACGTTGAGGTCCATCGGGAAGACCAGCAGTAACACGAGCGACGGCACTTCCACGATCAGCGAACCCCAGATGCCCCACTTCACTGCCGCACGCAACATGGTCTCGCCGCGACGCGCCAGGCGCGGGGGCGCTGGGCTGTCGTCCGGCAGGACATAGGTGATGCCCGTGCGGTCGGCGAAGCCTGCTTCCTCGAGCAGCTGCTCGGCAGCAACGGCCGCCGTGCGGTCCTCGAATGTGGCGACGACGGCGGTCATCCGACGGGCTCCTTCGCCTTGAGCGCGCTGTCGAAGAACCCAATGAGCTTCGGCCACGAGTCAGCAGATATCTCCTGGTCGTACCGCACGGGGTTGTAAGGGTCGTTGAAGGCGTGCTGCCCGTTGGGGTACCGGTGGAAGGTGAACGGCTTGCCCTCTGTGCGGAGCGCGGCTTCCAGTTTGTCGACGTCGGGCGGCGCGGGGTTCGCGTCCAGGCCGCCGAAGAAGCCCGTGAGCGCGCAGTCCAGGTCCGCGGTGAGGCTCAACGGGTCAGGGCCGTCGCCCCAGGGCAGGTCAACGTCCACGCCGTAGAAGTCCGCGCAGGCTGCGAACTCCCTGGTCCGCACCGCGAGCATATAGGCGATGCGTCCGCCGATGCAGAAGCCCGTTACGCCGAACGGGCCGGATACGTGGGGCAGGCCGCGGAGGCATTCCAGTCCCGCGAGCATGTCCTGCAGCAGTTCTTCATCGCGAAGGCCGTCCTTGAGCGGTAGCGCAGCCTCGCGGCGCGCCGGGTCCTCGAAGGCGTAGCCCGTCAACTGCGCGTTCGTCACGTCGGAGCGGTGGAAGAGGTAGGGCGCGATAGCGGCATAGCCCGCCTGGGCAAGCTCGTCGCACTTCCCGCGCACGAAGCGGTCGACGCCGAATACGTGCATCGCCACGACGACGCCGGGATGCGGGCCGGGAGCATCCGGCAGAGCGAGGTATGCGTCCACCGGCTTGCCGCCAACGTCTATGCTCACCCACTCCGACGCCATCGCCGTCCTCCTTGTGAGAGACCTCTGCATATCCCACCGCACACTCCACACCCGCCCCACAGTACCCTCACCCCTTCGGCAAGCTCAGGGCAGGCTCTAGCCCTCTCCCCTTGTAGAGACCTTTGCATAACCCCATCGCACACCCCGGACCCCGCCGATTCACCCCCATCCTAACCTTCCCCCATCAAGGGGGAAGGGATCAAACAACCCGCGCCGCATCTCCCCTCACGGTTATGCAAAGGTCCCCTTGTAGGGAGAGGGGATCAGTTGTCTTCGCTGATGACAAGCGCGCTCTTGCCCATGATCCGGCGCGACTCCTGGTAGCGGTGGGCCTCGACGGCGTCGGCGAGCGGCCACGTGCGGTCGATTGTAGGCTTGAGCCTGCCCTCGCCGAACCAGCCGAGGATCATCTCGAAGTCCTCGCGCGGTGTGAGCCCCCCACCCGCGCCGACTATCGAGACCGCGTTGCGGTAGAGGTCGACAACGGGGAAGCTGGTCTGGCGCCCACCGGCGCCTCCGAATACGGTGAGCCGTCCGCCGCGTGCCAGGGCGGTGATGCCCTTCGCGAGAACTTCGCCGCCGATGCCATCCACGATAATATCCACCCCGCGCCCGTCAGTAAGCCGTTTCGCCTCCGCTGCGAAGTCCTGCTCCACGTAGTTGATGCCGTGGTCCAGTCCGTACTGCGCCGCCCACTCGAGTTTCTCGGCGCTGCTCGCGGTGCCCAGAACGGTCATCCCCAACTGTTTCGCCAGTTGGACCGCCGCGATACCGACGCCGCTCGCTGCGGCCTGCACGAGGACGGTGTCGCCCTCCTTGCCGCCGCCACGGACCTGGAGCGCCGACCAGGCTGTGGTGTAGATGATCGTGAGGGTCGAAGCCTCGACGAGACTCAGGTTGTCCGGCACGGCGTACACCGAGCGTTCCGGCACGACGACGTACTCAGCGTACGAGTACGGCGGCTGGCGCGCGATGACACGGTCGCCGACGCGCACGGACGCAACGTCCTTCCCGACCCGGGAGACCACGCCGGCCCCCTCTATGCCGAGCATGGCGGGGAGGTCCACAACCTGTCCCATGCGTCCGCCACGCCGCGACACCTCCGCGGGGTTGACGGCTGAGGCTGTGAGCCGCACGAGCACGTCGCCGTCGCCGGGTTCAGGATCAGGGACCTCTTCGAGGCACAGCACTTCCGGCCCGCCGACCTCGTGGAACCGCACCGCTTTCATCTGTGCCTCCTCCGGAGACCTGGCGTAACCCTACCCCAGCCCCACCGGTTCACCCTCACCCTAACCCTCTCCCCTCAAGGGAGAGGGGATCAGACCTCTCCATGCCGATTATCCGCCTGGCGCGCGGATGAGGCAAACGGGTCCGTTCCCAGGTACCCCACCCTCTCCCTCCGGAGAGGGAATCAACGCCATCCGAGAGGATGTCGCGCGCCGCGCTCGACATGACAAGCCCCCCTCCCACCCCACCGGTTCACCCTCACCCTAACCCTCTCCCCTCAAGGGAGAGGGGACCCGACACTGCCTCTGCTCCCACCCCCTGGTCAGGAGATGGCGTTGATGCCGGTCAGGTGGCGCCCCAGGATGAGCTGGTGCATGTGCTGTGTCCCTTCGTAGGTGTGCACCGTCTCCAGGTTCATCGCGTGGCGCATCGGCGGGAGGTCGTCGGTGATGCCGGCTGCGCCGAGCAGATCGCGGGACGTACGGGCGATCTCCAGCGCCGCGACGGTATTGCTGTACTTCGCCATGCTGACATGAGACCAGTGCAACGCGCCCGCAGCCTTCAACCGCCCAAGTTGCAGCGCGAGCAACTGCGCCTTGGAGAGCGACGTCGCCATGTCCGCGAGCTTCTGCTGCACGAGCTGGAACGACGCGAGGGGACGTCCGAACTGTTCACGTTCCCTGGTGTATTCGATGGCGGTGTGCAGGCAGTCTGCAGCTGCCCCGCAGACGCCCCACACGATGCCGTAGCGCGCCGCATTGAGGCACTGCAACGCCGAACCAAGCCCGCGTGTGCCAGGGAGCAGCGCGTCCTCTCCCACACGCACGTCCTCCAGAAAGAGGGCGCTGGTTACGCTCATACGCATGGAGAGCTTGTTGTGGATGTCTTCCCGCCGCACGCCCGGCAAGGTCGTGTCCACCAGAAAGCCTCGGACCGCGTCACCAAGCTTCGCCCAGACGACGATGACGTCGGCGATGCCGGCGTTCGTGATCCACATCTTGCTGCCGTTGAGCGTGAATCCGTCCGCGGTCTCGACGGCGTGCGTCTCCATGCCCCCGGGGTCCGAGCCGTGGTCTGCCTCGGTCAGGCCGAATGCGCCGAGGACGCGACCGGCCGCCATCTCCGGCAGGTAGCGCTCACGGTGGTCCTCGGTCCCGAAAGAATGGATGGCAGTCATCGCCAGCGAGGACTGGACGGACGCGAAGGAGCGGTAGCCGGAGTCGGCGCGCTCCAGCTCCTGCATGACGAGGCCGTAGGCAACGGGGCCAAGTCCTGCGCACCCGTAACCCTCCAGATGCGCGCCGAACAGGCCGAGCTCCCCCATGCGCGAAACCAGCTCCAGCGGAAACGTGCCCTCGCGGAAGTGTGGGACAACGGCGGGCAGGGCCTCTGCTTCGACGAAGTCACGGACGGTGTCGCGTACCTGGCGCTCGTCATCGGTGAGTTGAGATTCGATGTCCAGGAGGTCTATGCCACGGTATGGCTGCATACGGAACCCTCGCTCTTACATGCTGGCGGGGATTGTAGCAAGCGGCGCCCGGCTTCATGAGCATTGTGGTCATTCTGTGCCGGAAAGAAGGAGGCCCTCCGGTGACCGGAGGGCCTCTTTGCTTGTCTCAGGAACCAGAGCCGGTTATGCAGGACAGTGGCTGGGAACAGCCTGCTCCGCCTTCGCAGCCGCCAGGTCAGCGGTCGACTCGGCAATCTGCCTGTCGAGTTCAGCTTCGTAAGCTGGGTAGAAGGCGGTGGCGAGCGCCCATGCCGCGTCGGACACGTTGACCGGCTTCGCGCCCAGACCCTGGTCGCGGTCAGCCTGGAGGAGCGCAAGGCTGGACTCCATCTCAGCGACGTCCGCCGCGATAGCAACGCGGTCACTCAGGCGGCAAAAGGCCAACGGTGTGGTGGTGATGGCGCCGAGTGTGCCAGGGTCCACCACACTGAGCGTCCGCATGCGCTCGACGTCGCCGTCGCCGGGACCGATGCCGGAGCGCTGGCGGGTGAACCGTCCGAGCGTCCAGACGGTTGTCCACGCGCCCTGGTCGTTGGCAACGATCGTGTTGTCAGCGCTTGTGTTGGTCACGTAGTTCGTGATGTCGGAAGGAGTTCCGGGGCCGTCGTTGATGAGGAGGATGACCTCCTGACCCGGAGCGAAACCGGCGCCCCAGATGCGGACCGTCTCACTGGACGAGCGCGATCCCAACTGGTGGTTGACGACGACGCTTTTGGCGACGACGTTCTCCACTCCCGAAACATGGCCGTCAGCAGACGCCCGAGGCGAGAAGACGGCGTTCCCGGCTACCAGACCGAAGAGCAGTCCCATGCCGATAAGCGCCAGAACCACGGCCCGGGGGTGAGTTGCGATTGTCTTAGTCACGATTACCTCCTGTGGACCTTAGGCTTACGCCGAGCAGAAGCCAGGGACTTCCGCGGGTTCTGCGCCTTCTTCAAGATCTTCATTGCGCGTCAGGTCGCAGAGCGCGATCGGCGCGCTGGCCACAAAGTCGTAGGTGCTCGCATCTACGGCCCACATGGTGGCCATACGCTCTGTTCCAACATTTGGGCGGGTGAAGCGGCCGAGCCGCCACTTGGTCGCGAAGGCGCCGTCGTCGTTCACGATGAGCGGCCAGACGCTGCCCGCGCCGTCGCGGTAACGGCGGGGGTCGCAGTTACCGTCGTTGTCCCAGCGGCAGGCGCTGATCACGTAGAGCGCGCCCTGGAAATCCGCTACCAGGATCTCTACTTCGATGCCCGGGGTGAAGCCGGAGCCGTAGATCCAGACTTCCTCGGGAGAGCGGCTCGCTCCCGTGTCGAATTCGACCTCGGTGTGCGAGAGCACGATGGTCTCCCCTCCGGTCGCGTGGCCGTCCGCGCTTGCGCCCTGCCCTGTGGTGAGCGCAACGGCAAGCAGCGAACCGACTGTGAACAGACCGACGGCCAAGATGACCGCAATCCTTTTCGTTACCAGTGTTGTAGCGCCTGTCACTGGGTCCTCCTGCTTAGCGATTCTTCAATGGGGTAGAGGTCAGGCCGAGCAGTGGTCCGGGACTGCCTCATCTTCAGCACGGGCGTTGAGGTTGCAGAGCGCCAGCGGAGCGGATGCCAGCGGGTCAAACGAGCCCGCGTCCACCGCCCAGACCGACTCCATGCCCTCGCCGCCAACACCGGTACGAGTGAAGCGACCGAAGACCCACTTGAACCCGAACGCGCCTTCGTCGTTGGCAACGACATCGACACCCGCAAGAGCGCCGATGTCCGTGGCAACGCCGCGCTGGTCAGCAATCAGGATCAGGACGCTCTGTCCCGCGCTGAAGCCCGACCCGTATACCCAGACGGCGGTCTTGGAGCCGCGATTCCCTGGCTCGAAGTCCGCCTCGGACGGCGTGACGACGAGCGTCTCCCCACCCGTGACATGACCGTCGGCGCGCACTCCTTCGTTCGTAGCAAGCGCCGCCGCGAGGGCGAGCCCTACCAAGACAGCAGCGGCCAATGTAACCAAAGCGAACCGCGGCGACAGTAGCGAATGCGTTCGAATCACGGCTTTCCTCCTTAACCCAATGCTCGCAGCCAAACAACGACATGCTTACCGCGAGTGCGGCGCAGAGGCTATAAGGCTTGCCGCTGCGTGTCAAGCGTTCAGGAATCATACCCGATTCCGGCCGCGCAGGGAACACTTTCCCGGTTACATCGTGAGGGAAACCTTGAGTGCACCGCTCGTCGGCGCGTGCGCCAGTTCGAAGGCGTCGCGCACGCGATCCAGCGGCAGCGTGTGCGTGACGTATGGAGACATGTCTATCTCTCCCTCCGCGATGAGCCCCAGCGCCTGCCTGAACGACACGAGGCCCGGCTCGTCCTGCGCTCCGAATATGGTGCGGATGTCCAGCCGTTTGAGGAAGTAGGCGCCCAGGTCGAACGGCACCCGGTCGAACCCCATCGGCAGGCCGAACACGTGCACGTGCCCCTCGGCCTTTGCCATCCGCACCGCCTGGTCCAGCGTCTCGTGGCCACCAACGGCATCCACGATCACCTCGGCTCCCTGCCCGTCCGTCAGTTGCAACACAGCATCCACGGCTGCATCGCCTGTCACGTCGACGGCTTCGTCCACGCCGAGCGCCACGCCTGCCGCGCGCCGGTCTGCGTTCGGTTCGATCGTGATGATCCGCGCCGCGCCCAGACGCCGGAGGTAGAAGTCATGGAAGAGGCCAGCGCTCCCCTGCCCGATGACGACCGCGGTCTTTCCCGTCATCTCCGGTAATTTTCGGGCCGCGAAGACAACAGTGCCCAACTGCTGGGCCATCATCAACTCCGCGAGGGGCCTGCCGTCCGGCAGTTCGATGATGAAATGCGGCGAGACCGCCTGATATTCGGCGAAGTTCCGGGCCTCCCAGATGTTCGGCACGGTGAGAACAAGCGCGCCCTCTCGCAAGCCGGTCGAGCCGGGGTCCACGATGGTGCCCACACCCTCATGTCCGGGCTCGCCCGGCTCCATCGGATACGTGTTGCGCGGCCAGCCGTGGTAGACGTAGTGGAGGTCCGTGCCGCAGATGGAGGCCATACGCATCCGCACGAGCGCCTTCTGGCTGTCCGGCTCAGGGACGGGGACCTCGTCGCATACGATGTCGCGCAGACCTCTGAGGATGGCGGCTTGCATCATGGGCATGAGCGAAGCTCCCGCACGTTTCGCTGAATGGCTCCCTAGCCTATCAGGCTGTGCACTGCTATGATGAGACGTGCAATGGTCAGCGATCCTGCGCTCATCGTCTATACACGTTCCGACTGCACCTACTCGGACGCGCTGCTGCACGACCTCAGGAAGGATGGAGTCGAGTACCAGGAGATCGACCTCGAGGAGCACCCCGAGCTGATCGATGAAGTGGAGCGACTGACAGGCGGCGAGCGGATAACTCCGGTGATGGTGGAGGGAGACCTTGTCATCGTCGGTTATCATGGGATCGGCTGAGCGTTCTGACCGCCCCGGTGGGACCGGGGCAAGCTACCGCGGCCCGGTGGTGTAGCCTGGTTTTAACACACCGCCCTGTCAAGGCGGAGATCGCCGGTTCAAATCCGGTCCGGGTCGCCAGCAGCGGCAGCGAAGAAAGCCCCCGTGCGATTGCACGGGGGCTTTCCTTGTCACCCCCATCCTAACCTTCCCCCATCAAGGGGGAAGGGATCGGGCGCCTTTCCCCCATCGAGGGGGAAGGGATCGGGCGCCGGAGGCCGCTACTGGCTGGGGTCCTTCACCTTGCGCAGGTACGGCTTCACCGTCTCCCAGCCGTCCGGGAAGAGTTCCTTGGCGGCCTCGTTGTCGACGGCGGGAAGAATGATGACGTCCTCGCCCTTGTTCCAGTTCGCCGGGGTCGCCACTTTGTGGCCGGCAGTGAGCTGGCAGGAGTCCAGGACACGCAGCAACTCATCGAAGTTCCTGCCCGTGCTCATCGGGTAGGTGAGGCTCATCTTTACCTTCTTGTCCGGCCCGACGAGGAAGACGGTGCGCACGGTCTGGTTCGTCGCCGCGGTGCGACCCTCGGAGGGGGCCTCCTCGGCAGGAAGCATGTCGTATAGCTTGGCGACATCCAGTTGGTCGTCGGCGATGATCGGGAAGTTGAGGGGAGTACCGCCGATCTCTTCGATGTCGGCTGCCCAGCGCTGATGATCTTCGACCTTGTCGACGCTGAGGCCGATGACCTTGCAGTTGCGCCTGGCGAATTCGCCGTTGACCTTGGCGACGTAGCCAAGCTCGGTAGCGCAGACAGGCGTGAAGTCCTTGGGGTGGGAGAAGAGAACCGCCCAGCCGTCGCCGATCCATTCGTGGAAGTTGACGGTGCCGTCGCTGGTTTCAGCGGTGAAGTCGGGGGCCGTGTCGTTGATGCGTAGCGCCATGATGTACATCTCCTTGTGCTCCCCCGCGGTGATTCGTCACCACGGGGCTTCTCTCTCGTGGTGCGTTCTCAGTTCCAGCCGCGAGGTTTCAACACAAGCACATTCTGTTTCACTCTCCTTGCCGCAGGATTCAAACCAGGTCTGGCTCCCGCGGTAGGACTCGAACCTACGACCAATCGGTTAACAGCCGACCGCTCTACCAACTGAGCTACGCGGGAACACGGGTGCTATTGTAGCAAACCGTGGGCGAGCGCAAGGCAGAGCACCGCAGGACGAGTGGGCCGAGCGGCAAGGAGTTGCTCCCTTTCGCCCCGGATCGAGCACCTCCTATGCTATAGTGGGAGGCAGCACCGCTCCTTTCCGTCCACCGGGGCAGTGCCGATAGCGTGGGGATATAGCTCAACTGGGAGAGCGCCGCGTTCGCAATGCGGAGGTTGGGGGTTCGAGTCCCCCTATCTCCACCACCTCATGCCTTACCTGACCGATGTCCCCTTACCGTACTGGTCGCACCTCCCATCAGTCTGCCCACAGTCGACTCAATGACAGGTCGCCGCATGCCCAGGTGCAGCGCAGAAGCCTACAGACGAGTCATAGGTCGAGTCCCCCTAGTGCGCGGGCGTACTCCATGAAGGAGGGGGACAGGCTAACGCCGCTGGCGGCCGCGTTGGACTCCGCTTGCTCCGGGGTCTTGCATCCCGGGATGGCCGACGAAACGGCATCGAAACTCAGCACCCAGGCCAGCGCCGCATGGGTCATCGAAACACCCTCGTCTTCCGCCCACACCTGGAGCTGTTCGGACGCCGAATAACGCAGGTCCATCTGCTTCTTGACGTCTTGCCGCACGGCGCCGGCGCTCCGTCGATCGTTCGCGGGGAACTGGGAGTCTCGATCGTATTTGCCCGTGAGGACGCCGCTTCCGAGAGGCACACGGATGATGAGTCCGACGCCGAGTTCCAGGGCTCGCGGCAGGATGAAGTCCGCGGCCCGCTGCTCCGCGATGTTGAGCGTCACTTCCATCGACGTGAAGGCCGGCTGCTTGAAGACGAGTTCCGCCTGCTCGTTCTGAGAACGCGAAAGGACGGAAGCCCCATAGCTCTTGATGAGACCGTCTTCCCGAAGGGCCTCAAGCGCCTCGATGACGGCCGGGTCGGTGAGTTGCTCGTCGCTCGGTTGGTGGAGGAGGTAGACGTCGATATAGTTGCGGCGGAGTCTCCGTAAGCTGCCCTCGGCAGCTGAGCGGACCCTCGACGGGGTGAGACCGGCATCAGCACCTACCTTCGTACAGATGACGATGTCCGGCAGGTTCCCCAATACACGTCCGATCAGCTCCTCGCTCTGCCCATCGCAGTAGCTCTCCGCAGTATCGAAGAACGTCACGCCCGAGGAGTAAGCCCGCTCCAGCATGGCGGCGCCCGTCGCTTCGTCGTTGAAACCGTAGGTCCCTTGTCCAGCGATCGAATCGGTGCCGACGCCTACTTCGGACACCGCTATCCCCGTACGGCCAAGCTGGCGATACCGCATCTTCTTCCTCCCCTGGTGCCCGAGCGGATGGATGGAAGTACCCAGGTGTTCGCTGGCGAGTAGGTTAGCCACATTCCAGAACGGACTACAAGGAGAACATAGGAAGCCGTGCCGGCGAGCCACACCGGAACTCACCCTGTGGCACCGGGCAAGCCCGTTTGACAATGGGTGTACACTCTCAGCGAGTCCCGTCCCCCTTCCAGAAGTAACACCCCACCCCTCAGAGAAGAACAATGTAAGGTATCCCAGGCTGCCAAGCGGCCCTTGGACCGCCCCTTCGCGACACGGGTGGTTGCACTCAAGGAGTTGAGGATGGCCGATTACAAACTGTTCTCCGCAGACTCCCACGTCACCGAGCCCGCCGACCTATGGGTCGAGCGCATCGACCGCAGGTTCTCCTTCCGTGCCCCTCGCGTCGTCTCGCTGGAGAAGGACGGCAGACTCCAGGATTTCATGATCTACGAAGGGTATCCGCCGCATCCGGTCGAGCCGGGAATCGGCGCCGCAGGCAGAGAGCGCGGCGGCGGCAGCGGCGATTTCAAGGCAAAGAGCTACCACGAAGCGCTGCCCGGCGGTTGGAACCCGGCAGTACGCCTCGATGACCAGGACCTGGACGGTGTCGATGGGGAGGTCATTCACCCCACGCTGGGCTTCCGCATGTTCTGGCTGAAGGATGCCGCATTGCAGCGGGCCTGTTTCCGTGCCTACAACGATTGGCTCGCTGAGATGTGCAGCTACGCACCCAGCCGGCTGTTCGGCGTCCCGCTGATCTCCCTCTATGACATCGACCTGGCGTGCGAAGAGTTGCGCCGCGTCAACAAGCTGGGGCTCAAGGGAGCCATGATCTGGCAACAGCCACCGGCGGACTTCAAGCCCTACAGCGACCCGTACTACGACCCATTCTGGGCGACCGCCCAGGACCTGGGCGCGCCCATAGCCTTGCACGGCATCACGGGGCACGGCGAGAGCAGGTACTCGATCGCCTACTGGAACCCGGAGTCCATCCTGGGCAACGTTACGCGCCACCACGAGATCGAGCGCTCGCTCGCCCTGTTGATCCTGTCGGGTGTGCTCGAGCGATTCCCGCGCCTCAAGGTCATCTCGGTAGAGAATCACACTGACTGGCTGCCCGTCTGGATGAACCGCCTGGACGGGTCTATCCGAAGGGCGCCGGCGACGTTTCCGACCAAGCTTACGATGACGCCGATGGAGTACTTTCACCGCCAGGTCTACGTTACGTACATCAACGAGACGGACGCAGTAGGCAAGCGCGAGCTGATCGGCTTGGACAACCTCATGTGGTCCTCGGACTACCCGCACAGCGCCTCCACCTGGCCGAAGTCGCGGGAGGTCGTCGCGCGCGACTTCGACGGGCTGCCCGGGCAAGAGCGGCGCAAGATCGTCAGGGACAACGCGCTCAAGCTGTTTGACCTGGCTGCGGTAGCCGCGTAATTAAGGCATGGCGGGCGGCCAGATGCCACGCGCTATGCCCAGACCATAGACGAGAACCTGGTCATTGGGCAGGAGGGCGCGCTATGTTTGGACTAGAGTTGAGGCGAAGCTTCTCGAAACTGGTCGCCGGATACCCCGGTGGCTGGAAGAAGTATGCCCGTGGCGACGATGCCATGCGCTGGGGAAAGACGCCGCCGTTCGTCCAGCCAGAGGACCCTGACGACCGCCGTAGTCTGATCCCATCCGAGGGCCTCACAGAGTACTGGTACCCGGCCCTTCCGGCCAAGGACGTTGGCAAGAGCAAGCCCGTGGCGCTAAAGATCGTCGGCAAGGACCTGGTGTTCTTCCGCGACAAGAATGATGAAGTGCAAGCGCTGTGGGACTATTGCCCGCATCGCGGCGCCTATCTCTCATGGGGCGACTGCTTCTGGAACGGGACCGTCAGTTGCCCTTACCACGGGGCAACCTTCGACGGCGACGGCGAGTGTGTCGCCTTCATCACCGAAGGCCCAGACTCGAAGATGGTGGGGCGCTTGCGTGCACGGAAGTACCCGACGATCACGCTGAAGGGGACTGTCTTCGTTTGGACCGGTGAGGGGGAGCCGGCAGACCCTAAGGAAGACATCCCGCCGGAATGGTTCGAGCCGAACACGACGCTGATCCTGACGACGTGGCGTTACTGGCACTGCAACTGGATGATCGCCCTGGAGAACAACGGGGACGCCCACAACATGTGGTACGTGCACCGAAACTCCTTCCGGCAGCTGCGGTCCAACCGTGGAGGCCGCGACCGTTCTCCCGTGGGATACCGCATGCAGATGGTCAACAACCATGCCGTCGACACTATCAGTCCCAGCCGGGAGAATATGGGCTCCAGAGACAAGGTCAACTACTATGCGGACGATAGCGGCAAAGTCCCCTTCAAACTGTATTACCCCGGCGTGGACGGATATTGGCCCAAGCACCGATACCGGGTGCTCTGGGGATGGATCCACGACGGTATCGTGAGTTGGCGGCGGAAGGCTCGTCAGAAGCGAGCGTTCCAGAACGACCTGAACTGGGAGGGCGTGACGCTGCCTGGGATCATCCGGTCCAACCACACGACACACATGTACACGCGGTGGCCAGTAGCCGTGGACAAGGACATCACCCGCGTCTACTACGCCTTCGGCACGCGGCCCGGCAATGTCTGGGGACGCATCTACGACCGGCTAACGTTCGCCCTGTACCTGAAGTGGATGCTGTTCTTCAACTTCTCCGACCAGGACTACGACGCGATGCGATCTTGCAGGTACCAGTACACGGAGTACCTGTCGTCGACGGACAACTGCGTCGTGATGCTGCGCCGGTTGGTCACGGAGCACGGCCGAGGCGTCAAGAAGCCGGTTGAAGTGCAAGAACAGACCACTGCGGAGAAGCTCGTTTACGAGGCAGACCGCCTGCTGGGTCAGCAGCCCGACGAGGACCTGATCGGCGCCTCTTCCGGTCGCGGGGCGGGCCGTGCCACAGAAGACTAGGGCTGAGACTGCCAAGCGGTCATGCCAAAGTGGGACAAGCCGAATCGATGGCTTTGGCCACGGAGCAGGAGGGCTGAATGTTACTTGACAGCCCTCCTGCCCTCCTTGCTGCGGATCGGGAGCGATCCGGCCAACTGTGGCAAGAATCGGAGAGCATTCTCCTCGAACAGCTTGATCTTTGATCGCTCAGGAATGGCCTTCTCGATGGTCAGCGGCACGCCATTCGGCCACGACGACCCCGTGTGCGGGTAGTCGGTCGAGAACAACCAGATGTCGTCTCCAAGCGTCTCCATCGCGTACCCGATGTGCTTCTCGTCCGCCTCAGTAGCGCAGAACAGGTTGCCGTCCGCTACGATCTCGGACGCGGTGCGTTTCAGCAGGGGCGTCGTCCTTCCGCCGGGCCTGTAGCCGTCGTCCAGCTTCTCGATCACGTACGGCATCCAGCCGCCAAAGCTCTCGAACAACCCGATCCGAAGCGTGGGGAACAAGTCGAATACGCCCCCACCGATGAGTGCGGACATCGCGTACTGCCCACCGATGCTGTGGTACAACCCGTTGGGCGCATCGACCCATGGGGTCAGCGGAGGCCGGTTCGCACCACCGTGGACCCATAGGGGCAGGTTGAGCTCTTGGGAGGCGGCATAGAGCGGGTGCAGATCCGGGTGGTCCAACGGGCTGCCATCCGGGCAGACCCGCGGGACCTGTATGCCCGCAAAACGAGGGTCCTCCTTTGCCCAGTACCGCATCTGCGCGACGGACTCCGAGATGTTTCGCATGGTGGACACGCCGATCCACCAGAGGCGGTCGTCCGCATCGGCGCAGTAGCCGCTCATGAACCGGTGGTAAGCGGCGTGAAGCGCGCCCTCGAAGGCGACGTCGCGCATAGCGCTGAGGCTGTCGACCGTGCTGGCAAAGATAACGCTGATGTCAACGTCAGCGGTATCCATATCCTGCACGCGGATATCGGGGTCCCAGTTGCAGGCTGGATCAATCTCCGTGCCGTCATGGAGGATCGCACGCCTGATCCGCAAGTCCCGACCCGTGTCTTCTCGAACCTCGTACGCGTCGTAGACGCCCAGGGGACGGGTTGGCACAAGAACATTAGGGACCCGCGGCCAAAAGAGCTCGGCAAAGCCCGGGTCTCCGGGCCTACGTTGCGCAGCACGGACCGCCTCGCTGAATCGAGTGTATCTCTCCCGGTACTCGGGGGCGACGTTGTCTTTGTAGGTTCGGTCCAGGTCCCACGCCTGGTAGATGTGGCAGTCCATATCGATAACCAAGTGTCCGCTGTAGCCCATTACCAACCCTCCCATATCGCCTGTTGGTATCTCGGTAACTCGGACGCATGCTCGTGGCCCGGACGGTCGGCGCGACCGGAGCCTCTTGCACTCTGCGCTCATGCGACCGGTCGATCAAAAGCAGCCTTGACACCCACCTTGAGCGATGGTACAAGGATTCGGCTTTGCCAGTTTGCAGCGGTCCCCTTGGGACGCTGCAAATCAGGAGTTCAGACTGCGGATCTGAGAGTAACAGAGAGAAGGCCACTCCGTGTTCGGATTGGAAGTGCGGCGGAGCTTTGGGAAGCTAGTTGCCGGCTACCCGGGCGGGTGGAGGAAGCATGCCCGTGGCGACGATGCGTTGCGTTGGGGGCGAACGCCGCCCTTCTTGCAGCCGGAGGACCCTGACGACCGCCGTAGCCTGATCCCAGCCGAGGGACTAGCCGAATACTGGTACCCGGCGATGCCCAGCAATGAAGTGGGCAAGAAGAAGCCGGTAGCCCTGAAGATATTGGGCAAGGACCTGGTGTTTTTCCGGGACAAAGCGGGTGAGGTGCAGGCGCTGTGGGACTATTGCCCGCACCGTGGGGCGTACCTGTCCTGGGGCGACTGTTTCTGGAACGGGACCGTCAGTTGTCCCTACCACGGGGCGACGTTCGACGGTGACGGCGAGTGTGTCGCCTTCATCACCGAGGGCCCAGACTCGAAGATGGTGGGGCGCTTGCGTGCACGGAAGTACCCGACGATCACGCTGAAAGGAACTGTCTTCGTTTGGACCGGTGAGGGGGAGCCGGCAGACCCCAAGGAAGACATCCCACCGGAATGGTTCGAGCCGAACACGACGCTGATCCTGACGACGTGGCGCTACTGGCGCTGCAACTGGATGATCGCGTTGGAGAATAACGGCGACGCACATGCCATGTGGTACGTGCATCGCAACTCCTTCCGGCAGTTGCGGACGAGTCAGGCAGGGCGTCCTCGCATGCCCATCGGCTACCGGATGGGGGTCGTGAATAACCACGCTATCGACGTGGTGCGGACCAAGGGCGGAAGGAATCCGGAACACCACTACGCAGACCCCGCAACGGGTGAAGCGCAGGCCCAACTCTACTATCCCGGAATCGGTTATTGGCCGAAGCACCGGTGGCGGCGTCTCTGGGGATGGGTCTACGACGGCATCGTGAGGATGCGACGCAAGGCCCGCCAGAAGCGGCCGTTCCAGAACGACCTGAACTGGGAAGGCGTGACGTTGCCGGGGATCGTTCGTTCCAACCATACGACGCACATGTACACCCGGTGGCCGGTCGCGGTGGACAAGGACATGACGCGTGTGTATTACGCGTTTTCCACGCGTCCGAGCAACGTGTGGGGACGCATATACGACCGGCTGACCTTCTCCCTGTACCTGAATTGGATGTTGTTCTTCAACTTCTCGGACCAGGACCACGACGCGATGCGCTCATCCAGGTACCAGTACCCCGAATACCTGTCGTCTACCGACAACTGCGTGGTCATGCTGCGGCGGTTGGTCACGGAGCATGGCCGAGGAGTCAAGAAGCCGGTTGAAGTGCAGGAACAGACCACTGCGGAGAAGCTTGTCTACGAGGCAGACCGCCTGCTGGGTCAGCAGCCCGACGAGGATCTGATCGGTTCTGCCAGCAGCCGAAGTGCGGGACCAAGTGCCTGAGAACTCGGGCTAGATCAACGACTGCGCACAGGAGACCAAGCTCTGCGCAGGTCAGGTCGCTCGGGAGATGTCGTATTCTGACGTTCGTTGGCGCTTGGTCGTGCCAGACCTTGGCCTAGTTGAAAGCAAGGAGGAGTTCCCATGACGCAAGCAACAAAGGTCCTGGACGAGCGAGCGGCCGGAGGCAAGCGTCTCCTCGGGAAGATAGGCGTCGTTACAGGCGGTGGCCAGGGCCACGGTCGGGCGACGGTGAAGCGTTTTGCCGAAGAGGGCGCGAGCGTGATGATCGCCGACCGCAATCCTCCCGGAGCCGAGCGTGTGCGTGATGAGTTGCTGGACTACGGGACCGACTGCGATATCTGGCTGGGCGACGTGGGGAGCCCTGAGGCCGCCCAGAGCCTCATGCAGGCCACGGTCGAGCGGTTCGGGCGGATCGACATACTCGTCAATGTGGTCGGAGGCACGTTCGCGCTTCCCGGCAGTGGGAAATGGGGCTGGGAGAAGACCCCCGAAGACATAATCGCCAACATCCAGAACAACCTGTTCACGTGTCTCTGGTGCACGTGGGCCGTTATGCCTTACATGATCGAGCAGAAGTCGGGTTCGATAGTCACCTTCGGTTCTCACGCAGTGCGCGGTACCAACAGGATGCCGTATGCCGTGTCCAAGGGCGGGATCGGAGCCCTGGTGACGAGCATGTCGCTCGAGTTGGCACCCCACAACGTCCGCATCAACATGGTCGTGCCGCATGCCAGCAGCCGAGCGGAAGGCGACGTCCTGGTAGGGCGCATCCCGGGCGACACCGCTTCCGCGGAGAGCAAGCGAACGCATGGGTCGAGGCCGGAGGTTTCGGACCCCCACCTGTCGCCCATTCCGATGCTCCGGCCCGGAACGCCGGAGGAAGTGGCAGCGGCAGTCACGTTCTTCGCATCGGACGATTCGACATTCACCACAGGTGAGACCATCTGCGTGGGCGGCGGCGCTTTCTGCCGGCTATAGGCTGAATCAGCGCCCCGAGTCAGGAAGGAGACAACAATGGGCGAGATACTCGGAATAGGCTGCAGTCACGGTCCGGGCATCGTTGGCGACCTGAGGAGAGGGAGCCACTACCTGCGGCAACACATGGAAGAGGACGAGACGCCCGAAGAGTTGAAGGACCCCAAGAACTGGCCCCAGCGGATGCAGGAGGAATGGGGAGACGACGAGGGACTCACGCACGCCAAGAAGTACCAGGAGATCCTTCAGCCCGCGTACCGCAAGGCCCGGGCCGCGATCGATGAATTCCGTCCGGACTTCGTACTCATCTACGGCGACGACCAGTACGAGTGCCTGAGGGAGGACTTGCTCGTCCCGTTCAACGTCTTCGCCATCGACGCCGTCGAGGGTCGAATGCGGGGGACAGACACCGGCGGAGGCAACGCTCGCGTCCTCGGCCACAAGGAGGCGGCCAATTACCTCGTCCGCGAGCTGGTTAACAGCGGGTACGAGGTCGGTTCCTCTTGGGGACTGCCCCATGGCGAGATGTACGGACACGCATTCACCGTGACTCTGCGGTACATGGACCTCGACGGCGACAATCCGTGGACGTATCCCATCATCCCCTTCGCCGTCAATTGCTATGGCAACGACCTGCGGGTCCCCAGCGAAGAATATCCGAACCCCAGTGGCATCGGCCGGCGTCTGGAGAACGTGAAGGTCCCACCTCCGCCGGGTCCCATCCCCTCGCGCTGCTACGACATGGGCATGAGAGTCGGCGAGATCCTGAGGGCCAGCCCCTATCGCTCGGTGGTCATCGGCTCGTCGAGCTGGTCGCACGCGTCCTTGACGACGAAGAACCACTACATGTGGCCGGACGTCCCGACCGACCGGGAACGTCTGGCTGAACTCGAGGCCGGCGAGACCTGGAAGTGGCGTGACCTCACAGCCGATCAGCTCCAGGACTCCGGACAGCACGAGTTCCGGAACTGGATCTGCCTCGCCGGAACGATGCACGGCCGCAAGGCTGACTACGTGGCGTTCGCCGAGGCCTACACAAACAACTCGTGCAAGTCTGTTGCGATCTTCGAACCGAACTAGAATGAGGCAGCAACAAGGCCCCCTCCAGGCGAACGATCAGGACCCACGCTGCACGGCGTGACGACTGCCCGCGAGACTCAGGGGATACATTGTGGGAATGAGGTGAAGCAGATGGCTGCGACCCGCGTGTTCTCGAGCGACGCGCACCTCGAGGTGCTCCCCGAACGTTGGACCCACCGCGTCGAGTCCAGATATCGGGACATGGCCCCAAGGCGAGTGGTGCTCCCCGACGGTGGCGACGGCCTGGTGATAGGCGACGGCCCCGTCCAGGAAGCCAACGCCACCGACCTCCGCGCCGGACGCCCGGAGGGCCAGTGGAAGCCCTTCGGCATGCGCTATGAGGACGCCGGAGGCACCGGCCCGCCAGAGCAGCGCCTCAAGGAGCAGGAGACCGACGGCCTCGACGGCGAGGTTCTCTACCCGGGCCAGGTGGGCGGCCCGAGCTTCTGGCGCAGTATCGAGGACGACGCGGCGTACAACGCCGTCGTCCGGGGCTACAACGACTGGCTGGCTGAAGAGTACTGCTCCGTCGCTCCCGACCGCCTCATCGGTCTGGGCGTGCTCCCCTGGACCAACGCCGACGACATGATCGCCGAAATGGAACGCTGCGCGAAGCTCGGGTTCAAGGGCGTCCTGCTCGGCGTCTTCCCCAACGGCAGGGGTTATCCCACCGCCGAGGATGACAGGTTCTGGGCTGCCGCGCTTGACATAGACATCCCCGTCACCGTCCACGTTCAACTGAGCCGGTCAGGGTCTCTGGCCAAGGACCCCACGTTCGTCTATCCGGTGATTCCGCCGCCCGAGATCGCCAGCCGCATACGTCGCGGGCCCATAGACCGGATGTCCCGGTTCGGCCTGGAGCCGGCCCTCTCCCTCTCGCAACTCGTTCTCGCCGGTGTATTCGACCGCTTCCCCAAGCTCAAGCTCTTCTTCGCCGAGACGCGTGTCGGGTGGCTTCCCTTCTGGTTCGAGCAGTGCGACCTGCAGTACTTCCGCACGTTCGAGTGGGCGAAGAACATGCTGGGCGCTCCACGTCTCGAGCGGCTCCCCAGCGAGTACCTCAAGGAGCACATCTATTGGAGCATCCAGTACGAGAAAGCTGCGGTCGACCTGCGCTATCACATCGGTGTCGACCACCTGCTGTTCGCCACTGACTTCCCGCACATCGAGTGCGAATATCCGAACACACAGCAGTTGCTCGGCGAACTCTATGCAGACGTCAGCGAGGAAGAACGCGAGCGCATCTGGGCAGGGAACGTCATCGATTACTTCAGGCTGTCCTAGTGGGACGAGCCCTTACGAGCGAACCGCCCGTAGGAATCCCGGCTGGCGGTTGAGGATTCTCTCAGCGGCGCAACGAGACCTGCGCCATCCGGAACAGGACAGACAAGATTCTTGACGGATAACTGCTCTCACTGGACAAATCAGAGTTGACATACGAAACAAGATGCACCTAGCATCACTCTTTAGCGTCACGTGGGACTGAAGAGTCCCAAGGAGGTTCGCATGAGTTCGAGTCGCAAGCGGCCCACCCGATTGATAGGCGTATCCCTGATGGGCTTGTTGCTCATTGGGACTATGGCGAGTTGCGGGTCGGAGACCCCCACCGCCACACCAACCTCCCCTCCGCCTGCGCCGCCGGAAGCCACAGCGACTCCGACTGCTGAGTCGGCCCCGGCTGAGGCGGCGCCGGTTGACACACCTGTACCCACGCCAACGGCTGATCCCTGGATAGCGGAATGGGATGCGCTGGTCGCGGCTGCTCAGGAGGAGGGGAAACTGCATTCGATACAAGGAGGGTCCCAGGGTCGGGACTTCGCGGTCCTCATGGACCACTTCGGTGAGTTGTTTGACATCGAAGTCGTCGTAACGACCGGCCAGGCCCGCGGGATCGCCGACAGGGTGATAGCGGAGCGGGCCAACGGCCTGTTCGAGGTGGACATCTGGCAGACCGGCGGCATCCCGACAGGCTCGTTCGGTCGCGTCGCCATAGCGGACTCGTTCATCCCTGTGCGCGATTGGTTCGTTGAGCCTTACGCGTCGAACCCGGACAACTGGCTGAACGGCGAATTGGTCTTGGGTGACGTCGACTTCGAGGACATCCTCTGCTACGCCTCCAACGTGAGACTCGCAGAGTGGGTTATCAATACCGACATCGTCGATCCCGCTGAGCTCCAGACGGTCGACGACCTGCTCAAGTGGGACGACGGCCAGATCGTCATGACCACGGACCCGCGGTTCGGCGCCGAGGGCATCAGCACCATCACGCCCTTGTTCGTGTCCGACGCAGGCCGTGAGTGGTACGAGCGACTCTGGAACGAAGCCAAACCGACGTTGACGACTGACGTAGGCCAGGGCCTGGACGGTCTGATCCGCGGCACGTATGCCATCGCCGACATCGGCGGGGCGGGCGACACGCAGTTGCAGGAAGCACTCCAACTGGGCTTCCCCATCGCGGAGCACGAGGTCGAAGGCTTTCCCACCTGGCGCGTGGGCGGAGGGGGCTGCTTCGCGGTCTTCAAGAACGCAGTGAACCCGAATGCGGCGAAGCTGTTCGGGAACTGGTTGCTGAGCGAGGAGGGCTGGAACGCTCGGGTCGACACAATAAACCAGATCCCCGAATCCGTTGGTGGCTCAACGTACAATTCGATCCCTCTGATCAAGGGCTACTCCGTTGAGCACATCGAGCCGCGCCTCAGGCTCGCGGAAGGCGAGTCGTGGTACTCGGTCCAGACCGACCCGAAGGCCGAAGCGATCGCGGCCGACGCCCTCGCATGGGCGACAGAGGTAATCACGAACGCCGGCTACTAGAACTAACAAGCCGGAATGTGGCATGCGCCCGAAATCGGGCGCATGCCACGGAGAGCTAACGCAACGTCTACGCCTGCGAGAGCCCACTCGGCAAGGCCAACGGGCTTTCGCAGGTCACGCGAGGCATCTATTCAGCTACTGAGCAATCAGCAAGGCGCAGCCCGGGAGGTGGAAGAGATGGTCCAGCAGCAGGCGCAGGTCCTGGACCTGATGGCGGCGGGCGGCAGGCGGCTCGTCGATCGAGTCGCCATCATCACCGGCGCAGGCCAGGGCCACGGGCGTGCGACGGCCAAGCGAATGGCCCAGGAGGGCGCCCACGTCATGGTGGTCGACCGTCACGAACCTGGCGCCACACGCACAGTAGGCGAACTACGGGAATTCGGCGCCCAGGCAGAGTCATGCGTCGCGGACATCAGCGACCCCGAGAACTTCAAGGAGGTCGCCGCTGCCACGAAGGAACGGTTCGGGAAGATCGACATCCTCGTTAACGTCGCCGGAGGGTCGATGTATGGCCCGAAGTACGGGTGGAACTACACGCCCGACGAGCTCCGGGCCAACGTGGAGAACAACCTCTTAACGTGTATGTGGGGATGCTGGGCAGTCCTGCCCTACATGGTCGAACAGGGGTCCGGGGCGATCGTGAACTTCGGCTCTCACGCTGTACGCAATGGCATGCGCCTCGGGTATGCGGCCGCGAAGGGCGGTGTCTACGCAGTGACGACCAGCCTGGCCATGGAAACTGCGCAGATGGGGGTGCGCGTGAACGCGGTCGTCCCCCACTTCAATGACGGGGCCGGAGCCGGCGACAAGCTGGTGACGAGGATGCCCGGCCAGTTGATGGCCGATCGCTCCGAAGAGGAGCGCGCTGCCAACCTGGCCGAACTGCAGGCGCGCCATGGACCGACCATACCGATGGGCCGAGGGGGCGCGCCGAAGGACATCGCCGCCGCGGTGACGTTCCTGGCATCGGACGACGCCTCTTTCGTGACCGGACACATACTGTGCGTGGGTGGAGGAGCCTTCTGCATCCTGTAGAGTGCAGGGGCATCCGCAAGTCGCAGCGCTAGGGGGAATCTGATGGGTTTGCTGAAGAAACTGAACAACGTTCGGGGAGGCTACCCTGAAGGCTGGCGACGGCTCGCTCTCGGGACGGCCGGCAACGCTACACCGCCCTTTCACCAACCGACGGACCCCAACGACCGGCGGAGCCTGATCCCCGCACTCGGTCTGCGGGAGTATTGGTACCCCGCCCTGCCGGACAAGGACGTCCCCTGGAAGAAACCGATAGGACTCAAGCTTCTGGGCGAGCGGTATGTCTTCTTCCGCGACCACAAAGGTGAGGTACAGGCCTTGTGGGACTACTGCCCGCACCGCGGCGTCTATCTTTCGTGGGGCGATTGCTTCTGGAAGGGCTACGTCAGCTGCCCCTACCACGGCGCTACGTTCGACGGTGACGGGGAGTGCGTGGAGTTCATCACGGAGGGCCCTGACTCGAAGATGGTTGGCCGCCTGAAGGCCAGGAAGTACCCCACGCGGACCTTGCAAGGCGTCGTCTTCGTATGGATGGGCGAAGGCGAGCCGGCCCCGATCGAAGAGGACGTGCCCCCGGAGTTCTTCCGGGACGACTCCGAGCTCGTATTCCTGACGACCTGGCGGTATTGGGACTGCAACTGGATGATCGCTCTGGAGAACACGAGCGACGCTCATAACGCCACGTACGTCCATCGGAATGCGTTGCGCCACTTGTTCGGGCCGCACTCCAAGACGGCGGCGCGGCCTCGAACGCCGCTCGGCTATCCCTCTAGGATCGTCAACGGCAGGGCTGCAGTCGGGACGACACAGAAGGGCCGGGAAGACGTAGCCAGGTATTACTACAAAGACGGCAAGATGCCCTACCAGTTGTACTACCCACGGGTGAAGGGGATATGGCCTCTCACCAAGTGGCGACTGTCATGGGCATGGTTCTTTGAGTGGCTGGAGCGGTTCTATTCGAAGCGGGAGCTTCTCGAAGGGTCGGAGGAATGGCGTGGCGGCATGCACCTGCCCGGCATGCAGCGGGTCAATCACCTCTACACCCGGTGGTGCATCCCGGTGGAGGAGAACCTCACCCGCGTACTCTATGTGAGGACGCGGCGCATCAAGACGAAATTCGGGCGGCTCTACGAGCGCGTGTCCTTCCGCACTATCGTCGAGTGGCTCAATCACTACAACTTCTCGGACCAGGACTACGACGCCATGCGGTCTTCCCGTTGGCAGTACCCTGAGTACCTGTCGGCAACGGACTCGCACGTCGTCGCCCAGAGGCGACTCATCACCGAGCACGCCCGCGGTCTGAAGCGACCGGTAGAGGTGCAGGACGTGACGACGGCTGAGCGGCTGGTCGTCGAGGCCCACGAGTTGCTGGGCATCAAGCGTGACGACGACGCCGGGTTTATGGGTACCTCTGAGGAGATGCAAGGGGAACAGAGCAACATAAGGGACTAAGGAACACGGAGGCGGCCGTGGGCTACAGCGGACATCTGGTGATCGATGCGGACTGCCACATCTATCAGGCGTGGGACATCGACAACACGTACAGGGACAACATCGATCCGAAGTACCGCGAGAAGTACGAGTGGTTCAGCGAGGCGGTGCGTGGGAAGCAACACCGGCCGGGCGACCCCGGCTTTGCCGACCTCTTCTGGCCCCTGGTCCCCAATGTTCTGGTCCCCACCCGCCCGCTGGGGGTCTACGAGCCGTACGAGGTTCGGGACGTGGATGCGTCGCGCACGAGGCACGGCGTCAAACGAGACGGTACGGTAATCGACCCTGCCTGCAACTGGGACCCGAAGGTCCGGTTGCGGGACATGGACATAGCCGGCATCGACATCAGCATCATCTTCGCCAGCACGGCAGACAGCCTGTGCGCCATGCGTGAGGTGGCCTTCGAGAGTGCGCTCCACGCGGCATACCACCGCTACATGCATGGCTACTGCGCCGACTCCGGTGAGCGCTTGTGGTGGGTCGGCGTGTCCACGATGCGCAACATCCCCGAGACGATCGCGCAGATGCAATACTGGGCGAAGGAGGACCCTCACTTCGCGGGCATGCAGATCTCGCGCGTGTGTCCGGACGGCAGCCTGCTCGATCATCCGGACCTGCACCCGCTGTACGCAGCCTCCCAGGAGTTGGACCTGCCCATATGGGTCCACGGCGGCGCCAACCGACCGCCGCTGACTCCATGGGTGGATGCTCCCAACAGCCTCTACCACAGCATAGGAGGGCAATACGCCATGGCCGCCCTGATCGGCGGCGGCGTGTTCGACCTGTTCCCCAGTCTGCGGATCGGTCTGTTCGAGAGCTTCGGAGGCTGGGTGCCCTACGTGCTGGAGAAGCTCGACGACGGCTACAGGCCCGGCGGCCGCACAACGCCGTTGCTGAAGCGCGCGCCGTCCGAGATAGTGGCAGACGGAAATCTGTTCATCGCGATGGAGGCCGACGAGAAGCACATCGGTTACGCGATGGAGGTCCTGGGCGACGACATCTGGCTATTCACGACCGATTATCCACACCCAGGCACTTCATGGCCTGACGGGGTGCCAACGACCGCCGAGTTGAACATCTCTGAGCAGTCGAAGTTCAAGCTGTTCGAGGGGAACCCGAAGCGGTTCCTGCCACGTCTGGCGGGAGCCACCGCCACGGTAGCAAGTCCAAATACGCTTCAAGCTTCTACAACAGGATAAGGATGCCATGGGAGAGATACTGGGTATCGGATGCAGTCATGGACCGGGACTTACAGGGCCGCTCCAGCGGCTGACGGACATCTATCTGCGCCACAACCTCGCCAGTGACGAGACCCCCGAACACATGAAGGACCCGAAGAACTGGCCGGCCCAGATGCGGGAAGAGTGGAGCGACGACGAGGGGATGGCAACGGCGCAGCGCTACAGGGACACGCTCGTGAAGGGCTATCGCGCTGCTCGCCAGGCCATCGACGAGTTCCAACCTGACTTCGTGCTGATCTTCGGCGACGACCAGTACGAGGCCTTCCAGGAAGACATCCTTCCGCCCTTCTGCGTCTTCGCGATCGACGAGACGCAGTCGACACGCCACGGCGCCCCATTCACGATCAGGGGGCACCGCGACGCGGGGACCCACCTGGCGAGCGAGCTCATCAAGGCTGGCTTCGACGTGGGCACTTCCTGGAAGCTGCCACATGTCGAAGAGTACGGCCACGCGTTCACGACCACGGTCCACTACCTGGACATGGACGGCACGGGCTTCGGCTACCCTGTGATGCCGCTCTCAGTGAACTGCTACGGCAACCACCTGCGCATCCCGGGCCCAGGACAGAAGCGGGCGGTGGGTCGCCTGCAGGAAGACATGCCGGTGACCCCGCCTCCCTCACCACCTCCATGGCGCTGTTATGACCTCGGGCGCGAGGTTGCGCGCATCATCAGTGAGAGCCCGTGGAGGGCTGTCATCGTCGGCTCGTCGAGTTGGTCGCACGCGTCCCTAACGAAGAAGAACTACTTCCTCTGGCCCGACGTGGACGCTGACCGCAAGCGGTTCGCCGAACTCGAGTCCGGCCAGCAGGCGAACTGGCGTGACCTGACGGCCGAAGAACTGGTCGACTCAGGGCAGCATGAGATGCTCAACTGGGTCTGCCTGGCGGGCGCCATGCACGGACGCAGGGCGCAGATCCTCTCCTTCGCGGAGGCGTACATCTTCAACTCTTCCAAGTGCGTCGCCCTGTTCCCCACGTCCACATAACCGCGATTGAGGCACCTCGATGGCGTTATTGAGCTACTGCCGGACAGCATGGAAAGACGAGTGACATGGCGCTGAGCACCACCGCCATTCGGTCGCGGTTCATGAACGGGTTCAGACCGGGCACCGGTGAGTTCGTGATGGCCATCATCCTGCTCACCCTCGGCTTCTATCTCATCGTGCCGATCCTCCTGGTGCTCTCGCACAGCTTCAACGTCGCGCAAGAGATCTTCATCTCACGCGAGTGGGGCCTGGACAACTGGAGGGAGGCATTCTCGCATCCCAGACTCTTCGTGGCGCTCGGCAACTCCTTCTTGATCTGGGGCGCCACCGCAACGATAAGCTTCCCTGTAGCCATCGCCATCTCCTGGGCGCTGGCACGGGTAAAGATGCCGTTCTCCTACCCGTTGGAGTACCTGTTCTGGGTCGCCTACATGACCCCGGGAACGGCAATCGCCTGGATCCTCCTGCTCGACCCGGGTGGTGGGTTCATCAACGTTGCGCTCCGGTACCTGCCCTTCATGAGCCTCTTCCTCGATGAGCGAGGCTTGGGACCGTTCAATATCTTCAGTGTTCCAGGCATCGTGTGGGTGCAACTGATGGGCAACGGCATCGCCCTGAAGGTTATGCTGCTCACACCGGCATTCAGGAACATGGACATGGCCTTGGAAGACGCTGCTCGTGTCCACGGCTCTTCCAATATACGCACGATGCTCCGCGTGACCGTTCCCATCATGATCTCGCCCATCGTGCTTGTACTTGCGCTGCAACTGCTGAGGATCTTCCAGTCCTTCGAGACTGAGTACCTGATAGGACGTCCGATCAACTTCTACGTCTACTCCACCCTTATCTATGAGAAAGCCATCAAGTCCGACCCGCCGGAGTACGGCGAGGCCACGGTGCTCGCCAGCCTCACGCTCCTTGTCATCATGCTCATCGTACCGATGCAACGTTGGATCGTCAGCCGCCGGCAGTACACGACAATATCGAGCAGCTTCAAGCCAGGCCTGATCGACCTCGGTAAGTGGGGGTGGGTCATCTTCGGGGGTATCGCCGCTTTGCACCTCCTGTTGACCCTGATACAAGTGCTCGCCCTGCTCGTTGGCAGCTTCATGAGCCGATCAGGATTCTTCAGCGCGAACCCTCCGTTCACACTCAAGCATTGGCAGTACGTCCTTGACCAGGGCGTGTTCACCAACGCCCTGACAACGACTTTCACGCTTGCCATCACGGCGGCGATCGTCAGTCCCATCCTCTTTTCGTTGTTGGCGTACATCATCGTCAGAACGCACTGGCGAGGACGTGGGGTCCTCGACAGCATCGTCTGGGTTTCAGCAACGATCCCCGGCATGCTCTCGGGGCTAGGGCTGCTGATGCTCTTCCTTGGCACCCCCGGGCTCAGGGTGATCTACGGAACCATCTTTGCTCTCCTGCTCGTGGTCATAGTGCAGGGCAACACCCTCGGCGTGAACATCAGCAAGGGGGCGATCCTGCAGATCGGGAACGATATGGAGGACGCTGCCAGGGTTGCCGGTGTCGGCTGGCTCGGAGCCTATTGGCGTATCTGGCTACCGCTCCTGGCTCCGACGCTTATCCTGCTAGGCACGCTGAACTTCGTGGCTGCCGCGAGCGCCACGTCCAGTGTCATCCTGCTCGCATCCCGTGAGACGCAAACTCTGTCCATCCTTGCACTGGAGTGGGCCACGCCCGAATGGGGCAAGCGCGAGGCAGCGAGCATCTGCCTGTTGTTCATTACCGCCATGACGCTGGGTGTGGCGATGCTGGCCAGAAGGTTCGGGCTGGACCTGGGCGTGAGGCACCGCTAGGAGACTTCGGCGGGCTGTATCGGATTCGGATCCGGCTGGGCAGTCTGGGGCGTCTGCTAGGATGCCCGATGCCATGGACGCGCTGACCGAACACCTCAGTTCCTACGTGGCGGGGCTTGCACACGACGACATCCCTGCGGATGCCGCGCACGCAATGAAGGTCCGCCTGGTCGACACGATAGGGTGCGCAATCGGGGGGCGGGATGGGGAGCCGGTAACGGTTGCGCGAGCGCTGGCACGTGAGGCGGTCAGCAAGACTCCCGGCCGGGTGTGGTTCACCGGCGAGCACACGACGCAGGAACTTGCCGCCTTCACGAACGCACTGATGGTCCGCTACCTCGATTTCAACGACACGTACTTCGCGATGGAAGGCGGGCACCCCAGCGACACCATACCGGCGACGCTGACGTTGTCGGACGCACTCGGACTGGGCGGGCGCGATGCGCTCGTTGCGATGGTCGCTGCGTATGAGGTGTTCTGCGGTCTCGGCGAGGTGCACAAGCCATCCGCCAGATTCATCGATCACTCGTTGCACGTCGCCCTCGGCTCGGCGGTGGGAGCGTCCAAGGCACTGGGGCTGGACGCCGGGCGCACCGCCCACGCCATCTCCATCGCGCTCACCGCGAACCTGGGGCTCCGGATCGCTCGAGATGGGAAGCTGTCGATGTGGAAGGCCGGTTCAGCTGCCAACTCCGCACAGGCCGGAGTATTCGCGGCGAGGTTGGCAGCGAAGGGGATGACGGGGCCGGACGAGGCGTTCTATGCCGATAGCGGGCTCGCCGGGATCCTGGGCGCACGAACGCCGCTGCCCAAGCTTGGCGGAGCGTCGCACCCATTCCACACGAACCTCAGCAGCATCAAGGCGTTCCCCGCACAGTTCAACGCGCAGGCTGCGATCTGGGCGGCGCTCGGACTAAGGGAACAACTGGGAGATGCGCTGCCCGACAGGATCGCGGTGCGAAGCTACCGGCAGGCAGTCACGAGTTCCGCAGACCCAGAGAAGTGGCATGTGCACGACCGCGAGACTGCCGACCACTCCATCCCCTATCTCGTGGCGGTAGCCCTCCTCGACGGCGAGGTCACGGAAAGCCAGTTCACGGACGAGCGCATCGCCGACCCTGCCGTGCACGAGCTGATCGCGCGCGTGGAAGTGGCCGAAGACCCGGAGATGACTGCGCTCTTCCCCCGAGCGCAGGCGGCGCGCATCGAAGCTGTCGCCAGCGGCGAGGCGTATGTAGTAGAGATAAAGAATTCAAAGGGGAACGCAGCGAATCCGCTCTCAGACGAAGAGGTTGAGGCCAAGTTTCGCTCGCTCGCTCGCGGCGCGATAGGACAGGAGCAGACCGAGTCCCTGCTATCGCGATTGTGGAGGTTCGAAGAAGAACCCTCCGTGTCGGCAGTCATCGATGCGATGGCTCTGAAGGACGGACCGTAGGCACAGACCGATCGCTTGGAGAGACCTCTACAACTCGTCGGGATCCGCTCGTTGCGCCTTGCCCAGGAACACTTCGGTTAGGATATTCGTCTCACGGACCGATGCCGGGGTTCCCTCGAAGACGACGCGCCCCGTGTCCAGGACATAGGCGCGGTCGACGATGTCCAGGACGCCCTTGATGTTGTGCTCCACAACCATGATCGTCGTGCCGAGCCGCTCGCTGATGACCGCGATGGTGCGGAAGACCTCCTTCACTATGTTGGGGGCCAGTCCAAGCGTAGGCTCATCCAGCAGCAACATCTCCGGGTTGGCCATCAACCCTCGGCCCAGGGCCAGCATCTGTTGCTGGCCGCCCGACATCTGGCTCGCGAGGTCGCGCCGCTTCTCATGCAGGATCGGGAAGAGTTCCATGACCGAGTCCATACGGCGGCGCACCTCGGGTCGGTCTCTGAGGTACGGGCATCCCATCTCCAGGTTCTCCTCGATGGTGAGGTGGGTGAACAGCCGCCTGCCCTGGGGGACGAACGCGATGCCGTGTTTCACAATCTCGTGCGTGGCTGACGTCAGCCGCTCCCCGCGCCAGTACACTTGCCCGGCAACCACAGGCGCCAACCCCATGAGCCCCTTCAGCACGGTGGACTTCCCAGCTCCGTTTGGCCCCATTACCGCCACCACCTCTCCCTTGCGAACGCCGAGGCAGGCATCCTCAAGAGCACTGACCGCCCCGTAGCGCACGGAGACGTTGACCATCTCCAGGATGAACGAATCGTCAGTCGGCGAGCTGTTCTCGCCGCGGCCGTCGTTGTCTTCGCTCGTTGCAAGCGCTTGTTCGTTGTGTTCTTCCACGTTGCCCACCGCTGAGCAGGCCTTCTAGCCGCTAAACTCCGAGATACGCCTCGATGACCTCTGACCGAGCGAGTACTTCTTCCGCGTCGCCTTCAGTGAGCAGCTTGCCGCTGTCCATCACGATCAGGTGGTCTGACAGTTCCCGTACGATGTCCATGTTGTGCGATATGAAGAGGATGGTCCTGCCGTCGCTGCGCATCTGGCGCATGATGTCCTTCGCCCGTTCGAGCATCTGCGGAAAGAGTCCGGCGAACGGCTCGTCGAAGAGATACGTGTTGACGTTCAGGGCCATCGCCCGGCCTATCTCCAGCAGCTTCCGCTGGCCGTAGGAGAGGTCCATCGCCAGAGAGCGCCGCTTCTCCCACATGCCGACATTCCGCAGTATCTGCTCCGTCCGTTCGCGCTGGCTGGGTCCGGCGCGCTCAAAGAGCGCCGGCAGGAGACGCCTCTCCGTCAGCACTACCATGATGTTGTCCCAGACGCTGATCTGATCGAACAGCCGAACGTCCTGGAACGTGCGGGTGATACCGAGGCCGGGTGTCTCGTGAGGCCTCACCACCCGGAGGCGCACGCCATCCACGACAACCAGTCCTCCATCCAGGGGCAACACGCCGCTCAGGAGATTGATGAGCGTCGACTTCCCTGACCCGTTGGGGCCGATGACGCACGTGATCTTTCCGCGGGGTATCGCTATCGAGAGCCCGTCGACGGCATGCACTCCACCGAAGTGTTTCCTGACGTCAACCGTCTCCAGCGCGTAGGGGGGGTGTCCTTCTGCTGGACTGCTCATAGCCTGTACCTCCCGAGCAGTCCCTGTGGCCTGAACAGCATCAGCAGGACCAGCAGCACTCCCAGGATGACCTGACGCGCCTGACCGACGTACTCGTCAGGCAGGAACGGGAGGAAGCGCATGCCCTCCTCCAGGAGCACGAACGCCATCGCTCCGAGGAGCGAACCCCAGATCGTAGCCAGCCCGCCCAGAATAACGATGGACACCAGCAGGATCGACTCCAGCAGGACGAACGAATTCGGGTCGATGAACGTCGTCCAACTGGCGAACAGCCCGCCTGCGGCGGCGGCCATCATTGCCGAGAGCACCCAGACCGCCAGCTTGTAGTGCGTCACCTGGTAGCCGAATACCTCCGCCGCTCGCTCGTCCTCCCTGATAGCGGTCAGCACCCGTCCGAACGAGGACGTCACGATGAACCAGGAGATGAGCACAACGACCACCAGGAACACCAGGGCAAGAGCGAGGAACGCTACTTCATCGTCGAATACCCACCCGCCTATCGCGGGCTTGGCCACCTCATGGATACCGAACGCTCCTCTCGTCAGCGCTCGTGAATTCAGAAAAACGTTGAAGCAGATGACCGCGAAGCCGAAGGAGACCAGCACGAAGATATCGTCCCTGAACCGGTTGAACACGACGCCCACCACGATGGCCGCCAGTCCCGCCAGAACGATGCCTATCGGCAGCGCGGCGAAGAACGGCCAACCGAACGTGGGGATAGCCTCTGTGCGCAGCTGCTCGTACTGTGCGTTGGAAGTGAGAATCGCCACAGTGTATGCACCGATCCCGAAGAAGCCGATGTGACCGACCGACAGCAGCCCGGTGAACCCCACAACGAGGTTCAGGCTGACCGCCAGGATCGCCCAGATGGCGAAGACGGTGCCGAGTGTGATGGCGAACCCCGTCCCCTGCCATATAGCGAACGCCACAGCCCATGTGATGATGACGAGGTTGGCCCAAAGTTCCAGGTTGCCCCTGGCGAGCCGGGTGAACGCACCCGGCTCCCGCACCGATCGCATGAGGCTGGCAACGCCGCCGGAGTTCGTGGACATACCGCTATCCCCTCGGCAGCAGTCCCCGGGGCCAGAACGACAGGAAGAAGATCAGTATGAGGAAGGAGATGACATCCTTCCATTCTCCAGCCAGGTCCCAGATGCCGAACTGTTCGACCATTCCCAGAGCGAAACCGCCAACCACCGCGCCGTAGAGGTTCCCCATCCCGCCGACCACCGAGGCGATCCAGCCCTTCAGCATGAGCAGCAGGCCCATCCGCGGCTGGATAGCCGTGTCGTGACCGCTCAATAGACCGGCGGCAGCCGCAAAGACCGCTCCTATGAAGAACACTATCGCGATGACGACGGTGGTGTTGATGCCGACCACCTTGGCCACTTCCTCATCGTCGCCGATGGCCCGTATCGTTCTACCCAGAGCCGTTCTCTTGAGGAGTAGCAACAATCCCACGAAACCGGCGATAGTTACGCCGATGGTGAAGACGTTGAACCCCTTGATGTTGCCCCCCCAGATCGTCCACGGCTCGCTCCCGAACGCTCGTGGCAGTGGACGGGGCGCGCTCTCGAAAACGATGGCGGTTGCTGCAGTGATAGCGAGCAGCACCCCCAGCGACGCGACCAGCATGATGAGAGGGGACCGCGCCCGCTGGCGCATGTAGACGTAAAGTCCGCGGTACAGCGCAACTCCCACAGCTCCGGCCACCAGGCAGGACATCATCCAACCCAGGTAGAGCCTCGATCCGGGAGCACCTGCCAGGAGGAAGCCGCAATATGCTCCGACGAGACAACCTGCGGTCGTGGAGATGATGAGGAACGGCGCAAGGGCAGCTTCTCCGGACAAGCGCCGCAGGGCACGATAAACGACCCACCCAACTCCTACGGCTGCCACGACCCCGGCCAGGGGACTGAGCAGGAGATGGAGGTGGTCCGGATTCGTCAAGACGAACCCTGTGTAGATACCTGTGGCAGCTGCCAGCAGCCCACCGGCGATGTGCAGCGATCTCGGGCTGAAACGGCTCCGCAGCCGGATGAAGAAGGATTCGTAAAGCACCCAGGCGATAACGCCGGCTGCGACCAGGGCAAAAACGGCGCTGGCATACGGGTTGTTGACGTGGCTCCCCCCCGCGGTCTCGGAAGTTCGCAGATAGAAGACGCCGTACGCCCCCATGGCGGCGGCTGCGCCGTAGTACAGGTCGAAGAACCAAACGGTGCTGTAGACGAGCGTGAAGCCCAGCGCAAGGAGGGCGTACACGGCGCCTACGGACAAGCCGTTGAAAGCGAATTGCACGGCCTGATCGGGAGACTCGGTTATCTTCCAAACCACGTACAAGGCAGCTGCCAGCGCAAGAGACGGCGCCAAGAGCCTGCCCGGGCGTTGACGATATGTGGCGAAGCGTAACACCGAAGGAATCTTACCCCCACGACAGTGGCCGTGGGGGTATCCAACGTGGATGCTTCTACGAGGTCGGAGCCCCGCCGAGGGACTTGTACCCCTGGTTCTCTTCTGTCCGCTCGGCGACCGGCAGAACCTCTACTACAACGTTGGAGAGGCTGATTTCACCCTTGTCATCGAAGCTGTAGTTCTCGCCGATGGCCCCGCTCCAGGTGATTTCGTACAGGCAGTCCCGGAACCCGGCTGCGTCCTGGTCGTCGCCTGTCTCCTTGAGGCACTCCGCAGTGATGTACACGTCGTCGTACGCCGACCCCAAGTACCAGGGGAGCGTTACGTAGTCGTACTCCTCCCGGAAGTTGCGGAGTACCTCCTGCGCCTTCTGGTTGGCCGGATCGAGGACTGCCGCGATCGCCTTCACCCCCGTGGCGGCTTCACCCGCGACCTCCAGGGCTGTCGTTCCGACGACTACGACCTCGCCGTAGATAGGCCCGTCGAAGCCAAGCTCACGGGCCTGTTTGACGATGGTGCCGCCGCTGAACTCCTGTTGAGCAGCGATGTGCAGCGCGTCCGGGTCCGCGCTGAACAGCTTCGTCAACTGGCTCCTGAAGTCGGTGATGTCGGACGGGTACCGCTCTTCCCCTACTACCTCGCCGCCCAGTTTCTCGAACTGGGCGACAGACGCGCGCCTGACGCCCTCGGCGTAGTCGGTCGCCTCCGTGATGGTGGCCAGCGTCCGGATGCCGTCTGCCCAGAGCTCGTTGCCGGTGTCGATGCCAAGGAGTGCGTCGCTCATCGCGGTCCTGAAGATGTAGTCGCCTGCTTCGGCGATATCCGGGTTCGTCGCCAGTCCTGAGAAGAGCACGACGCCGTCAGCTTCTGCCAGTGGCGCCGCCCCGAGCATCGCGCCGCTGCATGACGTGCCAAGGATGATCTTCACCTCGTCGACGTCGGTAAGCTTGTTGTATGCGGTGATGGCGTCCTGGGCATTGCATTTCGAGTCCTGCACGACGAGTTCGATCATGCGCCCATCGATGCCGCCCGCCGCATTGATCTCGTCGACTGCTAACTGTTTGGCCTGGCTGGAAACGGTGCCGTACGTTTCGCCGGGGCCCGTGAGCGATTCCATCACTCCTATCTTGAACGACTCATCGCTCCCGTCGCTACCACAGGCGGCAGCCAAGAGTGCAACGGCGGCCAACAGACACACCAACGCAACCTGCCGAATGGACCACACCGTCATGGCGCTCTCCTTTCGAACCTGTGGATGTCGGTAGCGGACCGGTCTTTCCAGGTACAGCGTTACAACCGGAGTATCTCGCACATGTGAATCAGCCCGCAAGGCATCTAGGGGGTTGTCGACCTATTGAGATTGAATCTCACCGTTTTGTGGAGCGGGCGTTGCAAACGAGCGGCTATGCAACCATGGTAGTCGATAGTGAAACACTCGAAAACCGGGCTCTCGTTTCGTCTGAACTCCTCGATGCACTTCTGAGATGCAGTTGGTCAGACCGTGCATCCGGTCGCGCCGCTGGTTTGACACGCGGTAACCGTCAGCCAAAAACTGCTAGAGTTGAATTTATGACGTCTCCGGGAGTATGCACCTGCGGTCGGCACATCCTCGATCGCAGCAACCAACGATGAGCGCTCCATGATTGAGGTCGAGAACGTATCCAAGCACTACGGCGAAACGGAGGCAGTACGGGATGTCTCCTTCCGGGTCAACGCCGGCGAGGTCGTGGGGTTCGTAGGACCGAATGGCGCGGGCAAGACCACCACCATGAAGATCCTCGCCTGCCTCATGCCGCCGACGACAGGCATGGCCAGGATCGCGGGTTTCGATACGGTCGACAGCTCCGCCGACGCGCGAAGGAGTCTCGGGTATCTCCCTGAGTCGGTGCCCCTGTACACCGATATGACCGTCCGGCAGTACCTCTCCTACATGGCGGCGCTCCGGGACGTGCCACAAGCCCAACGCGCCCGACGCGTGTCGGAGGTTATTGAAGCCGTAGGGACAGAAGAGTACGCGGACAGGCGCATCGGAACCCTCTCCAAGGGCTTCCGCCAGCGCGTCGGGATAGGGCAGGCAATCCTCCATGAACCTGCCGCGGTGGTCCTGGATGAACCGACCAGCGGGTTGGACCCTGGCCAGCGGATCGAGATGCGCTCGTTGATCGCGGACATCGGAAAAGAGCATGCCGTGCTGCTCAGCAGCCACATCCTCTCGGAGGTGGCGCTGGTCTGCGACAGGATCATCGTCATCGACCGTGGAGCGCTCGTGGCCGACGGCACGCTGCCCGAGATCGCCGCCGCCGCCGGGCTTCCGGAGGCTTCGACTACCGAAAGCGTGTTCCTGGCGCTGACCGGAACGGGAGAGCGTCCGGAGCCGTAAATGAAGACCCTCATCATTGCGCGTCGAGAGGCCCTTGCATACCTGGCGTCGCCGGGCGCCTACGTCATCATCTTCGTCTTCACGGCCATCACTGGCTACCTGTTCGTCGATGGCGTCTCCGTACCGTTCCCGGAAGCCACGGTCCACCGGTACGCCGGCTCCATAACATTCAGCCTCGTGTTTCTTGCGCCGATGCTTACCATGCGGCTGTTCGCAGAAGAGCGACGGCTGGGCACACTCGACCTTCTCCTGTCGTCACCGGTGAGCGACTGGCAGGTAGCGGTCGGGAAGTTTCTGGGCGTGGTTTCGCTTTACGTACTGATGCTTCTCGCCACGGTGCTCTATGCAGCGCTGCTCTACTGGTTCGGAACGCCCGACACCGGCCCGGTCGTCACCGCATACCTGGGCCTGTTCCTTTACGGGGTTGCCGCTCTTTCCATCGGACTGTGGACGTCTTCATTGACGGCCAACCAGGCCGTGGCGGCCATTCTGGGGGTGGGCATTCTTGTGCTGCTTTCGATAACGCAACTTGCCGCGCCCGCAACGGGCGGCTGGGTGTCGACGGTGTTGGAGGAGGCCTCCATGGTGACGCGCTTCTCGGACATGCGGCAGGGGGTACTGGACCTCTCCGACGTAGCCTACTACCTCAGCGTCGTGGCACTCTTCCTGTTCCTCTCCGTCCGATCGATCGAGAGCAGGCGGTGGGTGTGATGCGGGAGAAAGCGCGGCAGGCGGGATGACCCCACGGAACCCGATCAACGCACTGACGAGGCTGTTCGACACAGCCCCGTTCGCTGTCGCCACCGCCGGGATCGGGGTTGTGGCGCTCCTCGCCGGGGTGTTGACGACCCTGCTCGTCCGCGCACTCGAGTCCACCGGCGCATGGCTGGCCCTGGCGGGCCTCGGACTTCTGCTGCTCGCGCTCCTCGATGCGCTTCGCCGGGCGAACTCCCCTGCGGCGAGGCGGCGCCGTAAGTACGGCCTCAACGTCGCGCTCATGCTTGCAACCTTCGTCGCGATACTCGGGGTGGTCAACTTCGTAGCCCTGCGGTCGGACGTCCGGTTCGACACGACCTTTTCGCAGCAGTTCACGCTTGCAGGGCAGACCAGCACAGTGCTCGACGGCCTGGAGCACAAGGTGGAGGCGACCGCATTCTTCGTCGACCGCTTCGAGGACGTGAACCAGTTGCAGAGTGCGTTGCGCGACAGGACGGAGAACCTCCTACGAGAATTCGAGCGCATCGCGCCGGGGCGTTTCTCGTACCGCTTCGTCGACCCCGAGACCGACCCCGTTCTTGCGAGTGAGAAAGGGGTCGACCGCTATCCCGGAGTGTTGTTCGAGTCGGTCGAGACGGGCGGGCGCTACTTCGCGCCCGCTGCCAGCAACGTCGAGCAAGCGTTCCTCACCGCGCTCCTCGTTGCGAGTGGTGTCGACCAGAAGACAGTCTACGTCCTCACGGGGCACGGTGAGCTCGATGTCGCGGACGCCGGGGTCGCCAGCAACCGAGGCTTCGCCCTGGCAGTTGAGGGACTGCGCAACGACAGCTATCGGGTAGTGCCGCTCAACCTGCAGGCGGAAGGCGCCGTGCCGGGCGACGCCGCGACGCTCATCATCCCGTCGCCGACGACCGCGCTCGCCAACGAGGAACGGCAGGCGCTTTCCACCTACCTGAAGGAAGGCGGCGGGGTACTGGCGCTGTTGGAGCCGGAAGCCCACGAGTCCTGGGGTTCCTGGGTCCGGGAATGGGGCGTGAGCGTCTCAGACAACTACGTGATCGACTCGGGCAGCCACGTCGCCGGTACGCCGGGCATCCCGCTCATCACCCCGTCACAGTACGCAGCGCCCTACGTGACCGGACAGCTCGACTCGACCCTCTTCCCCGGCCTTGCACCCGTCGGACTTGTGACGGACCCCCAGCTCATGCCGACGCTGGTTGACCTGGACTTCCTTGCGGTGACGACTCCCGTGTCCTTCGCATCGGCGCAGCTGTCGGCCACAGCTCCTGGAGGCGACGACCAGACGGGGCCCTTCCTCGTGGGAGTCATCATGAGGATGGTGGGCCCGCTTACCGAGCCTCCTCCCGATGCGGCAGCGGCCAAGGTCGGGACCCTCAGCGTATTCGGCGACGGGGAGTTCGCCTCGAACCGCTTCTTCCCTGCTCTGTCGAATGGCGATCTGTTCCTGAATGTGGTCAACGAGCTCGCGGGAGACATTCCACTGGTCCCGGTCCGCGCGAAGCCGCTCGAATTCCGCGAACTGGTGCTCACCGACCAGCAGCTCACCCTGGTACGGTTGTTGGGCTGGCTTGCATTGCCGGTCCTGGCTCTGACTCTGGCGGCTATCGCCCTGTTCCGCACGCGCTAGGCCTGAGATGAACCGCAAGGAAACCATAGGCCTCAGCCTCGTTCTGGTAGTCGTGCTCGTGGCGGCGATGGGTTACTTCCAGACCCGAAGCGCCCCGCCGGAACGCATGGCGCCGCCGTTCTTCTACGAGATCGAAGCATCGGACATCATCGGTGTACAGGTCGAGCAAGGAGACCTCGTCGAATCGTTCGCTTGGGATGAAGAAGCCGGGCTCTGGCGGTTCGACGACGAGACGAAGGAGAGTCCCGACGAGGAGCGTTGGGGCGGAATGCCAGTGCTCCTGGCTGGCCCGCGGATCGAGCGTGCGTTGCCGAGTGGACTGGGTCTCGGCGAAATTGGGCTCGACCCTCCGATGACCACCGTCATCATCGGCCTCGAAACAGGTGGCGAGTTCAGAGTGCTTATCGGTCGGCCCACGCCGGACGGCAGTGCCCACTACGTCAAGCAGTCGAACAACGACACGGTTTTCCTGGTCAACGCCGCATGGGGAGACGTGATATCGAGGCTGGCGACGGAACCGCCCCGGTTGCTTCCACCCGGAGCGGATGTGCCGTAGCCAGGTCGATCACCGGGACAACGAGGGCGCCTCCCTGCCTCCCTGCCTTCACGTTGACTGGCCCCTCCTCCGGGGCATATAGTGCCGCGCACAAATGTCACGCGGGGGGAGCATGCCGAAGGAGGGGCGCCATGGCCATCGTTGACGCGGATACTCACGTGATCGAGAGCGAGCGGACGTGGGAGTTCATGGGAGACCATGAGCAGGACTTCCGCCCGTTCGTAGTCGTGCCAAAGTCCGGCGAAGCCAACCTTTCCGGGGGGTTCTCCGGACGCCGCATTATCGTCACAGAGTACTGGGTTATCGAAGGGCGGGCCGTTCAGAAAAGGTCCAACTTTCGCTCGGTCGAAGTCGCCGAAGAGGCTGCTGAAGCGGCCGACATAGAGCAGCGGCTTGCCCACATGGACGAGCTCGGAGTGGATGTCCACGTGCTCTACCCCACCGTGTTCCTGAGGCCTCTCACACGGCGCCCTGAAGTGGAGGTCGCGCTCTACCGCAGCTACAACCGCTGGATGGACGAGATCCACACCAAGGGAGAAGGGCGACTGCGCTGGGCAGCGATGCTGCCGTACATGAGCCGCGACGCCGCCATCGAGGAGATGCACTGGGCGAAGGACCACGGGGCTTGCGGCTTCTTCATGCACAGCATCGAGGGCGACCGGCGACTCTCCGACGTGTACTTCGATCCCATCTATGCCGAGGCGTCTGCGCTCGGACTGCCCATGTGCGTCCACGCGACGTCCGGCAACTTCTCCCAGTTCGATCTCTTCCAGACTGACGCCGGCTTCTCCACCTTCAAACTGCCGGTGGTGGGGGCATTCCATGACCTGCTCATGAAGGGGACGCCCTCGCGGTTCCCCGACCTGCGATGGGCCTTCGTCGAAGTATCGGCGGAGTGGGTGCCGTACGCTCTCAACGATATGATGTTGCGGTTCAAGAAGTCCGGGCGCCGCTGGCCGGCGCAGGACATCCTCCGCGAGAACAACATGTACGTCGCGTGCCAGACCGCCGATGACATCGATTGGATCCTGGACACGGTCGGCGACGACAACATCGTCATCGGCTCGGACTACGGTCACAACGACACCTCGTCGGAATTGGAAGCCCTGAAAGTGTTGAAACAGAGTGGCAAGGCGTCGGCCGTCTCGGTCGACAAGATCCTGGACGCCAACGCCCGCGCTCTGTACGCCCTCTAATCCATAGTGCGTCTTGGGAGGAGACCCATGCAGAAGACAGATCGGTCAGTGATAGCACGGCTCAACTGGAGGCTCGCAGCCTTCCTGGTTGTCTTGGCTGCGGCATTCGGAGTCGTGGCATGCGACAGTGAAGACCCAACGCCGACGCCCACCTCACCCCCGGCTGAGTCCGGGGCCACCATGGAGCCCGGCGACACCCCCGAGCCCGGGGACACCATGGAACCCAAACCGGAGGAACCGACGGCCACGCCGACTCCATCGGTATCGGACAAGGCCGGAGGCATCGGTAAGTTCGCGGTGCGGCGCGACCCACCCGCGAACTTCGACATGATGGCAACGACCATCTGGTACGACCTGAACCAGATGGGCGCGCCCGTCTGGGGCAGCGGAAACCTCGTCCGTCCCTGTCTGGATGACGTCTACGCGGTCTGTCCGGCTCTCGCCACCAGCTGGAAGAACAGCGCGGACTTCTCCGAGTGGACGTTCACCCTGCGGGAAGGGGTGCAGTGGCACGACGGCACCCCGCTGACTGGCGAGGACATCAAGTTCTGGCTCGACCTCGTGTTCGAGGGCTACCAGGGCGCCAGCGGCGAGCGAGCACCAGCGTGGTACGGAAACCGGATGGGCGAGTACGACAACACCACCGTCGTCGACGCCACCACACTCAAGATAACGCTCAAGGAGGGGAACCCCCTCTTCCTGGATGTTCTCTTCACCCCATACTTCACCATCGGGCATCCCCGTCACCTGACTTTGCCGCAACTCGAGGCAGGCAACATGGAAGTTGCGCCGCTGGATGTGGGCTTGATGGGCCTGGGCCCGTTCGTGTTCGAAAACTATGACAAGGGCAGCGTTATGAACGTCAGCGCCAACCCGGACTACTGGGAGAAGGACGAGGACGGCTACTCCCTGCCCTACATGGAAGGCATGGCCTTCGCAATCATGACAAGCCCAGACGTGATGGACGCCGCGATCCGGACGGGCCAGCTGGACGGCGGCTCGCCGGGGTTCGGTTACATCCTGACGCAGCCACGGTACGAGAAGTACGTGCAGGACATCGGCGACGACTTTTACGTGGTCAGGGTTCCGTCCGGCTTCGGCACCGGCAGCGGCGGCGGTCTGGCATGGAACTTGCTGAAGGAAGGTCCCTGGCAGGACGTTCGCGTCCGCAAGGCGGCTTCCCTCTGGATCGACCGCCAGCAGTCCATCGACGCAGTTTCGGGCGGGTTCGGCTTGATCGGCGGTCTCCTCAACCCGGCGAACCCGTTCTCCAGCCCTGACGTCCTGATGTGGCCGGGCTGGAATCCCGACACCCGGGAGGCTGACCGCGCCGAAGCCCTGAGCCTCATGGCAGAGGCGGGACACGCCGACGGGTTTGAGGTCAACTACAACTGTCTGTCCACGGGGTCGTGGCCGAACCGTTGTGAGTTCCTCAAGGCCCAGTTGGCAGGGTTGAACATCGACTTGCAGCTGGAGTTGATGGACGCTCCGGCTTGGACGGCCGCTGGCCAGACGCTCGACTACGGCGCCGTCCAGAGCGCCGCGGGCATCTCCAGCCACCTGCCGGAACCGAACGAGGCAGCCTTCCTCCCGTACAGCCAGAGCAAGGGCGCCATCGCCAAGCATGAGGACCCGAACGTTCAGGGCTACTTCGACCGTCTGAAGGCAACCAACGACTTCGACGAGCGAGTCGCCATCTGGCAGGAGTTCGAGCGATACTGGCTCCAGGAGCAGTACTACGGGGTGCCGATCGCAGGCAACCTTGCCCACATCCCCTACCGCTCGTGGGTCAAGGGCAGGCTCCACCCGCCAGAGCAGATCATGGCATACCTGGACTTCGCCACGGTCTGGCTAGACAAGTAAATAGGCATGAAGCGCTACATCGGCCGTCGGGTACTGCTGTACTTCCCGACCCTGTTCCTGGCGTCGGTGGCAATCTTCGCCATCATGAGGGTGCTGCCGGGCGATGTAACGCAAGTGATACTGGGGGGCGACCAGACAACGCCGAGAGCGCTGGCGCAGGCCGAGGACCTGCGTCAGCGCCTCGGCTTGAACGACCACATCGTCATCCAGTACTTCCGTTGGGCCTGGAGCATGCTCAACGGCGAGTTCGGCGGAGCGTCGATCGTAAGCCGTGAGGCGATCTCGGAGATCATCGCGCGCCGGCTCCCCATAACACTGGAACTCGCCGCATGGACAACACTCATCGCATGGGTGGTATCCATCCCGTCGGGAGTCATCGCGGCGATGTACCAGAACCGGACGCCCGACTACGTGTTGCGCTTCATCACGCTCTCGGGCACCGCGCTTCCGAACTTCTGGATAGCGCTGATGTTCATCCTGGTCATGCTGATCTTCTTCTCCTGGACGCCTCCGATCTTCTACGTCGACCTCTGGGATGACCCCATCCAACACATGCTGAAGATCATCTGGGCGGCGCTGATCCTGGCTTGGGGCTACAGCTCGTACCTGACGCGGGTCACTCGTTCCACCATGCTCGAGGTGCTCAGGCAGGACTACGTCCGCACCGCCCGCAGCCGCGGGCTGCGCGAGCGCGCGGTGGTCTTGCAGCACGCGCTCCCCAACGCCATGATTCCAGTCCTGACGCTTGGCGGCCTGCAACTTGCCACGCTGCTGTCCGGGACAGTCATCCTCGAAACCGTATTCTCATTGCCCGGCATAGGACAGGGTGTTGTGCAAGCGGCAACCGAGCGTGACTACCCAGTGATCCAGAGCCTCGTCATGCTCCTTGTGACCCTGATGCTCACGCTGAATGTGGTGATCGACATCATCTACGCAAAGATAGACCCGCGGATCAGCTACAGTTGACCAGGCTGTGAGGAGACGCCCTCGATGATTCAAACCGGGGTTGCCAAGGGGACCTTTGTAGACCTGGAGCGCGGAGCCATCTACCGCACCCGGCGGCAGATAAACTCCTTTGCCCGTCACTATCCCCTGGGGTTCGCAGGCGGCGTGCTGCTGGTGATGATGGGCATTGCGGCGGTCCTGGCTCCGCTGATCGCTCCACACGACCCGCTGATACAGGACATCCCCAACCGGCTGAATGCACCGTCCAGCCAGTACTGGCTCGGCACGGACAACTTCGGACGGGACGTACTGTCCCGCACGCTCTACGGAGCACGGATATCGCTCTACGTCGGATTCGCGTCCGTCGGCCTCGCCACCGTAGTCGGCATGCTGATCGGTGTGGCATCGGGGTACTTGGGCGGCTTGGTCGACTTGCTGATCCAGCGAGTCGTGGACATGCTGCTCGGTTTCCCCGGCCTCATCCTCGCGATGGTCATGGTCGTCGCGATAGGCGCGTCGCTCAACAACGTGGTCCTCGCGATAGCGGTTGTTTTCGCCCCACGCGTCGTTCGGCTCGCGCGCTCATCAGCGCTCTCCATCAAGGAAGAGCCTTACGTGCTCGCAGCGCAGTCCATCGGGGCCAGCCACATACGAATCATGCTGCGGCATATCCTGCCGAACGCTCTGGCGCCGGTGTTCGTGCTGGCGACCGGATACCTCGGGACCGCGATCGTAGTGGAAGCCAGCCTCAGCTACCTCGGTCTCGGTGTTCCGCCACCCGACCCTTCCTGGGGCAACATGATCTTCGCCGGGTCACGGGGCAACCTCGAAGCGGCCCCCTGGCTGTCCGTATTCCCTGGGCTAACCCTGGCCCTGGTGGTATTCAGCTTCTCGTTCCTGGGAGACGCTCTCCGGGACGCGTTCGACCCCAGGCTGCGTGGAACGTAGGTGGTCGGCGGCATTGGGCAATGACGACCTCGCAACTACCCGAGGAGCGAGGCCGTCCGGACCGGCAGGCGCCCGCCGCGGCAGGATAGCGCTCGCAGCGGCACTCCTCGGCATCGCTGTGGTGGGGATGGTGCTGGGTCTGAGCTACTACCGTGAGGTAGTAGCTCCAGGGAGGGAATGGGTGGTTAGGATAGAGAATGAAACGGTCATGACGACAGGAGAGCTTGCAAGGGCCATCGTCGTCCGGGAGTTGACGTCCGGCAATCCGATCCCGGGCTCGGAGCTCGGTCGGGCGCCGTTTGTCGTGGCGGACGCGCGTGCAGAGCTGGAGTTGATGCGGATGGCTGCCCCAGGGATGGGACTCGCTGCCACCGAGAGTGCGCTGGACGCCGAGTTGCGCGAGCGCTTCCAGCCGACGAGCGACACCGCGCCGGACGACGAAAGCGACAGGCTCTTCCGCGAATCGTACATCCGCTTCCTGACGGAACGCGGCATCTCCGACGAGGAATACCGGACATCTGTCGAAGCCGACCTGCTGAGGGAACGCTTCGTGGAAGCGATGGGGAACGTCGAGGCGTTGGAAGAATGGTTCACCAGTCAGCGCGCGGAGCGCATGGCCGAAGTCCGGGTAGGATCGAGCCAGTACGCATGGGTCCTGGACGAGGTGCGAGCGTCCCGACCCGTGACAGGCCGGGAGTAGGTTTCACACGATGAGCGCCGTCCTTGAGATAGAAGACCTGAGGACTTACTTCGACACCGATGGCGGTGTGGTGAAGGCCGTTGACGGCGTTTCCTACACGGTCGAAGCGGGCGAGACTCTCGGCCTGGTGGGTGAGAGCGGGTGCGGGAAGAGCGTAACGGCGTTGTCCGTTATGCGCCTCATCCCCACGCCTCCGGGACGTATCGTGAGCGGACGAGTGCTTTACAACGGTGAGGACCTGCTCAGTTTGAACCTGGAAGAAATGCGGCGCATCCGTGGACGTGCGATCGGCATGATCTTCCAGGAGCCGATGACGTCGCTCAACCCGGTGCTCTCCATCGGCAGGCAGCTGACCGAGCCGCTCATCTCCGAGATGGGACTCAGCAAGTACGAAGGCAACGCGCGGGCGCGCGAACTCCTCGCCGCCGTGGAGATCCCTGACCCGGAGCGGCGGCTGGTGCAGTTCCCCCACCACTTCAGCGGAGGCATGCGCCAGCGGGTCATGATTGCAATGGCCCTCAGTTGCAACCCTGCCGTTCTCATAGCCGACGAACCCACCACGGCGCTTGACGTAACGGTGCAGGCGCAGATCCTGGAGCTGATGAAGCGTTTGACCGAGGAGCGCGGTGTGGCCCTGGTCATCATCACCCACAATCTGGGAGTCGTCGCTCGCTACGCCGACAGGGTCAACGTTATGTACGCCGGCAAGATTGTCGAGCGGTCGACCGCGACGGAGGTCTACGGCGACCCCCGCCACCCATACACCCTTGGCCTGATGTCGTCGGTGCCCCGCCTCGACCTTCCCGTCACTGAGCGGCTCGTGCAGGTCGAGGGCCAACCTCCTAACCTGGCGAATCTTCCGGCAGGGTGCGCCTTCCAGCCCCGGTGCCCTTACGCTTTGGACAGGTGTACAGAGGAGGTCCCGGAACTCGTGCAGCCCGTCGATAATCACGACTCGGCCTGCTTCATAGCGGACACGCTCGGGGCCAGGGTCAAGGCGGAGCTGGGATGACCACGCAAACCAACCACGCGGACCTGCCGGCCTCCAACGGGTCTGCGCCCCCGATACTGGAAGTCAGCGACCTGCGGATGCACTTTCCGGTCACAACCGGCGTCGTCTTCAGGAAGACTGTCGGCTCCGTGAAGGCGGTGGACGGCGTGACGTTCTCCATCCAGCCCGGCGAGACGCTGGGTCTGGTGGGCGAGTCCGGTTGTGGGAAGACCACTCTTGGCCGCTGCGTGCTCAGGTTCTACAAGCCCACCTCTGGGGAGATGCAATTCCGGGGCGAGGACCTCACGAACATCCGGGGCGGCCGTATGCGCGAGCTGCGGAAAGAGATGCAGATGGTCTTCCAGGACCCCTACAGCTCGCTCAACCCGCGCATGACCGCAGGACAGATCATCGGCGAACCTCTGCAGATCCACCGCCTGGCGTCGAACTCCCGGCAGGCGCGGGAGCGCGTTACGGAGATCCTCACCCTCGTCGGACTCGATCCCAGCATGGCCTCCCGTTACCCGCACGAATTCAGCGGGGGCCAGCGACAGCGCATCGGCATCGGACGCGCCCTCGCCGTCGACCCATCCTTGATCGTCTGCGACGAGGCCGTGTCGGCCCTCGACGTTTCGATCCAGGCGCAGATCATCAACCTGCTCAAGGACCTGCAGCGCAAGCTCGGCCTGACCTACCTGTTCATCGCCCACGACCTCGCCGTCGTAAGACACGTCGCCGACCGCATCGCGGTGATGTACCTCGGTAAGATCGTGGAGGTCGCCCCGCGCGACGACATCTATGCCAACCCCCTCCACCCATACACCCAGGCGCTCCTCTCTGCCGTGCCCGTGCCCGATCCTGCTGTGGAAGCAGCGCGGAAGCGGCAGATCATCATCGGCGAGGTGCCGAGTCCGCTCAACCCCCCGAGCGGATGCGTCTTTCACCCGCGTTGTCCGATCGCGCAGGACGACTGCTCCGTGGACGTGCCGGAACTCAGGGAACTCCGACCGGGGCACTGGGTCGCCTGCCCCAAGGTCTGACCGCACACCTCGATCGGCCACGCCCCCGGGAAAGTCTGAATGACAGCGCAGCACGCTCTTGTTGCCCCGCCATGGCGGGCGGCTTGCCATACGTACTTCGCTTCGTTCTATCGCGAGTAGCCGTGGCGAATGTTCGCGCTTCCACCGTTCCAGGAAACCCAACACGCCTTGGAATGACTGCGCGACTCGATTCGTTGGTAGTGGGTCAACGTCCCTATATCGTTGACACTTCCCCAAGCCGAGCGTCATACTGCCTTCGTAGGTGCAGGTATTAGTGGCCGTAGAGTTCAGGACAATGCGCGGAGACTAGGGCTCATGACTCTTTCCACAGAGGGTGTGACAACCCAGACGCTCAGTTTGCCCGAAGAGTTCATTCTGATGCTCCTCAACGAGTAGAGCGGCTATTTTCATCAGGTACCCGGCTGGAACCTGAACTGCACTGTCGCCGGCGCCGTACTCGCGGAACTTTCCCTGCTGGGCCGCATCGACACGGATGCCGACGCCGTCTGCACAGGGGAGCTACGTGGTCGACTCTTACCGTCCTCCAGACCCGCACGGCCTCCCGCATCGTAACGCCGCAGGCACTTATGCGCGGTGGCGCGGGACACATTGAATCGCTTGGCGACCTCGGCGACGGGATACCCATCAACACGCACCGTCTGGACCAGTTCCCACCGCGTAAGTGGAGTCAAGCGTGCGTTAGGATGTGCCATGAGGAGCCTCCTCTGCCCGTGTTGCGATCTTCACCACAACAGCAGCAGAGGGGCTCCTCAACCGTCAACCTGTAAACAACGTCCCTGAGAAGTACACCTAACACGTCATGTTTCGGGCAGGGACGTTGGCCGACGGTTGGCCTCAGGCGAAGACTCCTCTTCTTCAGCATCTTCCACTCTCATCAACAGGGCAGGCAGGATGGCTAACAGAGCGAGGCACCCCGCCAGCGGCATGGCCACGGTGTAGCTGATCAGATACCCGGTTACGATTCAGGATGCCCTGTCCAGGTCCGTGAGAGGGATCTCCAGGTCCACCATCACGGCAGGCAGGGCTGCGACCACCACGGTCTGGTCCAGTGCAGTCGAGAATACCCCCAGACAGATGATCCCCAGCACGACTGACTGGGAAGATCTCAGAGACTGGAGGCCAGACCTGGCAGCGTTCACGACCCTGAGGCTATCTCTGGAAGTTGGATGTCGACAGGGACGTTGACGTCCCTGATGGTTACCAGACGCGTCGTCTCCGGCGCATCGTCGTCGTAGATTCTGCCTATGGACTGTACTCTCCAGCACCATCCGGTGATGGCTCAATGCTCACCTTGGCAAACGAGTACGCGACCTTGACAGGGTTGCCACGTCGTGATACCACGCTCACATCAGGGGGGGCACGAGGAGGAAACCCATGACTACGAAAGAGTATCGGGCGATTTCCGCCGATTCACACTTGGAGATTAGTGCAAATCGTTGGACCCATCGAGTGCCTGAGCAGTTCCGTGACCAGGCCCCCCGTATGGTCGAGATTGAGGGGGCGTCCGACACCTTCAGCCAATCCGGAGCGCAGCGGAACCAAGGGCACGTCATCGGCGACGGGCCGGTATCGATGGGCGTCGGCACGTTTGACGACAACGCCGGAGGCGGGTCTCCGGAGCAGCGCCTCGAAGAGCAGGACATAGACGGCATCGACGCCGAGGTGCTGTACCCGGCCACGTACGTCAACATGTTCCGGCAGATAAAGGGCGAGGAAGCATACCGGGCCGTCATCCATGCGTACAACGTCTGGCTGGCTGAGGAGTACTGCTCCTTCGATCCCGATCGCCTGATCGGCATGGGCCTTATCCCAGCGACGACCGTGGATGGCGCCATCAAGGAGATGGAGGAATGCGCAAAGCTGGGCTTGAAGGGCGTCGCGCTCAATGCGCATCCTAACGGGAACATGTACCCGACGCCGGAAGATGACGAGTTCTGGGCGGAGGCTCTCCGGATGAACATGCCAGTGAGCGTTCACGTTCAATTCGGCTTCGGTCCCGGAGGCAGCAAGGAGAAGCCTCCGCTCTTCCAGTATGCGAAGACCCCGGCGGTAGCGCAGGAATCGCGTCGCGACCCGGTCGGACGTTTCATAACTCCCTTTTCCCCGTACGCGGGGAGAGAGATCGTGCAACTCATGTTCGCGGGTGTCTTTGACCGGTTCCCGTCATTGCGTATCTACTTCGCGGAAACGAACATCGGCTGGATCCCCAACTGGCTGGAGCGTATGGATGCCCAGTACGAGAAGAACCACGATTGGGCGGAACAGTTGTTCGACCTGCCGCACCTGCAGCGCCGCCCGAGCGACTACGTCAGGCAGCACATATCGTGGGGCGTTGGGTACAACCCCGTGGGCGTGACCATGCGCCACTACATCGGCGTGGACAACATCATGTGGTACACGGACTTCCCGCACCCTGCGTCCGACTGGCCCAACTCGAAGATGTGGCTGAGTGAGAACTTCGGTGACGTTCCGGAGGACGAGCGTTACAAGATGGTCGTTGGGAACGTCGTCAAGTTCTTCCACCTTGAGGGCGCCCGCTAGCCCTTCGGGCCTGGCATGGGATACGCCTACCAGGTCGTCGCACTGGGAAGACCCCGGTCGACGGCGCATCGCGGCGAGTTCGGTCGACAAGTCTCGCCGCAAGGGTGCGTGCACCCGAAATGCCGGACTCCCGGGATTGTGGTATGCCTTACGTTGACCTTCCTGATGCAAGCCTCTGGTACGAGGACACGGGCAACGGCAGCGCCGTCGTGGTCTTCCTGCATGCCTTTACGGGCAACACGGAGGCTTGGGCGCACCAAGTGCCCGCTTTCGCCGACGCCGGCTATCGCTGCATCAGCTACGACCGCAGGGGCTGGGGCCAGTCCCGAGACGCTGCGCCGCAAGGACGAACCACCTACCCCGTAGACGACCTTCACTCTCTGGCTGAGTATCTGGGACTGGACCGGTTTCACATCGTCAGCACCGCGGGAGGTGGCTACGTGGCGCTGGACTACGCCGTGACCTACCCGGAGCAACTGGCGAGTTTGGTCGTCGCTTGCAGCGGGGGGCCGATACAGCGAGACACGGAATACATGGCCATCGGGAGCAAGTACGGCCGGGTCCCGGAGTTTCAATCGTTGCCGGCATGGTTCCGTGAGATAGGGCCAACATACCGAGCGGCGAACCCGGAAGGCGTCGACCGGTGGATCCAGATCGAGCAAGCCAGCCGACAGGAGACTGCGCAACAGGAGCGGATGCGCAACAGTTTCACGCTCAAGTTGCTGGAGACGATTCAGGTGCCAACCCTGATGCTCGCGGGCGGCGCAGACCTCTACGCCATGCCACCCAGGATGGAAGCCATGGCCGCCCGCATCCCGGACTGCCTGTTCGCCCTCATGCCGGACGCCGGACACTCTGCTTATTGGGAACAGCCGGAGACGTGGAACCGGCTGGTTCTGGACTTCATCCGCGCACACTGACCGATGCGGACCGGCGGGACGCAGCATGGCGGACTCCCTCGTGTTCCAGTGGACCCGCGGAAGTGTTGCCTTCTACTCGGTTTTCATCCCCTGGTCCAGGAATGAGAACAGTTCGGCCCACGCCTCCTCCGACGCCTCTTCGTTGTAGTGGTGGTAATTGAAGGGATTCATGAAGCCGTGGCCCGCGTCCGCGTAGTAGTGGAAGTCGTGCTCGATGCCGAGCTTTGTGAGCTCTGCGTCGACGGTCTCGGCCTCCTCAGATGTGGGATTGCGGTCGTCTCTACCGAAGAGGCCGAGCACGGGACAGCCGATGTCTTGGGATCTTGCGAACGGGGACAGGTCGTCGCCCTTGGCCTTGAACAGATCGCTCGGATATGCAGTGACGGCCAATCGTACCTCGGAGTTGCGCGTCGCCATGAGGTAGGAAACCCGGCCGCCCAAGCAGAAACCGACTACGCCGATAGTGCCATCGCCGCCGCCGGATGGCGACTTGAGATAATCGGCCGCCGCCGCCATGTCCCGCGCCATCTCGCCGTCATCGAGGTTGCTCTTGAGGTTCTGCGCCCGGGCGAGGACCAGCGCTCTCACACGTTGTCCGTCTTCTCCTGCGGAATACAGGTCTTCGAACGAGATACTCTTGTCCTGGCGATGATAAAGATCGGGAGCGGCGGTCACATATCCGGCTCGCGCCAGCCGGTCGCAGTAGGTCTCGATGCATTCGTCCACACCGCCGATGTGCATAGCGAAGACGATGGCGGGAAATTGGCCAAGGCCGTCGGGCATGGCCACATAGGTCTGCATAAAGGACCCATCGACACTGAGACTCACCCACGTGGATGCCATGACTTGACCTCCCAGACGCATCGGCTGCGTGCTCACTGAGTCGTCAGGAAACTCGGATAACCAACCGCGGCATTGCTGTGGCAGCGGGCTTCGCCGTCATCGAGTCTGCCGAAGCCTGTCTTGGGCGATTCTAGGAGGAGTGCCATAGCAAGGCAACCGACTGCCAGGTCACGCCGGCTACGCATGGCAAGGAGGACCTCCCGAGTGCCAGCAGAACTCAGAGGAGTCCTGCGCCGCCACCACTACGGGCCTCAACTGAACCTCGGACTGCAGAACACCATGAAGGAGAAGAGGACAGGGTCTATCGAATATTCACGGATTTGCTTCAGCAACTTGACAGTTGAGGCGGATTCCATGATATAAACGTCCAACGAATTCTGGATACACGCCATGCCGAGAAAACGGCATTTGTGTCGGCACAGTTTCTGATCCCGGTCCCCAATTCGGGGTGGTCCAAGTAACCAGCAATGGCGTGTGCGGCTTGACGCGGAAGTAGGACCAGCGGGAGGAGCAGAAGCGATGAAGGTAATGGCGACGGTACCCAAGGTGTTGGTGGTTCTTGCGTTCGCGATTGTGCTCGCAGCTTGTGGCGGCGACGAACCACCTGCCCCGACGCTTGCACCGGCAGTTGCTACTCCGACTGCGACGCTGGCTCCGGGACAACCAACACCCACGCCAGCGCCAGCGCCGGCGGCAGCTATCCCGACTCCAACCCTGGCTCCGGGACAACCAACACCAGTTCCGGCTCAGGCGACGCCGACCCCCGCGCCCACGCCGACCCCGTCGTTCCCGTCGTTCGATGCGGCTGAGTACTTCAGCGACGAAGCTGTACGGCTGGTCATCAGCTCCAACCCTGGAGGCAGCACAGACCTAGAGGGACGGATACTGGCGAAGTTCCTGGGCGACTACATACCCGGCAGCCCACGAGTGATCGTTTCCAATATCCCGCGCCTGCCGGGCTATCACGCGGGATATGAGGCCGATCCGGACGGCTTGACCCTTGGCATGACCGTCACCGGAGACCTCCAGATCCGGCGCATGGTGCTCGACGAAGCGAGGTATGACGTCCGCGAATTCCAGCATCTCGGCACTATGGGTTCAACGCCCACAACGATCTCCATGACCGCAGACCTGGGCTATGCGGACATCTACGAGGCGATGCAGGCGGGGCCCGACGGCCCGAAGATCACTTTCGCCCGCAACGTTCCGGGCGCTGAGAATCTCCCTGGCAGCGAAATGGCGCTTGGGTTCGTCTGCGATGAGTTGGGCTTGCCTTGCAGGTTCATCAACATCGCCAACGACACGAGCGCCCAGATGCTCGTCATGCTGGAGCGCAAAGAGATTACCGGCTATGCAAGGAGGGCTTGGGAAACGCTTCCGACTCTCAGGCCGGGCTGGTGGGAACAAGGCATACTCGTCCCGCTGGTCAATATGACGCCCAGCCTCGAGATCGGTCCGAACACGGAAACGGGCCAGCCCTACCCCGCACCGGGCATCGACGAACTGGTGAGTGAAGAGGCGTACCAGAAGATAGTGGCAGTGCAGGGGACAACGTTCCTCTCCAAGAACTACTGGTACGGGCCCGGTGTGCCGGCTGAGGTCGTCGAGGCCATGAGCAACGTTCTCTATGAGATAGCGCATGACCCTGAGTTCAACGAAATCATGCTTCGGGTTGCGGCCGTCGATCTGGAAGGCGGGAACAAGTTCCTCACCGGAAAGGAGACCGACGCCATCCAGCGGGAAGCCACCAATGCGTTCCTGGACAACCGGGACCAGCTCGCGGCATGGCAGGAAGAGATATTCAACAAGTACTGGCAGTAGCATGGAACGCACTCCAAGAGTTGTTACTGCGGGTGGTGCCGGGGCGTGCTTGCAGCATGCCCCGGCAACGGAGTGGCTCCAGCGGGCTTCTTATGGCGGGGCGGCATCTGGCTCGGTGCTGCTCCGTAATCGAGCAGGACCCGGAACAGTACGCGGACCGGCCGTTGCGTCGGCGGTTCACGGGAAGATAGACGGCCGGGGTCATCACGCATGATTGACGCACTGGGTGAGGTCTTTCAGACGCTGGGGAGCCCTGTGTACTGGGCAACCGTAGTGATCACCATTCTGCTGGTGATTGCCGTATCCATCATCCCCGGCGTCTCCTCGATCGTAGTGATGGCGATACTGATTCCGTTCATCGTCCTGGAGATAGACGATCCGGTCATCGGCATCGTCATGCTGGCTACCCTCGGAGGAGTCAACAACACGCTGGACGCGATACCCGCCATCCTGTTTGGGTTACCCAGCGCCGCCACCCAGGTGACGTTCCTGGAAGGCCACCAGTTGGCGCGCCGCGGGCTTGCGGCCCATACCCTTGGCGGTGTGTACGTCGCGTCGGCCTTAGGGGGAGTTATAGGGGCAATCGCCCTCTTGATGGCGATCCCGATCATCAGACCGTTCGTGCTGAGCTTCAGCTTCGGGGAGGTCGCAGCCATCACGATGTTCGGCGTCGCGATGGTTGCCGTGTTGAGCCGGGGAGCTGTCATAAAGGGGCTGGTTGGCGGAGCTTTCGGTCTGCTGCTCGGGACGGTGGGCCTAGACATCTTCACAGGCGTTGACCGGTTTACATTCGGCCTGCTGGACCTGGAGCTGGGCCTCCCACTCATAGCGACCACGGTGGGCATATTGGCGCTTCCTGAGCTTATCGACCAGTCCGTGAACCGGATGTCGGTAGCGTCGGAGCAGGCTCGGATATCGACGCGCGAAGTGTGGCGCGGTGGGCGAGATGCACTTGGACGCCCTTTGTTGATTGCACGACACTCGCTCTTCGCAGTGGGGCTGGGCGCTATACCGGGCGTAGGCTCGGGAGTCGTCGACTGGCTCTCGTACGGGTTCGGTATATCGAGAACCAAGGACAAGAGCCAGTTCGGCAAAGGGTCGTTCGAAGGCGTGCTGTTCGCCGAGTCGGCGCAGAATGCGAAAGAAGGCGGCCAGGCGATCCCTACGCTTGCCCTGGGCGTGCCGGGCGGGTTGGGTTGGGTCTTCGTCCTGACCGCGATGATCGTCTACGGGATTGCTCCCGGGCCGCAGATACTGGAACAGCACGCCGATCTCGTTATGGTCATCGTGTTCACGCTTGCGATGGGCAACGTCATCATCGCGATCATCGGCCTTGCGATCACCGGACAGCTTGCCAAACTGACCCGTATCCCGTTCCCGGCGATCTCGGCCATCATCATCCCCGTCGCCATTATTTCGGCGTACCTGATCCAACTGAACACCATCGTCTTCCCCGTGATCATCGGCTTTACTGCCATTGGGCTCATAATGAAATGGTATGGCTGGCCGCGTCCGCCGTTGATCCTCGGTTTCGTGCTCGGTCCGATCATCGAAGAGAACCTGTTCTCGTCGATTTCAGTGCACGGCTTGCGAGAGACATTCTTCCGCCCGCTGACAGTGGGCCTCCTTATCTTGGTCATTACTTTCTCAGTGGGGCTGACAGTCGCCATGAACCGTTCCGGCAGAGCAGAAGGCAGCGTTCCCAGCGGAGCTTCTCCGTCCGAACGGTCGGCTGGCGGGGGCGCCGTGTCCGCAGTGATGGGAACAATTGCCCAGAGGGTGTTACGTCCTGCGTGGCGGGTGGAGATGCTGGTGCCATTGGTGCTCATAGCCGTGGGTGCGTATGCCTGGCAGGAGTCGCTGGGCTTCCCGGGCAAGTCAACCCTCTTTCCGCTGGGGACATCGGTTGGGTTGGTCGTCTTCTCGGTGGCGGAGCTCTTGAAACAGGGGCTGGGGACGCCTCCTAGGGGTCCGGCGGATATCATGGACATGCCCATGTTGAGCAGAGGAGCGATCGGGGCCAAGAGGTCGCGTTTCATCGTTGCGGGGTTGCTGCTGCTGTTCTTCGGCGGCTCCGCGCTCATCGGAGTACGGTGGGCGGCCATGCTGTTCGCGGTGCTGACGCCGATATTCCTGCTCGAAGGGCGTCAACGCTGGATCGCGTCGCCCATCGCGTTACTATTCGTCGCAGCATTCCTGGGGGGTATGACAGATTACGTGATGAACATCAAGTGGCCGGACTCTCTCGTCTCTCCGTGGCTCCCGTGGGGAGCGTTCGTCCACAATACCTAGGATCGGCGCGACGGCGAGCACATCGATGCGCGGAATGCCGCTGATAGAGTTGCGCACGAACTGGTAGGGCGCAATTCGTGGCTGGATGAACCAAGCGCGGAGGGAATTCTCGCGCGATCACCGCTCACTCATGGCCCGTTTCGGTTGGTAACTGAACGCTTGTGCAAGCAGCACATTGGCGGGAGCAGCTGCCGGTTGGTTCCCCTTTTGCTGCTCGTCGCCGCCATCAGCTTGTTCGTAGGGGCGTGCGGCGGAGACGACCCCACGGCAACGCCGACGAGCCCGCCGGCCGCACCGACTGCTACGCCTACGCCTGAGCCCACGGGGAATATCCCTCGGACGCCCAGACTGGAGGCCCTCATCGCAGAGGCCGAAGCGGAAGGTGGCGTTCTGAACCTTCTCGGTGGCGGTCTTGACGAGCCTGGCTCACTCGATGAGTGGGGCGCGGCGATGAGCGAAGAGTTCGGCTTCGACTTCAAGATCACCTTCACCGAAGGCGGCAACATGTCCCAGGGTCGCGGCTCAGGTGTGTGAAGAGTTCGGAGCGGGACGCACACCTTCGACCGACCTGTACATCGGCACAGCCCCCAGCATCTCCGAACTCACCAACTGCGATGCCGTAGAAGTGTTGACTGGGATGCGCTGGCGCCCTGGGCGTCCGCGGCGGCAGTAGCCCCCGATGGCCGTTCCCTGGCTAAGAACACGCAGATCAAGGGCGTGTGGTACAACACCGACATCGTTCAGGGCGATGACATCCCAACTAACGTCGCGGATGTCGCGGACCCGAAGTGGAACAACCAGATCGCAGTCACTCCGTATGTTTCAGGCTACCGGGAAGCCGGTGGCTACTTCGGCGAGTTGGAGTACTGGAAGGACTTCCTCATTGACCTGCGGGAGTCCGGCAACATCGCCGGGTACATCCGGTGTGGTGAAGCGGAGCGTATCGCCTCCGGTGAGTTCGCCATGCTGGCGGTGGGGTGCTCCAACGGGTCCGTGCGTGAACTCATAGAAGCAGGTGCGCCGATCGACTACGTCGTGCCGGCGGACCAGGCCATCGTGACGTACGTCTACACCGCCATCCCCAAGGGGTCGCCGCACCCGGCGCTGGCCAAGCTGTTCGCCTTGTACCTGCTCACGCCGGAGGCGCAGGCCGTCCACTGGAAGCACTACTACACCGACCTCCACCTCGTTGAAGGTTCGCAGATACAGGCTGAGATCGACGCAAAGGCGCCTCCTGGAGTCGCGATCAAGGAAGTGACGCCTGAGATGGTGGCAACGTTCACCGAGGAATTCGCAATGGCCAACGAAGAACTCGCGGCGGCCGCACGCGGCGGCGGCTAGGTCCACAGGCAGGCGACGCATTGGCCAAATGTGACCGAGATTCATAGGGAGGAGGCTGGCGATGGCTCAGTTGACAACAACTGCTGGTGTCTTGCGCAGCCTCCTCCCAAGCCGGGGTAGTCTGGGAGGGCGAACGACCCTTATCGGGTTCGGGAGCATCCCCCTGATTGTAGTAATCGTTTTGCTCGGGATCATGGCCCGCTCGCGCCCACCCGAAACATCTCGCCGAATTGGACGCCCCGCAGTGCGTCGTGGGTGACAACGTTGGGTTGTATCACCAGGCACATGCCTTCCTGGAAGGTGAACTGCTCAGGGTAGCCGCGAGATGTCTCCCGAGTGCGAAGGATCGGAGGAAGCTGACCTGCGCCGTGGAGGAAGTCGTCGTAGATGGTAAAGCCGCGCTTCGTCACCACGTCCGCAGCATCCAGCACCTCTTCGATGCCGACGCCGGGCCTGATCACGCCCGCAACCCCATAGAAGGCTTCCTCCGCGACCTCGTGGAGTTCGCGGTATGCGGCCGTCGGCTGCTCGCCCACGGTGAAGGTTCGCAGCACCTGGCCGGAATAGCCCCAGTATCCCGCGCTCAGTTCCGTGACGACCACGTCCCCCTGCTGTACGGTCCTGGTCGACATGTGCTGCTGCGGCACCCCGCCCGTGGGATCGTGCATCGACGTGGTGATCAGAAAACGCACCGTGCTCAACCCTCCATCGTCCATGAAGGCATCGTCGACGATGCGGGCGAGTTGATGCTCCCGCAGTCCCGGGCGCAACTGCTCGGTCAGCGCCGCCACCGACCTGTCGCTCAGCGATGCGGCGATACGGATACGCTCCACTTCTTCACCACTCTTGATCTGGCGCTGGTCACGCATCTGGGCGGAGAAGTCCGTCCACTGGACGTGGGGCAGCGCTTCGCTCAAACGCTGGTAGTGCTGGTAAGGCACGCCGCCAACGATACCGATGCGGCTGCGTTCGAGGCCGCGGGCGCGGAACTCATCGATCACCCGCGGGACTGAGTCGACCCCGCCGGTGGGTCCCGAACCGCCGAACCTGACATCTTCGACGATGGCCATACGCCTCGCGTTGGGAAGATGGTTGGAGAGCTGGACGAACAGTGTCCCCTCCCCCTCCCTCGGAAATATGTAGTAGGCCTCGGTGGTCGTTTGCCAGTTGGAGAGGTAATGGATCTCCGGGGTGCCGCCCCGTCCAAACAGGAGGAGTGTCGAGACGTCCGCCGCGTCCATGCGCGCGCGGACCTCCCGGAAGCGGCGGCTGTACTCCGCCTCTGAGAATCTCGGGTACAGCGGGCTGTGCTGCACGGGCGCTTCCTGTGTCATGCGATCTCCCGCCGCTTGCTAGCTATCCCATTCAGATGGCGGCAGCAGTTGGATGCGGTGGCCGTCGGGGTCCTGCACGTAGATGCCCACGTTGGGCGTTGGGTCCCAGCCCAGTCCTTCGCCCCGCGGCAGCAGCTCGACGTTGCGCTCCTTGAGCAGTTCCTTTATCTCTTCCTCGGTTCCCGAGCTGACCTTGAGCGCGATGTGGTCGAACTCGGTGTAACCTGACGCCTTCTGCCCTGCGGTAGCCTCGAACAGCGCGATCTGGTTCGTCCCGCACCTCATGAAGCAGTGGCCTTCCCGCTCCCGGTACACCTGCATCCCCAGGAGGCCGATGTAGAACTCCTTGGACCGTTCCATATCGTTGACATGGAGCACGATGTGGTCCAGGCCTGCAGTCTCCACCACCTTCGCAACTGTCTCCGTCATAGCAGTCCCTCCTGGTACCAGGTCTGATTCCCTCTCGGATACACCCCGTCGATTCGAGCGCAGTGTACACAATTCACTCATACGTCAAAAGGAACGTCGTCAGGGTCCGGCCCCACTGCCGGGTTGAGTCGGCACGAGCGCAGGCGAACGCAAGGACCGACCTTGTATGCCGCGCCGCCCAGAGGTCTTTCGACGAGCGGGCGACGGGCCGGTATGCAAACGGCGGACCCTTGATGAGAGGCCACGCAGCGTGGGATAGAATCGCAGGGCCCGTCCCTCCATCCATCCACACTTCCCAAGAGGAGAGCAATGTGCCGGTCCAGCCTGGCCGGCGCGCCATCATGACCTTGAGTGAGCCCAGAGCACGCACGGCGACCTCGCGGTTGCTCCGAGCAGCCAACGGAGGGAGTCTGCTAATAGCAGCATCGGTAGCCGTCGCTATCGTCGTGGCGCTCCTGCTCGGCGTTGCGCTGGAGACCGCCGTACAGGACCCGACCGCGCAATTCGGGTTCAGCTTTCGATCGTTCGTTGAGCTATACACGAACCCGTTGCTCCACAGTGTGATAGGCAACACTATCCTGTTCACGGTTATCTCGGCTGGTACAGCACTGTTCTTCGCGCTTCCTTCCGCGTTCCTGGTGCAGCGGACCACACTTCCGTACAAGGGACTCGTCTTCGCGCTGGTCCTGGTCTCCGCCCTGGTGCCGGGGTATGTCACGGCCAGGGCCTGGGTGCTCCTGTTTCATCCGCGCATCGGGCTGGTGAACGAGTTGTTGGTTGACGGACTCCCGTTCGTCGACAGTCCGCCAATCAACGTGGTCAACGTACCCATCATGGGGTTCATCAACGGGCTGACGCTCTCCGCCGTCGCCTTCTTCATGCTGGCGGGAGTGTTCCGTCCCATGGACCCCGCTCTCGAGGAGAGCGTTGAGATACATGGCCTGGGCGTCCTTGCGCGGTTGAGGTGGATCACGCTGCCGCTCGCCTACCACGGGATACTTGCCGCGGGCATCTTTGTCGTCATGCTCAGCATCGCCTCCATCGACATCCCCCGGATAATCGGCCTCTCCGGAAGGATATTCCTGTTCTCTACCGTGATATCCGGAGACGTCCTCGGGGCGGTGAGAGCATCCAGCGTGTTCTTCATCCTGCTCGCCCTCGTCATGAGTTTCTGGTACCTCCGTGTGATGAGAGCCCCCTATCGCTACGCCGTGGTGAGCGGCCAGAACTACAGGGTGAAGCTCATCGCGCTGAGCAGACGACAACTGCTGGGCGCATGGTCGTTCATCGCTCTGTTCGGACTCTTGAGCGCAGGTCTGCCTCTGCTGACGCTTTTCTGGGTATCCCTGACCCCATTCCTGGAAGTGCCCTCGGCAGAGGCCCTTGGGCGCGTATCGTTGGCGAACTACGCCACGGTCTCGCTGGATGGGCGGTTCTGGGTCGCCGCTCGTAACACCGTTTTTCTCATTGCAGTTGTGCCCACAACGACGGTCCTCCTGTCGCTCGCGATATCCTGGGTAGTGACCCGTTCAGCCATCCGCGCGCGGGGCGTGTTGGATACTGTCGCGTTCCTGCCGCACGCCGTTCCGAGCATCCTCTTCGCGATCGCAGCGGTACACATATCGCTGCATTGGTTGCCTTTCTTCTATCGCACCGCTTACGTCGTATTCTTCATCTTCATCATCACGCGGATCAGTTTCCCTACCCGCGTCCTGAACAGCGCATTGCTCCAGGTCCACCGCGAACTCGACGAGGCAGGATATGTCTCGGGCCTCGGAACGCTGGCAGTGATACGGAAGATACTCGTTCCGTTGCTGTGGTCGCCGATGACGTACGCCTGGCTGTGGGTGGCGCTGGTGACCTATCGTGAGGCTTCGCTGGCCTCGCTCCTCAGGGCGCCTACGCCGACGCTGGCAACGTTCGCCTCCGGCCAGCTCGGCGGGGGCAATCTGAACGAAGGAGCCGCGTTCGCGCTCGTGCTCCTGGCCGTCGTCACCGGACTGGCGATGACTGTGCTCGTCTTGAATGCCAGAGGGTCTCGCGCCGCAAGGTGAGCGGGTCGAGCCCACCTATCTCTGCCACCATTCGCCAGTGTACTGCTAGGCCCAGCCGGACGGGACAAAGCAACGTCACGGTAAACACCGGCTGGGCAACCATCCACTACGCCATCCCCACCCCGATGGACAACGGCATCGGCGGCACAGACATTGCAGAGACCGCCTTGAGCCACCGAGTTATGAATACGGTACGCGTGGTGGGCCTGACTTGACGGTAGACAGAACCGAGCCGTTCAGGGCCATATCCTCGCGTTCCTTCCCGGTATCGGGCTGTCGTCCGGCTTGGGTACGGTGTACCGGACGACAGCCTTGCTGGGCATGACGACAATCTCCTTGACGAAGGTCTCGATGAAGGCCCTGCGCTGGGTGGGATCACTATCTTTCAGAAACTCGCTCATGCCCTAGGCGTAGGCCGCAATCGTCTCCACGTCGTCCAGGACTTCCCTGCGCTGGGAGAGAATCGCCCTCGCCCTCCGCCGCCGAAGCCTCAAGGCGGTGCTGCCGTTCACGGTGCTCCTTGATGCGGTCCGAGGCGTCTGCCATGTCGATGTCGGTCATCTCTATGAAATACCAGATGCGGCCCAGCTTCCGCTTCACGTCCTCAAGCTCATCATCGATGGTTTCCAGGCGCTTGTGCTGCTCACTGGCCACGCTATCCATCAGTTCGTCCACGACCTTCATGAGAGCCCGGATGTTGCCCTGGTGAGGATGTTGGAGCGAATCTTGGCCACAACCATCTCCTCGAAGCGCCTGTCGTTGATCCTGGACGAATCGCAGGCATCCTTGCCGCGCTTCATGATCGACTGGCAGACGTAGTAGGAGAACCGGCTGCTCTTGGCGTCCTGGCCGCTAAACGCCCGCCTGTCTTGTTAGAATAGTCAATCCCTGAAGGCCAGTTGAGTTCGCATGCGGCCAATAGCCTGCCCGGACAGCGTTGTTATACTGTCGCTCGCCAAACCGAAGACGATTACGCATGAGGAGTATGCCATGGCGGTGAATACCCGATGGGTAGATGTCCCTTCTGAGAACGGCAAAATGGCGGTTTTCGTCGCGGAACCGGCGGAGCCGGGCTACTATCCCGGCTTGGCGTACTTTCACATCGTTCTTGGGGCGAATGAACAGCATCGCTCCATCGCTGAGCGGCTAGCGTCCGAAGGCTACGTGGTGGCGATGCCGGACCTCTACCACCGATTGGGCTACCGGACCGAGTTTCGTTGGCCTGAGGAGCGCGAGCAGGCGACCGCTGCACGTGGCACGCAGACCGACTACGGTCTAGCTGTCGATTCACGTATGGCATTGAACCTCCTTCGTGAGCTACCCAACGTCGACCCAAGCAGGCTGGGCACTATTGGGTACTGTGGTGGCGGAACGGTCGCTTTGTTGGCAGGGTGCGTCCACGGCGATGTGCAGGCTGTCGTTTCGAACTATGGACCGATAGCGAGCCTGGATACGACGCCCGCCCACCCCGTCCCGATACTCCGGCTCCTAGAAAGCCTGAACTGCCCTGTGCTCTCCATATCGGGAGGCGCTGACCAAAGGCCGTCGCCAGCCGACATCAAGGTGGCAGCGGCGACGATGGAGAAGTTGGGCAAATCGTTTGAGTACCACATTTGGGAGGGCGATCCGCCAGCGGGACATGCTTTCTTCGACGCCGACATTCCAGACCGCCACAACGCAGCCGCAGTGGAGTGGGCGTGGCCCATCAAGCTCGACTTTCTGAGGCGGAACCTCAAAGAGACCACTGTGGCGACCTCAGCCTAGGCTGTCGTCTCCTTACGGTCGGCAAATCGCGCGCTGTAGTTCAAAGGGACGAAGCTTGCAAGTGCGGTAGGAGGATTGAAAGTGACAACGAGGAGCAGCTCTCTGGACGAGCGTTCGGCGGGGGCACGGCGTTTTGTGGATAGAGTGAGCATAGTCACCGGCGCGGGTCAGGGTATCGGTGCCGCGACAGCACGGCGCCTTGGAGCAGAGGGTGCCATCGTTGTCATTGCGGACATGTCCGAAGAGGGTGCAAGGCGCACACGTGACATGCTCGAGAACTACGGCGTGCAAACGATGGTGTTCTTGGGTGATCTCAGCGAGTGGGACACCTGTCACCGGCTGATGGACGAGACGATGGAGCGTTTCGGACGGATTGACGTCCTCGTGAACAACTTGGGGGGACCCTACCGCTCGCGGTATATGTGGGAGTTCACCGAGGAGCAAATGTACCAGGATATGCGGCGCAATTTCTGGCCCACTATGTTCTGCATGCACGCCGCACTCACCTACATGATCGCTGCGGAAAGCGGTGCTATCGTGAACGTAGCTTCCTCCGCGGTCAAAGGCATCCTGCGAGCTCCGTACGCCGCCGCCAAGGGCGGGGTCATTGCGTTAACCACGTCGGTCGGTCTGGAGGTGGCCTCGAAGGGGGTGCGGATCAATTGCATCTCGCCTCATACGACAGCGGTTACGGACCGCCTCGTGCCGCGTAACACCGAGCCACGCAACCTGACGCCAGAGCAAGAGGCCTTGGAGCAGGCCCGCCTGGCCCGCTTCATGGGAGAGGGCCCCTACGCTGGCGTCGATTTCACTCCAATGAAGCGCAGGGGAGATCCCGAGGAGCAGGCATCCGCGATTGCGTTCCTCGCCTCGGACGATGCTTCGTTCATGACCGGGCAGGTGCTGTGGGTAGGGATCTAAGCACGAGTGAGCCGGGTCACCCCGCTTGCGGCAGTCGTTATTAGCACTCGCGGCTTCCTAGCGAATAGCCGCGCCGCACATCCCTTCGTGCTTAGAAGCGGGACGTGGCCGTGGCACTGGCGTTCGCGTGCCAGTATGCCCACCCAAGGCCGGTCACAGCGTGGTTGGCGGGGATGTAGTCCACGACCTTGGCGCCGTCACTGCCCATCTCCTCCAGCGCACCCGCTACCGTGATCCAAGCACGGATCTCGCCGGTGCCGCCGCGCATGGTCATTGAGTCGAAACGGTAGAGGGCCTTTGAGGCTACGCCATCGCCCTCCACGATGCGGTCCAAAAACCATCGGTCCAGGGGCTCGTCGACCCACCCCGAACGCGGCCCACCAGGATCGTGGGAGAGTCCGCCAGAGCCGTAAATGGCTATTCTACGAGGGTCGTTTCTAAGTAAACGAGCCAGAGCCCGTCCCAACTCGTAGCACCGCTCAGCGGATATGGAAGGAGGATCGTAGGTATTCTCGTAGAAGATTACCACAGGGATGTCGTAGTTGGGCTGGAGCAAAGGCATGGGCCGCGAGAACGCGTGGGGAAGGCCCTTGCCTCGGCCTAGGGGAAACTGCTCGCTGCTCACGGCGACGTCAAAACCTTCTTCAACGACCAAGCGGCGCAGGAGGAGCTCGGACGTGGCTACGTCAACCTTCAATCGGACAATGTCGGCCTCCGACTTCTCGCCACCCACGGTATTGCTGTAGTTATCGCCCCAGGCGAGCTCGCCTGTGTAAATCATGAGATTCGGGACGTTACTTCGATCGAACATCTCTGACTGATCGCCCCCGATGATGATCAACAACTTAGGGTTGTAGGCTGCCAACTCTTGGCGTAGCTTCCCAAACGAGTTGTCGACTCGGCGGACGTAGTCGTCAATCACCTCAGTCGTTTCACGTTCGGCCACCTTGGGCTGTGGCGTGTCTCTGACTATCCGCTTGTAAATGGCTGGCCACCGTTCCGCCGTAGCAACTAACGACGGGGCATGGGAAGATGCAATACCAAGTTCGATAGGCACCTAGGGCCTCCTCAAGCAATATCTTGATCGGAACTGCAGGGCTCCGACCCTCACGGCGGCAATCCTGAAGCTCATCGCTAACTGCAAACGGTCATCAGGAGACAACGTAGAGAAAGCATACCCAATTTTGCAGCATGTCGCCACGTCGTCATCTCAAGTCATGAAGGGAGTCGACTCCAAGCTCTGTCGGGCCCACCGCCCCATTGACATTTCGGCTCGCACTTGTTATAAGAAGCGCGACGGCTGACTGTTGGAGCGGAATCGAGCCAACAACCAGTTTCCTCCTAGTTACGCACAGTGTCGAAGACTTGGATTGAAGTGGGAGATCCATGTGAACGGTCTGGCCGCTGGAGCGATAGACGAGCAATCCTTGTCAAAGTCAGCACTGATGGTGCGGCTCTCTCACGTCGCCAAGACTCACCCGCGGGGAGTTATCTCCACGGTGAAAAACTTGGGCCCCGACATCAAGCATGGCCAAGTGCTCACCCTGCTGCGCCCTAGCGCGTGCGACAAGACGACGACGCTGCGCACGATAGCCGGCCTCGAGGCGGTGAACGAGGGCGCACTTTATCTCAAAGACCGCCCGGATCGTCCAGACCTCGCCGGCGACGAGGCAGCAAGACACTTTGACCGCGTGTCGGGACACATCGAGGCAAACAGCTCGTCAGCGAGCGGACGGAGTTTTGAGTCCGTATGGAGGAGCAGTTTCCTTGCCTCGACTATGAGGACCCGAAACGACACCTTCGAAGACGATGCGCCAGTCTGGGTTCGATGACCCCGAAGTCAGTAAGAGCGAGTGCCTCAATACTCGGAACCGACCCGGTCAAACTGAAAGGGGAAGAAGAAAATGCCTAGGCTCGTGCTAGTGCCAATACTTATGATTGTCGCGGCGTTCGCGCTTGCGGCGTGTGGTGGGGACGACCCAACACCAACGCCGCCGCCTACGGCGACGCCGATACCGGCGGCAACTGCCACGCCGATACCGGCGTGGCAGGTAGAGATGGACGCTGCGCTGGAGGCCGCGAAGGCGGAAGGCAGCATAGACATCTGGGTTGGGGGTGGCGGGAACGCAGCCCGTAATTTCCTCGAGCTTGAATTCGAGAAGGCGTTTCCGGAAATCGACGTGGTGCTCTTTCAGGGTGCCCGCAGCTCCGAGGTGCAGTCTCGTTACCTAACGGAGTGGGAGGCTGGCGTCGCGAGTGTGGACCTCTTCAACGGTGGCATATCGGGCGGTAACGGCCGCCTGAAGCCCGCTGGGGCGCTGCAGCCGATCAAGCCATTCATGGTCACACCCGAGGTCACCGACCCGGATAACTGGCTGGGTGGGAGCATGTGGGTCGACGCCGAAGAGGAATACATGTACATCGGGGATGGCGCTACGAACGCGGCAATGGCGATTGCCGACTCGGTCGACGCTGCCTCCATTACCTCGTGGGAGTCCCTGCTGGATCCCCGGTTCAAGGGCAAGATTATCATGACGGATCCGAGGGGTTCCGGTGGAGGGGGAGCGTTGACCGCCTTCTGGATGTGGGCTCCTGCCTACGGCGACCCAAATCCACACCTGGGGCCGGACTTCATCACCGAGCTGTTCTCCACCCAAGAGGTTGTATTCTCCTCTGACCGAGACTTCATGTTCGACCAAGTGAACCGCGGCAGCATGCTGATCTACATCGCTCCTGATGCAGCAATCTACCGGTCGCTAATAGAGATCGGCGCCGCTCCGGAGATAATTGATACACTACCGGTCGTCGAAGGGGGGCCGACTCTCGCCCGGCTGTCCGGCAGCCCTGGAGTTCTGTTCGTCCCGAACATCGATCTCCCGCATCCGAACGCGACAAAGGTATACGTGAACTGGTTCTTTTCGCAGGCCGGGGGACAGGCGTTGGCGGACGTCCGTGGCGCGGTGTCACGGCGGGCCGACGTGGACCTCTCTAGCTTACCCCAGTTCATCGTTCCGGACCTGACGGGCGATATCTTCAACCTGATGCCCACCACATGCTGCCTGAGCGAGTATCGTGACCTAGTGGACGCAGCGGTCGGCGGCAAGTAGGCACTTTCGACGCTCGAGAGTCTCAGTTCGATAGGGACAGTGGCCGCCAGGAGGATCCTTCCCGGCGGCCACTTATGGTAGCGGGGATGGACTGGAGGCAGAGTTGGCGAGCATTGCTGGGTCGCTGACTCAGGCGCGCAAGTTACGGCACCACAGTCTGTTGTGGCTGTTGCTGGCTGGGGTTTCCTTCGTGATCGTGGTTCCGATCGCCCTTCTGATCTACAACAGCTTCAACGAGGCGCTCCCTGGTCAACCATTCAACCCAGGGTTGCACCACTGGCGGGAGGCGTTGGACGACCCGAGACTATGGCCCGCGCTCTGGAACACGGTGAGGATCGTGTTCGTGAGGATGGGAATCGGTTTCGTGATCGGCCTGCTTCTCGCTTGGCTGGTCACGCGAACGAATGTTCCGCATGCGTCGTGGCTGGATTTCGGCATGTGGCTCTCGTTCTTCATGCCGGGTCTGGCGGTGATTCAAGGTTGGATTTTTCTGCTTGAAAGCAACACCGGTGTCATCAACCAGTGGATCGCCAAGTTGCCCTTCATCGACGCGAGCCCATTTGGCGTATTCTCCTTCTGGGGAATCATCTGGGTCCATCTCATGGCCAATGTGCTCTCTACCCATTTCGTTCTGTTCTCGTTGTCGTTCCGCAACATGGACGGCCAACTCGAGGAGGCAGCGCGCGTGGCCGGGGCGACCGTTCCCGGGACGGTGCGGCGCATCACCCTGCCGCTCATGCGCCCCATCCTAGGAATGGTCGTCGTGCTCGCCATCATCCGGGGGATGCAGTCATTCGAAGTCGAGCGGGTTCTCGGTCAGCCCATCGGGATCGACGTGTATGCCACCCTGCTGGTTCGTATGATCAGCGACGAGGACTTGATCGTCGAGCAGGCCGTCGTGCTATCCGTGATTATCCTGATGGTGTTGGTCCCGCTGATCTTTGTTCAGCGTTACTACGTCGGCAACCGGATGTATACAACGGTCTCCAGCAGGATGAGGCCCACGACCACGGACCTCGGTAGGTGGCGGTGGATAGCATTCGCGTTCGTGGTAACCGTAATCTCGCTGCTGACCATAGTACCGTTCCTCGCCCTCATCGCGGGTAGTCTGATGACGAGGTGGGGTTACTTTGATATCGAGAACGTGTGGACGTTCAGCCACTATTCCACGGTACTCTCAGACGATCGCTTCTTGGGGGCGTTGTGGACGACGCTCAAGCTCGGTGTCATCTCCGCTTTCGTGGCTATGGGGGTGATGTTCGCAGTCGCCTACGCACTCGTCCGCTCTTCCTTCCGCGGCAAGGCGATGCTTGACTTCGTGAGCTGGCTACCATGGGCGCTGCCTGGTGTGCTTCTGAGCTTGGGAATCTTGATGATGGTGCTCCAGATCTCGATGCTCCAGTTCCTCCATGGCACCTCCGTTATCCTCGTGGTGGCCATCATTCTCTTCCGGTTCCCCATTGGAGTTCACCTGCTGCGGACGGGCATCATGCAGGTGAGCAACGAGTTGGAGGAAGCAGGGCAGATCGTCGGCGCCAGATGGTGGTATATCCAGTTCAAGATTGTGGGTCCCATCCTGATGCCCATGCTGCTTGGCGTCGGCCTCATCACGTTCGTTGCGACGCTCAACGAGGTGAGTGGGGTGATCCTGCTGGCCTCGACCGCGACCAAGACGCTGTCGCTGCTAACGCTGGACTTTCTGGTCGGAGCCGGGGGCTCCAGGGAAGCCGCCGCTGTAATCACCATCGTAATCATGTTCCTGGCGATCGCGGCAGTCGCGATAGGGAGGCGGTTCGGCCTGAAGCTGGCCGCCGACCGCTAACTACCTCGCAGGACTGCTGGCAGGCATAAACGACGATTCGTCCACAGGTAACGCCATTGGAACTGGGCGCAACCCTCTCGATCGAGGCATTGCAGGCCCTGCCAGCATTCGGAGTCCACGGAAGTGGCAATCCTCATCAATGAGACATTCCGGAAGCCTTACTGAGCAGCCGGCAGGGGTCCTGTGATTCCCTCGCCTCGATCCCGCTCCCCGCGCCGTTCAAGAGGTCTGACTTTGAGCGACCACCTTCGCGTAGTCGTAGTCAGGCGCGATGTCGCTGTCGAACTGCCACGCTGTGCGTCCGGTATCCCACCTGTCGGTGAAGACCTCATCGAAGAACGAAACCATCATCCGCCAAGCCTCCTCGGCTTCCTGCGGCCGGTATCTACCTGAATCGTCGTCAACGCCCCAGGCGTGCGGCATGTTCGCAAACACCTTGATGCGGTAGCTCTTCCGGTGTTGCTCCAATTCTGTACGGAAACGCTGCACGTTCTCGAGGGATACGAGGAAGTCGGCTTCGCCGAAGGCGCCGAATACGGGACACGAGAGATCCGGGATCATTGCGGCCACTGTCCCCTGCCCGGGGTAGACGGGATCGTAGTCGCGCTCGTAGACGCCTCCGTGGAAGACGGCGATGCCCTTCAGGTCACGCGATGCTGCGTAGAGGATCGGGGCACGGCCGGTTGCGCAGAAGCCCGCCATCCCGATGTTGTCCCCGTCGACAAAGTCCAGCGTACGGAGGTATGCGACCGACTCGTCCAGATCGGCCAGTGTCTCCTCGTCGGTGGGATCGCAACGGGCCTCCGCCCGCTCTAACAGTCCTCGGTCGCCGTCGAAGCGGTGGTACAGGTCCGGCAGGCAACCTACGTAGCCGTCACTGGCGATCTTCTCTATCGACTCGAAGCTATGCTTGACCGGGCCGAACCGCTCGTGGTGGAGGAAGACGGCGGGACGAGGACCGTCGGTCTCCGGCCGGGCTACCCAGAACCGCATACCACTTGACAGGGTCTGTTCAATGAGCATCTCGTCACCCCGATCTGAGGCGTGGGCCTGCCTCGCTCGATTCATGCATCTATCAACGCGGGGAGTAACCAGTTCCTGCGCACAAAGTGGATGGTAGTGGTAAATTAGGGCCACTGCAAGCAAGTGCTCGGAGGGATTTCGTTGGTTCTCGCTCCGAATCGAAGGCTTCACGGAACTCGGGCAGACCCTGCGGGCTCGCACCTCCTGGACTCGTTGTAGCTACGACCTTTCGAAAGGATGTGGTATGACCAACACACAAGCTGATCATGAGTGGTTCATGCGTTTGGCCATGGCAGAGGCCGCCATGTGCGCCGATGCCGGAGGCCGCCCGTATGGAACGGTCGTGGTGCATGACGGTATTGTCGTCGGCCGGAGTGGACCTCGGATTGACTCCGGTAAGAACCCCACTGGCCACGCCGAGATATTGGCCATCCAGGAAGCCGCCCAGCGTCTGGGGACCGCCGACATGACGGGTTGCACGGTCTACAACAACCAGGGCAGCTGTATGATGTGTTGCGGGGTGATGCTCGCCAACAAAGTTTCCCTCGTAGTTACAGGGATCAGGCCGGTACCGGAAGGAGAGGACAACCTGGACAAGCTCATTGCCCTGATGAACGTGAGCGACCATACCAAAGTACTCAGAGGCGTTCTGGAACAAGAGGCCGCAGAACACTTCCAGGCCCACTTTGAAGGATAGGGGGAACAGTACCGAAGCGCGTAGGGTCCGAGCGAAGTTCTTGACGAAGAGGAGGCAGCAGCATGCCGACGACCACGATTAACGGACTCGATCACTACTATGACGACGTGGGCTCAGGAGACATCCTTGTCATGGTTCACGGGGCGACAGGCAGCGCCCACGCTTTCGAGCCACAGTACCCCGGACTTTCCACCCGGTTCCGGATCATCGCACCCGACCTGCGCTCCATGGGCCGCAGCGAGCACGTCACCGAAATGCCGCCGACCGCCTGGGTCGACGACTTGGGCGAGTTACTTGACCAGCTTGGCGTTGACAGCGTGCACGTCCTTGGCAACAGCCTGGGCTCGCGGATTGCCATGCGCTTCGCCATCAACAATCCGCAGCGAGTGCGCTCGGTCATCGTGGTCAACCCCATCATCGCGATTACCCCCGAGGCCACGGAGCGCCTGAACGCCTCAGGCGGCGACGGCAACAGACTGCCACCCGCACAGCAGCAAGAGATGGCGCGACGGCACGGCGACGACTGGATGGACGTGGTCTGGAACTACTTCAACATCCGCAACAAGCCGGAGTTGCAGGAGTTCTTCAACTTGTGGGAGTTGGTGCCGCAGATCGCCGTGCCCATGCTCATCGTTCGCACCGACAGCACGGAGGACCTCACGCACCCGATCCTGCATACGTACGAGTTGCGCGACAGAGTCCCCAACGCACACCTGGCGATAGAACCCAACTTCGGAGCGGGCGGTGTGCGGGTCGCGGAAGAACGGCTCAATGAGCTGATTTTCAGGTTCCATGACCAGGTGGTAGCGGTCCCGGCAGGCTAGCAGGTCGTACAGGCACACACGTTCACGCAGATCCAGCCGGTGGTCTGCTGCAGCGCTTAGCAGTCGCCGTATCGATATCCGCGCTACGAGTCGGCGGCGCCCACAGCTGCCGGCATCGCCTCGGCGTCCTTGGTCCGTGTGTGTGCGTAACCGACTCCGCGAGCGTTCTCATTGCAGTACTCCCGCCAGAACTCGTGGAACCGGTCGTTCTGCGTGAGCTTCGAGAAGTAGTGCTCGGCGCCGGGGCCGTGTCGGTTCACATAGGCTGTGGTCTCCGCGACCATGGCGGCGTCCTGGTTGTTGAACCGGACAACCCCTAGCGGTTTCCCGTGAAGGTAGTATTTCAGCCAGTGACCCACCCGGCCGAATATGTTCGTGGGGAACCAGCTGGTGACCTGGAAGTAGATGTAGTGTTCCTCATCGACGGGAACGTACCACTCGTAGTAGAGGTTGCCGTTGTTCGGGTGTCCTGGCACGCGGAAGTAGCCCGGCAATGACAACATGCCACGGCTCACTCCGGCGCCGCCGTACCGCCTAGTCGGCCGGACCCACCAGTTTACGAGCAGCCGATGCCACAAGGGCCGCTGGGGCCATCTCCCCAAGCCCGGTATGTCCCATGTGCTATAGGACTTTCCGGCGTCCCGGGTGCGCGAAGCGACGCCCTTTCCATCCCAGTCCTCGACTTCTTCCGGCACGTTGATCTCCGGGTCCTGATAGGCCCGCAACGTCTTGAACCAGTTCCGGCCAGCCAGATTATGAACGATGAAGTCGTGCCCGCCGTTGACGTTCTCGGCATGCCACCGCCAGTTCCCATTGAATATGACGTTGCGGACCTTGACCACGGCGTTGTCAAGGAGCAACGCCCCGGGGATGTCCTCCTCCACGGACACCGGCTTCTGCTCACCGATCCAGACCCAGACGATACCTGCGCGCTCCTCCACCGGGTAGGTCCGCAGGCGCACCTTGCCCGGCACCTGGCTCGTCGGACCTTCCGTGGGCACCGCGACACACGTGCCGTTGGTCACGTCGTAGGTCCAGCCGTGGTACCCGCAGGTGATGGTGGGGGTTCCCTTGAAGTAGTAGATGCCGAGGGGGTGGGTAAAGCGGGTACCGCGGTGTGCGCATTCGTTGATCAGTGCATAGACCTTGCCCTGCCGTCTGACGAAGAAGAGGTCGTCGCCGAGCAGCGTCATTGCCCGGGCCTTTTCATTCACTTCACCTGACGTAAAGACGGGGTACCAGTAGTTACGAAAGCCGAGGACCGCGGCCTCGTAGGGAGTTGGTTCGTGCTTGCTGCGCCCGTTGCGCTGCTGCGTCCCATTCACCTGTTGCATATCCGTTACCCTCCACGGGACTGTTCCCCGGAATGTGCCGGCGCAGGTCTCGGTTCGCCACGCTCGATATCGTCCGGCGATGGGTTGGCGGTTGGACGTATTTGTTCACGCACCGACGCTTGCCCTGCCAGTCCGTTGCTGGCTGCTGGTTTCGCTTCGGCGTTCCCGGTCCTTGTGTATGCATAACCGACTCCGCGAGCATTCTCGTTGCAGTACTCCCGCCAGAACTCGTGGAACCGGTCGTTCTGGGTGAGCTTCGAGAAGTACCGTTCGGCGCCGGGGCCGTGCCGCTTCACGTGGGCGGTAGTCTCCGCGACCATGGCGGCGTCCTGATTGTTGAACCGCACAACCCCTATCGGTTTCCCGTGGAGGTAGTACTTCAGCCAGTGACCCAGCCGACCGAATATGTTTGTGGGGAACCAACTGGTAACCTGGAAGTAGATGTAGTGTTCCTCATCGACCGGAACGTACCACTCGTAGTAGAGGTTGCCGTTGTTCGGGTGTCCGGGCACGCGGAAGTAGCCCGGCAACGACAACATGCCACCGCTCACTCCGGCGCCGCCGTAGCGCGGGGCCCGCCGAATCCACCAGTTCACAAGCAACCGATGCCACAAGGGTCGCTGGGGCCATTTCCCCAAGCCAGGTATATCCCACACACTATAGGACGGGCTTTTGCTGCCTCGGCCCTGGGTCGAAGCGACACCCTTTCCATCCCAGTCCTCGACCTCATGTGGGATGTTGGTCTCCGGGTCTGGGAAGACTTTCAACGGCTTGAACCAGTTGCGGCCAGCCAGATTATGGACGATGAAGTCGTGCCCGCCGTTGACATTCTCGGCGTGCCACCGCCAGTTCCCGTTGAATATGACGTTACGGACCTTGATCACGGCGTTGTCAAGGAGCAGCGCCTTTGGGATGTCCTCCTCCACGGACACCGGCTTCTGCTCACCGACCCAGACCCAGACGATACCCCCGCGCTCCTCCACCGGGTAGGTCCGCAGACGCACCTTGCCCGGGACCTGGCTCGTGGGTCCTTCCGTCGGCACCGCGACGCACATACCATTCGTTACATCGTAGGTCCAGCCGTGGTACCCGCAGGTAATGGTACTGGTCCCTTTGAAGTAATAGATGCCCAGCGGGTGGGTAAAACGCGTGCCACGGTGTGCGCATTCATTGTTCAGTGCATAGACCTTGCCCTGCCGCCTGACGAAGAAGAGATCGTCGCCGAGCAGCGTTATGGCCCGGGCCCTTTCAGTCACTTCGCCCGACGTAAAGACGGGGTACCAATAGTTACGAAAGCCGAGAACCGCAGCCTCGTATGGAGTCGGTTCGTACTTGCTACCCCCGTTGCGTTGCTGCGTCCCATTCGTCTGTTGCATACCCGCCACCCTCCACGAAGCTGTTCTCCGGAATGTGCCGAAGCAGGGCTGTACATTCAAATATCGCAAACCCTGGTATGCGAAACGGCTTCATGTTACACCTCTCAGGGTCAACGTCAACTTCAAAGGAGCGGTCCGAGTCAGGCGTGCTCGTGCCGTAGTTCGGTAGCGATTGCGCACGCACGTTGCCAATCGATCCCACCCTCGAACCGGGGACGGACCATTGTGAGCGCTCCGCAATGCACCATCACCACCCCACCTCCGAATCGCCTCCTACTCCCGTCCAACAAGCCATGTCATGCGACAGCCTGCAATCTCATTTGTCCCGGTCCGGTCCGTACTGGTGACTACGGCGCATTGCTGAAGGCTGGCCACATGATGGACGATGCGCTTCTATCGAACCCCAACATGGACGGAGAAAACAGAGGCGATGAAGGCTGCGATGCAGGAACCAACGGTGTACATGGCATTCAACGAGATTGACGATGCTGTAGCGGCGTTAGCTCCGGAGACTTACGGGGTGATGGTACGGAGCCGGTGTATCTCACGAAAGGAGGGATGGAACCTCGCGCCCATTCCGGTATCACCTGACGTACTTGACCGGTTCAGATGAGCGGACGGGTAGAACCTATGTGGTTCTGGCGCTACTGGAAGATGTCAGCGACTGCGCCGACGTGACGGACACCCATTTGGCCCGCATAACCAAGCTGGTTGTCAACTTCACGAGCTTTACGTCCATCCCGTTCGGGGATTTCGCGAGACCTCACAGTCGCTTCCTCCTCCGCATCCTGAGGAGCATCTTGAGTAGGAACAGACCCAGCGCGATGGGGATGACCACAAGGATGACCAGGATGTTCAGGAAGAACCAGCCGCCGATAGAGATGAGCCAGGTGATGCCGACCGCGGCCAGGATGATTGCGCTGGAGATGATGAGCTTCTTCATCGCGGTCGAAGCCTAACAGAGTGGCTGACGCCCAGTCTCAGCGTCAGCGTTAAGTCACCCGCCGGCCACTCTGGAACGTCGTCGCCTCGATCGTATATGTCCCAGCCTCAAGCCCCTCCTCCATGATCCATGAATCGTACACGCCAGGGCTTGTGTCGTCGTTCCGGGCGACCTCGCTGCCCAGGTCTCCGGCCGTCACCGCTGCACCGAACGCTCCCGCGCCTTCATTAGGCTTGCGCGGACCAATGGCTGGGCAGTTCTTCCGGTCGGGCGTTCGATATTGACAACTGGGGCGGGAATGCCCTTGGCTGGGCCCGCGCCGCCCTAGGGGGAGTTCGCCTCCGTCAGCGCCGGGAACTGCGGGGTAAGCCTGCCAGGGCGAACCACATCTCGAAGATGGTTCTGTCTATCACCAAGTTTGGTGGGCCAAGCGGTACGGTACTGCGAACCTTCGAATGGGTAGTGCGCTTGGGGGTAGCGCACCTGTTTCAGCATCTGTGAACGAGGCTAACCACCTACCTCACCATTGCGGGCGCTCCCGTGCGGCGTCAAGAGTGTGTGAATCAGGCGCTGAGATGATCTGTGACTGCTCTCGCCAGTGCCGCTACACCGCACTGTGAGCAGGTGATGACATGCGGTCCGCGTATTGTTTGCGTCATCTTGTGGGGCATCGGCGTCGAAGCCCAGATTGCCGCCACATCAGTCCAAGCGAGATGAGCGTCGGATGTTTTCCTTCCAGGGTTCTGCTCCTCTGTGAGGAACCGCAACTCGCACGGCTCCATACACAGCGCCCGTAGCTCGTGCCTTGAGTTCGGCGAACCGCCCACGACGAGCAGTTTCGTGCGCCCGGTGCCGCGCATCGCCTTCAACATCGCTGCAATGGCTGTGCAGCTGTCCTCTCCGCCGCAGTTCTCACAGTACTTCACCCTCATGTTGACGACGATTCTGCTGTCACGCTGGGCTTCTTCGCGGCAAGCCTGCTTGTGACAAGTGCGGACGATAGCGTCTAAGGATTGCTTCCTCTACCCGGGACACCTTTGCGTTGGCGATGCGCTGTTTGCCGGGCCGGGTCAATCCGGTGCGGTACAGCACGGCGAGTCCGGTGTCTACAGCGGGGCCTTCTAACCCGAGCGACTCGAGCACTTCAGTGAGGAGAGTGTCCCGCATACAGGACTAGGATATCTCAACTCAAGTCGCTTCTCGCCGGGCTCATACCACCACCAGAAGAGTATGTCGTGGGTCAGCCGTTCGCACCGAACGTAGGAGTAGGCGCGATCAGCGCCCCTACAGCGCAATCGAAGTCGCTGTCTGTAGTACCTTGTGGATAGCGCCGGTTGGCCGTGTAGACTCACACCTCATGCATTGACCGAGGAGCCTTCGTGAATATCGCCACTATCCTTGCCTACATAGACAACGGCCACATAGCTCTCCCCGAGTTCCAGCGTGGCTACGTTTGGAACCGGGAGCAGGTTCGGGGCTTGTTCGACTCTCTGTACCGTCGGCATCCCGTTGGGGGTCTGCTGGTATGGTCCACAGAGTCCAAGGCGACTGTTCACCGGGGTGACGGCCAACTTGCCCCGGGAGTCGTCAAGCTCCTATTGGACGGACAGCAGCGAATCACGACGCTGTACGGAGTGGTGCGAGGTAAGCCGCCGGCCTTCTTCGATGGGAATGCCCAAGCATTCTCCGGCCTCATGTTCCACGTAGATCGTGAAGAGTTTGCGTTCTACCAGCCCATAAGGATGCGTGATGAACCATTGTGGATTGATGTCACCAGCCTCATGCAGAAGGGCGTGGATGGGCTAGGTGAGTTCATTGATGGACTAGGCCTGCCTCCAGAGAAGCTTGGTCAGTGCGTCAGTCGCCTCAGCCGCCTCCTCGGAATCGTGAACGTCGACCTGCATGTGGAGGACGTGGTAGGGGAGGACAAGTCCTTGGACGTCGTCGTTGAGATTTTCAACCGCGTCAACAGCGGTGGGACCAAACTATCCAAGGGCGACCTTGCATTGGCCAAGATATGTGCTGAGTGGCCTGCGGCGCGCGAGGCAATGAAGCAGTCGCTGGATCGATGGGCGGGTAGCGGGTACGCATTCGATCTCGACTGGTTGTTGCGCTCGGTGAACACTGTGCTGACGGGTGAAGCTAAGTTCAGCTTCCTCCATGAGAAGAGTGCCGAGGAGATACAGGAAGCATTGAGGCGCGCCCAAGAAGCCATTGATGCCGTCCTCAATATGATTGATGGCTACCTTGGACTCGACCACGACCGGGTCCTCTTCGGACGGTTTGCTGTGCCAGTCATGGTTCGCTACCTGGATCAGCGCGGAGGTCCGCTCGCAGCCGAGGAACGTGACAAGCTCCTTTTCTGGTTCGTCCAGGCCGGGATGTGGGGGCGCTTCTCTGGATCAACCGAGACCTATATCGATCAGGACCTCGCCGCAATCGACAGTGCCGACGCGCCTCTCGACAAGCTACTAGAGCAGCTGAGGCTCTGGCATGGCGGACTACGTACCGAACCCGGTCACTTTACCGGATGGAGTCTAGGCGCCCGCTTCTACCCAGTCCTCTACATGCTGACTCGTATGGGTAACGCCCAGGATTGGGGCACGGGTCTACCTCTGAAAAAGGGGCTGCTGGGCAAATTGAACCAGTTAGAGGTACACCATGTCTTCCCGAAATCGTAACTCTACAAGAAGGGCTACCGCCGTGACGAAGTCAATGCGCTAGCAGATTTCTGCTTCCTCACGAAGGACACCAATCTTCATATCAGTGACCGCTTGCCTGAGGAGTACTTCCCTGAGGTGGAATCCCAGCATCCTGGAGCCTTGGCATCACAGTGGGTTCCAACTGATTCTTACCTCTGGAAGATAGAGAATTACCTCGACTTTCTAGCCGAACGCCGCAATCTCTTGGCGGCCGAAGCCAATCGTCTCATGGAGGGCTTACTTCACGGTGACACTCGTTGGTTCCAAGGCACCGCAACACAGGAATCAGAGCCTTTGCCAGCGGTGGTACATGGAGGCATCACAAGCGACAACGAGGAAGCCGAGTGTGAGGCCTTGAACGAGTGGGTTGAAGCACAGGGGCTCCCGCGTGGGCAGTTGGCCTTCGACTACACAGACCCTGACAAAGGCGAGCAACTCGCAGTCTTTGACCTCGCGTGGCCGGACGGTGTGCAGTCAGAACTGAGTCAGCCGGTTGCGGTCTTGCTTGATGAGGGCGGCGAAACTCTCGCCATTGCTGCCAAGGCCGGGTACCGGTGCTTCACTCGAGTACAGGATTTCCGCACCTATGTGGCCACTGAAATCAGTCCTGCCGTCAGCGCGATGGTCTGATGGGGTTGAGATAGATTGCTTGAACTTTCACTGTTCTGCCTGTCGTTCGATTGTCATCCTATTCGTACAACCAAATTGACGGAGGTTCCCAATGGACAACGATTCTCGAATCGAACGGTGGCATAAGGAAACGCAAGGGAAGCGTCCAGGCATCTATGGCTACCTGGACGCTGCTGACGGTGCATCGGTCTGGTTCCGGCGAGACAAGAGTGGCCGCGCGAGGCGTCTACCAGAAGACCAACGGCCCGGGCTGGCTGGTCTGGTAACGCCCCCAGGTTGGAAGCCGCGATTCCCGCACCCTGCTTATGCTTACGGCTACAGGCGCGCAGTCGCCTATGAATACGAGCTAATCACAAACGAATTGTTCGCTGGCCCACGACCGTGGCATGACGACGACGTCGCCTTATCTAAGGACCTCAGGGTGAAAGAGGGTCCGCATGGTCCCTATCAGCCATGGGTAGCGTACTGTCAATCTATCGTGAGGTTGGTCGAGGCAGAGAGGCCCGCTCTTCTGGAGGCATTGGGGCCTGTCGCACACCGTCATGGTCTCGATGTTGTTCCTTGGGGCATGGGGTGGCTGATCAGCAATTACGTGGAAACTGAGCCAGTGTGGGAGTTACCTCCACAGCCCGTGGACGAGCGACCACCGCGAGCCCAGCGCAACCCTGCTGCTGACGCCTTGCTGCTCTACGTATACCTGACAGGGCATCTTCAGGACCCTGAGGCAAGAGCGATTGTCAGGCCAGCCATCGACCTTGACTTGATTGTGGATCCTGTGCGCCAAGTCCAGGCGATCAAACATGCGTTGGGTGCAACTCGAAAACCTGGGCGTCCTTCCAAGCACTCTCAGCCTGATGCCCTAGCTGTGGATGAGGTCTGCGAGTTACTTGAGCGTCAAGTTCGCTACATGGTGAGGCGAAGAATCAGCCGGTGAGCATAGGCGCGAGCGGTTCCTCAACGAGATGCTCGGCTAGACATCCTCAAGGAATAGTTGACTCAAGCCTATCGAGAGCTCCTAGTAGCCGTTGGGCATAAGCTTCGGCGGCAATCCGGACCCATCCGGGTGTGATGAAGAAAAGCCAGAGGGCCACGGCGGTTGTATTGAATACCGAACCGACTAGGCGCGTTGCGGTTACTCTATCTGGATTCATAATCACGGTGTCCAGCCATGATTCTGCCGTAGGTAGACCGGTGGACAGGATAAAGAGGACCCATGAGGCTGCCGTGGCCACAGCAGCCAATGCGAGGCCGTACGGCTTCAGTCCCCACAAGTTGCGTCGGAAGCCGTAGTTGACGTTCTCGGCGAAGACCAGGGGAAATTTAGAGGAGTCGCGGGTAGCCTCACGAAGGAAGCTAGCAGCTGCCTCGTAGTGTTGGTCGGCAGATTCTGGATCCCGTGCTTCTTCTTCCGCACTGGGCAATCCCTGCCCCAAGAGTTGCTCAAGCTTCGCCCGCCATCGAGTGAGGATGACTTTGTTGGACGAATCCTGGAACCTGAGCAGACGAGTAGTCGGTGGCCCCCCCCAGCTCTCCCAGAGCGCCGACTGCTTCTTGCTGCCGCGATCTCGACCGATCTGAGCCAGCAGCGCCGTACCTCCGCCGGCGCCGATGATGCCCGCGAGACCGCCAGTCGCGAGAGAATCATCCTGTGTCCATATAAGCAAGAAGACCCCTAGCGGCAGCGCTGCCAGCAGGGCAGGCCGAAGCCGGGCCTTCAAGGTGTACTGGTCAAAGGGGGTCTTCACTGGGTGGTCCTTGTAGGTACTCTGGCTCTATCGGTCTGCACTGAGATGGCAGCCCCCGCCATCTTGAATAACCAACTTCATGGTGCCTTGCCGATCAGTTCGGTACAGCTTGTCTCCTTGCTTGGATCCACTCGAGTATTCCTTGTATAGCCTGAGAGCCTCCTTGTCCGGGTGGCCATAGGGATTCTCTCCCACAGAGACGATGACCACATCGGGCGCCATGGCCTTGATATGGCCGATGTAGTGCTTCGTATCGTCGTCCGGGTCATCGAAGAAAGTAATGGAACCATGGTGGGCTGCAAGCAGGACGTTGCAGGACACCTCTTCCGCCTTGTAGTCCCTGAGGATGCCGTGTTTCCACGTTGCGGCGTCGCTGTCGCCCGTCAGGATAGTGCTGCCCTCAATATTGGGTGCGCGGGCTGCTCGCTGCTCAATCTTGAGCACGATGCCTTGCGCGTTAGCGTTCTTCGGTAGCCTGTTGTCTCGGGCACTCAGGTACCGAAACCGAGTCCTTCCGAAGTCTTCATATGTCTTCTTTCCTATCACTACTGCTCCGATGGTCTCCCGAAGCTTCATGTACGCCTTGTACTCGGGCGTGTCCGTTGATGTCCCCGGATAATCGCTGTCCCATATCCTGTCAATGGGAAAGTGCCTGTGTAGGACTTGGACGCCTCGCATGTGATCCGTGTCTCTATGGGTGCATATGAATGCACGGAGTGGGCCTCCGCGGCCGATCTGAGCAGTGAGATAGCCCAGGACGTGGTCCTGATTGGAGTCCGTGATATTGCAGTCCACCACGAACTTGCTGCCGTCCGTACACTGGACCAGCGCCATGTTGCCTTGACCGACATCGATAAAATGCACTGTGGTACCCATAGGGTCTCCTCCTTCTAGGGAACGGCTTAGTTGCGATGAGAGTAGCATCAAACCCGATGGAAGTCAACACGGCATTGTAATGAGTTGTACGAAACACACGTTGACGGGTAGACTGTTGCTATGGCAACTCTAGCCACACTGGCAGAGGTCTTCCAGGGCCTCGTCCGTTCAGGACGAGGTGCCGGTGCACGGGAAGGAGACTGGGCGCTGCGAATCGTAGAGAGCGGCGATGTGCGCGACGACGGATGGCTGCGCCTCGACGGTCTGCGGGAGATCGGCCTTGTCCAGGGCGTTCGAACGGAGCGGTACCTGTTGCGCCCCTTCGATGTGCTCGTAACTGCGCGCAGCGGGTCCATACAAGCGGCGCTTGTTCCTCCGGGCGTATCGAGAACGGTTGCAGGTGTGACCCTACTGGTTGTTCGGCCCAAGCGTCCAGAGACGGGCATAGGCCACTGGCTGTGGTATTTTCTGACATCGGCCCATGGCCGGGCACCGCTTGCCAAGCGCATGACCGTCAGCGCCACCATCACGTCGCTGTCCGCCAAGAGCCTCGGCGAGCTTGAAGTTCCCGTACCGTCCGAGCGTGACCTCGACGCGGTTGCCCGACTCGTGGAAGCATCGGAAGCGGCGTATGAGTCAGCGGTTGAGGCTGCTAGGCTGCGCCGTGAGATACTCCGCGACGCGCTGACCGCGGAGTTCGGCCGTGGGGATGTGCCGATAGGAGAGAGGAGCGACGCATGGCGTTGAGCAGAGCGGAACTGGAATCCAAGCTGTGGCAGGCCGCCGACATCCTGCGAGGTCAGATCGACGCCGCCGACTACAAGAATTACATCTTCTCCCTCCTCTTCCTGAAGCGCCTCTCGGACCGCTTCGACGAAGAGGTGGAGCATGCCGTGGCGTCGGGCGTTCCGCGCGATACCGCGCTCACAGATGCGGACGAGCACGAGTTCTTCGTCCCGCCCGTCGCCCGGTGGAGCGCGCTGACGGAGACCGCGATGAACGCGGGCGAGGCGCTCAACATCGCCGGCCATGCCATCGAGGACTCCAACACCCCGCGGCTGGACGGCGTGCTGGCCGGCGCGAACTGGAACGACGAGTCCAAGCTCGGCAGCCCGGCCAACAGGGAGCGCATCATCCGCAGCCTCCTCAACCACTTCGGTAGCCTCGACCTGCGCGATGCGAATCTTCGGGAGGAGGAAGGAAGCACGGGCAATGTCCTGGGCGACGCCTACGAGTACCTGATCAGCCAGTTCGCGGACGACGCCGGAAAGAAGGGCGGCGAGTTCTACACGCCGCGTTCGGTGGTGCGCCTCATCGTCGAGCTGCTGCAGCCGTGCGAAGGGATGCGCATCTGCGACCCCACGGCAGGATCAGGCGGCATGCTCATCTACGCCGCCGACTACGTGCGGCAGAATGGCGGCGACGTGCGCAACCTCGCGCTGCACGGGCAGGAGCGCAACCTCGGCACGCTCGCCATCGGCAAGCTGAACCTGCTGCTCCACGGTCTGCGGGCAGCCCGGCTGGAGGCGGGCGACGTTATCGCCGACCCGGAGCTTGTGGACTCATCGGGGCGGCTCCTCTCCTACGACCGCGTGATTGCCAATCCGCCCTTCAGCCTCAAGAACTGGGGGCACGACTTCGCGCCCAACGACCCGCATCACCGCTTCGACCGTTACGGCGCGGTCCCGCCGAAGACGAAGGGCGACCTCGCTTTCCTGCTGCACATGCTCGCGGTCACCAACGCCGGGGGAATGGTGGGGGTTGTGATGCCCCACGGCATCCTGTTCCGGGGCGGCGCTGAGGGCGCCATACGGCGCGGCATCGTCGAGGCCGACCTCTTCGAGGCGGTCATCGGGCTGGCGCCCAACCTCTTCTTCGGGGCCAGCATCCCCGTGGCCGTCTGCGTGCTCAACAAGGCCAAACCGCCGGAGCACAGGGGTAAGGTACTCTTCGTGGACGCGGCACAGGAGGGCTGTTTCCGCCAGGGCAAGGCGCAGAACTTCGTCGACCCTGAGCACATCGAGAGGATCGTCGAGGCATTCACAGCGTTCAAGGACGTCGAGCGCTTCGCCCACGTGGCGGACCTGGAGGAGATGCGCGGCAACGACTTCAACCTGAACATCAGCCGGTACGTGGACACGACCGAGCCGGTGGAGGTGATGAGCGTCGCTCAGGCCCTGGCGGAGTTGCGTGAGGCAGAGCGCCGCCGCGACGAGGCGGTGGCGAAGATGGACGAACTGCTTGCGGAGATGGGGTACGCTCGATAGGTGTGTTCCGACGATGCCGACGATTCACAGAGAGGGGCCATACCGGTTCATGTTCTATGTCTCAGACTGGAATGAGCCGCCACATGTACACGTCATCCGGGACCGCGTTGACGCCAAGTTCTGGCTGACTCCGGTGCGCCTGCAAAGCTCCGGCGGGTTCAGGCCGGTGGAGATCAACCGCATCACGCGTATCATAGAGGAACGACAGGAACAGTTCTTGGAGGCTTGGAATGACCATTTCGCCAGTTGAAGCAACCAGCCCCACAGCGACCCACATCATTGTCACGGCAGAGGAGTTGACTGCTGAACTCTACGATGGGCGGACAATCTCAGTGCCACTGGCATGGTACCCGAGATTGACCCACGCCACACAGCAAGAGCGGGACAACTGGGAATTCATCGGCATCGGACAGGGGATCCACTGGCCGGACCTCGATGAAGACATCAGCATCGAGGGCCTCATTGCAGGCCGCAAATCCGGCGAGAGCGGGCGCTCCTTCAAACGCTGGCTGGAAGCAAAGAGGGCAGGGCTTCCCGTGACCATCCACGAGATACGCCCCGCCGCGAAAGAAGAGAACTAACCCAGACTAATGAAACGCTCAGGCGAAGATGGGACCATTCCCGACGGCTGGCAGGTGGTGAGCCTTGGGGATGTGGCTGAAGTGGTTGGAGGCACCACGCCATCGAGGGCACGGGGTGAATACTGGGGCGGGGAAATACCTTGGGTGGTTCCGTCCGAGTTGACCGAACTCTCAGGACGATACCTAACTTCTACGAGGGAGTCGATTACGCCGATTGGAATGCAAGTGGCGGGTTTGAGGATCATCCCTGCGGGATCCGTCTTGCTCACGAGTAGGGCAACAATAGGTGCAGCCGCCATAAATGGTTCGCCAGTCACAACTAATCAGGGATTCCAAAACTTGGTTCCTCAGAGCGGGACCGAGGGACTCTGGTTGTATTACTGGATTGCGTCGATGCGGCATGAGCTGCAAAAGAGAGGTTCGGGTAGCACTTTCAAGGAAGTCTCACGCGATAGTGTGCGGACCCTCCCCCTCCTTCTCCCGCCGATAGCGGAACAGCGACGCATCGCTGCCGTGCTTGACGCCATAGACGACGCCATCGAGCGCACGGATGACGTAATCTCCGCCACCGAGCGCCTGCGCGACGCCCTCCTTCACGATCTGCTCTCGCACGGCGTCCCTGGCTGGCACTCTGAGTGGCGCGACGTGCCCGGCCTCGGCACGATTCCGGGGGACTGGAATGTGGTGCAGCTGGGGGAGGTATGTGCCCCACCTGAGTATGGCGCTTCTGCGACTGCACGCCCCTTTGACCCAGGACTACCTCGATATGTTCGAATCACCGACCTAACTGACGATGGTCGCCTTCGGGCTGAGGATGCCCGCTCAGCCAATCCTTCGCAAGTGGAAGGCTACCAGTTGGAGCCAGGTGACCTACTGTTCGCTAGAAGCGGTGCCACAGTAGGGAAGACTTATCTCTATCGGCCGACGGATGGCCCATGTGTTTGGGCAGGCTATCTCATAAGGTTTAGACCTTTCAGGAATGTTGCCGCACCGGGGTTCTTGGAGCGATTTACCCGGTCGGGATTCTATCGACGCTGGATCGAATCCATGTTTCGCGCCGGTGCTCAACCCAACATCAACGCTGCGGAGTATGCCTCTCTCCCGCTGCCCTTACCTCCTCTACCAGAGCAGCACGCAGTTGCTGCAATGCTGGATGGGGTGGACGCAGCCATCGAAAGTGCGCGTGAAGAGCGACGCAGCCTCAATGCGCTGAAGGGATCCACTGGCGAAGCGTTGCTAACGGGGCGGGTGCGGACCAGCGGACCATGCAGATAATAGTTGAACCAGGTGATTGGGGTGATGCCCTTCGCATTGACATCACCCGGTTGTTGGAGGACGTATCCTCCCACATTGAACAAACTCTCAGGGATCCTATGGATGGGACTGTTCTGGTTAGGCTAGCGCCACCCTACGACTGGACGCCGAGGACTCATATACGTTCGTTAGCGAGTGATCCTTTCACCATTCAATTGACTGCGCAAGGCAAACTGTGGGCTAAATTTGCATACCAATTCTCGCATGAGTTCTGTCATATCCTGTCGGGCCATGAACGTCTGGAGGACAATCCAAACAACTGGTTCAACGAAGCAATTTGTGAGTTGGCATCAATATTCACCCTTCGGCGCATGGCTGAGCGATGGCCCGCTCAACCGCCCTATCCCCATTGGGCAAACTACGCAGTATCGTTGGCAAGTTATACGGTGCAGGCGCCAGTTGCCAGCGGACATGTCTCTCTCCTCTTGGGTGCCATCAAACAAATTGTGTCCTCTGAGGAGGACAATCTACGGGAGGCGAGTCTAAGGAACAATTTCGGTGATTTCAGTCAGAGCGACAGGGACAAGGTAGCAGTGATCTCACATGCCCTACTACCAATATTCGAGAGCGAGCCCACTGGATGGAACGCCGTCCGTAATGTCCCTGTGACTAAGGGGCTGTTGACGGAATACTTGGTGGACTGGTACGTGCAGGTCGAACTGGCCGACAAGCCGTTCTTGAAGCGAATACTTGACGCCTTTGAGTTGACTCCATGACCTCCTCCGCGAAACTCAACGAGCTCAACCAGGCCGAGGAACCCGCGCGCCGGTTCCTGGAACGGCTGGGCTGGCGCTACCTGCATCCCGACGGTCTGCGGTCGGAGCGCGGCGACCGCAGAGGCGTGCTGCTGAACGGGCGGCTGCGGAGCGCGCTGCTGCGGCTGAACTCGTGGATGACGCAGGACCAGGCGGACCGCGTCATCCACGAGTTGGAGAACGTCAACGCCACCGGCATGGCCCGCAACCAACTCGTTCACGAGTACCTGACCTACGGCATGCCGCTGAACGTGGAAGCGGGGCGCGGGCGGCAGACGCGCATCGTCCGGTTCTTCGATTTCGAGCACCCGGAGGGCGGCCTCAACGACTTCGCAGTCACGACGCAGTTCCACGTGCGGCGCAGCGGAGAGCGGGGCGACGGCGTTGACGACGAGCGCTCGGTGATCCCGGACCTCGTGCTCTTCGTCAACGGCATCCCACTGGTGGTCATGGAAGCGAAGTCCCCCACGTTGGGAAGCGAGTGGCAGTCGCGCGCGGTGCGCCAGTTGCGGCGCTACCAGGAGGCAACGCCGGAGTGGCATGGGGCGGGCGCGCCCGTGCTGTTCCACTACAACGTGCTGTGCGTGGCGCACTGCGGAGCGGCGGCGTCCTACGCGGCTTATGGCGCCTCGGAGAACGCCTACTTCGAGTGGAAGTCCCTGCTGCCTCGAACGGACGACGACGTCCGCCGCCTCGGATTCGAGCCGGAAGGACAGGCGCAGCTTATCGCGGGACTGCTGTCGCCGTCGACGCTGCTGGACGTGCTGCGGGACTACGTGGTTTACGAGCCGGAGCAGGGCCGGCTCGTGAAGAAGCTGCCCCGCTACCAGCAGTACCGGGCCGTACGCGCGGCGCTGGAGCGCATCCTGTCCGGCCGGAAGCCGGAGGAGCGCGGTGGCGTGGTGTGGCACACGCAGGGCTCCGGCAAGTCGCTGACGATGCTGTGGCTCGCGGTGAAGGTGCGGCGGGAGCCGCGCCTCGCTAATGCGACCATCGTCGTCGTCACAGACCGCACGCAGCTCGACCGGCAGATCGCGGCCACGTTCGAGCGGTGCGGCTTCCCCGCGCCGGAGCACGCGTCGACCACGCGCGGCCTGCGGCGCCTGCTCACGACCGGGCAGGGCCGCACCATCATGACAACGGTACAGAAGTTCGAGGACGCGCTGACCGTGCCGGGTGGCGACCTCGACGTGCTCAACCCCTCGGAGAACGTCGTCGTCATGGTGGACGAGGCGCACCGCACGCAGTACGGCGTCCTCGGCGCTCGCATGTCCAGGGCTCTGCCCAACGCCGTCCTCATCGGTTTCACCGGCACGCCCATCGACCGGGGATTCCGTCGCAGCACGATGCGGCGCTTCGGCCAACTCATCGACTCCTACACGATCCCGCAGTCGGTTGCCGACGGCGCGACCGTGCCCATCTACTACGAGGCGCGCCTGCCCGAGCTGGCCATCGAGGGACCGCAGACGCTCGACCAGATCTTCGATGCCCTCTTCGCCGACGAGCCGGAGGAGACGCGGGAACAGATACGCCGCCGCTACGCCAGCAAGGACGTGGTCGCCGAGGCGGAGCAGCGCATCGAGATGATCGCGCTGGACGTCTCCAGGCACTTCAAGGAGAACGTCCGCCCCAACGGGTTCAAGGCGCAGGTCGTAGCGCCGAGTCGCGCCGCCGCCCTCCGCTATGCCGGGCATCTCAACGACTTCGGCGTGTGCGCCTACCCCGTCATCACGACCACCCCCAACGACGGACCGGAGTTCAGCGAGCCGCGCGCCCTCAACCAGGAGCAGATCACCAACGCGTTCGTCGACCCCGGCGGCGAGCCGGAAGTGCTCGTTGTCGTGGACATGCTGCTGACGGGCTTCGATGCACCGGTGGAGCAGGCGCTCTACCTGGACAGACCGCTGCGGGAGCACGGGCTGCTCCAGGCCATCGCACGGGTGAACCGGCGCTTCTCGCACGAGTGGGACGGCGTCGCGACCGAGAAGCACCACGGCCTGGTCGTGGACTACCGCGGCGTGTCGCGGGAGCTGGAGCAGGCGCTGGCGTCGTTCGATTGGCCGGACGTGCAGGACGTGATGCGCGAGTTGGAGGAGGACCCGGACCAGGTCATAGAGGCTGCAGCCCGCCAGGCGGAATCCCACTTCAAGGGCCGTGACCTGGGGGATACCTGGACGTGCGTCGCCGTCTTCGCGCCCGACGCCTCTACCGAGGGCGACTACAAGGTGGACCTGTTCGAGCGGTTCAACGCGGACTACCGCGACCTCTCCCGTCTCATGGACCGATTCCTGCCGGACCCGCGCGCCCTCGCTTACGTGGGCCGGCTCGCCCGGCTCGCGGAGATTCGCGCCTGTGTGCGCGCGCAGTTCCTCCGGGAGAACGCCGCTGTGGACTGGACCGAGGTCGGCGCGAAGATAAAGCGGCTGGTGGACCAGCGCATCAGCGCCGAGGTCCGCGAGCTGATGACGCCGGTCTCGGTGCTCGACAGCGACTTCGACCAGAAGATAGCCGCGCTTCCCCACGAGGAGGCGAAGGCATCGCTCATGGAGCACGCGATCCGGGCGCAGATCAACGAGCGACTCGCGGCCAACCCTGCCTACTTCGAGCGCCTCTCGGTCCAGCTGTCGCGCATCATCGAGGAGCTGCGCAACCGCCTCATCGACGCCGCCGAGGCCTGCCGCCGGATGGAGGAACTGCGGCGCGAAGCGATGCGGGAGGACGACGTTGCGGCGGAGCACGGGCTTTCGGCGGTTGCGTTCGCCATCTACGGCGCGCTCGAAGGCCAACCTGACGCTTCTGTCCCCACCGGGACCGCACGCGAAGAGCGCAGGCCGTTCCGGACGCACTTCGACGGGGAGCTTCGCGATGCTGCGCTGGCGGTCGAGAGCGTCGTGCAGGGGTACGTGACCGTGGTCGACTGGCAGTCGAACCTGGAGGTCCAGCGAGAGATGCGCCGGGACATCAAGGGTGCACTTCGAGATACCAACAAGTACCCCGAGGACCGGCTGGACGAACTGGCGAACCGGATCGTGGACCTGGCCCGGCGGAGCACGGGGCTTTGACGGACCGGGACAGCATCCGGTTTGGCGCTACCGCCATCGAGTACGCTGTGCGCCGCAGCGAACGGCGCACCAAGACCGTGCAGATCACCGTTGACGGCAGTGGAGTGCAAGTGGCCGCGCCCGTCACGACGACCGACGGAGAGTTGCAGGCCATCGTTCGCAAGCGCGCGCCGTGGATCCTCAGCCACGCGTCGGGCGAACTGCTGGAGGCAGTGCCGAAGCGTTTCATCAGCGGCGAGACGCTGCCGTACCTGGGTCGCAACGTCCGGATGGTCTTCGAGCCCGCAGACGCACGATCACCGGAGGTAAGTTTCGACCACTGGCGGTTCCGCATTGCCGTACCGCACAGCTTCGATGGAGATGAACGCCACGAACGCATCAGGCGGGTGATCGTCCAATGGTACCGAGGCCGCGCTGCGGACCGTCTGCCTGCGAGCGTTGAGCGTTGGTGGCCGCGGCTCGGTTCGGGAGAACTGCCGCGCATCCTCATCCGCGACCAGCGCCAGCGTTGGGGAAGCTGCGCCCCCGACGGCACACTGCGTTTCAACTGGCGCGCCATGATGCTCCCGCCCGCGCTCATCGAGTACGTCGTCGTCCACGAACTCGTCCATCGGTCGGTGAAGAGCCACTCTGCAGACTTCTGGGGGTTGCTATCCAGGGCCATGCCCGATGCCCAACACCGCCGCCGCCTTCTCCGTGAGGCGGGTAGAACGCTTCCGCTGTGACTGGGCCCGTGCTTAGACCAGCTGTGCGGTTAAACGCAAAGGGACTCAAGAATCCTAAGCGATGCTCCCGTCGCTACTCCCACCACAGACTCAGCGTCAGCACGTGACGCACCCACCGGACCTGCTCACGCTTCGCTCGCTCCCTCCGCATGCGGCCGAGCGTCTCTCGCCGCCACCCCAGCTGCGAGCTGCTCCATATGCCCCGCAGCGGCTCCTTCTCCGGCGGCAGCGTCAGCCCGTGCTCCTCCAGCTTCGCCACCTCCAACTCCCGGATGCGCTCCTCGGTGATGAGCCACGACAGTCCCTTGTCTTAGGCCGCATGACCCGCCCACAGCCTGCACCACTCCTCCACCAGCGGCCATGCAACGCCGAAGACCGCCTCGTCGTCCGGCGCAGCCTCCCAGGCCACCAGTTCGGGATACTCCCGCCGGAACGTGGACCTCGACGTCGGCCTCCTCTCCACTGCGTTCACCACAACCCATTCGGTCCGCCGCCGCCGCGATTCTTGTTGTCGGTGTCGTACCAGAATAGATTGACAAGCCAGGTCTCTAGATTTCGGACATGCCGCTAGGATAACGTTCCGTACCTTATCAGCATTTCTCGGTATCCCTTGTATGCACTAGCGCGACCATCGGGATTTCCTGTAATGCCTTGAACCTCCGACCGTCACGAGTTGTAAGATACGTTAGTAGATCGTCGGGAAGACCCCCGCGGCTAGCCAGTCGCGTATCGACTGCCGTAGTAGAGGTCGGCCATCTTCAATACTCAAGCCACGTCTACTAGGATTTCTCTGAATAAGCAGCCGAGTGAGGATGAGGGCGGCGGCGGTGGTACGATTCTAGCGCCGTCTCTTTGACCGTCGTCGGTGTGATCTTCTTCTGCCAGGACCTTTGGGTAGACCTGGTACGGCATCGAGAAGTCTCGCGGCCACGATGCCAGCCAGTTCGCCAACAACCACGGATGGCAGCGCTGCCATTGCCTGTGCAATCGTTGAGTCGGCCACCGTTTGCACAGCCTGTGGGTCGGTTTCAGTTCTCAGTGCAAGCCATGGGAGAACCAGCGCAAGAATTGTAGCGAGAAGTGTGAGAGAGCCGAAAAGCTCCCATGGATTCCAACCAACAATACGCTTCGCAATCATCCCCATCAAGGCCGCAACAACAAGAAAGGTGAAGTTGAGCTCCATGGCTACCTCCTAGCATTTTCAGACTGGCCTGCGCGTTTGCCTTCCCGGTCAACGGCGACAGATACCGCGACTTGAACCTGGCAGTCAGTATCGAGGACATTCGAAGTCGGCGGACGCAACGTGAGGCTTCAACCAAGGGACGTCTGCCTGTCATGACCGTAAAGACTCAGAGCCTGTGACGCGTACAGTTCTTACAGCGCGCACCCGTCACTCGATTCGCTGAGCAATCTGGACACTTGCTCGGTCATCTCGGCGACTTCCGGACAACGGATCCGTGCGCGGCCTCCAATTCATAGCGCAGTGCAGCTCCCATTTCCTCTGACTCCCGCCTTCAACCCGCATGGGTTTCTCCCCTTCTTCTACAGTACATTAGCCCACACAACAATGCCTACTAGCACTGCCACGAACGAGCTGACCCATCGAACTAACATGCGCGCATCTCTTCCTCTCGCCTGCGTCAATTGTAGCCGCAGTGTGTTCAAGCCCTGGTCTATGAAACCATAGGAGACTACCCCTACAAACAGTGCAATCAGCAGACCCATCCAAGCGTCCATGATTCCCCCTTTCGCACAAGAGAAGAGATTACAATGACGTTGCCGACGGCTGACGCTACCGTTCCCTGTAGGTTCATCTGGCCTCTCCCTATACTGGGCTATTCACATACGAATGAGACATCGTACTGGTCAGCATCCCGAAGAAACTCTCTGAATACCGATCCGCACGTTGCCGAACGTATCCTGGTAGCGCCCGCAGTGAGACCAAGCACACCAGTAGTATTGCAGTTGCCATCAATCCCCAGAATAAGCCGGTTCCCTCAACAACATAGCTGAACCAAGTTGCGACCACGCTCCCTACAGATAGAGGAAGCCAAACCAACCACAATCCAGCCAGGTTCCGCGCGAATCCATAGTCTTCATTGTGAGTAACCAAGAGGCTGTGGCCTTCCTTGCCTCGAAAGAAGGTCCGCAAAGTACGAACCGCGTCGTTGATGACCCGGTCGAGTTCCTGTTGGTCTCCGTTGGCAGCCACACTCGGGATGTCAATCCCAATGACCTCCTGGATCGCGGCGTACCATCGCTCCTTCTGTTGCTGAGAGCAGGTGGCGTCACTCGGGTTGAGCCAGCGGTTGGTCGGGGCATCGTATGGCCACCGAGGCCAGATCTTCCGTTCGTAATGCCGACCGGCAGCCGAGGCGAAGTACGCAAGCGCAACAGGGCATGCAGTGGCAAGCCCTCCTCCGGTCAACAGGCTGGTCAGCCAGCCGAGTTGGGTTGAGTTGAGCACCGCCACAGCACCCGGGGCCGCCACCAGTACCGCAAGAAGGGCCGGCAGCAAGCGAGCCTTGAGCTCGTAGCGATCCGTCAGCTTCAGAAAGTCTAAGGTTGAAGCCATGGGGCTCCCTACTACGCGCTCCCAGGAGTGGGATCGGCCAGATGGAGGCCGATCCTTCCGTCGTCACCGACGATAGCCATGACCCCTGGAGTCCCATCCATCTGCATGTTGCTCGTGATCCATGCCAGGAGAGCCCGGTCTTTGGTGCTCGGACGGACGCTGACTCCTTCAGGATGCGAGTGCCACTCCCCGATGTAACCGAGCATGCCAGCCGTAGCATTTGAGATTTCCGATACGCGCTGTTCTAGCTCCTTCGAACCCCGCACGTAGGACGTCGGTGACTCCTCGCTGTCTTCCGGGGAAGCAACTGCGTCGACAACATAGATTAGCCCGCGCTGCATGTCCGACGCGCCAATCAAGACGCCGCCCGTCTCATTGGGCAGCCGCTCGCGGCGCAGGCCAGCCAGCTTCTCCTGGAGTTGAGCATCCGTGTACACGGTCCATCTCCCCAACCTTCTCTTGGCTGGCTGTGCGGGCTTGCTCTGGATGGCGCCCACGGCGTGTGTGTTCGGTTCCACACGCCATGTTGATATCTGGGCGCATGCCAACTCCAATGCTCTCCGAACCGCACGGCTGCCGATGGCGGCATGGAGAGCCACGAGGTCCTGTGGAATCTGGGTCGATAGATCCCTGCATGACTGTCCCGTCCTCAGCCTGCCGGTGGTTTCCAGGAGCCCGCTCAACTCCGGGTTGTCAGCAATCTCCCTGTACAACTGCATCTCCAGCACGTCCAGAGGAATCTGCCGGGCTCTGTCCTCGGCGAGCAGAGTCAATGCAGTCCCCGAGGGATTGAGGAACAAGGAGATGCGTCGGCCCCGCGCCTGCACGTCTCTGCACAGATGCCTGGCGACAGGGATAGAGGCCGACATGTCGAGGATCGCTTCTGCATCTGAAAGCGCATCCTGTACCAGTGGGCCGTTCTGCCCTGGTCTCAGAACGTCTGCCACGATGCCGCCAGCGATCTGTCCGTCGCCGATGATTCCGTTCGACACCCCTGCGAGAGCGAGCGCCTTGGGACATCCAAGATATAACCCGTCCAGTGCATGGCGGGCGAGGTTGTGGGGCAGTAGCACGTCGCCGTCGATCAACGCCCATTGCCCAAACCCGGACCGCACGAGATTGGACACCACCTGGGAGCCGAGTGCGCCCACGCCAATGGCCGCGATCTGCGTGCGAGGTGGCGGCCCATATCCATTGGCAGCAGCCGCTTGCGAACGAGAGAACGCAGCATGTGCATTCAGGGGGATGAGTTGCACGCCCTGGCCAACCTTGGTTTCGTCGGGGGAGATCAGCAAACCTGGCCTGCCGTCATTCATCTCCCACACCCCGATGTCTGATCCGATCTCCCCGACAATCATCTCTACCATGAATGCACGAACCTCAATGGCTTCGGTAGAGCCTCCGGGCTCCCTCGTCTTGGGGAGTCGAACTATCAGCGCAAGACGGGCGCCGAGCAGGCGCTCCGTCTCCACGTCAGAATCTTCAAGCCACCTTCTGAACTCGTTACGAAGCAGCTGAATGAGGTTCAGTCCCGAGTCCGCGGTGAGGTTATGGAGCTCCTGAAGCGTGTCGGGCCTATGGTTGATAACTCCGTGCACCTGGGGCAGGCAAGAGATGACCAGCGCGACGCAGCTGAGTTCGTTGGGCAGCTCAATCACGTCCAATGGCTGGGAGATAGCCGTGAACAAGAGAGGGCCCGGCGGGACCACCTGCACGGAAAGCCATACCGGCGCGTCGGGGAAATCTGCCGAGAACGTCTCTTCTGGGACTATCAGATCCGCTATCGGGTCGGATTGGTACAGCAGCGGTTCCAGGGGTTGGTCGCCCGCGTGCAGCGTTCCATTGGCGGTTTGGGACAGCCACTGCCTGATGCGCTCGACGAACTTGGGAGCAGTCCAGTCGATGAGGACCTCGTTGAACGGTCGGTCATACAGGCACAGGCTGGGGGGGAACCCCGCAGGGAGCAGATTGAGATGGGGAACGCGGGGAAAGTCCGGCCGCAAGGCGAAGACTGCCGGCGGGTCCTCATCTCCCGGAGGGAAGACAACCGCCAGAGGTTCGGAGTGGCGAATGTCGTGGGTCGGGACCTGGGGCACTTCCACGTCCACATCTACGAACACGATGTCGTGGTGTGCGCTATCCTGGCCTCCGATGCGGCATTCCTTCAGCTCGGCGAACGCGTTCAGTCTCGCCGCGAGGAAACACGCCACCGCCCGTGCTCTGCCTGCGGTGAGCCGTTCGGGCGCCACCGTGGCTCCCTGAGTAATGAAGGAGAACCGCTCCACGCCGCTCTACGCTCGCCCCGCCCGGGGGGACTGCGTCCTGGTGGCCACGGCGGCAGTTGATTGGACCTGCTTGTGGAGCGTAGCCCCGCTTTCACAGGCCGTGATTTCCAGCTTGTCCGGCTTGGATCTACTGGGATGCTGCATGGTCACGACGAACCTGCCCCTGATAGCGTCGGCCACCTCACGGTAGTACTCAGCCGCTTGCTTGTGGGGTGGCTGAACCTCGTCACCAGCCGGTATGGGTTTGCTGGTGGACACCATGATTCCGCCGCTATGGCCCCGCCTCCCGTAGAGCCACTTCACCTCCGGCACAGGTTCGGTCTTGTGCGTGCCCTTCTCGGGTCCCAGCGAAAGGTAGCTGCAGTGGTGGGGAAGCTTGAAGACATCCCATTCGAGCCGGGATTGATTCCCCTTGGCTTTCGTGACCCGCACGATGTCTGACAGGGTTTCATGGTCAAGGTCGGCGCCCAAGATCACTCGCGTCTCGGTTCCCCCGCATACGAGTGTCGCCTGCACGGCGATGGAGTCGCGGTTGCGATCAACGAGGGTGCCGTCCTCCTGGCGGCTTGCGAACGGCGAGTGGACGAAGAACTCGGCGCCGTGCGCCTTTTTGTTGAACTCTGGAACCACCTGCCCTGCATCCGTGATGAGGTGGGCCCGTTCCTGAACGGACAGGCCGTGGTCTTTCAACCAGTCCTTGAGCGCATCGGGCCGCGAGAAGACGCGGATTCCCGCGCCCTTCTTGAGGCGGTAGCGGGCTTCACTCTGGATGATCCGGGCTTCATCCTCGTCTGGTGCCTTCTCGACGATGACCGCTGCGGGCACCCAGAGCGTGTCTATGCGTACGCGGTCGCCGTCCTGGTACTTCTGCGCATGTTCGAGGTAGAAGAACTCCGAGGCCCCACCGTAGTGGTCCTTGTCCAGGTGCGTGAACGCGACAACCTCATAGCGGTCCCGCCCGGCGGCCCGTAGGTCGCTTCGCAGCTCCTTGGGCAGGTCGATCCGGAGGTCGTTCTTGTCCGAGGGATCGCGGGTAGCCGCGAAGTCGAACAGCAGCTTATTGCCGTTGTCCAGGTCTATGCGGCAGCAGTCGGCGTTGCCGAGAGGGAAGAAGGTCAACTTAGCCATCGGTGCGTCCTCCTATCCGTATGCGGGAATCCGCGTAGTCTGATTCCTGACCGGGTTGTGCTGCCCGCAACCAGATTGCGAAACCCGGGTCGCTAGGCATGGGTATGCATCCGTTCGCACGTCCACAGCACCTGCTGGGAAGGAACGCGGTGGCGACAACGATGAGTGGGCGCTTGGCTCCGCCCACTTTCTCCGAACTCGCACGCTATGCCCCCCCCAGCCTGCGGTCCAGTTGGTCGAAGAGGTCTTGCTTCCACTGTTCGCGCTGTTGCGACGGCATCTGTCTCTACCTCACTTCTGGTTGATCAGTCCGTACGTCCGGCTAGTCGGTCGCTTCGGGAGCGGTGCGTTTCTTCAGATAACGGGCGGGCGCTTGGCCACCACCTCCCTTGAAGTAGACCTGGCCGTCTTCCCGAATGCTGGACACCTCGAACTCCCTCGGGAATTGTCCGGCGACGGACTCCCATTCCTCCATCAGGCGCTGCCCAATGAGGTCGTCCGGCTTGAAGACAATATCGCCGGGTTTCAGCTCCATTCGCCTCACCGCGTCAAGGTTGGAGAGCTGAATCGCCTCTTGGATTCTCATAAACGTGCTCCAAGAGGAGGCGCAGTCGGTCACGTCGATCTCCAACTCATCCGCCAGCTTCCGTTGGCGGTCCGACACGACGCGAGGCGGGCAACCAATCGCATCGGCGACCCTTTCCAGGATAGCGGAGGCGACCGCGGCGAACGTGTCGTCAGGCGACACCTCAATCCCCAGCCGGTCGGCGGTCGTCAGTTGCTCCGGCGTGGGCTTGACCCCGCTCCACATGACCTTGGGAGACCCGGCGTACTGTATTTCCCATATCCGGTAGTTCATCGGCTGGAAGTCCTATTCTTCAGTCTCCTGATTCTTGGCCGTTCGGATACAGACACACCGGACCCTCACGTCTTCAGCGAAAGCGACGCGAACCGCGAACCCTGAATTGCGGCCTGATGTACCGACACATCCCTTATCCCACAGACGCATCCCGCCCTGCGATTGAGCGCCACGGACCGAACCAAGGTGGGCGTGCGGGGCTCGAAGAATACGCGGTTGCGACCAACCGCCTTGCCGGTGAGGGCTACCTTTGCAATCTCCGCTGCGGTCATCAGGCCGGCTGCGTAGGACAGAAACGGCAGTGCCACGTCGTCCTCATCGGCATCTTCAGACGAGGCAGGCGGAGCAGTGGCGCAGAGTGCCGGCATCTGCACCTCCTCGACTCCGGGCACACAGAGGGAGCAGGGGTCCTTCAGCGGGATGTGCCGAAACAAGGTGGATTGCCAATTCCTTCCAGTTGTCGCATATATCTGCAGAGGCGGGAACCCATTCTCGATTTGAGGTCGGACACTTCGCTCGTTGGCAGCCGAGACTAGGATGTCGGGCGTCCCTCGCTCACGACGAAGCCACCGCCCCTGCATCTCATCCAACCAGGCAACATGCGGTTCTATCCGTTGAACACCAACCTCGTTCAGCCAGCGGCCTGCGACTTCAACCTTGGGTACCTTATTGAGCGCATCCTGCGAGGTGAACAAAGCTGAGCGCCTGACGTTCTCTACCTCAACGATGTCTCGGTCAACGAGGATGGCTTGAAAGGCACTCGTGACTAGGCCAAGGAAGAAGAGGGCACAACTTCCGACCGAGCCGACTCCGATCCACCACAGTTCTCCGAGATCAAAATTGGGTGTTACTTTCGCCGCGTCGGAGGAGACCAGGCCGGCGTTCCAGGTGTAGGTATCTACCAGTACCGGCTCAATGGTTGCCGTCTCCACATCCTGTGGCAGTCGCGACGCTGCTGCAACTACGGCGAAGGCGGCTCCAAAGGGATTCAATTCCTCCAACTGCGGGATAGGAGACGGTCCCCTACCGCAGTACGCACCCCAGCCGGATCCGTGTACCACGATCCCCTCTCCATAGGGGCCCAGCACCACCCGCAAGTCTCCGGGCGACGACGGCCGCTTCTCATAACGGCCATAGGGGTCCGCAGCCTTCAACGAACGCATCGCAACTACATCGAGCGCCTCACCCACCCATGGCAGGGGTGCGAGAATTGGCTTGGAGGGCACATCCATCGAAACCGAGGCACTCATCCGCCCAAAGAGGCTGGCGGCGGTGATAGTGGCCACCTGCCCGGAGTACGTAGAGGCGTAGCCGGGGTCGACGAGAATGTGCACGGGACGGTCGGCCAGAAGCGGTTTCCATTCCGGGTAGCGCATTTCGCGTTCCGACAGCCGTCGCTGGTATTCCTGCTGGTTCATGCCACAAGTCCATCGAAGAAGGTGATCGGCTTCTCGATCTCTAGGAAGCCTTCCGGAGTCCACATCAGGGTATGAGCATCCCTAAGTGATGGGAGCTTAGCCCCATATTTGGGGACCACAATCGAGAAGTACCCGGGATGGCGTATCTTCATCCCCGCGAGGTCACCGTCACTGTGGTAGGCGCCACATGGATGCGTGTGAAGTTGCCCCACGACCTGCAGCTCAGCCAGAGCAGCAAATCGGATGACCTTGCCAAGTTCAACTGCGGATACGTCGACGCTTCCAGCCGTCGCATCGGCCTCGGGGGCCATCGCAGACAGGGCCAGCGAGGTAGACCCCGTTGTCAGTCCCACAAAGTAGACGATGCCCTCGTGACCGTGCCGCACGCTCCCACGAAGGTGCCTCGTAAGCTGGTCGCGGCACTGAGTCGTCATGACGACCGTGTGCCTCGGAAGAGGCTGTGCGGTTCGACGGAACGGCCGCGCAAGCGCCGCCCAGAATCTGCCCATCATTGCCGACGCCCCCTGTAGCGCTGGCTGCGCAGCTCGTGGTGCAATCGGGTGACCATCGCGGCCAGCTTGACCGTGCCCTTGGTCTCAGGCTGCTGCATCCAGTTTGACTGGACCCACTCTCGGTGAGGCCCGCCTTCCGTCGAGGCGAGGCGGTTCCAGGGTGCGCAGATCCGGCCGGTGGGAAAGAAGAAGTTGTCCCCTTCCTTATACGGTTCGGGAGCATCTGCGAGTTCATCCAGTTGCGCAGTTTCCTGGTTGCGCCAGTGAAATGCGGCTGGCTGCATGGGAAAGCCGTCGCACTCCACCTCTATCTGGTATATGTCGCCGTTGCGAGCGGTGAGAGTGACGCGGAAGCAGCGCGGGCCGACCCGCTCGAAGGGCCAACCGTGGAGATCCGAGTTCTCCCTCACTGCCTCGATCTCGCGCTCGACGGCAAGGTCTTCGACCGTTGCCACCGCTACACCGCCGAGCCCGAAGCAACAAGGTCCAGGACCGTCCCGTCCTCAAAGCCGAAGCTTCCGATCGGGCGGTCACCGTCGAGTGGAACGCCATCGGAGGCCAACTCGAAGGTGTCCCCCTTCTGTAGGCCCTTCTCCTTGACGATGATCTCCACCACCTCGTGGACCTTCAGGGTCACCTCAAATGTGTTCTCGTACACGCCTGCCGGAGTCGCCACCTTCAACGTGACCTTCCCGTCTGTAGTCATTCCTCTACTCCTTCGCCTTACGGACAAGATTCCGTATGTAGATTTCGGTTGGCCATACGCAGCTCCCACTATGGGAACGACCGTGCAACCACGCTGGCCTGACACCCTTCCTCCCGCATCTCAGCTATGTCCCCGGCTTGTACTTCCGGAGTCCGGGATGTACCATCGGAGCGAGAGCTTCACACCAAGTTGTTCCATAATGCAAGCATATTTCCTGAATGCCGATACGTCAAGCCTGAAGCGGAGGCTCCATGCCGCAACTGGAAACCGTAGGCCAGAGGATCAACTACATACGGAATGAGCTGGGCCTCACCCTCGAAGCTCTCGCAGGCCGTTCGGGTCTGTCGAAGAGCTTCATCTGGGAGGTGGAGCAAGACCGGTCTGGCATCAGCGGCAGACGCCTGCTTCAGGTGGCGGATGCCCTCAACGCGTCAGTGGAATACCTCCTCAGAGGGGGGTCAGCACCCAAGGAATACGAGCCGCCGTCGATTGAGGTCCCGCGAAGCCTCAGTGAACTCGCCGAGGAAGAAGGACTGACATATCGACAGACGATGACGCTTCTCGAAGTTGAACGGTCAATTGTCGCTCGTCGTGGCGGTGGCCCTCGGTCTACGAGGACAAAGGAGGACTGGCGCACTCTCTATCAGGCAGTGAAGCCCTTCCTGGAGGAGGCGAAGTGAGCAGGACCCGCAATGGCCCTTACGAGCTGGAGCTAAAGCGCGTAGCTAAGGAGTTGCGCCTCGGCTCAGCCGGCAACCACGAGGACATGATCGTTCGACACTGCCTTGCGCGCCTCCGCGCTTGGGTAGCTGCGCATGGCATACCTCCGACCCTAAGCGACCTGGCTGACGGATTTGCTGCCTCACTGGACCTGCAAATCACCGAGGTGCGCACCGAAGACGAAATTGATGACGTGCTGGGGGAGATGACGCCTGCCCAAAGGGCAGTCATCGGAGGCTTGAAGACCGAATTCGGCGGAGACACGGACGCCATTACCGTTCTTCGTCTGGACCCCAAGCCTTGGCACCGAGAGTACTGGGCGATAGTCAATTGCCAAGGCTGGCATGAATACCGCCGATATTGGAGCAAGTGGCACGAGATCGTCCATCGACTTGTCGACGGCCAACAGCTGGCCTTCGCCTTTCGCCGGACAAGGCAAGATCGGCCCGAACCCGGGGAAGCCTTGGTGGACCGCGTGGCCGCTGATTTGGCGTTCTTCCCTGACATGTTCGAGCCCGTCGTGATGGAGGAGTACGCTCGGGAGGGCCGCTTCACGTTTGGCGTTGTTGACAGGGTCCGCCAGCGGATCGCACCAGACGCCAGCCGGGAAGCCACGGCAAACGCCTGCCTGCGTTACGTTCCTTCTCCGGTTTGGTTCTTGCAGTGCCACATGGGCCTGAAGGCCTCTGAAGTGCGAAGATTGAACAATCCCCAGATGTCCTTCTTCCCCGAAGATTCCCCTGAGGACAAGCTGCGAGTGCGACATGGCTCATACAGCCCTTCAGCTGACGGCCTGGGAATACGGTTCCACCCGAACATGCGGGTCCCAGATTCCAGCATTGTGACCCTTGGCTTCCGTGGCGAATGGGGAGAGTCCAGGGAAGGGATCGAGGCACTCGACACCTGGGCGACGAGCTCAGGAGGGCCCATCGGTTACGGAGAAGTCCACATCGAGGCAATGAAGATAGGCGACGAAGAGGTTTGGGCTATTGCTCGGCTGCCGTAGCTGTTCACAGATGCCTATCGTACATACGGCAAATGGGGCAGGACTCCCGGTCGCTTAGCCGCCTTGTCGTTACTCAAGTCCAAGGCCGCCCAGCTAGCCCGATGGCTCGCTGACTGAGATGTACACGCCCTTGGGAACTGTCCGAAACCCGAGACCGCAGTTGCGGAATATCCCTTCTACGGCTTGCCCAACGACCTGGATGGACTCCTCCAGAGGCGGCTGGGCGTCACCGAACCGGGCGAGGATAATGTCGAGGTACTCCTTCAGGAACCGTTGAGAGGCGTCCGCCTCCTTGACTTGCTCCACGATGCCTGGCCAAAGAGCGATTCCCATATATCTCGCAGCGGTGTGGCTCAGCAACCTCAGCAGGTCCTTGACGTAGGGAATGACGGCCGCGGCGAAGTCATCCCATTCAGCCTGCCCGGTTCGTAACTTGGCAAACTCTTCTTCGACGAACCGTGGCAACCGATCGAGAGTATCCAGCAACCCGTGAACCCAATCCAATCCCTGAGCCTCATCGATCTCTCGCAAAGACCAGGGTTGTCCGTCCTCCTTCGTGGCAAGTCCACTAACCATGGCGTCCACTAGACGGTCCACATCGAATTCATCGAGCAGCAGGCAGGCCCAACCGTCCCGCCACCGTTCTCTGGTGTCAGTATCCGCTGTGTACTCTTCCTCCCCTAGCCGCTCTAGGTGGCGCTCTTCTCGGAGTACGTGGGCGAGCTCATGGAGTACCGCAATCAGGCAACGGGCATTGCTGAGCGCCCACGGGCCAATCTGGCTTGCATCGACAATCACCACGAAGCCGAGGTCGCCCTGCTGCGTGCGAGCCCAGAGGGTCTTGGCAATCGCGTGGGCATTGCGCCGGGCTGCGACATAACCCGCAAGCCCCGAGCGCTCATTGAGCAACCGGTTCACGTCATCTTCAAATCGGTCGGTGAAAGGAACCTTGTCAAGCAGGAATTGCATCCCCTGCTTGTCGGCGACTCTCTTGATTGCGTCTAGCAGCCTGCCGATGTCCTCCTTGGCGGTGGACTGCAATTCTGGCGGTAGCCCTGGAACCTCGATGATGTATTCTCGGCCTATGTCGTTCATCGGTCTCGCTCATGGTAGAAGTCGCCGGTTCGGAAGAGCAACCTTGTCCCTATCAAGTCTAGGGTCGTTCGGGATCGTCCTCCAGATTCAACCCCCGGCGTCCCACATCTCCTGCAGCGCCTTGACGAACGCCCGCCCTTTCTTCACCGACCACTGCTCCCGTCCTGACCCGAAGAGTGGCACAAGCCCGTTCTGGCACTGGAAATCATTGAGCCTCGCGGTCTTGAGCCAGTCGAGGATGCCGACGAACGTCGGCGCCAGCTTCGCTGCGAAGACATCGTCGGGAACGTTGTAGAGGAGACACTCGATGAAGTAGGAGGGAGCGTCCTCCTTGGTGAGCACCCGCTTGCTGACCAGCTGGTTCCGGGCCGCTTTGAACATGCGGATGGTCCTCTTGAACCGCTCGTTCGTGGCCTTTTCCTTCTTCAATCCTCGCTGGTGGTGCTGCTGTGGAAAGCTCACGACCCAGCGTCCCTCGTCGGTGAGGTAGAACCCGATGCCCTCCTTGTGGCTCAGCGTTACCACGAGGTCGGCGTCCGCCGGTATCTTGCCCTTGGGCAGCTTCAGCGTCTTGCGGCCGCTCTTCACGGTGTTCCCGAACCTAGCCCTCATCGCCTTCATTGCATGGTCTCGGAACGACTGCCAGCGTTCCAGTGCAAACCGGTGGGAACCATCCATTTGCAGCTGTTTTCCGGTAAGGGGGACTACGCTGGGCTTGAGTTTGTGGGCCAAGCGCACGACTACGTCGACGTCGCTGTCTCCCCCGAGATTGGTGTCGTTCTTGTAGGAGCCTTGGAGGAAGACCTCAAACTTGACCTCTGCGGGCCAGTTGTAGGCCTCCAGCGCCTCCCGGATGGGTAGGTGCGCCTGCTTGAAGGCCATCCCGGCCTGGTGATGGCTCCACTTGGCTAGTGTGGACTCAGGGATAGGCATGTCTTTCCCCAGGCTAGTTGAGTGTATTGGTTAAGGAAACGCTCGTGCGTCGCGGGATATCCAGGGCGGCACGGACTAGCGCGCGCTCCGGGCCTTACAACTCTATCAGCGTAGAGCAGCGGCTATTGTATCGCCAGCAATCAGAGGGGCGTGTCGCCCATGCCTGAGGTCGGGGCGGCAACATCACGACGGACGGGTAGCGGGGACAGCTACGCGAGCCAGTGGAACCCTTCGTGGCTTGGTCCCAGACGTCAGGGTCATCTCGGCCGGCTCCTGCATGAGGGCGGGAAACGGCTCAGGCATCTGTGGATGGCTCGCCTGATGGTTGTCCTCCCCTCGGCATGCGGTAGCCGACACGAAGCCCGGCGAAGGTGGTTGGGCTTGCTGGTGTCCTCTCGCATCCGTCCCGGCTCCCCAATCGTTAAACCATATAGAGAGGGTCTATAGCAAAGGCCAACCAGAAGGGGGTGATTCTCAGTTGGGGTATTCGACCAGTTCGTAGAGGGAGCGATAGGGAGAGAGGCCTCAGCCAAGCCTGCGGCCTTCCAGGCTCTCAGTGCCCAAAGAAAAAGCGTGTATAAATTCCGTTATACACGCTTCTTCCCCCAGCGGGGGCAAGACACGCATGTATGCGGAGGCTGTCAACGGGAGTACCCAGCACTGAAGCGGTGTCGCCTGTTCAGGCGACGCCGACGCCGATCCCCTGCGCCGGCCCGACTCCCACCCCGCCGCCGACCGCGACTCCTGCTCCCGTGTCAACACCGACGCCCGATTGGCCACGGCAACCGCTCTCCGTCGCCTGGCGTGACTGGGCGCGTGGATGGAGCAGGCTACAGGTTGGACGCCGCACTTCAGGAGAGCATCCACGCCTTCGAGGAGGGGTTAGACGGGTTGGAGGGCTTGCCGAAGGGCCGGGCGTGCGCTCTGGCGGCCGCGTTCGAGGTGCATCTCGAGATAGCGCGGCACCTGGTCGACGCGCATCGACTGGGGAATGAGAATGTTCCCGGTCGGCACGCAGGCATCAGCTGGGTCGTCTGGCTGCGGTTCCAGCGTGAGTTGCTGGGCGAGGCTGTCAGAGCTCACGCACCGTTCACCGAGTGCGGAAGCCAGCTGGCGACGCCGACCCTTGCTGCCACGGCTGCTCCCACTCCGACAGCGCCTGACGTAGCGGCCACACTCCTCCCACCCTGTCCAAGCGCGAAGCCAACGCCATTCTCCGACTGCGACGCGCACGTCGATGGCACCCGGCCTCCTGCTACAGCGACGGCGCTTCTCACGAGGGGCGGCATCGTCGTCCCAGTCCACGAATCACTCCCTGTCTCTCCCGTTCTCGCGACGTTCGATCACGTAGGGAGGGTCCCTCCGGGGCCGCTCTTGATCGTCTGGGGCACATAGATGATCCTCGGCATGCCGAAGAGCAAGTTGTCCCGCGCTCCGTGCCGTTGTGCCATGGTTCTCTCCCTGGAGTTTGCGGCCACGGGTCGTTGGACCGCCCCGGGCTGCCGGAGTGTCGGGCGGAGGCTATTCGACCGGGTTCTTGCGCGGCCTGCCGCGCCGACGCCCCTCCGGCGGCCAGAAGTAGACGGCGCTGGCGGTGCGGCGGAACTCCAGACTCTTGCCAAGCGTCTCAGCGGCAGCGTTGAGCCTGCGCCGGATCGCCTGCGTCGTCTCGCCCTCTCCGATGGTCAGCACTCCCGCCTCTCCGGCGCTCACGCGTTGGATGTAGCCGATGTATTCCTGCAGAAGCTCAGCCCTCTTGCCGTTTGCGATGGTTGCGCGTGCCTCGCTGGCCAAGACGATCTCGAACGTTGGCATACCGACCACCTTCGCTGCCCGTTCCGCTGCGCCGGGCAGTCCTGCTCTCTGAGCGGAGACTATAGCACTCCTCACGTAGCAGGATGCCCTCATTTACGCAGGGCATGTACCCGTACCGCAGGCCCATTCGCCTCTGCAATCAGGGGTACAAATGCCCTATGGACTTAGGGTGTTTGAGCCTTACGGAACGGCGTCCGGTCTCAGTAGCGTTCCCAACCGAATACTGGCAACACGGGCTGCCAACCGGCAGATCCGCGGCGAAGAGAACAGACCGGAAGTACGCGCGCCCGGTACCCCCCCATGAACTTAACTCCCCCAGCTCCAACAGCAGCCGCACCGTCCGCGGGAAGGCGTCATCCTACCCCCCCCCCCCCCGATTTTCGTCGCGCAACGGCAGGTGTGCTTTACGATTCCGTCTCTTCAGTCCACTCTAACTGCTGCTATTCGCCGTATTTGCCCCCTTCCCAGGCAGTCTCAGCGTCCTCGAAGGACGCCTTCGGCGGGCTTCGCACGTCCCGCACTCACCCGGAACAGTCCCACCTTGCCCGTCCTCCGCGCCGCTACCGGCTGACGCCTGCGGACCGGACGGGCTGCGTCCCATTCCCCCGCACCAGCACAAGGAGGAACGATGATCCGCACCGGTAGACGACGATTCCCCGTCCTGCTGGCTGTCATAGCGGCCTTGGCGATGGCCATGCTCTTCTCCCCGGTGCAGGCCCAGGAGGGCTCGACGCCCGACAAACCCACGGGCCTGACCGCCGAGGCAACCCACGAGCAGGTGACTCTCACCTGGGACGACCCCGACGACGACTCCATCACCGGCTACGTGATACTGCGGCGCATTCCCGGGGTCGACCCGGAGGGCCAGTTCAGTGAGCTGGTCTCGAACACGGGAACGGACGCCACCACCTACACCGACGACACCGTGTCGGCGGAGACTCGCTACACCTACCGCATCAAGGCCATCAACGAGCACGGGGTGAGCGAGCGCTCCAGCTGGTTCCACATCAACACGCCGGCAGCGCCTGAACCCACGCCGGCAGCCTCGGAACAGAGGTCGGAGTACGTCGACGCCCACAACGCGGGCGTGCACGACCTCGCCGGGCTCACGGACGGAGCCGATCCATTGAACCCGGACGCAGGGGACACCGAGGAGGAGGAGGAGGAACGCAAAGCTGGCAAGCAGGGTAAGTCCGTCGGCACGCAGCAAGGCAGGAGCAATCACACGGTCGACATCTGCGACCGCACGCCGGAGGTCGAAGCCGGTCTGCTTGCCTTCATCCAGGATACCGATCCGTCCGTCACCTGCTCGACCGTCACGGCCGAGCAGCTTGCCGGGGTCGATTACCTGTACATCGAGGACGGCTACAGCAGCGAAGAGATCGTTCCCAGCGATTTCGCCGGCCTCACAGGGCTGATCGAACTGTCCATCAGCGGCTCGCGCCAGTTGACGACCGTGCCCGCCAACGCCTTCAGCGAACTAAGTGGCCTCGTGGACTTTCAGAACCTGGGGCTGTCCAGAAGCAGGATAAAGACCGTCCACCGCGATGCCTTTGACGGCCTCACCTTCTCTCGCCTGGGTTCCATCAGCCTGCGTCTCAACCAAATCGAGACCCTGGAGCCCGGCACGTTCGACGGCGTCACCGGGCTTGAGCTTCTGAACCTCAATATCAACCACATCAAGGCCTTTGAAGACGGCTTCTTCGAGAACCTGACAGATCTGGAACACCTGCTTATCTCGAACAACCGGCTCCGGGCGATAGATCAAGACACGCTCAGGGGCCTTTCGAGCCTGCGGATCCTGGAGATAACCAGCAACACCCTCTCGACCCTGCACCCTGATGCCTTCGACCACCTGTCCGCCCTGGAGCAGCTCAACCTCTAGGCCAATGCCATCACCGAACTTCCCGCCGACATCTTCGCGGACGCCCCGGGCAGCCTGTGGGAGATCCGCCTGAACTCCAACAATATCTCCTCCCTGGACCCCGGCACCTTCGCCGGCCTCACCGGCCTGCGAACTCTCAACCTGCACAATAACGACCTCAGCGAACTGCCCGAGGATGTCTTTGACGGCCTCAGCGCCCTGGAGAAGCTGGATCTCTGGGGAAACTCGCTCACTGCCCTGCCCGAGGACATCTTCGACCCGCTGGACGACAGCCTGACCGACCTCTACTTGTACGGCAACAACTTCGGTACGCTCCCGGAGGGCGTCTTCGACGGCCTCGACGGTCTGCGAGTCCTGTGGCTGCACCGGGCCGGGCTGACCGAACTGCCCAAGGACATCTTCGATCCGCTGGACGACAGCCTGCAGCGGCTCTACCTGGACGGCAACAGCCTCACTTCGCTGGACGCGGACCTCTTCGACGGCCTCACGGGCCTGCAGCGGCTCTACCTGTATGACAATGGGTTGACGACGCTGCCATCCGGTATATTCGAGGGCCCCGGCAGCTCCCTGCTCTGGCTGCTCTTGAGCGACAACGATTTCATTTCGCTGCCGGCCGACGTTTTCGAAGGCCTCGACGGCCTGCAAATCCTGTACCTGCACCGAGCCGGGCTGACCAGCCTGGACGCGGACCTGTTCGACCCGCTGGACGACAGCCTGTTCTATCTCTACCTGTTCGGCAACGACCTCACTTCGCTGGAAGAGAATCTCTTCGACGGGCTGACCGGCCTACAGCGGCTCTACCTGCACGGCAACAGCCTCACCTCGCTCCACGAGGATGTCTTCGACGGGCTCAGCAGCCTGCAGCGGCTCTACCTGGACGGCAACGAGCTGACCTCGCTTCCCGAGGATATCTTCGACAACCTCTCATCGCTGCAGGACCTCAACTTGGACGAGAACCTCCTCAGCGCGCTGACCGCCGGCGTTTTCGATGGTCTGGACGATAGTCTCACCGACCTCTATCTGCGGGACAATGGCCTCACGGCGCTGCCCTCAGGCGTGTTCGCCGGCCTGACCGGCCTGCAGCGGCTGGACCTCTCGTGTAACGCGCTGACCGCGCTGGGCCTGGACGAATTCGATCCGTTCGCCGGAACGCTGAAGTACCTGGACGTGGGCGCCAACAGCTTCACCAACCCACCTACGGAAGCGGCGGTCAACGCCAAGCTGACGGCGGTCGAGGCGCTCTACCTCACCGGCTCCCCGCCGTGCCTGCCGGCGTTCGATACCGGCCTTAGCGCGCTCAGCCTCAGCAGCGGCACGCTGACCCCGCCGTTCATGCCGCCCGGCATCCCCGGGTACAGCGGGTACCGAGCGGACGTCGGCAGTGACGTCTCCGAACTGACCGTCACCGTCGCCCCGAGAGACCCCCACGCCGAAGTCGAGCCAGACACCCCAAGGCGGGGGATCGTATACGACGACGACCTCTCCACCGCTGGCTTGCAGGTTCATCTGGACAACCGAACGAACGTGAGGTGGCGGGTACGCGCCGAGAATCGCGCTGTCACTCAGGTCTACAACGTTGCGGTGTACCGCGAGCACCCGCCGGGCAGCGTGGCCCGGCTGCGCAGCCTGGAGCTGGACGGATTGACGCTGACGCCGGAGTTCAGCAGCATCACCTATGACTACGAGGCTGGGGGGCCGGCGTCGGCGACGCAAACGATCGTCGCCGCGATTCCGCTCGACCCCGACGCCGATGTTGCGATCACGGTGGACGGCGTCTCGGCGGAGGCCGACGGAACGGTGGACATATCGCCGGACACGAACGCCGTTACCGTGAAGGTGACGGCGGAGGACGGCATGACGACCCAGACCTACACGGTCGACCTGGTGCAGCGGGACTGTAGCCCCGGTGCGGGTACGGACTGCGATGCGTCGCTGAAATCGCTCAGCCTCAGCGACAGCCTCGGCGACGACATCGATCTGAGTGCCACATTCGCCGCCGAGGCCACCTCCTACACCGCAAGCGTGGAGAGCAGCGTTACTTCCACCACGGTGACGGCGGAAACAACGGATGAGAACGCGACCACGTTGATCATGATCAACGGCGTGGAAGATGCGGACGGGACGGTGGACCTGGTTGCGGGCTACAACGTCATCGCCGTGGTGGTCACTGCGCAGGACGGAACGACGAAGCGGACCTATACCGTCACCGTTCTTCGGGCACAGCCCGACGACACATCCACGTCCACGGACGACACCATAACCTCCCTGCTGTCCCGGATGGACGCGGAATTGACCACCGTTATCGTAGGCACTTTACACACTCAGGTTTTGGGATACATCTCGGACGACTCATATGAGGACGCGAATCCCCAGGGAGACCTGAGTCCCGCGGGATTCAACTACCCGGCCGGGTTCGGCCCCTGGTACACGGTTGAGGCGGTTGTAGTCAACCAGGAGGGCCAGCCAGGCGACATCGATCCGGTCGGTCTTTTCATAGATGTGCGCGGCCGGGTGACTTCCGTTACGAGTTCTGGCACGCACCGTGCCCACGTTTTGCCGGCTGGTGTCGACATCACCCTCCATCTGGAGGGAGACAACTGGACCAGGTCCTATTCTCTTAAGAATCCGGAGACTAGACTAGTTACCAAATGCACCGACCCAGGCGAAACAACGAAGAGGCATTGCAGGGTGGGGGGAACTGCCACGGAGGAATACGAATGGAACGACAACCTGCCGCCTCTACTTGCCGACGGCGAGGAGGTCATCGTCCGCCTGAGGTACTCTGCGCCGCGGCCGGGCAAGCCCGGGAGGCCGTTGGTGACGGCGCCAACGGGCAAGTCCGGGGCGCTGGTGGTGAAATGGACCGCGCCTGCGAACGACGACCCGAAGGTGCGCGGCTACGAGGTGCTCGTGTCCCCTGCCCCCGACGGGCCGGGGGTCAACGGGGCGACCAAGGTCACGGGCGGCTCGACCACGCGCCTGCCGGTGCTGCTGCTTGAGCCGGAAACCGCCTACGACGTGAGAGTGCGGGCGCGCTCGGGCCTTGCCTCGGGACCCTGGTCGGACACCGTGCGTGCCACAACCCGTCCGCTGCAGGAAATGAACAGCGTATCGGTTGCGCTGAACCTCGACGGCGTCACGAAAGTCAAGCAGGGCGACACTCTGCCCCTGCGGCTCAAGGTTACGGGGATGAACAACCTGCACGCCGGCGCGTTCGACATGTACCGTGGTAAACCAATTGACAACCATGACGTGGAGTTCCGGGTGCTGGGCGGCATAGCGGAATGGTACGAATTCAAAGACGGCGGCGGCGGTTGCGGAGGGGGCGCGTTCTACGGCGGCGGCCTGACCATTGGCGAGGACGGGGAGGTGTACCACGACTTCGGTTCACTGATGATTCCCGATAACAAGTCGGCCTATGGGCCGATGTACATCTGGCTCGGCTCCGGGTGCGGCGCCGAGCCGCGTGGCCAGGTCAGCATCGGCAGTACAGCCAATTCGCGCACAACGGCGCTGTGCGTGGAGATTGAGGACGACTCGAACACGGTCCCGACGGGCCGCGAGTGCCTGTCGAGCAACACGGACGGGTCGGCGGGCCACGCGGTGCAGCGGATCACGGCCCGCTTCAATGACGTCCCCCAGTCCCACGACGGAGAGAGCGAGTTCAATTTCCGGCTGGCCTTCGTCAAGGACGTGGGCATCAGCCCAACCTCGCTGCGTGAGGACGCGCTCGCGGCGACCGGGGGCGCGGTCACGCAGGTGCAGCGGGTGGACGACCGCAGCGATCTGTTCGAGATCACGGTGGAACCGGACTCCGACGAGGACGTGACGATCACGCTGTCGTCGAGCGGAAACTGCGGCGAGGCCGGGGCGATCTGCACCCAGGGGGAGGACCCCAGGAAGCTTTACAACAGCCCGACGGCGACGGTGGCGGGCCCCATCCTGACGGCGAGCTTCCAGGGCCTGCCGTCGCAGCACGACGGGGCGACGGCGTTCAGCTTCAGGATCGCGTTCAGCGACGAGATAGCTACCGATGAGGCGGATTTCCGGGACCACAGCGTGGAGGTGTGGGGAGGCGAGGTGACCCGGGCAGAGCCGGTGGGCCAGCGGCGCGACCTCTGGGAAGTCGAGGTCCAGCCGGCCTCGGACGACTCGGTGATGGTCTCGCTCAAGCCGGCGTGGTCCTGCGCTGCGACGGGCGCGGTGTGCACGGCGGGCGGGCGGCTCCTGTCGGTGATCCCCGCAACGATGGTGCCCGGCCCGGCGACGTGGCCGGTGCAGGTCACCGGCGTGGCGCAGGTGGGGAAAACCCTGACCGCGGACTCGTCGAACCTCTCCGAGCGGTACGGAGTGCAGGTCACCTCCATGACGTACCGGTGGCTGGCCAATGGCGCCCGCGTACCGGGGGCCAACGCCCGAACCTACAAGCCGGACGACGGCAAACAGGGCAAGAAAATCAGCGTGATGGCGACCTACACCGACGACCGGGGCAACGAGGACACGGTGATCAGCGCGCCCACGGAGCCGCTGGCGGCCAGGGACCGCATCAGGCGCGCCACGGGCCTGCCGCTGATCAGCGGCCGGGCGCTGGTGGGGCATACGCTGACGGCGGACAAGTCGCTCATCATCGACGCCAACGGCCTGGAGAATGCCGTCTTCTACTACTTCTGGGAGGCGGACGACGACAGCATCCCCGGGGCCACCGGCACGACGTACACGCCGGTGGCAGCCGACGTGGGCAAGGTGATCACCGTCATAGTGGCTTACGTCGACGACTCGGGCCGCGGACAGAGTATGACCAGCCCGGCCACGTTGCCGGTGATGACGGAGGAAGCGGCGGCGGCGGCGGAGTTCCGCTCAAGCCTCAGGGCGGCGGCGAATGCCGACGGGTCGTTGACCCTGTACTGGAACGCGCCCGATGAGGATGTGACCGGTTACCGGATATTGCGCCACCGGCATTCGCTGGGCGAGCACGACCCGCTGGTGTACGTGGCGGACACGGGCAGCACGGTGACCACCTACACCGACACCGATGTGGTTGCGGGCGTGCCGCACAGCTACCGCGTACAGGCGATCAGGAATGCGGCGCTGGGCGAGAAGGCCAAACAAATCAAGGTCTTTCCGCTGCAGAAGGCGTCCAACAGCCCGGCCACCGGCGCGCCGGCCATCAGCGGGACGGCGCAGGTGGGGGAGACGCTGACGGCGGACATCTCCAGCATCGCCGACGAGGACGGGCTGGAGAATGTCACCAAGGACTACCTGTGGGCGATAAACGGCAGCTCCAAAATCGGGGCCAAGTACGCCTACCAGTGGCTGGTCGACGGCGCTGATAGCGGTTCGGGCGACCACCATGCAGGCTATAACAATACGACCTATACCCTGACGGAAGACGACGTGGGCAAGGCCATGAGCGTGCGGGTGACTTTCGTTGACGACGCGGGCTATCAGGAGACGCTGACCAGCGCGGCGACGGACGCGGTGGCGCCATTGCCCCAGCCCAACAGCCCGGCCAGGGGCGCGCCGACCATCGGCGGGACCGCCCAGGTGGGAGAGACGCTGACGGCGGACACGTCGGGCATCACCGACAAGGACGGGCTGGACGATTCCACCTTCACCGTCCAATGGATAACGGACGATTCTGTCATGGTCGCCAGCGCGGCCAGGTCCTACACCCCGACCGACGGCGACCGGGGCAAGTCCGTCAAGGTGCGGGTGTCCTTCACCGACGACGAGGGCAACCCGGAGACCCGCACCAGCGCAAACACGGCGACGGTGGAGGCTCGGGCCAACTCCCCTGCGACGGGCCTGCCCGCCATCAGCGGCACGGCCCAGGTGGGAGAGACATTGACGGCGGGCATAACGGGCATTGCCGACGCCGACGGTATGAGCGGCGTGGCCTACAACTACCAGTGGGTATCCAGTGACGGAACAACCGATACGGATATTGAGAAGGCGACCGACTCGACCTACAAGCTCGTAGCAGCCGACCGGGGCAAGGCCATCAAGGTCAGAGTGACCTTCACCGACGACGGCGGCAACGAGGAGACGCTCACAAGCGCACCCACGGGTCCGGTGTTTGGCGACGGCCTGCCGGGAGCGCCCCGCAACCTCACCGCCACCGCCGGAGACCGGGAGGTCACCCTGTCCTGGAACCCGCCCGCCGACAACGGCAACGCGCCTGCGACGAGATACCGCATCGAGTGGAGGGTCGACGGCAAGGACTACGAAAAGAACCATTGGGGCACAGCGCGAAGTACCACCTATACGACGAACGACCAGGCCAATCTGGCCAATGGAGTCAAGTACTTCTTCCGGGTAAAGGCCGAGAACGATAGCGGCAACAGCTACGGGCCATATGGACCGGCCTCCGAGGAGGTGAGCTCTACTCCCACCTCCGGCTCGGCGGTGGACCTGGACACTCCGGTGCTGTCGGAGCCGGAGAACCTGCATCACCGCATGGTGAAGCTGGACTGGCAGGACATAGAGGACGCCGGTTGGTACGTGGTCCAGTACTACCACCTCGACGGGGGCAACGGGGAGTGGGTGGACCTGCCCGCTGTGGGAGTGGACATCGCGTTCCACGGATCGAGTGCGGTGGTGACCAACCTGGATTATGGGATCCACTGGCTCCGGGTTGGTGCGGCGAGCTGTGCGGGGTCATCGGAGTGGTCGCAGATCGTGGAGTTTATCGGGACCGAGGAGTCGGACTGGGAGGGTGTGCCTGTACCCGAGGTGGAGGAGGGCGACGAGATCGAACCATGCCCCGTGGTCCTGGGCACGCCGGTGCTGTCGGAGCCGGAGAACCTGCATCACCGCATGATGAGGCTGGACTGGCAGGACATAGAGGACGCCGGCTGGTACGTGGTCCAGTACTACCACATCGGCGGGGGCAGCGGGGAGTGGCTGGACCTGCCAGCCGTGGGAGTCGACATCGCGTTCCACGGTTCCAGCGCGGTGGTGAGCAACCTGGATTATGGGATCCACTGGCTCCGGGTTGGTGCGGCGAGCTGTGCGGGGGAATCGGAGTGGTCGCAGATCGAGGAGTTGTACGGAACCAATGCATCGGACTGGGAGGGCGTGCCCGTACCGGAGGTGGAGGAGGGCGACGAGATCGAGCCATGCTCAGAAGACGCGGACACGCCTGACAACAGCCCGGCGACGGGTGCGCCCACCATCAGTGGCACGGCGCAGGTGGGCGAGGCGCTGGAAGCGGACACGTCGGGCATCTCGGACGCGGACGGGCTTAGCAACGTCCAGTACGAGTACCAGTGGCTTGCCGACGACGCCGACATATCAGGCGCTACGGGCTCGACCTACACGCTGACCGATAGCGAAGAAAGCAAGGCCATCAAGGTGGAGGTGTCCTTCACCGACGATGCGGGCAATGAAGAGACGCTGACCAGTGTGGCTACGGAGGCGGAGGCGGCAGCGCCCACGCCCAACAGCCCTGCGACCGGAGTTCCGACCATCAGCGGAACGGCCCAGGTAGACGAGACGCTGACGGCGGACACATCTGGGGTCGCCGATGCTGACGGGCTTAGCAACGTCCAGTACGAGTACCAGTGGCTTGCGGACGATACCGACATATCGGGAGCGACCAACGCCACCTACACCCTGGTCGCCGAAGACGAAGGCAAGGCCTTCACGGTGCAGGTGCGCTTCACCGACGACGCCGACAACGAGGAGACGCTGACCAGCGTGGCGACGGCTGCTGTGGCCGGTGCGCAACCCACGGAGCCGCCGGACCAGCCCACGGGTCTCGAAGCCACGGCGGCGACCCACGACTCGGTGACCCTCACCTGGGACGACCCGGGCGACGACACCATCACCGGCTACGTCATCCTGCGGCGCATTCCCGGGGTCGACCCGGAGGGCCACTTCGATGAGCTGGTGGCAGACACGAAGACGGCCGCCACCACCTACACCGACGACACCGTGGCAGCGGAGACTCGCTATACCTACCGGATCAAGGCGATCAATGGGGCCGGAACGAGTGAACGCTCGCGCTGGTCCCACATCGACACCCCGGCAGCGCCCGTACCCGACAAGCCCACGGGCCTCGAAGCCACGGAGTCGCACGGCCAGGTGACCCTCACGTGGGACGACCCCGGCGACGACTCCATCACCGGCTACGTGATCCTGAGGCGCGTCCGCGAGAACGATACCGGGGGCGACTTCAGTGTCTTGGTCGCGGACACGGGCAGCGCCGCCACCACCTACACCGACGACACGGTGGTGGCCGGCACCACATACACGTACCGCATCAAGGCCATCAACGAGCACGGAACAAGCGAGCGTTCCCGCTGGTACCACATCGACATCCCGGCGGCCCCGTAGCGGGTAGCGAGGACTGCGAGGGCTAGGGAGCCGCTTGCACGAGCGACGGCAGAAAGTTGACCGACGAGTTGGCGCCGACCATCAGCGGTCGGGGCCGGTAGAGGGCAACGAAGAAAGCCCGCACACATGGATAGAGCGGCGGCCTCCCCCCGGCTCCGGGACAGGCTGACTGCGGGCGCTTGCGCTTCGCTCGCCGTCCTGCCCGGGGTGTTCGGACGGCCCGGACATCGCAGCAGGAGGGAGAGATGGCAGCCGTCCTGCGGAAGGACACGGTGATGCCGAGGCAACGCATCCACCACAGCAGAATCGCCCACGACTTCCCTGAGGACTTCCCGAAGCGCTTGGAGCGGTTCAAGGAGGAGTCCGGCCTGTCGTGGGCGGAGATCGCCCGCCGCCTCGACATCCACCACGAGACGATGAGGCGCTGGAGGAAGGGACGGGCCTGCCCCGGCACCCGGCACATGATGGCGCTGCTGATGCTGGCGCACTCACTGGGCCTCGGCCACCTGTTCACCGAGTAGGGAGCAGCTCGCCGGTGGAGGGGCTGCGACCGCAGCCCCTTAAACGCAAAAGGGCGCACATATGAGTGAGGGGGCCAGCCTCCTAGCCCAGGGAGGGCGCCAGACCGGTCTCCCGCAGGAGTGTGTCCGCAAGCCTGCGATACTCCTCCGCCTCGTCCAGCAAGCCCTCGGCTTCCAGGTCACGGGTGAGGCTCATGGCGAAGGGTACCGCCATGGCCTTGCACCGCTCGCAGACGGTCCCAACCTCAAGGCCATCCTTTCGCTGCTCCAGGTAGTAGTCCACGCTTATCCGGTCGTTGGCGGAGGTGTCTTCACCGCGGAGGGCCATCTCCACGTTGGCATTGGCGTCGAACAGGTGCGTCTCCATCACTTCACATGTCATCATCTCATGCCTCCTTCTGGTCTCTGGTGTTACCTTCAAAGTGCTGTCGTCGTGAACGTTCATCCGCTCTTCTCCTTCTTAAATGGCAAAGCGCCACACACATGCCTTCAGGCGGGGGAGGCCACCGCATCTGCAGCGATGGCCTCCCCCGTACTCTCGCGGCCTGGCGTCCGCCTCCGGCCGTCAGAACAACCGCAGCGCCTCGGGTTGCTGTTGGGCTGCCCCTCCCTCGGCGGTTGCGGCTTGGGCTCCCCCTTGCGAACGCCGGGGCTGACGCCTGGCCGGGGGAGCGGGTCTCGCGTGGGCCGGATACCTGGGCTCGTCCTCCCACCTGGCTCTCGCCCGTTCGATCACCGCCGGGACCTCCTGTGTCAGTCCGGAGAGGTCCCGGTCGTCGAAGGACTCGATGTGCGGGTCAGACGAGGGCTGTTGCACGCCGATGGTGGCCCTGCCTCCCTTGAGAGACACGACGACCTTCAGGTCGTCCGAAGGACCGGCCTGCTCCTGGGTGGCGTCAGCACCCTGCGCGTCCTGCGCGGTCCCCTCGTCGGCGCCCTGCTCATCGGCAACCGCAGCTTCCGTGTCGTCTGCCGCATCGCCGATAGGACTGTCGTCAGTGCTCGGGGCATCCGAGCGGGTTGTTTCCGTTCCGGTTTCGTCGGGCATGGTTTCTCCTCTCGTTTGATGCTTCTCCGACTGCCTAGGCCGCGAGTCTCGACCGTTCCCTGATCTCGCCGAGGGTCGCCGGCTTCCAGTACAGGTCGCGCTCCACGGCGGGGACGCTGCCGAACACGGTTACCTCCGCCAACTCCGTCAGGTCGAAGTAGCCGAGCTCGGTCTCGAAGCCCTCGACGAGGCCGAAACACGTTCCGGTCTCGGAGTCCCACTCGGTGATGTACCAGCGCCAGCCGGCATACGGGCTGAACAGCTTCGCCCTGGCGACCACGGCGTCGGGGTCGTCCGCGCCGTCGTTGGCGTACAGGGGCGGGATGGTCTCGCCGACCTTCTTGGTCATGAGCTTGTGCCCGCGGCGCCCGCCGTGGTTGTCCTGCCAGGTCGTGGTGGTTGTTTCTTGGTCAGTCATGGTTCTCTCTCCTTGTTTCCTTCTCGGATGCGTTCGTTGAGCGTTGTTCCCTAGGCCGCCATCCCCAGCTCGGAGTCAGGCCCCACGATCCGCTCCACCGCCTCCGGTGTGGCGTACGTGGGGATGACCGTTCCCTGCTCCATGTCGAGGTAGAGGCCCATGAAGGGGCAGGTGCCCGCCACCATGCGGCGGACAACCTGTAACACCAGTGAGGCCATCATCTGGTTGATGGTCGGGTCCTGGTCGGTGAGGTCGAGGGCGGCCGCGCAGTCCACGTCGGGCGGGGTGGTCGAGACCGCCGTCAGCAGGTCGGGGCGCTGGAGCGTGGGCGCGGGCAGCAGTCGGCAGGTCCCGTCGGCGAAGGCCCGTTCGTCCCAGGCGATCTCGCCTGCGACGTTGCCGACCAGCACCTGCCCCCAGTTCGTGTCGTTGCCCGCGTCGATGAGCCACTGGCGCGGGTCGCCCGGCAGGCACTCCGCCATCGCCCTTCGCGCGGCCGCGTTGTCGGCGCAGCCGATGAGCAGGCAGTCCCCATAGGAGGGAAGGCCGGGGTAGCGGGGTCCGTAGGGGCCGGAGTCGTCCTGCCGGAAGGGGTAGACCGAGTAGCCGACCGGATGCCGGTAGGCCCTCGCCAGCCGGTCGGCCAGCGCCTGGCTCTTGAACCTGCCGACGTCCTCTGTATAAAAATTCTGGCGGAGCAGGTTGTGGGGCTCCACGCGGTCGTGGTCGACCAGGACGATGGTCGCCTCCCGCCCCTGGAAGAGGCGGCAGAGACCCTCGGCGACGAAGCCGCCCGTCCCGCCGCAGCCAACCACGGTGATCCAGGGGTCATCGAGCAGGAATGCGTTGTCGAGGTGGTAGGACATTCTTACCTCCTTGTCATTCGTGTGGTGTGTCTTGTTGACTCCGGTTCTTCGCCCACGAACCGGACGCCCGGCTCGGGGCCGGAGAACACCCGCGCCCAGTCCGCCGGGGCGAAGTGGCCGTAGACGCCGACCCGCAGACGCAGCTCGGGCCGGGGGGCGTCAAGGCGTCCGGCGACGCCGTAGATGCGGAAGCCCTGCTCGTCCCGGTCGTCGGTGGTCGAGAAGAAAGCGGGAAGGCTTCCGTGGGAGTGGAACTCGGCGACCACACCGGTGAGTGGCTGGTAGGCGAGGGACGTTCCGGTCCCGGCCTGTGGCGGGACCACCAGCCGGTAGGCGCGCCCGTCCCAGCGCACCGCGAAGAGCCGCTCGGTGTCCGGGGCGTCCCGGAACCAGCGCAGCCCCACCTCGAAGAGGGCCGCAGGGATGGGGCCATGGGTGAGCTCTAGCTTTTCGGCAACGGGAGCGAGCCCGCGCACCGTGCAGGGGGCGGCGAGCACCCGCGCCGTCAGGTGAGCGCTCCGGGACTGGACGTAGACGCCCCCCGCCCCCAGCACGTAGTCGTAGCCGATCCCCTGGGCCCCGGCCAGCCCGCCGGGGTGGTTGACCAGGTAGCCCACCGGCCCCGCTCCGGTGCTAGAGGCGGTAGCCCCGTCTCCCTTCGGAGAACGCCATGGCGTGGGCAACCGTATACTGGGAAACCAGGTCCTCCATCGGGTATTCGTCCTTTCCATCGAGCTCCTCCCATAGTGATTGCAGGTCGTCGGGGTGTTTCGTCGAACGGTTCCGGGAATCGCCGGTGAGCGAGAAGAAGGACTGGAAGAAGGACTCGGGTATCAGTCCGACCTCCTCGGGGAACCGGTGGCTTCCGGGACAGACCCGCCCGTCGTTGAAGACGTTGAAGGCAGGGGTCCGGTAGAGCTGCTGCTCAGGGTGCGTTGGTCGGCTCGTTGCGGCGTAGACCCAGGGGGCGCGGCCCGGCGAGCAGACGAAGACCAGCCCCGGCATCGGGAGCCGGAGCCGGGCGGGAGGCTTGAACGCCTCCCGTTGCAGGGCCACGGACCAGACCTGCGGCGGCCTCCAGAGGCCCACCACCTGCCCGGTCTCTCCCTGGTTCCACCAGAGGGCGTCCTCCGGCAGCAGCCCCGAGGAGAACCCCAGGTGCTGCGTGAGGACGCTGGCGATCCCGTCCGCCGAGACGGTCCTGACCCAGGCGGAGTCGTTCTCGAAGCCGCGCAGGAGGATGGTCTCGTCGTAGACCTCCAGCTGCATCAGCAGTTCGTCACTGGGCGCTTCCGTCGCGCCCGGCAGGGACCACCCGCTGATATCGACGTCGTCATTCATGGTTGTTGTCCTCCTTTCCTTCTTTAGGGAGCCGCTCCAGGACGAAGTCCAGCATCCCGGCGAAGCGGCCCGGAAGGTCGTCCTCCAGCCAGTCGGCCAGCCGGCTCACCGAGTCCATGACGGCGCTGGCCTGCCGCCACTCCTCGGTGCCCTGGGCGATCAGGTCGTCGTCCCAGGGGTCGGCGAACCCGTCGTACTCCCCGTCCTCGTAGCTGGCGTCGAGGAAGAAGTTGCCGGTCTCGCCCCAGACCCAGGAGCAGGCCTGAGCCGCCCCCTCGAAGCCGGTGCCCGTGAGCGCCCCGGTGAGAGCGTCCAGCGGTATGCCGCCTTGGGGGACCCTGAGCAGGGTCTCCTGCGGGATGCGGGCGGCGGCCGATTCCAACCAGGCCACCCGCAGCCCGTCGGGTTCCTCGTAATAGGAATCGCGGGGCTTGACCAGGAGCACCATGGCCGAGAGCCCGTCGCGGTAGCGGTCCCACACGTCGTGCAGGTCGTCGTAGCCGAAGCCGAACAGCTCGAAGGGGATGCCCCTGCGGAGCCACGTCCAGGGAGGCTCGTCCCCATCGTCGAGAAAGTAGTCGAAGAATGGGGCGTAGAGGGGGAAGTGCCGCTCCTGGAAGAGGCGGCCGAAACGCTCCACCCTCGTGCGTACGTCGGGGGCCGAGAGCACCTCCTCGCCCTCCTCGGGGAAGAGGCGGCGCACCAGCCCCGCGAACCAGGCGTAGTCCTCGGCATAGCCGACCAGCGTCACCAGCTCCCGCAGCGACGGCGGACGCCGCAGGAGCAGTTTCGCCAGCCCGCTCAGCAGCGGCGGGGCCGCAGCTTCCATCGCAGCGCCGCCGCAAGACGGCCCGTGGCCGCCGCGTAGTCCCGCGCCTGGGCGCAGGCAAGTTCCACGTCACCCTGCCGGGCGGCCGCGGCGTCCAGGTCGAAGGAGCCGTCGGGCCGTGTGAGCTCCGCCGTGAGCTCGAGGATGCTGAGGCCTGCCGGCGGCGTCGCCGCCAGCAGACCCGCAAGGGTCTTGTTGTCCATCGGATGCCCTCCTCAGTTCCGGGCGACGGTGAAGGCGCCCTTGGTGCCCACCCGCCGCTGGAACTCGTAGACCGTGTCGTCGCCCCGCTTGCTCTCCTTCACCGAGGCGTTGGCGATCTCCCCGTAGAAGTCGGCCAGCGTGGCCTTCACCTGCTCGACGCTCATCTCGGGGTCCGGGTCGGGGAACTCGCGGTCGTCGTAGACGAATACTCTTGCCATGTCCTCACCTCCTTCTGTCTCTGTGCTGTTGCTTCTTGCCAACCGCAGGGAGGCCGCCGCTCCATGCGCGGCGGCCTCCCCGTGTTTCATGCGGCCCGGCGTCCCGCGCCGACCGGCTCTGCCTCTCTCTCCCGTTCCATGCTGAGCGCCCACTCGAAGAGGGACGTGGAAGCGGGCCTGGGCTTCCGGCTGCGCCTGACGCCCTGCTCTCCCGCGAGGAACTCCGTCCAGGAGAACAGCGACTGCTGCTGCTCCCCGGCCTCGTCGCGGCCGTTGGCCATGACCAAGTCCACCGTCGGCCCGATGCCGATGGCGTCGTCGTGGCCGTTGGTCTCGTTCCCACTGGCAGGGGAGGCCTCCGGCTCGACCTCGGCGGCCTTCCAGCCGTCGTCGACGAGATACTCCTCGGCGGCGGCCTCGGCATCCCGCGCTTGCGCGAACACCGATTCCACCGTCTCCGCCTCATCCTCGTCGCCGTTCACGATCTTCCGCGCCAACGCCAGCATGAGGTCATCGCCGTCGTCGCCGTAGGCGGCCAGGCCGTCCTCCGGCAGTTCGCCCTCCACCGCCAGCGAGCTCTGCAGCTTCTTCGCCACCAGCTTCAGGGCGTCGGCCTGCAGGCTGTTCCTGTAGGCCATGAACACCACCCGCACCGGCCTCGTCTGGCCGATGCGCCACGAGCGGCGCGACGCCTGCCTCATCGTGTAGACGCTGTAATCCGTCTCGTACCAGCAGATGGTCGGAAAGTCGATCAGGTCGAGCCCCGTCTGCACCAGCCGGGGATGGCAGATGAGCACGTCGAGTCCCTTCTCGACCTGCTCGGCGACCCACGCCTCGCGCCGGTCGGGCGCGACCGCGTCGGCCTTCATCACCGCCACCCGGAACCCGTGCCGGGTGAGCATGCCCTCCATCCGTTCAGTGATGTCCCGCGTGCCGGTGTGCGTCGCGTACACCAGCACCCGGCGGCCCTCCAGACGCTCCGCGGCCACGAGGTCGACGAGCGCCTGTTCCTTCGGGTAAACGCGCTCCCCGGAGAGCGGGGCGACCCCCACGATGGGCATCCCCGTCCGGGGGTCGAAGACGGTCTCGCCCCTCGTGCAGCCGTCCGGGTAGGCGAGCAGCGTCTGCAGGTACGTGCCGAGCAGCCGCTTCGAGCCGGTGGCCAGCGCCTCGCCGAGGGCCTTCTTCAAGGCCCCGTAGACCGTGTCGTAGGCCGAGCGCTGGGAGAGTCCCGTGTGGTCGGGCTCGGAGTCCATCCCCGAGAGCAGCACCCGCTCCTCGTATGGGGGCAGCCCGGACGCCACGTCCGAGAGCCGCAGGAAGATTGAGTTCCCGATGAGATGGAAAAGGGCCGACGGAGCGAGGCCGGGGCGCTCGCGCACCACCCTGCGGTAGCGGCGTCTGCGGCTGTTGCGCCCGTCCTCGACCGAGGGATCGTCGCCGTCCTTGTAGACCGTCTCCTCGGTGAAGCCGTAGCGGCTGATCCAACGCCCCTCCTCGTTGTGCTTGAACTCGGTGCGGATCTCCGGGGAGAACCGGTAGAGGAGGTGGAAGAGGGTGCTGGCGTAGCCCCCCATCAGCGTGCCCGAGAGGGTGAGCGACCGCCCGCACGACTCCGCGAGCACGCCCGCGGCGATGCCCTGCGCCGAACCGCGGGCCTTGAACTCGTGCACCTCGTCGCCTACAAAGAGGTCGAAGAAGCCCCTCATCCGGTGCTTGACGTAGTCGGCGAGCGGGTAGCGGCGGGGGCCGCTGTTGTCCGCCTGCCAGAGCGGGGACCTGCAGTCGTCGCAGTAGCGCCGCTTCCGGGAGAGGTCCTCCCGTGAGAGCGGCACGCCTTCCCTGTCCACGACCTGCTCGCCGCAGACCGGACAGCAGGGGATGCGGAACGGGTCGCCCGTCTCCTCGTCCCGGATCAGCCTGCCGTTGGATACGGCCCACCGCTCGACGATGGCGGGCTGCCAGCGGTAGGAGAGCTTCGCCCGCTCGCGCGACATGACCGCGAAGAGCGGGGACGATCCGGGGAAGAGGCGGAGGCGTTCGAGGTCGGTCATGGAGCTGACGATGGCGGCCTTAGCGCCGGGCACCGTCTCCTCGACCTCGCGCTTCCACTTGCGCACGAGGTGCGGCGGGCAGAGGACGAGCACGCGCTTGAAGCCCGCAGCATGGGCGGCGCTGGCTGCGATGAACGTCTTGCCGGTTCCCATCTCCCCGACGACGGTGGTGCCCTCGTGGGCCTTGAGGGAGAGGGTTGCGCCGCGTATGGCGTCGGCCTGCGCGCCGAGCGGTGCGCGCAGGAGCTTGGGGAGCTGGACGGCCTGCTCGGACGGCCGGTAGAGGGGCGGGTACGACTCCACCACCCGCTGGGCGATGGAGTCCCTGAACGTGTCGATGAATCCTGCCAGGTCCATGGAGTCTCTCCTTTCGGTGGAGGCAGCCCCCACGGACCCCAGGAACCCCCGCCCACTCCGCCGGCCTCCCCCGCGGGCGGCTTGGGCAGAGGACACACCCCTCCCGCCGCCGGCGAGTTGGAGCATGCCGGCGCGGGAGCCCTGCGGCGTGCCCGTGGGGGCACGTGCTGGGTGTGGGTTTGATTCTTGGACGATGCGTACGACTCTGGACGGGCCTCCGGTGTCCGGCTGCTACTCGCCGAGTTCGCGGCGTGCGCCCTCGAGGGTGTTCCTCGCCTCGCCGACGAGGTTGCGGGCGTGGTAGAGGCGGTCGATGTACCGGTCCAGCCGCCGGTTGCGCGCCCGCGATTGGGCCGCGGTCAGCGGCGCCGGCTTGGCGAGCGCTTCCCGCGCTTCCTTGATGAGCGTCTCGATGTAGCTCTCAGCGGGCATCTCCGGCGTCCGGTGTATCTGGACGACCATCGGCTCCGTGTCGTCGCAGTCCGGGCAGAGTCCCGAGCCGACGGCGATCGTGCCGTACTCGTTCACGTGGGCCAGGGCGGGCTGCCGGTGTTCGCAGACCAGGCAGACGAGGTCGGCGTCGATGCTCTCTTCGGGTTCGAAGGTCATGGTTTCGTTCTCCTTGGTGGTGAGTCCGGGGACCCCCGTTTCCAGAGTCCTCAGGCTGACGTTGGTTCGGCTGTCTCCAGGTCTTCCATCCGTTGCAGTGTCATGACGACCTCCTGCAGGCTGCCGCGCAGGCGGGCGAGCTTCGTGGGGTCCGGCGGCATCCGCTTCATCTGGCTCTCCAGGGCGATGCGCTCTCCGATGAGCCAGGCGCGCAGCGCCTTCCACCGCTCCTCGTCCGGCTGGTTGAAGCTCATGTCCATGGCCACGGCCTCGTCGCATTCCGAGCAGTGCCGCCCGTAGATGTATGTGCCGGTGCCGTCGCGCCGGACGTACAGCGTCGTCTCGACCTCGTGCCCGCACTGCGGGCACTCAGCGGTCGCTGGATATTCGTTGGGTGTGATGGTCACGATGTCCTCCGGTTGATGGGTGTTGCGCCCGCTAGCTCTGCGGGACACTGCTCTGCGCGGTGAGGTCGATGGTGAGGCCGTTCCATGCGCTGCGGTCGCCCGCCTCGTAGGTGTAGAAGCCGCAGCCGCGCGCGCAGTTCAGGTCGACGCCGGTCAGCTCGTCGTCATCGACGACCTCCTCCAGCGTGAACTCCCTCCCGCCGCAAGCGGGACAGGTGATGATCTTCAGGATCATGGGTTCTCCTCCTTGGTGGTGTTCGAGCCCTCCTCTGGAGGACTCCGATTGGTAATCGCTACGCCGCTGCGGGGAGCGGTTCCATGAGGGACGGCGAACCGTCGACCCCAGCCTCCCTGGGCTGGGAAGAGCGGCCTGATTCGGCCGCCCACCTCTCCAGCTTTGCGGCCCGGTAGCAGCCGCTCTCCATGTGGTAGGAGCGCACCGGCGTGGCGGCGATCCGCCCGTCGACGACGTCGACCGAGCTGGTCTGCGCGTACAGCTGGCCGGGCAGGATCGGCTCCCCGCACCGGGCGCAGGTCAGAGGAAAGAGCGTGAGCGTGGGTTTGGCTTTCATGGTTCTTCTCCTGTATGGGAGTGATGCAGGTCGAGTGACAGCAGGCGGGGCCCGCTTCCGGTGGGAGGACAGGCCCCGTGGTGCGGTTCCGGTGGGGGAAGCGGCTATGCGGCGATGTCGGTGATCTCGCCGTCGTCGAGGCCGAGGGCGACCACGGTGGTCCGCAGCCGCTCCCGCCACGTCTCGGTCTCCGGCGTCTCCTCGACCAGCACCATCCCCTTGGTGGTGCGGCCCTTGACGAGGATGCGCCGTCCATCGGCCTCCAGGCAGAGGTTGTCGAGGAAGCCCGCAGCCACCAGCATCGCCATGTGCCCGCGGCGCAGCGGCATCAGCGGCCGGGTCCTCGTGTCCCCTCTCGGCCAGAGGGAGTCATTGATCTCGGCGCTGGCCCACAGGCCCGAGCGCCGCGCCTCCGCCGCAGCCGAGACGGGGTCGACGGTGCGGGTCGAGAAGAGCACGTCGCCCGCAGGCAGCGGCGGGATGTTGAACTCCCCGTAGGGGGACGCGGACAGCTCCTCCGGCTCTCCCGCCGCCCACTCCCGCACCCGCATCTCGGCGTGCACGTCGGTGTGCGGCTCCGTCCTGCGGCGCCCGATCAGCACCACCTGGTCGAACGCCTCCCGCTCGGGCTGGGGGAACGCCCAGCAGCGGAGCCACTGGTAGTGGGACGAGAGATACTTCGCCGAGACATCCAGCCGCTGGCGGGGCACCACGAAGACGAGCACGCCGTTGTCCGCGAGGTAGCGGGTGGCGTGCATCAGGAACGCGTGCTCTACCCGCTTGCCGCCTCCGGAGTCCCAATCATATGGCGGGTTGAGATAGAGCAGGCCGAACGCGCCGTTGGCGATGGAGGTCTGGAAGAGGTCTGAGGCGAGCGCCCGGTGCAGGCGCTCTCCGGCCTCGGCGGCGCGGTCCCGGTGGAGCTCCACGCCGTAGGTCTCGATGGGCATGGTGGCGGCCTCGGTGAGCCGTTCCGCTAGCTGCGCCACCGCCTCGCCCGCGCCGCAGCAGGGGTCGAGGATGCGGAGCGTCTCCCGCCCCCGCCTGGGGCCGTAGGTCACGGGGGCGTAGATCAGTCCGGCGATCAGGTCGATGACGCGGGGCGGCGTCGGATAGAAGCCGCCCTTCGCCTGTGCTGCGAGTCTCATGTCGTTCCTCCTTCTGTTCCGGTGTTGCTGGTGGTGTGAGCGGTGCTGCGGCCCGTGTCCTGCCTCAGGAGGTCCGGACCCAGACGGACTGCGCCTTGCGCTCGCGCGTCTCGACGCCCACCGGGCCAGCCGCGTGCAGGTCGTCCCACTCGTAGGTGCGGCCGTCGAAGATGTCGCGGAGCGCTCCGCCGACGATGGCGGCCATGTGCTTCGTCGTGCCGGCGATGCAGTCGCCGTACCGCTCGTGGGCCTCAGTGAACGTCGGGCGCGCTCCCGCCGGGAGGCGGACCTTCCCGAAGCCGTGGAGTTCCAGGACGCGGTCCTGGACGCGCTTCGCCTTGAGCTGGCCGCGCCGCCGGGGCTCCCTGCGGTTGCGCTCGCTCGTCGCGTAGGCGTTCCCGCTTGCGCTGTAGCCGTTGCGTTTCATCTGCTCGGCCATCGTCAGATAGACCGTCCGGTAGTCCCGTCCGGCGCAGATGGCGATGGCGCGGACGACGCAGTCGCCCGTCTTGCCGCGGTATCCCGCGGCCCGGCGGCCCCCGTCGTCATATCGGTATTCGATCATGTCCGCTTCTCCTGTCCGTTTGTTGCATGGTTGGAGATCGAGTGCCGGTCAGTCCGGCAGGGTGAGAACGCCGTCCGCAACCGCGCGGGAGAGGTCGTCCCGCAGCGACTCGGGCTCGGGGTTGCAGCGGTAGGCCGCGATGCCCGCCGACTGGAGCGGGACTATCTCCCCGGTCGAAAGCCCCCGCCGCCAGAGCCATTCGGCCCAGGTGTGGTGCAGGGGAAGCGGGCTGCGCCGGTCGAGGAAGCGGTGATGGAGCGCGGGCGCGTCGTCGCCCTCATGGGCCAATAGGAGGAAGGAGTCGTGCCCTGAGGCGAACTCGGCCATCTTGGTGTAGACGAGCGCGTGCCAGCCGCCGCTCGCGGGCAGGCGGGCTATCCTGGTCGTCCAGGTGCCGATGGTTTCCTGCGGGATGACGCAGCGCCGGTAGCCGCCGGAGAGCGCCATCCCGTCCGCGCCCCTGATGATGTGCGCGGGGTCGGGCGGCTGCTTCAGCATGGAGGCCCAGATGGCCTTCAGCGCCGTCTGGGCGCCGACCATGGAGACGAACCAGAGGCCGTTGCTCTCGGGGTCCCTGGCGAAGGCGTCGGCGGTCGCGGAGAAGCCGCCGGCGCTGATCGTGTAAAGCTCGGGTTCAAGGGTCTGCGGTGGGTTCTGCATGGGGGTTTCCTTTCGTGTTGGGAGTGTTCGTGTCCGGCAGGGAGGGTCAGGCAGCGCCGTCGAGCATCCCGCGGTCAAGGAAGCTCACGGCTCCCTTCCGTCCGATGACGACGTGGTCGACGAGTTCGATGTCCAGCAGGTCCGCCGCCCGGTCGATGTCCCTGGTGACGGCGATGTCCGCCGCGCTCGGAGCCGGATCGCCCGAGGGGTGGTTGTGCACGAGGACGATCTTGGGGACGGCCTCGACGATGGCAGGGCGCAGCACCTCGGCGGTCCTCGCTTGCACCGAGTCGATGCTGCCCTGGTAGATGACGCGCTGGCCGGCGAGCCGGTTCTGGGAATCGAGCAGGAGGACGCGCAGCTGCTCCTGGGCCAGCGCGGCCATCTCCTCCCCGAGCAGCCTCCACACGTCGTGCCACGAGTGAACCTCGGGTGCCGAGGAGGGGCGTTCGGGTTGGAGCTCGACGCCGTATCGCGCGGAGAGCTCGCGGAGCAGGAGCGCGTTGCGGCGCAACGCGTCCAGCAGCTCCTCGCCGGGCGGCATGGGGGCGGGTCTTCCGGTGGTCATGGGCGGGCTCCTTCGGGTGGGGATCAGTTGAGGAACGGGGCGGGGCCGCCCCATGGATGGGAGCGGCCCCGTGGTGCGCCCGGTGATGCGGACGTCGGTGCAGCCGTGGGAGCTAGAAGGGTTCGACCCCGGCGGCAACGGGCGCGCCCGTAACGGGCGCGGACTCGACGGCCTCCACCCCGGCATGGCCGTTCTCGTCCCCGCTGCGCTCCCCGTTGCGGGAGTCGAGGAAGACGACCTCCGAGGCGTGCACCTCGGTGCGGTAGCGCCGCTGACCGTCGTCGGTCTCGTAGCTGCTGTGCGCCAGCGAGCCGCTCACGTAGATGCGGTCTCCCTTGCCGACGTACGTGTTGACCGCCTCGGCCTGCTTCGCGAAGCAGACGACGTTGTGCCAGTCGGTCTCCGTCTCGCCGTTCTGGCGGCGGCGGTCCGTCGCCACGCGGAACTTGGTGACGGCGGTGCCGCTGGGGGCGTAGTGCATCTCGGGGTCAGTCCCGACGCGTCCGAGCAGTTCGATCCTGTTGATGGTCCTTGCCATGATGTGCCTCCTTGCACTGGTGACGTGGCGCGGCCCTGCCGCGCCCGGTGTGATCGAGTCGCGGGGCCGCATCCCTTAGCTAGGGAGACGTCCCGTGCGCGCTCCCGGCGGGAGCGGCGGTGTGACGCGGAGCTCGCGCTCCGTCAGGCCGCACATCCGCAGTGCGGGCAGTCGGCGTGCAGCCGCCGGAAGAGGCCGTGCGCCCGCTCGACGGCGCGGCGTCCGGCACTGCTCTCCTGCGGCACGGGGAAGAGGCGCGTGACCTCCTCGATCTCCTCCTGGAGGTCCGGCTCGCCCGCCTCCTCCATGAGGAACCAGAGGTCGGCGAGCCCTTCCTCCACACGGTCCATGAGCATCGGGGCTGTTGCGGTCATCGGGAATCTCCTTCGTGAGAGAATGACGAGCGGCGGGGCCGCCTCTTCGGAAGCAGCCCCGCTGCTCAGCCGGTCCTGTCGCCGGTCGCCGCTCGGGCGGCTGCCGGCAGGTCGGTCTCGTCCGCGGCCGGGGCGTCGTCGGGCCGGGTCTCGCCCACAGGCGGGACCTCGTCAGGCCGGGTCACGGCCTGGGCATCCCCCGCCTGCTGGACCTTCCGCGCCGCGCCCTCGACGAGCCTCGTGAGCTCCGAGACCGGGAGGACGTCGATGTCCTTCCCCGTCCTGCTCCGCACTGCGGCCCGCATCTGCGCCTCGGTGAAGCCCTGCGCCACGCCGAGGTCCAGCAGCGTCCTGCGGAGCGGCGGCGCGAGCGCCTCCGCCACGCCGTCGCCGTGCAGGGCGTTGCCGAACTGGTCGCCGAAGGCCCGCAATGCGCGCTTCAGCCCGTCCGTGACGGCGCCCTTGTATGCGGTCTCATGCCCCTCGGCGTTGTCGTCGGCGACGGTGTGGAAGCCCACGTCCGTGCGCGGCGGCGCGCCGGGGACGGTGACCCGCACCGTCGCGGCGTACGAGCAGGAGCGGTGCACCTGCGCCGTCTCGGAGTCCACGCGCTCGGTCGCCCACTGCGAGACCTCGCCGACGACCTCGTAGCCCCAGCCGCCGTATCCGAAGATGCGGTTCGCCTGTTCGATGGCGGTGCGCCCCTCGATGTAGGCGTATGTCTGCCCCTTCCGCCCCTTGCGGAAGGAGACCAGCCCCGGGTCCAAGGGCTTCTCCAACTCCGAGACGACCTTGGGTGGCAGGCTGTCCCACAGCAGGTCGTGGGGGCTGTCCGGGATGGCATCCGTGTGGACGCCGTTGTTCGATCCGTCGTGTACCGTTCCGTTCTGTGTCATTGCTAGCTCCTTCGGTGATGTGGTGTGTGTCCGTGCGATGGGGGAGCGGGCTCCCAGTGGAAGGACCCGTGTGCGGGGACGACCCGGCGGTTGTCGGGCATGCGGCCTCCTTGGTGTGAGGTTGTGGAATTGGAACGAGGATGGGGTGGTTGGTGGCTACGCGGCGGTGCGCGCGGCCTGCCTGAGCAGGCGCCGGAACGTCGCGTAGCCGTAGGGGCTGGTAGCGAGGTCGGCCACGTCGGCGGCCTCGCGCGGGAGGCTGACGACGGCGGCCCTGCGCCCCAGCAGGTCAGCGAAGCGTTCGGAGGCCGTCCGACCCGCCGCGTCCGCGTCGAACGCGAGGAAGATGCGGGGGCAGCCCCGCAGGGCTGCGGCGATGCGTTCGGCGCCCTGCGTGCCGAGCGCGGCGCAGGCGGGCACGCCCCACTGCGCGAGCGCCAGCCAGTCGAACAGACCCTCGGCGAGCACCGCCCACGGTGGGGCGGCGCCGAGCCGCCCGGTCCCGAGCACCGGCTTGGGGCCGGGCAGCGTCTGGAACCGGGGCGAACGCTCCGGCTCCACGGCGCGTCCGGCGAGCCACCGGACGCGTCCACCGGCCATCAGGTCAGGGACGACGACCATCCCCGCGAACCGCTCACCTGCTTCGGTGAACAGCCCCAAGGTCTTCAGCCTGTCCGGCGGGAACCCGGCTGCCGTCAGGTGCTGACGCAGCCCGACGCCCGGCGCGTAGCCGAGACCGAGGCGGGCTGCCGTCTCAGGCCTGATGCCTCGCGAGCGCAGGTACGACTGCGCTACGGGGCTGCGCCGCAGCCGGCCGGCGTAGAACCGGGCGGCTGCGGTCAGCAGGGCGGGATCGGGCGGCGGGGAAACGGTGCGCCGTGGCGGGGACGCCACCCTCGGACGCACGACGGCGGCGCTGGAAATCATCCCAACGCCGCCGCTCAGACGCCGTATCGCCTCTGGGAGGCTGAGGCTCTCGACGCGCCGTACGAAATCTAGCACGTCTCCGCCCTCGCCGCACCCGAAGCAGAACCACCGTTCCGAGTCTGCGTATACCGTGAAGCTGCCCTCGGTCTCCTCGTGGAACGGGCACACTCCCTGGCGCACCCTGCCCCAGCCGCGCAGTTGCACGCCGGAGGCTTCCACGACGTCGCCCAGCGGGTTGCGGCGCTTCAGCGCGGCGATGTCCACGTTGGCCGTGACCATCACGCACCTCCGCCCAGGGGCCGCAGCCCGCGCAGGCTCCGCCGCGAGACCTTCTGTCCTCGCTGCCAGCGCATGCCGAGCACGGCCAGCACTTCGAGCATCCCGTCCTCGTCCGTGGGCGCGAGTACCGCTGCCCTCCCTGTGCCTGGGCTGTAGACGAGGGCGTTGCGGTCCGCGAACCGCCGCCGCGCCAAGTTCACCCACTCGCCGTACGCCCACCGCGCTTCGTTCGCAGGCGCGCTTGCGACATCGGCGCTTCCGAGGCTTGCCAGCGCCCCGTCGAGATCTCCCGCCTGCCGCTGACGCCGCGCGTCGTGCACGGCCTGTGCCACGCTCTGCTCACGCTTCCCACCGATTGTGGCGAGCAGCGTATCGATCACCCGGTCCACCAGCTCTTCCAGACTCCGCCCGGGCTGTTCCGTCCCCATCCGGTTGTGCAGTGTTGCCGTTGCCGTCGTCATCGCTTTCTTCCTTTCGTTGTCGTTCTGTTCTTGTTGCCGGTCCCCATGAGCCGCAGGAGCAGCAGCCCCACCCACGCGAGGCCAGCCGCGTTCACGGCGAAGACCTCGATGTTGCCGGTCAGCGGCAGAGGCCCCACCAGCACCACGAGCACCGCCGCCAGCGCGAACGGCCTCCTGCGCCTGCCCATGAATCCCACGGCCACCCTGATCAGATTCCAGACGTTCATGGCACCTCCTTCGTGCTGCCGTCCTGCGGCCCTAGCAGCCGTCCTCGTTCTCGCTCTCGTGACAATCGCGGCAGACCGAGACGCCGCCCGGGTACCGCGTCGCAGAGTCGTCCGGGATGCCGCAGTACGCGCACTCGGGCGTGTAGCGCACCCCGGTTTCCGAACTCCCGTGCCGTCTCATGAGTCCCGTCACCTGTCGAATCAGTCCTCCGACGTGCATGCGCACCTCCTCGTTGTGTTGCCCTGCGCCGGCATCCGTGGCGTCGGGCGTGGTCGATCGATGGCTGGATGGCAAACGGACAGACTCCGACCCCGGTGTGGATGCCTGGTTCGAGAGACGAAGCGTTGGGGTATGCCCGGCCTGCGCGGTTCGAACGCGGAGCGGCCATGGCGAAAGACACGCGGAACCACCGGAACCCATCCGTGGTGAACCGGCTGCCGCGCGGACGTGACGAGACCAGCCTGTGGCGTGTGCTCAGACCGGCTCGTGTTGAAGAAGCCTCAGCGTGCGGGCTATGCCGTGGGCATGAGGCGGCGGTCAGAACGCAGGGTACGTTCCAACCGTGCTATGGAAGGGACGAAGCGTCTTGGTGCGCCCTGCCCAATGGTGTCCCGTCTTCGAAGCGGCGTTCGGGAGAGCAACGCTCGATCCTCCGGCCACCTCACGCATCGGGCAGCGGTTATCCCTCTTGGGCTGCCATCGGGAGAGCAATGCTCGATCCGTCCGGTCCTGCCAGGGTCGGGATGGAACCCTCCAGCGTTCTCTGGTATGGGAAGCGCTGGGAAGCCGAACAACACTCTCAGTATTGCTCCCGCCCTCCGCCGCTGGCAACGGTTTTCCGCCCCCGACGCCCGGATCGCTTACTCAGATGGAACAGGAACGACGGCCCGTCTCTGGCAGTCCTTCTGCGCCGTGTCCTCCCGAGCCACGTCCCCCGCTGGGAACCCTCACTCGCGGCGGTGGGGAGTCGGCCGGGCGCAGCCCAGTTTGGTACAAGACATTGGCAACGCATACCGCAATCCGTACCCTGTGGCGCATGGCGACAACCACTGCAGGTTCGGCTGCGCAGACCCAGGCGAACATCCTCGCGGCCTTGGAGGAACACGGCAACCGCATAACCCTCCCACGCCGTGAATTGACCGCCGTCCTTGCCCGGTGGACCGGTTCGTTTACCGCGGAGGAGATCATCGCAAGGATGCCCACCCTGGGGCGCGCCACCATCTACCGCACCATGCGGCTGCTCGTGGAGATCGACATCCTCTGCAGAACCGAGCTCCCGGATGGCTCCCCGCGCTACTCGCTGGACGGGATGCACCATCACCACCACCTCGTCTGCGTCTCCTGCGGACGCATCGACGAGTTCCGCCACCCCTCCGTCGAGCGCATGCTCCGCATCATGGCCGGCCAGATCGGCGAGATCATCGGGCACAGGCTCGAGCTCTACCATCGCTGTCAGGGATGCGTGGAGAGCGAGCGAGAGGTCCAACGCGATCACGTGCACGGGGCTGCTATGCACGCGCATTGAAGCGCAGGAGCGCCCGCACACAAAGTTCCGCCGCGATAGTTCACTCCTTCCCTGGCCATGTCGTGACCGTCCATGCCAGTCATCCTCGGCAGTTGCCCTTTGGCAATCACACCTCTGCCGTTGGCGAACCCGGCCCGTCTCCCCTGCACCCCTTCGTCGACCGCTACTCCCACCACAGGCCCAGCGTGAGCACCCGGCGCAGCCACTGCCGCACCTGCGCCCTCGCCCGCTCCACCTGCGCTCTGTCCAGCGCCCGCTCCCGCTCCCAGGCCTCGTCCCGCCGCCTGGACTCGTCCCAGGGCCACGTCGAGGGCGGCAGCGTCAGCCTGCGCTCCCCGATCATCTCGAGCTCCAGCTCCCGCATCCGCTCCTCGGCCATCGCACGAGCCAGCCGCCTCCCCTTGGCCGCAGTGAACTTGTCCCGCACCTTCCGCCATTCCGCGATCAACGGCGTCGCATCGCCATACACATCCTCCTCGCCGGGTTCGGGTTCCAAGGTCACAAGGTCGGGATACTCCCGCCGGAACGCGGCCCTCACCGCCGGCCGCTCAACCGTGCTGGCCTCTTCCGCCGCACCCGCATCGCCCCTGCGTGATTCCAGTTTGGCCAACCGCCGCTCCAACCCCCGCACTGCATGCGCCTGTTCCTCGCGCAGCGCCTTGAACCCCGCCTCGACAGCGCCGCGCACCTCGTCGAGCCCGCCCTGGCCCTTTCTCTCCAAAGCCTCCATCCGTTGCTCCAGCACTTCGACCCGCTCCCGCTGCCGTGCCGCCGCCGAACCGCCCCCCAACAGCAGGTGCCGCTCCAAGGCATCGCTCATCCGCCCGGACAGCTCGTCCGACTCGACCGCCCTGACGAGCGTTCTGTAGCTGACGCCCAGCAGCTCCGCCGCCCCCACGCGGCCCTCATCGCTGACCAGGTCCCGCAGCAGCGCCCGCAGCCGCAGGTCCCGCAGGCTCTCCAAGCTCCGGCTCTCCCCCATCAGCAGCTCTTCGCCCGTCATCCCCGTCTCCCTCCTCGGTTGACTTCTGTCAATCTCCACTCGTGGCCTTGCCCGCCCCACGCCGCTCTGCCGGATTGACTTTCGTCAACTTTCACGCCTGGGACTGTCCGGCCGGGGCGGAACGAGCACCGGAGCCGAAGTGCTTACCGGCGTGCGGCCTGCCGACCCCGTCCGTCCCACTACGGCCTTGCCCACGACCCGCCCCCCTCCTTCCGTACCAGACTCGAATCTCTGTACACGTCCATGACACCACGACCGCCTCCCCGATTCCCATGTCTTTAAAGGGGGGGTGCGCTCACCCTCCCTTTAAAGACATTCCGCCCGGCTTTTCGCGTCCTCAAACTTGATTGCAGACACCACCGCTTCTTCGGAGCAGGGAGGCAACGTGCAACTGCAATCGGCCATCAGGATCACGACCGGTAGAGCAAGGCGGCTGCTGCCGCTGACGGCGGCGCTGCTGCTGGCAGCGCTGGCCGCCTTAGCCGCGAGCAATCTGACGCTCGCCCAAGGCGGCGGACTCAGCCTCGTGAACCACGACCGGGACTTTGTCGAGCGCAAGAAGGACGGGGGGTTCATCGCCCGGCCCATCTTCGACCGGCAGGTCAGCGCCATCCACTACGGCGTGCGCCACCCGGAGACCGGCGACTGGATAACCCCCGTGTTCCGCGTCCAGTCCGCGGGCATCCACCTTGCAGACGGCTGGGAATACTCCTGGCCTTACCCCGTGCTGCCCCAGCAGCCGAGCCTGTCAGCCGACGAGGCGTTCCTGCTTGTCATCGTCGCCGTGGACGGCGGCGACTCCCACACGTTCAACGCCGTCATCCCCATCTACCAGCCGACGAGCCTGTGGGACCGCGTGCTCGCCGCCCTCGATCCGAACAGGCTGGCCCGCGCGTTCGCCCGCTGGATCGTCGAGGCCGTCAACGGCGCGCTCTGCGGCATCGTGGAGCGAATGTCCGGCATCGACGCCTGCGGTGGGAGCTGACCCCCATGAACGACGTCCTCACCGGCACCCCCGCAGAGCTCACCTACATGCACCACATCGTCGTCCAGGCATGGACGGCCGTCTGGGCCATCACCTCGGGCGCGCTCGTCGTCATCATCGGCTGGATCGGCCTGACCCTCATCGTCTCCGAGCACCTGGGAAGGCCGCAGGCGGGCTGGCGCGAGCTGGTCCCCCGGCTCGTATTGGGCCTGGTCGCGGCCGCGTCCTCGCTCTGGTGGTGCGCCCTCGTCATCGACACCGCCGACGCTATCTCCGGCTTCATCGCCGCATCGCTCGGTTTCACCGCCGCAGACCTGATGAGGGCATCGGTCGACACGCTGCTCACGGCGGTCCAGACCGGGAGTGCGGGGGTGGCCATCCTCATCGCCATCCTCTACCTGGTCTACGGCTTCTTCGTCCTCTACGTCCTCGTGCAGATGCTCCTGCGTATCGCTCTGATCGACCTGCTGCTCGCGCTCGCGCCCATCGCACTGGGCCTTTGGATATTGCCGCACACCGCGGGATGGGGGCGGCACTGGCTGCGCCTGTTCATGACCGCGGTCTTCCAGCAGGCGATCCAGCTCATCGCGCTCTCGATGGGCTTCACGATGCTGAACGAGTTCGCGGCCATCGGCACGTTCGAGCCCGCCCAGGACCTCATCTGGAAGCTCATCCTCTCGGCGGCGTTCATCTATCTCGCCACACGCGTGCCCTCCCTGCTCGGCAACGCGGGCACGTTCGACGCCTGGCTCCACACCCTCTACTTCGGCATGTCGCTACCTGGCACCGCGATGCGGGCCGCCCGCTCGATAGGTCCGATGCTCGCGGGAGCGGCGGGAGGACCGGGCGGCATGGCCGCAGGAGCGATGGCGGCGCGGGGCGCGGCGGGGCTGGCGGGCGGCATCGGCAGCATGGCCTCAGGGGCTGCCTCGGCAGGCTCCGCTGCGGCGTCCAGTGTTGGGGCCGCGAGCTCAGCAGGCTCGGCGGCGGCAGCCGGGGCCGGAGCGGCGCGCTCCGCCGCCGACGCCTCAACCTCGCCGGGAGCGGGCGGCGCGGCAACACCCAGGAGCAGCAGCGAGTAACAACAGACACCCCGGCGCGGACCGCGTCCGCGCCAACCCACCAAGGAAGCAGGAGGGAGAGCGATGTGCCAGTGACGCGAACGACGGATCAGCGAGTACGCAGACAGACGAACGAGACCGGGCTGCGAACGCCCGGCACACAGGAGCGAAACGGAAATGGAACAACTGACGCAAACGATATCGAACCTGGTGGGCATCCTGCTGGGGCTGGTGGGAACCGTGGGCGTGGGCTTCTTCGTCTACGGGGCATACCTCTACCTCACCGCCAGCGGCGCGCCGAACCAGATGGAGCGGGGCAAGTCCGCCATGATGACCGCCGTCGCGGGCATCGTGCTCGCCATGGTGGCCTACGGCGTCGTCGACCTCGTCATGAACGCCGTCGTCAACCCGCCGGTGACCCCGGACGTGCCCGACCCCACCACCGGCGGGGCCGGAACGACCACCACCACCACGCCAGGAGGATAGGCCATGAGAGAACACGAAGTTCCCACCCACGTGCAGGCCGAGGACAAGGTCCTGCTCTGGTTCACGTTCCCGCAGATCGTCGCGATCACGGCGGTGGGGGCGCTCGCCTACGGCATCTACCACTACGCCCCCATCCCGTCGTCCGAGGTGCGCATCGGCCTCGCCGTCCTCTTCGCGCTGGTGGGACTCGCCGCCATCGTGGGACGGATCGGCGGGCGGCGGCTGCCCCTGGTGGCCGCCGACCTGCTGCAGTACCGCCTTGGAGGCCGGTGCTACGCCGGGACCCCGGCGCAACTGGCGCGGAGCGAGCCGCCCGCCCCAGCGAACGACAACCCCGGCCTGCTCCAGCAGATGACGGAGAAGACACGGCGCCGTCTCCGCAGGCTGCGCCGCAAACCCAAGGGACCCGAGCGGCGGAACGGGCGCATGCCGCTGCGTCCGCAGCGCTGGCTCCGCAACCGGCGCAAACCCCGCGACCGGGGAGACGGCAACGGCGGCCATGCGGCGATGCGGCGCACCGCACTGCTGGCAGCCGCCGCGCTGTTCATGCTGACCGCGGTGGCCGCCTCCGAACCACCCACTCCAACCCCGGCCCCCACGCCCGAACCGGCGCCGGGGCCGGGCACCCCCTATCCGCAGACGAGCCCGGACCGCTGGAGGAACGAGATCGACTTCGACGCACCCGACCCCGTCCCCGGACGGCGGCTCTACGTCGAGAAACTCGCCGTCTTCGAGGACAGGGCAACGGTCACGCTGCGGGCCGCCGCCGAGATCGACCTCAACGTGCAGGCATTCGGCGGGCCGGGGGGCCGGGAGTTGCGCTTCTGGGGAGCGGCAAGCGTGGCGGCAGGAGGATCCATCTTCTACACGCTGCCGCTCTCCGGCGACGCCCCCTCCTTCACCTTCGCCTGGGTCGATGAATCCGGCCAGGCAGGGGCCGTCAGCCTGAAGGGCGGGCAGCTGCCGCACCCCTTGCCGGTCGTGGAGGGGGAGCTGTGCGACGTCCGCGTCACATCGATCCGGTTGAGCCCGGGCGCGCTCACCGGGATGCTGCAGGCCGGGGAGTGTGTCTCCAACATCGAGCACCCCATCGATCTCGTCGTGGTCACAGGGGAGGCGCACATCGCGGGGCCCATGGTCATGAAAACCCGCGTGACGAACGTCTACGGCTCCGTCACGGTCTCCTCCGGCGATACGAGCACCACCGTCAACCTCGACCCCCCCGGCAGCGCGGTCTTCCGGCTCCCCATCCCAACGGGCGAGGGACTGCACGAGCTGAGCGTCGAGGCGACACTCGAAGCGCACCTGCGAGGCAACGCCCCGCCGCTCGTGGTTCTCACCCTCATACCGGAACGGGAGGAGATCCGCCTGGTGCCGGTCAAGGTGTGGCGCCCCGGCGCCAGCAAGGTCGTCCGCGAGACGGTCACCGTACAGAACAAGGACGGCACCACGTCCTCCCACGAGATCTCCGCCCGGCTCACCATCCCCAGCGAGGAGATCATCGTCGTGCCCTCCGTCCTGATCAAGCACGAGGAGTTCATCCTGGGCACGGTGAACCCCCGCGGGAGCGCCTACGGCAGCAAGGAGGAGATTCTCCTCATGGCGCTCACCATCGGCGCAGATGCACGTTACACACCGTTCGTCCCGCCGCCAGTGGAGGAGGAGCCGCCTCCTCCCGTCCAGACGCAGCTGACCGAGGACGAGGCGGACTGGCTCTTCGGATTCCTCGGCTGGGAATGGCCGTGGTGAGGAGACTCGCGGCAGTCCTGCTGGTTACCTGCGCGGCGGCGGTCTCCGCCGCCGCGCAACACGAGGAGCGGACGATGCTCGCGGCCTTCGACGGCGTGCTGACCGCGATGGCCTATGTGGCAGCCGGTCTCGCCGTCTTCGCGGTCGTCTGGGCGGGCTTCGTCCTCATGGCCGAGGGGAGCGAGCCCCGAAACGCCGGCCGCGCACGCAACGCCGTCGCAGGCGCGCTCCTCGGCCTCGTCGTCGTCCTCTCGGCCAAGGCCATTGCCCTCGTCCTGAGCAGCGGCATCGTCCCCATCCCCAGCCCATAGGAGCAGACCGCATTGAGAACACTACTCGAACGAACGAAGACCACGGCGCGGCGCGCCATGCGCAGGCCCCAGACCTCAGACGAGCAGCCCAGGGAGCCCGTTGTAAAACCGCCGCTGCCGCTGCCGCTCTGCTTCATGCTCTCTCACCTGGAGGACGACGGCCCCGTCCGCATCGACGGCGTCAAGCTCGGCGTCTTCGAGGTCATGGGCCTCGAGCTCGACGAACCCAAGCTGGGAGCCTTCGCGGGCGCGCTGAACGCCCTCGACTTCCCGGTCCAGCTCCTCGTCCGCCAGCACCCGCCGGACCTCAGCCGCATGCGGGAGCGCCTCAGAGAGGCCGAGCCCCCAGACCTGCCCACGCAGACGCGGGCGGCGGCGGAGTCCCTGCGGGAGTTGCTCACGAAACTGGAGAGCCGGGACGGCATCCTCGACCGCCGCTTCTACGCCGTCTGCCAGTTCGACCGCGCGGACGACCTGCGCGGCCTCCTGGGCAGGGCGGGCCTGTCGGCCCATCCTCTCACGGGCCGAGCCCTGCGCCTGTTCCTCCTGGCATCGGCCCTCGGAGGCTCGCCGGCGGACCGGGACGAGGACGAACCGGTCGAGGTGACGGTCAACCGCCACGAGATCCGCGTCGGCGGGCATCTCACCCGCTCACTGCACCTGGGCCGCTGGCCCCGCGCCCTCGCGCCCGGATTCCTGCAGGGACTCATGGCCGCGGGCGCCCCGATGGACCTCGCCATCCACCTCGGCCCCATACCCGCCGAGCAGGCCGCCCGCACCCTGGAGTGGCAGAAGGTGCGCTTCGAGTCCGCTCAGTCCCTCTCCCTCCGCCGAGGACGCACTATGTCACCGGAGGCCGAGATCGCGCTGGAGGACATCACACGACTCCGCGACGAGGTGCAGCGCGGGCGCGAGCGCCTCTTCCACTCTTCCCTCTCGATCACCCTCCACGCCGGGGACGAGGCCGCGCTCAAGGAGATGACCCAGCGGGCGAAGGCCCACTTCGGCGCCACGCTCGGCAAGCTCGACGCCCTCCCCTTCCGCCAGCGCGTCGGCTTGCTCTCCACGCTCCCCATCGCGATGAACGCGGTCGCGGAGTGGCGCAGCCTGGACACCTCGTCGATCGCGCGCCTCTTCCCCTTCTCCCCACCCGACCTCGACACCCGCAGCGGCACGCTCTACGGCATCGACCTGCGCGCGTGTTCCCCCGTCGTCTACGACCCGTGGGACGGCACCCACCTCAACGCCAACACCGCGGTGCTCGCCCGCTCCGGCAGCGGCAAGTCGTTCGCCACCAAGCTGGGAGTGCTCAGAGGATTGACACGGGGAATCACCGCCTACGTCATCGACCCGGAGGGGGAATACGCCGACATGGCCCGCGCTGCGGGTGGGCGCGTCCTCTCCCCCGGCGTCCCCGGCCAGGGCATGAACCCCTTCGTCATCGACCGGGGCGATGCCGAGGAGCTCCTGCTCCGCATCGGCAGCCTGCGGCGCCTGATCGAGGTGATGGTCGGCGAGCGTCTGAGCGCCGAGCGCCGGGCGGCCCTCGACCACGCGCTCGCGGGCTACTACTCCGAACCCAGGGAGCGAACCGGTTTCAGGGACTTCTACGCCTTCCTGCAGAACGGCGAAGACGAGGTCCTTGCACGGCTGCTGCGGCCCTTCGCCACCGGCAGCCTCCGACATCTGCTGTCCGACGAGGGCGACGACCTGTTGGGCAACGAGGCCCTGGTCACCGTCTTCGACCTGCGCCTCTTGGAACCAGAGCTGCGCCCCGCGGCAGCCATGGTCTGCACCGAGACGGTGTGGGCCGCCGCAGCCCAGGACCCCAAGCCGAGGCTTCTGGTCGTCGACGAGGTGTGGTCCATCATGCAGCACCCCGAGGGAGCGGCCTTCATGGTGTCCATGGCCAAGCGCGCCAGGAAGCACCGGCTCGGCCTCCAGTTCATCACCCAGGACGTGCAGGACCTCCTCTCGGAGGACACGTCCCGCACCATCACCGGCCACTCCGGCAGGGCGCTGCTCCAGAACGCCGCCTTCAAGCTCCTCCTCCAGCAGGACGCCGCCGCCATCGCCACCGTGGGCGGGGCGTTCGACCTCCCGCCCGAACTCCAGCGGTGGCTGCTCTCATGCCCCAGGGGCGACGGCCTGCTCCTCGCACGAGGCGGGCGCTTCCCCGTCCGCATTGAGGCCACGCCCGAGGAGACCGAGGTCGTCGAGTGGCGGCCCGGCAGGAGATAAGCGCGATGGTCATCAAGCAGACCCACCGCAGACATGCAGACAAGGCGTGCACACCCACGCGGAAAGAAGAACACCATGAAACTGAACCCCTTCAACGGTAAGAACAGCCCCGAGAGAACCCCGGTGTTGCTGGGGGTCACGCCGCCGCGCACCGGCGAGCGCACCCTCCTCGGCGTCGAGAACCTCCTCGGTTCCATAGCCGTACCGGAACCGTTCTCCCTCGAACTCGCGGGCGACGCCGCCGGCGTCACCCTCATGGCCCGCTGTCAGGAAGGCCAGGTCATCCGGGGACAGATCGCCTCGCACTATCCCCAGGCACGCATCCGCGAGGTGGCGCCGGAGCAAGACCCGCTGCGCCTCGAAGACGCCGAACAGGCATGGTCGATAACGCTGCGCTCCGCCGGTCCCGAATACGTCCCCCTCCGCACTTTCCGCGACGACGACCTGCTCGATCCCGGCTCCGACCCCCTCATCGCCCTGCTCGGCGCGCTCTCCGACCTGCGCGACGGAGAACGCGTCGTCGCCCGGTTGCTGCTGCGCTCCCTCGGTCCCGGATGGGCGGAGCACCACCAGCGCCTCGCCCACGAACGCCCCGTGACCGGATCGATGCAGCCCCCTCCGGGGTCGCAGGCGGGAGCTCCCCAGGCTACTGGCGGCCTCGGCATGGCCGTCCTCGGCATCGGCGCGTTCATCGCCCTCAAGGCGTATCAGTGGGTGCAGGCGGACGAGACGTGGAAGGCCGCGCTGCTGGGACTCAGCGTCGTCGCGGGCCTCATTGCGGCGGGCTGGGTGAAGGCGCGGTTCTTCAAGCGCCCGCCCGTCCACGACCCCCTCCTGATACGCGAGAAGGTCTCCCGCATCGCCTTCGACGCCGAGATCCAGGTCACCGCCATCCTCCCCCACGACGCCTCCCCGGACCGGGCATCCCAACTGCTCGCCTCCGTTGCAGCCGCCTACCGTCACTACGACCACCCCGCAGGGGCCAGCTTCGCCGTCGGCGAGGTCACGCCCGCCCCGGTCCTCAACACGTCGCTCGAACCCGCCGGCGCCGGATTCCTCGGGAAGCACAGCGTCATCGGCGTCCGCGAGGCCGCCGCCCTCTGGCATCCACCCGGCCCCGGAGACGAGACGCCGCAGGTCGAGCGCTCCGGCGCACGGGTGCTCCTTCCCTCGCCGAGAGGCGTGAAGGATGGAGCGCTCGTCGGAGACACCACGGCGGGAAAGCCATCGCCGATCCACTTCCCGGACGACCTGCTCCGCCGTCACCACCTCTACATCGCCCGCACCCGCATGGGCAAGTCCACCCTCATGCACCACGTCGTTTCCCACAAGATGCGCGAGAAGGCCGAGGGGCGGGACCATGACGCCGTCGTCGTCGTCGACCCCCACGCCGACCTCGTCAGCGGTCTCCTCGAACACGTCCCCGAATCCCTCATCGACCGGGTGCGCCTCATCGACCTTGCCGACGAGACCGGCGCGGTCGGCATCAACCTGCTCGATGCCCGCATCTTCACTGACAGGGACCGCACCGCCGACGCGGTCGTGCGCGTCGCGCGAGGGCTGTGGGACCAGTGGGGGCCGCGCATGCAGTCGATCCTCGAACACGTCGTCAAGAGCCTCCACGAGGCGAACGAGCATCCCTCCACCGACCCCGCCGACCAGTACACGATCCTCGACGGCCTGCCGCTGCTCTCGGACGCTAAGTTCCGCGCCAGGGTGCTCGCCAAGGTCACCGACCCCTACCTGCTGGAGTGGTGGGCAAGGGATTTCAGCGGCTGGCGGCGCGAATACCGGGCCGACGCGCTCGCTCCCGTCCAGACCCGCCTCGCCTACTACGCATCCTCCAAGCGCGCACGCGCCATCCTCGGCCAGTCCCGCTCCACCATCGACCTGCGCCGCACCATCCTCGACGGCGGCATCCTCCTCGTCTCAACCGCGCAGGGGGTGGTGGGACGCGACGTCGCCGCCCTGATCGGCGCGTCCCTCCTCAACCTCGTGGACGCCGTGATAAGGGAACAGGGCAGCATGCCGCCCGAGCAACGTCGCGGCGCGCTGGTCGTGGTCGACGAGATGCAGGCGATGCCCGGCGTCGACTACGAGTCGATGCTCTCCGAACTCGGCAAGTTCGGCGCGAGTTTCGTGCTCGCCACCCAGAGCCTCGCCAAGCTCGAGGACCTCTCCCGCACGATGCAGGACACGGTCCTGGCCAACGTGGGCTGCCTCGCCGTCTTCCAGGTCGCGGGCTCGGACGCCCGCAGGCTGGTCTGGGAGCTGGGGCGCGAGCGCGTCTCCGAGGAGGACGTCACCTCCCTGCCCGTCCACCACTGCTACGTGCGGGCAACCGTCGGCAGGGAGCGGCTCCCCGCCTTCTCCATGATGGTGCGCAAGCCCGAACCAGGAGACCCGGACGCCGCCGTCCGCATCCGCGCTGCCGCATCCTCCTACGTCGTCTCCGCCGACGAGATCGCCGCCCAACAGGCTGAGGGACGGAAGCGGGCGGAGGAGTTCCGCAGGGGCGTCGAGGCGATGGGGGACGGCGAAGAGCCCGCACGCCAGGAGGAGCAGAGCGGCGTTCCCGAGGACCCGGAGCGGCGGAAGCAGCGCAGCAAGTGGAACCGGGACGGCGGGGCCGCAGGGGAGGCGGATGATGAGGGAGACGGCGGAGCGGGTGAGGAGCGGGAGGGATGAGGCCCGCCAACTGCGAGGGAGATCTGCTGCGGCATCTCGCCTCCATGCCCTTCCTCGACCGGCTGGAGATGGTTGCCGTCTCCGGCTGGTCGAGGGGCGCGGTCTACGAGGCCGTCGAAAGGATGGAGGCCGCAGACCTCGCCTCCTCCATCCCGCACGCGACGGACCTCGTCCCCCCGACCCGGCGCTTCCATCTCACCGCCGCCGGGATCGACCGGCTGGCGGGAGACGGGGGCATGAGCGTGGGCGGTCTACTGCGCAGCCGCCCCGTCTCCGCCGAGTGGCGGCGCATCATGCTGGAGCGCCTCGACGCGGTCGCCGTCATCTACCGCCTCGCCTCCACCATCTCCAACACCGCTCACCCCATCCGCTTCCGGTGGTATCGGGCCATGCCCATGGACGCAGCCATCGCCCTGCCGGACGGACGGGTCGTCGCCATCGTCAGGCAGGGGCTCGCCTCGGACAGGACGGCGTTCGCCAAGCGGCTCTGGCGGTTGTGGGAGGGGCCGCTCCCCGGCGCCGTCCTCATGCTCGTGCCCGACGAGGCTCGGCTGCGGCACGCAAGGAGACTGGCGGGTGGCGCGCCGGCCATCGCCTTCCTCGCCCTGGAACGCGATGCGGCCTCCGCAGGCGCAAACGCTCCCGTGTGGCGTCTGCCGTCGGGGTCGGCGGTCATCGACCTGCGCACCGCGCTCTCACATACGAGGCAGCGCAGCGCGTGGCCCGCCGAGGGCCGTCCGGCGCGCGTCTCGCTCCCCAAGGACATCACCGTCGACGGCTCTGAGCAGGATGTCCCCGACTGCCTGATGCCCGTGCTCCTCAAACCCGCAGAGAAGCGCGCCCTCGACCTGCTCGCCGATTGGCCCTGGGTCACCCCCACCCACCTCGGCGAGCTGCTGGGGGTGAAGCGCTCACGGCTCTCACAACTCCTGCAGCGGCTCGGAGGGCTGGCTCTCACGGTCGACGCCGTCGTCGCAGACCGCCGACGCCTCGTCCTCTCCGACCGGGCGCTGGCGATGCTGGCACGCAGGGACCGCGCCGCCGTCGGTGTGGCGCGGCAGCGATGGAGCGCCGCTTCCCTCGATCCCGATGCTCCCCAGACGTGGCGCAACGTCTCCGGCGCAAGGAGCAGACAGTTGCTCAGGAACATCGAGCACACCGAGGCCGTGCACGGGTTCGTCGCGGCGCTGGCCCGCCAGGCTCGCGCCCTGCGCTGGGAGACCGTCCAGCTGGACCCGCCGCGCCGGGCGTCGCGGTTCTTCCGGTTCGGCGACCGGCTCCACTCGGTCCGCCCCGACGCCTTCGGCATCCTGCGCAAGGGTGGCGCCACGTGGCCCTTCTTCCTGGAATGGGAACGCCGCGCCGTGCGCCCCGTGACCATGGCGGCACGGATCGCGCCCTACCTGCGCTACTTCTCATCCCGTCAGCCCGCCGACGACCACGGCGTGCAGCCCGTCGTCCTCGTCGTCTTCGACTCCGACCTCGCGGCGGGCCACTTCCTGCGCGTGGCGCGGCAGGAGATGGCGCGAACCGGGGCCAGCATCCCGCTCTGGGTCTCCCACAAGGCCGCGCTGGACAGGTTGGGGCCGCTGGGACCGGCCTGGCGCACGCCGGGTGGCCGAGAGCACGCCCATCCACTTCAGTACCCCTGAACATGTGCACGGTCCGGGCGGCGCCCAACGGTGATGCCGAGTGGGGAATCCCGGACAGCAAGGGCTTCCACGATGGGGACCCGCTGTGCTCATATGGATGCCATCACGAGCCGCCGTCCGGCGGCGGGAGCAGGAGGTTGACGATGGAAGACAGCCTGCGCCGATCGGCATGCGTCGGCGAACGGATCGCGGAGGCCAAGGAACAGGAGAAACTCACGCAAGAGCAGTTGAGCGTCCTCATGGGACTCAGCCAGCACACCGCGAGGTCCTGGGAGGCGAGTCTGTCGAAACCGTCGCTCGATCAGATCGTGAAGTTGGCGGCCATCTGCGGCGCGACCCCTGACCGGCTCTTGGGCCGCGACCTGATCGAGGAGGCGCTGTTGGATGAGGCGAAGCACAGCTTCGTCTGCATTCGCCCCCACCAGAGCATCCACGACCTGCCCCTCGAAGACCTGGACTCGATACGGGAGTTCATCGTCCACGTGAGACGGCGGTGGGAATCCCGCGCCGTGTTCACCATGCGAGCGCTCCGTCCCCCATTGCACCCTGAACATGCGCCGCACAATCGAAGTTCCGCTCGCTCTCAGACCCCGCTGTGCCCTCGGATTCATTGCGCGACGGCCTCCGGTGCCCCCGTGACCGGCAGCAGGTGGTGCAGCAGCCCCATCTCCTCCGCAAGGGTGAACAGGGCGACCAGGTGTCCGGGGTTCGGCCGCGTACCGGTTCGCCAGCGCCGCATCATGCGCGCGTCCACGCGGAGACGGCGGGCCAGTCCCCGCGAGGACAGCCCTGCGGCGGCCTTGAACCGCTCCAACCGCTCAGGGAAGTCCTCCGGGAACCGCGACGGCGCTCTGTGGTAGACCCATTGCTGGCGGCCCATGGCGCTACTCCGTCCCGCGGGTGGACCCGTCGGCCTCGGGGAGTATCGTCTCCATGCCGCCGGGGACCATCCACGCGAGACGCATGATCGCCCACAGCGCTCCGCCCCTGGGCTGCACCCCCCTGCGCCATCCCTTCACCCGGCCGGGCTTCACGCCGAGGCGCGCCGCGAACTCCTTCCACGACAGGCCGGCGAGCTGCTTCAAGCCCTCCAGCCGCTCCGGGAAATCCCTGGGGAAGGGCTGCGGGCGGAAACCCGCGATCGACTCCTGCATATCCATGGTGCTACCTCCTTTCCCTGTAGGTGACGGTCAACTCTTCGTTCAGGAGCTCTCCCAGACCCTCTGGCACCCGCGTCGCCAGCCGCACCAGCGCCAGCATCGCGCCCCCGCAGGGCTCCGCGCCCTGACGCCAGCGCAACACTTGCCGGTCGTCCACGCCGAGGCACACGGCCAAGCCCTCCCAAGAGAGGCCCGCAGCCTCCTTGAGCACGGTCAACCGCTCGGCGAAGTCCTCCGGCATCAGGGAGATGCCGGGCAGGAACAGCGCAGAGGGCTGGCGCCCGCTACTCATCGACTCTCACCACGATGAACAGGTCGTCGAACCCCGTCACGCCAAGGGCCTCCTGCAGACGCCGACGCTTCTCCGGCGACGGGAATCGCCTCCCGTTCAGGAGCATCGAGATGTAGCCCGACGTGAGGCCGGTCATGCGCGCAAGCTCGTTCTGCGTCATGTGGAGCCGGTCCATCAGACGCCACGCCGCATAGGGGTTCAGCTTGACCTTGCGCAGAGGGCGCTTACCGGCCATGCCCGCCCTCCGTCCAGGGGAGACCGTCGTCAGAGGAAACAGGACGGCCAGAGCCGTCCTCGCTACCGTAGTCCTCCCACCCGGCCGCGCCCTCTTTGATCAGGGAGGCCAGGTGGGCGTGCACGATCAAACGAGCGAGGATCCTCAGCCCCCCCAGCCGTATCGCGTTCTGCTCCTTGGTGAGCCGCGTCTCTTTCCTCACGTGTCCCGTCCTCGTCTGGAATCGGTGGCCCCCGCGCAGGCGTAGCGCCTGCCGCATTGACTCCGCATTACGAACGTGTGTTCGTATAAAAGTAATGTATCAATGCAGACGGAACTGCGGCAATGGCCTCAAGGCATGAATCGCTCGTTCCGTTGACAATCGCTCACTGTGATACGACAATCTTGCAACAGGAGTTGCGCCGTGGCTGATTGCGGAATTATGACAGAAGATGGGCATACGAGAGATGACGATGGTCGCTGACGCCAACTACCACGGCCTGGAACTGGGGCCGCTGCTCCGGCAGCTGCGCGGGGGGAGGAGCCTGCGGGAGGTGCGCCGTCTCACCGGCATCTCCAACTCCTACCTCTCCCAGATCGAGCGGGGCGACCGCATCCCCGGTCCCGCCCTGCTCAGACGCCTCGCCGCCCTCTACAACGTAGATGTCCACGTCCTGATAGAACGGGCCGGGTTCCTGGACAACGCGGGGGACGAACCGCCGGTCGACGAGCCGCTGGAGGTGGAGCGGGCCTTCGAATACGTCCTGGCCGACCCCAGGTTCCGCTTCGGCGCCCGGCTCGAAGGCCCCCTCTCACTGGAGGCCAAGCGCTTCATCGTCCAGATGTACGACCGCTTCACCGGCAAGCGGCTCCTGGAGTGAGCATGCATACCCTGGACGACCTCTGCCGCGAGATCGTGGACGGCGGCCCTGCCGGAGAGCCCCTCGATCCCCATTGTCTGGCCGCCGTGTTCGTGCGCTTCTTCGGCCTCTCCGTCCGCCCCGCGATGGACGAGTTGACCGGCCTGCTGCATACGGTGGGGGTCGGGTCGGTCTCCGGGGCTCCGCTGCCCCGCGGGCTCCGGGGCATTCACGCCAGCGCACCGGAGGGCGGGTACGACATCCACTACCGGGAGGACCAGTGGGAGGGCGCGCAGGAGCACACAGTGCTGCACGAGACCTACGAGATCATCTGCGAGACGCTCAGCGGCCTGCATCCCGGCTCCCCTCCCATCGGGAACGTCTGCCGCGAGGCCGATCGGTTCGCGGCGGCGGTGCTGATGCAGCCGGGGCCGTTCGCCGCCTACGCCAGGGCAACCGGCTTCGACGTGGTCGCCCTGCAGAAGCGGTACGGCCGGGCGTACGCCTCGGTGACGCTACGGCTGGGCGAGGTGATGCGGGACCAGCCTCTGGTGGCGGTCCTGTACGAGCGCAAGGAGCAGGGTGAGCCGTCCGCGTGGGCCGAGCCGCCCGCGCCCGGAGCGCTCAGGGTCAAGGTGGCGGTATGGACGCCGGGCTTCGGGGCGCTGGACTCCCGTTTGCTCGGTGGCTTGCGGGGCGGCATGCCGCGCCACGGGACGCCGCCGTCTCACGGCTCGGCTGCCGAGCGCGTAGCGCTCACCGGCAGAGCGGCATACGCCGAGGAGAGCGCCATCGCCATCGCTGCCAGGCCCGTCTTCTGGCACGGGCGGTTGGCGAAAGTGGCCGTCGCCGCCGTGCCTCACCGCGACCGGTCCGCGCTCCAGCCCCAGCTCGCCAACGCTCGCTTCGAGAGCCTGCACGGCGGAACCGCGACGGTTTTTCCTTAGGGCGGAGGTCTTACGGAGTGCCATGGTTGACCACAGCGAAGGCCGAGGCTAGGTCATCGAGATTGCCGATCTCGCGCAGAAGGCGAGTTAGGCAGTATGACCGTCCACCAGAACAGCGGACGCAGGCTTCATGGACGACCGTGCCCTGGGCGCCCAGTTCCGGCGCCCTCCGGTTGCCCTTCGCAGTCCTTGGCATCGACTCGGACAATGACGGCGTCTTCATCAACGAGACCCTGGTGGGCTACTGCACTCAACGGGGCATCGAGTTCATCCGTTCAAGGGCTTACCGCAAGAACGACCAGGCGTGGATCGAGCAGAAGAACGGTTCCGTTGTTCGCCGGTTCGTTGGCCATGATCGCTATTCAGGCCAGGTGGCCGGACAGACGATGGCCCGGCTCTACCAGGCGGTGCGGCTGTACGTGAATGACTTCCAGTCCTCATTAAAGCTGCTGGATAAGGTCAGGGATGGTTCCAGGGTGATCAAGCGTTACAGTCCTCCGGCCACGCCCTGCGACCGGCTGATGCAAGCCGATGCAATCAGCGACGAAATGAAGGAGCAGCTGAAGCGATACCGCTTCAGCTGCAGTATCCGCTTCAGGAGGTCGGGGAGCTGCTGGTGGCGAAAGCCTGGAGAGGTTCTTGGCTCGCCTTCCCAGCCTGTGGCAAGACGGGGAAGCCCGGCCTACACACAGAGCGCAGACACGTCCACCACGACACTGGCGAACCAGGAGGGACCCCTTCGAAGGTGTGTGGTACGAGGTGCTGTTGTGACTACAGGAGCATCCTGAGACCACCGCCAAGGACCTGCTCGCCAGGCTGCGTGCAACCCATCCAGGCCGGTTCAGTGATGCTCAACTGCGAACCCTCCAACGCAGGGTGAAGGACTGGCGTCGCATCATGGCCCAGCATCTGGTCTATGCCGGTTCCGACGAACCTGCCCCTGAGCGAAGCGACGGAGCCGAGTTGGTCTTGGTTGGAGCGGGAAACAAGATTCCCACTGTTGGGTAACCTTCCTTGCTGAGGCAACAGGACCGGCAAAAATAGTTGACGCCGAACAGCGGCCTATGCGCGCATCATTTGCGGCAGTGCAGCGCCAACGGAGCCCCGTTCCTACTCCATACGGTAACTGCTCCAGTCAGGGGCCCGGCCAAAGCCCGCTCCAGGGTGGTGGCCAACATTGGCAGCTCCCCTCCGGCGGCTAGGAAGTTCTGACTCCCTCTCCATGTCTCGCACACCATCAGCAGCGGCAAGGGACGGCCTGCCGCCGCCATCCGGCGGTACGGACCCAGCTTATGGTTCACCTCCTGGGGTGCCACTGCGCTGCGCTCGAATTCGATGTAGTAGGCCCCTTCTCCGAAGGACCCTTCGTCTACCTGCACCAGCAGGTCGGGGCGTACTTGGGTGAAACCGGGGACGTTGACCTCGCCGCGCCAGCCCGCCACCCCTTCGACTCCCTCTCGAGCGAACTGCACTACCAACCGGTTCACCCCGTCGTTGTGATGCTGTTCGTGCTCACGGTACCACGGGTCCAAGTAGGCCCCGTGGCGGCTGCGGATTACTGACGGCAGTACCCGGCTCATGTTGGCTGCCCGTTTCATCCCTAACTTCGACAGGTAGTGCCGCCCGTCGAACACGGACACCAGGCCGGTACTGACGAATCGTCCCAAGTGGAGGCTGAGTTCGCTTGTTGGCCCTCTAACAATCTCTCTCAGCCAGGATGCCCGCATAGCCGGGAATTGGGCGATAGTCATGAACAGCCCGTACGCCACCCTCCCGTCGATGGCTTCTATGTCGGGGTTCTGTCTCAGCCAGAGACCTACCGCCTCCGGCGCGCCCACGGTGGGATGGCCTGCTGGATCAGCCACCAAGTCCCAAGAGGGCCGAAGCATAACGCCTTTGCTGCAGCGCCCATCAGGGGTGCAGAACAGGGTGGGCGTGGAGTCGCGCAGTGTGCTTTCGGCCAGACTCTGAGCCCAGGCGTCGGCGGCCACCACCACCTGCGCAGAGGGCGTCACCTCCTGGTCAGGGTCCTCGTAGAAGACTCGGTTGCTTATTCTCAGGTAGCGGTTCTCCTCGTAAGAGTAGCAATCCACGCCCCAGAAGCGGTGGTCACTCTTGCGTCGGAGCACCCGCTCGGTGGCGTGGAGGCCGGCATAGGTGAATGGAGTCCACACGTCATCACCATAGCGGGCTACGGCGTGGTAGAAGCCCCCATGGCGCAGCAACCAGAAGTCCGTCATTCTCAGCTTCTGGCTGGTAGCGACATCACCAGGCCAGCGCACACGTCCGCTGTACAGGAGGTCCGGGGCCAGCCGGTAGACGGGTTCTAACATTGCCAGGCGCCGCAGGGCGGTCTCCACTCCGCGGGAAGTGGCTGTCCACGGTGGATGTTCATGGTCCACGCCTTCAGCGTCCTCGCCCTCTAGCGGCTCACCGATGGCAAACGGAGACTTGGCCTGATTCTTCAGGTGGAGCGGATGGTCGTGATCCAGAGAGAACCGTTCCCAGTAGTTCTCCGGTAACTCTCCCTTGGAGTCGAAGGCGGCCTGTCCGGCCACTCGGGCTTCCTCTCGTGGGCTCAAATGCTGGTGGTTGGTGACGTACAGTAGATTTACCGCCTTGCAAGTCAGGAACCAGCGGTGCTGCCGCCGCTCAGTCATGCCTCGTACCACTGATGCCACCCATCCCCCGCTGCGCAGGGCCCCCAGCATCCGCCTGACCGTGCCCTCGGCCATGTCTAGGATGGGCACCAGATTCGCTACGCTGACTAGGGGCATCCTGGCGACGATCTTCAACAGGCGTCTCTGTTCCTTATTCAATAGTTCCCGTCGTGCCATCCCTGCGCCTCCGTTGTCCAAGAACCGAAACCCTTCCCTTGCCAATGCTGGTTGACCACACCTCTTCTTGGGTTGAGCCTTCTTTGCCGACCCATTCGGGGCGATGTTTTATGTACCTCCTACTTATAATTACGGTTATGTGCAGCGCCCGGATTGCCGATTCCGTCGTTCTATAGGCGGAATTCGTTAGAGTGGCAAATCGTAAGCCACCCTTGGTGCGGACATGGACCGCCCGTGGAATGTAGATGTTGCTGCCTCTGGCTCGTTCCCATCGGGGGGGCTAGGCAGCGCCGTGCTGGCCTGAATGTCACCGAGCCCGGTGTTCTCCGTATCGTCTGTGAACTACCCGCTAGGGCATTGCGTCTCGTCCACAGGACTTCCAGACTGGAAGACCACTGGAGGACTCAATGCGAAGTAAGAAAGGCAAGAATCAGCCAACAATCCCTTGCAGAACTGCCTCGGAGCCAAAGAGACTACACAACAGTCGGCTTGCACGCTCATCTGATCGGTACTCGGCTGAGCAGCAGAACGTATTGGAGCGAGGGCTGCGCATCGTCCCACGTTACATAGCGCGAGTTCATCTACGACGGCAGAGAATGTCGCCTTTGGGCGACATCATGCCGGGTACTCTGGAGGGCGACTAACTACGGTGGGACTCTATGATGCTGCCTGCGTGATAGCCGTAGGCAGGGACTATGCTCCCTTAGCAGGGTGATGAAAAACGGCTGAGGGGTGTAGACGCGAAGGTGCGGATGGGAAGGGGTTTGGATACGCTTGGCGCAGCACGAACAGGAGGCGGCCATGCGCGGCACATCCGACCAGCAGATCGAGAGCCTGGTGGCGCTCACCCCCGAGGACTTGGTCCCTCAGGAACACCCGATCCGGCGGATCAAGCCGCTGGCAGAGCGGGTGCTTCAGGAGTTGTCGTCCATCTTCAGCCGCATGTACGCCAAGGGAGGCCGGCCCTCCGTGCCGCCCGAACATCTGCTGAAGGCGAGCTTGCTGATCGCGCTCTACTCGGTGCGCTCGGAACGCCAGTTCTGCGAACGGCTGACCTACGACATGCTCTTCCGGTGGTTCCTCGACCTGAACATCCGGGGCGGTTCCTTCGACCAGTCGACGTTCGCCAAGAACCGGAGCCGGCTGCTGTCGCATGAGGTGACGGGCCGGTTCTTTGGTGCGGTGGTGAGCGAGGCGAGGCGGCAGCGCCTGCTGTCGGAGGAGCACTTCAGCGTGGACGGGACCCTGCTGGAGGCGTGGGCCTCCCTCAAGAGCATCCGGCCGAGGGACGAGGAGAGGGACCCGCCTGCGGGGGCAGGCGGGCGGAACCCGTGGAAGGACTTCCGGGGTGAGCGGCGTTCCAACGCTACCCATGTATCGACGACGGACCCGGAGGCGCTGTTGGCGCGCAAGGGGGAGGGGCAGGCGGCGAAGCTGTCCTTTGCGGGCCACGTGCTCATGGAGAACCGGAATGGGCTGGTGGTGGACGTGGTGCTGTCGCAGGCTACCGGGACGGCTGAAACGGAAGCGGCGCTAACGATGCTGGAGCGGGTCCCCACCGCACGGAGGATCACGGTCGGGGCCGACAAGGGGTACGACACGGGGGAGTTCGTGACGACCTGCCGCTCGTTCCAGGTCACGCCTCACGTGGCCATGAAGCAAGGGCACTCAGCCCTGGACCGGCGGACGAGCCGTCACGCGGGGTACGCGGCGAGTCAGCGGGTGCGGAAGCGGGTTGAGGAGGTGTTCGGCTGGCTGAAGACCGTCGGGGGTGGGAGAAAGCTGCGCTACTGCGGCGTGGCCCGCAACGGCCACTGGGCGGAGATGGCTCTGGCGGCGTACAACCTCGTGCGTATGGCCAAGCTCATGCCGCCGCCATCATCATCTCCGGGGGCGGTCCCTGCGGGTTGAGGATGAAATGCCCTAACCGGAGGCGCCAGCGGCCCGATCAGGGGCATCCCAAGGCGCCGCTTACTCCGAATCGGCGTCCAACGGCGCCTCGATGCCGACGCAGGCCCGCTCACTATTTCCCAAACTCGCATTCTTCATCAGCCTGTTAGATATCTGCTCAGCTTGATCATCTGTTCGAAGCCGCCTGGGTACCGAGTTGTCCTAGCGCTTGGACAGTTGCCCCTTGACGCGAGGTTCACTGGAAGTCCTAGGATGCAATTTAGGGCTGCCTGCGCATGGCCACTACAATCCGATGGAACCGACAAAGGAGGACCCTTCATGAAGAATCACCAACCACTGACCCCAGTGGCCCTCTACGCGAGGGTGTCAAGCGACCGGCAAGACGTTGACCTGTCGATTGCTGCTCAGTTGCGTGCGCTCCGTGACTACGCGAAGGCCAACGGTTGCAGCGTGGCAAGGGAGTACATCGATGAGGCGGAGAGTGGCCGTATCGCCAATAGGCCCCAGTTCCGGGAAATGATTGAAGAGGGCAGCCGCACCAACGCACCCTTCCAAGTCATTTTGGTTTGGAAGTTCTCTCGCTTCACGCGCAAGCGCGAACATGCGGTTGCCTTCAAGTCGATGCTGAGGCGTAAGGGCATCAGGGTCGTGTCCATCACCGAGCACTCTGACGACTCTCCCACTGGCAAGCTGATGGAGGCCATTATCGAGAGCGTGGATGAATTCTACTCCGAGAACCTCGCCCAAGAGGTCGTGCGGGGGATGCGCGAAGCTGCCTCACGCGGCTTCTTTATGGGTTCGACCGCACCTTACGGGTACAGGCGCATCAAGGTTTCTGACGGTATACGCGAGCGCCCCCTGTTGGAACCGGACCCGGCCACTGCACCGATAGTGAGGGACGTGTTTGAGAGTTCGCTGAAGGGGGATGGGCTCAAGGAGATTTGTCGAGGCCTGAACGTCCGGAGCATTACGATGAATGGTAGACGCTGGTACAGAGGGGGGCTCCACTACCTACTGACCAACGAAGCCTACCTAGGCATCGCCGTCTGGGGCCGAACATCGAAAGGAGGCCATACACCAGACCCTGTGCGGGTAGAGGGAGCGTGGGAGCCCTTAGTCTCGAAGGATCTTTTCGATGGCGTTCAGCAGGCTCTCAAGGCGCGCGGACCTGCCGTGCAAAGTCCCGCCCGCGTGGGGAGTAAGTTCCTGCTGAGTGGGTTACTCCGGTGTGGAGTATGTGGCAAGCCCTATGTGGGCCACGGAGCGAAGAGCGGGCAGTACGGCTACTACGTCTGCGCCACCTTGCACCGTGAAGGCGCGGGTACATGCCAGGCCCGTTACCTGAGCGCTCTCAAAGTAGAGGACTTCATTGTCGACAAGATTAGGGAACGCATTCTCACCGACGAGGTCATCACAGAACTGGTGACCCTAGTCGCTGAGGAGATCGACGCGATGGCAGGGGAGCTGAAACGGGATTTGAAGGTGATTGAGTCTGAGCTCAATGACGTGGACTCTAGGCTAGGGCGCCTCTATGAAGCCTTGGAGACGAAGCACTTGACCATAGAGGCGCTATCGCCGCGCATACTTCAATTGCGGCATCGTCAGGACCAACTCACGGCTGCTAGGGATGAGGCTGCTGCCCTGCTGGAGCAGCGTCGCGTAGACCTGCCTAGCACGCAGGAGATCAAATCGTATGTGACAGATTTGCGCACTTCATTGCAGGCAGGTACGTTCCTAGAGCGCAAGGCCTTGGTTCGCAACTTCGTCAAGGGCATTGAGGTCGTGGGAGACGAGGTGGCGCTTACGTATACAATACCCATGCCAGCAGGCGGTGTGACCAGGGAGAGAACATCCGTTCTTGATTTTGTCCAGTCTGGTCAGCCAGGCTGTGCGCTTCGCGTGCGACAAGGATGAGTGCATTGGAAAACAACCGCACAGGGACAGGAGCGGGCGACACTTGCGTCCAGTTCGTGTTCTTCAAGGCGGATGCGTCGTGGCGGCGGCAACCCGCCGAGACGAGGACTCGCCACAAGGAAGAGTTCCTGACCACCCTGCGGGCGACGGAAACCGAGGTGTCGGCCCATACCTACAGCACGCTCGGGCTGCGCGCCGACACCGACTTCATGCTGTGGCGCACGTCTTCCGGGCTCGAACCCCTCGAGGATACGCTCGGTGCACTGCTTTCGACGGAGCTAGGGGCGTTTCTTGATGTCAGCCACTCGTACTTCGGACTGCTGAGGCGCTCCACGTACGGCCAGGCGCGCACGGGGCAGGACCATGCGGAGGAGTCGCAGGAGAAGGGCAGGTACTTCGTGCTCTACCCCTTCACCAAGACTATCGAGTGGTACCTCATGTCCCGCGAGGCGAGGCAGGGCATGATGAACGAGCACATCCGCGTTGGCCGCACGCACCCGGACATCAGCCAGATACTGCTCTACTCGACTGGCCTGGGGGACCAGGAGTTCATCGTGGGGTACGAGACCGACTCACTCGCGGAATTCCAGGACCTCGTGGTCGAGCTCCGCTCCACCGAGGCGAGGCGCCACACGCTGCGCGACACCCCCATCTTCACCTGCGTGAAGAGGAGCCCGGAACGTATCCTGGACCTGCTCGGGTAACCGGGCGTAAACGCGATGAGCACTCTCACGACGCATACCGGATGTGAGCCTGCGCTGCTGAAGGCCGCCAGGCTGGAGAAGGCCGGACGTACTCCGCTGTGGATCATGCGGCAGGCCGGACGGGTGCTGCCGGAATACCGGAAGGTGCGGGAGAAGCACAGCCTCCTGGACATCTGCCGCAACCCGGAACTCGCCGCCGCCGTGACGCTGCAGCCCGTCCAGCGCTTCGACGTGGACGCCGCCATCATCTTCGCGGACATCGTTACGCCGCTGGTCGGGGTCGGCATCGAGGTGGAGTTGGTCGAGAAGGTTGGACCGGTGATAGACCCGCCGGTCCGCTCCCACAGCGACCTCGAACGCCTGCGGCAACTCGATCCCGAGCAGGATGTTCCGTACATGCTTGAGGCGCTCCGGCACGTGCGCGCGGCGTTGCCGCAGGAGAAGGCGCTCATCGGTTTCGCCGGCGCGCCGTTCACGCTCGCCACGTACCTCATCGAGGGCGGTCCGTCCAGGAACTACGCCATGACCAAGGCGGTGATGTACGGCCAGCCGGACCTGTGGCACGGCCTGATGAGCCGGCTCAGCAGCATGGTGACCGCCTATCTGCTGGCCCAGGCCGGGGCGGGAGCGCAGGTGCTCCAACTGTTCGACAGCTGGGTCGGTTGGTTGAGCAGACGCGACTACAGCGAATACGTCTTCCCATACACCCACGGGATACTCGGCGCGGTCAAGGCAGCCGGTGTCCCGATCATCCACTTCGCGACAGGCTCAGGCGGACTCAACGAGATCATCAGGGAGAGCGGCGCGGACGTGATCGGGCTGGACTGGCGCGTTCCGTTGGACGAGGCGTGGGCGTCGCTGGGGGCCGTCGCCGTACAGGGCAACCTGGACCCTGCCGTCCTGCTCGGCCCTCCGGACGTGGTGCGGGAGCAGACCCGCGATGTGCTGCAGCGCGCAGGCGGCCGCCCCGGCCACATCTTCAACCTCGGCCACGGCATCCTACCCCAGACCCCGTTGGACAACGTCATGCACATGATCGATTGCGTACGGGAATGGGACGCCGCTCATGCCTCCTGACCATCGTTCACCGGACGGGAATCCTCTCTCAGTGGTCATCGTCGGCGGCGGCATCACCGGGCTCGCCGCGGCGTGGTACATGGAACAGGCGGCGCGCCCGGCAGGGATGGACCTCTCCGTAGTCATCGTCGAGCGCGAGAACGTCCTGGGCGGCAAGCTCAGCACTCTCAACGAGGACGGTTTCATCGTGGAGAGCGGGCCGGACGGCTTCCTCACGAGGAAGCCGTGGGCGCTCGAACTCGCGAAGGAGGTCGGCATTGCAGATGATGTCATCTATATGCAGACGAGCGGCGCATCGCTCCTGCGCAAGGGGCGACTGCACCGCATCCCTCCCGGCCTGATGGGGCCCGCACCCGCGAGCCGGCGCGACGTGTGGAACGCGTCGTTCCTCTCGTGGCGCGGCAAGCTGCGGGCCAGCCTCGAACCGCTGGTCAGGAAGCGCACCGCGCGGGGACGCGAGTCGCTGGGCGGATTCCTGAGCAGACGCGTCGGCGCGGAACTCACCGACACATTCCTGGAGGCCCTGACCGCCGGAGTATACGGCGGCGACCTCTACGACATGAGCCTCGATGCGCTCTTCCCGATGCTAGAGGAATGGGAGCAACGCTATGGCAGCATCATGCGCGGGATGCGCGAGGCGCGGAAGGCCGCGCGCGGCTCCGAACAGCCGCCGAGCGCGTTCTTCTCGTTCAGCGGCGGAACGCAACGGCTCGTTCAGGCGGTCGTGGAGCGCCTCGAACGGACGAAGATCGTCAGCGGCCGGACCGCCGTCGCGGTGGAACGCATCGTAGAAGCGTCTCCCCGCTACCGGGTTGCACTGGACGATGAGCGGTCGTTCGGGGCGGACGCCGTCGTGCTCGCGACGCCCGCCCAGGACGCGGGAGGCCTGGTCGGTCCGTTCGCTCCGGGGCTGTCGCAGTTGCTGAGGCGGATGCGGAGCTCCCCCGCCGTCAGCGTCTTCCTCGCGTTCCGTCGCCAGGACGTAGCGCACCCGTTGGATGGGTCCGGCTTCCTGGCGCCGCGCTCTGAGGCCGGGTCGGTTGCAGGGTGTACGTGGATGTCGTCCAAGTGGCCCGGCCGCAGCCCGCAGGGCTACGTTCTGTTGCGCGCGTTCGTGCGCACAGAGGACGACGCATCGCCAGGCCGCAGCGACGCTGAGCTGGCCGAGACCGCATGCGAGGCGCTGCGGCCTCTCCTCGGTATGAGCGGCGTTCCGGAGCGGTCCTGGGTGCGTCGGTGGACGGACGGCCTGCCGCAGTACAAGGTGGACCACACGGAGTGGCTGGGCAGCGTGGAGAAGGAGCTCGCCACGCACGCCGGCCTGTTCCTGTGCGGCGCATCCTACGGGGGTGTCGGCGTTCCCGACTGCATACGGCAGGGGCGCGACGCTGCGGAGCGCGTCCACGCATTCGCGCTGCGTCCCGCAGCGCGGGGCGCAGCGCAGGCGACGAGCGTCTGAACGCGCGGAACGGAGTGGAGACGTGCCCGGTCTGAAAGGCGTTCTGCTGATGGGGTACGGAACGCCGGAGGAGCTGGGCGACGTAGGGCCGTACTACCGCGACATACGCGGCGGGCGGGAGCCCAGCCCGGAGGCGGTGGCTGAGCTCACCGAGCGGTACCGCGCCGTGGGCGGCAGGACGCCTCTCCTCGAGACCACCCGGAGCGTCGCTGACCTCTTGGAAGTACGGCTGAACCAGGACGTCGGAGAAACCTCCTGGCGCGTGCACGTCGGCATGAAACACTGGCATCCGTACATCGCGGAAGCAGTCGAGCGCATCATGGCCGACGGCGTCGACGAACTCATCGCGCTGCCACTGGCGCCGCACTACTCACGGATGAGCACCGACGGGTACCGGGAGGCCGTGGCGCGCAGCCTGGAAATGGTGGCGTCGCCCCCGCACGTGCGGTTCGTCGAGAGCTGGCACGCGAGCCCGTTGTTTACGGCGCTCATCGCGCAGCGGACCAGGGATGCGCTGGCGCGGTTCGACGCTTCTCCGTCGGACGTGAAAGTGCTGTTCACAGCGCACAGCCTCCCTGCGCGGATACTGGATGATGGAGACCCGTACCCACAGGAATTGGCGGAGAGCGCCGCGGCGGTCGCAGAGGCCGCGGGGCTTGTGTCCTGGCGCTTCGCCTACCAGAGCGCGGCCAGGACCGGTACGCCGTGGCTGGGCCCGGATATCCTCGAGAGCATCGAACAGACCGCGCGCGAGGGTGGGAAGAACGTGCTCGTCGTGCCGTTCGGCTTCGTCTGCGACCACCTGGAGATACTGTTCGATATCGACATCACGGCTATGCGGGTCGCAGCAGGCCTTGGCGTGCGCCTGGCGCGCATCGAGATGCCGAACGACGCTCCGGACTTCGTCGAGGTCCTGTTCGACCTCGTCACCAACGGCGCCGGCGCGCGGGTCGTGGACCTGGGCGGTTGACGGACCGCCGTCCTCCGCTTACATCCGGTAGAAGCTGCGCGGGTTGTGGCAGAGGATCTTCTCCATCAGCTCCGGCTCCACGTCCTCGCGCGCCTTGAGTTCGTCGACGATCGAGTAGTTCGCCGAGGGGTCCGTGTGACCCCAGTCCGAGCCGAGGAGGAGCTGGTCCTCCGGGATGCACCGGGCCAGGTAGGAGATGTCCTCGTCCGCCTCGCACGCCACGAACAACCGATAGTCCTTGAGCACGCCGCCTTCCCACCGGTCGCTGCCGTCGCGCACGCGATGTTTCAGGTAGTGCAGCAGGTACGGCACCCAGGATGCGCTGGTCTCGATGAAGCCGATGCGGAGGTCGGGGAACCGCTCCGGGACGCGGTGAGAGACGAGGTCATGGAAGCCGATGAGCGGTAGCAGCCGTTGCTGCGGGAACGACTGCACGATGGTCGTGTCGAACGCCTCGGTGATTGCGGGGTTGCCTGCGCCGGTGTGGATGCAGATGGGCAGGCCGAGCCGCTGCGCCTCCTCGTAGACCGGAAAGAAGTACGGGTCGCAGAGCGACCGGCTGCCTTCCATGCCCCGGAAGAGGACACCGACCGCACCATTCGCCACGCCGTAGTGCATCTCCTCGATGGCCCGGTCGATGGAGTGGAGCGGGGGAACGAGGATCCAGCGCAGGCGGTCGTTGGACCTGGACCACACGTCGGCCATGAAGCGGTTGTACGCGCGGCACAGCCCCAGTTCCAGTTGCGGGTCGCCGGTGAGGTAGACGATGAAGAGGGTGGGGTAGACGACCTGCACGTCCACGCTCATCTCGTCCGCGGCCTGCAGCCGGTAGGTCAGGTCCTGCAGCGACTTGCCGCCCCAGAACTTGCTGGCCAGCACCTCGGCATCCGCGGGCGGCGCCTGCGCGTTGTGCCCGCCCGGCCCGGCGGGTTGCGGCACCAGCCGCCGTCCGATGACCCACCGGTTGCGCGGGAGTCCGGTGGACGGCTCCGCGGTGCCGACGAGCACCGGCTTCAGGTGCGCCAGCTCGTCGTCGAAAAATTCCCAGACCGCCTCGGACTCGACCATGTGGGTATCGGCGTCGATCACGGTTGCCATCATGCACCCCTACTCGCTGGTCCAGATTCGCCCTGCCGCATACGCAACTATAGCCCAGAACCCCGAGGGCGGCACCCCGAGGTCAGCGCATCATAAGAGGGGGGTCCTTAGAACGGGATGATAGCCACGCCGGTCGCTATCTCGGCCATGAGCGCCGCGCCAAACACGAGGCTCGCTGCGCCCGCTGCACCGGCGATCGCCCGCTGCCACTGCCGAGCGCGCGTCGTGAGCGCGAACGGTACACCCAGGGCGATCGTTGATGAGGGCCATGGAGGCGATAGTCCCGACGCCGAACACCACCAGGTAGCCCAGTCCCACCCAGAACACTTCTATCTGCGGCAGGAGCACCAGCATCACCGCCGGTCGAGCCTCCGGAGCGATATTGCGGTAACTGTTCATATTGCGCGGGATGGTTGGCATTGACACCTTGCGCCTGTTATCGTTCTTCCCGCGCTGGCGAGGTCACTCGCAGCGTTGGAGGAAAGAAATGCGTCTGACGCGATTCTTCGCACTGACCTTGGCGCTGCTGTGCGCCGCGCTGCTGACCGTTGCGTGCGGCGGGGACGAACCCGAGCCTGCGCCCGCAGCGACGCCGACCCCGGCGCCCGTGGCCGATGCGCCTACACCTACGCCTGCGGACGCGATGGAACCCGCGGACCCGGCAGAGCCTGCGGCCACGCCGACGCCGCTCCCGGCGGGCGTTACGCCGCCTCCGGCCGCACCCACGCCGACGCCGCCGCCACGGCCGACGGCGACGCCCGTCCCCGGCTGGGACCCGGCAGAGCACTTCAACAGGAAGACTATCGAGATAAACGTCGGCTTCTCGCCGGGCGGCGGCTACGACACGTTTGCGCGGCTCATGGCTGCCTCTCTGAAGAACAACATACCGGGCAACCCGCGGTTCGTGGTGCGGAACCTCACCGGCGGTGGAGGAGAGCGGATCTTCCGGCCGACGCTGGTTGACGGCGATCCTGACGGCTACGCGGTCGCGGTTGTGCATCCGCGCTTCTTCAAGCGGGAACTGGTCGGTATAGACGTACCCTACTTCGACCCGAACACGGTGAAGATAATCGGCACCGCCTCCGCAGTGAGGACGTCGAGCGCCCAGTATGCCTTCCGCGACTTCGCAACAACGTGGGAGGAAGCCGTAGCGAAGGGCAAAGACCTCGCAGTCGGCGCGACCGAACGGGGGGACAGCGGCGGCATCGCAACGGCGTTCATCGAAATGGTCGGGGGGCCGATCAACAACGTGTACGGCTACCCCGGCACCTCGGACATCGCCGCAGCATTCGACCGGCGCGAGATCGACATCTCCAACCGTGGGGCCCCCGACACCGCCAGGAGCCTCTTCCCCGAGTGGATCGAGGAACAGCAGATCGTACCGCTCTTCTACTGGGGAGCCGACCCCTCAGACGACCAGGAGTTCACCAACTACGTCGTGAACGAGCTTGGCGCGGAGATACCGCCGCACATATTCGACATCATCGACCTGACGGATGCGCAGAAGACGTTGTTCAGCGTTACGGAGACGATCAACGAGGGCATGTCGCGAGTGTTCATCATGCACCCGGACACACCGGAGCACATCTACCAGTTCTGGGTAGACGCATTCCGCCAGAACGCGCACGACGCCGATTTCCTCGAGTTGGCGCGGATCGCCAACCGTGAGGTCGGCTACCTCGGGCCCGAAGACATCGTAGGCGTGATTGCGGATGGCACGGAAGCATTGAAGGACCCGGTGCTCCGCGAGGGCTTCATCGACCTTGCGGGCGGCGTCGACTAGTCCCGCAGCTCAGGTCACGTTCGACACACGAAGAAGCCCTCCCGATCCGGGAGGGCTTCTCGCTTACGCCTGCGTCGGAAAGACGCTACGCCAGCGACGCCTCGACGCTGAGCTCAACGTTGCCCGCCATCGCAGTGGAGATGGGGCAGCCGTTCTTGGCGTCCTCCGCGGCTTGCCGGAAGTCGTCCTCGCTCATGTCCGGCACTTCGCCGACCACCTTGAGCGCGCTGGACGCGACCTTCGCGCCGCCCTCGAACAACTCGAACGTCACCGTGGCGTCCGCTTCCAGTTTGGTCGCGACCTTGCCGTCTTGTCCCAGGCGGGCGGAGAGCGCCATGCAGAAGCAGCTCGCGTGCGCCGCCGCGACCAGCTCTTCCGGGCTCGTGCTGGGGCCTGCCGTCTCGTCGCTGCGCGCCTTCCATGAAACCGGAAGTTCGCTGTACGCGCCGGACGACGACGCGGTCACTGTGCCGGCGCCGGAGAACAGGTCGCCGCTCCAAACGGCGCGCGCAGATCTGGTGATTGCCATAACTCCTCCTTGGGGGATCGTTCCGAAGATGTGGACCACTCTTTCGGCGGCCGACGCAAAGTATCAAGGGAGGCGCGCGTACCGGTCAACGCGCTGCTGTCCGATTCACCCTCACCCTGGCCCTCTCCCTCGAGGGAGAGGGAACCCGGGCCCTCTGGATCAGACTTTGAGCGCTTCCAGATGCTCTTTGCGGAGCTTGGCGACCTTCGGCGCGATGATGACCTGGCAGTAGCCCGCCCATGGATTGTTGCGGAAGTACTGCTGGTGGTAGTCCTCAGCGTCGTAGAACACGTCCAGCGGCTGGACCTCCGTGACGATGGGGGCCCGCCAGACGCGGTGCTCCGTGAAGTCGGCGATGACCTCTTCCGCGACTCGTCGCTGTTCGTCATCGTGGTAGTAGATGGCGGAGCGGTACTGCGTGCCCGTGTCCGGCCCCTGGCGGTTGAGCGTCGTGGGGTCGTGCATCGTGAAGAAGAGTTCGACGAGTTGCCGGTACGAGACCACGCCAGGATCGAACGTGAGCTGCACAGCCTCGGCGTGATCCGTGTTGCCGGAGCAGACCTCGTAGTAGGTGGGGTCTGCGGTGGTGCCGCCGGTGTAGCCATTGACGACCTTCTCGACGCCGCGCAACTGCTCGTACACGGCCTCCAGGCACCAGAAGCATCCTCCGGCCAGGGTGGCCATCTCAGTCGCCATCGTCAGGACCTCCTGCTCAATGTTGCTTCCGGCGCACGACCGCCATCAGGTAGACCGATCCGCCGCCTCCATAGCCCTCCAGCGCCGCGAGTTCGTAGCCGCTCGCGTCCATCCGGTTCAGCCACTCGGCGAGCTTCGGCGCCTTGTCTCGCTCTATCTCGTAGGTGACGTACTCGTCGCCCACGCCGCCGCCCTGTCCCTTGGGCGGCTTCTCCTGTCTGCCCAAAGCGCGGAACTCCATCCGTTCACTACGCGGGCACGGGGGCGCGGCTGCGCAGCGTGCGACCGGGGTACGCGCCGGTGTGCTCGCCGTCCTCCAGCAGCACCTCTCCGTTGACAATGGTGTAGTCCACGCCAGTCGCCTTCTGACGCAGGCGCATCAGCCCGCCGGGGAGGTCGTTCACCTCGTCGGGCTCCTCCGCGCCGACGGTGTCCGGGTCGAACACCACCACGTCTGCAGCGAAGCCGGGGCGCAGCAGGCCGCGGTCGTGCAGCCCGAAGAGCGACGCCTGCATGAAGCTGAGCTTTCGCACCGCCTCCTCCAGCGACAGCGCACCCTCCTCGCGCACCCACCGTCCGAGCACGAGCGTGCTATAGCCGTAGCCTGCCTCGAACACGACGTGCGCGCCCGCGTCCGAGAGGCCGATGACGGTGTAGGGGCTCGCGATGAGCCTGCCCATCACGCCTTCGTCCGCGCCGGACTGGCTGTTCTGCAGACCGGTGCCGAGGTCCTCATCCAGTATCAGGTCGAGGAACCCGTCGATGACTTCCTTACCCTGCGCCTCCGCCATCGCCGCGACGCTCATGCCCTGGTATGCGCTGTTGCGCTCCTTGAGCGTGCGGGTGATGAAGATACGCTCCCACGTGACGGGCAGTGCGCCGGATGGCAGGTCTTTGCCGTCTACGGCCTCGGCGCGGAGCTTGTCGCGCATCGCGGGATCGCGGAATGCGGCTGCCTTCTCCTCGACGGAGCCGAGCATCACGTCGCGCCAGGTTGGCATCCGGTCGAAAACCTGGGCGTTGCGCATGGTGAAGCGCTGCGCCTGGGGGCGTGGGTTGATGACGGGGTAGACCTGCTTCCCTTCGGCGATGCCGCGCTCGACGATGTCCAGGTGACGCTTCCACCGGTCGGGCTCGCTCGGGTGGTGGACGATCTGGTTGTAAACGACGGGGCGTTGCGAGTACTCGCCCAGCTTCGTCGCGAAGCCGTCGCGTATCTCCAGCGGGTATGCCGCGCCGCATTGCACGACGCCTGCGCCCACGTCGCGGAGCGCGGTCGCGAGCTCGTAGAGCTCCTCGACGGGCGGGACGATGCCGGGGATAGGGCGTCCGAGGAGGTCCATGTGGCCGCTGTTCCGGTTGAACGAAAGGCCGAGCGCGCCCTGCCGGACAGAGTCGCGGATGAGCTGCTTCATCTCCTCCAACTCGGCGGGCGTCGCCTCGGCGCGCTGGTACGACTCCTCGCCCATCACCCAGCGGCGCACGGCGGAGTGGCCGACGAGCGCGCCAGCGTTCACGCCGAGGCGCTGGTCCAGGAAGTCGAGGTAGCTGCCGAACGTCGTCCACTCCCACGGGATGCCTTCCTGCAGGCTCTCCATTGGGATCGCCTCGACACGCGAGAGCATCATCGCGAGGGCGTCGTGGTCGTCCGGCTTGACCGGCGCGAGCGTCAGGGAGCAGTTGCCGAAGATAACGCTGGTGACGCCGTGCTGGGGGGAGAACGTGCAGAGCGGGTCCCACGTTGCCTGGGCGTCGAAGTGGCAGTGGTTGTCGATGAACCCGGGGGCGACGACACGCTCAGCGGCCTCGATGGTGCGATGTGCGGGGCCGGAGAGGCGGCCAACGTCCGCAACGCGTCCGTCGACGATGCCCACGTCGGCGATGAACGAGGGCATGCCCGATCCGTCGGCGACTCTCCCGTTCTTGATCAGCAGGTCGTACATGGCGCTCTCCCAGCCATCATTTCGTGCGAGGCTACCCCGATACGAGGCAATGGGCAAGGGTAGGGCAAGCATCAGCCGTCACTCCCTGCCTCGCGTTTTCAGTAAGTGGCTCCATCTGGCCTCATTTGGCCTCATTCGCTCGTGAGACCGAGGGCAGCACGGGGCCGGTATGAGGCTGAAACGGGGCCATTCGGGGGTCTCCTGGGTGGCGTTTGGGGCCATTTTGAGCCAGCGTTTCCAGAAACCGAGCCGGGGTCTCGCCACAGGCGGTTGTTCCCCGCGGGACCATCGTAGGGGTTCCGTGCCCTTCGCGTAAGGGGCTGGTGTCACAACGTTGGAGAGTGAGCGCGGTGCGGTATCATGTGCACATGGGTATCACGTACAGCGCTCACGAAGCCAAGGCCCGGTTCGCCGAGATGCTCCGCCACGTTCGGGAGGGCGAGACTGTGACTGTCTCCTACCGTGGAGAGCCGGTGGCCGAGGTGCGCCCTCTGACGGAGCGCGTGGGAACGCCGGGGCCGCAGGGTAGCGCCGCTGACAGGAGTGAGACAGTCGTGGGCAAGTTGGTCCGGGAGTTGGGAAACCGAGATCCCGGAAAGACTCCGGAGCAGCGCCTTCAGGATGCCATCCGCCGGGGAATCGTGGTTCCATCCGGCCAACCGGACAGGCCGCTCAAGCCCGTCGCCAGGATACCGGGAGCACTGGCACGGTTTCTGGCTGAGCGGGACTGATGGCTACTGCATACGTTGACTCGTCAGCACTGCTCGCTGTTGCCTTCGCGGAACCAGGAGGAGAACGGGTTGTTCAACGCCTGGCCGAGTACTCCGACTGGGTATCGTCCAATCTTCTCGAAGCTGAGGTATGATCGGCCTTCACCAGGGAGGGACGCGGCTTCAGTAGCTCCTACGTTCCCCAGGTCAAGTGGGTGACGCCTGAGCGGGCGCTTTCTGAGGAGATTGACCAAGTCCTACGCACCGGGTACGTAAGAGGCGCGGATGCGTGGCATCTGGCGTCGGCGCTCTACGCAACGCTTGAGATGGATGTGCCTGCCTTCATCACACTCGACGCCGCAGCAGCGCAGAGTGGCCGAGGCGCTGGGCTTCCAAGTCTGAAGCCGCCCCTGCACCGCCACTGCCTCCTACTCACTCCTGCGCCGTCCGAATAGACGCTCCCCACGCTCCGGCGTATGATGCGCCCGACTTCACGCGCCGGGGGATGCGGTGATGCTGTCAGCGGCTGAGAACGAACGGCTCACGCGTGTGGGGCCCGGCACGCCGATGGGCGGGCTGATGCGCCGCTACTGGCAGCCCATCGCCGTCACTTCCGAGTTGCATGCCAGGCCCACGAAGCCCGTCCGCATCCTCGGCGAGGACCTCGTTCTCTACCGCGACCGCTCCGGCGAGTACGGCCTTATCGAACGGTACTGCGCCCACCGCCGCGTTGACCTCTCCTACGGCATACCGGAGGAGCACGGGCTGCGCTGCATGTATCACGGGTGGATGTTCGATGCCGAGGGGCAGTGCATAGAGCAGCCCTTCGAGGAGACCGTCCACCCGGACGGACGCTTCAAGGAGAAGGTTCACGTCGCCGCCTACCCGGTGCAGCAGCTGGGCGGTCTGCTCTGGGCGTACCTTGGACCGTCGCCCATTCCGCTGCTCCCCCGCTGGGACCTGCTCGTGTGGGACAACGTGCTGCGCGACATCGGTTTCGTGGTCCTGCCATGCAACTGGCTCCAGTGCGTGGAGAACGCCGTCGACCCTGTCCACACAGAGTGGCTGCACGTCAACCTGACGAGCGCTGTGCTCGAGCGCGAAGGCGTGATAGCCGACCGCAGCGAGATGCCACGCCGCCCCCACCGGAAGATCGGATTGGACCGCTATGAGAACGGCGTCATCAAGAGGCGCGTGGTGGAGGGTACGACCGAGCAGGACCGGGAGTGGACGGTCGGTCACCCCATCATCTTCCCCACATGGGTCAGCATCATCAACGGCTTCCAGATGCGCGTGCCCGTGGACGATACCCATACGTTGAACTTCTTCTACCACGTCTACGTGCCGCCCGATGGTGTCGAACTGGAACCGCAGGAGGAGATACCGGGCTACGACGTGCCGTACGCCGGTGAGGACGGGCGCTACCTGCAGAACTTCATAGCCGCGCAGGACTCGTCAGCCTGGGTCACGCAGGGGCCGATAGCGGACCGGACGCGAGAGAAGCTGGGGCAGTCGGACGTTGGCGTCATCATGTACCGCAAACTGCTGGAGGAGCAGATGCGGCTGGTGGAGGACGGCGCGGACCCGATGAACACGTTCCGCGACCCCGCGGAGAACGAGATCGTCTATACATTCGACGAGTACCGCGCTCCCGGCGCCCGCCCGGAGAGGGGCCTCCTCCAGCTCGGCGGTTCGTTCATGTCCGTCCCCATGTCAGGCGAGCGCGACCTGGAAACAGGCAGACATGTCCGCAGCCTCACCGGCAGGTACAGTCCCATCGCCTACACGGCGGAGGAGGTATTCGCGCAGGCAAAGCGCCAGGCTGCGCCGTCCGAATAGACGCTCCCCACGCCCCGTCGTATGATGCGCCCGACGTTCGGAATAGGGGGGCGCCATCATGCTGTCGACGACTGAGAACGAGCGGCTCACGCGGGTAGGGCCGGGCACGCCGATGGGCGATCTGATGCGGCGCTACTGGCAGCCCGTCGCCGTCACGTCGGAACTCAACGCGAGGCCCACGAGGCCCGTTCGCATCCTCGGCGAGGACCTCGTGCTCTACCGGGACCGCTCCGGGGAGTACGGCCTGATCGAACGCTACTGCGCCCACCGCCGCGTCGACCTCTCCTACGGCATACCGGAGGAGCACGGCCTGCGTTGCATGTACCACGGATGGATGTTCGACAACGAGGGGCAGTGCATCGAGCAGCCGTTCGAAGAGACGGTTCACCCGGATGGACGCTTCAAGGAGAAAGTGCGCATCGCCGCCTACCCGGTGCAGGAGTTGGGCGGGCTGGTCTGGGCGTACCTCGGCCCGGCGCCCGTGCCGCTGCTTCCGCGCTGGGACCTGCTGGTGTGGGACAACGTGCTGCGGGACATCGGCGTGACCGTCCTGCCGTGTAACTGGCTCCAGTGCATGGAAAACTCGCTGGACCCCGTCCACACGGAGTGGCTGCACGTCTACCAGACGAGCACGGTGCTGGAGCGCGAGGGCGCGATAGCCGACCGCAGCGAGATCGCCCGGCGCACGCACCAGAAGATCGGGTTCGACCGCTACGCGAACGGCCTCGTGAAGAAGCGGGTGGTGGAGGGCACGACCGAGGACGACCCGGAGTGGACGGTCGGCCATCCCATCATCTTCCCGAACTGGCTCGGCGGCACCACCGGCTTCCAGATGCGCGTGCCGATAGACGACACCCACACGTGGCACATCCTGTACAACGTCTACGTGCCGCCGGAGGGCGTCGAGCTGGAGCCGCAGGAGGAGATACCCGGCTACGACGTGCCGTACGTGGACGAGGAAGGCCGCGCCGCCGTGAACTTCGTCATCGGGCAGGACACGATGGCGTGGTGGACGCAGGGGCCCATCGCCCGGCGCGAACTCGAGAAGCTGGGGCAGTCGGACGTCGGCATCATCCTCTACCGCAAGCTGCTGGAGGAGCAGATGCGGCTGGTGGAGGACGGCGTCGACCCGATGAACACGTTCCGCGACCCGGCGGAGAACGAGATCATCTTCACGTTCGACGAGCACCGTGCGCCCGGCGAGCGCCGGTTGAAGGGGCGCCGCCGGATAGGCGGAGCGTTCCAGGCCATGGCGATGTCCGGCGAAAAGGACCCGGACACCGGCAAGCTCGTCCGCAGCCCCACCGGCAAGTACGGCCCCATCGCCCGCACTGCGGAGGAGGTATTCACGCGGGCGGCGCGGTAGGCTTTGCCGACCGAGGCCGGCGGAAGCCCCGTCTGGTACGCACCGATCCGTTTGTTTGGTACAATGATGCCATGACCACGGTCCGCCGAAGCTACACAGCGCGGAGTCACAGCGCGCGGATGCGCATCACGAGCGTCATGCGGAGGCGCCGCACGCGCAAGCGCGCACCGGCTGCCGCTCCGGATGCACGTACGCCGCTGGAGAAGCGCCTCGACGAGATGCGGCAAGAGGGCACGCTCGTGCGCCAGCCTGGCCCCAGAGGTTTCTTGAAGCCTGTGGCCACGATACCCGGGGCGCTGGAGCGTTTCCTCGCTGAGCGTCACAGGCCGTGGGAGTAGCCTACGTCGACACGTCGGTGCTTGCCGCGATTGCTTTCAACGAACCAGACGCCGCATCGCTTATCGGACGCCTCGGTGGATTTACGCGTGTAACGTCATCCATACTGTTGGAGGCGGAGCTGCGATCGGCATTTGCTCGTGAGAGGCGTCGCTGGCAACAGGGCTTCCTATCCGGTATCGAATGGGTCCTTCCCCGTCGTCCGCTCACCGAGGAGATCGACGTAGTGCTCGACGCCGGCTACCTGCGAGGCGCAGACCTATTGCACATGGCGAGCGCTCTCTATGCAGCGAAGAGCGAGCAGGGCATGGCTTTCCTCACTCTTGACAGGCGCTTGAGCGAGGTTGCCGAGGCACTGGGATTCCAGGTCTGAGCCCGCGGTAAACGCGGCCGGGCGCTTCTCAGAATGCCCTTCCTGCTAACCGCCTCCCTCATTTGACCGCCGCACCCATGTGGCGGAGACTTGCACCCATAGCACACACCCTGCGGAGGAGAGCCCATGGTCAGCAAACCGAAACTCCGGCTCAGTTTCATGTCGTCCACCAGCGACCGCGTCGCGCCGTTGCTCGACAGCCGTGTCCAGCCCGAGGGCATCGAGTTGATCCACACCTTCGGGGGCATGTCCGAGGGCGCGTGGCGCCACCTGAACTTTCACGAGTTCGAGTTCCACGAACTCTCCATCTCGTCCTACCTCATCTCCCGGGAGCAGGGAGCGGACTGGATCGCGATACCCGTCTTCCCGCATCGCAGCTTCATGCACATGAACCTCCACTACAACACGGACTCCGGCATCGAGAAGCCGGCCGACGTGGTCGGCAAGCGCATCGGGGTAGGGGAGTACCAGCAGACCGCGGCGCTCTGGATGCGCGGCATCATCGACAACGATCACGGCGTGTCGCAGTACAAGGTGCACTGGTTCATGGAGCGGACGGAGGAGATGAGCCACGGCGGCGCAACGGGCTTCGAACCGCCGGAGGGCATCTCATTCGAGCGCATCCCGCCGGACGAGAGCCTCTCGTCCATGCTGCTCGCCAACAAGCTGGACATCGCGTCGGTCAACCCGGCGGCTGTCGCCGAGCCCGGCGGGCAAGGCCCGAACCTCGTCGACCGCTCGTGGCGCATCCGGGGCCAGGGCGACCTGAGCAAGATCAAGCCGCTCTTCCCGGACCGCATCGCGGAGGGGACGAGGTTCTTCAAGGAGCACGGGTTCATCCCCGCCAACCACACCTACGTGATCCGGGGCGACGTCTACCGCGAGTACCCCTGGGTGGCGCTGAACCTGTACAACGCGTTCGTCCAGGCTAAGGAGCTGTCCGTGCGCACGCTGCCCGCGCGGATGCCGACCGACCTCGTCTTCGGCAACGACTACATGCGGCAGACGAGGGCGGTGTTTGGCGACGACCCGTACCCCTACGGCGTGAAGGCGAACGAGGCGATGCTGAACACGCTCATCGACTACTCGCACGAGCAGGGACTGACGAAGAAGCGGGCCAACATCGAGGAGATGTTCGCCCCCATCACCCTGAACCTCTGATCGGACGGCACGCCTTTGGGTCGGGGTGCTGGCTACTCCAGGCCGGGTGTGTCGGAGGACGTTCCCACCTCCCGGCGGCGGCGTTGGCGCGTCTCCGGCCCGAACAACGCCATCGCCAGCGCGGCGACCATCAGGAAGCCTGCGGCTGCGATGAATGCCGTCCCGAACCCCCAGACTTCCGCGACGGCGCCCGTAGCCAGCGGGCCCATCCCGGAGCCGAAACTCTGGAACGCCGACCAGACGCCTATGAACGCGCCGCGCTTGTCCTCCGGCGCGAGGTCCATGGCGAACGCCTGCGTCGAACCCATCGTCATCGCTATCGCCACACCCAGCACCGCCATGCCCAGCAGTGCACCGCTGAAGTCGGCCATCATCGAGAGGAGGACTGCTGCGACCGCCGCGATCAGCAGCCCGGGCACCAGCGACATCTTGCGACCGAACCGGTCGACCAGCATGCCGTTGGGGAAGGAGCACAGCAGCGTGATGACGCCCGCGATGCTGATGAGGAACCCGATCTCGCTCTCGATCAGCCCGCCCTCTACCTTGCTCGCGATAGGGAACATCACTTGCACGATGGTCTGGCCTATGAGCGCCGCCGCGATGGTGGTGAGGCCCAGCGCGATGAAGGCGCGGCTGAAGACGATGGGGAGCAGGTCGGCGCGCAGGCTCGTCCGTTCCGTGGCCGGCTTGGGAGTGCGGGTAGGGCGGGTCTCGCCGATCATGTAGAGCGTGATGAACATCACCATGAACTTGGAGACCCCGTTTACCACGAACACTTGCGGCAGGCCCCACGTAACCGCGATCAACCCGCCGAGCCCCGGTCCGATGAGCTGGCCGAGACGCAGCGACGAGTTCCGCATCGCCACGGCGCGCCCGCGGTTCTCCGGGGTGCTCATGTCCGCGATGACGACCTGGGAGGTGGTCTGCCACATCGACACGCCGGTGTTGCCGATGAGTTCCAGTACGAAGAACGCCGCGTAGTTGTCGATGTATAGCACGCCGAACGATGCGGCCCCCCGCAGAGCCGCTCCTCCCACCGCCAACGGCTTGCGCCCGACGCGGTCGGTCAGGAAGCCGGTGAGCGGGGCGGAGATGATGCGGGACGCGCCCAGAGCCGCGAAGAGCAGCGTGACGAGGAAGATCGAGTTCTCGAGTTCGTAGGCGAACAGCGACCGTCCCAGTGTCTGCGCCCCGCTTCCCGTTCCCCAGATGAGGTACGTCGCGAAGAGCGGCAGGCCCTGCCTGCTGAACATGCTGGAACCAGGGCCTGCCTGGATGCTCCGTCTCATGCACACACACTCCGCTGTCGCGCACCGGAGTCTACTCTGTATCTCTCGTCGGTAAGGGCCGCGTTCCTTGACGCTCCCGCGAGCGCGCTCCTAAACTTGTCCCCGCCGCCGCCCCGCCTCGCAGCGGGTGCGCGCGCCTTGGAGTTACCTTGACACAACCGCAACGCGAAGGCTTCACCGGATCGGACCGCTCCTTCCTCGGCGAGGAGGAGTTGCACCTCACCAGCGTCGGCGTGGACATCGGCTCTTCCACGTCCCACCTCGTCTTCTCCGCGCTGGAGCTGGAACGCCGCAACACCCGCTACGTCATCGTCAAGCGCACCATCATCCGCGAGTCGGACATCCTCCTGACGCCCTACGTGGACGACGGCGCGACGATAGACGCCGCGGCGCTCGGCGCGTTCATCGACGCGCAGTACCGCGCGTCCGGACTCCGGCGCGAGCAGATAGACACCGGCGCGCTCATCCTCACCGGCGTGGCCGTCCGCCGGCACAACGCCCGCGCCATCGCGGAGATATTCGCCCAGGAGGCCGGGAAGTTCGTCGCCGTCAGCGCGGGCGATGGCCTGGAGGCGGCGATGGCCGCCCATGGCTCCGGTGCCATCGCCGAGTCGGAGAAGACGCGCGGCGTCGTGATGAACATCGACATCGGCGGCGGCACCAGCAAGGTCGCCATCTGCCAGGGCGGCAAGGCACTCGAAGTCACCGCGCTCGACGCGGGCGCGCGCCTCCTCGCGTTCGACGCGGAAGACCGCATCGTCCGCATCGAGGAGTCGGGGCGCTTCTACGCGAACGAAGCGGGCGTGAACGTGGAGATCGGCGGGACGCTCTCCGACGAGGAGAAGCAGGCCATCGCCGGGAAGATGGTGGACCGCCTCATGGAGGTCGTGCTCCGCCGGGGTGTCTCCGATGAGACGAAGGGACTGATGCGGCTGCCGGGACTCTCTTACGAGGGCCCTGTCAGCACCGTCATCTTCTCCGGCGGCGTTGCCGAGTTCGTGTACGGCTACGACAGGAACAGTTACGGCGACCTCGGCCCGCTGTTCGCACGCACGATTCGGCAGCGTGTCGGGGAGCTTGGCGCGATGCTGATGGCCCCGGCGGCGGGCATCCGCGCCACGGTCGTGGGCGCGTCGCAGTACACCGTGCAGGTGAGCGGGAGCACCATCTTCATCTCGCCCATCGAGTCCGTGCCCGTCCGCAACATCCCCGTGATGACGCCCGATTTCGACCTCACCGTCGACGACATCGACTCCGGAGTGATCGCGGACGCGGTGCGGGCCGGACTCACGCGGCTTGACCTCCACGACGCGGATACGGCGGTCGCCATCGGCTTCCACTGGGCCGGGTCGGCCACTTTCCACCGGCTGGACGCTTTCACGCGCGGCGCAGCCTCCGCCATGAGCGGATTGCTGGACAAGGGCAACCCCCTCGTGCTCGTGAGCGATGGCGACATCGGCGGGCTGCTTGGCCTGCACCTGCGCGAGGAGATCGGCCTTCCCAACCCCGTCGTCTCCATAGACGGCATCGAGCTGCGCGAGTTCGACTACATCGACATCGGCGCGATCATCCCGTCGTCCGGGGCTGCGCCGGTCGTCATCAAGTCGCTCGTCTTCCCCGGCCAGCAGGACGGCGTGCAGTAACTCATGGAATACCGGCGGCTTGGCGGCACGGACATGGACGTCTCGGTCATCGGTACGGGAGGCTACCCGTTCGGCCCGCCGCTGCTCGGGCAGGACGAGACGACCGCGGTCGTCCACCGGGCCATCGAATGCGGCATTAACTTCTTCGACACGTCGGACGTCTACGGCGGCGGCCAGAGCGAGGACTTCCTCGGCAACGCCCTCGTCGGCAAGCGCGACGCCGTCTACCTCTCCACCAAGTTCAACCTGCGCGACCTCGGCGGGCAGACGCCGCGAGACCGCATCTTCGCCCGCTGCGAGGAAGCGCTCCGGAAGCTCCGCACCGACCGGATAGACCTCTTCCAGGTGCACTACGCTACGTCCGACGTGCCGCACGAGGAGTTGCTCGGCCCGCTGGACGACCTCGTCGGGCAGGGCAAGGTGCGCTATATCGGCAACTGCAACACCGCGTCCTGGCGCTGGCTGGAGGAGATCGAGACCTCTCGGGCCAACGGCATGGCCGAGTTCCAGTCCACGCAGAACCACTACAGCCTCCTCTACCGCCACGCCGAACTCGAACTGATACCGTTCTGCCGCGCGTACGGCAGGTCGTTCCTCGCCTACTTCCCGCTCGGCGGAGGCTGGCTGACCGGCACGTACCGCCCCGGCGAGCCGTACCCGGAGGGGAGCCGCGCCGCGAAGGTGCCCACCGGCATCGTGACCCGCCTGCGCTCGGAGCGTGTCGAGCGTCTCGTCCCGCAACTCGAGGCGTTCGCCGGTGAACGCGGCCACACCATCGCCGAGCTCGCCCTCGCGTGGGTCATCGCTCACCCGGAGGTCGTGCTCGCCCTCACCGGGTTCGACCGCCCGGAGCACGTCGAGGCGAATGTCAAAGCTGTCGACTGGAAGCTTACCGCCGAGGACATGGACGAACTCGACGCCCTCACGTCCTGGTGGGAGGGGCGCAACGCCGTCATCGACAGCGACAACCCTCCGCCCCGCCCGGACGCCGCCCGATGAACGACTGGTACCTCATCCGCCACGGCGAGACCCAGTGGAACGCCGAGCGGCGCGTCCAGGGCCACACGGACGTTCCACTGCACGACGGGGGCCGCGAACAGGCCGCGCTGACGGGGCGGCGGCTCGCAGACACGCGTTTCGCCGCCGTGTACTCCAGCGACCTCGTCCGCGCCCGCGAGACGGCGGAGATCATCACCGCGGCCAGCAACACCAGCCCCTACGAGATCGTCTTCGACGAGCGTCTCCGCGAAATCTCCTTCGGCAAGCTGGAGGGCAAGACGTGGACGGAGATGGACGATGCGATACGGGCGGTGCAGCACGAGCAGGACCTCGACTTCGCGCCGGACGGCGGCGAGTCCTACCGCGAACTGCTGGACCGGCTGGGCGCGTTCGCCGAGATGCTGCGGGAGCGCCACACCCACGGCGACGTGCTCGTCGTGGGGCACGGCGCGGCGTTCCGCGCGCTCGCCGTCCGTCTGCTGCGCCTGCCGGACGAGGCGTTCTGGTCGCTCAGCGGACTCCGCTCCGCCAGCATATCGCGCGTCCGCAGGCGGGACGACGGCCGCACCGCGTTGTTCGCGTGGAGCGACGCCGGGCACCTCGACGTCCAACCTTCCCAAACCGGGGCTGGTATACTCTCCTCCGCACACCAGACCCACTAGCGAGAACGTCATGCCCCGCATCAAGAAGGCCAAGAAAGAGAAACCCGCCGAGACAACCGAGCAGTTCATCGCGCGGGTGAGCAAGAAGGACGAGGCGCGCAACGGCAAGCGCGTCCGTTTCGGATTCACCAAGCGCGTCCGCTGATCCTCCACCAGCGTCTCTCCCATCGCTTCCGCGCCCCTTTCCGTCATTCCCGCGAAAGCGGGGATCCATAGTGGCCGGAAGGCCACGCAACGAGGCCGTGCAGGCGCATAGCAGTTGGAGGCACCCATGGCTGAACCGTTCGAACTGTCGCTCACTCAGGCCGCCGCCGAGATAGCGGCGCGCCGCCTCTCCGCCGTCGAGCTCACCGAGTCGCTGCTCGCGCGCATCGAGGTGCTGGAGCCGAGACTGCAGGCGTGGGCAACACTCCTTCCTGAGCTGGCGCTCGCTGGCGCCCGCGCCGCGGACGCGGTAGGCGACGACTCGCGCGGCCCGCTCGCGGGCGTCCCCTACGGCGCGAAGGACATCTTCGATACGGCAGGGGTCCGCACGGCAGCGGGATCGAAGATATGGGCCGAGCGCGTGCCCGACGCCGACGCCGCCCCCATCGCGCTCGCGCGGAACGCGGGCGCGGTGCTGCTGGGCAAGCTCCATACCACCGAGTTCGCCGACGGCGACCCCGCGCCGTGTTTCAACCCCTGGAACGCGGAGCACACGCCTGGCGGCTCTAGCACCGGCTCCGGCGTCGCGGTCGCGGCGCGCATGGTCCCGTGGGCGTTCGGCTCGCAGACCGTCGGCTCCGTGTTGCGCCCCGCCTCCTACAACGGAGTCGTTGGCTTCAAGCCCACGTTCGGGCGCGTCCCGCGGCTCGGCGTCGTGCCGATGGCCACGTCGTTCGATCATGTCGGCGTGCTCGTGCGGCGCGTCGAGGACGTTGCGCTGTTGTTGAGCGTCCTTGCCACGCACGACCCTGACGACCCGTTCTCCGCCGACGTTCCGGCGGATGACTACCTCGCCGCCGTGAGCGGCGATTTCCCCGCACCGCGCCTCGGGCTCGTGCGGGGCTGGTTCGTGAACGAGGCGGACGCCGAGACGCGCCTCGTGATGGAGGAGACGGCGCAGGAGCTCGCGAAAGCGGGGGCCGTCATCGAGGAGGTGGACCCGGGCGTGGACTTCGCGCGCGCCTACGCTGCCCACCGCGTGATGCAGGAGTCGGAGATGGCGGTGTGGCACACGCCGCTCTACGTGGGCAACGAGAGCCTCTACGGGCCGAAGATCACCGTCTACATGGAGAACGGTTTCGCGCACACGGCGCGGGACTACGTCGCGGCGTCGGACTACCGGCGCGAGGTGCAGCGGCTGGCGGCTGACTCGATGGAGCAGGTGGACGCCCTCATCATGCCGACCGCATCCGCACCTGCTCCCCGGGACCGTACCCAGACGGGCGACACGCGCTTCCAGAGCCCGTGGAGCTTCATGGGTTTTCCGAGCATCTCGGTGCCCATCGGCCTCGCGAGCGACGGCCTGCCGCTCGGTGCGCAATTGGCATGCGGCCCGTTCCATGAGGCGCAGTTGCTCCGCGCCGCCGCGTGGGTCGAACAGGCACTCGGCGTCGAGCTCAACCCTCCGCTGTAGCTGACCTCGTCATTCCAGCGGAAGCTGGAATCCAGTGAGCGGCGCAGGAAGCCGCCCGCAACTCTCTACTGGGGCGCGTGGTTTAACAGGCTCACCACGAATCACCCACACAATCGTTCGGGCGGGTGGGCAGAACTAGCCTGCTAGGGCAGTCGATCAGAGGTTCGTCGAACCAAGACCACCCGGCAACCGCACTACATTAACGAGTCCTTGAGAAGTGGCGTATACTAGTCGGGATTCGTACCCTCGACATCTGCCCCTCACTCTTGCGATGCGAAGAATCCTCTGGCGCATAACGAAGCTCGCCGCCCTGGAACGGGGGCGGCTCGCTGTAGCGTGGGGTTCGCTCATCACCGCGTCGGTGCTCTTCCTCGCCGTGCCCAGGCTGGTCGGCACCGCAGTGGATACCGCGGTCGGCGCCGGGGGCAGGGAAGCGGGCACCGGAGACCTCGTGCGACTGGGCCTGCTCGTCATCGGCGTCATCGCCGTGCGGAGCGTCTTCAACTACGGGAACCTCTACATGGCGGAGGCCGTCTCCCAGCGAGTCGCCTACCGCATCCGCAACCTGCTGTACGACAAACTCCAGCACCTCAGTTTCGCGTTCCACGACCGGGAGCACACCGGTAACCTCATGTCCAAGTCCACGGTGGACGTGGAGATGACGCGGATGTTCGTGAGCATGGGGCTCATCCGGGCCGGGCAGATAGTCCTGTTCACCGCGGGCTCGGCGACGATGATGATGCTGACGGACGTTCGACTCGCGCTCATCAGCCTGGCGTTCGCGCCCATCATCGCGGGGCGCGCCGTCTGGGCGAGCAGGCGGATGCGCCACATGTGGCTCCAGACGCAGATAGAGATGGGCAAGCTCACCACCGTGCTACAGGAGAACCTCGCCGGCCAGCGCGTCGTGAAGGCGTTCGGTGCTGAAGACCACGAGGAGCGGAAGTTCCGGGACCAGAACCAGGTGGTGTTCAACCGCACGTACACGGTGCAGCGGGCGCAGTCGTTCAACTCCGCGCTCATGCAGATCGTGTTCTGGAGCGCGTCCGGCGCCATCCTCTGGTTCGGCGGCAGGGCCGTCATAGAAGGGCGCATGACGCCGGGCGAGTTGACGGAATTCTTCCTCTACATCAGCCTGCTCGTGCAGCCCATCCGCATGCTCGGCTTCCTCGTCAACACGTTCGCGCGTGCAGCCTCGGCCGGCGAGCGCGTGTTCGCGGTGCTCGACGCCGATTCGCCGGTGCGCGATCTGCCGGAGGCGGCGCCCATCGGAGAGGTGCGCGGCCACGTGCGGTTCGAGAACGTCTCGTTCGGCTACACCAACCGCGACGCCGTAAGGAACGTGTCGTTCGAGGCCGAACCGGGGCAGGTGACCGCACTGATGGGCGCGCCGGGCTCCGGCAAGACGACGCTGATGAGCCTGCTCGCCCGCTTCTACGATCCGGACAACGGCCGTATCACCGTAGACGGGAAGGACATCAGGGAGTGCATGCTCCCCTCGCTCCGGTCGGCCATCGGCATCGTGCAGCAGGACGTCTTCCTGTTCAGCGCGACGGTTGCGGAGAACATCGCCTACGGGCGTGAGGACGCCACGATGGACGAGATAGTCACCGCGGCGAAGACCGCCCAGATCCACGACGAGATCATGGCGCTCCCCGACGGCTACGAGACGGTCATCGGCGAGCGGGGCGTCTCGCTCTCCGGCGGCCAGCGGCAGCGGCTCTCGATCGCGCGGACGCTGGCGCTCGACCCGCCGATACTCGTGCTCGACGATTCGACCTCCAGCGTCGATGCGGGTACGGAGTCGCACATCCAGGATGCGATGGCGGAGGTGGTGAAGGACCGGACGACGTTCATCATCGCGCACCGGCTCTCGTCCATCCAGCACGCCGGGCTCGTCATCGTGATGCAGAACGGCGAGATCGGCGAGATGGGGACACCTGACGAGCTGATCGAGTCCGGCGGGCTGTTCACCCACGTCACGGAGCTGCAGTACGCCACCAGCCTGAACGGCGTCGCCGCCGTGCGCATGGGCTCGCCCGCGCAGAGGAGAGCTGCGCCATGATGATGAACACGGGCGGCGGCCACTGGGTGATGCGCGGCCAGCAGGGCGACATCGACGAGGACGGCACGAAACTGTACGACCAGCGTGTGATCCTTCGCCTGCTCAGCTACGTTGTCCCGTACAAGTTCCCGGTCTTCCTCGCCATGATGGCCGTGGTCGTCTACACCGGAGCGACCGTCGCTATACCGCTCATCATCGCCATAGGGATAGACCGGTACATCGAGAACGGTGATCTCTCCGGTCTCAACACGCTCGCCATCTGGTTCGGCGTCGTGCTGGTGGTGCACTACGCCGCGAACTATTCGCACCAGGTGCTGCTGGCGCGCGTGAGCCAGCGCGTCATCTACGACCTGCGGAACGACCTCTTCAAGCACCTCCAGGACCTGCCGATGTCGTTCCACAACCGGCACAAGGTTGGCTCCGTGATGTCGCGCGCCCAGAACGACGTCTACCAGTTGCAGGAGTTCCTGGACATCGTCGTACTGAGCATCGGCGACCTGCTGAGCCTGAGCGGCATAATCGCCTTCATGCTGGTCAGAGACTGGCAGCTCTCCCTGCTCTCGTTCGCCTCGCTGCCCGTGCTGATGGTCATCATCTGGGTATGGCAGAAGCACGCACGCCCGGCGTTCCTGCGCGTCCGTGTCGCCATCTCGCAGGTGAATGCATCGCTCGCGGAGAACCTGGACGGCGTGCGCGTCGTGCAGAGCATGAACCGCCAGCGGACGAACATGCGGGCGTTCGAGGAACTGAACGACCGCCACCTCCAGACCAACCTCCGCGCCCAGCGGCTCGCCTCCTCGCTCATGCCGGTGGTGGAGATGTTCATGTCGTTCAGCCTCGCGGCGACCATCATCTTCGGCGGCAGGCTCGTGCTCGGCGGGGCGCTGGGCGCAGGCCAGCTGGTGCAGTTCACGCTCTACATCCAGCGCTTCTACGACCCGATCCGCAGCCTGACGATGCAGTTCACGCAACTGCAGCGCGCGATGGCGTCCGGCGCGCGCATCTTCGACCTGCTCGACACTGAACCGGACCTGGTAGACGCGCCCGACGCGGTACCGATGCCGCAGATACAGGGCGCGATCCGCTACGAGAACGTGTCTTTCGCCTACGAGCCGGGCAAGATGGTGCTGACAAACGTGGACCTGGACGTACAGCCTGGCGAAACGATCGCGTTCGTCGGACGCACGGGCGCGGGCAAGACAACGATGGCTGCGCTCGTCTCACGCTTCTACGACGTGTGGGGAGGGCGCCTCACGATAGACGGCCACGACGTGCGCGACGTGACCCGCGAATCGCTCGCGAAGCAGATGGGCATCGTGCTGCAGGAGCCGTTCCAGTTCTCCGGCACCATCATGGACAACATCCGCTACAACCACCCGGAAGCGAGCGACGAGAAGGTGTACGAGGCCGCGAAAGCGGTGGGCCTGCACGACTACATCGCGAGCCTGGACGACGGTTACGAAACGATGATGGAGGAGCGCGGCGGCAACATGAGCCTGGGCCAGCGGCAGCTCGTCAGCTTCGCTCGCGCGCTCGTCGCGGACCCGCGCATCATCGTGCTCGACGAGGCTACAGCCAGCGTCGACACGCAGACGGAGCAGCTCATCCAATTGGCGATAGGCAAGATGCTGCACGGTCGGACGGCCATCGTCATCGCACACCGGCTCTCCACCATCCGGAACGCGGACAAGATCGTGGTGATGGAGCAAGGGCGTATCGTGGAGATGGGCAACCACGAGGACCTGGTCGCACTCGGCGGGCTCTACGCGAAGCAGTACGAGTTGCATGCGCGCCTCGCGGCGTCAGGCGCGAAACGCGAATACGCTCCCGCCAACGAGTTCGACGACGAGGTCCCCGGCCTCGCGCCTGCGTAGCGTCCCAGTTCCAGGAGTATGGAAACCACCGACTACTATGAACGGAGAGTAACCGTTCGTCATCCAGAGCCACGCGATGAATGGGTGGAGAGAGTATTGGCCAACCCATATCACATCGAAGCACAGACAGATGGCAGAGTGCGGTATTATGGGTTCATCGAGGAAGAGGGCAAGTGGCTCAGGGTCATTCTGTCCGATGGCAAATTGCACAACCGTTTCTTTGACAGGGGCAAGTTGAGAGAGTGGGGCAGGCTATGAAACCGGTAGTGACATATTTCGGCGAAACCGACACGCTATCGGTTGATCTCGCGAGCCGCCCTGCCGCCGAGGCAGAAGAGGTTGCCGAAGACGTCATCGTTGATTTCGACAGCGATGGGAACGTGGTGGGTTTCACCATCGAGCACGCAAGCCGTCTGCTCGGCCCGGCCCTCTCCGGCCGTCGCGTAGCGAAGGCGCAGAAGTCAGCCTAGCCCGAGTACACCCCCGCCCATTCTGCGCGGTCCCGGTGCTAGAATCAGAGGCGTTCCTCGCTGATGGTTGACGACGTGCGCCGAGAAGCAGTACTCCCCTACTCATTGCGCCCCATGGACTGGGACGACCTCAATCAGGTCGCCGAGATGGAGCGCGAGGCGTTCCCCACTCTCTGGCCTCCCACCGGCTACCGCCGTGAGATGCAGAACCGCGTCGCGGAGTACCTCGTCTGCGTGCGGGAGGGCGAGTACCGTACCATCCAGCGCAGGCCGGGCGCGCTCCGCCGTCTCTTTCGCCGCAACAAGCCAGAGCCGCCGGAGCGACGGCGGTTGCTGACCGGCTTCCTCGGCGTGTGGCACATGGCGGGCGAGGCGCACATCGTCGCCGTCGCCGTCCGCGAGGAGTACCGTCGGCGCGGGCTCGGCGAGCTGTTGGTCATCGGCGCGATCGAGATGGGCATGGCGCGAGGCGCGCAGGTGGTCACGCTGGAGGTGCGCGTTTCAAACGAGCCCGCGAAGGCGCTCTACGCCAAGTACGGCTTCCACGAGGCCGGCATCCGCCGCCGCTACTACGCTGACAACCACGAGGACGCCGTCATCATGACCACGGATGACCTCGACTCCGTCGAATACCGGGCCCTCTTCGACCGTCTCCGCAATGCCTTCGAGGAGCGCTACGGCGAGGCCGTCCGCGAATACATCCAATGAAGGGAAACCGCCTGCAATAGCGGCGGACCGGCGGTATCCGCGCTACAATCTGGCCTATGCTTCGCCTGATACTCGCGCGCCATGGGCGCACCTCGTGGAACGTGCAAGGGCGCGTACAGGGCGGCGGCGGACTGGACGAAGTGGGCAGGGCGCAGGTCGCCGCGCTTACGCAGCGCCTCGCAGCCGAACCCATCACCGCCATCTACGCCTCGCCCGCGTGGCGCGCCCGCCAGACCGCCCAGCCCTTCGCCGACGCGCTCGGGCTGCCCGTGCGCCGCCGCCGACTGCTGCGCGACCTCGACTACGGACGCTACGCGGGCGCGCTTGTCGCCGACGTAATGCGGGAAGACCCGGAGCTCTTCCACCGCTGGCGCACCGAGCCGCACACCGTCACATTCGACGGCGGCGAGAACCTTGCCGCGCTCCGCTTCCGCATCGAACGCTTCATCCGCGATATGGCGGCGGCGCACCCGGATGGCGTCGTCTTCGCTGCGACGCACGACTCGCCGGTGCGGATGGCGGTTTCCATCGCGCATGGCCTGCCGGACTCGTCGCATCGCGAGGAGTGGATCAAGACGGCGTACGCCTCGGTGACGGCGTTGGACGTAGAGGACGGCACGATTCGCGTGGTGTCCCACAACGACATGGCGCATCTGGCGGGTATCGAATGACCACCGCTCCCCGCAAAGCCCGCCGCAAGGTGCTGCGTCCGCGCAGCGTGCGCGGCGTGAAGCCGTACACGCCGGACGACGTCTACGACCTGCTGGAGGCGTACTACGGCGTCCCGAGCCGCCGACAGCGCCTCGACGGCATGTCCGAGCTCGTGTGGACGATCCTGTCGCAGCACACGTCCGACCTCAACGCGGAGCGCGCGTTCGCCGCCCTGTCCGACCGCTACGAGACATGGGAAGACGTGCTGAACGCGCCGGAGCACGAGCTGGCGGACACCATCCGCAGCGGCGGGCTCGCCAACCAGAAAGCCCCGCGCATCCAGCAGGTGCTCGGCTCCGTCCGCGAGCGCACCGGCGGGTTCGACATCTCGTTCCTGGAACGCATGCCGCTGGAGGAAGCGAAGGCGTGGCTGCGCGCCATGCCGGGCGTCGGGCCCAAGACGGCGGGCGTCGTGCTGTCGTTCTCGATGGGGCAGCCCGCGATGGCGGTCGATACGCACATCTACCGCGTTTCGAAGCGGCTCGCGCTCATCGGGCCGAAGGTGACGGCGGACGAGGCCCACGACGTGCTGGAGCAGGCCATCGCGCCGGAGCGCGTGCTGAACCTGCACGTCTACCTCATCACGCACGGACGCCGCATCTGCAAGGCGCAGCGTCCGCTCTGCCACGCCTGTCCGCTGGGCGAGCGCTGCCCGGACCGTCCGCGGCACCTCCGTGATGACGATCCGCGCGTCCCCACCGCCACGCTCAGCCACAAGCCGCTATGACCGAGCCGCGCCCCATCTCGCCGCTCGAACGTGCTTCGGTGGAGCGTCTGCTGGCGGCGTTGTGCGAGGAGCACGGCATATCCCCGGAACCCGCGCTGGAGTGGTCGCGGCGTCTGCGGCGTGTGCTCGGCAAGGCATACCACGACCGCCGGCTCATCAGGCTCTCCGCGTGGCTCGACCACGGGCAGGCCCAGGCGACGTTGCGGCACGAGCTGGCGCACGTCGCGGTGGGCAGGGGGCGGCGTCCGCACGGCCCCCGGTGGCAGGCCTGGGCGGTGAAGCTGGGGGCTGACCCGCGCGCGACCGCACACACCGGCCCGGCGCTTGCTCCGGAGTCCACGTTGGACGGCCGCCGCTGCACCGGGCTGGAGTGCCCGGGCTGCGGCATACGCATCGTTCGCTTCCGCGTGCTGCGCGGCCTCTACTGTCGGGCATGCGGCCCGAAACGGGGGATGCTCAGCCGAGCCGTGCGCGGCCCGTATGCGCAGGTCGTCGCGTGGGCACGAGGGGATGGGTAGTGGCTGGCACATCTGCGGCACATCCGCCGAAAATCGCACAGGATGGGCTTGGCAAGTGAGGATTCGTGGCCTAACATGGCGCGTGCGGTGATAGGCCGCAGAAAGGGGGTGATCCGTAGTGCATACATCATTACCTCGCACTGCTGCGTCACCCGCTGCTCGCCGCTAGGGATCGATTCGGTCGAGATCGGTCGACCCGCGGTGTCCCGTGGGACCTGAGTGGTGGGTCCTTGCGGGAGGCGCAGCAGGGTGCGCCCCGTGGACGCCCGCTCCGGCGGAGCGGAAACGGGGAATAGGACGGGCGCCTCGGCTCCTCGATGGAGCCGGGGCGCTTCGTTTAAGGCGCGTGACGCACGGGCGCAGCCATGCGAATGCGCTGCTGGTAGAATCCAGCGGTACGAGAGACACGGCTGTTTCCAACGATGAGCAGGCGGAGGATGGCATGTCCGTAAAGATAGGCTTGGCCGGGGCTTCGGTGATGGCGCGCGAGGGACGCGAGACGTTCCTCCGCTACATCGCCGCCGCCGAGGAGCTGGACTGGGACTCCATCTGGTTCTCGGACCGTATCGTCGGCCCGGCGTGGCGGATGGACCCCATCGCGGGCATGGCCATCGTCACCGGACGCTCCGAGACGCTGAAGTTCGGCACCGGTGTCTTGCTCATGTCGATGCGCAGCCCTGTTACGGCGGCGCGCGAACTCGCCACCATAGACCTGCTCTCCAACGGACGTCTCGTGCTGGGCGTCGGCGTCGGGCAGGAGTCGCCTGCGGAGTACGAGGCGATGGGCGTGCGCAAGCGCGACCGCGGCAGGCGCCTCGACGAGGCCATCAACATCATGCGCCGCCTGTGGACGGAGGAGCGTGTCACGTACGAGAGCGAGTTCATCAAGCTCACGGACGCGACCATAGGCGTGCGTCCGAAGCAGGCGAACGTGCCGATCTGGATGGGCAGCAGATCGGAAGCCGGGTTGCGCCGCACGGGCAGACTGGGCGACGGCTGGCTGCCGACGCAGATAACGCCGGAGGAGGTCGCGGCAGGAATCGCACGCATCAATGAGTATGCGGCCGAGGCCGGCCGCGAGATACCGGACGACCACTTCGGCCTGCAGATCAGCAGCTACCTCGTGGAGAGCGGCAGCGTGCCTGACCGCATCAGGGAGCGCTACCTGCTGCAGCGCCGCTCCGACGTTCCGCCGGAGCAGCTGAACCTGCTCGGCACGCCGGACCAGATCATGTCGCGGCTGCGCGAGTACATAGACGCGGGCGCGACGAAGTTCGTGTTCAACCCCGCGTGCGGCGCCGATGAGATGCTGGAGCAGATGCAGTTGCAGGCTGAGGCCATCGTGCAGCCGTTCCACAAGAAGCTCGTGCCGCTGGGCGCGTAGGCGTTCGGTGCGGAGCGGCGAGGGCTTTGTCATGCTGAGCGGAGCCGAAGCATCTCTCGGGGGAGCATCTGCCAAAGTCACCCTTCCTGAGAGATTCCTCGACTCCGCTGCGCTCCGCTCGGAATGACAGGTCTGGTCTACAATAGGGGGTGCGCGTGGCCTGCCGGCCACACTGGATTCCAGCCTTCGCTGGAATGACGAGACAGGGGCTGCGAGATTCCCGCTTTCACGGGAATGACGGGTGGAAGGCGGGACGGACAACAGGAGATCGAATACCCGTAAAGTCCCCTCTCCCTCTGGGAGAGGGTCAGGGTGAGGGTGTATGAAGATAGGCATCATCAACGTGACGGGGTACGCGGGCATCGAGCTTGCGCGCATCCTGTACCGCCATCCCGATGCGGAGGTGGTGAGCGTGACGGGGCGCAGCCAGGCCGGCGAGGAGCTGGGCGACGCGTTGCCGCACCTGTCACGTATGGACATCACCATCGAGCCGGAGATCACGCGCAGCGTGGACGTCGTCTTCTCGGCGCTGCCGCAGGTCGCCTCTGCTGAGGCGTGCGTCCCGTTCGCGCGGGACGGCGTGAAGGTCGTAGACATCTCCGCCGACTTTCGCCTGCACGACCCGGACGAGTACGCGCTCTGGTACGGCGCGGAGCATCCCGCGCCCGACCTCTTGGAGACGTCCGTCTACGGCCTCACGGAGCTAGACAGGGAGGGCATCTCCTCCGCACAGCTCGTCGCGAACCCCGGCTGCTACCCCACCGCCGCGCTGCTGGCGCTCGCGCCAGTTGTCGAGAAGGGCCTCATCCGCGAACAGATCGTGGTCGACTGCAAGTCCGGCGTGTCCGGTGCGGGGCGTGGCCTGAGCATGACGACGCACTTCTCCGAGGTGAACGAGAACGTGTTCGCCTACGCTGTCGGCGGACATCGCCATCTGCCGGAGATCACGCAGGAGCTGCGCCGCATGAAGGACGGCTACAAGCCCGCGGTGCTCTTCCAGCCGCACCTGATCCCCATGACGCGCGGCATCCTCGACACCATCTACGCCGACTTCGTCGACGGCATGTTCGGCTCGGTGGAGGAAGCATCCGCATCGGTGGCCGAGCTCTACCGCGAGTACTACCGCGACGAGCCGTTCGTGAGAGTGACCGACAAGCCGCCCCAGACCAAGCAGACCTGGGGCAACAACGACTGCCTGGTTTATCCTACGGTGGACAGGCAGACCGGCAAGCTGGTCGTCTTCTCCGCGCTGGACAACCTTGTGAAGGGCGCGGCGGGACAGGCGGTGCAGAACATGAACCTCATGTTCGGGCTGCCGGAAGCGACGGGACTGGAGCAGCTGGCCATCTACCCGTAGGCGCGCTACCGCACGCGTGCCCCTATAGTCTAGCGGCCTAGGACGCCACCCTTTCAAGGTGGAGACCGCGGGTTCGAATCCCGCTGGGGGCACCAGAGGCGGTCTGAAGTACGAGTAAACTGGTTGGCTGGAGAGAATTACTACTCTCTTGCGTCTCCGGGACGGTGGCCACTGCGACGGCGGCCTCAGCCCGAACCGCACGTAGCAGTCCGTAGCCCCGTCCTACAACGCCTTCACCCGGACGTGGTTTCCTCCCAGGGTCTAGCGGTCCTTAGCCGCTCGGTGGCGGCGGGCCCTTGCCTGTTCTGTTGCAGTTCCACGTCACTCTATTTCCACTTCAGATATAACAATGCGAGAGTCAATGTCATGGATTGTCGGACGTTGATAAGAAGTAGGATAATTTCGCGCTTTGCACTTGAACGTGCTAGAACGTGGCATGTTCCGACCTTCTCACTCCCTAGCCTTAAAGGCCTCACTACGCTCATTCTTAGAAGCAACTACGGGGTTGACGTCAACGATCTCGCGCCACCGAATGGCCCACCGCGGGAGGCTGTAAAAAGAACCGGACTTCCCAGAGCGGTCTCGCGGGCATTCCTGCTCCCTATGGGGCTGTCCTCCGGCGTAGCCATTGTGCAATGGATTCCCCCACCGGGAATGCACTCTTCGGAGGGGAACCAACTGGAAGTGTTTTACGCACTCGAAGCAACTCGTCGGCTGCCTACCGTGCGCTGTACTCCCCCTGGCGCAGCGTGCTATAGTTCGGCCTGCGGAGAGACGGCCCATCGCCAGGTACATTCGCTCTCTTGGTCTGGCAGCGAGGCGACGGGACGATGGGCCGCGACAAGGCAGCCGACTTAGTGAGGTGTGACTATGGCCACCGTGCGTGCGGGACGCTACCTGGGCGGTTTGGTCGATTCAGACCGCGGTTTGATCTCTCGAGAGATCTTCGTCAGCGACTGGGTCTATGAGGAGGAACTCGAGAAGGTGTTTGCCCGCTCGTGGCTGTTCGTCGGGCACGAGTCTCAGATACCGGAGCGAGGCGACTTCTTTGTTTCCCGCATGGGCGAGGAGTCGGTCATCCTCTGCCGTGACGGGGAGAGGAACGTCCATGTCTTCCTCAACTCCTGTCGACACCGGGGTATGAAGGTATGCCGGTATGACGAAGGCAATGCCCCGGTATTCAGTTGCCCGTACCACGGCTGGAGCTACGCGACGAACGGTGATCTGGTCGGTGTCCCCTACTTCAAGCAGGCCTACCGTGAGCAACTCGATAAGTCGCAATGGGGGCTCATCGAGGTCCCCCAGCTTGCAAACTACAAGGGAGCCATCTTCGCGTGCTGGGACCCTGAGGCGCCTTCCTTCGAGGATTACATGGGCGATATGTTTCTGTACCTCGACCCATTCCTCGACAGCGTCGACGGGAAAGAAGGGGGCACCGAGGTGTATGGCGGCGTTCAGAAGTGGACCGTCCCGACCAATTGGAAGTTTGCTGCAGAGAACACACACGACTACTATCACGGGATCAGCCACAGGTCCGCGGACCTCGCGGGCATCAGCCCAAGTGGCAAGGGCCGTGGCGAAGCCGCAGGCACGGTGGGAAGCGGGACTCAGGGACAGGCGTATCGAATCCAGCTAGCGCTTCCGGGCGGACACGGCACTGTACGGCAGATGCCGCCTGGCGATGACCTGCCTACATACCGGTCTCTTTACCCTCACCTCCCGATCGTCGAGGACTACTTCAGGAAAGCGCATGAGGTCAGGAACGAGCGGCTCGGCAAGCTTGCCCGCTTGCGCACCGGCACCGCCCTCG
>CBDCOP010000005.1:0-38205 GCA_965219845.1 Dehalococcoidia bacterium | reverse complement strand
CTCACGGGCAGGGCCGTATACGCCGAGGAGAGTGGTGTCGCGGTCGCTGCGAGGCCCGTATTCTGGCATGGGCGGTTGGCGAAGGTGGCCGTCGTTGCCGTGCCTCACTGCGACTGGTTCGTGCTCCTGCCTCAGCTCGCCAACGCTTCCTTCGAGCGCCTGCGGGGCGGCACCGCGACGGCATCTCCCTAGGCCGGCATGCCGACCAGGGGCGCGCCGCAGCTCACCCTACCCTTGGCACGGTCGGACGACCACGAGAAGGAGCGGGGCGGCACTGGAGCCCGAGAGACGCTGACTAGGCGATTCAATTGTGAGACTGGAGGAGGCGCGCTCCAGCAAGTTCAGCGCTCGCCGCCGGGCCATGCCGTCCTGTCATAACTCAGTTGGCTGGTACCAGGTCTCTCGTGAATTGGGCTGGCGGCCCCACAAATAAGAAGTTCCGCAGTAGCTGCTTCTGGATCCAGTGCTGCGCCATGGCTACTAGCACTCCTCCGTTCCCCGTGTCTCGGCCAACCAGACTTGACGGGCCGGTGCCGGGGTGCCCGGCTATGCGGAACGCCACACAGAAGGGCTGGCGGATGAAAGACACCAAGACGCTCAGCTTGAGCCTCGGCCTGGTCTTGCGCCGTCCCGACCGGTAGTCCGCCATCTTCTTGGCATAGGGCGACATGTCGCCGGTGGAGGGGGCGACTCCCGGATGGGCCCTAAGCTGGACGGCGACTGCCTCCTTACGTCCGGTCTGTGCCCGCAAGAGACTGCTGAAGACCCTGACGTGAGGAAATACCCCAACTGGAGAAGGCGTATGTCTTGTTCGGAGGTTCATCTGCCCGCGCCCTCTCAGTACAGATGCCCCATGCTAATTGTGACAAAAAGCACTTACCAGCGGCATGGGAGCCCGGTATAAGTTCAGGACGATAGCGACCATACAAGCGGCCAGCCGGCAGAAAGGCCGCGAGAGGCCCGGACATCCCTAGATCACCCCCGGGCATGAGGTCAGATAACCCTTCAACTCCTCCCCGCCACACAGGTTCATTCCCACCCAGTCCTCTCACCCTTCGCTCCGCGTGGGCTGAACACGTCCCGGACACGGCTGCCACCGGGTGAGAGCCCGGGGCGACTACCTGCTCATCCCCCAGCATTCGAGGAACTCCCATACCACCCACTGCATTCTTCGACATGCTGAATACGGCCCCGTACGGCGCATACGTGATGGACCTCCACCGCAGGATCCTCTTCTGGGACCGGAGCGCAGAGCGGATCCTCGGATACCGGGCGGAGCACGTGGTTGGCCGCCAATGCTACGAGGTGCTGTATGGACTCCCCGAACAGCCGTCGGTGCCCACGTGCGGGAGAGGCTGCCTGACCCTGCACCTTGCGGAATCGAGACGGATCGCGCCCGTGGCCCACGTCCGGATGCGCTGCGCGTCGGGTGAGCGGAAGCGGGTTGCGGTCATGACGCTGATCGTCCCGCACTCCCCGGCCGAACCACCCGTGCTGGTGCACCTGTTCCACGAGCGTGTGACCGGAACGGTGGATCGGAGAGGAAGCGGAGCCGTTCCGGGCAGGAAGAACCTGAACCCGCGCGTGGGCTTGCGGAGGGACGAAGACTCCCGCCTGGGTGGAGGGCCTCTGACGCCTCGTGAGCTGGAGGTGGTGAGGCTGTTGGCCGAGGGAGAGGGGATCGAACCGATCGCCGATCGCCTGAACCTGAGCACGCACACGGTGCTGAACTACATTCGCAACGCCCGCGAGAAGCTGTACGCGCCCAACCGGCTCGCCCTCGTGATTGCTGCCCGGCGTCTCGGGTTGCTGTAGTCCGCTCCGGCGGATCCTCCGCTTCTCATCGACTTGGGGCCGTCGGCGTGCCCCACTCCCCGCTCATCCATCGCCCTGGAGCATCCGTTTCGGCCCCTTTCGGCGGGGCTCCATACCTCATAGCGCGCCGGAAGAATAGACATATTTATGTCGTTTATGAACGCGGGACTCCTGATATGCCGATAGGCATGCATACCGGCGACCGGCAAGGAGTGCCCGTGAACTCGACCCACCTGTTGACCCGATTCTCGATAGTCCTGTTGGCGATGATCCTGGTGGGGGCGTTGCTGACGACGATGGCACAGGCGCAGTCGTCGACAGCCTCCGACCCCGCGCCTGCTCCTCAGCAGGACTCCGGCGGGGATGACGGCGGTTCCGGGAGCTCCGAGCCCCGTGACGATATGAACGTCTCCTGCAGCGGCGGCGGGACGGTGGACGCGGGGACGACGGTGGAGGTCCGCTGCGAGATAGAGAACGACACGGGCTACAACGTCAGTTGGAGGACGAGCGAGACGGGAGGCGTCGTGTACCTCTCGAAGACGCTCGGCTCGCCGAACTCCTATGGATCGCGGATAGGCACCGTGCGGGTGCGCGTGGACGATGACGGCACGCTGACGGTGCGGGCGCAGGACCACGAGGACTGGGACAGCGACTCGGTGGACTTCACCGCGCGGGCGCCACAGCCGCCTCCCACCCCGGAGCCGACCCCCGAGCCGCCCCCGGAACCGACCCCGGAGCCGACCGTGGCTCCTCCTCCGAGCAACCCGTCGGTGGCGATCAGGAACCTGGCGGACACGATGGACGCCGGCACCAGCGACCCCTTCACGGTGCGGGCGACGGGACTCGACCGGTCGCTGAGCTACCGCATCAGCATCTCGACGGCGAGCCCGGACATCGGTTTCGACGGCCGGGAACCGGAGCGGGAGCCGGTGATCGTGGTCTCGGGTGAATCGCTGAACGTGGGGAGAGACGGCACGAGGACACTGTGCGGCACGGGGGTGCAGGGGACAGGCGTGTTCAGCGGCCGCACCTCCCGCAATTGGAGCCTGACGCTCGATGCGTGCCGCGGTGGAAGCGGGACGCTGACGGCGCGCCTGTACGAGGTGGACGAGGACGAGGGCGAGGAGGAGCAGCTCGCCAGCGACAGCCATAGGGTAACGGTGATAGGGGCGGACCTCCCCATCATACAGATCGAACGGGAGCCGAACGTGCGGCGGGTGACCGAGGGCTCCGACGTGCGGTTCAGGCTGACGGCGGACATGGCGCCGGACTCGAACGTGAGGGTGCGTGTCGGCGTGAGCCAGCACAACGGCCCGTTCCTGTCGGGCACGCCTCCGACGCGCGTCACGTTTGCCCAGAATCAGACGGAGGCCTGGTTGACTCTGGGGACGGACGACGACATGGTGGACGAGCGGGACGGGTCCGTTACCGCGGAGATCCTGGCGGACGACGCGCCGCAGGCCTACGTGGTGGGTGCTCGGTCGTCGTCCACCATGTTGGTCGACGACAACGACCCCCAGTCGCTGCCGCTGCCGGACGCACCGCCGGGCTTCGGGCTCACGGTGAGCGGCACGACGGTGACCGCGAGCTGGACGAGTCTGGGGAGCGGGGTCTCCCGGTATGAGCTGCAGTACCGGATCGACACGCCGGGCAGCTGGAACACCGTCTCCCCATCGGCATCGAGCACGTCCCATGCGGTGGCGGTCACGACGTGCGGGACGTACGAGTTCAGGATCAGGGCGGAGGGCGACGGGACCACCCTGAGCGCCGAGTGGGGGCCGTGGTCGGCCACCCGGGAGGCAGGCGTCTGCCTCGACCTGACGCCGGCATTCGGCGAGGTCACCGTGCCTGACCAGACGTACGAGTTGGGCGAATCGGTCTCCTACACGTTGCCGGGGGCGACGGGCGGCAACCCGCCGCTGGAGTACAGCCTCGTGCGGACGGCCGGCGGAGCTCTGCCCGCGGGCCTGACGTTCGACCCTGCGGCGCGGACGATCACGGGAACGCCGACTGCCGTCACCGCCGAGGCGGCCTACACCTATACGGTGACGGACTCGGACGCCACGAGCCCCGACAGCGACACGCTTGCCTTCACCATCACCGTCAATGAAGAGACCCTCCCGCCACCCGCCAGGCCGACGGGATTGAGCGCGACCAAGCTGTCCAACGAGCGCGTGGCGCTCGATTGGGACGATGCGGCCCACGCAACCGGCTATGAGCTCGAGGTGTGGAGCGCGACCAGCGGCTTGACGCAGCTGCCCGCCGAGCCGTTCACCCTCACGTGCTCCGGCCTGGACCCGGCAGCAACCGACCCGGTCTGCGCCGGATCGAGGGCGACCGTCGATGGGTTGACGGGCCGGTACTACTTCTTCTTCGTCAGGAGCAGGAACGCATCGGGGCCGTCCAACTGGGCGACGTCACCTGTCTCGTACGAGGCGCCGGAGTTCCTGGAGCCGGTACTTGATCAGATGTACAACACGGGGCGGGCCATTCCCACGCTGCAGCTGCCCGAGGCCACGGGCAGGGACGTGCCGATGACGTACAGCATCTCGCCGGACCCGCCTGCAGGGCTGACGTTCGACTCAACAGCGCGTACCATCACCGGCACGCCCACCGCCGCCTCCGCAGCCACGACGTACACGTACACGGCGACCGACGCTTCCACCGACCCCGACAGGGACAGGCTCACCTTCACCATCACGATAGCGGATGGTCCTGTTGACCTCGTGCCGGCGTTCCCACCGGGCGCCACCATCGACGACCAGAGCTACCGCGTGGGCCACGCGGTCGCGACGCTGCGGTTGCCTGCCGCAGCAGGCGGCGATGGGACGCTGCGGTACAGCCTCACGCCCGATCTTCCCTCCGGGCTGAGCTTCGACGCGAGTGCGCGGACGATCAGTGGGACGCCGACGGTCGAGTCCACCGGGACGACGTACACGTACACGGCGACGGACTCGGACGCGGTCAACCCCGACAGCGCCACGCTTCGCTTCACCATCACGGTTGGCCCCGGCGACTCCGTCCCGGTATTCCCGTCGACCGTCGCAGACCAGACGTACACGGTCGGCCAGGCGATCGCAACTCTGCACCTTCCCGAGGCCACAGGCGGCGACGGGACGCTGACGTACAGCATCACGTCTGCGCTTCCTGCGGGTCTGACGTTCGACGCCATGGCGCTGACGATCACGGGGACGCCGGCTGCCGTCGCGGCTGAGACGACCCACACCTACACGGTGACGGACTCGGACGTCACGAACCCCGACAGCGACACGCTTCGGTTCACCATCACCGTCGTTGAGACCCTCCCACCACCCGGGAGGCCGACGGGATTGGGCGAGACCAAGCTGTCCAACGAGCGCGTGGCGCTCGATTGGGACGATGCGGCCTACGCAGCCGGTTACGAGCTCGTGGTGTGGAACCAAAGCATCGGCTGGACCCCGCTGCCTGCCGCGCCCTTCACACTCACATGCTCCGGCCTGGACCCGGCTGCAACCAACCCGGTCTGTGCCGAGTCGAGGGCGACCATCGACGGGTTGACGGACCGTTCCTACCACTTCTTCATCAACAGCAGGAACGCGTCGGGAACGTCCAGGTTGTCGTCGGCGCTGCTCGTCTCGTACGCGGAGCCGGAGTTCCTGGAGCCGGTCCCGGATCAGACGTACGTGGTGGGACAGCCCATCCCCACGCTGCAACTCCCCGAGGCCACCGGCAGGGACCTGCCGATGACGTACAGCATCTCGCCGGACCTGCCTGCCGGGCTGAGCTTCGACGCGGCGGCGCGCACAATCACGGGCACGCCTACGACACTGGTTGGAGCCACGACGTACACCTACTTGGCGACGGACGCTTCCACCGACCCCGACAGGGACAGGCTCACCTTCACCATCACGGTTACCAGCAATCTCGTGCCGAACTTCGGGGAGGAGACAGTTCGCAGCCAGACCTTCTATGAGAATCAGGCCATCGACCCACCTTGGCAACTCCCCACCGCTAGGAGTGGCAATGGCAACTTGACCTACAGCATTACGCGGCTCCCCAGCGGACTCAGGTTCGACGAAAGAGAGCTCACCATCTCTGGGACCCCGACAAGGACGGTTGGTGACTCTTCCTACATCTACACGGCGACGGACGCAGACGGCGACGTAGCTACCCTACCCATCATCATTAACATCGAGCCTGCGACATGCATCTTCTCTGATCCGGGCCCGCTCACCTCAGCAGGTCCGTTGCCAAGGTCGCGAAACGTCGGACCGCAGCCTCACTCGACTCAAGAGCGAAACGGTATCTGGGCAAGCACCTGTGAATCCGTGAGCCGTGCGGGGAGCTACGCACGCTACTACATCCTCAATCTGCAGGCAGATTCAGACGTGCAGATCGACCTGCTATCATCCTCAGCGAATGCCTACCTCTACCTCTGGGATGGCCATGGTACAAGCGGGGATGCTGTGACTGCGCCTGCCTTGGGGAGCGTATTGACGAGCGACAACAACGGTGGTGATGGCACCAACGCGCTCATTATCGTGCGCAACCTGGCGCAGGGGAAGTACACGATCGAGGTAACCACGCGATGGCCTGGTCAAAGAGGAGGTTTCACACTTGAACTGAATGGGGGCGCGCTTCCGCTGCCTGCACCGATAGGATTGGTATCAACGCGGGACTACACTTCCGTTACCCTAACATGGGACACTGTACACCGAGCTACTGCATACGAAATCCAGCAGCAGGACGATGCCCTTGACTGGGTGACGCTGTCGTCTCCTGACCGAGTAACCTTTTACGAGCCGACTGAGCCCGCATCGTCAAGGCCAACTGCAATCGTGACAGGACTCAACGAAGGGACAACCTACTCTCATCGCGTTGCAGCAATAGGTGGCGAATGGTCAGACCCTATCAGCACCACGACGCTAACACCTGAATTTGATGTCACCCTTGAAATCACTGACGCTAGCGATGGAAATACGCCTATACAATTTCAAGACGCCACAGTGCTGTTAACGACCCTTATGTGGATTCGTGGATCGGTGACCAAGAACGGAGAAGACGCAACCGACGAATACAGATTCAAGTTAAAGGTCCCAGTTGCAAGTGGGTTTCAAATCGTAGGTATCGATGGTCTATGCAACTGGTCTCTGACCGACCAGTCAGTCATCATGGAATCCAGCTGGCTTGTGGCGTCTAGTGGCCGCTATGTATCACGCTGTGCTGTCGGATCGAATAATTCTGCAATAACAATAGAAACCATGCGGGTTGGAAGCAATCAAACTACTGAAATCTGGAGGGCTACCGTACCACAAGCTTGGCATTTGGCTGAACGTAGGGTTTATTACGGCGCTCCCTCAGGCATCGACCAGACATTCGTGGAAGGCATAGATACGGCGCGCGTTGCGTGGAATAACGCTGCGATGATAGAGGGCATAGGTCTGAACATTGACAATATAACGAACGCCACTGACCCGAGCGCTACGGCTAGCTTTCAAATTCAGATTATCAGCAATCTAATTTGCGGCAATATCCCCGCGCTCGGCTGCTTTGAACGCCGTGGACAACCACCACACTTTCAAGGATCTATCCTGCACTTGAGGTCATCTCCAACAAACGCAGCTAAGGCATACACCACAGATCGCATGCGCGCCGACCGCTCCCCACATTTGTTCGTATACCTCCCAGCGTTGACGATGCATGAATTCGGCCATGCGCTAGGCCTGGGGCATACGATAAGTGGTGAATACTTGATGTACAAAAATGTAGAATTCCGAGCTCGGATAGATTGCTGCACAAACGATAACGACATGATTACAGCCACGGACAGAGGTGGATTGAGAGCCATCTACTACTACCATCAGGAGGCTAGGTAATGACGGATGCCAAGGGCCCAATTAGCCTAAAGTTAGGCATAATGCTTCTCACGCCAGCCGTGTTGCTCCTAGTGCTAGGGCTGCTAGGATGCCGTGCTACCGGCGTTCACGATATAGACTCCAGCTCTAACAGTGGTGCTCACGATACTTTGCCGTCCGAGTCATCTGTCGTGCCTGGTCAAGGCATGTCACTAGGAGCAGAAAACTACGCTCAGCCAACCCTGGAATACCGCATTTTCCTTTCAGACGTTATTGCCAGAGCTTCGATGATTGCGGTAGTTCCGGATGTAGAAACACTGTCGGATGCAGACGGCTCTATTTTTGGGTATTTAAGTGGGCAGTTCTTTACATTTCACGTGCATGAATACTTGAAGGGTGAGGGAGCAGATGAGATAGTAGTGCGAGCCATTGGGGATAGATTCTATCAATCGAAAGAAGAAGCTATGGTTGCTGCTAAGGCAACCCTAGAAGAGGAGATTGGACAAAGGGATGAATCGATAATATTTCTCAGATATCTGCCATCATTCCTCGCGTACTTTGGCCACGAAGGCGTTGGAACGACTATTGCTGAATCAACAATTGATGCTGCATCAGAGATAGATGAATTCTATTTTACTGATGCGGTTTGGCCAGCTGGTTTCCTGTATGAAGTAGATACACTTAACCCTGTATGGTTGCCAATACACAAACTCGATTCCGCAAAAGGGACAGAGGATCTTGATGCGCGTCGATTCATGGCGGGATCCTCTGAAAGCGGCCGTAGCACGGGGGTTACTCTCGGTGATATCCGCTCACGCATAGTGGAGGTCGAAAATCTACTAGCAAAAGGAGACGGAAGCAGTGAATACCGACGGTGTATCAATCTCATGTTTCGCAATGAAATGTTCCTTCGCGACTATGAGGCCTTTCACGGTCGAGCTTGGAGTCCACGTGTATATGATCGGGAGATCTGGTCTGGAATGCCTGCCGGATCTTTGCCACAACCGTCACCCCACCGACTGAATTACGGTGATAGTGGATATGACAACTACATTATCAGAGGACCGGACCAAGAGTTGTTCACGCACCTCATTTTAGACGATGATGATGACTCCACCAATGGTTACCGAGTAGATCTAGTAACTACTCGCCCACTACCTGCTGGGACATACAGTATCTCAAGTTACTTGCAGCATCCATGGGACCTGCCATGCAATTTTGTCCCCAGTACCTACATTATATTCTCCGTCGACGTGTCTTCGCCTGATGATGTGGTGTATGAAGCCTTCTTTGATCCTGCGGAAGTGAACGGTCGAATCGGGTTCGGAGAGGGGGGCCTTTTGAAGCCTTCCGGGTTCTCCATTGGGGCGGCGGCGACTATAACCGCCTTGCAATGGCATGACGATGCCATAGCTTTGACTGTGAGTCCGCCTGTTCCTCTCACTCAACACATCCTAGAGTTTCTCGCTTTGGACGGGTCGATTGCGTTGACGCTTTCCGGCTCTGATGCCGTGGCAACGGACGGTGCTCTGACATGGGCTGTTGCGAATCAACCTTGGAGCGACGGCGATGAGCTGATGCTTCGTATTAGAAGAGGAGACACTGCTTCCCGCAGGCAGTCGCCGTGAGGGGAAGATTGGTGGAGATGGTGCACAGTTCTGCTGCTGATCCGGATGACGTGTATGCCCTTATCAGCAGGGGCGCAGCCTTCCTGGAGAGTGGGGACCACGACAGGGCAGAACAGGATCTCGATGAGGCCATCCGCATCGAACCTACCGTGGCCGAAGCCCATCGCAACAGGGGTGCGGTCCATCTGAAACGCAGGGACTACGGCCGCGCTGTGGAGGACTTGGACACGGCCATCCGCCTCGACCCGAGCAACGCCGCTTCATTCGTAAACAGGGGCAGCGCCCTTGTTGGCAGGGGGAAACTCGAACAGGCTGAAGGTTCCAGCGCGGCGGCATTCTGGATGATGACTGTGTCGGACATCTGGCCCTTGACCGATGCCTCCGCGGAATCAGACCATCATTCCATATGCGCTTGCACGGACAGCCGAGAACAGAAGGAGCACCTCCAATGACCGACCGGCAGAACCCCACCACCGCAGCCCTCTACGCCAGAGTCTCCAGTGACAGGCAGGATGTCGACCTCTCCATCGCCGCCCAACTGCGGGCCCTCCGCGACTACGCCGAGAAGAACAACTACGCCATCGTCCGCGAATACATCGACGAGGCCGAGAGCGGACGCGTCGCAGACAGGCCACAGTTCCGACGCATGATCGACGAGGGCAGCAGGACCAACGCCCCATTCGAGGTCATCCTCGTCTGGAAGTTCTCCAGGTTCACCAGAAAGCGCGAGCACGCTGTCGCCTTCAAGTCCATGCTCCGCAAGAAGGGCATCAGGGTCGTCTCCATCACCGAGCACGCCGACGACACCCCCACCGGCAAGCTCATGGAGGCCATCATCGAGAGCGTCGACGAGTTCTACAGTGAGAACCTCGCCCAGGAGGTCGTGCGAGGGATGCGCGAGGCCGCCTCGCGCGGTTTCTGGGTCGCCCCGCAGGCTCCCTACGGCTACCGGAAGGTGCACGTCCTGGATGGCGCGAAGAAGCGCCCCAAGCTGGAACTCGACCCGCCCGCCGATGCCGTCGTCCGGCGCATCTTCAGGATGGTGCTCAAGGGCAGCAGCGTCCTGGACGTCACCAAGACCCTCAACGCCGAGGGCATCGCGAGCCCCGACGGCAAGCGTTGGACGAAGACCAGCATTCACCGCCTGCTCGGCAACGAGGCCTACACGGGAACACTCGTCTGGGGAGCGGTCGCCAAGGACAACGCCCCTCCGGTCCGCGTCGAGAGCGCATTCACCGCCATCGTCTCTCAACAGGAGTTCCGGCGGGCGGCCCGGATGATGCGCTCCCGCGCGCCCATGATCACTCACCCCCGCCGAACCGCAAGCCCCTACCTGCTCAGCGGCCTCCTCACCTGCGAGACGTGTGGCAAGGCCCTCACTGCCGCCGAGGCCAAGAGCGGCAGGTACACCTATTACGTCTGCCAGTCCCTCCTCAAGCATGGCAGACGCACCTGCAGTACCCCTCGCCTCAACGCCAAGCATTTCGAGCAGCTCATCATCGACCAGATCAGGGAGCACATCCTGACCGAGAGCAACATGCGGGACCTTGTGCGGCTCGTCAACGAGGAGATGGACACCGTCATCAAGGAGCAGCGTGAGCGGGTCGAGGCTGCCGAGGAAGAGCTGGCCGATATACGGCGGCGCATGGACCGGCTCTGGCACCTGGTGGAGAGCACCGACCTGACGGTCGAGGAGATCCTGCCCCGCATCCGGCATCACCTGGAGAACCAGGAGCGGCTGGAGCGGGCGGCCGACGAGGCGCGGACCATCCTCTCCCTGCGCAGGGCCAGCGTGCAGGACGTGGAGCGGGTCGCCGCCTACGCCAGGGAGATGAGCGATTTCCTCATGGAGAGCGAGCTGACCGAGACCAAGGCGTTCATTAGGTCGTTCGTCAAGGAGATCGCCGTCAGGCCCGGTACAGCGACGATCCACTACACGATTCCCACACCCGAGGACAACGACATCGGCGGCGCGGACTTCGCAGAGATCGCATTGAGCCGCCGAGTTATGAGTTCGGTAACGCGTGGTGGGGAAGGGGAGACTCGAACTCCCACGCCGCTTGGGCACATGATCCTAAATCATGCGCGTCTGCCGTTCCGCCACTTCCCCGCCGGACCTATCGTACCGCAGACGGCTACAACCGCGGACGCCTTCGGCGGCGCGTTGGACGCCGGCGCACGGGTGGCGGAGCCGGCTGCTCCTCAGGCGGCGTCTCCACGAACTCAACCGCATCGCTCACAGCCTCCCGAGCTCCGGGGGCGGGCGCGTTCAGCGACGTAGCCGGCACCGCCAGCGGCTGAGAACGAAGATAGACGAGCGCGATCAGCACCATGAGCGGGTGCACGAAGATAAGTTGCGTCATCAGTTGGACGAACCCCACTCCGACGCCTGCGATAGACCATCGCAGGGTGTTCATGCGCTTGCGGCGAGCAATGACGGGGATCAGCCCCACAGGCACGATGAGCAGGCCGAGGTAGATGGCCTGTTCAGTCGAACTGACCTGCTGCGTAACCTCCGGAGTCTCGCCCGCTCCCTCCACCTCGGTCTCGCTCGGGTCGCCAGACCCCGCGAACAGCAAGGCCGCCGCAATCAGCAAGGCGATGCTGGTCGTAGCGGCGAGCGGCCAGGCAAGAAGCGGCGGCATGGAGAAGATGAATGGCGTCTTCGACTGCATGCGGGAAGCGTACACGAATGTGCCCGTACTTGACACCGGAACCGCACACTCGCACGATACCCGGGCGCACCCGGCGGGGGCGCATTTTCATGACGGAGGACACGATGAGCGTAGATCTGGGTGGCGTAAAGATAGAGAACGCCGAAGAGAAGTTCGTTGAGATGAGCCACGGCACGACCCGCTACATCGAGGCAGGCGACGGCTATCCCACCCTGCTCGTGCACGGCGTCGGCTACACGAGCGGCGCGCACGATTGGGCATTGAACATCGGTCCTCTCTCCAGCAGGCTGCGCGTCATCGCGGTGGATGCGCTGGCCTGGGGGAAGGGCGAAGGCTGGCTGGAGCAAGAGTACTCGTTCGCCTATCTCGTCGACTTCCTGCGTGAGTTCCAGGATGCGCTCGGCCTCGAGAAGACCAACCTGGTGGGTCACTCGATGGGCGGCTGGCTCGCCTCGCTCTTCGGCTACGAGAGCCCGCACCGGCTCAACAAGCTCGTTCTCGTGGCCAGCGGCGGAGCGATGCCGCGCCAGTTGCCAAGCATGGTGCAGTTCCAACCCCCGTCACGCGAGCAGGTCCTCACCGGTCTAAACAGCAGGGTCAATGCCGACGTGGACCTGGAAGCGATGGCCGACTACCACTATGCCCTCACGCACAACCAGGAACGGCTCGCGGCCTACCAGCGTGTGCTCAACCACATGAACAACATGGAGACCCGCCACCGCTACAACACGGTCCGCCGCTTCCCGCACATCCCCGTTCCCACGCTCGTGGTCTGGGGCCGCAACGACTCGACGAACGCCCTGGAGATGGGCGAGATGACCCACGCAGGCATCCCGGGGTCAAAGATGGTGGTCCTGGAGTGCGACCACTGGGTCCCGACCGGGGCGCCGGAGGAGTTGAACGCCGCGCTGCTCGACTTCCTGCCGGACTAGGCCGGGCCGGCTGCCTCTAGGTTTGAGTCTATTCATACCTTGAAGGTACGACTACCTCAGTAAGAATTACAGGAGTCGCCATGAAGATCAGCGAACGCGGCCAGATCACGATCCCCAAGCGATTGCGCGACCGCTTCGGTATGAACCAGAACGTCGAGATGGAGATCGTTGAAGCGTCCGGCGGACTGCTCATCCGGAAGTCCGCGGCAGACGTACATCCGGTCGACCAGGTCTTCGGCATCTTGAAGGGCCGCGCTTTGCCGGGCGGGGTCGCCAGCGTTGACGAATACATCGAAGACATCCGCGGAAGGTGATCACCGCGGTTGATACGAGCGTCCTCCTGGACGAGTTCCTGGGCGATGAGCGCTTCGGAGCACGTTCATGGGAATGGCTGCGGGAAGCCTACACGACGGGAGCCGTCCTGGTCTGTGACGTGGTCTACGCGGAGCTCATTCCGGCGTTCGGTGACCAACGCAGCCATGAGGAAGCACTCGGTACGATCAACGCAACGACTTCTTCCATCGACACCAGCATCGCCTACGAGGCAGGTCGTCGCTGGGGGCAATACCGACGGGCCGGAGGGACGAGGACCCGCGTCCTCGCCGACTTCCTCATCGGCGCGCACGCACTGGCTACCGCCGACGCCTTCCTTACACGGGACCGTGGCTTCTATGCCACTTACTTCCCAGAGTTGAATACGGCCGACTGATCCCGCGCACGCCGCCTTTTAATCCAGCACGTCGATACGGAAGAGGTGGCTGCCCGCGACGCGCGCCTCCACCGTATCCAGCGCGTCCTCTTTCTCGAGGATACGCGTGAGGAGCGCGCGCTTCTCGTCGACATCGCGCACCAGCGTCGCTCGCACCCGCAGGTCGCGCTGCACGCTCTGCTTCAGGTGGTAGGTGAACTCGGGGTTCGCGAACAGGTTGGCCGCCCAGTCCCGGGCGCCGGGATTGTTGGAGAGGTACAGCTGCCCGTCCAACTGGCGCAGCCGTACCTCCTTGCGGTGGGGCTTCCCACTCTTGCGTCCGGTGGTCGTGATATCGACGAGTCTGTCGGTTTCCAATGCCTTGCGTGCTGCGTCGTCCAAGGTGCAGTTCCTTCGCGTGCGGTTGTGGTCAGTTGGCCAGCGAGCTGGTGATGTACGTGTGGGTGATGACTTCCCAGACGTGGCCGTTCTCGCATTCGAAGTAGAAGCCGCGGCCCTGGTGCCTGTGGTTGATCTCGCCGTCCGTGCGCGAGCCGGGGCCGCTGCCGTACACAACGCCCTCTCCCTTGATGCGCCCCAGGATATCGTCAAACTCCTCGTCGGAGGCGAGGAAGGCGTAGTGGTTCGAGCGCGGCTTCTGCTCGCCCTCTCGCAGGTCGTCGAAGTCGAGCGTGAGCTTTTCGTTGATCTTCACCGGCGCGAAGTGGCCGTAGGGGCCCTTGTACTCGAGCCCGAAGATCTTGGCGATGAACTCGGCGGACTTCACCTTGTCGTAGGCAGGAACGATCGTGTGGTCCAACTGAAGCGCCATAACTGACCTCCATGTGATTCCTTGATTTCCCCTACAGCATACTCCGGCCAGCAAGCCTGCGCAGCCCTTCACGCCCTGCGTATGACTGCACCCCAGTGGTAGGCTAACGCCGCGCGGTCCAGCGCCGAGGAATGAGCCATGATCATCGACATGCACACCCACATCGTCCCGAAGGACTTCCCTTATCTCCCCGACCGCCCATCCGGCGACACCTTTCCCTCCATGGAACCGAAGAGCGACGAACGCTCCACCATCATGATCAGCGGCGAGGAGTACCGCACGGTGCGCGACGTCTGCTGGGACGCGCCGAAACGCGCCGCGGAGTTTACGAGCCAGGGTACCGACAAGCAGGTGCTCTCTCCCCTGCCCGAACTGCTCATGTACCACCTCGATCCCAAGGACGGCGCAGACCTCGCCCGTCACCTGAACGAGACCATCGCCGGTATGGTCGCCACGAAACCGGAGCGCCTCTACGGACTCGGCTCCGTTCCGATGCAGGACGTCGAACTGGCAGTGGCGGAGCTGAGCGTCATCAAGGAGCTCGGCCTGCACGGCGTTGAGATACGCTCCAATATCGAGGGCCGCAGTCTCGGTGAGGAGCGGTTCCGCCCGTTCTTCAGAGAGGCCGCCGCGCTCAGCCTCGCGGTGTTCCCGCACGCGAACCGCCCCACGTTCGCGGAGAGGCTGGCGCACATCCCTCCGATCGTGGCGGACGCGCCGCTCGGATTTCCCATCGAGTCCGGGCTCGCTGGCGCGTCCATCATCTGGAGCGGGCTGCTGGACGAGTTGCCCGATCTGCGTATCTGCATCAGCCACGGCGGGGGCGTGCTCATGCAGCTGCTTGCCCGCAGCGACGAGAACTGGCACTCTCGCGAACCCGTACGCAAGCTCATCCCCAAGTCGCCGATGGAGTACGCCGCAATGCTCTACTATGACGACATCACGTTCGGCACGGCTCCGCTGCGCTACCTGGTAGACCACGTGGGCGCGAGCCAGGTCATGATCGGTTCCGACTGGCAGGGCGGCGGCCCCAAGACGCCGTCGCCGGAGGAGGAGTTCGACGCGCTCGGGCTCGGCCCGGAGGAGCGCGAACTCATCGGCTGGAAGAACGCGCTGCGCTACCTGGGAGTCGACTGACCGAGATTACGCCTCCCGCGCCCGCTGGATGAACGCGAAGTCCTCCGCCTGCGGAGCGCGGTCCACTCGCGCTCCACGGCTTCGACGTCCTCGGGCGGTGTCTCGGCGCGCAGTTCCGCGAACCCCGCCTCTGCTCCGAGGTGTAGTACCGCTCCATCAGGCGCGGCTATCACCGGTGTAGGAAGCGGTGCGGCCCGGCCCCACGAACCGGTTGCCGTCGAACGTAGCGATATCCTCGGACGGCAGCGAGGCCTCTTCGCCCTCGGTTACGTCTGCTCCTCCCAAGACATCCACGAATCGGACGTTCGCGGTAGCGCCATCCGCGCTCACGCTCAGCAACTCGACGACGTCTCCGCTCACGGTTACCAGGCGCGTGCCTGCTTCGATGCCTTCCAGATTCATGCTGCGACTCCGAACTTGCTTTCTAGCCGGGCGACACTTCGACCGCCGTCCTGACCGGCGCCGGGAACGGCGGCGGCAGCGGAGCGCCGATGCGTTTGGCGTATTCCAGGTTCAACGTATTGAACTTGCCCGACGAGCCGGTCGACATCGCCTCGCCGTGGCGGCCCGGGTTCCTGGGGGTGGACGTCTTCCCTTCAATGACCTCATCGTCCATACGATCGAACGGGAGCCAGATGATGTCGTTCCTCGCGGGGTCGCGGAACACGTTCATCGGCTCGCCGCCGTCCTCCATGATCTGCATCTGCTCCAAGAGCATGCGGCGGAACAGGATGATGCCGATGTCGGACTGTCCCAGTTTCTCCAAGTAGCGGCGGGTGCGCGGGCCCTGGGACGTCCATGCGAAGTGGTCCTGCCCGCTGTTGTTATCGAGCTGCTCCCAGATGGGCTGTCCCCACTCGTCCACTCCCGCGATGGGCACGTGGTAGACGGGGATCTCGTCCTCCTGCTGGTTCGGGTTCTCGCCATCGCGCGGCCAGTCCGCGTAGTAGTAGATGTAGTAGGTGTGCGTGTCGTCCATGGGGACACGGATCTGGAAGTCGTGTCCGCCGGTGCCGGACTCCAGGTTCGGGAAGAGTATGGGGTGGCCGTAGCGCCAGCCTAACGATTCTTCCTGCTCCTCGCCCTCCAGCCAGCGGTGCTTCAGGATGCCGTGCTCGAACCTGCTGGTGGATGCGGAGATGTGCCGCATCGTCCGGTTCGGCTTGCGCCAGTACGGACCGAAGTTTTCATTCACTTCCGGCGGACGCTTACCGTAGATGTCGCCGCGATGCTTCAACACACCGATCCGCTCGAGGGCATACTTGGAGAAGTAGCCGTGGAGGTACTCGGCGTGGATGGGGTCCAGCGAGTTCTCCATGATCTGGAGCCAGTTGCAGGTGACGACCGTCCAGCCGATGCTCCTGACCCTGCCTTCTTCCACGAACGGGTAGTAGTGCGGGAGCAGGGGCGCAGGTTGCGGGCCGAGGTATGCGAATACGAGGCCGCCGAGCGTCTGCACCGGATACGCCTTCAGCTGCACGCGACTGGGGAACGTCGAGTCCCCTGGTTCCGCCGGCATCTCCAGGCACTGGCCCGTCTCGTCGTACAGCCAGCCATGGTAGGCGCAACGAAGACCCTTCGGTTCGGGGATGCCCCAGAGCATGTTGACCCGGCGGTGAGCGCACGAGGCGTCGATCAAACCGAACGCGCCGCTCTCGTCCTTGTACAGAACGAGGTCTTCGCCCAGGAGGCGGATCGCCTTCGTGGGGTTCACATTGAACTCCGACACCCCGGCGATAGGCTGCCAGTAGCGCCGCATCAGCTCGCCCATGGGCGTCCCCGGCCCGACCAGCGTCAACCGGTCGTTCTGCTCCTCAGTCAGCATCGTTCACCTCCCTGGTTAGCCGGACGATTCTTCTCTGTCGACGGTAAAGATTGCCACTCCGCGCGCGCTCCGGTCAAATGAATCCGCCCCTATGCGCCGAGTACGGGTGAGCCGTGGTGGTGCACCATCAGCCACTGCCCGTGCCGACTGCGAAAGACGTTCGTCGCCTCGACGTGCGCGTCCATCACGCGCCCCCCGGCCACCGACGTCAGGTTCTCGGTGCACGTGACCCATGCAACGCCGCCCTCGACCGTCGCCTGCGCGCCGGTTATCGTGAACGTCATCATGGCCGCGCCATCGAATATCCGCTCCCAGCTTTCCATGACCTCGGTCCAGCCGTCGAGCGCAGTCCATCCGGGGTGGATGCAGGTCACCACGTCCTCACGCGACCAGACCTCCTCCATGCGGCGGATGTCCAGCGTACCGAACGCAGCGTAGAACGCCTTGTTGGCGTCGAGAACCGCCGCTTCGTCTGCGTCACTCATCGCGTAGACTCTACCACGATAATCCCACGGCCAATGCGGATGTATCATCCACTCGTGCTGAGAGGAGGAGACGCCCATGCCCAGTTTCGACATGACAGACCGCGTAGCCATCGTGACCGGAGGCTCGCAGGGGTTCGGCAAGGCTATCGCCCTCGCCCTTGCGCATCAGGGCGCGAACGTCGTCGTTGCGGCGCGCGAGCCGGAGCAGGTAACGGTCGGCAGAGAGCGGCCACACGCCCCCGTGTACCCCGTCGTGGACGAGATACGCGCCATCGGCAGCCGCGCGCTCGGAGTCACCGCTGACGTGCGCAACCGGGATGAGGTGGACGCAATGGTCTCGCAGACGATGGACGAGTTCGGGCGTATCGATGCGCTCGTGAACGTCGTCGGCGGCAGTTGGGGCGAAACGTTCCGGTCCGGCCCGCTCATGGAACTGGAGCCGCACGACTTCATCGAGTGTTACCGGGTCAACGTACTCACTGCGTTCATGTGCTCCAAGGCCGTGCAGCCGATCATGAAGGCGCAGGGCAAGGGCGCCATCGTGAACATAGCGTCCGGCGCGGGCGTCAATCCCGGCACGGGGCAGGCGGCCTACGGCGCGGCCAAGGCGGGCGTCATCAACATGTCGAAGTCCATGGCGTACGAGTGGGCGCCGGAGGTCCGCGTCAACGCCATCGCGCTCGGCGGCATCGAGACACCCCATCGCCCGATGTGGCACGAGAGCGTCCGGTCCACCACGACCAACCGCAGCGCGATGGGCCGGCTCGGAACGCCGGACGAGCACGCGGGCACCGTCCTCTGGCTCGTGTCGGACGCCGCGGGCTACATAACCGGCGCGACGATAGAAGCGGACGGCGGACGGCGGTAAGCTCTCGGTTGAGGAGAGCCCTCTGCTGTACGCAGGATCAGAGCGGGTTGCGCCAGCGGAGGCCGGGGAAACGGCCGAAGTCAGAGTCGTTGGAGTGCAACTCGGCCTGATACTCCGTCGCCAGGGCTGCCAGGTGTGCGTCTGTGACAAGGTTCCCGCCCACTCCCGCCGCGTCCAGGTTCCGGCGGAACAAACCCAAGTGCTCTCGACCTGGGCTTACCAATACGACTTGGGGGAAGCGGAACCATTCCTCCACATAATCCAACGCCTGTGCAGGAGTTGCCGGCAGTTCACGTATACTCATATGGGTCATCAAGCGCACAAACGCAACCGCCGTGACCCACGCCACCCCCACCAATTCCGTCCCGTTCAGCAACCCTTCCCACCATCGGCGAGCCGTAGCATGGAAGGGAGACGCTTCGCTATAGGTGTAGACCAGCAGGTTCACGTCGGGGATGATCATCGGGCGAACCGCTCGATGAACTCCTGTACCTCCAGCTCATCGTTCAACTGATTGAGCTTGAGCGGATCAACTCCTGGCCGCAACCCACCGGGAAGCGGCTTGACTCGAAAGATTGGCCTTTCCTCCGGTGCGCCTGGGGATAGACCACGGCGCAGAGCCTCATTCACCACTTGCTTGAACGGCTTGCCATGCAGGCGGGCCTGTTCCTTCAGAGCGTCTGCGATGTCTTCGTCAATGGTGAGGGTGGTTCTCATGTAGACATAATGATGAGCTATAGAGTTGATGTCAAGATGTCTACTGCGGGACCGTAGCCACACTGCGCCATCCCGCCAGCGTATCTGATACGCTCCGCCGAGCGCACGCAGAGGAGTAGTACTATGCCATACGAGGACCGGTTCGTGGACAACAACGGGGTCCGCATCCACTACGAGGTGGAGGAGGGGCCTGCCGAGTCGCCCGTCATCATCTTCGTGCATGGCATGGGCGGGAGCACGAAGGGTTGGCGGATGCACGGCTACCCGGAGAAGCTGCGCGACGAGTACCGGGTCGTCCTCATGGACTCACGGGGTTTCGGACAGAGCGACAAGCTGGGCGACCCTGCCGACTACGGCCGCGCGCAGAAGGTGTCCGACGTGGTCGCCGTGCTGGACGACCTCGGTGTCGACAAGGCGTACTACTGGGGCTACTCGATGGGCGCGAGCATCGGCTGGGCCGTCGGCATGCTCGCCCCTAATCATTTCCGAGGTCTCATCCTCGGCGCATACCCCGTGCTTTCGCCGGAGGCGCCGGAGATCGACCGCGTGCGCTGGGAAGCCCGAGCCACGCTGATGCGCCTTGGCATGGACGTCTACATCGCCGCGATGGAGATGGACCAGGGCCCCCTGCCGGAGGAGAACAAGGCCCGGCTGTTGGCGAACGACAAGGACGCCTACGCCGCTCAGCAGATCGCGAACATAAGCTGGGGAGCGCCGGACGAGGACATCGTCAACATGACCCTGCCCGCCCTGGTCTACTCCGGCACCGAAGACGAGTACCCGATGCCCCGGAACCACGCGCTCACGAAACGCTCAGCTTCGCTGGCGCCTAACGCGCGGTTCCTGCCGTTGGAAGGGCACACGCACGCATCCGCGATGGCCTCGCCGGACGTGGTGATCCCCCACGTGCGCGAGTTCATCGCCATGGTCGAGGACTCCCGATAGCACACCGGCAACAAGGAGCAGCAGATGCCATACCAGGACCGTTTCGTCGACAACAACGGCGTCCGCATCCACTACGAGGTGGAGGACGGCCCCGTGGAGTCGCCCGTCATCATCTTCGTGCACGGCATGGGCATGAGCACGAAGGACTGGCGGAACGTGGGCTACCCGGAGAAGCTCTGCAACGAGTTCAAGGTTGTGCTCATGGACTCGCGTGGCTTCGGGCAGAGCGACAAGCTAAAAGACCCCGCCGACTATGGCCGCGCGCAGAAGGTGTCCGACGTGACCGCTGTCCTGGACGACCTCGGCGTCGACAAGGCGTACTACTGGGGCTTCTCCATGGGCGCCAGCATCGGCTGGGCCGTCGGCATGCTTGCGCCTGAGCGCTTCCACGGCCTCGTCCTCGGCGCCTACCCCGTGCTCTCGCCAGACGTGCCCGAGATCGACCGCGTGCGCTGGGAGGCCCGCGCCAAGCTGATGCGCCTCGGCATGGACATCTACGTCGCCGCAATGGAGATGGACCAGGGCCCGCTGCCCGAAGAGAGCAAGGCCCGACTGCTGTCGAACGACAAGGACGCTTACGCCGCTCAGCAGATAGCGAACCTCGAATGGGGCGCGCCGGATGAGGACATCGTCAACATGACCCTGCCCACCCTGGTCTACTCCGGCACCGAGGACGAATACCCGATGCCGCGTAACCACGTCCTCTCCAAGCGCTCGGCCTCGCTCGCGCCAAAGGCGAGGTTCCTGCCGCTGGAAGGACACACCCACCTGTCCGCGTTCAACGCCGCGGACCTGATGATCCCGCACGTGCGGGAGTTCATCGCGATGGTTGAGGACTCGCGCTAGGAGGCGCAGGGGACAAGGAGCAGCGCTATGCCGTTCGAAGACCGGTCCGTGGACAACAACGGCGTCCGCATCCACTACGAAGTGGACGACGCTGCCAGCGACGGCCCGCCGCTCGTGCTCATGCACGGCATGGGCATGAGCACGAAGGACTGGCACAACGCAGGCTATGCGGCGGCACTCTCCGGCGAGTTCCGGCTCATCCTCATCGACTCACGCGGGTTCGGCCAGAGCGACAAGCTCACCGACCCCGCCGACTACGGACGCGCGCAGAAGGTGTCCGACGTCACCGCCGTGCTGGACGACCTCGGCATCGAGAAGACGTTCTACTGGGGCTACTCCATGGGCGCGAGCATCGGCTGGGCGCTCGGCATGCTTGCCCCGCAGCGCTTCCACGCTCTCGTGCTCGGCTCCTATCCCGTCATACCCGTGGACGTCTCCGACTTCGACCGCGTCCGCTGGGAAGCTCGCGCGAAGCTCATGCGCCTCGGCATGGACGTGTACGTCGCCGCGATGGAGATGGACGCGGGGTCCCTCCCCGAGTACGACCGCAAGCGCCTGCTGGCGAACGATAAGGACGCCTACGCCGCGCAGCAGATAGCCAACTTGGAGTGGGGCGCACCGGACGAGGACATCGTGAACATGACGCTGCCCACATTCGTGTACGCGGGCACGAAGGACAAGCGCAACCACGAGCCGGCCAAAAGGTGCGCGTCGCTCGCCCCCAACGCGTCGTTCCTGTCGCTGCCGGACCACACGCACATGCAAGCGTTCCTAGCGGCGGACACGATGGTCCCGCACGTGCGGGAGTTCATCGCGCGGGTGAGAGCGGGAGGCTGAGCCTCTCACTGCTCTCTGAACGGTTTATACTTGCGGGCTGTGCAAGCTGATGCAGGGGAAGCCCTTGTCTGCCGGAGTGGACGAACGCACTGAGGCTGCGGAAGGAGAGATGCGATGAAGGACGGCATGCGATTCGTTGATTGCGACATGCACGTGATGGAACCGGCGGACATCTTCGACCGGTACCTCGACCCGAGGTTCAAGGAACGCGTCATCAGCGCTCCGGGGCGCGCGGGCGGCGCGCAGATGGTCATCGACGGCCTCTCGCGGGCGGGAGACGACGACCTCCAGCAGTACCGCAAGCGCAACAAGAAGGTCTCCGCCAACCAGCGCCAGCCGCTCTCCGGCTCGCGCTCCGCCCCGTACCTCGGATTCGCCATCGAGCGCAACTACGACCCGGTCGCGCAGGTGATGGGGATGGAGATGGAGGGTGTGGACATCGCCGTCCTCTTCCCGACGATGGGGCTGGGACTGATCGCCCGGGACGGGATGGACCCTTTCCTCTCCGAGGCGCTCTGCCGCGCATACAACGACTGGATCCACGACTTCTGCCAGTACAGCCCGGACCGGCTGAAGTTCGCGGCGATGCTTCCCTTCCACGACGTGACGCTCGCCTGCCGGGAGTTGCGCCGCTGCGTGACCGAGCTCGGAGCGGTCGGCTCCTTCATGCGGCCGAACCTGGTAAACGGGCGCTACTGGCACTCCAACTACTGGGAGCCGCTCTACAGCCTGCACGAGGAACTCAACGTGACATGGGGCTTCCACGAGGGCACCGGCGCGTGGTACTCCAACATGAACAAGCTGTACGGAGAGAACCGCTTCTACCGGCACGTCGCGAGCCACTGGATCGAGATGCAGCAGGCGCTGGTAGCGATGATCATCGGCGGCGTCTTCGAGTTCCACCCCAACCTGCGCGTCGGCTTCCTGGAGGCGCAGAACTCATGGGCGCCGGGGCTTCTGAGCCGCATCGAGTGGGACTACCCGCAGTACCTGGACACCCACGCGCCCTACCTCTCGCTGACGCCGAAGGAGTACTTCCGGCGCAACTGCTGGGCGGCCGTCGAGGGCAGCGAGCCTGAGATCGAGGCGACCGCCTCGCTGATCGGCGCGGACCGGATGTGCATCTCGACGGACTACCCGCACTTCGACTCCAACTTCCCGAACGTGTCAAACAACCTCGTGCAGGGCGTATCGCGAGAGACGGCGGCGGCCATCCTCTACGGCGGCGCGACGCTCTACAACTTCAGCGAGACGGATTTCGCGAAGGCGGACGCCGCGAGGGAAGAGCAGCAGGTCGCGCTGGCACGCTAGGCGGAACCGGCGCCCCTCACGGCAGACCCAGCTCGTCGGCGAAGCCGAGGATGGCGGCGACGGTCGCCTCCGGCTGCTGCTCCTGCACGTAGTGCGCGCTGCCCTCGACCGGCCCGCCGCGCACGTCGTCCGCGACCTCCCGCCACGCGCCGAGCACGTCCGCATTCGCCGACGGCCCGGAGCCGCCCCAGATCGACAGCACCGGCACGGTGATCCTGCGGCCCGCGGCGATCTCGGCGCGCCAGTAGTCCGGGTCCTCTTCCAGCGCGAGGCGGTAGTCCCAGATGACGGCGTCCGCGGCGCCAGGCCGGGAGAACATCTCGACGTAGAAGGCGCGCTCCTCCGGCGAGAGGTGCGGGTTGCGGTCCAGGAAGAGGCCGAAGAACAGCTCCGGTACCGCGTTCACGATAGGCTCGGCCACGTTGCGCTGGCGGAAGAAGTCGAAGTACCACTGCCGTCCACCCGGATCGCGGCGCTCCGCTCCCACGCCCTGCGGCGTCGAGTCGATCTGCACCATGCCGGCGACACGCTCCGGCAGGTCGGCGGCGATGCGCCTCGCGGTCGGCGCGCCCTTGTCGTGCCCAACGACGACGAAGCGCTCATGGCCGAGATGGTCCATGAGCGCAACCCCGTCAGCGGCCATTGCCGCGAGGCCGTAGGCGGCGGGATCGGCGATGCGTTCGGAGTCGCCGTAGCCCCGGCGGTCAGGCGCAACGACGGTGAACCGCTCCGAGAGCGCGGGCACGATCTGCTCCCAGGTGCGGCGCGTGCGCGGGAACCCGTGGAGCAGCAGCAGCGGGAAGCCGCTCCCGGACGTTTCGTACGCCGTGCGTACGCCGTTGACGGTGGCGAACTGCGCCTCGCTCATGGAGCGCCTACGGCCAGACGAAGCTGAGGATGATGAGCAGCGCGCCGGTGGCGATGACGCCTCCGGCGGCGATCGGCCAAAGGATGTAGCCGAGGTCTTCAGCGTTGCCGAACGGCCAGATGAGATCTTTCACGAGTCAACTCCTCCCAGGGTGAACTGCATCATGGTCGAGTCTCGAAGCGCCGCTGTCAACGAGCGGGAGCCACCGCATCGATGTCAGACCGTCTCTACTTCAGCCTGGCGCATCGCATCGACGGTGCGGCGGATGCCCTCGTTAATCGGCACGACGGCGCGCCAGCCGAGTTCCCGCTCCGCGCGGCGAACGTCCAGGTAGATGCGATGCACGTCGCCCGGACGCGCAGGCGCGTGCTCCGGGCTGCCGCCGTAGTCGGTGGCCCCGGCGAGCGCGTCGAACACCTGCGCGACCGTCGCTCCCTGGCCGGTCCCGATGTTGTAGACGGCGTCTTCGTCCTGCTCGAGCGAGCGCGCAAGCGCGAGCACGTTCGCCTGCACGACGTCGTCAACGTAGACGTAGTCCCGCTCGTGTGAGCCGTCACCGAAGATGACGGGCCGCTGACCGCGCAGCATGGCGCTGGCGAAGATGGCGACGACGCCCGCCTCGCCGAACGGGTCCTGTCGCGGGCCGTAGACGTTGCCGTAGCGCAGGATGGTGTAACGGATGCCGGAGAGCGGACAGAGCGTCCGCACGTACGCCTCGGCCGCATCTTTGGACGCACCGTACGGCGAGAGCGGACATACGGGATGCTCTTCGTCGGCGGGCAGGTGCTCCGGTTGGCCGTAGAGCGCGCCGCCCGTGGAGCTGAACACGAAGCGCCCCACCCCATAAGCCGCGCACTGTTGGAGGACGTTCAGCGTGCCGAGGACGTTGACCTCGGCGTCGTGCATGGGATCGCGGACGGACTCGCTCACACTGGCGTGGGCCGCTACGTGAAAGACGGCCTCGGGCCTCGCGGCCTCGAACGCCGCCGCCAGCGCGGGGCTGCGGATGTCGATCTCGTAGAGCGCGGCCTGCGGGTTGACGTGTATGCGCTTGCCGGTGGCGAGGATGTCCACGACGGCAACGTCATGCCCCTCGGCAATGAGCCTGTCCACGAGGTGGGAGCCGATGAAGCCGGCCCCGCCTGTTACCAGAACGTTCAACGCGTGTGCGCCTCTACGCAGCCCTCGCCCCCGGACTGTTGCGTCATGTTACCCCGCGCGCAGAAGCACGGGCTTCTCCCCCACTTCTGTCGGGGGCGCGAATCTCCGCACAAGCGGTAACAATTGGTAACAATCGGTAACATCTACTCCTACGTTTCCCTCACGGAGACTCGGCCACCACGTCCACGGCCAGTCTCATGGTAGGAGGGCGCACGACCACCGGGCAAGGGGGTGATGTCACCAATGACACTTTGCGTCAGAAACCCCAAGACACTCTCATCGCACACACCACGCTCCACCCCACCCCGAGAGTACCCTCACCCTAGCCCTCTCCCCTTGTAGGGAGAGGGAACCGGACACCTGTCCCCACCTCCGATCGCACCTCCACGCCAGGCGAAATTCCTGCCCCCGCAGGAACGACGGTACGGCAGCGTTCACAGTTTCACAGTCGGTAGTAGCGCAGGGCGTTCCGGTTGAGTATCGCCTCCTTGGCGGTGTCGGTCAGTTCCTCGCTCTCCCGGACCTCCTGGATCTCCCGCTTGCACATCTCCGTGGTTACCTCGTGCGGGAAGTCGCTGGAGTAGAGGAAAGCGTCCGCGCTGTAGCGCGTCGCCGCGAAGCCGAGCGCGGGCTCCTCGCCCTCGCACCCGATGTACAGCCGTCCGTCGCGGATGTGCCGCAGGATGTACTCGCTGGGGGTCTCGTCGCCGTGCGGACCGTACTCGCCCTCCGGGTCGTGCTCGACGTGGGTGACATGCGAGCGGTCGAACCGCTCCATCGCCATGAGGAACCAGCCGACTCCGCCTTCCAGGAAGCTCATCCGCATGTTCGGGAACCGGTCCAGCACGCCGTTGAAGACGATGCTGGCCATCCCGATCATCACGCCCATCGGGTGGCCCATCGCGTGGACGGGCGCGTACCGGTTCAGGTCGTCGAAGCCCATGCCGTCGTGACATCCGCCGTGGACCGCGACCGCACAGCCCAACCGGTCGGCCTCCTCGTACACGGGCCAGTAGGTCTTCGCGCCCAGGTGCGTGCTGAGGCCGCGCGACGGCAGCATCGCGCCCACCATCCCAAGCTCGGTCACCGCGCGCCGCAGCTCCTCGACCGCCGACGACGGGTCCTGCATGGGGACCAGCGCCATGCCCTTGAATCGCGGGTCCCGGGCACAGTAAGTAGCGTGAAGCCAGTCGTTGTACGCCCGCGTCGCGGCTATCGCCCAGTCGATGGCGGTGATCTTGCCGTAGGCGAGCCCCTGGGTCGGGTAGAGAACGGTGGTGTCGATGCCCACGTCGTCCAGGAACGTGAGCCACTCGTCCGGCCCCACGACGCCCCTCTTGGCGCGTTCCGGGTCCGGCTCGATCAGGTGGTAGCGGTGGAAATGGTCGAAGGGCGGGAAGATGGTCTGCATCCTGTCCCTGTGGAAGGGAGTCGGCAGGAATTCCCGGATGCCGTCGTTATCCTCCCGGACGTGGCCGTCGGCATCGATGACCAACTCGATGTTCGCGTTCATAGCCTTCCTCCCGCGCGGTTGCGCTCCCTCTTCCGGGGAGTATAGACCCCGCCTCCGCCAAGGCAACCAAGCCGAAGGCTGCCAGGCACGCCGCGCAACGGTACGGCGTATAGTGGACGGACCTCCCATGCAAGCGTCAGCCCCCCAGCCAGCCGCTCCCGCAGCGCAGAGCGCCATCTCCAGGCGAGCGCTGCATTACCCCGACTTCCGCATCCTCTGGTTCACAACCGGGCTGGTGGCGGGGGGCGTCTGGTTCCAGCAGGTAACGCTCGGGTGGCTCGCGTACGACCTCAGCAAGGACCCCCTGCAGGTCGCGGGCGTGGTGGGAGTCCGGACGCTTCCACTGCTGCTATCGCCGATCACGGGCGTCATCGCGGACCGGGTGGACCGGCGGAACCTGTTGATCGTGGACCAGGTGCTCGTCACCGTGCTCGTGTTCGCATTCGCGCTCGTGCTGTTCAACGATCTGGAGCAGCTGTGGCACCTGTACGTATTCGCCTTTCTGTTCGGCATTCTGTGGGCGGGGAACAACCCGGTGCGCCAGGTGCTCATCGCGAACACGGTGCCGCGCGAGGCGCTGATGAACGCGACGGCGATGCTCTCCATGTCGTTCAACCTCATGCGCGCGATCGGTCCGGCCGTAGGCGGGTTCGTGATCGCGTTCTTCGGCCCGGACATCAACTTCTTCATCCAGGGTGTGCTCTTCTTCATGGCGCTTCTGGTGCTCACCCGCATGCGGACGCCGTACTACACGGCCGACCGGGCGCACGCCAGGGAGAGTTCGCCGCTGCACAACCTCAGGGAGGGGTTCGCTCGCGTCATCAGCGAGCCGACGACGCGCGTCACGACCGTGATGACGTTCGGGCTGTCGCTCACGATGCTGGCCATGGTCTTCAACCAGCTACCCGTGTACACCGCGGAGATACTCGGCAACGACGACGGGAGCCAGTTGGGCCTGCTGCTGATGGCGATGGGGATAGGCGGATTCCTGGGAACGGCGCTGCTGGCGGGGTTCTCGTCGATGCGCCGGAAGGGGGTGCTCGCCTCCGCGGCGTTCACGCTGGCGGCGGTCTCCATCATCGTCCTCTCGCAGGTGGCAACACTGTGGATGGCGATGCTTGCACTGCTGCTCCAGCAGATGTTCGTGCAGGTGGTGATGACCACGAACATGACCATCGTGCATACGATGACGCCGGACGACCTCCGCGGACGGGTGATAGGCGTGTACCAGATGGAGATCGGCATGATGCCGTTCTGGGGGCTGGTCGCCGGTGTGCTCTCCAGGGTGTACGGCGTGGACTTCGCCTTCCTCGTCGGAGGCATCGCCGGACTCGCGATCATCGCCGTCGCGAGCGTGGCCCTGCCGCGCTACCGGCGCCTGGAGGTGTAGGGCGCCTCGCCTGCCGAAATGCGCAAGAGAGCGACGGGTATAATCTCGGAGAGCGTGGCGAAAGGGGCGGGCGTGGCATCAGACGGCGCGGCGGGCAGGACGAGCCAGGGCGGCATCTTCTACGGCTGGTACATCGTGGCGGCCCTGCTGTTCATGACGTTCGTCTCCATCGGTTTCCGTCAGAGCTACGGGCTGTTCCTGCCATCGTGGACAGAAGAGTTCGACCGGTCGGTCTCGTTTATGTCCGCCGTGGCGTTCGCCGGGTGGATGGTGAACGGCCTGGCGCAGCCGGTGGTGGGCGGGCTCGCCGACCGGTACGGAGCGCGGGTGGTCGCCTGTGTGAGCGTCGGCGTGCTTGGCGTGAGCACGATAGCAATGGCGTTCTCGGTCAACATCTGGATGCTGGCCTTCTTCTACGCGACGCTCGCGTCGTTCTCCAACGCCGGAGCGATGTTCACGCCGATAACGCCGCTCATCGCACGCTGGTTCGTGCGGAGGCGCGGCGCGGCGCTGAGCATCATCACGGCTGGGGGCTCCGGGGGCGCGATGCTGCTGGTGCCTTTCTCAGCCTACGTGCTGGAGCTCTTCAACTGGAGGGTCGCACTGGGAGTGCTCGCGGGGATCATGCTGGTGCTCGTGCTACCGCTGGTGCTGTTGGTGGTCCGCAACCGCCCGGCGGCGATGGGGCTGAGGCCGGACGGCGATGCACCGGGGACGGCGGGGGGCTCGCAGCGGCCACAGATACACGACGGCCCACTCGCGGTATCCCACTGGAAGCAGGCGTACCGCTCCGCGCCGATGTGGCAACTCACGCTCACGTACGTCGTCTGCGGCGTAACGACTGCGATCATCGCCGTGCACTTCGTGTCGTTCGCGAAGACGGAGGGCATCACGCAGCAGACTGCCGCCCTTGCATTCGGGTTGCTCAGTTTCGCGAACGTGGTCAGCGTCCTGGGAGTGGGCATCTTCATCTCCGACCGCATCCAGCGGAAGAACGCGCTCACGGTCATCTACGCAGCGCGGGGAGTTGGCTTCCTGGCGCTGCTGGTGCTGCCGAGCTCGGTGGGGTTGTGGGTGTTCGCGGTCGTCGCGGGCGGTTCGTGGCTTGCGACGGTGCCGCAGACGAGCGCGCTGACCGCGGAGGTGTACGGCGTCCGCAACGTGGGCTCCATCACCGGTATGCTGACGATGGTGCACATGTGCGCCGGGGCCGTTGCCGTTCTGGCGGCGGGTTTCACCTACGACTACTTCCTCTCCTACGACCCGGTCTGGCTGGTGTGCGTCGTGCTGTTGATCGGAGCGTCGCTGATGGCGTGGATGGTGCGGGAGCGGGAGGTCTCGGCGCGCTACATGCCGATGCGGTTGGCCGAGGCGTAGGAGAGAGAGCGGGGCGTGGGCATTCGCGCGCATCACTCGGAGCCGACCGACTCCGAACTGCTGGAGTGGCTCCTCCATACCGTGGACTCGATACTCGGGCAGGGACCGCTGGTGATGGTCGTGTTCATTGGACTGGTGGTGCTGGCGATACCGCTGGCGATAGCAGTGCTGGCGCTCCGACGGCGCAGGGGGAGTCAGACGTAGGAGGGCACGCAGGGCCCTCACCCCAGCCCTCTCCCCTTGTAGCTACCTTTGCGTAACTCCATCGCACACCCCACGCCCCGCCGATTCACCCCCATCCTAGCCTTCCCCCATCGAGGGGGAAGGGATCAAGTACCCCCCCACCGCGTCTCCCCTCACGGTTACGCAAGGGTCTCCTTGTAGGGAGAGGGGACCAGACACCCGTCCAACCCCACACCGGAGTACCCTCAACCTAACCCTCTCCCCTTGTAGGGAGAGGGGACAGAGCCCTTCTCCTCGGGCGGCGGGCGGCGAGGAAGAAGAACCCGGCGAAGAACGCGCCACGACGTAAGCGGTATGCACAGGTTCGTAGCTCCCCGTGAGCACATAGGCCGCTGCGGTGACGAGCGGCCCGAACGCCATCGCAGGCGTGACGAGCAGGACAGTAAGGCCCGTGATTGCGCCGACGTGCCTGCGTCCGAAGTAGTCCGGCCACGCCTGCGACTGGAGCTGCTGCGAACCCCCGATGACGAGGCCTATCGGCCACGCGGCGGCGAAGAGCGTGGCAGGCGTGTCCGCCAGGACGTAGAGCGCTATGGCGAGGGAGTAACCGAACCCCCAGAGCGTGAGGCTGGCATGCACGCCGAAGCGCGCGGCGACGTAGCCCCAGAACGGACGCCCCAGCATCGCGCCGAAACCAAAGAATGCGAACGCGCTCGACGCGAACGTCGAGGAGAGCCCCTCGTCCATGAAGTACGGCACCATGTTCGCAATGACGCCGGTGGCGGGGAACCCGGTAAGCATGAGCGATACGACGATGAGCCAGAGGGTCCGCGTGCGAACGGCCTCCCTGAGCGTCCAACTGTCCTCGTCCGCCACGGTGCGCGACTGGCCACGCTGCTCCGTGCGCACCGCGCCCGGCAGGTCGCCGTCGGGGAACTGCCCGTGGTCCTCCGGTCTTCGCTGTACGATGAGCCAGGCGAGCGGGGCGAGGATGACGATCTCGACGACGCCGAGGACGGCCCATCCGGCGCGCCACGAGGTCTGCTCGATGAGGATGGCAAAGACGGGCACCATGGTGAAGCCGAAGACGGCGCGCCCACCGCTGGACCAGGCGAACGCGGCGGCCCGGCGGCGCACGAACCAGTTGGCGATGGACGTGCGCGGCCCCACGGTCTCCAGTCCGGTCCGAGCCGCGCCAACCCCAACGCCGAGCAGGAGGTAGTACGCCCACGGCACATCCGTGAACGCCAAGAGCACGAGGCACGCGCCGCCGAACAGGGCGCTGAGGGTCATGCCGAGCCGCGCGCCGCTCCTGTCGAACAGCGGGCCGAGCAGCATACCGAGCCCGGCGGAGACAAACGTGGCGACGGTGAGCGCGCCGGTGAGCATCGTGCGGCTCCAGCCGAGGTCGTTCTCCATCGGGACGACAAGCAGGCCGAAGAGGTAGCTAGTAGCCGCGCCGTGGGTGAAGAGCGCGAGGAACGAGACGCCGACGATCCACCATCCGCGGAAGGACGGGTAGAGCGTGATGCGTCGTGCGGGTGCAGTGCTGCTCATGGGACAGGGCCTGCTCATTCTTGCACAGGTTGCGGAGGCTATGCGGTAAGTTGCGCCGTCACCCGCTGCCGAGGGCTATGACGACCGCTCCGCCCACGATGAGGCCAGTGGAGGCGAGCTTGACCGCGACCGTGCCGCGCGTCGTGACCTCGCCGAGCGCGCCCCGCCAGACCAGCGAGAGGCTGATGGTGAAGACGACGAGGAAGAACGTCCGCAGGCTGGAGAGCGCGGTGACGAGCGTGACGGGACCGAGTGAGAGCCCCCAGAGGAGCAGAAAAAGGCTCGCGTTGGCCACGAAGAACTGGTTAACGGCCATGTATCCGAGCGCGGGGCTGCGGGTGCGGAAGAACGAGATGAGGTCGTCGAGCGGCGGCCGCCTCAGGTTGAAGACGAGCAGGACGCCGCTGAGGGCGAGCATCCGCAGCGCGTGCGCGAACAGCACCGGCAACTCGTTCACCGCCGACTTGCCGAATACGAAGGAGCTTCCCTCTATGAGGCTGCCGAGCATGAGCAGCATGAACGTCCTGTCCGGCAGGAAGCCGCGGGACGCGCTTGGACCGGACGAGATCAGCACGGCGCCCCCCACGACGGCGAGCACGGCGAGCCACTCGACGGCGCCCAGCCGCTCGCCGAGGAAGAAGAACGCGATGAGCGCGGTGAACATGGGGTACGTCTGGTAGACGGGTATGGCGCGCGAGACCTCCCGCGTATAGAGCGTGTGGATGAGGATGTGCGTGCCAAGGCCGTAGAGCGCGCCGGAGACGAGCGCCAGGAGCACGGCCTCCGGCGTGGCCGACTCGGGGATGCCGAAGACCAGGAGCAGCGTCGTCCCAACGACCGGCAGGGTAAGGCCGATGGCGAGTGGCTGCGTGTTGGGCGTGCGAGCGTAGCGGTGGATGATGGTCTTGTCCAGGATACTGATGCACGCGGCGAGCGCCGAGCCCGCAAGTATGATCGCTACCCAGGACATCGGCTATCCGCTCCCCACCGCTATGGTGCCGATGCCGCCCACGATGAGGGTGGTTGAGACCAGTTTGATGACGATCGTGCCGCGAGTGTTGCGCTCGCCCAGTGCGCCGCGCCACACTCGCGAGAGGACGATGGCGTAGACGACGACAAAGAAGGCCCGGAGGCCGGAGAGCGCCGTCACGAGCGTCGTGGGGCCGAGCGAGAGCGCCCAGAGGGAGAGGAACTGGCTCGCGTTGGAGATGCCGAGCTGGTTGAGCGCGACATACCGGAGCGCGGGGCTGCGGGTACGGACGAACCAGAGCACCTGTTCCAGCGAGCGCCGGCGCAGGTTCAACGCGAGCAGCACGCTGCCGATGGCGAGCAGGCGCAACGCGTGCGCGAACAGCACCGGCAACTCGTTCACGGCCGACTTTCCGAACACGAAAGAGCTGCCCTCTATGGCGCTGCCGAGGATGAGCAGTACGAACGCCCTGTCCAGCAGAAAGCTGCAACCGGACGGGTCCAGCCGGAAGGAGAGCAGCACCGCCCCTCCCACGAGAGCCAGCATCGCGAGCCACTCCACGGCATCCAGCCGTTCGCCGAGGAAGAAGAACGCGATGAGCGCAGTGAACATGGGGTACGTCTGATAGACGGGAATGACGCGGGAGACTTCCTGCGTGTAGAGCGTGTACACGAGGATGTGCGTGCCGAGGCCATAGAAGGCGCCGGAGATGAGCGCCCAGAGCACGGCCTCGAACGTTGCGGAAGGAGGGATACCGGTTATCGGAATCAGGACAAGCCCGAGGAACAGCATGGTGATGCCGATCACGAGCGGCTGCAGATAGGGCATGCGGGCGTAGCGGTGGATGACTGTCTTGTCCAGAACGCTGAGGAGCGCGGCGAGCGCAGTGCCCGCCAGCACCACTGCTACCCATGACATCCGCTATGCACTCCCTAATGCGATAGCCGCGACCCCGCCCACGATGAGCGCGGTAGAAACGAGCTTGACGGCGATCACGCTGCGGGTGGTGACCTCGCCGAGAGCGCCGCGCCAGACGAGCGCCAGCGCGGTGCTGTAGATTACGAGGAAGAAGGCGCGCGCGCTCGTCAGGGCAGTGACGAGCGCCGCAGGGCCAAGTTGGAGCGCCCACAACATCAGGAGCAGTCCCGCGGTGGCGATGATGAGCTCGTTCATGGCGACGAACCGGAGCGCGGGACTGCAGGTGCGGACGAACGTGCGCACATCGTCCACGGACTCGCTCCGGAGGTTGAAGGCAAAGAAGACACCGCCGAGTGCGATGGACCTGAGGCCGTGGGTGAAGAGCACCGGCAGCTCGTCCACCGCAACCTTGCCGAACACATGCGCGCTGCCATGTATGGCGCTGCCGATCATGAGCAGGACGAACGCCCTATCCAGCAGGAGCCTGCGGACGGAGGACTCAGGCCGGAATGAGATGAGCACCGCTCCCGCAACGACGACAGCCACCGCCAGCCATTCGACCACGCCCAGGTCTTCCCCGAGGAAGAAGAAGGCGTAGATGGCGGTGAAGATGGGATAGCTCTGGAACACGGGGATGGTGCGGGATACCTCATTCCGGAAGAGCACGTGCATGAGGAACTGCGCACTGATTCCGAAGACCGCGCCGGAGAGGAGCGCCCAGAGCACCGGCTCCCACGCCGCCTCCTCCGGGATGCCGACGATAGCCAGCACGACGATGCCCACGGAGGTCTGCGCGATGCCGATGAGGAGCGGCAGCGTGTGGGGCGTCCTCGCATAGCGGTAGATGACTGTCTTGTCGAAGATGCTGACGATCGAGGAGATCGCCGCTCCCGTCAGTGCGATTGCTACCCAGGACAACGTCTAGCCCGCCGCTCCGTTCCAGTTCTTCGCGGTCTCGCAGCGGGAGTTCCGGACGACGTGGCCGGGGAGCGCGCCGGTGTGCACGCCGTCCTCCAGCAGCACCTGCCCGTTGACGACGGTGTACGGGATGCCGTGCGCCACCTGCTTGAGCCGCATGGAGCCGCCGGGCAGGTCGTAGGCCTCTTCCGAGGGGTCGAGGCCGAGGTTCTCGTAGTCCATCACGAGCACGTCGGCCTTGCTGCCGGGCGTGAGCCTGCCGCGCCCCGGCGTACCGAAGATGTCCGCAGGGAACGAGGTAAGGCGGCGGACGCCCTCCTCGATCGACATGATGCCCTTGTCGCGCACCCAGTGGCTGAGGAAGTGGACGCCGTAGCCGTAGCCGCCCTCACGCACGACATGCGCGCCGGAGTCCGACAGGCCGATGAGGGTGTGCGTGTCGTTGAGGATGGCGGCCATCGCCTCGTCGTCGTTGTTCTGCTGGTTGCGGGCGCACCACGTCTTCATCTCCTCCTCGACGGCGAGGTCGAGGAAGGCGTCCATGGGGCTGATGCCGCGCTGCGCGCCGAGGTCGGCGGCGGTCATCCCTGCGAGGGCCCTGTTCTTCTCCAGCGCGGGCTTGACGATGACGACGTGGTCCCAGCGCCCGGAGAAACCGAGCGCGGTGCTGTCGCTGTGCTCGGAGACCTCCTTCGCGAGCTGCGGGCGGAGTGACGCGTCCGCGAAGGCGGCGACGCGCTCCGCGTTGGCGCCGTTCATGATGCGCTTCCACGTGGGCATGAAATTGAAGAACTCCGCGCTGTCCATCTGGAAGAAGCGCAGGCCAGGGCGCGGGTTGATCTGCGGGTAGATGCGCGCCGTGGTGTTGGCTGCCACGTCCGCAAGGTGGGCGAGATGCTCCCGCCACTGGTCCGGGCGCAGCGTGCTCTGGACGATGGAGAGATAGGTCACCGGACGCCCGCTGAGCTCGGACATCTTCGTGCAGATGCCGTCGTTGAGCTCGAGGTTCGTGGGGTCGCCGACCTGCATGACGCCGGTGTCGAGGTCGCGCAGCGTACCAGCGATGGCGTAGAGCTCGTCGATGGAGGCGACGTTCGCGGGGAGGAGCTTGCCGTCCATCCCGGCGTGGCGCGGGTTGCGGTCGAACGATATGCCGAGCGCCCCGGCGTCGATGCACTCGCGCACCGCTGTCTGTATCGCCTCGATCTCGTCGCCGGTGGCCTGGCGCTCCTGGGAGTCGGCGCCCATGACCCAGCGGCGGACGGCGGAGTGGCCGACCATAACTCCGAAGTTGATGCCGAGGTTGTTGTCGAGCGAGCCGAGGTAGTCGCCAAACGTGCGCCAGCCCCAGGGCACGCCGTTCATCAGGATGTCGTAGGGGATGGCCTCGACCTTCGCGAGCATACCGGCGAGCGCCGTCTCGTCACCCTCGCGCACGGGAGCGAGCGTCAGGGAGCAGTTGCCGCTCACGACGGTCGTGACGCCGTTGTAGCAAGAGAAGGTGCAGAGCGGGTCGAACGTCACCTGCCCGTCGTAGTGGGTATGGTGGTCGATGAAGCCGGGGGTGACGACGCGGTCTCCGGCGTCAATCTCGCGCGCAGCCGGGCCGTCCAGACATCCCACGGCGGCGACGCGCCCGTTCACGATGCCGATGTCGGCGACCTGCGGGGCATCGCCGGTGCCGTCCACGACGAGGCCTCCCTTGATGAGCAGATCGAACGCCATCGCATACCTCCGCCGTCAGGGGTTGGGGGTATAGTACACTGACGTAGCGCCGTTTGGCTTTGCAGCGCCGCCAGCCAAGACTGTTGCCAAGAGCTTGCTTACGACACCGGAGGCAGTCACAGATGGTTGCTCACCCCACTATTACCGCGGACACGCCGCTCGACGGCAGCATGAAGCACCGCGTCCTGACCCCAACAGTGCGGCGGCTTGCGGAGCACGCATGGGCCATCATCCGTACCAAAGCGCTTGAGGACGGGTTCCCTGTCGAGGGCGCGTACCTGGACGTAGACGAGGACATCCTGGAGGGCCACGATCAGGCCATTGTCGTCGTGGACACAGCAGGCACGTCCAAGGAGGTCTTCGCGTTCTGGGACGAAGTCGGAGACGCGTACCAGCGGTGGGCCGAAGGCCTGGACACGAAGAGCCGGAAGACGGCACTCTACAAGATCAGACTGTTCTTCAACTGGACGGACTGACGCCCTTCCATGTTCGACCCCGAGCGATTCTATACGCAGGCGAGGTGTCTCGTTCTGCACAGCGGAGAGGAAGAGGACTACAGATCAGCCATCAGTCGTGCGTATTACTCTTGCTACCTCACTGCACGCAATAACTTGTTTGGGGTCGATGGCGCAAGGATGAGAGCGGAAGAGTCACTTCACTGGTTCGTAGTCAGCGCGATAACGGAAAAGAGGGTGTCCGACAAGCTGAACCAGTTGCGGCAGATGCGTGTCCAAGCGGACTACTACACCAACCCACAGAACCGCCGAACGCGAGCAGTCTTCAAGCTGCACCGCGTGAACAGTTGGGCAGGGCTGGCAGGAAGGTCGTTGGAGATTGCCCAAGAGCTTCTGCCCGTACTCAAAGCACTGAACCCCGTTCGGTAAACGAGGCTGTTCCAGACGACTGCGCGTACTGACACTAGTCCGCCAGCGCCTCCGCCACCTCAGCCTCCGTGAGGCCGTAGGTCTCCATGGCCTTCCCCGGGGTGACGAGGCCGTCCTGCAGGTCTTCCTTGACGAGTTCCCGGTCGCGCTCGGCGGGGGGCAGGACGCCGCCGCCGCCGCCCGTCTCGATGCTGAAGACTTCGCCGGGCTGGAGTCCGAGGTTGGAGGCGATGCCGGGGTAGCGCTCCTCGCGGTCGGTGCCGGGGTGCACGACGACGTAGGCGTTCGAACCGTTGCCGCCGCCTTCCATGCCGGCGGCCTCGCGCTTGGCCGCGCCGCCGGAGAGGCGGCTGGCGGAGCGCACCTTGTACTCGCGCACGTAGCCGGGGCCGCCGCGCGACTTGCCGTCGCCGCCGGTGTCGGGCAGCACCTCGAAGCGCGCCACGTCCACGGGGAACTCGGACTCGATGATCTCGACGCTGGTGAAGCGTCCGCCGCTGGCTCGCGCGCCGACGCCGGAGAAGCCGTCGCCGCCGTCGAACGCACGCGCTCCGGCGTACATGAGCTCGTACTGGACGTACTGGCGGTCAGCGTCGCCCTGGTAGCCGATGACGATGGAGCTCTGGGTGGAGCCGTGGGCGAGCGTGGGCTGCCCGGCGGCCTTCGCGACGGCGGTCATGATGACGCTCTCGGCGATGGCCATGGTCTTGGAGTAGAAGCCAACGGGGCCGGGGAACTCCGGCGAGATGATGCTGCCCTTGCGAAAGCGACACTCGACGGCGTTCGCGAGTCCGTGGTTGATGGGCAAGTACGGGTCGGTCATGCAGATGACGCCGTTGTAGACGAGGCCTCGGATGAACGGTTCGCGCACGTTGATGGGGGCGGAGGCCTGGTCGCCGGTTGCGGTGAAGTCGAGGATGAGGCGGTCGCCCTCCTTGATGGCGGCGGCGTGCAGGCGGATGGGCTTGCCGGGGTTGGAGGGGTCGTCCACCCAGGTTTCGGACTCGCTGACGCCGTCTTTCCAGTGGGAGATATGCTCGCGGGCCTGCTGCTCCGTGCGCTCGCCGAGGTCGTCGAACATCTGGAGGAGGGTGTCCTTCCCATAAACGCGGATGGCGTCCTTCACGCGCTCTTCGCCGATGGAGAAGCAGACGCCGGCCTTGGCGGAGAGGTCGCCGATCATCATGTCCGGCACGCGGCTGTTGGCGCGGACGAACGAGGCGGTGTCCTGCACGAGCTCGTAGTTCCTCATGTAGCGCACGGGCATGATCTGCAGGCCCTCGCCGAAGAGGTCGCGTGCGGTGGCGTTGCGGCTGCCCGCTGCCACGCCGCCGATGTCCGGCGTGTGCCCCATGCTGGCGGCGAA
>CBDCOP010000004.1:0-392566 GCA_965219845.1 Dehalococcoidia bacterium | reverse complement strand
CGATCTCGTCGCGCAGTTCCTGCTGGTTGCGGATACCGGTGTTGAGCCAGACGCTCATTGAGGCGTCCGTGATCCTGCCGTCGTCGAATCCGTCCGGCCCGGCGCAGCCCGCCGTGTCGGCGCAGTAGGCAGGGAACCCGACGCTCCCGCTCCGGCTGCGAGGGACGCCGACAAATGCCTTGAGCGTTGCTTCTTCCGCTGTCTCCACCCACTCGAAATCGAGGTTGAGCAGCGGGGAGAGCCCGTCGAGCGTCTCTCTCAGTATGCGGACATAGAGGTCATCGCCGGACGGGTCCGCCCAGACGCGCACGGGTTCGTCCCGGTCCCACTTGAGCACGGTCGCGGACGTCCACCCGCCGCACCCGCCGAGGAAGTCGTTCTCGTAGGTCGCCTCGCGGAGCGGCCTGTCGCTGAAGCACTCCCAGGTGCTTCGTTCGATTCCGAGGATGCGCTCAGGCACTGTGACGACGTTCGAGACGGCGCCGTCGCTCAACACGGCACGCAATTCCGTGCCCATGGGCACGCGCAAGCGCGCTGTGCTCTCGGCGGGGCCGAAGCCATCCGCCAGCGCCAGGCCGTCCAGCGGCCCGCCGCAACCACTCAACGGTTCGCCCTCCAAGCGGCAGTCCAGCGAGGCAACAGGGGCGTCCCGCGCGGGGCTGTAGCCGTCGTTCTGAAGCGCCACGGAGACCTCGACCTCCGCCGTGCCGTCCTGCCGGTAGCCGATCACGGTCGCGAGCGCGTCGAGTACGTACTCGACGGCGGGCTTGTCCGCCACCGTCACACGCCTGTCGACAACATTGCGCTCACCCCAGCGGTAGCCGTGCTCCAACGCTCCGGCGTAGGCGGTGAGGGCGGTGGCGCCCTGGGGAAGGGTGAGGGTGAGCGTCGTAGTGCCGCTGCTGTCAGGCGGGATGGACGCAAGTTCGGCTTCTGCGCTGCACGCGGCAGCCGTGCCGTCGGCACAGCGCACACCGACCACTACGGGGCCGCTCGGACCGACGCCCTCGTTGGACACACTCAGCGAGACCTCCACGATGCCGCTGCCGTCCTGCCGGTAGCCGGTGGTGCGCGATCCTTCGACGGCGACGACAAGGTCGACGTACTCGACCTCGAACGAGGCGCCGGTGGCGTTGTCGTTCGTCCAAGCCTCGAGGGAAGCGGTCGTGACTGCGAGAGCCAGGTCGTAGGCGCCGGTGGGAATGGACAGGCTGAGGCTGACGGTCTCGCTCTCGCTGGGCTCGATGCGCTCGATCACCGCGGCGCGTTCGGCGCTTCCGGACGTACCCTCCTCATCGGGGCGGGTCGTCCACTCGGCGGCGAGCGCGACGTCCTCAGCCGGGGCATCACCGGAGTTCGTGACGCGCGCCTCGAACATGGTCGCGCCGTCCTCCGTGGCGGCGTACTCCGGCAGCAGTTCGAGCGCGAGGTCGGCGGCCTGCACGCTCACGTTAACCGTGTGCCCCACCCCGCCGATGCTGAACGTTACGCGGTGCTCGCCGGGCGGGAGGGAGCGGTCGATGGCGAGCTCCGCCGTCTCGCCGCCCGGGATGCGTTCGATGAGGTGCGCGGTCTCGGGTCCGGCCCCGCCGGATGCGACGCGGACGTCGACGGACTCGCCCGGCGCCTCGCCGATGTTCGTGACGTCCAACGAGAAGACGACCTCGACCACGCCCTCGCCCGCGCCGGTGAACGCAACTCCGTCGTAGGCGAGAGTGTAGGCGGCGGGGACAGGCGTTGGAGTTGGGGTAGGCGTAGCCGTTGGGGTGGGCGTGGCGGTCGGCGTGGGTGACGGCGTCGGTGTTGGGAGAGGCGTGGGCGTCGGCGCAGGCTCACACGCGAGCAACGCCAGGACGGCAACCGCGCATGCGAATGAAATCAGCGCGGCAACCCCGCTCGCGAAGGGGCGCAGGCGGATCACGCGAGGCCCAGCTCCTGTTCCGTGGCGGTGAGTGAGCGCTCGAAGATGTCCGCCATGTCGTCGATCTCCTCTGCGGTGACGCAGAGCGGGGGAGCGAAGAAGACCTGGCGCGTATTACGGGTGTACAGCCCGCCGTCTACGAGGCGCTGGTTGAGCGATTCGACCGCGCCAGGGGTCTCGGAGAGTGGCGTCTTCGCCTGCTTGTCGGAGACGAGGTCGACGGCGCACATGAGGCCGAGGCCGCGCACGTCGCCGACGGTGGGATGCTCGCGCATGGCCTCGAGCCGCGCGAGGAGGCGTTCGCCCATCCGCTCCGAGTTGCCGACGAGGTCTTCCCGCTCCATGATGGCGACGTTCGCCAGGCCCGCCGCGCCGCCTGCGGGGTGCCCGCCGTAGGTGATGCCGTGGCGGTACGTCGTCTCCGGCCCACCCTGGAACTCCTCGAACACGGTGTCGCGCACGACGCACGCGCCGACGGGGAAGTAACCGCTGGTGATGCCCTTGGCCATCGTCATCATGTCCGGCACGACGTTCCAATGCTCGATGCCGAACCACGTGCCGGTGCGTCCCCAGCCGGTGATGACCTCGTCCGCGATGAGCAGAACGCCGTGGCGGTCGCAGATGTCGCGGAGCATCGGCCAGTACTCGGGTGCGGGGACGGCGACGCCCGCGGAGAAGGAGACGGGCTCCGCGATGACGGCGGCGACGGTCTCCGGCCCCTCCTCCAGGATGATGTCCTCGACGGCCTGCGCGCAGCGGATGCTGAACTCGGAGGGCGAGAGCGACTCGTCCTCACGGCGGTAGTACGCAGGCTGCGGGGCGGCGCGGAAGTTGTCCGGCAGGATCTCGTCGTAGGAGGGACGGTCGAGGTTGCCGGAGGTGGAGACGCTGAGCGCGCCCCGCGTGGTGCCGTGGTAGGAGCCCTCGCGCCCGATGAACTTGCGCCTGCCCGGCTCGCCCCGGTTGTAGTGGTAGCGGTAGGCGACCTTCAGGGCGGTCTCGACGGCCTCCGAGCCGCCGCTGGTGAAGTAGACGCGATTGAGGTCGCCCGGGGTGTGCGACGCGACCCTGGCGGCGAAGCGGGCCACGGGCTCCGAGCCGTACTTGAACGTGTTGGCATAGTGCAGCTTCCCCAGCTGCCCCGCGATGGCGTCCACGATCTCCTGACGCCCGTGGCCGACGTTCACGAGCATCAACCCGGCGATGCCGTCGTAGCCCCACTTGCCGTCGGACATCCTGATGCGGACGCCGTCGCCCTCGTCCATGAACGTGACGCCGTTCTCGGCGAGGTCGGCCCAGTCCTGGGTGGGCATCCAGAGGTGGTTGAGGGCTGCTTCCTGCAGTTCGTCCTGCGGGTTGGTGGTCATGGCGTGCTCCTAGGGCCACTGTTCGGCGGCGGGACGTCCGAGCTGGGGCCAGGCGGCGGGCGCCGCCGCGGCCTCCAGCCGCTGGTCCATGGGCAGACTCTCGTCCCACTTCGAGGCGATGATGCGGCGTCCGTTGACGCCGTCGGCCTCGTTGGACGCGAGCCAGACGACAGGCGCGCGCATAACGACCGGCTGGATGAGGGCGTCGCGGTCGCGTCCTGCGTCGTCAGAGATGAAGGTGGTGTTGGTGGCGCCTCCGGGGATGAGGACGTTCGCGGTGACGCCGGAGCCCTCGAGCTGCTTTGCGATGATGGCGATGAACGACTCGTGGGCGGACTTCGACGGGCCGTAGGGGAGGTTCCGGATCATCGTATCGAGGCTCGTGGTGACGCCGACGATGCGCCCCCAGCCCTGTTCCCGGAGGTGGCCGATGGCCGCGCGCGCCATGAGGAACGGCCCGCTGGAGTTGACGCTGAGCGTGTGCAGCCACTCCTCCGGCGGCAGCTCCCAGAAGCCGCTGGTGCGGTGGCTGGGGACGCCTGCGTTGTTGATGAGGACGTGCAGTCCGCCGAGTCCCGCGATGGTCTCGCTCACGGCGCGCTGTGCGTCGTCCCAGCTGTTGACGCTGCCGACGATGGGGATGGCGCAGCCATCGCCGCCGATCTCGCGAGCGTCGTTCACGTTGCGTTCCAACTGTCCCTCGTCTATGTCCATCAGCGCGGCGTGCGCTCCGGCTCCCACGAGGGCAAGCGCCATCTCGCGTCCCATGCCCATCGAACTTCCCGCGCCGGTTATGAGCGCGACCTTGCCTTCCAGAGGCTGCTCCGCCATGCGCGTCCTCCTGCGTCGCCGGGTGTCGGGCGCAAGGGTATCACGGAGCGGGTTCAGTGCGGGGGCGTTGGGGGACTATCCTACTGATACTTGATACGGGTGGGAGAAGTTGTGCCTTTGCTCGGTCGCGGTCTTCCTGGAATCAGCAAACGTTGGATGCTTTGGCGTGAGTACTCCCGCGTGCAAAGAAGATTGTGGTTGCTTTGGACATTCAGTACAGCCATTGGCTGGGGATTGGCGCGGGTCTGGCTGAATTGGTGAGCGGCGCCGTAGCGGAAGAGAGCGGCCTGCACAATCTCCTCTTCTCGCCGCGCTGGCAGGTATCCGTGGGTTTCTGTTTCGGCGCTCCCGCGCTCCTCGCGCAGTATCTCGTCCTGCGGGCGCTCCTCCCGGAATCTCTCCGGTGGATAGCCATGACGACGATGGGCTTGGCCATCGGCGCTGTGGTCGGCGCATTCGTCGGGCTGGCAGCCGCAATGGTGACGTTGGCTCTGGGCTTTGGTTGTCAGGCCACTTCTGCGAGCGCCTGCGAGGGCATCTTCTTCCTGACGTTCCCTGCTGCAGGCGGCGCGGCGGGCGCAGTTGCTGGAGGCGCCATGGGGACGTTGCTGCGCATGGGGCCCAGGGAGTGGTCACAGGAATGGACGTGGCCTCTGGCGAGAGCCTGGGCCGGCAGCGGCGCGATATTCTGGATACTCGCGCCGCTGCTCTTGAGGCAGCCGTTCACCGAAGCGGGGCTGCTGGACACCGATGCGACCCTGGCCTCGATCGCCCTTGCGGGAGTAGCGGGTCTGGCTGCAGGCGCGATGGGAGGCGTGCTCTCCGCCGGTCATTTCGTCAGGATGGCGATGCTCCATAAGCGCATGTCGTCTACGGAGGCGTCGAGCTGATCCTGCCAGGCGTTCCGCGCGGACCTACTCGAACACGCCATCGTCCGACAGTTAGGAGCGCGTAGAGTGGCGTACGGCCCGAACGACTGCGGTCAAGGCGGAGTCGATTCGTATACCACGGCGCTTGAACCCGAGTTCACTCCGCATCTCGGCCATCAGTTCTTCGTCGGTCCGCAACAGTGTGTCGGAGAGAATCCATCGGGCGAGCAATACCAATTCTCTAGGCGAGTACTGGTCTATTGAGTAGCCGGGCCGCACAGGGGGTCTAGCGCTCCTGCTAGGCGAAGGCGGGGTTGGTGTCGGAAGAACACTTGGGTTGTGGTCTTCACGAGCTATGCCATTGCTGGTGTCCGACTCGTCGGCATCAGCCTTCCCGACCGCTTGCCTCCATGCCTCAACCGCGTGATCCAACTCTTCATCCCTGTTCCTGAACCAACTGGTAGACCAGATGCGGTGGAAGGTCCACCCCCTCTCTTCTAAGGCAGTTTGGCGGAGACGGTCGCGCTCACGAGCAGTCTGACCTGAGTGGTAACTGGCACCGTCGGTCTCGATAGCCAACACCATGCGCCCCGGCTGGTCGGGGTGGGCGCACGCGAAATCTATCCGGTATCCGGCGACGCCGTACTGGGGCGTCACGGGAATTCCGCGCTCTTGCAGCCGATGCATCACGTCCAACTCAAATGCGTTGAGTGGCACGTCGCTAGTCGTGGCCCCAAGCTCTGTTCCGCCGGACGATGCGAATTCCAGGTATTGCCGGAGCAACTCTACGCCCCGTGCGCTCGATCGCTTCGGGTCCATATCGAACTGAGAGAATGATGAAACGACGTGCACCCGCAGCCGTGCGCGCGTGATAGCGACGTTGAGACGCCGCTCCCCGCCCTCCTGGTTGAGAGGGCCGAACCTGTAGGGCAGTGTTTCGTTGCTGTTCTTGTGATAACCGACGCTGAGGATAATGACGTCGCGCTCGTCCCCCTGGACAGTTTCGATGTTCTTCACGAAGAAGCGCTCGTTGGAGCCTTCAGCGAAGAATCTGTCCAGCGTGTGGTCTCCGAGTTCGCGGAGCCGGAGGCGCAAGGCTTCCTCGATATTCAGTGCGTGACGGATGCCGAATGCGATGACTCCCAGCGACTCACGGAGACGCTGACGCGCGTGCTCAATTACCAACTCGACTACCGCTGTGACTTCGTCAGGGTGAGAGACGGTTGATTTCTGTGCGACTGGCCGGAATGGAACAAGTTGATGTGAGAGGGGAGGCATTACTGCGGTGTCGGGAAATGCCGTTAGCGCCTCTCCGTAGAGATTGGAGTTGGAGAAGGCAATCAGCCTCCCGTCCTTGCTCCGGTAGTGCCACTGGAGCATCTCTTCACGTAGCGGGCCTGCTTTGGCGACATCCAGGATTGATTCGATGTCTCCCGTTAGCACGCCCGGGTCGTCCTCATCTTCTTCTTCGTCAACTTCATGCGAGTTGAAGAAACTCGTGGGTGGAAGCTGGCGGCCGTCTCCCGCTATCACGGCCTGACGTGCGCGGGCCAGGCTGCCGATTGCCTCGGCTGGCGGGACCTGTGAAGCTTCGTCGAAGATGACCACGTCAAACAGTTCCGCTTCCGCAGGCACCAGTTCCGCCACCAAGAGGGGGGACATAGCCCAGCAAGGCCGGATTGAGGTGAGCACGTGCGGGGCTTCTCTGAACAACCGTCGCACGGGGATGTGGCGGGTCTTCTTTGCGGCTTCTCTCCGTACCAAGGCGGTTTCGTTTGGATAGAGGTTCATCGCGTGCGTTGCGTTTTCGGCAACCTGTCGCTTGATCCTGTCCGGAGTAGCGGTAAGATGTTGTTTATCTAACTGTACGAACTCTCTCTGGTGGCGATTGTGCACCGTTACGTTGAACCCCGCAACGCGCATATCATCAAACGATATTTCGTCCCATACAGCACTCAGCCACGAGTGTTCGATGGCGTCGGCGCTATACTCAGCCGGAACCTGACTGTTGATCATCGGGAGTACTTGGTCGAACCCAGCAACTCTCAGCTGGTTCTCTAATTCCCTGATGCGTGGCAAGTTTGCTGCGACCGTCTGGTGAGATGCTAATCTACCAAATGTGTCTCTCAGCTCGGAGATTGGGATGACAAGCAAATCCCTGGAAGGGAAGAACCTCTCTGCTTTTTCCAAAGCACTGACCAATGAAGTTACAGACGACAGGGCGTCCTGTAAGTTATCCGGAACAGTGGGGAAGCTGGTTCGCTTTCCTAATGTCTTCCACCTTATCGCGTCATCGCGTGCCCGCTTAGTTATATTGAGCAGGACGCTGTCGGAGAGGCTACCTAGCTCCGAAGGGAGTACTGCCTTCACTTGTTTCTTTGCATCTCGGTAAGAAGACGAGAAGATTCCCGCAAAGAAACTGCTCCAATTGGATGCCGGAGCAAGTTCGCTGCAAAGCAAGGCAAGGTTCAACTGGTAGATGTCTGTACCCAGGTCACGCTGGAATCTGTGGAGTTCATCAAGCCATTCCAGCAACTCAAGCCAGTCTGCTGTGTCGCCAGGCTGAGACAGTCCAGTTCCCTCTACAAAAGATTGCAAGAGACGCTCTGCTTCCGGCAATCTTTCGTTGGCCAGCATCCGTACTAATCCGAATGCCTCGCGTGCGTCCTCGGATGTTGAGACGTTTGAGCGCGCCCATTCCGGGTATCGGTCACTAAGGTATGGCCCTTCTAAGTCCACCCAGCGTTGAATGTCCTCTTTGAATCCCTGGATTGATTCTGTGGTCAGCTGACGCGCTTGTGCTCCGTTCATCGGGAGGGCGACGCGGGCAGGTTCAGGAATGCCAATCAACCGCTCCTGCAATTCAAATATGCTGATCCCCCATGGTTGCCGGACAGCATGCATCGTTTGCATGTGAGAGACTAACTCTTCGCGGGAGTTCTGCAGTTTATGGTGGAGTGAAGAGTTGTCCGGTAGAGGAGTTGCCCTGATATTTGTGATGGAATCCGCCATGCCCTGAGCGAACTCACGTTTGGATTGGATGCCACCGTGTGCATCCATAACCAGATTGGACAAATCCGCCCTTTCGAGTCGTGCAACGACTACGTCAATCGCTGCCCTCTTCTCCGCCACGAACAGAACTCGCTTGCCGCTGGCGGAGAGTGACGCAATCAGGTTCGCGATGGTTTGGGATTTTCCTGTTCCAGGCGGTCCCCATATTACGATTGACTCACCTGCCAATATCCGGTTGATTGCTCTATGTTGGCTTGCGTCTGCGTCCAGGATAATGAATTCTGAATGAGGCGGATCGACGTCCGGTCTGTTGGCAGGAGGGTCGCTTATATTGGCCGCGAGAGCTCGGCGGGCTTCTTCTACGCCGGCGATAGCTGCGACAAAGTCATTGTCAGCGAATGCATCCAGATTGTTATCCAAGTCAGCGACCATGGGCATATTTGTATACCGGAAGTTGCTGACTACTATCCACGATTGGACTTCGAGACCCCGTACTCTGCTCCACTGAGTCCGGTATTTGTTCAGGAACCTTTGGATTCCAGCGAATGAGCCCGGGAGTTCCAAATCTTCTTCATCGGCCAAGTCGATGCCATGCTGAGTCCTCAACACATGAACGAGCACAGGGTTGAAGTGAGGTTCCCCGGATTGTTCAATGCTGAAATCCCATCGTCCTGCTCCATCAGGAGTTATGTTGATAGGGACGAGACAAATTGGAGCCGTAGGTTGGGATCCCGAATCCACAGCCCAACTCGCCACACCGATGGCCATGAATAGGGTGTCTAGTCCCTTTTCCTCAAGATTCTCGCGAGCCTGCCGGTGAATGGCCGTCAACCGTTTACGAATATCTTGGGTTCTTCCTGTCGTGAAGAGTTGCACGGGGAAGAGTTTGGTCGTGTGAACGGTTCTGCCTGCTAGGAGCGCGTCCAACGTCTGAGAATCGACCTCAGGGTTTTGATCAGGCGTCAGGTCAAGCGTTCCGACTTTGAGATGCCGGTAGTTCAGGAGGCGATTGCGACCAGTTAAGTCAACCAGTTGCCTCTTCCATTGCTCTGCGGCCCGTCGAAGTGCTTGCACTCGCTCGCTGCTTGGCCCTTGTTCAGTGTTCCTTTGAGCTGTCATTCGCTCTCAATTCAACCAGTACTGAGCGAGTAGTCTACTGGAAACACGCCTTCGTCCGACAGCGCGCGGTACTCGCTCTCCGGCATGCCGAGCAGTTCGCGCATGACGTACTCCGTGTGCTCGCCGAGGAGGGGGGCGCGGCGGTACTTCGGCGCGGTTTCGGAGAGCTGGAAGCAGTTGGCGTCCGAGGCGTAGCGCCCCATCTCCGGGTGGTCCATGAACACGAAGTGACCACGATGCGCTTCCTGCGGGTCGTCGAAGAGGTCGCGGCAGTCGCGCACCGCGCCCGCGGGGACGCCGGTGGCCTGGCACGCCTCCATCACTTCGTCCGGCGAGCGGGTGATCGTCCACGCCTCGATGGCGGCGTCGAGTTCACTCTCGCGCTGCTTGCGTCCATCGAGGGCCGCGAGGGCTGGGTCGTTCGCGAGGTCGGGGCGGCCTATCGTCGCTGCGATCGCGCGCCACTCGGCGTCGGTGGGGCAGGCGATAGCGCACCAGCGGTCGTTGCCGTCGCAGCGGTAGACGGCGTGCGGGGCCATGTCGGGGTCGTGGTTGCCGTTGCGCGTTTGGATGCGTCCGTTGGCGAGGTAGTCCATTACCGGCGTTCCCGCGAAGTAGAGCGCGGCTTCCAACTGCGAGAGGTCCAGGTACTGCCCCTGACCGGTGCGCCGCCTATGGTCCAGCGCGGCACAGATGGCGGCGTAGGCGATGTGGGGGATGAGGAAGTCCGTGTACGCCCCGTAAGGGCTGACGGGGACGCGGTCCGGCCAGCCGGTGAAGTTGGTATGACCGGAGAGCGCGGTGAGGACGGGGCCGAAGCCGGGCTGGGAGTCGTACGGGCCGCCGCGCCCGAGCATGGAGGCGCTGAACATGACGAGGCGAGGGTTGTGCCGGCGCAGCGCGTCGTAGCCGAGCCCCCACTTCTCCATCGTGCCGGGCGTGAAGTTCTCGGTGACGACGTCCGCCCACTCGGTCGCGAGGCGGAAGGCGATGTTGCGGGAGCGCTCGTCGGCCATGTTGAGGCCGAGACCGAGCTTGCCGCTGTTATAGTTGGCCCAGTAGCCGCTGCGGTTCGTTCCCGGCTTGCCCTCAGCGAACGGGAGGCCGTGGCGGATGACGTCGGGCCGCAGCGACGACTCGACGCGCAGCACCTCTGCGCCGAAATCGCTGAAGTAGCGCGTCGCCATGGGGCCGATGACGACCCAGCAGAAGTCGAGTACGCGCAGCCCTGCGAACGGTTGGTTGGGCGGCTGGGTCATCGCACCGCTCCCGATGCGCGCAGTTCGCGTATCTCGTCCGCTGAGAAGTCGAGGCCGGTGAGCACTTCCTCCGTGTGTTCGCCGAGCCTCGGCGCGCGGCGGAGCTGCAGTGGCCGCTCGCTGGACTTCACCCAGGGGCCGAGGGTTGTCATCGTGCCGCCGTCCGGCGCCTCGGTCTCGCGGAAGAAGCCGCGCGCGGCGAGCTGCGGGTAGGAGCAGACGTCGGCGGGGTCGTTCACGGGAAAGAGGAGGACGCGTCGGCGTATCGCCTCCTCGGAGAGGTAGCGTTTCGTTCGGGAGCGGAAGAACGCCTCTAGCGTCTCGCTCATCGCGTCCAGCACGTCGTCGGGCAGCTGGCCGAAGCCGTAGGCGCCGAAGTTGGTGCTGCTGAGGAGTGGGTGACCCTCGCCGTGCTCGTCCATCCACGTGCAGAGGGCGACCATGCCGCGCCCGCCGGTCGCGCCGCCGGGCTGGATGTAGTTGACGTAGCCATCGGCGCACTCGAAGTTCACGCGCAGGTTGCGTCCGTCGCCGATGGGGCGGAAGGGGCCGGAACGCTTGAGGATGACTTGGTTCATGTCCCAGAACTGCGGCGCGTGGGAGAGCGTGCGAGTGAGCGCCTGCTGGCAGGAGACGTCGACGCGCTGGCCGCGTCCGGTGTTGATGCGGTCCGCGTGCGCCGTCATCGCGCCCGCCGCGCCCGCCGCTCCGCCCAGCGTCCAGAACTGGGGGACGCTCACGCGCAGCGGCGGACGGTCCGGGTCGCCGGTGAGGTAGGCGAACCCGCTCAGCGCCGAGCCGGTGAGGTCGGTCGCGGCGAAATCGCGGTACGGGCCGTCCTGCCCGAATGGGGTTATGGAGACGTAGACGAGGGCGGGGTTGATCGCGCGGACGTCGTCGTAGCCCAGGCCGAGTGTGTCGAGGTATCCGGGGCGGAACGATTCGACGAGGAAGTCGGCGGAGGCGATGAGCCTGCGCAGGGCTTCACGCGCGGCGTCGGACTCGATGTCGAGCGCTGCGCTCTTCTTGTTCGCGGCATAGAGCTGCCAGAAGAGGCTGTCCTCGACGCCGGGCTCGTCGTGGTGGAACGGGCCGATGCGGCGTGCGGGGTCGCCTGCCGTCGGCTCCACTTTGATGACCTCCGCGCCGAGGTCGGCGAGGACGCGCCCGCAGAAGATGCCTCGGTCGTCTGCGAGGTCTATGACGCGGTAGGGAGAGAGCATGAGCAGGGCAGGCCCGGCTAGAGGCCCAGCGCCCCGGCGAGCTGGCGGCGGTGGTAGCGGGGGCTGCCGAGGTGGTGGTAGAGAGTGCGGGACATGCGTGTGTGCAGGGTGAGGCCGTACTCGCGAACGATGCCGACGCCCGCATGCACGTCGTGCGCGGCGTTGCAGGCGAGGTAGTAGCCCTCGCTCGCAAGGGCGGCGGCCATGTGAACGCCGCTCTCCGCGGGACGTCCGGTATCGAGCTTCCAGAGCGCCTCGTAGGTCGTCCAGCGCGCTGCGTCCAGGTGGTTCACGATGTCGATGATGTGGTCCTGCACGCGCTGGAAGCGTCCGATGGGTTGCTGGAACTGGCGGCGCGTGCGGCTGTACTCCAAGCACATCTGGAAGACGCTCTCCAGCCCGCCGACCTGGTACGCGGAGAGCACGGCGGTCGCCTTCAGCATCGCGCGCTCAAAGGCTTTCCAGCCGTCCGACGCGCCGCCGAGCAGTGCGTCCTCCCTGACGACGACACCGTCCAGCCGCACCTCGCCGAGGCCAGTCGAGAGCCCGCGCAGCGTCCTGCACGCGACGCCGGGCGCGTCGGCGGGGACGATGAAGAGGCCGACGCTCGCATCGCCGGTACGTGCCGCTACGAGGAGGTGGGTCGCTTGCGCGGCGTCGGGCACGTGGAGCTTCACGCCGCTGAGCGCATAGCTGTCCGCGGTGCTCTCCGCCCCGAGTTGCACGTCGCCGCGCTCCCAGCCGTACTCGGGCTCGGTCACGGCGACGGCGAAGACCTGGTCTCCAGTCGAGATGGCAGGCAGGTGCGCGGCCCGTTGCTGGTCGCTGCCGCCTTCCAGCAAGGCGAGCGCCGCGAATACGCCGGACGAGAAGTGCGGGCCAGGCACCGGCCCTCTGCCGAGCTCCTCGAACACGACGCCTGCGTCGCCGTACGTGCCGCCAACGCCGCCGTGCTCCTCCGGCACGAGGCCGCCGAGCAGGCCGGTGGAGGCGAGCGCGGGCCATCCCTGCGATACGTCCATGCGTCCGGCGTCGATGGTGACGAGCGTTTCCTTCGTGAAGTCGCGGCGCAGCAGGTCCTGGATGGTGGACTGCAGCATGCGCTGCTGTTCGTTCAGGAGCAGGTCCATCGCTAGCGGAGCCTCCCCGGCTCTTCCCGCACGTCGCGCCCGATGCCGAGCCGCCGCGCGATGATGACGCGCTGTATCTCAGCGGTGCCGCCGGGGTGCTGGTCGACGATGGCGCCGCGCTGGTGCACCTCGACATGGCCGCCGGCGACGGCCCACTCGTCGGGAGCTTCCACGAGCGCCTGCGGGCCCATCACGTCCAGCACGGCGCGCGCCTTGGAGAGCTGGCCGCGCTTCTGGTAGAGGTACGCCTGCGCGCCCTCATGGGTGAGCTGCCTGCCCTGGCCGCGCCACGCGTAGTTCCGGAAGTGCAGCAGGCGCGTAACCTCCGAGTCGACGTAGAAGTCCACGAGGCGGTCTCGCACGTCCTGGTCGTCCAGTAGCGGCCTGCCGCCGCGCTTCGCGTTGCGGGCGTAGTCGAACACGCGCTCGGTGAGCGGGTCGTCGCGGACGGCGCTGCGGAGCAGGCCGTGCTCGATCTCCAGGTGCGTGCCGGCGACCTTCCAGCCGTTGCCCTCGCCGCCGACGAGGTTGAATGCGGGCACGCGGACGTTGTCGAAGTAGACGGTGTTCTTGATGCCGCTTGCAGCTCCGCGCTCGCCGCCGACGAAGAGGAGGTCCATCTGCTCGACGGTGATGCCGGGGAGGTCCATCGGTATCATGAGCCAGCCGAGGTTCTCGTGGCGCGGGGCGTCCGGGTCGGTCACGACGATCATCCAGGAGTACTCGGCGCCGTGGCTGCTGCCGACGAATATCTTGGTGCCGTTGACGACGTAGTCGTCGCCGTCGCGGATGGCGGTCGTGCGGACGCTCGCGAGGTCGGAGCCGGACTCGGGCTCGGTGAGGAGCTGCCAGGTGCGTATCTCGCCGCGCAGGACCATCGGGAGGAAGTGCGCCTTCTGCTCCTCGGTGCCCCAGACGAGGATGGCGACCCCGCCGAGCTTGCCGCCGGTGTCGTAGTAGGGCGGGAGCGGCATGTTGTAGCGGTCGAGCTCCTCCTCCAGGGCCATGGCGAGTTCCATGGAGAGTCCCCCGCCGCCGAACTCGGCGGGCATGGTGGGGTAGAGCCAGCCCTTCGAGCCCAGCCTGCGCCCGAACTCGCGCTGGAGTTCGTACTCCTCACGGGTGAGGTTCGCCGGGTCCGGGTGGTCGGGGATGTGGGGAACGTTCTGCTCGATCCAGGCGCGCGCTTCCTGGCGGAAGGCGTCCTGCTCGGGTGTCCATTCGAGCTCGAAGTCCATGGCAGGCGGATGTTAGCAGATGGGGGAGGTGGGAGAGCGGGACGTTGGGACTGAGGCGTACTCGATTTCCTGAGTGGTTCGTCCTCTTGGCTGTCCCAGTTCTCGTCATACTGCCAATCGAGTGGCAGCCCCCAGTAGGGGAATGGAGTCAGAATCTGGACTTCTCCGCGCATCGGGAAAATCTCAAAGTCTTGAAAATCGCGGCGGTGCCGCTCGTCTTGCTTGGCCTGTTGTTTGGCGAGCAGGGCCGCGAACGCTGCCCGTTCTGCCTCCATCTTGTGGGGCAGTTCCGGCAAGAGCATGTCCATCTGTTCGCTGAGCTTGCCGAATTTCCTCATCTCACCCCCGCACTAACGCGGCTTCGCTGCATTGCGCCGTTGCTTCGCATATACCTGCTTCCTGTTCGGCGTACAGCATGACTGCTATGACCTCGTCAATCGTCCGCTCCAGCGCGTCGTTCCACTGCGAGACGATGCCCTCTGACGAGTCCACGTCTAGGATGTACTCCTCATCCATGACACGGAAAACCATCTCCACGAGGATATGTTGAGCCTCCGGCTCGTCAGGCCACAGGGAATTTGCCGCCGTTGAGCACCACGAGCGGGCATCGCTGTCAGTGGGTTCGCATGGGACGCCGTAAGCGTCCCTTGCCTCGGTGTTCTGGCACCATCCCATCTGTATGTACTCGCTGGGCAACATGCGCTGTCTCCTCGTTAGCACTCTTGTAGCAGCAGTTGTTAGCGGTAGACAAACATCCATACGCGGTTGTGTTCATCGTAAGCGATGATGTGTTGGCGCTTCAGGTACTGTTGGGCATTGCGGACGTTGTGTTTCCACTTCTTGCCGAAATGTACGCCATTGATTACACGGTCTTCGGTGTCGTCGCAGAAGTCGGGAAGCATTTGCCGTATCCTCTCGTGAATCGCTGCCGTGGGTTGCGGGCCTTCAGCAAGCGCCAACTTGACGGTTTCGCCGAATATAGCGTTGGCGCTTCGGTTCCCGACCTGCATTGAGGCGAACGCGGGCTTCGCATGCCACATGATTTCATCGAAACGGCGCTTCGCTTCAAGGGGGACGCTGCGCACAACTTCGGCCTCAGCCTCGCGCATAGTCGTTTGTAAGGGGAGCAGGGCTGTAATGGTGTCCGGGTTCACGACGCTGCCCAGGCGCGCGAAATCAAGCATATCTTCTCGCACTCTCCGCACCAGCGTTTGCTCACGGAACACCATGCCGTACTCGATGTTTGTGTCTAGTCCGGAACGGGTCAGGTTGCCCGACGTGACGATGGCGGCCTTCTCGTCGGCGACGAATACTTTGGCATGCAGGTTGGGCAAGGCGATGAGTTGTGAGGAGGGCGATACCCTCGCGAGGCGCAGCAACGCCTCCATGTCCAGTGCGGAGCTGCTGATTGCCTGCAACTCCATTCGGGCGAGTGTGAGCACTTTGATATCCTGGCGCAGCAGGCCGCACAGCCACAGCGCCTCGTCTTCTTTGACATACGGGGCCGCGACAAGTAGCGATTCCTCTGCTGCTTCCGCTATTTCAGCGAGGCTGTTTCTCCAACCGCGGTTGATGAGTTGCACCATGATGCTGTGCTGAGAGGCGCCTAGCGATGGCCTTCTGTTGGCCTGCCCCTTTCGGTTTGCTCGCGCTCCCATCGCTCAGCAGACTCACGGGTCACCCGAGGTCCCTGCTGTACAATGTGGCCGCCGGGGTGTTCCTGCTGGTGCTCGGCTTCCCGGCGGGCAAGGTCGTTTGTTATCCCGACGTGGCTGATCTTGTTGCCCATCTTGTATTGGTAACGGTACGTTTCGCGAGGTTCTCCCATGACCTTCCTCCATCTGACCAGACTCGCTGGCCTGCGTCCTCATTCAAGCGAACGACGCACGTCCACCTTGCTTGTTGAAGCTAAGGGCTCTGGATGCAAAGCGCAACACCCTGATGTCACCGTGTCTTACGCCGGTATCCGGCGGTACGGCTCCGGCTTGTGACCTTCCGCTGTCGCTCCCACCGGTCAACAGACGTGCGGGTTACCTTGAACTGGCTGGTCTTCTGCTGTTGTTCCCATCGTTCGGCGGACTGGCGGGTTACCCGAGGCCCCTGCTGAATGATGTGACCGCCTGGCCGCGCCTGCTGGTGCTCTGCCTCCCTGCGGGCTGGGTTGCTCGTGATGCCGAAGTGAACGATCTTGTTGTCCACCTGGTAGTGGTAGCGGTACGTGTCACGGGGTTGACGGCTTCCACTGGCGACCGGCGCTTGGTTGTTCTCCTCCTCTGCCTTGGGGGAAGGCATGGCCGCAAGCAGCTCTGCCGTCCTCTCCTCGATCGCTTCACGGCGCTCCGATGGCAACTGCTCGATCAAGTTCTTGAACTTGTGCCGGCCGCTCATGGAATCAGACCCTCCCTCTGCAAGTCTGCCAGATGCTGGTCGTAGAGATTATCAGCTATGGGGATATAGCGCTGATAGAAGCCACCGTCGCCTGTCTTGTCTCCACCTATGAGCAGTATAGCCATTCGCCTGGGATCAAAGGCATAGAAGACCCGTAGAGGTTTGCCGCCACTCTGCGCCCTCAGTTCGCGCATACGCCCATGCCGTGAACCGTTGATATCGGATGAGTAGGGAAAGGACAGGTTGGGGCCCTGCACTTCCAATAGCCCCACCACCGCTCCGAGGTCGTCTTGCTGTCTTGCCGCAAGTCCGTCCCACCACTCACCGAAGTCATCGGTGTATTCGATCTCCCAGGTCATTCAGTGGCGAGGGCGCTACAGCGTGATCTTCTTGTACAGCTGGGGCAGGCGGCGGGGGAGCTCCATGATGTCCGGCAGCACCTCGTAGTTGAGGTCGCCGGTCATGGTGCGGAGGTAGTCGTGGCCGTTGCGGTCGACGGTGAGGCAGAAGGGCGTGATGTCCACGTTGCGCGCTTCCATGAGGGCCATGCGCGTGTCCTGCACGGCGTATTCCTTCTCGACACCCTCGCGCGAGTAGCCGCGGTCCTGCGGGCGGCCGTCGCTAATGACGAACATGAACTTGGTCTTGGCGTCCACGCTGGCGAGCTTGGTGGTGGCGTGACGGATGGCCGGGCCCATGCGCGTGGCGTGGAGCGGCGCGACCTTATCCATGCGGCGCTTCACCCGGTCGGTGAAGACCTCCTCGACCTCCTTGATGACGTAGAACTCGACGTTCTCACGTCCAAAGCCGGAGAAGCCGTAGACGCCGTAGCGGTCGCCGATGTTCTCCAGAGCGTTCATCAGGAGCACCATCGACTCCTTCTCGACGTCGATGATGCGCTTGTAGGGACGGCGGGCGGTCTCGCCCCTGCGGGCGCGGAGCCAGGCGGTGTACGCGACGGGGTCGCCCGGGGCGTTCCAGTCGGAGTCCCGGGAGCTTTCCTCGACGGCCTCGGCGGTTGAGGCGCTCATGTCCAGCAGGAAGACGACGGCGACGTCGCGCTCGTCCTTGTTGCGCCGCCAGTAGATGCGCTCGTCTGGCGCCATGTTGTTCCGGAGGTCGATGAGCGCCTCGATGCCGGCGTCGAGGTCCACGTCCTCGCCTTCCGGCAGGCGCTTGACCTTGCGGTACATCTCCGGGCGGACGGACTCGAACTGGCGCTTGATCTGCTCGATGAGTCCGGCGTAGGCGTGCATGGTCTCGTTGTAGAAGGCGGTCTCGCCGGAGACGGCGAGACGCTCCTGCACGATGCACCAGCGCGGGCGGTAGTCGTTTGCACGGAAGTCCCACTCGTCGTAGGCGTAGGAACGCGGTTCGTGCGGTTCCAGCGGGCCGCCTTCCTCGTCCACGTGGGGGATCTGGTTGTAGCCGGAGCCCGCAGGGTTCTGCGGGGCGTCCGCGCCCATCTCCTTCATCATGTTGGCGGCGACGGTCGTGACCTCTGCGTCGTCGGCGAAGTCGATCTCGGTGGAGTCGCGCAAGGCCTGTTCGAGCTCAGCCTGCGACATGCCCTGGGCGCTCTCGGAGCCGTCGTCATCACCGGGTTCAGCCTGTCCTCGCATCTGGGCAAGGAGTTGCACCATCTCCGGCTTGAAGTCACCGCGATAGTCGACGTCGTCCGGCGACTCGTATTCGTCTCCCGCCGCCGCCTCCTCCGACTCCTCGGCCTCGGCCTGCAGGCGCGCCACGATCTCTTCGAGCGTGGGCTCCTCGAACTCGGCGTCGGTGAGGTCGAGGACCTCCCAGTCGTCCAGTGGCACGAGTTCGTTGGGGACCTGGGAGAGGGTGTAGTACATGCGGAGGGCTGCCTCCGCGGAATCCTCAGGGGTAGCCTCGTGGTTGCGCACGTTGCGGAGGAGACCGGCGAGCTGCCGTGCCTGCTCGGCGTAGCGGGAGGGGACATGGGCCTGCGAGGTCTGTCCGAGGCTGAGCCGGACGAGCGTTTCCATGAGCGCCTGCTGAGCCGGCATCATCTCGATGGGGCCGCGCGCGGCGAGAGCGTCGCTCTGCACACGCTCATAACTGGGCGCGAGCCCGCGGTACTGGGAGATGATGCGGTGGTCTATGCGCGCGCTCTCCGCGGTGGAGAAGAGGTCGGCCGCCATCGCGCGCACCGGAAAGAGGTCGAAGAACGAGGCGACTTCGGTCGTGCCTGGATGCGCGCCGATGCCCTCGGCGATACCCTCGCGGAAGTCGTTGAACCCGGCGGAAGGGGCGTGGAAGTCGAAGTCGAAACTCTTGAACTCCAGGTGCCCGACCTGGTGCGTGGTGACGACCTTGAGCCAGGCGAAGTTCTCGCTCTTGGAGTCGCGCAGGTCGACCGTGGAGGGGAGGAAGACGCTCTTGCCGTCGGTCGTGGCGAACTCGACGGAGACCCAGCCGATGTTGCGGTGGGTGATGTCGTTCGCCTCCTGCAGCTCCACTTCGGAGCCGGCGAGGGCGTTCGCGTACATGCGGAGCAGCCCGTGCACCTTCTCCAGTTCTACGCTCGACGAGAGCTGGTCGAGCAGCGCCTCGGCGCGAGCTGATTCGAGCCGGAAGTAGGCGATGCCCGCGTCCGGGTTGTCACGCAGGAACTCGAGGCCGCGCCCGAACCAGGTGTCCAACTGCGCGGGGCTGATGCGGTCCAGCACGCTGGGCGCGGTGCGCAGGAAGGCGCTGACGGCTTCGGCGGAGGTGTCGGCGAGGTCTTCCGCGCGCTCCAGCACCATCGTCTGCAGTTCCTGCGGAAGCTGCCCGAGCGAGTGCGCGCTTTCCACCATGAACGCGGAGACGTTGCCGAGCCCCTGGCGGGCGAGCCGCTCGCTGAGCGCGAAGTAGCGCGGCCGCAGCCGGCGGTCGACGCTGTTGCCGACGCGGGTCGCGGCCTCGAAGGAGCCCCGCACCTCGCGCCAGCTCGTTTCGGCGAGCACCTTGGCGAGCGATATGAGCTCCTCGCGCTCGCTGACGGCGGGCAGGACGCGCTGGCCGAGCACGAGCGCCTCGGCTGCGAGGTCGTAGGAGCGGCTCGCGAGCGTTTGCACGAGCGATACGAACAGCTGCAGTTCGTGGAAGTTCACCTGCTGTACGAGGTCGTCGCTCACGTCGAAGAAGCGCGCGGCGAGGCTGGACGACTTCCACGTCCCGCGGGAGAGGCCGCGTCCGAGCGAGGCCCATCCGCTGATGTGGCGCGGGGTGAGGGTAGGGAGGACGCGCGGGCTCGCCCGGAAGAACGAGGCGGCGATGACGGGCGCTTCCGCAGTGAGCTCGATGCCGCTCTCGGCCCACCGCTCGAACTGGGTGAAGCCGATGGTCTGCACTACCTGGGGCGAGGCTTTGAAGTATTCCGTGGCGGCTTCCCACGCGCGCGGCCCCTGCGATGCGATGCGGACTCCCTGCTGCGCCCACCGCAAGGCGGGGGCGGAGCCGAGCGCGTCCGTCACCTCGTCGCGGACCGCTTCGTAGGCGGCGATCACTGCGGAGGGATGCTTCTTAAGCTCCTCGATGACGCTGTCGTGCTCGGTCGTCACGCGGTCTCCTTCTCCCGCCCCTCGCTCCCGGGGCGCAGGTTCCGCAACAGGTCCAGCAGTTGCGCGAGTATCCACGCTGTCGCGCCGAATACGAGGTGCGGGCCGTGGACGTAGGCGGTGCGTTGCAGCAGGCTGCCGTCAGGGTTCAGTCGCGCCTCGTGGCGGGTTGCTCCGTCGTTGAGCAGGTGGTCCAGGGGTATCTCGATGATCTCGGCAACTTCGTTCTCATCGACCTCGAACCGGTACGGATGCGGGATGGTCCCCACCGTGGGCCAGACGAGGTAGTCCGTTCGAGTAAGGACAGGTTCCAGCGAGCCGAGCACGTCCACGTCCCGGGGGGCGATGCCCATCTCCTCGTGCGCCTCGCGCAGGGCGCACGCCAGCATGTCCACGTCGGTCTGTTCGTACTTCCCGCCGGGGAAGGCGATCTCGCCCTGGTGCAGCCCCACGAACTGCGAGCGCACGTTGAGGATGACGTGCCATTCGCCGTCGTGGTAGTGCAACGGGATGAGGACGGCGGCAGGCCGGGCGCCGCCCACGCGGGGCGACGCGGATGGCGCCCGCGTGGCAAGGGCGACGCGCAATTCCTCCATGCGGGAAGCCGCGTCCGCCGGTATCGCCGTAGTCTGCAAGGTGGCCGCCATTTACGGGAAGATGGAGGTCACTATCTCCATCACGCTCGCTTGTGTCTCGCGGTCGTCGGTGAGCCCCCAGACGACGGCGACCTCGCACGACCGGCGGGGCGCGATGCCCTGCTCGATGAGCTTTCCGGCGTAGATGAGCAGGCGCGTGCCGACGCCTTCCTGGAGCCCCTGGCCGATGAGGTTGCGTATCTTCTCCCCAAGCAGTGCGAGCTGCTGGGCCGTGGTGCGGTCGACGCCGCTCTCGTGCTCGATGATCGGCCCTTCGAGGTCCCGCGGGGGGAAATCGAACTCGATGGCGATGAAGCGCTGGCGTGTCGAGTGCTTCAGGTCCTTCAGCGCGCTCTGGTAGCCGGGGTTGTAGGAGATGACGAGCAGGAAGTTGGGGTGCGACTCCAACACCTCGCCGATCTTCTCGATGTGCAGCAAACGGCGGTGGTCGGAGAGGGGGTGGATGAGCACGGTGGTGTCTTTCCGCGCTTCCACGACCTCGTCCAGGTAGCAGATGCCGCCGTGCTTGACGGCGCGGGTGAGCGGGCCGTCTATCCAGCGAGTGCCCTCCGGCTCGAGCAGGTAGCGTCCGACCAGGTCGCTCGCGGTGAGGTCCTCGTGGCAGGCGACGGTGACGAGCGGCGAGATCTGTTCCGGGCGTCCATCGCGCTTGCGCGCGTCGTTGAGGCGCCAGGACATGTACTCGACGAAGCGCGTCTTGCCGGAGCCGGTCGGTCCCTTGAGCAGGATCGGCACGCGCTGCGCGTAAGCCGCCTCGAAGATGTCGATCTCGTCGGCAACTTCAAGGTAGAACGGCTCATTCTCAATGAAGTACTCCTCGATGTTGTGCTGTTGATAGAGTTGGGTGGTCCGGTTTGCCATGTGTCGCACTACCTTACGGACAGGATTCTCTCTTCCCACAGTCCCTGAACGCGCGCCCGGAGGTCATCCGGCGTGCCATCGTTCTCAATGATAGCGTCCGCCCTGCTCAGAGCGGCCTCGGCCCCGCCCTGCGACTCGGAGCGCCGCCGCGCATCCTCTGGAGTAAGCCCGCGCTTCTGCAGGCGTTCCAGCACCGTGGCGGGCGACGTGGAGAGGACCCACACCTCGTCTGCGAGGTCGTCCCATTTCGCCTGGTAGAGGAGCGCTGCGTCGATCACGACGGCATGCTCGCCGTTCTGCCGGTGCTGCTCTATCGCCTTCGATACCTGCTGGCGGATGAGCGGGTGGATCGCGGCGTTCAGCCAGGCGAGCGCCTGCGGGTTGGCGAAGACGAGTTGGCCGAGTTTGGCCCGGTCTATCTCCTGGTCGTCGTTCAGTATGCCGCTGCTGAAGATCTCGACGAGACGCCTCCAGCCGATGGACCCTTTGGCGTATGCGCGGTGCCCTTCGGTGTCGGCGTCTATCACCACTGCGCCGAACTCCGCGAGAACCCTTGCGGCCTCGCTCTTGCCGGTGCCGATGCCGCCCGTCAGCCCGATGACCCGCACGTTGCCCTGGGTCCTCCGTTTCCGCGCCGCAACCCGCCGGGGCGATGGCGCAATGGCTGAGTTTACCACGCACAGGAGCGGGCGTACACGCTAACCGGCCGCCCCCTGTAGAATCCAACGGACGATGACGAATCTGTCGGACGTGCGGCCCGCCTCAGCCACGGGGCCCGAACTGCGCGAGCGGACGCTGGAACTGCTCGAGTTCCCCCGCATCCGCGAGGCGCTGGCGAGCCATACCCACACGCCGATGTCCCGCGAGCGCGCCTTCGCGCTCACGCCCGTCTACGACGCGGCTGCAGTCGCCGAGCTGCAGCAGGAGACCGCCGAAGCCGTGCTCCTGCTCGACGAGTCCCCGTCGCTCGCACTCCCCCACGACCCGCGTCCGCTTGTCCAGCGCGCGGCCCTGGGCGGTACGCTCTCCGGCAGCGAACTCATCGCCGTCGCCGACGGACTCGATGTCGCCCGGTCAGCGAAGGCGCTTGGCGGCGCGGCGCAATCGCGAACGCCGCTCCTGCGCAGCCTGACGCGGAACATCGCGGACATGCGCCCGCTGGAGCGGGAACTGCGCGCCAAGCTGACGCCCGCAGGCGAGCTGAAGGACGATGCCAGCCCGCTCCTGCGTCAGCTCCGTACGGAGAGCCGCGACTCGTATCACCAGGCGGCGGGCGGGCTGCAGGCGTACGTCGATTCCGACCTCGGCGCGGAGGTGCTGCAGGACCGGCTCTACACGGTGCGCGGCGGCAGGCTGGTGCTGCCGGTGAAGGCCGACTTCAAGGGCAGGATGCCCGGCATCGTGCATGGCTCCTCCGACTCCGGCGCGACGCTGTTCATCGAGCCGTTCTCGAACGTCCACCGCACGAACCGCTGGCGCGAGGCCGGCGATGCTGAGCAGGGGGAGGCGCGGCGCATCCTGCAGCGCCTTACCGTGAGCGTGGCGCGCCGAGCGGCGGAGGCGATGCACGCGCTGGAGATGGTGGGGCGGATAGACGCGGCGCTCGCCAAGGCCCGCTACGCCGGGACGTACCGGGGCGTGGCGGTGGGGCAGGGCGGTTCCGTTCATCTGGTCGAGGCGCGTCACCCGCTGCTCGATGCCGGAGCAGTGCCCGTCTCGCTCTCGCTCGAACCTCCGGTGTCGGTTCTCGTCGTGACCGGCCCGAACACGGGCGGCAAGACCGTCGCGCTCAAGACGCTCGGCCTCATGGCGCTCATGCGCCAGAGCGGGCTCCAGTTGCCCTGTGCTCCGCAAACGTCGCTGCCGCTCTTCGACGGAATCTACGCGGACATCGGCGACCAGCAGAGCATCGAGCTCGCCGTCTCCACGTTCAGCTCGCACGTGACGGCCATCGCCGGGATACTGGCACACGCCACGCCGCGCTCCCTCGTGCTATTCGACGAGCTCGGCACGTCGACGGACCCGGAGGAGGGCGCGGCGCTCGGTTGCGCGGTTGCGGCGCATCTCGCGGAGCAGGGCGTGCCGTGCGTCGTCACAACGCACCACCGGCCGCTCGCTGCGCTCGCCGAGGAGCACGAGGCGATGGAGAACGCCAGCGTGGAGCTGGACCCGCAGACGCTCCGCCCCACGTACAAGCTGACGATGGGCCTGCCCGGCAGGAGTTACGCGATGGACATCGCGGCGCGGACGGGACTGGACGCCCGCATCATCGAGGCTGCGCAGCGGCGGCTTGGCCCCATGCACCGCGAAACGGAAGGGCTGCTGTCGGCGATACGCTGGGAGCGCGCGCTGACCCGCGAAAAGCTCGACGAGGCAGAGGCAGAGCGGACTCGCGCGGCGCAACTGTCCGCTGACCTCGCCCGGCAGGTCGAAGCCCTGGAGTCGGCGCAGGCCTCCGTCGTGGAAGAGGTGCGGGCCGAGCTGCGGCAGGAGGCGAATCGCGTCCGTGCGAAACTGCGACAGGCCGAGTCCGCAGCGGAGTGGCAGACGTTCCGCGGCGAACCGCCGCCTCCGCGCGTGATGGAATCGGCGTCCGCCGACGTGGCGGACGTGCAGCGCGCGCTGCGCTCCCGGGTGTGGGGCAAGCCCCCGGCGCCCACTCCGACGGCACGTAAGACGAAGCTTGCGGTGGGGGAGGCGGTGGAGGTGGGAGTGCTCGGCATCAAGGGATCGGTGCTGACCGAACCCGACAGCGCAGGACGCGTCGAGGTGCTCGTCGGCTCGGCCCGGCTCCAACTGGACGTATCGCGCCTTCGCCGCGCGGGCGAGCCGGTGCAGGAAGAGCCCGGGCAGCGTCCGGTACGCTCCGGCGTCTCGATCCCGCTCTCCACGCCCGCGCCGGGCATTGAGCTGGATGTGCGCGGCGAGCGCGCGAACGAAGCGGTCGAGCGGCTCGACGCCTACCTCGATAGCGCCCTCGCCTACGGCCTGACGAACGTCCGCATCGTGCATGGGAAAGGGACGGGCGCGCTGCGAAACGCGGTCTGGCGGCGCCTCGCGGACAGCAGCGCGGTCGCCTCGTACGCGTTTGCGCCGCGCGAACGGGGCGGGGACGGCGCGACCGAGGTTGAGCTGCGGTAAGACCACGCTTCCCTGCCGCTATGATGAGACCTTCCATAACTGCGGCGAGAACGCTTTGGGAGGCGTGGCGAGGGCCTGATCCCCTCTCCCTACAAGGGGAGGAGGGCGCCGCCCCTCCGGGCCGGAGGGTGAGGGTACTGCGGGGGCGGAGCGGATGGGTGACGCAGAGGTCTCTATAATGGACGCGACGGCACTCCTGTGCAGGGGCGAGCGATATGCAAACCGTAGGCTTGGGGCTGCTGCTCGTCGGGCTGGCCGGGCTGCTCGGCGTGGGGGTCTACTACGCGCTGGAAGCTCTCGCCTCCGACGACATCCCACTGGCGATCAGGCTGTCCATCGTTGCCGTCGTCGCGGGATTCCTGGTGCTGGTAGTCTCGGTCGTCCGCGACCGGGTACGGGAGAGCAGGAGTGAAAGATTCGAGGAGGTTGACCGATGATCCTTGCCACGTCCGACCAGGTCCCGGGGAAGCGCATCACCGAAGTGAAGGGCCTCGTACAGGGCAACACGATACGCGCGCGCAATATCGGGCGCGACATCGTCGCCGGCCTGCGCAACATCGTGGGCGGCGAGGTGACGGAGTACACGCGGCTCATGTCGGAGTCGCGCGAGCAGGCGATCGGGCGGATGGTGGAGCAGGCGGAGGGCATGGGGGCGAACGCCGTCGTTGGGATGCGCTTCGTCACGTCGATGGTGATGCAGGGGGCGTCCGAACTGCTTGCGTACGGCACCGCGGTCGTCGTGGAGGACGAAGGGTAGGGGCTAGACCTTCGCCAGTTCCGCCTGTATCTGGGCGATCGTCTCGTCAGCACGCATAGCCTTGCGGCGCGCCCGGTTGAATATCTCCTCCAGGGAGGAGTAGTGCAAGCCCTGAGGCGGATTTGCCGTGTAGGACTCAATCTCCTCTCCCACGGAGTTCAGGATGGCCAGCGTGTAGTTCGGCAGGATGCCCGAACCGATCCGGCGGATGGTTATGGAATAAGTGGGAATCAAGACGTTGTAGGCGCTGGACAGAGGCGTGGAAACCCATTCCAGACGCCCGTTGCGCGTCTTCTCCAAGAGGGTGTTGATCAACCCGCCGATCTGCTCATCCGGATCCATCACGGCCTCCTCTGACCTGGTACTCGTGCGCCAAGTCAATCCGGGCTTGGTCCAATCTTACTTGAATATGGTTCAACGTTGTGTTCAGTTCCGGCGCGTCCGGGGTCTGTCCTTCGGCCAGCGCGTCCCGCACTTCGTCTTCCATACTGGTAGTCCAAGTGATTGCGTCTTCGAAGTCTTTCTGCGTTTGTGTAGATAGCGCGGGGTGCTGGCGGTTCGCTGACTGAAGCGTTTGGCGGAGCGGCGTGTAGTGGTCGCGCGCGCGCTGCCACTGCCGGGTGGCGTGCAATTCCTTGAGACGGTCTATGCGTCCGCTTGCCAGCGTCATGTCAGCGATCGCTGAGTTCTGCCCCAGCTGACTTCTGGCCAGCTCGGCTGCGCGTTCGGCCCGTCGGGCGGCTGTCTTCGCCTGTGCCGCCTGCTTGTGGGCGTAGTAGACGCTGTAAGCCGCGAGTGCCACGCTCGCCACGCCAAATAACGGGGCTGCTATCTCCATGCCAGGGTTGTAGCATATACGTATGATACCGCGCAACGCGGCGGTGTCACACTAAGGGCTGTGCGTCTTGCGGTAGTCGGCGATGGCGTCTTGGAGCGTCGTCCAGCCGAGCAGCGCGCACTTGATGCGGATGGGGAACTCGCGCACACCTTGCAGCGCCACGATCTCGCCGAGCGCGTCCTCCTGCTCCTCCGTGAGCTCCTCGCCCTGCATGATGCCCTTGAACGTCTGCACGAGCGCCTCCGCCTCCTCGATCGTCTGACCGCCGAGGTGCGCCGCGAGCATCGAGGCCGACGCCTGGCTGATCGAACAGCCCTCGCCCTCGAACCCCGTCTCGCTGATGCGCCCGTCCTCGTCGAGGGTCATCGTCAGCACGACCTGGTCGCCGCAGAACGGATTGAAGCCTTCCGACCTCAGGTCCGGGTCTGGGAGCAAGCCCTGCTTACGCGGGCGGCGGTAGTGGTCCAGGATGATGTCCTTGTAGAGGTCATCGAGCCTGTCGGGCATTTGCATCGCTGAAGTACTCCATCGTGTGCCTGAGCGCGGAGATGAGCACGTCCACCTCCTGCTCCGTATTGTAGAGATAGAAGCTGGCCCGCGCGGTCGCCGGGACGTGCAGTCTGCTGCGGACGAGCGGCATCGCGCAGTGGTGCCCCGCGCGTATCGCGACGCCGAAGCTGTCCAGCACCTGGCTGATGTCGTGGGGGTGGATGCCGCTCATGTAGAAGGAGACGACGCCGCCGCGCACCGAGAGGTCGGTCGGGCCGTATGTCTCCACGTCCTCCAGTTCTTGGAAGCGTTCGAGCGCGTAGCCCGTGAGCGCTATCTCGTGCTCGCGGACGCTCTCCATGCCCAGCCCGCTCAGGTAGTCGACGGCCGCGCCGAGGGCAATGGCGTCCGCGATGTTCGGCGTGCCGGCCTCGAACTTCATCGGCGGGCGGTTCCAGGTAGCGCTCTCGTAGGTCACTTCCAGCACCATCTCGCCGCCGCGCAGGAACGGCTCGACCTCGTCGATGACGTCGGGCGAGATATAGAGCCCGCCGATGCCGGTGGGACCCGCCATCTTGTGGCCGGAGAACGCCATGAAGTCGCAGCCGATCTCCTGGACGTCCACGGGCATGTGCGGAATGCTCTGGGCGGCGTCGACCAGCACGCGCGCACCCACGCGGTGCGCGGCCTCCGTTAGCTCCTTCACCGGCGTGATGGTGCCGAGCACGTTGGACATGTGGGTGAGCGCCACGAGCCTCGTGTTGGGGCTCAGCAGTTCGTCGAGGTCGGACAGGTCGAGCGTGTAGTCGGGGCCCAAGGCCATCAGGCGCAGTTCGGCGTTGTTCACTTGCGCAACGTGCTGCCACGGCACGAGGTTGGAGTGGTGCTCCATCTCCGTAGTCACGATGCGGTCGCCCGCCCCGACGCGCTCCGCCGCCCACGTGTGCGCCACGAGATTGATCGCCTCCGTCGTGTTGCGGACGAAGACGATGTTCTCCGGCGACGGAGCGTTGATGAACGCGGCGACCTTCTCGCGCGCCTCCTCGTAGGCCATGGTCGCTTCCATCGCGAGCGTGTGCGCTCCGCGGTGGACGTTCGCGTTGTACTGCTCGTAGTAGTCCACGAGCGCTGCGATAACGGACGCGGGCTTCTGCGACGTCGCCGCGTTGTCCAGGTAGACCAGCGGTACGTTGTTGACCATGCGGTTGAGGATGGGGAAGTCCTTCCGGACCTGCGCGATGTCGTACATCATCCGCTCCCGCTCAGGCTTGCGGCGACGGCCTGCTCCACGTGCTGCCGCACCGCGCCGTCCTCTATCGCTTCCAGCACCTCGCTCACGAAGCCATGCACGAGCAGGTTGCGCGCCACGTCCTCGCCGATGCCCCGGCTCTTCAGGTAGAAGAGCGCGTCGGCGTCCAGCTGACCGACCGCCGCGCCGTGCGTGCAGGTGACGTCGTCGGCGTAGATCTCCAGCTTCGGCTGCGTGTCCACCTCCGCGTCGGAGGAGAGGAGGAGGTTCTTGTTCACCTGGTGCGCCACGGTCTGCTGCGAGTCCGGCCTGACGAGTACGCCCCCGGCGAACACGCCATGCGACGAGTCGCCAAGTATGCCCTTGTAGACCTCGTTGGACGACGCTCCGGGCGCAGCGTGGTCGACGAACGTCTGATTGTCCACGTGGCGGCCCCCCGCGCCGTAGTACAACCCGCAGAGGTTGATGCTCGCGCCGGACGCGCCGAGCAGCGTCGCCGTTTCGCGGCGCACCAGGCGTCCGCCGAGGTCGACGGCCACGGACGCGATGCGGCTGTCGCGCGCCTGCTCCATGCGGGTCGTTGCGATGTGGAACGCGTCGCTGCTCTCACGTTGCAGCGTACAGAGCCGGAGCGAGGCGCCGGGGCCGGTGACGACCTCGGTGAGTGCGTTCGTGAGGTACGCGCCGCCGTCCTTGCTGTGGAAGCTCTGGAGCACCGTAGCGCTGCTGTCCGCGCCCGCGGCGATGAGCACGCGGGGATGCGTGACGACGGCCTGCGCGCCGGTGGAGATGAAGAGCAGGTAGATGGGCTCCGGCACGAAGGTGCCGTCCGGTATCTGCACGAACGCGCCGTCCCGAAGGAACGCCGTGTTGAGCGCGGTGAACGCGTTGCCCGACGCCGGAGCGAGCCGACCCAGGTGCTCGCGCACGAGCGGCACCCGGTACTCGATGGCGTCGGCGAGCCGCCCCACGACTGGGCCATCGCCGTGTCTCGGGAGCACGTCGCTGTGCAGTCCGGCCTCGCTCACCGGCTCCGTGGAGAGCCCCGGTTCGTAGTGGCCGTCCACGAACACGAGTTGATGGACGCGCGGGCAGGGGAGTTCGTACATGCGGAGGTCGACGCCGCTCGCGTCAGGCGCGTGCTCAGCGAGCGCGAACGCGGCCTCTGCTATCGGTCGAACGTTGGTGTATTTCCACGGCTCGTTGCCCTTGCGGGCGGTAGGGAAGCCGAGGCGCTCGAAGTCGCCGAACGCGCTTCTGCGGACGTCGCGCAGCCAAGCGGGGCTGATCTCTGCGCCGTTGTGTTCGAAGCGGCGGAACTGTTCTGACCAGGATGCGGTGGCGGTCGCGTGCTGGGTCATCGGAGCGTCAGACGCCTGTCCCTGCCGCGAGCCAGTCGTAACCGCGTTCCTCGATCTCCTTCGCGAGCGCCCTGCCGCCGGAGCGCGCGATGCGGCCGTCGATGAGCACGTGCACGTGGTCGGGTTCGAGGTAGGACAGGATGCGGTCGTAGTGGGTGACGAGGATGGTGGACGTGCCGGGGACGCTGAGGTCCGTGATGCCGCGCGCGACCTCGCGGAGTGCGTCGATGTCGAGCCCGGAGTCGATCTCGTCCAGGATGCGCAGGCGCGGCTCCAGCACCGCCATCTGCAGCACCTCATTCCGCTTCTTCTCGCCGCCGGAGAAGCCTTCGTTGACAGCGCGCTTCGTCATCGCTGCTTCCATCTCCACGGCCTTGGCTTTGCCGCGGATGAGCCGGTCGAACTTGAGCGGGTCCAGCTGCTCCTCGCCTGCGCTCTTGCGCAACTCGTTGTAGCCCGCGCGCAGGAAGTGGTCCATCCGAACGCCCGGTATCTCTATCGGGTGCTGGAACGAGAGGAACAGCCCCCTGCGGGCGCGCTCCTCTGCCGGCAGGGACAGCAGGTCCTCACCCTCGAACGTGACGCTGCCTGCGGTCACTTCGTATCCCGGACGCCCCGCGAGCACGTAGGCGAGCGTGCTCTTGCCGGAGCCGTTCGGCCCCATGATCGCGTGGGTCTCGTCGACGCCGACGCTCAGGTCGACGCCCTTCAGTATCTCGACGCCAGCCACGGCGGCACACAGTCCTCGTACTTCGAGCATCAGCCGACCGTTCCCTCCAGGTTGACTTCGAGCAGCCGGTCCGCCTCGACGGCGAATTCGAGCGGCAGCCGCTTGACCACGTCCCGAACGAAGCCGTTGACGATGACGGACTGCGCGTCTTCCCGCGCGAGCCCGCGTTGCTGACAGTAGAAGAGCTGGTCCTCGCTCACCTTCGTGGTGGATGCCTCGTGCTCCACGCTGGCCGACCGGTTCTGCACCTCTATGTACGGCACGGTGTGCGCGCCGCACTGGTCGCCGATGAGGAGCGAGTCGCACTGGGTGTAGTTGACTGCCCCGTCCGCCTTCGGCATCACCTTGACGAGGCCCCGGTACGTGTTGTTGCCGTGGCCTGCAGAGATGCCCTTGGAGATGATGCGGCTGGACGTGTTCTTGCCGATGTGCGTCATCTTCGTGCCGGTGTCCGCCTGCTGGCGCCCCTTGGTGAGCGCGACGGAGTAGAACTCGCCGGTGGAGTGGTCGCCCTGCAGCAGGACGCTGGGGTACTTCCACGTGATGGCGGAGCCCGTCTCCACCTGCGTCCAGGAGATGCGCGAGCGGTCGCCCGCGCACTTCCCGCGCTTCGTGACGAAGTTGAAGATGCCGCCCTTGCCGTTGTCGTCGCCGGGGTACCAGTTCTGGATGGTGGAGTACTTGATCTCTGCGTCGTCCAACGCGACGAGTTCCACGACGGCGGCGTGCAGCTGGTTCTCGTCCCGCATCGGCGCGGAGCAGCCCTCCAGGTAGCTGACGTACGAGCCCTTGTCCGCGATGATGAGCGTGCGCTCGAACTGGCCGGAACCCTCCGCGTTGATGCGGAAGTACGTGGACAGCTCCAGCGGACACCTGACCCCCGGCGGGATGTAGACGAACGAACCGTCCGAGAAGACCGCCGAGTTCAGCGCTGCGTAGAAGTTGTCGGAGTGCGGGACGACGGAGCCCAGATACTTCCGAATGAGCTCCGGGTGCTCCTTTACCGCCTCCGATACCGACGAGAAGATGACACCGTACTTCGCCAGCGTCTCCTTCGCGGTGGTCATGATGCTCACGCTGTCGAAGATGGCGTCCACCGCCACGCCCGCGAGCCGCTTCTGCTCCTCGAGCGGGATGCCCAGCTTCTCATAGGTCTTCAGGATCTCGGCGTCGACCTGGTCGAGGTTGTCAAGTTCCAGTTTCGGCTTGGGCGCGGCGTAGTAGCGTATCGACTGGAAGTCGATGGGGGAGTGGCTCACGTTCGCCCAGGCGGGGAGTTGGGCATCGCCCAGCAGGCGCATGAAGTGTTGGTACGCCTTGAGCCGCCACTCCAGCAGCCACTCCGGCTCGCCCTTCCGCTCGGATATCCACCGTACGATCTCCTCGCTGAGGCCGGGTGGCGCGGACTCCTCTTCGACCTCGGTAGTCCACCCGTACTTGTAGGACTGCTCGGCGAGTTCTTGAACGGTGCGGTTCGTCATTTCGTCTTTCCCTTCTCCCTACAAGGGGAGAGGGTCGGGGTGCGGGTACTCCTTCAGGAGAGGTCCCTCTGTTCCTCTCTCCTCTCAGAGAGAGGAACTCTCATCCCCTCTCCCCATGGGAGAGGGCTAGGGTGAGGGTGTATTGTCTACCCTGTAGGTCAACAATAGGCTATGGCCGCTGCCTGAACCTGTCAAGGAGCGAGCGCAGCTTGCTCCTCGGCCTCCTCCGCAGGTACGTGATGGCGCCCCTCATGCGCTTCCGCCGCGCGCGCCGCGTCAGATAGGCGTCCAGCGCCTCGCGGGAAGTGTGCAGGCACACGTATCCCGTCTCCACCGTCAGCTTCTTCGTGCTCACCGTCCACGGCCACCTGATGAAGTCCAGCCCTACTGCCGGGGAGTCGTTCTGAGCGTGCGCGCGCCATGCGAGTGCGGTCAGCCCATAGGCGAGCGGCGCAGGCAGCCGGATCAGCCGCTTCCCCGCGATCGACGCAACCTCTCCCCAGCGGACGCTCCGGTGCCCGGCGACGTTGTACACGCCGGGGTGCGGCTCTGTTGCGAACCGTACGAGCACCTCCGCGAGGTCGTCCTCGTGGACGAACTGCATCGCCGGGTCGTCGCCCCGGATGCCGATGAGCAGCGGCTTGTCCAGTGCGCTCGTGATGAAGTTGGCCGCGCTTGGCCCCATCACGACGCACCCGCGCAGGATGGAGACACACGTCTCCGGATGCTCTTCCGCGAACGCCCGGAAGAGCGCCTCGCAGGCGGCCTTGTCCTCCGCGTAGGCGAACCCGGGGGGAGGCAGGAGCGGGGTGTCCTCCTTCAGTTCGGGCGGGTTGTCCGGGCGCGGACCGTACACGGTCGCGCTCGACATCAGCACGACGCGCTCAACGGCCGCGCTCGCGCAGGCGCGCAGCACGTTCTCCGCTCCGCCGATGTTGGTCCGCCTGCCCTCCGCGCGGTCGCGGAGTTGCCGCAGCACGAATGCCAGATGAACAACCGCCTCGGCGCCTGCGAACGCCTCGTCGAGCGGAGCGGATACATCCTGCTGGAAGTGGGTGTAACGTTCGTGCTGTACCGTCGCGTCGCGCACGTCGACACCCGTGACGCGCTCGATGTCCCGCGTTTCGAGCAGGCGCCGCACGAGGCGCGTTCCGATGTAGCCGGAGGCGCCCGTGACCACGATGGAACGCGGCCCGCTCAACCTGCGCCGCGAGTCATCGCGGCGGCCTCGTCCGTGAAGTCGAAGCCGAGCTCGCCGAGCCCCGCAACCTCGAACCCCATGCCGACCTTGTGCGGCCCCGGCGCGACAGCCCCGGCGCGGTAGGAGATGGTCGTCGTCTTGTTCATCGCGAGTGTGAACGGCACGGTCTCCGACACCGCGTCGAAGACCGTCTCCTCGCCGTCGATCTCGAACGTGGACGCCGCCATGTCGAGCGGCTCGCCGTCCAGCGTCAGGGGAAGCATACGCTTCGCGTAGCCGGAACCCAGCTTGTTCTGCAATTGGAACGTGAAGCCGTCCGCCGTGGCCGTTAGGCTGCCTTTCACGTACAACCTGCGGAGCAGGAAGGGGGGCACCTTCATGCGCTTTCCACCCTGCGCCTCATGCGGACCTCTATCCCCTCTCCCAAGCGTGGGAGAGGGTTAGGGTGAGGGTTGGCAAAGGCGGCGCGGCCTGGGCCTGCCTGATCCCTTCCCCCTTGATGGGGGAAGGCTAGGATGGGGGTGACAGGGGTGGCGTAGCGACCCTTCATGCGCTCTCCACCCTGCGGGTCATGCGGAAGAGCGCCGTCTCGGTCTCGACAGCCTCGTCCGGCAGGGGTTGAGGCGTGCCGAGCATCTTCGCTGCCGCGTAGATGTGCGCGATGTGCTCGGCAAGCTGGCAGACGTGCAGCGCTTCCGCAAGGCTCCCACCGACGCCCACGAGGCCGTGATTGCGGATGAGCGCCGCGTTCCGCTCGCCGAGTGCTGCGACGACCGCATCGCCCAACTCCTCCGTCGCCGGGAAGGCGTAGTCGGACACCTGGATGCTGTCCCCGAGCGCGATGACCATCTCGTCGATCAGGGGCGGGAGCGGTTCGCCTGCCACCGCGAGCGCGCTCGCGTAGACGGAGTGCGTGTGCATTACCGCCCGCGCGTCCGGGCGGGCGCGGTAGATCGCCACGTGCATCAGCATCTCGGTGGACGGCAGGCCATCGCCCTCGACGGCGTCGCCCTCGAAGTCGGTGACGACCACCTCGTCGAGGCCCATCGTCTCGTAGTCCTTGCCCGCCGTCGTGATGGCGAGCAGTTCCTCGCCCCTGACGCGTGCGCTCACGTTGCCGGACGAGCCTACGACGAGGCCGCTGCGGTGCATCGCCTGTGCAGCCTCCACCACCTCGCGTCGCAACTGCTCGTATGTCGTGCCGTTGGAGGACATCTCAGGGTAAGCATAGCAGCGCACACCGCACCTGTGGTGACAGGTGTTGTCATGTTGAGCGAAGTCGAAACATCTCTCGGGAAGCGCCTGGTCCCTTCTCTCTCGAGGGGAGAAGGTCAGGGTGAGGGTGGACCGGCGCTGGCCCTTCTCTCTCGGATATTGGGGTGGGCGCCTGATGCAGGGCCATTGCGTGCGTGTGCCCTCGGGTTCCCCTCTCCCAATGGTGGGAGAGGGGCCAGGGGTGAGGATTGGCGGGGTGTGGGGATCGCCGCCCCGTTCCAACATGTGACATCCGCCACTTACGCAGTCGCCCCGTACCTCGGTACCCTGTTCGAGGCACTGATTTCTCCGCCCTCCGAACGCCCCTTGGAGCCCCTGTCGGAAATTGTCGGATTATGTCGGATACCTGTCGGTTTCTGTCGGGTTGGCTGTCGGAAGATGCAGGGCTGCTGTCGGGCGCGAAAGGCAGTTCCAGGAGTGAAATCACATGCGAAACCGACAGTATCCGACAGTTTCGAGAAAAACGCCTCCGCTGGCCTACAGCTCGTCGGTCAGGGCGTCCAGCCGCTCGCGAAGGCGCAGCCAGCGCCCGTACGACTCGCCGCACTCCCGCGAGCGGGCGCCGGGCTCGACGCTCGCGCCCTTTGCTGCGAGGTCGGCGCAGCGTCCCGCGAGTTCGTTTGCCGGCGTGGACGCCAGCGCCGCTGCGCCGGTTGCGGTCCCGTTGCGGTGTACCCGCACAGGCTCGCCAAGCACGTCTGCCAGCAGTTGCGGGAAGACGGCGCTCTCCGCCATGCCGCCGGTGAGCGCCACTTCTCCCGGCTCCACCTCCGCGACGTTGCGGGAAAGCGCGAGGCTTTCCCGGATGGCGAACGCGGCGTTCTCGAACGCGGCGCGGGCGATGTCGGCGGCCTCCAGCCCTTCCTGCGTGACGGGAGCGGGCATCAGCACGCCGCCCATAGTGATGCCGGGGTTGGCAAGGTCGATCGCTCGTGGGCCGAGGAACGCGGCCACGGGGCGCCCGCTCTCGAATGCGGAGCGCGCCAGCGCGTCGAACCGCTCGTGCGATGCGCGGGGAGCGAGCAGCCGCCGCACCGCGTCCAGCGTTCGTCCGGTGTCGCCGGGGTGCGCCTCCACCGTCCACTTGCCGTTCACGCCGTGCAACGATGTCCACGTTCGTGCCTCCGCGTCGAACACGGGGGACGGCGTCGCCACCTGCACCGGCGCGCTCCATCCGGCGGAGCAGGCCGCCGTGCCGTCCGATGCAACGCCACAGCCGACCGCGGCGGCGTGCGAGTCCGGCCCCGCGAGGTGCACGGGCGTCGTCTGCGGCAGGCCGGTCGCCTCGGCCACCTCTGCCGTCAGCCGCCCGGCGGGTGTGTTCGGGGGCAGAACGTCAGGCAGCAGGCCCCACGGCACGCCGAGTTCGCCAAGCAACGCCTCGGCTGGCTTGCCGGACGTCACGTCCAGTAGCCCGGACTCTGCGACCCCCAGCCTCGTCTCCGCGAGCGTTCCGGTCAGTTGCAGCGCGGCCCAGGCGTCGAGCCCCGCCGTCTTTGCGATGCGCCTCGCTGTACGGGGACGGTTCTCGCGCCACCACGCGTACTTGGCCGGCGCGAAGAGCATGGAGGGCAGATGGCCCGTCGTGCGGTAGATGAACGCTCCGTGGGCGTCGTCCAGCGCCCCGCCCTGGAAGACGGCGCGGGTGTCCCTGTTGGCGCCGACGCTTACCGTCGCGAGGCGGTCGTCCACGAAGCAGGTTGCAAGCCGCTGCGCTGTCACGGCGACGGCGGTAACGTTGCCCGGCTCGGCGGCATGCGCTCCCTCGGCCAGCACGCGCATCAGCCGCATTCGGAGCAGCCGCGGGTTGTAGCCGTGCGTCAGCGTCCCGGCGCGCTCGTTCGTCATGGGGTAGGGGGCACGCGCCGCCTCCAGCGGCGCGCCGCTGCCTTCCACCGGTGGGCTGTCACCATCTAGCGGGACGAGCGCGCACCGCAGGCGGCTGCTGCCGAGGTCGAGCACGAGTATCACGCGCTGCATCAATCGTCGCCTGCGCAAGGGGTGGGGGTGCCCGATCCCTTCCCCCTTGATGGGGGAAGGCTAGGATGGGGGTGACCGCCTGATCCCCTCTCCCTACAAGGGGAGAGGGCTAGGGTGAGGGTACTCTGAGGTGTGGTAACGAGGCTGGGAGCCTGTTTCCCTCTCCTGAGGGAGAGGGTTAGAGCCTGCCCCTTACTTGATGCGGGGGTGAGGGTACTCTTGGGCGGAGGCGCGGGGGCTGCCTGCCCCCCTCTCCCAATGGTGGGAGAGGGGCTGGGGGTGAGGGTTAGCAACTCGCACGTCATAGTGCGCGGAAGGCTACCACTCGCCGGACAGCCTCGCATTGACCGGCGCACGCCGATTCGGTAGAAAGAAAGACGCCATGAAGAACGGGTTCAAGGTCCTGGACAGCGACATCCACGTCATCGAACCGGCGAGCCTCTTCGAGGACTACCTCGAAGCGCCCTTCCGCTCCCGCATGCCGGTCATGCAGCGGAGCGATGTCACCGGCGTCGACACCTGGGTGATCGACGGGAAGCCGTTCCCCCTCTGGAACGAGTGGCCGGAGTTCGCGAAAGCGAACGCGCTGCTCAAGACGAAGAAGGAGCGGACGCCGTTCCAGGTGAAGGCTTTCGAGCACGGGTTCGACGCCGCGACCACGCTCGAAGCGATGGACATCGAGGGCGTGGACGTGGCCGCGCTCTTCCGTACGAATGGCGGCACGTGGATCGTCGGCCTGGACGACCTCGAGCCGGACTACGCCGCGGCCCTCTGTCGCGCCTACAACAACTGGATGCGCGACTACTGCGCCACCGACCCGGACCGGCTGAAGGGCATCGCGCTACTGCCGCTGCAGGCGCTGGACTTCGCGATAGAGGAGGCGCGCCGCGCGGTGACTGAACTGGGCTTCGTGGGCGTCACCGTCCACACGGAGCCGGTCAACGGTCGCCTGCTGTACGACGAGGAAGTGGAGCCGCTGTGGACGGAGGTCGAGCGGCTGGGGGCCGCGGTCTGCCTGCACGGCACGTCCACCGCGCCGGGGAGGGAGGACATCAGCCGGAAGTTTCTTCGGCACCCGTCGCCTCGGACGATGACGCACGCGCTCAGCTTCCCCACGCAGATCATGGGAGCGATGGCCGGCCTCACGATGACCGGCGTGCTGGAGCGCCACCCCGCGCTGCGCGTCGCATTCCTGGAGGCCAACTGCGGGTGGCTGCCCTGGCTCCTCTACCGGCTGGACGACCAGCACGCCAAGTACGTGGAGACGGACCTGCCGCTACAGCCGAGCGAGTACTTCCTGCGACAGTGCGTCCTTTCGATGGAGGCAGACGAGGAACTTGCGGCGGACGTGATGGAGCGCTACGGCAACGGCATCATGGTCATCTCCACGGACTACCCGCACCCGGACAGCGCCTTCCCCCACGCGATGGACGAGTTCTTCGAGCTCGACCTGCCGGACGAGTCCCGCCGCAAGGTGCTCTGGGACAACTGCGCGCGCCTCTACGCGCTCGAAGGCTGACTCGCACACGGACTGTCGTTCCTGCGCAGGCAGGAACCGCGCAGCCCAGAGGGAAGGAGTCCAACGGACGCCTAGCCCCGCAGCCGCTCCCACACGTCCGGGTTGACGAGGCGCAGAGGCCGCTCGCCCCGTACGAAGCGCTCGAAGTCCTCGGCGACCATGGCCGAGTGCCGCTCTATCGTCTCGTGCGTCGCTCCGCCGATGTGAGGCGTGAGTAGCACGTTCGGCAGGCCGATGAATGGAGAGTCCGGCGGGATGGGGTGCGCCTCGTGCACGTCGAGCGCGGCCCCGGCCAGCCTGCCCTCGGCGAGTGCCGCCGCCAGCGCCGTCCGGTCCGCTACCGACGAGTTGGTGACGTTCACGAGGTACGCGCCGGGCTTCATCGCCGCGATGCGGGCCTCGTTGAGCATGCCGAGCGTCTCGGGCGTGTCCGGCACGTGCATCGACACGAAGTCCGATGCCGCCAGCAGCGCTTCGAGGCCGGTCATCTCCACGCCCTCGCCTTCGTCCGCTCCGGAGGACGCCGCCACGTAGGGGTCGTACGCGAGGACGCGCATGCCGAACCCGGCGGCGATGCGCGCGACGGCGCGCCCTATCGCGCCGAAGCCGACGATCCCCAGCGTCGCCCCGGCCAGCTCGCGCCCCCGGAAGCGGATGTAGGGGTCGACGGGGTCTTCCCACCGCCCCTCGCGCACGTACCGCTCCCCGGCGCTCGTGTGACGGGCGAGCGCGAGCATCTGCGCCACGGCGAACTCGGCGACGGCCTGCGCGTTCCGTGCGGGCGTGCGCACGACGGCGATGCCGCGCTCCGTCGCTGCGTCGAGGTCTGTGTGGTGGAGGTCGCCGCGACAGATGGCGGCTATCCGCAGTCTGGGAGCGGCGTCGAACAGCTCCTCGAAGAGGAAGTCGGCCTCTACGGCGAGAGCGTCGAAGCCTTCGCTCTTCAGACGCGCGCCCAACTCCTCCGGGTCCCAGAGCGTGCGCGTCTCCGTCCATGGCTCGTGGGCGACGCGGCCGAGCGCGGCGAGGCGGGCGAGCCCGTCGTCGGAGAACGGCGCGAGAACCAACGTGTTCATCGGGTGTCCGGTTCCCTCTCCCTACAAGGGGAGGAGGGTGCGCATCGAGATGCGCGGGTGAGGGTACTTGCGGGCGGGGTGGATGGGTTACGCAAGGGTCTCACGCTTTCCAACGGCCTCGGCGGCGATGTTGCCGCTGCGGACCGCGCTCTCCATCGTTGCAGGCCAGCCGGTGGCCGTCCAGTCGCCTGCGAGGAAGAGGTTGGGCAGCGGCGTGGCGGACGGCAGGCGGTTGTCCGGTGCGTCGGGGAGCGAGCGGAACGTCGCCCTCTGCTCCTTCACGATGACGAAGCGCGTGATCTCGGCGTCCTTCGCGGTGGGGAAGAGGCGCGCGAGCTCCGGGATGAACATCGCGCGGAGCGCGTCCTTGGTCATCGGCCAGAACTCCCATGCCCCCGATAGAGAGACGGTGATGTACTGTCCCGGGCCGTCCAACCCGGCTATCGAGGTGCGGTTGAACACCCACTGGATGGGACTGTCCACGAACGCGAGGAAATCGAAATCCGCGATCTGCCGGTCGTACCAGACGTGCAGGTTGACGATGGGCGACCACGTGTGGGTCGCCGCGGGAGCGAAGGCGGCGTGCTCCCGCAGGTCTTCCGGCAGCAGGCGCAGCAGGCCCTCTGGCGGCAGCGCGCTTACGCAGGCGTTCACGGGCAGCGTCTCGCCGTCCATGAAACGGACGCCGGTGACGCGCCCGTCCTCCACCTCTATCGCGTCAGCCGTCCTGTCCAGCAGCACGTCGGCGCCCGCGTTGGTGAGCCGCTTCCGCACCGCGTCGCCCATGATGGCGGAGAGGCCCGCCCTGGCGAAGCCGATGTTGCCGCCGTTGCGGTCCCGCAGCAGCGCCTCCTGGAACAGCATGAACCCGGCGCTGGCGGAGACGTCTTGAGCGGCGTCGTTCAGCGCGGGGATGATGAGGAGGTCCCAGAACGCGGCGATAGCCCGCTCCGACTGCCAGTGCGTGCGCAACCAGTGGCGGAACGACTGCCGCCGGAGCGCGGGCCGGTCACGGCTGCGTTCGAGCCATATGAGCAGGAGCGCGGGGATCGCGCGGAGCCGTTCGGCGATGCTGACGTGGGGATAGCGCAGGAGCGACGGCAACAGGTGGAAGGGGGCGGGCAGGGGAAGACCGGAAAGGATGCCGCGCTTGCCATTCGGCGCGCGGACCTCGACGCGCAGCCGCTTCTGGCGGCTCGTCAGTTCGAGCGAGCCGATCTCGTCGAGGAAGCGCCGGTAGGCGTCGCAGCAGCCGAGGAAGACGTGCTGGCCGTTGTCGATCTCCTGGCCGGTCTCGCGGTCGACGAACGAGTACGCTCTTCCGCCGAGATACGGCCTGCGCTCCACGAGCGTTACGCGGTAGCCCGCGTTGACGAGCCGCCACGCCGCGGCCATGCCCGCCAGCCCGCCTCCGAGCACCGCGACGGAGGTCAGCGCTTCAGGACGCTGCGGAGCCGGGCCGTTGTCCAGAGTCTGCATGTCAGTTGGAGTTTCTCCCAGGACGAGAGGCTCACGCGCTTCGAGAAGACGTCCCAGCCGCGCGAGGCCATCCTGTTCAGCAGGCGATTGTAGAGGTGGTGCAACCCTTCCGCACAGCCGCGCGACTCCGGTTCCAGCAGCGGCAGCAGCCGCGAAGCGGAGTCGAAGTAGCGTTGGGCGCGGTCGGTTTGGAAGCGCATCATCGCCTGGAAGGCGTCGTCGACGACGCCGTCGCGCAGGTCGTCCTCCGTGTAGCCGTAGCGCGCCATCTCGTTGAGTGGCAGATAGACGCGGTCGCGCTCGATGTCCTCCCTGAGGTCACGGAGGATGTTCGTGAGCTGCATCGCGATGCCGAAGTCAACTGCGGTCTCCTGCGCAAGCGGCACGTCCCGGTACCCGAATATGCGGATGGAGACGAGGCCGACGACCGAGGCGACGTGGTAGCAGTAGTGCCGGAGTTCGTCGAAGTCCGCGAAGCGCCTCGGCTCCAGGTCCATCTCCACGCCCGTGATGATGTCCTGGAAAAGCGATTCAGGGATGTCGTATGAGGCTGCGGCGTCGGCCAGCGCGGTGAGGATGGCGCCGTCCGGGCGTCCGGCGTAGGCGTCGCGCAGCCGCTCGCGGAGGGCTGCGAGGTCGCTGCGCTTCTGCTCCGGGCTTCCGTCGCCGTCCGCGATGTCGTCGGCGAGGCGGCTGAAGGCGTAGGCGGCATAGATGGCGCGCCTGCGCGGGCGGGGCAGGGTCAGGAACGCGTAGTAGAAGTTGCGCGCCTCGCGTTTCGTAACCGCCTGGCACTCCTCGTAGGCTGCGTTGAGCGCGGCGCTGTGCATCGAGGTCGTCATGGGCGTCGCAGCAGGGTCAGCCGGGCAGCGGTGGACACGATGAGCCACAACTTCCGGGAGCGAGTGACGACCGGACGCTCGCTCAACACGTCGTAGTCCTGCTTACGGATGGCGTCCAGTACGCGCATGCCGCCTTTACTGAAAAGGGCGACGGCGAGCCTGGCGCGTCCGCTGAGCCGGGTCGCCAGCGGCAACCCCTCCTCGAACAGCGCCTGCGCGCGGTCGACCTCGAAGCGCATCAGGTCGCGGAACGCCTTGTCCGCGACGCCGTTCGCTACTTGCTCCTCCGTGCAGCCGAACGCCTGTATGTCCTCCAGCGGGATGTAGATGCGGCCCATCGCGTAGTCGCGCGCCACGTCCTGCCAGAAGTTGGCCAGCTGCAGCGCGGTGCACGTCGCGTCGGAGAGCCGCACGTTCTCCTCGCTGGCTTCACCGAGGACGTGCAGCACCATGCGTCCAACCGGGTTCGCGGAGTGGTCGCAGTAGCGGAGGACGTCGGCGTAGGTCTCGAATCGCCCTGAACGCTGGTCCATGCGGTTCGCCTCGATCAGTTTGCGGAACGGCTCCTCCGGTATCCGGGCGTGCCGGATGGTGTCCTGCAGCGCGACCATGATGGGGTGCGCCGACCCTTCCATTCCCCTCTCCCTCTGGGAGAGGGGAATGGTGAGGGCGCGATTGAGCTCCGCTTCCCACTCGTCGAGCAGCGCGAGCCGGTCGCCTTGCGCCTCGTCGCCGAGATCGTCGGTATGGCGGCAGAAGGCGTAGACGGCTTCGAGTGCAGACCGGTGCTGCCTGGGCGTGAACCGGGAGATGACAGTGAAGTTCTCGTAGTGCGAGCGCGCGAGGATTGCGCAGTAGGCGTAGGACTCGGCGAGGGAAGGGGGTTGGGCTGGGGCATGGAACAGAGCCATGCGGGGCCTCAGCTTCCGTAGACGCTGATGAGTACCTCTCGCGTCCGGGGACGGGGGTCGAGTTCGACCAGGAAGACGCTTTGGTAGGTGCCCAGGGCGAGCTCGCCGTCGATGACGGGGATGGTCTCGCTGGACGGGAGCATGAGGTGCGCGCAGTGGGAATGGCCGTTGGCCGTCTCATCCAGCGTCATGTTGACGGTGCGGACGGCGAAGTCGTTGTGGGCGTAGTAGGCGTCTTCCGGCGCGATGTTGCGCAGGAAGCGCTTCATGTCGTCTATAAGCAGAGGCTCGTGCTCGTTGATGACGATGGAGGCGGTGGTGTGGACGGAGAAGACACACAGCAGTCCATCGCGTACGCGGGAGTCCGCAAGCGCCCACCGGACGTGTTCGGTGATGTCGTGGAACTCGGGTGCGGAGTCCGTCTCGATGCGTATGCGGGTTACGGTGGTGCTGGTCATCCTCTTGTCCCTTTGGTCGGCTTTGCCCACAACCGAAGTGGTCAGAGTTTCATACAACGTCTAGCAACGTAGCACCGAGGTAGGAGCGAGTCAATGCCTTTGCGTTCCCATGCCGCAAATTGAGACGATATCGTCCGTGGGGCGATGGCCATTGAGACGAAGTCTTGTTGATGTTGCGGCATACGCTACTTGTTCCTCGTGGCGAAGAACTCCGCGACCGCGCCAAGCAGCACTTTCGACTCCTCCGGGATGTCGAGTGCGTCCACCGCCGCGACAGCCTGCTGCGCCTGCTCCTCCGCGATGCGCTGCACGTACGCATCACCGTCCAGGCGTTTGAGCATCGCCATCACGCCGTCCAGCCGCTTGCCCTCTATCTCCTCGGCGCTGTACGTCTCTTCCAGCCAGAGACGCTCCTCGTCCGACGCGTTGTCGAACAGGTACACAGCCGGGAGCGATTTCTTCTTCCTGCGGATGTCCGCTCCCACCGCCTTGCCCGTGAAGGCGGGGTCCCCCCAGACGCCGAGGTAGTCGTCCCGCACCTGGAAGGCGACGCCGAGCCGCATCCCGCATTCACCGAACGCCTGTGCGGTGGAGTGGTCGCCGGTTGCTACCAGCGCTCCCATGTGCATCGCGCTCTCGATGAGTGCGCCGGTCTTGCGCCCGATCATGTCCAGGTAGTCCGCGACAGAGACGTGCTCCCCAGCCTCGAAGGAGAGGTCGAGGTATTGCCCCTCGATCATCTCCAGGTACCTCCGCGTGAGTTCGGCGACCGTGCCCTGCGCGACGACTGGCGCCACGGCCCGTGCGCCGAGCGCGTCCACGGTTCGGTCTGCGATGACGCGCATGGCGTTGCCCGCGGTGAGCGCCGTCGGCACGCCCCAGATGCGCCACAAAGTGGGCGTTCCCCGCCTCGTCTCGTCGCCGTCCTGGATGTCGTCGTGGACGAGCGAGAAGTTGTGGATGAGTTCCAGCGCGGCCGCGGCTGGGAGGGCGTCGCGCCAGTCGCCTCCCGACATCTCGCACGCGGCGAGGCACAGGATGGGGCGGAGCGCCTTCCCGCCTCCGCGCGTGGGCGTGCCCTCCAGGGTCTCCCAGCCCATGTGGTAGCGCAGCATGGGGGCGAGTTCGCCGCCCGCCTCGACCGCTTCACGGAGGCATTGCTCCGCGTCCGGCAGGAACCGCCCGGCCAGCTCGGCTATCTGCTGTTCGGCGTTCGCCACCATGGGGCCGTGCGCTAAGCGCCGAGTTCCGTGATGAGTTCCGCGGTGTGGAGCACGCCCAGGCGGAAGTAGTCCAGCCGGATGTTCTCGTTGGGCGCGTGGATGCGGTTGCCGGGGTAGTCGATGCCGCACGAGGCCACGGGGACGCCGAGGATGTGCTGAACGGGGTGTTGCGGCCCCGTGCCGGTCATGCTGGGCACGATGTAAGGCTCGCTCCCGTAGACACGGCGCGCCGAGTCCGCCACCTGCTTGACGAAGGGGTCCTCTATCGACGTGCGCGCCGGGTGCTCCGAGGTGAGGCTGGATATGGTGACGTCGCTGAACCCGTGCCGGTCGAGGTGCTCGCGGAGGCTCTGCATGATCTCCTGAGGGTCCTGGTTCGGCACGAGGCGAAAGTCGAGTTTGGCGCGCGCGACGGCAGGGAGGATGGTCTTCGCTCCCTGGCCTGTGTACCCCGCGCCAAAGCCCGCGATGTTGGCCGTGGGCTCCATGATGAGACGGCGGCGGAACTCGTAGCCCGACGCTTCCCCGACCGCCATCTCGACGCCGAGGTCGTGCAGAAACTCGCGCGACGTGTCGGGCAGGGCGGCGATAGCCTTCGTTTCGTTCTCCAGCGCGGGGCGTATGCGGTCGTAGAAGCCGGGAATGGCGATGCGTTCGCTCTCGTCCTTCAGCGTGTTGAGCGCCCACACCAGCCGCCAGGCCGGGTTCGGCACGACGGGTGCGTAGGAAGAGTGGGAGTCGGTGGATGCGGAGCGGCACTCGAGTTCCACGTAGAGCAGGCCTTTCACGCCGAGCATGACCATGGGACGCCCGTCCCAGTTCACGCCGCCGCCTTCCCAGATGCAGACGTCCGACCTGATGCGCTCGGCGTTCCGCTCGACGAACTCGTGGAAGCCGGGGCTGCCTATCTCCTCCGCGCCTTCGAGGCACCAGCGGACCGTTATCGGCAGCTCGCCCATCGTGTCGCGCACCGCGCGGATGGCAGCGAGCCGGGCGGCGATGGGCCCCTTGTCGTCGGAGATGCCGCGTCCGTAGAGGTAGCCGTCCCGCTCGGTCGGCTCGAAGGGAGGCGTCTCCCACTCGTCGAGCGGGTCCGGCGGCTGTACGTCGTAGTGGTTGTAGAAGAGGAGCGACCTGTCGGATGCGCCCTTCAGTTCGGCGATGATGCCCGGATAGCCGGGGTCGGCGGTGGGGACGAGGCCGGCGTCGAAACCGGCGTCCCGCAGCATCCCGACCACCATCTCGCCGCACTCGATGACGCCGAGCCGCTGCGCGCTCACGCTCGGCTGCCGGGTGAGTCGTTTCAACCCCTCGATGGTCTCTTCCAGGTTACTGTCTACGTGGTCGGTGATGGGTTGTTGCATCGAGGTTCCTTATTCCCCTCTCCCTCGAGGGGAGAGGGTTAGGGTGAGGGTGAACCGGTGGGGCTGGGTGGATGAGTCATAGAGGGGTTCTCTTCGACTACGCCTTTGCCCGCTGCTGCCGCCGCCGCTCGGCGCGCGTCTCGTGGATGATGGGCCACACGGACTCCGCCTCGCACGTCTCGCCCTCGCCGATCTCGCGGAGGTCGGTCAGGTAGACCTCACGGGCGGGCTCGCCGGAGGCCTGTACGTCATTGACGTGCATCCACGAGTGAACGGCGCGGTGCGCCTCTGCGATCTGCTCGTGAGGGCCCGTGTAGTGGGCGACGGCGCACTTCCCGCCGGGGAGCGAGTTCGGTTGTACGCGCCCGTTGCCTTCCACCTCCACGTCCACCGGGTAGCCCACCTCGACGTCCACCAGGAATGCCCCCACCTCGTAGTAGACGCCAAGGCCGGGGCCGGTGGGCTGCACGCCGACCGACTCCAGGTAGTCCGCCGTCTCCTGGAGGAGCTGAACGACCTTGGGGGTCACCTTGTTGATGGTGGTCTTGGCCCGTATAGCCGCTATCTTCTGCGGTTTGCTATCGCGTATCTGGATGCCGAAGTCCACGTCGACCTCCTATGAACCGGACTCTGACTAGCCGCCTCCGCCGGACGCGCCCTCAACGATGCCGGGGGCCGTCATGCGCGCGGGGTCCAGCAGTTCGTCGAGCTGTTCGTCGGTCAAGCCAGTTTCCGTCTTTGCTAACTCACGTATCGTGGTCCCCTGGGCGGCGGCGCTCTTGGCGATGGCGGTTGCCTTGTCGTATCCGATCGCGGGCGTCAGGCCCGTTGCCATCATCAGCCCCTGCTCAACCATGTCTGGGCCCTTGCTGGTGGCCTTGATGCCCCGCAGGCACTGCTCCTCGAAGTTCGCGGTGGCGGAGGCGAGGAGGGTGATGGCCTGGTGCAGGTTGTACGCCGCGACCGGCCAGTAGGTGTTCAGTTCCAGGTAGCCGCCCTGCGCCGCTGCCGCGACCGCCGCGTCGTTGCCGATGACCTGGCAGACCACCTGCACGACGGACTCCGGGATCACCGGGTTCACCTTCCCCGGCATGATGGAGGAGCCTGGCTGCACGGTAGGCAGCTCCAACTCCGCGAGCCCCGCGCGTGGCCCGGACGACAGCCAGCGCAGGTCGTTCGCGATCTTCTGCAGCGACACCGCCGCGCCGCGCACCGCTCCACTGGCCGCGAGCATCGTGTCCTGCGTTCCCTGCGCCTGGAAGTGGTGCTCGGTCTCAGCGACTGGCAGTCCCAACTCCTCTCCGAGCGACGCACACGTGCGCGCCGCGAACTCCTCGTGCGCATTGATGCCCGTGCCAACGGCGGTCCCGCCCAGCGCGACCTCGCACAGTCCCGCTACGTGCGGGCGCAGGCGCGCGCTGCTCAACTCCAGTTGGCTGGCGTACCCGGCGAACTCCTGCCCGAGCCGGATGGGCGTGGCGTCCTGCAGGTGCGTCCTGCCGGTCTTGATGATGTCCCAGAACTCCCCGGACCTGGCCGCGAGACCTGCTCGGGCCTGTTCCAGCGCGGGGATGAGCTCAGTGTTGAGCGCCTCCGCGGCGGTGAGGTGGCTCGCCGTGGGGATGACGTCGTTGGAAGACTGAGCCATGTTGACGTGGTCGTTGGGATGGACGTTCACGCCGGGCGTCAACTCGCGGGCGCGGCGGGCGATCACCTCGTTCGCGTTCGTGTTGGTCGACGTGCCGGAGCCGGTTTGGAAGAGGTCTACGACGAAGTGCTCATCCCATTTCCCGTCGATCACCTCGCTCGCCGCAGCCTCGATGCTGTCGGCGACGGCCTGGTCGAGCAGGCCGAGTCCGGCGTTGGTCCGCGCGGCGGCCCGCTTGATGCGCCCCAGCATGTGGATGAAGGCGGGCGGGTAGCGCAGGTTGCTGATGGGGAAGTTGAGCACGGCGCGCTGTGTGGACGCGCCCCAGTAAGCGTCCGCGGGCACCTCCATCTCTCCCATGGTGTCTCTCTCGATCCGGGACGCTCTCGTTTCGGCCATCTTGACGCTGGGCTCCTTGGCTGGCGGGCGTGCCCGCCGGTTTCTGATGGTGTCCCATCTTATCGCCGCCGCCGCTCCGCTGCCAGATGGATTCGGGGTGCTCTGCTTCCGACGCATGACGAGCGATACGGGTAGCGGCGCCTGGAAGTCCGTGGCGGGAGTGGACCACCGGCGGATGCTGGGCCGGATGCGGTGGAGCAAGCTGTGCTGGGCGCGCGTTCATGGCAGGGCAGGGGTGGCTGCAATAGCCTCAAACAGGGAAGGCCAACGCCTTCTCGCGGCAAGTCCGGCAAGGTAAAGTGAGTTATCTGAGAATACCTCGCGGCAACGGCCGCCCCAGTGTGGACATGACTGAGAAGTCTCCAGCGCGACAAGCAACGTCCGTCATCATCGCCTCCCTCGTTCTGTGGGGCTTGGTGCTCCTTGCGGCATGGTTCGTGGAGGGCACAGACTCCGCATTGGGCCACGGGCCGCTCCCGAGCGCACTCAACGGCCTGGCCGCGTACCTGCGGACGATACTCGTGGCGATCATCGGAGTGGGCGTGGGCGGCGCGATGATTGTGGGGGTGCGAGGCAGCGCCCATTTCGGTGAGCGCTACTCCTGGCTCATCTATGTCTTCGTCGTTGTGCCGCTGGTCCTGCTCCTGTTCATCCCACTGGAGCGCTTCAGTGCGGGCACCTTCCTTGGCCTTCCCACATTCCTCGTTGGCATTCCTGGGCGAATGGTCATCGCCACGTCGCTCGGCGCGTTGCTGCTCGGGACACTCGGTCTCCGGGTTTTGCTGAAGGCCCCGCCGGACGAGGGCGCAGCTCGAGCCTTGACCCAGCGCTCGAACGCCGGCGGCGCCGCGCGGGACGCTGCGCCCGGCCGGTTCACGGGCCTTGCCTGGCGCGCGCTCTCCTTCATGCAGGAGGAGGCGAAACGCTTCGAACAGTCGAACATGGGGACAGAGCACCTCCTGTTGGGCGTGCTGAGCGACTCCCGCTCGCAGGCAGCGCGTGTCGTCCTCGAGTTGGGCGCCGACCCTGCGTCGATCCGGCGTGAGATCGAGAACATCATCAGCAGGCGCGGTCCGCTGTTCGGTGGCGCGGCGAGCATGACGCAGCGCTGCCAGCGTGTGATCGAACGTGCGGTGCGCATAGCCCGCAATGGTGGCCTTCGTACCGTCGGGACCGGGCACCTGCTCCTCGCGTTGGTGGAGAACCCGGAAGACGTGGCCGGACAACTGCTGGACAGCTCGGGGATAACCTCGGACCGCGTGGCCTCCGTCATTCGCCACATGCCCCCGGAAGCCGACTAGCGCCCCCTCCGCGTTCCCCCTCGCCACTCCGTCGGAGAATTTTCCCCGCGCGTCGGCGCGGCGCATATACTAGTGCCCGGGGCCGGTAGCTCAGTTGGTCAGAGCGGACGACTCATAATCGTCTGGTCGCGGGTTCAAGTCCTGCCCGGCCCACCACTCCTTATCGAGTATGACGGGAGACGGGGCGCCCGATGGAACTGACCCTGCTCGGCACAGGTACCCCCCAGCCCAGCCCACAGCGCGCGGGGCCCAGTAACCATCTGCGCATCGGTGGGGACTCCGTCCTGGTGGACACCGGCAACGGCTGCGTGCGCCGGATGGTGGAGGTGGGTGAGGACACCACCGACCTGGACTACATCTTCCTGACCCACATGCACTCGGACCACACCATCGACCTGGCCCACGTGCTCGTCACCGGCTGGATCCGCTATCGCAAACGCCCGTTCACCGTCATCGGACCGGCGCGGACGAAAGACTTCGTGGAGCGGCTCATCCACGCCTTCGAGGAAGACATCCGCATCCGGCGCCTCCATGACCGCGTGGGCGAGGATGTCATGAACGTACGCGTCATCGAGGTGGACCACGGCGATCACTTCGAGGGCGACGGCTGGCGCGCCACGGCGATCGAGGTGGAACACGGCTACGTGAAGCCCGCGCTGGGCTTCGTTTTCGAGGACGACAGCAGCAAGCTGGTCATCTCAGGTGACACTGCGGTGAGCGACGCCATCATCGAGGCCGCCTCAGACTCGAACATGCTGGTGCACGAGCTGATGCAGACGCAACCGCACCGCGGCGGGCCTGCCCCCGACGGCCGCGACTACCACGAGGTCGACCGTGAGAACCTCACGGAATTCACGCGGCGCATCGCCAACTCGCACACCTGCCCCCACGGGCTCGCCGAGGTCGCCGCCAGGTCCGGCGTCCCGCACCTCGTCGCCACGCACATGAGCGACGTTGACGAACCGTGGTCACGCGAGGTCATCTGCGCCGACTACAGGAATACGTTGACCTTCGGCGAGGACCTGATGCGGTTCACCGTGTAGCGCGCCGTCGCCCGCCGTCGACAGCGGACGTATATGACGCGGTGGACCGGGCCTGGCCCTGGAACCAGCGAAGAAGGATGCGCCGACCGTAGGCCCGCGCCGCATCCCGGCTCTCGCAGTTCCCCACTCCTCTCCATCGTCGTGAGTCCCGCACCGTAGAGAGCTGATATTCCCTGCAAAAAAATTGGCGTACAGCCCCGGATGTGGCGGATAAGGCCGCCGAATGGAGCGAGTCAAGGCGAAATGCGCCGTTGCCATGGCGCGAAGGCGGAATGGACGAGGTTTCGCCATTCCACGGCCTCCTGCGGGGAGTAACCCGTTCGGGGCTGCCACGCGCAGACCGCCCGGACTCGTCTCCTGCCCCCGCGGGGCCCGATCCGGCATGAGCATGGCCACGGCCTTACCCACGCCCCTCGTCGCAGAGGCCCCGCTGCCATGGCGATTAATGACGTTATCGGGTGCAATCGTTGACGGAATCAGCAGGTTGACACCCTCTAACTGCCCTGCCTATGGTTGGTATTGACCGCCGCCGCTCGGCTGGCTGCAAGCTAACCCGAGGTAAAACGAACCGGTCCCTGCAGCCCGGAAAACGGCCGACAACAGGCGAGTCACCCCCCTTCGGTAGTGCCGAACCAGAGATTCCTCTCCGCTACGCCCCTGACCTCCCTCCAAAGGAGACTCCCTCAGAAGGCGTAACGCGGCGGTGCTGCACGCCATTCGCGGGGGACAGGCTGGCAAGACTACGGGCCGCCATGCGGAGGACTTCCGCGCAGGCCATGAGATTGAGGTGTACAGATGACAGGAACGACCGCTATCAAGACCGGTGCCGCCCTCCGGCGGCTCACCGCGTTGTTCATTGGACTGACTATCGCCACGCTCGCCCTCGTAGCGCTGGGGGCTGCATGCAGCAGCGATGACCCAACGGCCACACCGACGCAACCCCCGGTCGCCACGGCGATGCCGGAAGATCCAACTGCGGCCCCCACGGCGATGCCGGAAGATCCAACTGCGGCCTCCACGGCGATGCCAGAGGAGCCAGCTGCCCCGGAGCCTGAGTCCGACGCTGTCCCCAGCGGAGTAAAGACCGGTGGAAGGCTCACGGTGACGCTCGTGTCGGAGAACAACACGCTTGACCCGCTGTTTACGTTGGGCACGGCGGACACCCTCATCACCCAGCAGATGTACGACAACCTGCTGATGATTCAGCCTGACCTCTCCATGAAGCCTGAGTTGGCCACGTCGTGGGAACCCAACGAGGAACTGTCGTCCTGGACCTTCCAACTGCGGGAGGGAGTGAAGTTCCACAACGGCAAGGACTTCAAGGCTGAGGACGTTGTGTTCTCGTTCAACCGCCTGTTGGACCCGGTGCTCGACTCCCCCGCCCGGTCCACGTTCGAAGTCATCGAGAGCATGGAGATCATCGACGACTACACCGTCCGGTTCGATCTGGTCAGCCCAAGCGCGTTCTTCCCAGAGGTGCTTTCCATCTACCAGGCGAGGATAATCCCGTCGAACGTCGACCTCGAAACGCTCACCCTCGGAGGCGTCGGAACGGGCCCCTTCATCCTGGAGGAGTACCTGCCCGGCCAACGGACCGTGCTCAACAAGAACCCCGACTACTGGGACGAGGGCAAGCCGTACCTGGACGGGGTCGTGTTCCAGCTTATCCCGGACCCATCGACCCGGGCGGAAGCGCTGAAGAGCGGCGACGTGGACGTGATCTACCAGCTCGAGCCGCCCACCGCCCCCAGCATCGAGGCCAACCCCGGAACCGTGGTGCTGGAAACGGCCAGCTCTTCCCACATCGGGCTGGACCTCGGCAACTGGGAGGCCCCGTTCGACAACAAGCTGGTCCGGCAGGCTTTCCAGGCCGCGACCGACCGTGAATCCATACGCCAGGCGGCGCTCTTCGGACGAGGCAGCATCGCCTACGACCACCCGATCGCGCCCAACGACCCGGTGTTCAGTTCCGAGTGTGTTCCCCCGGACTACGACACGGAGCTTGCGAAGCAGCTGCTGGCGGAGGCCGGCTATCCGGACGGGATAGAGGTCACCCTGTACACCGGAAACGTCGGCCCGGGCATGCTGGAACAATCGGTCGCCTTCAAGGAAGGGGCGGCGCCGGCCGGCATCAACGTGAACCTCGTCCAGAGGCCGGAGGACCAGTTCTGGGCGAACACCTGGCTGGTGGAGAATTTCACCGTGGTGTACTGGTTCGGCCGGACGCCCGACCAGGCGCTCAGCATCCAGTACATGAGCGACTCTACCTGGAACGCCCCACGCTACCTCAACGACGAACTCGACGCACTCATCGTCAAGGCCCGCGGGCAGGTGGACGAAGCAGAGCGCGCGGAAACGTACAAGCAGATCCAGTGCATCCTCGTCGAAGACGTGCCGCGCCTGGTTACCGCCTTCCAGCCGGTGCTCTACGGCGAGCGGGACGACGTCCGCAACGTACTCCCGCACCCGCTCGGCTGGCTCATCCTGAACGAGGGATGGCTGGACAGGTAGCGAAAGGCAGGTAATCGACTATGACACGGTTCCTGGTGAGGCGGATCAGCCTGATCGTCGTGACCCTTCTGGTGGTCTCGATAGCGATCTTCGCCATCACAGAGGTCCTGCCCGGCGACGTCGCCACGATGGTCATGGGGCAGGGGGCAACCGAACAGAACCTGAAGCACATCCGTGAGACGCTCGGCCTCGATCGCCCCGCCACCGTCCGATACCTGGAATGGATCGGCGGGGCGCTCCGAGGCGACATGGGTGACTCCTTCGTCCAGAAGATCCCGGTGACGGAGGTGATTGCGCCCAGGCTGGCGAATTCGTTGATCCTCGCGTCGTTCGCCTTCCTCGTCGCGGTGCCCTCAGCCATCGCCATAGGAGTATGGGCAGGGGTGCGCCACGGCTCGAAATCGGACCACGCCGTGTCCGTTGCGAGCCTCGTGGCCATCTCTCTCCCCGAGTTCGTGACCGGCGTGCTGTTGATCGTCGTGTTCTCGTCATTCCTCGGCTGGCTCCCATCCTCGAGCGCGATCCTGCCTGGGACCAGTCCACTGACGAGACCGTTGATCCTCGTCCTGCCTACGCTGACGCTGACCGGCGTGCTGTTCGCCTACATCATGCGGATGACGCGGGCCAACGTCATCGAGGTATTGAACGCGGACTACGTCCGTACGTCGGTGCTCAAGGGGCTGCCGATGCGGCGCATATTGACGCGCCACGTCGTGCCGAACGCCATGCTGCCGACCATCAGCGTGATCGCCGTGAACATGGGCTGGATGCTCGGCGGCCTGATCATCGTGGAGAACGTCTTCGCCTACCCAGGCCTGGGGCAGTTGCTGCTGACGTCCATCAACACGCGTGACGTTCCCCTGTTGCAGGGCCTCTCGCTCATCATCGCGGGGACGTATGCGCTGAGTAACCTCATAGCGGACCTGAGCTACGGCGCTCTCGATCCGCGGATAAGGCTTGCGTGATGGCGGCGCCCGCGTCTTCGGCGGTAGCGGCTGTTCTGCGGTCGGCCAGGGCGGTGATCGGGCTTGCGCTCAGGACGCCTGCTGGCAGGATAGGCCTGCCGCTGGTGATGCTGCATCTGGTGCTGGCGCTGTTCGGCTCGGCGTTGTCGCCGTATCCGGCGACCGAGTTCCACATCGAGGAGCACCAGTTGGAAGCGCCGTCTCTCCAGTTCCTGCTGGGCACCGACCAGTTCGGCAGGGACGTACTCAGCCGTGTCATGTCAGGCGCGACCTCGCTGGTTTCCGTGTCCGTGGCAGGAGCGGTGCTCGGCATCATCCTCGGCACCGTGGTGGGGATGAGCAGCGGGTACAAGGGAGGCCGCACCGACGAAGTGGTGATGCGCATCATGGACGGCATGATGTCGTTCCCATCCCTGCTGATCGCGCTGCTGGTGCTGACGAGCCTTGGGCCGAACTCCATCAACATCGTTGGGACGATAGGCGTTGTGTTCATCGCGCCGGTTGCCCGCGTGATGCGCTCCTCGACGTTGGCAGTGAAGAACCTGGAGTTCGTGGATGCCGCCCGCTTGCGCGGCGAGCCGGCCATCTACATCGTCTTCCGCGAGATTCTGCCCAACGCCCTGCCGGTGCTCGCCGTCGAGGCGTCGGTGCGGTTCAGCTACGCGATCCTGCTGGTCGCGTCGCTGGGGTTCCTCGGACTGGGCGTGCAGCCCCCATCCTCTGACTGGGGACTGATGATCAGTGAGAGTCGTATCTTCATCGTCGCTGCTCCCTGGGTTGCACTTGCGCCCGGAGTTGCGGTGGCATCGCTGGTGATCGGCGTCAACCTCCTGGCCGACGGCATCAGGCAGGCCAGGCTCCTGCCGGTGAAAGGGGATGAAGCATGAGCTCCAACGGCAACGGCAGCGTTCCCCACTACGACCAGAACGCCCCCCTGCTGCGGATAGAAGGGCTGTCCGTCGCTTTCCATACGCCCTCCGCGCTGGTGTACGCCGTTCGTGAAGCCTCGTTCGAAGTGCATCGCGGCGAGGTCGTCGGCGTCGTCGGCGAGTCGGGCTGCGGGAAGTCCACGACCGCGTTCGCCATCATGGGCTACTTGCCCGGCACGGCGACAGTGGAAGGCTCGGTGCTGTTCGAGGGACAGGACATGACCCAGATCGGGGCGGCAGACTTGCGGCGCCTGCGCGGCAACCGCATGGCGATGGTGTACCAGAACCCCGGAACATCCTTGAATCCGACGATGCGCGTAGGCGATCAGATCGCCGAGGTGCTGCACGAACACCTTGGCATGAACGCAACCGAAGCGCGCACGCGCACGGCAGAGTTGTTCGAGAGCGTTGGACTGGCCGACCCTCAGAGCATCGGACGGCGCTATCCCCATCAGTTGAGCGGTGGGATGCAGCAGCGCGTCGTCATCGCGATGGCGCTCGCGTGCGAGCCCGACCTGCTCATCATGGACGAACCCACCACGGGACTCGATGTCACCACGGAGGCGACGATCCTGGACCTCGTCGCTGAACTTAAGGACAAGGTCAACGCAGGCATCCTGTATGTGAGCCACGACCTCGGTGTCATCGCCAGGGTCGCGGACCGCGTTGTGGTCATGTACGCGGGACAGACCATCGAAGACGCTCCGGTGAACGAGCTGTTCGATCGTCCCCGTCACCCCTACACGGCGGGTCTCCTGCGCTGCGTTCCAACCCCGCCCGGGACCGGCGAAGAGGTGGAGCAACTCACCAGCATCCCCGGTCACGTGTTCCCGTCGCACGAAAAGACAGCGGCCGCCTGCCTCTTTGCGGCGCGGTGTCCTCTGGCGAACGCCACGTGCAATGGCGAAGCCCCCGAGTTGGAGAACAACGGCGCCGGCCACTGGACGAGATGCTTCCTCCCGGACAGCGTTCACCGGTCGATCTGGGGCGACTCGCAGATCATGAAAAAGGAGCGCTCCTCCGAGGAACCGGAGCCCGCGCTCGTCGCCGAGGGCCTGCGCCGTTTCTACGGCAACTGGCAACGGAAGTACCTCTTCTTCGGCCCGCGCGTCCGTCCCCCGGTGCGCGCCGTCAGCTCAGTGAGCTTCAAGGTGGGCAAGGGTCAGACGCTGGGAGTCGTGGGGGAAAGCGGCTCAGGCAAGACCACCGTTGCGCGCGCCATCGTCGGACTCGTACCGCGGGACCGCGGCGACCTCAGGATGAACGAGGAGGAACTCGACCCCGACGTCGACAACAGGACCAAGGAACAGCAGGCGGCCATGAGGATGGTCTTCCAGAACCCGACGGCCTCGCTGAACCCGAAACTGACCGTGAACCACGCCATCACGCGCGCGCTCAGGAGATTCTCGCATCTGGACCGCGACGAGAGCCAGGAGCGCGCCATCGAGTTGATGAGCGCCGTTGGGCTGAACCCGGAGTATCTGTCCAAGCAGCCCGGCGAGCTGAGCGGGGGTGAGCAACAGCGCGTGGCCCTCGCAGGGGCGTTCGCCGCATCTCCGACGCTGATCGTCGCCGACGAGGCCGTTTCCTCGCTGGACGTTTCCGTTCAGGCGCAGGTGCTTACGCTGCTCCGCGACCACCAGAAGGAGACGGACACTTCATACGTGTTCATCTCCCACGATCTGGCCGTCGTGCGCTACCTTTCGGATGAGATCATCGTCCTGTACGCGGGACACGTGGCTGAGGCGGGGCCTGCGGAGCGCGTCCTCTCCGCGCCGTCGCATCCGTACACCGAGGCGCTTATGTCCGCCGCGCCGATCCCCGACCCGGCCGCCAAGCCGACGCCCATCCGTCTGCCCGGCGCCGTGCCGACCCTGCGCAAGCGCTTCGATGGTTGTTTCTTCGCTGGGCGCTGCCCACGCAAGATCGGGGACATCTGCGATAACACCCCGCCGCCCACGCAGACGGCGCCCGGCTCGCCGGCGCACGAGATCCACTGCCACATACCGCTCGAAGAGTTGGAGCGCCTGCAGAGCAGCCCGGTCCCCACCCACGCCTGAGCCCCTTTCAAGGCCTTTCCTGGTACGGGGTATTCACACCGACTTCGTTGCGGAGTTCCCCTCCGTTCAGGTAGCGCGTCACCTGCACCCAACGCAGCGCGGGCATCGCCGCGATGACGTCGTCGTCCAATGGCTGGCTCGTGAACAGGACATCGGTCCGCTCCAGCTCCGCGGGATCTAGCTCAAAGTCTGAATGGAAGGTAAGCGTAGGGAACTCGCGCGCCAGGAGAGCCCGGTCCTCCTCCGAGAGCGGCAGTTGGACCCATACGCTGCCGGGCATCAGCCGCTCGCTTCGTCCGTCGATATCACCCTGAGCTCGGTGATCTCGGGGAGATCGACCTCGACCTTCGACCACGACTCTCCGGCATCACGGCTGGTGAACACTCCGCCCTGGCGCGTGCCGATGTAGATGTGATCGGGCGCGGACTGGTCGAAGGTGATCGTCTCCACGTAATCGCGCTCGACCTCCTCGAATCCGGTGTTGGCCGGGTGCCAGGACGCGCCCCCGTCGTTGGAGCGGACCAATGTGCTCTGTGCGCCGCCTTCCCGGTTCCACAGCGGCGGCGGACCGAAAGCCAGCGCGGAGTACAGCACGTCGGGGTCGAGAGGGTGCATGGCCAGGGGCACCGAGTACTCCTGCTCGAATTCCATCGCCATCGGCCTCCATGACTCGCCTCCGTCGAGCGTTTCGTACAGCGCTCTGCCCGGAGAGTGTCCGAGACGACGGTCGTGACCGCCCGTCGATATGTACACGTGCTTCGGGTCGTCGGGACGCGCGACGACAACGTGGATGTCCGCGTCGACGTTGTCGTTGACCAGCGCCCACGTCCTGCCGCCGTCCACCGTCTTCGCCATGTAGCCGACCTGGAGCGAGGCGTAGATCGTATCGGGGTCGGATGGGTCGACCACGATGTCGCGTACGTGGGGCTCGACGGCGGGCACGGGGTAATCGATCTGTGCGATGGAGGGGATATCCCAGAGCGAATCGAGGTTCTCCCAATGCTCTCCGGAGTCCCGTGTGACCCAGACCCCGATCGGCTCCGTGCCCGCGTACCATACGGCCGGGTCGTGCGGTGAGATCGTCACGCACTTCACCTTGCCCGGGCCGCTGCGGCCCCGGTTGGGTTTCCTCCACGTCGCACCGCCGTCGTAGCTTACGAGTACTCCGTCCCCGCGGGTTCCCGCCAGGATCGTGTTGGACGAGCCGGGAACGACGGCGATGTCGCTGACTTCCCACTGGCCAAGACCCTTCGATCGGATCTCCCACGCGCCGTTGTCTCCCGTGATGGTGAAGACGCCCTCGGTCGTGCCTGCGTACATGACAGTGCTCATGAGACACCTCCTCTACTGGGTTTCGGGTCCACGCTTCCTCTGATGAAGTCGAACAGCGGGATGATAGCAGGGCGGTTCCGTGTTGCAGGAGGCCACGGGTTGACCTTCATGCCTGCCGGGATGTACACGATGACAGGAACCCTTGAAGCGTGGTCCTTATCGTCAACGGGGCGGGGTGCGAGGCCATGATGAGAGCGGTCGTCGTCAGAGCGTTCCGTCACCTTCTTCTGGCCTGGGGACGGGTTCAGAACTCGCGAACGAGCCGACCGAAGCCTTGGATGCGTTGGGTAAGCCCCGCAAGCCGCATCCCCGTCCAGGCCATGGCCTGCATGCTGCTCACGACCGGGGCGCCGGCGTCGCCTTCGAGCGCTTCGACGATGCCCACCGTGGGCATCGCCGCGCCCGTGATCCATATCCCGTCAGCCCGGGAAGCATTTGCGGCGTAGAGCCTCCGGGCCGCCGCGTAGACCGTCGACAGCGGCAGCGTCGCGATGTCGTACATGAAGTTGCCCGTGGCGCCAACGACGTGGTTCAGGATCGAGTCCCACGCAACGACCTCGATCCCGGCATGGGATACGTAGGAGGTGAGGGCCTCGTTGTCCAGGTCCTTGAAGGGACTCAGGAGCACAACCCTGGACATGCCGAGGCGCTGCATCCCGTCCATACACGCGCCGATGTCCGTGTTCGCGGGGATGTCGGTGATCGCCCCGATTCGCTCGACGACGACCTGGTGGTAGGGCCACTCCCGGTGAACGACCATGGGGGTCCCGGCCTGCACCAGCGAGCCGACACCTCGCTCCGAGATCTCCTCCGCGGCCTCTTCGAGGCGCACGAACGAGTCGATGTCCGGGCCCCAGCCCCTGGTATGAAGCGACGTCATCGCCACGCTTACGCCGGGCGGCGCCATGAGGTAGAACTCGAACGAGTTCATCTCGTGTACGCCCGACGGCGTGATCATCCCCACTCGCGCGCGCCATGCGTAGGGGCCGGTCTGGACCGATGTCACGGGCTTCTCCTTCCGCCGCGTAGCCTCGCCGTTTCAACTCGGCGCTATACTACGCTGACTGAAAACGCCGTGGACAACGAAGACGGCGTGCGGGAACAGCCGCAGAGACACGCGTTGGTTCCCGGCGCGTACTTTGCAGGGCAGCTTGTAGTTGGCATCGTGCGCTGTTGCGCGGCTGAAGTCAGCGACCCAACGACCTTCCGCGTGTGGGGTTGCCGAGGGACAGGAGGTAGAGCCTTGTCATTCAAGAACGAGGAAGAAGACCTGATATTCAGACTCGGCCCCGGAACGCCCTCGGGCGAGCTGTTCAGGCGCTACTGGCTGCCTGTCGAGACCTCGGCGAACCTCGATGGCGGGCGCGGACACGTCGTCCCGAGCGCGAGGAACCCGGTGAAGCTCAAGGTGCTCGGCGAGAGCCTCGTGCTGTTCCGTGACGCAAGCGGCAAGCCCGGCCTCCTGGCCGACCACTGCTCCCACCGCGGCACTTCGCTCTCCTACGGACGTGTCGAGGACAACGGCTTGCGGTGCCTCTACCACGGGTGGCTGTACGACCGGGATGGCAACTGCCTGGAGATGCCGGCAGAGACGAACGACCGCTTCCGGGAGTCCGTGGAACACCCGTCGTATCCGTGCGTGGAGGTCGGGGGACTGATATTCGCCTACATGGGTCCCTCCGAGTTGCAGCCGCCGTTCCCCCGCTACCCCATCCTGTTCCGCAAGGACGGCATCCGCGTCGCGGGAAAGGGCAACCGTATCCAGGATTCGAGTGCGCTGCTCCAGACGCTCGACAACGTGCTCGATGTCTGGCACCGCGAGATCGCTCACGGGTGGTTCAAGGGTGTCGAGCCTGTCCACGGCTTCCACCATGGCCGGGACGGCGACCCACCGACTCCCATCAAGTTCGAGCAGACGCCCTGGGGCGCCTGCTACGTCACCCTCCAGAACACCAGGACGAAGGGCCTCTACGAGTACCACGAAACGCATGCCGTGTTCCCATGCCAGCGCGCCCGCACCGACACCATGAACTGGGCGGTGCCGATCGACGATTTCACGACACGTTGGTTCGGCGTGCACTTCGAGCCATTCGATGAGAACGGCCAGGTCACGGAGGCCGCCCTGCGCCGGTTCCAGGCTGACCGGCCCCTCGACTCGGGCGGGCCGTTCTACGAGGGCTGGGTCGAGGATGTCGGCTACTGGTGGAACCTCGGCCACCCGCTGCGCCAGGGACCGATCTGGGAAGACGAAGTGACCATGAGCAGCCAGGGCCGCGAGGTACGTGGCGGGCTGCCCGACTTCGAGAAGATGACGTTCGGCTCGTCCGACAAGGGCGTCCTGCTCATGCACAAGCTCTGGAAGGAGCAGATAGCCAGGGTGCAGGACGGCATTGACCCCGTGGGCATCGTCAGAGGGCCTCAGGCGAAGGAGATGATCCCGCTGCCCGGCGTTGTGGCGGTAGTCGACCGGCAGGAGGGCGAGAAGCTCTTCAGCATGACCGTGGAAGAGAGGATCGAGAGGCAGACCGAGAGCCTGCGGAACGCGTAGGCCCACCGCGCCACCGGACGACCTCGCTCCGGCGCCAGCGGCAGGAACAAGGGAGGAGTGAAGTGTCCGTAGAAGGCAAGGTCGTCATCATTACGGGTGGAGCGTCGGGCATCGGTCGCTTCGTGGCTGGCACGTTCGCCGCCGCCGGCGCCCGGCTTGCCATCGCCGACGTTGCGCCGATGGAGACGGTGGCAGGGGAGGTTACCTCCGCCGGGGGCGAGGTGCTCACCGTGCCGACCGACGTGCGCATCGAGGACGACGTGGAATCGCTCATGGAGCAGGTCCACGCCCGGTACAGGCGGATCGACGTCCTGGTGAACAACGCCGCCATCGTCACGCACTTTCCGGGCGGGGGAAAGACTCCCTGGCCGCGCATCCGCGACATGGAAGAGGACTTCATCGACAATGTCGTCAGGACCAACGTCATCGGCGTCATCCTCTGCACGAAGTACGCCATCCCCTACATGGAGGCGCAGGGTTCCGGGCACATCATCAACATCGGCCAGGGCGTGCTGAAGGCTTCGACGCGCACGGACAACATCGGGAGCGCCATGTACTCCATGAGCAAGGTGGCGGTGCGCTCCTTCACCAACTGGGTGGGGGCTGAGGAAGCCGATCACAACATCTGCATCGTCAGCATGGGCCCGGGAAGCGGCGGCGGCCGCTACCGCGGGATATGGACCGAAGACATCGACGAGCAGTATCGCTCCGGCATGGCGCCCATCGAGTCGGTCGGCGACCGCTACGTACTCGCCGCCGAGGCCCCCATGGAACTCTCGGGCCACCAGGTCGTCCTGGCCGACGGCGTGCTTGCCATCGACCCGAACGAATAGTCCGCGGCTGCGGCCTTACGCCGGGCTCGGCACTCCCGCGACCGAGTAGAAGCGTGCGCAGTTGTCCCACAGGATCTTGCGCCGGTCCTCGTCCGTGAGCGGCAACTCGAAGAAGCTGTCGACCGCGGCGGGGTACTTCGAGTCGCCGTGCGGGTAGTCCGTCGAGAAGACGATGTTGTCGTTGCCGTACGCATCGATCGTGTACTTCGCGGGCAACTCGTCGGGTTCGACCGACACATAGCACTGTCGCTTGAAGTACTCGCTCGGGGGCATGGTCAGTTCTTCCATGAAGATGTCGGCCTCGCGCTCGTAGCCCTCGTCCATGCGCCAGAGCATCCACGGGAGCCAGGCGCAGTTCGCTTCGAGGAAGGCGACGTTCAGCAGCGGGTGACGCTCCAGGACGCCTCCGGCCGCGAAACTGCCGATCGCCAGCATCTGCTCGAACGGCTGTGCGTAGATGCGACGCAGCCCGAAGTTCGGGTCGTAGTTCTGCGCGCTCTGGCTGGACCGGGAGCCGGACGCCTCGTGGAACCCCAGCGGGATGCCCAGCTGTTCCAGCGCGTCCCACAGCGGCTCGTAGTAGGGGTCGTGCCAGTTCTTGCCGTTCACGATGTTGGAGCGTACGAATACCGACCTGAACTTGAGGTCCTCGACGACGCGGTGCGCCTCCTCAACCGCATCATTGATGTCGTATACCGAAATCATCCCCGCGCCGAGCAATCGCGTCGCGTCGCCCTGGCAGAAGTCGTACAGCCAGTCGTTGTATGCGCGGGCGATGGCGGCGGCGAACCGGGGCTCCAGATCGGGCACGGTCAGTACGCTGAGGCCCCTGCTGGGGAACAGCACCGCCACGTCCAGCCCTTCTATGTCCATCGCCTCCAACTGGACCTCCGGCGACCATCCGCGAGCGGAGTGGTCCCGGTACAGTTCCTGGTTGCGCGCGTAGTTGTGCCCGCGGTGCGGGGTGCCGGTCGTGCGACGCCCTGACTCGTTGTTCGGGTAGTACACGCCGAGGTCTCGGACGTTCTCGGACGTCATCCCACGCGGCGCCGCCGACTTGAATTCGGCATCGATGTACCGTTCCCACAGGTCGGGCGGCTCCATGATGTGCATGTCGCTGTCCAGGATGCTGAACCCGTTCTTTGCCATCGTCGTCCTCCGGCTCGGTATGTCTCGTTCCGCCGTTTGCGGGCGCTGCAGAACCGCGCCAACCCGCCTTCGACGGCGCGGCCATCATGCGCCAGGGCGGGAGAATGCGCAAGTGCGTCATTGCAGTGGGAAGCCGGGCAGTGCCCGTCTGGGACGCAACCGTCCGGAGGGAGGGTGAAGCGCCGTTGGAACGCATTCTTCGATGGAACGCTGAGAAACCCGGGGCGGCGCTCTGTCGATCAGTTCATGCGCAGGATGCCAAGGCGCAGGCCTTTGACGACGGCGTCCAGCTTGGTGGACGCGTTGAGTCTCTGCCGCAGATTGCGTATGTGGTTACGCACCGTGTGCCGGCTGATGCCCATTTCGGTGGCGATGCGTTGGGTGTCCCAACCCTGCGCCATCAGGCGCAACACCTCCAACTCACGCCGGCTCAGGATCTGCGTGGTCGCCGGAGCGCCGGCCGACGCGGGCTGCTCCGGAAGGGTGGCGGCGCCGCTCGCCGCCAGCGCGTTCCGCAGCGATTCGCCCGCCGCTTCTGCACCCTCTTCGGTACTCTCGTCAAAGAGGTGGATCAGGAGGGGTGCGTCTCTCAGCATGCCCGCCACCACCATCGGGGTAACAGTGACCCACTTGCGCTCTCCGGACGAGCAGAGCAATCGGAGTTTCAGCGGCGCAGGTACGAGACCGGCCCGGAGGTAACGGATCGAGGGGCATCCGCCCAGGCATTCCGGAGTCAGAGCGCCGGGCGCGAGACCTGCGACCACCTCGTAGCACCGGCGGCCCATCACCTCGTCGGAGGTGTAGCCGAGGATGCGTTCAGCGGCGCGGTTCCAGAACACGATCGTCTGGTCCACGGACACCGCATATGCCCCGCATGTTGCGGTCGTAAGGGCTGACAGGAGTGCGTCTGCAGTCACAACAACCTTGATGAAGCGATCGGCCAGGAGGGTTCACATGGCCAAGTTGTGGGGTAAAGGTACTCTTTGGGAGTTCGCCAGTCCATAACATAGAGATACCATATATTGGGCATATCGTGCAACCTTGCAGCGCGTCAGGCGACGGGAACGCCAACCCTGCTCTGGATCCCCATCCATGGGGCGGAACCAAGCGGTTCAAGCTAATGATACACGAGTCGCATAAACAGTCCGTTACTCCGATGAATGTACCGAATTGCAAAGAGTAGCGCGTGTCACAATTGCGTGTCCTGCGGGTTACCGCTGACGGCCGGCAAACGGTCCGGGTGCGTGAACCCGGGTTCGGCGTCAGGGCGCGGGACCCTACGCCGCTCTTTTTCTTCTGCCAACAGACGCACAGGTGCATACCGGGAGGGGGTTGTACGATCGGCAGCAGCGCCTCCGGATCGTTTCCGGGAACACGCTGCTCTGTTGGCAGGCGCTCATTACGAGACACAGATGAGATGCAGTATGCTGTGGATATCACCCGCAGATTCCCCGGGATGGGCTCGCTTCGAGCAAATCGTCCTTTTAGAGACTAAGTATCGTTAGGGTTCTTCCCATGCGGACAGTCCCGTTTGTCTTCCTGGCGGTTGCCGCCGCGCTTGTGTCGGCATGCGACGGCACGGACGGGCCCGCCTGCCCCGAGGATACGGAGCCATTCGCCCAGTACGAGCTCTTCATGGGGCGCGGCGGGGCGACCGGCGAGGTCGTGGACGACGCGGCGTGGGATGCCTTCCTCGGCGAGACGTTACGCCCCGGTTTCCTGACGGCCTGACCGTGCTCGATGCCCAGGGCCAGTGGAGCAGCTCAGGGGGCTTGACCCTGAAGGAGCGCTCCAAGGTGCTCGTCGTCCTCGCGCCGCCGGGGGGCGACGCTGCGCGCCTGCTCGACGAGGTGTCGGACGAGTACAAGCGCCGGTTCGGGCAGGAGTCCGTGCTCCGCATGGTGTAGGACGCCTGCGTCTCGTTCTAGGCCCGGGCCCGGAGGCCTACAGCCCGGTGATGTTGCCCTTGCTGTCGACGTCCAGCGCGCGGGGGGTGCGGGGCAGGCCGGGCATCGTGACGATGTTGCCCGCGACGGGATAGACGAACCCCGCGCCCGTCGACGCGCGGACATCCGATATCTCGAACGTGTAGTTGGTGGGCCGGTTCTTCAGCGAGGGATCGTGCGAGATGGAGAGCGGGGTCTTCGCCATGCAGATGGGCAGCCCGCCGAGGCCCTGCTCCTCGAACCGTTCGAGGAGCTGGGACGCCTGCGCGCTCCAGCGAACGTCCGACGCGCCGTAGACCGTCTCGGCGAGCGTGCGCACCTTCTCGCGTAGCGGGGCGTTCAGCGGGTAGAGCCACCTGGCGCGCGGCGGCCCGGATTCCGAACTGCGCACCACCGCTTCCGCCAGTTCCACCGCTCCCTCGCCGCCGTCCTCGAATCCGCTGCAGACTACCGCCGCCGCCGCTCCGGCCTCGATGGCCGCGTCCTGCATAACCACCGTCTCCTCCGGCGTGTCGGCAGGGAAATGATTGATGGCGACGACGACCGGCAGGCCGAACTTGCGCACGACGCCGACGAGGTGCTGCAGGTTGGCCGACCCGATGCGCACGGAGAGCGGGTCCGGGTAGTCGAGGCTGTTGAGCGGGACGCCGCCGTGGTGCTTGAGGGCCCGCACGGTGCCGACGAGCACCGCCGCGCTGGGCCGCAGGCCGCTGGTGCGGCACTTGATGTGCATGAACTTCTCGAAGCCGAGGTCCGCGCCGAACCCGGCCTCCGTCACGACATAGTCCGCGTAGCCGAGTGCGAGCCGGTCCCCGACGACGGAGCTGCAGCCGTGCGCGATGTTGCCGAACGGCCCCGTGTGCACGAAGGCGGGCTGCCCCTCCGTGGTCTGCACCATGTTCGGGAGGATGGCGTGCCGCAGCAGCGCCATGAGCGACCCGACTGCCCCCACGTCCCCTGCCGTGACGCGCGCCCCGCCGCTGCCGGTTGCGACCGTGATCCTGCCGAGGCGCGTGCGCAGGTCGTCCAGCCCGGACGAGAGCGCGAGGATTGCCATGATCTCGGACGCGGTGACGATGTCGAACCCGGTCTCGCGCAGCGGGGCGTTCGCCGAGCCGCCCAGGCCGGAGACGATGCTGCGCAGCGCACGGTCCTCGATGTCGACGACGCGCCGCCAGGAGATGTCGGATGGCCTGGCGCCCGGAATCAGCCCGCGGTAGATGACATTCTCGGTGAGCGCGCCGAGCAGGTTGTGCGCGGAGGAGACGGCGTGGGCGTCGCCGGTGAAGTGGACGTTGATCTCGTCCTCCGGGATAACGCGCGCCTTACCGCCGCCGGTGCCGCCGCCCTTGATGCCGAATATCGGGCCGAGCGACGGCTCGCGGAGCGTGGTGACGACGCTCTTGCCAATCTTCCCCAGCCCCTGGGTGAGGCCGACGCTGGTAGTCGTCTTGCCCTCTCCGGCGGGCGTGGGGTTCACGCCCGTCACGACGATGAGCTTGCCCTTCTGCTCCGGGCGCAGGGCGTCCAGCGACACCTTCGCCTTCGTGTCGCCGAACGGGATGAGGTGCTTGGGCGCGATGCCGAGGCTCCGCGCAACCTCTCCTATGGGGCGCATTTCGTCCATACGTTCAGCCGTCCATGCTTAATCCCCTCTCCGTTGAGGGGAGAGGGTTAGGGTGAGGGTGAACCGGTGGGGCCGCGGTGCAGGGCGACCCGTCATTCCCGCGGAGGCGGGAATCCAGAGCGACCGCCAGGTCGCGCGGTGGGGCTGTGGGGCGGCGCGCCTTGTCATTCCGAGCGGAGCGCAGCGGAGTCGAGGAATCTCTCGGGCAGACGTCCTCACACGCCAACGTTCCCTGAGAGATGCTTCAGCTCCGCACGGCATGACAGCACTTGCACGTCGCCGCCCACCCCTAGGCATTGTTCAACGCCTCGTAGACCTTCTCCGCCGTCGCAGGCAGGTCACGCACGCGGACGCCGCAGGCGTCGGCGATGGCGTTCGCTATGGCCGCCGCGGTCGGCGCGTTGGGGCTCTCGCCGATGGCCTTGATGTTGTACGGGCCGACGCCCTTGCCCGGCGTGTCGAGCACGACCGTCGTGAGCTCGGGGATGTCCGCGATGTTCGGTATCTTGTAGTCCGCGAACGAGAGCGTGGAGACGAAACCGTTCTCGCGCACCAACTCCTCCTGCAGACCGAAGCCGATGCCCATCATGGCGCCGCCGTTGATCTGACCCTGGTGGCCGATGGGGTTGATGATGGTGCCGGTGTCGTGGACGGTGGTGAGCTTCGTCAGCCGTATCTGGCCGGTCTCCTGGTCGACCTCGACCTCGGCGATCTGCGCGCAGTAGCCGGTGACGGGAGTGTCGTAGCCGCTGGTGGCGACGGCGCGTCCGACGACGGGCGTGCCCACGCGGGCGATGAGGTTGCTCCACGGCTGCGACTCGCCGGTATCCGTCCGCACGAGCATCTGCCCCTGCACGGCGAGCTTCTCCTCCGGCCAGTTCTGCAACTCGGCTGCAAGCTTGAACAGTTCGCCCTGCGCCTGCTCCACGGCGTCGTGCGTGGCGACCGTGCCGAGGTTCGTGACGCGGCTGCCGCCCACGCCCTGGTCCGTGTCGAACAGGCCCGTGTCGGCGACGACCATGCGCACGGCGTCGGCGGGCAGGCCGAGGTCCTCGGCCACCACCTGCTGGAGCACCGTGTAGGCGCCCGCGCCCTGCTCGAAGAGGGGAGTGGTGATGAGGACGGAGCCGTCCGCCTCCAGCGACACCTGCGAGTTGATGCGGCCGGCGCCGGGCGTGCGCTCGGCGACGGAAACGCCGCGTCCGACACCGGGCGCCTTCGGCTGGTTGTAGCCGGAGGCCTCGACCGCCGCGTTGAGCGACTCGGCGGCGCGGTTCTCGACGAATACGTCGCCGAGCGCGGTGGGCTCGCCGTCTTCGACGAGGTTCATCAGGCGGAACTGCACGGGGTCCATGCCGAGCGCCCCGGCGACCTCGTCGATGTGCGATTCGAGGGCGAAGACGGCCTGCGGCTCACCCGGCCCGCGCATGTGGCCGCACGGCGTGTTGTGGGTGTAGACCATGTCCTCCACCACGCGCGCGTTTTCCGTTCGATAAGGTCCGCCGGCGGCCTTCGCGCCGCCGAGGTGCCCGGCGGGCTTGAACCCCGCGTACGCCCCGCTATCGAACACGATGCTGACATCGTGCGCGGTGATCGTGCCGTCCCTCTTCACCCCCGTGCGCAGCCGCAGCCTGGAGTGGTGGCGCGGGTTCGCGGCCAGGAACTCCTCCGCGTAGTCGAACACCATCCGAACCGGCCTGCCGCCGACGGCCTTCGAGAGCAGGTAACCAAGCGCGACGTTCATGGGCGAACCCTTGCCGCCGAAGTCGCCGCCTATGGTGACGGGGTGGAAGACGATGCTCTCCGGCTCGACGCCGAGCGGACCCGATATCTGCGAGCGCACGGCGTAGGGCGCCTTGCCCGGCGTCCACACCTCGGCGGTGCCGTCCGGGTTGACGCGTACCGTGGCGTTGTGCGCCTCCATGTAGGTCTGGTGCTGGGCGGGCGTGGTGTACGTGTTCTCGACGACGAGGTCGGCCTCCTGCATGCCCGCCTCCACGTCGCCGTTGCTCCACTCGAAGTGGACGACGGTGTTGGTAGGCTCGTTCACCTCGTAGAGCAGGCCCTTGAAGCCGTGCATGTCCGGGTTCACGAGTATGTCGTTCTTCATCGCCTCCCCGGGGTCGGTCACGGCGGGGAGCTCTTCGTAGTCGACGGCGATGAGCTCGAGGGCGCGCTGCGCAATCTCCTCGTCGTCGGCCACGACCGCGGCGACCTGCTCTCCGACGAAGCGCACCTCGCCCTGCGCGAGGACGGGCACGTCGACGATGCGGCGTCCCCAGCGCATGTTCGCCGGGATGTCGTCGCCGGTGAGCACGGCATGGACGCCGGGGAGCGCCCGCGCCTCAGAGGCGTCGATGCCGCGGATGCGGGCGTGCGGGAAGGGGCTGCGGAGGGTCTTCGCCCAGAGCATGCCCGGGATCTCGAAGTCTGCGCCGTAGTTGGCCGAGCCGGTCACCTTGTCCCGCCCGTCGATGCGGGGTACGGGTGTGCCGACTACGCGTGGTGCGGTGGTCATGTGCTCTCTCTCCTGCCGTTGTGGTGTATGGCGGCGCGTAGCATAGCAAAGACCGCGCACGTACGGGCGGGAGACTGCCAGGTCCCTTCTCCCTTGAGGGGAGAAGGCGAGGATGAGGGTGAACCGGTGGGGTGCGGGGCAGGGTTTGGTGTAGGGGTGTCCCTTGTGGGCATCCGTCGGGCGGGCGAGGGTGACCGGGGCGGAGTGCTTGTCATGCTGAGCGAAACCCGCGCTTTAGCGCGCAGTATCCTCTCGGGGAGCGCCTGCCATAGTAGACTCCCCTCACTTCCAGGAGGCGGCGACAGGAAGGAGCAGGGAATGAGGATCGAGCTGACCAGCATCCACGTGAACGACCAGGACAAGGCGCTGGCGTTCTACACCGACGTCCTTGGCTTCGTGAAGAAGGAGGACTTTCCGGTGGGGGAGTTCAAGTGGCTGACGGTCGTCTCGCCGGAGGCGCCGGAAGGCCCCAACTACTCCTGGAGCCCAACGACAACCCTGCCGCGCAGGCGTACCAGCAGGCGCTCCATGAGCAGGGAATCCCGTGCCACGTATCCGGCGTCGACGACACGCAGGCGGAGTACGAGCGCCTCAAGGGGCTGGGCGTCGTGTTCTCGATGAAGCCGATGCGGGCAGGCCCCGCCACCATCGCCATCCTGGACGACACCTGCGGCAACCTCGTCCAGATCAATCAGCTGTGAGGCGTGGGAGAGTTCGCTAGTGCAACGGGTAGATGTCACTGGAAATGACTGAGAGGGTAGATGGAGAGGACTGTGCTACTATGGTGCTGGCGTACGCTACCTACACGTGATGAGTGAGAAGTGAGCGATGGACGTCAAGGAAGCCGCACAGGCAGCCAGAGAGTACCTTGCTGACCTCTTCGAAGAAGAGGATATTTCAGAGGTCGGACTCGAAGAAGTCACTTTCAACGACTCAAGAGGGGAATGGCTCATAACCATCGGTTTCGCACGGCCGTGGAACCGAATTAATGCTTTGCGCAAGATTGGTGAAGCGCGCTCCTACAAAGTAGTATGTATCGATGACGAGAGTGGCAATGTCACCTCTCTGAAAGACCGCCTCTTGGCTGCTTCCAAGTAGACGATGCCTCCAACAGGGTGCTTTGTCGACGCCAATCTACTGGTCCTGCTTGTAGTCGGGAGTGTAGATAGAGAACTCATAGCTAAGCACCGCCGCCTGAGTGCGTTTACATCAGATGACTATGAAATATTGCTGGGCCGCCTTGCGAGGGTCGACCAAATCTTTGTAACGCCCAACACGCTGACTGAAACGTCCAACCTGATTGCTTACCATGGAGAACCCGAACGTTCCCAGTTGTTTGAGATGCTGCGGTTCATCATCGAAGAGAGTGAGGAGGTTGTCGTTACAAGCGTCGACGCTGCGAGCAACAGCAACTTCGTTCGGCTTGGGCTTACCGACGCCGTACTGTTAGAGAGAGTCAGCGCCGAAACGCCGGTGCTAACAGTTGACCTCGATTTGTATCTTGCTGCGTTAGCTAAGGGCGAGGAGGCTGCCATCAACTTCACGCACCTGCGAGCACTCTGATTCCCATCCTGTCCATTCCTGTTCGTTCTGTTCCCCCCTGTGACATCTGCCCCTTACCCGGTCGCCCCGTTCCCGCGTACCCTGTCTCCGCTGGCTTGCGACCAGCCCGGCCCCACCGGGCTTGGCGGACCGGCCTCAGGAGAGGAATGGGCCAGAATGAGCAGAAATGAGCCACATTTTTGCGTTACTGGGCCGCTACTGGGAGTGAGACGGCGCACTGCACTCGGGTAGACGCGCGTCATCCGCCGCTCAGAAGCGCTCGGAACAGGCAGTGAGGCGCTCAGAGCGTGCTCGAATAGTGCTCATGCGGCATCACGGACGGAGCAGGAAGGAATCAGGAATGAGGATCGAGCTGACCAGCATCCACGTCGACGACCAGGACAGGGCGCTGGCGTTCTACACCGAGGTCCTGGGCTTTGTGAAGAAGGAGGATTTCCCGGCGGGGCAGTTCAAGTGGCTGACGGTCGTCTCGCCAGAGGCGCCGGACGGCGTCGAGCTGCTTCTGGAGCCGAACGAGAACCCCGCTGCGCAGGCGTACCAGAAGGCGCTCTACGAGCAGGGCATCCCGCACGCGGCGTTCGCTGTTGACGACATCCAGGCTGAGTACGAACGCCTCGAGGGGCTGGGCGTCGTGTTCTCGATGAAGCCGATCGACGCCGCGGGCGGCGCGCAGGCCTTGTTCGACGACACGTGCGGCAACCGCATATCGATCTATCAGCTGTGAGGAAGAGGGATTACCCGTGCCCCAGGATGGCTGCGGCCTCCTGCTCCGCGTCCGCGACGGCACCCTCGCCATCGTCGAAGACTAGGAGCCTCCGTCATTCCCGCACAGGCGGGAATCCAGGGTGCGCGGGCAGCTCACGCGGCGGAGTATAGGGGAAGGGGATGGATTCAGGGCGTCCGGGCACAGATGACCTCGCGGTCTCCCAATCCCCACGACTGGCTGTCGGGAGAGTAGAAGTAATCCCACGGCGTGCGGCAGTACTGGCCCGCATGGTCTTGGAAATAGGCGTCTCCGGGGAATCCACCGTCCTCTGAGACAGAAAAGATATTCACTATCTGCAACTCCCAATCGCCAGAGCAATCCACGAGTTCAACCATCAGGCCGCCGGTTTCAGGGGCCTCGTTATAGCATTCTCCGGCGTTGAGACGCGACACAGAAACCAGGCGGTCCAGTTTCGCAGGGTCGCTGGTGGAAAGGCCAAAGCTCTCTTGGAGGCAACTGACCGTTCTGTCTCCCAGTGCCCACGACTCACTAGTGGGATAGAGGAATTCCGTAAAGCGCCGGTCGCATTGTTCACCAGCCAATAGGCTGAAGTGATCCTCGCCAGGATAATTCGGAGAGTCAGCGGCGGCGAAAGAACTCAGAACTCGATACTCCCAATCGTCAGAGCAGCCCACAAGTTCGACCATTAGGCCGCCGGTCTCGGGGGCTTCGTTGTAGCATTCCCCCGCATCGAGACGATCTAGCCCAAGCAAGCGGTCCAGCTTCGCAGGGTCGTTTGCGGACAATCCGAAACTCTCTTGGAGGCAACTGATTGTTCTGTCTCTCAGCGCCCATGATTCACTCGTGGGATGGAGGAACTCGGTAGAGCGCCGGTCGCATTGTTCACGAGCCAATAGGCTGAAGTAATCTTCACCGGGATAGTCTGTAGGGTGTGCGACTGTGAGTGAGTTCACCACCCGGTATTGCCAAGACCCGGAGCACGGGACGATTACGACTGACTCGATTGTTACTCCCTGCTCGATCGTGGAATCGATACAGTCGCCGTCCTGAATGTCTACCGAATCTATCGTGGCGCTGAGGGGTGTGGGCGTGGGAGTTGCGGTGCTGGGGGGAATAGATGTGGGAGTTGCGGCGCTGGGGGCGCTCTGCGTTCGGTCAGCCTCGTTGACAGATCGGATGCGGTCGGCATCCGATTCGCAGGCCGCGAGGACAATGATGGATGTAAACGCCATCACACCAACGAGCCGGAGCCAGTTTTTCGATAGTCGCATGGATCGCTCCTCCATTATCGATTAGGCGCAGTCAGCTGTTTCCAGCCCCGCCAACAACACGGGCAATGTCCTCCTCAGACACCCCGAACTGCCGCAACACGCTCTCGGTGTGCTGGCCGAGCATGGGGGCGGGCATCCGCACCTGGCCGGGTGTCGCCGACATCTTGACCGGGATGCCGAGGTTGTTGATGACGCCGGCGACCGGGTGCTCCAGCTCAACCGTCATGCCGCGAGCGGCGACATGCTCGTTGGCGAAGACCTCGTCCATGCCGTAGATGGGCCCCGCGGGGACGCCCGCCTGCTCGAACATGGCCAGCCACTCGGCGGAGGTGCGGGTGCGCGTCGTGCGCTGGATCTCCTCCGCCAGCGCCTCGTAGTGGCGGACGCGGTCCGGGTTCGTGGCGAAGCGGGGGCCGGTCAGCAGGTCGGGGCGGTCGAGCGCAGCGCAGAGACGCTCGTAGTTGGCCTGGTTCGCCACGCCGATGTTGAAGTAGCCGTCGGCGCTCTCCATCGCCTGGTAGGGCGCAACGAGCCGGTGCGCGGAGCCCTTGGGGCCGGGCACGACGCCGGAGCCCCAGTACTCGGCGGCCTCCCAGACGGTGAGAGCGATGGCGGCCTCCAGCAGCGAGGTGTCGATGACCTGCCCCTCGCCGGTCTTGAGGCGGTGGATGTAGGCGGCGAGGATGCCGTTCGCCGCGAACAGTCCGGCGCTCAGGTCGGCGAGCGGGATGCTGACCTTCACCGGCGGCGAGCCGGGGTAGCCGGTGACGCTCATCATGCCGGACATGCCCTGCGCGAGCAGGTCGTAGCCGGGGCGGCTCGCGTAGGGGCCGGTCTGCCCGAAGCCGGAGATGGAGACGCAGATGAGCTCCGGGTGCTCGGCCCGCAGCTGCGCGTGGCCGAGGCCGAGCCGCTCCATCGCGCCGGGGCGGAAGTTCTCGGCGACGACGTCGGCCTGTTGGGCGATGCGCCGGAACGCGGTGCGGTCGACCTCGTTGCGGAGGTCGAGGACGATGCTCTTCTTGTTGCGGTTGATGCCGAGGAAGGCCGCGGACTCGCCGTTGATGAAGGGAGGTCCCATGCGGCGTGAGTCGTCGCCGCCGGGCTTCTCGACCTTGATGACGTGGGCGCCCATGTCGGCGAGGAGCATGGTGCAGAAGGGGCCGGCCATGACCTGCGTGCAGTCGAGGACGGTGACGCCCTCCAGCGGCATGGGGGGCATCGGCTACCTCCGTGACCCTGTTTGATCCCTTCCCCCTTGATGGGGGAAGGTTAGGATGGGGGTGGGCTTGTGGCGTAGAGCGTCTGGTCCCCTCTCCCTTGAGGAGACCTTTGCGTAACTGGGCAGAGGTTTGATTGGAGGAGGGATAGGGGTGTCTGATCCCCTCTCCCTACAAGGGGAGAGGGTTAGGGTGAGGGTACTCCGGGGTGCGGAGCGGCTTGTCATTCCGAGCGAAGCGCAGCGGAGCCGAGGAATCTCTCGGGTGCCTGGTCCCCTCTCCCTTGAGGAGAGAGGGTTAGAGCCTGCCCCGCACTTGATGTGGGGGTGAGGGTGAATCGGTGGGGTGGACGCGGGGTTACGCATGGACTACCTCCCCCGGAAGCGAGGCGGGCGCTTCTCCATGAAGGCGCGGTAGCCCTCCTGCCCGTCCTCGGTGTCGAAGATGGAGAGTGGCAGCCGGCGCTCCTCGTCGGTGAGGGCGTCGAGGCCAGGGTTGGCCAGCACGGCCCTGACGATGCGCTTGTGGGAGGACTGCGAGAGCGGGGCGTAGGTCGTCATCTCCCGCGCGAGGGCGTAGGTGTGCTCCTCGAGGCGGTCCGCGGGGACGACCTCGGTCAGCAGGCCGATGCGGAGCGCCTCCTGCTCGTCGATGCGGCGGGCGGTGAGGAGGAGATTGGCGGCGTGGCCGGGTCCTACGAGATGTAAGAGCCGGCGCATCTCGTTGTAGCCGACGAGCACGCCGATCTTCGCGACAGGGACGCCGAACGTGCTGCCAGTTGAGGCGATGCGGAGGTCGGCTGCCATGGACAGCTCGCAGCCGCCGCCCACGCAGATGCCTCGGATCATGCAGATGACGGGCTTCGGCATCTGCTCGATCGCGTCCAACGCGCCCTCGAAGGCGTCTGCGTAGGCGCGTGCGAGATCGCTGTTGCTGCGGTGGGCGGGGAAGTCCTTGATGTCGGCGCCTGCGGAGAACGCCTTGTCGCCCGCGCCGGTGAGGACGACGACACGCACGTCCTCGTCTTCGCCGAGCCGGAGGGCGGCGTCGCGGAGCAGCCCCCACATCTCGAAGTCGATGGCGTTGTGCTGGCCGGGCCGGTTCAGCGTAATCGTGCCGACGCCGTCGGCCACGTCGACGAGTAGCTTGTCGCTCATGGGTCTCCTCTCCTGAGACCATTGCATAACCGTGAGAGGAGGATGTGGTGGGGGGTCATTTGATCCCTTCCCCCTCGATGGGGGAAGGTTAGGATGGGGGTGAATCGGCGGGGTCTGGGGTGTGCGATTGGGTTACGCAAAGGTCTCCTCTTGGCAGGGGCGCGGGTCTGATCCCCTCTCCTTTGAGGGGAGAGGGTTAGAGCCTGCCCCGCACTTGATGCGGGGGTGAGGGTGAACCGGCGGGGTGTGGGGTGCGCGATTGGAGTTGCGTGAAGGTCGCTCATGGAGAGCAAGTATAGCGGCGGCATCAGCCTCGACGCGCCCACTCGATGGCGTCAGCGATGTCCTGCTCCGTGATGCCCAGCCGGTCCAGGTGGTCCCGCACGGCATCGGCGTTGTCGGTGTTCATACGCTCCAGCCAGACCTCCGGGTCGGTGGTGTCCAGGGGCATCTTTAACCGCTTCATCTTCTCTATCAGGCTCTCTGCATCGGTGAGCGACCAAGTTCTGGCAGGGGTCACCCGCATGGGAGCGAGCACGATGCGGCCATTCTCCTCGGTTACGTCGAAGTAGTCCGTGCCTTCAAACGCGGAGATGATTGCCTTGGGCAGGGTGATCTGGTTCTTGGACGTGAGCTTGGCAAGCATAGGACTCTCCCTGCGGTAAGGATACAAGGAAATCTTACATCCTTACCAAGGGACGCTCAATCGCGGTTGGGTGCCTCTCGTAGGGCGCCGCAGGCGAGCGGCACCCCTACAGGTCCTTGCTGACCATCTCCGAGTAGTACTTCCAGACGCCGCCGACGAGGATGGGGGGCATGTTGGCGAGCGGGCGCGCGAGGTGCGGGGCCTTGCCCATCGCGGCCTGGCCAACGGCGAAGTCGTCCATGTTCTCGTCGGGGGTGCCCTTGTAGTCCGGGCCGAACGCGGCGAGAGCGACCCAGTTGAGGCGGGACTGCTCCTCCAGGTGCAGCATGTTCATGACGGACTGCTCAGGGTTGCGGCCCGTCGTCACCGCGCCGTGTCCGCGCAGCAGAAGGGCGGTGCTATTCCCGATGGCGTTGGCAACCTGCATGCCGTCCTCCTCCGTGATGATGAGCTTGGAGTGGGGGAAGACGGGGATGTCGTTGCGTACGAGCTGGTGCCCCTCGTTGGACAGGGGCTTCAGCTTCACGTCGTTGAGGCCGAGGACATTGGTGAAGCGGGGGTGGGTGTGGACTACGGAGAGGACGTCCGGGCGCTCGCGGTAGATACAGGAGTGCATCTTGACCTCGTAGCACTGGGAGGTGCCCTTGGGGCCGTCGACGAAGTTGCCGTCCATGTCGACGACGATCATCTGCTCGGGGCGGACGACGGCCAGGGCGTCGGTGGGGTAGCCGCGTCCCTTGACGACGAAGAGGTCCGGTTGGTTGGGGACGCGCCAGCTGACGTGGCCAAGTGAGGCGAGGATGTGGGTTGCGAGGCCCATCTCGGACAGGATGCGGTTGGCGATGGCGACTTCCCGTTTGACTTCGTCGAGTTCGCGTGACATGGGGTTCCTCCGTTGGGGGGTTGAGTGTCCCCGCTTGTTACCACCGGCGGTGTGGCGCGTCAAACGCGGGGACTGCACTGTATGGCATCAGGCTCAGGACTGTGACATCGACGCGAGGGACCGCCGTTCGCGTCGATGATTCACGGTCCCATGCGGTTTGTGCGCTCCCCAGCGTTACTCCACTCCCCCTATCCACATTTCTAGGTTCATACTTGGGTCTCCTCCGCGAGGAGATCATCTAGGACGATGATAGGCAACTCCTTGACCCGGCGGAAACCAGTGTCGTTGGTGATGAAGAGTGAGCAGCCAGCCCGGAGAGCTGTTGCGGCGTGCAGAGCATCGGGGGTCTTCAAGCCCGTATCGGCGCGAAGGCGAGCGGCATCCTCCCACGGTTGGCGCGTGGCCGGGACCAACGCTATCTCTCTAGTGTCGAACAGGGAACGGAAGACCGCTTCGAGATCAGCATTATTCTCCCGTATGGGTCTCACAAGGGTTTCCGAGATGACCAATTCGCTGCATACGACAACAAACTGTCCTGAGCCAGCCTGCCGCCAGACGGAATCGAGTAGCGTGCAATACGGCTCATTGCGCTCCACGCTATAGATTATGGCCGTGGTATCTAGGTAGATTGATCCGTGCGACGGAAGCGTCAGCGGTCCCACGATGCCCGCTCTTCCTTGATATAGTCGTCAACTTCTTTCGCTGTTTTGAACGAGCGTTGCCCCGGTCCTTCCGTGATGATCCGGTAGGCTGAGCGAGTCGGCGGCGGCGGCGCTGGCGATATGACCACGTCCACGTCTTCACCCACCGAAAGCTCCTGGTTCACGATTTCGACCCTGCCGCCTGTCTGCACCGTTACTCTTACGTGCAACGTTTTTTGCATGGCTGGGGCCTCCTTGCAGACAGGCGGCGTGGCCGTCATGTCCTGAGAGACATTATATTCCGACATTTGCGTTCGCGAGCACAACGGGCTTATGCGGGAACACCCGGCGCGTGGTACTCGAAGAGTTCGGCGGCGGCGGCGGCTTTAGCGACGAGGGCGGGCACGTCCAGCCGCGCCTCGTGCTCTGCGATCTGTCGCGGCCTGACGGCGGTCGCGGGGGAGCGCGGGACGAACAGCGTGCAGCAGTCCTCGTCCGGCTGGATGGACGTTTCGAAGGTGCCGATGGCCTCCGCCTGGGCGATGATTTCGCTCTTGTCCATGCCGACGAGTGGGCGGAGGATGGGCATCGAGGCGGCCTCGTCCACGGTCGCGATGTTGCGGAGCGTCTGCGAGCCGACCTGGCCGAGGCTCTCGCCGGTGACGAGCGCCTGCGCGCCCTCCCGCGCGGCGATGGCCTCCGCGATGCGCACCATGAAGCGCCGGTAGGCGATGACGCGCAGCGGGCCGGGGACCTCCAGTATCACGCGCCGCTGCACGTCGGCGAACGGCACGAGGTGAAGGCGGGTGTCGTACTGCCAGCCGTTCAGCAGCTCGGCGAGCTCCTTCGCCTTGTCACGCGAGCGGCCCTCGACGAGCGGGAAGGAGTGGAAGTGCACGAGCACGGCCTTGCAGCCGCGCCGCATCATGCGCCACGCGGCGACGGGCGAGTCGATGCCGCCGGACATCATGACGGCGACCTTGCCGCCGGTGCCGACGGGGAGGCCGCCCGCGCCCCGGTAGTCGTCCGCGTAGACGAAGACGTCGTCGCGTCCCACCTCGACGCGGAAGTCGGCCTCGGGGCGGCTGAGGTCGACGCGCGCGCCGGTGGCCTCGCGAATCTCGTCGCCCAGGCGCACGTTGAGGTCGTGGGAGGTGAGGGGGAACGTCTTGTCGGTGCGGTTGGCGGAGATGCGAAAGCTGGCGAAGGAACGCGCGGTCGCGGTCTCGCTGAGCAGGGCGGAGATGTGTTCGTAGGCAGGCTCGGTGCGTGCGGCGATGCTGAACTTGACCGCGCCGAACACGGTGGCGGCGCGAGCGCGGACGGCGTCCCAGTCGGCTTCCGGCGCGAGGCGCATGCGCACCAACATGCGCGTCGCCCACACGCGCTCGACGCCGAGCCCGGCGGTCGCTCGTTCGAGGTTCTCGACGAGGCGTCGCACGAACATCGGCTGGTTCTTGCCCTTCAATCCGATCTCGTGGAACCGGACGAGCACGTCACGCGGCTGCTGCACCCTTCACCCTCCTGTTGGGGGATGATTGTAGCGGGCAGGCGTGCCGAATGCCGCCGAGACCGCTGGCGGGAGGGTGCTCCGGGGTGCGGAATGCCCCGAAAATGTCGCCGGTCAGGCGTGGCGCATGTCTCTCCCCTCTCCTGAGGGAGAGGGTTAGGGTGAGGGCCCTCCGGTGTGGGGCGTGGTATGGGGCAGAGTGAGGTTGTCATGTTGAGCGGAGCCGGAGGCGGAATCGAAACATCTCTCGGGGGAGGGTTCGGGCACAATGGCGCCTCCTAGTGCTGTGGCCTCAGGCAGCCCTGTCCTCGACGACGAGGTTGCGTCCGACCGCTCGCAGCGCCTTCATCACCGAACTGATGTGGGAGCGGTGATCAGGGTTCACCAGCTTCCGCACGGCGGACTCGCTGAGGCCAAGGCGTTCTCCGAGTGCAACGTTCGTGATGCGCTGCTCCCGCATCGCCGTATAGAGCGCGAGTTTTGCCGCCACGACGGGCGTCACGGCGATGAGTACTTGCCCCTCTTCGAGTGGGCTTGGAACGGGGATGTCTCTGCGGACCTCAACGTGCATTCCGAGGGCAACTTCCAGGCAGTCCTCGGCCATCGCCATCGCCTCCTCCCGTGACCATCCGCCCGTGTTGGCCCCATACACGTCCGGGAAGGTCACGTCGTAGGCCTCCCTTCCGGACGCTCGTGCTTCTTCTTCATCCCGTACGATGTTGCATGGATACTCGTAGCGCATGGTTCGGAGCATCGCACCCTTAAGTGCGATTGCGCAACCCGGCGTGGGCGGGCGGGGATACGGAATACGCCGAAAACGTCGCGTGTCAGGTGTGGCACGGAGCGGTGGGTGTGGGATAATCGGCTAACGATGGCTGATGCGGGACTGCAGACCGACCGCCCGGATGCGCCGGCAGATTCGCTGACCACAGAGGACCTGCTGGACATCTACGCCACGATGCTGCTCGTCCGCACGCTGGACGAGCGCGTGTGGGCTATGAACCGGCAGGGGAAGGCGGCCATCGTGGCGTCGAGCCAGGGTCACGAGGGTGCGCAGCTCGCCTCCGTCTGGGCGTTGCGGAAGAACGCGCCGGACTTCTTCTGCTTCACGTACTACCGCGATCTTGCAGTAACGACAGCTCTCGGCCTTACTGCGGAGGACTCGTTGCGGGGCTTCCTGGCGCGGGACGGCGAACCGCTCTCCGGCGCGCGCCAGTTCCCCCAGCACGGGGCCGCCCCGGAGCTGAAATTCGTCAACCTGTCCAATGTCATTGGCACGCACGTTCCCCAGGCGGTCGGTTGGGCGCTCGGCGCTAAGATGCGCCGTGAGGACACGGTGGTGGCGTGCTTCTTTGGCGACGGCACGACGAGCCAGGGCGAGGTGCACGAGGCGATGAACTTCGCCTCGATCCACAAGCTGCCCATCGTCTTCTTCGTGGAGAACAACAAGTACGCCATCTCCGTTCCCATGTCCCGCCAGATGGCCATCGAGCGGTACGCGCTGCGGGCCGACGGTTACGCCATGCCGGGCGTCACGGTCGACGGCACGGACGTTCGTGCCTCGTACCTGACGGCTGCGGCAGCGGTCCAACTTGCGGCGATGGGCGGCGGCCCGAGCGTCGTGGAGTTCGACGTCGAGCGCTACCTCCCGCACACGAGCGACGACGACGACAGTGTCTACCGCGACCGCGAAGAGATAGAGGAAGCAAAGAAGCGCGATCCGCTGGAGAAGCTGCACGCCCTGCTGTCGGGCACTGGGTTGCTCTCGGACGAGCGCGACGCCGCGATGAAGAAGCGGGCGCGAGACGAAGTGAACCTGGCGACGGACTCCGCGGAGGCTGCGCCATTCCCCAGCGACGAGGACGTGTTCCGCCACGTGACGAGCGAGACGTAGCGATGGCAGTGGTCACCGTGTCTGGTCCCTTCCCCCTTGATGGGGGAAGGTTAGGATGGGGGTGAATCGGTGGGGCGAGGGCGTTCGATTCCCTCTCCTGAGGGAGATGGTTAGAGCCTGCCCCGCACTTGATGCGGGGGTGAAGGCCCTCGGGTGATGGAGCGGAGCTGTACGACGCATTAGGTTACGCAAGGTCTCGAGGGTGAAGGACTAGCGTGAGAGAGTAGCGATGGCAGTGGTCACCGTTATAGAGGCGATACGGAACGCGATGCGCGAGGAGATGCAGCGCGACCGGTCCGTGTTCGTGATGGGCGAGGACGTGGGTCGCCGCGGCGGCGTCTTCCTTGCCACCAAGGGCCTCCTGGAGGAGTTCGGGGAGGAGCGCGTCATCGACACGCCGCTGGCGGAGGCCTCGATAGCCGGCATAGCGGTCGGCGCGGCGCTGTCCGGCCTGCGGCCCATCGCCGAGGTGCAGTTCGCGGACTTCATCTGGCCGACGGTGAACCAGATGATCGGGGAGGCCGCGCGCATACGGTACGGCTCCAATGGGAAGATGCACGTGCCGATGGTGCTGCGCTCCCCATACGGCGGGCACGTGCGCGGCGGGCTGTACCACTCGCAGAGCGTCGAGTCCTACTTCGCACACACCCCCGGGTTGAAGGTGGTCACTCCGGCGACGCCGTACGACGCGAAGGGCCTTCTGAAGGCGGCCATCCGCGACGAGGACCCGGTCATCGTGCTGGAGCACAAGCGGACGTATCGCTCCGTTCGCGGCCAGACGCCGGACGAGGACTACGTCGTGCCCATCGGCTCGGCGGAGGTGAAGCGGGAGGGGACGGACGCATCGATCATCACGTACGGGCTGACGCTCCACTACTCATTGCAGGCGGCTGCCGAGCTGCAGAACGAGGGCGTGAGCGTGGAGGTCGTCGACCTGCGCACGCTCCGGCCGCTCGACACCGAGACGGTGCTGGCGTCGGTGCGCAAGACGAGCAAGGCGCTGGTGGTGCACGAGGACAACGGCGCCGTGTCGGTGGGCTCCGAGGTGAGCGCGCTGATAGCGGAGCATGCGTTCGAGTACCTGGACGCGCCGGTGATGCGGTGCACGGGGCCGGAGATACCGGCGATGCCGTTCGCGCCGACGCTGGAGGCGGCATACATGCCCACGGCGGAGAAGATAGCAGCGAAACTCAGGGAACTGGTGGCGTACTGAGCATGATCAAGATCATCGAACTGCCGCAGGTGGGTGAGTCGGTGACGGAGGGCGTCATCGGCAAGTGGTTGGTGGAGCCGGGGCAGCATGTCGAGAAATACGACCCGCTGGTCGAGGTCGTCACCGACAAGGTGAGCATGGAAGCGCCGTCACCGTACACGGGCGTATTCGTCCGCGCGCTGGCCGACGAGGGCGAGACGGTGCCGATGGGCCAGCCGATCTGCGAGATGGACATCGACGGCGAAGAGCCGTCCGCTGCCGCGCCGACGGATGAGGCGGCGGGGAACGAGGAAGAAGCCTCGGCGGGGACTGAAGAGACCGAGGAAGACCCCGGACGGGTCGGTGGCGCGTGGGCGATGCCGGCGGCGCACTCCCCGGACGCGGCGGAGAGCGGGCAGGGGGAGGAAGGCGCGCAGCCGGCCTTCGAGTTCATGGACAGCGTTCGCAGCGTCGGCCCGACGGGCTCCGGCGAACGCGGAGAGGGACGCCCCGACGCGCTCCAGGAGGAGACGATCGCGGAGCACGCCCACGAGATCGCGCACGAGGACGCAGCGCCGAGCGTTGAGGGACCGGACCGGAGCCACGTCATCTCGCCGCTCGTGGCGAGGCTGTCTGCGCAGTACGGCATCGACCTCTCGACGCTCCAGGGCACTGGCACCGGGGGCCGCATCACGAGCAAGGACCTGCTCGAGGCCGTGAACCGGCTCACCGCGAGAGCGCAGGAGGAGGAGGCAGCGCCTGAGGAACCGGCGGAGGCGCAGGTGGAAACGGCTGCAGTCGAAGAGGATGCAGCCGAGGGGGCTTCTGGAGAAGAGGCGGCCGAGGCTGCGGAGGAGATAGCAGAAGGAGGACCGGTAGCGGAGGGAGTCTCCGCTGGTGTAGAGACCGGTGAGGCAGAGACCGAACCGGGTGAGGCAAGGGAGGAAGAGGAACCCGCGGAGGCGATAGCGCAGGAAGAACCGGTCGCGGAAGAAGAGGCCGGCGAGGAAGAGACGGCCGAGGCTGCGGAGGCGATAGCAGAAGAAGAGCCGGTAACGGAGGGAGTCTCCGCTGGTGTAGAGACCGGTGAGGCAGAGATCGCAGCGGGTGAGGCAAGGGAGGAAGAGGCACCCCCGGAGGCGATAGCCCAAGAAGAACCGGTCGCGGAAGAAGAGGCCGGTGAGGAAGAGGCGGTGGAGGGTGAGACAGAAGAGGTGATGGCGGAGGAAGAACCGGTCGCGGACGAGGATACTGAGGAGACGGTCGCGGACGAGGCTGGTGAGGAAGAGGAAGAAGCGTCAGCAGAGGCAGTTTCCGCGGAGGAGTCCCCGTCGGAGGAGGTCGCAGCAGAAGAAGAGGAGGAGGCAGAGGAAGCGGCGGCCGAGACAACTCCGGGTGCGGCCGTGGCCGAGACATCCGAGCTGCCGCTGACGCCGGTCCGCAGGATCATCGCTGAGCACATGGCGCGCTCGGCGCGCGAGATACCCGCCGCGTGGGCGATGGTGGAGACGGACGTCACCCGGCTGGTGCGGGCGAGGGATGCGCTCCGCGCGGCATTCGAAGAGCAGCACGGCGTTCCGCTGACGTACCTGCCGTTCGCGGCGAGCGCGGTTGCCGCTGCGTTGCGCGAGCACCCGCGGCTCAACGCGCGCTGGGACGACGGCCACATCACGCTCAACAACCGCGTCAACATCGCGGTCGCCGTTGCAACCGAGGCGGGGCTGATGGTCCCGGTGGTGCGGGACGCGGACGCGCTCAGCATCGCAGCCATCGCCGCCGAGCTACGGCGTCTCTCCGAGGGAGCGAGAGCCGGAACGCTCGGCCTCACGGACGTGCAGGGCGGGACGTTCACGCTGAACAACACGGGGGCGCTCGGCTCCGTGGTGTCGGTGCCTATCATCAACCACCCACAGGCCGCGATCCTGACGACAGAGGCGATCGTGAAGCGTCCGGTCGTCGTCGAGGGCGACGCGATCGCGGTGCGCTCGATGATGAACCTCTGCCTCACGTTCGATCACCGGGTGTGCGACGGAGCGGAGGCGGCAGCGTTCCTCAGTGCGGTGAAGGCCCGGCTGGAAGTCATCGACGAGAGCATCGGCCTGGGGTAGGGGCGAGCATGGCTGCGTCATTCCAGCGGAGGCTGGAATCCAGAGTTGGAATTTCGATGAGGATCAGGATGGCTGAGCCTGAGATCGCGCTGCGGTACGGGATGAACCCGCACCAGGCCCCGGCCAGGGCGTTCGTCGAGCGGGGCACGCTCCCGTTCGAGGTACGCAACGGCTCGCCGGGCTTCATCAACCTGCTGGACGCGCTCAACTCCTGGCAACTGGTGCGGGAACTGCGGGCCGCGACCGGCCTTCCTGCCGCCGCGTCGTTCAAGCACGTGAGCCCAGCCGGAGCAGCGGTCGGCGTGCCGCTGAGCGACACGCTCGCGCAGGCCTACTTCGTCGACGGCGCGTCCCTGTCTCCCCTGGGGGCTGCGTACGCCCGCGCCCGAGGCGCTGACCGCGTGTCGTCGTTCGGCGACTGGATCGCGGTGTCGGACGAAGTCGACGAGTCGACGGCGCGACTCATACGCCGCGAGGTGTCGGACGGCATCATCGCGCCGGGCTTCACGCCGGAGGCGGCTGAGCTGCTCTCCGGCAAGCAGGGCGGACGCTACTGCATGCTGGAGGCCGACCCCGACTACGAGCCGCCGGACGAGGAGACGCGCACCGTCTTCGGCGTGCGGATGCAGCAGGGGCGCAACGGCGCCTCCGACTGGGCCGCGCAGTTGTCCAACGTCACAGGCGCGGACGACGGGCTGCCGGAGTCTGCGAAGCGCGACCTTACCGTCGCGCTCGTCACGCTGAAGTACACGCAGTCGAACTCGATGTGCCTCGCGCTGGACGGGCAGGTCATCGGGAACGGGGCAGGGCAGCAGTCGCGCATCCACTGCACGCGGCTCGCAGGGAACAAGGCGGACACGTGGTGGCTGCGGCAGCATCCGGCGACGCTGGGCCTGCGCTTCAGGGAAGGACTCGGGCGTCCGGAGCGCGACAACGCGGTGGACGGCTTCCTGCGCGACGACCTCTCGCCCGCCGAGGACGAGGTATGGCGCGCGTCGTTCGCGGAGACGCCGCAGCGGCTCACGCCCACGGAGCGCCGCGAGTGGCTGGACTCGCTGACCGGCGTCTCGATGGCGTCGGACGCGTTCATCCCGTTCCGCGACAACATCGACCGCGCGGCGATGAGCGGCGTGCGGTATGTCGTGCAACCGGGCGGGTCGGTGCGCGACGACGACGTGGCCGCCGCGTGCGCGGAGTACGGCATCGCGATGGCGATCAGCGGCGTCAGGCTCTTTCATCACTAGGGACGAGGCCTGATTTCCCTCACTTCCAACCCGAGGGCCACCTTCGGTGCCTGAGACCTTGGTAGAGATTGAGCCCGTCGATGTAAACTGTGACCCGCTGCGTCATGTGTTCCTCGTTTGGCATGGAGAGTATAGTGCTTGACATCTAAGGAACGTCGGTGTCAAATGGCTGCACTCCCCCAGTGATAGGATCACTGGGCCGACGCCCCCAACTGGGGGCGTCTCTTCTTAATGTGCGCTTGGCCTCCGCTCAGGGCTGCCCCATGAGCATCCCGGGCAGGTGAGGCCGGAAGAACGATGCCGCTCGAACGCGATGAAGGCAATGGTTTCGGGATGACGGTGGGTTCGGAAACGGCGCCCCGCCCCCGCCACGGCGAGGTGCACTGGCTCGGCGAGGGGATCGACTACGCGTGGGCGTGGGGTTTGCAGCAGGAGCTCCTCGCCCAGCGGGTTGCCGGAGAGCGTGAGGACACGCTGCTGCTCATGGGTCACGCGCCGGTCTACACGGCGGGGCGGCGCTCCGTGCCGGAGCACGTCATCGCGGAACTGGACGCGCCCCTCATCGAGACCGACCGGGGCGGGCAGACGACGTACCACGGGCCGGGGCAGCTCGTCGGCTATCCTATCGTGTCGCTGGCGGAGCTGGGGATGGGGCCGAAGCGGTACGTGGAGGCGCTGGAGAGTGCGCTGATCGCTGCGCTGGCGGAGTTCGGGGTCGCGGCCCACCGGGAGGAGGGGCTCACGGGCGTGTGGACGCGGGCGGGGAAGATCGCGGCGATAGGCGTGAAGGTCTCGCGCGGGGTCACGATGCACGGCTTCGCCCTGAACGTCGCTACCGACCTGCGGGCATACGACGCCATCGTCCCGTGCGGAATCGGCGACAGGCCGGTGACGTCGCTGCACGCGCTCCTGGGAAGCGCGCCGGACCTGAAGGAGGCGGCGTACGTCGCAGCGGAGGCGCTCGGCGCGTCGCTCGGCATATCGTGGCGCGCGCGTTAAGGGATGATGGGTAGAGAGTGGTAATATGAGGTGGCGAGTTCCAATGCCGAGATGTTAGATGCTGTGGCACCAGGTGAGGCCATGAATCAACAGGAGACAAACCAAGTCTGGCGAGGGATATTGGATGCCGAACGGCTGACTCGTTACTACAGTCGCCTCGCCGAGCGATTCAGCACTTGGAACAGGCGTCTCATGTGGTTGATCGCGGTTCTTTCGTCAGCCGCCGTCGCTACGCTGTTTGCTGAACTCCCGGGCTGGACCGCCCTCTGGGTTCCTGCTGCCTTCTCCATTCCTGCTGCTGCGCTCGCCCTATGGGCCTCTTATGCTGATTACTCGCGAAAAGCCGGTTTGGCGGCCGGCATCGCCAGCCTGTGCATGGAACTCGTTCAGGAGTGGGAGCCGTTGTGGCTCGACGTGGACGCGGACGATGTTCCTGCTCGTGCGCGGGAACTTGCACAGCGGCTCAATAGGATCACTACTCCTGCCCTGCAGCAGCACGGATTCGTTGATGACAAGCTGAACAAGCGATGCTTTGATGAGGCCAATGAGTACTGGCAATCAGCCCTCGCCGCTTAGGGAAGGAGGCCACCCTTCTACTCCGGGGGCGGTCCCTCCAGCTCCACCGCGTCCCGCGCCTTCACAGCCGCGCCCGTAACCGCCAGAGCCCCTAACGCGCAACCCTTTTTCATGTACAGGCAGGTTGCCGCTTCCTAGAATTCGTCCATGCCCGCGACCCGTGAACTGCTCGCACTGCAATCGGTGGACGGCGAGCTCGCCGTCCACCATGCCAGGCTGAGCGAGATCGCCCCGCTGCTCGGCGACGACTCGGCGTTGCGGGCGCTGGCGCGCCGCCTCGTGTCGGAGCAGTCCGAGGTCGACGCCGCGCTCCCCCGGCAGCAGGAGCTGGACTCGGTCATCGGCGGGATCACGGAGCGCGTGGACGCCGCGGAAGCCAGGCTGTACAGCGGCGTGGTCGTGAACCCCCGCGAACTCCAGGACCTGCAGGCCGACGTCAACATGATCAAGCGGCAGCGAGGCCACGAGGAGGACGCGCTGCTGGAAGTGATGGTGGAGCTCGACACGGCGCGCGGCAAACGCGACGCATCGGCGAAGGAGCTGGAGTCGATGAAGGCGTCGTGGGGGGCCGGGCAGCGGTCGCTCACGGAAGAGCAGCGGCGCCTGCAGGCTGAGACGGCCGCTCTCGAACGCCGGCGCGCGGATGCCGTCGCCCGTATCCCCCCGCCCGAGGTAGCGCTCTACGAGCAGGTCCGCAGGAACCACGTAGGCCCAGTGGCGCAGATGCACAACAACGCATGCAACGCGTGCCGCGTCGGCGTACCGATGCGCACGGCGCAGGAGGTGCGCACCTCCTCAGCCCCGGTTCGATGTCCGAACTGCGGGCGCATCCTACTGCCGGAGTAGAGACCGTGGCGCAACTGGCGGAAGCGTGACCGTGGGTCGGCGATGTGTGATCCCCTCTCTCTACAAGGGGAGAGGGTGAGGGTGAGGGTACTGCGGGGGTGAGGCGTGGGGTGTACGAAAGCGTCCGAACAGAAAAACAGCGCGGAGTAAGCCGATGCGAGCGATAGGTTACTTCACCGTGGACACGGAGACTCGGAACGGCGGTTTGTCCGCCGAAAAGTTGTCCCACGCCTTCCAGGAGTACTGCGAGACGAGGCGGCACATCCCGCACGGTACGTTCGCCGACCTCAAAGGAGAGGGCGGCGGCGAAGGCTGGCAGGAGATGGCGGACTTCATCCGCGAGAACCGCCAGGGCTATCTCGTTGTAACCCCGGATGCGGCCCATCTCGGTGCGACGTTGGAAGAGCAGGTCGAGCGGGTGCTGGAGATGGACGCGCTCTCCTCGAAGGTGGTGTGCGACGACCTGGACCTGCCCGACCCGTTGCAGAACGCGCTGCGCGACTCCCGGAAATCGGCGCAGCGGAGCGAGCGCATCAGGGCGGGGATGATGGCGAAAGCGGCGCTCGGCCTCGGACTCGGCAAGCCGCCCTACGGCTACTACATCACCGCGGACGGCGCCTTCCACGTATCTGGGAAGGAGTCGGTGGTCGTCAAGAAGATATTCCACCTCTACCTGGAACCGGGAGGAAGCGTCCGCTCGGTGGCGGCTGCGCTGAACGCCCAGAACGTGCGCACGAGGAGCGGGCGGCGGTGGAGCCTGGTGACGGTGCGGGACGTACTGCGCAACGCCGCGTACATCGGCACGTACCACCGCTTCGGGATGCGCATACCGGGGAGCTACGAACCGATCGTTTCGGCGTCGGACTTCCGGCAGGCGCAGGACCGGCTGCAGGAGCGGAGCCCGACACAGCGCACCTCGCGCCCCGCGCCGGTGTTCCTGCTCGCGGGAGTGCTCTACTGCCGTCACTGCGGCAAGCGGATGATGGGTATCGTGCGCCGTCAGACGTGGCGGCGGAGGGACGGCGAGCGCGCACGCGCGGAGTACCGTTACTACCAGTGCCAATCGCGCATCAACCGCAACCAGTGCAGCTACCGCACCATGCGGGCCGGCGAATTGGAGGAGGAGGTCGTGCGCATCGTGCGCGAGCGGCTCGTGGCTGGCGAGCGCGGCGACGACCCGGGCGACGTCTCTTGGCTCGCGGGCGACAAGGCGCGCTCCGAGGCGGCGCTACAGTCGCTGGACCGGCAGTTCATGGAGGGAGTGCAGCGCGCGGCCGATGGGACGATGTCGCTGTCCACGCTGCGTGGGGGACTGGAGCAGCTGCGCGTGATCAAGAAGGAGCTGGGCGAGCAGGTCAGGCAGGCAGCTGACAGCACGACGGCGCGAGCCATGCTGGAGGCAAACGTCGAGAAGATACTCGGCGAGTGGGACGACCTGCCGGATGCCGAGCGCCGCGACCTGCTGAAGTCCGTCGTGTCCAAGGTGACGGTGAAGCGCGGGAAGGTGGAGCTGACGCTCCGCTGAGGCCCCCCGTCGTTCCTGCGCAGGCAGGAACCTCGTTGGGGCTCCCCTCTCCCTTCGAAGCGTGATGAGCAATACTGAGAGGGCATGGCTCCGTCGTTCCTGCGCAGGCAGGAACCTCGTTGGGGCTCCCCTCTCCCTTCGAAGTGTGATGAGCAATACTGAGGGGGCATAGCTCCGTCGTTCCTGCGCAGGCAGGAACCTCGTTGGGGCTCCCCTCTCCCTTCGAAGCGTGATGAGCAATACTGAGGAGGCATAGCTCCGTCGTTCCTGCGGAGGCAGGAACCTCGTTGGGGCTTCCCTCTCCCTTCGAAGCGTGATGAGCAATACTGAGGGGGGCATAGCTCCGTCGTTCCTGCGGAGGCAGGAACCTCGTTGAGGCTCCCCTCTCCCTTCGAAGCGTGATGAGCAATACTGAGGGGACATAGCCCCGTCGTTCCTGCGCAGGCAGGAACCTCGTTGGGGCTCCCCTCTCCCTTCGAAGCGTGATGAGCAATACTGAGGAGGCATAGCTCCGTCGTTCCTGCGCAGGCAGGAACCTCGCCCCCCCTCGCCCTCTGCACAACTGGGCGGTGTGGGCTGGGGCTGCGTGCACCCTCTCCCGATGGCGGGAGAGGGCTGGGGTGAGGGCTGGCTGGGCGTGGGGTGTGCGATGGGATTATGCAAAGGTCTTCCTCAGGGAGAGGGTACTGCGGCGCTGGGTGAGGGCGCTCCGGACGGCGTATACTGGGATACGTCAAGAGGGCCGGGCGGCCGCTCCGGCATCGCCGGGGAGGAAAGTCCGGACTCCATAGGGCAGGGTGCTGGGTAACGCCCAGGCGCAGCGATGCGACGGAAAGTGCCACAGAGACCATAGCGCCGATGGCCCTGTGCGAAGCACAGGGGACAGGCAAGGGTGAAACGGTGCGGCAAGAGCGCACCAGGTCCCGGTGCGAGCCGGGATGCTGGCAAACCCCACCCGGAGCAAGGCCAAATAGGGGGACGCCTCCGCTGGTCGGAGGGCAGCGCCCGACTGTCGTCCCTGGGTAGGCCGCACGATCCCTTCCGGCAACGGAGGGACCAGATAGATGGTCGCCGCCCGGCGTTCACTTGTCGCTGGGTACAGAATCCGGCTTACAGGCCCTCTTGGCGCTCGCCCCGCTCGTGCTCCAGGCAATAGGCAACACGGTGACCAGGCCGACGGGACCACCTCGGAAACCGGAGGAGGCCAGACTGGCATGACGCGAAGGATGACAGTCCGGCAACCCATCGACCTGGCGCTGAGTCTGGAGATGGGTCAGTCCTTCCGTTGGCGCAGGGTGGGGTACGGAGAGGTCCCCCCACGGGATTGGGGCGACCCCCCGGCCCCGTGGCAGAAAAACGGCGGGGCGTGGTACTCGGGCGTGATGTGGGACTACCTGGTGCACCTCCGGCAGACCGGAGAAGGGCTGGAGTACCGGGTGGGCGGGGAAGACGGCGAACGCCATGACGTGGACCTGGACCAGCAACTTCATGATTACTTCCGGCTGGACGACGACATAGTGCAGATCTATGGCCGGTTGGGGCAGCATCACGCGTTGGCTTCGTCCATCGGGCGGCGACCGGGGCTGAGGCTGCTCCGCCAGGAACCGTGGGAATGCTTGGTGTCCTACCTGTGCTCCGGCACTAACAGCATTCGGGGCATCCGGGCGAGCGTGGAGAAGATCGCGCGGCTGAGCCGCCGCAAGGTCTACCTGGACGATGAAGAGCGGTTCGTCTTCCCAACTCCTGCTCAGATTGCCGAACAGGGGCAAGGGCCGCTGGTGGACTTGAGGCTGGGTCTGCCGTCGAGGCCTCGCAACATCTTCCAGATGGCCAACCACCTGAGCCGCGACCCGCGGCTGGTGGAACTGAGGGAAACTCCGCGGGTATCGACTGGCGAGGCGGTGAGGTCGCTGGATGACCGTCCGGGCATCGGCCCCAAGATCGCCGGTTGCGTGGCCCTGATGTCCCTGGACAGGCTGGACGCTTTTCCGGTGGACCGGTGGATCCAGCGGGCCTTAGCCCCCTGTGACCTGTCGGCAATGCCGGGCAGGCTGGCGGAGCGAGTAAGGAGCGGCTGTGCCTTGACGGAAGCCCAGCAGTACCGGGTCGCGGAGTGGGCAAGGGAGCATTTCGGGCAGTACACCGGTTACGCCAACCAGCACCTGTTTCACTGGATCAAACCGCATAAGGACAGGGCTGGCCGGAACGGGGTCTGCCCTCTCTGCGGACCCAACGCAGCCTCCTCCGCAGGCGGCGCAAGCGAACTGATCGGCAACGGAGGGACCGGATAGATGGCCGCCGTCCCGTGCGAGCACGGGATACAGGATCCGGCTTACAGGCCCTCTTGGCGCTCGTTCACGTTGGGGCGGAGAGGCTACGTCAGGAAGTTGATTCCGACGGTGGTGAGCATGAGCGCGAGCCACGAAGTGCTCAGCAGAACGTAGACGGTTCGGGCATTCCTGCCCGTCTCCTCACGCAGGCTCTCGATGCGCTGGTTGGTCTCGGCGATGCGCTGGTTGGTCTCGGCGCGGAGGCCCTCGAACTGCGCGTTCATGTCCGTACGGAGGCCGGCGACCTGCTGCACGAGGTCGCCGATCCGGTCATAGCCCCCTTCGAGTCTGCTCAGGCGCTCTTCAACGCTTGGGGGCTGGTTGGTTGCGGGTTGCGTGGTCATACGCTGGTCCTCTCCTCGGTGAGTGTAGCATCGGGGTCAAGGCTAGGGAGCGTGAAGGAGAACGCACAATAGGCGGATGTCGCACGGGGCGAGAAGCACCGCTACTCTCTGGCAGCAGGCTGGCGCCGCACGGTCCCTTCCGGCAACGGAGGGACCAGATAGATGGCCGCCGTCCCGTGCGAGCACGGGATACAGAATCCGGCTTACAGGCCCTCTTGGCGCTCGTCCCGCTCTGTGGTTCCCCTGTCTCCCGTCATTCCCGCGAAGGCGGGAATCTCGCAGCCGTGTTGTGAGAGTGCGGGTTACTCGATGGGCTTGATGGCGAAGGTGTAGGAACCAGTGCCTCCATTGACGCTCCCCACCCGGAAATAATATGTGCCAGAAGCAGGGGAAACCCACTCTTCGGAATGTTCATTACCCATCGTTATTTCGGTTATGTTTCTTACAATCAACCCACCAATCTCATGCCCTATGCCAGTGCTCACGATTGGGTACCATCCATATTGGTTCGTAATTCGTATCGGTTTGCTGAACCGGAATTCGGCAAGGTATTTCTGTCCCAATTCTGCCTGGAAACGGAAATAATCTTCGTCGATTATGTCTTCGATGCTGCCATTGACGGCCTCCCCAAGGGAGATGTCGGTGGCATGGGCTCTGCTGCTTCCATGGTCGTCGGTGACTTCGATGCGAGTGATCTGGATGGTATAGGTGCCCGTATATCCATGATCATTGAACAACCCGATATGCCATTCACCGGTATCCAATGGCCTCCAGTATATCTGAGGTCCGGACTCTGTACGCTCGCAGATTGCTCGATTGTTGCAGTCATATGTTAGAAAACGACCAGGGTCTGAGATTTGTATGCTCTCGGCAAGCAACGTATTGTGGTTGACGTTTATCTGGTATGCGAACCCTGTATCGAATTCAATCCGGAAGACATCGCTGTCAATCCAGTAATCAAAGGCGCCTTCGAGAATTTCCCCAACCGATATGGGCGTTGCTCCTTCCTTGCGGTCGGAATGGTCGTCGTTAAAATCAACTCCTCCACTTGAAATTACATTTGGTCTTCCATGCAGACGCTGGTAGACGTCACGGAATCGGTCCTTTGATTCGTCCGGTGTATTCTCAAGGAATGCCTCGTAGACGAGTTCCTCTTCCCCTATCTCCTTTTCACCCCTGTAAAGGGCCCCCAGCGTGGCCGATACGATCCCTTCCCCGATAGCACTGACCTCGTGCAGGAGATTCTCTCCCATGGAGTAGGCACATGCTTTCCACGGGCTCCACGGAGCACGCTCAAGTTCCATCGATAACTCTCTGATGTTGTCGATGCCTTGCGTGATCACACAGTCTGATTCAACGGTAGCCGCGACTTCGCTTGCCCTGTCGCTCAGGCGTAGAATACCGTTCCGGTCTGCCACAAGTGCGCTGACATAATCCGCAGTTCCTTCACTCATCCAGATAAGTCCGAAGCTGTTATAGAAGTCAGTGTAGTAATGGGTGACTTCATGGTAGATCACTCTGGCGAGATCGGTGTTAGGATGTCTCGCAAGCCAGAAATGACCTTGTTTTTTGACGCCCCCACTCCTGAAGGTATCGCCAGATGATGGGACTACGATGAGGCTGATAACATCAGTGGTTGGAAAGGGCGCTCCAAAGAATCTCTCTGTGAACCGCACCACATCTTCCACCATGCCCGCTACATCTTCGCCTTCCTGGAATGGCACATTCTGGAAGACCCAGATGTTTACATCGCCTGTTAATGGGAGTGATATGGTCTTGGATTGTACGAAATATGACTCCATCAAACCAGGCAACAAGTCAAGGGCAACCATATCCTGGTTGACGACATCCTGGAAAGTACTTGTCAGCGGGACTAGCACTGCAGCTTCTTCTGCGGTCAGTCCATCTATGAACCAGGGCGCACTGGTGAGCAGTGCTTTCTCCTGTGGGAGCCCCGAGAATCCTCGAATAGCTCCGAGTAGATACTCCCTGAGATCGCCTTCTTGTGCATTCGCATATGCGATTGCAGTGAGAGCAAGTTCATAATCATTCTCCGCGATCTCGAACAAGCGGCTCAACGCTCGCCCACTATATCCCGGGCTTCCAGACTCTGTCCGTACGTCCAGCATACGTTGCGCTAGGTCAGGATCATCATGGTGGCTGAAGACTGTACCAACAGTATCTAGATCGATGTCATCAGCACCGTCGATGAACCAGGGGTAGGTGGCGATCTTCCTGGCAAGCGCAGCATTATTGACTGTGACAGAGAGCATGACCTGAAGCATCTTTCTCTCTTTGCTGAATCGCTTGTTCTCTACCGGAGTTGAGCCTTCATCGAGGACGCCATCCCGGATCCAGGGCAGCCTCGCGATACTTGCGCCTGCTTCCGCATCTGTTGCCCAGATGTCCCTGATCCATCCGGCGGCCTCCTCGTGATACTGGTCCGGTGGATTGTCGTACCAGGGGATGATGGCGGAGGGACCGGATGCCAGCGCTTCCTGAAGCGTGATGACGGGGATGGGTGTTGGTGTGGGGCTTGGAGTGGCCGTGGCCGTTGCGGTTGGCGTTGGCGTAGGGGATGGCGTCGCGGTGGGTGTGGACGTAGGCGTAGGGGAAGCTGTGGGAGTGGTGGCTGGCGTGGGTATTGTCGCAGTAGGTACTGACGTGGGGCTTGGCGTCGGAACAGGGCTGGGGGTGGGCGTGGGCGTGGTTACGGGAGTTGGGGTTGGCCGTGCTTGCTGCACCACTTCGACGGCGGGCGGCGGGCTTGTACACGCCGACAACAGGGCGATGGCTGCAGCGCAGAGCAGGGCAGCCGTGGCTTGGGAGGTGCGTGGCATACGACCATCCTAGCATGGCCTTCCGCTCCCTCTGGCTGTACGCCTGCCGACGCTTCATAGTTGCGCAAGCAACACATCACCGGTTATCATGGGTGCAGACATAGCGGCCGGCCAGCGCAGCCGGCGCACGCGAACGAACGGGGACGAGCCTCGGCCTTCAAGTGGCCGGGGCTCTTTCAGTTAACGAGGGTTGGCAGCATCACGAAGGCACGGCAGCGAACGAGTGCTCCCTCTCCCCCTGGGAGAGGGCCAGGGTGAGGGTTTGCATGAACAATGAGGTCCGCTATCCAGAATACCGGGACGACCCCGCCGGATTCGTCGAGAACGTCCTCGGCGCGGCGGGGAAGCCCTACTCGAAGCAGCGCGAGATGCTCGAGGCCGTCGCCGCCTCCCGCCGCGTCTCCGTCGTCGGTGCGAACGGCTGCGGCAAGGGCTGGGCGCTCGCCCGCCTCATCCTCTGGTGGGTCGAAACGCGCGCCCAGGCGAAGGTCGTCGTCCTCTCCTCCACCAACCGCCAGGTGCGCGAGGTCCTCTGGCAGGAGCTCGCCGCCGTCTGCGACGCCGCCAGAGACGCCCTCAGCGGAAAGCTCACTAAGGGACGCTACGCCATCTCCCCCGAGCGGTTCGCCATCGGCTTCGCCACCAACAACCCGGACAACATCCACGGGTTCCACTCGCCGGAGCTCCTCCTGATCGTGGATGAGGCCCACGCCGTCAGGGAGTCGCACTTCGACGCCGCCATACGCCTCAACGCGTCCAGGACGCTCCTCGCGGGCAACGCCTTCTCCACCTCCGGCACGTTCTACGACTCCCATCACGCGCGCCGCCACCAGTTCGAGCGCATCACCATCTCCGCCTACGACACCCCCAACCTCACCGGCGAGGAGCCTGCCGCGCCCGGCCTGATCAACGCCGACGACATCGCCGACCGCGCCCTGCACTGGGGCGAGGACCATCCCAAGTTCATCGCATCCGTCTTCGCGCAGTTCCCCGACGTCCTGGAGGACTCGCTCGTCGGACGCGCCGCCGTCGAGGAGGCGATGGGGGAGGACGCTCCCACCGGCGAGGGCGCGCCCACGGAGGAGGACGACGCCCGCCAGCCCCTCTACATCGGCGTGGACGTCGCCCGCTTCGGCGACGATAAGTCGGTGCTCTGCGCGCGCCGCGGGCAGCGCGTCGTGGACATCAAGTCGTTCGGGCGCATGGACACGATGCGGGTCGCCGGTGAGACCGCGCTGATGGCGCGTGAGCTCGGCGCGGAGGCGATCTTCGTGGACGAGAACGGCGTCGGAGCGGGCGTCGCCGACCGCCTGCGCGAGCTGAACGCGCCTGTCCATGGCGTGCAGTTCGGACGCAGGGCGCCGCACCCGACGCGCTTCACGAACCTGCGCTCGGAGATATTCTGGGAACTGCGCCGCCTCATCAACGACCGCCTCATTGCGCTGCCGGACGACGAGGAGCTCGCCGCGCAACTCCTCTCCCTGCGCTACGACGTCTCCAGCTCCGGCCAGGTGCAGATGGAGAGCAAGCGGGAACTGCGCAAGAAGAGACTCCCCTCGCCCGACCGCGCCGACGCCCTTGCCCTCGCGTTCATGACTCCGCCGTCGCTCATGGTCTGGACCGGCTACGAATCGTTCCTGCTCCCACGACCGCACCCGCCCGTCGGCGTCCCGGCGCCCCCACCCAGCGGCCCCGTCGTTCCTGCGGAGGCAGGAACCTCGCAGCCTGGGGGAGGCAAGCGCGGAGAGGACGAAAGCATAGACTCCGCCGCCGCCTCCGCCCCAAACTTCGGCGTCTGGTGACTGGGTAGCTTGTCATGCTGAGCGGAGCGCAGCGGAGTCGAAGCATCTCTCGGAGAACGTCGGCACACGGTGGTGGTCCACCCCGAGAGATTCCTCGGCTCCGCTCGGAATGACAGTCCTAGCGGGGCGCCGCCTGTTCCAGCGCGGGGGGCTCGTTCACCCTGGCGTAGAGCCAGTCGTTCATGCGTTCGTACCAGGACTCGCCCTTGGGGAGCGTTCCGATGGCGGAGCGGACGCAGTACCACTCCGGGTTGTCGACGCACGGAGGCGTCACGTTGTCGTAGTGGAGGGCTCTCGCCGCGTTCAGCAGGCGGCGCCGCACCTGGATGATCATGCCGTCCGAGCGCCCCAGGTGCTCGATGGTGCGGTTCTGGATGGCCCCCATGCTCTCGGTGACGGCCTGGTCCTGCAGGAAGACGGTGGCGATGCCGGTGAAGCTCCGGGTGCGCTGCACCTGGCGGTCTATCTCGTAGTCGTTGGAGCGGTTGGCGCGAGGGCGGAAGCGTCCGAGCGGGCCACCGGTGTTGGGCAGCAGGTCGCCCGCCGGGTGGGTCGCGGTGCCGAGCACGCCGAACCGTGTGCTCTCCGCGATGTCCTTCGTCGGATGCCAGGACACCGTCCAGACCATCGTGTGGTGATCGTCCATCGGCACCCAGATGTGGCTCGGAACGGTGCCGTCGGCGGCGGCGGGGAAGAGCGCGAAGATGGGGAAAAGGAACTGGGTTATGCGCCAGTAGGTGGTCTCGGGGTCCTCCTCGCGGTTCGCGCCGTAGACGACCCCGTACTCCGTTGGGACGATATCGAGCGTGGGGTGCCTGTCGCTGTGCCAGACTCCGATCGTGCCGGAGGCGCCCGGCTCCAGCCTGCTGTGGAGGAAGAAGAGGTGGCTGGTGTCGATGTCGCCCTCGAGCCCCTGCATCCAGTTGCAGGCACGCTGTCCGAGCGCGAAGTTGCGCTGGTTCTCCGGCACGAGCGCCCATTCGAACTGCGGCAGTCCGGGCGGTTCGCCGCCCGCCGAGGTATGCCCAGACGACGCCCCCGTGGACGGCGCCGCGGTAGGCCCAGGCGTGCATCTTGTCCCTGAAGTTGCTCTCGGCCGGCTCGTTCGGCATGTCCACGCACTGGCCGGTGACGTCGAACTTCCAGCCGTGGTAGATGCAGCGCAGGCCGTTCTCCTCGTTGCGTCCGTAGAACAGCGACGTGCCGCGATGGGGGTACGTCTCGGAGAAGACTCCCACGTCGCCCTTCGAGTCCCGGAAGAAGACGAGGTCCTCGCCGAGCAGGCGGAAGCGCTGGGGGTCGCAGTCGGGGCCGCCGAGCTCCTCGACGGGCATGACCGGGAGCCAGTAGCGCCGCATCAGGTCGCCCATCGGCGTTCCCTTGCCCACGCGAGTCAGCATCTCGTTGTCTGCCGCGCTCAACATGGCGGAACCTCCATCTGCTGCCTTGGACTGCGTTGCGATTGCGCGTTATCTTATAGCCGCATCGCAGGAGTTGCTATCGCGGCGAACGGAGCGTTCCGTTTCGAGAGGGCAGGGAGAGAGAAGGAGGCATCCGATGGCGCGAACGTACACCGGCCCCATCTACGACGGCGACGGCCACGTGCTGGAGAACAAGGAGGGCATCCTCGCGCGGCTGCCGCGCGAGATGCAGGCCTCGCGTGCGGTCGACCGGATGCGCCGCCGCGGCGTCTTCCCTGAGCTGGACAACTACCACAACCTGCTCAGCATCTCACCGGAGGGCTCTTTCTCCAATCCGGAGCAGGCGAGGGGGTGGTCGCGCTTCATGGACGACCTCTCCATCGGCGGGGCCGTGCTCTACCCGACGGACGCCCTCGCGGTCGGGCGGATGGTGGACCTCGACCAGATAGAGATGGCCACCAGGGCCTACAACGACTGGATGCACCAGGAGTACCTGCAGAAGGACGGCCGCCTGCAGGCGGTGGCGCTGCTGCCGATGCAAGAGCCGGAGTTCGCGGTGCTGGAGCTGCGCCGGGCCGTGGAGGAGCTGGGGATGTGCGGCGGGATGCTGCCCGCCAGCGGCCTGCGGGGCCACCTGGGCGCCAAGCTGTACTGGCCCGTCTACGAGGAGGCGGAGCGGCTCGGGTGCTGCCTCTCCGTGCACGGCGGCTCGTACCCGGACCTGGGGTTCCAGGACCTCAACATCTTCGCGGCGATACACGCAATGGGACACCCGTTCGGCATCACCATCGCGTTCATGAGCATGCTGTTCAACGGCATCTTCGACAGGTTCCCGAACGTGCGCTTCGGCTTCATGGAGGGCGGCGTGGCGTGGTTCCTGATGGCGCTGGAACGGAGCGACGGCTCCTACAAGGCGTTCACGCCGCTCGACCCGAACCGGCGCTTCCTCCAGTTGCGCGACGGCGAGGAGGTGCGCGAGCACATCCTGCGTCACGTCAGGGGAGGGCGCATCTTCGTGGGCGTCGAGGGCGACGAACCCGACCTCGCGCACGCAGTGCGGACAGTGGGCAGCGACCCATTCATCTGGTCGAGCGACTTCCCGCACGAGGTGACGGTGGAGACGTGCGCGCTGGAGATACGGGAGCTCGTCGAGAACGAAGAAGTGCCGGACGCCGACCTCGAGGCGATCCTCTGGCGGAACGCGTCGCGGCTGTACGGCCTGCGCGCGCCATCGGCGGCGTAGGGGGAGGGCGGCAGTATTAACATCGATGGACAGGATGCACAGGATAGCGGGCAGGGGGAGTGGCCCCTGAAACCATGCTCCAGGTTTACAGCGCGGGTTACGGAGAGCCGCCCAACGTCTGAACGATGTAAGCCGTGGCGGCACCCACGATCACAAGGATGCTGCCAACCACTCCGCCCATGAGTTTCAGCAGGAGGTTGTTCTGCGTGCGAATGATGCGGTTCTCGGATTCGACGATGCGCTGACCGAGTTCGCCGTGCTCCCTGGCATTCTCGGCCCTGGAGTCCGCAAAGTACCTGGGAACGCTGTCAGACGTTTCGGTGGCCATCATCCCTTCTCCCAGGTGCGGATGGCCATGGCTTAAATGGCTACCCATGCGAATGATACCGCTGTGGCCTGCCGCCGGCAACCGCACCGAGGCATGGCGCCGCGTCCCTATAGCCGTGTACGGCTGCCCATGAACAGGAGAGGGACGTGCTTATCACCGTTTGCTCCTGACGTAGATGGACGCTTGGCGTCCCTTCGTCTCGAATACGTCGGCGCGGGATTTGATGAGCTGCCCCAGTTGCTTATGTCCGTGGGTCTTCGGCTCAAAGGCGGCATCTATCTGCTTGATCTGATTGCCGACTGCCCCGAGGTGTGCCCAGCCGTCCTCTTTCGCGGCATTGCTGGTTGCCTGCCTTACGATTGCCACCCATGAACCATCGTTAGCGGGGGATGCCGCCTGCTGCTTGGTAGGAGAGGCCTTGCTCTTTGTGGTTTTGTCGCTGCTGGCCAGGCCATCTGTCTGAACGAAAACTTCACAGGCGGCTACGAATGGCTTGGGAGTAGTGGACCGGCCGATACCCATCACGAACATGCCCGCTTCGCGTATTCTGATGGCCAACCGGGTGTAGTCGCTGTCGCTGGAGACGATACAGAAGCCGTCCACCGTGCCGGAGTGCAACAGGTCCATCGCCTCTATGATTAGCGCCATGTCCGTCGCATTCTTCCCGGATACGTATGCGAATTGCTGCACTGGGAGCATGCCGCTGACATGAATGGCTGCCTTCCAGGCTGATGTTCCGGAGTTCGCCCAATTCCCATAGACACGACGGGTAATCACGGCTCCGTGCTGCTCAGTTTCAGCCAGTGCCTGTTCCATCAGCCCCGGCTGAGCGTTGTCGCCGTCTATGAGCATCGCTATCCGGCGGGCGTTGTTTCCAGAGGGCATGAAGTTCTCCTTACAGCTGGCGGAGTTTGGGGTCGAGGTAGTCGCGGAGCCAGTCGCCGAGCAGGTTCATGGAGAGCACCGTGAGCATGATGGCGAGACCTGGTATGACTGAAAGCCACCACGACGTGACGATGAAGTCGCGCCCCTCCGCGATCATAACGCCCCACGCGGGGTTCGGCGGCGGGATGCCCGCGCCGAGGAAGCTCAGCGAAGCCTCCAGCAGGATCACGTTGCCCACCTGGAGCGTCGCGAGGACGATGATAGTGTTGAAGACGTTGGGGAAGATGTGGCGGAAGATGATGCGCAGGTCAGAGGCCCCGGCGACGCGGGCGCGCGCAACGAAGTCCATCTCCTTCAATGTCAGCACCTCGGCCCGCACCTGGCGGGCATAGCGCGACCAGAGCAACAGCGTGACGACCGCGACCGTCGTGGCGGTGCCGGGCTCGAAGAGCACCACGAGCACGAGCGCGAGCAGGACGAGCGGGAGCGAGAGGTTGATGTCGACCAGCCGCATGATGACGTGGTCCCACCAGCGTCCGAAGTAGCCCGCGAACAGTCCGAGCAGCGACCCGACGGTGCCGCCTACAGCGAGCGCGGCGAGCGAGACGACAGCCGCCGTGCGCGCGCCGTAGATCATCCGGCTGAGGATGTCGCGCCCCTGGCGGTCGGTGCCCAGCGGGTGGCCCCACTCGCCGCCATCCGCCCAGACAGGCGGCAGCAGGCGGTCGCGCAGGTCGCCCTCGATGGGGTCGTGCGGCGCGGCGACCTCGGCGAAGACGGCGGGTATGATCAGGACGACAAGGAGCACGACGACGGGCACGACGGGGTAGCGGCGCAGGAACGACCACGCTCGTCCGCGTATCCGGGCTCCGGGGAAGTGCGCGGCGGGGGAGGGGGAGGCTACGGTGGCCATGATCAGCCCCTCGCTCCCGTGTACCGGACGCGCGGGTCGATGTAGGCGTAAAGGACGTCCACGACGAGGTTGATGGTGATGAACATGGCGGAGATGAGGAGGACGAGCCCCTGCACCACGGCGTAGTCGCGGGCGAGCACGGCGGTCAGCGCGAGCTGGCCGATGCCCGGCCACGCGAAGACGGTCTCCAGCGTGACGACGCCCGTGACCATGATGCCGGCGACGATGCCGAAGAGGGTGAGCGGCGGAATCGCGGCGTTCTTCAGCGCATGCTTCCAGACGACCTTCCACTCCGGCGTGCCCTTGATGCGCGCGAACTTCACGTACTCGGTGTCCAGCACGTTGAGCATCGCCGAGCGGGTGAGGCGCATGAAGGCGGCCACGGAGAACCAGCCCAGCGCCACTCCGGGCAGGACGACGTGGGAGAAACCTCCGCGCCCCGATACGGGGAGCCAGCCGAGGTTCACTGCGAATATCCAGATGAGGACGATGCCGAGCCAGAAGGGAGGCAACGACTGCCCCAGCAGGGCGACGATCTTGCCGAGCATGTCGATGAGGGTGCCCTTCTTCACTGCGGAGACGACGCCGACCGGCACGGCCATCAGCACGCTGAAGAGCATGGCGAACCCGGCGAGTTGGAGGCTCGCGGGGAGCGCCTCACCGATGAGGCCCATCGCGGTCTGCCCCTGGAACTTGATGGAGTCTCCGAAGTTGAGTTGCAGCGCGTTCCACACGAATCGGAAGTACTGCTCGTGAAGCGGTCTGTCGAACCCCCAGAGGGCAGCCACTCGCGCGCGGTCTTCCTCGGTGGCGTTGAGTGGGGCGAGCACGTCCAGTGGGCTGCCCGCGATGCGGATGAGCGCGAAGACGATGATGCTGACGCCGATGAGCGCGAGCACGGCATGGAAGAGCCGGATGACGATATAGCGCTGCATCGGTGTGTGGCTTCGCCTGGGTGGTGGCTATGGTAGAGGGGCAGGGGGGCAGGGGCAAGGGTCGTGGGGGGACGGCTACCGAGTCGTCCCGTCGTGCGCCAACCTTCTCCCCGAGAGATGTTTCGACTCCGCTGCGCTGCGCTCAACATGACAACGAGGGGGCGAGGTTCCTGCCTCTGCCAACCCTCTCACCGAGAGATGTTTCAACTCCGCTGCGCTGCGCTCAACATGACAACGAGGGGGCGAGGTTCCTGCCTCCGCCAACCCTCTCACCGAGAGATGTTTCGACTCCGCTGCGCTGCGCTCAACATGACAACGAGGGGGCGAGGTTCCTGCCTCCGCCAACCCTCACCGAGAGATGTTTCGACTCCGCTGCGCTGCGCTCAACATGACAACGAGGGGGGCGAGGTTCCTGCCTCCGCAGGAACGACGGAGGCAAGGGAGGTTCAGTTCTGCGCGGCCTGTTCCCTGACGAGCGCCACGGCGCGGACGCCTGCCTTGTAGTGCTCCTCCGGCGTCACGATGGGGCCAGGGCGGTAGGTGTAGTTGGCGCCGGGGGTGAGGAACTCCTCATACAGCAATTCCCTGTGCCCGGGGTATGTAACGGTCATGGCATAGCAGGCGAAGCCCGGCACGTAGAACCGTGCGATGCCCCGCGCGTCGGCCCTTGAGTGGCCAAGGCCTGCGACGGCCAATTCTGCGCCTGCCACGGAATCGCCGTCGCGGTCGAAGACCTGCACGCTGACGTTGGGGCGCGGCAGCAGGCCCAGGGAGAGCCTGCGCAGGAACCTGGGCCCGCGGTCCAGCAGCGCGTCTTCCGCGACCTCTCCGACGACGTCGGACTCGAACCCCGGCCCCTTGGGCGTGCGCCATTCCGGGCCGTACTTCCGGCGCAGGTACTCCTCGGGCGGGTTGGGGGTGCGGAAGCGCTCGCCGATGAACTCGATCTCTCCGAGGGTCTCGAACAGGTGCAGCGGCAGTTCGACGCCCGGGAACTCGTACGCCCTGCCGTTGACGATCCGGTGGCACGTCCAGTCCGTGCGGATGCCGTCCTTGATGAGGGCCACGCTGACGTGGCGGACGTTGGGCCTAATGCGCGGGTAGAAGCCGTGCGACCGGAACGCTTCGCCGACGCGGTAGATCGTGTCGAGGTCGAGGCCGTGCATCCCGATGACGCCCGCCGTGTCCATCTCATCGTCCCAGGGGATGAAACGCCCCTCGCGTACGGCACCCAGGAGGGTGCCCGAGCCGATCCAGAAGATGACGCCTTGCTCGTCGAAGATGCGCTTCACCAGCTTGAGCCGCTCCGCAGCGACTGCGGGGTCGAGGGGCGTTGGATCCTTGATCGTCTTCTCGTAGGCTGCTTCGTTTGCGGCATCCGCTCCGTTCATGCGTCACCTCCAGTGCGGAGACTTCGCCTGCACGGGGGCTATGCAGGTCTTGGGACTGGGCCAAACGGGACTGGAGCAAAGGAAGCGGGGGCGAGGTTCCTGCCCGCGCAGGAACGACGGACACCCATCCCCGCCTTGGTTCACCCTCACCCTAACCCCTCTCCCCTCAAGGGAGAGGGGACCGAGCAAGGGGGCGAGGTTCCTGCCTTCGCAGGAACGACGGAGCACCCCACACCGCCTTGGTTCACCCTCACCCTAGCCCTCTCCCCTCAAGGGAGAGGGGACCGAGCAAGGGGGCGAGGTTCCTGCCTTCGCAGGAACGACGGAGCACCCCACACCGCCTTGGTTCACCCTCACCCTAGCCCTCTCCCCTCAAGGAAGAGGGGACCAAGCAAGGGGGCGAGGTTCCTGCCTTCGCAGGAACGACGGAGCACCCCACACCGCCTCGGTTCACCCTCACCCTAACCCTCTCCCCTCAAGGAAGAGGGGACCAAGCAAGGGGGCGAGGTTCCTGCCTTCGCAGGAACGACGGAGCACCCATCCCCGCCGGTTCACCCTCACCCTGACCCTCTCCCCTCAAGGGAGAGGGGACCGAGCAAGGGGGCGAGGTTCCTGCCTTCGCAGGAACGACGGAGCACCCCACACCGCCTTGATTCACCCTCACCCTGACCCTCTCCCCTCAAGGGAGAGGGAATCAGACAGGCGCTATTGTGCGACGAGACCTTCCAGGTTGTCGACAGGCGCGCCGGAGATCATGCCGGAGAAGACGAAGTCCGCGACGACGTCCGGGTCGCCGACCACCTCGTTCGGGAGCCAGAACAATGGTATGTCCTGGTGCATGTCGTAGGCGAGGTTGCCCGCCTGGCGCAAGAGGTCGTCCCTGTTCTGCGGGGTGTTGGTCTTGTACGCCTCGCGTATGAGCGCCTCGGTCGCGGGGTCCTGGAAGCCGATGGAGAGGCTGGAGAAGATGGAGCTGCCGTAGACCAGCATGGTGAGGAGTTGAGCGCCGCTGGACGACGCGGAGAAGACGTGGTTGTCCCAGTGCATCTCGCGCTGATTGCGGATGTAGTCGGTCGGGTCGACCTGTTGCTCTGCTATCTCGACGCCGATGTCGCGCCAGTAGTTGGCGATAGCCTGCTGCACGTCCACCGCGGCGGGCACCGCCGCGAGAGGGGTCAGCTGCATCGTCGTGCGGAGCGGGTTGTCCTCGTCGTAGCCGGCCTCGGCGAGGAACGCGCGGGCGGCGTCGGGGTCGTAGCCGTACTCGTCCTCGAAGCGTGACTCCCAATCAGGGTTCCAGCCCACGCGCTGGGCGTTGTCCGGCAGGTAGTGGTTCCGGTACATCGTGAGGCCCTTGCCGTCGAAGAAGGCGTCGTTGATGGTGTTGCGGTCGATGGCCTTGTTGAGCGCCTTGCGGACCCGGAGGTCGGTCTGCGGCGACGCGGGGTAGGCCGAGCAGCTCAGGAAGGGGAGGTCGTCCGGCGCGGCGTCCGGGTCTACGACGCACTCCTTGAGCGCCGGCGTGCCGCTCGCGCCGACCCGGTTTTCCGTTGCGTTGGCTCCGGCGGGGACGTAGACGCCCTGCCAGGTGAGGAAGAAGCGTGTGGCCGGGACCTGCGCGGTGAAGGTGACGAACCCCTGCTCGCCGGCCTCGTTGGCGAGTTCCTCCGGCAGCTTGGCCAGGTGCACCTCTCCGGCGAGCAGGTTCGCGAGCCGGGTGGACGCCTCGGGGATGAACTGGAACTCGAACTCGGCGAAGTCCGGGGTGTCCCGCCAGTGGTCCTCGACGCGCCGGTAGACCACGCCGGTCTGCTCGTCCATGGAGACGATCGTGTAGGGCGCTGTGCCGGCAAGCGGCGGCTCTCCGGCGACGGGGTCGCGACCGCCGGTCAACTCGGCGAGGCGCGGGTCTTCCGCGTAATCGGTCCACTCAGCGGACGGCCTGCGCGCCAGGGTGCCGGGCCCTCGCGAGAGGAAGTCGGCCCTGCTGGCGATCTCCATGCCGCCCTGTATCTCCGATATCACCTCGAACGTGTCGGCGTAGGGCTCGTCGGTGTGGAAGACGACCTCGTGGTCGTTCACGATCTCCACATCGAGGACGTGGCTCCGGAGCGTGTTCGCCTCGGTGCTCGCGTCGTCAGGAAGGATGTTCATCAGCCACGAGAAGCGCACGTCCTCTGCGGTGAACTCGCCGTGGCCGTTGTGGAACTGCACGTCCTCGCGCAGCTTGAAACGCCACGAATGGACGTCGGGTTCGAGGCTCCACTCGGTGGCGAGCTGGGGTACGTATGCGCCGGTCGTCTTGTCGAAACCCACGAGGTACTCGTAGTGAGGGCGGATGTACCAGTTGCTGTCCTGACCGGGGATGCGGCGGATGTTGCTGAAGTCCCGTGGGGGCGCAACCGCCATCACGACCCGGCCTGCGTCGGAGCCGGACTCGGCGGAGCAGGCGATGGCCATTGCGGCCAGGAGCGCCGCCGCGGCGGCGGCGCAGAGCAGCGAGAGCGGAGGTAGTCGAAGTTTGGGCATGTTCCTAGCGGGACGTTGTGGCGTCGGGTTACGGAAAACGACATTATATGCGAGGCGAAGTGTAAGGTGGGGGAGGGCAGATTCACCCCCATCCTGACCTTCCCCCATCGAGGGGGAAGGGATCAGACACCCTCCCCATCCCCCGCCTGTGTGCCCTGCCGGGCACGCTGGATTCCCGCCTTCGCGGGAATGACGAAGGCGGGAGGAGCAACGATTGACTGAGATGGCGAGCAGTACAGGGCAGGGTACCGGCGGTGTCGTCCTGGACGTGCAGGACCTGCGGACGCACCTCTTCACGAGGTGGGGGGTGACGCGCGCCGTCGACGGCGTGAGTTTCCGCATCCGCGAGGGCGAGACGCTCGGGCTCGTTGGCGAGTCCGGCTCCGGCAAGAGCATGACCGCACTCTCGCTGCTGCGCCTGCTGCCGGAGGCCGCGCGCATCGTGGGCGGGCGCATCCTGCTGGACGGCGACGACGTCGTGCGCATGAGCATGGCTGACGTCCGGCGGATGCGGGGGCACAAGATATCCATGATCCTGCAGGACCCGCAGACGGCGCTGAACCCGGTGTTCACCGTCGGCAACCAGCTCATGGAGGCCATCGCGGCGCACGGGGGCAGGGGCGAGGTTCCTGCCTCCGCAGGAACGACGGAGGTGGGCGACGCAGGAACGACGGGCAGGGGGCGGCAATCGGCGCGGGCGCGGGCGATGGAGGTGCTGCGCATGATGGGCGTCGCGGCCCCGGAGCAGCGGCTCGCCGACTTCCCGCACCAGATGAGCGGCGGCATGAAGCAGCGCGTCGTGGGGGGCATCGCCATCGAGAGCCAGCCCCGCCTGCTCATCGCCGACGAACCGACCACGGCGCTGGACGTGACGATTCAGGCGCAATACCTCAAACTGCTGAAGGAGATACAGCGCGAGACCGGCGTCGCCATCCTCTTCATCACGCACGACCTGGGCGTCGTCGCGCGGATGTGCGACCGGGTCGCGGTGATGTACGCGGGACGCATCGTGGAGCAGGGCGGCATCCACGAGATATTCGACGAACCGTCGCACCCCTACACGCAGGCGCTGCTCGGCTCCATCCCCCGCATGGAGGAGCGAGTCGACCGACTCACCGCGATAGAGGGCCAGCCACCCGCGCTCTTCTCGTTGCCGCAGGGCTGCCGCTTCGCGGCGCGCTGTCCGCACGTCCACGACAGGTGCGAGGAGGCATATCCGGCGGAGTTCACCGGTCCCACCGGGCACACCGCAACATGCTGGTTGCTGGAGGAGCAGTGGAAGCGGACGTCCTGCTAAGGGCCGAGAACCTCCGGAAGCACTTCCCCATGACCGAGGGGCTGGTGCTGATGAAGACGGTGGGATGGGTGCGCGCCGTCGACGGCATCAGCTTCGAGGTGCGGCGCGGCCAAACGCTCGCGCTCGTCGGCGAGTCCGGCTGCGGCAAGACGACGACCGCCAGGCTCGTGCTGCGCCTCGAGACGCCGACAGCGGGCCGTGTCACCCTCGACGGGCAGGACATCCACGCGCTTCGTGGGCAGGACCTGCGGCGGTTCCGCACGCAGGTGCAGGCCGTTTTCCAGGACCCGTGGAGCTCGCTCAGCCCGCGGATGCGCGTGTCGGACATCGTCGCGGAGCCGCTGGTGGTCAACAAGAGAGTGAGCGGGCGCGAGGCGCGCGAGCGCGTGCTGGAGCTGTTGAACGACGTGGGTCTGCGCCCCGAGCAGGCGGACCTCTTCCCGCATGAGTTCAGCGGGGGCCAGCGGCAGCGCATCGCGATGGCGAGCGCGCTGAGCGTCGCCCCCGCGCTCATCGTGCTCGACGAGCCGGTCTCGGCGCTCGACGTGTCCGTGCAGGCCCAGATCATGAACCTGCTGCGCGACCTGCAGGTGCAGCACGGCGTGAGCTACCTGATGGTCTCGCACAACCTGGCGACCGTCCGCTACCTCGCGCACGAGGTCGCCGTCATGTACCTCGGCGAGATCGTCGAGCGAGCGGCGACGGACGATCTCTACGAGCAACCCTTGCACCCGTATACCCAGGCGCTCTTCTCCGCGGCGCTGCCGGCACATCCCGCGCTGCGGCGCGACGAGATCGTCCTGCAGGGCGAGGCGCCGAGCCCGATCGACCCGCCGTCCGGCTGCCGCTTCCACCCGCGCTGCCCGTTCGCGATGGACGTCTGCGCGGAGGTCGCGCCTGCGTGGAAGGAGGAAGCGCCGGGGCACTTCGTGGCGTGTCATTTGTATTAGGGGCCGTCGACCGCAAGACGGCGCGAACGGTCACAACGGGGCGTAGCGTTTAACGCTTAGGGTTGGGCCGTCGCCCTCGCGGAGGGCTAATTCGTCGTGCAACCTCGCGTAGCTGCTCGACCACAGTTTCGAGTACCTCTTGACGTTCGACTCCGGCAGGGAGGTAGATAGGGATGTTGTCGTAGTCGTCTATCATCATCCCAGTTTTCCGACGCGCTTCATCGCTCTTAACCGTGCTGAAGTCTTGAAACATGAGCCATAAAGGAGTCTCGCGGTATTCAGCCCACAGGGTGTAGTTTATGCCGAACCAAACCCCTGCATGCTTGTTGGACCCAATCCTCATGTATCTGCCATAGCCGTAAGACTGGGGCGTGACCTTTAGGCTGTGGTAGTTGACGAACCCGGCACTACGGGCACGTTCGGTCGCATCATTCACCAGCCCCTCCAGGTTCCGCATTCGGCGTGGGAATTCTGGTCCAAACTCCTCTGAACGGAGGGGCAAGAACGCCTCTGAGTCCTCTCGGTCGCAGAGTGCATCCAATTGCAGGATGTCTCGTTCGGCTGACGAATCACCGTCAACACTGGTACGGGCCGCCATGCTGCCAAGTAGTACTTGCCAACTTGTAAGCATGAGTCGACGCTCGCTCCCGTCAACGATGACGCTCTTGATATCTCCAGTTCCGATGTCCTCACCGAGGCTGAATCGCTTGTTTGCTGCGCGGCGTATCTCCGGCCATAGTGTTTCCAGTCGTGCCTTTGGTGCGACAAACAGGAGAACAGCAGGTTTGCCGTCGTTCGGGAGGCGTTCGAGATAGGTGTTGGGTTGATTCTTGGTCAGGCCAGCCCAGAACTTTACCTCGATGAGCACGCGCTCTGAGCCGTGTTCGTCACGTCCTACTAGGTCGGGGCGTGCGCCCTCGTCGCCAGTGACCTGCGTATTCACATTGGAGAGTTGACCGACGTTCGCGCCACCGATGCGCAGGGTGTCCGATAGGGCGTTTCGGGCCGCCGTGGATTTCGACAGGATGTAGCCGAGTACCTCGGTAGCGATGTCCTCGGTACCGTTGGTGAACCTCTGCTTATCAGCCAAGTATGAGAGGATTGAACTGTTGTCATGGGCCATGGGTGAACCTCCGCACGGTATGCTATACCATGCCCCGCGCGCCCGGCCCGCTAACCAGCCGCTGGGCGTCCCAGTGTGTCCCGAGAGATGCTTCGGCTCCGCTCAAGCATGACAAAGCCGCCCCACACCTCCCCCGCCTCGTTGACACCCCACACGGCGCGGCTTACCTTTACGCTTGCCCTTAGCACCACGACGAGGAGCCACGCTTCATGCTGACGCCCGAGCAGAACGACCTGCTCCACAAGGTGGGGCCCGGCACGCCGATGGGACGCCTGATGCGCCGCTACTGGCATCCGGTCGCCGCTGTGGGTGAGCTGGACGATAAGCCGGTCAAGGCGATACGCCTCATGGGCGAGGACCTCGTGCTGTTCAAGGACGCGTCCGGCGAATACGGGCTGCTGGAGCGCCACTGCCCCCACCGGCGCGCCGACCTCTCCTACGGCTGGGTGGAGGAGGACGGCGGGCTGCGGTGCAGCTACCACGGGTGGCTGTTCGACACGTCGGGCCGGTGCATCGGTCAGCCGTTCGAGCAGATCGCGCACCCGGAGGCGAACTTCAAGGACAAGGTGCGGGCGAACGCGTACCGGGTGGAGGCGAGGGCGGGCCTGCTCTGGGCGTACATCGGCGAGGACCCCGTGCCGGAGCTGTGGGACTGGGACCGTTACCACGACCGGGGCTACAAGCAGGTGGTGTTCTCAGAGGTCCCGTGCAACTGGCTGCAGTGCCAGGAGAACTCGATAGACCCGGTGCACTTCGAGTGGTTGCATTCGAACGGATCGCTGCGTCGCGAGGGGAGCAAGGATTACTCGCCGACGCACACGCGCCTCGCGTTCGAGGAGTTCGAGTTCGGCATCCGCTATTTTCGCATCCGCACGGACACCGACGAGGAGAACGAGTTGTGGAAGGTAGGCCGCGTGTGCCTGTGGCCGAACGCGCTGTACGCGGCAGGCCACTTCGAGTGGCGGGTGCCGATAGACGACGAGCACACGCTGAGCGTGGGTTGGTTCATCGACCCGATACCGGGGGAGCAGCCGTTCGAGCAGGAGCGGGTCCCGTACTGGCACTCGCCGATCGTGGACAGGGAGACGGGCCGGTGGATATCCAGCCACATCATGAACCAGGACTTCATCGGATGGGTTGGGCAGGGGAGCGTCTCCGACCGCTGGAACGAGCACCTGGGTGAGAGCGACCGTGGAGTAATCATGCTGCGGAAGCAGTTCATGGACGATCTGGCGGTGGTCGAGGACGGCGGGGACCCGAAGGGCGTGCTGCGGGACGCGTCGCGCAACGACAAGATGCCGTTGCCGCGCATCCGCGCTGAGATCGGTCAGTTCGCGCCAACGACGTATCCACCGCGCTTCCCGTTCCTAGTAGAGCAGCCGGAGGCCATCGCGGCGGAGTACCACGCGCTGTGGGCGGAGTACGGGGGCGCGCTGGCGCAGTAGAGGGCCTCATCCACTCCACCCCGCCTCCCCGGGTCACCCCCATCCTAACCTTCCCCCATCAAGGGGGAAGGGATCGAACACGACCGTGCACGCATCTTCCCCAGGCCCCGCTACGCACCACCCCGGAGGGCCCTCACCGTCCGCCCTTCGGGCGGTCCCCTCTCCCTCAGGAGAGGGGACAGCAACGCCTCCCACGCCCAGGGCTGCGAGGTTCCTGCCTCCGCAGGAACGACGGCGGCACCTGAGAGATGTTTCGACTCCGCTGCGCTCCGCTCAACATGACAAGTTTGCGCGTTGACACCCCACACGGTGCGGCTTACCTTTACGCCTGCCCGCAACGCCACGACGGAGGAGCCGCATTCCATGCTGACGCCCGAGCAGAACGACCTGCTCCACAAGGTGGGCCCCGGCACGCCGATGGGACGCCTGATGCGCCGCTACTGGCATCCGGTCGCCGCCGTGGGCGAGCTGGACGATAAGCCGGTCAAGGCGATACGCCTCATGGGCGAGGACCTCGTGCTGTTCAAGGACGCGTCCGGCGAATACGGGCTGCTGGAGCGCCACTGCCCCCACCGTCGCGCCGACCTCTCCTACGGCTGGGTGGAGGAGACCGGCGGGTTGCGTTGCAGCTACCACGGGTGGCTGTTCGACACGTCGGGCCGGTGCATCGGTCAGCCGTTCGAGCAGATCGTGCACCCGGAGGCGAACTTCAGGGAGAAGGTCCGTGCGCCTGCGTACCACGTTCGGGCGAAGGCGGGCCTGCTCTGGGCGTACATCGGCGAGGGTCCCGTGCCAGAGTTGTGGGACTGGGACCGCTACTACGACCGTGGCTACAAGCAGGTGGTGTTCTCAGAGGTCCCGTGCAACTGGCTGCAGTGCCAGGAGAACTCGATAGACCCGGTGCACTTCGAGTGGTTGCACTCCAACTTCTCTCTCCGGCAGAAGGGCGACGCCGGCTTCTCGCCGACGCACACGCGCATCGCGTTCGAGGAGTTCGAGTTCGGCATCCGCTATCTCCGCATCCGCGCCGACACGGACGAGCAGAATGAGCTGTGGAAGGTGGGACGCGTCTGCCTGTGGCCGAACGCGCTCTACACAGGCCACTTCGAGTGGCGGGTGCCGATAGACGACGAACACACGCTGAGCGTGGGTTGGTTCATCGACCCGATCCCGGGAGAGCAGCCGTTCGAGCAGGAACGCATCCCGTACTGGCACTCGCCCATCGTGGACAAGCGGACGGGCCGCTGGATATCCAGCCACACCATGAACCAGGACTTCATCGCGTGGGTGGGGCAGGGCAGCGTCTCCGACCGCTGGAACGAGCACCTGGGCGAGAGCGACCGTGGCGTCATCATGCTCCGCAAGCAGTTCATGGACGACCTCGCCGTCATCGAAGACGGCGGCGACCCGAAAGGGGTCCTCCGAGACGCGGCCCGCAACGCGATGGCGCCGCTGCCACGCATCCGCGCCGGGATCGGCCAGTTCGCGCCGACGCCGCACCCGCCACGCTTCCCGTTCCTCGTAGGCCAGCCGGAGGCCATCGTCGCCGAGTACCACGCACTGTGGAAGGAGTACGGGGGCGCCCTGGCCCCGTAGCCCAACTGTGAGCCCACAGTCGGGCACAGGTTCCCCGTCCGCTAGACGCGGCGTTTGACAAGCGCGCCTGCGTCGTTAAACTGTACCTCACAGTTCGGCGCGGAGCTGCGAGATGAAGAACATCACCTTGGCTGTGGACGACGAAACATATCGCTCTGCCAGGATACGGGCGGCGGAATTAGACACGTCCGTGTCCGCGTTGGTGCGCGACTATCTCCGCCTGCTTACCGGTCAGAAGGCCGAGGAAACGCAGGCCGAGGACCCTCGTGAGGAAACTGTGGGCGAACGCCGCCGCAGGCTGCTGCGGGAAGTAGTCGCCGATTTCGACGCACGCGGCCAGAGATTTCCCGGGGCCGACACGCTGTCCGGCGAGGGCGTATACGAGCGTGCCGTAGCCCGCGTCGAGGCTCAAGCGAGGCGCCGCCGCAAGAACGACCGCGAGCCGCGTTCTTAACCGACGCTTCACGCGAGACGCTGCGCAGCACGGAGTAAGGGGGCGGGGCGCGCTCTGCGAACGCGAACGTCCCCGAGAGATGCTTCGACTCCGCTGCGCTCCGTTCAGGCATGACAAGCAGGGGGCGAGGTTCCTGCCTCCGCAGGAACGACGGAGGCGGACTTGTTCAGACCATGCCTAACGACGCGGGGCTCCCTGAGAGATGCTTCGACTCCGCTGCGCTCCGTTCAGGCATGACAAGCAGGGGGCGAGGTTCCTGCCTCCGCAGGAACGACGGAGGCGGACTTGTTCAGACCATGCCTAACGACGCGGGGCTCCCTGAGAGATGCTTCGACTCCGCTGCGCTCCGTTCAGGCATGACAAGCAGGGGGCGAGGTTCCTGCCTCCGCAGGAACGACGGAGGCGGACTTGTTCAGACCATGCCTAACGGCGCGGGGCTCCCTGAGAGATGCTTCGACTCCGCCTCCGGCTGCGCTCAGCATGACAAGCCACTCGGTTTGACCTGCCCGCGCTGACGGCGTAGGTTGCCGTCAGCACATCCCGAGAGAGGCAGGATGGCTTCATCCGGCTCCGCAAAAAGCCCGCAGACCCCCAGGACCAATCTGAAGTACCTGCTGCTCACGCTGCACCTGCCTTCCATCGCCATGGGCCTGGGGCTCGGCCTCACCGTTCCGGTCATACCGGAGTTGACCAAGCAGATGGGGATCGACCTGGAAGGGGCGGCGCTCGTCTTCGTCTTCCAGTTGCTCGGAACGTTCGCGGCGCCGATGCCTACCGGCTTCCTCATCGACAGACTCGGACGCCGGCGTGTCCTGCTCGCCGGACCCATCATCACAGCCGTGGCCTCATTGCTGGTTGCCAAGGTCGCGCTGGAAGGCGCGGACGGTTCGTTCGTGGAACTCCTGGTCTACCGCTTCATCGCCGGCTGGGGCGAGCAGATGTGGATGATGAGCCGCATCACCGTCATCGCCGACACGGGCGCGGCGAACCAGCGCGGCAAGCAGGTAACGCAGATGTTCGGAGTGCAGCAGATAGGCAACCTCTCGGGCCCCATCGTCGGCGGTTTCGCTGCGGTGTTGCTGGGGCTGTGGGCGCCATTCGTCATGCACGCGGCCATCGTCGTGGTCGCGCTCATCCCCAGCTTCTACCTGCTGCGGGAGACCGCGCCGTCGGCTCGTCCGCAGCAGGCGTCCGCATCCGGCACGGCCGGGTCGGGCGCGCCCGCGCGCGGCGTCTGGCGTCACATGAGCGCCGCGCCGATACCCGCCGTGTTCGCCGTGCAGTTCCTCGCGAACGTCACGCGAGGCGGCGTCTTCGGCGGAGGCGTCATCGTCGTCTATGCCGCGTACGCCTACGGGCTGGAACCGGACGAACTCGGCGTGCTGCGCGGCGCGATGGCCGCCGTCGCCATCCCCATCGTCTTCACCGGCGGGTACGTGATGGACCGCTTCGGGCGGAAGTACACCATCGTCCCCGGCCTCATCCTCTCCAGCGCCTCGATGTTCTTCCTCGCCGCGATCGCATATACGGAAGCCTCGTTCGCGTGGTTCGTCGCGGGATTCATTGCCATACACATGTCCGCGAACATCATCTCCGGCAACATGCAGACGCTCGGGACGGACGTGGCGCCCGCTGAGGCTCGCGGCACGTTCTTCGGCGTGTCGCGCACCGTGGCCCAGGGCGGAATGGTGCTCAGCCCGGCGAGCTTCGGCTGGCTGACGGCGCTGTCCACCGCGACGGTTGGGTTCGGATTCCTGGGCGCGACGGCTTTCGTGGGCGCGATTATCGTGATATCCCTGATACCAGAAACGCTGCAGCGGGAGGAGCCTGCCCGCTCAGCGCCGTCGACAGCAACCTGAAACCCTTGCCCAACCCATCCGCCCGACCCCGGAGTACCCTCACCCTAACCCTCTCCCCTTGTAGGGAGAGGGGATAATACACTCAGCCCGTATCCACCAGAGTCGTTGCAACAAACCTGAGCACAGGAGGAAGGCGTCATGGACTACCTGGACGAGCACAACCGGTTGATCGCCGCGCCTGAGCCGCGCTGGATCACGAGCCCAAAGCGCCTGCGGGTGTTCTTCGGCGGCGCTCCTGTGGTCGACTCCACCCGCGCGAACCTGTTCCGCGGCGGCGGCCCCCCGGTGTACTACTTCCCGAAGGACGACGTGCAGCAGGGCGCGCTCGCCGCGACCGCTCGCACCGAGACGAACGCCCGCGGCACGATGGCGCTGTTCGACGTGCGGGTGGGGGAGCGCATCGCCGAGGGCGCCGCATGGGAGTACACCGAGCCCGCGGACGACGTGCCGTTCCTGGCCGGGATGCTCGCGTTCCGGTGGAACGCGATGGACGCCTGGTACGAGGAAGAGGAAGAGGTGTTCGTCCACGCGAAGGACCCGTTCAAGCGCATCGAAACGCTCCGCTCCAATCGCCGCGTGGAGGTGTATGCCGCAGGCGGGAAGGTCGCCGACAGCTCCTCCTCGGTGGTGCTGATCGAGCCGGGCCACCCGCTGCGCTACTACCTGCCCAAGATGGACGTGCGGATGGACCTGCTCCGCCCCACGCCGACGGAGAGCCGCTGTCCGTACAAGGGGAAGGCCAACTACTACTCCGTGGAGACGGAGAGCGGCTTGCTGGAAGACGCCGCGTGGTGCTACAAGTATCCCACGACGGAGACCGCCGCTGTCGCGGGGATGGTCTGCTTCTTCAACGAGCGCGTGGACGCGATCTGCGTGGACGGCGAGGAGTTGGAGAAGCCCGTGACCAGTTGGCGGCGGTAGGGTCACCCTCACCCCAGCCCCTCTCCCAGGGGGAGAGGGGTATGTACGGTGGAATGAAAACACTCCACCCGCCTCCACAGCCCCTTGGTGCGCTGCCCGCGCACTCTGGATTCCTGCCGGTGCGGGAATGACGGGTGCGGTTGACACCGACTGCTTAGATGAGTCTTAACCACGCCTATTTCCGCCCGTTACATACCCCTGTCACCTCTCCCAGGGGGAGAGGGGAGCTACACACGAAGCCTCCGCAAGAGTACCCTCACCCTGGCCCTCTCCCCTTGTAGGGAGAGGGGATAAAGGAGGAACGGACAATGGCCGGAACCACGAACGGCTACTCGGAAACGGAATGGCAGGCCCGTGTTGACCTGGCCGCCGCGTACCGCCTCACCGACCACTTCGGCATGACGACGCTGGTCTACAACCACATCACCGCTCGCGTGCCCGGCGCGGACGACCAGTTCCTTATCAACGAATACGGCCTCGGCTACGAGGAGGTGAAGGCCTCCAACCTGGTCAAAATAGACCTGGACGGTAACGTGCTGGAGGAGGGCGAACGCCGCATCAACATCCCCGGCTACGTCATCCACTCCGCCGTCCACGGTGCACGGCACGACGTGAACTGCGTGATGCACACGCACACGCCTTACGGCATGGCCGTCTCGACGCTGGAGGAGGGTTTCCTCCCGCTCCAGCAGGACACGTACCGCTTCCACGAGCGCGTCGCGTACCACGAGTTCGAGGGGCTCGCCGTCGACACGGACGAGCGCGAGCGGCTCGTCACCGACCTCGGGAACCAGGACGCGATGATCCTCCGCAACCACGGCCTGCTCACGATGGGACGAACCGTCGCGGAGGCGTGGACGCTCATGTGGCAGTTGGAGCGCGCCTGCCAGGTGCAGGTGCTCGCGCAGTCGACGGGGCAGGCGCTACGCCAGGCGCCACTGCCCGCCATCGAGAAGACTGCCGCGCTGCTGGAGATGAACCACGGTTCGATGGAGTGGGACTGGCTGCTGCGCGTGCTGGACCGGAAGGACACGTCCTACCGGGAGTAGGTTCCTCGCTTTGGCCGTTCGTGGTGTACTCGAGCAGCCAAACGTGCAGGCGGAGGGAACATGGACTTCGGCCCCAACTTCCTGCTCTATCTTGTGCTGGGTGCAATGGTGGTTACCCTGTTCTCGTTTGCTGTGTTCGGGCTTGTATGCGCAGTACGGGGATGGAAGAAGAACAGGTCCCGAACTCCAGCAGGCATCTTTGTTTCTGTAGGCGCCACCTATCTGGCAGTTGGTTTCTTCTTGGCTTATACCGGATACGAAGTGTACAGCCCAATAGAACTGATTTTCCGAGGAGACGCTTGGGGGGTCGCACTTATCTGGCCGGTTGTGGTCTTCGGGTTCGCGATAGGATTGGGTGGCTAATGCGGTGCCTGGATGAGCCTCGATTGGAGTGATTTCTCGGTCAATCGACCCTGCCAATACAGACGTGCGCCCGGAAGGTACAATCTCAGATGGCGAACGCGTTTTAAATCAGTAGATCGATTGAGGGGACACAATCAATGCACCCTCACATTCCGACGCCCAAGAGATGGTCGACGCTCTGAGAGTGATTGAGGGTACGGAATAGGAATCAATCCGTCTTCCGTTCGAGAGTCAACAGGCCTGGCGTGCCCTCTGGGTGTTCCGACGCCTTAGGGTTAACCTGGTGTAGGATGCCGATAAGCCTATACAGGGCACAAGGAACGAGAAGATGGACTTCAGTGGCAATCTCCTATTGTACAATCTCCCATTTTACTTTATAACGGGTGCAATATTGGTTAGCCCGTTGTTGTTTGCTGTGTCAGTGCTTGTATGCGCAGTACGAGGATGGAAGAGGAATAGGTACCGGACAGCGGGCATCCTCATTTCCGTAGTCGCCGCCTATCTGGTCGTTGGTTTCTGCATTATTGCTATCCTCTACGCCTTAGACGTGTTTCACCGACCAGGCGCTTGGCCATGGGCATTTATCTGGCCGGTTATGCTCGGAGCGGTCGCGCTCGGATGGGGTAACTAGCAGGGTGATGAAAAACGTCTGAGGGGTAGGGACGCGAAGGTGCGGATGGGAAGGCGTTTGGGTACGCTTGGCGCAGCACGAACAGTAGGCGGCCATGCGCGTCGGCAGCCTCCGTCTCGCCGAGGTGGCGCAGCATCATCGCACTCGGGAACACGGTCGCCATCGGGTTCGCGATGCCCTTGCCCGCGATGTCGGGCGCGCTGCCATGCACAGGCTCGAACACGGACGGGAAAGGCGCGCTCCAGGTTAAGGACACGTCGTACCGGGAGTGGGGGTAGGGCGGACGGTCCGGACGAAGAATTCTCCATCCATCGCCTGTGGCAATGGTAGAGCGCAGGGTTCTGCAATTGCGTATTTCTGTATTTGTCATATCCTTGTATCAAAGAAGCGACTCCAGGAGGCTCGGACGCGATGGATAGTGCCAAGAAAAGGAGACTCACCCTTGACCTGGACCCTCCTTTCCAGCGTCGGCTGAAGGCGATCGCTGCGCTCAAGGGCGTCAGCATGCGCCAGTACTGCGAAACTGCTATCGACCGGGAGTTGACGAAGGACGAGGCAGGCGGAGTTGGAAGAGCATCGTCTGAGAGGCCAGACCATGAAGTGTTCGCGGAGCTTCGGTGGAAGATATTCGGGGGCAAGCCCCTTCCCGGGAATTCCGCCGATCTGATCCGGGAGGCCCGTGAGATCAGGGATCGTGAAATTGAGGGGTGGGCGTGAGCGGTCGGTAGTGGTTGATGCGAGCCTTGCGATCAAATGGCTCGTTGAAGAGGATGATTCCGATAAAGCCCAGGCGATCCTTCAATCTTGGGTTGCTCAGGACGTAACCCGCATCGCTCCCTACCTCATGCCCTTCGAGGTCGCCAACGCTCTCCACCGGCGTGTGCTGCGCGGTGAACTGAACGTCAGTCAAAGCGCCCTGTTGCTTTCCCGGCTTCTTGATTCGCGTCTTGAAACTGCATCATTCCTCAAGCATGCACGTTAGAGCGATGCAATTGGCCGGCGAACTCAGGCAGGGCGCGGCCTACGACGCCCACTACCTCGCCCTCGCGGAGAGCCTTGATTGTGAGTTGTGGACCGCCGACCAGCGGTTCTACCGAGCCGCAAACGCAGTCATCGGCAACGTGCGCTGGATAGGGGAGCCCGGCGCACTGGTGTAGTGCGGGAACCATCCACATCGTGCCAGCCAAAGGCGATCGTTGGATGCCATACCCGCCGGAAGGACGAAGGCTCCTTGCAGCTAGCTAAGCTCTTTCCAGCGCACTGACGATGGCGTCGCCGATCGCCTGCGTCGAGGCCGAGCCGCCGAGGTCCGCCGGCATCGTTTCGCCGTCGCGCAGCACGCTCTCCACGGCCGCGTCCACCGCGTCGGCGGCCTCGGTCTCGCCGAGGTGGCGGAGCATCATCGCGCCCGAGAACACGGTCGCCATCGGGTTCGCGATGCCCTTGCCCGCGATGTCGGGCGCGCTGCCATGCACAGGCTCGAACACGGACGGGAAAGGCGCGCTCCAGGTTAAGGACACGTCGTACCGGGAGTGGGGGTAGGGCGGACGGTCCGGACGAAGAATTCTCCATCCATCGCCTGTGGCAATGGTAGAGCGCAGGGCTCTGCAATTGCGTATTTCTGTATTTGTCATATCCTTGTATCAAAGAAGCGACTCCAGGAGGCTCGGACGCGATGGATAGTGCAAAGAAAAAGAGACTCACCCTGGACCTGGACCCTCCCTTCCAGCGTCGGCTGAAGGCGATCGCTGCGCTCAAGGGCGTCAGCATGCGCCAGTACTGCGAAACTGCTATCGACCGGGAGTTGACGAAGGACGAGGCAGGCGGAGTTGGAAGAGCATCGTCTGAGAGGCCAGACCATGAAGTGTTCGCGGAGCTTCGGTGGAAGATATTCGGGGGCAAGCCCCTTCCCGGGAATTCCGCCGATCTGATCCGGGAGGCCCGTGAGATCAGGGATCGTGAAATTGAGGGGTGGGCGTGAGCGGGTCGGTAGTGGTTGATGCGAGCCTTGCGATCAAATGGCTCGTTGAAGAGGATGATTCCGATAAAGCCCAGGCGATCCTTCAATCTTGGGTTGCTCAGGACGTAACCCGCATCGCTCCCTACCTCATGCCCTTCGAGGTCGCCAACGCTCTCCACCGGCGTGTGCTGCGCGGTGAACTGAACGTCAGTCAAAGCGCCCTGTTGCTTTCCCGGCTTCTTGATTCGCGTCTTGAACTGCATCATTCCTCAAGCATGCACGTTAGAGCGATGCAATTGGCCGGCGAACTCAGGCAGGGCGCGGCCTACGACGCCCACTACCTCGCCCTCGCGGAGAGCCTTGATTGTGAGTTGTGGACCGCCGACCAGCGGTTCTACCGAGCCGCAAACGCAGTCATCGGCAACGTGCGCTGGATAGGGGAGCCCGGCGCACTGGTGTAGTGCGGGAACCATCCACATCGTGCCAGCCAAAGGCGATTGTTGGATGCCATACCCGCCGGAAGGACGAAGGCTCCTGCAGCTAGCTAAGCTCTTTCCAGCGCGCTGACGATGGCGTCACCGATCGCCTGCGTCGAGGCCGAGCCGCCGAGGTCCGCGGGCATCGTCTCGCCATCGCGCAGCACGCTCTCCACCGCGGCGTCCACGGCGTCCGCTGCCTCGGTCTCGCCGAGGTGGCGGAGCATCATCGCGCCCGAGAACACGGTCGCCATCGGGTTCGCGATGCCCTTGCCCGCGATGTCCGGCGCGCTGCCGTGCACCGGCTCGAACACGGACGGGAACGCCCGCTCCGGGTTGATGTTGCCGCTCGGCGCGAGGCCCATGCTGCCCGTGATGATCGCGCCGATGTCCGTGAGCACGTCGCCGAACAGGTTGCTCGCGACTACCACGTCGAACGACTGCGGGCGTCGGATGAAGTTCATGCACGCCGCGTCTACGAGCAGCGACTCCGTCTCGATGTCCGGGTACTCCGCCGCGACCTGGTCGAACACCTCGTCCCAGAGCACCATGCCGTAGCCCTGCGCGTTCGACTTCGTGATGGATGCGACGCGCCGCTGCTTGTCGCGCGAGCGCGCCAGCTCGAAGGAGTAGCGCACGACGCGCTCGATGCCGCGCCGCGTGAACACGGAGGTCTGCACCGCGACCTCCTCGGGGAAGCCCTTGTACTGGAAGCCGCCCACGTTGGCGTATTCGCCCTCCGTGTTCTCCCGGATGACGACCATGTCGATGTCGCCGCTCTCCATGCCCCGCAGCGGCGACGTGACGCCCGGGAGCAGGATGCTGGGTCGCTGGCAGACGTACTGGTCGAAGCCGCGCCGCATGGGGAGCAACAGGCCGTTCAGCGTCACGTGGTCCTGGATGTCCGGGTGCCCCACCGCGCCGAAGAAGACCGCGTCGAACCCGGCGAGCTCGTCCAGCCCGTTCGCGTCCATCATCCTGCCGTGCTCGAAGTAGTAGCCGGAGCCCCACGGGAACTCCGTGTACGTGAACTCGACGCCGAACCTGCGTTGCGCGGCGTTGAGCACCTTCACTCCCTCCTCGATGACCTCGGGCCCGATGCCGTCTCCGCGGATGACCGCGATCTCGTGCTTGCCCATGCGTGCGACTGCCTCCGTGTCGTGGGGTGGTTGGGATTCTCACACGCTGCCGGCCATCCGCGCTACAATTGGAGCCAGAACACCCTCACCCTAACCCTCTCCCAAGGGGAGAGGGGAAGAGCCATGAATCCGGGACCTCCCGTGCATCGTAATACCTTGAGAAGAGAAAGAGTGCCGCGCTATGGCGAGCGGTGAGGACGTGTCCCTCTCTCTGACTGTCGAATCGGACGCCCTTCTGGCTTCTCGCGTTGCGGCCGGAGACGCGGGCTCGCTCGAAGAGCTTTACAACCGCTACGGGGTGCAGGTGTTCAGTATGGCGTACGGGATACTGAGGGACTACGCACTCGCCGAGGACCTTGCGCAGGAGGTCTTCGTGGCCCTCTGGACGCGGGCAGGGCGGTTCGACGCAGCGAAAGGCATCTTCCGCCACTGGTTCCTGCACCTGGCGCACAACCGCGTGATAGACGAGGTGCGCCGTAGGCGGAGAGTGGCCCTCATGGATGCCGACAGGGCGCCCGAGGATGCGACGCTCGGTCTCGTCTCCTCCGGCGACACGGCCAACGAGGCGGTCACCGCCGTGCTGGTCGGCGAGGCGCGCGAGGCCATGCGCGCATTGCCCGAGGAGCAGCGTGTCGTCATCGTCATGGCGTACCTGGAAGGCGCGACACAACAGGAGATAGCGCAGCGCACGGGGAGTCCTCTCGGCACCGTTAAGACCCGTCTGCGCCTGGGACTGGGGAAGTTGAGGCAAGTGATGAATGCCCCCGCTGCGGAGGGAGCGTGATGGCAGACGAGCCGTTAGAACCGATGAACTCGGCTGACGACGAAGTCGCCGATCTGCTGCCGGCCTACGCCCTCGGGGCGCTGGACGCAGCCGACGCGCTGGTCGTCGAGCGCGCCCTCGACCGCGAGCCGCGCTACCGCGAGCTGCTCCAGGAGTACCTGGAGAGCACCGCCGCGCTCGCGGGTTCGCACGCATTCGCCGTCCCCGGTTCAGAGGTGCGCGAGCGCATCATGGGGCGCGTTCGGGGCTCCGCGGCAGCGCCGGTCGTGCGCCCCGCGCCGCGCGTGCCGTTCGCCCTGCTGGGCGTCGCCGCCGCGCTTGCCGTTGCGGTCATGGGGTTGGGCGCGTTCTCAACGGTGCAGCAGCAGCGCGTGGCGGAGTTGCAGGACGAGGTGGACGTGGTGACGGCGGAGGCGGAAGGCACCCGCAGCGAGCTCATGGGACTAACCGATCGCGTCGCGGAGAGCGTCGCCATGACTCCTCTCACGCCCGCGCAACCCATCGCGGAGAGCGTCCCCCCGGCAGGCAGCGGGCAGGACGGCTCGTCCGGCGACAACGGGTCGTCCGCGCAGGGCGAGGACGAGCCGCCCTACGGCGGGCACGCCCGGGGCATCCTGATAAGGGGACCGGACGGCGAAAGCATGCTCGTGGCGATGGGCCTGCGCTCGCTGGAGCCGGGTTACATCTACCGGGCGTGGTGGTGGGACGCCGAGCACCGTACGAAGAGCGCCGCGGTGTTCACCGTGAGTGAAGACGGCTACGCCTGGGTGCGGCTGATCGGGCACGCCGGCAGCATGAGCAGGCTGGGCGTGAGCGTCGAACCGGAGATGGGCGCGGTCAAGCCCGGCCCAGAGCTCGTGCTGCACGGACACGTCCACCTGGTCGATGGCGACAAGGAGCCCGCGCAGTAGGCCGTGGACCCCTCTCCCTACGCTGACAGGGGTATGTATGGTGGAATGAAAACACTCCACCCGCCTCCACAGCCCCCTGGTGCGCTGCCCGCGCACTCTGGATTCCCGCCGGTGCGGGAATGACGGGTGCGGTTGACACCGACTGCTTAGATGAGCCTTAACCACGCCTATTTCCACCCGTTACATACCCCTGTTAGCTCTCCTTACGGGGGACCTTTGCGTAACCCCATCGCACACCCAGACCCCGCCGATTCACCCCCATCCTAGCCTTCCCCCATCGAGGGGGAAGGGATCAATAACCCCGCACCGCATCTACCCTCACGGTTATGCAAAGGTCTCTACAAGGGGAAGAGGGCGCCGCCGCTCAGCGGCGGCGAGTGAGGGTACTCCGGGGGAGGGACGGGGCCTGGCGCTCCGCTGCCCGGTCCCGTCGGCAGTGATAGGGAGTAGGTCTATGGGCTGCTGTTCACATGCGCCCGATTGCTATAATGGCCTCCCCTCCGGGACTCTATGCTATCTGCCTCCAACATCAGTAAGGCCTACTCGACCAGGACTCTGTTCAGTGGCCTCAACCTCAACGTGGACGCGGGAGACCGTATCGCGCTGATAGGCTCGAACGGCTCCGGGAAGACCACGCTCATGGACATCCTGGCTGGCGATACCCCGCCGGACTCGGGGAACATATCCACGCGGCGCGACGTCTCCATCGGCTATCTCAGGCAGGAACCCGCATCGTTCAGCGGCAAACCCCTCCTTCAGGAGGTATTGGACGCCAGTGCCGATGTGATCGAGCTCATGGACGATATCGCTGCGACGCGGGAGGGACTGGCGTCGGAGCCGGACCCGGAGAAGCAGGCCGGTCTGCTGCAACGCCTCAGCGACCTCGACATGGTGCTGGAGGCCGCAGGCGGGGGCGACAGGGAGCACGAGGCCAAGACCATCCTCTCGGGCCTCGGGTTCAAGCAAAGGGACTTCCTGCGGCCGATGAGTGAGTTCAGCGGCGGCTGGCTCATGCGGGCCGGCCTTGCCAGGCTGCTGTTCCAGAAACCCGCTCTCCTGTTCCTGGACGAGCCAACCAACCACCTCGACCTCGATGCGAACCTGTGGTTCGAGAAGTACCTGGCCTCTTTCCGGGGCGGGGTGCTCGTCACGTCTCACGACCGCGCCTTCCTCAACCAGGTCGCAACCAGGGTTCTCGCCATCGAGGAGGACGAAGTCGTCCTGATGAAGGGCGATTACGACGAGTACCTCGTTGTGCGCGAGCAATCGCTGAAGATCAAGCGGGCCGCCGCGGCCAGGCAGGAGCGCCAGATACAGAAGCACATGCGCTTCGTGGAGCGCTTCCGGTCCAAGGCGACGAAGGCCACCCAGGTGCAGAGCCGCTTGAAGCAGCTCGAGAAGGTGCAGACCATCGAGTTGCCGAGGACGACGAAGAAGGTCCGCTACTCGTTCCCGGAACCGCCCCGCAGCGGCGCCGAGGTCATTTCGCTGGCCAACGTCAGCAAGTCCTATGGCGACAAGGCTGTCTATCGCCGGGTCAACCTGTCGCTTTCGCGCGGCGACCGCGTTGCCCTGGTCGGGCCTAACGGCGCAGGCAAGACCACGATGTTGAAGATACTCGCGGGCGTCCTTCCGATCGACGAGGGGGAGAGAAGGACGGGCCACAACGTGGTGACAGCCTACTACGCACAGCACGTACTCGAACTCCTCAACCCTGCTCATACGATCCTCGATGAGTTGCGGTATGCCTCGCCCGGTGTGCCGGAGCAGGGCCTTCGCACCACCCTGGGGGGCTTCCTGTTCAGCGGCGACGACATCTGCAAGCCGATATCCGTGCTGTCAGGCGGGGAGAAGGCGCGCGTGGCCTTGGCCAAGCTGCTCCTCCAGCCCAGCAACCTGCTCCTCATGGACGAGCCGACCAACCATCTCGACATCGCCTCCAGAGAGATACTCACGGACGCCCTCGGGGACTACAAGGGCACCGTCTGCCTCATAACGCACGACCGGACGCTCATACGGCAGGTCGCCAACAAGATCATCGAGATCGACGCCGGACAGCCCAAGGTGTTCCTCGGCGACTATGACGCCTACCTGTACCGGAAGCAGGCTGAGCCCGGCAATGGAAGCGCCGTTCCGGCAGCCAACGGAACGACTGACGCGGCCCTGGGACGGGACCCCGCCAGGAGGCGCTCCCGGCGGCCGCTCGACGCCGAGGAGGTCCAGCGCCGGTCCCTCAGAAGCGAGGCCCGCAGACTGGCGATGCAGATCGAGGAGATAAACGTTTCGCTGTCCGACCGCGAGACCCGCATAGCGGCACTGGAGGCCATGTTCTCCCAGCCTGACCGGTTCGACGGCCTGGCTCAGTTGGCCTCCGCGGGAGAGCAGTACCGCGTGCTGAAAGAGGAGGCGGGGTCGCTCTGGGAGGAGTGGGAGCGGTTGTCGCTGGAGGCGGAGGACATCGACAGCAAGTTGAAGGGACTGCAGGTCCTTTAGGCTGCGAGGCCTTACGCGAACTCTGGCGGGCGGTGCTCCGCCCACGGGTGCGCGGCCTCGAATGCGGCGGACGCCCGCAGCAGCGTCGCCTCCTCGCCCATGCGCCCCACGAGCATCAGCCCCACGGGCAGCCCCTCATCGGTGGTGAAGCCGCACGGGATGCTGGCTGCAGGCCGCCCGGTGAGGTTCGCGTGCAGGCAGAACGGCGTAAACCCCCACGACGGGTGCACGTCCCGCCCCGCGATCGTCTTCGGGTTGCGCTCGACCGGGAACGCGGGGACGGCCATCGTCGGGAGCGCGAGCACGTCGTACCGCTCGAACAACTCGTCGAACCAGTGTCGGTGCCATTCGCGCATGTGCAGCGCCTCGGCGTAGCGCGACGCAGGCCACGCCTTCGCGTCGGTGAGCCACTTCAGTAGCATGGACGGCAGGAAGTCGCCCTGGCCTCCCTCGATGGCCGGGCCGAGCGTGATCCACAGGTCCGTGAGCATGAACGTCACGAACGCCCAGATGGCGTCGTCCGTCGTCACGGCGGGCATGTCGGCCTCGACGCTTGCGCCCATCTCCGTGAACGCCTCCGCGCCGGCCTGCGCGAGCGCCAGCACCTGCGGGTCGACGGGCTGGTCGTCCATCGCGCCGCCCCACGCGATGCGCAGCCCCTCCACCGAGGGCGCTTCGATCGCAGCGAGGTAGTCCTGCTCGGGCTGCCCCAGCGAGCGTGGGTCGCGGGCGTCCGGGCCGGCGAGGATGTTCAGCAGGAGGGCGGAGTCGCGCACGTTCGTGGACATGGGGCCGTTCTGGGAGAGTCCGCCCCAACTCGTGCCTGCGGTGTAGTCGCTGGGCACGCGTCCTGCGCCGGGCTTGATGCCGTACACGCCGCAGAAACTCGCGGGGATGCGGATGGAGCCCCCCGCGTCGCCGCCGTTGCAGAGCGGCACGAGCCGCGCCGCGAGCGCCGCGCCTGAACCCCCGCTCGAACCGCCGGACGTTCGCGTCGTGTCCCACGGGTTCACGCACGGCCCTGCGATGGTGCTCTCCGTCGTGCCCTTCCAGCCGAAGTCGGGCGTGTTCGTCTTGCCGACGATGATCGCGCCGCTCGCGCGTAAGCGCTCGGAGACGATGTCGTCGTTCTTCGGCACGTTGTCGCCGAAGAGGAGCGAGCCGTAGGTGGTGCGGATGCCCTTCGTGGCGTTGAGGTCCTTGATGCCGAAGGGAACGCCGTGCAGCGGCCCGAGCTCGTCGCCCGCGATGACCGCCGCCTCGGCGCGGTGCGCCTCCACCATCGCCTGCTCCGGCGCGGTCGTGATGAAGGCGCGCAGTTCGCCGTTGTACCGGGCGATGCGCTCCAGGAAGTGCGACGTCACCTCGACCGGGGACACCTGCCGCTCCCGGATGAGGCCCGCCAGCTCGGAGGCCGTGAACTCGGTGAGGTCGGCGCCAGCCATGTGGGCTACGATTCCTCCGCGAAGCGTGCGGGGGAGAACGGCGCGATGTCGATGTCGCTCGCGCCGTTCGCTATCTGCTGCGCCATCGCCTTGCCCGATATGATCGCGAGCGTGATGCCCTTGTAGCCGTGGCCGGTCGACAGGTAGAGCGACTCCGCCCCCGGCACCGGGCCGATGATGGGCATCTCGTCCAGCGAGTACGGGCGCAGGCACGCCGTGAGGTCGCGTATCGGCGCGTCGAGCACGTTCGGCGCGAAGCGGATGACCGATTCCAGTATGCTGTTCTGCGCCTCCATCGTCGGGTAGGGGTCGAACCCGGCGCGCTCCTCGGTCGTCCCCACGAGCAGGTCCCCGCCCGCCTTCGGCAGCACGTAGCCGGTCTCGTGGAAGATGGAATGCGTCGGCATCGGGACGCCGTCTGGAGCCGAGACGTGCACGATCTGTCCTCGCAGCGGGACGACCGGCGTCTCAATGCCCAGCCACTCCGCCGTATGCTGCGACCACGGCCCGTTCGCCACGAGTACCGCGCCCGCCGTTACCTGCTCACCTGACGCGAGCGTCACGCCGCATGCGCGGCCGCCCTCGCGCAGCACGCCGTTCACCTCTGCGGTCCGTATGGTCACGCCGCGACGTTCGCACGCCTGCGCAAGCGCAATCGCGAATGGGTACGCCTCCAGCTGCTTCTCGACGGTGTACGCCGCGCCGAGCGCGTCCGGCGTCAGCCACGACCCGAGCGAGCGCACGGCGGTCTCGTCGAGCCACTCGACGTCGATGCCTATCTCGCGCTGCCAGCCCATCTGCTCCTGCAAGTCGCGGGCCTCGCTCTCTTCCAGCGCAGGACGCAGGATGGGGATGTCCGTGAAGAGGTAGTCCACGCCGGACTCCGCCACGAGCGTCTCCGCGATCTCCGTGTGCATGCGGATGCCTTCCAGCAGGAAGCGCGTGTACTCAATGGAGTAGCGGTGCCTGCCGACCGCCCCCAGCTCGCCCGCCGCGCCTCCGGAGGCGCCGCTGGCGACCGCGTCGCGCTCCACTATGACGGAGCGTAGCCCGTGCTCAGCAGCGAGAAAGTAGGCGGTGGAACAACCCATGACTCCGCCGCCCACGACGACGACGTCCGGGGTCTGTGACGTGGTCATGGGCGTGCCGTCGCGGGCGTTGTTGCCTCGCCCTGGTAGATGCCGGCGTACGGCGTCTCGGTGGCGTCGTCCAGCGTGAAGAAGACCATCTGCACGATGCGCGCATTCCGGGCGAGCGTGAGCCCGTGCGGGTTGTAGACGGCGACCTGTATCTGCGACCTGCCGTTGTAGCCCGCGTCCCACACGGCGTTGTGCGCCGCCGCGCCGTTCCGCAACAGGGTGGAGCGCGGCTTCGCGAGCGCCATGACGTTGCGGGGCAGGGCGACGGTCTCGTTCAGCCGCACCGCGTACACGCCCGGCTCCAGGTGCAGCCGGCCGTCTGCGTCGAACGCCAACTCCTGCGTCTCCGCGAGGATGCGGTCGCTGTTGCTGACGCCGATCCTGCCCGCGCCGGTGAACCCGGCGACAGACTCGAGCGTCATGTCGAAGCCGTTGGCCTGCAACTGCTCATCGAGGTCCAGGAACCCGGCGACGAGTGGCGGCGTGTCCGAGAGCATGGCGCGTATCTGTTGCGAAGAGAGGACGCCCATAGGCGTGTATCGACCTCGGCGGCTGGGGGCGGGATGTGCGTGCAGACTATAGGAGCGTGGGGCAGGGGTGTCAAAAGCGGGTTACTGGGAGGCATCCAGGCGGTTCAACGGACCGCTCCACTGGAGAAGCCGTTGGTCGGCTGTCAGGAGTTGGTGCCCTTCCAATGCTGTGGCGACGATGAGGCGGTCTGCCGGGTCGCCGTGCATGTCCGGAAGCAGACCGGCACGGACCGCGATGCCGCCGTCCACGGGGATCTCGTTCAACCCGCGGCTGATCAGGTCGCGTCGCCAAGCAGCGACGTCGGACAGGAACGTGATGTGTCCCTTCTGAACGCGCATGGCGACTTCCCAGAAGGAGATGGGGGAGACCGCTACGTTGTTCTCGTCGAAGGCGCGCTCAATCACCCTGTGGGCGCGTTGGCCCAGTTTCGGGCTGCCATCTTCCTGCCACAGCAGCGCATGCGTATCGAGCAGTATCAAAAAAGGTCGTCCTCGTCGCCGCCGTCTTTCTCGAACCATTCGGCGGGCATCGGCTCCACAATGTCAGCGTGAATCTCGAACAGGCCCCGGTTGCGTCCGAAGGTCAGCGTTGATTTCTGACGATAGGGGATAACCCTGGAAACCGGGCGCCCGTGCTTGGTCACGACGATCTCCTCGCCGCTGGCGGCAACTTCGTCCATGAGTTGGAGGCACTTCGCCTTGAACTCCGACGCCTTGATGGTACGGACGCCCCCGACGGCTGAGTCATCACTTGATGCCATACCCACCCCCTGATGGCTGCTTGAGTATCATACCATGGTCAATGACCATGGTCACATTCAGGCTGCCGCCCATCGCACGACTCGGCAGACTATAATGACGCGAGTCCGCGTCCGGCCCGCGCTGTGCGCGGCGAGCCGGTCCCCCAGGAGCCAGTGTGGATTTCGACATCACGTTTCGCGGCCTCATCCTCTTCGGCTTGGAGATTCGTTTCTACTCCCTGATGATCCTCGCGGGCCTGCTCGCGGGCATCGTCCTGGCGCAGTGGGAGGCGAAGCGCCTCGGCGAGAACCCGGACCACGTCCTGAACATCGCGGTGCTCGGCGTCGTACTCGGCCTCATCGGCGCGCGGCTCTACCACGTCATAGACCTGTGGAGCTTCTACTCCGAGAACATCGGACAGATATTCGTGCTCCGCGCCGGGGGCATCGGCATCTTCGGCGCGATAGCGGGGTCGGCATTCGCCCTCGTGCTCTACGTGTGGTGGGTGAACCGCAGGGCGCGCGCAGGCCGGGGAGCGCGGATCCGCGCGCTCCGCTGGTTCGATATCGGGGCGCCCGCTTTTCTGTTAGGGCAGGGCGTTGGAAGGTGGGGCAACTTCTTCAACAAGGAGCTCTACGGTCCGGAGACGAGCCTTCCCTGGGGCATCCCCGTGGGACCGCAGCACCACTTCCCCTGGGACTCCGGCGCGGCAGCATACTTCCACCCGCTCTTCCTCTACGAGTCGCTCCTGAGCCTCCTCGGCGTCATCGTCCTGCTCTGGGTGGGACGCCGCTTCATGCACGGCCTCCGGCAGGGAGACCTGCTCTTCCTCTACCTCATCTGGTACGCACTGGAGCGCTCCGCACTGGAGTTCCTGCGCAGCGGCAACTGGAAGGTGGGCGATGTCCCCGTTGCACACCTCGTCTCCGTGGCGATGATCATCATCGCGCTCCTTGCGCTGTTCCTCTGGCGCAGGCCACCGTACCTCGCGTCGGGAAGAGAGGACGCCCGGCGAGCAGACAGCACCCCCGTTGCCCAGGCGGCGGTCCGGTCACGCGCAGCAGAGCGGCGCGCTCGCCGACGTACGCAGGGCTCGGACACCGAATAGTCGTCCTGAGGGCGCGCTCTCCTCTGACCCTCAGATGCCTCGTCGCGGCGTGATGAAGGGGTGGCGTGTCACGCATTGCGGTAGTACGATAGCTGTGACACGTTTGGAGCACCAACATGACCACCCAGCCGATCGAGAGCCACGAAGTGCACAGCGACCGCATGCTCAGTCACGCCAGGGAGATGCTCGCCGAGGGCGACCGTTTGCAGGCGTCGGAGAAGATATGGGGCGCGGTTGCACATGGGATCAAGGCGCTGGCGGATGAACGCGGGTGGCCTTACCTCGTCCACCAAGACGCGGGTGTGATTACGTCGTACATCGCCCAGCAGGTCGGCAACGACGACATCGAGACGTACTTTGCGGCGGTGGAGAACCTGCACCGGAACTTCTATGAAGACGTGTGGGGACTGGACGTGATCTCCCGGAGGCTTGGCGTCGCTGAGCAACTGCTCGCTCTCCTGAGCGCCGCCAACGAGACGATGCGGAAAGATCTGCCCATGCCCACGGACAGGCGCTACCGCAACCGCGCGGCGCGCAGACCGGATGTGTGTTAGGCGCAGCGCTTCTGCCGGGAGACGTGGCCAGTCCGATAGACGAGGATGGCCTCGTGCAGGACAATAGGAGCAACAGTTCCTCTGAGGCGAGTCGGCTAACCCGGGAAGGGTTGACGTCGGAAGGCGAGGTGAGCGCATGACGGACTGGAGCAAGTGCCCGGTGGTCGAAAGCGTGCCGGATAAGGTGAGTGGCAACTGGGTGTTCACGGGCACGCGTTTGCCAATATATGCCCTCTTCGAGAATCTTGCGGCTGGCGCGACGGTCCATGATTTCGTCGAATGGTTTGACGGAGCGAAGGAATCCGAGGTGAAGGCGGTGTTGGAGCACGTGGCGCAGGAACTCCGCGCCAGGGCCGCCCATGCGAATCCTGTTCGATAATGGAACCCCCAGACAGTTGCGCCGCCAGCTCTTTGGCCATGACGTCGACCTGGCCTCCGAACGCGGGTGGGATACTTTGACCAACGGAGTCTTGCTGGATCGTGCAAGAGGGGCCGGCTACGAGGTTCTTATAACCACCGACCAGGGCATCCGGTACCAGCAGAACATGTCCAACAGGCGGATGGCCGTACTCGTCCTGATGAACACTGCGTGGCCCCGCATAGCGCAGCGAGCGGAAGACATCCGCAACGCCCTCGAGGGGATACAACCCGGGGAAGTGATGGAAGTCCCCATTCCGATGAGGGACGAGGCATAGCGCGATTGCGAATCGGGGGGGCGACGCGGCCTACTCGGCGCCCTCCGGCAATTCCGACGCTGCATCTTCGTCCAACATCCACATCAGTGTGCCGTCGTCCGGCGCGACGAGCGCGGCGGGCAGGGGAGGCGCGCCGTCGGCCGGGTGCAGCGCGAGCCGCACCGCCCCCGCTTTGTCACGCCCCTGCACGAGGAAAACGACGCGCCGCGAGGCATTGATGAGCGGCAACGTGGCCGTGATGCGCCACGTGTCCAACTGCGGGACCCGGTTGGCCGTGAACAGCCGCTCGCGCTCGTCCAGCGCATCTGTGCCCGGGAAGAGCGACGCCGTATGTCCGTCTGGGCCGATGCCGAGCAGCAGCAGGTCTGGGCGGACCGGAGCGCCCCCGAACACGCGGCGCAGCGCTTCCTCGACGGCCGCAGCAGATTCTTCTGGGGTCGTGCCTTCGGTCGGTACGGGAATGGCGCTTGCCTCTGAGGCGGGCCTGTGGGAGAGGAGGGCTTCGTTTGCCATCCGCTGGTTGCTCTCCGGGTGGTCGTGCGGCACCCAACGCTCGTCGCCCCAGAACACGAACGTGGCGCGCCAAGGCACGGAGTTCGAGTAAGGCGGCTCGGCGAGTTTGCGGTAGAGCGCCTCAGGCGTGCTCCCGCCGGACAGTCCCCACACGAAGCGCCCACGCTCCCGGACCGCCTCCTCCGCCGACGCCAGCACGAGCACCGCAGCGGCCTGGGTCAGTGCAGTAGGAGTGGGGAAGACGCGAACGTCCGCCATGACCCGCTAGGACTGCCGCCTCACGGCATGCCCGCCGAACTGGTTGCGCATCGCCGCGAGCAGCTTGAAGCCGAACTGTCCCTCGTCGCGGGAGCGGAAGCGCGCCTGCAACGCCATGGAGATTACCGGCAGAGGCACCGCGAGTTCGATGGACTCCTCCACCGTCCAGCGCCCTTCGCCGGAGTCGTCCACCCAAGGCACGATGTCGGAGAGAGCGGCGTCCTCCTCCAGCGCCGCGGCGGTGAGGTCAAGCAACCAGGAGCGCACGACGCTCCCGTGCCGCCATATCTCCGCTATCTGCGCGACGTCGAGGTCGAGGCTCTGCTTGGCGCGCATCAGTTCGAAGCCTTCGGCGTACGCCTGCATGAGCCCGTACTCGATGCCGTTGTGCACCATCTTGACGAAATGCCCCGCGCCGAGCGGTCCCACGTGGGCGTAGCCCTTCTCCGGCGTTGGCGCAAGCGTGCGGAACACCGGCTCCACCAGCGCGACGGCTTCCTTGCTGCCGCCCACCATGAGGCAGTAGCCCTCCGCGAGTCCCCATATGCCGCCGCTGACCCCGGCGTCCACCATCTCGATGCCCTGGCCCCGCAGCGATTCGCCGCGCCGCATCGAGTCGTTGTAGTTCGAGTTGCCGCCGTCCACCACGAGGTCGCCGGGCTCGAGCACGTCGCCCAGCGCGGCAACGGTCGCTTCTGTTGGGTTGCCGGACGGCACCATCACCCACACCACCCGTGGAGCGGCAAGCGCTTCCACGAACTGCTCCAGCGAGTCCACTACCTCGCAACCGGCTGCGACCGCCGTCTGGCGGACGTCCGGGTCGCGGTCGTAGGAGACGACGCGGTGACCGCCCAGGCGCAGGCGTTCGGACATGTTGCCCCCCATGCGTCCCAGCCCCACCATGCCGATGTCCATAGCCTTCCTCCTGTGCGCGGTGTGCCGTGTCAGCTGCGCGCCTGCGCCAGCAGGCCGCACTTCGCATCGATGCTCTCCAGCAGTTGCCGGTACGAGCCCGCGAATGCGTTCACGCCGTCGCTCAGCAGCTTGTCCGTGACGGCGCCCATGTCTACGCCCGCCGTCGCCAGTGCCGCGAGCGTGGCGTTGGCCTCCTCCTCCGTGCCGCCCAGCGTGAGGACGGAGACGCCGTGGTCCAGCGTTGCCTGCAGCGTGTCCGGCGGCATCGTGTTCACGGAATCGGGACCGATCAGGTTGTCCACGTAGAGCGTGTCCGGGTACGCGGGGTTCTTCGTGCTCGTGCTCGCCCAGAGCGGACGCTGCACCTGCGCGCCCTGGGCCCGCAGCGCGGCGAAATCGTCCCGCGCGAATCGCTCCTTGAAGAGCCCGTACGCCGCGCGGGCGTTCGCTATCGCCGCCTTTCCCTGCAGCGACGAATCAGCGCCGCTCTTTTCGAGTGCACCGTCGACCGCCGTGTCCACGCGGCTTACGAAGAACGAGGCCACCGAGCCGACGCGCCCGAGCTGTCCGCCCCGTTGCGCCAGCGCCTGCAGGCCGGCTATGTAGGCGTCCATCACCCGTCGGTAGGCGTCGAGCGCGAAGATGAGCGTCACGTTCACGTTCACGCCCTCGCCGATGAGCTGCGTGATGGCGGGCAACCCCTCAGGCGTTCCGGGCACCTTGATCAACACGTTCGGTTCGCCCACCGCGGCCCACAGGCGCCGTGCGTCGCGCACCGTGCCTTCGGTGTCATAGGCGAGGGTAGGGGCGACCTCCAGCGAGACGAAACCGTCGCGCCCTCCCGCCGCGTCGTAGACGGAGCGGAGCGCCTGGGCAGCGGCGCGGATGTCTTCCACGGCCAGCGCCTCGAATATCTGCGCGGGCGACTTTCCTTCGCGGGACAGCGCGGCGAGCGACTCATCGTAGTCCGGGCTGCCGGAGATCGCCTTCTCGAAGATCGTGGGGTTGGACGTAAGACCGGTGACGCCGTCCTCCACGAGCCTCGCGAGTTCGCCGTTCACCAGCATGTCGCGGCGGATGTAGTCCACCCACGTGGACTGTCCGAGGGCAAGGTTCCGGCGGATCGTGTTCTCCATGGCGTTGCCTCCTCTGTTCACTGGCTCGTTGCAGCCTGCCGCTCCAACGCTATCACCTTCCCCAGCCTGCGGACGTGGCGCTCCTCGCCGGTGAACGACGCTCCGAGGAACGCAGCGAGGACCTCGCGAGCGGTCTCCGGCCCGATAACGCGTCCGCCGATGCAGAGGACGTTCATGTCGTCGTGCTCCACCCCCTGGTGCGCCGAGTACGTGTCGTGGCACATTGCGGCGCGGACGCCCGGGACCTTGTTCGCGGCGATGCTCGCGCCGACGCCGCTGCCGCAGACGATGACGCCGCGCTCTGCTGTCCCATCGGCGATGTTCCGCGCGGCGAGTGCGGCGAAATCGGGGTAGTCGTCGTCGGGGTCGAACTCGTGCGCGCCGAGGTCGAGTACATCGTGGCCCCAGCCGCTGAGCATCGCGGCAACGTCGGCCTTCAATGTGAACCCTGCGTGATCGGCTGCTATGGCTACGCGCACTGCGCCTCCCGGTGGTTCGTCGTGCTGTTCACGCGGCATCGCTGCCTGTGCCTATATCGTAGCAGCAGTTCGGCTCGCGGGCGTTAACGGCTCGCGGGCGCTAACGTCGGACCGGGCGAACGCGTGCGCGAAGCGCAACCGCTTGCATGGCGCGTATACACCCGACACGAGACGCGTTGAGCGCACCCCACGGCGAGAGGACCGGGCGTCAACAGCGCACGTTAACAAGGCCGCTACCTGGGCAGCAGTTACTTGCGCCTACCGGGGTGCGGCGGCGAGGAAGGGAGACTACTAAGCGACGGGGTTCTTGCGGGGCCTGCCGCGTCGCCGGCCGTCGGACGTCCAGAAAAAGACGGTGGTGGCGGAGCGTCGGACATCCAGGTTCTTGCCCAGCGCTTGCGCGGCCGCATTGAGCCTGCGCCGGATGGCTTGCGTCGTCTCGCCTTCTCCGGCTTCGAGTTTGCCCGCCTCTCCTGGAGCAACACGTTGGATGTATCCGATGTATTCCTGCAGCAGTGCGGCCCGTTTGCCCGTCGCACTGTTTGCGCGGGCTTCGCCTATCGAAACGATGTCAAAAGTGGGCATCCCACTTACCTCCTGTATGCGGCAGCCGGATGGGTTAGCTGCCCTTGCCATGCGCAGGATAACGGCCGGAATACGATAAGTCCAGCCTCGAATGTTAACCCAACATCCGCCTGTTCCTGTCGCCGCAAGTGCCCGAGCTGGGAAGACACAAGGAGCGTCGTACTGCCCGCGGACGAGTAACAACTTACGCCCTGATATACCGCCATGGCAGGTGCGCTTGTCGAACGTACCCGTGCGTTCAACGGAAGCCTGAGCGGTCCTGCAATCGCGTGCGTTGCGAAGCAGGTATACCCCCCGGTAGATCGCATCAGCGCGTAAGAAGCGAGGCGTTTGGGCGTCCGGAGCGGCGCCGAACGTGGCCGCATGTGCTCATCACGAAGCTCGTCCGTGATAGGATGGACTCCAGCTCCTGCACTTCCCGAAACGCCTTCGACCCGAACCCAGCCATGAACCTCCCGCCCATCGTAGACGCCCACCGCCTCCCCGCAACGCCGGATGCCGCTGGGGCGTTCGCTGTGCTTCTTGCGGCCGGCGGCGTGCAGCGTACCGTGCTCGTCCAGCCTGAGCCATCGGACGACGTCACGAACGCGGCGCTCGCCGCCATGGCCGGCGACGACCTTGTGGCCGCCGCCGCGGTCTGGGTGGACGTAACCTCACGCGACCTTGGTAAGACGCTCAAGCAGTTGGAACGCAACGAGAAGGTGCGCGGACTCTGCCTTCCGGCACATCGTGAGGCGGACAACCACTGGTTGGCACAGCCTGAGGTGCTGGCGGGCCTTCGAGAGGCCGCAAGGCGCGGACTGAGCCTCGACGTGATCGTCGAGCCCCGGCAGGTCCCCTCGGTTCGTGCGCTTGCTGAGGCCATTCCGGAACTGCGGATCGCCGTAGCGCACATCGGCTCGCCGTTCATCGCCCGCAGCGAGCGGGAACCGTGGGGCGTCCACATGCTCAACCTTGCCCCCTGCGCCAACGTCTCGGTAAAGCTGAGCGGCCTCGTGACGCTGGACACGGAGCCATGGAGCGCGGCCCACCTCAGACTGTTCGTCGAGCCGATGGTGCGCCTCTTCGGCTACCGCCGCATGATGTTCGGTAGCGACTGGCCGAACCACCTCTCCGTCGCGTCGTACGAGCAGGTGCTGCAGGCAACAGTGGAAGCCGCTGGCCCCATGACGGACGCTCAACTCGCTGCTGTTCTCGGTGGAACAGCCACCGCGTTCTACCGCCTCGATTGAGAAGAGTGGATAGGGCCGTAGGCCTCGTCATTCCAGCGAAGGCTGGAATCCAGAAGTGGGCACCAGTGCACACGGCCCCTGGTGGGGGAGGGATGGCAGCTGAGGCTGATTCCCTTCTCCTGGGGGAGAGGGCTGGGGTGAGGGCCCTCCGGAGGTACAGGAGGGTAGACCTTGTCATTTCGAGCGGAGCCGAGAAGTCTCTCGGGTTGCCTCCCTCTCTCCCAATACTGGCCTGAGACTACCGGTGCCTTACGTTACGATTCTGTTACACCTTGCGCCGAATCCCGTTTTCTCGCTTCCCCCGCCACCTGTCAGCGCATATGCTGTCTCTTAACGCAGTACGTTCGGATCCTTTGGGACGCTGCCGCCGGACGATGAGAAGACACTTCCAAACGACACTTCTTGCGCTGGCTGCGCTGACCGGTCTCCTGCTCGGATGCAGCGCGGAAGGCACACGGCCTCCCATGCCTACCCCGGACGTGTCCGAAACGAGAAATGGAGCACAGATGCCGCAACAGTACGATGCCCCGCCGGCCCTGACGATTGACCCCGAAAAGAGCTACGCCGCAACATTCAAGACCGAGAAGGGCGACATCGTCATCCAGCTCTTCGCCGACAAGGTCCCCAACACCGTCAACAACTTCGTCTTCCTTGCGCGCGAGGGCTTCTACGACAACACGACGTTCCACCGCGTCATCCCCGACTTCATGGCGCAGGGCGGCGACCCCACCGGAACGGGCAGGGGCGGTCCGGGCTACCGCTTCGCGGACGAGTTCCACCCCAGCCTCAGGCATGACAAGCCGGGCATCCTCTCCATGGCCAACGCCGGTCCCAACACCAACGGCAGCCAGTTCTTCATCACCCACGGCCCCACACCGCACCTGGACAATCGACACGCCGTGTTCGGGCAGGTAACGGAGGGGTTGGACGTGCTGATGTCCGTCAGCGTTCGCGACCCGCAGACGTCGAACGTGGAAGGCGAGGCCATCCACACCATCGAGATCTCCGAAGAGTAAGGCAACCAGCGTCCCACATCGCACCAGAGGAGGAATGGAAATGGCCGAGAGTGACCCTGTATTGCAGTTGATGAGAGACAACGGCTGCGACCACCTGGACATCAAGTTCACGGATGTGCCGGGTACCTGGCAGCATGTGACGCTACCCATCAACGAAGTGGACGACGCGCTCTTCCAGCAAGGCACCGGCTTCGACGGCTCGAGCATCCGGGGCTTCCAGGTCATCAACGAGTCCGACATGTTGCTGGTCCCCGACCCCGCGACCGCGGTCGTCGACCCGTTCGTTGACGGCACCGTCACTGTCATCGCCACCGTCAGGGACCCCATCACCAGCGAGAGCTACAGCCGCGACCCGCGCAACGTTGCGCTCAAGGCCGAGGCGTATCTCAGGCAGAGCGGCGTCGGCGACGTCTCCTACTGGGGCCCCGAGGCCGAGTTCTTCGTGTTCGACACCGCCCGCTTCGAGCAGACCGCTAACCGCGCCTTCTACGAAGTCGACTCCGAGGAGGGCATCTGGCGCAGCGGCGAGGCATTCACCCTCGATGGCACGGGCCTCAACCTGGGCATGAAGCCCCGTCACAAGGAGGGCTACTTCCCCGCCGACCCCGTCGACACCTTCACCAACATGCGGAACGAGATGGTCCGTGAGATGCAGAAGTTCGGCATGGTCATCGAGAAGCACCACCACGAGGTTGCCACGGCGGGGCAGGGTGAGATCGACATCCGCTTCGACGAGCTGGTAAAGACGGCGGATGCCATCATGGCCTACAAGTACGTCGTCAAGAACGTCGCCAGGCGCCACGGCAAGGTGGCCACGTTCATGGCCAAGCCCCTCTTTGGCGATAACGGCACCGGCATGCACTGCCACCAGTCCATCTGGAAGGACGGTGTCCCGCTCTTCGCCGGGGACCAGTACGCGGGGCTGAGCGAGATGGCGCTCAACTACATAGGTGGACTCATCGCTCACGGCTCGGCGCTCATGGCTATCCTCGCGCCGACCTCCAACTCCTACAAGCGGCTCGTGCCCGGGTTCGAGGCGCCGACCATCCTCGCGATGTCCGCTCGGAACCGAAGCGCTGCCGCCCGTGTCCCGATGTACTTCCAGAACCCGAAGGCCAAGCGGATCGAATTCCGGCCACCGGACCCCAGTTGCAACCCCTACCTCGCCTTCGCTGCGATGCTCATGGCAGGCTTGGACGGCGTCGAACGCAAGCTCTCCCCCGGCGACCCCCTGGACACCAACCTCTACGAGCTGCCGGCGGATGAGCTCGCCAAGCTGAAGCAGGTGCCGGGCTCGCTCGAGGAGTCGCTCAATGCCCTGGAAGCCGACTGCGACTTCCTGCTGAAGGGCGACGTCTTTACGCCCGACCTCATCGAGTCATACGTCTCGTTCAAGCGTGAGACGCAGGTGGACGCCATCAGGCTTCGCCCGCACCCCTACGAGTTCTTCCTCTCGTTCGACGCGTAGACGCTGGTCGGGTAACACCAGAGAGCAGAGGGAGCCGCCCGGCAGGGCGGCTCCCTCTTTTGCTGTTTGGAGAGGCTCTGTCTAAGGGTCGGTGAACGTGCGGCGGAACTTCACGAGGTTCTCTTCCACTACTACGTTGGGGCGCTGCCGGGGCTCGCCCGTCTCCTCGATGTCGACGTGGATGAACCACGGCCCTGGCTCCCGTATCGCCCGGTCGAGCGCCTCCTCGAACGCCTCGACAGTCCCCGCTCTCGCCACGTTCCGTATGCCGGCGGCGAGCGCGATACCCCCGAGGTCCGTGCCCGTCGACGTGTGCGTCGGCTGGCCGCCCGTCTCGTACCACATGCGGTTATCCCACACGATGTGCACGAGGTTCGGTGGCGCCTGCCGCGCTATCGTGGCCAGTGAGCCGAGGTTCATCAGCAGCGAGCCGTCGCCGTCGGTGACGAACACCTTGCGGTCCGGCGCTGCGAGCGCAACGCCCAGCCCGATGGACGACGACAACCCCATCGCGCCCCAGGTGTAGAGGTTCGCGTCGCGGTCGCCCGCCGCGTACAGGTCGAACGTCGCGGGGCCGAGGTTGGCGATGACGGGTTCGTTCGAGAGCCTGCGCACCAGCGCGGCGATGCCCTCACGACGTTGCACGTTTCGCTCCCACCAGCTGAGCGTACCAGAGCACGGCTACGGGCATCCTGCTCGCGTAGGCCAGCTCTATCGCGCCGTCAACGTACTTCTGCACCTCGTCCTCGCGCTGGGGCGCGTAATGCTGGATGTGCAGTGTGTCCAGTATCGCCGGTATCGGGCGCGCGGACGGCACCTGCACCTCGTTGAACTCTCCCAGCCCGCCGCGCATCCCGATGAAGAGTGGAACGGGGATCCGGTACGCGGTGAGCAGCTGCGCGAGCCCGTTGATCGTGTTGCCGAAGCCGCTGCTCTGCATGAACATCGCGGCGCGACCGCCTCCGGCGTATACGCCTGCTGCGATGCCGACCGCCTCCTCCTCCCGCGACGCGGGCACGACGGTGAACGCGGGGTCGGCTTCGAGCTTCGCGAGCACCTGCCAGTTGATGGCGTCCGGCACGTACGTTGCGTACCACACCTCGTGCTCGCGCAGGCTCTCGATGACAACGTCGGACCAGTGCATGGCCGCCGGATTATAGAGCAACCGTGCCCACGGCGGGGCAGGGCGCCTTGTCCCCTCTCCCTGCAAGGAGACCCTTGCACAACGTGGACGGACACCGGATAACGGGTGGAGGGGGCGTATTATCCCCTCTCCCTTGAGGGGAGAGGGTTAGGGTGAGGGTGAACTGGCGGGGGGCTGGGTGTCCGGGGTTTGGGGTGCCCGGCGTGAGTCGGCCTGATCCCTTCCCCCTTGATGGGGGAAGGTGAGGATGGGGGTGAACAGGGTGGCGGGGGAATCGGCGGTGTTGGGTGTCCGGGGTTGGCGGGCAGGGGCCTGCGCGATACCCAACGAGGGCTGCCCTGCGGGGGCAAGCCCTCGTCCACGTCTCTATTCGGTTGTAAGGGACCCTAGTTGTCGTCGCCGCCGGATGCGCGCGACCACATGCCCTGGCCGACGATGACCAGCCACGACACGCCAACGACGCCGAAGTACGTCGTGTGCCAGATGAGCGGCGTCGGGCGGGACGCCGTGACGACGTTCGAGAACGCGAACACCGCGAAGATGATGACGCTCACGAACAGCCCGAACAGGATCCACGGCTGGCGCGCCGCCGGGCCCGTGCGCATGATGAACTGGATGAGCGCCCACGTGAAGATGAGCCCGACCAGCAACTCGACGACGCCCGTGAAGTAGTAGGCGAACTCGCCGAGGCCCGTCCCCCAGCCCATCTTGTCCAGCGTGCCGGTGAAGGGGTTTCCCTTCTCCGCGAACTGCACGCCGACGTGGACTCCGGGGATCAACTTCGCCAACCCGTTTGCGAGCCAGAACAGCATCCAGAAGATGACCGTTCCAAGCTCAAGCGAGCCCACCCTGACCATGTAACTCTTCAAACCATTCATGGCGCGGCCTCCTCAGGACAGTCTCAGGATTCGGACAACGGGAATTGTTCACGATGCGTTCGCCAATCAACAATGGGATGAAGCATTGAAATCGTTGGGATTTCGGAACGTGAAAGCCGTTGCCGCATCACAGCCGTCTCCTGACACGCGGGCCAAACGTGTACGAGTGCGCTACAATCGCCGCAGAGTAGCCGAGCGCCCACAGAGGCGGCGCTTTACAAAGCGAGGAAGTCCCGCCGCATGCTGACCGCACAGGAGAACAAGGAACTCACGAGCGTCATGCCCGGTACGCCGATGGGCGAGCTGTTCCGGCGCTACTGGCACCCCATCGCCGCCGCCGCGGAACTGGACGACCGGCCGACGAAGGCTGTCCGCGTCCTCGGCGAGGACCTCGTCCTCTACAAGGACAGGTCCGGCACGCTCGGCCTCATCGAACGATTCTGCCCCCACCGGAGGGTCGACCTATCCTACGGCATACCCGAGGAACACGGACTCCGCTGCATGTACCACGGCTGGATGATGGACGAGACCGGCCAGTGCATCGAGCAGCCCTTTGAGGAGACGGTGCACCCGGACGGACGCTTCAAGGAGAAGGTCAAGATCGCCGGCTACCCCGTCGAGTCCTACGGCGGCCTCATCTTCGCCTACATGGGCCCGCAGCCCGCGCCGCTGCTCCCGCACTGGGAGACGTTCGAGTGGGAGGGCGGCTGGAGCGACATCGGCATGGTCGAACTCCCGTGCAACTGGCTCCAGTGCATGGAGAACTCCATGGACCCCGTGCACCTGGAGTGGCTGCACGGCTACTGGGGCGTACGGCAGCAGCAGGACAAGGCGGTCAAGCTCGGCCTCGCCGAGGCCGACTCGTTCCCCACCGTGCCGCGCAGGCACCAGAAGATCGGCTTCGACGTCTTCGACTACGGCCTCATCAAGCGCCGCGTCGTCGAGGGCACGACCGAACAGGACCACGACTGGGCCATCGGCCATCCGGTGCTGTTCCCGAACGTCCTGTTCGTCGGCAGCGTCGTGAACTGCACGCTCCAGTACCGCGTTCCGGTCGACGACACCCACACGATGCACATCACGTGGTTCTTCTACCGCGCCGCCGAGGGCTCCGCGCCGCCGAAGCAGGAGAAGGTGCCGTACTGGTACGTCAACCTCTACGAACCGGACGGAACGCTCATCCCGGACCTCGTCAACCACCAGGACTTCGTCGCCTGGATCACGCAGGGCCCGAACGCGGAGCGCCACCGGGAGCATCTCGGCGAGTCCGACCGCGGCATCATCCTCTACCGCAAGGTGCTGAAGGAGCAGGCCCACGTCGTCGAAGACGGCGGCGAGCCGATGGGCGTCGTGCGCGACCCCGAAGTCAACAAGCGCATCGATCTGCCGCTGGAGCGCTGGCAGGCCCTCTCCGACGTGACGTGGATGACGCGCTATATGCCGCTTCAGCAGGGCGAGCCGGCCGAACTCGTCTCGACCATCGAGCAGGTGCTCAGCACCTGGGCAGGCGAGACACCCTGGTCAGAAGCGCAGGCCACCCTCAACCAGTAGCAGGCCTCGTGTTCACCGGGATGTATAGGAAGGGCGCCCACGAGGGGCGCCCTTCCTTATCGCCTCTCCCTTGAGGAGGCCTTTGCATAACTCCGGAGGTATGCGGTTTGAGACGGGAGCGGGGGCCTGATCCCCTCTCCCTTGAGGGGAGAGGGTTAGGGTGAGGGTGAACTGGCGGGGGGCTGGGTGGTTTGCGCAAGGGTCTCCCTCTGGGAGAGGGTCAGGGTGAGGGTGAAGCGGCGGGGCTGGGCGGGTTATGCAAGGGCCTCCTGAGGGAGAGGGTGGGCATCTCGATGCGGGGGTGAGGCCCCCCGGTGCGGTGAGGGGCTGCTCATTAGGAAGAAAGGGGACCTATGGCGAGTGTCTTGGCAACGCTGGCGACCCTTGCCGTCATTGGTCTGTTGCTCGCGCTGGACCCTGGCGGGGCCATCGCCGAGAGTGGCTTCCCCGATTACCGGGAAATGGACTGGAAGCAGTTGACGGCCTGGGGCTTCCGGACGATTGGCGTCGGCGTCGCGCTGCTGCTCTCGCTGTTGCTGTGGCTCAAGTACCGGTCCTGGCACGAGATCGAGTATCCGGGCTCATTGGAGCCGGGGACCCGGCAGCCGAGCGAACTGTCGGCGGCGGCAGTATCGGTGCTGGAAGACCGTACCGTCAGCGACCGAACGCTGCTGGCGGCGATAGTCGAGATGTGCCGGCGCGGCACGTTGCGATTCGAGTGTGTCGGAACAGGGAGCGGCTACCGGTATCGGCTGTCGAAGCAGGGTCCCGCGCAGTTTGACTGGGAACAGTTGATATGCAACAGACTGCCGGCGGGCCCCGCAACGGTTGAAGAGCTGCATGACGCGATAAGCGAGCGCGAGGATGCCATCGGCAGCCAGTTGGGGAAGCACCTCCAGGACCGGGGCCTCTTCCATGACAACCCGATGCGGGTAATGACGGAACATGGAAGTGATGGAGTCTGCCTGCAACTATTGGCCGGAATTCTGTTCGGCGTTGGCGCCGGATTTTGGGCGGCTTTGTGGCTGTCCCAATGGTGGGCGAACTCCCTGGTCGGCGCGGCCATCGGCGGCATATATCTGTTGGTTACCACGCCGACGAACGTGGGTAAGCTGCCGCCAACGGAGGCTGGGGCATATGAGATAGGTCAGTGGCTTGGTTTGAAAGGATCCCTGCCCGGACCTGACCGGGGGGCTGGCCGGGACGGACCCGACTCGATGTTGGCCTATGCGATCGCACTGGATGCGGCTGAGCCCTGGCTGGACGTCTCGGTCCCGGCTCCATCGTGGGTCGGCTCCGGCGAGGCAGCCTCCCTGGAGGCTCCCGACCTGAACGTGGCCTATCACGGCTTTATGTCGGCGCCGGCGTGGGGCCTCGCCGACCGGTCCGAAGGCGTGGTGGAAGCGGCTGCGGGACCGGGCGACGCAGAGCGGGGCTTACTCGAGGAACTGTCGCGATTGGAGCCGTCGTACGCCGGGCAGGCTGAGGGCGCCACGCCTGAGACGGAGGAGCGACGGGAAACAGCGGCAGGTCCCCTGGGTGCGCCGCAGGACTTTTGGAAGTATGGGTCTCCGTGGCAGGTGGAGGAGCCGAAGGGCGAACGGAGATGCTGCCGTTGCTTCAAGTGGGTTCTCGGCCTGCTGGGGATAGGGGCGCTGGTCGTGGTCGGCCTCAACCTCGTCTCACCGGCCGTCGACCCGTGTCCGTCATACTCTCCGGCTATCCCAACGTCTGCGCAGCTACACGGGCTGCTTGACCTCTACCTGGATGAATGCGTGAGCGTCGCTGGGGAGGTGGTGTCACGAGACGTCGGCGAACTGGTGGTCGCGATGGACCGGGGGGAGTTCGTGCAGCAGGTGAGGGTCCGTGGGCCGGCGGACATCTTCGAGCAGGTCCCAGTCGGCGAACGGGTCCGAGTGGCCGGACGGGTGGGGGTGCATGAGGATGGAGGACACGTGGTCCGTTTCGGAGTTGACCGGGGGTGGTGGGGCAACCTCCGTGAGAACCTTCCAGGGGACTTCCTCGCGCCCTAGGGACCCTCTGAACGAGTGGTATCTCTGCGCGACTGCGAGTGCGCCGCCTGATCCCTTCCCCCTTGATGGGGGAAGGTGAGGATGGGGGTGAGCAGGAGGGCGGGGGAATCGGTGAGGCTGCGGGACACAGGCTTGTTCAGAGCATCTTTAGATGGCGGGCTAAGGGCGCGCGTTCCAGCGCACGTGGGGGTGAGGGTTGGCCGGTAACACGCGGCGCCGCCCCTCACGACCTCCGCCACACCCACTTCCATATATCGACCACCACGTCGACCGCCCGGTAGTTGTCGAGCCACTGCGCCCCGTGCAGCGCGTACTCCTGGAACTCCTTGAGCAGCGTCACCGGCACGAGCCACAACAGCGACCGCCGCAGCGTGAACTCGTAGCCCGGCGCGAAGCGGTGCACGCCCGCCACGAACACGAACCAGAACTCGAACACGTTGGGGAACGCCAGCAACACCTCGCGGCTCCCCAGCGCCTCGAACGCCAGCACCCCCACCATCCGGTACCCGAACAGCGCCAGCGCGATCGTCCGTACGGGCCCCTGCCAGCGCCACGCCACCCAGAGGAACGTCCCCATGTACGCCAGGTCCAGCCACTTGTCGAGCGCCTGGTAGTTCTGGACGCCGCCCAGGTCCAGCAGGTTCATCATGAACAGGTCGGAGAAGTCGATCGCGATGGCCAGCAGCGACCCCGCGAACGCCCAGCGCAGCACCAGCAACGCCCCCGCGACGCGCACCACAGCGATGATCAGCTCCTCCGTCGTCATGCCCGACAGGATACGCGAACGAATGCCCGTCGTTCTTATGAAAATAGCGTCCGTCGTTCCTGCGGAGGCAGGAACCTCGCAGCCCTGGGGCGGATGAGGGGCGCCTGATCCCTTCCCCCTTGATGGGGGAAGGCTAGGATGGGGGTGAAGCGGCGGGGCGAGGCGAGTGATGGCTTGCAGTCGCGCCTCCTCATTTTCATCTTCTTACGCGGCCTGACAAGGCCCCGGGCCATTCTTGTGAAAATAGCGCCCCGTCGTTCCTGCGCAGGCAGGAACCTCGCCCCCCCGGTTGTCATGTTGAGCGGAGCCGGAGGCGGAGCCGAAACATCTCTCGGGGAACGTCGGCGTACCCAAGACGCTCGCCAGAGAGAGTCCGCGCCTCCTCATTTTCATTCTCTTACACGGCCTGACAAGGCCTTGGGCCATTCTTGTGAAGATGACGTCCGTCATTCCCGCACCGGCGGGAATCCAGGGTGCGCGGGCAGCGCACGCGGTGTGGGGATGGGATGGGACGCCTCTTGCTTTCATTCCCTTACACGGTCTGACAAGGCCCTGGGCAATTGCTGCGAAGGCAGGAACCCCGCATCCCTTGGGGCTGATGGGGCAGGGCTTATCATTTCGAGCGGAGCGCAGCGGAGTCGACAGATCTCTCGGACTGCCTCGCGTAGGGGCACACGCAGGGTGCCCCTGTGTGGCTCCCCTCTCCCACTGGGAGAGGGGCCGGGGGGTGAGGGTTGGTGGGCGGGGAGCCCTACACAGCGAATCGCCGAGCGAACACGAGCGTCTTCCGGCGACACCCCGTCGGCGATGGCACGCCCGTAGAGAGATGCGAAGCCGATTGATTCCCGCGCGACGATCGCGTGTGCGCACGCCTGTGCGTAGGCGCGCGCCCACCTTTCCGACGCGCCGATGATGGAACAGGCGATGCCGTATGCGGCAGCGTAGACGATGGAGTACGCGTTGGATTTGCCCTGCGCGATACTGTCGGCGTAGGCGAAGCCCAGGATGTACACCTTCTCTTCGTCTATGCCCTCGCTGATGGCGTACGCGTACACGGCGCCGAAATCATGGGCATTTCTCTGGCGGATGGGCCCTCTATGGGCCGCGGCCCCGTGAGTCCTGCGTGCGTCCGCTCCGGGCTCGCCCCCGGCTCCACCCGCCCTGCGCCCCGCCTCCGCCGCCCCCATCAGGTCCACCAGCCGCTTTCAGCATCGCTGATCCGCCCTCCTCAACCCCACCCCTCAACTTAATGGTACCACCTCGCCTTTCAGACCCCGTCCGGCATTCCCGCGCAAGCGGGAATCTCGCCCTTGGTGTAGGGGCGCCCCTGGTGAGCCTGTCTCTGATGCCGACCCGTGGGCGTGAGGCATCCGTTCGTTGTGAACCTGTCGAACCACAACTCCGGTAATTTCCACTTCCACCCATCATTCCCGTGAGAGCGGGAAGGTGGATTCACATTTGAAGTGCAACTCCTCGTTTAAGAGGATCTCGGCCGTGGTGAGGTAGCCGGATGCGGAGACGCTGTGTGTCAGCGGAGAGGGATGTAGCGCACCTGGTTCTCCCATTCGCGGTCCAGGCTGCACACGACAATCGTGTGGAGTTCTTCGACGAGCACTCCGATCCCCGTGCTTTGATGGGCCACGAACAACCCAGGCATGGGCAGCCCGGACTGCATACGCCCGTAGGCGTGGTCCGGCATCGTAGACACATCGCTTGTTATCACGATGCGCTCGTCGTTGGCCGCCCATTCGAGTACGTCAAGGTCGGGTACGCCTACCAGGCCGGCTTCCTGGGCGGTAACGACATCCACGCCCCGCGCGTGCAACTGGCGGGTAACTGCATGGAAGAAACCCTCGTCCGCGAGGAACCGGACCAACTAGCGCAACCCCTTCGCCTTGGCTCGGGCGTGTATCCGCTCCTTCATGCTGCCGTGTTCCGAATCCCAGGCGTCATTCTCCGCCGCGATGACCTCCAGCACCGCCTCCTCATGCGCTTGCCACGCCTGCAGGTAGGCGTCCACCTCCTCCCGGTGCTGAAGGTAGTAGGCGATCACGGCATACACGTCCGGCAGGGTGAGCGTCGTGAAGCTCCGCACGATGGTGCGCGGAGAGACGCCCCGATTGTGATGGTAGAGCACCGTGTCTATGGGGACGCGCGTATCGCCGACCCGCACACGGCCGGTTTCCGGCTCGACCCGCAGCAGGACCGCCGCCGTGTACGGGGCGGGAATCGTTGCGTTGGGCCAGGGCGGCATGGCAGCGAGTATCCGCTTGGCGCGCTCCTTGTTTGCCTTTGCCGTATCGGTCGCCATCGGCGTCTCCTTACACGTGCGGCTTCGGGACGAGTATAGCACCCTGTCCGGCTCATCCATGTCAGTCAGCCCCACTGCCATCTGCCCCTTACGCCATCGTAACAGCGACACGTACCCTGTCTGCGTGGCCTATGCGCCCCAGGCACGGAGGCCGCACTGCGAGCGAGACGAGATTGACCGGAATGGGCCGAAATGCACCGCAAAAGACCATGGATGAACCGCGGATGGGCTGCTATGGGCCGCGGAACAGCTCACCAACCAGCCCGGTTTCAGAGGTGAATCAGGACAGATGGACCGCAATTTCCCCCCGAACATTCGCTGGCCCACGCATACCGTCCTGCCTGACTCCCCCTCTCCCACTGGGAGAAGGGCCGGGGGTGAGGGCTCCCCGATCATCCACCGCTTGCCCGGCGTGCGCCGCGCACGATAGCCTTGCGCACAGGAGAACGAACGCATGGACGACCAACGCAAACGTGAACTCGCAGGCGGGATGAACGAGCTCGCACAGCGCTTCTGGGCGGGCGAGGCGGAGATATGCCGCCGGTTCTGGGGCGCGCCCCGCACCACGGAGGAGCAGGCCCACTGGCTTCGCCTCCAGGTCTACAAGGAGATGTTCGGCTCCGGCCTCCACGGCCACCCGGGCGGCATCATCCGAGGCTTCATCGAGAAGCTCTCCGAGACGCTCCCCCACGCCCAGACGAAGGACCAGCGCGACGACTTCGAGCGCGACATCCGCGTGCTCGGTGAGGAGTTCAACCACTACCGCCTCTTCGCCGACATCCTCGAGGAGGCCACCGGCGAACCCGTCCGCCTGGAGAAGCTCCGCGGCTGGCAGCTGCCGGAGGACGCGAAACTCCAGCAGGTGCGCCAGTCCGCCCGCGAGGACCGGGGCCGCATAGGCGAGGCCGCGATCGGCTTCACGGAGGGCGGGGGCGCGTCGTTCTTCTACGAGGGACGCAAGATAAGCGGCGACCCGCTCTCCGACGCAATCGCTGCAGCGTGCGCCATCGTCTTCGGCGACGAGACCGAGCACGGCGAGCACGGCGCGTCCGAGTTCGCCAACAGCCTCCACACCGAGGAGGAGTGGGCCGAGGCGCGCGAGATCGTCATCGCCATCTGCCAGCAGCGCCTCCGCATGCGCTACGAGATGTTCGGCCTCACCGTCGACGAGGCTCGCATTGCGGAGATTACGGAGGGGCGCATCGCGCCGCTCAACGTCTACGCCGGCTGACGCCGCTTCTGATCCCCTCTCCCTACAAGGGGAGAGGGCTAGGGTGAGGGTACTGTTGGGGTGGGGCTGGGTGTCTGCGATAGGTTACGCAAAGGCCCCACCATGGAGAGGACTGGGGTGTCTGACCCCCTCTCCCAAGCGTGGGAGAGGGCCAGGGTGAGGGTGAACCAGGGGATGGGGGCGTGGGTGTCTGCGATGGGTTACGCAGAAGCCCCCCTGGGAGAGGACCGACTGATCCCCTCTCCCGCTGGAAGAGGGTTAGGGTGAGGGTTGAGAGGGAGAGCCGCATGACCACGACGACCACCGCCGACATGAAGGCCGAGATACGCGCGTTGGGGCAGTGCTTCTGGGCCGGCGAGGCCGAGATCGCACGCAACTTCCTCACCGCGCCGCACGAGCCCACCGATCACGTCCACTGGCTGCGGCACCAGTGCTACCGCGAGCTGCGCGGCCCCGGCCTGTTGAAGCGCGCACACAGCCGCGTGCAGTGGATCATCGACAACGTGCGCGACACCCTCCCGACCGCCGAGTCGAAGGAGGGCAGGGAAGTGTTCGAGTACCAATTGGAGACGCTGCGCCAGGAGTTCACGCACTTCCGCCTCTTCGCCGACATCCTGGAGGACATCACCGGCGAGCCCGTCCGCATGAGCACGCTGGAAGGGCTGCGCCTCCCCGGCGACGACCGTATCGAGGCGATGCGCAGCCGGCTCATCGCCGAGGACCAGCGCATCGCGCACATCGCCTACAGCTTCGCCGAGGGCGGGGGTGCGGGCATCTTCCACGCGGGCGCAGCCCTCGAAACCGACGACCCGCTGCTGCTCCGCATCCAGCGCGCCTCCCGCATCATCTACGACGACGAGGTCGGCCACGGCGAGCACGGCGTCGAGGCAGCAGAGAGCGCCCTCGATACCGAGGAGGAGCTGCTCACGCTGCGTCGCATGCTGCTGGAGATCTGCCCGGAGCGGCTCCGCATGCGCTCCGAGATGTATGGGCTGGAGCCGGACGAGGCCCGCATCGCCGAGATCGCGAACGGGCAGATCGACCCGCTGCCGGTCATCTGATGGGGCGCTTGAGGGAGGGGAGCGTGCCTGATCCCCTCTCCCTTGAGGGGAGAGGGTTAGGGTGAGGGTGAACCGGGGATGGGGGCGTGGCCTCCGCGATGACGTTACGCAAGAGGAGAGAACCAGGGTGAGGGTACTTCTGGAATGGAGCGGTGGGTTCATGGTCAGGCTATGCAAGGGGCTCATCTGATGGGGCGCTTCGAGGGCAGGACGGCGGTCGTCACCGGCTTCGGCTCAGGCATCGGGCAGGCTACCGCGATACTCTTCGCCGCCGAAGGTGCGAATGTCGTTGGCCTCTCGCGCAACGCGGAGGCGGGCGAGGCGACCGTGGCGGCGATACGCGGGCAGGGCGGCGCGGCGATGTTCGTCAGCACGGATGTGCGCTCCGCTGTGGAGATCGAGCGCGCGTTCGATGAGGCGGTGCGCAGTTACGGCGAGGTGGACGTCGTGGTGAACGCGGCGGGCATCCGCGGCACCGGCCCGGTGACTGAGACGTCGCCCGAACGCTGGGCCGAGGTACTCGACACGAATCTCACCGGCACGTACCTCGTCGCACGGGCAGCAGCCCTCCGCATGAAGGAGCAGGGCAGAGGTGGCGCAATCGTCAACGTGTCAGCCATCTCAGGCTTCCGCGGTCCAGCCTCCCGCGCCGCCTATGGAGCAGCCAAGGCGGGCGTCCACAACCTCACCGAGGCGATGGCGCTCGACCACGCGGGCGACCGCATCCGCGTAAACTGCGTCGCGCCCGGCCCGACAGCCACGCCGATGGTCGGCGAGCTCACGGACCAGATGCGCGCAACGTTCGCGAAACGCGTGCCGCTCGGAGAGATCGGCGAGCCGGAGGACGTCGCGGAGGCCATCGCCTACCTCGCCTCCGATGCCGCGAAGCACGTTACCGGCGCCATCCTCCCCGTCACCGGCGGCGCCCACCTCAACGTATGAAGGAACACGCGAAATCCCCTCTCCCTTGAGGGGAGAGGGAGAGGGTGAGGGTGAACCGGCGGGGTGGTAGGGTCAGGTGTAGGGGCGCCCCTTGTGGGTGCCAAGTCTGGAGCCAGGGAGTGCAGAGGGGATGGCCCCTCTGCCGGTGAACTGGGTACCCTGCTCCCCTCTCCCAATGGTAGGAGAGGGGCTGGGGGTGAGGGTGAACCGGCGGGGCGGCGGGGGCGGAATGGAACCAATTACAAGTAAAGACCACCAACAAGGAGCAACGAACCACATGGACGAAAACCGCAACTGCGCCACTTGCATCTACCTCGACGAGCGGATGGACCCTGCCTTCAGCGAGTACGCGGGGCTCTGTCGCTCCAACCCTCCACACGTCAACGAGGCCGGCATCGCGATATGGCCGTGGGTGCGCTCGTCCGACTGGTGCGGCGAATGGGACGACGGCGAGGAGGACGACGACGATGACGACTAAGAGGAGAGCGGCGCGCTGATAACCGGGCGCGTGCCTCTCTCCCTCAACCAACGCCTACTGCAAAGGGCCCTCGTCATTCCCGCTCCTTACCCGTCATTCCCGCGAAGGCGGGAATCCAGGCGGCCGGCGGGCCACATGGAGGGGTGAAGTAGGGAGCGGGTGCGCCCCCCTCTCCCGATGGCGGGAGAGGGGCTGGGGGTGAGGGTTGGCGGGGAGAGGGGCGTCCGGGAAACGCAGAAGGGGCGCCCCGAAGGACGCCCCTGTAGGGTCCGTTGCTGCGCCTGCCTAGCGCGGGTCCGATGCGAATGCGTGGTAGTGACCGCCCTTCGAAACCGCGGGCAGACCGCTGACCGCCTTCTGCCACGACTCGCCGCCGTCCTCCGACCAGAGCACCTCGCCGTACGTCGTGGCCGCGAACACCTGCACGACGCTGCCCGCTTCCTCCAGCGTCATCGCCTCGACGCTGGGCGCGAACTTGTCGGCGAGGCCGGGGGCGCTCAGCACCTCCCACGTCTCGCCAGCGTCGCGGGTGCGGGAGATGCGCGTCTCCGCCGTCCCGTTCTGGCGCCACGAGCCGGGGCTCTCCTGTCCCGCCGCGATGAGCATGTAGGACGGGTCGCTCGGCTTGTAGACCAGCTGGTCCGGGTAACCGCCGTACTCGCTGCCCTTGCTGAAGACGTTGTCCCACGTCGTGCCGTAGTCGCGCGAGAGCCACAGCCCCATCCCCCCGGTCACGAACAGCCGCTCCGGCTGCGCGGGGTTGGAGACGAGCCGGTGCACGTCGTTGTACATGCCCGGTATCTCCGCGAACGACTCGCCGCCGTCGTCAGAGCGGTACAGCCCGCCCTGTTCGATGCTGGCGTACACGACACCGCTGTCGTCCGGGTGGAAGCTGATGTGCTTCAGGTGCGCGACGTGCGGCGGGGCAGGGAAGCGCCACTCCTCCGTCTCTTGGGCATGGAGCGCGGACTTCTCCGTCCACGTCAGGCCGAGGTCGTCGCTCACGAACAGGTGGGCGGGCTCCGTCCCGGCGAACACCCGCGTCGCGCCGTTCACCTCGGCGACGGAGAGGCTGTAGATGTCCTGCTCCGTGATGCCCACGTCGCGCTTCTCCCACGTGTAGCCGTCGTCCTCGCTGGCGTAGATTCCGCCGTTCTTGACACCGCAGAACCAGACGCCGCTCTTCGGGTCCTGCACCAGCGCGTGGATGTGCTTGTCCTCCAGCGTCCGTTCAGTCTCCGTCCAGCCTGCTGCGCCGCGCACGATGCGCACCACGCCGTTCACCGTGCCGACGAGCGCTTCGTCGCTCGGCGAGTCCGCCGTCACTATGTTCGATCCGCTGCCGTGTGACACTCCGATCGTCATCTCTGTTCCTCCTCTTTGGTCCCCTCTCCTACTTGGGAGAGGCCTTCCTCTTTCCCCTCTCCCTCTGGGAGAGGGCTAGGGTGAGGGTGCCCCTCTAGTGGTCTATCCGCCGCTCTTCCAGCACCTCGACTCCGTACTCCTCGCCGTATTCCTTCGGCATCTCTATCTGGTGGGTCAGTTCGACGTCCTTCCCTGTCCTGGTGTGCTCGGTGATCACGAGGCCGACCTCGAGGGTCGCCATGCCCCACGCGCCGCTGTGGAAGACCGGCTTATCGAGGCGCACCGCGTTGAACAGCTCCTCCAGCTCCTGGTCGCGGTGGAGTGGGTCGGAGTCGACGATGAGCTCGGTCAGGCCGTCGTCCGTGTACTTGTACAGTCCGTCCGGCCCCTGCCGCAACTCCCCGAACTCGCAGCTGACGAGCACGATGCCGAGGTCGTTCGGCTTCCACTTCTCAGGCCCGCGCTCTCGGCGGAATATCGCGGACTCCGCCTCGCCGCCGATTCGCAGTGAAAGCTTCTCCTCGTCCTCGGGACGCGTCCCCGCGGCCATAGCCTTGCGGATGGCGTTCCGTTCACTCGGCGTGTAGCGCGTGTTGGCGTCACCCCACGGCACAAGCTCCGACGCGACGAAGTAGCCGTAGCCGTTGTGGATGGCCACGCCCGTGACGCCGCTCTCGAACTCCATGAACGCGGCGTAGTAGCCGGGGATGGAGCGGTACTTCATCCACTGACCGTACGAGCCGCGCACGCTCCGCACCTTGCCCCCGGCGATGAGCCGGATGCTGTCTATCTGGTGCGGCGTCTGCCGGTAGACCAGCCCGCCGCCCTGTTCGGGGTCCAGCTCGTCGGCCGTGCGCGGGCGGATCACCCAGTCGGTGTAGGCGATGGCATTTACCGCGCCGAGCTGCCCCAACTCACCGGACGCAACGATCTGGCGCATGAGCCGGATGTGCGGCATGAAGCTCTGCGTGTGCCCGGCGACCAGCTTCACGCCGTTGCGGTCGCACGCCTCCACCATCTCCTCCGCCTGCCGGATGTCCAGCGCCATCGGCTTCTCGACCACGACGTGCTTGCCGTGGTTCGCGGCCATCACGGTCATCGGCCCGTGGAAGCGGTTGGGTGTGGATATCCACACCGCCTCGACGTCCGGGTCCTTGCAGAGCGCCTCCGCGCTGTCGTACACACGCGCAGTCTCGTACCGCGCCTGGAAGCGCTCACGCACGTCCGGGTTCACGTCCGCTCCCGCGAACAGGTCTATATAGGGCGCTCGCTCCATCGGCGGCAGCATCTCCGCCGCTCCCACGCCGATGCCGATCACTCCCAACTTCAGGGGCTTCGTCTCTACGCTCGTCATGCTCTGTATCTCCTCCGTTCTCGCCGGGCGTACCGGCTGGCTTACACGGACACTGGCGAGAAGTTGCGCGCCTCGCCGTAGCGCTCGTGTACCGGGACCTGGTGCTGCATCTGTATCTCTCTGCCCTCCACGCCGGACTGGATGATGCCGAGCACCACCTCCAGCGTTGCGAGGCCCCACTCACCGGTGTGGAAGATGGGCCTGTCCTCCACCACCGCGTCGTACAACTCCTCCAGCTCTGCGCGGCGGTAGCCAGGGCCCATGTCGCGGTCGACCGCGAGGTCGATTGCATGCGTGCCGCGGTCGTCGTAGAGGATGAGGCCGCGCGGCCCGTGACGGATGTCGCCGCGCTCGCACGTCGCGATGAGCAGGCCGAGGTCCTCCGGCACCCAGAGATCGTCGTTCTCTGCCTTGAAGACCTCGCGCTCCTGCAGGCCGCCGATGCGCAGCGCCTGCTTGTCCTCGGACTCGTCGCGCGTGCCCTCGCGCATCTGGCGGCGGACTTCGACGCGCTCCTCGGACGTGTAGCGCTGGCGGTCGTGCCCCCACGTCACGAATTCCGCGCCCATCACGTAGCCGTAGCCATCGTGGCAGACGAGCGAGGTCGTGCCGTCCTCGAACTCCAGGAACGCGGCGTAGTATCCGGGGATGGGCCGTTCCGGCATCCACTGGCCGGTCGTGCCGCGCACGCTCTTCACCATGCCGCCGCCGAGCAGGCGCACGCTGTCTATCTGGTGGGGCAGTTGGCGCATCGGCAGACCGCCGCCCTGCGCCATGTCAAGCTCCTCCCACGTGCGTGGGCGCAGCATCCAGTCCGTGTAGGCGAACGCGTTGATGGCGCGGGCGCGGCCGATCTCGCCGGACTGGATGATCTTCCACATCGTGCGGACGGGCGGGGTGAAGCTGCGCGTGTGCCCGGCGAGGAACTTCACGCCGGTGCGGTTGGCCGTCTCCACCATCTTCTGCGCGTCTTCCAGGTTGAGCGCCATCGGCTTCTCGACCACGACGTGCTTCCCGGCCTCCATCGCCCGTATCGAGTGCTCCGCGTGGAAGCGGTTCGGCGTCGAGATCCATACGGCCTCGACCTCCGGGTCCGCCAGCATCTCGTCGTAGTCGCCGTAGCCCTTCGCGTTGTAGCGCTCGGCGAACCGGTTCAGCGTGTCTTCATTGACGTCGCAACCGGCCACGAGCCGGAGCTCTGGCATCGCCTCCATCGCGGGCAGCATCTCCGTGCCGCCGACACCGATGCCGACCATCGCGAGTCCCAACTGCCTCTTGCCTGCCATTGGGCCTCCATGCTGAAAGGCGCGGCCAAGGACTGTCGCAGCGCGCCATGCGAAACACTACATGAACGGCCTGCGCTTCTCAACCGCGAGCGGGCAGGGGAGAGATGGACTGGCGCGGGACGGGCAGGGAAGCTACGCGCCGAGGGTGGTCGTCGTTGCGAGCGCGGCGAGCGCCGCGACGATGATGAGCGTGATCGAGCCGATCAGCGCGAGTTCGCGCTTGAGGCTGCCCGTCGGCGTCAAGCCGGCCAGTTGGCGCTCGCGGCGCGGAGCCGCCGCCGTGCGCGTTCGGGGAGCGGGCGCCGCGACCGCGCGAGGCGCGGGGGCTGCCGACGCCGGAGCAGGAGCGGCTGATGTCGCCTCTGCGACGGTGGCCGCTTCCGGCTCTGCGTCGGCAGACTCGTCCTTAGCAGGCGGCGCGGCGTATGCGGCCTGCGATAGCGACGGGCCGGTGACCCGCGCCTTCCGGCGCGCCCGCTCCCGCGCTTTCGCCTGTCCTGCCGCCGCTCTGCTTCCCGCTTTCTTGCGTGCCATGGGTATCCGCCTCGTTCAGGTCAGTGTCTGGGCCGTTGCGACGATCACCTCAGTCGCCTGTTCTATCGACAGCATGTCGGTATTCAGCACCTGGTGGTAGTGCCGCGCTTCCTGGGGGTCCATGTCGAAGAAGCGCTTGAAGTAGGCGATGCGCGCACGGTCGTTCTCCTGGACGTACCGCGCCGCTTCGACCTCGCTGAGCTGCTCGCGCTCCCTGATGCGCTCGACGCGCATGTCCATGGAGGAGATGAGCCCGACGTGCAGCGTGTGGGGCATTTCGCGCAGGATGATGTTCGAGCCGCGCCCCGCGATAACGACGTTGCCCGCCGAAGCGATCTCCTGGATGACGTCGGAGGTCACCTTGAGGAGGTTCTCGTCGTCGAGTTCGCCGGTGCCGTGGCTCTCTTCCGGGAAGTCCCGGTATTCGCGCACCAGCAGTGCATCGAGTCCGCCCCCGAAGTAGGGGTCGGCCCCTCCTCCCGCGAGTGCGGAGCGTTCCAGGACCGTCTTTACGAACCCCGCGACGCGGTCGCCCAATCCCAGCGCGCGCTCCGTGCGTTCGGCAACGTCCTGCTCGGTAGCGCCGATCTTCTTCGCCGCTTCGGCGAGGATGGTGCGGTCAACGTGGTCGATGCCGAGTCTCTCGGAGATCCTCGGTCCAATCTCGATCACCCCGCTGCCGATCAGTCCCGTTACCGTGATGACGGGCATCTCATGGTCCTCCTGGACTCATTCACGCTTGGGGAGCATCCATCTCCCGCAGCATGGCTATCATTCTAACGTCATCCGTGTCGCCGTGGGGGGCGGAGAACCACGCATCCAGTATCTCAACGGCCTCGTCGGGCGAGGTGGAGCGCAGGCTCATCGCAAGCACGTTGGCGTCGTTCCAGCGCCTCGCGCCGCCTGCGGTCTGCGCGTCCGTGCAGAGGGCCGCGCGCACGCCCGGCGTCTTGTTCGCCGCGATACTAACGCCCGTGCCCGTGTAGCAGAAAACGACGCCCTGCTCGCACTCCCCGCTGGCCACGCTCTCGCCTACTGCGCGCCCCACCGCGGGCCACCGCGCGTCGCAACCCTCGGCAAGCGCGCCCATGAGGTCCAGGTCGTGGCCGCGTCGTCGCAGATCGTCCACGACCTGGCTCGTGAGGTGCGTCGCCTCGTCGCTGCCTACGGCTATCTTCATCGTTCGTCAGGCGCGGGGATGTGCGTGCTCGAATGCTTCGCGTACCTGGCTGTCCGTCAGGTGTGTGTAGACCTGTGTCGTCGCGATACTAGCATGGCCGAGCAACTCCTGAACATGCCGGAGCGGCGCCCCGCCGCGCAGCAGGTGAGTGGCGAAGCTGTGGCGCAGCGTGTGCGGTGTGAGCTTCTGCGTTACGCCCGCCCGCGCCGCTGCTTTCTTGAGCACGAACCAATACCCCTGGCGGGTCATCTGGTGGCCGTTCGCGTTCAGGAAGAGCGCGGACGGCACTGGCCCACGACGCTTCGAGTGCGCCAGCAGTTGCGGCCGCACCTCTCGGACGTAGGCCGTTATCTGTCGCACGATGTCCGGGTACACGGGCGCGAGACGCTCCTTGCCCCCTTTGCCGTACACGCGCATCCAGCTGCCGTCCAGGCTCAGCGCGGAGAGCTCCAACCCCTGCGGCCCGACGACCTCCGACACGCGCAGACCGGCGGCGTAGGTCAGCTCCAGCATCACCCGGTCTCGCACGCCCTCCGGACCCGGACGCTCCGACGCCGCCTGCAGCAGCCGGACGACCGCGCGCTCCGTCAGCACGTCCGGGAGTGTGCGCGACGGCCTGCGGGTCTGCATCCGCTCTGCGGGGTTCGCGTCGACCACGCCTTCCTCCAGGAGGAACCGGAAGAACGACCGGACCGCCGCGATCTTCCGGGCGAGGCTCGTGCTGGAGTAGCCCTGCTCCCCCAACGAGAGGCGCATGTCTTCCATGTCGCGCTCGCTCACACGCTCCCATCGCACGTCCCGCCGGCCTCCGGAAAGCGCCCGCTGCAACTGTGCGAGGTCGCTCCGGTATGCGGCGACCGTATTGACGGAGAAGCCGCGCTCTGCCCGCAGGTGGCTGAGGAACGCTTCTATCTGCTGGTCGGTTGCTCGCGCTGCGGTAACCATGGATACGATGATTGTAGGGAGCGGGAGGCGCTGGCGTAGCCGGTTTCACTCGCGGAAAATGCGGACTGCGCGGGGAGGCAGCCCGCGACACGGAGCGACGATGACCATCTCCTACGGCCCATACGCATTCGGTTCGCCGTTCATCACGTGGGCGGCCCTCTTCATGATCGCGGGCATCCTCATCGGCGGCGCGCTCTTCGCTCGTGCGCTGGCTGGACACAGCGTGGAGCGGCGTACGGCGTTCGGCATCGTGCTCTTCTCCATATTCGGCGGACTCGCCGGTGCTCGCCTCTTCCATATCGTGGACTACCTGGACTTCTTCACCGGCGCGCCGTTCCACATCATCTATCTCTGGGAGGGTGGATACGCGCTCTGGGGCGGCGTACTGGCCGGACTCGCCGCAGGGCTCTGGCAGGCGTGGCGGCAGGGGCTTGCCCGTGCTTCGACGGCGGACGCGGCAGCGTTTCCCGGTGCGCTCGGCCTTGCGATCGGACGGCTGGGCGGCGTCATCGGCGGCGACCCGCCCGCGGCGGAGTCGTCGCTGCCGTGGGCCTTCACCTACGACCACCCGGACTCGGTCGCGTTCGCCGAAGGCTCAGCCGTCCACCCCGTCGCGCTCTACGAGATACTCTGGGACGTCGCCATCGCACTGTGCGTCATCCGGTGGGGCAGGCGGGCGCCGGAGGGAGCCGTCATGCCGCTTGCACTCGCTGCATGGGCGTTCGGGCGGTTCGTCATCGCCTTCGCTCGGGTCGACCCTGCTACGTTCGGCCTCCAGCAGGCCCAATGGGTGGGGCTCATCGTCGTCGCCGCCGTTGCCCTGTGGGCGTGGCGCTCTCGATTGCTGGCACACCTTCAGAGCGCGAGGCGCGGACGGGCCGACGCTGCGTAGTCCTTGAGCGTCATGCGCAGGCGCTCCTGGCCGTTCCAGTGGTCCACGTCCAGCGTGTACACCAGGTCCACCTGCTCCACGCCGCTCTCCCACTGCTGGTTGAACGCGACTGCCTCCCATACCGCGCCGCCTGACCGGACGTTCAACCGGAAGTGCTTGCCCTCCGCACCCATCACCGACGCCTTCAGCACCTGCAGCCCGCGTGCCAGGAACACCGGCGGCGGATTGCCGATGCCGAACGGCTCCATCCGGCGCAGGCCCTGGAATGCCGGGCCCATCAGCTCGTGCGGTTGCGCTTCCGCGTCCACGATTCCCTCCCGCACCACCTGCACGCCGCCGACGCGCTCTGCAGCGATGCTCGAGAGCCGTTCCTGCAGTTCCGGCAGCGCGGATGCGCTGCAGCGGAACCCCGCCGCTTGCGCGTGCCCTCCATACTGCAAAAGAAGACCCTCGCACTGCGCCAGCGCGTCCGCCCAGTGGAACGACGGGGCGCTCCGGCAACTCGCCATCACCTGGTCGCCGTCCATGGCGTATACGGCCGACGGCGCGCCGAACTCCTCCGCCAGTCTCCCCGCGACAAGCCCCACGATACCCGGGTTGAAGTCCGGTTCGCCCACGAGGACGAGCGGCGGGACCTGCGCCGGAACGAGCGCCCGGGCGCGCTCCAGCGTTTCGTCGGTCAGCACGCGGCGCTGCGTGTTGTAGTCGTCCAGCTGCCGCACGAGTTCGGCTGCCCGCTCCTCGTCGTCGGTCAACAGCAGATCGAGCGCTGTGTCCGCGTGGTCCAGCCGCCCCGCGGCGTTGAGGCGTGGCCCGATGGCGAACCCCAGCGTCTCCGCGTTCGCGTGCTCAGGCGTAACGCGCGCGACGCCCAGCAGCGCGCGCAGCCCGACCGACTCCGTCCGCTGCAGGTCGCGTATACCGTGGTGAACGATGTACCGGTTCTCGCCGAACAGCGGGGCCATGTCCGTGATGGTGCCGATGGCCGCCAGCTCCATGAGCCCGGTACGCCAATCCTCTCCGAATTCCGAGCGCAGCACCGCCTGCGCCAGCTTCAGCGTCATCCCCACGCCGGTCAGGTGGTCGAACGCATAGGTGGAGTGCGGCGCCCTCGGGTTGATGATCGCGACGGAACGGGGCAGGGCAGCAGTCGCGAGGTGGTGATCGGTGATGATGACGTCGACGCCGAGCGACCCCGCGTAGGCGGTCTCGTCAGCGTTCGTGACCCCGCAGTCCACGGTCACGATGAGCCCCGCGCCCTGTGCGTGGAGCGAAGCGATGGCGTTCCGGTTGAGGCCGTGGCCCTCGCTCACGCGGTGGGGGATGTAGTGCAGTGTCTGCAGCCCGTACCGGCGGAGCGCCTTCACCAGGAGAGCGGTGCCCGTGACGCCGTCCGCGTCGAAGTCGCCGTAGACGGCCACCGTCTCGCCCCTGCGCCGCGCGAGTGCGAGTCGATCGCCGGCGTGCTCGATATCCGGCAGCGTGTCCGGGTCCTCGAAGAGGCTCTCGGAGACGTTGAGGAAATCGCGGGCCTCGTCTGCGTCGTGGATGCCGCGCCTTCTGAGCAGGTGGGCGACTATGGCGGGCAGGGAAGCAAGCGGCGACGGGTCGGTCGGCTCAGCGACACGCCACTGCTGCCGCTTCCCGACGAGTACGACGGGGGCGCTAGCCAACGCGTTTGAAGATCAGCGAGGCGTTGTGCCCGCCGAAACCGAGGTTGTTGCTCATCGCCGCGTTCACGATGCCCTTCTGCGCGTGGTGGGCCGTGTAGTCCAGGTCGCAGTCCGCGTCCGGGTTCTCCAGGTTGATGGTCGGCGGGATGGCGCTCTCCGACACCGCGAGCACGGATATGGCCGCCTCGACGCCGCCCGCCGCGCCCAGCAGGTGGCCTGTCATCGACTTGGTGGAGCTGATCTTGATCTTGTACGCCTCGTCGCCGAAGACCACCTTCAGCGCCTCCGTTTCCAGCCGGTCGTTCATCGGTGTGCTGGTGCCGTGCGCATTGACGTAGCTGATGTCCCTCGGCTCCATGCCTGCCTCGGCGAGAGCGTTGGCTATGGCGCGCGCGCCGCCCTCGCCGCCGGGCGAGGGCTGGGTGACGTGGAATGCGTCGGACGACGCTCCGTAGCCCGCGAGTTCGGCCAGCGGCGTCGCGCCCCGCCGGAGCGCGCTCTCCTCGCTCTCGATGACCAGCACGCCCGCTCCCTCTCCCATGACGAAACCGTCGCGTTCGGCGTCGAACGGGCGGCTCGCGCCCTCCGGGTCGTGGTTGCGCTTGGAGAGCGCCATGCAGGCGTTGAACCCCGCGACCGCGATGGGGCAGATGGGCGCTTCCGTGCCGCCCGCGAACGCGATGTCTATCTCGCCCCTGCGGATCATCGCGGCAGCGATGCCGATGCTGTCCGCCCCGCTGGCGCACGCCGTCACTGTGCAGTAGTTCGGGCCCTTCGCTCCGTAGAGGATGGACACCTGGCCGGGGGCCATGTCGGCCAGCATCATCGGCACGAGGAACGGGTTCACCCGGTCCGGCCCCTTCTCGTGCAGCACCGCCCACTGCTCGGAGAGCGTCAGGATGCCGCCGATGCCGCTGCCGATGACCGAGCCGACGCGCGTGGCGTCGACGCTCCCGTCGTGCAGGTCGAGCCCCGCCTGTTCCATCGCCTGCGCCGTCGCCCCCACCGCCAACTGGGCGAAGCGGTCCAGACGGCGCGCCTGCTTGCGGTCCACGTATGCCGTCGGGTCGAACTCCGGTGACTCTCCGGCAATCGTGGTCGCGAAGCCTTCGGTGTCGAACGAGACGATGGGGGCGATGCCGGACTTGCCCTGCAGCAGGCTCTTCCAGGTCGACTTCGTGTCCGTCCCCACAGGGGTGATCATGCCGACGCCTGTTACATAGACCTTGGTTGTCAAGCGTTGCTCCTTTGCCTTCCGCTACGTAGATGTCTGTGCGGGCAGGGCGGACCGGATGCCTGATTCTAGGGGTGTGCGCGGCGCGGCCACAAGCGCACGGCGGCTCACGCTTGCAACTCCTCTTCGTAGGACTGGCTCCGCATCATCTCGTTGATGTTGCGCACCGTATGGATGAAACCGATGTGGCTGAAAGCCTGCGGGAAGTTGCCCAGCGCCCTGCCAGTGGCGGGGTCGTGCATCTCCGCGAACAGACCGAGTCGGCTGGCCGTCGCGAAGACCTTGTTGAAGTAGGTGAGCGCCTCTTGGGTCTCGCCGATGGTCAACAGCGCGCCGATGAGCCAGAAGCTCAGGATGTAGAACGCCCCTTCCTCCCCCACGAGGCCGTCGTCCGTGTCGTCGACGCGGTAGCGGCGCACGAATGGGCCGTCGGCCAGCTCCATCTGGATGCGCCGTACCGTTGAGCGTATCCGCGGGTCGTCGGGAGGGAGGAAGCCAAGGAACGGAATGAGCAGCGCGCTGGCGTCTACCGCCTCCGAATCGTACGCCTGCACGAAGCTCCGCTTGGAGTCGGACCAACCCTTGGTGAGCACTTCTTCGCGTATCAGGTCGCGCTGTCTGCGCCAATACTCCACGTCACCCTCGAAGCCGTGGCCTTCGGCGAGTTTCGCTGCCCGGTCCAGCGCCACCCAGCACATCACCTTGGAGTAGACGAAGTGCTGCTCCGGCCCGCGGACCTCCCAGATACCGCGGTCCTCCATGTGCCACATCTCGGCAGCCAGGTCCGCCATGTGCTTGAGCAGGCCCCACGCCTTGTCCGACAGGTTGCCGGAGTAGCGGTGGAACACTGCGAGGCTCAGCGCAACCTCGCCGAACACGTCCAATTGGCGGTGGAACGCCGCGCCGTTGCCGATGCGGACGGGGCTGGACCGGCCATAGCCTTCCAGGTGGTCCAGCTCCTTCTCTTCCAGCTCGCTCTCCGGCGCGATGCCGAACAGTATCTGCATCGATTCGATGCTCATGGCGCACTGGTCCACCACCCATTCGATGAACGCCTCCCCCTCGTGCGGGTCGCCGAGGCGGTAGAGGATGCCGAGCGTCCACGCACTGTCGCGCAGCCAGGAATAGCGGTAGTCCCAGTTGCGTACGCCGCCGAGCGATTCCGGCAGGGACGTCGTCGGCGCGGCGACGATCGCCCCCGTCGGCTCGAAGATCAGCATGTGGAGGGTCAGGTAGGAGCGCACGACCTCGTCGCGCAGGTAGCCGCCGTAGTCGAGCTTCGCCACGCTCGCATGGTCGTGCCGTATAGCGCGCTCCCGTTTGCTCTGGCAGTCCATCGTGCTGATGGAAGGCACACGCCTCGCGCCGAAAGCCAGCACGAACTCCACCCGTGCTCCTTCTTGCACGGTGAACTCCGCCACCGCCTGCTGGCCACCGTCAGCGGCTTCCTGGATGGTGAGCGGCACGTCGCAGATGAGGGCCAGGGCGCCTCTCGAGTGGCTCGCGAGCGCACCGCTCCTGGTCAGGTTCAGGGTCGTCTCCCCCCTTGCATAGTCGAGCCTCGGTTGGAAAGTGAGTCGCATCGTGACGTTGCCGCGCACGCCTTCCACGATGCGGACGATCTCGTGTGGCGCGTCCGGGGTGCGGGCGGGAGCCCGCGTCATGAAGTCGCATACCGTCGCCGCCCCGTCCTCGGTTTCCTGCAGCGTCTCCAGGATGGTGGTGTCCGGCAGGTAGCGCTGGGTGATGGAGCGGGCGCCGGGTACGTTCAACGAGCAACGCCCGCCCTTGGCGTCGTCCAGCACTGCCGCGAATACGCTGGGGGAGTCGAAACGGGGGAAGCACGCCCAGTCTATGGAGCCGCCGCTGCTGACGAGCGCGCAGGAGTTCATGTCTCCTATCAGGCCGTACTCGTGGATAGGGAGGTATGGCACCGCAATCGCTCTGCTAACCGGTTTGCCCGCGCTGGTTCTGGGCGCAGCCGACTCGTGGTGGTGTCAGTCGAGCGAGATGGGCCGCAGGGTACGCCGGTTCCCCCGCTGCTGCAGGTAACCGGCGCGGCGCTCCGTGTCGTGGCTGAAGACGAGCATCCAGCCGTCGCGCACTGCCTCGTCGAGGACGCTGTACTTCGTCTGGAGCGTCTCCTCCGGGTGCAGATCACTCGCTGCGATGCAGTCCGGCTGCAGATGGTGGTGCGTTGGGATCAGGTCGCCTAGGAAGGCGACTCGCTCGCCCCCGTGCGTCACCACGACGATCTGGTGCCCTTGGTACGGTCCGCTCGCCCGTCGCACCTGCAACCCCGGAACGATGGTCGCTTCCCCGTCGACCAGTTCCAGTCTCTTGCTGTCGCGCAGGGGGATGTAGTCGTTGGGCACGTAGCCGTTCACGTGCCTGTCCGTGGGGGAGAGGGCCTCTTCCAGCGCTTCTCGCTGCACGAAGTACGTCGCCTTGGGGAACGTCGGGACGAACTCGCCCCGGCGGTTCGCCCGCGTGCATCCGCCCGTATGCTCGAAGTGGAGGCTGGTCAGTACCACGCCGTGGATGTCGGCGGGCGCCAGTCCGTGCGACTTCAACTCGGAGAGCAGTTGGCTCGTGGAGAGGCCGAGCGCGTCCCGCTCCTCAGCGGTGTGCTTCGCGCCTGCTCCCGTGTCGACGAGGAAGTTACGCTCGCCAACGCGCACCAGCAGGCAGTTCAGGTTGAGCTTGACCCGGTTCCTTCTGTCCGCGGACATCCAGTCCTGCCATTGGCTCTTGGGCACCTGTCCGAACAGCACGCCTCCGTCAATCTTGATGGTGCCGTCCGATATCAGGTGCAGTGTAGTTCTCCCGCTCATAGGAAGCCTCACAGGTGAAAGCGAAATCGCGCGGGGCGGACTTGACTAAGCACGCTCCCTCCCGGAGCGGATGTGCCACGCTCCTGGTCCCCGAGCGCTGGGGAGTAGCCGCGCGTGCAACTTGGCAGACTCTAGGGGTGTCCGTGCCTCCTGTCAATGGCGAGAATCCATCGTTCATCTGTGCCATCGGGCGGAAATCGGCCGCGAAGAACCGCAGACATCCACTCCTGATAGCGGGGAATCGTTGCTCTGGGCCGTGGACACCCACCGATTTCGATTCACGTGCGCCTGGATTCACGTGCGCCTGATGGGGATAGCGCTCCTCGCGGTTTGAGAGTATGTCTCAAAGCAGCACGAGCCTTTCGGTGGCGGCGACCCCATACCGGAGATTCCTCCCTGGATTGCTCTGCCGTATTGCTCCGGGGTCGTCGCCGCTGTGCGTTTCAGGAACAACTGACACGGAGACGCCTCAACTCAGAAGAACGGTTGAACAAAGCGGCCGGTGCCGCACTATTGGCGCTATCGAAGGCGAATCGTGGCATCTGGATGTCCACACCAGCGGCCCGGAGAAGAACGAAGGACGCGGAGATGGTCGGGCGCCTCGGTGCATATGACAATGAGCAGGGCGCCGCTCCACGGTGTTAGGCTGTGGTCCGCGCTCAGAGTGGGTAGGGCTCGCCTTATGCGTACTGGTCCAGGGAGGAGACTCTATGATCGGACTGGGACTTGCCTGCAGCCACGCTCCAATGGCCTTCCAGGAATCGGCGGAGGAGTGGGACAGCTACTACTACGGGATGCATGACATGAGTGGGCGGCCCCGCCCCAAGGAGGCTGACCGCGAAACCTACGACGTGATCGTCGACTACACGAAGCGGATCAAGCGAGGCTTCGATGCGCTGCGTGAGCAGATCGAGGACTATCAGCCGGACGTGCTCATCGTGATCGGCGGCGACCAGAGCGAACAATTCGATGGATCGCTGAAGCCCGCCTTCATGATGTACACGGGCGGAGATGACGTCTGGGGTTATATCAACCCGCGCAACAAGCCGCTATCGGAAGAATACCTGGTTCGCTACAAGACGAACGGCGAGGTCGCGCAGCGGATGCTGGACGGGCTGGTGGCGCTTGGCTTCGACATGAACCATTGCGACCAGCTGCAGCCTCTGGCCCAGCCACAGAAGGGGATGCCCCACGCGTTCACCCGTCCGGTGAGCAAGGTGCTGCCCGATCCTTACATTCCGCTGGTGCTCGTATATGAAAACACCTACGACCCACCGTCTCCAACCGGCAGGCGCTGCTACGAGTTGGGGCAGGCCATTGCGCAGGTCTGCCTCGACATGCCGGAGCGAATCGCCATTCTGGGATCGGGCGGGCTGTCACACGACCCAGGCGGTCCCCGCAAGGGGTGGATCGACGAACCCCTTGACCGCTGGGTCCTCGACCAGATTACCGTCGGGAAAGGACAGTCGCTGGACGCCATGTATTTCCCATCGATGACGATGGCGGGTGGAACCGGCGAGATCCGTGCGTGGATCACGACAGCCGGCGCAATGGAGGCGATGGGCGTGCAACACGCTACGATCGTGGACTACGTCCCAGCGTACAAGGCGCTCACCGGGCTTGCGTGGGCGTACTGGGACCGGGTGCCCGGGCAAGTCGACGCCGACCGCTAGGAGACCGCTGGATGTCCGTCCCCAACCACTTCGCTCTGTTGAGAGCCATCAGCAGGGTGGTTTAGATCTGCTCTCTCGTGTGTCCGTACCGGGGCAGGAAGGCGACCAGCCACAAGACACCCACCAGCAGCAGCGAGAGGGCTGCTGCCTCCCCTTGTCCGGCGGGCTCCTGCCAGAACTCCCAGATAACGGTGGCGATGACGAGATTGTTGGTGGCCCTGAACATCAGCGGGTAGGTGAAGTCCCGCGCGCTATGGGCGAACATCCACATCCAGGCGTTCCGGATCGCGGGGAAGATCAACGGGACGACGATGTGCCGGAAGTTGTGGAAGGGAGACCCGCCCGTGATCTGGCCGGCCTCCTCGAGCTCGTCGCCGATCTGCATGACGGCTGTGCTCACGAGCCGCACGCCGAACGGCTGGAAGTTGATGATATGAGCGATGGCGATGATCCAGATGCTGCCCCACAATGGCGTGCGGATCGCCACCAAGAGCAGGCCGAGCGCCATCACGACGGCAGGTATGGGCAACGGCAGGAACGAGAGGTGTTGCAAGAGATAGGCGCCCCGTACGCGCGATCGAAGGCTCAGCCAGGCCACCAACGTGGCGAAGAAGACGCCAACCGTGGACGCAGTGAGGACCACTAGCAAGGTGTTGAGCAGCGACTGCCGGACCTTGTGATTGTCGAAGACGGCACGGAACGCGTCGAACGAGGCGTCGCCCAGATGCTCCCACGGACGCACCGACAGCGGCAGGAATGCCGTTTCGGCCAGCGCGACGATCGGAACGACGACCTTGAGCATGATGAGAAAGACGATGACGCCGAAGACGGGCCATTTCCAGCCGTGGAGGCTGACGCGCTTGGCCTTGTAGTCCTTCCCGGTGATGACCTGGTACTGGCGCGCGTACCTGGTCACAGCGAAATAGACCGCCATGAGGGCGAGGCCGGTGACGAGCGCAATGATGCCGACGGTACTGGCGAAACTGTAGTTGACGCTGCCGAACTCCGGCTGGGACTCGATATATATCTGGGTGCTGAGAACGGGAATGCGGGCCGGAATCCCCAACGCCAGGGGTATCTCGAACGACTGTATGAGCACAGTCGTGAAATAGACGACGACTGTGGCGAGACCTGGGCGCATGAGCGGCAGTGTCACATGTCTGAGCGTGTGCAAACGTTTGGCGCCCACTATCTGGGAGGCCTCTTCGAGGGAGGGGTCCATCCGCTCAAAGAGGCTCGAAAGAAAAACGAACATGCTGGGGGCGACGCTGAGGCCGGTCACCAGGATCAACCCGTACCAGCTGAAGATGTCGATGGGCCCGGAGCGAGCGTCCGAGCCGATCAGGGCGCGGATCAACTGGTTCAGGTAGCCCGAGCGGGGGGCGGCCGCAATGGCCCACCCCAAGCCGATGATGAGCCCCGGGATGCCGAAGGAGGCATACACCAGCGCGTGGACCGTGTTGCGGAGGGGGAGGTCGGTCCTGCCGACGAACCAGGCGATGAAGGTCGCCAGTGCCATCCCCACCACGATGCTGCCGCCGGCGTAGAGGGCAGTGTTCCACATCAGGCGGTAGGTGACGGAGGTCAGGAAGACATCGCGGTAGCTTTCGAGCGAAACGTTCTGGATGGGAAACGGGAGGATGGCCCCCGGTTGGAAGGTCATCGCAATCATGACCAGAAGCGGTATGAAGATAGCGAGGGTCAGGATGACCCCTACGAGAATCACCAAGTTCCGCTGGGGCCGCATGCCGGTCCCCAGCACTGCCGTGAGCGTTCGTGCGCTCAGCACCATGAACCACTCCTGCCGTCAACGAGGCCTGACCGTCAGCGCACCGAGAACCGGGCCATGACCTGGCAGTTGTCGGTCACAGCCCGTTCTCGCGCGGATGCGGTCGCTCAGGCTAACGCCTCTAGCGGACGCCGGTGAGGATCTCGGCGACTTCCTTACGAAGAACGTTCGCTTCCTCGGCCTGCTCGATCGTCTCCGGTGCAACCAGCGTCGTATTCAGCGGGTTCTTGTCGGTCAGGACCTCCTGCACATAAGACGAACCGGGGACGCCTTCACGCGTGCGGGCGTTATGTTCCTCCCAGATGTCCATTGCTTCAGAGACGTTCCAAGCCGCGAACAGCTTGGAAGCATTGGGGTGCCCCGCATTCGCCGGGACGAAGACGTTGACCCAGCTCGTCGGGTTCTGCGGCCCGATCAGGTACTGGTCCACCGGAAGGCTGGGGTCGTCCTTTGATTCCTGCGTCAGGCTGCCGCAGGCCAGTGTGAATGCCACCTCGCCACTGATCAACTCATTGCCGCGGCAGCGTGAGACGACCAGCGCATCGTTTTCCAGCAGGCCCCGTGCGTAGGCGAGCACGCGGTCACGGTCCCAATCCGGGAGCCACAGCAGATAGTGGATCGGGTAGCCGCGGCCATCGACGACAAAGTTGCCCTTGTGCTTGGGGTCCAGTACTTCATCCCATGTCTTGGGGAGGTCGTCGAAATCAATCAGGTCGGTTCGGTAGCCGGATTGCCGGAACTGGTCGTTGAAGTGCAGCGCGTACCCCTGGTACTCGGGAATCAGCATCATCGCCGCCTCAGCGATCAGGGGGAACTCGTCTCCAAAGATGCCGACCCAGTCGACCTGCTCGGCGAGGCCGGTGTCGACCACGTTGCTCATGACCTCGATGCTGGTCCGGAACACGTCCTCAGCAGGCTGGCCGGCCTGGTAGGCCACCAGGGCGCGCGTCACGGCCTCGGTCGAGGAGACGCCCACCCCTTCCAGCCGCATGTTCGTGCCGAATCGCGCATTGAACCGTTCAGCCAGCAGCTCTGGGATGGGTTCCCTCAAACTGAAACCGATGGCCAGGACGGGGTCCGCGGCAAGTTCCTGGCGTGCCTCTTCGAGGAGAAGATCGAACGCCGTCGGTCCGGGCGTCGGGGTCGGCGTTGCGGTCGCCGCAGGCGGTGTGACCCCAGGAGGAGCCGTCGTCGGTGTCGCAATCGGGGGCGTCGTGGCCGTTGGCGGCACAGGCGTCGGCGTCGGGTCGTCACCGCCGCACGCCACGGCTACCGCGGAGAGGACCAGCGCAAGCGCGGCCACCAACCAGATGGAACGGATCCTTAGTCCTGTCATGGAAGCACCTCCCTTAGTGCCCTTGCCCAAAACCTAGCTCCACTAACACCCAACTCCACTCCGGCGAGCACTGGCTGCCCGCATGCCCTGTCGCCGGGCCCTGGCGCAGGTCAAGCCGTACGTCCCCGCGTATCACCCGGCCTCGGGGGTTTCGAGCACCTCTACCACGTCCGGCGCCAACACCATGTCTTCCTGTCCCACGGAGGACGGGTCGCTCTCCGAGGAGAGGAATCGAACCAGGATCCACATCCCGTCCCTGGGGTTGTCGATCACCTCGGCAGTGGCGCCGTTGCCCAGGCGCACGACCGAACTCACAGGTAACTCTCGCGCATTGACCATATTCCCTCCCGCCCTCGGTCGTGATTAGAAGAAGAACGTCATGCTCTTGGCCAGCAGCACGCTCTGGTCGAGCAGGAATTTTCTGCGGGCTATCTTCCACTGGCCGTCCACTTTTCTGAGGATGTCCTCCCTCCTGCCCACCAGGATGTTCGTCTCCGTGGCCACGCGGTTTTGGTAGACCAACAATCGGCTTCCCACAGTCACCTCTTCCGGCGCTTCCACTAGGGGACTGATCTTGACCAGCCTTATCCCGGAAACGAAGTGCGTGATGCGGGAGCTGGGCTCTTCCGCCCAATGGACTCCGGTCAGTATCTGCTTGACCCGCATCGTGAGGGTCTCCTTGCCTTCGTCAAACCAGCTGAGGTCCTGTCGCTCGCGAGTCAACTCCCTGTCCCACTCACCGAACTTCACATTCCTCCTGAGTGGGACCCAGTAGCGGATGTCGTCCGTCAGCAGGTTGAGCCACTCCTCGTACCGGCGGTCGTCCAGAAGGTCGGCCTCCTCAATGAGGAAATCCTCGATCTCCTGCTTCAAGAGGTAGTAGGCGAGCGTTTTTTCAACTGCCTCTTCCTGTTGAACCATTGGCGTCCCCCTCTCACTCTTTCGGTACCGGGGTTACGAGATCGGCGGGTATTGGACCGGGTCCTTCTTCTTGGGGTACAAGTCGTTCCAGCTATCCGCTCCCATCAATTCCAGCCAGCGGCGGTAATACCACACCGGATTGGTTTCGCTCATGAACGGGGTGAAAAGCGCGTCCTTTAGGCCTTCGACAGGCTCAGCGCGTCCCATGCCCATCTGATAGTTGTAGGAGAGGCGTCTGGCGATCACGCCGCTGCTGGCCTCCGTCGCATAGTTCCAGTTCTCCATGTCGTCCTGCTCGGTCATGCCTTGGGGGCCGGCATACCACGTCGCGTAGTGGCGAATGAGGTCTTTCACCTCGTCCGGCGCGTCGGCATCGATGAGCACCCACCGCCAGCCTTCGGTTAGCTGTGGGCTGCGGGGTTGCCAAACGGCGAACCCTCGCGGGAACCAGCCATGGAACGAAACGTTCGGGAAGATGGTGCCGGTGGAGGCAGGGGCGTAGAGCTTGTTCCCCAATCGCTCGCTGCGCTCGGCCGCAAGGTTTCTGAAATATTCGGCGACGGCCGGGTTGTTGGGGAAGTCAGGGAACCTGGACGTCCCGCCAAGGCGAGGCGCTCCACCTCCCGAGCCGTGGCCCAGGTAGGTGAACGAGACGTTGCCACTGTCAGGCGCGGTTCTCCGTTGCGCACCGCTACCGTGGCGTTCTGTGCCTGGCCCTCCGGGTCCGGTGCCAACCAGCGTCTCGGACCGGTGGCTGATGAAGTGAGCGTGGTCTCCGAGGAAATTCTCTGCCCCGAACTTCCAGTTGGCGGGGAACTGCCATTTCCAGACACCGACGAACACTTCGGAACCGCCCTCCCGGCCATCTCGGCCGTCAACGACGGCATCGAGGTACAGCCGCATGTCACCCAGGTAGTCGAGGAAAGAGGGCGCCTGTGGGTCCCAGGTGGCCCAGATCGTGCCCTTGTAGTTGCAGAGTTGGGCCACCTCCACCAGTCCCCATTTCGACTTGTCCAGGACGTCCCCGTAGGCCTCTTGGTAGTAGGGCACTCCCACGAGCTTGCCGTCGAGGGCGTAGCTCCATCCGTGGTAGGGGCAAGAAAAAACGGACGTGTTGCCCTCGTCGTAGCGGCAGACCTTCATGCCTCGGTGACGGCAGGTGTTCAGGAACACATGGAGTCTATGCTCCCGGTCGCGAGTGAGGATGACGGACTCCTCCCCCATGCTGGAAAGGAAGAAGTCGCCGGGCTTGGCAACCTGGCTCTCGTGTCCAACGAATAGCCATGAGCGGGCGAATATCTGCTCTTGTTCCTGATCGTAGATTTCCCGGTTAACGAAGATCTCACGGCTGACGATTCCCTGGTCCCAGTCCATCAATGACTTGAGGGAGTCATTCTTGAGTTGAGAAGCCATCTGCATCCTCCCTGTCAGTCCGGTGCACGACCGGCCGACTTACACCAGCCAGCCCACTTCATCAACCGTTAACTCGCATCATAGCCCCTACGTCAGATCCTTGCCTGTATCTGAGCCGACTCTTCGAGCACTTCGACCGCTGCCCACCAGTTGCGCTGGCCCCATCCCTGGGCCTGGCCGCGCGCCAGCATGTCGTTGACGACTAGGCCGACATCCGCCGGCGCCTTCACTTGGCGGGCCAGCTCCACAGCCAGGCTGACGTCCTTGGCAACGATGTCCAATGTCCCTGTGAAGGGGGTCTCGAAATCTCCTTTGAGAATGGACGGCCAAACACGCTCCAAGTGCGACGTACGCCCCACGGATTTGGTCATGAAATCGGCCATGGTCTCCATGGGTGCACCGGCCTTTGCGGCGATGAGCATCGCCTCCGACTCGGCCGTGAACGCGGCGAAGGCGACGTACTGTCGGACGAGCTTGGCCACTTGGCCCATGCCAGGCGCGCCCATGTAGTAGACGTTCTGGCTGATAGTCTCAAAGACAGGCCTGTATTCGGCAAACGCATCAGGGTCCCCGCCGATGGTCATGAACACCCCACCGTTGCTCACCGGTGTGTCTAACGCTCGCTTGCCAGCCGCTCGAAAGGCCGCTGCGACTTTGACCGACAACCACGGCGGACTGGTGCTCAGGTCTGCGTAGGTACCGCCGGAGCGCATCCCGGCGATGATGCCGTTATCGGGGTCCAGCGCCACAGCCTCCACCGCGCCAGGGTTGGGAAGTGAGGTGAGGACAATCTCCGCCTCCTGTGCCGCTGCCTTCGGCCCCTCCACCAGATGGGCGCCCATTTCGCAGAGACTCGTGGTCGCTTCCCGGCGAAGGTCGTAGACCGAGAGGTCGTGTCCCGCCTCCAGCAGTCTGCGCGCGAACTGTCCGCCCATCTTTCCGGTTCCGACAAACCCGATATTCATTTTCACCCTCCGACGCGATGGGTGGTTCGTGCGACTGACCGCGGACGCATACTACACCCGTCAGGGTCTGGGAACATTCGGACGGCAGCTGATCGTGCCACGCCGGTGAGAGGCAGAACAGGTGTTGCTGGATGACTCCGGCAAGGGGCGACAGAAGCGCTCGAGAGAACAGTGTCCCGGTAGGAACCCGACAGTCCGTGTCTATACTCATGGACATGTCGACATCACGCTGATCACGATGGCCTGCCAGGCCCGGACTGTTTCACATGTAGTGAACGAGTACAGGGTTCATCGGATAGCCTCGTCTGAAGACGCTATCTACCTTTGGGATGCTTAGTTCTAAGGCGCGTTGCGAGTGGCCCGTTGCGATCGAGGACGCCAACTGACCGGCGGATTTAGCGTTCTTGACTGCGTGTTACAAGTGAACCGGCCACTTGTTTTTGGCAGATTGAGATTTCTGATAGTGGTGTTCCATGGCTGTGACCTTGCCCCTGTATCAAGATTATCAGGGTGATCGAAGAATAAGGGTTCAAGGCGATCGATTCCGCCCGTAGCCTGGCGGAGCTTGTGCGGCCTGCTGCTTGGGCTGACACGGCGCTAAGTCGACTGCCCGACAGTATCGAACCGTCTGTTGCTTTGCGACCACACACGAATCGTTTGGTTGGATAGGTTGGGGAGAACTTCACCCGCCAGCCCTACGGGTAGGAGACGAGACCCTCGATGACGTGCACCGGCTCCCGGTAGTGGACCACGCGTGGGTCCTCAACAGTCTGGGCGAGCGATGCGCCGGGCGGCACCATCGGGTAGACGTTCTCCTCCGGAGAGATGCGGAAGTCGATCAGGTAGGGGCCTGGGTGATGCGCCGCGGTCGCCAGCGCCATGCCGACGTCCTGCTTGTCCTGCACGCACAGACCCGGTATGCCGTACGCCTCCGCCAGCTTCACGTAGTCCGGCCCGCTCATGGACACGGACTTGTAGTGATGGTCGTAGAAAAGCTCCTGCCACTGCCGCACCATGCCCAGGTAGCCATTGTTCATGATGCAGATCTTCACGGGCAGGTGCTCCTGCGCGATCGTCGCCAGCTCCTGCAACGTCATCTGGAAACCGCCGTCGCCGCAGATGCCCCAAACCCGGGAGTTGGGCCGCGCAACCTGCGCCCCGATCAGCGCCGGCACCTCGAATCCCATCACGCCGAGCCCACCCGAGGAGACGAACGAGTTGGCCGTCGGCATGAACAGGAACTGGGCGGCCCACATCTGGTGCTGCCCCACGCCGGTGATCACCACTGGGTCGGTGTCGTGCTCCACCAGCTTGTTGAGCTCGCGCAGCACGTACTGCGGCGTGACCACGTCGCTCTCCGGCACGTCGATGCTCGGATGCTTGTGCTCCAGGTACCGCATGCGGTCCAGCCAGTCGAAGTGCTTGTTCGGCTCCAGAAGGGGAAGCAGCGCCTCCAGCGAGGCCTTCACGTCGCCGGCCAGGGCCACCTCTGCCCGCACGTTCTTGTTGAACTGCGACGGCTCGATGTCCAGGTGGATGATCTTCGCGTTCTTCCCGAACGTGCCCGGCCTGCCGATGACTCGGTCGTCGAATCGCATGCCGACTCCCACGATCAGGTCGGCCTCCGTCGTGGCGATGTTGCTCCAGTACATGCCGTGCATGCCCAGCATGCCGTAGCCGAGGCTGTGATGACGCGGGAACGCAGACGTGCCGTGCAGCGTGTTCAACACCGGCGCGCTGATGTGTTCGGCCACCGTCTGCAACTCGTCCCAGGCGCCGGATACGTGCACACCGCGTCCTGCGATGAGCAGCGGACGCTCCGATTCGTTGACGAGGCGCGCAGCCTCATGGAGGGACTCCGCGTCCGGCGTCGAGGGCGGGGAGGGCTGCCAGGCGTCTTCCAAGTCCTCGAACTGGAAGCTCTCTGCCTGCACGTCCTTCGGCAGGTCCACGAGCACGGGACCCGGACGGCCTTCCTGTGCCACACGGAACGCTTCGCGGATGGTGGGTGCGATGTCCTCCGGGCTCATCACGAGGTAGGTCTTCTTCACTACGGGAGCGGCCATGCCGCAGGTGTCGCATTCCTGGAAAGCCTCCGTCCCCATGAAGGGGCGGGCGACCTGTCCGGTGATCGCGACGATGGGCGTCGAGTCCATCTTCGCCGCGGTGAGGCCGGTCATGAGATTCGTCGCGCCCGGGCCGGACGTCGCAACGCAGACTCCCACTCTCCCGGTGAGGCGCGCGTAGGCTTCGGCCGCATGGGCCGCGGCCTGCTCATGCCGGACGAGCACGTGCCGTATCTGGGGGTAGTGCCAGAGCGCGTCGTAGAACGGGAGGATGGCTCCTCCCGGATGACCGAACATGACGTTGACACCCTCTTTCAGGAGGGCTTCACAAACGACACTGGCGCCTATCTTCTGCATGGTTCCGTCCGTTCGTTCCTGTGCAGAAAGGAAGAAACGAGTGCACAGGAATGGATTCGGCGATGCCAACGGCATATTGCAAAGGCCGCGACCGGCAGGCCGCAGCCTCGTAAATCGTAACTCGCACTCCTGAGAGTGTCAACGAAATGTACTCGTCAGTACATGTGGGACAGCGATGCCGTCTCCGGGTGGCGCTGGAGAAGACAGCCCAGGCGGCAGCGGCGGCGAGCGAAGCGGGATGTCATTCCCCGCGGGGAGTCACCGGAGGCGGTGCAGACCCCTATAGGCCGTAGAGCCTGCGGGGGTTGTCGTCGAGGATCTTCTCCACTGTGCTCGGGGCGAGCCTGCCCTCCTCTCGGAGTCGCTGCATCGCAAGGATCTCCGACGATGTGTCGTCGTGGCCGTAGTCCGTGCCGATGATGATGTTGTCGTCGCCCGCCGTGTCGATGACGTACTGCAGGTCGTCGGTGGTCTGGCACGCGACATACATACGGTTCTCGCGCATCAGCGCGGCGCCTGAGAACTCGCGCCCGCTGTTGCCGAACCGGATCGATAGGTCGTTCATCACGTACGGCACCCACTGGGCGCTGACCTCGACGAAACACCAACTCAGGTCCGGGAACTTGTCCGGTACGCCCCGCATCAGCAGGTTGTGGAACACGCTGATGGGCGGCAGCTTGAACCGCAGGCCGTTCTCCTGCTGGTCCCACATCCCAAAGTTGCCAACTGACGCATGGATGCAGATCGGCATGCCCAGCTTGCTCGCCTCCCCGTACAGAGGGAAGAAGTACGGGTCGGTGAGGCTGAGTCCCGCATCGCCCGCGCACAGGTACACACCGCACGCCCCGTGCTCCTTGCCGTAGTGGGCCTCCTCGATGGCCTGATCGAGCCTGTAGACCGGCGCGACAACCGGCCAGCGGAGCCGTCCCTGTCCCATCTGCCAGATATCGCCCATCCAGCGGTTGTAGCTGCGCGCGAGCGCGTAGTCCACCTCCGGCCGGGGGCTCAACGGACGCAGAAACAGCGTGGGGTACAGCACCTGGATGTCCACCCTCAGCTCGTCCATATGCGCCAGGCGGGACTCGACACTCCCCATCTCGCGCGACTCGTCGCTCGTGCCGGTGCCCTCGTTGGTGTTGCGGATGAACGCTCGGCCCGTCGAGCGGTCGCCGATCAGCCAGTAGCGCCGGACGGGAGCGTCCGGATCGGTGGTTGCAACGCTCAAGGGGCGGAACTCGCGCTCCTCCTCCCGCATGTAGTCCCAGGTGTGCTCGTTCTCGACCACGTGCGCGTCGGCATCGATAACCGCCATAGCCCTCCTCCTTCCCGCCCGCGCGGGCGTACCCGGATTCTCTGTCCTGCGCGACGGATTAGCATAGGCCCCACGGGTTGTCAACGCGGGTCTTTGTACCCGTTCACTTGCACGTGAGACAGCGGCGCCCGGCTGGCTGCTCGCCCCGATTCTTATGGGATACCGCCTGCGTTACACTGCGCTCAACGTGAGTTTCACAGTCGATCTGCATCTGCACTCGCCCTACGCCAGGGGGACCAGCCCCGCGCTCTCTCTGCAAATGCTCGCCGCCTGGGCGGACATCAAGGGCGTGGACCTGCTCGCGTGCGGCGACTTCACCCACCCGGCCTGGCTCGCTGAACTGAGGCGCAGCCTCCGCCCCGTTGACGACGACCTGTTCGAACTCGTTGCGCAGCCGGAACGGCACGACGTTCGAGGCAGGGAGCGTCCCGCTCGGTTCGTCCTCGGCACGGAGGTGAGCTGCGTCTACCCCCAGGACGGACGCTCCCGGCGCCTCCACCTGCTCATCCTCGCGCCTGACTTCGACGCGGTGGACGGTATCTGCCGCGCATTCAGTCCGCACGGCGCGCTGGCCTCGGACGGGCGCCCCATGTTGCGCCTCTCCGGTCGCGACGTGGTCGAGTCCGTTCTCTCGGTCGACCCGCGGTGCGAGGTTGTTCCGGCGCACGTGTGGACTCCCTGGTACGCCGTCTTCGGCTCCAGGAGCGGTTTCGACTCGCTGGAGGAATGCTTCGGCGACATGGCCGGGCACGTCCACGCGGTCGAGACCGGCCTCTCCAGCGACCCCGCAATGAACTGGCGCGTGCCCGACTTGGACGGGCGAACGCTCGTATCGTTCTCCGACGCGCACTCCGCGCAGCGGCTGGGACGCGAGTTGACCGTGTTCGCGGGCGGACCGGGCTACGGCGCGCTCATCGAGGCGCTGAGAGCGGACGGAGTGGAGTGGACGGCGGAGTTCTACCCCCAGGAGGGGAAGTACCACCACGACGGCCATCGCAAGTGCGGCGTCAACCTGCCCCCGGGCGAGCACGACGGACGATGCCCGGTATGCGGGCGGAAGCTTACGCTCGGCGTGCTGCACCGCGTGGGATCGCTTGCTGGGCGTCCCTCCGAACCCCTCGCGGCGGATGTTGATGGTCTGCTGCGCGGCACGGAGAGTGAGCGCCCGCCGTTCCGGCGGCTCGTTCCGCTGGTGGAGATCGTCGCGCAAGCGATGGGTTACGGCGTAGCGAGCAAGGCTGTGCAGCGTGTCTGCCTTGAACTTGCCGCGCGCGTCGGTGCTGAACTGCATATCCTTACCGCAGCCGACGCGTCGGAGATAGCACACGCCGCAGGTGAGCGTGTCGCTGAAGGAGTGATGCGGGCGCGGCTCGGCCGCGTGCGCATTCGGCCCGGCTTCGACGGCGAATATGGACTGGTGCGGCTCTGGGACGATGACGCGGAAACGTTGACAGCCGGGCAGGGCGCGACGCAGCATCATGCGACACCGGATAATGGGGATACCTAGAAGTGCGAGGATTGACAGGAGAAAGGTCATGCCATTGCCGGCACTGGTGGTTGCAGGCGGTTACATAGCAGCGACGGCAGCAGCGGGAGCGATGGTCAAGTACGTGCACAATAGGGAGTTGGAGGTGGCTATCCCGTACTCACTGCCCGTTTTGCGGGACCTACAGTTGGACGTTCAGGTCAATCGCGAGGGCATACGGTTCAGAGTACACCGCCGTGGATACTCGGAAGACGACAACGGTGCTTGATTTCCGCACCATACACCAAGTTTTGGAGTAGGAATGGCAATGGCCGATGACGTCATCACGATGGAAGATATCGGGAAGGTCTATGACGTAACCGACGAGCTCGGCATAGACCGCGAGGACCTCAATATCGAACTCGGGAAGGAGGACCCCGGCTCGTGGAGCAGGGCGCCCGGCGGCATGATGAAGCAAGAGGTGATCGCCATCACACTGCCGCTCTCGACGCCGCTTGACGAGTGGCTGCCCACGCTGGAAACCGGACTTCGCGAGTTGCTGGAGGAGCAGCGATGAGAACGACGACGCGCCTGCGCGAACTGCTCTCCGGCGAGCGGATGCTGCTCGCGCCCTTCACCTACGACGGCTTCACTGCACGCGTCGCCCAGGAAGCGGGTTTCGACGCCGTCTACATGTCAGGTTTCGCGACCTCCATGTCCAGGGGCCTGCCGGACGTGGGCCTGCTCACACAGACGGAGATGGTGCAGAACGCCGCGAGCATCACCTCGGTCGTGGACGTGCCGGTCGTCGCCGACGCGGACACCGGCTACGGCAACGCCATCAACGTCCACCGCACCATCCGCGAGTACGAACGCGCGGGCGTCGCTGGCGTCCATATGGAGGACCAGGTTGCGCCCAAGAAGTGCGGCTTCTTCGAGGGCAAGCAGGTCATCGACATGGACGAGGCCGCGTCCAAGATACGCGCCGCCGTCGAGGCGCGTTCCGACGACGACTTCGTGGTCATCGCGCGAACGGACGCCCTCGCCGTGAACGGCTGGGACGACGTGGAGCGCCGCTGCCGGGCATTCGTCGACGCGGGCGCGGACCTCGTGTTCGTCGACGGCATACGCACGAGCGACGACCTCGAGGAGTTCGCCCGGCGCCTCGGCGACCTCCCGCGCATGTACAACGGCGAACTGCCGCGGGACGACGTCGAGGCGCTCGGCTTCCGGTTCCAGATACACCGCGGGCCCATCTTCTCGCTCTACCCCATCATCAAAGAGATGATGGTGGAGTTGCGCCAGAGCGGACGCATATCGGCGATCGACCGCTTCGGCTCCGGCGGCGATCTGCGCACGTCCATCGCCGACGCGCTTGGCCTCGGGGCCATCACCGAGATGGAACAGCGCTACGCCGTGCGATAATGCGCGGCGACAGGAGTACGTGAATGAGCGGCATCACGCTGGAAGATGCGAACAAGGTCATCGCGGCCGCGCTCGACAAGGCGCGTGAACTCGGGTTCACGATGGCCGTGGCCGTGGTTGATCTGCAGACGAGCCTCGTCGCCTCTGCGCGCATGGACGGCGCCAACCCATTCACGCCGGACGTCGTGCGGGGCAAGGCCGTCGCGACCGCCGTAACGAAGGGGACGCCCAGCGGGGTAGCGGCAGGCCGTTTCCCGCAGGGACTGCTTGACACCGTGCGGGACCTCTACGGAGGACGCATCACGTGGGTGCAGGGCGCGGTGCCGCTCTACAAGAGCGGCGAGCTCGTGGGTGCGGTCGGAGCGGGAGGCGGTCCGCCGGACAAGGACGAGGAGGTCGCGCAGGCTGGCGCAGATGCGCTTGGGGGCTAGGGTACGCTTGTGGGTTAGGGTAGAGTACAAGTGTACGCGCGGGTGGCATGCCCGCATCGGAGAACGCGATGGCAGCGCTTACCCGGGCCAGGATGGACGAAGCCGCCGCAAGGGCGCGGACGAAGGTCGAACTGCTCCGGGAATACCTGGAGTACGTCTACCGCGTGCGGCCCGGTGAGGTCGGCATGCTTACCTGCAACGAAGGCGAGACCACACGCGAAGTGCGCCGCAACTTGACGCTCGCGGCGATGGTCGCCGGGGAACCCATCGGCATCGCCCTCAGGCGGAGTCCGAGAGCCGTCTGTTTCTGGCTGGAGAGGCGTGCCAGGGGGAGGCCGCGGAAGGACGGATGAACGCCCTCGAAGGACTCCGCGTCGTAGACCTCACTACCATCGTCTCCGGCCCCTACGCTGCTGCGGTCCTTGCCGACCTCGGCGCGGACGTTATCAAGATCGAGCCTCCCGGCGGCGAGAACGCCCGCCACTTCGGCGACGACCCGTCGCTGATGATGGGCTCGCTAACGCCCCACATCATGAACCTGCAGCGCAACAAGCGCGGCATGGTGGTCGACCTCCGCAGCGAAGGCGGCAGTCAGGTGTTCGAGGGCCTCGTCCGCTGGGCGGACGTCGTCGTGGACAACTACCGGCCCGGCGTCACCGGACGCCTCGGCATCGACTACCCGTCGCTGAAGGCGCTCAACCCGCGCGTCGTCGCATGCTCCATCACCGGCTACGGCCTGACCGGCCCCGGACGCGACCGTGCCGCGCTCGACGCCACGGTTCAGGCGTTCGCGGGCGTGATGGGCATGACGGGCGACCCGGACGGCTCGCCGGTGCGGGCAGGGCCGCTCTACGGCGACCTTTGCGCCGGCATGGCCGGAGCGCTCGGCATCCTCGCGGCGCTGGCGGCGCGGGAGCGTACCGGTGAGGGCCAGCACGTCGACATCTCCATGCTGGACGTGCAGATGTCGCTCATCAACTACCACGCGGTCATGCACCTCATGTCCGGCATCCCCACGCCGCGCACCGGTAACGAGATGAAGTTGCACGTCCCCTACAACGCCTACCGCGCAACAGACGGATGGGTCTTTGTCGCCGTCACCGTCGACCCGCACTGGAAGGCGTTCGTTGAGAAGCTCAACGCCCCGGATACCGGACTTGAGGGCGCTGCCCTGGAAGCCGCTGCGTCATTGCAGGACGAGGAACTCACCACGAGGGCAGGGCGCATCGCCAATCGCAACCGCATCAACGCCGCGTTGGAGACCATCGTCGCCACCCGCTCCCGCGGCGAGTGGGTGCGCATACTCGCAGCGGCGGGCCTCACCGTCGCGCCGGTGAACACGCTGGACGAGGCCGTACAGGACGCTCAGGTGCGCTCCCGCCGCATGATCGTGGAGGTCGAACACCCGGAAGGCGGCTCCTACGAGGCGACCGGCAACCCGTTCAAGCTCTCAGCCGCCGGAGAGGAGCGGTTCACGCCGCCCCCGACGCTTGGACAGCACACCGCAGAGGTGCTGCGTGAGGTCCTCGGCTACGACGCCGAACGCGTCGGCGCACTCTATGCGGACGGGAGTGTGGCCTGACCCCGCTTGACACACCGGCGCGCGCCTTGTCCAATCCCACCATGTTGCTGCAACAACCGCCCGACACCCTGAACGACATCCGACTCGCCGTCCGCGGCGTCTGCAAGAAGTACGACGGCCCGTACTGGCGCGCCCTCGACCGTGACGGCGCGTACCCCGAAGCGTTCGTGCGGGAGCTCACCGAGCTCGGCTGGCTCTCGGCGCTCATCCCGGAGCAGTACGGCGGCGGAGGCATGTCCGTCACCGAGGCCAGCGTCATCCTGGAGGAGATCAACCGCTCCGGCGGCGACTCCGCCGCCTGCCACGCCCAGATGTACATCATGGGCGTCATCCTGCGCCACGGCAGCGCCGAGCAGCTGGCGCGCTACCTTCCCGGTATCGCCGGCGGCGACCTCCGCCTGCAGGCGTTCGCAGTCACCGAACCCGACGCAGGCTCCGAGACGACCCGTATCGCGACGACCGCCGTCCGCAAGGGCGACACGTACGTCGTCAACGGCCAGAAGACGTTCATCTCCCGCGTCCAGCAGTCGGACCTCATGCTCCTCCTTGCCCGCACCACGCCCTACGAGGAGCTGACGAACAAGACCGAGGGCCTTTCGGTGTTCGTCGTGGACATGCGCGAGGCGGGCGACAGCCTGCAGGTCAACCCCATCGAGATGACGTTCAACCGCCACACGAACCAGCTCTTCTTCGACAACATGGAGATACCCGCCGAGAACCTCATAGGCGAGGAGGGGAAGGGCTTCCGCTACATCATCGACTCCTGGAACGCCGAGCGCATCCTCATCGCCGCCGAGGCCGTCGGCGACGCGCGCTTCTTCATCGAGCGCGCCGCCGCCTACGCGAGCGAGCGCGTCGTGTTCGGACGTCCCATCGGCGCGAACCAGGGCGTCCAGCTCCCCATCGCCCAGGCCTACGCCCACACCGAGGCCGCCGACCTCATGCGCTTCGACGCCGCCGGCAAGTTCGACCGCGGCGAGCGCTGCGGTGCGGAGGCCAACATGGCCAAGCTCCTCGCCTCCGAGGCCGCGTGGGAAGCGGGCAACGCCTGCCTCAACGCGCACGGCGGCTACGGCTTCGCGAAGGAGTACGACATCGAGCGCAAGTTCCGTGAGACCCGCCTCTTCATGACCGCTCCTGTCAACAACAACCTCGTCCTCGCATACCTCGGACAGAACGTCCTCGGCATGCCCCGGTCGTACTGAAAAGGGACCCATGACCAACGACGCGCTCATCCGCTCCTGGCTCTACGTTCCGGCCCACAAGGAACGCATGATCGCGAAGTCGCTGGAGCTCCCGGCGGACGCCGTCATCTACGACTACGAGGACGCCGTGCCCCCCGCCGAGAAAGTGCGCGCGCGCAGCGTGCTGGCCGAGGCGCTTCCCGCCGTGCCGCCGGAGGGCACGCCCCGGCGCTATATCCGAGTCAACAACCCCCGCCACGAGCACCTCTTCGCCGATGACCTTAGCGCCGCGCTCGCGCTCAACGTGGAAGGCATCGTGCTCCCCAAGGTGGAGAGCGCCGCCCAGGTGCAGGGCGTCAGCGCCGCGCTTGCGCACGAGGAAGAGCGCATGGGCATCGAGCCCGGCTCGACCCGCCTCCAACTGCTCATCGAGAGCCCGCTCGGCGTGGTGAGAGCACAGACTATCTGCGCGGCGGACCCGCGCATCATCGCCGTCCAGTTCGGCGGCGAGGACTTCTCCCGCGAGATGGGCCTGCCCCTCATCCGCACCGGCGAGGCGAAGGAGCTGCTCTACCAGCGTGCCGCTGTCGCCACGGCCTGTGTCGCCGCGGGCGCCCAGCCCGTCGACGTCATCTGGACGGAACTGAACGACCTGGAAGGTCTGGCCCGCGAAGCGGCGCAGGCGCGGCGGCTAGGTGTAGTTCCCATAGAGGTTGTTGACAAGTGAGAGGCCTCGCTGTTGCTGTTGTGTGAACGAACCCAGCAGTAACAGGAGGCCTCTCATGACCCATCGTAACGCACGCTTGACTCCCGTGACTCGCGCTGAGCTGGTCGAACAGGTGATGGACGGCTGGCCCCAGGCCGAAGTGGCTCGCTTGTTCCGCGTCTCCCGCTCTACCGTCTCGAAGTGGGTGCGTCGGTTCCGCGAAGGTGGGGCAGACGCGCTCCACGATCGTTCCAGCCGCCCCCTACGCAGCCCCCGCCAGACCGCTCGGTTCCAGGAAGCAACCATCTGCGCTGCACGCCGTATGCTTGCCTGGGGACCGCACCGCATCGGGTGGAAGTTGGGCATCGCTCGCTCCACCGTCTACGCCGTGCCGGGCTTCACCGCCTCGCGTGGCTCCACCGCACCACACGGGAGATCGTTCGCTACGAGCATCCCCGTCCTGGCGCGCTGGTTCACCTGGATATCAAGAAACTCGGTCGCATCCCGCAGGGTGGCGGCAAGCGCATCCTGCCCGGGTTCGCAGAGACTCGCAGTGGCCCTCAGCGCGGCCCTCGCCTCGGTTTCGACTTCGTCCACGTAGCCGTGGACGACCACTCCCGCTATGCCTACGCCGAGGCCTTGCCGGACGAACGCGGCGTGAGCGCTGCTGCTTTCCTGGTCCGGGCGCTTGCCCACTTCGAACGCCAAGGTTTCACGGTCGAGCGCGTCCTGACCGACAACGGCGCCTGCTACGTGAGCCGCATCTTCACCTCTACGGCGGCGGCACGAAACCTGCGGTTGAAGCGCACGAGGCCCTTCCGGCCTCAGACCAATGGCAAGGCGGAGGCGTTCAACAAGATCATGCAGGCCGAATGGGCCTACCAGCGGCCGTACTCTTCCAACCGTGAGCGGCTCGAAGCGCTGCGTGGCTTCCTTGCGTATTACAATCACCAGCGTCCACACGGCGGCATCGGCGGGACCACTCCCGCCTCCCGGCTGTAAACAATGTCCCTGGGAACTACAGCTAGGCTTCACGTCGAAGGCCGTCATACACCCGTCGCAGATCGAGCCGGTCAATGCAGCGTTCAGCCCCACTGTGGAGGAGATTGCCTACGCGCGGGAGGTCATCGCCGCGCTGGAGGAGGCCATCGCGCAGGGCGCCGGCGTCCTCAACTACCACGGCGCATTCCTTGAAGAGCCCGTCATCGCCCGCGCCCGCCGCACCCTCGAACTCGCCGAGCGCTACCAGGTGGAGTAGGCGGCGCCCGACGGGGCAATCTATCGGCCTGACCCAGAGACCCCTCTTCTTTCCTGCAGGTGTCAGTTGTAAATGCCCTGTCTGCTCCCCCTGCGCGTGCCGCCTGCTCCCCTCTCCCAATGGTGGGAGAGGGGCTGGGGGTGAGGGTTGAGGGGCCGGGGGAGGTGCTGCCTGTAAGAGGGACGCTCGCCGGAGCCAACCCCTCATTGGACAACGCGCCCGCGCCCGCCGTAGAGTACCCCCAACGCCGCGACCCAGGAGGCGCACGATGGCTGAGCAGCAGCGGGAAGCACTGTCACCCGGCGAGTTCATCGAACTGCTGGAGCAGACGCGGGCCGAGTTCCTCGAAGGCAAGTCGCCGTACCGGGGCGACGGCATCAGTGGCAAGTCGAAGGAGGAGATCGCCTCCTCCAAGCGCCGCTTTCACACTGGTGGCGACCCCAACCACCGCTTCGAGGGCGAGCGCTACCTCCACGTCACCGACAAGGCGATACGCCGCAAGCAGCTCCGCAAACTCGTGGACGAGGGCGGCCAGACCACCGTCGGCGGACCGATGCCGAGCCATCCCATGCTTGCCCGCTGGCACTCGCAGGAGATGGGCCTCTCCGACGCGGAGATAGACGCGCTGGAGAAAGAGGACACGCTGGCCGAGACACTCGTAAGGGAAGGCTGGTGGTTCGACCTCCAACGCTCCACCCACTGGGCCGTCGCGCTCAGCAGCGCGCTCGTGGGCGAGGGTTCCAAGCGTCTTCCCGGCGCCGTCGAGCACTACGAGCAACTCATCGAGGATGCCCGCGAGCACTACGCGTCGCTGGGCGTCGAGAGCGTGGACAGGGCGGTGCAGCTCCTGATCGAGCACGCCCCGTTCGGCGCCGACATGGAGCACGCCATGTTCGGCGAGGAGGTCGTCCGCGAGACCGCCACCACCGCCGAGATACAGGACGAGATGCGGCGCGCGTTCATCCTCACGATGCAGCGCAATACGCGGGACAGGGTGTAGCGGCAGTGGGGAACCAACCGCCGTTCAGACCGGACGAGTTGCTCACCCCGCCGATGCAAGGGACCGCGTTCGTCCACTTCCTCCAGCGGGAGAAGACGCGGAAGTATCCGGCTGCGCCGCCGTTCCTCCACGCGCTCATACGCGGCGAACTCTCCATCGAGCAGCTCCGCATGTGGGTGCAGGACCTCTACCCGTACTGGAACGAGGGTCTCGTCTACGCCACGGGCGCCGTCTACATCAAGACGAACGACGAACCCTCCCGCACGCAGATGCTCCGTCGCATGGTGGACCTGGAGGGCAAGGAGGTCGTCAACGACCTCACTGGCGCCACCACGCCCGCCTACGAGGAGTTGTGGCTCCGCTTCGGCGAGGGTATCGGCCTCGAGCGTGACGAAGTGCTGGAGTGGCAGCAGTTCACCCGCACCTATTTCTCCATGCGCACGCTGATGACCTACTCCCGCTACTGGGACTGGACGTGGCTGGACGGCGTCGCTACCTGGTATGCGGCTGACCTCTTCTGGCGCGAGCACTACGCCGCCGTGCGACAGGCGCTGCTTGACAGGTACGGCGTCGCCCCGGACTCACTGGAATTCTTCGACGTGCTGCTGAGCGACCTCGCGACGCATCTTCCGTGGGAGGAGCAGGGGCTGGCGTACTGGGCCTGCACGACCGAGCGCCAATTGACGGCGGCCCGCGCCTTCCGCGAGCGGCTGGACATCGAGTACCAACTGCTCTTCGCCCTCAACGAGGCCCGCACCGCCGAGCGCCTCCCGTTCCAGGTCCCGGCGTAGCCGCGCGACGCCCGTCGTTCCTGCGGAGGCAGGAACCTCGCAGCCCTGGTGGGAGCTGATGCCCTCTCCCTCAGGAGAGGGCAAGGGTTGAAAACCCTGGGTGCGTGGGGTCGGGTGTGGGGCGCCTGACACCTCTCCCTCGCGAGAAGAGGTCGCCGCCGCCATTCAGCGCACGTGGCGGTGCAGGCCGCGCGGGCCGTGTCATTTCGAGCCTGGCGCAGCGGAGTCGAGAAATCTCTCGGGGTGGCATCTGGTCCCTTCTCCCTTGAGGGGAGAAGGCGAGGATGAGGGTGAACCGGTGGGGTGAAGGATGCCGGAGTGGGGGCGATCTCATGCCGAGCGGAGTCGAGGCATGCCTTGGGTGAGGGGCCCGTCTCCCTCTCCCGATGGCGGGAGAGGGTTGGGGTGAGGGCTGGGGTAGACGGGAGGTCACAGTGACTGCAGCTCGTCGCTCTGGAAAACCCCCGCCGCACCCGCTACAGTACCTCCATCCCCGGAGGGAGGGCTCGATACGAATGGGCATCAAGACAGGCTGGGAAGGACGCTACTTCGATGACCTGCTGGTCGGCGACGTCTACCGCTCGTCCGTCGGCAGGACGCTGCTGGAAGCCGACAACACCTGGATGACGCTGCTCACCAACAACGACAACCAGATCCACTTCAACACCGAGTACGCCAAGAACACGCAGTTCAAGCAGCCGCTGATGAACAGCCTCGTCACGCTCGCCGTCGTTACCGGCCTCACCGTGCCGGACGTCAGCCGCAACGGCATCAACCTCGGCTGGGACAAGGTGCGCCTCCCACACCCCGTGTTCGCGGGCGACACCCTCTGGTCAGAGACCGAGGTGATCTCCACCCGCGAGTCGAAGTCCGACCCCCGGCGCGGCATCGTGCACATCAAGACGCGCGGACTCCAGCAGGACGGCGTCACCGTCATCGAGTTCGAGCGCGACATCATGGTCTGGAAGCGGGAGCACGCCCCCGGCAACGACGTGTTCCCCGTGCCCGCCGCGCAGTCGGCGTAAGAAGGCGATGTCATGGCGCTCAAGGATGTGAAGGACACTATCGCGGAGATAGCTGCTTTGATGGAAGATGACGCTATGAAAGACCATCTCCACGAGAACGAAATACGCACCCGCTACGTGGTAATTGACCCCGTACTCCAGGCGCTCGGATGGCGCACATGGAAACCGGAAGATGTGGCGATTGAGTACGCCCGCGGAAGGGGCAGGGTGGACTATGCGCTATTGAGCCGAGATGCCAAACCGATGATCCTGGTCGAGGCTAAGAAGTGGCACAGGCAATTAGATCGATATAGCGCAGACCTCGCCCGTTACGCTCGTGGGATGGGGGAAGGCGTCGCCTGTATAACCGACGGATGGGAATGGGCCATCTATGACCTAGGGTTACGCGGCCCGTTCGAGAAGAAGTATGTACTGAGCGTAGACTTGATGGCTGATCGAAATGCGGCAGTGGTGCTCAACCGTTGGCTACGAAAGACTCGCTGGTGGTAGGAGGTGACAGCATGGCAACCCGCTCGAACGGCGTAACGAACGCGCTGGTGGACTACGCCCAGAACCTCAAGTACGAGGACATCCCGCCGGAGGTGCTGGAGCGCACGAAACACATGCTGCTCGACTTCCTCGGCGTCGCCTACGGCGGCCTCCGCACAGGCGAATCGTCCGCTCCCGTCATCGACGGCGTGCTGGACCTCGCGTCAGGCGCGTCAGGCGAGAGCGCCGTGCTCGGACGCCCGGAGCGGCTCCCGGCGCACTACGCCGCGCTCCTCAACGCCACCTTCGCCCACAGCATGGACTTCGACGACACCCACCGCGACGCCGTCATCCACATTGGCACGCCGCTCTTCGCCACGCTGCTCGCCCTCGCGGATGAACAGGACATTTCCGGGCGCGACTTCCTCACCGCCGCCGTCATCGGCTACGACGTGACCGGCAAGGTCGGCAAGGCGCACGGCGGCTCGGTGCACGCGCGCGGTTTCCACCCCACGGCCACAACGGGCATCTTCGGATGCTCCGCCGCGGGCGCGCGCCTGCTCGGCTACTCCGCGCAGCAGACCGCCAACGCGATGGGGCTGAACGTGAGTCAGTCCGCCGGCTCGACCCAGTTCCTGGAGAACGGCTCCTGGAACAAGCGCTTCCACACCGGCCTCGCCGCACACAACGCCGTGATGAGCCTCGTCATGGCCCGCCACGACTATCTCGGCGCGACGTCGCCCATCGAGGGCAGCCGCGGCTACTTTGCCCTCTACGCCGGCAGCGGCGCGGACGCCTCACGGGCGCTCGAAGGCCTCGGCAGCGACTTCGAGGTGATGAACACCGCCGTCAAGCCGTACCCATGCTGCCGCTACAGCCACGCCACCATCGACGCCGTCGCCGACATCGTCCGCGCCGAGTCGCTCGCCTCTGGGGACATCGAAGGCATCGAGATCGCGATAGGCGAGACCGGCTACGGGCTCGTGGCCGACCCGGCGGACGCGAAGCGCCAGCCGTCGAACGTCGTGGAGGGGCAGTTCAGCATCTACTTCGCGGCTGCCGCCACGGCGGAGAGGGGCGGCTACGCCTGGGACGCCTACGACCGCCTGGACGACGCCGAGGTGCGACGCCTCATGCAGCGCACGAGCGTCGCGCTCGACGAGCGGGTCGGCGCAGGCATGGAGTCGGTCGTCGCGGTGCGCACGGCGGACGGACGCGTCGTTGAGCGCACCGTCGCCTATCCCAAGGGCGAGCCCGAGAACCCCATGACGTGGGACGAGATGCAGGCGAAGTTCACCGAGTGGAGCGAGCCCGTCATCGGGGCGTCCCGCGCGGCGCAGGTCATCGAGAGCGTCGCCTCACTCGAATCCCTCGCCTCCATGAGCGAATTCACCGCCAACCTCGGCGCATAACTGGCGGACCGCAAGTCCCGTCATACCAGCGAAGGCTGGAATCCAGTGCGGATTGTCAGGTCGCGCGGTGTGGGGCGTGGGGTGCCTGACCCCCTCTCCCTGAGGGGAGAGGGCAGGGGTGAGGGTGAACCGGAGGCGGGGCGGTGTGTGTTTGATGCGAGGACGCCCCTTTATGGGCGCCGCGCCTGACCCCCTCTCCCTACAAGGGGAGAGGGCAGGGGTGAGGGTCGGTGTGGCGGCGGGTGGCAGAACAACATCCACCAAACGGAGGAACCATGGCTGACCGCCTCGACAACAAGGTCGCCGTCATCACCGGCGCAGCGAGCGGGCAGGGGCGTCTCGCTGCCCAGCTGTTCGACAGCGAGGGCGCGGCGCTCGTGCTCGCCGACCTCGATGCCGACGGCATCGAGGAGACCGCCGCTTGGCTTATCGGCGCCGCCGGGCCGCCCGTGACCGTCGTCGGCGACCTCACACAGGAGGACGCGAACGAACGTCTCGCGCAGGCTGCGCTGGACGCACACGGGCGCATCGACGCGCTCTACAACGCCGCCGGTCTCGTGCGCTTCAGCCCGCTCCACGAGACGAGCTTGGGGGACTGGCGCTTCGTGCTCGACCACGAGCTCACGATGGTCTTCCTCACCTGCAAGCACGTCCTGCCGGCCATGATGGACGCGGGCAGGGGCTCCATCGTCAACATATCGTCGGTGTCCGGCTACGCGGCGGGGTCGAAGCGCCACCCGGCGCACGCGGCGGCGAAAGCGGCCATCGCAGGGCTCACGAAACAGATGGCGGTGGAGTACGGCCCGTACGGCATTCGCTGCAACGCCATCGCCCCCGGCTTCCTCGTCTACGAGGAGGGGCAGCGGCGCATCGCCGGTCAGAGCGGTTCCGGCCCGCCGAAGGAGGCAGTGCCGCTCGGCAGGCACGTCACGCCAGAGGACACCGCCCTCTGCGCACTCTACCTCGCCTCCGACGAGTCCGCGATGGTCAACGGCCAGACCATCGTCCTGGACGGCGGCCGCTCCATCGCCTGATCCCCTCTCCCTTGAGGGGAGAGGGCTAGGGTGAGGGTGAACCGGAGGCGGGGTGGGGTGTGTTTGATGCAGGGACGCCCCCTTCGTGGGCGCCCCTCTTAGCTCCTCTCTCCCTCTGGGAGAGGGGCTGGGGGTGAGGGTCGGCGCGTAGTGCGTCAAAAGTAATTGTTACCGGGAGGGGACTGATGCTTCAGAAGTCCCTGTTACCGGGCGCTGGTAGTCTGAGTCGGGCTCGGCTGTTGCCCACAAGGCCTCCAAGGCGGCTTCAAGTTGGGCCTTCAACCGCACGGGATTGAGTCCCTGATATCGCCGTTCCAGGGACTCCCGCGCCTCCCCCGTAAGCTCCTCCCACGTCAAGAGCCGCTGATACGGCGTCTGGGCAGTGTCATAGATGCGGCGGACCCGGGCGCCCTGGCGGCTCTTGTGGACCAGTTTCCGCACCGGCTGGAAGAAGTTCTGGTAGAGCGCGGCCAGCCGGTGGACGCTCTGCAGGCGCTCCAAGGCCGCACGGGTCGCATACCGGTCGTAGCCTATCAGCCGTCTCACTGCCGTCCAGTTCTTCTGTTCCACGTGGGCATTGTCATTCTTGCGGTAAGGGCGGGAGCGCGTGAAGGTGATCCCCTTGCGCCGGCAGTAGGCGTGAAGGTAGTGGTTGATGAACTCCCCGCCGTTGTCCGTGTGCAGGTCCAGCAGGGGGAAGGGCAGCGCACGTGCCATCTCGTGGATCGCGCCTCCCACTCGCTCCTGCCCCTTCCCCCACACCCCACGACACACCACCCAGCCCGTAGCTATGTCCACCCCCGTCAGCGTGTTCAGATAGAACCCCTCTGTGCTCTCTCCGCAATGGGCCACCAAGTCCACCTCCAGATGCCCCGGCGGTGGATGCCCCCACTCCCCGAACGTGCGGATCGGAATCGCCGCCTTCAGCAGACTCCCCGGCTTCGTGACACTCGTCCACGGACGCCGTCCACGCTCCTTGTAGGCCCGCAGCAGACGGTCTATCGTCGAGGCGCTCATGGAGCACAACGCCTCCGCCACATCATGCGGCAGAAGCAACTCTTCCCACATCTCAAGCTTGCACACCAACTCCTCCATGAACGGCGCCAGCCGACTCCCGCAGGGCCGGTCCACCACCTCCCACACTTGCCGCAGGGCTGCCACCTCCGCTGGCCCGTACTCCCGCGGCCGCCCCGTTCGACCACTCCCACCGGACCTCTCACCCTTCCCACCCAAGAGCCGGACGCCCGACTTCCGGTGGTAGCCAGTCACCCGCACAAACTCATCCAGCAGACGCCCACGCTCTGCCCGTCCTGCTTTCCTGTACCGCTCCTTCATGATCACCACGTAGTCCTGCACGCTGCCTCTCTTCATGCGCTCCTCGGTAACATGACTTTTGAAGCAACGATACCCGCCCCGGTAACATTTATTCTGAAGCACATCGCGGCGGGGCGTGGGGAGCGCCAACATGCTAACCTTACCCGCCATGAGCACAACCAACGCAAATACAGCAGACCTCATCGTTATCGGCGCTGGCAACGCAGCCCTCTGCGCCGCGCTCGCCGCCCGCGAGGGGGGGCGCAGCGTTGTCGTCCTCGAAAAGGCCCCGGAGCCGATGCGGGGCGGCAACACCTACTTCACCGGCGGCGCCATCCGCTTCGCCTACAAGGGCATCGGCGATGTCGTCCAGCTCGTACCGGACCTCTCGCCGGCCGAGCTCGACGTGATGGAGGTCGGCGCCTACACCGAGGCCAAGTACTTCGAGGACCTCATGCGCGTAACGGAGGGCCTCTCCGATCAGGAGATGGCCGACACCCTCGTGCGGCAGTCGTTCCCCACCATGAGGTGGATGTACGAGCAGGGCGTGCGGTTCGTGCCGTCGTGGACGCACCAGGCGTTCAAGGTGGAGGACAAGTTCCGCTTCTGGGGCGGCCTCTGCCTGCAGGCCGTCGGAGGCGGGAAGGGCCTCTCCGACCAGCTCTTCGAGATCGCCATCGAGCGCGGCATCGACGTCCGCTACGACCACACCGCGATGCGCCTGGAGCAAGACGACTCCGGACGCGTGAACGGCGTCACCGTGCGCACGCCGGACGGGCGGCAGACGCTCACCGGCGACGCGGTCGTGCTCGCGTGCGGCGGCTTCGAGGCGAACCCGGAGATGCGCGCGCGCTACCTCGGCCCAGGCTGGGAGCTCGCCAAGGTGCGCGGCGTCCGCTACAACACCGGCGACGGCCACCGCATGGCGTTCGATGTCGGCGCGCAGGCGTTTGGCCACTACAGCGGCTGCCATGCCGTCGCGTGGGACCTGAACGCGCCCCCGTTCGGCAACCGCTCCATCACCGACCTCTACCAGAAGCACTCGTACCCGTTCGGCCTTGTCGTGAACGTGGACGGGAAGCGGTTCGTGGACGAAGGCGCGGACTTTCGCAACTACACCTACGCCAAGTACGGCAAGCAGATCCTCTTCCAGCCGGAGCGCGCCGCCTTCCAACTGTTCGACCAGAAGACGCTCCACCTGCTGCGCGACGAGTACCGCATCCCCCAGGTGACGAAGGGCGAAGCCGACACCATCGAGGAGCTCGCCGACCAGCTCGGTATCGACTCCGATGGGCTCGCGCAGACGGTCGCCGAGTACAACGCCGCCTGCCAGCCCGGCGACTACAACCCCACGGTGCTGGATGGCGTTCATACGGAAAACGTCGAGCCCCCAAAGACCAACTGGGCGCTGCCGCTGGATACCCCACCGTACGAAGGCTACGCCGTGACGTGCGGCATCACGTTCACGTTCGGTGGGCTGCGTATCAACCGCCGCGCGCAGGTGATGGACACCACCGACAACCCCATCCCCGGCCTCTACGCCGCGGGCGAGATCGTCGGCGGCCTCTTCTACCACAACTACGCCGGCGGCGCGGGCCTCATGCAGGGCTCCGTCTTCGGCAAGATCGCGGGCGCCTCAGCCGCCGAGGACGTGGGGTAGGGCTGCGCCGCCATACCGCGATGCGATGCGGTTTGGGATGGGAGCGGGGGGTCGTGGTCCCCTCTCCTGAGGGAGAGGGTTAGGGTGAGGGCCCTGCGTATGCGGGGTGGGGCAGGGGCGAGCGGGCCTGTCATGCTGAGCGGAGCCAAAGCATCTCTCGAATGCGAATGCAACCTCGTCATACCAGCGAAGGCTGGTATCCAGAGTGCCCGCCAAGGCACACGGGGTGGGGTGGGGCTGGCAGGGGGCCTGTCATGCTGAGCGGAGTCGAAACATCTCTCGGGCGCGTTTCGCTCAGTTCTCCCGTGCCACTAGAGAACGGCGCACTACCGCACGAGGTTCCAAAGGAGAGAACAGATGCCAAAGGTTCATTTGACAGCCTTGTACGCTAGTTTGGCGCTCGCTTTTACAGGTTTGCTGCTGGCAATCGCAGCGCTCGCTGGGTTGTGGATGGGTTACACCGAACAGCAAGCGCAGATTGCAGCTCTGGAAGAGCGAGAGGAAGCCTTGCGTGGTTGGGTGCAGAGCCTAGACGCATGGGTCAACTACCTAGAAGTGACGCAGCGAGACGCACAGCAAGAGACAGAGACTCTGGTCGAAATGTCAGAGGAAGTTACCGACTGGCAGAACGAGACAGACGTGTGGGCGGACGGCATAGTCCAATGGCAGGCCGACGTAGCTGCCTACATGCCGCCTACGCTGGTGTAGCAGCCCGCTGCGCCGGAGCTTGGTCCGCTCGATCCACGAGTAAATGTTGCTAATTGTTACCGAATGTTACCGCCAGCCGGAACACCGGCAGCGCCGACACTCCTGTAGCACCGGCTCGCACTCGTGACTGGCGCGTAACAGGCACGCACAAAACCCAGGGTGGGGACAGCGGAAGCGCAACTGACGGATTGCTTTCGGCAACATTCGCCTCGCCGTTTGACACCCCCCACAGGGGCGGATATGTTCGCGGCGCGGAACTAACCACAGGAGGAGAGCGGGCCTATGGCAGGCAAAGTGCAACTCAGCTTCATATCGGCAAGGAACGAGCGCATCGCCAAGCTGCTGGACGGCGAGGTGGAGGTGGAAGGCGTCGACCTCGTCTGGACCAACTCAGACCCCTCGGAGACCTTCTGGCGGCAACTGAAGTTCGACGAGTTCGAGGTCTTCGAGATGTCGTTCTCCTCGCTCCTCATCGCCAAGGCGCGCGGCAGCGACATGGTCGCCATCCCCGTCTTCCCCTCGCGGCGCTTCATGCACGCGCTCCTCTCCGTCAACGTCGACTCCGGCGTCGAGAAGCCCAACGACCTCTACGGCAAGCGCATCGGCGTCGGCGAGTACCAGCAGACCGCATCCCTTTGGACGCGCGGCGTCCTTCAGCACGACTTCGGCGTCGACCAGTTCAGTGTCGATTGGTGGATGGAGCGCTCCGAAGAGTTGAGCCACGGCGGCGCGACCGGCTTCAAGCCGATGGAGGGCATCAAGTTCAACCGCATCCCGGAGGACAAGAGCCTCGCGACGATGCTCGTGCGCAGCGAACTAGACGCCGCCTCCATCGCCCGCGCTTTCTCAAATGAGAAGAACGTCATCGACCGCTCGACGACCATCCGCCCGAAGCCGGAGGAGTTCGCCAAGGTCAAGCCGCTCTTCCCGGACTTCATAGGGGAAGGCAAGCGCTTCTTCGAGACCCACGGCTACATCCCCGCCAACCACTGCTATGCCATCCGCGGCGACATCTTCCGCAAGCACCCCTGGATCGCCTTCAACCTCTACGCCGCGTTCGTACGGGCGAAGGAGGAGTGGTACGCCGAGCTGTCGAGCCACGTCCCGAGCGACCTCATCTTCGGCTCCCAGTACATGGCGCAGACCCGCTCCATCTTCGGCTCGGATCCATTCACCTACGGCCTGAAAGACAACCAGAAGATGATCGATACCATGATCGGCTTCTCCCACGAGCAGGGCTTCATCCCCCGCAAGCCCGACATGGAGGAACTCTTCGCCCCGCCCATGCTCGACCTGTAGGCAGTCGAAGCTTCTCCGACCTCGACCCGTTCGTGGTGAGCCTGTCGAACCATACTGCCGGGGCGCCTCGTGAGGAGGCGCCCCGGTCGGTCCCTTCTCCCAATGAGGAGACCGTTGCATAGCCCACCCGCGAGAGCTGATTCACGCGATCGGGGCTGCGGAGTGGGGATGAACGGCCTGTAGCAGGCTTGACGACGTCTTGCTGCGCCTCAAGGGTTGGCCTGATGCCGCAATACCACCGCGCCGAAAGGTGACGATTGCGCTACAATCCCGCCGTCCGGCCCCTTCTTTCCCCTCTCCCTCTGGGAGAGGGTTAGGGTGAGGGTGCTCGGAGGTGGGGCGTGGGGGTATCCCTCCACAACGCACCGGACCGTTTCCGTCCGGCCCCGCAAGCGCATAGACACAGGAGGTAGAACGATGCTCAGCGTCCAGGAGAACGAACGGCTGTCGAGAGTCGGGCAGGGCACCCCCATGGGCGAACTCATGCGGCGCTACTGGCACCCCATTGCCGCTGCCGGTGAACTCGACGAGCGCCCCACCAAGGCGGTGCGCCTCCTCGGCGAGGACCTCGTCCTCTACAAGGACAGGTCCGGCACGCTGGGCCTCATCGAGCGCTTCTGCCCCCACCGACGCGTCGACCTCTCCTACGGCATCCCCGAGGAGCACGGCCTCCGCTGCATGTACCACGGCTGGATGATGGACGAGACCGGCCAGTGCATCGAGCAGCCTTTCGAGGAGACCGTCCACCCGGACGGACGCTTCAAGGAGAAGGTCAAGATCGCCGGCTACCCCGTGCAGGTCATCGCGGGCATGGTGTTCGCGTACATGGGCCCCGCGCCCGCCCCGCTGCTGCCCAACTGGGAGCCGTTCACCTGGGACGACGGCTGGAGCGAGGTTGCGTTTGCGCCGCTTCCGTGCAACTGGCTGCAGTGCATGGAGAACTCGCTCGACCCGGTGCACCTGGAGTGGTTGCACGGCTACTGGGGCGTCCGGCAGCAGCACGACAAGGCCGTGCGCCTCGGCCTCGCCAAGGCTGAGGAGGTCGGCATCATACCCAAGCCCCACAAGAAGATCGGCTTCGACGTCTTCGACTACGGCATCGTCAAGCGCCGTATCACTGAGGGCATCGACGAGACCCACGGCGACTGGGCCATCGGCCACCCCATCATGTTCCCGCAGATCCTCTTCGTCGGGAGCTCCGTCCGCTGCTCCATGCAGTTCCGCACTCCCGTCGACGATGAGAACACCCTCCACGTCACGTGGTTCTTCTACCGCGCCGCGCCTGGCCAGGCCGTGCAGCCGCAGGAGAGCATCCCGTACTTCAACGTGAACCTGTACGAGGAGGACGGGCGCCTCATCGAGGACCTCGTCAACCACCAGGACTTCGTCGCGTGGATCACGCAGGGCGGCATCGCGCCGCGCCACCGCGAGCACCTCGGCGAGTCCGACCGCGGCATCATCCTCTACCGCAAGCTCCTCACGGAGCAGATGGCGGTCGTCGCCGACGGTGGCGAGCCGATGGCTGTCGTACGGGACGAGGGAGAGAACGAGTGCATCAAGCTGCCGCTGGAGCACTGGCCGTCCATGAACAACCCTGCGCGGCTGGCGAACTTCACACCGTCGCAGGCAGGGCAGAGCCCCGAACACCTGAAGGAGATCCAGGACTTCCTGCGCCCCTGGGCGGACGCCCCGCCCTGGCAGGAAGCGGCGGTTTCCTGACCGGGCCCCTCCGGCATGACCGAGGCCGCCGGTGAACCGCTCACCGGCGGCCTTGCTCCGCAGCCCCAGGGCACGCGGCCTCGCCAACCTGTACGCCGGCACACTCGTCTCCGGTTCCGGCTGGGCGATGGTCCTGCCGATCACACCGGTCCTCGCCGATCACTTCGATGTGACCCTTGGGGCCGCTGCGCAGGTCGTCACCTTCTACGCCCTGGGGAGGTTCTTCGGCATCCCGGGCGCGGGGCTGCTGATCGACCGCTTCGGCACCCGGAAGCTGCTCGTGGGCGGACCGGGCCTCGTCCTGCTCGGCGCGCTCGCCGGCATATTCACGCCCTGGTTCTGGCCCATCCTCCTGGGCACGTTCGTCGTTGGGATCGGGGACAGCCTGTGGGGACTCGGGCGCGAGATCGCCGGCATAGACCTCGTGCGCCTCGACCAGCGGGGCAGGGTGCTGAGCGGTTTCCACGGGATGCACTCCGGCGCCCTGGCGATCGGTCCGGTGATCGGCGGAGTGCTCGCGGAAACCTTCGACTTCCGCGCGACGTTCGCGGGCTTTGCCGCGCTCACCACCGTCGCAGTCGCACTGGGACTGTTCGCGCACGACGCGCACGCTCCGAGGACCGCGTCCAGGCCCACGAGCGCGGCCGAAGGCGGCGGGCTCGGCCGGCGCGTGCGGGACTTCGCCGACTTGTTCAGGCAGATCAAGCCCGGCTTGCGCACGAGCTACTGGGTGTTCGTCCTGGCGACGTTCGCGGGCTTCATGTTCCGCATCACGCTGCAAAGCGTCCTGCCGCTGTACGCGGACGAGGAGTTGGGCCTGACGCCCACACAGATCGGCGGGCTCTTCTCGATATCGGGCGGAGTGGTGTTCGCGATGATCGTCCCCGCTGGGTTCGTACTCGACAAGCTCGGCCGGAAGTGGGCGACGGTGCCGAGCACGTTTCTGCCCGGCATCCTGTTCCTGCTCATGCCGTTCGTGGATACGTACGCACACCTGGTGGTGCTCGTCGGCCTGATGGCGGTTTCGAACGGGCTTTCGCTCGGCTCGCTGGCCGCGAGTACGTACGACGTCCTGCCGGACCACGTGCGGGGCCGCCTGCAAGCGTTCCGGCGGACGGCTGCCGAGGTCGGCGGCGTCGGCGCGCCGCTGATCGGCGGACTGCTCGTCGACACGGTCGGGCCGACGGCGCCGTTCATCGCGTACGCGCCCGTCCTCCTGATTGCGGGCCTGCTGCTGGCGTTCGCCACGCGGGAGACGCTCGTCAAGCGTCCCAGGGCCTGATCACCTCTCCGTACAAGGGGAGAGCAACTGTGATTGCAGGTCAAGCGATCTGTGGGTTCCAGACAGTCTCCTCGCGGAGGATGGCGTTCAGTATGGTCAGCATCTTGCGCATGCATGCCGTCAGTGCCACCTTCCTCGGCTTGCCCCGGCCAACCAGCCGCTGATAGAAGGCGCGGATCACGGGGTTGTGCTGGATGGCCGAGAGCATGGGCATGTAGAGGGCTGTCCGCACGTTCGCACGCCCGCCCCAGCAGAAGCGCTTCCCCTCGCGCTTCCCGCTGTCGCGGGCGTGCGGCGCCAAGCCTGCCAGCATGCCGACCGCACCTCGGTTCAGGGACCCCAGCTCAGGCATGGCCCCGAGCAGCACCGCCGCCAGCGTCTCCCCGACGCCGGGAACGCTGCGCAGCCGCTCCGAGCGCATGCGCAGGGAAGCATCCTGGGCGATGACCTCCCGCAACTTCTGCTCGATGGTGGCGACCTCCTGTTTGAGGAAGGCGATATGGCGCTGTGCGCTGGCCAGGCTTGCGCCGGAGAACTGCCGGGCTTGGTGGATCTCGCGCGTCCGGGCCTCGACGAGTTGGTTGCGGCGGGTGACGAGGTCGCGCACGGCCTGTTCAGGGAGCGACGGAGCAGGCTTCGGCTGGATGTGGTGGAGGTGGACGAACTGAGCGATGACGGCGGCGTCGATGCGGTCGGTCTTGGCCAGGATGCCGGTGGAGCGGGCGTGGTAGCGAACGTTGCGGGGGTTGAGGATGACGAAGGGGAGTTGGGCCTGAGTGAGCGTGTCAGCGAGGGGACGTTCGTAGCCGCCGGAGGCCTCAAAGGCGATGAGGCGGGGGTGAGTGTCGCGGCAGTGCTCGACGAGGGATCGGAGGCCGTCAGGGGTGGTCTTGAATCGCCGGGGCTTTCCGGTAGGGTGAGCGGCCAGGTCGAGCCAGTTCTGAGCGACGTCGATGCCGATGCAGAGGGTCGAGTCCATGAGGTATCCTCCTTTGCGCCCTGCCGTGCCCAGCCTTGTGATACGAGCTCGATGGCTCAGGCAACTGTTCGGGCAGCCGGTAGGGCGGGTGAATGGGGGCGGGGCGGTCAAGCTCTCCCGCGGTCTCGTAGGACCCAGGGTTAGACGGCCTGCCCCGCCTTTCATCACCATACAAGGGCTAGGGTGAGGGTACTCCGGGAGCAGGAAGGGCGGTCCGCTAGACCGGCAGGCTCGACACGTGCGTCGAGTTCACGGTGATGCGCCCGCCGCCCGGCTCCGTCACGGTGAACGATGCGTGGATGCGCCCTCGCTCGATGGACGAGGGCGCGAGCCCGCGCGCCGCGAAGTCGGCGTGCGTGGCTTCCACGTCCTCCACCATCAGGTCGAACGCCGCGTCGCCCGGCTGCGCACCCGCATCGGCCTGGAGCACCAGGTGCGTGCCACCTCGCAGTTCCAGGACGGCGACGGAGTCGTTTCGGAACATCGGCCTCATGCCGACTTCCTGCATGAACGCCTCGGACTCCCCGAGCTTCGCGGTCCTCATGCTGATGTGTCCCACCCAAACCGGCGGCCTGCTCTCGTTCTGCTCTGTGCTCATCGCTCCATCTCCTCTGATTGCGGTTCTGGAACTGGGGGGTCGTCGCCCCCGAGGAATGCCTTGAGTTGCTCCGCCGAGGTACGGCTCATGCCCTTGATGCTCGCAAGCTCCTCGATGCTCGCGGCGCGGACACCCGCAGCGCTGCCGAAGCGGCGTATCAGCTCGCGGCGGCGCTTCGGCCCGATGCCTGGCGCGTCGTCGAGCCGCGAGCGCGTGGCGGCCCGCGAGCGTCGCTGGCGATGGTACGTGATGGCGAACCGGTGCGCTTCGTCCCGCACGCGCTGTACGAGGTACAGACCCTGCGAGCGCCGGGGCAGCAGCACCGGCTCCGGCACATGCGGCAGGAATACCTCCTCCTCACGCTTCGCCAGCGAGCAGAGCGGGATGTCGGTCAGCCCCAGCTCGAGGAACACCTGCTGCGCCGCATTCAGGTGTCCCTTGCCCCCGTCGATGATGACGAGACCCGGCACGAACCCGAACGAGTTCTGCGAAGCTCGCCCATCGTCGGGCGGCCCGTCGGGTCCGTTCGTCGTGTCTGCGCCGTCGGGCAGGGGAGCGGTCGCCTCGGCCCGCCGCTGCTCGCCCAGCCTGCGGAACCGCCTCCGCAGCATCTCCTGCATGGAGGCGTAGTCGTCTACCCCGCTCACGCCCTTTATCTGGAACCGGCGGTAGTGTCCGCTCTTCGGGCGCCCGCTCTCGAATACCACCATGCTGCCGACCGAGTTCGTGCCCTGGATGTTCGAGATGTCGTAGCACTCGATGCGGCGCGGCAGCTCCGGCAGATTGAGCGCCTCCTGCAGCTCCACCAGCGCCTGCAGCACCTTGTCCGACTCGTGGAGCCACTGGATGCGCCGCTGCGTCAGCGCCTCCACGGCATTGGCCGCGGCCATCTGCACGAGTTGCCGCTTCTCGCCCCGCTGCGGACGGTAGACCGACACGCGCCTGCCGCGCTTGCCGCTGAGCCAGTCCGCGACGGCCGCCGCGTTCTCGATGTCGTGCTGCATGAGCAGCGCGCCCGGCACGTCTGTGGACGCTTCGTAGAACTGCTGGACGAAGTGCTCCAGCAGGGCGGGCTCGTCTTCGGCCTCGCCGCCCTCCATCACGAAGTGGTCCCGCCCGATCAGCTTGCCGCGCCGCACGCGGAAGAGCTCGACCCATGCCTCGCCCTTGTCATAGGCGAGAGCGATGACGTCCGAATCCTCGTTCCGGTTCGAGACGACCTTCTGGTTCTGCGAGACGGACTCGATGGCCCGGAGCTGGTCGCGCAGGACGGCGGCGCGCTCGAACTCGAGGGACTCGGAGGCGCGCTCCATGTTCACGCGCAACTCCATCTCCACGCTCTCGGAGTCGCCCTCGAGGAAGCGGAGCACCTGGCGTATCACCTCGCCGTAGCCGCCCGCATCCACCGCGCCGACGCACGGGCCGACGCAGCGGTGGATGAAGTACTCGAGGCAGGGGCGCTCGTCGTTGCCGGTGATGACCTTCGTGCAGGAGCGGTAGGGGAAGAGTTTCTTGAGCAGGTCCATCGTCTTGCGCACGGAGCTTGCGCTGGCGAACGGGCCGAAGTAGCGCGCGCCGTCGGCGAGCACTCGGCGTGTGAAGTAGACCTGCGGGAACTCCTCCGTGAGGTCTATCTTGATGTAAGGGTAGGTCTTGTCGTCCTTGAGCCGGGCGTTGTAGAAGGGCTTGTGCTGCTTGATGAGCAGGTTCTCCAGCAGCAGCGCTTCCTGCACAGACTCGGTGACGATGAACTCGAAGTCCGCGATGTGGCGCACCATCGCCTGGATGCGGGGCTCCTTGCCGTGCGGCGTCTGGAAGTAGGAGCGCACGCGGTTGCGGAGGCTCGCAGCCTTGCCGACGTAGAGGATCGCTCCGGTTGCGGACTTCATCAGGTAGACGCCGGGCTGGGCGGGCAGGGCGCCCAGGCGATTCCCGAACTCCGGCGCGCGCGGTTCTGTTCGGACGCGGGTTGTCATGCTCCAAGTGTACCGCGTGCGATGAGCGCTTTCCGCCGTGCGGAGCGGAGAAGTGCACGCATCCGCCTCCCGGCAGAGCTATCTGATGGCTATGGAGATGTAACCTGCCTGTAACATCCAGATTATCGTTAGGTTAACCCGATGGAATCCTGAGGGTGGGTATTGCATAATCTCTCTGGCGCTGTTAGATTACTTGTGTGGTCGACGCGGACGAGAATACGGGGAAGTACCCGATCAGCGTAGTGGCAAGACTCACTGGCGTACCGGAGCACCGGCTTCGCGCATTCGAGTCAGCAGGGCTCATCGAGCCCGAGCGTACGGAGGGAGGTACGCGGCTGTACTCGGACTTCGATGTGAGTCTGGTGGTGCGCATAGCGGAGCTATCCGACAAGGGCGTCAACTACGCGGGTATCCGCGAGGTGCTTGACCTCGAGGCCCTGGTGCAAACCGGGGCCTTGGAAGAGAACCCGGACGGCGAGGAGAACGAAGAGGGAACAGAATAACGCTTTGGCGCCTCGGCTCCGGTGGGAGGCACACCCACCGGCCCGCTCCAGTCCCGGGGCGGACGCCCCAACCGGGCACGCGTTCATCCCTGAACAGGCGTGCTCGTACTTGGTACAGCGCATAGCACAGCCCAAGCGAGAGGGAAGGAAGAGAGATGGATTGGGTAGTGTTATCGTTGGTTACCGCGGTGGCCTTCACCGCATACTCGTTGATCCAGAAGTACGTGCTGGACCGGCACGTGGACGGGGCGTCCACGTTTGCGGCGCTTGCCTGCATCCCGCATGGGCTGATTGCAGCCGTTATTCTGCTCGTGTCTCCTCCCGACTGGTTCTCGTGGCCTGTTCTCGCGATGGCCCTTGCGGGGATGCTGCATGCAGCCATCCAGCTGCTCAGTGGCTATGCATTCCGCAGGGAAGCGGACATCTCACGCGTCGTTCCCGTCATGGATGCATTTCCGCTGGTCGTGCTCGTCATGGCGGTCGTGCTGCTGGGCGAGTCGCTGACCCCGCTGAAGGCGGGCGCTGCAGTCCTCGTGACCGTCGGCGTCATGGTCGCGTCGTGGCACCAATCGTTGCCGGGCGCGCGGATCAGACTGAACCGTTCCTTGGTGGCCGTCCTGGGGGCTGCCCTTGCCATGGCGCTGTATTCCGTGCTGGCGAAGGCCGCGGTGGAGGATATGTCCATCTGGCAGATGTACGCGGTGTCCTGGACGTTCTCGATCCCTTGGTTGGCGGGCACGGCGTGGTTCGGGAATCGGACCAACGTGCGCCGTGCGCTCACGTCGCGGCCCGCACTCATTGCCATCGGAGGGTCGCAGGCAATCATCCTTGTCGCTTTCTTCGCGTCGTTCATGGCCTTCGATCTGGGGCCGATATCGCTGAGCACGGCAATCATGTCGACGAGGCCCGTACTGCTGCTGTTTTGGGTTGTGGCGAGCGGCATGAGCGTGCGCGCCGTGCTGGGCAGGAGGACCTCGTTCGGCCAGGGACGCGCTCGCTGGGCATCCGCCCTGCTGGTGACGGCCGGCGTCGGGGTGATGGCGCTCTAACGCGCGTCCTCTGGTAGAGTTGCGCAGAGCAAGGAGGGGGCCGGACCGGTGTCCGACCCCCTTCTTCGCCCTCCCCCAGGCGCATGCCCAGTCTTCGCCCTGCGCGGCGGGAGGTTACAATGCTCCCGACACCAAACGAGGGGGCGCACATGGGCAAGGTTCTCTTCAGCGTCGGCGGGAGCTCGGGGCTCGAGTGGAGCGACTTCCTCGAGATATGCCAGACCTGCGACGAACTCGGCTTCCACGGCTTCTATCCGTCGGATCACCTGATGCAGATCAACCCGGGCCGGGGGGCGACGCCCGCGCGGCTGGAGGGGCTGACCGTGATGGCTGCAATGGCCGGTCACACGAAGAACCTTCGGCTGGGCATGCTGGTGATAAACAATAACCTCCGGCACCCCGTCATAACTGCAAAGATGGTCAACACGATCGACCACGCTTCCGGCGGGCGCGCCGAACTCGGCATCGGCAGCGGGAACGTGAAGCACGAGTTCGACGTCCACGGCATCCCGTTCCCGCCGTTCAAGGAGCGCGTCGACCGGCTGGATGAGGCGTTGTCTGTCATCAAGGCGATATGGACCGAGGAGCCTGCCTCATTCCAGGGTACGTACTACTCGCTGGACGAGGCCCCGCAGATGCCAAAGCCGGTCCAGCAACCGCACCCACCCATCATCGTCGGGGGGCTCGGCGACCGGACGCTGCAGATAGCGGCGAAACACGCCACCGACTACAACCAGATCGCGCCGCTGGAACAGGTGAAGGTGAACATGGGCCGGATGCAAGCGGTCTGCGACGAGACGGGACGCGACTTCTCCGGCATGCGCCACTCAGTGCAGATACAGATCAAGCTGACCGACGACGCGTCCGAGGTGGAGGCGACCGTGGCCAGAGGCGCGACGCTCGCGACGCAACAGACCTCCTATTACACCACGCCGGAAGACCAGGTGCGCGACAGCATGCTGCTCGGCCCACCGGGTGCGATCGTGGACCAGCTCGGCAGGTGGGTGGACGCCGGCATAGACCACTTCATCCTCATGACGCCGCGCCCGTTCGACCGCCGGATCATGGAGCGTTTCGCACAGGAAGTTGCTCCGCAGTTCGCGTAGACATGTGACCGCGAGAGGAGAGAGAGCACACGATGCCCCGCTACTGGCTGTTCAAGTCCGAGCCGACGACGTACTCCTACGACGACCTCGTGCGCGATGGGGTCGCGGAGTGGGACGGCGTCCGTAATTTCCAGGTGCGGAACTGGCTGCGGGACGACATCAAGCCGGGCGACGGGGTGCTATTCTGGCATTCGAGCGCGAAGCCGATAGGGGTCGTGGGCACAGCAACCGTCGTGCGGGAAGGGTATCCCGACCACACCGCCTGGGTCCCGGACTCCGACCATCCCGACCCGAAGAGCACACCCGATAAGCCCCTCTGGTTCATGGTGGACCTCAAGGCTGACCGGAAGTTCGCGGACATCGTGACGATGGGGGAGTTGCGGGAGAACCCTACGCTCGCGGACATGATCGTGCTCAAGCGCGGCAACCGCTTCTCCATCACACCCGTCACCGAGGAAGAGTTCCACACGGTGCTCCACCTGGGGGACGCCAAGTAACCCGATGCCTGGCATCGCGGAAGGCAGACTGCGCCGTGCCGCTGCGCTCGCGCTTGCTGCGGCTTGCGCCGTATGTTGCATCCTGACGCTGGGTGTTCCACAGGCGCACACGCACAGCAGGCACGAGGGCAGCGTCGAAATCCACAGAGGAGCCAGCGGGCCCTACGATGTGCTCGTTGCCGCCGTGCCGCGCGTCGGCTTCCTGGAGGTAACCGTCGTCTTTGCGCCGGATACGCCGGATATCTCGTTACCGTACACCCCTCGCGTCGTTGTCCAAGCCGAGCGCAGGGAACAACGGGCAGGGCCGGCCACGGCTACCCGGCCACTATCCTTGCGCGCCAACGAATACACCGCGGTCCTGGAGCCGGGGGAGCCGGGCGAGTGGACGATAACGGTCAATATCGACGGCGAGCCGGGGAGCACGACGCTCACGCTCCCGGTTGATGTCGCTGGGGGTAGAGGGTTCCCGTGGGCGGCGCTTGCCGCGGGTGTCGGCATCGTGCTGCCCATCCTCTGGCTGGCGTTCGCTCCCCGGAGGAGGCGTCCCCGCTCAAGATCGACGGGCGCGTAGAGGCGTAGCCGTACAGGAACAAGACGCCGGGACGATGCGGCGTGCTCGGGCAACGCGCTTGCCGCGATACAGGCGCCAGCGGCGCAACCCGAGCAGGGAAGGGGCGTTCCGTTGCCAGCTCGGGTCCTCCATCGGAGATGGGGATCAGTACTTGGACACGCGGCTGGAGTCCACCTGCTTGCCGGTTACGAGGTAGACCACCTGCTCGGCGATGTTCGTTGCGCGGTCGGCGATGCGCTCCAGGTCGTGGGCGGTCCAGAGGAGGTAGGTGCCCCGTTCGATGACCTTGGGGTCCTGCACCATGAGGAGGAGCAGTTCGCGGTAGACCTGGTCGTAGAGAGCGTCGACCTCGTCATCGTCAGCCAGCACTTGGTAGGCCTTCTCGACGTCGTGCTTGACCAGAGCGTCGAGGGAGGCGCGCAGCATCGCCGTGGACTTCTCGGCCATGCGGGGGATGTCGACCAGCGGCTTGATCGGCGGTTGGTCGCCCATCATGAGGCTGATCTTACCGATGCCTTCCGCGTAGTCGCCGATGCGTTCGAGCTCCATCGAGACGTGGAGGGCGGCGATGAGCATGCGGAGGTCGGACGCGACGGGCTGCTGGATGGCTATCAGGTCGACAGCGCGTTCCTCCAGCTCGGCGCGCTTCCTGTCGATGATGTCGTCGTCGCGTATGACCTGCCGGGACATGGCGAGGTCTCGCGTCTTGAGCGCTTCGACAGACTTGATCGTGGCTTTCTCCACCATGCTACCGAGTGCAAGGAGGTCGTCCTGGAGGTTCTGGAGGTCCCGGTCGAAGACTGCTCGCGGGTGCCTGCCAATCGGGTTCGTCATCATTTCACCTTCTCCTGGCACGCCGATGTGCGGTTTAGCCGAACCTGCCGGTGATGTACCCCTCGGTGCGTTCGTCCTGCGGGTTGGTGAATATCTGCTGGGTGTGGCCGACCTCGACGAGATAGCCTGCGCGGTCCTCACCCATCGTCATGAAGGCCGTCCAGTCGGACGCCCTGGCTGCCTGCTGCATGTTGTGCGTGACCACGATGATAGTGTACTCGCGGCAGAGTTCGCGCATGAGGTCTTCTATCGCGAGGGTCGAGATAGGGTCGAGGGCGGAGGCGGGCTCGTCCATAAGGATCACGTCCGGCTGGACCGCGACGGCGCGCGCGATGCAGAGGCGCTGCTGCTGTCCGCCGGAGAGGGTAAGGCCGCTCGCCTTGAGGCGGTCTTTCACCTCGTCCCACAGGGCAGCCCTTCGGAGGGAGCGCTCTACCGCCTCGTCCATGTTGCCCCGGAAGCCGTTGATGCGGAGCCCGAAAGCGACGTTGTCGTAGATGGACTTGGGGAAGGGGTTGGGTTTCTGGAAGACCATCCCGATGCGGAGCCGTATCTCCGTGGGGTCGATGCTGGCGTGGTAGATGTCTTCCCCGTTGAAGAGCACCTGACCCTCTACGCGGGCCCCCGGAACGAGGTCGTTCATGCGGTTGAAGCAGCGCAGGAGCGTGCTCTTGCCGGACCCTGAAGGACCGATGAGAGCGGTGACGGCGTTCCGCTTAATCTCCAGGTTGATGTCCCGCAGCGCCCTGAACGAGCCGTAGTACATGTCCAGGTTGGAGATGCTAAGGGTCGTGTCGGTTGCTGTGGTTTCCATCGTCGTTGTCATTCCTCTGACCTCTTCTGCGTACGGTTGCGGATGTAGATCGCCACTGCATTCATCGAGAGCAGGACAACCAGGAGGACGATGATGCCCGCGGCGGCGATGCCCCGGAAGCCGGCCTGTGGCTGCTGCACCCAGTTGTAGATCTGTACGGGCATCACGGAGAACTCGTCCAGCGGATCGGTGGGGATGAAGGTGAGGAAGACGAGCGCGCTGATGGCAATCATGGGCGCCGCTTCTCCCACGGCCCGGGACATTGCGAGGATCGTCCCTGTCATGATGCCGGGCGTCGCTTGCGGCAGCACGATGTCCTTCACGGTTTGGAATTTCGTGGCGCCCAGACCATAGGACGCCTCGCGGTAGGTCGACGGGACGGCGCGTATCGCCTCGCGCGAGGCGATGATGACGATGGGCATCACGAGGAGTGACATCGTCAGCGCCCCTGCGATGACCGTTCGGCCCATGGAGAGTATCTGCACGAATACGGCAAGGCCGAGCAGACCGTAGACGATCGAGGGCACGCCCGCCAGGTTGGAGATGTTGACCTCGATGATCCGGGTGAACCAGTTCTTGGGCGCGTACTCTTCCAGGTAGACGGCCGCGCCAACGCCCACGGGCACCGTGAACAGCCCGGTGAGGGCCATGATCCATATCGTTCCGAAGATTGCGGACTTCATGCCGGCCTGCTCCGGGAAGCGTGAGGGGTAGTCCGTCAGGAAGTGCAGGCTGAGCCAGGGCACTCCCTGCCAGAGCACGCGCAGGAGCAGCGCCGCGAGTCCGGCAAGTCCGAGCAGGATGGCCAACATGAAGACGATGTACGCCACCGTGCCGATGCGCTTGCGTACGGCAAGGCGCGGATTGAGCAGCGCTGTAACCTCTGCCCTGGCCATACTAGTACTCCTCCCGGAAGCGGCGGACCAGGAAGTGCCCCAGCACATTCATGCCGAGCGTGAAGGCAAAGAGGAGCAGCCCCACCGCGAAGATAGTGTTGTACTCCAGCGAGCCGTGCGGGGTTTCACCGTGCGCCAGTTGCACGATGTACGCAGTCATCGCCTGGATGCTTTCGATGGGGTTGAAGGTCAGGCGCGGCGTTGCGCCCGCGGCGATGGTTACCAACATCGTCTCGCCGATAGCGCGTGAGAACGCCAGGATGAACGAGGCGACGATGCCGGACAACGCGGCGGGCACGACTATTCGAAGCGAGACCTCGAGCCTCGTTCCGCCGAGAGCGTACGCTGCGTGGCGGAGCGACCGGGGCACCGCGACCATCGCGTCCTCACTGAGAGACGAAACCATGGGGATGATCATCAGGCCCATCACCAGACCGGCGCTCAGCGCATTGAAGACGATCAGGTCTTCCTGGAAAACGCGAATCGGGATGCTTCGGAGCAGAGGGGTGATGAACGTGAGAGCGAAGTACCCGTAGACGACGGTGGGGATGCCCGCAAGCACTTCCAGGACCGGCTTGATGGTGCGGCGGACCTTGTCCGGCGCATACTCGGAGAGGTAGATGGCTATCGCCAGTCCGGCAGGCACTGCAACCGCCGCTGCGATGGAAGCGACGAGGAGCGTGCCGCTTACGAGCGGCAGCACGCCGTAGTGCCGATTGCCCTCTGCGTCCCTCAGGATGGGAGACCAGTTCGTGCCGAAGAGGAAGTCCCAGACCGGAATCTCCCGGAAGAAGCCGAGCGACTGGCTCAGCAGGCTGACAACAATACCGAAGGTGGTGATGACGGACATCACCGCGCAGGCGAAGAAGAGCCAATGAACGATGTGGCCCTGCAGCGCGCCTCGCTTGCGGTTCCGGCTCAACTGCATGGTTGCCTGGCGCTGTCCGATCTGTGCTGCGAAGCCATCTCGTGCGGTAGTGTCCATTACATTCCTCGTCTCGTCCAGTGCCGGTGACCAGCGAAAGGGAGGTGGGGCGGTGGCACATCGAGCATTGCTCGTGGGAGGAAGGCCACCGCCCCACAGGGGACGCTGCCCCTAGAGTCCGGCCGCAGCCTTGTTGGCGGCGTAGATGCTGCGCTCGACAGGAACGTAGCCCTCCTCGCCGGTCAGCTGGTAGCCGTTGTCCATGTAGTACTCGACGAAGGCGAGTACCTCAGGCTTCTGGAAGCTTGCAACGTTGACGTAGATGAAGAGCGGCCGGGAGAGGGGCTTGTAGGAGCCATCCTCGATGGTCGAGGACTCCGGGACGACACAGCCGTCGCCGTCGTCGATACCGATGACCTTGAGGCTGTCTTTGTTCTCCTGGTAGTAGGCGTAGCCGAAGTAGCCGAGCGAGCCACGGTCGCCGGCGATGCCTTGGACGAGCACGTTGTCGTCGGCAGACGCGGTGTAGTCGGCGCGGGAGACCTGCGCGTCACCGTTGATCTCCTCCGTGAAGTAGTCGAACGTGCCGGAGTCGGTGTCCGGGCCGTAAAGTCGGAGACGCTGGTCAGGGAACCCTGAGCGGACGTCCTGCCAGTTGTTGATGGTAGAGCCGGGCTTCCAGACCTCATTGAGCTCCCCGACGGTGAGGCATTCCACGAAGTCGTTCTCGGTGTTGACCATCACGGAGAGTCCGTCGGTGCCGATGCGCATCTCGATGAACTCGATGCCATTGGCCGCAGCGGCCTCGGCCTCGGAGTCCTTGATGGGCCTGGAAGCGTTGGAGATGTCGGTCTCGCCGACCGTGAAGCGCTTGAAGCCTCCGCCGGTGCCGGAGACGGCGACGTTGACCTGCACGTCGGACTGTTCCTTCCGGAACTCCTCCGCGACCGCCTGGGTTACCGGGAAGACAGTAGACGAACCGTCGATCTGGATCGGGGCTGGGCCCGGCGTTGAGTCGCCACATGCGCTGACGAAAGCGGCGAGCGCCGTGAGGATGAGCAAAAACCCACTGAGTCTGAGGAATCTGGTCGGTATCATCCTGCCTCCCTGAGGGGTTGGGTTACGTTGTTAGCGTAGGGAGGCGAGGTTAACGGCGAGCGACGGGCTTCTTTAGCGGGACATTAACAGCGTTGGAGGTTTCCAGTATGGATAGACCTCAGGCAGCGCGGGGAAGCGTGAACCAGAAGGTGGAGCCAGCGCCCTGGCTGCTCTCAACACCGATCTCGCCGCCGTGCAATTCGACGATGTGCTTCGCTATCGCCAACCCGAGCCCGGTGCCCCGATCGCGTCGCGATCGGTCCGCCTTGTAGAAGCGTTCGAAGAGGTGAGGGAGATGCTCGGGCGCGATGCCGGGGCCACTGTCCCGCACCTGGACCAGCACGCCGTCCCGTTCCGAGTCGCTTGCGTGCAGCTCTATCGTGCCGCCGCGCGGGGTGAACTTCAGTGCATTGTCCAGCAGGTTGGCTACGACCTGACGCAGTTTCTCTTCGTCTCCAAGCGCGACCACCCCGCCAGGGACGCTGACGGTCACCGCGACGCCCGTTTCAGCGATACGGTGCTCCATGTCGGTGCGCACAGCTGCGATAGTGGCGGCGGCATCCACAGGCTCCCGGTGCAATCCGGACTGTCCGTACTCTATCCGCGAAAGCTCCAACAGGTCGTTGACCATGGCGTTCATGCGATCGACCTCACGGTTGATGCGTGCCAGGAAGTCGGGCGCTGCTGCGGAGTCGCTGACAGCGCCGCCCTCCAGCGTCTCGACCATTGCCTTGACCGATGCCAGAGGATTGCGCAGCTCGTGGGAGACGTTGGCGACGAACTCCCGCCGGGTGGTCTCCAACTGACGTACGGGCGTGAGGTCGTGCAGCGTGAGGAGGACGGACGCTGCCGGCTCGTCCGGTTCGGTCTCGCCGGGTTCGGCAGTGATGGGGGTCGCCGTTGCACTCAGGCTCCGCCGCGGGCTGGAAAGGGAGAGCTCCGCGTGCTGGCGTTCACCGGAATCCCTGCAGAGCGCCAGGAGGTCTCGTAGCTCATGGTCGCGCAGTATGGAGCTCAGCGGTGTACCGATGGGCGCTTCGGTAGCGAGCATTTCATGCGCGGCGGGGTTGGAAAGCGCGATGCGGTTCTCGGGATCGACCAGAATGACGCCGTCCGCCATCGTGTCGAGGACAGCGGTGAGTTGTTCGCGGTGGTCGGCGAGCTGCGCGAAGAGCGCGGCCAACGCTTCTGTCATCGCAGCGAATGGCGCCTGCAGGCCGCTCAGCGTGGTGGAGGTGAACTCCTCGGTCTGCACGTTGAAGTGGCCTGCGGCGATGCGCCGCATCGCCGCTACGGCCCCACGCGTCTCCCTGGCAGCGACGGCGCCGATCCTGCGTTCCCAGACCAGCACAACGAGCAAGCCGGCAGCTACAAGGAAAGAGAGGAGTGCGATAAGTGGTTCAGAGGCGGCGACAGCCAGCGTTCCGACAAGGAACGAAAGGGAAGCCAGGGCTCCCAGGACAATTGCAGCGCCCCGCAATCCGGCCATGCGCGGCTCACCTCAGCCTTCGAAGCGGTAGCCGACCCCCCGGATCGTGATGATGCGCGCGGGAGTCGACGGGTCAGCCTCTATCTTTTCACGGAGCCAGCGCACGTGCACGTCAACAGTCCTGACGTCGCCGATGTAGTCATGCCCCCAGAGCTGCTCCAGCATCTGGTCACGCGTGAAAGCGCGACCGCGGTTCCGCATGAAGAGGGCGAGCAGGTCGAACTCCCGGGGTTTCAACCGTAGTTCCTCGCCGTTGAGGGAAGCCTGATGCGCTTCCACATCCACGGCAAGCGACCCCGAGCGCAGGGGCTCAGCCATCTCGCTAACCGCGGTCTTGCGCGGTCGCCTGAGCATAGCGCGGACACGGGCCATCAATTCACGCATGCTGAACGGCTTCGTGACGTAGTCGTCCGCGCCGATCTCGAGCCCGACGACGCGGTCTATCTCCTCACCCTTCGCGGTCAGCATGAGGATGGGCACGTCAGTCTCGCGCCGCAGGATGCGACAGACTTCGAGTCCATCCAGGGTGGGGAGCATCACGTCGAGGATGACGAGGTCGGGAAGGGCAGTACGAGCCGTTTCGAGTCCGCTGCCGCCGTCGGCCGCCGTAAACACCCGATAACCCTCGTGCTCCAGGTTGTAACGGAGCGCCTCTACGAGGTTCTCCTCGTCTTCCACCACCAACACAGAGCGGTCCGTCATGCAGTTGGCTCCGTTCGGGGCTGATAGCCCCTGTGGGTTTGCAGAATTGTATGACCACTACGCAAGCGGACGCTTAACGGAGCATTAAGGGGCTGCATACGCTCGTAGGAAGTGTAACAAGACTGCCGGGGCGGACGTTTCACCATGAGGCGAGGCCGTGTGGGACACAAGCCAACAGGTCGCGGTCTGTGGCCGCGCTGCGCCGATGAGCATCCGTGGGGCATCGCCCGATGGACCGGGGCGGACTATGCGCCCCGGATGCGCTCCAGCAGCTCGCCGATCGTCAACCAGTAGTAGACGATGAACGTGCCGGCGACGAGCAGCATCACGGCGCTTATCGTGCCCACATGCGGGAGCGCCTTCCGTAGTGCGCCCGTCATCGCGCCCTTGAACAGGGCCATGCCGATGGTCAGGGCCAGTATGACGGAGCCCATGCCCAGTCCGTACAGGACGAACTGCAGCACCGAGTCCAGGAATGTCTCAGCGGTGAAAGTGCCGCCGATCACCGCCAGGAAGATGGGGAGGGTGCAACTGAGTGAGGCGGTGCCGTATGCAAGGCCGAACGTGAAGTAGCTCCGCACGCTCTTGCTGTTCGCGTTGCCGAAGCGCCCGGAGATGCTTGCCGCGAAGTTGTTGTAGAGCTTGCCCCCCGAGAGGAGATACGCCCCGGCCAGGACGAGCAGCGCGCCTATGATGAGGCCGATCCAAGGGAAAGCGTCCGCTATCCCTCGCGCCCCAAGCCCGATGGGGGTGCCGACGGCGGCGAAGAGGACGACGAACCCCACCGATACCGTTGCGCCGACGAGAAGGGCTCGACGCAGCCTCGAAGCGGTGCTGCCTACGGTGGCATCTGCCGCTTCGCCCTCGCTGAGGTAGAGACCGAGGTAGGCGGGGAGCATCGCGAACCCGCACGGGTTGACGGAGGAGACCATGCCGGCGCTGAACGCGAAGCCAAAGGGAAACAGGTCGCCCAGATCGCCGAGCAGGTTGCCGGACTGCGCGGACACCGATTCCACTCTCCCGGTGACGGCTCCGATCTCGGTTCCCGTGATGAATGCGCCGATGACTGCGACAGCCATCGCGCCCACGAATGCGAGAACGGGGAACGCCGTCTCCCAGCGGATGTTCTGTACCGCGGCACGCATCATTCAGTCCCTCCGCACGAGGAGTGCTGGCTGTCTCTCTATATGATACGTCTGTCGGAACAAGGAGGCTCGCTGTCCCTTCGCGTCCAGGCTAGCGCAGGCGCACGCCTCTCCGTCGCATCCCGAACGCAACGGCGACGAGCAGGCCGCTGGCAGCGAGGGTGAGGGTGAGCGCGAGCACCTGCGCCTCGCTCGTCCGTCCGGTCAGCACGGCCTCGTAGATGGCGATGGGCATCGTGCGCGTGCGTCCGGGGATGCTTCCCGCCACCATGAGCGTTGCGCCGAACTCGCCGACAGCCCGCGCGAGCGCAAGGCTGACGCCGGTCATCACCGAGCGCCAGGCGAGAGGAAGCGTTATCCGGGTGAAGACGCTCCACTCGGTCTGCCCAAGCGTGCGGGCCGCGTCTTCCAGTGTATGGTCCACCGACTCGAACCCCGCCTGCGCGGTCCGTACGAGGAATGGCGCCGAAACGAAGAAGGCCGCGAGCACCGCCCCGCTCCATTCGAAAACGAAACTGAAGCCGAACAAGGCATCCAGCGCTCCGCCGAGGGGAGAGTTGCGCCCGACCGCCAGCAGCAGGTAGTAACCCAGCACAGTGGGCGGCAGCACCATGGGGACGAGCACGGCGGTAGAGAGCAGGTCGTGCGCCCAACCGTGTAAACGCGAGAGCCCCCAGGCAACCGGGATGCCGACAACCAATGCGAGCATGGTGCTCGCAAGGCCGGTCTGCAGGCTCAGTCTGAGGGCGTCCCAGTCCATCGTTACTCCGCGCCGTCAACCTTACCAACATGGAACGCGTAGCCGAACCGTTGCCAGGTCTCGAGCGCACGTTCATCGCCCAGTGACTGAATGAAGCGACCGGCCGCATCGGCGGAGTCCGACTTCACGCTGACACCCACGGTGACTTGCAGGTTGGCGCTCGCCTCCGGGGGCAGCGGAGCCAGCGCGCGTATACCTCGAGCATCCGAAGCGACCAACAGGGAACGCGGGACGAAGCCCAACTCCGCATTGCTGCTGGCAACGAACTGGAACGCCTGCGCGACGTTCTCGCCGTACACGACGCGCTCCGCTGTTTCTTTCCAGAGGTGCTGGTCCTGGAGGTAGCGTCTCGCCGCATCGCCGTATGGGGCGAGGTCCGGGTTCGCCAGCGCCACGTGTTGGACCGTGCTGTCGCGCAATAGCGTCGCGGCGTCGTCCGCAGGGTCGTCGCGGTTCGTGATGGCGATCAGTTCGCCGGTTGCAAGCACAGCTATGCTGTCCGGGTCGAGCAGACCCTCAGCTGCGAGAGCGGACGTGTATCGACTGTCCGCCGAGATGATCAGATCGAGGGGGGCGCCCTGGCGCAGTTGCTCAGCCAGTGTGCCGGACGCGCCGGCGACGAGCGTTACGGATATTCCGTGATCGGCCTCGAATCGCTCCGCCAGTTCGGCGACGACCGGCCGGATACTCGTGGCGACACCTGCCAGCAGGACAGGCTCGCTCTCAGGAGTTGACGTACACGCGGTACCGAGGAGCATCAACGGTAGCGCGGCTGCGAAGGCGCCCTGCCACAGCGTATCGCAGAGGCCGCTTCGGCCTCGTATCGGTGCAGGCAACACTGCGCTAGAGCGATCCAAGGACTGCGCCGACGTGACCCTTGGCCCTTACGTCCTCGAATATCCGCTCGATGATGCCCGCTTCGTCGATGACGAGGGTCGTGCGGGCCACACCCATGTAGGAGCGCCCATAGTTCTTCTTCTCGACCCACACTCCGTACTGGTTGACGATCTTCCTTTCCGGGTCCGCAACGAGGGTGAAGGGCAGGGAGTACCTGCTCTTGAAGTTCTGGTGCGACATCACGCTGTCGGTGCTGACCCCGATGACGACCGTGTTCTTCTCAGAGAGGGTAGGGGAGAGGTCTCGGAAGTCGCAGGCCTCCTGCGTGCAACCCGGAGTGTTGTCCCTGGGGTGGAAGTAGAGGACCACTTTCCTGCCGCGCATCGACCCGAGCGTGAAGTCCGCACCGGTGTCCGCCGCCGCGGTGAAATCAGGCGCCACTTCGCCAACCTTGACCATCAACTCCTCCTGCAGACGTCCCCGGGGAAGCGATATTCCTAGGGCAATCGTAAGTCCGCAGGTACCCGAGGACAAGTCCGCACGCCTGTGGACCCTCGTACGGCGCCTCCATCGGGATGTAACGACATTCCAGGCCATCTCTGGTGCGTTGAAACGCTTCCGTGCGCTCCTTTCGGCCATACTTCGCAAGCACGCGCTCGGCCGAACACGCAAGCCCTGAATGACAGGCGGGATGGCAGGCGGAAACCGGAAGATTCAGGGTTCTGTGGAGCGGTTTGCAGGAGTGCACGTAGCAGTTTCCAGATAAGGCCTCAGAGAAACACAGAGAAACCCGTAGCAATACCCTGTTGTTTTGTCTGCGCCGCTCCTGCAGAATTCTCCAAGCGCGCAGAGAAACTCTGGGTCGCGGCAGAATGAACAGAAGCGGAGGGAGAGGAAATGGCGAAACTGGGGCAGTACAGCTACCCGGACATCAGGTTCGGCGACGCAGTCGAGATAGCGAACCGGATCCTGAACAAGTTCAAGGGCACGGTGAGCGTCAAGGGACTCGCATGGGAACTGGGGATGGCCGAGGGGAGCGGTACCCTGTTCGCAAAGGTCGCCGCGCTGCGCGACTTCGGTCTCGTGGAAGGCCGCGGCGAGCTCCGCGTCTCGCAGCTGGCCCAGCGGGTCCTCCACCCTACAAACTCTGAGGAGGGCCTCGAAGCAACGGCAGAAGCGTTCCAGCGTGTCGAGTTACTGAGCCAGCTCTACACGCGCTTTGAGGGTGAGGTGCCCGACGACATGAGCCTCCTGGTGGGGCTCGAGGAGATCTCTCGCGCACCCCGAGACGAGATCGTCAAGCGGGCTCCGCTCATACAGAAGCACCTGACCGACGCCATCCGTGTTCTGGGCCGGCCTGCCAGGGCAGAGAAAAAGGCAGAACATTCTGTTGACCGCCAGAGGATTGCTACGGAATCTCTGGGTGCTGCTCCTGAGCCGCCGCCGGAAGAGCTATCGTCCGACGGGCTTCACATCGCGGCTGCCGGGCGACGGCTCTCGGTCCCGCTTACGGCCGAGTACATAGACGTTGCGATCAGCCTCCTCCGCGCGATGCAGGCGGAGATGCGCCGCGAATCCTCCGCCGAACCCGCGCTGCCGCTCTTCGAAGGCATGGACTTCGACCTGGGAGGTCAACTGGACGTGTGAGGCGGGGAGTGGTGCCCCAGACAGGATTCGAACCCGTGACCCGCTGCTTAGAAGGCAGCCGCTCTATCCTACTGAGCTACTGGGGCCTCTCTTCGACTATAGTGCCGGGGCGCATGGGGGTCAATCAACCCTCCGTGCGCTCCGGTTACGCTTGTATCCTTCACAAGACGCGGAGGCGGTGCATCCCATGACCTACCAGACGATCAAGTTCGAGACCGAGGGGCGCCTCGGCGTGCTGACACTCAACCGGCAGGAGCGCTTGAACGCCATCAGCCGTGAGGTCACCGAGGAGCTCCAGGACCTCGTCACACACCTGGAGACGAACGAGGATGTCCGTGTCCTGATCGTGACCGGCTCAGGCCGGGCGTTCTGTGCAGGCGCGGACATCAAAGAGCGCGCCGAGAACCTGGACGATCTCTCGCTGGCGCGTACGTCCGCGGTCATTTCTCCTACGTTCCGGCGCTTGGAGCGTCTCAACCAGGTGAGCATCGCGGCAGTCAACGGCGTCGCCGCGGGCGGCGGCCTCGAGCTGGCGATGGCGTGCGACCTGCGGGTCGCGAGCTCCGAGGCACGCATGGCCCTGCCGGAGCTGACGCTCGGCATCCTGCCGGGCGCGGGCGGGACGCAACGCCTGCCCCGCCTCGTCGGCCCTGCGCGCGCCAAGGAGATGATGCTTTTCGGTAGGTTCATCGACGCGCAGACCGCGAACACATGGGGGCTCGTGAACGCAGTTTCGTCGCCAGGGGCGTTGATGACCGAGGCGCGCGCCTGGGCGGCGCGGCTCCTGGAGCTCCCGCCGCTCTCGCTCGCCAGCATCAAGAACGCGGTCAACGTGGCGATGGACGTGGACCTGGACAGCGGCATCCAGTACGAGCAGCGCTGCTCGGCGATGCTTGCGCTCACCGAGGACAGGCGGGAAGGCCACACTGCGTTCGTCGAGAAGCGTCCGCCGGTCTTCGTCGGACGGTAACGGCGCGGAAGTTTCCTCAGCCGGGCCCGAACCGCGTTGCCACCCAGTGCACGGTGACCGGCCCCAGACGGTGACGTTTCACGCTCAGGATGGACATCCCTCCGACGTCCGCTGACGTCGTGCAACGCTCCTGGACGATCCGCCCGAGGGGACGCGAAGCAACGATGGCGAACATCGTGTTCGAGAAGGCGCGGCTCATTCCCCGGCTTCCGCCTCCGGCCATGCGGTAGCCCGCCAGGGATGCCAGTGTCGCCAGGCCCGCGCCCACCACGATGTTGGTCCCGCAGAACGGAGAAACAGCCAGGCTGCCCTCTCCCGCCTGCATACGCCGAAGCGCCTCGTGCGCCGATTCTTCCACCTGCTCGGTGGGGATGTCGCCGAGAACCAGGAACCCCGTCGGTATGGAATAGCCGGCCATCGGCCTGCCACTGACCGACGGCAAGAGCAGCAGCGCGATCGTCGCGTGCTCCAGCCCGTGGTTGCGCTTCGTCTTTCCCCAAGGATTCAACATTCTCTTCCACGGCAACGGATGCCGTTCCCCGATTGTATACGTCCACAAGTCGGGTCGTCGGGACCGGTAGGGCAGGGCAGTGGCTCAGGTGCAGCTGTCAAGGGGCACATGGCACAGCGACGACGTGCGGGCACCTACGAATAGGGCGCCTATGTAAGGCGGATGAGTTCGATGCCGGCGAGCGTCAGGCTCGTTACGATGACGCCTGCTATCACGACGCCGACCGCGATCGCCGGTAGTCCGCGGCGGACAGGCTCGTGCAGCGTCCAAACGACCAGTGCGCCGGTCCATGCGCCGGTGAGCGGCAAGGGAATGGCGACCGCGAGCACGATACCGAGGAAGCCATAGCGCTGCACCCGCGGCCCCCAAGACTGCTGGATACGGGCGGTGCGCCAGCGCAGGATGCGCCCGGCGACGTTCTGCTGCGCCTCGATGCGAGCGCCAACGGTACGCAGTGCATAGAGGATGAACGGCACGGGAATGATGTTGCCGACGATGGACAAGCCGAGCGCCCGGGGCCAGGGCATCTCCATGGAGGTGATGGCGAGGGGTATGGAGGCGCGCAGTTCACCGATGGGCGTCATCGCTGTGAGGAGTACGATCAGTTCGTCGGGCAAGGAGCAACCTCGGCTGGCAGGTACGTGGCTCGTGAGTGGATGAGAGGGACTCATTGTAGCGAATCAGGAGTGGAACGCGGTGCGTTCTGGACGATTCTTATACTTTGTATAAACCTCTGGCTAAGCTAAAGTCCGGAAAAGTCGTATGCTAAACATTGACACTCATGCCATGCGGGGATGTAGAATCTGCCCCGAACACTCAGCAGAGGAGGGTAAGCACATGGCGCGCAAGACCCGGCTCATGCAACAGGTGGAGGAGCGGTTCCACCAACCGCTGGAACGTCTGTTGCCAGAGAAGATCAATGAGAATGGCCTCTCGGCCACAGCGGCTGAGCTGGAAGTCTCCAAGGCGACACTTGGGTACTGGCTTCTCAAGCTCGGCATCAACGTCCGGCGTGTTGCACTTGCTCCGGGGGAGACCCTCGAGGTCAAACGAGCAAGCTGACCAGCGTCCCTGACGTGAAGAGAGGCGGACCGGCGGTCTGGGGAGACAACGCCGCTCCGCCTCTCTTGTTGTTCGTCGCTAGCCATGTGAGCCATGCGTGCACGGTATTCGCTTCCTTGACATGGCGAAGCGGCGGGTGATACAACGTGATAGAAATCACAACTGCCCCTGTTCCTCCGATGTAGAGGCCGCGTGCGACTCTCCCGTCCAACACTTCCCATACTCCTCACCATTACAGCCTTGGCCGTGTTCGCCGTCGTTTCGGCATGCGGTGGCAGCCCCGTTGTCACCCCCGAGTGCTATCTCGCCCAGGAAGGGCAGGTTGTGGGGGCTGCAGGCGCCGATTGTGAACCGCCTCCCGGGGCGACTGTCCAGCCGACCCCCACACCCACGCCAGCTCTGGGTGGGGACGGAGACGATGGCAAGATCCTGTTCATTACGTACGCCTGCGCCACCTGCCACGAATTGGACGCGGTTCCACAGTCAAAGGACAGCAGCGACGGTCCCAAGCTTGCAGGCGTCGGGACGAAGGGCGCGGACTACATCCGCGAATCAATCCTGACCCCGTCCGCCGAAGTCGTCGAAGGCTACGAGGATGGCCTGATGCCGCAGGACTTCGCGACGCAACTCTCCGCCGATGAGTTGGACACGCTCGTCACTTTCCTGTCAGGGCAGTAGCAACTCGAGACGGCTCAATATGAACACTGGGACGACGCACGAGGCATTGCCCGGTTTCTCTCAATCTGTTCGTTGACCCCTCTCAGGGCGTCGCCTATACTGCGCTCCCAAGTGCGGCAGAGGTTTTCCCTTCCGCAAAACCACAACGTATTGAGGTTTCAAGATGCAGTTGCACTGCTTGCAGGAGAATCTCAGCCAGGGGTTGAGCGTCGTTCAGCCCGCGGTCGCCACGCGTACCACGCTGCCGATCACACAGCACGTGCTGCTCTCCACGGACGAGGGCCGGCTGAAACTCTCTGCCACCAACCTGGAAGTTGCGATAAGCACGTGGATAGGCGCCGACATCCAGGAGGAAGGCGCGGTAACGATCCCGGCACGGCTGTTGACCGACTTCGTCAACTCGCTCGGGCGGCAGACCATCAAGGTCCAGACTGCCTCCCAGGGAGGGGGCATCGCCATAGAAGGCGACAGGACGAAGGCCAATATCAACGGCACTGCTGCGGAGGAGTTCCCGCCCATCCCCGCGATAGACCAGGGCGTCTCCACGAAGATGTCGGGCAGGGCGCTGCGCGATGCGATCCACCAGGTCGTGCTCGCCGCGGCAGTCGAGGACTCCCGCCCCGTTCTGACGGGCGTCAACATCGAGCTCGATGGCACGAACGTCACGTTCGCCGCCGCTGACGGCTTCCGCCTTGCCGTACGCAAGGCGCAACTGCTGGAACCCGCCAACGAGAAAGTCTCGGTCATCGTTCCGGCCCGCACGCTCTCCGACATCGAGCGCCTCCTTGACGGCGACGATCCGGTCGACATCGTGGTGACGACACAGCGGAGCCAGATCCTCTTTCGCTTCAAGAACGTCGAGGTGGTGTCGCAGCTCATCCAGGGAACGTTCCCCAACTACGCCCAGCTCATCCCGCAGGAGCACGGCACGCGCGCTATCATCGCGCTCAGCGAGCTACAACGGGCGACGCGCACCGCCGCCATCTTTGCGAAGGATGGCTCCGGCATCATCCGGCTGCAGATGAGCGCGGAAGGTGAAGGGACCGGGGCGCTCACGATATCGTCGAGGGCGGAGGAAGTCGGCGATAACACAGGCAACCTCGAAGCGGACGTTGAGGGGGCCGAAGGGAAGATCGCGTTCAGCAGCCGCTACCTGAGCGACGTGCTCAGCGTCATCGGCAAGGATAAGGTCGCTTTGGAAATGACCACTTCGTCGAGTCCGGGGGTTATCCGCCCCGTGGACGACGGCGGCGAGTACGTCCACGTCGTCATGCCAATGTTCGTTCAGTGGTAAATGGCCCACGTACCCTGAAGGAGGTCGGCGATGAGCGCAAGGTCAGTCCGTATAGGATTAGTTGTCGCGCTGGTCATGGCCATGGGCATGTTGATGACAGCATGTGGGGAGGACGAACCGGTAAAAATCGGCTCCCTCATGGAGTTCACAGGTGAGTTGTCAGAGTTCGGAACGCTGATGGACCAAGGCGTCATGCTCGCCGCTACCCAGGTCAACGAGGCCGGAGGGGTGCTCGGCGGACGCCAGGTCGAGGTCGTTTCCGAGGACGCAGGCACCACCGACATCACTGCTGTGGACGCCGCCCGCAAGCTCGTGGACGTGGACAGCGTCTCCGCAATCGTTGGCCCCCTGCGCAGCAGCCATACACAGGCGACCGCACGCGCGGTTACGATTGACGGGGAAGTGCCCCTGATGTCGCCATCGGCCACGTCTCCCACCATCACCGTGCTGGACGACAACAACTTTGTCTTCCGCACCGCCCCCTCGGACGCATTCCAGGGCGTCGTGCTTGCCAAACTCGCGTACAACGATCTCGGCTACCGTTCCGCAGGCGCGCTCTACATCAATGACGCCTATGGACAAGGCCTCGCCGACCAGTTCGAGGCGTCCTTCACCGCGCTGGGAGGGCAGGTCGTAACGGTCCCACACGAGCCTGAGCAGCCTTCTTACGCCTCCGAACTGGCCAAGGCAACTGCGGGCGGCCCCGACGTGCTCCTGGCCATCAGTTTCCCCGTCAGTGCGGGCGTCTACATCCGCGAAGCGATCGAGAGCGGCGCAGCCGACACCTTCCTTTTCGTGGATGGCAGCAAGTCCAACGACCTCATAGACGCCGTGGGCGCAGAGCACCTCGAAGGGATGTATGGCACCGCTCCTGAGGCGCTGGAGAACGAAGACCGCGCTCAGTTCGACAGCGACTACATGGCCGCTTACAACAACGACCTGTCACTGCCGTTCATCCGCGAGTCCTACGACGCGGCAGTCATCTTCGCCCTCGCCGCCGAGGCTGCGGGCTCATCAGACCCTACGGCCATTCGAGACTCCATACGTTCTGTCTCCGCACCGCCTGGCGAGGAGATCGGCCCCGGCGTGGACGAGATCAGGCGCGCGCTCGAACTCCTCCGCGACGGTAAGGAGATCAACTACCAGGGCGCCTCAGGGCCTGTCGACGTGGACGAGAACGGCGACGTAACCGGCGCGATGGGCATCTGGAAGATCGTCAACGGCAAACTCGTCACCGAGCGCATCGTTACTGAGTAGCCCTGCGTCGTGAATTGTCGATCGGGGAGCGCCCGTTCGTCCTCCAGCAAGCTGGGGGCGAGCGGGCGCAGGTCTATTCGTCAGCAGCGGCGCTCTGCGGTCGGCGGCGCGCCAGCCACCGCTCCCGTACGCGCGACAGTTGCGGCGTGATGCCGTCCGGGGCGTACACGAGCACCAGAACCACCAGCGCGCCGATCGAGAAGTAGCGCACGTTAGGGGAACCCAACGGGTCCGGCAAGAACTGCGACCCGCTCCAGATGCCCCACACGATGAACGCCCCCACGATGGGAGCGTAGAGCCGTCCGCTCCCGCCCACCACCAGCATTGCCCAGATGATGAACGTGCCGAGCAGCGGCGTGAACGCGGACGGGGAGATGGCGCGCAGGTTGAAGGCGTACAGTGCGCCGCCGATGCCCATGATCACCGCGCCAAGGACGAATGCCTGGAGCTTGAAGCGGAAAACGTGCTTGCCGCTCGCTTCAGCGGTCACTTCGTCCTCGCGTATCGCGCGCAGCACGCGCCCCCATGGCGAGTGCACAAGCGCTCGTACGCCTGCGAACAACGTGACGAATACCACCAGCACCACCACCAGATACACGCGGTCGTAGTCCTGTGGAGCGACGATGCCGTCGAACACCCGGGGGATCGTGTACAGCCCCTTGCTTCCGTTGCCCAGCCATCGCTCGTTGAGGAATACCAGCCGAACGCTCTCCGCTATGCCCAGGGTCGCTATCGCTAGGTAGTCATCCCGCAGCCGGATGGTTATCGTGCCGACCACGAGCGCTACTGCCGCGGCTACCAGCGATGCCGCAAGCAACCCGGCCACGAACCACAGGTCCAGCACACCGATAACGGGCAATGCGTCGAGCCGGTTGGCCAGGTCGCCGGCGAAGAGGTAGTCGTCAACCTGCGCCGACAGTGGCGGACGGATGGTCAGGAGCGAAGCGGCATACGCGCCGAGAGCGAAGAAGCCTGCCACGCCGATGTTGAACAGCCCGGTATAGCCCCAATGCACGTTGAGGCCGAGCACGAACACGGAGTAGATGCCGACCAGTATGGCGAAGGCGGTGAGGAACTCCAGCATCAGCCTCTACTCCCCAGTATCCCACGCGGTCTGAAGAGCAGCACGATCACCATGACGGTGAACGCTATCGCAGGCTTGTACGTCGCCAGAGCCCACGCCGTAGAGACTTCCATCGAGATGCCGATGAGCATTGCCCCAAGGAACGCACCGTACGGGTTGCCGATGCCGCCAACGACCACTGCGGCAAAGAGCGGTATGAGCAGCTGGAAGCCGATGGTCGGCTTCAGCTGAGAGGTCGCATTGAATATGACGAGCAACACACCAGCCGCACCTGCCAGCGCCCCGGCGATGCCCCACGTCCACAGCAGCACGCGGTCCGTGTTGATGCCGCTGGCACGCGCCAGGTCAGGATTGTCGGAGGTGGCGCGCATCGCCTTGCCCTGCTTCGTACGGGTGAGCAGCAGGTGCAGCGCGACAGCCAGCACGAGCGCCGCTCCGCTCACGAACAGGTGGTTCGGCGCGATGCTGATCTCGGCCGGCAGGGAGAAGTGCTGACGCCCCTCGTTAGGAAAGTAGCGCACCGGCGTGCCCCATATCATCTGGATTAAGCCCCGTATCGAGATGGCGATGCCGAGCGAGGCAATCTCGATCGTGACGATATTCGCTTGCCGCAGGCGAAGCCGGCGGAAGACGAGCAGGTCCATACCAACAGCCATAGCCGCTACCGCAGTCATGCTCAGCGGGATCGCGATGAGCAGCGGGAAGCCGAACGTGAACGGCCCCAGCCCCGTTTGCTCCGGCAGTACGCTTACGAGCAGGAAGAACGCCACGTATGCGCCCATCGTCATCATGTCGCCATGAGCTATATTGGCGAACCGCATCACGCCGAAGACCAGCGTGATGCCGACGGCTCCAAGCGCGAGGATGCTGCCGAGGAAGATGCCGTTCACAGCGAGCCCAACCTCGCTCAGCGCAAGCACAACGAAGACGATGGCGAGCACTGCCTGCGCCGCGCGGCTCACCCGTGCCGCCGCCGGGCTGTTCATCGTGCGTGCAGTGAAGAACATCGCGCCCGCCTACTCGCTCCCCAGGTACAGCCGCCCCACGTGCGGGTCGTTGGCCAACTCCGGCCCTGTATTCTCCAAACGCACCTCTCCCAACGCCAGCACGTAACCCCGGTGTGAGATGGCGAGCGCTTTCTTCGCGTTGTGCTCCACCATCAGGATCGCGACGCCGGTGGCGTTGATGTCCCGCACCATCCCGAACACCGTCTCCATCAGCAGTGGCGAGAGGCCCGCGGTGGGCTCGTCCAGCAGCAGCAGTCTCGGCTCCAGCATCAGGGCGCGCGCAATGGCCATCATCTGCCGCTGTCCGCCGGAGAGCGAACCGGCCTTCGCGTTGCGCTTCTCCGCCAGGTCAGGGAAGAGCTCGAACATCTCCCGGATGCGGCCGTCCAGTCTGTCGCTCCGCAGGAATCCGCCCATCTCGAGATTCTCAGTGATGGTCAGGGTAGGGAAGACGTTGTCCGTCTGCGGGACATAGCAGAGCCCCAGCGGGATGCGGCGGTCGGCGCCCAGCCCATCGATACGGCGGCCGTCGAACCGGATCTCTCCGCACGACGCCTGCACGATGCCGACGATCGCCTTCATCATCGTTGACTTGCCGGAACCGTTCGGGCCGATGATGGTCACAACCTCACCCGCGTCAACGCGCATGTCCACGCCATGGATTATCTCGGTGTCGCCGTATCCGGCCCGTACGCCCGTTGCATCGAGGAGCGGCATCGGCTCAGGCCCCCAGATAAGCCCGGACGACCCGTTCGTCCTGCTGCACAGCGGCGGGAGGCCCCTGCGTGAGCACCGTGCCTTCGCTCATCACGATGACGTGGTCGCACAAGCGCATCACGAGCTCCATGTCGTGTTCGATGATGAGGAACGTGATGCCCAGTTCCTCGCGCGCCCTGCGAATGCCGCCGACCAAACGCCCGAGCAGCGTGGGGTTCACGCCCGCGCCCGGCTCGTCCAGCAGCACCATCCGCGGTTTGGCTATCAGCGTGCGCGCGAGCTCCAGCAGCTTCTTCTGTCCGCCGGAGAGTCGCTCCGCCGGCAGGTCCGCCACCTCCGATAACCCGGTGAATTCGAGCACCCCCCGCGCCTGTTCCTCTATCGCCCGTTCCTGGCGCTCGATGAGCCAACGGGCTGCGACGGCGCGCCACATGCTCTCTCCAGCCTGATTGGACGGGACGAGCATGAGGTTCTCCAGGACGCTCATGCGCTTCAACTCGCGAGGTATCTGGAACGTCCTGACGATGCCCTTGCGGAAGACGAGGTAGGAAGGTAGACCGTCTATCCGCTCGTCGCGGAAGGTGACTCGTCCCGCGGTAGGCCTGTGGAAACCCGCTATGAGGTTGAACAGCGTCGTCTTTCCCGCGCCGTTCGGGCCGATGAGGCCGGTGATGGAGCCCTCATCCACGTTGAGCGAGCAGTTATCGACGGCGCGCACGCCGCCGAAGTCCATCACCAGCCCGCGCACGCGCAGGATCGCAGAGGGCATACCTCCTCACTCAGGGGCGGGATGGCGCGGATTATACGGACAACAGGCCGTTCGGAGTATCGCGGGCGGACCCTGGAGAGCTATTCGCCCGTCGTTGCAGCGGCGCGGTTCTTCTTCGGGCTGTTGTTGAAGCCGATGTTGTCCTCGAACGGGTGAAACTCTCGTGCTTCGTGACAGTACTTGCATTCGCCGGCCATCGTGGCGCTCGGTGAACCGACGATCCAGTGATGCGCCCCGGTGGGAGATGCCTCGCAGTAGCTTGCCTCAACGTTTATCTTCGGCTGTGCCTTCGTTGTCATCCCAAGTCCTCCGATCTCTGCAAAGCCAAGGGGACTCTGAGCCCGTGGCTCGTCTGTGGTGGAGATGGGGGAGAGTCGAACTCCCCGTCCAGAAGACGCTCAGCGCGGATGTACTACAGGCTTAGCCGGCGTTTTGTTCGGTGACTGGGTGGGCCCACCGGCGGGCCGTCCCGCCACCTGCCGCGAAGTCTTGAGTGGCTCGCAGCGGCGTCAGAGCCACTGCACCCCGGCTGTATGGCGCTTCCGGTAGCCGCCGGAGTGGGCTATCGGGGCGTGGCTACGTTGTTAGGCAGCCAGTGCGACTGGTTCGTCGGCAGTTGATGTTTTGCCGTCTGATTAGCGAGTAGGCGGCGAACTCGGCCTGCAATCCTGCCAAGCTGATCCCCTGTCGAAACCACGCATCCCCACAGCAGACCAGTTGCACCTACTATCCTACTACTCCCGCGGGGGGGTGGTCAAACCGCACCAGTCACTCAGTCCTCGCGACGGAGAGCGCGTGCTATCTCCCGGTCCGACTCGCGTCGCATGATGGCCTGCCGTTTGTCGTAGTGCCGCCGGCCTTTCGCCAGGGCCAGTTCCACCTTTGCGTGGTGTCCCTTGATGTACACACGCAACGGGATCATCGTCAGGCCGCGTTGGCCCGCCGCACGGCTGAACCGGTCTATCTCACGCGCGTGCATCAGCAGCTTCCGGGAGCGTGTCGGCTCGTGTCCCCACGGACCTGCGCTCGTCCACGCGGCGACGTGCATGTTGTGCAGCCACATCTCGCCGTTGCGCGCCTGCGCGTAGGCGTCGCGGATGGCGACCCGTGCGTCACGCACGGACTTGATCTCCGTGCCGGTCAACACTATGCCGGCCTCGATGCGATCGAGGATGTCGTAATCGAAGCGCGCTCGCCGGTTGTCCGCGACGGTTCGGATGCGGGGCTGGCCGGGCCGTTGCTGCTCCGGCTGTCTCTTCTTTTTGCGTTTGGGAGGCATCGCTCAGCCGCCTGTCATCCGTCTGAGTTCGGCAACCGCGGCATCGAGCTGCTCATCGGGGTAGGAGACGGGGGCCGGCTCGGGTTGGATGCTGCAAAGCTCCTCCAGTGCACCTTCCAATACGCCCGATCGCCCCAGGGAATCCGCCTCCTCCATGTATTCCGCGCAGAGGTCGCGTGTCAGCTCGCCGATGCGTCCGTGCGCCCGCACGTTCACCTCAGGCCCCACGCGTACGTCCGGTTCGATGCCGTCTCCCTCGATCGTTCGTCCACCTGGCGTGAGCCACCGAGCGATGGTGAGGTTCAGCCCCGCGCCCGACTCCAACTCGTGCAGCAGATTGACCGCGCCCTTGCCGAACGTGCGCGTGCCGACGATAGGGGCGCGCTCGTGGTCCTGCAATGCCCCGGACACGACCTCCGAGGCCGACGCGCTGAACCCGTTCACGATGACCACGAGCGGGAGGTCGTAGGCTGTCCCTTCGCCGTTGACGTTCAGCACGGTCTGATCGTCGTGCGCGTTATGCCAGCGCAATACTTCACCTTCCTCCACGAACTCGGAGACGACGCTCACGGCAGCGTTCACGAGTCCGCCTCCGTTGTTCCGCAGGTCCATCACAAGCCCCGAAGCGCCAAGCCCGCGCAGGTCGGCTATGGCGGCGCGCAGGTCGGCGCCGGTTGCCGCATCGAACGAGGAGAGACGCACGTAACCGAAGCCGCTGGGGAGGAGATGGGCGTGAACGGAACTGACGCTTATCGTGTCCCGTACGATGGGGATCTCCACGGGGCGGGAGATGCCGGCGCGCGAGACGCCCAGCACGACCTCTGTACCTGTCGGGCCGCGTATCAGCGCGACCGTTTCTTCCAATGTGAACTCCTCTATGGATACTCCGTCCACGCTGACAAGGACGTCGCCCGCCATCAACCCGGCGTGGAATGCGGGCGAGCCGGGGAGCGGCCCCAGCACGACGATCTGACCTTCCACCTCGGTAACGCTTGCGCCGATGCCCTCGAAGTCGGGCTCGTGTCCCTGCAGCGCGCTGTTGAAGGCCGCGTAGCGCTCGGGCGAGAGGTATGTGGTGTAGGGGTCGTCCAGGTACTCCAGGAGCCCCTTGATGCCCGCACGCTCCATCTCCGTTGCCGACAGTTTGTCCCGGTCGACGAAATCTCGCTGCAGCACCTCCACCACTTCGATGAACTCGCCATTCTCCTCCTGGGCGCAAGCAGCAGCGGAGAGGAGCACGGCAGCCACGACGGCAGCGCATACCGCTGCGCATGTCCCGGACATCTGCCTCGCCATTCCGAATGCTCCAGCGAACAGGGATGGGCTGTGCGGCTTCCGCTGCGCGAGCCCGTATCTTCCAAGGATACGCCACGCGGCGGGCTGGTCATGGCTGGGCGCCTTCCTTGTCGTGGTGACGCGGTTGTCGGAAGGGGGGAGGAGGTCCGATGGGCCGGCCGGCTTGCATCGTCGCTCACTTTACATAACAACAATAGTGCGCCGTCACTTTGGAGAACGCATTCCAGCCCCCATGGAGGCTCTTCGGCAGCTCGCACCTGACGGCAAGTCCATCCTGCCTGCGCGAAGCCTCTTGTATGGCTCCGCCCTGAACTCCGGGTCATCCGGCCTCCGTTGAGGCCCGTCCACCGGTCCGGTCCGACTGCGGTCCACGCAGCGCCGCGAACTCGCTTAGCGCGCGCGGAGGTATCCCATGCCGTCGTTGCCATCCTCGAGGCCGCCCCGGTACAGGAACTCGCCGTCCGGCGTCGTCTTGCGCGCCGTCAGCGAATCGAAGTCGATGTGCACGGACCCGCCGCCTTCGCACTCCACGCTGACCTGCAGGCCCTCCTTCTCCGTGACCTTGACCGGGCGCCGCTCGAAGATGTTGCCTTCGCCGACCATCAGCTTGAGCAGCGGCTCGAGAGCCAGGATGGCTGCCGCCGTGCCCATCTGCGATCCGTCGGCAACGAGGAAACAGTCCTCATCGCAACTGTAGAAAGGATGCTCCGGCAGTTGAAAGAGTTCATCGTCAGCCATGGTTCCTGTGGGTCGCTCCTCGTTTTGCTCTCGCGCCTGCAAGCGCCGCTTCGGTGCCGGATGGTACATCATCGTTCACCTGCGCGGACACTGCCTGCAACAGCTCCTGCAGTCCGGCTCCCGTCACCGTCGACGTAAGAACCGCCCTGATGCCTTCCGCTTCCGGCACGAAGCCCGCATCGCCACCGGAGTCCAGCAGGTCCACCTTGTTGAGCGCAAGCACGCGCGGCGTGTCGGTGAGACCCAGGTCGCGCAGGATGTCCTCGACGACCTCGACCTGCTCCGCCGCGTTGGGATGCGAGATGTCAACCACGTGCAACAAGAACGAGGCCTCCTGCACCTCCTCCAGCGTCGCGCGGAAGGCCGCGACGAGCGTCGTGGGTAGCTTCTGGATGAAGCCCACCGTGTCCGTGAGCAACGCGTCGCTGCCGTCCGGCAGGCGCACCTTGCGCGTCACCGGGTCCAGCGTCGAGAAGAGCTGACCGCGCGCAAGCACGCCTGCGCCGGAGAGCGCGTTCAGCAGGCTGCTCTTGCCCGCGTTCGTGTAGCCCACGAGCGCGACAACGGGCAGCCTGTTCCTGTGTCGACGGGCCCGGTACTGGGCGCGATGGCGGCGTACCTTCTCCAACTCCTGCTTCAGTCGCTGGATACGCTGTCCGACAAGCCGCCGGTCAGTTTCTATCTGCGTCTCCCCGGGGCCGCGCGTGCCGATGCCGCCGCCGAGACGCTCCAGGTGGCTCCACTGGCCCGCCAGGCGCGGCAGCAGGTACTCCGACTGTGCCAGTTCCACCTGTAAGCGCCCCTCGTGCGTTCTTGCATGCCGTGCGAATACATCCAGGATGAGCGCGGTGCGGTCGATCACCTTCACGTGTTCGCCGAGTGCGCGCTCGAGGTTCTGCTGCTGCGTGGGGGTCAGTTCGTCGTCGCAGATCAACGTGCCGAAGCCCATTGCGCGTCGCGCGTCGGCGATCTCCTGCAGTTTGCCCTTGCCGACGTACGTGTGCGACGGCGCTTCCAACTGCTGGGAGACCGTTCCGGCGACCTCTGCGCCTGCCGTGTCGGCGAGCTGCGCGAGCTCTTCGAGCGAGTCGGCTATCGTCCAAGGCGAACGCCGCCCCTTGATGCCCACGCCAACGAGCAGCGCCTGCTCCTGCAGTTGGGCCGTTTCCACCGTTCTCGATTGCCGTGCTATGGGTGAGCGCTCCGGTTTGGTGATTACGATTCTACCCGCTGCCACGCCGTGCGGAGAAGGAGCCGGTGTCCTAAACCGCTGGCGCGTCCGGCAGACGCCAGCCCTCGAGCCGTTGCAGGCCCTCGTCCACGCGCTCGTCCGGTGTCGTGAGCGAGAGGCGTATGTAGCCTTCTCCGGCCTCACCGTAGCCACGACCCGGCGTGACGACGACGGCGTGCTTGTCCAGAAGCTCGGTTGCCAGCTGCGCCGAGGTCCAGCCGTCCGGGCAGCGCGCCCAGATGTAGAAGCCGGACTTGGGCCGGTTCACCTGCAGCCCGATGGCCGTGAGCGCGTCCACCACGCGGTCGCGCCGCCTGCGGTATATCTCGTTGTTCGCGGCCAGCCACTCGGGCGTGGTGTTGTCCAACGCCTCGATCCCCATGTACTGCACCGCCTGCGGGATGCCGGAGTCCAGGTTGGACTTCACCCGTATGAGCGCGTCGATGAGCTGCTGGTTGCCTGCGGCCATGCCGATGCGCCAGCCCGTCATGTTGTAGGTCTTGGAGAGCGAGTGGAACTCGATACCCACGTCGATTGCTCCGGGCGTCTGCAGGAAGCTCGGCGCGACGTAGCCGTCGAACGTTACCTCGGAGTAGCAAGCGTCGTGGCAGACCGCGATGTCGTACTCCTTGGCGAACGCCACGACCTCCTGGAACAGCTCAGGCGTCGCGAGCGCTCCCGTGGGGTTGTTCGGGTAGTTGAACCAGAGCACCTTCGCCTTACGCGCCACGTCCTCCGGTATCTGCGAAAGGTCCGGGTGGAAGGCGTTCTCTTCCAGCAGCGGCATCCTGTGGGAGATTCCGCCCGCGAACATGGTGCCGACCGAGTAGACCGGGTACGCGGGGTCAGGCACGAGCGCGATGTCGCCGGGGTCGATGAGGCACAGCGCCATGTGGCCGATGCCCTCCTTGGCCCCGATGAGCGGCACGATCTCCTTGTCGCCCAGTTCGATGTCGAAGCGCCGTGTGTACCAACGGGCGATGGCCTGTCGCATCTCCGGCAGGCCGTCGGACTCGGGGTAGCGATGATTGGGCGGGTCGTCGGAGGCCGTCTTGAGAGTGGTCAGGATGTGCTCTGGCGTCGGGATGTCCGGGTCGCCGATGCCGAAGCTGATGACGTCCATCCCCTGGGCGCGCTTCTCTGCGATCTTCCGGCTGATCTCCAGGAAGATATACGGCGGGAGCTGGTCGAGCCGGTTGGCGAGTTGCATACGGAAGGAACCTCCAAGTCGTGGATCTACGCTGACAGCAGCGGGGCGAGTTTAGCCTCTAGGCTATCGTTCTCATCTTGAATCCGGACGATGTGCACTCCTGATTTGTCAAAGAAATCAGCTAGATTCTCTCCGACAATCATGTTCGTGACGACAGCTTCCGTCACTTCTGCATCCGGGTGCGCGTATTTGACCCTGTCCTTGTATCCTTCAATCCGCGCGAACGTGGTGAGCATGTCCAAGTAATCACCCTTCGTGCCAGTCTTGACCTCGAAGAGCAGAATGCGGTTATGCGGCAGGTAGACGAGGAGGTCAGCTCGGCCTCCCCAAGGTAAGCGCTCCTCCTTGGCCACTTCAAAGCCGCCTGCTCTGAAGTACTCTGCTAGGCTTTGAGTCACGGCGCGCTCATGCACTAGCCCTTTTTGTAGGTTCATCTGATCCTCCATTCGACTCTGCGTCGCTCCCAAGCCGCTTGAGCGAGTGACACTGCCAGGGACACAGCTACGCCAACCCCTGCAAGCACCGCGCCTGCTTTCAGGTCGGTCATGAAAGAACCAATCCCTACCAGTGTTGTAACCACCACTAGTTTATTCAGCAGGTCGCGCTGCGCAACGTGCATGCGAACGCGGTTGAACCAATGTAAGGGTGTGCCCTCGACCGCTGTTCCCAGAGAACTTACGTCTTCGAGTCGGGCCTTCAAGAAATGGAACTTGCCTCTACTGCGCTTTACTTGCCGCTCGATGACGTCGACTGTGTATTCTGTCAAGGCAAGCAGCGTCTCGTTCGATGAGTAAACGAACTCCAGGACGCACCCGACCATTCCCCCACCCGGCATTGAGAACAGCGCTATTGACTCATTGGTTGGACGGCAGGCGTACTTGATTGTAGAGGCCGACTTCTGACCAGCATTCAGGACACTGCTGTTTTCTCTGGCCTGCTCTATCGGAACTGCATCCGTGAAAGCATCCCTTAGGCAGGCCACAATCTGCTCTGCGTTGAGGTTGTCTATGCGGACTTGGATTGCTACGTGCACTATGCAGCCTCAGTCCGGCCACTCGCCGGAGAAGACCTCGACCGCGTCGCCGTCCATGAACACGGGGCCGTGGCCCGGCCAGGCGATCGTGAGTTCGCCGCCGGGCACGTCCACGCGCACCTCGTCGTCCACGAGCCCGTGGAGGCGCGCTGCGACTACGATCGCGCTCACGCCCGTTCCGCATGCGAGCGTCAGGCCGGAGCCGCGCTCCCACGTCCGCGAGATGAGGTGGTCACGCGCAACGACGTTCGTGAGGTGGAAGTTGATCCGGCGCGGGTACGCCTCGTGGTGTTCCATGCGAGGCCCGACCCTGTCCAGTTCCACGCTGTTCACCGGCTCATCGATGAAGGCCGTTACGTGCGGGTTACCCATCGAGACCGCAGTGAGCACGAACGTAATGCCGTTCACCTCGACCGGCGCATCGAACGCCAGCTCGCCGGGCCGTAGTCCAAGCGATTCGACGAGGCCGGCGTCCAGCGCGGAGTAGTCGCTGGGGCCCATCTTCGAGACGTCGACCGGCACGTCCGCGGCGCGGAGGATGGGTTCTCCCATGTTCACGCGTGCGCCGACGACACGGTCATCGCTCCAGTGGGGAGCGATGCTCAACACGCCGGCGCCGGTCTCCACGTCCAGCGTGCTGCCGTTGGCGGGAACCATGCCTCTCTCCAGCACGAACTTGGCGAAGCAGCGGATGCCGTTGCCGCACATCTCGCCCTCGGAGCCGTCGACGTTGAACATCCACATCCGCACCGGGGCGCGCTCCGACGGCGCGACGACGATGAGGCCGTCCGCGCCGATGCCGAAGTGCCGGTCGGACACCCGCCGCGCCATCTCCGGCCAGTCGCGCTGCTCGTTCAGGCCGTCGACGAAGATGTAGTCGTTGCCCGCGCCCTGGAGTTTCGTGAAGTGCATTCTGGAGCCTCGCCTGTCAGTTAGGACCTATGTGTAACCTACCTACCCTGCCCTGTGAGCCCTCACCCTAACCCTCTCCCAGAGGGACCCTTGCACAACCCGTCCACTCCACCCCACCGGGGGCCCTCACCCTAACCCTCTCCCTCAGGAGAGGGGAGAAAGCAAGGCTATTTTACCATAGGCCACCCCCTGCCCTTCCTGCAGCGGGTGTCAGCGGGCGTACCATGGGGGGGGTAAATCCCGCGAGGAGGTGCGCCGTGCGGATCACGAACCTGGACGCGTTGATCGTCGTCGACGTGCAGAACGACTTCTGTCCCGGCGGCTCGCTCGGCGTGCGGGGCGGCGACTCAGTCGCACGGAAGATGAGCGCCACTGCGAAGACGTTCGCCGAGCGCGGCGGCAAGGTGTTCGCGACGCAGGACTGGCACCCGGCGGGACATTCCTCGTTCGCGTCGCAGGGCGGACAGTGGCCGGACCATTGTGTGCAGGACTCGCACGGAGCGGCGTTCCATGCGGAGTTGGAGTTGCCGGAGGGGACGCGAGTGATCCGCAAGGGCGCAAGTTTAGACAAGGACGCTTACTCCGGATTCGTCGACTCCGACCTCGACGCGCAACTCAAGGCCGGCGGCATCACGCGGGTGTACGTGGGCGGACTCGCGACCGACTACTGCGTCGTGAACACGGTGGTGGACGCGCTCGGCAACGGGTACGAGACGTACGTGCTGTCCGACGCGGTCGCGGCGGTGAACGTCGAGTCGGGCGACGGCGACCGCGCGCTGCACCTGATGGAGCTCAACGGCGCAGTGCTCGCCACGACGGAAGAAACGCTGGCCGAGGAGTAGGCTCCCTCACTCGCCCTGCTGCCGCGTCAGCGTTGCTGCCGTGCAAGCGTGTTCTGCGTCGCTCCCCATTGCTCCTCCTCCAGCGCCCAGGTGTGTTGCACCGGGTAGAGTTCAGGCGAGCGCAGCGCCTTGTACCGCTCCGGGAGGCGTGCGAAGTTGGCGGCGAAGCGTTCTCGCAGCTCCGCGAGCGGTAGCGCGGGAACAATGCGCCGTCCGCCCTGCATGGCGGGCGCCAACAGGGGCGCGCCGTCTCCGTCCGGCAGCCGCTCGTCCGCGAGGGCGAGCAGGTCGCCAGCGTATGTCCCGTCGCTGCCGGTCCGGCGGTAGACCTGCTTGCGTCCGGCCAGCGAAGCCTTGCCCTCGCTGAGCTTGAGCACGGGCGTGCCGTCGTACTCGGCGAGCTTGTACGCCCAGTCCATCCACGGCGCATCGGCGGAGACGCCGAGCCTCGTGCCGACGCCGAAGCCGTCTATCGGCGCGCCGGCCGCAAGCAGCGCTTCTACGTCGAACTCGTCGAGGCCGCCGCTGGCCAGGACCTGCACGTCCGGCAGGCCCGCGTCGTCGAGGATCCGGCGGCTCGCAAGGGAGAGCGCGAGGAGGTCGCCGCTGTCGAGCCGGATGGCGCGCAGGGCGTGGCCTGCGTTTCGGAGGCGCTTACCGGCCTCCGCGGCGCGGCGGACTCCCTCGACCGTGTCGTAGGTATCCACGAGCAGCGTGCTTGTGTCCGGGAAGGAGTCGGCGTAGGCGTCGAAGGCCTCGGCCTCGGTGGGAAAGCTGGAGATGAAGGAGTGCGCCATGGTGCCGACCGGAGGGATGCCGTAGCGGGAGGCGGCGCGGACGTTGCTCGTGCCCGCGAACCCCACCATGTAGCTGACGCGGGCGAGCCGGTCGGCCGCCTCTTCTCCCTGGGTGCGGCGCGCCGCGAACTCGACGACCCCCCTGCCCTGCGCCGCGTACCAGACGCGGGCTGCTTTCGTGGCGAGCATCGTCTGCAGGCCGATGGCGTTCATCACCGCCGTTTCGACGAGCTGCGCCTCGATGATGGGCGCCGTGACCTCGATTACCGGCTCCTCCGGGAAGACGAGTTCGCCCTCGCCCATCGCCCGCATGTCCCCGGTGAACCGCAACGACGGCAGCCAGTCGAGGAACGCGGCGTCGAAGAGGCCGAGGGAGCGGAGGTAGTCGACGTCGGCGTCGGTGAAGCGGAGCGCCTCGAAGTGGCCGAGGGCGTCCTCCAGTCCGGCGAAGACAGCGTAGCCGCGGTCCGGCGGCAGGTTGCGGAAGGCGAGGCTGAACGTGGCGGAGGCGTTGTGGCCGTGCTGCCAGTACGCCTGCGCCATCGTCAGTTCGTACAGGTCGGCGAAGAGCGCGCGGCTCGGTCCGGGTTCGGCCATGGAAACGATGCTAAGGAGCGGAGGGCGCTCGGTCAACCGGCTAATGTCGGGGCGGCCCTGCCGCGGGAGCCCTACTGACCCGTCCCCTTCGCCCCGGAGTACCCTCGCCCTAGCCCTTTCCCAAGGGGGAGAGGGGAAAGAAGGGGCCGGATGGCGGGAATCGTGCCGCACGCGGCAAGTTCCGGCGCGGGTGTTGCGGTCAACATCCATACGCTTCTTCTTCCGCTCGTTCTTCTGCATATCCTTCTGCAGGCGCACACTCGTGGTGCGAAGTGCTGTTTGGCTTCTTGGATTCTTGATCCGGAAGGCCACGGCCTTGTTCCGGGTTCCAGAATCCAAGAGCAGAGCCGGAGGGGGGTGTGGTGTGCTGTGCGAGTGACCAGAGCCAATAGCCACTGCCCGGCGGGCTACCGGCGGGATTGAATCGAGCGGTAGTGACGTTACAGGCGATGCGGGCACGGGAGAGGTGGTGGCGCGAGATTCCAAGGTCGCGGGCGCGCTTGGTGAGTTCGGCGGCAGGCTTCGGGCCGTGGGCGAGCGCGCCGGTGAGGAAGCGGCTTGCGTAGCCGGTCATGTCCGTGCGCTGCGGCCGGGACGCTTTAGAGGCGTTGAGGGCGAGAAGGCGCTCCTGGGGAATAGGCTCACGCCAGGCGATGGGCGGGGCTTCATTGAGAGCGAAGGGTATGGGCGGGAGAGCGTCGTGCATGGGCGGGCTGAGCGGGACGAGGAACCGGGCGCGGTCTTCGCCGACGAGGGCGATGGTGAAGACGGTCCCGGCCATGCCGAGGCGCGGCTGCATGTAGCGGGCGGCGGCAAGGAGTGAGTGGGCGGGGTTGTGCGCGAGGGCTATGACGGCGGCGCCGGTGCGCGCAGCGAGGGAGTTGAGCATCCCAGCGACGTGGGAGACCCTGGCATTGTGGATGAGGGCGAGGTGCTCGATCTGGTCGACGACAAGGAGCGCGGCGCTCCCGCGGGCAATGAGGCTGGCAAGGCGGTTCATGACGAAGCGGAGCGACGGTTCAGGGGGCAGTTCGGGACGTTCAGGAGGCGGAGGCGGTGGAGCGAAGGGGTCGAAGAAGTGGGGCACTCCGCCGGCACTGGCGTCCCTGGTCACATCTTCGAGGCTCTCGACGCCCGCTTCCTCGGGGAAGTCCGCGAGGTGCATCGGAGAGAGGAGGTCGGCGTGGTAGATGAGGTTGAGGTCGGCCCCGAGGCTCCTGAGACGCGGGAGGAGCGACGCCCGGGGGTTCTTGAGCGGCGCCGCGATGACGACGGGCGCCCTGACGAACTTCGTACCGGGCTGGTCAGGGGTGTCCGCACCGAGGGAGACGCGCGTTGCGACATCGAGGGCGACCGCCGGTCTTGCCGGATGCGGGGTACCCGGCGACGACGGTGAGCTCGCCCATGGGGATGCGGTTGGGCCAGAGCCAGTCGGTGGGTTGGGGAATGAGGAGTTCGTAAGGGTGAAGGCCGAGCTCGGATGCGCCGGTGGCTGTCAAGAGGGCGGACTCGAGGGGAAGCCCACGCCGCGAGAGGGCATCGTTGATCTTCTCCGAGGGGCATCCGGAGGAGCAGGTGAAGGTGAAACCGAAGCCGGGTTCATAGCGGACGCTGAGGGTGGGGACGTAGGGATGCGGGTGCACGGGACAGTGGAGGCGGTCCGTCGGAGACGGGGCGCAGCCACAGTCCGGGTTGCCACAGCGGAGGGCGCGTCCTATGCGCCAGATGTAGGCTTCTTCCTGAGGGGTGAGCGTGGATGTTGTCATACACCCATGATACCAGGTGTTGGGGCGATGACAGAAGGGGCGGATGGCAGAGGGTCAGCGGTCGTTAGACAGGCTCCAGTTTCGATAGGAGGGTTCGTTCGAACAATTCGCGTTGGATGGTAGACGCTGCAAGGAGTTTCTCGTTAGAAGCTTCCAAGGTTAGCACTTCCCAGTGCCCGCGGGACAAGTGATGGCGTCGTCCATCTCCGACGAGCTCAGGCACCATCCAGATGATGTCTCCATCATTGAGGTCATGGCTTGGGTTTGGACTGGGACCTCCAACCGATTCAAAGAACGGGCGGTCTACCGCGACGGCAAGCTTGGAACCCCACCGGCGTAGCGTCGGCGCTTTGATCTACAACTGGGGCATCAGTCGCTTGGCGCTGGATGAACGCCAATCGGGGCGACGGGTTGCCGTTGGGAACGAAGGCGTTTCGTGTGTGTCGTCCTGCAAGGAACGAAATTCAGACTCCATTCCCTTCCCTGAGAAGTAAACTGCCTGAATCTCCAGCCCATGCCACAGGATGCCCCCGTTGGAGGTCTTGGCAACGACCAAGTCAATCTTTCCGGCCGGCTTGTTCGTTTTGGTTCCCTGCATGAATGGAATCTCACGGGCCACTAGTGCATCCGCAGGTGCGAATCCGACAATCTCAGCCAACCAGAAGACGAGTAAGCGCTCTTCCTCGAACCTCGCGGGACAGACGATAACGGGTTCACCGACAGGTTCGCCAAGCCGCCCGTCTTCGCTTTGCGCGTAGCGCCGCAGGGAGCAGACCCCGCCCTTCTTGCTGCAGGTAGGTTCGTTCTGCTTGAAGGGGCACGGCGGAATCTCATCTCCTCCTCTGGAAGCCACCAATGCCAAATCGCGGCGTTGGGATGGAGAGAGCCCCAAGAGCGGCTGCCCGTACCACTCAGCGATGCCATAGCGCTCAGGCAAGAGTAAGTCCCTTTGAGAAGGCCGGGTATCGAGTAATCACAAGCTCCGGCAGTAAGGCGTGGTGCCCATTCTTCATCACTACTTGGACGGCTTGAAACCCGTATGACTCAATCAAAGACTCGATTTCGAGAGAGCGGTCATAGGTCATCAGGAAGTTTGCACTGCTTTCTGCGAGCATCGAAAAGAGGCGGGCGTGATTAACGCCGTTGTGCGCGTAGAGGCGTCTCCCTGCGCGTTTTCCCCCGTCTCCCGTGTATGGCGGGTCAATGAACAACGCCACGTCGTCATGGGGCTGGTCGAGCAGCGAGGCAAGCATCTGCATACCGTCTGTCTCGTGGAAGGTGATGCGGCATGCGTACTCGGCAATAGCGCGCAGTCGACGGATGAGGGTGTCAGGGTACCAGCGCGACCGCAAGCCCTGCCCCGTTTTCCCCGTATCGGGTGAAGGACGCCCCGTGCGCGAGGACGCCTCCGCGCTGTGTACGGTTTAGGACCAACGTTCGGAAGCCGTGCTCCACGACATCCGCAGGGTGTAGACGGGAGAGCTGATCAACTGACTCGCGTGTTGGTGTGAACTCGCGTACTCGGTCTGCCAGTTCCGAACTGTGGTGCAAGGCTGCCTTCCACAGGGCCGCCACGTCTTCGTCGAGTTCTGCCATCAGTGATTCGTCGGCGAGGTTCTCCATGACCGCTGTGAGTGAGACGATGCCGCCGCCTGCGAACGGCTCAATGAGCAACCGAGGCCGTTCTATGGAACGGAGCCAGACACGTATATGAGGAATGAGCCACGTCTTACCGCCAGGGTAACGCAATGGGCTGCGCTGCGGCACTGCGGCCACGTTCACTGCCGGAATCGGAGATGCTGTGATTACCATGGGAACCTGCTGCCACTGACGATTCTCTCTTGCCCCATAACCCTATCGCAAACGGTACGCCATGGCGCAAGAGGCAGATGGCAGAGTTGGTGAGGCTCACGAGGGACGACGCGATTTACAGGCGCGCATCCCGAGAGATTTCTCGGCTACGCTTGAAATGACAGGCACCCCACACCAGCCCCGATTCGCCCTCACCCTAACCCTCTCCCCCAGGAGAGGGGATCAGACCCGCCAGGGGGGCGAGATTCCCGCCTGCGCGGGAATGACGGGATCGGGCGCCCACAAGGGACGCCCCTACACCAGCCAGGGGCGAGGTTCCTGCCTCCGCAGGAACGACCGAGCCTCCGTTCTGCATGACACGCTCCCCCACAGGCCCCGCCGGTTCACCCTCACCCTAACCCTCTCCCCTCGAGGGAGAGGGGATCAGGCGAGGTAGCCGCGCTCACGCCAGTAGGCCTCGGCGGCGGGATGCAGCGGCACGTCCAGCGGTCCTTCCCGCGTATCGCGGCTCATGCTTTCGAGTGGGAGGGGGCCAACGCCCTCCCATGGAATGCGGTCCCGACGGGCCTCCAACGCGGCGCAGAGCGCCCGCACCTGTTCATCGGGAACTGCCTCGTTGGTGAATACCGGGAACCCGGAGAAGTCCACCGCCTGGAAATCGGCCGGGAGGTTGGGGAAATCGGACTTGAGCACCACGCCTCGGCGCAGGCCCAGCGGCTCCAGTTTCGCGAGCGCCTCGTCCTCGGGCTCCAGGAAGCGCATGCCGATCCCCGCGCCGGGGTCGACCCACTGCCGCACGGCCTCGTCGAAGATGGCGTCCGCCTCGCCCTTCTCGATGTCGGGCAGCCGGGCCCCCGGCAGCCGCCGGTAGTACGACACCTCCCCACCCCACGATTCGATGTCGTCCAGCGTGAACCCGTGCGCTTTGCAGATCTCGTTCGCGACCATCGGCACCGAGTTCTCCCTGGGGCCGCGGACGGACACGCGGAGCGGGTAGCGTTGTTCGCGGATGTCGGCGAATGACCGGAGGCCCGTCCGTTCCATCACGCCAAGCGTGATCTGGTCGTACGACGGCAGCACGGCGACGACTCGTACCGGCAACTGCCTGCTGAACGGTCCCGTCCCTCGATAGGCCATCGTCAGCATCGCGGACGGGTTGATCATCGCAAGCCCGGCCCTGCCCTCCGCGACTTCGTCGATGCCATCCGCGCTCCCACTGCCGATCAGGCGAAAGCCGGTCTCGTCGAAGTCGCTTTGGCGAAGATCAACGTGCGCCCGGAGGAACGGCCACCCGTCCGTCCCCACCAGCTGCGAAGCGATCTCCAGCGCGAGTCGCGACCTGCTGAGCACCGGTGGTGTTGGCGGTCCGTAGGAATCAGGCATCGTCGCCTCCTTCTTTGGGAACTAACCTTGACTCATGATACGCGGTGGGCACTACCCTGCCCTGTACACCCTCACCCCCAGTCCACTTCCTCAGCCGGAAGAGGACGCGCTGAAGCGCTGGGCAGACAGGACCCCAACCAAGGTCGCCCCCACGCCAAGCAGGGGCGAGATTCCCGCTTTCGCGGGAACGACGGAGTCGATCCCCCGCGTATAATCCCGCGCATCCGGTCTACAGGAGGGCGTGATGCCGCTGGACCCTGAAGCGAAGGCGTCGTTGGAGAAGCGTGTCGAGATGGGCGTGCTCGAGCCGCATGAGTCGAGCCCGGAGGAGGCGCGCGCGCTGCAGGCGGCCCGGCCGAACCTGCCGGGGCCGGAGGTGGCGTCCGTCAGCGACCACATTGCGCCGGGGCCGCACGGCGACGTGCCCGTGCGGGTGTACGTTCCGGCTCGCCCTCACCCTAACCCTCTCCCAGGGGGAGAGGGGGGCACACTGGATTCCCGCCTTCGCGGGAATGACGGAGGTGAAGGCGGGAATAACGGCGGCGGGGGCGGGGTTCCTGCCTCCGCAGGAACGACGGGGCTGCCCGTCTGCATGTGGTTCCACGGCGGCGGCTGGGTCATCGGCAGCGTTGCGACGAACGACGCGACGTGCCGGGCGCTGGCGAACGCGTCAGGCGCCATCGTCGTTTCGGTGGACTACCGGCTGGCGCCGGAGCACCGGTTCCCCATCCCGTTCGACGATTCGTACGCGGCGACGGTGTGGGCGGCGGCGAACGCGGCGTCGCTCGGCGGTGACCCGTCCCGGCTCGCGGTCGCGGGAGCGAGCGCGGGCGGGAACCTCGCGGCAACGATATCCCTGCGGGCGCGCGACGAGAACGGGCCACCTCTCGTGCAACAGTCGCTCATCTACCCGGTAACAGACAAGGACTACAGCCGACCGTCCTATGCCGAGAACGGAGCGGGTTACGGCCTCTCCTACGCGTCGATGGTCTACTTCTGGGACTGCTACCTGTCCAGCGAGGCGGACGCGTCCAATCCCTACGTTGCGCCGATGCTTGCGGAGGACCTTGTCCGGTCTGCCTCCGGCGTTCGTGCTGACGTGTGAGTACGACCCGCTGCGCGACGAGGGAGAGGCGTACGCGGCGCGCTTGCGGGAGGCGGGCGTGCCGACGAAGCTGACGCGGTACGACGGGATGATCCACGCGTTCTTCAACGCGGGGATGCCGTTCGTCCGGACGTGGAACGCCATCAACGAGACAGCCGGCGAACTGCGGAAGGCGTTCGGCACCGCGTAGGGCAACCCTTCACATCGCAGACACCCCACTCCGCCCCCGCAGTACCCTCACCCTAACCCTCTCCCCTTGTAGGGAGAGGGGATCAGCCTACGATTTCAGCGTTCCTCGCGTATACTCCGGCGCAGCCGGTGCGAAGGAGACGCGTCTTGCCGCTCGACCCTGAAGCGAAAGCCTCGTTGGAGAAGCAAGCCGCCATGGGCTTGCCCACCCAACACGAGGTGAGCCCCGAGGAGGCGCGCGCGATGTCGGAGGCGCAGCCGCGCATCCCCGGGCCGGAGGTCGCGTCCGTGAGCGACCTCGCCGCGCCGGGGCCGCACGGCGACGTACCGGTGCGGGTGTACGTTCCGGTTGGCCCTCACCCTAACCCTCTCCCAGAGGGAGAGGGGAACAGGCAGGGTCTCCCAGGGGGAGAGAGGGGCACACTGGATTCCCGCCTTCGCGGGAATGACGGAGGTGAAGGCGGGAATGACGGCGGCGGGGGCGAGGTCCCTGCCTCCGCAGGAACGACGGGATTGCTCGACACGACGGGATCGCTCGACACGACGGGATTGCCTGTGTGCGTGTGGTTCCACGGCGGCGGCTGGGTGGTCGGCAGCATCGAGACGAACGACCCGACGTGCCGGGCGCTCGCGAACAGATCGGGCAGCATAGTCGTGTCCGTGGACTACCGGCTGGCGCCCGAGCACAGGTTCCCGGTCCCGCTCGACGACTGCTATGCGGCGACGGAGTGGGCGGCTGCGAACGCGGCATCCCTCGGCGGCGACCCGTCGCGGCTGGCGGTCGCCGGTTCGAGCGCGGGCGGGAACCTCGCCGCGGCGGTGGCGCTGCGCGTGCGGGACGAGGGCGGGCCACGTCTCGTGCACCAGTCGCTCATCTGTCCGGTGGTCGACAACGACTTCGAGCGTCCGTCCTACGTGGAGAACGCGGAGGGCTACGGCCTCTCCTACGATACGATGCGCTACTTCTGGGACTGCTACGTGTCCACCGAGGCGGACGCCTCCAACCCGTACGTCGCTCCGATGGCGGCTGACGACCTGTCCGGCCTGGCGTCGGCGTTCGTGCTGACGTGCGAGTACGACCCGCTGCGCGACGAGGGGGAGGCGTACGCGGAGCGGCTGCGCGAGGCGGGCGTGCCGACGGTGCTGAGCCGCTACGACGGGCAGGTCCACGCGTTGTTCAACGCGGGGGTCCCGTTCACGCGGACGTGGGACGCCATCAACGAGGCGGCAGGCGAGCTGCGGAAGGCGTTCGGCACTGCGTAATCCCGTCGATACGAGTTCCCGCCCCCCGGGGATACCTCGCTTCTGGCCTTACCGCCGCGTGTTCTACGGCTGGGCGATCGTTGGGGCGGCGTTTATCGCGACATTCGCGGAGGTGCCTGGCTTCGGCCCTGTGCTCACCATCTTCGTCAAGCCGATCCAGGACGAGTTGGGCTGGTCGTACACGACGATCTCGACCGGGTTCCTCATCGGGAGCGCGTCGGGGGCGCTGGCGTCGAGCCTCACGGGGTGGCTGGTCGACAAGTACGGGCCGCGCGTGGTGGTCGCGCTGGGGGGAGTGGGGCTCGCGGGGGCGCTGGTGGGGCTGTCGACGATACAGGAGCCGTGGCACTTCTGGACGTTCTTTGGACTGGCGCGGGGGTCGGTGATAGCGGGCATAGAGATCGGGTCGTCGGTCGCGATAGCGAAATGGTTCGTGCGGCAGCGCGGGCGAACGCTTGCGTTGAAGGCGATGGGTCAGCGCTCGGGGCAGGTCGTGCTCCCCATCGTGAGCTTCCTCATCATGGACGCGTCCGACTGGCGGACGGCCTACGTCGCGCTGTCCGGGTTCGCGTGCCTGGCCATCATCGCGCCCGCTTTGGTGCTGATGCGCAGCCAGCCGGAGGGCCACGGGCTGCTGCCGGACGGTGCAACCGACCTGCGCGACGCTACCGGGACGCGCGAGTCCGGCGTGCGCCGCGTCGAGGAGGAGTCGTGGACGCTGCGGGAGGCGCGGGGGACGCGGGCGTTCTGGCTGATAACGGTGTTCCTGGTCTGCACGCCGTTCGTGCAGGGCGCGACGAACCTGCACATGGCGCCCATCTTCCACGACCGGGGCCTGACTGAGGGACAAGCGGTGGCCATCGTGTCCATCTTCGGGATGTCGTCGGTGTCGTCGATCATGCCGATGGGGTTCATCCTGGAGCGCGTGCACGTCCGGCTGGGAGCGATGGTACAGGCGGTGCTGGTGCTCACGGCGATGCTGCTCCTGTTGCTTCCGGCGGGGGGCTTTCCGCTCGCGGTCCTGTGGGCGGTCATCTTCGGGGTCGCGGCGGGAATGCGGAACGTCATCGAGGTGCTGTTGCTGGCGAACTACTACGGTCGGGCGTCGCTGGGTGCGATAAAGGGCTTTACGGCGCCGTTCCGCATGATCAGCCCGTTCGGGCCGATGCTGGCGGGGCTCATCCGCGACGAGACGGAAAGCTTTACGGGGGCGTTTGTCCTGTTCGCGTGCGTCGCCGTGCTGATGCTCGTGCTGATGGTGTTTGCGACACAGCCGAGGAAGGCGCCGGTGGAGCCCCGGCCCGCTGGTTCACCCTCACCCTGACCTTCTCCCCTTGTAGGGACCCTTGCATAACCCATCGCAGGCCCTCGCCCCACCCACACCCCAACCCTCTCCCCTTGTAGGGACCTTTGCATAACCCTCACCGAACGCCCCCGCACCCCGCGATTCACCCCCATCCTAACCTTCCCCCATCGAGGGGGAAGGGATCAAATAACCCCGCTCCGCATCCCCTCTCACGGTTATGCAAAGGTCTCCTTGTAGGGAGAGGGGATCATCCCACCTCCCGCACGAAAGCGCCGTAGTATAGTTACCGTCGAATAGCGGACAGGTCGCCCAGCCGGGTTGCCGGGCGGCGGATTTTACGTAAAGGAAGGTCAGCGCCATGGCGACATTTGGTGTTATCGACGCCGATACCCACGTGGACGAGAACGAGGCCACGTGGCAAAGCCTCGAGGAGAAGGGCTCCAAGTACGTGCCGGTCTCTATCTCGCCGGACGCGCAAGTGGAGGCGGCGGTCGCGGACCGCCCGGAAGCGGCGGGCGTGCGCGTCGCCGGGGCGCTCGGCAACCGCTGGTGGCTGGTCGAGAACCGCCTGCAGCCGCGCTTCGTCCGCGACGAGATACACCACCCGCTGCGCGAGCACCGGGAGCTGGACGACGCTGAAGGAGTCGCAGGGCGCTTGAAGGACATGGACAAGATGGGCGTGGACGCCCAGATCATCTTCCCGACGTTCTTCATCCGTTACGGCGCGCAGGACCCGGACGCGGAGGCGGACCTCACGGGCGCGTACAACCGCTGGCTCGCCGACCGGTGCGCGATGAGCAACGGACGCCTGCGCTGGGCGGCGGTGCTGCCGCTGCTCGACCCCGACAAGGCGGTCGCGGAGTTGCGATGGGCAAAGGAGAACGGGGCGAGCGCCATCTTCAAGCGGGGGTTCGACCTCGACAAACCCGTGAACGACAAGCACTTCTTCCCTGTATACGAGGAGGCGGACTCGCTGAACATGCCGCTCTGCATCCACACCGGCCATCCCCTGCCCGGCCGCGAGTGGGACCGGGGTTTCCCGGTGATGGCTGCGTTCCTCGCGGTCGTCTCCGGAAGGCTTCCGAGCAAGTTCCCGAACCTCAGGTTCGGGTTCATCGAGGCGGGGGCTGCGTGGATCCCCTACGCGCTCTCCAACCTGGGGATGGTGCAGCGGTCGCTGGCGCTGCACGACCGTTCGGCGACATTCGAGCTGCAGAGGGACCTCTTCCGCACCGACCGCTTGTTCGTGACGATGGACCCGATGGACCAGATAGAGCACCTGCTGGACCTTGGCACCGAGGACAATCTCATCATCGGCACCGACTACTGCCACTCCGACCCGTCGGCGAACCTCGCGGCGCTGGACGAGGTCAAGAAGTGGGCGAGCGAGGGCCGCATCAGCGATACGGTCGCGCGGAAGATACTCGAAACGAACGCGAAGGCGTTCTACAACCTGTAGGGCGCGGCGCTCACGGGGGGATGCTGAATCCCTCCCTCAGCGCGCAGGCCCTCACCCGCACCGCCCCAGACCCCGCCGATTCACCCCCATCCTATCCTTCCCCCATCGAGGGGGAAGGGATCGAATAACCCGGCACCGCCTCTCCCCTCACGGTAATGCAAGGGTCTTCTCGCAGGGAGAGAGGAGCGACTAGCCCAGCAGGGCGAGCACGGCGTCGTGGAGGAGGCCGTTGGTGGAGACGGCGTTGGGCGCGTGGATGGTGTGCGCGCCGTCCAGGCCGCTGAAGCGGCCACCTGCTTCTTCCACGATGGGCAGCAGCGGCGCGTTGTCCCACACGTTCATCAGCGGGTCGATCATCACGTCCACCCTGCCCGTTGCGACGAGGTAGTGGCCATAGCAGTCGGACCAGCCGCGCGACCGGGGCGCCGCGCCCAGGAGGCGCGCGAGGCCGTCTGCCTTGCCGATGCGGGCGAAGTTGCGGAAGTCTGTGGCGCAGAACGTGGCTTCGCCGAGGTCGGCGACGGACGAGACGCGCGCGGGGCGCGGTTCGAGCGCGGCCTGCGGCGCGCCGATGCCGATGGCCCACCACGCGCCCTGCCCCGTCGCGGCGTAGACGATCTCGCCGAGGGCCGGGAAGCAGACCGCGCCCGCGACGGACTCGCCGTCGTGTTCGAGTCCGGCCATGCAACCGAACAGCGGCACGCCGCGGATGAACGACTCGGTGCCGTCGATGGGGTCGAGGTACCAGCGGTAGCCGGACCCGCCGTGCTTCTCGCCGTACTCCTCGCCGAGGATTGCGTCGGCGGAGCACTCGGCGTCGAGGATGCGCCGGGCGAGCTCCTCGCCTTCCTTGTCGGCGCGGGTGACGGGCGAGCGGTCCGGCTTGAAGTCGAGGCCGATGTCCTGCTGCTGGTAGTAGGTGATGGCGTGCGCGCCGACCTCCCGCACGATGCGGACGGCGAGCTGCATGCGTTCGGCGAGTTCGCTCATGGGACGACTAGGATACACCGGCACGCGTTCCCGCCCTCTGCCTCTGCTGGCGCCTGGCCAAGCGTCCCCTGCCCAGCCGTCAGCGGGCATTCTCCCGCCAGTTGTGGACGTAATCGAGCTGCTCCGGCATCTGCGGCGAGCGGGGGTGGCGCGCCGACTTCGGGCAGTCCTGCCACAGCTCGTCCAGCCGTTCGAGCGCCTCGTCGCCGGAGCGTCCGTGACGCACGAGCCAGCAGCCGACGATGACGCCGGTGCGTCCGACGCCGCCGAAGCAGTGGACGTAGACGGTGCGCCCCTCGGCGATGTGGCCGTCGATGGCGTCGAGCACGGCAGTCGTGAGCGCGGGCGAGTCGGGCACGGCCATGTCGGTGATAGCGAACCGCTCGTGTGACGCGCCGTCGAGGAGCTCGGCATACGGCTTTATCCAGCCCCAGGCCTGAGCCTCGACCTCCTGGGTGAGGTCGATGAAGGCGGAGACGCCCGCGTCCCTCAGCGCACGGAGTTTCGTGAGCGAGGGCGCGTGGTCGGGCTCCCTGGGGTATTCGCCCGCCAGCAGCTTGCCGGGCTCCACCCAGTAGCAGTTCTGGATAGGACGTTCAGTGATAGTTCACCTCTGCACACAGTGGGGTTGCGGCACTCGTTAGGCGTGAGCAACGCGCCGCCAACGGGGCGGCTCTGCTGATCCGCACGATCTGGCTTGCAGGGTTCCCTCCGGTTCGGTAGTCGTCAGTCAAGACCACCGCGCCGACGGACGCGCCTACGGATGCCGTAGCAGAACTTGTGCACGGCGTCCGGCAGCAGGAGGTAGACGAAAGCCGTGAGCGTTAGTACTCCGATGATCTGAATGCAAGTGTCCATGTGCCGGTCAGTTCTGGATGGGGCGCTCCACGTCTACCCTTCGCGCAGGCGGGGGATGAAGTCGGTCATCCTGGACTCGCCGCCGACCTGCGCGAGCGTCTCGGCGAAGGTGTCGTGGACCCAGGGGTCCTCGTCCTCGTACTCGATCTGCGCGCCGCCGAGCTTGACCGAGACATCGGCCTCGCCCTCCATCGCGACACCGAGGCTGAAGCCGTGCTTCTGCGAGCCCCAGCGGAATGCGAGGTAGCGCGCGGGCGTCGTACCGCCGTTGAAGTGCTGGTGGAACCAGTCGGTCGGCGGGACGACCATCGCGCCGGGCTTCCAGTCGACGCGGACCACGTCCTCAGGAACGTTGCCGCTGCGGGGCCAGAGAAGGCTGTAGCCGTGGCCCGAGATGATGATGACGTGCGCGCCGGGGCCGTGGCGGTGCGCTTTCTTGTAGGTGCCGACCGGGAACTGGGAGACGTGCGCTGCCTGCGTGTTGTCGGCGAACTCGAACATGACGCTGGAGCCGCCAGCGCCGCGCTCCTTCCAGGTGAAGGTGGTGAACGTCTCGATGTCCGGGATGAAGTTGGTCTCCCAGACGTTCACGCGGCCGGTGTTGCCGGTGAACATGTAGCCCTCTCCCTGGAACTGGCGGGAGTCTCCGATGCGGTCCTCGAACACGAACGGGTTGCTGAAGATGAAGTCCGGATTGTGGAAGAGGTTCATCGTGATGGGCGCGGTGGTCACCGCGAGGAAGCGCGCGGCCTCGGCGCCGGAGCCGTTCAGGTGCTGGTGCCAGACGTTCAGCGGGACGGAGAAGATACTCCCCTCCTTCCACTCGAACGACGTGCGGCTGTTGGGGTCGTCGCCGACGAGCGTCGCGCCCCTGCCCTGCAGAACGTAGATGTTCTTCTCGAAGAGGTGCTTCTCCGGGGCCATCTTGCCGCCGGGCGGGATCTCCGCGACGTAGGCGTCGTTCGTGCCGCCGTTGCCGTCGAGGTTGATGTACGCGCCGAGGCAGTCGAGGCGGGCCCACGGCGCGACCTCGACGGTGCGGAGGTCGTCCACAGCGAAGCCGGTGATGTTGGGGATGCCCTCGCTTTCGACGAAGGCCTCATAGGCGCTGATCTTGTTGAGCCGGGGCTGGTCCGCCGTAACTTCCGGCTTGGGGCTGAGTAGCGTCATGTGTTGTTCCTCCTGTGGGCTACGTACCGCGTTGGGCGGCGCCGCTGTCATGCTTTGTACTATCGGGCGGGTTGGGCGTCAAGGAACGGCCTTGTCCGGACATGGCTGACAGGACTGGCCGGATGTCTGCAGGAGGCCGTGGCCTGCTCCATGCAATCTATTCACGCAGTGCATGAAATCTATTCACGCAGAGAATGAAATCTATTCACGCAGAGAATGATTGTCATTCACATGCTGAATGATTATCATTCACCTATGGACGATGTCGTGCTGCACCGCTCCGTTACGGCGAGCCTCGCCGAGCGCCTCCGCGTGATGCCTGCGGTGGTGGTGACCGGCGCGCGCCAAACGGGCAAGACGGTACTGACCCGCGACCTCACGCCAGGCGGGAGGCGCTACCTTTCCCTCGACGAGAACACAGCCCTGGACATGGCCAACAATGAGCCCGAATCTCTCCTGGAAGAGAGTGTACCGCTGACGATAGACGAGATACAGCGCGCTCCCGGCCTGCTGCACGCACTGAAGCAAGAGGTCGACCGGAACCGCGAACCGGGGCGGTTCCTGCTCACGGGTTCGGCCAACCTGTTGCTGATGCACAAGGTCTCCGAATCACTCGCAGGCAGGGCGAGCTACCTGACGCTCTGGCCGATGACGCGCCGCGAGCAACGAGGCATGGGCCGCGCCGGGATATGGAGCGACCTGCTGGCGGCGCGCGACGATGAATGGCTCGAAATCGTCAATGCACAACCGGATGAACCGGAGGACTGGCGAGAGCTGGCGCGGCGCGGGGGATTCCCCACTCCCGCCATCAGTCTCGCTTCGCACCGGGAACGGGCCATTTGGTTCGATGGATACGTGCAAACGTACCTGGAGCGCGACCTGCAGGACATCGCTTCCATAGCTGCCCTGCCCGACTTCCGGCGCGTGATGCGCGCCGCGAGCCTCCGCGTCGGCCAGATGACGAACCAGTCCGGAATCGGGCGGGACGCGGCGCTCTCTCAGCCGACAGCCCACCGCTACCTGAACCTGCTGGAGACCTCCTATCTGCTTGTACGCGTTGCTCCTTACTCCGTCAACCGCACGAAGCGGCTCATCAAATCGCCGAAACTGTACTGGGGCGACGTAGGAGTGGCGATGCACATTGCGCAGGAGACCGAGCCTCGGGGGGAGCACCTGGAGAACCTCGTTCTGCAGGACCTGCTCGTGTGGCGGGACTCGGAGAGCAACCGCGCCGAGGTGTTGTATTGGCGCACGACGCTCGGGGAGGAGGTGGATTTCGTGATCGAGGCAGGCGACAGCCTGCTGCCCATCGAGGTCAAGGCGTCCGGCAGGCCGCACTTCAGGGATACGACGCACCTGCGCACCTTCCGGCGGGAGTACCGGGACAATGCGCGTTCCGGTTTGTTGTTGCACACGGGCAACGCAGCGGAGTGGGTCGCGCCGGACGTGCTCGCGGCGCCGTGGTGGCGCATCTTCTGAGGAGCAGGTAGGGCGCTCGTCTTGCCGCCGGACGCGTGCAGGAATAAGATTGAGCGCATCTCCGGATGCGCGGCGGTTGACTGCGGGTTGTGCCCCGTTTCGGCACACGCGGATGCCCGCGCTTTCCGATATCCGAAAGGCGGCTCATGCACGACGATCCCTGGGAGCACGGACATTACGGCGCTGAGGACGAGGTCGTCTTCGGTTCCATCGCGGAAGACGGATTCCCCATAAACCCGGACTGGCTGCGGCTCACGAGCGTGGGCATCGACATCGGTTCCTCCACCTCGCACCTGATGTTCTCCAAGCTGGTGATGCGGCGGCGCAGCACGGAGATGTCCAGCGAGTTCGAGGTGGTGTTCCGCCAGGTGCTCTACCGCTCGCCCATCCTCCTGACCCCCTACTCCGACCCCGACACGATAGACACCGGCTCGCTCGGCGAGTTCGTGAAGCAGAGCTACGCGGAAGCCGAACTGGAGGCGGACGACATCGACACCGGCGCGGTCATTTGCACCGGCGAGGCCGTGCGGAAGCACAACTCCGAAGCGATCATCCGGATGCTGGCTGCGGCAGGCGGGCGTTTCGTCTGCGCGACCGCCGGGCCGAATCTGGAGGGCATCCTTGGCGCGCACGGCTCCGGCGCGGTTGCGCGTTCCCTCAAGATCGGGGCAGGCATGAACGTGGATATGGGCGGCGGCACCACGAAGGTCGCCATCGTCCAGAACGGCAAGGTCCCGGAAACGATGACCATCAATGTCGGCGCGCGCCTCATCGCGTGGGACGCTGGCAGCGTCGTGGAGCGCGTCGAGGAGGCGGGGCGCACCATAGCCCACAGCGTCGGCGTGGAGGTCGAGGTCGGCAAGCGCATGGAGGAAGATGAGAAGGAGAAGGTGGCCGAGAAGCTGGCCGACCTGCTCTTCGAGGTGCTCACCCGCAGCGAGTACTCACAGCTCGCGACGGACCTGCTCATCTCAGGGCCGATCGCGTTCGACGGGCCGATAGACGAGATCGGCTTCTCCGGCGGCGTCGCGGAGTACGTCTACGACTACGACCAGCAGGACTACGGCGACATGGGGCCGCTGCTGGGCGCGGCAGTGCGGCGGCGGTTGCCGTCGCTCGGCATCCCGCTGGCCGGAAGCGCGGAGCGCATCCGTGCGACCGTGATCGGCGCATCGCAGTACACGGTGCAGGTGTCGTCCAGCACGGTGTTCGTGTCGAAGCCGGAGCTGCTGCCGTACCTCGACCTGCAGGTCGTGCCGGCGTACCTCCCGGACGACCCCAACGACCTGACCCGCGAGACGGTGGACGAGGCGATAGCGCAGAGTTTCGAGCGGCTGGACATCGCCCAGGATGACATCGGTAAGCACATAGCGTTGGCGGTGATCGGGCCGGTGATCCCCACCTACGACTCGATCAAGGCGATGTGCAGCGGGATAGCGAGCGCACTCGCGCCGTTCCACGACCATGTCTGGACGATCGTGCTGAGCGCGGACGTCGCAGGCCTCGTCGGGGCCATGCTCAAGAACGAGTTCAAGGTTGAGCAGGAAGTCATCGTCGTGGACGGCATCAACGTCGGCGAGTTCAACTTCATTGATCTTGGCGAGCAGCTGGAATCGGTGGAGGCGATCCCGGTGGTGGTGAAGTCGCTCGTATTCGAGGGATAGCGGGACGGATGCCCCCGCTCCCCTCACGCCACTCGCAACCGGTTCGCGGCAGGCGGTCGGCATGACCATCGCGCAGGCCAGGCGTAAACGGCCCGCAGGAGCGTCTCTTCCGCAGGCTCACTCCGCCTACGAAACCGGTGCCGGCGAAGGAAAGTTCCCGCCGCTGCCCACCGGCGTCTACGACATCATCTACGCGGACCCGCCCTGGGACTACAAGGGACAGTTGCAGCACGCCGGACCCGGCAGCGGGGACACGGGCGGCGCGGAGCGCCACTACCCTACCGTGACGCTGGACGACCTGAAGCAACTGGACGTGCCGGGCATCGCGGCGGACGACAGCCTGCTGTTCCTGTGGGCGACGAACCCGCACTTGGACCAGGCGATCGACCTGGGGAAGGCGTGGGGCTTCGCGTGGGCGACTGTTGCCTTCGTCTGGGACAAGGAGCGCGTCAACCCCGGCTTCTACACGCTGAGCCAGTGTGAACTCTGCCTCGTGTTCAAGCGCGGCGCCATTCCGCAGCCCCGCGGCGCGAGGAACGTCCGCCAGCTCGTGAGCGCACCGCGCGGCCCGCACTCCGCGAAACCGGAAGAAGTCCGCAACCGTATCGAGCGGATGTTTCCCCACCAGCGGAAGATAGAATTGTTCGCGCGCCGGCAGTCGGCGGAGTGGGAGTCGTGGGGCTTGGCTGAGATGGCGCCTGAACCCGGAAGAGGCGACTGACCAAAGTTGGCTACGGCGAGCAGACACCTGAGGTTCCACATGCCGTACTACGGCTGGTGGATCGTGCTGTCGTCCGTGCTCTTCCACGGGCTATCCGGCGCAGCGTTCGGTTTCACTTTCGGCCAGTACCTGCTCAGCATCGAAGAGCACTTCGGGTGGAGCAAGTTCGCCATCTCGAGCACCTACTCCGGCTCCCTGCTGGTAGCGGGAATCCTGAGCCCGGCGCACGGCTGGCTGCTGGACCGGTTCCACCCACGCTCGATCATGCAGGCCGGCATCGTATTCTTCGGGTTGGGCTTCATCGCCCTGCCGTTCGCGGACACGTTCATCGCTTTCTTCGCCGTCATTATGGTGTTGTCGCTCGGAGCGAACCTGTCGGGCTGGCTCACGCTCACGACTGTGACGACGCGGTGGTTCCGGCGCAAGCGCGCACTCGCGCTGGGACTCAGTTCCACGGGTATCGGACTCGCGGGGGCGCTCTCGACGATCGTTGCGTGGTCGCTCGTCCTGCACGGATGGGAGTCCACGGCCACCGGCACCGGCATCGCGGTCCTCGTCATCGGGCTGCCGCTCTGCCAGCTGCTGCGCGGTTATCCGGAGGAGTATGGGTTGCTGCCGGACGGCGCGCCATCCCCTGCCCGTTCCGCGGCAGGCACTGCTGTGGACTCCGAGCTCCACTTCACGGTTGGCGAGGCGATACGGGACCGTTCGTTCTGGTACGTCTCGCTCGGGCACGGGGCGGCGATGATGGCCGTGTTCGCGGTGCTCGTGCACCTCGTCCCGCACCTCGTGGAGGGGCTCGGCTGGAGCAAGACGTCCGCACAGGCAGTGCTGACGCTCGTGACGGTCACGAGCATCGTCGGCCAGGTCGGCGGCGGGTACATCGGCGACCGCTATAGCAAGGCGCGCCTGGCGGCCGTCTGCATGCTCATGCACGCGGTTGCGCTGGTGATCCTGGCGTACGCCTCCAGCGCCCCCGTCGTCGTGTTCGCGGCGCTCCTGCACGGCGTGGCCTGGGGGACGCGCGGGCCGCTTATGATAGCGATACGCGCCGACTTCTACGGGCGGCGCTACTTCGGGCAGATCGCGGGCTACTCGAACGTACTCGTGATGTTGGGGCCGCTCATCGGCCCGTCGTTCGCGGGGTGGATGAGCGACACGTACGGCGACTACACCGGCGCCTTCCTGGCGATCGGGGTCGTCGTGGGAGTGGGCTCGCTCCTCTTCCTCGCGTCGCGGAAGCCTCCCATTCCCGCCCGGCTGAAAGCGGCAGCCGAAGCGTGATGCAGATGACCGGCGTGCGCAGCGGGCTGCGGTGGGTGTGCGCGGTCGAGCACTGGACGGCGCTGGTGCTGGCGGCGGTCGTCGTCGTGCTCGTGGGGCAGTTGATCGGCCTCGGGCTCGGCGTGACGTCGGTGGTGAAGTCGCCGCGCGGCACGTTCGAGGCGCTCTACCAGGCGTCGCAGGACGGCGACTACGAAGCCGCGTTCGAACTGCTCGACCGCGACGGCCAGGAGCGGGCGAGCGCGATGGGTCCCGCGGCGTGGCGGGCGCTCGTGGACGGCCTCTCCAGGGGACGGACGATCGAGAGCATGGGTATCAGCTCGCAGCGCATCTTCGGCCAGAACGCCGTCATCGGCGTGTGGGTGGAACACACGGACGGTGCACTCCGTGCGCGCACGGAGGAGCTGGTGCGCGAGAGAACGCACTGGCGCGTCATGTGGCCGCCGGGCACGCGGGGGTTCACGGAGACGGTGCGGAAGTACGAACCATGGTTCGGGCGTTAGCGCAAGGCGCTGGAGAGGCGTTTGCGGCTGCCGCGTTACGCCGGTACGGTCTGAACCAACCAAGTGCTCCAGACAAACAGGAGACGCCGCATGAATGACACATCGTTTACGTACAGGGCTAACGCCGTCGGTCAGGTCGCTGCGGGGAAATGGAACGCAGTTGGCCTCGTGGCCATGGGCGGGCTCAACGCCTTCGGCCTCGCTGCTCTGAGCGTGCTGAACGCTCTGGGGCTCGTCACGTTCGGCGTCGTCAATTCTGTAGGCATCGTCGCCGTGGGCGGCGTCAATGCGATAGGCGTCGTTGCCGTAGGCGGAGTCAACTCCGTCGGACTCATCGCGATAGGCGGCTTGAACTCCAACGGCTTGATCGCCATCGGCGGAAACTCCAAGAGCTTCCTCATCCCGTCCTGAGGCGCGGGGGCGCAGCCCCTCTCGTCATTCCCGCGAAAGCAGGAACTCGCCTCTTGTTTGCCATCCGAGCCCCTCGTTTGTCATTCCGAGCGAAGCCGAGGAATCTCTCGGGCACGTGTCTGCGGTACACCGGCGTCCCCCGAGAGATGCTTCGGCTACGCTCAACATGACAATCCCTCGGCGCCCTACCCGGCCTGGTCCGTGCCCGCCCAGCCGTGGACGGAGAGGTCGAACGTGACGCCGTCCGGCCCGGTGAACTTCACCTCCACGTTGCCGCCGCCCGTCTCCTCCGGCCTGCGCTGGTTGTACTCCTCGCGGATCTTCGGCTCGACGTGCTCGACCGCGCCCGCGGACAGCACCTGCGCCTGCGCGGAGTCCATGTCCTCGACGCCGAACCCGATGTGGTGGACGCCGGTGCGCTTGGGTGCGCCCTCCGTTATGGACGCCCACTCCTGGCGCCACTTGAGCACGGCCAGATTGACGTGGCCGTCGCTCAGGTAGTACCCCTCAGCGGTCGGCGAGTCCACCCTGCCGACCTGCTGCAGCCCCAGCCCTTCCATGTAGAACTTTGCCGTTGCCTCAGGATCGTCCGTGCCGATGGCGATGTGGCGGATGCGCGCCATAACGTTCACCTCCCTGGTGATGAGCCGATGCGTTCGTGTGCGACCGTGCGTCCGCATCATAGCGCACGCGCTTGCGCGGCGTCGTACCATATGTCCAGCAAACGGAGCGCAGGAGGTCCAGCATGGGCGGCATCAGCGGTGTGAACCACGTGGCGGCGATAGCACGGGACATGGCGGAGACGGCCAGCTTCTACGGCGAGATGCTGAACGTGTCGGTCCGCAGGGTCGTGAACGATGAGCCCGGCCACAAGCACTACTCGTTCGACCTCGGCGGCGAGGGGACGCTCGACTTCTTCGAGGGGGCGCAGGGCGCGAGCGGCACGACGCGCGACACCATCGGCGCGTTGAACCACCTCGCCGTCACGGCGACGCCGGAGTTCATCGACGAGGCGGAGTCGCGGCTGCAGGCGCGCGGTGTCGACGTGCGCGTGACGCAGCGCGAGGGTCAGAAGACGATCTACTTCAGCGACCCGAACGGGATCAACCTGCAACTCTACCCTGCGACGGGCGGCAGCCGGGCGTAAGCAGGGCGCTCAGGACTTGTCTGGGCTGTCGACGTTGGCTTCGTGCGGGCTGACCTCGTACAGGTTGACGCCCCTTCCCGCACGTTTCGCTTTCAGCCAGCGTTGGAAGGATTGTGGCCCTTCTAGGGAAGCACGGCCGGCCAGGAGTCCTTCGATGCTGATGTCTTCATCCAGGTCAGACCAGTGGATGCCTGAACCGTCGCCCATGAGCCGCCAGTTGGTGCGCTCTTCCGGAGTGGCATGAAGGAGCCGAGGGAACCAGTGCAGCGGCACGGAGATGACACGCCCATCGGCCAGAACGGCAGAAAGCGAGTCACCTGAGACAATCACGCTGGTTGCCTCGGGGACTTCGATCTCAGTTGTCGAAACCGCCATCCCACGCTCCCATGAACGAATCCCGATGCTGCTCTATTATCCTCTCGATTCGACGAAGTTCCAACCCGCTCATCCCGCCGCCGGTTTGCAGCCTCACTGGCACCAACCAGAACTTCGCTACCCGGTTGTCACGTTCGACGTGTACGTGCGGCGGCTCGCTCCGGTCAGACGCGTAGAAGAAGAACCGGTACGGCCCCTGTCTGAATATGGTCGGCACAGATCGGGTCTACGCCTCAGAGAGATGTGTACCAGCCTCTGCTACGCGGAGATGCAGTTGACCGGCGCGAGGCCGTCCGCGACAACGCTCCACGCGTCGCCGTCTGCGGCGCGGGCGAGCACCTGCCCGCCGTACGTGCCGGCGTAGACCGCGCCGTCCGCGTCCACCGCTAACGCGTCGACCGCCTGTACGAGGCCGTCGTCCATGAGCGGACGCCACTGCGAGCCGCCGTCGTCGCTGCGGTAGACCTTCGCCACTGCGCCCTCGGGGCGCGTCCTCCAGCTGCGGGGCCTGCCGAGTGTGGCCGCCGCGAACAGCCGCTGCCGGTCCGTGGGGTCGTTCGCTAGCGTGACGGCGTACATCGTCTCGAGTCCGCCGCAGCGGGACTGCCACGAGCGCGCCGCGTCCTGCGAACGGTAGAAGCCGACGCCCGTCACCGCGAAGACGTGGTCGCCGTCACCCGGCGGCGCGCCGTCGTCCGGCGCGACCGCGAGGCAGTGGATGTCCGGGTGGATGCTCTCGCGCGCCTCCTGCCACGTCTCCCCACCGTCCTCGGTGAGCATGACGCCGCCCACCTCGACGCCGACGTAGACGCGTCCGGGTGTGGTCGGCGAGGCCGCGATGGAGCGGATGTTCGGCATGTGCGGCGACACGGGGAACGTCCAGGTGGCGTAGGTTGGCAGGTCCCTGAGGCTCTCGACCTCGGAGAACTGCTCTTCGGCAGCGCGCCGGCGGTAGAGCACCGCGTTGTCAGCGCCCACGAAGACCGTCCCGTCCAGCGTCACGGTCAGGCAACGGGTGTCGATGTCCGGCAGCGTCTGCTTCCACTCCGCAGAGTCCGCCCCGCTCTCGAAGACCCCTTGCTCCGTCGCGGCTATCCTGCCCTCGGGGGTCGAGCAGACGCCCTCGACCCGGACGCCGGGGAGCGCCCGCGCGGCGACTTCCCACGCGCCGTTCTTCCTTTCGAGCATGACGATGCCGTCGTTCGTGCCGATCGCGAGCATCTGACGCCTCCTGCTGCAGGGTGAGTGGACTATAGCACTCCGGGTCAACCGTCGCGCGGAGCGCGACGGTTCCTGTCGTTCCTGCGGAGGCAGGAACCCCGCAGCCTCGCCGCGCTTGACGCTGCGCGTCCGCTCCTCAACAATGCGCCGCGGAGCGGGAGCAGCTTAGTAGCGTAGAGTCATAGCAGGTGACTATGGATCGACAACGCCGAAACAAGATAGTTCGTATTCTCAAGACCGAATGCCCTTCGCACGGAGGCACGTATCGCTGGTGCAAGTGGCACATACTGGTGGATAGGCTGCCTGCAGGAGTGACTTTGGGCAAATGGGACGATGCTGCAATAGCAGCGGGATGCAAAAGCGTGATTGGGTACAGCAGGTTCTGTGAAGAAAGAAATTACATCTACTTGGAAGAGCCGCGCTAGCGAAGGAGAGTGCGAGATGCCAGAGGAGAACAAGGCGTTCGTCCGCCGCCTGTACGCGGAGGTCTACAACAAGGGGCGCATCGAGCTGATCGACGAGTTGTACGCGCCGGACGTGGAACTCCACATCGCCGGCATCCTCGAAGACCCCTTCGGGCCGGAGCCCATCAAGCAACTCGTCACGATGACGAGAACGGCGTTCCCCTCGATACACGTTACGGTGGACGACCTCATCGCGGCGGAGGATCGCGTAGCGGCGTGTGTCTCGTTCACCGGCGGGTTCCAAGGCGTGGGCATGGGCACGTCGCCGCGGGCGAACCTCTCTTGGTGGCGGCGCATCGACGTCTACCGTATTCAGCTCGGGCGCGTCGTCGAGCAATGGGGCGACCGCGACGACTTCACGATGCTGCAGCGCCTCGGCGTCGCTGTTCCCGCCTTCAACGACCCGAAACCCGCCCCTCGGGAGTCCGGGAGACTCTAGAGACCCAGGGAACGTCGCGCACCCGGTATACTGTAGGTGTATGGCTCACACGTCTCTTAGGCCGGTTGCCCGTTTCCTGATCCTCACGCTGCTCCTCGCGCCGGTTGCACTGACGGCTTGCTCATCGGCTCCGACTGCGACCCCAGTCCCGACGTGGACGCCCGAGCCGACCTCGACGCCGACCCCCGAACCCACCTGGACACCCGAGCCCCCTGCCCCGACGGCAACACCCGAGCCAGCGTCGCTCCCAACGCCGACGGCAATGCCCCCCACCAGGCCCCCTGACCCGACGCCCACGCGACGTCCGACCGCTACCCCCACGCCTACTCCAATGCCGGAGCCGACACCTACGCCGGACCTCGTCGCGAGATACGTCGAGGACGTCTGCGCAGGCAAGCCGAGCTTCAACGTCGCGACCTCCTCGTTCTCGGAGCTGGAACAGAAGTTCCGGGCGTATGAGCAGTTCCTGATCGCCATGGACGTTCCTGACCAGGTGCGCGATCACTACGACGCCCAGCTGCATGCCACGAGGGTCGTGGTCGGCGAATTGGCCCGCGCCGCGGAAGCGCGACCGAACGGCAGGCCCGGAGGCAACATAAACGAGTACGTTGGTTTCCTCTGGTCGCACCCCGAGGCGTACGAGCGCATCAGCCGCATCGACGTTCCGTGCTTCTAGGGACCGGGGTGCCCTCCTGTGATTCCCGTGGAGCGGGAATCACGCGTCCTGAACGGCCCAACACTGGGGGGATGGGTCAACTACCGGTAAGGTTGCGTAGGACTTGGTGCGCGTCCGAGAGTCTTCCTCCCCACTGACTCAGCCATCGTGGCGGATTGTCTGCGCTGAAGCCAAGCCATGCAGTGTCCGTACCAGCTTGTCCTCCGTGTTGAGAAACAACTCCTTCGGGATGTTGCATCAATACACTCTTCGGAATTATCCAGCATTGGGCGTCGAAGGGATGTATGCCTAGGCAGATTACGATGTCATACTCTTGATCTCGTATCTGCTGGAACTTGAGCCCACCACCCTTCCATAGAGTGGAGCCCTTGATTTCAGCTCTGAGCCCACCGATTACTCTGTCGGAATCCGAGTTTGGTGGGGCAGTCACATCAAATTCTTTAGCAGCACACCAACCAGCCACTAGTTGCTCAAAGATTTTTCCGACTGTACGTGATGGCTTTTGTTTTATCCAACCGAACGGACTTGCTAACCATTCGTCTTCTTCAGATGTGTAATCGGGCTCAATCGATGCAGCGATGGCTGCTAGCCATTGAACTTCAGGGTCTTGGATGTGGCGCCGTGTCATAGAATCCCTTTCAAGGATGCCTGAGAGTTTATATGTTCAGGGCTAAATCCCACGCACTCTGGATTACTGAAAGCGAGGCGTCTTGCCATAACGCGAGCAGCGTCAGGGCTGCTGTCGATAAGCCAGAATCGCCTTCCATTGCGAGCTGCCGCCTCTCCTGTAGTACCTGAGCCTGCGAAGAAATCCAGCACCAAGTCGCCCGGGTTGGAATGCACCTTCACGATGCGTTCTAGGATAGGGAGTGGTTTCTGCGTTGGATAGCCTGTCCGCTCCCGCCCATTTGTAGGAACGATGGTTTGCCACCATACGTCGGTTGGCGTCTTGCCTCTGGCTGCCTTCTCTGGTCCCACTAGCCCAGGCGCCATGTATGGAATACGGTCGATTGCCTCATAGTTGAACGTATAGCAGCGTGGGTTTTTCACGTACCAGAGCAGGGTATCGTGCTTGGCTGGCCATCGGTCTTTCGGTCGTCCGCCATAGTCGTATGCCCAGACAATTTCGTTCATGAAGCATTCGTGGCCGAAGATGGAATCCAGGAGCACTTTGCAGTAGTGGACTTCTCGGTAGTCGATATGCAGGAAGAAAGATCCGCTTGGCGAGAGGATGCGGTAAGCATGTTCCAGCCGAGGCTTGATGAACTCCAGAAAATCCTCGAACACATCGGGAAAGGCAAGAGCGCCAAGTTTGGCCGTGCGGTACCTGCGGCCTTGAAAGCCTGAGCGATCACCTGCTTCCTCGTCATGTACTGTCCGCAGGCGTTCACGGCGTTGCACCTTGCCCGTATTGAAAGGAGGGTCAATGTAGATGAGTGATGCCGCTCCATCTCCGATACAGGGCAGGACGTTGAGATTGTCTGCCAGATCAATACGGTTCATTGACGCACCGTCAAGCGCCATGGCGGATGCTTCTCTGCCACGGATCCCTACCGGCGTCAGCGCCAGCCGCAAACTCGCTTTCTGGTCTTCAGCGTCGAGTTGAGCGTACCAGTGTCTGCGGTCGGGGTTGAGGCCGTGGTGGAATGCGGACACCCGTTCGGCAAAGGCGTCCAAGTGTACGACGAGGAACACGACATAGGTGCCTTCGACGTCTAGGTATGGCCACAGCCACGCTCTGACGATGGGGAGCGCCTGCTCTGCCGCCCTGGCCCTCACGATCTCCCAGTACCCCCCTGCCACCCGCCGCATCACGGGCGTCAACGCGGGATGCTCATCGCTCGTGTCCAGTTGCACGTCTGCCCCGGTTTTTGTTGTCACCCGTCCTCGCACTCTTGCCATGGGAGGCCTCCTGGCAGCATTGTACCAGTACGGACTGGTGACACCAACCTTTTTCCGGATGGCTGCGCCCCCCCTGGTGGAGCTACTCGATGGCGTAGAGGCGCGCGGGGTTGTCCGAGAGGACCTTGTCGACGATGCGGGGCTCCAGCAGGCCGCTCGTCTTCAGCGACTTGAGCGCCTCCAGCTCGCTGGAGGTGTCGGAGTGGCCGTAGTCGGAGCCGATCATGAAGTTGTCCTCTGATGCGTTCGCGAAGATGTAGGGCAGGTCGTCGTTCGTCTGGCAGCTGACGTACATGCGGCTGTCGGCCATGAGGTTCTCGGAGTCGAACGCGTTGCCGTCGCGGCGTGCGCGGTGCTGCACCTCGTTGAGGATGTAAGGCACCCAGTTGGCCGCGCCCTCCACGAAGCCGGCACGCAGGCGCGGGAAGCGCTGCCACAGGCCCCGGTAGAGCATGGAGTGGAACGCGCTGATGATGGGCAGCTTGTTCCGGGAGTAGGCGTCGGCCTCGGTCAGTCCGACGAACTCGGGGTTGCCGCATCCGGCATGGATGCACACCGGCATGTCGTACTCCTGCGCCGCCTCGTAGAGCGGATCGAAATGCGGGTCCACGAGGCGCCGGTCGCCCTCGAATCCTCGCATGAAGATGCCGCACGCGCCGTTCTCCTTGCCGTAGCGCAACTGCTCCTCGACCTCGTCCATCGAGTTGAGCGGCGGGACGACGGCCCAGCGGAGGCGTCCGTCGCTCTCGGCCCAGATGTCGGCGAGCCAGCGGTTGTAGCTCTTGGTGAGCGCGAGCTCCACGGCGGGGTTCTCGGAGATGCGGGTGAGGAAGATAGTGGGGAAGAGCACCTGCACGTCGACCCCGAGCTCGTCCATGTGGGCGAGGCGCGCGGTGATGTCGGCGAGTGTCCGTGTCGCTTGCGACGTCTCTGAGAAGCCGGAGAGTTCCTCGGCGGCGGAGCCGGTCCCTCCGGTGGTGAAGGGCCGCTGGCGGTGTTTACCGTCTATGATCCAGATGGGCCTGTCGGGCCGGTTGGGATCGAACATGGAGGCGGGTTTGTATGCGTGGTCGGCCGGGTCGAGGTACTCCCAGGTCTGTTCGCTTTCGATAACGTGGCAGTCAGCGTCTATGATGGGCATCGCTGTCCCTCCCTCAGACGGATGGCAGAAGATTACACCTTTCGCGCCGTGCAACAAACCCGCGCGCGGCGCGGCGAGAGGAGCGTCACATGGTCAAGAGCGAGGCGGCAACGGTTGAGGAGTACCTTGCCGGACTGCCGGAGGAGCGACGCGACGCGATAGAAGCGGTGCGCCGGGTGGTGCTGGACAACCTGCCGGACGGCTACGAGGAGCGCATGCAGTTCGGCATGATCGGCTACGTGGTGCCGCTGAGCCGGTACCCGGTCACCTACAACAAGCAGGCGCTGCAACTTGCCGCGCTCGCGTCGCAGAAGCGCTACATGGCGGTCTACCTGAACAACGTCTACGGCGACCCGCAGACGCTGGAGTGGTTCACGTCCGCCTACGCGGCGAGCGGCAAGCGGCTGGACATGGGCAAGTCGTGCGTGCGCTTCAAACGCCTCGCCGACCTCCCGCTCGATTTGATCGGCGAGACGATAGCACGCACGAGCGTCGACGACTTCCTTTCGTTCTACGAGTCGGCGCGCAGCAAGGCGAAGCGCGGGTGAGGAGGGGGCGTGGATAGGCAAACAGAAGTAGCGGAAGAGTTGATTCGAGTCGCTAAAGCCCGTGGGACCACGACCTACAGTGCGGTAGCCCACTTGATGGGCATAGAACTCGACGGTGATTGGGCTGTACAGCAGGTCTCGGACATGCTCGACCGAATCAATAAGTCCACCGTTTCCGGCAACTACATGCTTTCGGCAGTTGTCATATCTGAGGTCAACAACAGGCCAGGCGAGGGCTTCTTTGGGCTGGCAAGAAGTATGGGAAAGTTTACGGGGAGCGACAGGGATGCCTTCTGGGTGGATGAGTTGAAGCACGTGCATGACTACTGGGCAGGCCAGTCATGACGAGGCCGCTCGGCGGCGGCTACCTCACCTGCAGCAGGGACTGGGCGCGGGCCGAGCGGGTGTGCCACCTGCCCCTTACGCCGACGCCATCTGCCCGCGTACCCTGTACGTGCGATGACACACGGCGCTCTGTCCCCGATGCACACGGTAACGAGGAAAGAGGGCGAAACACTGGCTCCATTTGGCCTCATCGTGGCGTCAAATCGCCCTCAGACTGGCCCCACCCGGTCCCGAATTGGCCTCGGCTGGAGCCCCGTGACCCCGAGTGAATGGTGCCAGATGATGCCAGATGAGGCCGGAATTTCTACGCGCGCGAGGGACCTGACTAGGAGGCAACGATGGCCAAGCCACGCATAGCTGTGTTCTCGGGGCCGCGGTCGACGATCGCGAACACGCCGACGCTCGTGACGAGCAACAAGGGGCGGAACGCGGACGAGCCGCAGATCGAGGGGCGTTTCGATCACCTCGTGCCGCAGCGGCTGCACGAGCCGGTACGCGTGCGCATCGAGAAGTTCAGCGCACATCCGCTGGAGTCCGACGCCGCCGAGGTCTACCACGACGACGCCAAGGAGTACTACGAGGTGGAGTTGCGCCCGGAGGACGGCGCGTACCTCCTGCCCTACGTGGCGCGGCGCGCCGACGGTTCAGCCGAGGGTACGCCGTTCGAGGACGCCGACCTGCGCGACGCCGGCATCGGCTATGGCGGGCGGCAGACGTTCTTCCCGGACGCGTCGCGGCTGTTCGAAGAGATCGACCGCGGGCTGGCTGGGCGCGGCCACGACGGCGCGGCGAGCGAGCTGGACCGGCTCGCGGACTACGACTTCGTGCGCGTGCTGCCTCCGGCGGGCTACACGAAGCAGGGCGAGACGGCGGGGCGCGACTTCTTTCCGTACAGCCCGAGACCCATAGGCAAGTTCCTGTCGAATGCGGCGATGGCCCGCGCGGTGAATGTCGTGCAGCAGACGATCGACTCCGGGCAGTACGACGGCTTCATCTGGCTCGAGGGCAGCCCCCACGTCGAGGAGACACTCTACTGGCTGAGCCTCGTGCTCGACACCGCCCTGCCCTTCGTCGGCATATCGTCGCAGCGGGCGCACGGGACGCTCGCCAACGACGGCGACCGGAATCTCGTGGACGCGGCGCACTACATCACGTCCGGCCTCGGCGCGGGGCTGGGCGCGGTCGGCATCGTGGACGAGCAGATATTCGCGGCACGTACGTTCAAGAAGGGCGACGCGCGCCCGGGCGGCTACCGCGCGACAGGCGGGCACGGCGGAGTGCTCGGCAGCGCGGGCGAGGAGGTACGCGTCTGGTTCCGACCCGCGTACCGCACGACGGGCTCGTCAGAGGTCGCGGTGAAAAACCTGCCTGCGGAGGTCGTCTTCCAGGAGTACGGCGACAGCCCTGCCACAACGAGCCTGCACATCAAGGACGACGACGGCTCGCTGCGCGGCAACGCCATCGCGCCGGTCCACATGGTGAAGTACGGCCACTACATGGCGGAGGAAGATACAGCTGACCCGGACGTGGAGGTCGACATCATGGCGCGCATCGAGCGTGGACTGGCACAGCAAGCGTCGGACGAACCGGGCGAGCCGCGTTTCCACGGGTTCGTGCTGGAGGGCGCAGCAGGCAACGGCGCATCACTGCCGAGCCAGCTGGCGGCGCTCGCCATCGCGGTCTACAGCGGAATGCCGGTGGCGCGCGTGGTCCGCGGCGATCCGGAGGGTGCGATGCCCTCCAATCCCAACGACCTGACGATAGAAGGGAGCAACCTGGACGCCACCAAGGCGCGCGTGCTGCTACGTGCGGCCATGCTGCGCCTGGGGCGCTTGCCGAAGGCGCGCGACCCGCGCAATTCGACGGCACAGGAGCGCGAGGCGTCGCTCGCGGCCATCGCGCGCTACCAGGAGCTATTCGACACGCACTAGAGGGAACGGGACGGGATCAGGGGTTGAACCACGCTCGAAGGCCGACGAGAGTTGGCGTGGAGCGCGGCCTAGGCTTCGCCGCGCTGGCCCCTCTCCGAGGGAGCAGCTGGGCGATGGGAGCGAAAGAGTACTGGATGTGGAGGATTAGCGGTGTAGCCAGGCTCGCAGGCCGCGCGGATGTGGCTTGAGGCCCGTCTGGGGTCTGGCCGCCCGGCGCAGCGCCTCTCGGCGCAGGTCGCGAGACAGGAGTTCGTCGGCCGGCATCTGTTGCTTGCACGCCCCGAACAGCACCTCACTGCTGCCACCGGCGCCCATGAGTTGGATCTGCTCGGCGGCCTGAGACTTCCATTCCCGCGGTGCGACCATGCGCTACCTCCATCTGATACTCGAATTGTAAGGCCGATGGATAGCGCTCCGCGAGAGCTTTTGGCCCGATGTTGCGGCCACTTTTGCATGGCCCAAACAGAGGGCGCCCTTGGGACGCCCTCTGTTTTCCGTAAGGTGCGGTTGTGGGGACGTTGTCCCCTGCCCGCCTACGATGCTCCGAAGCGCGGGAACACCTCGCGCGTGACGTTCTCGAAGATGTTGGCGCGGTCCTCGTCCGTCAGCCAGTCGATGTCCTCGATGACGGGCTTGAGGTCGTCGAGCCACAGTCCGGTGTTGGGGTCCTTGGAGGAGCCGGTGCCGGGCCGCTCAGTGCCGAACATGCAGCGGTCGGTCCCCACGATCTTGAAGAGCAGCTCCAGCGCCTCCTTGTTGTAGAGGACGGAGTCGAAGTACAGCTGCCGCAGGCTCTCGTCGAACGGCTTTACGTTGGGCTGGCGCCAGCGGAGCGCGCGCCACCGCCCTATCTGGTACGGGATGGACCCACCGCCGTGGCACATGATGATCTTCAGGCTGGGGAAGTCGTCGTATACGGTGGAGTCGCAGAGCGAGACGGTCTGGATGCTCTCCTCCGTGATGAAGTGGCCGGTGTACGACTCGCGGACGTTCCTGCACGAGGCGGAATGGATGATGGCCGGCACGTCGTACTTCACCATGCGCTCGTAGAGCGGGTACCAGTACTCGTCGCCGAGCGGGGGCGTGTCGTTGTCGAGCCCTTCGGACGGGTCTGGGTTGATCATGATGCCGATGAAGCCGAGGTCGTTGACGCAGCGGTCGACCTCCTCGAAGACGACGTCCACGGACTCCCCGTGGAGTTGCGGCAGTCCGGCGACGCCCTGGTAACGGTCCGGGTACATCTCGACGGTCTTGGCGATGAGGTCGTTGTTGGCGCGGCAGAATGCCTCGACGAGTTTGCCCGGCTTCTCGGAGTGCATGAGCTGGAAGGGGCGCGGCGAGAGGAACTGCATGTCCGTGCCGACGGCGTCCAGCACCGTGGCGACGTGGTGGTCCACGACGGGCTTCAGCTTCTCGTCCGGTATGCCGCCCCAGTGCTGGTATGCGCCCCGGCTGGCGAGCAGCCCTGCCTTGTAGGCGTAAAGGTCGGGCGGCGCGTTCAGGTGTCCGTGCATGTCAATGATCATCTGACCTGGTCCTCCTGCTATCTGCGTTGTGTGCTTGCGCCGCGATGCTAGCACGTACCAGCGGCGCACGGGCGCGGGCCGGTGGTAGGATGCGGCCTGCGCTCGGAAGGCGCAGGATGCACTCGGAAGTTCAGGAGGCGGCGATGCTATTGGAAGGCAAGGTTGCGGTCGTAACGGGCAGCGGGCCGAACATCGGCGGCGAGATCGCGCGGACTCTGGCGCGCGAGGGCGCGAAGGTCGTCTGCGTGGACTTCCTCGACGACCGTGCCGACGTGGCTGCCGCATCCGTCCGGGAGGCCGGCGGCGAAGCGATAGGCATCAGCGCGGACATCTCCTCGCCGGAGCAGGTGGAGGACCTGTTCAGGCGCACCGACGAGGAGTACGGGCGCGTCGACATCCTCGTGAACAACGCCGCCGTGAACAACGAGGCAGGCCTGCTGGACATCGAATACGAGAAGTGGAAGTGGGTGCAGTCCGTCATCATGGACGGCACGATGCTGTGCAGCCAGCAGGCGGCGCGTCGGATGGTGGCGCAGGGCGAGGGCGGCGCCATCGTGAACACGGCCTCGACGACCGGCCACAGGGGCAAGGCAGGGTTCATCGCCTACTCCGCGTCCAAGGGCGCCGTGCTGCAGATGACGCGCACGATGGCCATCCAACTGGCACCGTACGGCATCCGCGTGAACTCCATCACACCGACGCAGACCGGCACGACCCGCGGCACGACGCCTGGCGGCAGCGACGCGCCGCGCGCGGCGAAGCCGAAGAACATACCGCTGGGCAGGTGGGGCGAGCCGTCCGACCAGGCGCAGGCGGTGCTGTTCCTCGCGTCGCCGATGTCGGCCTACGTCACGGGCGAGAACATCAACGTGGACGGCGGACTGCTGGCGCTCTTCCCGTCCGAGCGCGGGCTGATGGAGACGTAGGCGGCGGAGCTACATGTCGGGAACCAGCGGTTCCAATCGTTCGAGCAAGGCGGGCAGGTCGTTACGCACAGTGTTCCAAACGATGTCGAGATTGACGCTGAAGTATCCGTGCGCCAGTTGGTTGCGCATGCCTATGCATTCCTGCCAAGCGATGTCAGGCACCTCTTCTTCCAGATACTCTCTGATATGGGTTGACGCTTCTCCTATGACGATGATCGCGTAGCAGGCAGCGTCCTGATGAAGGCTGCTCTGCGCGAATTCGGGGAATGCCATCCCTTCCACCGCCGACACCGCTTTGCGGGCGGCCAGTACGATGTCGCCAAGGTAAGCCTTCGGGTCACGCTGCGTCATAGATGACTTTCGCGGATTCGAGCACCGCCTTCTTCCGGTAAGGATTCTGGCTCTGCTCGACGGCTCTCACATCGACGAGGTCAACCTGGCGGCCGAAAAGAGTGGCGAGTTCTTCCTCCATCTTGATGAAGTCGGCGAACCGGTATTGCACAGCGGGAGCAAATCGGGCGAGTACGTCAACGTCACTCTCAGGCCGGAAGTCGTCACGCAGCACCGAGCCGAACAAGGCGAGTTCCGTGATCTGCCAGCGTTTGCAGAATGTGGAGATGCCGGCTTGGGGCACGGTGATCCTTGGTTTGGTCATCGCCATGCCTCGATGCTACCTCACTCCCACTCGGCCCACGGGTCGTAGGAGCCGACGTGCCAGAGCTGGCCCTCTGGGTCGCGGACGGCGAAGAGGCTGCCGCCGTAGTGCTGGTCCGTCAGCTCCGTGACGATGTTCGCCCCAGCGGCCTTCACGCGCTCATACTGCGCCTGGATGTCGCTGACGACGATGTAGGCGCATTGCGTGAGCGTTCCATCGGGCGTTGGCGGAAGGACCATCGCGTTGGGGTCATCGAAGGCGGAACCGAGCATGATCATGGCGTCGCCCCGCTTCAGTTGCGCGTGCGCGATGGCGCCGTTCTCGCCGGGCACAACCAGATGGCGCTCGAAGCCGAGCACGTCGCACAGCCAATCGATGGCGGCGGGCGCGTCGCGGTAACACATGCCGGGAACGATGCGGACAGAGGAGGGCGCTTCGCTGGCCATCGTGCTTCCCCTTACCTGCCCGCTTCGCGGACGAAGTCGGCCACACGCTCGCCGATCATGATGCAGGTGACGTTCGTTGCGGAGTGCGGGACGGTCGGGATGATGGAGGCATCCGCCACGTAGAGGTTGTCCATGCCGTGCATCTTGAGGCGGCCGTTCACGACGGCCATGGAGTCGGAAGCGGGGCCCATCTTGCACGTGCCGGAACCGTGATGGTGGCTGTCGTAGGTGGACTGTGCAAACTCGACCCAGTCCTCGTCCATGGTGGGCAGGATGAGGTCGCCGTAGAACGGGCGCATGTGGTCGTCCTGCATGAACTCGTAGACGAAGTTCATCACGGACCGCACCGCGGCCATGTCGTCCGGGTGCTGGAGCATGCCGTCGTCGACGATGGGGAGTTCGTGCGGGTCGGTGGAGGCGAGGTGGATGCGTCCTCGCGAGCGCTGCTCCACGAGGTTCATCGCAACGGGCATCATGGGTTTCAGACCCTCGACGCCGACGGGCGCTCGCATGTAGATGTGGAAGTTCCCGGTGGGCAGGCTGGGGTTGCTCTTGTAGACGAGCTGGAAGCCCGCCACGACCCAGTCAGGTGCGAATTCCGTCTTGCCCTCGAACGTCATGTTGATGGCGGCGTGGTCCTGGTAGTTACGCCCTACCCCTTCCAGCGCGTGAACGACGCGGACACCGAGGCGCTCCAGTTCGCCGATCGGGCCGATGCCGGAGAGCATGAGGACTTGCGGGCTGTGGTACGTGCCCGCGCTCAGGATGAAGGTGTCGGCTGAGGCGGAGTAGACCTCGTCGCCCTGCTCGTACAACACCTCCTCCACCCGGCGGCCGCTCAGCTTGAGCGACACGACTGGCGCGTCCGCTACGATGCTGAAGTTCTTCCTGCCGCGGGCCAGGCCAACATAGGCGACGGCGGTGGACTGGCGGATGCCGTCCTTCACGTTGCTGGCAGAGGCGACGATGCCGGCGCGTTCCGGGACGTTGCCGTCCGGCATGACCGGGTACCCGAGGCCCTTCGCGCGGTCGACGAACGCCTGCATCGGCGGGGCCAGTTCCTCCTGGAAGTTGATGCGGCGTTTCACGGTGAGCGGGCCGTCGTTGCCGTGATGCGGCTGGTCGCCGAAGTCCTCGTCGGTCTCGATGCGCTTGAGCACGGGCAGGCAGTCCTCGTACGACCAGCCGGGGTTGCCGAGCGACTCCCAGCGGTCGAGGTCGTGCTGCATGGGACGGGCGACGCCCATCATGTTGACCGAGGAGCCGCCTCCGAGGATGCGTCCGCTGAGGGGGTAGTACTCACTGCCGTCAATCTTGCGCTTGGTGGGGTACATAACGACGTAGTCAGACTCGAGGATGGGGCGGTTGTTGCTGCGTCCGTCAGCGATGATGCCCGGCAGTGGCTGCGGGTCAGGCCCTGCCTCCAGCAGGAGCACCTGCCGGTTCGGGTCCTCGGAGAGCCGGGACGCGGCAACACACCCTGCCGAGCCCCCGCCGATCACGATCACGTCGTAGTAGCGCCTCTGGGCCATGCCGCCTCCTGAGTTACGTCTTCTGAAATTACACCGACTGGAATGATACTCCCGTTGGCGCCTTTGCGGAACCAAGTTGGGGCCTGCCGCGCTTGCCCTGCGAGCGCGTGCTGGCCGATACTCACCCGCGCGGATGGCGCGGCAACGATGGCGCGCCTGAACACGGGAGGTAACGGAATGACAGAGGTTCCCGGCTGGTACCTGGAGTTCGCGGGGGCAGTGACCGCCGCACTTCCGCCGCACATAGACGAGGAGACCGCGCGCAGCTGGACGGAGGACCCGGAGGGGCTGCGCGAGGCAGTGGCGAGCGCGTTGGGCGGCTCAGCAACCCCTACCGGCCCTGCCCGCCTGCGGCTGGACAAGGCCAACGACGGTTGGACGCTGGTACGTGACGACCCTGAGATGCCGGTCGTCAGGGGCGCATACATCCGAGGCGGCGCATTCGCTCAGGGGACGGAGGACCTCATCGGCGAGCCGATGGTGGAGCTCATCCTCGGCATCGAGGGTCTGCTGGGACAGCGCCAGGCTGAGTACCTGATGGACCACCCAGACGGGATACCGGAGGAACTGGAGCGGTACGCGCTCGTGTTTCCGGGAACCGTCTGGCAGAGCCCGGACCAGAACCACCAGGTGCCCTGCCTCGTGAACCGCGGCGGTACATGGGAGATCATATTCGGGATACTGGAGGGTGGCTTCGACTCCCGCGACCTGCTCGCAGAGGCAGCCACTGGGTGAAGCGCGCCCCCGCAGTCAGCGACAAGAGTGACGCATGATCCGCACCGCGGTTGAAGCCGACCTGCCCGCCATCGTCGCCATCTACAACGCGTCCGTGCCGGGGCGCGCGGCTACGGCGGACACGGAGCCGGTCTCGGTCGAATCGCGGCGCGAATGGTTCGCTGAGCACACTCCCGACCGTCATCCCTTATGGGTCGACGAGCGCGGCGGCGAGATCGCCGGTTGGCTCAGCCTTGGCGTGTTCTATAACCGACCCGCCTGGGACATCACGGCGGAGGTCAGCGTCTACGTCGCGCCCGCCCACCACAGGCGGGGCGTGGCAGCCGGGCTGCTGGAGAAGGCGATAACCCAGGCGCCTGCGCTGGGACTGCGCACGCTCGTTGGCTTCGTATTCGGACACAACGAGCCGAGTCTCGCACTCTTCCGGCGATTCGGGTTCGAGCAGTGGGGCTTCATGCCGCGCGTGACGGAACTGGACGGCATGGAACGCGACACGGTCATCGTGGGTCGGCGCCTGGGTGAAGCACAGGCGTGATTGGCAGACGTTGCGCGCTCCCTACGCTGCCGAGTACCCTCACGGATGGTTCGTGGTGGACCTGTCGAACTACGGACGAGAGTGAAACGTAAGCAAGCGTGGCTGTCGGCCACTCTGGAGGTGCTGCTGTGGCAAAGGTGACATCGCTGGGGCACGTAGGACTGTTCGTGAACGACCTGCAGACGATGCGCGACTTCTATACGCGCGTGCTCGGCATGACGGTCACCGACGAGAGCACGGAGCGCGGGATGGTGTTCCTCTCGGCGAGGCCGGGAGAGGAGCACCACGAACTGCTCCTCATGCCCGGCAGGACGGGCGACGGCGACGTGAAGGTTGTGCAGCAGATGTCGTTCCACGTGGACGCCATTGAGGACGTGCGCGAGTTCCACAAGCGGTTCGTCGAGGATGGGGTGCAGATCGACTCGGTCGTCACGCACGGCAACACGGCGAGCGTCTACTTCCGGGATCCGGAGGACAACCGCCTGGAGGTCTACTACAGCCTGCCAGTGGAGTGGAAGCAGCCGTTCCGTGCGGAGCTGGACGTCACGCAGAGCGACGACGACATCCTCAAGCAGATACACGACGTGACGGTTGGCGCGCAGCGGTAGCCCAGTACTCTCACTCTAACCCTTTCTCCTTGTAAGGAGAGGGAATCAGACAACCAGGAGAAGAGACACGATGACAGAGCCGAGGTACGTGGAGCCGACCGGGAACCGGCGTGCCGGGTGGCACAGGGAGGGCGAAGGCGGCAGCACGAGTTACACCGTGCGGCTGGCGACTGCGTGGGAGAAGTTCCAGCGCGCTGAGGGTATCCCCGTCTTCAAAGGCGTGGGCGTGCGCGACTCACGCGAGCTGCCGCGCGCGGAATGGAAGCGCGTTGGCGGCAAAGGCACGTACATCCAGGTGACCGGCACGAACAACGCGACCGGCATGTTCGTGGTGGAGGTGCCGCCGCGCGGCGCGCTCCTTCCCCAGCGCCAGATGTACGAAGAGCGCTACATCGTGCTGGAGGGCCGCGGCAGCACGGAGGTCTGGAGGAACGGCGACACGGCGATGACCGCGTTCGAGTGGCAGCCGTGGAGCCTGTTCGCGATGCCCCTGAACGCCAACTTTCGCATCATCAACGCATCGTCCGCCCCTGCTCTCCTGCTCGCGGTCAACTCCGCGCCGAGGACGATCAACGCGTTCCAGAACATGAACTTCGTGTTCAACTGCGAGTTCAACTTCGACGACCGGCTCGGCGGGAACCTCGAGGACTTCTGGCATCCGAACGACGAGATAGAGCCGCAGCCGGTGCGCGGTCGCGCGATGGTGACGTCCAACCTGCTGCCGGACGTCCAGAACGCCTACCTGCCGCTCGACAACAACCGGGGCCCCGGCTTCCGGTGGGTCGCACCCAACCAGGTGGGCAACACCATGATCCAGGGATGGCTGGCCGAGTATCCCAGCGGACGCTACGCCAAGGCACACGCCCACGCGTCCGGCGCCGTGCTCGTCTGCTGCAAGGGCGAAGGATTCTCCTGGACGTGGCCGAGCAACGAGGGCGGCCTGACGCCGTGGAAGGACGGCCAGGGCGACCTCGTGAAGATCCAGGAGTACGTTCCCGGCGGGCTCATCAGCGCCGCGCCCGGTCCGGCCAACTGGTTCCATCAGCACTTTGCAGTCGGGAAAGACCCGTTCCGCGTCTTCAACTACACGGGGCCGATGCCCGGCAACCCGGAGTCGAGCCGGAACCGCGCCAACGACTTCGCGGAGGAGGGCGAGCTGATCCGCCAGCACGCTGACATCACGGACGGCGGCAATGCCATCCCCTACCACTTGGAGGACCCATACGTGCGGCAGTTCTTCGAGGAGAAGCTGCGGCAGAACGGGGTACCCTCCACGATGCCTGAGGTGGTCTACACCGAGGCAGGCGCGAACATGGAGGTCATGTCGGACTAGGGAGTGTCCAGCGGCAACGCTGGTGGGAGATGCGGACGGCTCCTGCGGGTTGGTGATATGGCAGTGTCTGGGCCAACGAACAGTCAATGGCGCGACTTGCACAGAGCATTTCTGGGCTTCTGCAGAGCGGAGCCCTGGGAGTGGCTGAGCGACTCTGATGTACTGGCCGTGGAGCACCCATCCGGAGAAGAGATGGGGTACTGCGTGGTCTTGGGCAGCGCGGGGATCGAGTACGGACTGGCTGTGTACATAGGGGACGTGGGGCTCGCGGCCTACCTTGCACTGATGACGGACGAGGTTGCCCCTGAATCACATGAGGCCCTGGCACTGGCGAACGTTGCGTCTGCCATGATTGTCGAAAGAGAAGACATGACCCCGGCGGACCGCACCACCATGCGCAAGCTGGGCGTCACGTACGGCAGAGGAAGCGCCTGGCCATTGTTCCGAAGCGTCAAGCAGGGATACCTGCCGTGGTACCTGGACTCCTATGAGGCAGTCTTCCTGACGTCGGCTCTGAAGAACGTTCTGGACGTCGCATCGCGGGTGGCGGTTGGTGAACTGGACCTCTATGCCGGAAGAGAGCCCGGCGAACTCCTGACCCGCGTCCAGGAGCATGGTCAGTGGCAAGACCGGTGGGTGACTTTCCCGCTGCCCCCCGCGCCCGCGTCTATCCCACCCTATCCCGATACGGAGAGGCTGCGGGGGCTCGGCCGGTCGAGACCCAGGAGCCAGTCGGCCTGGGAGTTGGGTTTCTTCTACGTGCCCTCGCCGGTCCAGGAGAAAGAGGGGGCGCGGCCTTACTTCCCAACCGCGGGTATGGTCGTCGACAGTTCCTCCACCTTCATATTGGCGCTGCGTGCGCTCGGTGTGGCCCCAACGGCAGGAGAGTTTCAGGACGTGCTGGTCAGGACGCTGGAGGAGGCGGAGTATCTGCCGTCTGCGCTGCTCGTAGATTCCGCGCGCACTGCCCGCTTGGTTGAGACGGTCACGGAGTCCCTCGACATTGACCTTTCCACGGGGGTGACGCCGGCGTTCTACGACGCGAAAGAGGCATTGATGCGGGACATGGCGTAGGCCATCGGGTCCCGGTGCTGCTTCCCAGGCACGGCTTAGGCGCGCGGGCGGAGGCTGCCGTAGACGTGCTCCGGGGGTGACGAGCACGACGTTGCGTTGCTCCTCGCGCATCGCAGCATCGAAGTCGGACCACGTCTCCGGCGGACGCCCCGCCGCGCCGTACGCGCGCCGTAGCAGGTTCAGCAGCGTGGCCTCGTCCGTGTTGTCCCAGCCGTGCAACGAGGCCGCGCCTTGGACCGTCACGTAGCGCCGGTTCTCCGTGTTGAGGAGCGTGACGGAGCAGTGGCCGCTGCGGCGCACGTTCCGCACCTTGACGGTGTCTGCGCGCGAAACGAAGGTCACCTGCCCGTCCAGCAGTCCTGCGTTGACCACGGTGGTGTGGGCGCGTCCAGACGCTCCGACGGTGCTGACAAGAGCGAAGTGATTGGTTTCGATGAACGGGACCGCCTCTGAGAGTTCCAAGTGGATGTCCTCCTGTTATGGGTTCCTATCCCCAGGCGCCGAACGTGAGGCCGTGGCCGGTGCCCGCAAGCGAGCGGTAGCACGGGAGGTAGTCCAGCAGCGTCATGGCGCCGGGGGACATCGCGCCTGCGACCGTCACCCAGTTCAGTATCTCCGGCGTGCCGGGCGCGCCGTTCAGCCGTCCGCGCTCCAGCGACGATAGCGCCTGCTCGTCGCCGCTCTCCAGTGCGGCGATCACGCCGCGGTCGAGCTCCTCGTCGATGATCTGGTGGCTGAGCCCGCCAGACGCCATGAGCGCCACGCGGGCGTCGGCGTCCCAGGACTCGATGGCGCGGCGGAGGGCGCCGCCGAGCGCGTAGCAGCGGGCGGCGCTCGCCTGGTACGGCAGGTAGCGGCTGACCATGAACGGCACGACGGGCAGGCTCTCGTCCGGCATGACGAAGTGGTGGGCGTAGGAGAACGCGTCGTCCAGCGCGTGGCCGTCGCGCACGTTGTCGCCGCAGCCGACGTCGAAGCCGTCGTCATTGAGCGCCGTGATGAGGTGCTCGGCGAGTTGGGGTTGGCCGGGGCGCTGGTTGATGACGGGCGCGCGGCGCTCTTCGTTCGAGCGGAAGCGGGCGTCCGGGTCGAAGTCCTGGCGCTCCGCAACCGGCAGCGACTCGGCGCGCATCACCGCGAAGACGGCGCGCGTCTCGTCCGCCCAGACGCGGTGGGGGTTGCTGATGACGACGAGCACGTTGGGACGAGCATCGTCGAGCGCCGTGCGCAGCTTGCCGATGGCGGTGTGGGCGGCGTCGTAACGCTCGCGCTGCTTCTCCGGCGTCAGCTGGGCCTCGATGTCGGGCGGCGCTGCGGCGAGCAACGACTGGTAGTCGAAGCGTGGGTCGCGCGTGTCGGCGTCGCCGAGGCGCGGCCAGCCGACGGGGTCGGTCTGTATCGAGGGGCCGTGCGAACTGCCGATGCCAAGGACGATGCTTGCCATGTGGGCCTCCTGTGCGGCTACGCACCGCGTGGGTGGTGGTCTGCTCGTCGCGCAAGCATAGGACGCGGGGCGGCACAAGGCAAAGGCAGGGTTGGACGGGACGGAGATGGAAGGTCAGGAGGCGGAGTCCAGACGGGCGATCTCTGCTTGCACCTGGTTGGCGACTGCGATGAGTTCACGGATGCGGATGGTCTTTTCGCGCAGGTCGGCATGGATAGCGCGTAGCTGTTCTTCGCTGGCCCGTATCCGCTCCTCGTGTTGCATCGCCTGCAGGTCACGCTGCGCCTGCTGGTCAATCATCATGTTCATCGCCTGAGACAAGTGGCCAATGGCCCTGGAGAGATTGGCCATTCCTTCTTGCGATGTCATCGATCTTCCTCTGAACGGTTGAGTGCGCTGGGGTGTTGCCTGAGCACAATGCCATCGTAGGACGGGAGCGCGTGACCGCGCAAGAGGTCGATGGCACAGCCGGCACTCTGCCACTCCCCTTGCCTTCACAGATGCTATCCTGCGCCGCATCCGGAGCCTCGCTGGAGGAGGACGCATGACCACTGAGAACTCGACCGTGCTGGGCATCGGCATCATCGGGCTGGGCGGTGCGGCGGTCGCCATGATACCGAGGATGGCGTTCAACCCCCGTTTCAAGATCATCGCGGCGGCGGACCTCGACACGGAGATACTCGGACGCTTCTCGCAGGACTTTCCGGACGCGGCAACGCACACGAGCGCGGAGGAGATGTGCAAGGACCCGCGCATCGACCTCGTCTACATCGCGACGCCCAACAAGCTGCACACGGAGCACTGCGAGCTTGCGATGTCGTACGGCAAGAACGTGCTCATCGAGAAACCGATGACGGTGAACGTGGCGGAGGGCACGGCGCTGGCGGAGTCGGCGGAGCGTCAGGGCGTGCTGCTGGGCGTGAACGTGAAACATAGCTTCGAGCCGCGCGTGCTCCGCATCCGGGAGATGGTGCGCACCGGCGAGTTCGGCGAGCTGCGGATGCTCCACCACTGGCGTTACCAGGACTGGCTGTACCGTCCGCGCTCCGGCGAAGAGCTGACGCCGGGCCCTGGCGGGGGCATCCTCTGGCGGCAGGGGCCGCACCAGTTCGACATCATCCGCACGATCGGCGGCGGCATGGTGCGGAGCGTGCGGGGTACGGCTGCCGCGTGGGACCCTTCCCGACGCGTGCCGGGCGCGCACGCCGCGTACCTGGAGTTCGAGAGCGGAGTCTTCTGCACTGCGGTCTACAGCGGCTACGACCACTGGGACTCACGCGAGTTCATGTACGGCGTCGGCAGGGAGGGCATCTTCCCGGACCCTGAGAAACACGCCTCGGCACGGCGCGAACAGGCCACCGCCACCGACCCGGACTGGGAGGAGGAGGCTGCGCGTGCGGAGCGCTACGGACTGGGCCGCTCCGACCCCATGGAGCCGCCGACCGGCCCGTCGAGTGCGGGCTGGCTGCTCGGCGGGCCGCTCATGGTGAGCTTCGACGACGCCGACGTGCGGCTCTCGCCGGGAGGGCTCACCGTGTACGGCAACAAGGAGCGCACCGAGATACCGCTCGTGACCGTGGAGGACGGGCGCGACGGGCGGCTCAACACGTTCCACGACGCCATCGTCACGGGTCGGCCCCTGCCCGCCGACGCGCGCTGGGGTAACGCGACGCTGGAGCTGCTGCTGGCGATAGAGCAGTCCGGCGAGCAGCGCAAGGAGATGTTCCTGGAGCACCAGACTCCGACGGTGGACTGAGGCGCCCTCACCTGCGCATCGAGACGCGCTCCCTCTCCCAAGGAGGAGAGGGGAAACCAGTCAGTGGGAAGGGGGCACCCTTCCTGGCCCCGCCAGAGTACCCTCACCCTAGCCCTCTCCCCTTGTAGGGAGAGGGGAACAACAAGGAGGACGAGATGCTGTTCATAGACAACGCGACCGTGGAGCGGCTGCTCCCGATGGACGAGTGCATAGATGCGCAGGACTACGCGTTCCGCGGGCTGCCCACCGGCGAGTCCGTCCACCGCCCGCGCATCGACCTGTACATGCCGGCGGAGCGTCCGGACGGCTACTACCGCTGGGGCACGATGGAGGGCGCGAGCGACGCGCTGGGCGTGTTCGCCATCCGCATGAAGTCGGACATCCTCTACTGGCCGCGCGACGAGCACGGCTACTGGAAGGAGGAGAAGTACTGCATGGAGCCGGGCACCTACTGCGGGCTAATCTTCCTGTTCAGCACGCGAGACGGTGAGCCGCTGGCGCTGATCAACGACGGCATCCTGCAGCACATGCGCGTGGGCGGCGGCGCGGGCCTCGGCGTGAAGTACCTCTCGCGCCCGGACTCGCAGACCGTGGGGATGCTCGGCTCCGGCGGGATGGCGCGGACGTACCTGGAGGCGTTCGCGGCGGTGCGCGACATCCGCAGCGTCAAGGTGTTCAGCCCGACGAAGGCGAACCGCGAGCGCTACGCCGAGGAGATGTCGGCGAAGCTGGAGCTCGAGGTGCGGGCCGTCGACACGCCGGAGGCGGCTGTCGAGGACGTGGACATCGTCTCCGCGTGCACGAACGCGATGGAGCCCGCGTTGAAGGGCGAATGGCTCTCTCCCGGACAGCACGTGACCGACGTGCGCGGCGAGTTGGACGCCCGCGTGTTCGAGCGTGCGGACGTCACTGTAAAGCAGGGCGTGGCGCACTCGCGGCCCAGCGATGAGGACGCGCGCAGCATGGGCGACGGCTACAACCGCGGCGACTACATCGGGGGGACGGACGAGCAGAAGGAGCGCCTCCCTGCCCGGCTGCGCGAGGCACGGGTGAACGCCGGAGGGACCGACGAGACACCGACGTTCAACGACCTCGCGGGCGGCAGGGTTGGCCGCACGTCGCGGGACCAGATCACGCTCTACCTCAACTCGGGCAACCAGGGGCTGCAGTTCGCGGCGGTCGGCTCGGTCGTCTATCGCAAGGCGATGGAGGAAGGGCTCGCGCGCGAACTGCCGACGGAGTGGTTCCTGCAGGACATCCGGGACTAGGGGCATCCGAACTCCACATCGATGGACAGGATGCGCAGGATGGAGTGGTTCATCACGGATCACTTGCAGCAGGCCCCTCTTCCGCCAAGTGGGCGAGGGGGAAAGCAGGACTCGATCAAGGTGGCCACTTGCCCGAGTTCTGGCCACCTTGATACCTGGTTTACGAATGGACCGCCGTTGCCATCTGGCCTCCTTGAGATTCTTGATATGGCGATTTCCATGGCCACGGCCTGCTTCCGTGGCTCCGCAGCATCAAGAATCTCAAGATGGCCATGTTTTTCAAGGTTGGGGGCTGGAGTCATAGGCCTACTCAATACCACGGCGACGGAGCTATAGACGCGGTCTATGGGTGCTGTGCGACTGCCGGTCATATGACCAGCGTAGCGAACGCAGGGGCGATGGCGTAAGGGGCCGGTGTCGCAAGAATGTGACACGCCTCCCTACCCTTGTGTCGTGGGGACGCGCTACTATTGGCGTAGCAACGGGGAGCAACGGGGAGGAGGAGTGCGATCGCATGGAGTAGATAGAGGAGTCAGATGATTCGGCGGGTGTTGGACGCAATGGTTAGTGTAGGGGCGTACCTGCGCCACAACCCTGCAGTTACTATGCTGCTAGGTGTGGTATTAAGTGTGGCACTAAGTATCCTCGCTGTTCTAATCGTTGACGCTCTGAAACAAGAAAATATAGAGCGGGACAACATCCGAGAATTTTCAAAACTACTAGAGCAGTATGAAAACGACCTCGCTTTTTCGTACTGGGCCAATATACGATATGTTCAAACCACCGACGATATACAAACCGACGAAACTGTTCAGTTTGACACAGCATTAGAAACACTCATCGATTATTTGGACTACAACGAAATAGACACAGACCAGCGGGCAGAACTGATGGCAATATTCCATAGTTATTCTAAGTACAGAAACCCAGTCTATTTCTCCGGCCTAGACAAATGGATACCTCCCTCGAGAGGTGTAGTTACTTTCATGTCGCTACTCGACGACCTAGAGCATCGGATTGATTTCCTCCCCTATGAGCGGACTGCACAAGTTAGTGATGCGATACAGGAGGTTTTCTTATGTGATGGATGGTTTGGGTTTTATTCTCTTCAGGAGATTACGTTCAATGTTAGCCACTTAGATTGCCCTATGGATGCGACCTACGCCATGTATAATCCAGATATAGAACAAGTGACGTGGCTAGACGACATACATGATGAACTGGCGTCGCCAATGCCAGTAGCGTTGCCGACACCAACACCAGTGGCATTGCCGACATCAACACCGACACCATGGGTACCTCCAAATTTCTCCACAACGGATACTGCCGGTATGTGGGTGCAGATAGTTGAAGATTTAAACAGCATCTACAAGCAATGGGACGTGCTGGTCAGCGTGAGCTTCGATGTCCCTAAGAATCAACTTGAAGTGTATATCGACGGGTTCCGTTTTTGCAACACTTATCCTATCTATGGCGGACGCCCCAATGCGCTTGAGTGCGAGCGTTACTATCCTCGTAACCCGCAGCCAGAAGTGTACGCAGTATGGATGACGGACAATGAGGAACTGCGCTATGAATGCGTGAAGCATGCCTCATCATCAGAAATTGCCAGCATTCACGCATGCCAATTGCAATAACACCCGTCACACTAGTCGCTTCTGGGTAAGGGCTATGGGTGGGCTGCGCTGATAGCTGCCACCGGAGGCGGATCGGTGGTCACGCTGGTCATCCAGCACCTGTCCTCCGCCTAGCTTTTACCTCTCTCCCCAGACCCGATCGACCGCCGCCGCTATCCGCGACTCCATGCGCGTGATGAGGTCGCGGTTCGCCTCGACCAGCGCCTGCTCTGCCTGCAGTTCGGCGACAATAGACGACTGTGCCTCAAGCGGTGGGAGGGAGATTTCCAACTCACAGAATTTGGTCTTCGATATCTCTTTGAACGTCCCGCCTGTAGCCCAGGCAATCATTGTTGGGACCAGAGGCTTCAACGCCATTGCAAGATATTCAGGAACGATACGATTGGGGTCTCTTATGACCATGCCACGGAATCCCTGGTTCGTTGCAAGCGGTATGCGAGTGATGCCTATCCGGCCAATGGTTGCCCGCGACGACACAACAACAGAATTCTCAGGAATAATCTTGGCGGACGACTTCTGCATACCAAGCTTTGAGATCGTTCGTTGAGTGGAATGTATCTCCGATATAAAGTCATCTGCAGGCAAGTCAACCAACGTTATCCAGGGGATTCCCCCATCCCAGTATTCCTTTACATCAGAACTTGGCGTGCCTCCGCTCTGTACGTCAAAGAGGTCGGCATCCCCCAGCCGCACCAACGACCACGACGGATCGACCGGCACATGCGGGCGGTAGCCGTCGAGCACGGCCCGCGCGCCTTCGATCACGCGCTGGTAGCCCTCGATCTCCGCGACGATCTCTCGCTGTACGTCAAGGGATGGGAAGGGGATTGCCAATCTTTTGAAAGAATCCCAGGTAACTCTAGGGAGCTGGGCTCCAGTGAGGTAACTCATTACTTGATCATTGAATGATTTGCTGCGGAATATAAACGAATAGAACGAAGAAAGTGCCTTTTGCTCTTGCGAGCGTAGAACAAATATATCAGTTGAACAGATGCCATTTCGGTTAGCGAGCCATACCTTGTTCAGATTTGGGCGTAGCTTACCATATAGAATGTCACCGGAGCGGAAGACATTTTTCAAACTCTTTATCTGCTCAGGGCTATCTACTAAAATATCGCCAACAAGGTGCCCACTGTCTTGGGAGATATTCTCAAGCCCTATATAACTTACAGGCCCCTTCAATGCTTTGGGGCTAATGGTTTCTTCGGAGCGGCTGAAGACTTCTCCCATTCGTACTATCGGCCACTTGGTGGGCCGCACCTCCCGTTCTCGATACCGCTCCGCGCTGAGGCTGTAGTCGCCGCCCTCGGCGATACGGGACCTGGCAACAACGAACCCGCGCTCCGGTTCGTAGCCTTCAAGGCTCTCCCCTGCCCGCGCGCAGCGGAGGTACTCGGCAATCGCGGCGTGGACAGCAGGGAGGTCGTCCGCCTCAATGGGTCTGCGCTGCGCTCCGAGGTCGTAACCGTCGTTCTCCACCTTGAAGAAGGCGACAGCGTTCGTGTTGCGGGCGAGCGCCTTGTCCAGGACGAGGATGGAGGTCTTGACGCCGGAGTACGGGTTGAAGACACCCGCGGGAAGCGAGACGACCGCAACGAGGTAGTCTTGCACGAGCATCCTGCGCAGTTGGGTGTGCGCGCGCTGGGTCTGAAAGATGATGCCCTCCGGCACGATGATGCCCGCGCGTCCGTTGGGCCTGAGGTGTTCGGCCATGTAGTCCACGAAGAGGACCTCGCTGCGGGTGGACTGCACGGAGAAGCGCTTGTGCGGGCGTATGCCGCCCTTCGGGTTCATGAACGGCGGATTGGCGAGGATGACGTCGGCGTGGAAATCCCAGTGGTCCTCGGAAGTGAGCGTGTCGTACTCCAGGATGCGCGGAGCTGGGAAGCCGTGGAGGTACATGTTGACGAGGGAGAGGCGGACCATGTCAGGGGAGATGTCGTAGCCGGTGAAGTTGCGCGCGAGCCTGTCCCGCTCGTCGGGCGTGAGGGTGCTGCCGCCCTTCCCGTCCGTGTTTGCGTTGAGAATGTGCTTCCAGGCGGAGATGAGGAACCCGGCGGTGCCACACGCGGGGTCGAGAACGCTCTCGTTCTTCGTGGGGTCGAGGATGGCGACGATGAAGTCGATGATGTGGCGCGGGGTGCGGAACTGCCCGGCGTCGCCCTGCGAACCGAGGACGGAGAGCAGGTACTCGAACGCGTCGCCGAGCGCCTCGGAGTCGCTGTACTTGAAGCCGTCGATCTCGCGGAGGAAGAGGCGCAGCGTTTCCGGGTCGCGGTATGGGAGGAAGGCGTTGTTGAAGATGCTGCGGAAGAGCACGGGGATGCGGGGGTTCTCCGGCATCCGTGTTATCGCCTCGGCGTAGCGGCCCAGCATCTCGTGACCGCCAAGGCCGCCGCGCACGAGGCTGGCCCAGCGATACTGCTCGAACTCTGCGGCGAAGAAAGAGCGGCGTCCGCCCAGTTCCTCGCTCATCGCGTCCATGTCGTCCATGAACTTGTAGATGAGGGCGATGGTGATCTGCTCGACCTGGCTCTTGGGGTCCGGCACCTTGCCAACGAGGATGTCGCGGGCGGTGTCGATGCGGCGGCGAGTCTCGATGTCGAGCATGCAAGCCCTTTCTAGGCGGCGAAGTGATGGAGCGGGACATGTCCCGTGACGTACTCGGGGACGAGCGTGCGGAACTCTTTGGGCACAGCGGCGAGCTCGGATTGGGAAAAGACAGGGTTGGTGGCGAGTTGTGCGAAATCGCCGCTGGCAAGGGCCTTCCGCAGCGGCTCGTTGACGACGCACGCCTTGAAGAACCGCTTGATTACGGGCAGGTCGGCAGGGTCGCCGGGCGTGTGCACCTTGAAGAACGCGGCGCACTGTTCCTCCAGCAGTTTGTCCCTGTTGATGGCGGACTGCACACTCAGGGTTGTCTCATCGTTGAAGAGCTTGCGGTCTACCTTCATCCCGCTCGCCCCGACTTGCGCCTCCAAGAGAGAGTCGACCGCGTCCGGGCCCAGGTGTTCATAGCCGTATCGGACGTGATCGTCTCCGTCAGTGTCTGTGCTGTCGCCCTCCCCATGCAACGCGGGAAGTTCCAGCTTCTCGTCGTAGTTGAACTCGGTCTCGAAGTACTCACAGACGGCGAAGAAGTCGAACAGTTTGAACCCGGTTTTCTGCTCGGGCGCGTGGTTGCCGATGTATTCCTGTGCGAAGTTGTGGGGCCGTGTTCCACGTCCCTTGATCTGGACGAACTCGGTGGGCGAGAAGACGGGGCGCACCAAGGCGAGGTTCAGCAGGTCCGGGCAGTCGTAGCCGGTGGTCATCATGCCGACGGTGACGCAGACGCGGGCCTTGCTCGTCTTGTAGGCCGCCATGGCGTTGGCGGAGCCCCTGAGGTTGTTGTTCGCGAACTGCCGGGTGTACTCCTGGGCGCCGGGCACGAGGGAAGTCACCTGCACGGCGAAGTCCGACTGATAACTGTCGGGGAACATGACGTCCGCTATCTCGTTGAGTATCTGGGTGAGTCGAGCAGCGTGGTTCTGGCTGACGGCGAAGACGATGGACTTGCCGGTCTCGCCGCTGATGGGGTCGGGCAACGCGTTGTTCAGGAAGGTCATGCAGAAGACGCGGTTCGTTGCTTCGGAGAAGAAACGCCTCTCGTATTCGCGGAGTCCGTAGGACTGCTCCGTTTCCTCGCCGGTCTCCTCGTCGGTGAAAGAGACGACGAACCCCCCGTCGGAGAGCATCCTGGTCGTGATGTGGGTGCGGGCGTCGACGACGGTGGGATTGACGAGCACGCCGTCGCGGACGCCGTCGAGGAGGGAGTAGCAGAAGGTGGGTTCGCGATTCTCGCAACCGAAGGTGCGGTAGGTGTCGAGCATCGCCCGCCGCTCGTACTCACGGGGGTCTGCCGCGTTGCTCGCCCCGTGCAGGTAGTCCTTCGGCGTCGCGGTGAGGCCTAGCTTGTAGCCGGTGAAGAACTCGAAAACACCGCGCGCCTCGCCGCTGATGGAGCGGTGCGCCTCGTCCGAGATGACGAGGTCGAAGTCGGTGGGTGAGAAGAGCGCGCGGTACTTGTCGTTGAAGAGGAGCGACTGGACGGTGCTGACCACGATTTGGGCCTTGCGCCAGTCCTCACGACTCTCCTTGTAGATGACGGTGGTGAAGTCCGCCGAGAGAAGGCGTGTGAAGACAGTTCTCGCCTGCTCCTCCAGCTCAAGCCTGTCCACGAGGAAGAGGACGCGGTGAGCGTTGCCGGTGCGGAGGAAGAGCTTGATGACGGCGGCTGCGGTGAGCGTCTTTCCCGTGCCGGTGGCCATCTCGAACAGGAACCGGTCCGCGCTGTCCTCAACAGCACGTTGCAGGGCATGAACGGCGTTCAACTGGTAGCCGCGCAGGAAACGGAGGCCATGCTGCGCTTCGAAACCCGAACGTTCCTCTTCGTTCTGCCAGGCTGCCTCTGATGCGTAGTTCGGCCGCTGCGTGAGAACGACGTAGTCGCTTCCGACGAACTCGTCTACGAGCCGCTGCGGGTCCGGCGTTGTTTTGCGGTGTTCGCCCACTGAGTCCGGCGTGGGAAACTGCTGAATGGGGTACGGGTTGCCGCGTTTCAGATCCCAGAAGTAATGCACCCTGCCGTTGGAGAGTATGACGTAGCGGCACTTCTGGGAGAGCGCGTACTTGCGCGCCTGTTCCTTGCCGACGAGCGCATTCTTGCCCTCGGACTTCGCCTCCAGGACGATGAGCGGGAAGCCGTGGTCGTCCAGCAGGAGGAAGTCTATGAACCCCTTGCCTCGGCGGCCCTTGCCCCCGGCTTCCGATTCGAGGTCGTCGCCGAGGGCGTCAAGGTCGTGCGGTTCGAGTTTGACGTGCGGTTCGAGGCAGACGTTGGCCTGTCCGTTGGCGTCGTCGAAGAAGCGCCAGCCCGATTCTTCGAGCAGGCGATTGATCTTGATACGAGCCAGCGCCTCCTTCGCCACCGGACTGACTGACCCTTAGAAGCCGCCGACGTCTGCGGCGCCGGGAGGCGGGGTGTAGTGGGTGTAGGCCCACTCCGGCATGGTGCTCTCCAGCCCGTCCAAGCCGATCATGCGCTCGAACTCGGCGCGGATGGCGGGGTCCTGGTCCGGGTACGCGATGGCCCTGCCGCCGTCGCGGGTGTCCTGCGCGCCGCCGTCGCGGGCATCGGAGCCGGGGGCGCCGCCACTGCGCAACCCCGGGCCGTAGGGGCCGTCGAAGATGAGGAAGCGGATGCCGTTGGGCGACGTGCCGAAGTGCTGGTGGAACCAGTCGCCGGTCATGGGCGCGGCGCTGATCATGCCGACGGGCTCGTAGTCCTGCCGCTTCACCTCGTCGCCGAGTCCGGCCTCGAACGGGCGTTCGCCGAGCCTGTCCGGCCACGTCATGCTGTAGCCCTTGCCGCGGATGCAGACGAGGATCGCGCCGGACGAGTGCTTGTGCGCCTTGGAGTACTGGCCGGTCTCGTACTGGCCTATCTTCATGTAGAAGTTCGCGCCGGCCATGTGCGGCTCCACGCGGCGGTAGCTGAAGGAGCGGCGGTTGTCGCGCGGCAGGTGGCAGTTGATGATGTCCGGGATGACGTTGGTGCGGCGCATGGCGAGACCGCGCACGGGGTCGGCGAAGATGTCGTCGACGGGCTTGAAGTAGTCGTCCTCGGCGTCGAAGAGGTTGGTGAACTCGTGGGAGTTGTTGAGCACGTACTCGGGGTCGCGCACGAGGTTCACGATGTTCGGGGCGGTGGTGGCGGCGAGGAGGAGCGCCGGGCTGGACGTGGCGTTGACGAGGCGGTGCATGGCGTTGAGCGGGATGCCGAAGAGCGAGCCCGCGCTCCACTCGAACACTTGCTTCTTGTTGGGGTTGCTCTCCTGCCACACCTCGGTGGAGCCCCTGCCTTCCGCGACGTAGTAGATCTCCTCGTACATGTGCTTCTCGGGGTTGAGGGCGCCCGCTCCGGGGACCTCGACGACGTACATGCCCCAGAGGTGCTCGGTGCCGAGCAACTGGATGGCGGTGCCGTTGCCGCCGAGGCGCTTCCACGGCTTGAGCGGCAGGTCCTGTATGCGGCGCACGCCGATCTCGCGGTGGATATCGATGCCCTGGGACTCGATGAAGAGGTCGTAGGCGGACTTCGGCGTCTTCCAGAAGCCGAAGCCGGCCTTGTTCATGCCTTCCGGTTCTTGCCAGTCAGCGAGACCGGCGGTTCTCGTTACCATTCGTGCTCCCTCCGTGACGTCGCGCAACGTGCGCGGAATGCGCCCTATTATGCGCGGGAACGCGTTCGGCGTCCACGCGGGGGGTGTGGGTTACGGGTGCTATACTCATTAGGAGCCGTGGAGCAAGGAGCGCACCGATGCGGATACCCGGCCTGTCCCGCCCCAAGAAGGAAAACGAGAACGCGGAGAACGAGCCCTCTGCACCGCCTCCTCCGCCCCCTCGCAGGCCACTGCCCCCTGGATACGTAGAGAAGGGCAGACGCTAGTCTGCTGCGGTCCATAATGCTGCGGTGAGCGTGGCGCCTATGAGGACTGCCTCTACGGCCAATAGGGCGAGGGCCGCACGCAGGAAGAGGGTTTTCCTGCCGGTCTCTCCCCTGTTATGCCTGTGCGCGTCTGCTAAATCAGCAACCAGTGCATGCTTGATCTCTACGGGATTGAACTCCCACTGCGTTGCCCACAGTTCATCCGCGCGATTGCCCAGCCGGTAATCCCGGACGTTGACCGTGAGGAACGTGAATAGAGCGGATAGCGTGTAGGCAAAGACCGCTGACAGAAGCAGCCAGCGGCTCAGTGTTGCGGCTGAAAGCAAGGCATCAGCCCCCAGCGCCACCAATCCGATGAGGACGCTCCCTACCCCGATCGCTTGAAATGCCTTGGAATCTAGGGTCTCCGCGAGTCTTAGTTGGGCGTCCACCGCGCCGTGCGTTTCCTCCCAGATGAACTCGATGGTCTCCGGCAAGGGGTACTGGCGGTTGGTGGAGGCTTCGGTCATGCGTGTTCGGCTCCTTCGTTGGATGCAATCTAGCCTCTTCCGCTATCGGGTGCAACACCGATGTATCACACGCGGCCTCAACGCCTCCGTGATTTGCCGCTGGCGCAGCGCCGCCGTACAATCCGCGCGACCATACAGATAGGAGAAACACCCAGGAGGCAGGAATGGCTACGGCAAACCTGGAACGCATCATCGACGGCGACGGCCACATCATGGAGGACATCGCCGGCATCGTTTCGTACATGCCGGACGAGTACAAAGGCAAGAGTTTCGGCGAGGCGCGGTCGCAGCGTAACCCCTTCCCGCCCATCGACCACCTGCACTCTGCGAACCGCCACATCACGCCTCCCGGCGCGTTCGCCGACGTGGGGCCGGACGGCTGGATGGAGTTCCTCGACGAGGTCGGCGTGGACTCCACGGTGCTCTACACCACCAGCGGCCTCGGCTTCGGGAAGATCGTCAGCCGCGACTGGGCCGTCGTGCTCGCACAGGCGTACAACAACTGGGTCTACGACAACTACGTCTCCCGCGGCGACCGCTTTCAAGCGATGGGCCTGCTCCCGCTGCAGGAGCCTGCCGCAGCGGTCGAGGAGCTGCAGCGCATCGTGCAGGACCTCGGGTTCGTGGGCGCGATGCTGCCATCCACCGGAGCGCAGCAGCCGCACCTGGGCGACAGCAAGTTCTGGCCGCTCTACGCGGAGGCTGAGCGGCTTGGCTGCGCTCTGGGTATCCACGGCGGCGCACACGAGGGCTTTCTGATGGACGACATGAGCCCGTACGCGCCCATCAACGCGCTCGGCCACCCGATGGGGCAGATGGTGGCTTTCGCGGGCATCATCTTCAACGGCGTGTTCGACAAGTACCCCGGCGTCCGCATCGGCTTCCTGGAGGCTGGCGCCGCATGGCTCCTCACCTGCATGGAGCGGTTCAACGGCTCCTGGGCGTCCCACGTCCAGTACGACCCGCGAGGCCGCTTCCTGCAGATACGCGAGGGCGAGCGAGTGTCCGACTACATCTGCCGCCACATCGACGAGGACCGCATCTTCGTCGGCGTCGAGGGCGACGAGCTCGCTCTGCCGGAGGCGGTGCGCCTCACGGGCAACAAGCCGTACCTCTTCTCGTCCGACTACCCGCACGAGGTGGACGCCAACACCTGCAGGGCGGAACTGGACGAGCTTCGCGAGAACGCGGACATGTCCGCCGACGACAAGGAAGCGGTGATGTACCGCAACTCGGCCCGCTTCTACCGGCTGGCGGCGAACTAGGCACGAGCCGGGAAGACGCGCCAGAGAGACACGAAGGAGAGAATAGCCATGGTCACTGAAAACATCGAGCGCATCGTTGACGGAGACGGCCACCTGGTGGAGGACCACGCGGCCATCTGGGCGCGGATGCCCGAGGACTACCAGGACCGCAGTTTCGTGACGACGCGCGGGCCCTTTCCGCCCAACGATCACCTGCACGCGGCCAACCGGCACTTCCTGCCGGAAGGCGCGTTCGCCCGCGTCGGGCGCGAGGGATGGATCGACTTCCTGAACGACGTCGGCGTCGACAAGACGGTGCTCTACACGTCCAACGGCCTGGCCTTCGGTCGGGTCGTCAGCCGCGACTGGGCTATCGAACTCGCCCGGGCGTACAACAACTGGGTGTACGACGAGTACGTCAGCAAGGACTCGCGTTTCCAGGCGATGGGCCTCATACCGCTGCAGGAACCCGCGGAGGCTGCCGTCGAACTGCGCCGCATCGTCAAGGAGCTCGGCTTCTCGGGCGCCATGCTCCCCGGCACCGGCGCTCTCCAGCTACAGAACCACCTGGGCGACCCGAAGTACTGGCCCATCTACGAAGAGGCCGACCGCCTCGGTTGCGCCATCGGCATCCACGGCGGGGTGCACGACCACATGGGGCTGGACGACATGAGCCCATACGCACCCGTGAACGCGCTCGGCCACCCGTTCGGCCAGATGGTGAACTTCGCCGGCATCGTGTTCAACGGGGTGCTGGACCGCTACCCGAACGCGAAGTACGGCTTCCTGGAGGCGGGCTGCGCCTGGTTCGTGGGCTGCCTGGAACGCTTCCAACGCTCGTGGGACAGCCACGTCCAGTACGACCCGAACCAGCGCTTCATGCAGCTGAAGGACGGGGAGTCCGTTACGGACTACATCCTGAGGCACGTCGACGAGGGCCGCGTGTACGTCGGCGTCGAGGGCGGTGAGTTGACGCTCCCCTTCGCGGTGAAGGTGGCCGGCAACAAGGCGTTCATCTTCTCGTCCGACTTCCCGCACGAGGTGAACCACGAGACGTGCAAGGAGGAGATCGCCGAGATCCGCGAGAACCCGGCGCTCACCGACGCGGACAAAGCCGCCATCCTGCACGGCAACGCGGAGCGCTTCTACGGGCTCAACTAGCCGACTGCAAGCAAAGGGGGCGTGATGTCTGACGCTGACGTTCAGGCGGGCGTGACCAACCTGATCAGGCACTGCGTCGCCGTCGAACCGGGCGAGGCGGTGTTGCTGCTGAACGAGCGAGGCGCGCTCGACCACGAGTTCGCGGCGCTGCTGGAGCAGGCCATCGCTGATGCGGGCGGTGCGCCCTACTCGCTGTGGGTGGACTCGCTCGCCCGCGTGGAGGAACTGCCCGCCCCAGTCGCGGGCGCAGTGCTGGGCGCCGACAAACTGCTGCTGAACTGCAACCTGAACCGTGCCGTGCTGCTGGACCACCTGCGTGCGAACGGCTCGGCGGGGCTGGTACGCATCAACAACCGCATCCGCGCTCCCGAGGGCATGACCACCCCCCACGCTCACTTCGACTGGCGACTCGTTATGGCGCTGGCGCACCGCATCGAGGAGCGCACGGCGCAGGCCTCGACCTACCGGGTGACGAGCCCGCGCGGTACGGAGGTCGCGGGACGCGTCGCGTCGGCGAGCGAGGTCGCGGATGCCTTCTTCGCGCAGGACGCGGAGATGAGCCGCACCGAGCGCGTCTTCCCCGGCGAGGTGTATGCCCCCATCGGGAGCGCAGACGGGAACGGCGTCGTTGCGTTCGATCATCCGGGGATGGCGGACCGCGAGCAGTTCCACAACCCGATGCTGCTGGAGATACGGGACAACACGCTCAAGGGCATCGAGTGGCGGGAGGAACCCGCGCGTCCGGGGCAGAAGGACGACCCCACCGGCAACACGGTGTGGACGAGCACGCAGCTCCAGTATCTGCTGGACGTGAGCGAAGGGCGCTACGGGACCGGGGCCGCCTACGCGCTCGACTCGTTCCACGGCGGCTTCCACCCGAAGGCAACGAAGCGCCCCGGACAGCAGAGCAACCAGGATGTGATGCACTTCCACATCGGCAGGACGCCGTCTCCCCTCTCCGCCTACGTCTCCGACCAGACGATAGAGTTGGACGGCGAGCCGTTCTGGGAGAACGGCCGCTCCACCCTGCTGCAGGAGACCCACATCCGGGAGATGGCGCGGGAGTATGGAGAGGAGATCTAGATGGCGGACGTTCCCCTGAGCATCGCGCTCGAGCACTACGACCGGCACATGCCGTGGGTGGAGGGGACCGTGCGCCCCAATGGCATCGAGCCAACCGTGCTGATCGTCGGACAGGACGGCGCGGGCGGCAGGCGCCACGAGCGCATGCTGCTGCACCGCGAGTTCGACGTTTGCGAACTGTCGCTCGGCTCGTACGTCATGGCAAAGGCACGGGGCGCGGCGCTCACGGCCATCCCTGTCTTCCCGCGGCGGCTGTTCAGCCAGTCGCAGATGTACGTGAACACGCAGTCCGGCATCAGCGGGCCGAAGGACCTCATCGGCAAGCGCGTCGCCCTGCGCTCGTTCCAGACGACGCTCTCCGTGCTCGCGAAGGGCGACCTCGGCAGCGAATACGGCGTGCCGCTCAACGGCGTCACATGGGTGACGACCGCCGACGAGCCGGTCGAGTTCGACCCGCCGCCCGGCGTGACGATCGAGCGTATGGACCGCCAGCACAGGCTCGGCGACGCGCTCGTCGAAGGCGAGGTGTCGGCATTCCTGTCGCCGCGTCCGCCCCAGCCGTACCTGGACGGCGCGTCCGAGGTCGGCAGGCTGTTCGACGACCCGCGCGCCGAGGAGGTGGGCTACTTCCAGCGCAACGGCTTCTACCCCATCATGCACGTGGTGGCGATGAAGTCGGAGGTGGCCGAGCAGCACCCGTGGGTCCCCGTGAGCCTGCTGGACGGCTTCGAACAGGCAAAGGCGCAGTGGGCGCACTACATGGACGACCCCAACTGGAGCAGGCTTACGTGGGGACGCCACTACCTGGAAGAGGAGCGCCGCGTGCTCGGGCCCGACCCGTGGCCGACCGGCGTCGCGGCGAACCGCGCCAACCTCGAACGGTTCATCCGCTACGAGGTCGAGCAGGGCCTCATCCCGGGGCCGCTCGCCGTCGAGGACCTCTTCTTCGAGACGACGCTGGAAACGTAGCGGGTGGAGGAGGTAGAGGAACTTGCCGGCAAGACAAGGAGCGCATTGGTGGAAACGGGGCTGATCGTATCAGAGCCCGTGCAATCGCCCAAGTCGGAGAGCCGGTACTTGCAGGTGTCCAGAAGGAGCAGCGGGGCATGGCTCGGCGCAATACGAGTTTCTGCACATGCACCTGACCGGCGAAAGCGAGGCTGGCGCTACCTCATGCCGGAAGACAATTGGGCTAAAGTCGTCATAGAATTTGCGAAACGAGCGAGGCTCAGCCCACCAGCGGACGTGCTCAGCGAGGACGAGCGATGGAGAAACAGCAAGGCAGGACGGCCACCGTCACGAAGAAGAAGGGCGAAGTGAGCGTGGGGAAAGCGCGGGCCAAGAACAGGCCTTTGACCATCGCGTATCCGGACCCCCCCTACCCCTTGGAGGGACGCAGGTCGCTCGGAAAGTTTCTCGGGCGCTCCGTCGACGTCATGCTGCGTGACCAGCCGGATATCGAGGTTGAGCGCGTTGTTGTTCAGGTCTACCTCAAAGACCCCGATGCGTGGATAGACTGACGCCCACAAAGAAGGAGAGCGACATGGCACAGACCGCGACCTACACCGAGCAGCAGTTCATCGCCGACATCCGCGAGGCGTTCGCGAACCACCGCGACGCCGTACAGCAAGCGCACACCGTCGCCACGCTGATGCGCCGCGCGTTCGAGAACGGTTGGCCGGAGAACAGCGAGAAGTTCGGCGACGGCAACGGTACGTTCGAGATCTACCGCGACACCGAGTACGGCCACCCCGGCGCGGGCTTCATCATCCTCGCCTACCGGCAGGGCCCGCAGGAGATCAAACGCCCCGCGCCGCACGACCACGGCGTTTGCTGGGTCGCCTACGGCGTCAAGAGCGGCGGCAACACCCAGACGCGCTACGCCTACAGACACACGGGCGACGACACGGACATGCCGTCGTTCGAACTGATGCAGACGATGGAGCAGGGGCCGGGCGACGTTCACTACATCCTGCCCGGTGAGATCCACAACGTTCAGGGCTCGCCAGCAGACGAGACGATCTACTGCCGCATCACGAGCATGGACCTGGACAACGTGCAGCGCCATCGCTACGACGTTGAGAGCGGACGCAGCGCTGCCTTCTCCTCGTCCGCGATGGTCACGCCGTAATGGCAGTCTCTGTCGCGGTCGGCAACCGCCTCATCACGCGCCATCTGCTGAGCGGGCGCGTCGCGATAGCGTGGCCGGACGTGGAAGTCGTGGACGTGGGCCCGGCGCCCGCGCCCATCTTCCCCGCGATGGTGACGACGCGCCCCTACGACGTGGGCGAGTTGACCATCGGCAACTTCATCGTGGCGAAGGACAACGGCGTGCGCCTCGTCGCGCTGCCCATCTTCCCCAACCTCTTCTTCCCGCTCACGGGCGTGACCGTGAACGACGCCGCGGGCATCGCTGAGATCGGCGACCTCGCGGGGAAGCGCGTGGGAGTGCCGCTGGGGTTCGCGTCGAACCCGGCGGTGTGGCTGCGCGGCATCCTGGCGCACCATCATGGCGTCCCGGCCGACAGCATCACGTGGGTCGAGGGCGAGAACGACTCGCTGCGCGGCGTGCCCTACCCCAAGCCGGAGCGCTTCGCCCGCGAGCAGATGTCGGACCTCGACGCGCGGCTCGCTGCGGGCGACCTCGATGCGCTCGTGGTCGCAGGCGGCAACGCGGCGCTGGCATCGAACGTGCACTTGCTCGTGGACGACCCCTACCCGCTCCTGCAGCGCTACCACGAGGAGACGGGCGTCTTCCCCATCAACACGATGCTGGTGATGAAGGAGGAGTCAGCCGCGGAACACCCCGCCCTCGCGGACGCCGTCTGCAGGGCGATGGACGAGGCCACGGCCATCTACATGGACGAGGAGCCTGACGACTCCGTCCACCAGGGCCTGCTCGCGGGGGACCTGCGGCGCATCGGCCTCTTCCCGCGGGCGCAGGGCCTCGACGTGCACGGCGCTTCCGTTCGCGCGGTCGTGGACTACCTCTACGAGACGGAGATCATCCGCAAGCGCTGGACGCTCGAAGAGTTGTTCGTAGCTTAGGAGACTATGCGCTAGCCTTCTGGCAGCCCTTACGCCTCCGACGCACTGTTCCTACGTTGCTACGGCTCTCAAAACCGCGCGCTCTGTGATGACGCGCATCTCTTCGCACCAGCCACAGCAGACCACTATTACCCGCGCGGTGTTCGTTGAATACTCCAGCCGTGTCGTCCAGTCGTGCTCTGCCGAGTCAATATTCTGGCACCAAACTGACTCTTCGTCGCTGGTCCATTCCTGTGAGAACTCCCAGTCTGGCTCCCATCCCAACCGCTTTGGCATGGGACAGCCCTCCGCAGTACAATCCACGCCTTCCATCACCGTCTTGAGCTCAGAGCATGCGCTGCATCGCCGTCTTGCTGTGTTCACCAAGAGACAACTCCTTTTTGCCACCACATGATGATAACTCGTCAAGACGAAGTGACGTAAGGGGCGACACAATCACGTGAAGAGGGAGCCGACGCATCTAGATCCGCAGGACGAACGGGTCCGGCGTGGTCTCGGCGAGCTCCACCCAGACGCTCTTGACTTGCGTGAACTCGTTGATGGCCTCGACGCCCAGCTCGCGCCCGTGCCCGGAACCTTTGTAGCCGCCGAACGGCGACGCGTAGGAGAGCGCCCGGTACATGTTGATCCAGACCGTGCCGGCGTCGAGGTCGCGGGCGAGCCGGTGCGCGCGCCTGATGTCGTCAGTCCAGATGCCCGCCGCGAGGCCGTACCTCGAGTCGTTGGCCATCGCGACGGCCTCTTCCTCCTCGCGGAAGCGCAGCACGCCGAGCACCGGCCCGAAGACCTCCTCCTGCGCGACGTACATGTCGTTGCGGACGCCGCCGAAGATGGTGGGCATGTAGAACCAGCCCGCCGCGAGCTCCGGCGCGTCCGGGCGGCAGCCGCCGTAGACGAGTTCGGCGCCCTCCGCGCGTGCGCTCTCGACGAACGACTCCACCTTCGCGAGCTGGGCCGTCGTCGCGAGCGGTCCGAGTTCCGACTCCATCGCGGCGGGGTCGCCCATCCTGATGTCGCGGGTGCGGGCCACGAGCCGCTCCATGAAGTCGTCATGGATGTCCTCGTGCAGGAGCAGGCGCGAGCCCGCGATGCACGTCTGCCCTCCCGCGGCGAATATCCCCGCTATGGTGCCGTTCACCGCGTTCTGCAGGTTGGCGTCCGGGAAGACGATGTTGGGCGACTTCCCGCCGAGTTCGAGCAGCGTCGGCGTGAGGTTCAGCGCCGCCTGCTCGGCTATCTTGCGCGCCGTCTCCGGGCCGCCGGTGAACGAGAGCTTGCCGATGCCGGGATGGCTCGCCATCGCGGCGCCCGTCACGGCCCCGTACCCCGTCACGACGTTGAAGACGCCCGGCGGGAAGCCGGCCTGCTCGACGAGTTTCGCGAACTCCAGCGTGGAGGCCGAGGCGTGCTCAGACGGCTTCACGACCACCGCGTTCCCGGCGGCGAGCGCCGCGGCTAGGCTGAACGAAAGGAGCAGCAGCGGCGAGTTCCACGGGATGATGATGCCCACGACGCCTATCGGCTCGCGGAGTGTGTAGTTGAAGACGGACGTCTTCTCCAGCGGAATGGTCGCGCCCTGTATCTTGTCCGCGAGTCCGGCGTAGAAGTAGAAGTAGCTCGGCACCGCCTTGCACTGGGCGGACATCTCGCGGATCAGCTTGCCGTTGTCGCGCGTTTCGACCTGGCCGAGGTACTCCGCGTTCTCCGCAACGAGGTCGCCGAGCCTGCGCAGGAGCGCGCCGCGCTGCGCCGGCACCATCCCGCGCCACGCCGGGTCCTTCACCGCTCTGCGGGCAGCCTGCACCGCGCGGTCGACGTCTTCCGCCTGCGCGTCGGGCATCTGCGCCCACGTCAGGCCGGTGTACGGGTTCATGGAGTCGTAGGTCTGCCCCGACGAGGCGTCGACCCACTCGCCGCCGATGAGCATCTTGTAGTTCGTTACGCTGCTGACCGCTGTTGCCATCTCTCACCTCCGGGATGCGCGCACAGGTAGTGTGCGCGCACGCTATGCAGGCTCCCGTGGGCTGTCAAGGGCGGCGTGCCTACCAGACGGAGGCTTGCGGCGAATGACAGAGGCAAAGGGGTGTCTTGGTACAGAGAAGCTAAGCTGGGAAGTGTCACGGGACGATAGACGGTTGACTGACTTGATGGGTAGTCTATGGTTGGTTGGTACTACACTAGGATAGAGGAGGGCCGTGAGAGTAGGTTCCACACTTGCCACAGCGGCAATCACGATACTCGTAGCATCTACTCTCAGTTGGTTGCTTCCAAGGGCTTGGCATCCAGAGCAAGCAGATGCGCAGGCAGGAGTCGGTATCGCTGTAGCCTTCCTTCTCCTTGGAATCGGCGTGATTGGATTCATAGAGAGCAAGGGCGGACGTGAGGAAGCAATGGAGGAGGAAAGCGAATGACAACTACGGCTTGGTGGCTGGCCCTTGGCATAGTGGGCGCTGTGCTCATGGCCGCCTTCGTGTGGTTCCTCATAAACACCGTGATTCCATTGTTGTTCAACCTGCTCTTGGGCGCGTCCATCCTGCTGGTAGCGCTGGGTTTCGCCATGCTTGCGATGCAAGACGCGAAAGGAAGTTCAGGGAGACGGTCGAGAAGAAGTTCCAGGAGAAGGTAATCGGAAGATCGTGCTGCGCCATCCTCCGCTGAACCCCTACCTAGCTCGTATGGAGACGGCTCCCGTGGGCTGTCAAGGGCTATTCCCGCTCTCCTGGTCCCGCGCCACTGCCAGCATGTCTGCGTACTCCTCCAACGGCGTGCGCCCAGCGCGCAACTCCGCGATACGCTCGCGCCAGCGTTGCGGGATGGCGTCGATGCCGAACCGCGCTCCCAGCACCGCACCTGCCACCGCGCTGTTCGTGTCCGTGTCCCCACCCGCTTCGACCACGGCGCGAAGCCCTTGCTCAAAGTCCTGCGCACGCCAGAGCGAGATGAGCCCGGCCTCCAGTGCCAGGAGCGTGAAGCCCATGTCCCAGCCGTCGAACTCGATGTCGCCCAGGTTCAGGCTGGCAGCCTTTGCCACTGCGATCCGGACGCTGTGCGGCATCCCGGCCTCGTAGCCGAACTGCGACAACTCCGGCAGCGACGGTTGCACCGCCTCCTCTGCCCCCGCGATGAGCGCGTCTGCTTCGATCGTTTCGCCCCGCAGCGCAGCCGCGATGCCGATGTTCAGGACGACGCACGACCAACCGCATCGGGTGTCCCAGTGCGTTGGCACGGCGCTGATGATGCTGTTCCGAGCGATGGCTGCCGCGTCGGCGCGCCACCGGACAGCTATCGGCGCGCAGCGCATCAGGGCGCCATTGCCCGCGTTCCTGCCGCCCCAGGCCTCTCGCGAGGCATCCTCGATAGCCATCCCCATGGGTTGCCGCACGTCATCTATCGTGCCGTGGCGGAGGCGCTGGGGGTAGCTGCCGCCGAAGAGGTTGAGCACCTGGCTCGTGAGGTTTCCCATGCCCAGCCCGTTGAGCTCGCCCCACTCCCAGAAGCGGTGGCCCAGGTCTTCCACGTCGAGCGGCCCTTCCTCAACCGCTTCCGCGACGATGATGGACTGCGCGAGGTCGTCGTCGTCTGGGTACCCCCCGCGGGCGGAGATGTCGTGCACGCCATCGGGGAAGCGTGCGCGCACGTCTTCTTTCGAGTGGCCTTCGACGGGGATGCCGAGCAGATTGCCTGCCGCGACCCCCACCATGAGCCCGCGTTCACGTTCGCTGGCTGCGCTCATCGAGACATCCTCCCAACACGTACGCCCACCGAAGTACCCTCACCCGCGTATCGAGATGCGCCCCCTCTCCCCTTGTAACGATCCCTGCATAACCGGAAATGCGGGACACTCCTGCACTGGACGCCCCCGCTCCCCACACCGGCAGTACCCTCACCCTAGCCCTCTCCCCTTGTAGGGACCCTTGCGTAACCCATCCACCCCGCCCCGGAGTACCCTCACCCTAGCCCTCTCCCCTTGTAGGGAGAGGGGACCAGCCCCCCGGCTCATCGCACCCCTACCCGCGCACCTGGTCTTTCATCTCCTGCCATGCGGTGCGGGCTTCGTCCACGGAGCCTTCGTCCTCTATCGTCGTGATGTCGCCGGGGTCGGTGTCGAGCGTCACCGCCTTCAGGACGCGGCGCATGATCTTGCCGCTGCGCGTCTTCGGCAGCATCTTCACGAAGTTGACCTCGCCGATGACCGCGAATGCGCCGAGTTCCCTGCGGACGGTCGCGATAAGCTCGGTGCGCAGCTGCTCGCTCGGTGTGCGCCCGTCCTTGAGGACGATGAACGAGGAGATGACCTCGCCGCGCAGTTCGTCCGGGCGTCCGGTGACGCCGGCCTCCGCTACGTCGTCGTGACGAAGGAACGCGGACTCGACCTCGATTGTGCCGAGGCGGTGCGCCGCGATCTTGATGACCTCGTCGGCGCGGCCCGAGAACCAGACGTAGCCGTCCTGGTCTATCTCCGCGAGGTCGCCGGTGAAGTAGACGCCGTGTACGCGCTCCCAGTAGTCGTTGCCGTAGCGCTGGGGGTCGCCCCAGAGCGTCGGCGTCAGGTTTGGGAACGGACGGCGCAGCACGAGGATGCCCTTCTCGCCCGGTTCGCATATCTGCCCTTCCGGCGTCATCACCGCGACGTCCATGCCCGGCAGCGGCACGCCCGCGGAGCCCGGTTTCTGCGGCAGCATCGCGATGCCGTAAGGATTGCCGACGACCGGCGCGCCGGTCTCCGTCTGCCACCAGTTGTCGATGACGGGGATGCGGTCGTCCAGCACGCGCTTCTGCAGCCATTCCCACACGGAAGGGTTCAGCACCTCGCCCGCGCAGACGATCCGCGACATGGTGGAGAGGTCGAAGCCCTTGGCGGGCTCCTCACCGAACTTCATCAGCAGGCGGACGGCGGTGGGCGACGTGAAGACGCCCGTGATGCCGAACTCCTCGATCAGCCGCCAGAAGACGTCCGGACCCGGGTAGTCGAGCGCGCCCTCGTAGAGGATGGACGTCGCGCCGAACAGCAGCGGGCCGTAGACGATGTACGAGTGGCCGACCGCCCAACCCAGGTCGGAGGTCGCCCACCAGACGTCGTTGGCGTTGAGGCCGAAGCACCAGCTCCCCTGGTTGTAGACGCCGACCGGATAACCGCCGTGCGTGTGAACGGCGAGCTTGGGCGTGGCGGTCGTACCGGACGTGGCGAGGATGTAGGCGGGCTCGTTCGACTCCATCGGCTCGACCGCGCCGCTGTAGCCCTTGCCGCGCTCGATGAACTCGTCCCAGGAGAGGTCGCGCCCGCTCGTCATCGGCACGTCCTCGTTGCGGAGGAGGACGACCTGGTGCTCGACGGTGTCGCATCCGAGGGCGAGCGCGTCGTCGACGATGCTCTTGAGGTTGACTTCGCCGCCGCGCCGGTAGGCCACGTCCGCCGAGAAGACGAGCCGCGAGCCGCTGGCGCGGATGCGGTCGGCCAGCGCGGGCGCGCTGAACCCGGCGAAGACGATGGAGTGGATCGCGCCGATGCGGACGGTCGCCAGCATGAGGACGACGGTTTCGAGGGCGTTCGGCATGTAGATGGTGAGGCGGTCGCCCTTGCGGAGCCCCATGCCGCGCAGCGCTGCGGCGGCCTGCTCCACGCGCCGTTGGAGCTGGGCGTAGGTGAACACCTGCCGGACGCCGCGCTCGCTGGCATAGATGAACGCCGCGTGCCCCCCTCTGCCGGACGCGGTCTGATGGTCGACGCACATGTACGAGAGGTTGGTCTGTCCGCCCACGAACCAGCGGAACGAGGGGTAGTCGGCCTCGTAGACGGTGTCCCATGTTTTCAGCCAGGGTAGCTGTCGCGCGGCGCTGTCCCAGAAGGCGTCCGAGTCCTCCAGCCCTGCGCGCATCCGGTTCCTGACGATGGGGTTGACGATGTCCATTGAGGAGTCCTCCGTGCGTCGTGCGAGCGCGATGTTATGGGAGCGCGCGCGTTCCGGCAACGCGCGGGGGAGCCTTGCACCGGCCCTCTCCCAGGGGGAACCATTGCGTACCCACACAGCCCCCCGCCAGTTACACCCTCACCCTAGCCCGCTCCCTCAGGAGAGGGGATCTGGCAGGGGCGATTTTTCTCGAAACTGTCGATTTCTGTCGGTTGAGTATCGCGTTTTACTCGTGAATCTGCCCTTCCGCTCCCGACAGCGGCCCGACATTTCCCGTCAGCGAATCCGACAGAAACCGACAGTAATCCGACACAATCCGACAGTTTCCGACAGGGCATTCTGAGGTGGTGCGCGAGTGCAGGTGGAAGGCCGGTAGTAGTGTTCATGGGTACAGGGTATGCGGCCGTGGGGCGTCCGGGTAAGGGGCTGGTGTCACGAATCGTCTGCGGCGCATGTGCGGAGGATTGCAGACTCGGTGACAGGCGCCACTTACGCTGTTGTGGCATGCGCGCGCTATTCTGTCAAACATAGAGCGGACGAACGGATGAACCGGAGAACGCGATTAGTGTCAAGCCGATGAACATGCCGCTGGAATACCGCGAGTGGGTTGACTCCATCGATTGGGAACAGGCAAAGGTGGAGCACGACCAGTTCAGTCGTGACGTCGATTATCTGAATGCGCTTCGCCCACAGTTGCGCGAGGAGCACCCCGACTGCTACGTCGTGGTGTACAAGGAAGAGGTCGTCGCATCAGGCCCAGTGCGAAAGGAAGTCCTGGCCGACCTGGACCGTCGAGGCATCCCCAAGCATTTCGCTGCCATGAAATTCATCGTAATGACGAGATGATAGGCAGCGCGTTTGACGCCTGCCCTGCCCGCTTCTAGACTCGCGGCAGCCTGAAACGGGAGTGTGTGACATGGCGGAGAGTTGTCTCGCGGCGGTGTTCGTGGGGGCCGAGCGCCCATTGGAGCTGCAGGAGTTCACGGTGCCGGACGTAGGACCGGACAACGTGCTGGTGCAGATGAGCATGGCCGCAGTCTGCGGCACAGACGCCCACAACTGGTACAATGCCAACGCGCCGCACCCCATCATCTGGGGGCACGAGAACATCGGCGTCGTGGCGGCGCTCGGCGGGAACGTCCGCACGGACATCCTCGGCGAAACGCTCCGCGAAGGCGACCGTGTGCTGTTCCACTCCGCGCCGTGCGGCCACTGCTACAACTGCCTGATGGGGCTGCGCTGCACCAACGCCATCCACTACGGCAACTCGCACGTCGACCCGGATTCGGGAACGATGCTGCGCGGCGGCTTCGGCCAGTACCTGCTGCTGGAGCCGGACCCCGCCATCATCCGCGTGCCGGACGACATGAGCACGGAGCGTGCGCTGATGTCCGTCATCGGCAACCACACGACGATGAGCGGCCTGCGGAAGCTGAACGCGCCCGACCCCGGCGACACGGTCGTCATCCAGGGCTCCGGCCCCATCGGGTTGGGCGCGCTGGTGCAGGCGAAGGCCCGCGGCGCTGCGCGCGCCATCATGATTGGAGCGCCGGCGCACCGTCTGGCGCTCGCCAGGGAGCTCGGCGCGGACGAGACGATCGACCTCGCGGACTGCCCGACGCCGGAGTCGCGCATCGAGCGCGTGCGTGAGCTGACCGGCAGCGGCCCCGACCTCGTCGTTGAAGCGTCGGGCGCGCGCACGTCCGTGCACGAGGGCTTCCAGATGGTGCGCTACGGCGGGAAGTACCTCGTCATCGGCCTCATCCTGCCGACCTCCGTGGAGATGGACCCGTCACGCATCGCGGCGAAGGACCTGACCGTCGCGGGCGTCGTCGGCTCGAAGGTGGAGAACATCATCCGCTCCATACGCATGATGCGGACCCGCATCGACGTGCCAGTGGAGAAGATGATTACGCACCAGTACCCGCTGGCGCAGGTGAACGAGGCGCTGCAGTCGCACGTCGACCTCTCGGCGATGGTCCCGGTGGTCAACCACGCGCTGAGCTAAGGGGGGATGACTGGCAATGGGATGCTGCAGCCGCACGTTGACCTCTCGGCAATGGTACCGGTCATCAACCATGCGCTGTCGTAGGAGGGCGATATAGGGGGCGCGACCGGGAGAGTGGGTCTGGCAACGAGGTGGTGGTTCGCACTAGGGGCCGTCGCCGTGATGGCCGCTGCCGCATGTACGGCAGAGCCCACAGCCACTCCGTCCCCCGCTCCCACACCCACCGTCACGCCGACGCCCGCGCCGACGCCTACACCCAGAGCGACTCCAACCCCAGCCTCGAGGCTGGTCCCGTTGCTCATACCCACGCCCACGCCCGATCCGACGGCAACCCCGTCACCGACTCCCACTCCAACGGCAACGCCTACGCCGACTCCGTCAGCTACGCCCACCCCATCTCCGACGGCAACGCCGACACCGAGGCCCACACCTACACCTTGGCCTGAAGGACATCTCTACTTCAAGCTGGGTGGTAGCGAGAACTGGTGGGAACTGACTGAGTTGCTGGAAAGATATCCTCATATCACTTTCGATGGGCGTGACTTCAATGTCAAGGGTTACGCAATAGATGGCAGATGCCGGGATGAAGGCCGGTATTATGAGGTAGAGAGCACAGGGAGCTACTATGCAATGCAGGACTGCATCGATGAATACAAAGTGCGTTGTGGGCTGAATTTCAGAGATGAGATAATTCCCGGAAGGTCCGGCTGTCTGGACGTAGACCACTCCTGGGGCATCGGCCCGTTGCGCCTGAATGTTGCAGTCCTGGGTGCGCTGGACAGAGCCTGGGTTGCAGATGGTCTGACGCAGGAAGAGATCGAAGCGATACGCTTGCTACGGAGTGTAATAGACAGCCGTCAAAACAAGGCAAGGTTAGCGGTCAGCCCCGGTGAACCATCGGCAATGAGAATCATCGACATGCCGTTCCTGGAAACCCTGGAAGATAGCGATATCCGCGCATTGAATGGGTTGAGTTTTGCGACCAGGCCCTTGAACGCAGACTACCTCCGGGTCATCATGTCTCATCCTGTACTGAGGAGAGGCATCACCGATGAGTTGACAGGCACAATCGCGTCCCTGGGGAGGGTGATCTACGGACAGTCACCGGAAGGTCGCAGTTACACCGAATCTGAAGTCATACAGATGCTGAATTCCCTGCTTGATAGGGCAAGCGCCGTGAATACATCAGCGTAGCGCCGCCGCCGCGAGATCGGACTACCTCTGGCATGGAGCGAGACTTCCGCCTGATGACCACTCGGCGATGGCGCCGGTGGACTACCACGCGCTGAGTCAGGAGGCGCCTAAGAAGCGAAGTCCAGCACTTCGAGCGGTACGGACTTGGACGGCTTGGTACCGCCGTTCACGAGTGTGCGCGTCCGCTCCGTCGTCTCGCGGCTGAAGGTAGGTTCGCCGCATCGGGCGCATACGACCGCCGGGATGCGCTCCACCAGCACGTAGCGCTCGTCGACGTGAAACATCTTCTCGACGCGTTCCTCGCGGCTCTCTGTGTGGTGGCAGACCTCGCACCGGAACATCGCTCACCTCCGTACCTACCTTTGCCTACTGTACCTCAATCCATATCCGGCAGTGGTCGCTTGAACCCCAACGTGCGGGGTCGTTCATGGCATGGACGCAGATGCCTTGGCCGAACCCCTTCGATGCGAACACGTAGTCCAACTGGTTCTGGGCGTTCGCCGGAACACCTTGCTTGGATGTATAGAACGTAGAGACGTTTAGCGTGCCTTCCATTAATCCTTGGGGTGGTGGGTACGCTTGCCTGTCGGCATTAGGCCAACGCGGTCCTACAAACTCGAGGCCAATGGCGTTCATCCGATTGAACACAGTAAGCATTCTCTTCCGCATCTCAAGAGGATTCTTCTCCGTCGCGTCGTAGATAGTGTTGAGGTCGCCCGCGGTGAGGATGCGGTGCGAAGCCGGATTCGTGTGGCCGATGAACGCTGCGATGTCGGAGATGATCCGGTGCGCCGATGCATCCGAGTAGATGTTGATTCGCCCGGCTCCCTTCTTGCGCGGAGCAGTTTGCTTGGCCGATGGGTGAGGATACAGCCAGCGCGCGTACATCGAGAACACGATGAATGGTTCACCGGACGGCTGTTGATTGGAGAAGGGCGTCACTCTCGCGGCTGCGATGGTGTAGAAGTCACTCATTGCGATTTCGTCTTCCGCAACGACCACTTGTGCTGAGTTAACTGGCTTGAACCATTCAACGTTCACCTTGTCGGACAACTTGACCACCATCGGCCAGCGGTCGTACCCGTAGGTGGGCCAAGGCGTATGTGGACTTACCTCCACGGATGCTGGGACATCGCCAAGGCTCACCTCCTGAAGCAGTGCGATGTCCGCATCCATCTCAAGAAGTTCATTCCAGGGCTTCGATTTCTTGTTGATATTCCAACACACTATCGTGACCACTCACCTAGCCTCCTTTTGCGTGATAGGAGCCCTACTCTACAGTCACAGGCCCCTTGCATGGCGAATGCGCCCGAGAGATGCTTCGGCTCCGCTCAGCATGACAACCCTCTACATGCTTGGCCTGAAGCGGCCCCAGACGTCCCAGAGGGCGTGGGTGATCTGACTGACGGTGGCGTGCTCCACGGCGTCGAGCAGCGCCTCGAAGACGTTGGCGTCGGAGACGGCTGCGGCCTGCAGGCGTTCGAGCGCGGCGTCAGCGTCGGCGGCGTGCTCGCGCTTGAACGCGCGGGTGCGGGCGGCCTGGGCGCGCTTCGCCTTCATGGGGATGTGCACGAGCTCGCCGCGCGGCCTCGCCCCGTCCCTGCTCGTGAGGTAGTTCACGCCCACGACGCGGCGCTTGCCGTCACGCATCGCCCCGCGCTCGCGCTGCACCTCCTCCTGGATGGCGGTGCGGAAGTACTCGTTCTCGATGGCGGGGAGCACACCGCCCTGCTGATCGATCTCGCGGAAGATGCGGTGCACGGCGCGCTCGACCTCCGCCTCCAGGAAGGTCAGGCCGTACGCGCCCTGGTTGAGGTTCTCGATGTAGCCGAAGTCGCCGCTCTCGACGAGCGGGATCTGCTGGCTGCCCATCGCGAGCAGGACGTCGTCCTCCTGCGGGGTGGTGTACGTCTCCTTGTAGGAGTTGGTGTGGAGCGAGTTGGTGTTGTTGTGCAGGGCATGCTCCGCCTGCAACGCGACGCGGGTGAGGTTGTGGAGCGGCTCGGAGTCCTGCAGCGAGCGCCCGGATGTCTGGCTGTGGAAGCGCAGCGCGAGGCCGGGGCCCTCGACGCCGTAGCAGCGCTTGAGTGCGACGGCCCAGACGCGCCTCGCGACGCGTCCCAGCACGTTGAACTCAAGCTCGGAGCCGGACGTGAAGAAGAACGAGAAGCGGCGGGTGAACTCCTCAATGGGGAGGCCGCGCGCTCGCAGCGTCTCGACGTACGTGAGGCCGTTCGCGAGGGTGAACGCGAGCTCCTGCACGGGGTTCGCGCCCGCCTCGCCGATGTGGTAGCCGGAGATGGAGAGCGGGTACCAGCCTGGCGCCTCCCGCATCATGTGGTCGGTCATGTCGGCGATGAGGCGGAGCGACGGCTCCAGCGGGAAGAGCGCTTCGTTCTGCGCCTGCACCTCCTTGAGGATGTCGGCCTGCACGGTGCCGCGCAGCGAGTTCCAGTCGAAGCCGCGCCTGCGCGCCGCGACGAGGAACAGCGCCATCAGCGTGGGCGCGGGGCCGTTGATGGTCATCGAGACGGACGTCCGCGACAGGTCGAAGCCGTCGTAGAGCCGCAGCATATCGTCGAGCGTGTCGACGGCGACGCCGCCCTCCCCGACCTTGGCGAGCGCGCCGGGTTCGTCGGAGTCGAGGCCGTAGAGCGTGAGGGAGTCGAACGCGGTGGAGAGCCGCGGCGCGCCGTGTCCGACGGCGAGCAGATGGAAGCGGGCGTTGGTCGTCTCCGGCATCCCGAGGCCGGCAAACATGCGGATGGGGTCCTCGTCGCGGCGCCGGAAACGGTACGCGCCCTCGGTGAACGGGAACGCGCCGGGAAGGTTCTGGGTATAGAGGTAGCGCACGATCTGGCGCGGGCCGGCGTCGCGGTCCGGCAGGCCGAGGATGGGGGTCCAGATGCCGGTGGTGGTCTCGCGGGCGATGGGCACGCGCCCGCTGGGCGTGTCGCGGTACGCGACGCCGTCCTCGACGACCGCGCCCGAGAGGTCGCCGTCGAAGCCGTGGGTCTGCCAGATGCGGTCGTACTCGGTCTGGTAGTCGCGCGCCGCGCCGCCATCCAAGGCGAGCGCCGCCTCGTCCTCTGCCTCGGCGTAATACGCCTCGTGCGCCTCGACGACCGTGCCGAGGTAGCCGCGCCGGTTGAAGGGCACCGGAGGGAGGCTCTCGCCCCAGCCGACCTGCCGTCCACCCTCACCCCCGGGGACCCTCACCCTAACCCTCTCCCCTTGTAGGGAGAGGGGACCGGACGAGGGAGAGGGGGAAGGTGAGGGTGAGGCGGGTATGAGGCCGGACCGGCGGGCGATCTCAGCGAAGAGCGCGGTGACGCCTGCGTCGCCGAAGCGCTTGGCCTCAGTGAGGAAGACGCGCTCGTTGTCTCCGACGAATCGACGGACGCGGGCGTAGCGCGCCTCGGCCTGGGGGAAGTCGCGCTTGTTCATCACCACGAGATCAGCACGGCGCAGCAGCGCCTCCTTCTCCAACTGCACGTCGCTGCCGTACTCGGGCGTCATGCAGAAGACGGAGGCGTCGGCGACAGGCGCGACGCCGAGGTCGTTCTGTCCGAGGCCGACCGACTCCACGAGGATGAGGTCGAAGCCGTATGCGCGCAGCTCGGCGACGAGCGGCGCGGTCTTCGCCTCGGTCGAATCGCCGGGGCCGACGCTGACGGAGCGCACGAAGACGCGTGGCGAGTAGCAGTGCACCATACGGAGGCGGTCGCCGAGCGTGGGGTCGGCGGTGAGAACGGCGACGCGCCCGTCCGTGGAGCGGAGGAAGCGCAGCAGCAGTTCGTCGATGAGCGTGCTCTTCCCTGCCCCGCCGCGTCCGCCGATGCCCCACACGACGGGCCTCTCGTTAGCCTGCGACTCGGTGGGCTGCGCGCCTTCCCACTCGATGGACGTGAGCCGTTGTGCGAGAGCGCGGAAGGGCGCTGCACCATGCACGGAAGCAGTGGGCTGATTCTTCGCGGCATCGTTCGCAAGGGCGGTCATGTCGCGCACGGCGTCGGCGAGGTCGAGCGGGGGTCGGTAGACCTTGGTTACGCCCATACGGATGAGCGGGGCGACCTCACGTTCGAGGATGGTGCCGCCGCCGCCGGCGAACAACGGGACGTGGGCGATGCCGCGTCGGGCCTGCTCGGCTAGCACCTCGCGGAGGAACGACATGTGCCCGCCGTTGTAGGTACTGACGGCGATGCCGGTGGCGTCCTCCTCGGACGCGGCCTTGGCGATCTGGGCGGCGCTCTTGTTGAAGCCGATGTAGACGGCCTCGGCGCCCTGCGCGCGGAGGATACGGGTGATGGCCGCGGCAGCCACGTCGTGGCCGTCGCAGATGGGAGTGGCGATGACGAACCGCGGTGGGCGAGGCATGCGGCAAAGTATAGCGTGAGGAGGGTGCGAGGATTGCCCGCCGCAGTACGGAGTGTAGAATGTAGTCACAAGGAGCGGCCTGAAATGACTACATACAGTGTGCGCGAATTCAAGGCGAAGGTCAGCGAGATACTGCGCGGGCTCGAAGACGGCGAGGAGGTCATCATCACTCGCCGCGGGAAGCCATGCGGTCGGCTTATCCCAATGCGGCCCACCGCTCAAGAGTCCGCACTGAAGCGTCTCCGTGAGCTTGGAAGCCGCCTGCCCGATCTCGAATGGGAAGACTTCGTCGAAGCCAAGAAGATCTGGGAGCCGCGCATACCGGATGATCTATGACGGAGACTGACCGAGGCGGGCTTCCACGATTCGTAGTGGATGCCCACTCCCTGTGGTGGTACATGAAGTCGTCTCCGCGACTCTCTTCTGCCGCGGCAGACATATTCGCGATGGCGAACACGGGTAAGGCTGTCTTGATCGTGCCCGCAATCGTAGTGGCAGAGGTCTACTATCTTTCTGTCAAAACCGGCCAGCCCCTCCCACCTGCGGATCTCTTGGGAGTGATTGACACGTCGGCCTCTCTAGCCTCCTCCGACCTGGGCAGGACGCAGCTGGAGATGCTCGACCGCCTGCCGGAGATACCGGAGATGCACGACCGGCTCATCGCCGCGGAGGCGCTAGCGCTCGGGGCTCCGGTGGTGACGCGGGACCCGGTCATCGCAGCTTCGCCCCAGGTGCAGTCCATCTGGTAGCAGCCGGGACGAAGCATCAGCTTTGGCCGACGCCCCCATTGGCCATCCTGTATACTCCGTTCGTGCCTGCTCTCCTCGAAGCCCGGAACCTCACCAAGCGCTATGGCTCCACCGTTGCTCTCGATGGCGTGTCGTTCGACGTTAACGAGGGCGTGACCGGGCTGCTAGGCCCGAACGGCGCGGGGAAGAGCACGGCGATGAAGCTCTTCCTGGGCCTCATCCAACCCACCTCCGGTTCCGCGATGCTGCTTGGTGAGGAGCCGTACCGGTCCACCGAGGGGCGCGCCCGCATCGGCTACATGCCGGAGAACGAGTGCCTTCCCAAGAGCATGACCGCCTCCGAGTTTCTGATGCACATGGCGCAGGTGAGCGGCATACCGCCGGGCCAGGCGCGCACCCGCGCCGCCGACGTGCTGCGTCACGTCGGGCTGGACGAGGAGAGATACCGGTCCATCGGCGAGTACTCCACCGGCATGAAGCAACGCGTGAAGCTCGCGCAGGCGATCGTCCACGACCCGGTGCTGGTGCTGCTCGACGAACCGACCGCCGGCCTCGATCCCGACGGGCGTCAGGAGATGCTGCGGCTCATCCACCGCACAGCCAACACGTTCGGCATCAGCGTCATGCTCTCGACTCACCTGATGGGCGACGTGGAGCGCACGGCCGACTCCGTCATCGTGCTGGAGTCCGGCGTGCTCGCACAGGAAGGCGCGGTCGCGAAACTGACTGAGGAGACGGAGACGCTGCTCATCGAACTCGCCGACCGGCGCGCCGAGTTCGCCGCCGCGCTCGAGGCGAAGGGCGTGCAGGCGTCGGACGACGGCCAACTGCTCATCATCGAGCATGCGCGCGAGGCCGACTACGACCTCATCCGCGACGCGGCGGTCGAGTCCGGCGCGCGCATACGGCGGCTCTCTCCGGAGCGCCGCACGCTCACCGACATCTTCAGGAGCAGAACGGCGTGAGGGCAGGCGAAGCGGAGGTCTTCGACCTCGGGTATCAGCGGTACACCGGGCCCAGGGAGGGGCGGAACCGGGCACGCCTGGCGCTGTTCGACAATGGGGTCCGCACCGTGCTCGGCATCGGGCGCGGGGGGCGCGCGAAGATTCTGCCGGTCGGACTGTTCCTTGCGGCGATAACGCCCGCAGTGGTGTTCGTCATCATCCTCTCGTTCATTGGGGAGGCTGGCGCCGACTTCATCCCCGGTCCCGCCGACTACTACTCGCTCGTGAGCGTGCTGCTCATCATCTTCGGCGCCATCATGGCGCCGGAGCTGCTGTGCCCCGACCGCCGCGACAACGTGCTCCCGCTCTACCTCGTCCGACCGCTCACCTCGACCGACTACCTCATCGCGCGCTTTCTTGCGTTCTTCGTCATCGTGCTGGCGCTGGTCTACGTGGGGCAGATCGTCCTGCAGGCCGGGCTCATCCTCACAGCCAGCGATCAGGTGGAATACATCCGCGACAACTGGGAGGACGTGCCGCGCATCCTGTTCATGGGCGTACTCATCGCCGCGTTCATCTCTGTGGGACCGCTGGCCGTGGCTGCGTTCACAACGCGACGCGCCTACGCAGCGGCGTTCGTCATCGCGGCGTGGCTGCTGCTCAACTCCATCAGCGACGGGCTCACCGTTGAGGCGAGCTGCACCATAGTCACGACGGGCGACCAAGGGGGCGACACCGTCATCGAGGAGTCCGGATTCGAGGTGGGAAGCACCATCATCCCCGAAGAGGAAGTGGTATCTCGGGAATGCACGCGTCCGGCAGGCGACCTTGCGCCCTATATCGGGCTGCTGAACCTGAACGGCGTAACGGACAACCTCAACAACATGGTGTTCGAGATCGAAGTCTCAGCGACCTCACAGAACGCGGGTCCCTCCTCCGTTGCCGTTTCGGAGCTGCACGACGCGTTCCCGATCGGCGTGTACGTGCTGTGGACGGGTATCCCCGCCCTGCTGCTGTGGAGCCGTTACCGGAGGATACGGCTATGACCACCGCGTCCGCCCCGGCCGTCGAGGTGCAGAACGTTTCCAAGTGGTACGGCAGCGTCGTTGCGGTCAACGAGGCTTCGTTCGACGTCTATCCCGGTGTGACGGGCATCCTCGGGCCGAACGGCGCGGGGAAGACGACGCTCCTCAGCATGATGTGTGGCCTCGTCCGTCCCTCGCGCGGCAGCGTGCGCGTGCTCGGCCAGGAGGCAAGGGGCAACATCGGCCTCTACCGGCGCATCGGCGTGATGCTGGAACACGACGTGCTTTACTCGTTCATGACCGGACGCGAATTCGTGCGTCTGGCTGCGCGCCTGCAGGGTGTGAACGACGAGACGGCGGTGGACCGCGCCATCCACGCGGCGAACCTGGAGGACGCGCAGCACCGCCCCACCGGCACGTACTCGCGCGGGATGCGGCAGCGCATCAGGCTCGCGGGGGCGATAGTGCATGAGCCGGAGGTGCTGATCCTGGATGAGCCGCTGAACGGGACCGACCCGCGCCAGCGCGTCGAGTTCGCTGATTTCGTTGCACGGCTCTCGGCACAGGGCAAAGCCATCCTCATCTCCTCGCACGTCCTCGAAGAGGTCGAGGCGCTCGCCGACCGCATCCTGCTCGTGGTGAGCGGGAAACTGGCTGCCTCGGGCGACTTCCATGCGATACGCGAGAAGCTGGATGAACGCCCATTCCAGGTGCGCATCGGCGCATCGAAACAGCGGGAGATGGCGGCGGCGCTCGTAGGGCTGGATGCGGTGGAATCCGTCTCGCTCACTGAGAGCGGCAGCATCGAGGTGCTGACCCGCAACGTTTCCGAGCTGCAGCGTATGGCCCCGAAACTCGCCCAGGACATCGGGAGCAGCCTCTACCGCATCGAACCGCTGGACGACTCGCTGGAGAGCGTCTTCTCGTACGTGGTGCAGCGGTGATCGGGGCGCTCTTCATGCTGGCGTTCCGCCAGGCGGTCACAAGACGCAAGCTCGCGCTGCTCATCATCCTGGCGCTGCTGCCGCTGGGGCTGGCGGTCATCCTGAGCTCTACCGTCGCAGAGGGAGGCACGCTCATCGGCCCCATCCTGGGCGGCCTCGTCATCTCTGTGACGCTCCCCATCACGGTAATGGTGCTGGCGACCGGGGCGTTCGGGAACGAAGTAGAGGACCGCACGCTGAGCCTGCTCACGACGAAACCGGTGCCGCGTTGGACGATCGTTCTCGCCAAGTTCTCCGCGAGCGTCGCGGTCGCCGCCCCGTTGATGGCGGTCGTCGCCGCGGTCATCACGACGATGGACGCGGAGGGGACCGGGAACGCTCCCGTCGCGGCCGCCGTGGGGGTGGTCGTCGGCGTCGTGGCCTACACCTCCGCGTTCACCTGGCTGGGGCTGCTCACCACGCGAGCGTTGGGCTTCGGGCTCGTCTACGTGCTGCTGTGGGAGGCGCTGATCACGAGTTTCCTGAGCGGCACGCGCTACCTGAGCATCCGCAGCTATATCTTCGGCACCGCGCACGGACTCAACGATCAGGCGTTCGGTGAGGACCTGACCATCGCGCTCACTCCTGCCCTCGTGGGGGCGGCCCTCGTGACGGTGGTGTTCTTCCTGCTCACCACGCGCCGCCTCAGCCGCATGGACATCCAGTAGGGATGACGCCCTCACCCTGACCCTTTCCCTGGGGAGAGGAGAAAGAGAGGTCTCCCAGCGGGAGAAGGGATAGCCCTCCTGCGACCCCAGACCCGCTGCGCTTCGCTCCGGATGGGACGGTTCATGGAACGCGCACCGAGGGAGTAGAATCGTTCGGCCCCCCTATACGTGTCAGAGTGGAGCGCAGATGGGCGAAACACGAAAGCCCAAGCCGTGGTGGCGCGATACGACGCTCATCACGATGGTAAGCCTGCTCGCCGCTGTCTCACTGGTCGCCTTCGTGCAGCACGGCGCGGATGGCATGCTGCAGGGCGGTAAGAACACCCTGTCCATCATCCGGCAGGCCGCACCGGCCCTCCTGCTCGGCTTTCTCCTTGCCGGCCTGCTCACCAAACTCTTCCCACCCCGGGTGGTCGGACGATGGATGGGCGACGAAGCGGGGACGAAAGGCGTGCTCATAGGCGCAGCGGCAGGTGTGCTCTCGCCCGGCGGTCCCTACGTGATGTACCCCATAGCCGCGGCGCTCATGCACGGCGGCGCGGGCATCGCTTCCATCTCCGCCTTCTCCGTGGCACGGAATATCTTCACCGCCAATCGCTTCCTCGTCTTCGAACTGCCGTTCCTCGGCGTGCCGCTCGCGCTGGGAAAGACGCTCGCGACACTCTGGATGATCGCCGTCGGAACGGTGCTGGTCCCCATCGTCTTCCGGCTCATGCCGCGCAGCGCACAGGAGGCGGCGCGATCGCGCATCGGCGGCGCGGAGCAGGAGAAGAGAGGATGACGCTCGCCCTCCTGGCGGGTATCGTCGCGCTGACGCTGGTCCTCGTTTTGCGCAAGGATGGCATCTCCGGCGTTCGCACCGGCGGGGAGACAAGTGTTCTGCTGTTCCGCTCCGTGGCCCGGATGCTGGCGTTGGGGATGCTGCTCGCGGGCATGACGCAAGTCATCCTGCCCCAGGAGGTCATCAGCCTCTGGCTCGGCGACGAGTCCGGCTTCACAGGTATCCTCATCGGCACTGCCGTGGGCATGTTGATCCCCGGCGGGCCCTACGTCGTTATCCCGCTCGCGGCGTCCATCTTCCTCGCGGGGGCAGGCGTCGGACCCGTGGCGGCGCTCATCACCGCATGGAACACCATCCCCTTCACGCGAACGGTGATGTGGGAGCTGCCGTTCCTGGGCGGGGCCTTCACGACGAGCCGGATGCTGGTGAACCTGCCCTTCCCCATAGTCGCGGGGTTACTCACGCCACCCATCTACCGGCTGCTCGTCTGACGGACGCTGCTAAGAGCCGAACACTTCCAGCGTCGGGAGCAGCAGGTCATCGAGCAGCGTCTCGCGCTGGTAAGGGAACCCTATGACGGCTGCCAGCAGCACGCCCGTGACGTTGGAACCGGGCACCGCCTGCGCTGCTGCTATCGCCTGCAGCCTCCCGTCCACTTCGACCAGGACGATGCGCCACCTCAGATCGCCCACGGAAACCGTGTCCAGCTCCTCGGGCTCGATCCCCGGCACGCCGCCGATCTGCTGTTCCATGAACTGTTCGACGGTCAGACCGGGGATAACGGCCTGGACCAGCAGCGGCCCTGCAATCTCGTGCCGGACGAACTGGCCCGGCGCCAACTCCGATATCGGCTCCCAGCCTTCCGGCTGCATGATCCGTACGCCGAAGGGTGAGTCCACCGGCGTGAGCGTTACGCTTCCCAGGGGCGCCACCCATGCCGGCGACGAACGCTCCAACGCGCACGATGCATCCGGCGCGTCCTCTCCGTCGAGGAACGCGGCAACGATTGACTCTCCGCACTCTCCTTCGTTGAGCACGCCGTGGCCCACCGTCGGGAACTCGATGAACGTGGCGTTGGAAAGGTTCGCCGCGACCGCCATCCCTACTGACGGAGGTGTGATGGGGTCGAATTCGCCCGCGAGCACCAGCGTGGGAATGTCGCTTCGCACAGGTTCATTCTCAACCGGCGGGGACGGCGGCACGTCCCAGACAACGCACGTGTCGAACACGTCCTGAACGAACGTCCTGTCGGGGTCCTGCAGCCTGGCGAACAGCGGGTTCGCCTCGATGCTGGCGGTGAGCGCCTCTTCCGTCGTGAACGGGGCCTCATCCCGGCACCGTGTTGAGTAGTGCATCCCGATGGAGAAGAATGCGTCATTGACGAGGCTGTTGGAGAGCATGAGGTTCGCGGGTTCCACGTTCCCCTGCGCAGCCTCTGCGATGATCTCCGGCAGCCAGGGTATGACGCTTGTCTGGTAGAGCGCCTCGAACAGGAGGCCGGCGAGGCGTTCGCCGGTCATGAAGGTATCGACGACATCCCCTTCGAGCGAGAACGACGCCTCGCCCGGCTCCGGCGATGTGGTGAGCGTGTCGAACGCTCGAATCAGCGTGTCCTCGAGATCGGGGTAGTGTTCGTTGCAGGCGGTGTCCGCCGCGCAGGAGTCGAGCAGCAGGCGGAACGCCCGGTCTGAGCTGGCAGGTACGCTTGCGAACAGGTCCAGTTCCAGTGGGTAGGCTGAGTCCAGCACGACACGCCGCACGCCGTCCGGGAAGTCGCGCATCACGTTCTGCGCCAGCCGCGTTCCATACGATACGCCGTACAGGTCCCACTGCTCGTGCCCGAGAGCGGCGCGCAGACGGTCTACGTCGGCTGCGTTCGCGGCGCTGCTGACGAAAGAGAGGTCGATCCCTTCTTCCACGAGTCGGTCCCGGCACGTTCGCAGCGCATCCAGCCAGAGCTCGTTCTCCTCAGCGATCGGGAGCGCCTGGCTTATCAGTTCTCGTGTGAGTTCGCGCGTCTCGGGGCAACCGAGCGCGGGCTGGGAGAACCCTGTGCCGCGCTGGTCGAATATGACCACATCCCTGTTCTCGTTCAGCGGCGCCAGGAATGCGCCGCCACTCACTTCCAGTGCCTCCAGCGCGTTCCCGCCCGGTCCGCCCTCTAGGTAGACCACCGGGATGTCGCTGGTGCGCTCTCCGGCGGCGGGGAATACGGCCACGGCTAACTCGAACGTGCCCACTGTGGGGTCGTCGTAGTCGGCAGGAACGGTCAAGTAACCGCACTGCGCAGCCCACAACGGAGAGCCAGGCTGGTTGCTGAACGGACAGGCGTCCTCTCGAAAGGCGTCTTCCGCAGCGGGGAGGGCGGGTACAGGCACTGCGGTAGGCACAGGCGTGGGCGTCGGCTCGGCAGCGGTCTCCGGCGTGGGCGTTTCCGTTGGCACAAGCGTTGCTGTCGGAGCAGGTGTGGGTGTCGTTTCGGGCGTCGACGTCGGAGTCGGCTCGGGGGAATCGCAGGCGGTCAGGAGAGATATCAGGACAACAAGAACCAAGGCGAAGATGAGTGGGGACCGCATGAGTTAATGCTAGCACACGGAGGCGCAACGCCCGTGACGACCCTGGCGGTGAATGAGTAAGGGCGACCACGAGGAGCGCCTCTGCACCAGACTGTGTGCAACACGGTCCGCAGCGTTCTAGTCTTCCGAGGAGAGTTCGCTCCTGCCCTGGTACATACCCACTCCGATGGCACTATTCTGAAGCCACACGCGGATCCCGTTACTGACCGCGCTACGCTTCCCCGTTCACCCCGCCGGTTGCCGGCGGTACAGAGAGTGTTGCCACGTGCGTGATGCTGGCGTTGTCGGACATGGCGGCGATCAAGGCCGGGAATTCGAACGAGTCGACGGGATCTATGAGAACGCCTCCCGGGTAGAACAACGACGCGAAGATCACCAGTATGACGCCCGCAATCAGCGCAAGGCCGCCGCTCTTGGTTCGGCCACTATGGATACGCTTGCTGTAGTCACGGCACTCCTCCTGCGCATGTTTCGCCTGCACAATTGAGACGTCAGCACCAGATGAAAGCTGCGGACAATCGACCGCGGCGACGGCAAGATGCGACTTCGGCCTTGCCCGATAGCGCGCAGGGGCGCGGGATGGCACACTGTAGCACGCTCATCGGTAATCGCATCGACCCAAGGAGGAGCAACGTGAAAGCAGTCCGGTTCCATGAATTCGGCGGCCCAGAGGTGTTGCGCTACGAGGACATCCCCGAGCCCGAACCCGGTCCCGGCGAGGTTGTCCTCCGTCTCGGCGCATGCGGCGTCAACTTCATCGACACGTACGAACGCAGCGGCGCGTACAACGTGCCCCTGCCCTGGGTCGCCGGACAGGAAGGGGCCGGAGAAGTCGTTGCGGTCGGCGAAGGTGTAACGGGCGTCACCGTCGGTGAGCACGGGAGTTACTCGCAGATACGTTCGTCGTACGCAGAGTATGTCCGAGTCCCCGCGCACAGGCTCGTGAAGCTGCCGGAAGGAGTGGACGATGCCACGGGCGCCGCCGTGACGGTACAGGGCATGACCGCGCACTACCTGGCCACATCCCTTTTTCCGCTGGAACCGGGCCACACCTGTCTCGTGCACGCTGCGGCAGGCGGTGTGGGGCTGTTGCTGACCCAGATGGCGAAGATGCGGGGAGCGCGCGTCGTCGGCACGGTATCAACCGAGGAGAAGGCTCGGCTGGCACGCGAGGCAGGCGCTGACGAGGTGGTCATCTACACGGAACAGGACTTTGTCGCGGAGGTGCAGCGCATCACCGGCGGCGACGGCCTGCACGTGGTGTACGACTCCGTCGGCAAGGACACGTTCGACGGCAGCCTCGAGTGCCTCGCGACGCGCGGCTACCTGGCGCTCTACGGGCAGTCGAGCGGGCGCGTGCCGCCGGTTGATCCGCAGACGCTCAACGCGAAGGGTTCCGTCTTCCTCACCCGGCCCTCGCTCGAGCGCTATACCCGCACGCGGGAGGAGCTGGACTGGCGCGCCAGTGAAGTCTTCGCCTGGATCGCGGAGGGCGCTCTGAACGTGCGCATCGGCGGGAGGTACGCGCTATCGGAGTCGGCGGAGGCGCACCGCCAGATAGAAGGCCGCCTCTCGACTGGCAAGTTGCTGCTGATCCCCTAGGTTGCCGTGCAGGGGGCGTAACGCGGAGCCGTGCTCCCTGGAGCTCCTTCCGCCGCTCGATCGGTACCTCATTTCAGCGGTATTGAGATTCGCAGACCTGTATTGAGACCAATCGCAGGCGAGGAAGGGCGTACACTGGAATTGAGGCCCGCAGAGCCAAGGGGGGTGAAATGATGGGTGGTTTGTGGCACAGCATCCGCAAGTACCGTGGGCGGCTCACCATCGCCGCCGTGATCGTGGCGATACCCGTGCTGGCGCTTGCGTGGTGGCTCGGCTCGCCGCTCTTCCTCAACAAGACGGTGGACGAGGAGTTCCCGCTTAGCGTCAGCGCAGTCGTGCCGGAAGGCATGACGCGCGCTCAGGTAGACCAGACGATGGCCACGATGGCCATGATGGACTCTGCCGTGTCGGAAGTGATGCCGGAAGCTGCCGCGTCCCCCGGAGCGGCGGGTGGGATGATGGCGGGGGCGATGGACAACATGACGCCGGAGATGATTGCCGCCGCCATTAAGGGAATGACGCCTGAGACGATGGCTGAGGTCGCCGAAGCGATGGCGGAGGTAGTCCCGGGGATGACGCCCGAGACGGTGGCCCAGGCGATGGAGAGTATGACGCCTGAGATGATGGCAAGCGTCGTGGAGAGCATGACGCCGGAAATGAAGATGCAGATAGCCGGTATGATGCCTGAGATGATGGCGCCCGCTGCCCCGGTTGTCGTGAAGAGCGGCACGTTCCGCGACGCCGACAGCTTCCACAATGGCGAGGGCTCCGCGACCGTCTACGAGCTGCCGGATGGATCACACGTGCTCCGGTTCGAGGACTTCCGCGTGACGAACGGACCTGACCTGCGCGTGATCCTCGCGTCACACCCTGACCCGATGGGGCGCGGCGACGTACACAGCGGAGAGTACGTGGAGTTGGGCAAGCTGAAGGGCAACATCGGGAACCAGAACTACCCGTTCCCCGAGGGCCTTTCGCCAGACGACTACAACTCGGTCGTCATCTACTGCAAGCCGTTCCAGGTCGTGTTCAGCGTGGCTCCTCTGTCGGGAGGATAGCGTCCGCGACCGTCCCCTGCCCTCGGCATGACACGCCCTCCTGCCTGCGGCAGTCCTGCTAGACTGCGCCCACACGCGATGCAGGGGTTGCGCCATGTCCCACGGCAACAAGGCCATCACACTCAGGATCCTCCCCTTGTTCAAGGGTTGACGTGACCAACTACAGGATCATCGGCCACCCGGCCGGCAGGACAGAGGGGCCGGACAAGACGACCGGCAGCGCGCTGTATGCGTTCGACGTTTGCCCGCCCGGCACGCTCTGGGCCAAGGTGTTGCGAAGCCCCTACCCCGCTGCCGGTATCAAGAGCGTCGACGTCTCTCGTGCGGAGTCGCTCCCCGGTGTTCGCGCGGTGCTGACCGGGGCCGATGTCGAGGGCCGGTTGCAGGGACGACAGGTGCGCGACGTGCCGCTGCTGGCGCAGGACATCGTCCGGTTCGCAGGCGAGAAGGTCGCAGTCGTTGCCGCCGACGACGAGGAGACGGCACAACGGGCGGCCGGCATGATCGTCGTGGAGTACGAAGAGATGACGCCCCTGCTGGATGCACTGGAAGCGATGCAACCTGAGGCGCGCCTCATCCATCCCGGCATGCGCGAATACGAAGGGTTCCGCCGCCCGCCCCCGGAGCCGTCCAACACGTTCTTCAGCGCGACGTTCGGGATCGGCGACGTGGCCGCGGGATTCGCCGAAGCCGACCTGATATTCGAGGACGAGTACCGTTGCGGCAGGACGCACCCGGCGTTCTTCGAGCCGCGCTCCTGTGTCGTCTCCGTGGAGAACGACGGACGCGCGCACGTGTGGTCGTCCAACAAGACGCCGTTCGGACTCAGGCAGTCGCTGGCCCTCGCGGTGGGCGTCGGGGAGGAGTCGATCGTCGTCCACCCCGTGCACGTCGGGGGAGATTTCGGCTCGAAGACCGCGCCCTTCGACGAACCGCTGGCCTACCTGCTCTCCGCTCGGACAGGGCGTCCGGTGAAGATGGTTATGGACCAGGTGGAGGAGCTCGGCGCGGGCAACCCGAAGCATGCCGCCGTCATGAGGGTCAGGACCGGCGTAACGAACTACGGCCTGATCACGGCGCACGTGCAGGAGATGTACTTCGACAGCGGCGCGTACGCCGGTCTAATGCCGTTGGGCGCGCTGGCCGGCGTCGACCGCATCGCCGCCAACTGGCACATCCCGAACGCCCGATTCGATCAGTATCACGTCTACACGAACAACCTGCCGGGCGGCTACATGCGCGGCCCCGGCGAGGTGCAGGGTTCCTTCGCGATGGAGTCGCACCTGGACGAAGTAGCGCGGCGGCTCGAGATGGACTCGCTGGAGTTCCGGATGAAGAACATACTGCGGGAGGGGCAGCGAACGCCGATGAACGAGCTGTTCGCGGATATCCGCGCAGAGGAGACGTTGGTCGCGGCCATCGAGCGGAGCGGCTACGACGCCCCCAAACGGCCAGGCACCGGCAGGGGCATCGCGATGTGCGCGCGTCCTGCGGGCGGCGGCGAGTCCTACGCGGAGGTGGTGCTCAACGCCGACGCGTCCGTGGTCGTCAGGACGCCCATCTTCGAGCCGGGAACGGGGGCGTACACGATGTTCGCGCAGGTCGCCGCGGAGGTGCTTGGCGTGGGCATCGGCAGCGTGGACGTCCAGGTGTGGGACACCGACGCCGTACCGTTCGACTCGGGTGTCGCAGGCAGCCGGACGACGCGCATGGCGCTCCCTGCCGTGCACGAGGCGGCGGAGGCCGCACTGGGCGACCTACTGCAGGCATCGGCGGAACAGACCGGCTGGCCGGTGGAGGACTTGACCAGCCAGGACGGACGCATATGGAACGCAGAGGGCGGATCGGTATCCTGGGCGAGCGTCATCGAGGCCGCCGAAGGGCCTGTCAGTGGCAGGGGGCACTCGCAGGTTACCGGCCAACCGGAGCACACGGCCTTCGCTGCGCAGGTGGCGGAGGTGGAGGTGGACCAGGAGACAGGCCAGGTGACGGTCGTACGGTTCACGAGCGCTCACGACGTGGGCACCATCATCAACCCCATCGCGCACCAAGGTCAGATAAACGGGGCCGTCGTGATGGGGATCGGCTATGCGCTGCAGGAGGAACTGCTGACCGACGCGGGCAGGGTAACGACGCTATCGCTTGCGGACTTCAAGCTGCCGAACGTGGCCGACCTCCCCACGATGGAAACGGCCCTCGTTACGTCCACCGCCGGCGCCGCCCCGTACGACGCCAAGGCCATCGGCGAGGTGCCCCTGCTGGGTGTTGCACCCGCCATCGCGAACGCGATCCGGGACGCCACCGGTGTTCGTATGAAGGACCTTCCCATCACCGCAGAACGGCTCCTGACAGAACTCAGGGAAGAGAAGGCCTAGTCCGGGTCAGCCTTTGATGTCAGCAACGTGATGAGCGCCGATATGTCGCTCTCGCTGAGCCCGCGGGACATCCCTTCATCGAAGAGAGCACGCGTCCGCTGCACGAGCGGCAGCGGGACGCCGAGGTCAGTTGCGGCGTCCTCGATGAGGCCGAGGTCCTTGGCCAGCAGGCGCACCGGCGCGAGCGAGCCGTAATCGCCGGAGAGCAGCATCGGCCCATTGCGCGTGAGCATGTTGCTCGCGCCCCAGGACGTTGAGAGCACGTCGAGCAGCTGCTTGCCGTCGGCGCCTGCCGACGTGCCGAATAGGAACGCCTCGCCCGCCGCCACGGTGTGGATGCCGACGAGCAACTGGTTCGTGAGCTTGACGACGCTGCCCTGCCCCACGGGCCCTACGAGGTTGAGGCTCGCGCCCATCGCCTCGAGCACCGACCGCGCAGCATCGAAATGCCGCGCGTCGCCGCCTGCCATGATCGTGAGCGTGCCGCTCTCGGCGCGCTCCACGCCGCCGGAGACCGGCGCATCGAGGTAGCCCGCGCCGCGTTCGGCAGCAGCCTCGCCCACGCTGACCGCGAGCGACGGCGCTATCGTGCTGTGGTCGATGAGGACCTGCCCTGCCCGCGCGTGAGCAGCGAGTCCGTTCGCGCCGAGAAATACGGCCTCCGACGTTGAGACGTCCGGCAGGCACGTGCAGACGATGTCGGCGCGTGCGGCCATGTCGGCGAGCGACGCGGCCTCCCCGGCGCCCGCAGCGATGAGGGCCTCGACCGGGAGCCGCGAGCGCGACAGCACCAGCACGGCGAATCCGGCGCGCAGCAGGTTCAGCGCCATCGGCTTCCCCATGCGCCCCAGCCCGACGAATCCGACGGTAGTGGCCATGGGCGCAGGATAGTCCAACAGCGCGGCCCTCTGCTTTGACACGTCCTCTTCTGCTCCCTTACAGTTACTCTCGCGTAACACTCAGGAGGAGCTACCCATGGCAACCGCGCCCGCACAGGCACAGCAGCAGTCCTACATCCGCAGGCCGCAGTTCTACGACAAGTGGATGGAAGCGCAGGGTATCCCCATCTACCGTGACTACTACATAGAGGACGGACGCTCCGTCGAGCTGGGCTACTGGAAGGAGCGCGGCCACAACGCGGCGTTCCTGCAGCTTGCCGGCCAGGAGGGCGTCTCCGAGGCGCGCATCACCGAGGTGCCTGCAGGCGGCTCCGTTCCGCCGTTCAAGATGACGCTGGAAGACGTCGTCTACGTCCTCAGCGGGCGCGGCGTCACCACCATCTGGAAGGACGGCGGTGAGAAGCACTCGTTCGAGTGGACCGACCACGCGATGTTCCGCATCCCCGGCAACTACTGGGTGGAGTATGCCAGCATGTCCGGCGGCCAGCCCGCGCGGCTGCTGCACTACAACAATATGCCCATCGCGATGTCCGCCGCGAAGGACGCAGGCATCTTCTTCAACACGCCGCTCCAGCCGATGGAGGAGCTGACCTCCTCCGACGAGTTCTACTCCGATGCGCTCATGGTGGACGACGATCCATCCGGGCGCGGCGCGGTGCGCCAGTACTGGGTGGGCAACTTCTTCCCGGACATGCGCGCCTGGGACAGGCTCGTCCCGTTCAAGGGTCGCGGCGCGGGCGGCACGACGGTATTCGTGCAGTACCCCGGCTCCGAACTCACGGCGCACATGTCCGTCTTCCCCGCGAAGACGTACAAGAAGGGGCACCGCCATGGCCCTGCCTACGTCATCGTGATCCCGGCGGGCGAGGGTTTCTCTGTCATGTGGCCGGAGGGGCACGACAAGGTGTTCATCCCGTGGCACGAGGGCAGCATCTTCGTGCCGCCGAACCGCTGGTTCCACCAGCACTTCAACGTGGGCGAGCAGCCGGGGCGTTACCTTGCGTTCCACCCCCTGCCCCAGTTCACCGGCTTCGTGGGAGAGCAGGTAGACCGCTCCGGCGACCAGTTCGAGTACCACCAGGAAGCCACCGAGATCCGAGAGCGATTCGAGGCGGAACTCGCCAAGCGAGGACTCCGCAGCGAAATGCCGCCGGAGTGTTACACCGACCCCAACTACAAGTTCGAGAACGAGAAAGACTGACCCACACCAGGATCAGCCAGATCGTCGAGAGGGGCCGGTACACCGGCCCCTCTCTTTTTGTCTACGGAGGTACATGATGACAGCCGAAGTTACGTTCGAAGCAGTGACGCCGGCCCATCCGGATGCGGAGGCGCTGATGGCGATGCTCGACGCGGAAGTGGACACGCTCTACGGGAACTCAGTTGGTGAGACTGGCTCCCTCAACCCTGAGCTGAAAGCAGCCTTCAACGGCGTCTTCCTCGTGGCACGGCGGAGCGGCGTACCGGTTGCGTGCGGCGGAGTGCTCCTCCTCGACGCTACGACCTGCGAACTGCGACGGGTCTACGCGAGGCCGGAGGAGCGTGGCTCAGGAGTGGCGCGGGCGCTGATGGCCGAACTGGAGCGCGCTGCGGCCGAACGCGGGATGTCGCGGGTACTGCTGGAGACGGGCGACCGCCAGACCCGCGCCATCGGCTTCTACGAGGCGATCGGTTACACACGGATACCGTTGTACGGTGAGCATGTCGGCAAGTGGTGGGCCGTCTGCTACGAGAAACGCATCCTGCCGGACGGCATCACGTTCGAGCCGGCTACGCCGGACGTTCCGGAGGTCGCGAGGCTCCTCGCTGCGTACGAGAAGGAGTTCCTCTCGTTCAACACACGCGAGGAGACGGGCTGGCGCGGAGAGGCCGCACATCAGGGCCTGGCCATGCTGCTCGTCCGCCGCGACCGCAGGCCGGTCGGCTGCGGCGCCCTGCGGATGCGGGACGCGGCTACAGCGGAACTGAAGCGCATGTATGTCGTCCCCGCTGAGCGCGGCAGGGGCATCGCCACGGAACTCGTGGCCCGGCTGGAACGCATGGCGGTCGAACGCGGCGCGACGCGCATGGTGCTCGACACCACAGAGCGTATGGCAAGCGCCGTCCGCCTCTACGAGCGGCTGGGCTACGTGCCCACGGAGCCGTTCGGCGCCCCCGCGTCCGCCTTGGTCTACTTCGAGAAGCGGTTGGGCTAGTCGCGGATGTCCTGCAGGAACATGCCCGTCGGCATCTCGTGGCCGAGGCCCATCTCGCGCGCCTTGTCGTAGACCACCTTCCCTACCGCCGCGAACTGCAGGCCCTGGTTGCCACCGTTCAGGTAGAGCGTGATGTCGTCGCGCGACGTCCTCCCGCTGACGGCGCTGTTCACGAGGTCCGTGAACGACGGCAACGCGGAGCCGGAGCCGAACTGCTGCATCCGCCGACCGGCCGGCGGCAAACGCTTCATCTCCTCCTCGGTGCCGGCGACGAAGGCCACGGGGCTGTGGCCACGTCCGTACTGGATGCGCGCGTCCTCCTCCAGCCTCGCCCCGCCGATGCCCTGCCGGATGATGACGTTCGCCTTGTCGAATACGGCTTCGTCGAGCTCGTAGCCGCCCAGGTTGGTCACGTGCATGCCCGGTTCCAGCCACTCGCCGTTGAACACCGGGCGCATCGCGTCCGTGCAGGTGGAGACGATGTCCGCGCCGCGCACGGCGGCCTCGGGGTCGTCCACGGGTTCGATGTCGATGTCGAGCAGGTCCATCATCTCGGCGGCGTACGCCTCGCGATTGCGTTTCGTGGGGCTGTAGACGCGCACCTTCTCGATGGGGCGCTCGTTGCAGAACGCTCTGAGGTACGTCCGGGCCATGCCGCCCGAGCCGAGCATCCCCACGACGCGCGAGTCCTCCCGAGAGAGGTAGCGCACGCCGAGCCCTCCGCCAGCGCCAACGCGCATGTGCTGCAGTTCCCCGTCGTTGATGATGGCGAGCGGTTCGCCGTTGACCGTGCTGAACAGGAAGATCAGCCCGCAGTAGGTGCCGGGCGCGACGCAGTACTTCTCCTCGGTCCAGTTGCCGTTCTCATCCTCCGGCCACGATACGACGTCCGACTTCATGCGGATGGCGAACACGCCGAGGTCGCGGCTCGCGCCTTCCATCGTGCCCCAGCGATAGTAGTCGTCCTCCCTGCCCGTGGGGACGTACATGTCGATACGGGGGCGGTGGATCGCCGCGCCGTCGACCAGCCCGCGGAATGCGATGTCCTGTGAGTTGATGGCGTCGTCGATGGTGAGTATCTGCTGGACGGTCTGGTTGTCTATGAACAGCATGTCGTGGGCTCCTTTTTGCGTTCGGTCAGGATGCGAGGCCGAAGTCGTTGTCGTACAGGTGTTTCAACCCTTCGAGATCGTGACGTCGGTATTCCCGGGTTGCCCGCACTGTGCGATGTCACCCGTCGAGAGATCGACGCCCTCATTTCTACTCTGTTCAGTCGATTCCCACAAGGACGGGACGGACGTGCTCGTGAATGGGGACTCCCCCACCCGTGCGTCGGTTCGCTAGAATAGAGGTAGCACCCTGTCTCGTGGAGGCGGCATGACGACCCGGACGAGCGCTCCCCCCGACGAACTCTGTATCAACTCCATCCGCTTCCTCTCGATAGACGCCGTCCAGAAGGCGAACAGTGGACACCCCGGCGCGCCGATGGGCGCAGCCCCCATGGCCTATGCGCTCTGGGACAGGTTCCTCAAGCACAATCCCGCGGACACTTCGTGGCCGGACCGCGATCGTTTCGTGCTCTCCGCCGGCCATGCCTCCATGCTCATTTACTCCCTGCTCCACCTCACCGGCTATCCGGTCACGCTCGACGACATCCGCGAGTTCCGGCAGTGGGAGAGCAGGACGCCCGGCCACCCGGAGTACGGCCTGACCCCCGGCGTGGAAGTGACGACCGGCCCGCTCGGCCAGGGGTTCGCACACGGCGTCGGCATGGCGTACGCGGAACGGCTGCTCGCGGAGCGCTACAACCGGCCCGGCCACGAGATCGTCGACCACTACGTCTACGGGATCGTCTCCGACGGCGACCTCATGGAAGGTGTCGCCTCGGAGGCCGCGTCGTTCGCCGGGACGCATGAGCTGGGCAAACTCATCTACCTCTACGATGACAACAACATCTCGATCGAGGGCAACACGGACGTGACGTTCCTGGAGGACGTGGGCGCGCGCTTCCGGGCCTACGGCTGGCACGTCGTGGGGCCGATAGACGGCATGGACCTCCCAGCTGTCGAGGCCGCACTGCACGAGGCTCAGGCCGAGCGTGTGCGCCCGAGCCTCATCGTCGCGACGACGACTATCGGCTACGGCAGTCCGAATAAGGCCAACACTGGTGGAGTCCATGGCGCGGCCCTCGGTACGGATGAGGTTGCGCTGACCCGCCAGACGCTGGGTTGGCCGTACGAGCCGTTCGTCGTGCCACAGGAGGCGCTGGACCACATGCGGCTTGCACTGCAGCGCGGCGCGGGTGCACAAGCCGAGTGGGAGGGTCGATTCGCTGAATACCGCGCCGCCTACCCTGCCGAGGCAAACCAGCTGGAAGCCGACCTCAACGGCGACCTGCCGGACGGTTGGGCCGATGCGCTGGACGATCTCTTCGCGAACGAGGAGAAGCCGCTGGCGACTCGCGAGGCCGGTGGCCGCGTGATGAACGCGATAGCCGAGCGGCTGCACAACCTCGTTGGCGGCTCAGCGGACCTGGCGCCGTCCACCAACACCCTGCTCCGCGGGTACGTCGATGCGGACGGTGGGCAGGTGGCCCCGCATAACATGCACTTCGGCGTCCGGGAACATGCGATGGGCTCCATCGCCGGAGGGATGGCGTTGCACGGCGGCGTCATCCCCTACACGGCAACCTTCCTCATCTTCTCCGACTACATGCGCCCCCCGATGCGTCTCGCCGCACTGATGGGCCTGCGCGTGGTCTACGTTTTCACGCACGACTCCATCGGGCTCGGCGAGGACGGTCCGACGCACCAGGCGGTCGAGCAGCTCCTCAGCCTTCGCGGCGTGCCGAACATGGTGGTGTTGCGTCCGGCGGAGGCCACGGAGACTGCGATGGCGTGGCGCGCGGCGATCGAACGCAGGACGGGGCCCACCGTGCTCGTGTTTACGCGCCAAGGTCTCCCAGTGTTGGACAGGAGCGTCTACCCTGCGGCAGACAATGTAATGCGCGGCGCGTACGTGCTGTGGGAGTCTTCCGAGAACCCGGAGGTCATCCTCATCGGCACGGGGTCGGAAGTCTCCATCGCGCTGGAAGCGGGCAAGGCGCTCGGGGAACAGGGCATCGCGGCGCGCGTCGTTTCGATGCCGTCGTGGGAGTTGTTCGACGCGCAACCGCGGGAGTACCGCGACTCCGTGCTGCCGCCCGGCATCGCCGCGCGCGTGTCGGTCGAGGCCGGGCGGACGCTCGGCTGGGAGCGGTACGTGGGCACGAACGGCGTCTCGATAGGAGTGGACACGTTCGGCGCTTCTGCGCCCTACCAGCGCATATACCGGGAGTACGGCCTCACTGCGGAGCGGGTGGCGGAGGCTGCGGCATCACTCGTGCGCAGTCGAGCGTAAGCCTCCCTGCAGGGGATTGCTCTATACTGCGCCCGCTCGTGATACAGAACCAGTAGACCAGCGAGAGTCATGACACAACGAACGCACCCCCCCACGTCCCCCCTCGGTCCGCACCAGAAGAACGTCACCGCTGCGCTGACGCAACTGGCCCGCGACAATGTCGTGGCCCGTATCTGGGATAAGGACCACACGGTCTGGAATGACGCCCCCACGGAGATCACCGACCGGCTCGGCTGGCTCACGATCTCCCGCGACATGACGGAGCACGTAAGCGACCTGCAGTCGTTTGCGGAAGAGGTGCGCGGCGAGGGTGTTCGTGACGTGGTGCTGCTCGGCATGGGCGGCAGCAGCCTCGGGCCGGAGGTGCTGCGGCAGTGCATCGGCAGCGCCCCGGGCTTCCCTGCCCTCACCGTGCTCGACTCCACTGTCCCCGAGCGGGTGGGCACCGTAACGCGCTCCATCGACCCGGCGCGTGCGCTGTTCATCGTCTCGTCGAAGTCCGGCGGCACCATAGAACCGAACTCGTTTTACAAGCACTTCCGGCACATCGTGGAGAGCGCCGTGGGCGCGGAGCGGGCCGGAAGGCATTTCGTCGCAATCACGGACGCCGGCACGTCGCTCGCGGAGCGCGGCGCCGCGGAGGGGTTCCGGCGCGTATTCGAGAACCCGCCGGACCTCGGTGGGCGGTACTCGGTCGGCTCGTTCTTCGGGCTCGTGCCCGCCGCGCTCTGCGGCATGGACTGCGGGAAGCTGCTGGACCGCATCTCCCAGATGGCCGCCCGCTGCGAGGCAGGCCCGGGCGTGCGGAACAACCCCGGCGGCTGGCTCGGCGCCGCGCTGGGTTCGCTGACGCTGGAAGGACGGGACAAGCTTACGCTGACGGCATCGCCGGAAATCGCGAGTTTCGGCCTCTGGGTCGAGCAGCTCATCGCCGAAAGCACCGGCAAAGACGGCAAGGGCATCGTCCCTGTCGTCAACGAACCGCTGCTCGAACCCAACGTGTACGGCGACGACCGCTTCTTCGTACACATGCGCCTCTCCGGCAGCGACAACGCGGCAGCCGACGTGGCGTTCGAACGCCTCCGGGGTGCGGGACACCCCGTCGTCACACTGGAGATGGACGACGTGTACGACGTTGGCGCAGAGTTCTTCCGCTGGGAGATGGCGACCGCCGTCGCCGGACACCTGCTCGCCATCCATCCCTTCGATCAACCGAACGTGCAGCAGGCGAAGGACGTGACGAACCGCGTGCTGGAGACGTACGTGAACGAGGGAGCGCTGCCGGACGCGGAGGAGGGTTCGCTCGTCAATCTGCTCGGGCAGGCGATGGAGGGTGATTACCTCTCCATCATGGCCTACGTGGAAGAGACCGACGGCGTCACGAACGCCGTGAACATGCTCCGCCAGCATGCCATGCGCAGGCATCGCATCGCGACGACGCTCGGCTACGGCCCGCGTTTCCTCCACTCGACGGGGCAGTTGCACAAGGGCGGGCCGAACACCGGCCTCTTCTTGCAGATGGCGAGCGACGTGCGCTCGGACATCCCGATCCCCGGCGAGCGCTTCGGCTTCGGTACACTCGCGGCCGCGCAGGCCATCGGCGACTACGAGGCGCTCAAAGAGACTGGGCGACGGGTCGTCCGGCTCAACCTCGGCGGGGACGCAGAAGCAGCGGTGCTGCGCCTGCTCGGGCGACTCTGAACCGACGCCCATGACCAGCACGACCATCGTCATATTCGGCGGCACCGGCGACCTTACGCAGCGCAAGCTCATCCCCGCGCTCTACAACCTGCGCCGCAAGCGGCGGTTGAACGGTGACGTGAACGTCGTTGGGTTCGCCCGCGTCCGACACGACGACGACTCCTACCGTAGCCTGCTCCATGAGGGAGCACACGACCTCGGCGGACTCAGGACGACGCCTGAAGAGTGGGCAGAGTTCGCGCACTGCCTGCACTATGTCCCCGGCGACCTGGGCGACGCGGCGTCGTTCGAGGCGCTGGGGCGAAAACTCGCAGACATCGAGGGACCTCGCGGCGCGGACCGCCTCTTCTACTTCGCCATCGCCCCCACCCTGCACCGGATGGCGGCGGAAGGCCTGCGGGACGCAGGACTCACCACGGAGGAGAGCGGCTGGCGACGGGTGATCATCGAGAAACCGTTCGGCAAGGACGAGGAGTCCGCGCGCGAACTGAACCGCGCGCTACACGCCGTCTTCCGCGAGGACCAGACGTTCCGCATCGACCACTACCTCGGCAAGGAGACCGTGCAGAACCTCTTGGTGCTGCGCTTCGGCAACGCCATCTTCGAGCCGCTCTGGAACCGCAACTACGTCGACAACGTGCAGGTGACGGTTTCCGAGGCTGTCGACGTCGAGGGGCGCGCGGGCTACTACGACGCTTCCGGCGTCGTGCGCGACATGATCCAGAACCACCTCATGCAGTTGCTCTGCTTCGTGGCGATGGAGCCTCCAGACTCGCTGACTCCTGAATCCGTGCGCGACCGGAAGGGCGACCTGCTGCGCGCGGTGCGCCGGTGGACGCCTGAAGAATTCCGCGAGCACGCCGTCCGAGCCCAGTACGCGGGCTACCGCGATGAACCGGGCGTCGCACCGGGCTCGGTGACGCCCACCTACGCTGCGTTGCGCCTCTACGTCGACAATTGGCGCTGGCAGGGTGTCCCCTTCTACCTCCGCTCCGGCAAAGCCATGGAATCGAAGGTGTCCGAGATCATCATCCAGTTCAAGAGCCCGCCCCTCTCCATGTTCCGCCGCCTCGGGGGAAGCGGGTTCGCGCCGAACATCCTCTCCATCTGCGTCCAGCCGGACGAGGGCGTCCACCTTCAGATAGACAGCAAGACCGTAGACGCGGGGTTCGCCACGCACCCCGTGGACCTGAACTTCCACTACAAGGACGAACTGCGCGGAGACGAGGAGTTGCCGGAGGCGTACGAGCGGCTGCTGGAGGACGCGATGGAGGGAGACGCCAGCCTCTTTATCCGCGCCGACCAGATAGAGGAGGCGTGGAACATCGTCGACCCGCTCCTGCAGTGCTGGGCCGGTCCAGCGTCGACGACGCTCGAAACATACTCCCAGGGCACGTGGGGGCCGTCAGGATCGGCGCGGCTGCTGGGTCAGGACGGCTTCCTCTGGCAGACGCTCTGCGGCGAGCACTAGCCGCGCCTGGCGCCGCGCATCCACAGCGACGGCACGGCGGCGAGCACGACCAGCACCAACCCCGACCGGAAGAAGAGCCGGAAGACGTCGAACGACGCGTTGGAGATGCCCTCCTCGTAGGCGGCGGCGCGCTCCGAGAACGCCGCTGCACTCTCGCCGGGGAGTTGTATGGGCACCGGCAGACCTCCCGCGAGCGATTGCAGGTAGTCGACCCCGAGCGCGGACATCGCGGCGAGCCCCGCAGTCATCCCGAACATGCGCGACGCCGTTATCCACGCGGCAGCGGTCGCGCGGTACTCGTTGTCGGCGGCCTCCACCGCGGCCACAGTGAACGGCGCGATGAGCAGACCGAAGCCGAGCCCGCCGACGACCAGGTGCAGCGTGAGCCGTGGCTCCGCTATCGTCTCGTCCCACGTCGTGAGCAGCGCGAAGCAGACCGCCGCGAGCGCCAGTCCCACCAGCGCCGGAGCGCGGACGCCGATGCGCGACGCCGCGAAGCCTCCCAGCAGCGCGCCGAAGGGGATCGCTCCGGTGAAGCGCATCAGCCGCAGGCCGCCTTCCAGCGGCGGCTCTCCCAGCACGGTGTCCGTCATCAGCGGAATGGTGACGAGGATGAGCACCAGCGCGCCGCCGGCCAGCAGTTGCGCGCTCATCGCCGCAGCGAAGCTCCGCGCGCGGAAAAGGGCCATGCTCACGATCGGGGCAAGCGCCCGTCGTTCCGCGAACGGCAGAGCGACCAGCAGCAGAACGCCCACGCCGATGAGGACGTATGGCAACGCCGAGCCTCCGCCGAACAGCGAACGCTGCGCCAGCCCTCCAGTGAGCAGCGATAGTCCGCCCGCGAGCAGGACGCCGCCGGTCACGTCGAGCCGTCCTCCCGAGCGTCCCGCCTCACGCATTCCGAGAAGCGCCACCGCCAGCACGGCCACAACAGGCAGGTTGCTCCAGAAGACCCAGCGCCATCCGATCCAGTCCACGATGAGCCCCCCGTAGAGCGGGCCGAGCACGCCGCCTGCCTCTGCTGCCGCGCCGACGATCCCGAACACGATGGCCCGCCGCGCCGGAGGCAGGTCTTCGCCCGCGAGCGCTATCGCCGCCGGGACGAGCGCACCGCCGCCCACGGCCTGCACGACGCGCGCCGCAATGAGCCAGCCGAGGTCCGGGGCGAGCGCGACGGCGGTCGAGCCCGCTCCGAAGAGAAGCATCGCGCCGAGGTAGAGCCGGCGGTAGCCGTACACGTCCCCTGCCCGTCCCAGCAGCGGCATCGCCACCGTGAAACCGAGCAGGTAGGCCGTGACGACCCAGGCGAGGTCGTTCAGCCGGTCGATGCTTACGCCCAGGTCCACCATGACGGCGGGGAGCGCGGTGACGACGGACGTCTGGTCGAGCGAGGCGAGGAACACACCGGCGCAGACGACCGCAAGCGTGGCAGAGGGCGGAAGGTGAAATGTCGGGCGTTCGGTGGACCCTTGAGAGGCCATGCCGTTGCCTTAGGCCGGCGGCTCGATGGCGACGGGTTCGTCGAACCGGGAGAGCTCCAGGATGCGGACGACATCCGGTGGGTCGGCGGCGAGCAGTTTGCCCGTCAGTCGCACCTTCCGCACGAGGTAATCGTCACGTCCCGTCCAGACTTCGAGGTGCAGCGTCTCACCTTCCGGGGCGCCTGGTACGAGCCCACGCATCGACGACGAGTCCGTCGTTCCGGTGAGTTTGTGCACGGGCGCGCCGTCTATCGAGCTCCCATCGGAGAGTTCGAGCTCACTGAGCGACGCGAGTGCGTCGGCGATGCTGCCATTGATGTTGAGGAAGTTGATGGCGAGCGTTCCGGGCGGGAGGTCCTGCCAGACCATGCTGATGCGGTCCCGCAGGTAGGTCGATTCGCCGTACTGCACGACGTCCAATTCGAGCGTGGCGTCGCCGAAGAGCGCGCTGGTGGCCTTCGCGACGAAGCTCGCCTTGTCCGGGAAGAGGCCGTCGCCTTCCGCCTCGGTTAGCGTCGAGGAGAAGCCGATGTCCGTGCCGCCTTCCTCGTGCGTCACGCGGAAGTGGACGGTGGAGAGATCGCGCAGTGCGTCGGCTGCCCGGTCGCGCACGTTTTCCGCGGTGATGGTTGGCGTCGGCGTGGGGGTCGGCTCGGACCCGCAGGAGACGGCGAGCAGTGCGGCGGCCACCGCGAGGATGGCCGCCGCTGTTCCCTTCTGCAATGCAGCCCGCACTACTCCTCGCGGTTGCCGGAGGTCGCGGCCTGCGCGCCTTGCAGGAACGGCTGCAGCATGGACGTGAACTCCATCGGGAAGATCCACTTGGTGGAGGGACTGCCGCCGATTTCCTTGAGCGTGTCGAAGTACTGCAGGCTCATGGTGCGAGGGTCGGCCTGCATCGCCACCTGGTTGATGCGCTCCATGCCCAGGCTGAAGCCCTCTGCGCGCAGGATGGCGGCCTCACGGTCGCCCTGCGCTTCGAGGATGGTGGCCTGCTTCGCGCCTTCCGCGCGGAGCACCGCGGCCTGGCGCTCACCCTCAGCGCGGTTGATCTCGGCGTCGCGGTCGCCTTCCGCCTCAGTGACGGCGGCGCGGCGCGTACGCTCGGCGGAGAGCTGACGGTTCATCGCATCCTGCACGTCGCGCGGCGGCTCGACCTCTTTGATCTCGACACGCGTTACCTTCACGCCCCAGTTGACCGTCACCTCGTCCAGTTTCACCTGGAGCTGGGAGTTGATGCGCTCGCGCTTGGAGAGCACGTCGTCCAGGTCCATCTCGCCGACAACCGCACGGAGGGTCGTCATGGAGAGGGCCTGCGCGGCTGCGCCGAAATCGCTCACGTTCAGGATGGTGTCCTGCGGCCTGTCCTCGATGACGCGCATGTAGACGAAGAAGTCGATGTCAATCGGCGCGTTGTCTTTGGTGATGCTCGTCTGCCGCGGGATAGGCACGGGTATCTCCCGCAGGTCTGCGCTGGTAGAGCCGTTGTTGACGAACGGCCACAGCCACCGGATGCCGGGCCCACGCGTGCCGGTGTACGAACCGAACGTGAAGACCACGAGCCGCTGATACTGTTTGATGACGTTGAGACCCCAGTTAGCCATGCGTTACTCCTTCTGTGCTTCTTCTGCCTGTGTTGACTCTGCTCGTTCCACTTCCAGCAGGGGGCCGTGTTGCGCCCGCACCACGATGGCCGTCCCGCGTCCGATGTGCGAGCCGCCCAGCGCGCGCGCGTTCCACGTTTCGCCGCGCACCCGCACCTTGCCTTCCGGCGTGAGCGCTGTCGATACCATACCAGTCATCCCGATCAGGATGGGCTCCGGCACCCCCCATCCGCGCTGTGCGTGGCGGGTGCGCCTCGCCTCGCGAGCGAAGAACAGCACGCCGGCGCCGAACGCGGCGGCGACCGGCGTGATGGCCCACGGGCTCACGCTGATGTCCGGGAGCACCGGCGACTGCGGCGTGCCGAAGTGCGAGAAGAGCAGGATGCCGCCGAGCACGATGCTCGCGACGCCAAGCGCTCCGAATACGCCGAACCCGTCTACGTTGAACTCGACGCTGAACAACACGAACGCCAGCAGGATCAGCGCCGCGCCCGCCCAGTTTCCCGGCAGGCTGCCCAGCGCCGCAAGTCCGAGCACGAGCGCGACGAGGCCTGCAACTCCGGGGAAGATCAGCCCCGGATTCCAGAACTCGACGAACAACCCGAGCCCGCCAAGCGATATGAGCAGGAACGCGACGTTCGGGTCGGCGATGTAGGAGAGGATGCGGTCGAACAGCCCCATGCGGATGTTCCGCACCGGCGCGTCCGCCGTGAGCAGCGTCACGCTCTGTTCGCCGTCCGCTGTGACGATGACGACGCTCCGGCCGTCGATCTGTTTCAGCAGGTCGTTCACGTTCACGGCGATGACATCCACGATGCCGAGCTCAAGCGCCTCTTTCGCGGTGTACGACCTCGCTTCCAACACCGTCGCCTCGAGCGGCTCGGACGGCCTGCCGCGCGTTTCAGCGATGGCACGCAGCAGAGCCGCCGTGTCCTCGAACACCTTGTCCTTGAGCGTCTCGTCCAGGCCCTCGCCCTGCGCGCCGACCGGACTCGCGGCGCCGATGTTCGTGCCGGGCGCCATCGCGGCGATGTGTCCCGCCGCCGTGATGAACGTCCCGGCGGACGCTGCGTGCGCTCCCTGCGGTGAGACGTAAACGACCACAGGGACGGGCGCGGCGAGGAGCGTTTCAGTGATGTCCCGCGTCGCGCTGAGCAGTCCCCCCGGCGTGTCGAGCGTAATGACGACCGCCTCGGCCCTGCTGCGCTCCGCCTCTTCCAGCGCACGCGTGATGTAGCGGTCGGTGATGGGGCTGATGATGCCGTCCACCTCGACGACGTGCGCTTCACGGAGTTGGACCTGGGCCAACGCAGTTCCAGCGATGCCGGTCGCCACGAGGAGCGCGCTCACCGCGAGCCACGTCACTCGCGCCCACGCAAGGAAGGTTGGACGGGGCCGGGAACGGGCTGCAGGCAGACGCGGCATCGAAAGGCCTCCTCACCCATTGTAAGGCCTCTGACCTGCCCGATCTGCCGCTGTGTGTCAGTCCACGTTGAAGTAGAGCGTGTCCGGGTTGTCCACGAGGATCTGCTTCTGGATGGCCGGGTCGTCCGTGTACATGCCGAACAGATCGACGAGGTGGCCGTCGTTCGGCATGTGGCGCACGTTCGGGTGCGGGAAGTCGGTGCCCCAGAGCACGCGCTCCGGCGCGGCGGCGATGAGCGCCTGCGCGAACGGGACGGCATCCGTGAATGGCGGGCCGTCGGTCGAGACGCGCTCGCCGCCGCATATCTTTACCCAGGCGTTCGGACGCTCCATCAGGCGCAGCAACTCCTGAAACGGCGTCTGCTCCAGTCCGTCGCTCGCCTTCACCCGCGCCATGTGGTCTATCGCGAACGGCACGGGCAGCCCGAGCAGCAGCGGCGAGAGCTCGACGATGTCCTCAGCGTCCAGGTGGACGACGAGGTGCCAGCCCATCGGCGCGACGCGCTCCGCCATCCGCCGCACGACGTCCGGCTCCGGTACGCTCTCCAGGTGGCGAACGAAGTTGAAGCGCACGGCGCGGATGCCGCCCTCGTGGTAGCGGCGCAGCTCCGCGTCGCTGATGTCCGGGTCCACGATGCTCGTGCCCCGGTACGCCCCGTCCGACCACGCGATGGCGTCGAGCGTCGCGTCCATGTAGACGCCGTGGCAGCTCGCGTGGACGATGACCGCACGCGCGAGGCCAAGGTGTCCGTGCAGCGCCTTGAGCGTCTCTTTCGATGCGTCGGGCGGCGTGTAGGCCCGGTTGGGATGGTAGGGGAAGATGTCGCCGGGACCGAAGACGTGGCAGTGCGCGTCGCACGCGCTCGGTGGCAGTTGCAGGTCCGGCTTTTTGGGGTTTGGGTCAGGTCCGGGGATCGTGCGTATCTCGCGCTCTGTCATCGTGCGGTTGCCTCCGCGAGTTCGCCCTTCCCTGTCCAGACCTCGGACGGGATGTAGACCTCGCCCTCCATCAGTTTGCGGGCCGTTCTCAGCAGTGCGGCGCGCTCGATGACCGGCTCCTCGGCGGTGCCTCCTACCTGCAATTCGACCGCGAAGTCGCCGGTCGGGTGCTCCAGTTCCAACATCTTGCGGCTGCCCTCCGGCCTCACCGCGTAGTCGTAGCCGGTGGTGCCGGGGAAGACGGCGGCGGTCGCGACCGTCACCGCGGCGAGGACGCCGATGGAAGCGTGCGCCACCTTGGGGATGTACGAGCGCGTGCAGAGGGCGCCTCCGTTGACCGGAGGCGCCAGCAGAAACATCTTGGGGACGACGTTGTCGGTCACGTCGCCGAGGTTCATCAGGTGTCCCGCCTGCAGGCGGATGCTCTCGATGCGTTCCTTCAGTTCCGTGTCCGCGTTCAGTTCATCGCGTGTCTCGTAGCCGGTGCGATCAAGGTCTGCGGCCCGCATCGCGACGACCGGCATGCCGTTGTCCATCAGCGAGCACTCGATGCCGTCGATCACGTCGATGCGGTTGCCCGTGGGGAAGAGCGCGCCGCAGAACGAGCCCGCGGTGTCCTCGACGTCGATCATGATGGGCGAGGACGTGCCGGGCACGCCGTCGATGCGCGCGGCGCCCTGGTACTCCACCTGCCCGCCCGGTGTCATGATGCGGGCGATGGCCCGGTCGCCGGAGTTGACCATGTGGATGCGCACCACGGTCTCGCCCTCCCCGGCGGGAACGAGGCCGTGCTCGATGGCGAAGGGCCCGATGCCCGCGAGCATGTTGCCGCAGTTAGGGCTCACGTCCACGACCGCCTCGTTCACCACGACCTGCGCGAACAGGTAGTCGACGTCGCAGTCCTCCCGCGTCGGGGGGCTGACGATGGCGACTTTGCTCGTGAGCGGGTCCGCGCCGCCGAGACCGTCGATCTGGCGGTCGTCGGGCGAGCCCATGACCGCGAGCAGCACCTTGTCGCGCGTTTCAGGGTCGCTGGGCAGATCGGACGCGAGGAAGTACGGCCCCCGCGACGTGCCGCCGCGCATGAATACGCATGGAATGGAAGTCTGCATCGCTATCTACCTCCTCTGTTATACGGCTCCCTCCGAGTTTCAGCGAAAGCCTTGGACCGGTGGCCACAGACTGATTTTGGCTTCCCACACATACAGGTGTCTCGGCTACCCAAGCCTATCGGAGGATCAGGAGGTGACCACGCCTCCTTACGTGGGGTTGCTCTCGATACCCGTGCCACTTGTGGTGGTGCAGGTTCTTCGGTACTCAGCGCTGCGATGCAATCTCTACACAGCTGAACACCAGAGAGCATTACGGCGTTGCAGTGCTGGCAATGCTGATGAGGCCGAGGTTTATCGCATAGGTCGCAACGTGGATGTTCGTATGGAGAGCATTTGGTGCAGCTGTATGCCTTGGAGTATGTGGTTTGCTTACAGCTACTACACGGTGGGTCAGGGCATGGGTAGTTGTGAGTAGCCGAAATTGCCAAGGCTTCGCTCGTGAGCATCTGCAACTTGTCCGCCGACGGTCTGACAACGAGTACCGGAATGCCTATCTCAGCGTAGGCTTCGCTGGGCTCGTGTGTGACGACGACCTCAATAAGCAAGACTGCCTCTGATCTTGACAGGAGAGCTATGTCTGCACGGATGTTCGCCTCAGCCCATCGGTATTCACAGCGGACTTGGTCAGCTTTAGTTCCATCGAGCAGGTTCCGCTCGTGCTTGAGCAGGCATATAGGACAATCCCATCGGACAGGTACGGCTTCAGCCTGCGCAATGGATGCGGCGATGCGCTCGTACAGGAGCAGCTTCGCAGTCTCATGAAGTTGCCCGTCAGGATCGCACCTAAGGCCTATGTGTGCGAAGTGGTGTTGCCTGATTTCACCTTGTCGCGCAAGCACGGGCTGCTCGCAGGACGGGCAACTGCAGGCACAGTCTTTGCCGCGAGGCACATGGTCGACATGAACGACATGGCCCGCAGCGTCGAGTGCATATGGCAACCGCAGCTCGTTCACGGCAGTTCTTGAGGGCTCCTACGTCCTGCTCTGCAGCGAGTGGTACTTGAACTTCTCGCGCGCTGCGTCGAGGCGGCCGCCGAGCGCGATCTCGTTGCGGATGCGCTCCTCGGCCTCGTCGACCTCCTGCGCCGCCTGCAGCACCGCTTCCTCATGCTCCTTGGCGATAACGAGTACGCCGTCGCCGTCGCCGAGCAGCAGGTCGCCGGGCAGCACACGTAGCTCACCGAGCGACACGGGCTCCTGGTAGGCGTCGGCGCGGACGCGGTCCTTGCCTGTGCGCATGTACGTGCCGCGAGAGAAGATGGGGTAGTTCAGCTTCAGGGCGCGGTTGGAGTCGCGGCAGACGCCGTGGATCACCGTGCCGCCGAGGTTGTTCCGGTCGGCCATGATGGTGAGGATGTCTCCCCAGACCGTGGCGTCGAGCCTCCCGCCGTTGTCGATGACGACCACCTGGCCGGGCGCGACCTCGTCGATGTAGTCGCCGACGCTCTCGCCCTTGTGTCCGGCGGTCATCGGCTCGTTTCGCACCGTGTGCGCGCGTCCGCAGAGCGTGAAGTCGCGGTCGACCGGCTTGATGCCGAATACCTGGCCTGCGAGGCCAAGCCTGTCCATCGCATCGCTGACGGGCGTCGTGCCCAGCTTCGCGAACGCCTGCACCACGGGGTCGTTGGGGTCGAGATAGCCTGCCATGTCACCTGCTCTCGTCGTGTAATCTCCCTCTCGCCAAGGCGGCGGAGGAGCGATACTAGGTTCCTACGAGCAAGCGTGCTCCGTCAAGCCAAAGCACGTGCGCGCCGTCAAGCGCGAAGCGCCTCCAGTGCCCTTGCCGCGAGCGAGGCAGCGTCAGAGCTCCACGTGATGCGGGCGTCGGCGGCCTTGAACCACGTCGCCTGGCGCCGGATGAGGCGGTGCGTCGCGTTCTTGACGCGCTCGGCCGTCTCGTCGAGGGTCATGTTCCCCCGGACGTGCTCGGCGACCTCCCGGTAGCCAACGCTGGAGAACGACGGCAACTGCGGGCCATAGCCTGCGTTCAGCAACTCGCGCACTTCCTCCGGCCAGCCGCCACGGAGCATCGCATCGACGCGTTCGCCGGCGCGTTGGCGGAGCGCGGCGCGTTCCGGCGCAATGCCGAGCAGCACAGGCTCGAACTCCGGGGGCGACTTCCGGCGCTGCCGCGAGAACGGGGCGCCCGTCTCGTGCCACACCTCCAGCGCACGGACGACGCGCCGGACGTTGCGCGGGTCGATCGCGTCCGCTGCGCTCGTGTCGACAGCGCGCAGGCGCTTGTGCAGCGCCTCCAGCCCGTGCTTGCGCGCCTCTTCCGCAAGCTCGGCACGCAGCGCTTGGTTCGGGGGCACGGCGGGCGCATGCCAACCCTCGATCAGGCCCCAGACGTACTGCCCCGTGCCTCCCACGACGACGGGCGCTATGCCCCGCGACGCGACGTCTGCGATGGCATCGCGCGCCTCCGTGAGGAACCGCGCGATGTTGTAGCGTTCGTCCGGCGCGGCGACGTCGATGAGGTGGTGCGGGACCGAGGCGAGTTCGGCGGGCGACGGTTTGCCAGTGCCGACCGACATGCCCCGGTACACCTGGCGGCTGTCCGCGTTCACAATCTCGACGCGCACCTGAGATGCGATTTCCAACGACGCGGCAGTCTTGCCGCTCGCTGTCGGTCCGACGATGAAGAGCACGCGCGGCGCGGCCATGGACGATCAGCGCGGCGCGAACGCCCTGACGATGGCGGCGAAGTCCGCCGCGACGAGGCTCACACCACCCACGAGCGCGCCGTCGACGTCCGGCTGCGCCGCGAGCGACTCCGCGTTGCCGGGGTTGACGCTGCCGCCGTAGAGCACCGGCATGCCGTCCGCGGCGTTCACGCCGAGCGATGCGCCCGCTTCCGAGCGGACGAAAGCGCACATCTCCTGGGCTATCTCCGGCGTCGCCGCCCTGCCCGTGCCGATGGCCCACACCGGCTCGTAGGCGATGACGATGCGGGTTGCCTGCTCCTCGCTCACGCCTGCCAGCCCCGCGGACACCTGCCGGCGCACTACCGCCTCCGCCCTGTGCGCGTCGCGCTCGTCGAGCGTCTCGCCGACGCAGAGGATGGGCGTCAGCCCCACCGCGAGCACGGCGCCGACCTTCGCGCTCACGAATGCGTCCGTCTCGCCGAAGAGTTGCCGCCGTTCCGAGTGGCCGACGATGACGTAGGCGCACAGTCCGTCGAGCATGCCCAGCGGGACCTCGCCGGTGAAGGCGCCCTTCGCTTCGGGGTGGGCGTTCTGCGCGCCAACGCCTATGCCGGAGCTTGCGAGTGCTCCGGCGACGGCGGGCAACGCGACGAACGGCGGACAGGCGACGCGCGTCACGCCGCCGATGCTGCCGATCTCCCCGACGAGGTCCGAGGCGAGAGATTCGGCCTCCGCGACGGAGGGCGGGTTCATCTTCCAATTGCCTGCTACGAAGGGCGTTCGCACGTCTTCTCCTCAGCGTCAGTTCTATGCGCGGTCTAGGCGTCGTCCAGGACGGCGACGCCGGGCAACTTCCTGCCTTCCAGGAACTCCAGCGATGCGCCGCCGCCCGTCGACACGTGCGACATCCGCTCCGCGAGTCCCAGGTGCGCGATCGCCTCTGCGGTCGAGCCGCCGCCGATGACCGAGACGACGCTGCCGGACGCGATGGCCTCCGCCACGATGCGCGTACCCTCATGGAACGGCGGCACCTCGAACACGCCCATCGGCCCGTTCCAGACAACAGAGCCCATGGCTGCGAGCCGCTGCGCATATGAGGCAGCCGTGCGCGGCCCGATGTCGAGGACCATCGCGTTCGCGGGGATGTCGCCGATGCCGACGACGGACGCAGGCACGTCCGGTTCGATACGTTCCGCGACGACGACGTCCTCCGGGAGCGTGATGGGGGTCGAAGCCTCGGCGGCGCGCTCCATCGTGTCCGCGCAGAAGTTGATGAGGTCTTCTTCCAGCAGCGATGCGCCTATCTCATAGCCCTGCGCCTTGAGGAACGTACCGGCCATGCCGCCGCCAACGAACAGCTCATCGGCGTGGCCGATGAGCCGCCCGAGCACCTGGAGTTTATCGCTTACCTTAGCTCCGCCGAGCAAGGCCGCGAGCGGGCGCGCGGGATGCTCCAGGACACCGCCGAGGAACCTGATCTCCTTGTCCATGAGCAGCCCTGCCATAGCCGGAAGGCGGTGCGCAACGCCCTCGGTCGAAGCGTGCGCGCGGTGCGCCGTGCCGAATGCGTCGTTCACGTACGCGTCAGCCAGCGACGCCAGCGCGGCGGCGAAGTCAGTGTCGTTCGCCTCCTCGCCCGGCCAGAAGCGGATGTTGTCCAACATGAGAACATCGCCCGAAGCCAGGGCTCCGGCGGCGGCCTTCGCGTCGTCGCCCGGCGCGTCGTGGACGTAGCCGACCGGCGCGCCGAGCAGTTCGCTCAGCCGCTCGACGATGGGGCCAAGCTCCAGATCCGGGACGCGCTTGCCGTCCGGGCGCCCGAGGTGCGTGCAGAGGACGACCGCCGCGCTCTGTCCGCGCAGGTGTTCGATGGTCGGCACGGCCTCGCGGATGCGCACGTCGTCGGAGATACGCGTCGTGCCCCGCTCGAACGGTACGTTGAAATCGACGCGGACGAGCGCTCGCTTGTCCTGCCAGTCGAAGTCCCTGATCGTTCGTTTCATCCCCATGGCTCACCTGCGAGTGCGCTGACGATCTCGCCCCAGCCATCGAGTTGGATGATCGTCAGGTCGGTCTTTTCAAGCGCGACGATGCTGCTCCGCATCGCACCGTCCTTTGCTGCCTGCGTTCGCTCCCGAGCACCTGATTCCTCGAGCACTGCGCGGATGCCCGCGAGGTCGTCCGGCTCCATGACGCGCTTGAAGTAATAGCCGCCGAGCGTCCGCTTCTGCGTGAGCGTCCCATGCTGGAGCGCGGCGACCACCGGATAAAGCTTGCTCTTGTTCAGCGCGCGGCCTGCCTGCCCGCCCTCGCCCCAGAAGAGGCGCTCCTCGCTGGCGATGAGCGACGCCACACCCATCTCGATGCCGGCCTCGCGGAAGGCGCGTGTCGTGGCCTCGTCCGCTCCGGCGGCGACCGCGCCCAGCGCGAGCGCGCCGCCGATGAGCGCGCCGTACTTGCCGCGCGCCATCCGCATGTACTGCTGCTCCGTCACGTCCACGCGCTCCTGGAGTTGCAGGTCGTGATACTGGCCCTGGTAGTACTCCAGCGCGGCGGTATCCAACTCCGTGAGCGTCGCCGGGAGCCGGGCCGCTGCGTCGCCGCTGAGCGTATCGAGTATGGAGAGGCGCGCGAGCGCGTAGAGGCCGTCGCCCGCGTTGATGGCCTGCGCCGGTCCCCACACCCACCAGACCGCGTCCTGCCCTGCCCGCTGCTGCGCCGCCGTCTGCATGTCCTCGTGGACTGCGGCAGACTCGTCCAGGAGCTCGATGGCCGCCGCGCTCGGAGCGCACTGCTCCGGTTCGCCGCCGAGCGCAACCGACGCTTCGAGGCAGAGCGCGCCGAGCCACCGGAAGGTCTCCGCATGCCGCTCTTCGCCGGCGGCGTCGATCCAGCCGAGCTGGTAGCGCATCATCCGGTAGAGCGGGAGCGCGGGGTCCTTCGGCAGCTCGAGACTCGCGCGCAGCGCCCGCTCGATAAGCGGCTGATGCGCGAGCAGGCTGTCGGGTGTCCAGGGTGCGGCAGGCATGGGGTAAGCGTCAGCGGGCGGGCGCGTCTGGCCCTGCTATCTCGCAGACCTCCTGCATCTGTTCGACCGAGACTCCGCCGAGCCGGAGCACCTTCGGGGGGTACTGTGTCGTGTCGACGATGGTGGACGGCGCCGCCACGGGGCTTTCGCCGCCGTCCAGGATCATGCTTAGCCGGTTGCCGAGTTGGCGCTGCACCTCGGCCGCGCTCGACGGCTCCGGGCCGTTGTGGCGGTTCGCGCTCGTGCCGGTTATCGGCTTCCCGAGCGCCTGCACGAGCGTCTGTGGGCACGGGTGGTCCGGCAGCCGCACGGCTATCGTGTCGCCGTATCCGGCGACGAGCGCGGGGACGTTCAAGTTCCGCGGCACGACGAGCGTGAGCCCGCCGGGCCAGAAGCGCTCCGCGAGCGCGTAGGCGCTGTCCGGCACCTCCGACGCCACCTCCGGCAACTGCGACTCAGAGGTGATGAGCACGGGCAGTCCCTGGTCCCTGCTGCGGTTCTTGATGACGAAGACCATGGAGACCGCCGCGTAGTTGAAGGCCGACGCCCCGAGCCCGTAGACCGTGTCCGTGGGAAACGCGATGACGCCGCCCTCGCGCAGCAGGATGGACGCGACGGAGCGGTTGTTGGGGTTGTCGGGGGCCAAGGGCATCAGGGGACCGTCCTTACGGGTACGACGGCCACGAGTATAGCACCGGGTCGGCCTCACTCCGGTTTCCCCTGGCATGACCAGGCCTCCTTTGGAAGGACCGTGCAGTTCATTCTCAACGACGGCCTTGTCCGGGAGATGCAGAAAATGTCCGGTCTCATCTGATCTCATTCGGTCTTACTCCACTCCTGTCAACGCCGTCCTACTCCGGTTGGCATACTGCCCCTTCCGCGTACGTGAGACATTGTGGGACATTCCGGGATGCTGCACTCCTGGCGCGGTCGGTAGTCCACGTGGACGCGGGGCCCAGCAACCGAGACCATGGTAGGACGGGCACGCGCAACGGCGTAAGGGGCGCGTGTCACACATGTTGCGCAGCCCCGATAAACGGCCTCTCTCCTACGCCGGGATGCGCGTTGACCGGCGGCGGCGCGGCGTTATACATTGATAGTCACCGCATGGACTCGCCGAACGACAACGCCCCACCGCCGCTCACCGACGGGACGCACCGGGTGTCGACGAGCGGCGACGTGGAAGTCTCCACCTATCTGGGCATCGCCCAGGAGCGCGAACAAACCTCCGGCGCGCGCCGGAGCATCGGCGAAGCCGACCCCCTGAAGCCCGAGGGCATCGCCGTTATCGACTACGGCTCACAGTACAGCAGGCTCATCGCGCGCCGCGTTCGCGAGCAGAACGTCTACTGCGAACTGATCTCTCCCACCGCGCCCCGCGCAGCCGTCGCCGGTCTCGATCTGAAGGGCATCATCCTCTCCGGCGGCCCTGCCTCCGTTTACGAGGACGGCGCGCCGCTGGCCCAGCCGTGGATATTCGAGAGCGGCGTGCCGGTGCTCGGCATCTGCTACGGCATGCAGCTGCTCGCGCATCAGCTGGGCGGCAGCGTCATACCCGCCACGGAGCGGGAGTACGGCTTCGCCGTCGTGCACAAGAACGACCCGAGCCCGCTCTTCGACGGGCTGGAAGGCGAGACGGCCGTATGGATGAGCCACGGCGACCGCATCAGCACGATGCCCCCCGGCTTCCGCGCCATCGCCTACACGGAGAACTCGCCCATCGCGGCGATGGCGAACGACGCCGGCATGTACGGCATCCAGTTCCACCCGGAGGTCGCCCACACGCCGCAGGGCGCGGAGGTCATCCGCAACTTCGCCTACCAGGTGTGCGGCGTGTCCGGCTCGTGGACGCCCGGCAATTTCGTCTCCGAGACGGTGCAGCGCATCCGCGACCAGGTGGGCGACGGGCGCGTCATCTGCGCGCTCTCCGGCGGCGTGGACTCCGCCGTCACCGCGCGACTCGTCCACGAGGCGATCGGCGACCAATTGACCTGCATCTTCGTCAACAACGGCCTGCTGCGCCGCGAGGAGCCGGAACGCGTCCGCGCCGTGTTCGAGCGCAACCTCCGCCTCAACCTGGTCTATGTCGACGCCACTGAGCGCTTCCTCTCCGGCCTTGCCGGAGTGACCGACCCGGAGCAGAAGCGCAAGACGATCGGCGCGGAGTTCATCAACGTGTTCGAGGAGGAGGCGCGCACGATGGGCGCGGTGGACTTCCTCGCGCAGGGCACGCTCTACCCGGATGTGATCGAGAGCGAGACCGCGGAGCACAGCGCGTCGCACAAGATCAAGACGCACCACAACGTCGGCGGGCTGCCGGAGCGGATGCAGCTGGACCTCGTCGAGCCGCTGCGCTACCTGTTCAAGGACGAGGTGCGGCTCGTCGGCGCGGAGCTCGGACTGCCGCCGGAGATGATCAACCGCCAGCCGTTCCCCGGCCCCGGTCTCGCGATACGCATCATCGGCGACGTGACGTACGACAAGCTGGAGACGCTGCGCGCCGCGGACTGGATCGTGATGGACGAGATCAAGGGCGACGGCCTCTACGACCAGCTCTGGCAGAGCTTCGCCGTGCTCACGGACACCCGCACGGTGGGCGTCATGGGCGACCTGCGCACCTACCAGCACGTCGTGGCGCTCAGGGCGGTCACGAGCGAGGACGCGATGACGGCCGACTGGGCCCGCCTGCCCTACGAGACGCTTGCGCGTATATCCAACCGCATCGTCAACGAGGTCCCGAGCGTGAACCGCGTCGTCTACGACATCACGAGCAAGCCGCCCGGCACCATCGAGTGGGAGTAGGCGCGATGGGCGTCGTCAACCTCAGGCGCGCGGTAAGGACGGCGTTTGGCGCGCTGGGCTTCACGTTCATCATCGGGGGGCTCGCGATGGGCATCGCAGGCGAGTGGGACGTGCCGACGGTTTTCATAGCGATGGGCGTCGGCATCGTGTGCCTCGTCATCGCCTTCGCCATGTTCCGGCAGCCGAGGGACCGCGCGTGAAGGTGCTCGTCGTCGGGGGCGGCGCGCGCGAGCACGCCATCCTCTGGAAGCTCGCTCAGAGCCCCCGCAACCCTGGACTGTTCGCCGCGCCGGGCAACGCCGGGACCGCCTCTGTCGCCACGAACCTTCCCGTCGCCGTGACCAACCTCAACGGGCTCATGGCCGCAGCCCGCGAGCACGGCATCGACCTTACTATCGTGGGCCCGGAGCTCCCGCTTACCATCGGCGTCGTTGACCGCTTCCAGCAGGAAGGGCTGCGCATCTTCGGACCGACGCAGGCCGCCGCACGCATCGAGGGCAGCAAATCGTTCGCCAGGCACATCATGCGCGACGCGGGTGCTCCGACGCCAGCGTTCAAGGTTTTCGACGACGCGGACGCCGCACAGGAGTACGTGCGCTCGCAGGGCGCGCCCATCGTCGTCAAGGCGGACGGCCTCGCCGCGGGCAAGGGTGTCGTGGTCGCGCAGAGCGTCGACGAGGCGCTCGAAGCCGTGGGCGACGCGATGGTAGACCACGCATTCGGGGCGTCCGGCGAGCGCGTCGTTATCGAGCAGTGCCTCATCGGCCAGGAGCTGAGCGTCTTCTGCTTCACGGACGGCGCATACGTGACGCCGCTCGTGCCCGCCTGCGACTACAAGCGCGTATTCGACGGCGACCGAGGCCCGAACACGGGCGGGATGGGCGGCTACAGCCCGCCGCCGTGGTGGGACGCCGCGATGGAGCGGGAGATACGCGAAACGTGCATCGAACCGGTCATCCGCGAGATGGCGCGCCAGGGCTGCCCATTCATCGGCGTCCTCTACGGCGGGCTTATGTTGACCAGCGATGGACCGTTCATCATCGAGTTCAACGCCCGCCTGGGCGACCCGGAAACGCAGCTCATCCTGCCCAGGCTGGAGCACGACCTCCTGGACGTGGTCGAGGCGACACTGGATGGAACCTTGCCTGCCCTCGACCTGCGCTGGAGCAGCGACTGCACTGTCGGCGTCGTGCTCGCCCCCGACGGCTATCCCGGCGGTCACGAGACAGGGAAGCATATCGAGGGGCTGGCAGAGGCGGAGCAGGATGCAGCGGTCTTCCACGCGGGCACTGCCCTCGCCGAAGGCGGCGGGTTCGCTACGGGCGGCTCGCGTACGATGACAGTCGTTGGGCGCGGCGCGACGATGGCCGAGGCCCGCGCTCGCGCCTACGCGGCAGCGAACGCGGTGACGTTCGAGGGCAGACACTACCGCACGGACATCGCATCGTTCGCGGCGGGGTGAGGGGCTTACTTCGCTGTGCGGGTCATTTCAAAGAGAACGCTCCGCGAGTTCTGGGAGCGACATCCGGACGCGGAGGTCCCTTTGCAGGCGTGGTGGAGGAGACTCGTCCACACAGACCCAACAGAATTGGATACACCAGCGAAGGTGAAGAGCAGGTATCCTTATGTGAGCATCTTGGGCGACGACCGAGTGGTCTTCAACATCAAGGGTAACGACTACCGGCTGATCGTGCGGATGAACTACCGTCGAGGGACCGCATACGTACGCTTCGTCGGCACGCACCCAGAATACGACCGCGTGAACGCGATGGAGGTCTAACGTGGCCAAGGTGAAGTCCATCCGCACGGAAGCGGACTACCAGGCAGCGCTGGGGCGCATCGAACAGCTCTGGGATGCCCCCGACGGCACCCCAGAAGGCGATGAGCTGGACGCTCTCGTGGACCTCGTGGAGCGGTACGAGGACAAGCACGAACCCATGGGCTACCCCACTCCTATCGGGGCCATTGAGTTCCTCATCGACCAGGAAGGCAGAACGCCGGAGTACCTCGGAACAACTTCTGAAGTGACAGAGGTACTTGCGGGTGCTCGTCCACTCACCCCCAGGATGGCCCATGTACTCCATGAACGCTTCGGCATTCCGTACGATTCCCTCCTGCACCAGGAACCCGCACAGGCAGGTGTGACCACCGGCCGGTCGGCTGAAGAGCCGGGTCGTTCGCAGCGGGATGAGAGCTAGAGGTCGCCGTACACTTCCGAGCGGTGCGCAACCCGCGTGATGACTACCTCGTCGCCGTCGATACGGTAGTTCCTTACCCTGATACGCCATTCACCGCTTGCGGGGTCGGCGACGTTGTGCAGCTGACTCACAGCATCCTGTGACTGCCGGGTTTGGCAACGGGTACGGGTTCTCCTGCAAGCGGGTCAGCGCGTCGCCCAGGTTGCGACGTGTCGCGGGGTTCGCGGAGCGCAGGATCGTAGCCAGTTCACGCTGCGCCCTCCGCGTGAAGGAGACGTTATAGGCCAAGTTCCGCCTTGACCTCGCTCAGTGGGACCGTGCCGCCATCATCGTCTTCATGCTTTGCCAGGCTGAGGAAGACGTCCTCGACCTCTGTCCAGCAACGGTCAACCAGTTCAGCGAGAGGCGGGATCGCCTGGGGGTCTGATCCAGGTACTCCCTTGATGGTCAATCCGACCGCGACGAGTGCTGCTTCGACGCCAGCTATGTCATAGCCCACTTGCTCAAGGACCTCGGTCACATGCTGCCTTTCTTCCACCATCAGGGTGGCGTAGTTTCGGTGAATCCATGCGAAGTAAGCCACCGATGACTCAAGAGCTCCGTACAAGGTCTCCTTGGTGTCTTCGGGAATCATGTCGGAGCGGTGGATGTCTTCAAACAATGGGTTTCTAGTATTCGCCTCGGGAACAGACTCGCGGTCCTGCAGCCGAGTTCGCCCCCACTGCGTCGCCAGTTCGATGTACGCAGGTGCAATCGATGCCGCCAATACCTCTGCCGCCGAAAGCGACTGCACTTGCGTGAGCAGGGCTACAAGATTGCGCATCGCGTTTTCGATGCGCTTGAGCTCCGCGCGCACATCCTGGGATAGACCGCTCGAATCCGAGTCGTCTGATAAAGCGACGCCCAGTTTCGATCGATAGGCCAGCAGCGTCATCAGTTGTCCTCCCCAGAGGCACTTTAACTCAAGACTGGGCCGGTTGTGTCATTGTAGCAGGCGGATTCAAGGCGATGAGCGTCTGATAAAGTACGGGACGATCAACCCCACCGTCAGGAGAAGCCCCGTGCCACAGGTAGGCATCATCGTTGGAAGCGCAACCGACCAGCCCGTGATGGAAGATACGCTCAAGACGCTCACGGACCTCGGCGTCGAGGCCGAGCTCATCGTCGCGTCGGCGCACCGGAACCCGAAGAAGGTGCAGGAGTACGTGGAGAGCGCCCCTGCCACCGGCGTCGAGGTATTCATCGCAGCCGCGGGAGGTGCAGCCGCGTTGCCGGGCGTCGTGGCCTCGCACACCACCCTGCCCGTCATAGGCGTGCCAATCGCGTCGAGCGAACTCGGGGGCGGCATCGACGCGCTCTACTCCATCGTGCAGATGCCGCCCGGCATACCGGTCGCGACGGTGGCCGTCGGGGCGTGGGGCGCGCGCAACGCGGCCCTGCTCGCGGCGGAGGTGCTGGGCATCAAGTATGCTATGATTCGAGAGGCCGTGGAGCAGTACCGCGAGCGGCTCCGCCAGCGCTGAACGACCCCTGCAACGCTCCGCCGAATGATCATCCTCTGCGATTTCGACGACACCGCCGCCGTGCAGAACGTCGGCCAGATGTTGCTGGAACGCTTCCAGCCGGACGTATCGCAGCCCGGCATCGTTCACTGGCGCGACGTGAGCAAGCGACGCGCCGACGGCGAGATATCGCTCGCCGAGTACCAGGAGATCGCGTTCCGCCAGATGACTGCGACGGTCGATGAGCAGATGGACTACGTCCGCTCCAATGCCCAGCTCAGGCACGGCTTCGCCGATCTCGCCGCGTACTGCGCGGAGCACGGCATCCGCCTGGCGGTAGCGAGCCACGGCCTCGACTACTACGTCGAGGCTCTCCTCGACGAGCACGGCGTGGACGTGGAGACCCACACGGTGCGGACGTACGGGCCGGACGCCAAGACGTACGAGTACACGTTCGCGGACGAGTCGTGTGCGTGGTGGCCCGGCAACTGCAAGTGCATGGCGCTCGAACGTTCCCGCCGCGACGGTGAGCACGTCGTCTACGCGGGCGACGGCGTCTCGGACGCCTGCCCCGCCTCCCGCGCCGATGCGGTTTTTGCTCGGGAACCCCTCGCCGGCGTCTGCCGCGAACGCGGCATCGCCTATCGAGAGCTGCCGGACTTCTTCCCCGTGCTGGATTACGCCCAAGCACGCTTGCAGGCCGGCCGATGATCGACCGCTACGCCCGCGAGGCGATGAAGCAGATCTGGTCCGACCAGGGCAAGTACGACCGCTGGCTGGCTGTCGAGATCGCCGTCTGCGAGGCGTGGACGCGCCTCGGCGCCATACCGGCGGAGGACATGCAGCGTATACGCGGGGCGTCATGGGACGGGGCGAAACTCGACGAGAAGTTCGAACAGACGCGCCACGACGTTACCGCGTTTCTCTACTCCGTCACGTCCGGCCTCGGCCCGGAGGGGCGCTGGGTACACTACGGCCTCACCTCCAACGACGTCTGGGACACCGCGACGGGTCTGCAGATGCGCGACTCCGCGGCCATCCTGCTCGCGGACGTGGACGCGCTCATCGAGGCCATCGCCGAGCGCGCGCTCGAGCACAAGCACACGCTCATCATGGGGCGCACGCATGGCGTGCACGCGGAGCCGACCACGTTCGGGCTCAAACTAGCGCTCTGGTGGGACGAGATGCGGCGCAACCGGGGCCGCCTGGAGCGCGCCGCGCAGGAAGCGTCCGTCGGCAAGATATCCGGCGTCGTCGGCACGCATGCCACCGTCCCGCTCGAGGTCGAGACCTACGCCTGCGAGTCGCTCGGCATCCCGTACGCGCCGCTCTCCAACCAGATCGTCCAGCGCGACCGGCACGCCAACTTCATGACGGCGCTCGCCGTAACCGCGGCGTCGCTCGAGAAGTTCGCGACCGAGGTACGCGGCCTGCAGCGCACCGAGGTGCACGAGGTCGAGGAGCCATTCGGCGCAGGCCAGACCGGCTCGTCCGCGATGCCGCACAAGCGCAACCCGGACCTCTCCGAGCGCGTCTGTGGCCTCTCGCGCCTCATACGCGGCAACGCCCTCACCGCGCTGGAGAACGTCGCACTGTGGCACGAGCGCGACATCTCGCACTCGTCTGCGGAGCGCATCATCCTGCCGGACTCCTGCATGGCGCTCGACTACATCCTGGACCTGTTCACCGGTATCGTGCGCGGGATGAGCGTCTTCCCGGAACGCATGATGGCGAACATCGAGTCGACGCGAGGGCTGCTCTTCTCGCAGCGCGTCATGCTCGCGCTCATCGAGGCCGGCATGCCCCGCGAGGACGCCTACCGCATGATGCAGCGCCACGCCGCCGCGACGTGGGACGAAGGCGGAGACTTCCGTGACCTCGTGAAGGGCGACGCCGACGTGCGAGCACGTCTCGGCGAGGCACAACTCGCCGAACTGTTCGACTACGGCTACTACACCGCGAACGTCGACGCGCTGTTCGAGCGCGCGGGCCTCGGTGCACCTGCTGATTCCACACGGGAGCGAGACCATGCCACTGCTTGAAACGCCACTCCCCAACCGCCTCTACCGGGGCAAGGTGCGCGACACCTACGACCTCGGCGACGGCCTCTTCCTCATGGTCGCCACGGACCGCATCTCCGCGTTCGACGTCGTGCTGCCCACAGGCATACCGGACAAGGGGCGCGTGTTGTCGCTGATGTCGAAGTTCTGGTTCGAGCAGACGCGCCACATCGTGCCGAACCACTTCATCGCGCTCGCGGAGGACACCGAAGACTTGGGCGACCTTGCCGAGCATCCGCTGCTGAAGGACCTCGCGCCGGAGATCGCGCAGCAGGCGATGGTCGTGAAGCGCGCAGAGCGCATCGACGCCGAGTGCGTCGTTCGCGCGTACCTCACCGGCTCAGCGCTCGTGGACTACAACGCGACCGGCACGATGTTCGGCGTCCCGATGGCGCCCGGACTCGTGGACGGCAGCAGGCTGCCCGAGCTGATGTTCACGCCGACGACGAAAGCCGAGGTCGGCCACGACGAGCCGCTGAATGCCGAGGAGATGGCCGCCCTGGTCGGCGCGGAGATGGCGACGACGCTCCGCGACCTCTCGTTCGCCGTCTTCCAGCACGCGCACGACATGGCCGCGGAGCGCGGCATCATCATCGCCGATACGAAGTTCGAGTTCGGCGTGCGCGACGGCGAGGTCATCCTCATCGATGAGGTGCTCACGCCCGACTCCAGCCGCTTCTGGGACGCGAGCGGGTGGAACCCCGGCAAGTCCCAGCCCAACTACGACAAGCAGTTCGTGCGCGACTGGCTCCTCACACAGAAGGACTGGGACCGCACGCCGCCCGCCCCGCCGCTGCCTGACGACGTCGTGCAGAAGACGACGGAGCGCTACTGGGAAGCCTACCGGAAGCTCACCGGCCGGGCCGCCTGAAACGCTTCGCAGACACCACCATCGGAAGGACAACCCACTTGGCCAACGAGGAGCAGCAGCAACCCGGCGCGCATCCTGCGCAACCCACCCGCCCCGCTCCAGAGCGCAGGGCTTCACGCCGGACCGCGGCACGACAGGAGCGCCGCCAGCGTTCTACCGCTAAGCGCGCCCGCAGGCGCCGCTTCTTCATGGCCGGGGGCCTCATCATCGCCTTCGCGCTCATCACCGGACTTGCCCTGCCCTCCTTCGGGATCAATCCCACTCCCACCGCGCCGGAGCAGCGGGAGGTCGCCGGAACGCAACTCGCCATCCAGGAAGGAGACCTGCTGGACCCCGGCGAGACGGCCGAGTACGACACCTCGCCGCCCACGTCCGGCCCCAGCTGGGCTGAGGCTGCCGCGTGGGGCACCCACAAAGAGCAGGGGCCGGACGAGGCCGTTGTCCGCAACCTCCGCAACGGCGCGGTCGTCTTCAACTACAGCCTGGCGAGCGAGGCGCAACGCACCGAGCTGGAGGCGTTCGTCGAGTCGCTGCCCGGTTATCCGGACTGCTACGTGGTGCAGCCGCACTCCGCGGTCGACGAGGGCGAGATAACGCTCACGGCGTGGGGCAGGATCGACACGGTGACTCCGAGCGAGACCGACGCCATGCGCAACTTCGTCGAGGACCACCGCGACGAGTCCTGCGGCTCGGACAACGGCGCGTGATGCGGTTCACCGCGCGCATCCAGGTGATGCTCAAGCCCGCAGTTAACGACCCGCAGGGCAACGCCGTGCTCGGTAGCCTGCACTCGCTCGGGTTCGACGGCGTGCGCGACGTGCGGGTCGGCAAGATGCTCACGCTGGACATCGAAGCGCCGGACGGACCGGCGGCCCACCGGAACGTGCACGAGATGTGCGACAAGCTGCTCGCCAACCCCGTCATCGAGGCCTACGAAGCGGACATCAGACCGGCCTGAGTACCTGCCCCACTGGTCCTTGCCTGACGGAAAACATTACATCGCAGAGCCGCCGAACGATGCCCGGCCCACCTGCTCTCACCGTTCGCAATACGGCAGGCCCAGGTAGTCCAATCTGAATGGCAGATCGCGCAGTCCCTGAGGCACGCAGCCTGTCAATGGAAGGCCCTGGAAGTCCACGGACCTCAGATCAGGGAGGTCGCCGAGCTCCGGTGGTATGCTTCCGGTCACGAAGTTGTGCGCAAGGTTCAGGAACACCAGGTTCCGAAGCTTGCTGAGTTCAGGGGGTATCTCTCCCCCCAACTCATTTGCCACGAGCACCAGGTTTTCGAGTTCCCAGATTCTACCCAGGTCGGGCGGTATCTCTCCCACCAAGTCGTTGTCCGCGAGGTCCAGCGTCTGTAGACCGAGGAGATTGCCCAACTGCGGCGGTATCCGCCCTGTCAACCGATTCGGACCGAGGGCCAGGACCCGCAAGCTGAAGAGTGCGCCGAATGCCGGTGGAATCTCGCCACTGAGGCCGTTACCGGCAAGGTTCAATTCCCGCAAATGCGAGAGCCGGCCCAGTATCCACGGTATCTCTCCGGTCAGCCCATTGTCCTGAAGGAACAAGAACTCGAGGCTGGTCAGGTTGCCGAGATTCGAGGGTATGCTCCCACTCAGGCCGTTGCCGCCGAGCGATAGTCTTCGCAGAAGAGCAAGGTCACCCAGTTCGGGCGGTATCTGACCGCTAAGACCGTTACCGTCGAAGCTCAGTTCCCGTAGGTTCGCCAAGTTCCCAAGCTCCTCCGGTATCTCTCCGGTCAGCCCATTCTCGTAGAGGAGCAGCGACTCGAGGTTGAGCAGGTTGCCGAACTCCCGAGGTATGTTCCCGGTCAGACTGTTACTGTCGAAGGCCATGTTTTTCAGGAGGAGGAGGTTGCCCAACTCGCTGGGTATGTTTCCGGTCAGGCCGTTACCGCCAAGGGACAGGCTTCGCAGAAGAGTAAGGTCACCCAGCTCCGGCGGAATCTGGCCCGTGAGCCCGTTCCTGTCAAGGAACAAGTGCCGCAACCTGGCAATCTCACCCAACGCCGGCGGGATCTCTCCGGTTAGGCTGTTACCAGAGATATCCAACCAATCCAATTGAACAAGATTGCCCAATGTCGCCGGTATCTCGCCGCTGAGGCCACATGTGGGAAGTTCCAGCGCCTGCAGGTTCATAAGGTTGCCCAGCTCCCGGGGAACCTGGCCCCCAAGCTGGTGATTGGCGCCGAGTCGCAGATACGCCAGTCTCGGGAGGTTTCCCAGGCTTGGCGGTATGCCCCCTGTCAACCCGTTCTCTGCGAGGCTCAGCTTCTCCAGGCTCGCAAGGTTGCCTAGCTCGGGTGGTATGGCGCCCGTCAGTCCGTTGGCGCTGAGCTCCAGTATCCTGATGCTGGTGAGTCCCCCTAGTTCTGCAGATATCTCTCCGGACAACGCCCTTCGGCCAAGCTGCAACTCGTCAAGCCGAGTCCGCGGACCTTCCTCTCGTAGCAGTACTCCATCCCACTCGTGCATGGGGATGTCCGCCGACCAGTTCAACCGCGCGCTGCCTGCAAGTGTGTCCTTGATCTCCAACAGCGTTCCGCAGTCCGCTACGAGGTCGGGGTTGTCCAGGGGTCTGGGCACCGCGACGCCACCTGCGCATGGCAACGGCGTAGGAGTAGGCGTCGCTGTAGGCAACGGCGTAGGTGTAGGAGTAGGTGTCGGAGTAGGAGTATGCGTGGCGGCGGGAGTCGGCGTGGGGGTAACCGAAGGCGTGGGGGTCGACGTCGGCGTGGGCGTGGCCGTGGGCGTCTGGGTTGCCGTGGGTGTTGGGGTAACGGTGGGAAGGAGTGTGGGGGTAGCAGCTGGCGCAGGTGCACACGCTGCCATGAGCATCACCAGGCCTGCAACCACAGTCGCTATACGCATCCCGGCCCCTCACTGTGGCTATGCAGAACGCTGCCGCGCCCCTCCGGCGTTTCCCCTACCCGATGACGCCCTTGGTGCTCGGGGTGTTGCCCCCCGCGCGGGGGTCGATCTCCACCGCGTCCCGCAGCGCCTTGGCGAGTCCCTTGAACGACGCCTCGACCTTGTGGTGCGCGTTGACGCCGTGCAGGACGTGGACGTGCAGCGTGATGCGCGCCTCGACCGCGAACGACTCCAGGAAGTGACGCACGAGATCGCCCGGCAGGTCCGCGATGGTCGTCCCGCTGACACCGAGGTCGACGACGGCGTAGCCGCGCCCGCTGATGTCGAGGGCCACCCGTGCGAGCGTCTCGTCCAGCGGCGTGAGCGCGTGGCCCATGCGACGGATGCCCGCGCCGCTGCCGATGGCGTCGGCGAGGGCGCGCCCGAGCGCGATGCCGCAGTCCTCCACGGTGTGGTGCCAGCCCGTCAGCGCGCTGTCGCCGGCGGCCCTGATGTCGAGGTCGAACAGGCCGTGGCGGGAGAGCTGGTTGAGCAGGTGGTCCAGCATCCCGTTGCCGGTTGCGATGCTCCCCTGCCCTGTGCCGTCCAGCCCGATGCTGACCGATACGTCCGTTTCGCCCGTGGTCCTGCTGTATGTTCCCGTGCGTGAAGTCATTGTGCCTGCTGCAAGGCCGCGCGCAACGCCTCGATGAATCGTCCGGTCTGCTCCGGCGTTCCGGCGCTGACGCGCAGGTAATCGGCGAGTTTGCCGCGTGAGTAGTATCGCACCGACACGCCGCGCGCCGCGAGCGCTTCGTAGACCGCCTTGCCCCGCCCTTCCGGCAGACGGCAGAGGATGAAGTTCGCCTCCGATGGCAGCGGCTCGACTCCCTGCATCTCAGCGAGCAACCCGGCCATCTGTTCGCGTTCCCGCACGATGAGCCGCGCGCGTTCGTCCAGGAGTTCCGCGTCCTCCAGCGACGCCAGCAAAGCCGCCTCAGCCACTTGGGAGACGTTGTACGGCGGCTTGCCGCGCATCAGCACCTCGGCCATCTCAGCGTTCATCACACCGTAGCCCGCGCGCAGCCCGGCGAGCCCTGCCCACTTGCTCATCGTGCGCAGCACGACCAGATTCGGGTGCTTGTCCACGAGCGGGAGCACGCTGCGCCCCGCGAACTCGGCGTACGCCTCGTCCACGACGACGAGGCAGTCCGCGCCGAGCAAGCGCTCGACGTCCGCGAGCGGCGTGCCGTTCCCGGAGGGGTTGTTGGGAGAAGCCAGCACGATGAGCTTCGCACCCTCAGCAGCAGCGACCATGCCGTCCACGTCGACGTCGAAATGTTCGTCGCGCTCGACCTCCACGATGACGCCGCCGCAGATGTGCGCGGTCACGTCGTACATGCCGAACGTCGGCGGCGCGTTGACCACCATGTCGCCCGGTTCGAGCGTCGCACGGAAGACGAGGTCGATGATCTCGTCGCTACCGTTCCCCACGACGATCTGCTCCGGCCTGGCGCCGGTGTACCCCGCGAGCGCGCGCCGCATCGAGACCTGGGCCGGGTCCGGGTAGATGTGAGCTCGCGCCGAATGGTTCAGCGCTTCGAGCGCCTTCGGCGACGGCCCGTACGGGTTCTCGTTCGCATTCAGCTTGACGACTTCTGCCTCGGTGACGCCGCCGTGCTCCGCGAGCAACTCGGGCGGCTCCGCCGCCTCGTAGGGATCGAGGTTGCGCCAGTGTGGCTGCACGAAATCGAGCACGGTCCGACGCGTCATGGCTGCCTCCTTCCGGACGGTTGCCCCGCGCCTTCCAGCCGCATCTCCGCGGCTCGTGCGTGCGCCGTCAGCCCTTCCGCCCGCGCGAGCGCCGACGCCGCCGGGCCGATCTCACGCGCTGTTTCCGCAGACAGGCCGACCACCGGTACGTGCTTGAGGAAGGTGTGGACGCCGAGGCTCGACGCGAAACGTGCTGTCGCGCCCGTCGGCATGACGTGGCTCGGGCCTGCCGCGTAGTCGCCCATCACCTCCGGCGACGTTTCACCGACGAAGATGCCGCCCGCATTGCGTATCAGTCCCACACAGGCGTGCGGGTCCGCAGTGAGGAGGCAGAGGTGCTCCGGCGCGAACGCGTTGGCAACGGCTGCCGCCTCCTCGACGCTGCCCACGACCACGATCGTGCCCTGCCGTGCCAGCGCCTCGCGTGCGATGGCCTCGCGTTCCAGCAACGCGACCTGCCGCTCCAGCTCGCTCCCGACCGCATCCGCGACGGCTTCGCTCGTTGTCACGAGCACGGGCGATGCCAGTTCGTCGTGCTCCGCCTGCGCAAGCAGGTCCGCAGCGACGACTTCCGGCGTGGCCGTGTCGTCGGCGATCACGAGCGTCTCGGTCGGGCCGTAGAGGCCGTCTATGTCGACGCGGCCGTACACCAGCCGCTTGGCTATGGAGACGAACACGTTGCCCGGCCCGCATATCTTGTCGACCTGCGGGACGCTTTCCGTGCCGAACGCCATCGCCGCTATCGCCTGCGCCCCGCCGATGCCAAAGAGCCGGTCGACGCCCGCGGCGAGCGCCGCGGCGAGCGTCACCGGCGACGGGTACGGCGTGCAAACGATGACTTCCGACACGCCCGCTACCTTCGCCGGTATGGCCGACATCAGCACGGTCGAGGGGTACGCCGCTGAGCCACCGGGCACGTACAGCCCAACGCGCTCGATGGCCACGCTCCGCAGACCGTAACCGGCCTCCGTGTCTTCCCACACCCGGGGCATCGCCGCCTCGTGGTAGGAGCGTATCCGCCCCGCCGCGACTCCAAGCGCATCCTGCAGTTCCGCTCCAAGAGACTTGGCGGCGTCAACCCATACATCACGCTCGATCTCCAGGGCGTCGAGCTCCGCGCCGTCTATGCGGCGGGCGTAGTCCCTGATGGCAGAGTCCCTGTTGGCGCGCACGTCCGCGACGATGCGCTCCACGGCCTGCGTGGCCGTGAGCGGTTCGCCGAACAGGGCCTCGGTGCGCGCTGCGGCGGCAGGCGTCAGTTGCGGCTCCTCGTAGCCCGGACGGCGTGTGAGCGCTGCAAGCCCCTCATCGATGCCGCGCAGCATGCGCATCATGACAGTCCCAGCGCGCCGAGCAGCCGCGCGTAGATGTTGCTCTCCTCTCGGAAGAGGTAATCCGCGCTCGACACGCTCACCGACGACCCGCCGATACTCCGGAGGTGGTCGATCGCCGCGGTCAGGTCCCGCTTGGGTATCGACACCGTTATCGAGTACACCCGCCGCCCGTCGCGCGAGTACACGGGCGATATCGTCGGGCCGCTGATGCCACTCGCCTCGGGCAGTTCCAGCACCTTCGCGGCGACGGCCTGCTCGCTCTCACCCTCGATGTTCGCGGTCAGGCGTGAATAGGTCGACGCCGACTGGCTCGCCTCGATGCGCTCGATGATCTCCCGCGCCGTCTCCAGCCGCGCCGGGTGCTCGCGCAGCGTCCGGCGGTTCGCGATGAGCGCGCCCTCCGATTCGAGCACCCTGCCGTCCGCGACCTGCTTGAGGTGGTTCTCGCGCAACGTCTGGCCGCTCGCCGTGAGGTCGACGATGAAGTCCGCGTACCCGATGGCCGGCGTTGGTTCCACCGCGCCCGAGAGCCGCTTCAGCGTGAAGTAGTTCACGTCGTGCTGGTGCAGGAAGCGGCGCGTGAGCGCCGGGTACTTCGTTGCGATGCGCAGTTCGCGCCCGCTCTCCTGGAACTCGATGGAGAGGTCGGCAAGGTCCGCCATCGACTCCACGTCCACCCACGAGTCCGGCACCGCCGTTACGAGCTCACAGTGGCCGTAGCCCAGCGCCTCGATCACGACGAGCGCGTCGCCGTCGTCTACCCGTGTCTCCGCGAAGTTGTCGAAGCCAACGAGGCCGAGATCGGCGTCGCCCTCTTCCACACGCGCCGTGATGTCGGAGTTGCGCTGGAAGACAACCTCCACCCCGCGCAGCGCACGCATCTCCCCGGTGTAGCCGCGCGCGCTCGGTCGCCGGACGCGCATGCCGCTGGCGCTCAGGAAATCGAGCGTGCCCTCGTACATGACGCCGTCGCTCGGGATGGCGAGGCGCAGGCGGTCCCGCACCTGGCCGTTAGACGAACTGCTCTGCAACACGGCCGTCCTGCCCTACCCGCATGATCGTTTCGATGCCCCGTTGCCTCGCGTACTTCGCAGCCGCGGCGTCGCTCTTGCTCTCCAGGTCCAGCTCTGCCGGTATGCCCTGCGCGCGCAGTCGCTCCGCAGTTGCCACCGCCTCGCTGAACGCGGTCTCCTGCGCGGTCACCAGCACCTGCACCGGACCGTCGACGTCGTCCTCGGCGAACCCCGCGGGCAGCAGGCGCGCGACATGGTCCAGCCCGTAGGCGAACCCTATCGCGGGCGTCGTGCGTGGGCCGCCGAGCGCTCCAATGAGGTCGTCGTACCGTCCGCCGCCGCCGAGCGCGTGCGTGCCGCGCACCCGTGGGTGCTCGATGTCGAACTGCACGCCGGTGTAGTAGGCGAGCCCACGCGCCAGTCCCAGGTCAAGCACAACCGGCACGCCGCGCAGGTCATACTGCTCCAGCGCGGTCAGCACGCCCTCCAGGGGCGCGAGCACGCTCGCCGCGAGACCGAACCGCGACACGATGCGCCTCAGCCGGCCCCGCACTCGTGCAGCAGGGCCCGCCGCACGGGCGAGTTCGCCGCAGAGCGCGAGGCCCCTCTCGAACGCTCCGGGTTCGTCGGCCTGTCGCAGCTTCTTCAGGTAGCGCTGCAGTATCTCGTCCGGTGTGCGCTGTCCCGTCGAACCGGAGACGTCCTGCCCCACGAAGCCGCGCACCATCTCCGCCGCGTCCTCCGGCGTCATCTCCCGCGTGATGCGCGAAACATGTTCGTTCGCCTCCGGCGCAACCAGCCCCAGCCGCGCGGCCTTCGCCCGCGCGTCCTCCGGTGACTCGCTGCCGGAGCGCAGCGCGGCGAGGCTTCCCATCAGGAAAACGCTGGAGCGCTCGGAGAGGCCCAGACCCGCGAACATCGCCGCTGCGACACCAACGTGCCCGATGCGCAGCCGGTGGCCCCGCACGCCCAGCACGGTGAGCCCCTGCACGGCGAGCGCGAGCATCTCCGCGTCCGCGGCGACGCTCGCCGCGCCGATCAGCTCCGCGCCCAACTGCTCGAACTCGCCCGAGTCGCCGCCCTTCTCGTAGCGGAAGACGGGTCCGGAGTAGCACCAGCGCTGCGGCAACGGGCCGGGCAGTCCGCCGTCCACGAACGCCTGCACAACAGACGACGTGAACTCCGGGCGCAGGCTCACGCGCCGCCCGCTGGGGTCCGTGAATGAGTACATGCGAGCCGCAAGTTCACCGCCCGACTTTTTGAGGAAGAGGTCGGTGGGCTCGATCATCGGCGTCGTCACGGGCTGGTAGCCCCTGCGCTGCAGGAAGCGCTCCAGGCGCATGCGGCTGCCCGCGACGACGCGTTGTCGGGCAAGCGATTGCTCTCGTGGGTTGCTCATGGGATACGACCGATCGGGACTGTTCCGTCATTGTAACGCACCGGAAACGGGGTGCAGGCCGGATAAGGGTGCCTGTACAAGCGTCCCCCGTGAGCGAGACGCAACAGCAGCAACACGTACCGCCACTCGTGGGCGGTGAATGAAGCGCCCACGAGTGATGCTCCTCTCCAAGGTCTGGCCTCAGGCGAGGCCAACGTGTAGGCTTTGCTGGTTAGCGTCGTGAGGCCATCTTCCGCCGGAGCCTGCAGTCATCGGCGCCGGCGCCATCGAGGCGCGAGGCAGCGCTGACTATGCCGAATGCAGGTTCGGCCCGGACCGCTCCATCGCCGATGGCCCGTGGCTGCGCCCGTTGAGAACCGCGCACGAGCGGGCGTCGTACTACCACTACGAACGGACCACGTCGTTGATGGGGTGTGACGCTCGAGCGCCTCGAACACCAGCAGCACCGGCTGGCAGGACCAACCGCTCCCATACGAGGATGAAAGGTGAAGGATGAGATCAAGTCTGAAGTCAGCATTTGTCGCTATCTGCATCACGCTGATGCTGGCTGCGTTGATAGCGTGCAACCCCAAACCCACGCCGACGGCAGCGCCGACCCCAACAACCGCGCCGGCCTCGACGGCGACCCCTACTCCGACTCTCATCCCTGCACCCACATCCCCGGCGACGCCAGCGCCCACGCCAACTCGGGCGCCCACTCCTACCCGGACACCGGCGCCTACCGCAACCGCCGAACCCACACGCACTCCAACCCCGGAGCCCCCAGCTACCCCCGAGTCGGACATGCCTCTGGCCTTCGATCCCCTGGTAGTTCGCGGCACTCTGTCCAACGGCCTGAGCTACTACATCCGGCACAATGAGGAGCCGCGAGACAGGGCGCAGATCGCACTGGTCATCAAGGCCGGCTCCGTCCATGAAGAGGACTCCCAGCAGGGGCTCGCGCACTTCGTGGAGCACATGGCATTCAACGGTACGGAGCGCTTCGCCAAGCAGGAGATAGTGGAGTATCTGGAATCCATCGGGAACATCTTCGGCCCTGACGTGAACGCCCAGACTGGCTTCGATGACACGACGTACTGGCTAGAGATTCCAACCGACGACCCCGAGATAGCCGAGACCGCTTTCCGGATCTTGAGCGACTGGGCCTACGGGATATCCCACGATCCGGAAGAAGTGGACCTCGAGCGCGGCGTGGTCCTGGAGGAGTGGCGCCTCTATCAGGGGTTCGGGTCCCGGCTTCAGGACAATCTGCTCCAACTGTTGTTCGGCTCCTCCCTCTACGCCAGCCGCAGTCCCATCGGCCTCCCCGAGGTCATCGAGAACGCGACGGCAGAGCACCTGAGGGAGTACTACGAGCGCTGGTACCGCCCTGACCTGATGGCCGTCGTAGCCGTTGGCGATTTCGATGTCGATGCGATGGAAGCCAAGGTGAAGCAGCACTTCGCGCCGCCTCCAGAGGGCGAGGCCAACCAGGAACGGGCCGCTGCCGGGTCCTTCACCGATAGGCCGAACATCGAGGTCCCCGGCAACGAGACGCCGTGGATCGAAGTGTTCACGGACGCCGAGTCGCCGGGTACCCAGCTCGTTCTGATCCGGAAGCTGGCCCCGGAGAAGGGTCAGGACCAGGCGGCATTCCGTCGCTTTGTGGTCGAGAGTCTGGGCCTGATGATGCTGAACGCTCGACTCTTCGAGCGAGCCCAGGTCGCAGACCCCCCCTACCTTCAAGCCGGAGCTCTTCGTTCGCCCTACGTGGAAGCGTTGGACATCCTGCAGGTCGGAGCGTGGGTGCCGCCGGGCGGGATCGAGCGCGGGTTGACCGTTGTGCTGGAGGAGCTGCAGCGCATCAGGCAGCACGGCTTTACCGAGGGCGAACTGGACCGGGAGAAGAGCAACCTGTTGCGATCGGTGGAGAGCCTGTACAAGCAGCGAGACCAGGTGCCGTCGCAGAACTTCGTCGACGAGTACGTGGACCACTTCCTGACCGGGACACCGGCGCCGGGGATCGAGGCTGTGTGGGAGCTGTACCAGGAGCTGCTGCAGCAGATCGCCCTGGCGGAGTTCGTTGCCGTGGCGGAGTCCTGGACCAGTCCTGAGGACACGGCCCTGCTGGTCGTGCGGCCCGCGGAGACTGAGGGCGCCTCGGATGACGAACTGACCGCCGCGACCCTTGCGCAGCTCGAAGCTGCGAACTCTCTGGAGGTGGACGCCTACGCCGACATTCTCGGGGATGTCCCGCTGTTGGAGACGATTCCGACTCCGGGGAGCATAACCGGTGAAGAGCAGATCGAGTCCATAGATGCTCAACGGTGGACCTTGTCCAACGGCATCACCGTGATAGCCAAGCAGACCGACTTCCGCAATGACGAGGTGGTCTTCAGGGCCTTCAGTCCCGGCGGGCACTCATTGGTGGCCGACGAAGACCATGTATCCGCCCTCCACGCTGCGGATCTGTTCGCCGGAAGCGGCGCCGGTCCGCACGACAGCGTGGCATTGGACAAGCTGCTGGCCGGCAAGAGGGTCTCCGTGTCCCCGTTCATCGGAGAGATCTTTGAAGGGTTCACGGGCAGCGCCTCACCGGAGGATATGGAGACCCTCTTCCAGCTGATCACGCTTTACGCAACCGAGCCCCGGCTTGACCCGGTCTTCTTCGCAAGATACGAGGCAAGCCAGCAGAGCATCGCCGAGACGAACGCCGCCCAGCCGGACACAGTCCTCTTCGACACCGCAAGGACCGTGCTGGCCCAGGAACACTTCCGCCGCCGACCTCTCACGGTCGAACTGCTTGAGGAGTTGAGCGCGGAGCGGGCGGGATCGGTCTACGCCGACCGGTTCGCCGACCTTGGAGACGCAACCTTCGTCTTCGTGGGAGCGTTCGACTGGGATGCCCTGCGTTCGCTAGCCGCCACATACCTCGCAAGCCTGCCTACAACCGCGCGAGCGGAACAGTGGACGGACCACGGCATCGACCCTCCGGTGGGCGTGGAGGACCACGTGGTGCACACCGGCACGGAGCCGCGCAGCAACACAGTGCTGGTATTTGCCGGGGACATGGAATGGAGCCGCGATGAGGCGCTGACCCTCGACGTGGCGGGGGAGATGCTGGGGATCCGCTTGCGCGAGCGAGTGCGCGAGCAGCTGGGCGGGACTTACTTCATCGGGGTGAACGCAGGCAGCTCCACCCTTCCGGACACCGAGTACCTGACCTCCATCGTTTTCGGCAGCGACCTCTCACGCGTAGAGGAGCCGTTCGAGGAGGTCATGGCAGAGGTGGACTGGCTGCGCGAAGGGGGTGAGCAAAGATACCTGGATACGGTCAAGGAGCAGTTGCGAACGTCACGGCAGGAGCAGTTGCGGGAGAACGGCTTCTGGCTCGGCCAGATCCGGGCTGCAGTGCAGCGGGGTGAGTCTTTCGCGGAGATTGTCGGCTTCGATGAGAGGTTGGAGGCCCTGACGCTGGAGGATGTTGCCGCAGCAGCAGCACGATACTTCACTCCCGAAAGCTACGTGCGGGTTGTACTGTTCCCGGTTGAGGAGGGGTAGTCCTACGATGCGGACCGTCCGTCTGCGCGCTGGGCCGCCCACGGCTCAGCGCGCCCCGCGCCTGGCTGGACCTACTCACCGAGAGCCGCAATCTCTTCCGCGACAGGATGTCCGGCTTCTCAGCCGCGCCGTGGGCAGGCAGACCCTCCCTTGCCGCTCCCAAGGCTTGGGCTACGCGCGACCGGGAGGCCCGCGTCGCGGCGGCAGTTGATCGTCACCCTCGACCAGGTCGACGTCGAAGGCGTTGTTGAAGGCGGCTACGTATCGGTAGAGGCCGATGGTCGCGACCATGAGGATCAGCCACCACTGGCCATGTCTTGCCATCAGGGCGTCGAACATCGCTTGCTCGACTCGATTCGTGCGGCATAGCTGACGGCATAGCTCGATGACGTCGCGCTCGTCGTCGTCCAGGAGGCTGCAGTCGGCGCCGGTCCGCGCGACCTCGATCGCGGCGCTACCCAGGCCCGCGGCTCGGGCGCTTGCGATGTGGGCCGACCACTGATAGGGAGCGTCGTCCTCGTAGGCAACGGCGAGGATGGCGAGCTCGTGCAGCGCGTCGCTGACCACGCCATTGCCATGCGCGTGGTGCACGCTCGCCAGGAAGCCCAAGGAGAGACCGGGGCTGTGGAGCATGATCCCGAACGGCCCTCGGACGCGTCCTCGCTCGGCCAGTACCGCGTCCCACTCGTGTTGTCGCTCCGGTGGCAGCTGGGCCTTGTCGGTGATGGGCTCGATGCGTGTCATGGCTCTCTCCGAATGGGTGCGTTCTCGGCGGAAGAGGATATCGCCTGGCGGCCCGGTGCGTCTGAGCCCGCCGTCCGGTGCGGCTGATGGCCGTCTTTGCCGCCATGGACGCCCGCGGCTGTACTCGCCGCCCGGGCATCCGCGAGCCTGGCGACTGGCTAACGGCGTTCCTGTGGGCCCGTGACACAGAGGCACGAGGCTTGCTCCTCCGCGTCAGGACGTCACGATCTCTCCGTCCGCCAGCGCGCGCACGTCCCCCGACGCGAGGCGCACCAGCAGCCGCCCCACGTCATCCACACCTTCCGCCACGCCGTGCACCGCCCCGTCCTGCCGGCGCACCGTGACCTCCCCGCCGAGCGTCGCGAGACGCGCCGACCAGTCGCCGACCAGCGCCTGCGGGGCGTCGAGGCACTGCGCGTAGCGCTCGCGCAGTGCGGCGAGGAACGCCTGCTCCGCGTCCGCAACCGCGAACTCGATGCCCATCTCCGACGCGAGGCTCGCAGCGCCCTCGGCGATCTCCGCGTGCTCCGCCGGGCGCAGGTTCACGTTCAGCCCCACACCGAGCACTGCGACGATGTCTCCGTCCGTGTCGGCGCGGACCTCCGTGAGCACGCCGCAGACCTTCCTGCTGTTCAGCAGCACGTCGTTCGGCCACTTGAACGTGCACGCCAACCCGGTAAGCGCCCACACGGCGTCCGAGGCCGCGAGCGCGCCAGCGATGCTCAGCAGCGGCGCGGCGTCCGCGGGCGGGTGCAGCAGCACCGATGCCAGCAGGCAATCGCCCTCGCCGGACACCCAGCGCCGCGAGAAACGGCCGCGCCCGGCAGTCTGCTCCTGCGCGACCACGGTCATGCCGTGCGGCGCTTCCGCTTCCACGAGTTGCCACGCCACGTCCATCGTGGACGAGACGCGCTGGAAGTGCATCACCTGCCCGCCGATGACGCCGTGCTGTGGTTCGTTCTGCTCCATGCAGGGGATTCTACGCGCGCCGGTGGCGAGCATCGCTTCAACGTTGTCACACCGCAATCATTGTTCCATCCGCGTATGTCACTGCGCGGAAGCGTTGCCAGCGGTGCGGAAGGCGGGCAATACTGGACCTGTTGTGGTTTCCCAGCGCTGCCCACAAAGGGCAACGCTGAAGGGTTTCGTTTCGGACCGTTCCGGACCGGAATCGAGTTGGGATCGACGGCTACGTGGCATCGTCCGGCAGAACGCCGGCGGTTGCATGGCAGGGAGGCATCATGCACATCGGTTATGTTGGCGCAGGCAACATGGGCGGGCGGTTCATCAACCGCCTCATCGACGGGGGGCACGAGGTCACGGTGTTCGACAGACGGCCTGAGGTCACTGCGCCGATCGCCGCGAGAGGCGGCAAGGTAGCCGGCGATGCAGGCGGCACGGCTGCCGGCACGGATGCCGTGTTCACTTCCCTTCCTGATCCATCGGTCGTGGAGGCGGTTGCCTTCGATGTCATCCCGCTGCTGCCACCAGGAGGAGTGTTCGTCGATATGAGCACGAGCACGCCGGAACTCGCACGCCGCATCGCGGCAGCCTGCGACGAACGTGGCGCCGCGGCCCTGGACGCACCGGTCAGCAATGGCGGTGTATTCATCACTGTCGGAGGACGCCGCGATGTCTTCGAGTGGCTCAAGCCCGCCTTCGAGGCGATGTGTGAGCATGTGCTGTACGTAGGCGGGGCCGGACAGGGACAGGTGGCGAAGCTCGTCCGGCAATACGTCTCATTCGCCGGCTTCTTCACGCTCATCGAGGCGCTCCTGATCGCTGCCAAGGCGGGCGCGGACGTCAAGCTGATCGAGCAGTTCATCGGAGATTCAGTGGGCCAGCCTGGCCAGATGCGGTCGCTGGAGCGCCTGTATGCAGGCGACTTCGGTGAGCCGGAACCCTCCACGGCCAAGCTCGATATCGTTGCGAAGGACCTGTCCCTTGCAGTGGCGTTGGCCGAGGCGGTCGGCGCGCCGTCGGACGCCGGAAGCGTGACGTCGGGCGTCCTCAGGGCTGGGCAAGAGGAAGGCTGGGGTCTGCTGGAGTACTGGGCTGCGGTGCGCGTGCTGGAATCGCGCGCCGGGCTCGCGCTGCGGCTGGAATAAGCACTGCGTGGTCCGTCCGGGACAGGCGGGTGAGGTTGCCGGACGCCGGATACGCCGCCGCAACCGCTATCGCTAGTCGACGATGCCGAAGACGTCCGCGGCGAATACGGGCTCTTCGCTGTCTATCTTCGATGGGTCGGATGGGTTCTCGATGTACTTCACGATTATCCAGCTGCCGTCCCGGGGATTGTCGACGACTTCGGCTATCGCGTCGTCGACCAGCGAGACCCGCTCACCGACCTTGAGCTCCATCAGGTTTACGACGATGCTGCGGCGCATCGCTTCCGACGCGCCCAGCCTTTCGCTGTTCCGCTGCCCGGCTGAACGTTCGTCCGTCATAGCGCCTCCCCTGAGGCCAACCTGGACCCATACCGGTCAAGCAGTGCGAACAGTAGAGAACCCCCGCGCTCTGTTCAAGGCCGGCACGCCGACGCATCGACCCCAGTCTGACGCAAAATGCCGGGCACACGGAGCAGGGACTACCCAGCCCTGAGGGAGGATATAATGACCCCTGCTATGGCTCGTGGAGCAAGATACGCAATGGGTCCCACGCTGAGCGAGGTGCTCGACGCGGAGAACGCCGGATTCCTCTCGATCGACCAGGGACATGGATTCTGGTACGGCTTCGAGAACCGCCTGGAAGCACTGGGGTACAAACGTGTCGCCGAAGCACCCTGCTCCTGCCCAGACGGCGGCTTGCACGGCCATATGGCCGAGTGCCGCTGGCTGCGGGATTGGCCAGGATAGGCACTCACAGCATCGGTTGCGTCAGTGGAACGGTCCGGCCCTGGGCGGCGTCGAGTCCCGGATGCCGTTCGGTTCAGCCCACCAGTCTGTGCAAGATCAGGGACATCTCTGCTCGAGCTGAGCACAAAGTGCCGGATGTCAATTGGCGCGCGCGTCCGTCTTCGCGCATAATCCGGTCATCGCGCCACTACTCGCGGTCCACGACAACCAGGAGGATCCCGATGGCGATGAGCGACACGGCATTGGAACAGGCGCTGGAACGGTGGATTGACCACGGACGGCGGGCGGTCACCCGGTCCATCTTCGTTGACGACGAGCTCTACCAATTGGAACAGGAGCGGGTCTTCGCGCGGTGCTGGCTTTTCATCGGCCACGAGTCGCAGGTCCGCAAACCGGGCGACTACTTCGTCTCCAGGATGGGCGAGGAGTCCGTGATCATGTCGCGGGACCGCCAGGGTGAGGTGCACGTCTTTCTGAACTCGTGCATGCACCGGGGCATGAGGGTCTGCCGCTACGACGAGGGGAACACGCCGGTGTTCAGCTGCCCCTATCACGGCTGGTCGTACGCCCTCGACGGCTCTCTCGTGGGCGTCCCCCACTTCAAGGTAGCCTACCACTCGGAGTTGAAGAAGGAGGAGTGGGGGCTCGTGGAAGTGGCTCAGATAGCCAACTACAAGGGGACCATCTGGGCGACGTGGGACAAGACTGCGCCGAACTTCCACGAGTACATGGGAGAGATGCTGTTCTACATGGATGACCTGCTGGACGGCCGGGATGGAACGCCGGGCGGTTCAGAGGTCTACGGTGGGGTGCAGAAGTGGATCACACCGACCAACTGGAAGTCGGCTGCGGAGAATCGGGCGGGCGACTTCTACCACGGCATCAGCCACCGCTCGGTCGACTTGGTGGGGATCGGACCTTCTGCCGGTCAGGGGCGGCGTGACGGACAGGGCGAGGCGGTCAGCTTCAACGCGCTCATGGAGCACGGGCACGGGATGATGGGCTCGCTGCAACTCAGCGATGCGCCGTGGACGCCCTCGCTGCAGAGCAGCAAGGTCGCGGCTGAATGGGCCGAGCACTGCTACTACGAGCGCAAGAGGAACTACGGGGACCGTGCACGCGTACTGGGCAGCGGAGGGAATGCTTTCCCCAACTTCAACTTCTGGTGCCGCCAGCCGCGCCGCATCTTTCTGCTGCACCCCGCGGGAGAGGCGCTGAAGTCAGAGTTCTGGAGCTGGTACCTCGTCGACGCGAACGCGCCGCAGGATGTCAAGGACCTGATGCGCCACTACTCGCTGCGCTACGCCGGGCCGGCGGGCATGACGGAACAGGACGACATGGAGAACTGGAACCACGCGGCCAAGGCAAGCCGGGGTGTCATCGCGTCGCGCCAGCCATACAACTACCAGATGGGCATGCATCACATGGAGGACCACCCGGACCTGCCAGGCAAGATCGTCTTCGGGATGGGCGAACAGAACCAGTTCGGCATGTATGCCTTCTGGGCAGACCTGATGGCGTCGAAGGACTGGGATGAGGTCATGGCGCGTCGCCAGAACCGGGGCTCCCTCCCCTAACGGCGGCGCTCCCTACGCCCGTGCTGAACCGGTTAGACACTGCGAGCCGGGACGGCCTGTTCGCGAAATGCGAACGACGACGGCACGTACAAGGCAGGAAGCAGACATGTCCACGGAACAGCAACAGTCAGCCAAGGCGGCAATGGCGCGCCATCACGAGATTGAGCAGTTCCTGTACCACGAGGCTTCGCTCTACGACGAGCGGCGGTTCACGGAGTGGGTGGACCTGCTTACTGAAGACGTGCGTTACTACATGCCCCTGATCCGGAACGTCAGGTTCGGAGAGCACGAGCGGGAGGAGACCCGCGAGATGGACGAGCTCAACTGGATCGATGAGGGCAAGGACACCCTTACCAGGAGGATTCAGCAGATCCTCACGGGCGTGCACTGGGCTGAGGAGCCGCTCTCACGGATCGTCCATTCGATCACCAACGTTCAGATCGTTGAGGACAGAGGCGACGAAGTCGACGTCAAATGCAACTTCGTCACCTACCGCAACCGTGTCGAAACCGAGACCGACCTGTTCGTCGGACGCCGCGAGGACACGCTCAGGATGGTGGACGAGAGCTGGAAGATCGCGAGGCGCAAGGTCATCCTGGCGCAGAACGTGTTGATGTCGAAGAACCTGACCCTGCTGTTGTAGACGAGGCGCGGAGCACCGTTACGTACGCCAATGAGGCCCCGGTTGCCGGAGCCTCATTTCCGCTGTTTCGAAAGTGCAGTCATGCCGTAGCGGCTCCGCTGGAGACGGGGTCGAGACCGTAGAACCTGGCGGTGTTGTGGACCAACAGTTGCTTCTTCACCTCGTCGCTCAGATCGGGCCGTTGCTCCAGCACATCCACTGAGTCGAGGACCCGGTGGACGTGCGGGATGTCCGAGGCATACAGCAGGCAGTCGGCCCCGTAGCGGTCGACGACATAGGGTAGTTGGCCCTCCTCGACCTCGAAGCCGAAAGCGAGTTGCCCGCGCGCTATGTATTCGGCGGGCAGCAGTTCCGACGAGTACTCGCGTCCGCGGCGCCGGCCCAAGGGCCCCTCCAGCCGTTCGGTGATGCGCTCGACCATGAAGTCCACCCAAGAGCAGCCTGCCTCGAGGAACCCCACGCGCAGCCTGGGGTAGCGGTCGAGCAGCCCAGTCGAGACGATGCGCTGGAACGCCATGAGCACGGTGAAGGCGAACGGGACCACCATGGTGTCGTTGCTGGTGGTGTAGAGGTTGCCCAGCGGAGGACAGCAGAACCCCACGTGGATGGAAACAGGTAGGCCCAGGTCCGCGGCTGCCGCCCAGATCGGCTCCATGGTTGGGTCGTCCAGGTGCTTCTCTCCCACCATGCCGAGCAGCATCACTCCTGACGAACCGAGCTCGCTGGTGCGCTCGATCTCTCGCACCGCTGCGGACGGGTCCGCAGGATCGACGACGGTTACCCACTTGAGCCGGTCCGGCGCCTGGCTGCTCAGGTCAGCCATCCAGCTGTTGTAGGCGCGGGCGATCGCAGCGCCAAGCCGCAGGTCGTGTGCAATGGGCCACGTAAGCAGCATGGTTGGGTAGTTGACCTGGACTTCGATCTGCTCCCGCTCATTGTGTGCGACCCGCGCCTCTGCCGAGCGGAACTCGCTGCTCTCGATGGGATTGAGTTCGAGGCTCGCGGGAGTGCGCACCGCGACACCGCCCTTCGAAGCCGGGGTGCCGCCGAGCGCCTGGTTGGGCCCGGACGAAACGGGAAAGGCACGTCCGTCGATCATCCACGAGATCCGGCCCGGAGACGTCTCGACGACCACCGGCCGTCGGTCGGCAAGAGCAGGGTCCCAGTACGCATCGGAGAATGTCTGCTCGGACTCATAGACGTGTCCGTCCGCATCCCAAGCGATCACGTCCCACCTCCCTGACGGCGGTCAGCCGTCGAATGGCCTGAGCCTCGCTACTCCTTCGTCGCCGCGAGCGCGCCTGCGATGCTCAGCAGCGGCGCGGCTTCCGCGGGCGGGTGCAGCAGCACCGACGTCAGCAGGCAGTCGCCTTCGCCTGAACACCCAGCGCCGGGAACAACGTCCGCGCCCCACGGTCTGCTCCTGCGCCACGACGGTCATGCCGTGCGGCGCGTCCGCTTCCACGAGTTGCCACGCCACGTCCATCGTGGACGTGACGCGCTGGAAGTGCATCACCTGCCCGCCGATGATGTTGCGCTGTGGCTCATTTTGCTCCATGCGGGGATTCTACGCGCGCGACAACTGGAATCCCTAAAGTCTGGTTTCACCCAAGGGTACAATCTGCGCTGTTCCAGGGCGTTGTAGACGCCAGGTATCGGGAGAAGAGATGAACAAGAGCGAAATCCTTCGTTTGCTGCAAACGAACAAGCTGACGCTCATGGAACGTTTCAGTGTGACGGATCTTGCCGTGTTCGGCTCGTTCGCCCGTGACGAGGCCACTGACGAGAGCGATCTGGACATCCTGGTCACGTTCGACAACCCTGCCACGTCGCGGTCGTACTTCGGCGTGCAGTTCTACATCGAAGACCTGACAGGCCGGGCAGTTGACCTGGTGACGGACAGGGCGCTTCGTCCCGAACTGCGGCCGTCCGTTGAACGAGACTGCGTGCATGTCTGATTAGGTAGTGCCGCTGGCTGGCTGCCGCGAGCCAGTCCGAGCCCCGTTGAAGGCCAACGTAGTACCATCGCGCGGCGATGCGCTCCTCCTCGTCCACCGAGCGGTTCAGAGACCTGCTAACCCCCAGGACGCTGCCCGTCTTCCTGATGTTCTTCTTCTGGGGGTTCGGCACCGGCGGGCTCTGGCTCGTCAGGCCGCTCTTCGCCTACTCGCTCAGCGAATCGTTCCTGCTCGTCGCGCTCGTCTCCGCCGTCAGCGCTGCGCCCCGGACATTCACCGGCCCGCTCACCGGCTACCTCACCGACCGCTTCGGCAGGAAATGGTTCATCATCCTCGGCGCGGTGATCCACATCGCCGCGCTCATCGGTCAGTTCTTCTCCACTGCCTACCTGCCATACTTCTTCCTGGAGATGCTCGGGGGCGCGGGCATCGCTGTCTGGATGACCGCTTCCAACGCCCTGATGGCCGACTACACCGAGGTCGCGACGCGCGGCAGGTCCGTCGCCCTGCGGCAGACCTCCTCCCGCGCGGGGGTGCTCATCGGGCCCGCCGTCGCAGGTTCCCTCGCCTACGCAGTGGACCTGCGCTCCGTTTTCCTCTTCATCGCCGCGTGCAAGTTCGCGGTCATCGTCGTGGCTCTCCTCTGGATACGCGAGTCCCGTGCAGCCACCCGCTCGACGCCGAGGCCGGTGCGCAGCGGGGGCGTCTGGCAACGGATGAACCTCGCTATGTTCCGCTCGCGGGCGTTCCTCGCGCTCGCCATCGGGACGTTTTCGGTCAGTCTCGTCACGGGAGGGACCGGCGTCTTCCGTACCTTCTTTCCCGTACAGGGGGCGAATGCAGCCGGACTGAACGAGGCGCAGGTGGGCAACCTCATCGCAATCTCCGCCATCCTCGCGCTCGTCGGCGCCATCCCCGCGGGCATCGCGAACGACCGCATCGGGCGCAAGTGCACGCTCATCGCCGCGCTCCTTGCAACATCCATCGCCGTCTGGATGATGTCCGGCCTGTCGGGATTCGAGGCCGCGCTCCTAGCCGTCCTCGCATTCGGATTCGCCGAGGCGCTCGGCACGGGCACTATCCAGGTGTACGCGATGGACCTCGCGCCGGACGACAAACGCGGGGCATTCCTCGGCGTCTGGTCGCTCTCGATGAACGCCGGCCAGATATTCGGGCCCATCGTCATCGGCCTCATCGCCGACTCCGCCGGGTTCCGTACGGCGTTCCTCACGGTCTCCGGGTTCCTGATCGTTGCCGCCCTCATGGTCGTCGTGTTCGGCGTTGAGACGCGGCGAGCGCGTATCCGGCAGGCGAGTGACCGTCCGCCATAGAGGGACCTTTGCAAGACTCCGGCTGGTGTCAGGTTTGGGATGGGAGCAGGGAGGGGGTTGATCCTCTCTCCTGAGGGAGAGGGTTAGGGTGAGGGCCTTGCATGCGTGGGGTGGAGATGAACAAGTACCGCTTATGCAAAGGCCCCATAGAAGGACGCGCCGCTATAATGGGAGGGCCACGGGCGGGAGTAGCTCAGTGGTAGAGCTCTTGCCTTCCAAGCAAGATGTCGCGGGTTCGAGTCCCGTCTCCCGCTCCATCCCTATGCTTGGTCGCGTCGTGCTTGCCTCTGCAGAGCGCACGCCTGCCGTTCTCTGCTAAACTCTGCGCGCACGTGACTAACCCGCTTCAGCCGCAGGGAGGTAATGCATGCTGACTGCTGAACAGAACGACCGCCTCACGCGAGTGAGCCCGGGCACACCTACCGGCGAACTGATGCGCCGCTACTGGCACCCCATCGCCGCCGTCGCCATGATGAACGACCGCGCCACGAAGCCCATCCGCCTGCTCGGCGAGGACCTCATCCTCTATAAGAGCAACAAGGGCGTCTACGGCCTCGTGGACAACTACTGCCCCCACCGCCGCATGGGCATGGTCTACGGCATCCCGACCGACGATGGCATCCGGTGCGCCTACCACGGCTGGATGTTCGACGAGACCGGTCGCTGCCTCGAACAGCCCTATGAGGAGACCGAGGCGCCGGACAACCGCTTCAAGGACAAGGTGCGCATCAAGGCGTACCCGCTGGAGGTCAAGGCCGGCCTCATCTTCGCCTACATCGGCCCGTCTCCCGCGCCGCTGCTCCCCAACTGGGACGTCTTCTCCCTGGACGGCGTCGTGCGGGACATCGGCTACACGGAGCTCCCCTGCAACTGGCTGCAGTGCCAAGAGAACTCGCTGGACCCCGTGCACTCCGAGTGGCTGCACGGCGAGTGGGGCAACTACGTCGCCATCATGAACGGCCAGGGCGACAAGGTGCGGAAGCGGTACGAGAACGAGCGCATCGGTTTCGACAAGTTCGAGTACGGCATCATCAAGCGCCGTCTCGTGAAGGGCGGCGGCTACGAGGACCCAGAGTGGGCGCAGGGCCACCCCATCGTCTTCCCCTACTCCCTTCGCCAGGGCGGCAGCGGCATAGCCCTCGACACATGGAAGGACTCCGGCGACACCCCTGGCATCGTGCGCGGCGTCGGCCCGTCGTTCCAGATACGCGTGCCCCTGGACGACCACCGCACCGGACACTGGTGGGTGATGTGCCACCCGAAGCTTTCAGTGGACGACCCCGACCAGCGCGACGAGGACATCCCCCTCTTCCACCCGCCCCTCATCCAGCTGAAGGAGGACGGCGGCGTCCGCTTCGAGATACTCGACTCCAACTCCGCGCAGGACGTTGCGGCGTGGATCACGCAGGGCCTCATCGCCGACCGCACCGGCGAACACCTCGGACGCTCGGACAAGGGCGTCATCATGTTCCGCCGCATGTTGGAGGAGCAGATACGCATCGTCGAGGACGGCGGCGACCCGATCAACACGTTCCGCGACCCGCAACGCAACGTCTACCTGGGCATGGACACGGAGCACTGGTCGAAGCGCGCCGAACTCGGCGGCGGCCAGGCCTTCGCCTTCGAGCGCCAGGGCATGGCGAGCAAGTACAGCCCCATCATGAACCAGCGCGGCGTCGAGGGCGGCGAGGATGCCGGCAAGCGCAACCAAGAGATCGGCCAGGGGGTGGCGGGCTGATGGGCGCCGAGACGCTGAAGACGGGAGACAAGGTGGAACTCGCCAACGGCGCGACCGCCCAGGTGGCGGGCCCGCTCGCCGGCGGCACGGTGCCGGTGACCATTATCGACTCGCCGTTCGGCCCGGAGAGTCCCGGCGCGTCGGTGCAGGTCGATCCGGACGACATCTACGGCGTCTTCCTGGACGACGCGATGACTGAGGTCCGCGCCGTCTGATCCCTTCGCCGGGTACAGGGGCCGAAAGAAACGAACGAAGCGACGGCCTGCCGGAAGCAGCCTGCGCGAGCAGCAAACAGAAGGAGAACACAGCGATGGTCCGCAGCTACTTTACGCATGACAACTGGCTCAACGAGCAGGCTGCAAAGGGCGTGCCCGTCCTCTCCGACTGCTACGTCGAGGACCTCCGCACCCTCGATCTCGCCCACTGGGACATCCGCGGTTGCGACACCGCCTTCATCCGCTTCACCAACATGGAGGGCGTCACCGAGGCGCGCGTGCAGGAGATACCGGCAGGAGCATCCCTTCCCGCGTTCAAGCTCGGCGTCGAGGAGATGGTCTACGTCCTCGGCGGGCGCGGTTTCGCCTCCGTCTGGGGCGAGATCAGCAACGCCAAGCGTGACTTCGAATGGTCGGACCGCAGCGTGTTCGTCATCCCCCGCAACTCGTGGTGCGAGCTGCGCAACATGGGCAACGTCCCGGTGCGCCTCCTCTTCTTCAACTACCTCCCCATCGCGCTCAGCACCATTCCGGACCCCGAGTTCTTCATGAACAACCCGCACGTTAACAAGAGCATCCTGGACGACGCGGACGCCGACTTCTTCTCGGAGGCCAAAGACATCGAGAAGGACTTCGGCAGCGCATGGGGCGCCGTCGGCGGCATCGTCTGGCGCGGCAACTTCTGGCCTGATCTGCTCGCGTGGGACAAGCTCACCGCGGCGGGGAGCCGCGGCGCGGGCGGATCGTCCATCGCCATGTACGTCCCGGGCTCGGAAATATCGGCCCACATGTCGGTGTTCCCACCGGGCACCTACAAGAAGGCGCACCGACACGGCCCCGGCCGCCTCATCGTCATCCCCGGCGGCGAGGGCTACTCCATCATGTGGCCGTCCACCGGCGGCGAGAAGAAGGTCTACCCCTGGCACGAGGGCAGCGCCGTCACCCCGCCGGACCAGTTCTTCCACCAGCACTTCAATCTGGGCCTCAAGTCCGCCCGCTACTTCGCCCTGCACCCGCCCGTCCAGTTCATCGGCAAGGAAGAGGACGAACAGGGCAACGCCGAGGGCGTCAACATCGAGTACACCGAAGAGGACCCGTGGATACGCGAGTACTTCGAGGACCAGTTGGCCGAACGCGGCCTCGACTCGCAGATGGTGCCGGAGGTCTACGATGACCCGGACTTCAAGTTCAAGACGGCGTCTGTCTCGTCCACGTAGTCGCAGACGCTCCAGCCCCGGCGTGCTGGTACAATGCCGGGGCCGGAGGATGCGATCATGGCGTCCATCAAGTTCGTGAAGTACGCCCCGCCGGTCGATTCACGCATCGGCTGGGACGAACACGGCGTTCCGCGCATCGTCGGTACGCGCGTCCACCTGCACTACGTCCTCTACCAATACAAGCAAGGAGAATCTCCCGAACAGATCATCCGGCACTACCCGACCCTGGAACTCGCGGACGTCTACGCGGTGATTGCCTACTACCTCCAGAACAAGGAGGAGATGGAAGAGTTCTATAGGAAGGCGGAGGAAGAAGAGGAGCAAGCGTTCGCTGAGATGGAGGCGAACAATCCGGCCCCGCTCTTCGAGCGTATCCGCGCCCGCCACGAGGAAGAGTGGGCGAACCCACGTTGAGTATCTCCCACGCCTTAAGAGACGTTTGCGTAATGTTGACGGACACCGAATAATGGGGTGGAAGGGGGCGTGCTATCCCCTCTCCCTTGAGGGGATAGGGTGAGGGTGAGGGTGAACTGGCGGTGGGGCTGGGGTAGGGTTTTACGCAAAGGTCTCCTTTGATATCAAGCCCCTACAATCGTGTATGCTTTGCAGCAGTTGAACGATTCGCGTCGGGATACAGGAGGAACGCCCATGCTCACCGCGGAGATGAACGATCGCCTCACGAGGGTCGGGCCCGGCACGCCGATGGGCGAGCTGATGCGCCGCTACTGGCACCCCATCGCCGGGAGCGTCCAGCTGAACGCCGACAACCCAACGAAAGAGGTGCGCCTCCTCGGCGAGGACCTCGTCCTCTACCGCGACGCCAGCGGCACCGTCGGCTGCATCGAGCCGTCGTGCGCCCACCGCAAAGCGAACCTCTCCTACGGCATACCGGAGACCCAAGGTCTCCGCTGCGCCTACCACGGCTGGATATTCAACGAGCACGGCCAGTGCGTCGACCAGCCGTCGGAGCCTGAGGGCTCCAAGTTCAAGGAAAAGGTGCGCATCAAGTCCTACCCCGTGGAGGAGTTGGGTGGTCTCGTCTGGGTCTACATGGGGCCCTCCCCCGTCCCCGCTCTCCCCAAGTGGGACGTGCTCTCCTGGGAAGGACACAAGGATGCGTGGGGAACGCTGCTCCCCTGCAACTGGCTCCAGTGCCAGGAAAACTCGCTCGACCCCCTGCACTTCCAGTGGCTCCACCGCTACTGGGGCGGCTGGCAGATGAACCGCATCAAGTCGCCCGAGGACCGCGACGCATGGAACACCGCCGTTGGCGCGCGCGGGGCCGACCACCGCAAGATCGGGTTCGAGGTCACGGACTACGGCGTCATCAAGCGCAGGCTCGTCGGCGATGAGCAGGAGAACGACGACCACTGGGCCATCGGCCACCCTATCCTCTTCCCCAATATCCTCCGCGTCAGCCACGGTCTGGAGATACGCGTTCCGGTGGACGACACGCACACCTACCACATCATCACCAACTACCGGCAGTACAACGCGGGCGAGGAGCCGCAGACCGAGATACCGTACGACGAGCGTCCGCTATTCGACGAGAACGGGCGCATCGTGCGCGACTTCGTCGCCGCGCAGGACCAGGTCGCGTGGGTCATCCAGGGCCCCGTCTCCGACCGCACCACCGAGCGCCTGGGCGTGACGGACGTCGGCATCATCATGTTCCGCCGCATGCTCGACGAGCAGGCCTCTGTCGTGGAGGACGGCGGCGAGCCGATGAACGTCCACCGCGAGGACGAGGGCACCATCGTCCTGCCCTGCGAGCACTACATGTACCCCGGCTACGAGGAGATGGGTGGCCCCTACCGCGGCACGACGCCCCGCAAGCCGGACGTGGAGGCAGTGCTCTCCGGCTCGGGCGCGCGCTTGGGCGAGTGGGATGGCATCAAGGCCGAGTACCAGATCTCCGGCAAGCGGGTGGACAGCGGCGGCGCGCTCAGGAAAGGCAAGTGGTACTCGGACGGTCGGGAGCACTAGGCAGCCGCCTCTGCCGCCGCGCGGAGCGCCCTCCTCGTGGCGACCGGAGAGAGTACCCAGGTTCCAGGGGGACTGACGATGCTTTCCCAGGAGCAGAACGAACGCCTGACGCGGGTCGGCCTCGGCACTCCCATGGGAACCTGCTGCGGCGCTACTGGTATCCCGTAGCCACCGACCAGCAACTCACTGAGGACCCGGTCAGGAGCGTCCGTCTGCTGGGTGAGGACCTCACCCTGTTCAGGGACCGCCGTGGCCGGCTGGGGCTCGTCCAGCAGCGGTGCGCTCACCGCGGCGTCGACCTCAAACGCGGCATCCCGACCGAAGACGGGCTCCGGTGCCCGTACCACGGCTGGATGTACGACGCGAGCGGCCAGTGCATCGAGCAGCCCGCCGAGGACCCCGCGCACAACTTCGCGGCTCGCGTGCAGATAACCGCGTACGACGTCCAGGAGCTCGGCGGGCTCATCTGGGCATACCTCGGACCGCAGCCTGCCCCGCTGCTCCCTCGCTGGGACATCGTCGTCGAGGAGAACGTCTTCCGGCAGGTGGGCACGACGGTCGTCCCCTGCAACTGGCTCCAGTGCCAGGAGAACGCCGTCGACACGGTGCACGTGGAGTGGCTGCACGGCGCGTTCGGGCAGTATGCGCTCGAACGCAAGGGCATCCTCGACGACCTGGGCATCGACCAGGTGCGGACCTTCCAGCGCCGCCACATCAGGTTCAGTTTCGAGCGCAGTGAGTTCGGTATCCAGAAGTACCGCCTGCGTGAGGGGGAGGACGAGGCAACCGCGCCTTCCTGGCTGCAGGGCCACCCGCTCGTGTTTCCGAACTACGTGCTCATCGGCGGCGCCGGGCGCAAGGAGTTCCAGATGCGCGTGCCGGTCGACGACACGACCACCTGGCACCTCTCCTACCAGGTCTTCCATCCCGTTGAAGGCGTCTCCCTGCCGCCCCAGGGACCGATCGAGACGTTCGAGATCCCCCTCGAGGACTACCCGGAGTACGTGCTCGGCCAGGACCTGCTGGCATGGCCTGCCCAGGGACCCATCGCCGACCGCACCGTCGAGAGGCTCGCGGAGACCGACCGCGGGCTGATCATGTTCCGAAAGATGCTGGAGGAACAGATACAGGTGGTGGTGGACGGAGGCGACCCCATCAACACGTTCAGGGAACCCGCCGCCAACGTCTGCATAGACCTGCCCATGGAGCGCCACCCGGCGCTGAACGCCTACAGGGTCGGGACTGCGCACTTTAACCGGGGTCCCAACAACCCCGTCGAGCGGTACATGGACATGCTGATGGGGACGGCTGCGCGCTGAGCCGGCCTGGCACAACGGACGATACGTCACCTGGAGGCGCCTGCAATGACCTCGCACGCTCCGTCTCTGTGGGTCAGCCTGATGGAGGCTATGGTACGCATCGTCTCCGGCGCACGGTACCGGACGCGTGTGATTGAGGCGGGTTCCGGGGACCCGCTCATCCTGGTCCATGGCGTGGGCAGCAGTGCGGAGCTGTTCGCGCGAAACATCATGCGGCTGGCGAACGACTTTCACGTCTACGCGATCGACGCGCTGTATCACGGCTATTCGTCGCTCGAACCCTACGACTCCGAGCACCGGGTCGAGCGGCAGGCGGAAGCCGTGCTGGACTTCATGGACGCGCTCGGCATCGACTGGGCGCACATCGAGGGCGAGTCCATGGGCGCGGGCATGGCGTTCCACATGGGCCTGCACCACCCCGAGCGCTGCGGGAAGCTGGTGCTGAACTCGGGTTCGTACTACGTCAACTTCAAACGCGACTTCCCGGACATGCCGGAGGGCAACCTGCTCGTTCCACTCTGCCGCGACTCCGTGACGAATTTCAGCCGCGAGACGGTGCGGAGGCGCATGGAGTACCTGGTTGCCAGCCCCGACCACCTCACCGAGGAGCTGGTGGACGTGCAGTACGGTTTGTACGCCGTCCCGGAGATACGCGAGTCCATGGCGCGGGTCTACGGTATCTCCGCGCCGAGGCCCCGGTTGATGCACTACGAGGAAGAGGTCGCGGCCTCGCTGCAACCGCCGGTGCTGGTGCTCTGGACGGACCGCAACCGCGGCGCCGGGCCGGAGGTCGGTGAGTACCTCGCGAGCGTGATCCCCGGCGCGCAGTACCAGCTGATCACGAACGCGGCCCACTGGCCGCAGTGGGAGCAGCCGGAACAGCACGACGAGGTAGTCGCGGCCTTCCTGAAAGCTCCTCGCTGAGTCTGCAGGCCTGGCTGCCGCTTGTAGCGCGAGCGGACGCGCGCCGCTAGACTCGCCCCTGTCATCAGTCGACCCAACGAGGAGCAGCCATGACAATGACTCCGGCGCCAGCGTTCACGATCATCGGCAGACCGATCCCTCGCGTGGAAGGGGTCGACAAGGTCAACGGCTCGGCCTCCTACTCTGCCGACGTCGTTCCGAGGGGCACCGTTTGGGCGAAGAACGTCCGCAGTCCGTTCCCCCACGCACGCATCGTCTCCATCGACGCTTCGCGCGCGCTCGCGATGCCCGGTGTGCTCGCGGTCTTCACCGCGGCCAACATCGCGAACGGCCGCACCGGCAGGAACATCAAGGACGTGCCGCTGCTCTGCGACGACAAGGTTCGCTTCATCGGGGACAAGGTGGCGGCGGTCGCGGCGGAGAGCCGCGAGATCGCGGCGGCGGCAGCCCAGCTGGTCGACGTGCAGTACGAGGAACTGCCCGCCGTCTTCGAACCGGTGGAGGCGATGCAATCGGGCACGCCGGTACTCCACGAGGACACGGCAGGCTACATCGGCTTCCCTGACGTCCCGTCGGACGTGCCGAACCTTTGCGGCTATGCCCTCTCTGAGGTTGGCGACGTCGAACAGGGCTTCCGGGAAGCCGACGTGGTCGTAGAGCGCGAGTATGTGACCCAGCTCTCGCACCAGGCCTACCTCGAACCGACCGCCTGGCTGGTGGACATCTCGCCTGCGTCTGACGGGCAACCCGAGCGGGTGGAGGTCTGGGCGTCCAACAAGGTGCCCTACTCGACACGCGCTGAGCTCGGCAGGCTCATCGAGCGCCCGGAGGAGGACATCCGCCTGAATACCGTGGTCATCGGCGCGGACTTCGGCAGCAAGAGCGCGACGGGCGATGCTCCGGTCGCCTATCACCTGTCACGCACGCTCGGCAGGCCGGTCAAGTTCGTGAACAGCGCCATCGAGGACCTGACGACCGTATCGCCGAAGCACGCCTTCATCGTCAGACTGCGCACGGGCCTCAAGCGCGACGGCACGATCGTCGCGCACGACGCCACCGTCATCATGAACCGGGGCGCGTACACCGGCCAGAACACATCCGGGAACGGCCTCCTGGGCGGCGCACAGCGTGTGGGCAACTTCTACAACATCCCCACATGCGCATCGAGGCGTTCGCCGTCTACACCAACCGCGTTCCGTGCGGCTACATGCGGGCGCCCGGCTCACCGCAGGCGCTCTTCGCAATCGAGGCGCACATGGACGTCATCGCCGCTGAGCTCGGGGTCGACCCCATCGAACTGCGGAAGCGCAACGTTCCCGCGACGGCCCCCACCGGAGCCTCGCACCTCGCGCCGCACGTGCTGGACGAGGCCGGCCGTGCCTTCGGCTGGAGCGACCGGACGCGGGCGGGTTCACGAGAGAGAGGACGCAACAAGCTCGTGGGCCAGGGAGTCGGCATGGCCGACCGGGGCCACGGCGCGGGCCAGGCATCGTCGTCCATCAGGGTGAACCCGGACGGCTCTGTCACGGCTACAACTTCGCTGCCGGAGAACGGCACGGGCGGCCTCACCGTTGTCGCGGCGGTCGTCGCGGAAAGCTTCGGCGTGCCGCTCGACCGCGTGCGCATCGTCCACTCGGACACGGACGAGTTCCCCATTGACGTGGAGGCGGGCGGCAGCAAGACGACCAACAGCTCCGGCACTGCCGCGCTGACCGCGTGCGAGCAGGTGAAGGAGCAGCTTGCGCCGCTCGCCGCGCGGGCGCTGGGGAACGAGCCGGTCGAATGGCGCTCAGCGCGGTGGGGCGAGGACGGCGCGCTCGCTCCGGGAGGCTGGGAGGCCGCCGACGGGCGCTTCATCTCGCTGGAGAGCCTCGCGGCGGAGCTGGTCCGAGAGGACGAACCGCTGGCGACGGCCAGCGTCACGCTGCAGGCTCCCCGCACGCCCGATCCCGGCATCTGCGTGCAGATGGCGGAGGTTGAGGTGGACAGCGAGACCGGCCAGGTGACGCTGCAGCGCCTCGTCACTGCGCAGGACGTCGGGACGATCATCAACGAACTGGGTCACCAGGGACAGATCAACGGCGCGATAGTCCAGGGCATCGGCTACGCCATGATGGAGGAGCTCATCGTCGAGGACGGGCGCGTGACGACCCCCAACTTCGCCGACTACAAGATACCCACGGTGCAGGACATACCGGAGCTCGTCACCGTCAACGTGCCGGACAACGGCGACGCGCTGGGTCCGTTCCACGCGAAGTCGATCGGGGAGATACCCACCATCCCGACCGCCGGAGCGATCGCCAACGCGGTCGCTGACGCCATCGGAACGCCCGTGGTGGAACTGCCCGTGACGGCTGAACGCGTACTCCGGGCGCTGGCGGCGAAGGGCGGCAGCTGAGCACCCTCCGGGGGCTGGGCGGGGCGTAGGCGTAAGCCTGGTCCCCTCCCCTTGAGGGGACCCTTGCATAACCACGGGAGGAGATGCGGTGCGGGGTCATTTGATCCCTTCCCCCTTGATGGGGGAAGGCTGGGATGGGGGTGAATCGGTGGGGCTGGGAATGCGCGATGGGTTGCGCAGGAATCCCTTGAAGGGAGAGGGGTTAGGGTAAGGGTGAACCGGCGGGGGCCTGGTCCCCTCTCCCTTGAGGGGACCCTTGCATAGCCATGGGAGGAGATGCGGTGCGGGGTCATTTGATCCCTTCCCCCTTGATGGGGGAAGGCTAGGATGGGGGTGAATCGGTAGGGCTGGGAATGCGCGATGGGTTACGCAAGAACCCTTGAAGGGAAAGGGGTAAGGGTTGGCGGGGCGCGGGGGCGTGCGTCCTTCCCTTGTTCAGAGCGTGCGCTAGCCCCGGTAGGCGCTGCTCCGCAGGAGCTGTCCCGGCAGGGCCCCGGTGTGCTCGCCTGCCTCTATCAGCACCTCGCCGTTCACGACCGTGCATGCGACGCCCTCGCTGGGGCGGCGCATCCGCACCGCGTCTCCGGGGTAGTCCGCAACCTCTTCCAGCTCGCCCGCGCCGATGGCGTCGGGATCGAACACCGTCAGGTCTCCGGCGAGGCCGGGCCTGATGAGGCCCCTGTCGTGGAGGCCGAAAGCGCTCGCGCCCATGAAGGTGAGCTTCCGCACGGCCTCCTCCAGGGAGAGTGCCTGCTGCTGCCTCACCCAGAACGACAGCAGGAAAGTGGAGAAGTGGCTGTCGCAGCGGCGAGTGACGTGCGCGCCGCCGTCCGAGAGTCCCGGCAGCACGAACGGGTCGGCCATCACCTCCGCCATCGCCGACGTGCTCACGTCGGAGCGGAAGTAGAAGAGCGTCTTGAGGTCCTCTTCGAGCGCGAGGTCCAGGAACGCGTCGAGTGGCTCCTTGCCCACCTCTTCCGCGATGTCGGTCACGCTCCGCTCCACGTAGCCCCGGTGCTCGTCCATCGCCACTCGCGCCACGTGCAGCAGGTCCCATCGCACCGAGGGGAAGCCGGGGTTCCGCTTGTCGGGAGTGTCGGCGTCGGCTTTGAGCCCGGCGCGCACCGCGGGGTCGCGGAATGCCGCGCGCTTTTCCTCGGGTGAACCGCTCATCACGGGAAGCCAGTGCGGGAAGCCGTCGAAACTGCCCACGGTGAGCAGCGTCCAGCGCGCCGTGTTCTCCATGAAGGGCGACACCATCGCGTACATCCGGGCGTCGTTCCGGGTGGAGCCCTGGCGGCCTGCCAGGCTGGAGATCACGGGTCGCCCCGTCGCCCGAGCCGTCCGCGAGAGCAAGCCTTCCGACAGCTCGATGCGCTCCGAGTCTCCGAACTGGATGGAACCGGCGCCCACCTCCGCGAGCGCCTGGGCCACGGCGAGGAACTCGTCGGGCGGCGCGGCGTTCGCCGGCAGCAGACGGTTCTCCAGGTCCATGTGGCGCAGGTTGCGCTCCGAGGACAATCCGAGCGCCCCGGCGCGGATGCCTTCGCGCACGATCTCCTTCATCTGCGCGATCTGTTCGGGGGTTGCGACCGCGGAGTAGGCCGCCTCGCCCATCACGTGCCGCCGCACCGCCGAGAAGCCGATGAGCGAGCCGACGTTCACCCCCAGCGGGCCGTCGATGGTCTCCAGGTACTGCGGCACCGACTCCCACGTCCACTCGACTCCGGCCTGCAGCGACTCGACGGGTATGGCCTCGACGCGAGAGAGCATGGAGACGAGGTCGGCGCGCTCTTCGGGCCGGGCTGGGGCGAGCCCAAGCGAGCAGTTGCCGTTGATCACGGTCGTTGCGCCGTGGTAACAGGCGAACGTGCACAGCGGGTCCCACAGCACCTGCGCGTCGTAGTGGCAGTGGTTGTCTATGAAGCCGGGAGCGATGACCTGCCCCTGGACGTCGATGACGCGCTTCGCGGACGAACCGAGCCTGCCGGTCTCGGCGATGCGCCCGTCAACGACGGCCACGTCTCCCTCATAGGACGGTCCGCCGGAGCCGTCCACCACGAGGCCGTTCTTCAGCAACAGGTCGTAAGACATCGTTGTCCTCCCTTAGAGAGCTTCCGGGGCCGGTATGTCGTACAGGCGGCAGACGTTGGTGCTGAGGACCTTCGTCCGCGTATCCGCGTCCAGGTGTCCCAAGTGCTCCGCGATCACCTTGCGCGAGTTCGGCCACGTGGAGTTCGCGTGAGGATAGTCGTTGGACCACATGCAGGCATCCGCGCCCCAGCTCGAGAGGTACCGCGTGCCGATCGCGTCGTTGAAGAACGTTGCGTATATCTGGTCGGCAAGGTACTCGCTCGGCATCTTGTCCGGCGCGGGGCCTGGTTCGTGGTGACGGTGCCTGCCCAGGTAGTAGCCCCACTGCTGGAGCGCGAACGGGATCCAGCCTATCTCGTTCTCCACGAGCACGATTTTGAGCTTGGGGAACCGGTCCAGCGCTTGGTAGAAGATGATGTCGAAGAGGCTGTTCATCACCTCGGCTATCTTGAGGTTCACGCTGGCGCGGTAGTGCTCGGTGCCGCCGCGGCGGGTCTGCATGTATCCGTGCCCGGTGAGGATGTGGAGGCTCACGGGCATCTGGAGGTCCTGCGCGGCGGCCCAGAAGCTGTCGTAACGGTCTGACGAGAACGGAAGGTCCTCCGGCGGGTTCTGCCAGACCATCGCTCCGCGCAGGCCCGCGTTCCGGCACCGCTCCAGCTCGGCGACCGCGTGATCGATGTCGTACAGCGAGATGAGGCCGACACCGAACAGGCGGTCGGGGCTCGCCGCGCAGTACTCGATAAGCCAGTCGTTGAACGCGCGGACGCACGCCTCCTGCAGCGGCACGTCCTCGATGCGGAAGAGCGTCATGCCGCGCGTCGCGTAGAGCACTTCGAGGCTGACGCCGTCGACCGCCATCTCCTTCAGCCGTTCGGTCGGGTCCCAGCCGCCGGGCTTAGACTGGTCAGAGACCGAGTTGAAGGCTGGTGCCTGGTCCCGCAGCGCGTTCGGCAGGCGCGTCGCCCACAGGTCGCCCGGCTCCATGACGTGGGAGTCGGCGGAGATCAGCAGTTCGTCGACCGCTCTTTCCGTGCCTGCACTCTCGATGGTGATGGTCATGGCGGCTCCTCTCCTTGCGTTCGAGTGCCTGCCAGGCTTCGGCGGAGACGGAGCACAGCCTGGGGGCGCTTCTTCCGGCACTTAACCACCGCGCCGAGCGGCTGTCAACGAGCGGCACTCCACTATTCCGCTTACACGGCCCTCGGCGAGGCGGTCTTTTTCTCCGGTCTTTTGAGCGTCTCCTCCAGGAAGAACGCGACCACGAGCGCGGCAGCGAATGCCGTCGACGAGAGCAGCACGAACGCCGCGCCGAACCCGAACGCGCCCGACAGCAGGCCGAAGCTTGTCGGGCTCGCAGTAGAACCGCCCTGTGCTATCAGGCGCGAGACCCCGAAGAAGAGTCCGCGCGCCTGCGCAGGCGCCACGTCCGTGCCGAGCGTCTGCATGTTGCCGGAGATGATGCTGACGGCCAAGTGCACGAACACGAAACTCGCGATGAACCAGGACAGCGACAGGTCGGCGAACGCCGTGACGGACACCGTGGCCATCGCGATGCTCGTCAGCGTGAGGCCGGGAACGATCGTGTACTTCCGGCCGAACCGGTCCATCACGAACCCGGTGCCGAACATGATGGGGATCGTCCCGACGGCCATGACGCTGCGCAGGATGCCGAGCTCGGCGGGGTCCAGGCCGTAGGCGTAGGACGGGTACAGCAGGATTACGCCTCCCTCGAACACCGCCCCTCTCGTGACGTTCGTGAGGAACTGGATCGAGAAGACGGTGGGGAGCGGCTTCCTGAGCATCAGCGCCCAGCGCGACCCTTCCACGGCAGCCTCGGCTGCACGCCGCGCCGCGGTCGCCGATTCCTTGATGACGAAGTAGGTTGGAATGATCGAGAGGAAGGTGAGCACTGCGTGGATCACGAACGGCGACCACAATCCCCACGTGACTGCCGCGAACCCTCCGATCAACGGGCCGCTGAGCGCGCCGAGCTGCTGGACGCCGAACATCTGCGTGACCTGTTTGCCGCGCTGCTGGGCGGCCCCGGTGTCGGCGATGACCGTGATCCGGCTCTGCACCCACATCTGCGTGCCGACACCGGCGATGAACCGGTACGCGAGCAGCTCGGGGAACGAGCCGGAGATCGCCGCTTTGGCGATGAGCAGTGAAGAGACTGCAACGATCAGCGGGCCCCCGAGCAGGATCCAGCGTCGGCCGATGCGGTCGATGAGCATGCCCGTCGGGAGTGAGGCGACCAGCGTGCCGAGGAGATAGGCAACAAACACCCACGACGCCTGGACGATGCTGACGCCGTAGAGCTTCGTGAGTTCCGGCAGAACGGGCAGCGCGAGGCCGTTGCCCAGCCCCAGCGCGATGGCGGGAACGTGCAGACCAAGTATCAGGCGAAGTTGCGGATGGAGCCCCCTCCTGGCGGGGGCTCGCTCTGGAGGACGACTGCCCTCCCCGAGGTTCTGCTGCATGGAAGGGATTGTACTCTCATAGCCGGCCGCCCTACCCATCCGGCAAGTCGACGTATGCCACCGGACTCGTCTAACCTCTGGCCGACCCCATCCCGGTCGGAGGAAGGGCATGAACACAAGGGTCCGATTGAGCATCGAGCGGCAGACCGGCTTCGCCGAAGGATTCCCGTTCGGCGACGCAGGGCCGTACGAACGGTTGACCGGGTCGGCGTTCTTCGAGCTGGACCCTGGCGACCCTGCCAATGCGAACGTTGTCGACCTGGCGCTGGCGCCTCGCAACGCGAACGGTGCGGTCGAGTTCAGGGCGGACCTCGACATACTGAAACCCGTCGACCTGGCGCGCGGCAACGGCAGCCTGCTGTACGACGTGAACAACCGCGGGAACAAGACCGCCCTGCGAGCGTTCAACGACGCCCCGCCTGACAACGACCCACTGACGCTGGCTGCCGCAGGCAACGGCTTCCTGATGCGCCAGGGCTACACCGTCGTCTGGTCGGCATGGCAGGGCGACCTCGTGCCGGGAGACGGACTCCTCACGGTCGATCTGCCCGAGGCGCTGGAGAACGGAGCGCCCGTCCGCGGCAGGGTGCGCCAGGAGTTCATCGCGGAGCAGGAAGGCGTGCTCTGCATGCCGCTGAGCGGAGCGCCGACCATCCGCTCCTACCCCGCGCTCGACCTCGACACCGCCCACGCCACGATGACCCTGCGCGAGCACGAGCACGACCCGCGCGGGTCCCTCCCGCCGGATGCCTGGGCATTCGCGGAGGCGGAGATGGTCGACGGCGCGCAGCAGGTGCGCCCCTCCCCCACCGCCTGCCACGTGGTTGGCGGTTTCAGACCCGGCTGGATATACGAGTTGGTCTACGAAACGGCCGGCTCCCCCGTCATGGGGCTCGGCATCGTGGGCATCCGAGACCTGGTGTCCATGCTGCTCCATGACGCCGCCGACGGCGCAGGCGCGCCGAACCCCGTCGCGGGGCGCCAGCGGGCGTACATGTACGGGCAGTCGCTCAGCTCACGCGTCATCCGCCAGTTCATCTACGACGGGTACAACGTGGACCCGGAGGGGCGCAGGGTCTTCGATGCGGTCTACCCGCACGTCTCCGGCGGGGGCCGCCTCTTCGCAAACGCCCGCTTCGCGCAGGTCGGTCGCTATCCCCGTCAGCACGAGGAGCACCAGTGGCCGTCGGAGCGCTACCCGTTCGCATACTCCGCCGTGCCGGACGCCTTCTCCAACGCGCTGGACAGCGTCCTCAAGCGGCCTGAGTCGGACCCGCTGGTCGTGCACACGCATACGAACACCGAGTACTGGAACCGTCACGCCTCGCTCGGCCACACGGACCCGAGCACGGGCGGCGACATCGGCTTCCCAGAGACCGTGCGCATCTACTTCCTGGCGAGCGCGCAGCACATGGGGGCGACGCCTCCCCCGGAGGACGTGTCCCAGCAGCGTCCCAACGCTATGAGCAACGGGCCGCTCATGCGGGCTGCCCTCGCACTGCTGGACCGCTGGGCGGCCGAAGGTACGCCGCCGCCGCTCAGCATCGTGCCCCGGCGGGCCGACGGCACGCTGGTCACGCCGGGGGAAGCGCTCGAAGCGTTCCCGAAGGTGCCGGGGTTCCCCCTGCCTGCGAGCCCCAGCCGTTTGCCCCTGTACGACTACGGGCCGGGATTCGAGCACGGGCTGGTGACCGAGCTTCCGCCGCAACCGGTCCCCGGCAAGGAGTACACCGTGCAGATGCCGCAGGTGGACGAGGACGGCAACGACCTCGGAGGACTGCGGTCGCCGGAGATCGTGGTCCCCGTCGGGACGCACACGGGGTGGAACCTGCGCAGGGAGGGCTTCGCCGAGGGCGAACTGGCGTCGCTGACGGGCAGCTTCGTGCCATTCGCCCGCACGCGCGCCGAGCGGGAGGCGAATGGCGACTCGCGCCCCTCCATCGAGGAGCGGTACGAGTCGCATGATGCGTACGTGACCCGGATCACCGATTCGGCACTGGAGCTGGTGTCGGCTGGGTTCCTGCTGGAGGAGGACGCGGTCCGGTATGTGGAAGCGGCGAAGGCCCGCGACCCACTGGACGAGAGCGTCCCCCTCGCGCCGTTCGTGCTCAGCAAGGACGTCCCGGCGGCCGCGCCGGCCGCCCGCTGATCCCCTCTCCCTACAAGGGGAGAGGGGTAGGGTGAGGGTACTGTGGGGCGGGGCGGGGGGAAATGATGGGAGCGCTCCCCTCTCCTGGGGTAGAGGGCTAGGGTGAGGGCCCTGCGGGCTGGGCGTGGGGATGGACCTTGTCATGCTGAGCGAAGCCGAAGCATCTCTCACTGGGGTGTGGTTGGTCCCCTTGTGTGCCACCCGCCCCTTACGCGGTCGTCGCCGCTTCCGCTACCCTGTCCCTGCTATGCAACGCCTTCGCGCAAGATACGCCTCGCCCCGTGCTTGGGCCGCCATGGACGGGGAAGGAGAGGGGAGTAAGCGCGTTGCCTCATTGTGCCTCATTCCGGCCCCAATCATCCCCAAACCACCCTCATTCTGCCTCACTGTGGCCTCGATGGAACGCCGGGCCCACGAGTGAATGAGGCCAGATGAGGCAGAATGAGGCACTATTTCGGCGTTCGCCTGCGTAGTGTCGTGGGTAGTGTCTCAGTTTGAAGACACAGGGGCGGTGCTGCACGGCTGCGTAGTGCGTCAAAAGTAATTGTTACCGGGAGGGGACTGATGCTTCAGAAGTCCCTGTTACCGGGCGCTGGTAGTCTGAGTCGGGCTCGGCTGTTGCCCACAAGGCCTCCAAGGCGGCTTCAAGTTGGGCCTTCAACCGCACGGGATTGAGTCCCTGATATCGCCGTTCCAGGGACTCCCGCGCCTCCCCCGTAAGCTCCTCCCACGTCAAGAGCCGCTGATACGGCGTCTGGGCAGTGTCATAGATGCGGCGGACCCGGGCGCCCTGGCGGCTCTTGTGGACCAGTTTCCGCACCGGCTGGAAGAAGTTCTGGTAGAGCGCGGCCAGCCGGTGGACGCTCTGCAGGCGCTCCAAGGCCGCACGGGTCGCATACCGGTCGTAGCCTATCAGCCGTCTCACTGCCGTCCAGTTCTTCTGTTCCACGTGGGCATTGTCATTCTTGCGGTAAGGGCGGGAGCGCGTGAAGGTGATCCCCTTGCGCCGGCAGTAGGCGTGAAGGTAGTGGTTGATGAACTCCCCGCCGTTGTCCGTGTGCAGGTCCAGCAGGGGGAAGGGCAGCGCACGTGCCATCTCGTGGATCGCGCCTCCCACTCGCTCCTGCCCCTTCCCCCACACCCCACGACACACCACCCAGCCCGTAGCTATGTCCACCCCCGTCAGCGTGTTCAGATAGAACCCCTCTGTGCTCTCTCCGCAATGGGCCACCAAGTCCACCTCCAGATGCCCCGGCGGTGGATGCCCCCACTCCCCGAACGTGCGGATCGGAATCGCCGCCTTCAGCAGACTCCCCGGCTTCGTGACACTCGTCCACGGACGCCGTCCACGCTCCTTGTAGGCCCGCAGCAGACGGTCTATCGTCGAGGCGCTCATGGAGCACAACGCCTCCGCCACATCATGCGGCAGAAGCAACTCTTCCCACATCTCAAGCTTGCACACCAACTCCTCCATGAACGGCGCCAGCCGACTCCCGCAGGGCCGGTCCACCACCTCCCACACTTGCCGCAGGGCTGCCACCTCCGCTGGCCCGTACTCCCGCGGCCGCCCCGTTCGACCACTCCCACCGGACCTCTCACCCTTCCCACCCAAGAGCCGGACGCCCGACTTCCGGTGGTAGCCAGTCACCCGCACAAACTCATCCAGCAGACGCCCACGCTCTGCCCGTCCTGCTTTCCTGTACCGCTCCTTCATGATCACCACGTAGTCCTGCACGCTGCCTCTCTTCATGCGCTCCTCGGTAACATGACTTTTGAAGCAACGATACCCGCCCCGGTAACATTTATTCTGAAGCACATCGGGCTGTTGACAAATCTGCAAACACCCCCGTAACGTTCACAGAGGGAGGATGCCATGAGAGGACCTAACGGCGAACGGCGCAGACGCGCCGGGTTTGAGACCGGATTCCAAGTGGCACGGATCGCCACCGGCGAGGAGGAGGAGCAGCTGCCCTCCAAGACGCGCAACGGCGGCCTCATCGGGGGCGTGCGCCGCAGGCAGAACCTCACCCCCGAACGACGCTCCGAGATCGCCCGCAAGGCGGCGCAGACCCGCTGGGGCAAGGAGCAAGCAGCGTAGGTTGCGGATGGCGGGGAGCGGCGGAGTCGAACCGCAACGCGTGGGTTAGCACGCGCTCAGAGGTGTATCAGGCCTTGTCCCGTCCGACGGGCAACGCTCCCCGTTTCACAGGAACCCGGTCAGTGGGCAATCCCCTCGCTGACCGGGTTCCTGCTATTGTAGAAGATAAGCATCCGTGGTAATTTCCCCCTTGCAGTGAGTCCTATGTGATGCCGTCCCGCGTGAGGGCTGGGGCCAGACAGGCCCCCTTGCCAGCATCTACGGGTAGGACTCACTGCAAGAGCACCTGACTCGCGCGGGCAAGGGGGTTCCCTATGCGGCTCCTCGTACTCGTGTTACTGATGGTTCTCATCTCTGCCTGTGGCCCACCTGGGCCAACGCCAACCGCCATCCCACCGCCCACTGCTACGCGCCCGCCACCCACCGCCACTCCCACTGCAACCTCTACGCCGACACCCACTCCTCCAGCCATTCCCGTCCCTACTCCTTCCCTAACGCCTACCCCATCTCCCGTCCCTACCCCGACTCCGACATCCAGCCCCACACATACTCCTACGCCAACCGCGACGGCCACTCCGACGCCGGCGCCACGGCCTACGGCAACACCTATACCGGCGCCGTCCCTCACCGCGCCGTTCGATGTGTGGGTGTGCTTCCTGGACCGCGACGACCGCGTGCGGGACCGGTATGACACCGTGCTGAGTCCGTGCGGGTGGCGGGAGACGATTATTCCGGACGCTGCCCATTGGGATAACGCGGAGGAGATACGGGGCAGCCGCCATGCGAACGTGTTTCTGCAACAGGGCTACGACCGGACAGTTGTAATCACAGGAGGAGACCTCCGGATGTCAGAGATGCTGGCCAATGCCATCAGGGAACTATCCCTGCTGCTCCGCATTGGCTTGACCATCTCAAGCACCGATGAGCACTACGACGACCGCTCCGGCATCATCTACCTGTCATTCCTCGACGTGGATTGGGTGCTGTGTGGAGGCGAGCGGTTTCTCGGCTGTGCCTACTGGCAAGACACTCCCCAGCGGATCGAGATAGCGACGCATGGCGTCACCGACGATGTTCTCTTAGGAGTCATCCAGCACGAGCTGCTGCACGTGCTGGCGTTGATGGGCCATGCCGAGAGCGGAATCATGAGCCATGCCGAAGAGGGGGAGGTTCAATCGACGCTGTCGGACATGGACAGGGCACAGGTCTGGCTGTTCAGCAATCCACTGTTCACGGGAGGAGTCCCGCTGTCGGCGGTTGAACAGGTGGCGCGGTTCGGTGAGTGGGATAAGCAGCCGCCCACGGACAGCGAGTGCTATACGGACGTGAGGGACGAAGGGCGGAGCCTCTACGTGAAGTGCACACCGGTATAGGATAACGACGCCCCGCACCTGGCGACGACCAATCAGCAGGTGCGGGGCGGAAAGGAGCGACGATGGAGTTCAGCAGGTTCGAGTATGGCTCAGAGGAGGACCTAGAATGGTTCCCCCGTCTGTTCGGGAATACCATGAGCGCTTGGCCTCTGGTTGACTGGCGTCTAAAGGCGGGCCGAGAAGGGGACGAGCATCCAGCACTACTGTTATCGCTCCGCTTCGCGGATGATTCGCAAATCGTAGTGAGTATGCGAGTGAGTCTAGCTCGTGGTGTGAAAGATGGGATTGCTGAACTGTTGAGCGAGCCATAGTCGTTTGACGTTACTCCTGTGGTTGCTATGGTGAGCATAGCACAGAGAGAGGAGGTCAAGCGATGAACAGGCTATCCATCGAGAGGCGGGCGCAGATACTTCAACTGCTCTGCGAGGGTTCCTCGATGCGTTCCGTCACCCGCCTGACCGGAGCCTCCATCAACACGGTGACGAAGCTACTGGTGGATACGGGGGAGGCGTGCATCCGCTACCACAACGAGGCGGTCAA
>CBDCOP010000003.1:0-37326 GCA_965219845.1 Dehalococcoidia bacterium | reverse complement strand
CCTGAAGCACGAGAGCGGCGTCCACCGCGTGCAACGGGTGCCCGTAACCGAGGCCCAAGGCCGCATACACACCTCCACCGCCACGGTCGCCGTGTTGGCGGAAGCGGACGAGGTGGACGTGGACATAAAGCCGGACGACCTGCGCGTGGACATCTTCCACTCCGGCGGCCCGGGCGGGCAGAATGTGAACAAGGTGGCCACCGCCGTGCGCGTCGTGCACAACCCCACCGGCATCGTGGTCGTCTCACAGGATGAGCGTTCGCAGTTCCGCAACAAGACGAAGGCGATGGCCGTTCTCCGCTCACGCCTCTACGAACAGCAGTTGCACGAGCAGCAGGCGGCGACGTCGGCGGCGCGGCGTTCCCAGGTCGGGGCGGGCGACCGCTCGGAGAAGATACGCACGTACAACTTTCCGCAGGACCGTCTCACGGACCATCGTATCGGCATGTCGGTCCACGGCCTGCAGGAGATCATGGACGGGCAGATAGACGCGGTGGTGGACGCGCTGCTGCAGGACGAGCAAACCCGGCTTCTCGAGGAAGCGGAGGCTACGGTCTGACGCTGGTTGCTTCGGGACTCAGGCTGCCACTGCGTCGGTTGCATCCGAGCTTGCATCGAGAGCCGATGCGGCAGGGAGGGTTTCGTCCCACTCCATGCCTCCGCGCTTCCACTCGTAGGCCCAGCCGGCAACCATCACGGCGGAAAAGAAGAGGATCGCCGCGAATGCGGACCATCCCAGAACGCCCGCCTGGGACGCCCATGGGAAGAGGAAGACGACCTCCACGTCGAACAGGAGGAAGAGGAGCGCGAAGCGGTAGTAGCGCACGTTGAAGCGCTCCCAGCGTCCGCGCTCCGGCTCCATGCCGCACTCGTACGGCGTGTACTTGATGGGGTTGGGCCGGAACGGGCGGGCCTTGATCTTGGTCGCCAACTGCGAGAGCACCAGCACGCTGGCCGGCACGACGACGGCGACGGCCGAGAGCATGAGCACCATTCCGTACTGGCGGAGGTAGTCTTCCATGGGCTCATGCTATGGAGGCTGCCCGCCGAACGTCAAGCCTGAGCGTGCACATCGGTGTGCCGGGGAGCGTGCGGCGGCTTGTAACTGTTCAGAATTGATGAATTCGTCGTTCCTGCGGAGGCAGGAACCTCGCCTGACGGTTCCGTCGTTCCTGCGGAGGCAGGAACCTCGCAGCCTGGGGTTGGGGCGGCCCTTGTCATGCTGAGCGGAGCCGGAGGCGCAGTCGAAGCATCTCTCGGGTGTGCGCCTCGCCTATACGAACCTTCCCCGAGAGATTCCCTTCGGCAGGCTCAGGGCAGGCTCTCGGCTCCGCTCGGAATGACAACCCTCCGAAGGCATCTCCCTCGTCAACTCTGAACAGTTGCGGCGGCTTCTGCTCGTTTGCATCACGAGTGATTCAGGTGGTAATATGCCCCATTGTGTCCGCTTGTTCCGCCGGGGAACTCCGCGAGCGGTACTTTCCGGAAAGGGGGGCTGCTTGATTGGAAGCACTGGGTCGTCACGTACTGCTGGAGCTCCGCTCCTGTAACTCCGCATCGCTTGATGACCTTCCCTTGCTGGAAGGCATGATGCTGCGCGCCGCTGAAGAAACCGGCGCAACTGTGATAGGCAAGATTTTCCATCAGTTCAGTCCCCAGGGCGTCACCGGCGTCGTCGCCATCGCCGAATCTCACCTTTGCATCCACACCTGGCCTGAGTTCTCCTACGCCGCTGTAGACATCTTCACCTGCGGCGAGAACTTCAATCCCACGGAAGCCGCTAAACTCATCATCGCCGGTCTGGAATCGTCCGATTCGGAGATGAAGGAGGTCGCCCGCGGCCTCGATATCCTCTCCGTCGCCACTCCCGCCTGAGATGGACGGGCTCTCACCCAGGACGATCTGGTACCTGGAGCACCTCACGCCGGACCTGGTGCAGGCATCCAGCGTCAGGCAGGTCATCTACGAGGGCGATACGCCCTATCAACACGTGCAGGTGCTGGAGACCGGCTCTTTCGGCAGGATGCTCGTGCTGGACGGCAAGACACAGTCGTCGGAGTCCGACGAGTGGGTGTATCACGAGGCGCTCGTTCAGCCCGTCATGCTCGCGCACGAGAACCCGCGGCGCGTGATGGTGGCCGGAGGCGGCGAAGGAGCGACGATTCGCGAGGTGCTGCGCCACGGCACGGTCGAGGAGGTCGTCATGGTCGACCTCGACAAGGCCGTGGTCGATCTGTGCAGGGAGCATCTTCCGGAGCACCATCAGGGCGCTTTCGACGACCCGCGCGTGACCCTGTTGCACGAGGACGCGCTCGCCTACCTGGAGCAGCGGGAGACGCCGTTCGACGTCATCATCATCGACGTGCCGGACCCGTTGGAAGGCGGGCCAGCCTATCTGCTCTTCACGGTGGAGTTCTACGAACTGGTGCGGTCGCGGCTCGCGCCGGGCGGCCTGATGGTCGCGCAGTCCGGCCCAACGGGGCCCACGAGCGTGCACGAGGTGTTCACGGCCATTGCGCGGACGATGGGACGCGTGTTCGATAACGTGTCCGGCTATGACGCCCACATACCGAGCTTCGGGATGACGTGGGGGTTCATCGCCTGCGGCGGCTCAGATGCGCCGGACCCGGGCGCTATGAGCGAGGCCGAAGTGGACGCGCGCGTGCGCGTGCGCATCGCATCGCCCCTGCGCTTCTACGACGGCGCCACGCACCGGGGGATGTTCGGCCTGCCGAAGTTCGTGCGCGAGGCGATCGCCACGGAGACGCGCATCATCACGAAGGACAACCCTATCTACGCCGTCTAAAGACTGACCACCCTTCACACAACAAGCTGGCATAGAGAAGGGGCGCAACGAGCGCCCCTTCTTCTTCGCGGGTGGCTGCTTCCGGTCAGGAAGCGACCGAGTCCATGGCGGTCTCGTCGGAGTCCCCGCCTCGGGGCATCCGCCCGTGCCCCCCAAAGCCGCCCCGCTTCCCGCGGTGGTGACCCGTTCCGAAGGCGAACTTCTTGCCGAACTTGCCCGATGCCAGCTCCGGAGGGTCCAGGTACCAGTCCAGGTACTCGTCCGCCTGCTCCTGCGTGATCTTGCCCTCCTCGATCATCGCTGCCAGCTTGTCGCGCAGCTGCTGCTCCCAGGCCGTCTTCTGCTCCGCCTGCAACTCCTCCTTCGTTTCCTCGAGCGCTGTCTCGAGTTCCTCCTCGCCGACACCGAGCTTGTCCGCGAGTATCTCCACGAAACGGGATACGGGAGAAGAGTCGTCGTCCGAGTCGCTCTGGGCGAATGCCGTTCCCGCGATGGCGCCGGTCACGAGCAGGGCCGCCATGGCCGGGATGATGAGCCATTTTCTGCGCATTGATGCTGCCTCCTCGATTGTGATCGTTCGTAGTTGTTCCGCACGCGCGCTACAGGTCACTACGTGCCTGGGTTCCGTGCGGGTTCAATGGATGGAGCGGGTTCCCCGAAGCACGCAGCCCTACGCCGTTGAAGGCGCTGTTCGGCGGGTGCATAGTTGACACCCAGTCCATGCGCCCCGCTCGGGGCGCTTCGCGTATAGGGGCCGGGGAATATGAACCCGATAGATCTGCTCATCCTCGTGCTGGTGGTTGGCGGGGGCTTCCTCGGATGGGTGAATGGCCTTGTGAAGTGGCTGTTCACCTTCCTGGGGTTCGTCGCTGGTGTGTACGTCGCCAGCAGGCTCTACAAGACCCTCGACTGGGCCGTTCCGATGGTCGAAAGCGATGGGCTCCGGCAGTTCATCACGTTCGTCCTCATCGTCGCTGCCGTAAGCCTGGGGGCATGGATGATTGGGCGTGCGGTCAAGATGACGTTGAGCATCCTCATGCTGGGGTGGGTCGACCGCGGCGCGGGGATGGCCGTCGGCCTGCTCGTCGGCCTGCTCGGCGCGTCCGCGGTCGCCCTGGTGGTGAACGCCCTGCCGGTGGACGAGGTGCGGCAGGCGGTCGCGGAGTCGCTCTTGGCCGACACGCTCCTGGATGCGACGGCGCTCCTGCGGGAGCTCATGCCGTCCGAGTTCGAGATAGAAACCTCGCTGTTCACCCGGACAGGGTAGGGGGTAGCGGTCCGCGTCGTACCGGCGAGCTAACGGAGACAGGTTGCCTATACTCTGCTGTCCTCATATGATTTGAAGAGCGAGGCCCTGAACGGACCGAGGGCTGCCGAGGAGGAGACGCTCTGAGCGAGGCGGTCCTCATCCTGAACCAGAACTACGAACCGTTGAACGTCTGCGGCGTGAGGCGGGCGTTGCTTCTCGTCCTGGGGCAGAAGGCGCAGCCGCTGGAGTTGGGGAGCGGCCAGTACCATTCCGTGTATCAGCAGTTTCCCATCCCCTCGGTTATCCGTCTGCTCTACATGGTGAAGCGCCCCCTGTTCACGCGCCGCCTCTCTCGGCGAGAGGTCTTCTGGCGCGATCAGTTCTCGTGTCAGTACTGCGGCAAGCAGACGCGAGACTTGACGCTCGATCACGTCGTTCCGCGTGTGCTCAATGGTTCGCATACGTGGGAGAACGTCGTTGCGGCCTGCGTCCCCTGCAACCACCGCAAGGCGGGTCGAACGCCCGCGCAGGCGAAGATGCACCTGCTGCGCGAGCCCATGCCGCCCAGGGCGAACCCCTACTACCACCTGATGCACCGCAGCCTGCCGGACGAATGGAGCATCTACCTGCCATGGATGGCGCAGCCGCGCCATCGCGTGGAGAGCGGGTTCGTGGCGCTCGCAGAGGCGTAGTCGCCCGCGCATAGACCTGTCATTTGGGGAGAAGCGCGGCCCCTTCATGGCATGCCGCGAAGGCGGGAATGACGGGTGTGGGTGGTGTGGCTCGGCAAGTGGCTTGTCATTCCGAGCGTAGTCGAGGAATCTCCCCAGGCGGCGCGCCATGTTCACGTGGCGCGGAGGTTGTCATGCTGAGCGGAGCCGAAGCATCTCTCGGGGAATGCTGGCATACGGCGTGGCTTTCTCGTCACGCCCGCGTCGCCAGGGTTGGCGCTTCCAGCATGAACACGTCCAGCGCGAGCCGGACGTTGGCGTTCCGCTCCAGCGCCTCGATGGTCCGGGTAACGTTGTGCGTCCACCGCACGACGTCAGCCGGTCGCAGTGCGGCAGCCTGCCGCTCCAGCATCTCCCGCCAGGAGAGGTTGGTGATGCCCGCCGTATTCCCCTGCTGCACGAGCATGATGTCCCGCAGCCACCGGAGCCACAGGAAGAGCTCCTCACGCCCCGCGCCGCGGTCGCGGTCGAGGCGTCGCGCGAGCTCACCGGCGTAGGCGAACCGCTCCTCCAGCCCGCCCTCGATGGCGTCGACGATCTGTTCCATCCGCTGGTGCACGGACGCATACAGCGTGTCGTCTCCCGTCGCGGCGATGGCCCATCCGATGCAGCCGCGTGAGAGGCGTGCGAGCACCTCGGCCTGCTCTGTGCTGACGCTGTGCTCGTCCCGCAGGATGCGCGCGACCTCGTTAACCGGCAGGGGGCGGAAGTGGAGCGTCTGGCAGCGGGAGCGGACGGTCGGCAGCAGGTTGTCGAGGCTGTTGCCGATGAGGATGAGCACCACGTCGTCCGGGGGCTCCTCCAGTATCTTGAGTAGCGCGTTGGCGGCGTCGCGGGTGAGCAGGTCGGCCTCGGTGATGATGAACACGCGGGTGCGCCCTTCGTAGGGATGCAGGTGAGCGGAGTTGATGATGTCGCGCACCGCGCCGATGCCGATCGATCCCGCGTCCTCGCCGAGGCTGATGAACCGCACGTCCGCGTGATTGCCCTCGGCGATGCGCGTACAGCCGGGGCATACGCCGCAGGGAAGCGCGTCTGCGTCGCAGTTCAGCGCCTGGGCGAACTGCACCGCGAGCGTGGTCTTGCCCAGGTGCGCCGGCCCGATGAAGAGGTAGGCGTGGTGGAGGCGGCCCTCTGCGAGCGAGCGTTCCAGGGTTTGGACGGGGAGTTGCTGGCCGTGCAGGCTGAGCATGGGTCAGACGACGTCCTGCGCGATGAGGTCCTCGTAGGACTCGCGGCGGCGGAGGAGGGTCGCTGAGCCGTCCGCAACCATCACGATGGCGGGGCGTCCGTTCATGTTGTAGACGCTCGCCATGGAAGGCGCGTACGCGCCGGACGCGGGGATCGCGAGGAGGTCGTCCGCCTGCACGGGAGCGAGCGCGGCGTCGTGGACGAGCACGTCGCCGGACTCGCAGTACTTCCCGGCGATGGTGACGGTCTCGGTGGCCGCGTCGTTGGCGTGGTTCGCGGCGACGGCGATGTAGCGCGAGCCGTAGAGTGCGGGCCGGATGTTGTCGCCCATGCCCCCGTCCACGGAGACGTACGTGCGGACGCCGGGCACCTCCTTGATGGCGCCCACGGTGTACACGGCGACGCCGGCAGGGCCGGAGAGCGAGCGTCCAGGCTCGACGGTCAGCTCGGGCTGCGGGAGGCAGTTGGCGGCGCAGCCGTCCGTGAGCGCGCCGACGATGGCTTCGGCGTAGTCGTCTATCGCAGGCGGCGCGTCGTCCTCCGTGTAGGCGATGGCGAAGCCGCCGCCGGGGCTGAAGCGGCGCATGTCCAGCCCGTACTCGCCCATGCGCGCGGAGAACCGCACGACCAGCTCGATCGCCTCGGTGTATGGCTCCAGCTCGAAGATGGGCGAGCCGAGGTGGAAGTGGATGCCCTGCAGGTCCAGGTGAGGCGCGGCCATCGCCTGCCGCACCGCCTCCTCAGCGTCGCCGGTCTCGATGGGGAAGCCAAACTTGCTGTCCAGGACGCCGGTGGTGGTGAGCCGGTGCGTGTGCGGGTCTATGGAAGGCGAGACCCGGATGAGAACGGGCTGCGTGCGCCCGGCTGCCCCGGCGGCTTCGTCCAGCAGGCGCAGTTCGTGGAAGCTGTCGATGACGAAGTGGCCGACCCCCCACGCGACGGCCTGCTTGATCTCGTCCGGCGTCTTGTTGTTGCCGTGGAAGTCCACGGTCGAGAGGTCGACCCCCGCAGCGCGCAGCACGGCTATCTCTCCGCCCGACACCACGTCGAACCCGAGGCCGAGCCCCGCGATGTAGCGCGCGAGCGGCACGTTGATGAACGCCTTGCAGGCATAGACGACCCGGCTGTTGGGGTAGCGGGAGCGGAAGGCGTTGAGGAAGCCCTCAGCCTGGTTGCGGAGCGTGGCTTCGTCGAAGACGTAGAGCGGCGTGCCGAACTCGCGGGCGAGCGACGTTACGTCGCAGCCGCCGATCTCGAGGTGGCCGTCGTCGTTGACGGCGGTGGTGATGGGGAACACTTTCGATTCGAGCGGGACGGACATCGGGTTCTCCTGTGGATGATGGAGCGCCGCCGCTGCATGAGCGGAGACGCTGCCGAGCGAAACGCCCGGGGGTTAAGTGTGCCACCTTGCGCCGCCGCGCGCCATCGGCGGGGGCGCCTGGGGGGCCGCCCGATCAAGGTGGCCAACGCGCCCGAATTCTGGCCACGTTGATGGCCGACTCACGAGTGAACCGCCCACAGGATTTGGCCTTCTTGAGATCCTTGATCGGAGCGTATCCCAGGCCGTGGCCTGCTTCCTGAGTCCCAGAGCATCAAGAATCTCAAGATGGCCATGTTTTTCAAGTTTGGGACCGGAGCCATAGACGCCGTTGATAGCTGGAACTGCGTGCTATAGACGCGGTCTATAGGTGCTGCCGGTACGACGGTCATGCAACCAGCGTACGCGGTCGGTGCGCGACCGCGGAAGGGGCGGGTGTCACAGTGGGGGGGTAGGCGCAGACTGGTATAGACAAGGGTCTCTATGGAGTGCTACCAGTGGGGAGGAAGTCTTTCAGCCGCGTGTGGGCTACCATCTGATCAAGTGTAGCGAGCGTGAACACCTTGCCTTCCGTCCTTGTGATCAGAGTACGCATGTCTTCTCGACGGACGCCAAATCCCCGGCCGTCGATACAGGCGACCACCTCAAAGTCAGGTTCACTAGCCCGGCGGCGGTCATTACGCATTCTAGTGAGACGCTCAATGCGCGCCACTTTGTCGCGTGCCGTACCATCATCACCGGTTATTTTGGCCTCAATGATTACAGACGGGCTGAACTCATCGGGAATGAAAAAGTCAGGTGCTTGGTCGTAGCCGGGAATGCGTTCGGCGCGTTTCGTCTTACGGAATGGGATACGGGCTTGTGTAAGATGCTCCTCGATAGCTGTTTCCATCACATCACCAATCTGTTCCGACACGGCGTCCCTGTGTGTGGCGAATGGCCTGCCAAGGTACCGTTCGTACAACAACATGGCATAAGGGACGTGTTGTGAAGCGACATGGCGAAGGGATTCCAAGCCATGAGAGGTGTCTACCTTGTCGAGACGATGGACTGTATCAGGATCCCTTGGAGGTGAACCTTGGGTGATGTGTTCAACAGCAACGGAAACCAGAGCCTCTATCCTGTCCAATGGTTTGGAGTTTCCTGGACGGACAAGTCGACCAATGTAGGCGCGGTCAGAGCGACAGCGACCATCGAGACCCCGAGCATACCCTCGGCCAATGTAGCTGTCGCGGTCACTCCGTGCCAAGTCCTCCCACTCAGGCGGCGATATGCCCAGAATCGTTCGGACCACGCCAAAGCATAAACTGTTCTCGCGAAGTGCACTCCACACCGTGCTCTCTGTGAAATCAGCGAAAGCATTCGTTCGCTGCCGAAGGACCTCGAAGGCGGCCTGAAACTCTGGGTACTCAACGAAATTGTCGCCCCTTGGCAGAACGAGAAACTGGGACTGAATGTCGGAGAAGGTCGAATCGACCAACTCCTCGATGCGGTCTTGCAGGCCCGCTGGCGCAATCTCAAACGGTCGTGCCACCTCTCCTCCTCATCAGTCCTTGTCTTGGGCCAAGGCTTCAAGTATGCGGCGTGGCAGAGAATCAAGCCCCAAGTTGCCTGCAATCTCAATGAGACGTTCTTCAGCTCGCCTCATCCGGTTCGAGAGCGTAGCGCCGCTGTCCCACTCGTCACGCAGTCCGTTGATGACTGTCCGAGCAATGTGACCCGATGCCAAGCAACGAATATCTCCCAAGCTCACCTTGACTTCGGCGGCCGCCATCATCGCTGCGTCGTGCTCCAATGCCGTGCGGATATCGACATAGGCCTGATGTGTAGACGTGGCACGCCGACACACGAAGACAGAATCAAGGACCGAGGATTCAGTTCTCAGGATGTGGAGCGAAGCGCTCATCTCTGCCGCCGCCGGCAGTGTGGCCGTGCAGTCCAACCCAGCATCCAGAATCGCAACGACGACGGCCACATAGGCGGTTGGATCGTTGTGGTGGTAGGTAAAGACGAAGGGGGCGTCGGGCTTCAGTGCTGCCGCGTAGTGGCAAAACACCGCTGATAACCCCTCCGTGAAATGTTCAATCCCTCTCCCGAGCGTCACGTTGCCGGTCAATTCGTGTGACGAGCGGGTTGTCGAGGGCACAAACTCGGAAAACTCGTCTTGGAGCGCCTGCCGGAGCCATACGTAGTTGAAGTCTATGAGCTCGGCGTACTGAACATTGGCAAAGTAGGGGGGATCTGTAAATACACCATCGAGTGACCCAGGCGATAAAGGCATTTCGGTCGCCGGGCACGCTGCAAGCTGCGCCTGTTTTTCGTCCTCATTCGGGAAGTGATGTACAAACTCAGCACTGATTCGCTCGCCGGGAATAGGCACCACTTTCTTTCGCTTGCCATCCAGACGTGTCTCGAACGGAGCCCCACCGTACCGCTTGGCACGCAGGTACTTTTCGACGAAGTGCCGGAAGGACCCAGCACCCACTTTGGGTATGCCCAAGAGATTATTCTCACACTGGACCAAGCCTACGGGGAAACCGTGGACGCTAAAGATGTCTTGGCACTTGAGTGCATACGTGTCGTAGCGGCATAGTATGTTCTGGTAGCGCAGGAAATCCGAGAACACGGTAAGCAAGGCGTGTCGTACTGGAGGGTCACTGACTTCGGTTATTCGGCGCAGTAGAAGACCAAGCCCCAGTAGCTGGCGCTCGGTGAACATCTCTCTATAGCGCCGGTAGCCCCATCGGTGGAGGCGGTCGGTCTCGTCTCCCCGAGGAATCTCATCATCAGGGATTGGCAATGCGGGTGCTTCCAGAAGTTGCAACCGCGCTTGCTCATAGCGATCCAGGTCGTCCGTGTCAGGACGTTTAAAGAACCTTCCCTTGTGGGTCGGTTTGCACTCCTCGCAATGGTATTCCATAGCCCACATACGGTGGGCCGGAGGGTAGCCCGAGTCCTTTATGGGGTAAGGATACTCAGCTCCGCATCCTCTGCATGGGACCCGCTGTCGGCGTGCAGGGCCTTCCGTGTAAACAGGCCCACTACACTCAGCGCAGGGTATCGGTCTGCCCTTTGATGGCTCTTCGTCGTACTCGTTTAGGAATCCGCATTCACTACACGCCACCACATGCATGGGGTGCCTACTGTTTTGGGCCAGCAGGTACCCAGGAAAAAGATCGTTCACCGTCTGACATAAAGGGCACCGCTCAGTCTTCACCCAGATGAAGTATTTGACCTTTGCTGGCTGTCCACACTTGTCACACGTAGTTTCATAGAGCGCGCCGACGGTTCTTTCGATGGCTGACGCTACTTCCTCCGCCGCTGACGCGAACGCCTGTGAATCGAGGTGCCCCAAGGCCTGGCGGACGATCCAGAACGCCATCGGGTTTGTGTCCGCGCCCAAGACACTGAACCCAAGGCGATTGGCTTCGTAGATCGGAGTGCCACCCCCCATGAACGGGTCCGCTATCACCCCTGTCAGTTGATGTTCACGCCAGTAGCTGGTCTCCAGCGGCTCCGAACCGTTGTATTCCGCAAGAAGAAGGCTGCGGAACACCGACCCCGGACGACGGGCGAACCACTTGTGTATTCCAATGATTGGGCGATAGTTTTGCTGTATCTGCTTTTCCCTGAGCGCAAGCCGCGTAGCAAACGTCGGATCAAAGTGTTGTTCGAGGTTTGACTCCGGCTCGACAGCCCAAGTCCCTCGTTCTCCAGGTCGCACATACTCAATGCCCGAGGTCCCATCAAGGATGTTGCCCAAAGCGAGTTGCTGTGCGACTCGCAATCTCCGCCGATTAGCCACTGTCTGTCTCTTTTCCCCTCAAGGAGGTCACCACAGTCTCATTGCCCTTCCACGCCTCCACCATAGCTACCCGTGAGGGAGGATTGTACCGTGAATGATTCCAGGCGAGGGAGCACCCTGTGACACGCGCCCCTTTCGCGGTCGCCCCCTGGCCGCGTACGCTGGTCGGTGACGGCGCACCGCCCCCGGACAGCGTCGGTGGGCCTTCCCTGCACAGGGCGGGCCGCAGGAGTGGAATGGCTCACAATGGCGCACTTTGGCCCACGTAGAACGACAGGGCTGCGCGGTCCACGCCTGCACGGGGAATAGGGAAGAGTGGTGCCGGGGCGACAGCGCCGGCCACGAGCTGCCCGAGAGATGCCTCGGCTGCACTCGGCATGACAGCCCCCTCCCCGACCTGGGTTCCAGCCTGCGCTGGAATGACGAGGGACGAGGGCTGCGAGGTTCCTGCCTCCGCAGGAACGACGGACGGGGCGCGGCATTGCACGCTCCCCCCCACGCGACACCCGCCCCTTCCGCCGTTGCGGGTCGACCGCGTACGCTGGTCGGTGACGACATGGCGTCTGCGGTCGGCCTTCCCCGGCGCGGGGCAGGGTCGCAGGAGTGGAATGGCTCACAATGGCGCACTTTGGCGCACCCGGAACGATCAGATTGTGGAGTTCACGCCTGCGGGGGGACTGCACGAGAGTGGACTCGACTTGACAACGCGGGCCGCGTGCGGCCCGAGAGATGCCAGGCGCAGCCGTGGCATGGCATTCCCACGCCACGCCCTGCTTCCCCGTGTGACCTGCGGTCACGCTGGATTCCCGCCTGCGCGGGAACGACGGAGAAGGATGCGAGGTTCCTGCCTCCGCAGGAACGACGGAAAGGGTAGGAACGACGGGTTAGGGCTGCGAGTTTCCCGCTTCCGCGGGAATGACGGAAGGGCGCAGGAACGGCGGGCTTGGCGATGCGGCATCGCGCAGCGTGCGCTAGAATCCCGCCATCCGCACCACCGGGAGGGCGGCATATGAAGGCAGCAGTGTTGCAGGGCATCGACCAAGACCTCGTCATCGAGGAGTTCCAGACGCCCGACGTTGGCGACGACGACGTGCTGCTCCAGGTGGCCGCGTGCGGCGTCTGCCACACGGACCTGAAGGTGCAGGACGGTTCCATACCGTCAACGCCGCCCACGGTGTTGGGGCACGAGGTCTCCGGCGTCGTCGTGGGCGCCGGCAGGAACCAACGGGAACACTTCAAGGACGGCGACCCGGTAACGGTGGGCATGCGGTTCTCCTGTGGGCGCTGCGAGTACTGCTCAACCGGGCTGGCGAACCTCTGCAACCGGAGACCGACCGGCCTGCCGTTCCGCAGGCTGGACGGGGGCCCCGTCACGCGCTGGAACGTCGGCGGGTTCACGCAGTTGCTGTCGGTCCCGGGGTACATGGTCTTCCACCTGCCGGAGGGAGTGGGGCTGGAGGAGTCCTGCATCGTCGGCTGCCGCGTCACCACCGCATACAACGCAGTGAAGAACGGCGCGCACCTGGCTCCCGGCGAGTCCGCAATGGTCATCGGCTGCGGGGGCGTCGGGCTGAACATCATCCAGATGCTGCGGCTCTTCGGCGCGTACCCCATCGTCGCCGTGGACGTCGTCGGCAGCAAACTGGAGGCGGCGCTCTCCTACGGCGCGAGCCACATCGTGAACGCGACCGCCGAGGACCCGGTGGAGGCGACGATAGAGATCACGAAAGGCGGCGCGCGCAAGACGTTCGAGGCCATCGGCAACCCGGTGACCGCCGACCAGATCGTGCGGGCTACGCGTCCCACGGGCACCGCCACCATCGTAGGGTCGATGCCTCCCGGCCCCATCACGATCAACGACTCGCGCTTCGCGTTCAAGGAGATCAAGGTGACGGGCGTGGCGATGCGGCGGACGAGCGACGTGACGGAGGTGCTTGACCTCGTTGCGCAGGGCCGCATCGAACTTGGCTCGTTCATCACGAAGCGCTACGGTTTCGAGCAGATCAACGAGGCAATCGAGGACGTGCACCACGGCAACGTGCTCATGGGCATCACACTCTGGAACTAGAAGTGTGAACGGCGAAAGGAGGGCGGCATGACACAGGCTTTCAGAGCGTACGCGATGGGTGCGGCGAAGGACGTCGAGGAGCACGTAGCCTTCCTCGAGCCGACGCCGAAGCGCATCAGGGTGACGTTCGGCGGGGAGACCCTCGTGGACTCCACGCGCGCGGTCATCATGTACGAGACGCGGCACCAGCCCGTCTACTACTTCCCGATGACCGACGTGCGGATGGACCTGCTGGAGGAGACCGACCACGGCACCTTCTGACCGATCAAGGGAGGCGCTCAGTACTGGAGCGTCACGGTTGGCGGCAGGGTCGAGGAGAACGTTGCCTGGGCATACCAGGAGCCATTGGAAGGTTGCGTGGACGCTCGCGACCACCTGGCCTTCTTTTGGAACAAGATGGACGGCTGGTTCGAGGAGGAGGAAGAGGTCTTCATCGGCCCCAAGGACCCGTACACCCGCGTGGACTGCCTGCAGAGCTCCCGCCACGTCAGGGTCGAGCTGAACGGCGTTACCGTGGCGGAGACGGACCAGCCGGTGGTGCTGCTGGAGACCGGGCTGCCGCACCGCTTCTACATCCCCGGCAAGGACGTACGGAAGGAGCTGCTGCGCCCGAGTGAGCGCATGCTGGGCTCGACCTACAAGGGCCTCGCCAACTACTTCCACGTCGACGCGGGTGGCGAGACGTTCGAGAACGTCGCGTGGTCGTACCGCGACCCGACTGCGGAGGCGGTGAAGGTCGAGGGCTACGTCTGCTTCCCGCAGGGCAAGGCGGACGTCTACGTGGACGGCGAGCTGGAGCCGAAGCCGAACACCCGCTGGGACTAGGAGAGCCTGAGCCAGCCAGCCCCCGCAGCCCCGCCGGTTCACCCCCATCCTTGTATGGTGATGGAAGGCGGGGCAGGCCGCCCCATCCTGGGTCCCAAAAGACCGCAGGTTAGCTTGACCGCCCCGCCCCCATTCACCCGCCCTACCGGCTGCCCGAACAGTTGCCTGAGCCAACGAGCTCGTATCACAAGGCTGGGCACGGCAGGGCGCAAGGAGGATACCGCATGGACTCGACCCTCTGCATCGGCATCGACGTCTCTCAGGACTGGCTCGACCTGACCGCTCACCCAGCCGGACAACCCCGGCGCTTCAAGACCACCCCTGACGGCCTCCGCTCTCTTGTCGAGCACTGCCGCGACGCTCAGCCCCGCTTGATCGCCTTCGAGGCCTCCGGCGGCTACGAACGCCCGCTCGCGGACACGCTCATCCAAGCGCAACTCCCCTTCGTCATCCTCAACCCCCGCAACGTTCGCTACCACGCCCGCTCCACCGGCATCCTGGCCAAGACGGACCGGATCGACGCTGCCGTCATCGCTCAGTTCGTCTACCGCAACGAGGTGCAGCCGAAGCCTGCGCCGTCGCCCGCGGAGCAGGCCGTGCGCGATCTGGCCACTCACCGCAACCAACTCGTCGATGCCCGGACGCGCGCGATGCACGAGGGCCGGCACTTCACAGGGACGAGCTCGGCCAGCACCCAGCGCCATATCGCCTTCCTCGAACGGGAGATTGCTGCCATGGAGCAGGAGCTGCGGGAGGTCATCGCCCAGGACGTCTTCTTGCGCGAGCGCTCGGAGCGGCTGCGGAGCGTTCCCGGCGTCGGGGAGACGCTGGCGGCGGTGCTGCTCGGGGCCATGCCGGAACTGGGGCGCCTGAACCGGGGCGCCGTCGGCAAGCTGGCAGGTCTGGCCCCGCACGCCCGCGACAGCGGGAAGCGCGAGGGGAAGCGCTTCTGCTGGGGTGGGCGTGCGAACGTGCGGAGGGTGCTCTACATGCCTATGCTCGCGGCCATCCAGCACAACCCCGTGATCCGCGCCTTCTACCAGCGGCTGGTTGGCCAGGGCAAACCGAAGAAGGTGGCGCTGGTAGCCTGCATGCGCAAGATGCTGACGATACTGAACGCCATCCTACGGGAGGGAACCACCTGGAACCCACACATCGCTTGACCCGCAATCACAGTTGCTAACCTTCCCCCATCAAGGGGGAAGGGATTGTGAAACGCTCCCCTACCCAGCGAACTCGCCGCGCAGTTCGCGGTAGAGGCGGGACATGAGCAGGCAAGCGCACTGGTATTATAGGCAGCGAGGAGTGAGGCTGCGATGACGCCGCTGGTGGAAGAACGTATCGACGAGATCGAAAAGCTCTGCCGGGAGCACGAGGTTGCACGGTTGGAGCTGTTCGGCTCCGCCGCGTCGGGAACGTTCCGCCCCGGCGAGAGCGACCTCGACTTCCTCGTAAGCTTCGAGCCGCGGCCGGCCGGCAGCCGTCCCGCGCCCTACTTCCGTCTCGCTGCTGCTCTCCAGGACCTGTTCGGCATGGACGTAGACCTCGTCGAGGAGCGCGCCATCCGCAATCCGTACTTCCGGCAGGCCGTAGATACCGGACCGAGGACGCCCCTTTACGAGTCGCCGTCCGCGCCCGAGCGCCCGCCGCTCAATGTCCCCCATCCCGCTCCTGAGTGCTCCCCCGTGGAACTGCGAACCAAGAAACTGCTCTACGACATCAACCAGGCTGCCGGAGACATCGTGCGGTTCACCGATGGGAAGTCGCCCGATGACTACCTGGACGATCTGCTCCTGCGCAGAGCCGTTGAGCGCGAGTTCGAGATCATCGGCGAGGCGGCTACGCGCTTGGGCAGGCAGGACCGCGCAACCCTCGAACGCATCACCGGCTACCAGGAGATCATCGGTTTCCGCAACCTCATCGCGCACGAGTACGACAGGCTGGAGCCCGCGCAGGTCTGGGAGATCGTCGAGCGCGATATCGCCGTCCTGCACGAGGAGACGGCTGCGCTCCTGGCGGAGTGAGGGAGACGCCCCACTCTCAGCGGGGCTACTCGGCGAACTCGCCGCGCAGCTCGCGGTAGAGCCGGGACATGAGCGGCGGGAGGCGGTCCTCCTGCCGCCCCCAGCCGGAGAACGGGCCGAGGTCCAGAGACGCAAGCGCCTCCTCCTCGGAGCGTCCCTCCGCGAAGGTGCGCTCGCCGTGCGCGGTGATGCGCAGCAGGCACTCGCGCATCTCGTCGAGGTCGGCGCGTGTCCCCAGGGGTCCATGCCCCGGCACGACGACGTCGCACTCGACCTGGGCGGCGCGCCCGGCGGCGTCCGTCCATGCGAGCGGGAAGCCGTCTCGCGCGTTCGGGATGTACTGGTGGAAGGAGAGGTCGCCCGCGAAGAGCACCCCCTCCGTCGGCAGGTAGACGGCGATATCGCCCCTCGTGTGCGCCCTTCCGAAGAAGCGCAGCTCGACGGGCCGCTCGCCGAGGTGGAGCGTGAGCGTGTCGCTGAACGTCAGGTTGGGCGGCGTCTGCGGCAGGTCGCGCCACTCCTCGTAGATCGCGGGGTAAAGGTCGCGCAGGAACTCGCGGTGCGTGTCCCACTCCGTGGCGAGGTCTTCGCGGCAGGTGTCGTGGGCGATGATGGGGGCCTGCGGCATGAGCGCGTTGCCGAAGAGGTGGTCGCCGTGCCAGTGCGTGTTCACGACGTAGCGCACCGGCTTGTCGGTCACGCGGCGCGCCTCGGCCAGCAACCGCTCCGCGAGCGCCGGCGTCATGAGCGTGTCGATGATAACGATGCCTTCCTCCTCCACGAGGAAGCCCGCGTCCGTCGCGCCGCCTGCCTGGATGAACGCGTACGCGCCGGGGGCGACCTCGATGGCGCCGGTGCGGTAGTCGGACTGGGTCATGACCGCAGCTCCGGCACGACCTTCGCGCTGAGCAGGTCTATCGTCCGCTGCACGTCGGCGAGGCTCCGCGCCTGCGGCAGGAAGACGAAGTGGCTCACACCTGCCTCCGCGTACTCCGCGAGCGTCGCGGCGATGCGCTGCGGCTCGCCGGTGAGCGCGCCGCGCTTCTCCGCGCCTGCGAGGTCAGGCTCGCTCCGCAGGTCGACCAGCACGCGGAGCGAGAGCGCGACTGCGCCGTCGCCGCGTCCGTGCGCCGCCGCCTCCTCGTTCATGGCCTGGTGCGACTCCGCGAGCGCCTGCGGCGTCGTGGCGAACAGCGGCGGGAACCATGCGTCGCCGTACCGAGCGGCCCGGCGCATCACCGGCTTCGTGTGGCCGCCCACCCAGATGGGCGGGTGCGGCGTCTGCGCGGGATGCGGGTACGACTCGACGCCGCTCACGTTGAAGAAGCGCCCTTCGAACCGCACCTCCGGCTCCGTCCAAGCCGCGAGCAGCAGCCGCAGGCTCTCGTCGAGCGCGGGCCCCCGCTGGTCGAAGTCGAGGCCGAGCGCCTCGAACTCCTCGCGCAGCCAGCCCGCCGCGACCCCGAGGATGCTGCGCCCGCCGGAGAGCACGTCCAGCGTTGCCGTCGTCTTGGCGGCGGCGAGTGGATGGCGCAGCGGCAGCAGCGTCACCGCGGTGCCGAGCTTCACGCGCGACGTGAACCCCGCCACCCAGGCGAGCGTCGTGAACTGGTCGAGGAACGGCAGGCCGGGCGCGATGAGAAATTCGCCGTCGGCGCTGTACGGGTAGGTGGATGTGTGGCTGGTCGGGAGGACGATGTGGTCGGCTGCCCATACCGAGTCGAGGCCGGACGCCTCAGCTTGCTGCGCGACGAGCCGCACGGCCGAGGGGTCGTCCATGCCGATGGTGGGGAGCGAAACGCCGAACTCGATCATGGAGCGCATGGTACAGGAGGAGGCGGCGCGCGCGTATACTTGCCGTCGCACCCTTGACCGCATGGAGGCCCACCGATGGCGCTCGACCCCAGGGACTTTCTCGCAGAGATGCAGCAGTTGCAGGAGCTGAAGCACAGCCGCAAGCATCCGCTGTTCGAGATGATCGAGGAGGGGCAACTCAGCCGCCCCCAGCTCAACGGCTTCATCAAGCAGTTCTACCTGCTCTTTCCTAAGCCGTTCCCGAAACCCATCGCGGCGATGTTCGCGCGCGCTCCGCAGGACACCGAACTGGAGCGCATGTGGTTCGAGAACCTCTCTGAGGAGGCGGAGGGCGGCGAGACCGGCACGGCTGGCCACAAGGAGTTGTACATCCGCTTCGCCGAGGCCGCAGGCATCCCGCGCGACGAGCTCGACGCGACGCAGCCGCTGCCGGAGACGCGCGGCCTGCTGAACTGGCGGGAGTTGCTGATCGGCCAACGCTCGTGGCTGGAGCTGTACGCATCGCAGGGGCTCGCGCTGGAGGGCACGGCGAGCGGTCGGATGAACCGCGTCGTCAACGGGCTCGTCGACCACTACGGCTTCGAGCGCGACGGCGACGACATCCTCTACTGGACGGTGCACATGTCGGTGGACGAGGACCACATGAAGGTGGGGCCGTACGTCATCGAGAAGTACGCGGTGAGCGACCTCGAGCAGCAGGCCGTGCGCGAGTCGCTGAACGCGACGCTGGACACATTCTGGCTGGTCTACGACGGCATCGTGCGCGCGTTCGTGGACGAGGACCCGCTGTACGCCGACTGGCGGGGGGGCTAGTCCCATTCAGGGGAGTCAGGCTCCAGCCCGAACTATCGTGGCGCGCTGGATGCAGGGGCGGGATACCGGGCGACCACCTGTGACCACTCGCAGCTGGCGCACTTGAACACCAGTTCGACCCAGATCGTGTCTTCCCAGTCGAGGAGTTGCCGGGGCTCGGTCTCTCTCTGGGTCACGGCCGTGTTCCCGCAGCGAGGACACGCGTAGGCGATGACCGGCCTTGGCCCCTGTGACATGGCTGGGATTCCTCCTGAGTTGACTTCCTGGCCGTTCGGGTCCGAAGGCCGAGTGTTGGCAAGGCTCCCCAACGGCGAGAAAGTGTTCAGCGCACCGCGCCGTAGACGTCTTCGACCCGCCGGTGCAACTCCTGCACGAGCTCGTTGGCAGGAGCGTACCGGCCAACGTCGTCGCGCCAGTAGCCGCGATGGTACTGCTCACGGTAGCTGCCGATCCTGCTGCCGATCCGCCGGACGGCTTCCTCTTCGTCTCTGTAGCGGACCTGCGAGACGATCTCCTCCATGCGATCCGGGTCGCGGAAGACGTTGAGCGGGTCGCCGCCGTCCTCCACGATGCAAATGTTCTCCTCCAACTGGCGCCGGAGAAAGACGATGGGGATATCGGTCCGGCCGAGGTTCTCGGCGGTGCGGTCCGTTATGGCGCCCTGCGACCACCACGCGATGAGGTCGTGTGCGAGGGTGTGGTCAAGGATGGCTTTTCCATTCCGGTCCCAGATGGGGACTTCATAGAACGGGACGATGTCCTGCCTGGGCGGATCGACGCCCTTCGGAGCGGCGGCGATCTCGTAGTGGATGTAGTAGGTCGAGGTGTCGTCGATGGGAACGCGCACCTGGGTTCTGTTGTACATCGTGTTGCCGATCTCGCCGCCGGTCATGACGGGAAAGATGACGGTTGAGTGACCGGCCTCTCCGTCGAAGTCGGCGCCGAGCGCTCTGGAGTAGCTAATTCCTTTCTCCATGCCGTAAGGGGTGGGCCGGGCGTAGAGACTCTCTATGCCGATGCCCGAGCGGATGGAAGTGAAGGCTCGGTGCGTCCGTTCGTCCTGGATCCTGTCCTCCAGCAATCCGTCTTTCTCAAGCGCGTACTTGAAGAGTTCACCGTGAAGCCACGGATTGTGTGCAGGGTCTCCGGTATTCTCCCAGCTCTGCAGCCAGTTGCAGGGCAATATCGCACAGGCGACCTGCCGGATGGCGTTCGGCCACACGAAGACGGGCCAGGGCGGCAGCAGGGGCGCCGGCTCCGGCCCAAGGTAGGCCCAGATGAGCCCGCCCATCTCCCGGGTGGGGTAGCCCCTCAGCTTGATGCGGCCCATGAAGGCGCTGTCTCGCGCCTCCAGCGGGGTGTCGAGGCATCGCCCGTCGGCGCCGTAGAGCCAGCCGTGGTACGAGCAGCGCAGCCCGTCTTCGTCCGGGATGCCCCATTGCAGGCCCATCGAGCGGTGGGCGCACCTGTCGCCGATGAGCCCGATCTCTCCCTTCAGCGTGCGGAAGAGTACGAGGTCTTCGCCCAGAAGGCGCACCTTCATGACGGGTTCGGACAGGAGCTTGGCGTAGGGCCGGAGCGGCAGCCAGTAGCGGCGCAGCAGCTCGCCGCCCGGTGTTCCCGGGCCTACCCGAGCCAACCGCTCATTGGTTTCCGTCGTGAGCATGCCCGTTGCCTCCCCGACTCTCGTACTACGCTCGGACGGCCCCCCAGCGGTGGGTGGGCTGCTTCTGCCAGACGTCCTCGTCGATGTTCGTGTCGACCATGGGGTGGTTGGGGTCGCGGATGACGCCCAACGGGTCCTCGCCGCGCGCGACTCGCTCCATCTGCTCGAACATCGTGCGGCGCAGCAGGACGACGCCCCGGTCCGAGTACGAGAGGTGCTCGGCGGAACGGTCGTTGACGGGGCCCTGCGTCTCCCACGCCATGTGGTCCTGCGCCAGGACTGAGCGGCGGTCGTACCACGCGTTGGGGTGGCTCTTGTCCGCGGGCTCCTTGTACGGCTCGATGTACTCGACGGGCGGGTCCCACGTCTCCGGCGTCGACTGGCCGTCCTCGGCAAGCCAGAAGTTGATGTGGACGTGCCAGGTGTGCGTGTCGTCTATCGGCGTGCGGAACTGTGTGCTGGGCCCCTGCCGGAGGATGGACGGGAAGAGCACGGGGTGTTCGTCCACGACGCCGTTGGTGTAGGTGCGCTTCTTCATCAGGCCGTAGTCGGTGAGGTAGAACTCGAACGAGTCCACGTCGTCGGTGAAGCCGCGTGTGGTGTTGACGGGCACGCGCTCGCCGCGCGCGTAGTACTCCTGGTGTAGTATCTGCAGGTGCGCGGGGTCCATGGAGTTCTCCATGGCCTGGAACCAGTTGCAGTCCAGCACGGGGTGCACCAGAATCTTGCGCCGTCCGTCCTCCCGCACGAGCGTGTCGAACGGGGTGAAGACGGGCGCGGGCTGCGGCCCCATGTACGCCCAGACGACGCCGAGGTAGACCTTCGCCTCGTAGGCGGTCTGCTTCACGGAGCGCATGATCGCCTCGTTCTTCTCCGGCGGCGTTTCGAGGATGTTGCCCTCGGTGTCGTACAGCCAGCCGTGGTACGCGCAGGCGATGCCGCGCTCCTCGACGCGCCCGTAGACGAGCGACGCGCTGCGGTGCGAGCAGTGATCGGCCAGCAGCCCCCACCGCCCGGACTTGTCGCGGAAGATGACGAGGTCCTCGCCCAGGATGCGGACGGCTTTGGTCGGGCGCTCCTCGGTAACCTCAGAGGCGACGGCGATGGGATGCCAGAAGCGGCGGAGCAGTTCGCCCGCGGGCGTGCCGGGGCCTACGCGCGTGAGCTTCTCGTTGTCCTCTTTCGTCAGCATGACACTTCTCCTTCCGTGTTGGCCTAGACGGTCTGGCCCACCTGTTTTCGGCGTTCGATGGAGTCCGCGCCGCCCTCGATACCGCGCTGGCTGAGGATGGGGCTGTACTTGCTCGCCATGCCCTGGCGCTTGATGCCCTTCTGACCTTCACCCCGCTCCTCGTACTGCTCGTTCCGGCGGGACTTGTGCTCCGTGTCCATGCCCAGATAGGCATTGGCCGCCGGGTCGCGGAACGTGTTCATCGGGTCGCCGCCGTCCTCGACGATGCGGATGTTTTCCTCCAGCATGCGCCGGAACATGATGACGCCCTTGTCCGAGCGTCCGAGCGATTCCTTGGTGCGGTCGGCAATCGCGCCCTGCGTTATCCATGCGGCAACGTCCTGCGCCGAGTTGGAGTCGAGGATATCGAAGCGGACGCGGCCGTCCTCGGCCAGCTGGATGAGGGGCGGGAAGAAGAGGGGCACGTCCTCGTCGCGCTGGTCAGGCTCGCCCTGGAGCTTCGCATGGCACATCACCCACCAGTGGCCGGTGTGCGTGTCGTCCAGCGGCACGCGTATCTGGAACGACGGACCGACGCCCGCGCCCATGCCGCCGCCGCGTCGACCGTCCCAGGTGTCGATGGCGATGCCGCTCCCGCCCTGCCGGAGGAAGTAGGGGAAGACGATGGGGTGGCCCTGCGCCCACTCGCCGTCCTCGTAGCTGCCGCCCTTGACGAGCCGGCGCTTGATGATGCCGTACTGGAACTTGTCGAAGCCGATGCGCTCGTTCTCATAGCGCTTGCGGACCTTGTCGCCCTCGCCGCGCATCTGCAGGATGTAGTTGGCCCACTCGCCGTGCAGCCACTCCGAGTGCACCGGGTCGAGCGAGTTCTCCTGGCACTGGAGCCAGTTGCTCGGCAGCTCCGTGTAGCCGATGTCCCGCACGACGTTGTCGAGCGCGAATACGTCCCAGTTCGGGAGGAGCGGCACGGGTGCAGGGCCGAGGTAGGCGAAGATGAGGCCCGCCTTCACCTGCAGCGGGTACGCCTTGATGCGCACTTTGTCCTTGAAGCGGTTGTCCGGCGCCTCGGTCTCTTCGTACGGCTGCTCCAGGCATCGCCCCGTCTCATCGAACATCCAGCCGTGGTAGGCGCAGCGGATGCCGTCGTCAGTCGGGATGCCGTAGACCATACCCATGCGCCGGTGGGGGCAGTAGTTGTCCACGAGTCCGAAGACGCCCTGGTTGCTCTTGTAGAGGATGAGGTCCTCGCCGAGCAGCCGGATGGGCTTGGTGGAGCGGTCGTTCATCATGGCGACGGCGGCGATGGGGTGCCAGTAGCGGCGCATGAGTTCGCCGGTGGGCGTGCCGGGGCCGACGCGCGTCAAACGATCGTTCTGTTCAGCAGTCAGCATCAGCTTTCCTCCCCATGCTGTGACTTCCACATGGTGCGGGTCCGGTCTGCAACGCCTCCGTCAGCTCGCGCTTCCGGCGAGGACCGGAGACTCCACGGTGATGCCGTAGAAGTCCAAAGCGTTCTGGCCCATGATGTCGTCGACGACGCCCGGCGCGAGGCCGCCTTCCTCCTTGATGATGCGCATCGCCTCGATCTCGCTCGACTGGTCCTGGTGGCCGTAGTCGGTCCCGATCAAGATGTGGCGGTGGCTCACGTACTTGAGCACGTCGGGCAGGTTGTCGTCGGTCTGTGCGGTGACCCAGATGTTGTACGCGCCGAGGACGTCCTCCTCCAGCTCACGGCCCCGCGTCTCCAGCCTGCGGCGCAGGTCGTGGATGGCGTAGGGGAGCCACTGGCTGCTCGCCTCGATGTAGCCCCAGCGCAGGTCCGGGAACTTCTTCGGCGTGGCCGTGGTGACGAGCTGGTGGAAGCTGGCGACGGACATGAGGCGCAGGCCGCCGAACGTTCCGCCGATGCCGTCCTTCGCCATGAGTCGGCGAATGTAAGCGTTGGAGTTGCCGATGTGGATGGTGATGGGCTGGTTCAGCCGCGCGGCCTCTTCGTAGACCGGGTAGAAGTACTCGTCTATCGGCAGCCGCTCGTCCTCTATCGTGCGCATCGTCACGCCGCAAGCGCCGTGCTCTGCCGACCAACGCAACTGGTTCAGCGCCTCGTCCATAGTGGCAAGCGGGAGGATGGACGTCCAGCGGAGGCGTCCCTTGCTCTGCTCCCAGATGTCAGCGAGCCAGCGGTTGTAGCTCTTCGCGAGCGCGATTTCGGTGTCCGGGTTCTCGCACATCCGCCCGATGTACATGGTGGGGTAGAGCACCTGCACGTCGATGCCGAGTTCGTCCATATGGGCGATGCGGCCGGGGATGTCCTCCATGTAGCGCTTGGCGTCGTCCGTCACCATGTTGCGCTTCACCTTGTCGGAGAGCCCGAACGCGGCGACGGGACCGCGTGCGCGGCCGCGTATCTCACCGTCTATCTTCCAGAACTTCCCGCCGCTGCCGTCGTCGACGACCTGCGGCCGGTGCTTCTCGTCCTCGGGGTCCATGTAGTCCCAGGTGTGCTCCGTTTCAACGACGTGAGCGTCAGAGTCGATGACCGGCATGACAGGCCTCCTTGCCGTTCCGCCGTTCCGGGGTCCACCCGTGGCGGGTATGCATGCTTCGACATATGGGACGCTAGCACTGCGCCGGTGGGGTGTCAAAGGCGGTTGTGCGGCTCCCGCGGGGGCTGCGGTCTACAATGCGCCGCAACACGTATCGGAGGCTGGGCCATGCTCGAACTGCCCGCTCGGGAGAAGCTTGCGTACATCTGCCACGACATGCAGAACGACTACCTGAAGGAGGGAGGACGGACGCCCGAGGCGGGACGCAACCCGTCGACGCCGCAACTCATCGAGAACCACGTCCGCCTGCTGTCGGCGGCCCGCGCCGCCGGTCTGCCGGTCTTCTTCACCGGCCACTTCCTGCGCGAGGACTACCTCGACGCCGCGCTGCACGGACGCGCGAAGTCGCTCGGCTCGCTGCGGGACGGCACGTGGGGCGCGGAGATCATCGACGACCTCGCGCCGCTGCCCGGCGAGTTCCTCATCCGCAAGGGCGGGGGGATGAGCGCCTTCACCGGAACGGCGTTGGAGAAGTGGCTGCGCCGCCTGGGCGTGTCGACGCTCATCGTTGCGGGCATCGCCACCCAGGCAGGAGTCGAGAGCACGGTTCGCGACGCCCGCGAGCGGGACTTCGAGAACGTTGTCGTTGGCGACGCCTGCAACGGGCGCACGGAGAACCACCAGGCGTCGCTGCTGAACATGGGCACGTTCGCGCAGGTCGTTTCGACGGAGGAGGTTGTGGCTGCGCTGGTGGGGCTACGGTAAGGGGTCAACGGCGATCATTTACCCTGCTTCGAGTCTGCGTCTCCCCAATAGAGCACGCGGTCACGCTCTTCGTAGAGAACCCGATAGGGTTCTTCCCGGTTGGAGATGTCCACCAGGGGCTTGCCCAAGTTCCAACTCGGCAGTTGTGGGTGTTCGGTGGCCTTGGCAGGCCTCTTACTGTTCCTTGGTGGCATCACAGGACCTCACTCTTCGAGACGGTTGATCCCGTCCATTGCCGCCGTCACGTAGGCCTCGGCCAGCGTCGGGAAGCTGGTGACCGCTTCCAGGAAGTAGTCGACCGATCCGCCGTGGGCGATGACCGCCTGCCCGATCTGGATCAACTCGGCGGCGCCCTCGCCCGCGATGTGGACGCCCAGCAGCTTGTGCGTCTCGATGTGGAACAGCAGCTTCAGGATGCCGGAAACGTCGCCCTCGATGACGCTCTTGGCGATCTCCCGGTACTGGGCCTTGCCCACCTCGTACGGGATGCCTTCGTCGGTCAGTTGGGACTCCGTCCTGCCGACCATCGCGATCTCCGGCGTCGTCTTGACCGCATACGGGAAGAGGCCGGGGAAACTGTTGGTTGGGACGTTGAACGCATGACACGCGGCCAGCCGCCCCTGCATCTGTGACGTCGACACGAGGTCGGGAAAGCCGATGACGCCTCCCACGGCGTAGATGCCTTCCACGCTCGTCTCGTAGTTCTCGTCGACGCTGATGCGTCCTCTGCCGTCGGTCTCCAGTCCGGCGGCCTCCAGCTTCAGTCCCTCCGTCGCGCCGGTGCGCCCCACGCAGTACATCACCGCGTCGCTCAGGATCTGCTTGCCGCTCTTGAGCAGGACGCGCACGTGGTTCCCGCGTTCGCTGCGCAGGTACTCGATGTCGAAGACGTCCTCGTTGAGGCGTAACGTCACGCCGTTCTCCCGCAGGTGGTAGACGAGCGCGTCCACGATCTCGTCGTCCGCGAACGGCAGCAGCCGCGGGCTCCTGTCCACGAGTGTCACCCGCACGCCGAGCGCCGCGAACGTGCTGGCGTACTCCAGCCCGATCGCGCCGCCGCCCACGACGGTCAGCGTGCGCGGCAGGTCGGGCAGGTCCATCACGTCGTCGCTGACGAATATCAGCCGTCCGTCCGTGTGGACCGTCGGAGGCTGCGTCGAGTGCGTCCCGACGGCGATGATCACCTTATCGGTGGTGATGGTGCTGTCCGGTGCGTCATGTTCGCCGGAGGCGAGGTTGATCGTGTGGCGGTCGACGAATGACGCCTCCGCGTGGAACATGTCCGCCCTGTTCCTTGCGAGCTGGCCCCGGAGCATCTCGGCCTGCTGGTGCATCACGTGGTTCGTGCTGACCATCAGGTCGCTCATCGTGATGTTCTGCTTGACAGTGTAGGACTCGCCGTAGAGGGTGCGCTCTCTGAAGCCGCTCAGGTGCAGCGCCGCCTCGCGGAGCGCCTTGCTGGCGGTCCCGGTGGTGACGTTGAGGCCGCCGATGTGGGGAAGCCGCTCGACGACGGCCACTCGCTTTCCCATCGTCGCGGCCTGGACCGCGGCTCTATGGCCAGCCGGGCCTGAGCCGATGACCACCATGTCGTAGTCGTATTCGCTCATGGCCGATGCTCTCCCTCCGGGCGCCAGGGGCGGGTACGGCAATCGTGTATCAGCACGCGTGTTGCGTCAAGGGCGCTCCCCGAATGTCTGTTCCGCGCCGGGCACGAACCAGCGGTAGAGTATCGGGAAGAACGCGCCTGCGGTGAGGAAGAGCGCCCCCGCCGCCCAGAGGGTCGCCTCGAGCCCGAACGCGCCTGCGAATGCGCCGAACCCCAGCGGCGCCAGAAGTTGCGCCGTTCCCCAGTACAAGCCTACGTAGGCCATCGCCATCCCCCGCATGTTGGGGGAGCTGTGGTCGGAAGCCGCGATCGGATACAGGATGCCGAGCGACGAGCGGAAGAGCCCGTAGAGCAGCATGAGCGGCACGAGCGTTGCGTATGCCCCTGCCCCGGCCGATATGCCGAGCACCACAAAGCCCGCCATGAGCAGGGCTATCGTGTACGTCCACCGTCGCCCCAGCCGTGCGAGGACGTGACCGAACATCATCCCGATAGCCACGCTGCCACCGACGCCGACCGCCTGCATCCCACCGATGATGTCCTCGCTGTACTCGAGTTCGCGGAGGTAGGGGATGAAGAGGATGCTCGGCACGATCATGGACATGGACGCTACGAAGGAGGCGAATCCGGCGAGGCCCATGCCGCGGTGTCGTGCGATGCCGGGGATATGACCGAGAGGGGCGGTGAAGCCGCGCCGCCCGGAGCGCGTCGCGAGCGGCGGCAGCGCGAGGCTGCCCAGGAACCCAGCCAGTGCGACCGCCCCGGTGATGCTGAACGCCGCGCCGTAACCCAGCGTGATGACGAGCACACCGCTCAGGAACGCGCCGATAAGGCCCCCCGCGCTGCCGAAGGCGTTGAGGCGTCCATAGATCTCGCCGGAGCGCGCCGGGTTGATGCGGCTGACGTACGACTGCGTCGCCGTCCAGTACGTCGCTCGCGAGTAGCCCACGAACGACTGGGCGAGGATCAGCATCCAGAAGAAGCCGGACGCAACGAAGAAGACCATGCCGCAGACCATCGTCACGAAGCTGGCCCACAGCACCCACCGCTCGCCGAACTGGTCGGCTATCGCGCCGGCGAACAGCCGCAGCACCAGCCCGAACACGGCCTGGGACGCGACGATGACACCGAGCACGGTTAGGTCGTAGCCGAGGTGCAGCGCGTAGAGCGGCACGAGTACCTGGATGAGGCCGAGCGTTATCTGGTACGAGAACGAGGCGCCGTAGATCAGCACGATGGCGCGGGACTGCGTGCGCCGTTCCGGCGGCGCCTGGGATTGGGCGCTCATGCGGAGAGGCGGCCCGGCGCGTAGGGCGCGAGATCGAACGCCGCCGCGCCCCCGACTATGAGGTCCGCCGCCGCCTTGGCCATGCCCGGCCCCATCATAATGCCCTGCCGTCCTCCGCCGGTGACGACGTATGCGCCGTCCACGCCCGGAACGGGGCCGAGCATCACCGCACCGTCGGGCGTCACGGGGCGCAGGCAGGCCGTCTGCAGCACCAGTTCCGCATCCTCCAGCGCGGGCAGCATCCGCAGCGTCGACTCGATGATGGCGTCGCGTGCCTCGGTCGTGCGGGACTCGTCGAAGCCGATGTGCTCCTCCGTGGTGCCGCACCAGACGAGGCCGTCGGACGGCTTGGTCATCGCGTAGTTCGAGCGGTGGCCAATGCTCAGCGTGTATGGAGCGCCGGGCGCCTGCAATCGGATGATCTGCCCCTTGAGCGGATGGACCGGCAAGGGCACGCCGAACCACTCCGACGCCCGCGCGGTCCACGGTCCCATCGCGACGACGACCGTGTCGCAGGCGATGCGCTCCGCGCTCCCCGCGCCGGTCGTGATGCTGACGCCCTCGACCCGCCCACCGCCCAGGTGCACGGCGGTGACCTCGCCGGTGCGGAGCGTCGCGCCGCGCTGTTCGGCTGCCTGCCCGAGCGCGAGCGTCAGCCGGTACGGCTCAACGTCGGACGAGCCCTCGACGTGCAGCGCGCCGACGGTCTCCGGCGCGATGCGCGGCTCCAGCACGCGTGCCTCGTCGGGGGTCAGCCACTCGACGGTGTAGCCCGGCTGCGCCTGCTGCCATTTGAAGTGCTGGGTGAGCGCGGCGGCCTCGTCGTCGGAGAGGGCGATGCGGAGCAGGGGGCGCGGCTGGTACTGGATGTCCACGTCCGTCTCGGCGGTGAGCGCCTCGGCGAGCGCGTCGTAGAGGCCCATGCTGTACTCGATGACGGGTGTGTTCACCTGCGGGCCGTTCGGGACGCCGCCGGAGAGTCCGCCATAGGCGAAGCCGGAGGCGTGGCTCGCGATGCCGTCGCGCTCGATGACCGTGCTGCGGACGCCCATCGCAGCGAGGTAGTACGCCGTGGCGATGCCGGCGATACCCCCGCCGATGATGACGACGTCCCGCTCTCCATCAGTGGTCATGCGCGCCTCCGCCGCCCGGTCGCGGCCCGCCGATTCTACAAGGGCACAGCGCCCCTTGCCGTCATTCCCGCGGAGGCGGGAATCTCTCAGCCCGTGGGTGGCTAGTAGCCTGTTGGTTCATTATAATCTTGCCAACCTGCGGCAAGGGTGAACGGCGTGACAGTGAGTGTTCCACAGAATCTAGAGATAACCATGCCATCTGGCTCACCGGAAGAGCTGTGTATTTTCCAGCGAAAAGGATGGACGGGTAAAGGGGCTTTCTTTGCCCGCAGTTACTTCGCTGAAGAACACGCGTGGTTGGAGCCTGACAGTATTGGGGTGTACGTTCTCTGGCAGAACCCTGACGAATCGGAACCCAAACCGCGCGTGTATATCGGTGAAGGATTAGTGATTTCGCGCTTAGCTGGCCATGAAGGTAGTAGAGATTTCTGGACACGCGCAGCAGCCTTTACAGGTACCGACCTACACAAAACAATTGTCCAAAATCTCGAAGCTCAGTTAGTATCTATGGCTCGAAGTGCGAGCTGGTGTAAAGTGGAGAACAAGACTAAGCCTAACCCACCTAATCTTAGCAGTTCAGACGAACAATTTGCAGAAGAATACCTAAGCTTTATACGGCTCTGTATGAGGGTAACAGGAGTTAGACTATTCGAGAAGCCTGAGAAAATCGGAAATGCTCCTACGCTACATCTTAGCGCTAAAAAAATACAAGCAAAAGGCTATGAGAGCACAGAAGGATTTGTGGTAATTGCCGGTTCAGAGATGATTAAGACCGAAACCAATTCAATCCATCAATTTTTGTCCGCTCATCGGAACAAACTACTGAAAGAGAGGATTGCAAAAAATAATGGCGAAACATTCAGAATAACTAAGGACTACGCTTTCAAATCGCCTTCTGATGCGGCTGGGGTCTTGCTCGGTGGAGCTACGAGCGGGCTGGCTTACTGGAAGGATGACACCGGGCGAACCTTGAAAGAGATACGCAAGAGCCTATCTCCGTAGACCACATCGAGAAGTGCCGGCGTCAGCCAGAGGCTACGACCCGGAGCCAGGTGAACACCTGCAAGATCAACGCGCCGATGATTCCCGCGCCCAGCGCGTACAGCAGGACGTTCAATGAGTCGAACCGGCTGTTTATCTCAGCGAACCGGCTGTCCATCTGCTCGTGCGAACTTTCCAGCCTGGTCGTCCGTTCTTCAAGAGAACCGGGTGTCCGCGTTGTCACCTTAGCGACTCCTATTGCTTACTGCTGTGCCCCTATTTCGCCGTAGCTAGTCCTCTCTCCCAACCTCCAGGCTGCTGGATTCCCGCCTTCGCGGGAATGACGGGTGGATGCCCTCCCGCCTACGCCTTGTAGCCGCCGACGAGGGTGAGGGTGAGGTTCTTCCAGAAGCACTCGACCTCGGTGAAGCCGGCGGCGCGTAGCCACTCGAGGTGACGCGCGAGCGTTGCGTTGCGGTGATGGTGCATCGCGTCGTGGGCGATCTGTTCCGGCGTGCGTCGCAGTTCGCGGGGCGGACTGTTCTCGTCGCGGCGGCGGGCGCGGCGCATAGCCTGGTTGATGAACTCCGTCTCCGGCGACGCGGTGTCGAGGTTGAAGAACACGCCGCCCGGGTTGAGCGCGCCGTGGACGCTCGCGTAGAGGCTCGCTATCAGCTCGGCGGGCAGGTGGTGGATGGCGCGCGCGGAGACGACGAGGTCGTACGGCCCGGCATCTATGACGTGCGGCGGCAGGACGCCGTCCGCGAAGTCGCCGTGGGCGTAGGCGAAGCGCTCGCCGAACCGGGCCATGCGCGGCCTGCCCGCCTCTATCATCGCCTCCGAGATGTCGAGGCCGACCGCCGTGGCGTTCGGGAAGGCGTCGAGGCACGCCGTGGCGACGGGGCCGTAGCCGGCGCCGATGTCGAGGATGCGCAGCGGCGCGTCTGCCTCGGCCTGGACGAGGCGCGCCAGCAGTTCGAAGACGACCTGCCGCTCGTCCTGCTGCCGGTCCATCCGCTCGACGTACTCGGTGACGCGGTCTTCCTCGCGCCATGAGTGGCCCCACGGCAGTCCTTCGTGCTCGCCGTGGCCGCGGTATTCGTGTTGGTGTGTCGTCATGGCGCTACCCTCCTCAGTTGTTCGTCAAGGCCGTCTACGGTATGCACATAACGGGCGCGCCACTGTCCCCTGTAACCATCAGTCATCGCTACTGGTTCGATGGGCGTATACGGGCCAGTGAGGATGTACGCATCCCACCAGTCCCAATCTTTCATATTGGCACCGTAACTGGGTTCGTAGTCTTTATACAGCGCGTACCCCGTGATTCTCCCTTCACCTGGATTTCCCCCTTTCTCTACAAAATACACGCGGTCGCCAGGGCTGACTTTCGTTAACCGCTGCCCTCGGAAGAAGGGTCTCTCACCAGACTGCCAGCCCCCTAAGTCTGAACCGCCGCCCATCCAGTCTGCAGCGCGTATCAGGATGTCCGCCATCTGTCCCTCCGAATCGCTGCGGCTATCGCCATGTCCTTTCCATCCTATTCATCCTGTGCATCCCTGTTGATTACCCGGACTGGCGCATGGCGAGGTTGCCGCCGTCCACCGGCAGGTCCGCGCCGGTGATGAAGTCCGCGTTGTCGGAGACGAGGAAGAGGACGGCCTGCGCCTGGTCGCGGGGCCTGCCCCACCGACCGCGCGGCACGCTCTGTGGGACCTCGTCGTCCGGGCGCGCGGGCTTGCCGCCCACCGGCATGCCGGTCTGGGTGGGCGTGAGCGAGTTGACGCGGATGTTGTGCGGGGCGAGCTCCATCGCGCAGGCGCGGGTGAAGTTGAGGATGCCCGCCTTGGCCGACTGGTACGCGATGGCGCCGCTCTTGCCGCGGTGGCCGGAGGTGGAGGCGACGTTGACGATGGCGCCGCCGGCGCCCTGCGCCACCATCTGCTTTGCGACGTGCTGCGTGCAGTTGAACGTCCCCGCGAGGATGACGTCCACGACCTTGCGGAACGTGGCGAGGTCCTCGTCGAGCAGGCCGGGGCTGCTGGTGATGGCCGCGTTGTTCACGAGGATGTCGATGTGGCCGTAGGCCGCGAGCGCCTGGGAGACGAGGTTCTCCATGTCCTCCGGCTTCGTGATGTCGCCGTCGACGGCGATTGCCTCGTAGCCGCGGTCGACGACCTCGCGGGCGCTGGCCTCAGCCGCCTCCCGGCGCAGGTCCAGGCAGACGACCTTCGCGCCGTTGGAGGCGAGCGTTCCCGCTATCTCGCGTCCGATGTTCGGGCCCGCGCCCGATACGATGGCAACTCTTCCTTCCAGCATGTGCGCCCTCCTTGTTCGTGCGGTGCGCCCCGGCGGATCACAGTCCGAAGAAGCGCCGGGCGTTGCCGCCCATGACGGCAGCCTTGTGCTCGGCGCTCATGTCCGTGCGCTCGAACGTTTCCTGGATCATGTTGTTCGCGGCGACGACGTCCACCTCGTGCGGGTAGTCCGACGCCCACGCGAACGCTTCTATGCCGACCCTGTCCGTGAGGTAGGTGAGGATGTCCTCGTTGCCCTCGCAGCCGATGAGCACGTTGCCGCCCTCGAAGTAGGAGCGGAGGTGGCGCGTGGTCCCCGTGCCGGTGGTGTAGACCTCGTCGTCGCGCTCCATGCGGTCGAGCAGGAGGGCGGGCCATGCCGCTCCGCCTTCGAAGAAGCCGATCTTGAAGTCCGGGTAGCGGTCGAGCACGCCGTGGCCGATGAAGGAGGCCATCGCGAGGAGCAGGGGCACGGGGTGGCGGACGCTGCGCGCGGCCCACGGGCTGGTGAAGGTGTCTATGCCGAAGCCGATGCTGGAGCCGCCGTGGATGCCCATGACCGCGCCGAGGCTGCACGCCTCCTCGTAAACCGGCCAGTAGTAGTCGTGTCCGAAGTGCAGCGGGTAGCCGAGCGAGGGCAGCATGACGCCCCGAAGGCCGAGGTCCAACACGGCGCGGCGCAGTTCCAGGACGGCCTCGTTCGCGTTCTGCATGGGGATGATGCCCATCGGGTAGAGCGTGTCGCTGACGCCGCGATAGCGGTCGGCCACGTAGTCGTTGTAGCCGCGGCAGACGCGCACGGCGTAGTCCGACTGTTGGACGAAGCTGACTGAGAGCGCCTCCGACGCGAAGAGGACGGACGCCTCCAACCCTGCCTTATCCTGGAAGGCGACGATGTCCTCCCCGGAACCTTTGCGGTACTGGCTGGCCGTGACGTAGGGGCGGGCCTTCGCCTTCTGCTCGTCCGGGATCTCGGCCTCGCGGGGGTAGTGGATGCCGTCTAGGCCGGGGAAGACGCCGGAGCGGTTGCGTCCGGGGTTGGTGGCCATCTTGCGGGCGATGGGGTCCAGGTACTCGGCCATCTCCGGGATGGACTCGACGAGGTGGCCGTCGCAGTCGATGACGGGAGCGCTCCACTGGGGGTTGCTCATGGCAGCTTCTCTCCTCTAAGGATTCGCGCTTGCGACACTATGACGGGGCAATCAGCGTGTCAACTTCCGGGCCGTTGCCGTCATGCCAGCGGAGGCTGGCATCCAGGCGCGCGGCCGCACACGGTGGTGCAAGGTGAGCGGCGATGAGCAGCGTCTGATCCGGAATGAGCGCGGCCTGCTCGCGTTTGAGCGCGGATGGTCGGGAATGAGCGCGCCCTGGCACTCCTACAGACGATGACCGCAGGAGTGGGCAACGAAAAAATGAGGCTCATTTCTGGTCATTCATGCTCATTTCACCTCTGAAGCCCACCCCCTCATCGGGAGAAATCCGCCGGACGCCGCGCAGGGTGGGACATTAAGTGCCATTGTGTGCCACCGCACTCCTGAACACGGCGGTGGCCGAGGTGGGTGCGGGGCTCGCTTCAGCCGGAACCATGGTAGGGCGGGCGGGGGCGACCGCGGAAGGGGCGGGTGTCACACGGTGGGGGATTCAGGTCCGAGTCTCAAACGCGCGGAGAGCCCTGCCAACAAAGGGCCAGACACGCTTCAGTTCATTGCTGCCCCCGCCGCCTCCGACAAGCGTGCCGCCATAAGCTTTCGGCAAGTATCTCCTGAGGGTGAAGATTGAGTACTCGTGGTAGTCGTTGACTTCATCAGCGAAGCGAGCGAGAAAGTCGATCCAGTCAGAGTACAAGGGCGACTGCGCCACGTCGAACCATCTCATTGGCAAAGTCTCCACTGCCGCTTTGTGTTGCGGGTACTCTCGCAGGAACCGCTGCACGCCGAAGAACGCCTGTTTGATTTTTCCTTGGTTGTTGTTCCCGTCTGCGTTTCCGGCAATGTGAATCACCTCTTTCGCAAGTATGCTACGGCGTTTCTTCACGTAACTCAGGAAATGGCTAAGCGGCATTAGCGGGACAGGGCCGAGTTCAGACTCAGGCACCTCTTGCCGTATCAGCTCCAACAGCGCTTCTTTCGATGTGGTTTTTGCCGCGCATGCGGAAACGAAATCTAAGAGCTGTTGCGCAGTTACCCGGTGGAGTTTCGGTCTCATCTGGTTGACGAGGTCATGGAGGTGCGCAACTTCCCGACCTGTCACGAGGCGCATGACCTCGATGTTGTGCATAAAGCCGCCTCTGGTCAGGTTGGCGGACCCCGCCATAGCCTTGGTCCCGTTGGAGACAATAATCTTCGCGTGCAAGTCCTTGGATTGCCGGATTATGACCGGCCCGACACGCTCTTGCACCAAATGAGTGAAGTTGAGCAGTCCCTCAGGATCGGAAGCACCCGTGAGCCAGTCTCGTGTGTCGAGTTTTGTCCACACTTCCACGGAGTCTACTCGTTTCGGCAAAGCGTTGGCGACGATGTCCAGCGCGGGAGCCGACACGTACGGGCTGCACAGAATCAGGCGGCCTCGCGAAGCGGATACGACCTCGCGTAAGGACGCAGCGTTCGGGTGCATCCAATCGCTCATAACATCAGCTTCCCTTGACTGGTCTCAGTATGTTCCCCGTTTGCTCTTTCTTCTGCCACGTCGGTTATTTTCGTTTGAGCGGTGACCGACCGTTGCTCCGTTTGCAGGGCCAAACGATCGCCTACCACCTCGAACGATGAGGGTTCTTGTTCGGCAATCCTTTTGATGAAGGAATCCGGCTCGCCGGTAACCACCGAAGCCACAACCTCATCTAACGCCGCGAGGGCAGACCTGTAGCGGGTGACGCCGTTGAAATGCTGCCTGAGCTTGTAGCAACTGCAGAGCAGCCGGTCCGCAAGGGCGACGGGAGTATTCGGCGTTGTTGCATATAGGAGAAGCGCGTCATATTTGCTCCAAACCTCACGTTTCACGAGATTGCGACCGTTGCCATCGGCGAAAACCGCTGAGACGTCATCATCGAATGCTGTGCGTGCGTGAGGAATGTCCACCTGCCTGGCCCACCTGTTAAGCCTCTGGCCAATCGCGGCGATGCTTGCGACGCCCTTCCTGCTGTTGAAGCCGATATGTTTGATAAGCTCTGACGCGAGCGAATCTGATTCCGACGGCTGCTGGAACCCGACGCGAACGGCTGCTTCAGCGGCGTATAGAGGCGATATCTCAATACCCAACCAGCGACGCCCAAGGCCATGCGCTACCTTGGGAACAGTGCCGCTGCCTGCAAATGGGTCAAGCACCAGGCCCCCTGGCTCTGAACAGGCGCGTACGATCCGCTCAGTTATCTCCTCGGGAAAAACGGCGATGTGGGAAGTCTGTTCGGTAGCCCCGAATGCGACTCTGTCAACTTCCCAGACATTACCCGGATTTCTCCCCCAGAAGTTGTTCCGCTTGTCGTACTCTTTCGCCCGTTCGCGCACGGCGTCCGCACGGAACACAGGCTCTGCGCCAGGCTTCACGTACCACATGATCGTCTCATGCTTGTTCGTGAACTTCTTCGTGAATGCGTGGCCGCCCCAGTAGCGCCAGATGATGCGGTCCCACAAGAGGAACCGGTTGGGCTCGTCTCTGAATATCTCATAACTCAGGAGGTCTATGGGAATGATCTCCCGTGAGTCACCGCCGTTTTGCGTGTATCCCGTTTGCCAGAATACGGAACCGCCTGGGCGCACGACCCTCCTGAGTTCGGCAATCGCGCGCCGTAGGAACAACAGGTATTCTTCCAGAGGGCCTCTGTCGGGCGCGCTCGACTCATAGGGCTTGTCGATATTGTATGGCGGGCTGGTGTGCACCAAATCGACGCAGCCGCTTGGGAGCGACGCGAGCACCTCTACCGCATCGCCCAGCAGGACATGGTTCTCCAACTCTGAGTAGAGGAGGCTATCGGACGATTGCGGGGGCTCGCAGAGGTATCGGCCCAGTGATGGGTGGGGTGCGGTCGTCACTTGGGCGTGCGTCATGTCAGGGTCGCGCTTGCTATGTAGTGTTCTAAGGTTCGTGGGCGCACCTTACACGGATACGTCCCCGTCTGCAAACCATCCCCCTTCGCTGACACCCGCCCCTTACGCCGACGCCCAGCCTTCACGTACGCTGGATACGTCACTCCACGCACCTTCCCAACCTATAGACCGGACTACTGACACCCGGCACAGCCGTTGCACCACCCATCGCTGGAATGGTTGCACACCCCTTCCTCCTGCGGAAGTTGAACAGTTGAACGCAGGAAGCAGGCCATGGCCTGGTCGATAAACCGTTCAATGAACCAAAACAGCGCCGTGCTCACTCGTAAGGAGCGGAAGTTGAAGCGGACAGTTGAACGGAGGCCTGGGAGGAGTACGGGGATTGACCCTCCGCGCCGTATCCCATAGGTTGCGGGTCAGATTGGAAACGAGAGAGGGAGGCGCACGATGCTGAAAGACAAGTCCGTGGTCATCACGGGTTCCGCGAAGGGGATTGGACGCTACATCGCCCACGGGTTCGCCAAAGAGGGTGCGAAGGTGGCGATAGCCGACATCGACGACACCCGCCTGCAGCAGACGCTGGGCGAGCTGGGCGAGCTTGGCGCGGAGGCGATGGCGGTCCCCACCGACGTGAGGAGCGAGGACGCGGTCGCGGCGCTCATGGCGCAGGTCAACGAGCGCTTCGGCGGCATCGACGTGCTCATCAACGACGCCGCGATCGTGCCGCACTTCAACTGGAACGACAAGCCGCGCTGGCCGAAGGTCCAGGACATGGACGTGTCGTTCTTCTGGGACACGGTGATGGGTGTGGCGCTGCGCGGCTCGTTCCTCGCCTCCAAGCACGCGGTGCCGTACATGGAGCAGGGTGGCGGCGGGAACATCGTGAACCTGCACGGCGGCGGTGGCCTCACTCCGCCCGGCGCGCTCGCCTACGCGACGGCGAAGGACTCGCTCATCACGTTCACGAAGTTCCACGCCGAGGAGGTGCGCGACTCCAACATCTCCGTTGTCATCATCTCGCCGGGCGCGGCCATCGCGACGGAGGACGCGCCGGAGGAGGCGCGCAACCGGATGCCCGGGCCGGACTACGCCGGAGAGCGCTTCCTGCTGTGCGCCGAGGCCTCGATGGAGCTGTCCGGCCACCTGCTGGACCTGCAGGACGGCCAG
>CBDCOP010000002.1:0-55299 GCA_965219845.1 Dehalococcoidia bacterium | reverse complement strand
GCACCGAACAGGAGCGGCCCTGCAGCGCCCGTGCCCATCACGATCGGTCTGAACAGGCTGTTCACTGCACCCAGATAGGCTCTGCCGAAATAGTTGGCGGTGAGCAAGGCGCGCAGGATGAGGTAACCCCCCATGATGACCCCGGCCATGAACATGACCGGCAGCAGTACGCTAATCTCCCGGACATTCAGGAATACGGCGATGAGCAGGGCGGTGGCGATGGAGACGCCGCCCATCAGATAGCGCGTGGGGAACCGTTCGCCGAGCAATCCCCAGCCTGGCCGCACGATGCCGGACATGAAGCCGTAGACGGCGATGCCGGCCGCCGCCTGCCCCGGAGTGAACCCCGTCTCCACGAGGAAGGGGTGCCAGTTGCTCTGGAAGCCGGTGATGCCGAGCCCGACGAGGCTGAACGCTGCCAGCAGCAGCCAGAACGCCGGTGTGCGCAGCGCCTCCCTCCGTGTGAGCGAACGCTCGTCAACGAACGGTACGCCGCCGGGAGCTCTGCCCGTACGGGTCGCGCCGTCCGGCTGCAGGCCCATGTCCTCCGGCCTTGTTCGGAGGAACAGCGCAAGGACGAACGCGATGCTGCCGACGGCGATGCCGAACCACATCCAGGCGTCGCGCCAGCCAGCCACGTCTATGAGTCCGGAGACGGCGGTGGGGAAAACGAGCGCTCCCAGTCCGACACCCATGATGGAGATGCCGAGCGCTCGCCCGCGCTTCTGCACGAACCATTTCGGCACCAGCGCCTGCGAGATGAAGAAGCCGCCTCCCAACTCAGCCACACCGCCCAGAACGCCGAAGAGTGCGACGAAATGCCACAGCTCGGTGACGTTCCGTATGAGCGCCATCGAGAGGCCGAGCAGGACCGCGCCCACCAACGCAAGCACGCGAGGGCCGTGCTTCGTGTCGTAGAGCGGACCGACCAGTGGCGCAGCGAGACCGATGAGCAGCTCCCGCACCAGGAATGCGGAGAAGAACTCGGCCCTCGACCACCCGAGCTCCCCGGTCATCGGGAGGAGCAGGACGCTCGGGCCCCAGATCGCGGTTCCGGAACCGATGCCGGAGGCGACGAAGGCCACCCCGACGATGACCCAACCGTAGAAGAACGGTCGGCGCTCCGGTCTCACTGCCGGATCAGGACGTCCACCAGGAGTCCGGAGGGAAGACGTTCGTGCCCATGTAACGCACGGATTCCCGGGCGTAGAGACCAGCTGTCGCTTCGCGGTACTTCAGGAAGTGCGGCATACCGCGGTGCGCTTCCAGTGCAGCCTCGTCCTTGTAGACTTCGAACAGGATGAAGTGGTCGGGGTCTGCCTGATCGCGGATGGCGCTGAACTGGAAGTTGCCCTCCTCGTTCGTCTGAGTCCCTTCTCCGTCCGCTTGCACCGCTGCTATGAAATCGTCAGCGCGCCCCGGATTTACTTGCACACTTACTACGAGAACGAGCATCGCCTGCCTCCGGTTATGAGATGTAACGCGAGGATTGTACCTTGCCCCGCGGTCGGGCAGGCTCTCATGGACCGGCTATGCCCCGGCGAACGCGCTCAGCGCGACTACCGCTACCACCGTGACGCCCGCGCCGGCCCATTGCAGCGGGCGTGGACGCTCGCGGAGCAGCACAATCGCCAGCGCTGTTGTCATCACCGGGTGCGCGGCCGTGATCGGCGCGACGACAGCCACGGGCGCCACGTCTATCCCCAGGTTGTAGGTGACGTAGCCTCCCGAGTCCAGCAACGCCGCTGCGAGAAGCAGGCGTTTGCCATCCCATCCCCGCGGGGCCCGGATGACCTCGCCGCGCGCCCGGGTGAAGAGATACGCCGGGATGATGGACAGCGCTCGCACGACGAGCACGGCAACCATTGGGTTCGACGCTTCAGTGACGCGGTCCAGGAAGGCGAGCGCGAGTCCCAGCCGACCATCGCGCCGAGACCCCACAGCAGGCCCCCGCTGCCGCCGGAGCGGGTGGACGGCTGTGCGGACAGCATCAGGATGCCGGCGAGCACGGCTCCCATCAGCACGGTCTGTGTCGGCGTGATGTGCTCGCCGAAGAAGAGCACCGTTACCGCAACCGTTACCGCGATCCAGGCCGACGCTGCGCTCGTGACCATGGCGACAGGGCCTCGGTGCAGACCGGTGTAGTAGGCGAGGTAGGCGAGGCCGAGGCAAGCTGCGCTCATCGGAGCCCAGATCGCCATGGTCCCCCAGTCGACGTCGAGCCCGTTCCTGGCAAGCCCGGCGATGACGAATGGCGCCGGTAGCGCGAGTCCCAGCACCTGGACGAGGATGGCGGTGCTCATGCTGCCGACACGCACGGCGACCGAGCGTGCGAGGTAGTCGGCCACGCCCCAGCAGAGCAGACCGAGGCTGCCCCAGAAGATGCCGGTCAGCGCGTCGATGTGTGTCTTCCTCCGAACGCGGGCGCTGCGAGCAGGATACGCGGAGCGTCCTCGTCAGCGGGCCGTCCGTAGCCTAGATGAGGTAGATGCGTTCCCGCAGGCGGCGGTCTTCCAGTGCACGGATGGCGCGGGCCTGGGAGACGAACTCCGCGAGCGGGGTACCGGAGAGGAGTCCCGCGTCCGTCAGCAGGGCATGGAGGGCGGGGAAGAGCCTGTCCGCCGTGGGGTCTACGTTCAGGAAGTCCCCGGCGAAGTGGTAGGGGAGGAAATACGGCGTGAAGTAGGCGAAGTTCTCCCGCAGGATGTCCCGTTCGGCGTCCTCCGCGACTGCGCAGCGCGCCTCGACGTAAGCCGTGGTCAGCGGAGGCGAGAAGTCCACGTAAGCGAGGTCCGCATCCTCGCCCACGAAGTTCTTGATGTGCGGGTCGATGGCGAGCCCGGCGTCGATGGCGCGCTTGAGGATGCCGATGGCGCCCGTCAGCACGTCTGCGTGTCCGTTCGTGAGCAACTCGGGCTGCTCGTAACGCTCGACGAGGTTCAGACCCCCGTCCTCGCAGAGGTAGACGATGCCGGAATCCGTGACGCGACTCTCTGCGACGCGCGGCATCGGGACGCCTGCTGCGGTCAGCTGCTCGCGGTAGGCGTCCATCTCCGCCTTGAGCTCGGCCAATGCAACGGGCAGCGGCGCGTTGCGGCGGATCGTCTTCTCGACGAGCACCTCGCCGTTGACCGTCACCCTGCGTATGCGCGTGTTGTGTACTGAGAAGCGGTTTGCGCCGGACATGAAGGACATGAAGGACATGTTAACCGAGATAGGGGGCAGTGCGGTAACCGGACAGGTTGCGCGTCGTGTTTGCGGGCTGCCATTTCCCGGGCAGCCCGCAAGTAACGTCTATCTTGCGCCGTGGCGTACGGTCAGCTTGCGGCTCCGGCAAGCGCGCCGACGGGCTGAAGCTGCGCGACGAACTTCTTGGTAGAGACCAAGTGGCGCGAGAGGCCGAGGTCCTTCGGGTCGAAGCCGAGCGCGAGTCCCACGACCTGCGGGACGTGGAGGATGGGCAACTCGATGTTCCTGCCGACGGCCTTCGCGGCGTTGCGCTGCTCGCCGTCCATCTCGAGGTGGCAGAGCGGGCACGGCACCACCATGGCGTTCGCGCCCTTGTCCATCGCCTCGCCGGTGTGCTTCGCGGTCATCGCGAGCGAGTTCTCCTCGTTGATGGTGAGGGTGGGGAACCCGCAGCACTTGCCCTTGCCGCTGATGTCGACGTTAGTGCCGCCGAGCGCCTCGGTCACCTGCTCCAGGTAGAGCTTGCGCTCCGGCCGCTGGATGACGTCTATGGGGCGGCGGAGGTAGCAGCCGTAGAAGGGGGAGAAACCGAGGCCGTCCAGCGGACGCTTCACCTTGCCGCGCACCACGTCCAGCCCCACGTCCTCAACGAGCGCCCAGAGGAAGTGCTTCACGTCCGTCGTGCCCTGGAATTCGAGCCCTTCCTCGGCGAGATGCTCGCGGTTGATGCGGGCGCGGTAGGCGGGGTCCGTCAGCCGGAGCGCGCTCCCGCCGATGACGCCTTGGCAGGTGCTGCAAATGGTGAGCAGCGGGAGGCCCATAGCTTCCGCCTTGGCGAGCGTTCGGGCGTTGATGGGGTCGGATATCTCGGTAGGGAGCACTCCCGCGCCGCTGCACCCGACGTCTGTCATCTCTTCGAGCTCGATGTCGAGTTCGGCAGCGACCCGCACGAACGAGTCGTACAGTTCAGGGCAGAATCCCTTGGAGACACATCCGGGGTAGAAGGCGAACCGGTGACTCATGGGTTATCGCTCCTTTCGCAGTTGGGCCGTGGACTGGCGGTAGCGCTCGAAGACTTTCCGTATCCGTTCGGCCCCGGGCCGCTTGTGGTGGGGCTTGAGGGTCGCCTTACCTGCCCGCAGGGCGCGCAGGCCGGTGGGGAGCATGCGGATGCCGCCGCGGACGACTCCGCCGTAGCTTGCGAGGGCGACTGCCCGTTCGTTGAGCCAACCGCTCTGCTCGACGGACTTGGCGAACGAGTCGTAGTGGCGCTCCGCGGACCGGTTACCGTGGCCGGACTTGATGCCATGCGCGATGGCGCGGTCCCGCGTGTCCATGATGAGGTGCGTTGGCTCGAGGCCGAACGGGCAGTGCTCCGTCGCCTCCCAGCAGTGGACGCAGTCCCAGATGCCGTGGACCTCGCTGCCCTCCCGCAGCCGCTCGGCGGTGATGCTGTCCCGGGGGTCGAACGCGAAGCGATAGAGCTTGGTAAGCGCGGCCGGGCCGTAGAAGTCGAGGTTGACGTCTATGACCGTGCAGCCCTCGTCGCACAGACCGCAGGTCGTGCAGCGCATCGCCTTCCGCACCGGGCGGAGCTCTTCATCCGTGACGGGCTGCCCGCCGTTCGGGACGACACCGCGCGCGAACACGTCCACCTTGTCCCAGAGGAACTTCCGCACGTCGTGCATCACGTCCTTGGTTACCGGAGCGTACCGAATCGGCTGGACGGTGATGACACCGTCCTTCTGGGTCTTGCCGACGTTGATGAGGCAGGTGACCTTCTGCGCGCCGTTGACGCTGAGGGTGCAGTCGCCGCAGAAGCCCACGGAACAGTTGCCCCGGAAGGCAAGCGTGCCGTCCTGGGTCTCGCGCACGACGACGAGCGCGTCGAACACCGTCATCTCAGGCGGCACGTCTATCTGGTAGTCCACGTAGTCGGGCTGTGCCCGCGTGCCTCCGCGCTGGAACTTGAAGGTGATCTCCATCGGCGCGTCTCCTCTCTGCGAATCTGCGCTTGCTCCGTCTCTACGACGTGCGGGTCGTTTCCCTGCCAACCTGCGCTCCGTGCTCGCCTTTCGTGACCTGGAGGCGGGTGCTCTGTGCGGCGTCCTGGCTGGGGTGGTCGGTGCGCTTGTGGACGCCGCGGCTCTCGGTGCGCTCCAGGGCGCTCGCCGCGATGGCTTCCGAAACGTCCAGCAACGAGCCCGTTTCGAGGTATTGAACGAGGCCGAAGTTGTAGTCCCGCGTGTTGGAGCCTGCACCGAATTGTGCGAGCTCCTCCCGCATCGCGCGTATGCGTTCCAGCGCCCCGCTGAGTCCGCTGGCGTCGCGGCTCTCGCCCACCTTCTCGTGCATGAGCGAGGCAAGTTCCGTTCGCAGCGCGGCTACGGGCGCGCCACCCGGACGGCCCAATGCGGCGTCCAGTTCGGCGCGTGCCGCACTTGCGGCTTGTGCCCCCGCCGTGCTCTCGGCAACCGGTCGCACGTGTGCTGCCGCCGCCAGTCCCGCGCTCCGGCCTGTGGCGACCGATACGAGCAGGAAGTTGCCGTCCAGTCCCTGTGCGCCGTGGAAGCCGCTGCCTGCGCATTCCCCGGCTGCGAACAGGCCCGGAATGGACGACCCTCCCTGGAAGTTTACCTCTATGCCACCGAGCAGGCGGGACATCCCGGAGTGCACGGGCGCGGAGTCGTTCAGCATGTTCACGCCGCAGAGCGCATCAACGCGGTGGAGCGTGTCCGGGAACCTGGCCTCCACCTGGCCGGCGTCCAGGCTGCCGTTGAGCCGGACGTTGCCGTCCTCCAGCACTGCGCCGGCCCCGAGCAGCAGCGGTGAGAGGGCGAGTCGGCTGCCACGCAGCACCGCCGGGTAGTACTGGACGAACTCCATGTCCGCGAGCGCCGCTCCTGCCCTGTATGCCATGGCGATGCCGGACCCGCTGCAGTGCAGGGAGGCCGTGCTGGGCTCGAACGCTCGGCGTGGACCGCCCGTCGCGAGTACGACTGCTTTCGCGTCGAACGCCTGTGCCTCGCCGGTGGCGAGCTCGAGCGCTACGACGCCCACGCACTCGTCTGCGTCCATGGCGAGCGAGAGGGCTATCCACTCCTCGTAGATCTCGACGCCTGTGCCGATCGCCTGCTCGTAGAGCGTTTGCGTGACGGCGAGACCCGTGATGTCATTGACGTAGGCCGCACGGGACTCGCCGTCGCCGGACACACTGACCCGGTCGATGACGGAGCCGACCCGATTGAACGGCACGCCCATCCGATCCAGCTCCTCGATCAGGCCCGCCGCCTCTCTGCAGATGCCCGTGACCACCGTGGGGACACTCAGTCCCGCGCCTGCTGCGAGTGTGTCGCTGATGTGACTGTCGCGGCCCTCCGCGCGCTCCGGCGCGTTGATGCCGTCCTGAACAGTGACCGAGTGGCTGCGGGCGGGGTGAGACTGGGTGAGCAGCGCTACCGATGCGCCTGCTCCCTTTGCCGCAACCGCGGCGCGTAGGCCGGCTATCCCGCCTCCAACGACGAGCACGTCATGCATGTGCTCTCCCTCCATGTACGTCTTCGTGTCCGGGGAAGCGCGTCTGCCGCACGATCGCCCGGATCAGGAGGCGGCGCACCTGGAGCGTCCCGCTCCTTCAAGGGAAGCGCCCTCCTGCGCGCAACTTTACCACATCCTTCTCCCGGCCTTATTAACAGTGTTCGGCAGTACGTTGTCCTGCGGCCTGTCCGAACGCTGTGCATGGTCCGGCGAGAGGGGGCGGGACTGGACGCGAACAAGAATGTCAACGCGCCCCAGATCTGACCTCCTTGTTCCTCGACTTACGAGTAAAACGTGCAGGCCGTTTGAACTCCTTGATCTCCTTGTTCAGCCTCGTTTCCATGGCGGTGGCCTGCTCCCCGGGGTTCTGGAGCAACAAGGCACTCAAGATTTCATCGATTTCAAAGTTCGGCGCTCCGAGCCATAGGCTGTGTCTATAGCTGAGCCGTGAGGTATAGACACGATCTATAGGTGATGGCTGTGCGACGGTCATGTGTCCAGCGTAACCGAGGCGGGGGCGATGGGGTAAGGGGCGGGTGTCAGTGGTCTATGCAGGCTGTTCATTGTGCAGGTTGTTCAAGGAGAGCACTGATAGAGCGCCCTGTAGCAGGTTCCTGACGGCACCGGCGAGGGCTATCATCTCTATCGCATGACAGGATTTCCGCGCCATACCAAGATAGTCGCCACGCTCGGCCCCGCGCTCGCTTCAGACGAACGTTTGCGGCAGGCCATCGCCGCGGGGGTGGACGTCTTCCGCCTGAACTTCTCCCACGCCAGGCATGAGGAGTTGGAGCAAACCGTTCCGCGCATCCGTGCGGTCAGCCGCGAGATAGGCCGCTCCGTCGCGCTGTTGCAGGACATCCAGGGTCCGCGCCTGCGCACGGGCGTTGTCGAGGACAGCGAAGGGGTCCAGCTCACACCCGGGGAGATCGTGCGCGTCGTACCGGACGACGTGCCCACCACGCAGGGCTCGATCTCGATCCCCTACCCCCGGCTCGCCACCGACGTGAGCAAGGGCGACCGCATCCTCATCGCGGACGGGAACCTCGTGCTGCGCGTCGCCGAGGTGAACGGCAAAAACGTGCGCGCGTCCGTCATCGCGGGCGGGGTGCTTACGTCGCACAAGGGCGTCAACCTGCCGGACTCGAGCGTTACCGCGGACCCGCTCACGGAGAAGGACCGGAAAGACCTGGCCTACGGCGTGTTCATCGGCGTGGACTATGTGGCGATGAGTTTCGTCCGCAGTGGGGACGACGTGCGTTCCTGCCGGGAGCTATTGCAGAAGATGGGCTCGGCGTCGCCCATCATCTCGAAGATCGAGCACCCGGTGGCGATCGAGTTCCTCGATGAGATCATCGAGGAATCGGACGGCGTCATGGTCGCGAGGGGCGACCTCGGCGTCGAGGTCTCACCGGAGCGGGTGCCGCTGCTGCAGAAGCACATCATCAGCAAGGCGAACGAAGCGGGCATCCCGGTCATCACGGCCACGCAGATGCTGGGATCGATGATGGACAGCCCCATCCCGACGAGAGCGGAAGCCAGCGACATCGCCAACGCCATCCTCGACGGCACGGACGCAGTGATGCTCTCTGAGGAGACGGCTATCGGGCAGTACCCCGTGGAAGCCATAGCTACGATGGGCCGTATCGCTCAGCACGCGGAGACTGCCGAGACGCCGTTCCACGTAAAGCACCCCCACGACGAGTCCCACGCGATGGCCGAGGCCGCGCGTTTCGTAGCGGAGCGGCTGCAGGCCAATGCACTGGTGGTGTTCACGGAGTCCGGGTATACGGCGAAGACACTCTCACACCTTCGGCCCAAGGCGCCCATCTACGCGTTCACACCCGATCCCTCCGTCTGCAGCGGGCTCTCGCTCTGGTATGGGGTCCGCTCGATTCCGGCAGAACTCTCCGATCGCACCGAGCCGCGAGTGCTCCATGCACTCACCATGCTCCGTGAACGCGGCGCAGTCGCACCCGGCGACCGTGTCGTCGTTTTCGGGGCGACACGCATCGGCGCGGGCGGCATACCGAACGACATCAACGTTCGGACGGTAGGGGTGCTTTGATCCGCAGGTAGGGGCGGTTGACGCACGTGGCTGCGCCTGTACACTCTGGGCATGGCCGAGAACTCTGAAACCGGCTACCTCCGCCTCTTCCCCCTCCAGGCCGTCGTCCTGTACCCCGGGATGGAGTTGCCGCTCATCGTGTTCGAGCCGCGATACCTCCAGCTGACCGACGAGTGCCTCGCGAACGACGAGCCGTTCGGTGTGCTGTTGCTCAAGGAGGGCGCGGAGGTCGGGACGAACGAGATGGACCCGTTCGAGACCGGCACGACCGCTCACATCATGACCACGAGCGAGGCGGGCGGCGGACGGCTCAGCGTCGTTGCGGTCGGCGGTCGGCGCTTCAAGGTGCGGGAGTTCCTGCGCGACAACTCTTACCTCGCCGCTGACGTGGAGTACATGGAAGACGACAGCCACCAGATGGTGGACCCGTCGCTGGTCGAGAACGTGCGCTGGGATGCGGCCTCCTTCGTGCGGCAGCTGGTCGCCTCGCGCGGCGGCTACGTGCGGGAGGTCAACTTCCCGGACGACCCGGTAGTGCTCTCCTACCAGGTGGCGCAGATATTTCAGGGCAACTTGTCCGTACAGCAGAAGCTGCTGGAACAGCCGGCGTTCGACCGGCTCTGGGATGAGCTGGAGCTGCTGAAGGACGCCCGAAAACAGCTGGACCGGCGCAGTCGCCGCCGTCCTTCCCACGGCTTCTCGGAAAACTAACCCCGGCCCATGGGGCGGTGGTTGCATCGCCGCTTCGCTCGGCCTATACTCTCCCTTGCGGTATTGCGCCGCGCCGACCTTTAAATCCAGTTCCGTGAGGCTGGCAAGGTAGGGAACGTAAGACCAGGGACGCGACCCGTCCCGAAGTGTATGACGGAACCTCTTGCCAGCGGGCGAGAGGTTTTTTCTTGGCAGACGAACGGCTCATCCTCACCAGCGAGGAGATGCGGCGGGCGCTGACGCGCATCGCCCACGAGATCGTCGAGTCCAACAAGGGGCTCAACGGACTGATGCTGGTGGGGATATGGCGCAGGGGCGTGCCGCTCGCCCGGCGGATCGCCGACGCCATCGCCTCGTTCGAGAGCGCAAGCGTGCCGGTCGGCGCGCTCGACATCAACCTGTACCGCGACGACCTGACCAGCCGTCCGCAGCCACTCGTGCGCCCCACAGAGATGCCGGTGAGCATCGCGGGGAAGACGGTGGTGCTGGTGGACGACGTGTTGTTCACCGGACGCACCGTCCGGTCGGCCCTGGACGCGCTGACGGACCTGGGCAGGCCGCGCATCGTGCAGCTCGCGGTGCTGGTGGACCGTGGCCACCACGAGCTCCCCATCCGCGCGGACTACGTCGGCAAGAACGTCCCCACGTCGCTCGACGAGATCGTGGAGGTGCGCGTCAGCGAGATAGACGGTGTGGAGGAAGTGGCTGTCGTGGAGCGCGTGAAGGAAGCCCAGGCATGATGGCTCGGGCGCTGGAACAGGGCGCAGCCGCGGCGGAGACGGACGCGCCGCCTCGCCGCAGGCACGTCCTCGACCTCGACGACTTCTCGCGTGAAGAGATAGAGACGCTGCTGGACTCGGCGGAGGGGATGCGCGAGCTGCTGAGCAGGCGCATCAAGAAAGCGCCATCACTGCGGGGCAAGGTGGTGCTTACGCTCTTCCTCGAGCCGAGCACGCGGACGCGCGTGTCGTTCGAGCAGGCCGGGAAGATGCTCAGTGCGGACGTGATCAACATCAGCGGCTCCGGAAGCAGTGCGGAGAAGGGCGAGTCGCTGCTGAACACGGCGCTCACGCTCCAGGCGATGCATGCGGACCTCATCGTCATCCGCAGCCCGCAGTCCGGCGCGCCGTACTTCCTGGCGCGCAACCTCCAACGGATGGGCGTCGTGAACGCGGGCGATGGGCGCCATGCGCATCCGACCCAGGCCTTGCTCGACCTGATGACGATGCGCCAGCACATCGGCGGACTCGATGGCAAGCGGGTCGTCATCGTGGGCGACGTGCTGCACAGCCGCGTGGCGCGGTCGGACGTGTTCGGTCTGCGCGCGCTCGGCGCGTCGGTCGTGTTGTGCGGTCCGCCGACGCTGATCCCTCTCGACCTCATGCGAGGCGGCGAGGAGAGTGTGCCCGGCGTGAGCGTCGAGCACGACCTCGACCGCGCTATGGAACAGGTGGACGCGGTGATAGCGTTGCGCATCCAGCAGGAGCGTCAGGGCGCAGGTATGCTGCCGAGCATGCGCGAGTACACGCGGCGCTGGCAGGTTACCGAGGCGCGCTACCGCAGGGCGAAACCCGGCGCGCTGCTCATGCACCCAGGCCCGATGAACGAGGGCGTAGAGATCGCGTCGTCGCTCGCCCATGGCCCAGGCGCGCAGATAGAGGAGCAGGTGACCAACGGTGTTGCCGTGCGGATGGCGCTGCTCTACCAGCTGCTCACCGGCGGACAGGAAGAGGCGGGCGAGTGAGCAGGCCCATCCTCATCACCGGCGCGCGCGTCATCGACCCGGTTGCGGGCTCCGACCGCACGGGCGATCTGTTCATGCGGGACGGCGTCATAGCGGACGTGCCGGAGGCGCCTCCCGGCGACACGCTGGTCATCGACGGCACGGGGCTGATCGCCGCGCCGGGGCTCATCGATCTGCACACGCACCTGCGAGAGCCGGGGTTCGAGGACAAGGAGTCCATCGAGACAGGCGTTGCCGCAGCCGCAGCCGGAGGGTTCACAACCGTCTGCGCCATGCCGAACACGTCGCCCGCGATCGACACGTCAGCCGTTGTCAGCTTCATCGCGGAGCGCGCGCGGGAGGCAGGCCCCGTGCGCGTGCTGGCGTTCGGGGCGGTCAGCAGGGGGCGCAAAGGCGTCGAACTGACCGATATGGAGGAGCTCGCGCGGGCGGGAGTCGTGGGTTTCACGGACGATGGAAGTCCGGTCGCGACGGGCCTGCTCATGGAGCACGCGCTCCTCTACGCAGGTGAACTCGGCCTGCCGGTGATGGACCACTGCGAGGACCACTCCATCACGGCGGGACTGGGCATGCACGAAGGGGCGGTGGCCTCACGGCTCGGACTCGCGGGGTACCCGTCGGCTGGGGAGGAGTCCATCATCGCGCGGGACATCGCGCTGCTCGGCCTGACCGGAGGGCATTTCCACGTCGCGCACGTCAGCACCGCGGGCGGCGTGGAGATGGTGCGCGCCGCCCGGCGGCGCGGCTTGCGCGTTACGGCGGAGGTGACACCGCACCATCTCACGATGACGGATGAATGGGTGCTCGGCGCGAATGGTTCGGGCGACGGCATGGCCGCGCCGCTTTCGCTATCGGCCTACGACACCCGGGCAAAGGTGAGCCCTCCGCTGCGTTCCCGCGCCGACCGAGACGCGCTCGTGGAGGGGCTGTGCGACGGTACGATAGACGCCGTGGCCACCGATCACGCGCCGCACACCTTCGGAGACAAGGCGACGCCCTTCGACGAGGCGGCTGTCGGCATCTCGACGCTCGAAACGGCGCTCGGCTCGGTGATGAGTCTCGTGCGGTCGGGAGCGATAGACCTGCCGACCCTCGTTGCACGGCTGACGTCAGGGCCTGCATCGGTGCTGGGTGACCGCTTCGCGGACCTGGCGTCGTTGGCCGCCGGCACGCCCGCTGACGTCGTACTGTTCGACCCGGAGGAGCGCTGGACGGTGGACGTGGGCCGGTTCGCGTCCAAGGGGAAGAACACACCACTGGCAGGACACACGCTGCAGGGCAGGGTGAGGTTGACCATCGCGGGCGGAGAGACCGCGTTCGGGGAGGCTGGGCAGTGACGGCGGCTTACCTGGTTCTGAGCGACGGAACGGTGTATGAGGGCTACGCCTTCGGCGCCGAGCGCGACGCGTTCGGTGAGGTCGTCTTCAACACCAGCATGTCCGGCTACCAGGAGATGCTCACCGACCCTTCCTACGCGGGGCAGATCCTCGTGCCCACGTACCCCATGCAGGGGAACTATGGCATCAACGGAACGGACGCTGAGTCCAGGGACATCAAGGTGGCGGGGTTCGTGGTGCGGGAGCACTCGTCCACGCCCAGCCATTACGACTCGTCGCGCACGCTGCATGCGTACCTCGCCGACGAGGGCATCCCGGCCATATGGGGCGTGGACACGCGGGCCATCACCCGCCGCATCCGCTCCCACGGCGTGATGATGGGCGTGCTGACCGCGCGCGACCCCCAGACCGCTCTGCGCGAACTCGCGTCCCTGCCGTCGTACGACACAGTGAACTTCGTCGACCGTGTGACGGTGGGCGAGGCATATGAGTGGAGCGAGGAGGGGGGCAGGCTCATCACGGTGGTGGACTGCGGCGTGAAGTACAACATCCTGCGGCTGCTGACGCAGCGCGGGTGCCGGGTGCGCGTGCACCCCGCAACCGCCACGGCAGACGAGATACTGCGGGACGATCCGGACGGCGTCGTCTTCTCGCCGGGGCCGGGCGATCCGGTGCACAACGCCTCGACCGTCGCGACGGCGCGCGCCGTTATCGAGCACGTGCCTGCGCTTGGCATCTGCCTGGGGCACCAGATCATTGCCCGTGCGCTTGGAGCGGAAACCTACAAGTTGAAGTTCGGCCATCGCGGGGGAAACCACCCCGTGCAGGACATCGCCACCGGGCGTGTCTACATCACCGCGCAGAACCACGGGTTCGCCGTGTCCGATGACGCGCTGCCGGGCGCTATCGAGGTGACCCATCGCAACCTGAACGATGGGACGATCGAGGGCATCCGGCACCGCGAGTTGCCGGTGCTGACCATCCAGTACCACTCGGAGGCGTCGCCGGGTCCTCTCGACAACGAGTACATCTTCGACCGCTTTCTCGACATGGTGCAGTGATGCAGCAATATGATGTGCGGTAGTGATGCAAAGCGCTGCACTCGCGATAGGAACAGAGAGATGAGACCGACACTTGACATAGATGAGCGTCTCCTCCGTGAGGTGATGCAGCGTACCGGGGAGAAGAGCCGGAGCAGGGCGGCTAACATGGCGCTCCAGGTGTATCTCCGGTCCGAGGCGGTCAGGGAACTCATCGGACTCGCGGGCCAGATAGACATCGTGGATGACAGAAAAGGGCGGCGAAGGACGACCCTCGAAATGCCGAAACGGGGCAACTCGTGAGTACTGCCGTCGCCGACCTCCACAAGGTGCTCGTCATCGGCAGTGGGCCCATCGTCATCGGGCAGGCCGCCGAATTCGACTACGCGGGTACACAGGCGTGCAAGGCGCTGCGGGAGGAGGGCGTTTCCGTCGTCCTCGTGAACTCCAACCCCGCGACCATCATGACGGATGAGGAAGTGGCGGACGCGGTCTATATCGAGCCGCTCACCGTCGACGTCATCGAGCGCATCATCGCGCGCGAGCGCCCGGACGGCCTGCTGCCGACGCTGGGCGGCCAGACCGGGCTGAACCTGGCAGTCGCCCTCCACGATGCCGGTGTGCTCGAACGGTACGACGTGCGGCTGCTGGGCACATCCATCGAGACGATCAAGACAGCGGAGGACCGTGAACTCTTCCGTGCGCTGCTGAACCGGCTGGGCGAGCCCACGCCTCCAAGTGAGATCGCCAACTCGATTGAGGATGCGATGCGGGCGGGGCACGAACTGGGCCTGCCGCTGGTCGTGCGGCCCGCGTACACGCTCGGCGGCACGGGCGGCGGGTTCGCGACGACGATGCAGGAGTTGGAGGCGGTGGTCTCCAGCGGCCTCGCGGCCAGCCCCATCCGCCAGGTGCTGGTGGAACGCTCGATGCGCGGCTGGCGCGAGATCGAGTATGAGGTGATGCGCGACGCCGCCGACACCTGCATCACGATATGCAACATGGAGAACCTGGACGCGATGGGAGTTCACACGGGAGACAGCATCGTCATCGCGCCGAGCCAGACGCTCTCGGACAAGGAGTACCAGCTGCTCCGCTCCGCGAGCATCCGCATCATCCGGGCGCTTGGCATCGAGGGCGGGTGCAACATCCAGTTCGGACTGTCGCCGCACCCGGTCGTCGGCGAGGTATTGCCGGGCGGCGCACCCGACCCGATGCAGTACTTCGTTATCGAAGTGAACCCGCGCGTGAGCCGCTCGTCCGCGCTGGCGTCCAAGGCAACGGGCTATCCCATCGCACGCGTCGCGGCCAAGATCGCCGTCGGGCGCAGGCTTGACGAGATTCCGAACGCGGTGACGCAGCGTACGAAGGCGGCATTCGAGCCTGCGCTGGACTACTGCGTCATCAAGTCGCCGCGCTGGCCGTTCGACAAGTTCGCGCGGGGCGACCGCGCCATAGGCACTCAGATGAAGGCGACGGGCGAGGTCATGGCGATCGATCGGGGCTTCGAGGCGGCGCTTCAGAAGGCGGTGCGCTCGATAGAACTGGGCGGTCGAACGCTACTGTGGGAGTCGCCGGACTGGGAAGGGCTCGCTCCCGAGGAGCTTCCGCTCGAACCGACCGACGAGCGCCTATGGGCGATGGCAGCCGCGCTCCGCAGGGGCATGGCGCCGGACGCTCTGGCGCAAGCAACGTACGTCGATCCGTGGTTCCTGCACGGCCTCTCGCGCATCATCGGCATGGAGGAGCGTCTGCGGTCCGAGCCGCTCTCCCGTGGCCTGCTGTGGGACGCCAAGCGCCTCGGCATGCCGGACGAGGTCATCGCCGCCCTCACGGGACGGACACCCGAGGAGGCGCGCGGGCTCAGGCAGGAGATGGGTCTTCGGCCGGTGTACAAGATGGTGGATACCTGCGCTGCCGAGTTCGAGGCTGCGACCCCGTACTTCTACAGCACGTACGAACAGGAGAACGAGGCCGAACCGCTGGGGGGCGAGAAGGCGGTCGTCATCGGCAGCGGGCCGATACGCATCGGGCAGGGAATCGAGTTCGACTACTGCTCCGTCCATGCGGCGTGGGCGCTCGACGATGCCGGAGTCAACTCCATCATGGTCAACTCTAATCCGGAGACGGTTTCGACGGACTTCGACACGAGCGATCGCCTCTATTTCGAACCGCTCGACGAGGAGAGCGTCCGCGACATCATCGAGAACGAGGGCACGGATGGCGCCTATCCGCCGTCGGTCGTGCAGTTCGGTGGGCAGACCGCCATCAACCTGAGCCAGGCGATAGGCGCGGCAGGGCTGCCCATCCTGGGTTCGTCCGCGGACGCGATAGACATCGCCTCCGACAGAGAGCGGTTCGGCAGCCTCATGGCGAGGCTCGGCATACCGCAACCGCCGGGCGACACTGCGACCTCGCTCGATGAGGGCACGGCGATCGCGGCTCGGCTCGGGTTTCCGTTGGTCGTGCGGCCGAGCTACGTGCTCGGTGGCAGGGCGATGGAGATCGTGGATAACATGACGGAGTTCCGGCGCTACCTGGTGCGGGCGTTCGATGCAGCCCCGGGCCGCCCCATCCTGATAGACAAGTACCTCCAGGGGCGAGAGGTGGAAGTGGATGCTGTCGTCGATGGGGAGCAGGTGCTCATCCCCGGCATCATGGAGCACATCGAGCGGGCGGGCGTCCACTCCGGCGATTCGATGGCCGTCTACCCGGCGGAGGGGGTATCGGAGCATGAGCGTGACGTGATCGTCGACTACACCGGGCGCATCGGGCTCGCCATAGGCGTGCGCGGGCTGATGAACATCCAGTACGTCATCCTGGACGAGAGCAGGCCTTTCGGCCTGACGGTCGCCGCCGACAGCGGCCTCTCGTCCGTCTACGTCATCGAGGTGAACCCGCGGTCGAGTCGCACGGTCCCGTTCATTTCCAAAGTCACAGGCATACCGATGGTGCAGTTGGCGACGACTGTGATGCTTGGGCGTTCGATTGCCGAGCAGGGCTACACCGGCGGACTGCAGCCGGACCCGCCGATGACCAGCGTGAAAGCGCCGGTGTTCTCCATGTCGAAGCTGGCGGGCGTGGACACGTATCTGGGGCCTGAGATGAAATCCACCGGCGAGGTGATGGGCATAGACGTAAGCCTGCGGCCAGCCGTAGCGAAGGCGCTGATGGCGGCTGGGCTCATGCTGCCCCGGACAGGCCGCATCCTCGTTACCATCGCAGACAGGGACAAATCAGACGCCGTTGGGTGGTTGAAGATGCTCGGGGGGTTGGACTATGAATTGTATGCAACACACGGCACGGCAGCGCTGATGCACGGGCTGGGACTGGCGGTCACCGAAGTGAACAAGGTTGGCGAGCTCTATCCCAATGCCTACTCCGTCGTAGCGGATGGCACGGTGGACGCGGTCGTGAACACCGTAGAGGAGGTCGCGCAGGCATTGCGCGACGGTTTCGAGATACGGCGCGCGGCGACAGAACGCCGGATACCGTGCTACACATCCATGGACACGGCGCGGGCGGCCGTGGAGGCGCTGGTGCTTGGCGGCTCGGACTACAACGTGGCGACCACGTCGGAGTACGTGCGCGGTGCGGTGCGGGCGGAGGAGCAGCACTCGGCGCGATGAGGACGGCAACTCTGACGAGATGTGAGGTCTGAGAAGAGATGGTTCAGAATCCCCAGCAGGAAGGCCCACCCGAGGACCCGGAATCCCGACCCCGACGCAGAACCACACGTCGTCGGACTGCGGACTCCACATCGGAGGCGACCCCACCCGTCGATGCGGTGAGCGAATCGTCCTCTACAGCAGAGGAACCGCAGCGTGCACCGTCGCGTCGTCGCGGGCGCCGTTCACCAGGCATAGCCGGCGCGCCGTCTGACGACACCGTGAGCGAAACGCCCGCTGTACCGGAGGAGCCGGAGCGCGCACCGTCGCGTCGTCGCGGTAATCGTTCGCCCGGCATAGCTGTCACGCCCGCTTCCGAGGGAACGAGTGAATCGCCTGTGCAGGACGCAGCTGCCGCACCCGAAGAAGGCCGGCGAACACCATCGCGGCGTCGCGGTAATCGTTCGCCGGGCATAGCTGCCGCTCCTCCTTCTGAGGAAGCAGGTGAACCGCTGGTGCAGGAAGCGTCTGCTGTATCTGATGAGCCGAAGCGCGCGCCAACCCGGCGTCGCGGACGTCGTTCGCCGGGGATAAGCGCCGTGTCTTCCCCGGAGGAAACCAGCGAAGCACCCGTCCAGGACGCACCTGCCGCACCGGAGCAGCCGCAGCGAGCTTCGTCCCGCCGCCGTGGGCGGGGCAGACAGACCGCGGAGCGCGCCGCGCTTGGCATGCCGCCTCCCTCCGACAAGGCGCAAGCGGCTGAACGCGACGACGGGACGGGCGGAGCAAGGCGAGGTCGTCGTGGGCGCAGACGCGATACGGATGACGTGGCCCCGACGAAGGCCTTCATGCATCCCAGCGAGAAGGAGTTCGCCGACCTCCTCGACTACTACCACATCAACTACCTCTACGAGCCCCGCTCCTTCCCGCTGCGATGGGACGGGAGCCGAGTTGTGGAAATGTTCACGCCGGACTTTTATCTGCCGGAGTACGACCAGTATTTCGAGCTGACCACCATGAAGCAGAACCTGGTCACCCAGAAGAACCGGAAGCTTCGGCACGTGCGGGAGATGTACCCGGAGGTGAACGTCCAGTTGCTCTACCGGCGCGACTTGATGCGGCTGATGGGCAAGTACGGGTTCGGACCGCTTGCCGAGGTATCGGTCGAAGGCACGGAGCGCGTGCTGTTCGACGAAGCGACCGTGCAGCAGCGGGTGCGGGAGCTCGGAGCGCGGCTGTCGCAGGACTACGTTGGCGAGGAACCGGTGCTCATCGGCATCCTCCGGGGAGTAGTCGTCTTCATGGCGGACCTGATGCGCGCGATCAGCCTGCCGCTTCAGGTCGAGTTCATGGAGATCACGCACTATGGCGAGGAGCGGGAGAAGAGCATAGACGTTATCCGCGACGTGATGACGGAGCTAAAAGGGCGGCACGTGATCATCGTTGAGGACATCGTGGATACCGGGCTCACGCTGCGTTATCTGATGGAGCACCTGCAGGCCAAGGGTCCAGCGAGTCTCCGCGTCTGCACGATGCTCGACAAGTCCGTGCGCCGCATGGCGGACATACCCCTGGACTATGTGGGTTTCGAGGTGCCGGACGAGTTTGTCATCGGCTATGGGCTGGACTATGGGGGGCGTTATCGGAACCTGCCGTACATAGGGGTACTGCAACCCACGGAGCCAAAGGCCGTCGCCCAGCGGTAGGCGGGTGGTTTCCGACCTTAGCAACGCGTAGCGCGCACTGCCACGACACGCGAGCTCGCTCAGGTCATCCTCGCGATCGTTGGGACTCGGCCTCGCCGTTAGCCCGAGCCACACAGACGACACAGTCTAGAGTCCGAAGAGGCGCTTCCCGTTGTCGTACGTTATCTTCCGGAGGCTCGCTGCAGGGATGTCTTGTCGAGATTCCAGGTATTCGAGGTTCTCAGGGAACCGTGCATCCCAGTGTGGAACGTCGGATGCGAACAGGAAGTGGTCGTCTCCGAGGTGTTCGATAACTTGGGGGAGCAATGTCTCCTCTGGCTCCACGCTCACGTAGACATCGTGTTCCCGGAAGATGTCCGTTGGCCGTTTCGTGACGTGCGGCATCTCTTGCGCGCCACGGAGTTCCCAGTGCTCGTCGAGCCGGTCCAGCCAGTAAGGTAGCCATGTCGCACCGATTTCGAGGAAGGCGAGCTTCAGCTTCGGGAAGCGCTCGAGCACCCCGTTCGCCATGGTGCTGACGAAGTGCAAGGTGACGGATGCCGGGAACACGTAGGTGTGCACCTCTGCGAACGTCTTGAACCGTTCGCCGCCTACCTCCTCTGGCTTGGAGCGTGTGCCGTGTATGCAGAGCGGCACGCCAAGGCGCTCGGCCTCCGCGAAAAGGGGGTCATAGAAGGGGTCGCCAAATCCCATCGTAAGCCCCTGCGAGAGGATCTCGAAGCTGACCAGCCCCAGCTCAGTAACCGCCCGGCGGAGCTCTTCCGCTGCTGCCTGTGGGTCGCGCATGGGCAGGACGCCCACAGGACGGAGGCGCGGCGATGCTGCGCCGTAATCAGTCGCGAAGTGGGTGTTGGTCGCGCGCGAGACAGCGACTGCCCACGCAGGCTCGGGGATGTACGCGACGTGTCCGGAGCCGGTGGGAAAGAGGACCGCCGTCTCGATATTCTCCCGGTCAGCGATACGCAGCCACGTCTCTACCTGGCGCTCGGGCTCCAGGCCTCCGTCCCGGTACGCGCGGTTGCTCAGCGTCCCGGACAACTCGGTATCCCACGGATGACCTCCTTGCCAGAGGCCGCCACCACGCTTATCGAATGGTGGCTCGATGTATCGCCACACATCTTGGGACCGCTCCAGGATGTGGCCGTCCGCGTCGATTATTGGACTTCGTGCCATGTTTACCCTCCTCAACGGCCGCTCGGGCTGGCTGGCTTCCCTCAGTCTAACGCCACGTCTATCCCGTGGAAACTGGGTCCCCACGTGAGCTGACATCTCAATATGGCGTGTCGTCCAGGATATTATCCCCACCGGCCTTAGCCGCCAACCTCTGGGGACGAAGGACTGCCGAGCTACTGGCGCCGCATACAGCAAGCCGTTACCTAACCCCAACGCGGTGAGCCAGCCGTTCCGGGCGTGCGCGCGATCAGCCTGCCGCTTCAGGTCGAGTTCATGGAGATCACGCACTATGGCGAGGAGCGGGAGAAGAGCATAGACGTTATCCGCGACGTGATGACGGAGCTAAAAGGGCGGCACGTGATCATCGTTGAGGACATCGTGGATACCGGGCTCACGCTGCGTTACCTGATGGAGCACCTGCAGGCCAAGGGTCCAGCGAGTCTCCGCGTCTGCACGATGCTCGACAAGTCCGTGCGCCGCATGGCGGACATACCCCTGGACTATGTGGGTTTCGAGGTGCCGGACGAGTTTGTCATCGGCTATGGGCTGGACTATGGAGGGCGTTATCGGAACCTGCCGTACATAGGGGTACTGCAACCCACGGAGCCAAAGCCGTCGCCCAGCGGAAGGGCAAAGCAGATCGAGTGGCGTATGGAGCGTGTCCCGCTACACCCTTTCGGTCTGCGAGTCGGCGGCCCGCGCCTCCGTGAATCGGTGACGCCTACACGATGGCCATCGAAGCCATGACTCGACCAAGGTCGGTCTCCTCGTCGAGATGCCAGAGGCGGTCCAACGCCGTCTGCTGACGGGACTCGTCGAGCAGGCCGACTGTGAGCCGCCGGAACTTCTCTTCGATGTCGGTATCGCTCATTGGCTTCTTGAAGTGCCCGGTGTAGTAGGGGACGGTCGCCGTGTGCTGGCGGCCGTCCGAGGTCTGGACCGTCAAGATGTTGAGGATGGCCTCCGGCCAGGCAGCATCACACTCCGGGTCCTGCACGACCTCGATACGCTGCATCAGGTCCAGCAACCCGGGATCGTGTAGGACGTCGTCCTCGAAATGCGCAGGCTCGAGCGTTCCGAAACGAAGTGCGCAGGCAACAACAAAGGGAATGCTGTGGTCGGCGGTCTCCCGTGTTTCAGGGCGCCAGCGAGTGGGGTCGCCGGCCATGATCCGTTTGCCGCTCTCGAACGTCCGGATGTGGACGCGGTCGATGTCGTCAGTGCGGTCGATGCCCAGTACCTCCCGTGCCTCTATCGCGCCTTCGATCGCTGTCTGAGAGACGAAGCCGGCCGGAAATCGCTTGAAGCGCGACTCCATGAGCCGGAACGCGCGGTCGTTGCCATCTTCCCGCGCCAAGGGAGCGAGTTCGACGGGGGCGCCCGTCACCCCCGCGAAGAACCCGTGCGAGCCGGAGAAGACCTCCGGCGGACCCGTCATCCCACGTCGGGCGAGCATGGCCGCGAAGACACCGTTCCTGCCGGCGTTTGGGACAGCCGCTGCCTTCCAGTGGGAGATGGTCCCACGCCGGGCCTCGCCAAGCGTCATACTGCTGACCACGGAGATACGCAGCGCTTCCGCGAGCTGCTCCCCCGTGAGGCCGATCACTCTGCCCGCCCCGAGCGGTGCGGAAACAGCGGCATAGGCGGCTTGGTCCCAGACACCGCCTGAGGCGAGGTGGAAGCTATCCGCCCAGGCTGCCTGTACCTCGTAGGCGAGTGCGACAGCCGCGATCAACTCCCGGCCCGACGCTCCATGCCCCTCCGCGGCAGCCAGTACCGCGGGGATGTTGTCGGAGGGGTGGGCGATGTCCTTGCCGTTGTAGGAGTCGTTGAAGTCCAGATAGCGCACCATGGTGCCATTTACGAAGGCGGCCATGTCCGGCGTGGTCGTGTCGGTGGTCCCCAGCAGCGTTGCCGGCGACGAACCGTGCACCCCGAGGGCAAGGTCTCGGGCCGCGCGCACCGGTGCGGCATCGCCGGCACCCAACCCACAACCCATGGAATCGATCATGAGCCGCTTGACCTGGTGTACAACCTCGCCGGGCAGGTCCTGGTATTCGACGCTGGCCACGTAACCGGTGAGACGTTCAACGATGGGATCGGTCATGCTTCCGCACCTCCTCCGGGACTCACAGGGCTTGGGCGAGTGTAGCCTCCAGGAGGCGCAGGTTCCACTCAGATGACTGGGCCGGACATGGTTGCGGTCACTTGAGAGCAGGTTGCGCGAGGACGCGTTTCGAGGATAATGCGGCCACTACGCGGCAGAGGAGACGAGATGATTATCGACGCGCACCAGCACCTGGTTACGGGATCGCAGATCGGTCAGTACCAGGCGTTCCTCATCAATGGGCGCGGGTTCCACGGCAAGGGGCACCCAGGCGTCACGGCGGAGACCGTGGCCAATTGGCGGATGGCGGGCAAGCGGCACTCCGAGCTGCTGGACGACGTGGGGACGGACATGGCCTTCCTGTCGCCGCGCCCGTATTCGCTGATGCACTCGGAGAAGCCGGACAAGATCGTGCACTGGTTCTGCGAGGCGAACAACGACGCGATCGCGCTGGCCGTGCAGAACGAGCCTGACCGGTTCAAGGGCGTTGCGGGCCTGCCGCAGTGCGACGGGGCGTCCGTGACCGACACGTTCGAGGAGATCGACCGCTGCATCAACGACCTGGGGTTCATCGGCATCATGATCAATCCGGACCCGAGCGAGGGGCAGCACACCACGCCGACGATGGGCGAGGAGTATTGGTATCCGCTCTACGAGAAGATGGAGAAGGAAGACATTCCGGCGCTGATCCACCCGGCAAGCTGCAAGGACCTGCGCGAGTCGTTCCACAACCACTTCATCACGGAGGAGAGCATCGCCATCCTCTCGCTCGCCAAGTCCACGGTGTTTGAGGACTTCCCGGGACTCAAGATCATCATGAGCCACGGCGGCGGCTCGATCCCCTACCAGATAGGGCGCTGGCGGGCCCGGATGCGCGGCGCGAACGGAGAAGAGACGTTCGACCGCCATGTGAAGAACCTCTACTACGACACCTGCCTCTACAACGCGGAGTCCCTGGAGTTGCTGTTCAAGATCGTGGGGACGGACCGCTGCCTGTTCGGCACCGAGCGTCCGGGCGCGGGGTCGGCCGACAACCCGCGCACCGGCGAGTGGTACGACAACACGAAGCCCCTCATCGACGGCATCGAGTTTCTGTCGGACGAGGATCGGGGCGCCATCTACGAAGGCAACGCCCGGAGCGTGTATGGCGAGCGGTTCTCGTAGTGGGCGCGCCTGACTCCCTCCACCTGTAAGGCGGAGGGAGTCAGGATGGGAGAAGACCCCTACGTCTTTCGCTCGTCAGTGACGCCTGAGACGCCGGTGCAGTAGGGGATGAACGCCTTCATGTTGCACTGGGCGCCGCTCTTGGCGAGTTCGGCCTCGAAGATCTCGTGGATCTCGCGGTCCTCATCGTCGTACTCGATCTGCATGCCGCCGTCCTTGATGCTGACATCGCCTCCCGCGACCGTGTTAGGCGCCATGAAACCGCCCTTACCGTCGCGCAGGGCCATGTAGCGGGCGCGCTTCGTGCCGGAGTTGAAGTGCTGGTGGTAGGTGCCCTCCCCGGGGATGATGACGACGGTGCCCAGCTGCCAGTCGCACTTGATCATGTCGGAGCGGTCGGGCTTGGTCCACAGGAGGGAGAAACCGGAGTCCCCGCTGAGGAGGAAGAGGTGTGCGCCCGGCCCATGCCGGTGGGCCTTCTTGTAGGTGCCGATGGGGAACTCGGAGATGTGGTTTCCCATGTCGTTCTTGCCCATCTCGAGCATGGCGTTGATGCCGCCCGCGCCGCGCTCCTTCCAGCCGTAGAGGGCCATGTCCGGCGCGTTGGGGATGAAGTTGGTCTCCCAGATGCGCTTGTTGTAGAGGGTGCCGTTGCCGGAGAAATAGGACTCGTCGTCGGAGTAGCGGGAGCGGAACATGAAGTCGTTGTTGAACATGAAGTCGGTGTCGCGGAAGAGGCGCATCATGGGCGGGGCGTTGGTGGTGGCCATGTAGCGCACCTTCTCGTCGCCGGAGCCGTTGAAGTGCTGGTACCAGGCGTTGAGGGGGATGGTGAAGAGGGAGCCGGTCTTCCACTCGAAGGTCTGCTTGTTGTCCTCGTCCATCCAGACGGTGGTCGCTCCGCGGCCGGAGACGATGTAGAAGTTGACCTCGTACATGTGATGCTCGGGCTCGGACTTGCCGCCGGGCACGATGTCGACGACATGCAAGTCGTTGGGCAGGAGAGCGTTGTCGATGTGGACGACTGCGCCCTCGCCGCCCTTGCGCTCCCAGGGACCGACCTCGAGCTCGTGCCAGTTGGGGATGTAGAAGGTCTTGTGGACCATCACCCCCTCGCGCTCCAGCCAGTCCTCGTAGGCGTCGGGGATGCGGAAGTCCTCGAGTCGTCCGGTTGGCGTCTCCGCCACCTTCATGTCGGTGCCTTGCATAACCATAAGGGCGCCTCCAATGCGAGATGGCGCGAGCCTATCGCAACCAGGGCCGAGGCACAAATGCCCCCTTCCCGCAGACGAAGAGAAGCGGTCTAGCGGTCGTCTCATGGGTAGGACGCAATAGCCAACAGATCCTATCGATATCCGTGGGAGTGGAGGGGCGCCCCAGGAGGCAAGGCTCTCCAATGCGCGTTGCGCTCGCAGACATGGGTGTTGTGGTGCCGAAGGCCGGATTCGAACCGGCATGAGGTTGCCCTCAACGGTTTTTGAGACCGTCGCGTCTACCATTCCGCCACTTCGGCGCGGACTCGGATTATAGCGGAAGGGCACTGGGCCGCTCTGCCACTCGGCGTGGACGCAGAGGGAGAGGGCAACTGGAGGCGGTGTCGTCGAACCGTTGGAAATGGACTGGAGCGGAAGACGGGATTTGAACCCGCGACCTTCTCCTTGGCAAGGAGACGCTCTACCCCTGAGCCACTTCCGCTCGTGCCAGCACCGGGCCCTTACAGCCTGGTGCCGAGGCCCAGATTTGAACTGGGGACACCAGCATTTTCAGTGCTGTGCTCTACCAACTGAGCTACCTCGGCCCGGTCATTCCATGCTACGGAGCGGTCTGAGTGGTGTCAACCGGCCCGGCGCGTTACAACAATCCGGCGCCGAGGGCGCGCTTGCGCGTTTCCAAACTCACAAACGTCTCCGTATGCCGGATGCCCTCCACTATGCCTACCTTGTTGTGAAGGAATGAGGCGAGCGCCTCGGAGCTCGTCAGGTTCACCCAGATGAAGATGTCGTAGCTCCCAGTGGTGATGGAGACGTGCTCCGCCTCCGCCAGCTCAGACAACTCGTCGGCGACGGCTTCGACCCGCGCCGGGTCTACCTGCAGCCCGATGAATGCGGACGTGTGGTAGCCGAGCCGCTCAGGATCCGGGATGGCGGCGACCCTGATGACCTTGTCCTGAAGCAGTTTGGCGAGGCGGCGCCGGGCTGTGCCTTCGCTCAGCCCTAGTTCGCGGGCCATCTGGGCGTGCGATGCACGGCCGTCCTGCTGGAGGGTTTCGATGATCCGTCTGTCGATGTTGTCCAAGACTTCACTCCCGGAGCAAGCGCTGCGCGGCCCTGCTGAGTTGGATGGCTTTCTCTCGACGGGGTGCTGTTCCGCGGTGCTGCATGAGGTGACCCAGACTCATCCTATAAGGGGATTCTGTGCGTCGTCAACGCATGGAACAATGTAAATCGCCATTGAATGGGAGATACGTGACGCGTTCGTTAGGAATCCCGCGGATTCCTGTCGCTCATCGCTGGATGCGCGTGTCGCCGCGAGGTTGGAAGATGGAACCCGCGCCGGGAAGGTCAGCCGGGGTCGAGCGCCCTTGCTGCCCGATGCCGCCGATGCGCCCCCTGGACAGGATCCCCAGGGCGGACGCGGCAGCACCCACAAGCGCGGCACGCTTCAGGAAGCCGCGTCGCGTTACGGTGTCTCTGGAGGACGCTTCGTTCTGGCCTGCCATGGTCTCTTGTACTCCCGTGGCCAGTCAGGCCACGACGCTCAATTGTATGCGGATCCGGGCGGATTGCAAGCGTCGGAGCGCATCGCCACAGGCGTCGATGCCTCTGGGTAGGGCTTGCCCGCTCATGTATCCAGGCCGTGTGCGAAATTCATCACAAACTGTTGACACCCGCCATAGAGGTAGTTTAACGTGCTCTTCTTGGCGGGAGCATCGCCGATGGTAAGTTCGCGCAGCGTCTCTCCGCCCAATCCAGAAGCAGGCAGGGCTTCCGGCGACGCTGTTGATATGCAGGCCCTCGGACGATGTGAATGACCGGCCCAGACCCTACGTTCATAGCGGCATCAGAATGGGCGGCGGCTGCCGACCTCCTCGCAGCGCTGTGGTTCCTCTTGGGATCGGCCCTTGGCTTCGGCGCTTCCATGCTCTTGGCTCATGGCATGATTCCCTCACTGGCCATCTCCCGTGATATCCCTGCGCAAGTGGCCCGCCGCATCCGCATTCCGCTCTACGTGGCAGCGATTCTCTTCCTGCTGCTCGGGCTCTACGCCATATCTCTCTTCATCGACAGGCTCGAACTCATATCCATACTGTTCTACAGGGGGGCGCTGTAAGGCCGGGGACCTCCCGGTGAGCGAGCGATGAGCAACTCCCTGGTCAAGATAGTCGTCCCGGTCATCGGTCTGATTGCCGCACTGGTATTCGCCTTCGTGGCCTTCTTCTTTGTGCAGGCGTGGTGGGCGCAGCCTCCCGCCGTACTCGGTTTCGGAGACGGGCCAACGCAGCCGATAGCATTCCCGCACACCGTGCACGTCACCACTGCGGGTCTGGACTGCCAGTTCTGTCACCGCACGGTCTCTACTGAAGAGGCGGCTACCGTTCCCGCAGTGGCCCAGTGCCAGTTCTGCCACGACTTCACCCGCATCACGGGTGAACTCTCCGACTCCCCAACGGCGGAGACTGAGATAGCCAAGCTCATAGGAGACCCGCTGGAAGGGCCTGACCCCGTCAACTGGGTCCGCGTCCACCGGCTCCCGGACCACGTGCAGTTCGTACACGCCCCGCATATACAGCAAGGATTCCCTTGCTCCACATGCCACGGCGACATCGCGAGCATGGAGGTCGTCGAGCAGGTCCGAAACTTGAAGATGCGCGATTGTGTCGACTGCCACCGCGACAACGGTGCGCCGACCGATTGCACGACGTGCCACTACTAAGCAGGAAGAGCGAATGGCACTGACGCGCAGACAATTTCTGAAGTGGGCGGGCGTGACCGGCATAGGCGCGGTCGTCTTCAACGGTTGCCGCGTGCCGGACCACGAGATCCAGGTGCAGAGCCCTGTCGAGATGCCGGAAGACCTCGTGACCGGCAGGGACAACTACTATGCGACCGCTGCCCAGCTCGGTATGGCAAGTGAGGGGCTGCTCGTCCGCGTTATGGAAGGGCGCGCCAAGAAGATTGAAGGCAACCCGGACCATCCGGTCAACACCGGCAAGCACGGCATACGTGCCGAGGCCCTGCTGCAGGCGCTCTACCATCCGGACAGGATCAAGCATCCGCTGCTCCGCATCGCCAAGGGCGGGCCGTTCCTCCCCATCAGATGGGACGATGGCATCATGGAGCTCACGAGGCTCCTCAACGGCCGGGACCCGAGCGAGGTGTTGCTGGCGACTCCCCTGCTTCGCGGGCGTATAGCGGACGTGGTGCAGGCATTCGCTGATGGGTCCGGCGTACGCCTCCAGGGCTTCGATACGCTCGGCTGCGAGAGCGTCGTCCGTGAGGCGCTGCGGCAGCTGTACGGCCAGAACACCCAGCCTGACTTCGACATAGCCCACGCGAGCTACATACTGAACTTCGGTGCGGACTTCCTGGGCACATGGGTCAACCCCACGCACTTCTCGCGTGGCTACGGGGAGTTCCGGCAGGGCGATGGCCGCTCACGTGGACGCCTGGTGCACGTCGGCGCTCGTTACTCCACGACAGCCGCAGCCGCCGACCACTGGGTATACGCGATCCCCGGCTCGGAGGGGCTGCTGGCGATGTCCATCGCCTACACGATGATCGATGAAGGCACGGCCGATCCGGATGCGGCATCCGCGTTGACCGGCGGGCAGGGAGCGAGGGCTCTCGCGGCGTTCGCGCCTTCACGAGTGGCGGCGCAGATAGGCGTGGACCAGCACGTCATAAGCGAACTGGCACACGAACTGGGCGACAAGAAGCACAGGCCCGCGCTCGTTATGGGCGGCGGCCCAGCCGCAGCCCAGGCCAACGGCCTGTTCAACATGACGGCGGTCTACGCTCTCAACGCGCTCGTGGGATCGGTGAACCGTTCCGGGGGGCTCGTCTTCAACCCTGAGCCGATCAGCGGACGCATACGAACGACCTCGCTGCGCGACTGGAAGAAGACGCTGGACGATATGCGCTCCGGCGACATCACGACTGTGCTCGTGCGCGAAGCAGACCTTGCCTACGGTCTGCCCGGGGCGCTCGATGCCCGCAGCGCGCTGCGCAGCGTGGACACCATCGTCAGCTTCTCCAGTTTCCTCGACGAGACGAGCGAACTCGCCGACCTCATCCTCCCGTGTCACACCCCCTTGGAGGAGTGGGGAACGGACGAACCGAATCCTGGGCCTGGCTACACGACGATCGGCTTCCAGCAGCCTGCGGTGAACCACTTCCACGAGACGCTGAGTTTCGGCGACGTGCTGCTCCAGACGGGGATTCAACTCGGCGTGTCTGACCTGCCCGGAGAGAACATGCGTGAGGCGGTGCGCTCCCTGGCGATGGAACTTCACGAACGAAAGCGCGGCTCTGTCGTGCAGCCCACGTTCGCGGAGTTCTGGAAGCGGATCCTGGAGCGTGGCGGCTGGTGGGACACGAGGGCGACCGCGGACGGGTCGCGTCCTCCGTTACCCGCCCTGCCGTCGAGCGCGCCCCAGGTTACGTCGGCTGACCCGAAGCGCTACCCCCTCCACCTCGTGCCGTTCGAGGGTATCGGTATTGGGGCGGGGCAGTACGCGCACCTGCCGTGGGCGCAGTCGGTGCCGGACCCCATCACGACCGCGACGTGGGACTCTTGGGTGGAGCTCAACCCCCACACCGCCGAAGAGATGGGTCTGAAGAACAACGACATCGTAATCGTAGAGTCGGCTACGGGCCGCACCATCCGCGTGCCCGTGTACATCAACCCCGCCACTCCACCGGAGGTAGCAGCCGTACCCATGGGGCAGGGCCACCGGGCGTTCACGAGCTACGCGGCCCGGCGCGGCGCGAACGTGCTGGACATCCTGGAACCCACGGAAGAAGCGGAGACAGGCGCGTTTGCGTGGGGCGCTACCCGCGTCCGGATCTCCGGCACCACCCGGCGACGGGTGATCCCGAAGTTGGAGGGCATAGAACCCGCCCGCCAGCTCCACGGCGAAGAACTCATTCTCGTGCACAAGGCATAGCAAAGCAGGACTTGTCATGGCGACGCGTACACAGAGCACACGGGCAAACCACAAGTGGGGAATGGTCATAGACCTGGACCGTTGTTCCGGCTGTCAGGCATGCGTCATAGCCTGCCAGGCTGAGAACAACATCCCGATCAACGATGAGTCCGCCTTCCAGCAGGGGCGCGCCATCGAATGGATACGCATCGAGCGCTACTGGGAAGGCGATTACCCGGACATCAAAGCGCGGTTCCTGCCCGTACTCTGCCAGCACTGCGACAACGCCCCATGCGAGTCCGTCTGCCCGGTCTACGCGACGTACCACAACAGCGAAGGTCTGAACGTGCAGGTGTACAACCGCTGCGTGGGCACACGCTTCTGCGGCAACAATTGCCCGTACCACGCGCGGTTGTTCAACTACTGGGAGCCGGTCTGGCCGGAGGACCTCCGCAACCAGCTCAATCCGGACGTTACCGTGCGCTCCCGCGGCATCATGGAGAAGTGCACGTTCTGCATCCAGCGCATCCGGCGCAGCACACGGGGCGGCAAGCAGGTGGAGGACCAGGTGTTCAACCCTGCCTGCGTCCAGGCGTGTCCGACCGACGCCATGACCTTCGGCGACCTCAACAACCCCGATTCCCGTGTCTCGCACAAGTGGGAGGACGAACGAGCATTCCGTGTGCTGGAGGCAATCGGCACCAACCCCAGCGTGAAATACCTGAAGCAGGTAGACGCTCATGCATAACGGCGAACACGAACTCCTGGTGGGCCCTCTGCCGACGCATCAGGACGTCGCGAGGGACGTGCTTGGCCGTTTCCAGGATCTGGGCCATCGCTACTGGGGCTGGGTGACGGTGCTCGCCTTCCTGTTCGTCCTTGGCATCGTCGGGTTTGTCATTCGCTTGTCCGAGGGCTTCAGCGATGAGAACCGCGCGAACTGGGGTTACTTCGTCGCGACGCTCGCATTCATCGTCACGACGTTCACGGCCATGCCGGTCATCTCGGCGGGACTCCGTCTCGCCAAGGCGAACTGGCGGCGGCCTCTAACACGCGTGACCGAGAACATGGCCATCACCGGTCTGCTCGTCGTGCTCATGCTCATCCCCGCGCTCATCGCCCTGCCTTCTATAGATGGCAGGCTGAGCATCTGGTTCGAGTTCCCGCTGGGCGCGCCCGGCGTATGGGACGTCATTGGATACGGTACGCTCGCGCTGATCGGCCTCGCTCTGTTGTGGGGCGTCGCACTGCCGGACCTGGCGGCGGCGCGGGACCACCTGCCGGCCTCTCCACGCCAGCGCGTCATAGGGTGGCTGTCGCTGGGATGGGTTGGCGGCATCCGCCAGTGGCGCGTGCTCTACCAGGGGTCGCTCCTCGCCGGGGCGATGTACCTGCTCACGTACCCGCTGGTGCAGACGCTGATGGTCTCGGACTTCCACCACGGCCTGATACCGGGGTTGAAGGACGCCATCATCCCCGCGACGGTCGTGGTGAACGGTCTGCAGGGCGCGGTGGGCATGACACTACTCACGATGTACCTGATGCGCCGGTTGGGGAACTACGAGAGGTACTTCAGCGTGGAGCAGTTCTGGGCACTCTCCAAACCGCTGCTGGCGTTCTCGCTGCTCTGGTTCTACTTCTGGTGGGCGAGCTTCATCACCTTCTGGTACGGTCGCCAGCCCGGCGAGAGCGAGGTTATCCGTCTGCTCGTCTTGGACGAATACAGGACCGCTCTGATGATCTCCTTCTTCCTCAACTTCATCGGCCCGCTCGTGGCGCTGGTCTGGAACCCTGTGCGCCGCAGCGTGTGGGGCCCCGCCCTGGTAGGAACGGGCGTGGTCATCGGAGCGCTCGTCAACCAGGTGCGGCTCTACGTGTCGGCCTTCTCGGTCGCGGACCCGAGCCAGCACGTGATGCACCCCCGCCCCGCGACGCAGTGGCCCGATGCACCGGACCTGCTCATCATGATCGGCGCCATCTCCGGGTGTGTGCTGCTCTTCATGCTCATCAGCAAGATCGTCCCGGTGGTGTCCATCTGGGAGGTCGGCGAAGGACTCCGACTCGTGAAGGTGAGACGTTACCTGAACCGCTACGCAAGAGTGATAGCCAAGTCGCACTAGCCGTAAAGGCACGGACAACAGCCGGATGTATTACCGAAGGACACTAACCGACGCACAGATAAACAGGGAACTCCTGGACGTGGTGTTCAGGACGCCCATGTGGTGGGTCGTCATCGTCTCCATCCTGGGGCTTATCGTGGCGGGCGCAGCGAGTGCGTTCGGCTTCATGATGAACCAAGGCTTGGGCGTAACCGGCTTGCAGCAGCCCATCTTCTGGGGCTTCTTCATCACCAACTTCATCTTCTGGGTCGGCATCAGCCACGCCGGCGTGATGATCTCCGCCATCCTGCGGCTAAGCCAGGCAGAGTGGCGCAGGCCGATGGTTCGCGCAGCGGAGACCATGACCGTTTTCGCGCTCATGACCTCCCTGTTGCAGCCGCTTATCCACGCAGGCAGGCCGTGGCGCATCTTCTACTGGGTGTTCCCGTACGACTGGGCGCGCGGTATCTGGCCGGACGTGCGGTCGCCACTCGTGTGGGACCCCACTGCCATCATCACCTACCTCACTTCCAGTTCTCTGTTCGTCTACACCGCACTGATACCGGACCTCGCCATCATCCGTGACCGCAGCACCGGGTGGCGCCGCACCGTCTACGGCATCCTGGCGCTCGGCTGGCACGGCAATCCGAGGCAGTGGAAGCTGCAGGGCATCGCAGGGATACTCCTTTCGGCGTTGATCCTGCCGGTGTTCGTCTCGGTGCACAGCATCGTGTCGTGGGACTTCGGCGTCAGCCTCGTGCCGTCGTGGCACGTAACCGTCTTCGCGCCGTACTTCGTTATCGGAGCGGTGCACTCCGGCGTGTCGGCGGTCGTCACGCTGATGATCCTGATGCGGAAGCTGTACAAGCTGGAGAACTTCATCTGGGAAGAGCACATAGACGCCGTGGCGAGGCTTCTGATTGTGGTCGCTACCGCATGGCTCTTCTTCTTCTGGTTGGACCTTGTGTTCGCTCTGTGGCTGCGCGAGGAGCAGGAGATGACCGTGTGGCGCCTCCGCCTCTTCGAACCGCCGTGGAGCTGGCTGTTCCTGGTGTTCATCGTCTTCTCGTACATCATTCCAGTGCCGTTATGGATGTTCCGGCGCGTCAGACGGAGCTTCACCTGGATGCTCTGGACGAGCCTTATGGTGAACGTCGGCATGTTCCTGGAACGTCTCATCATCATCGTGCCCGCGCTCATGCGAAAGGGGCCGTGGACGTTCACTTACGACAGCTACCGACCGAGCGCCGTGGAGGTAACACTCATCGTCGGCTCCATCGCGCTGGTCGTGCTTCTCCTGATGATGTTCAGCAAGTTCTTCCCGCTCATACCCGTCTGGGAGGAGAAGGAAGGCCAGAAGTTGATAGACGAGGTCCGATTGGGCAACCGTGTGATTCCCGCTCTGGTGAAAGAGCACTAGCAGGCGGAGCGAGGAGAGTTCGATGGCAAGCACGAAACTGATGGGGTTGTTCCAGGACCCCGAACAAGCCGCAGGGGCCATGAACCGGCTCAAGGAGGACGGATTCCCCGTCGAAGATCTGGATGTCTACTCCGGCAGCCCGTTTCCCGAGGGTTCGTTCGGAGAACACGAGCCGGAGACGAGGCTCTTCATGTTCCCGCTCGTCGGGGCGCTCATCGGCTTTACTATCGGCCTGCTTTGGACGGCTGGAACACAGATCTCTTATCCCCTGGTCACCGGCGGCAAGCCCCTGCTCAGCATTCCCCCAATGACCATCATCATGTACGAGAACACGATGCTCGGCGCGATTATCTTCACGGTGCTCGGCGTGCTCTTCGAGTCCCGCCTGCCGCGCCGCAAGCTGGGCCTCTACGACGAACGCATCACGGAGGGTTACATCGGCATCATCGTGGACTGTCCGGAAGAGCGTGCTGGCGCAGCTGAGTCTGCCCTGCAGAGCGCGGGCGCAGAAGAGATCAAGAAGGAAGAGGGCTAGGCAACCCGTGCAGACCAGCCGCCGGAACACCCTTCTGCTGCTGATGGTCGTCGTCGTTATGGCGTCGGTCGCTGCCGCGTGCTCACCGGGAGACCCTTTCCGGTCCACAGGCTCTTACCCGATCGACGTCTTCCAGGAGATGCACTACAACCAGGCCGTGAAGTCGCAGGAGCCTCCGCGCTTCCTGCCACCTGAAGGCTCCTACCCGGTGGAAGGCGGATACATCCCTGTTGCCGATATCGAGAACATCGCCGACCTTCCGAACCCGCTCGCCGGCGACCCGCTTGCCTTGCAGCGCGGCGCCCTGCTCTTCAAGCAGAACTGCTCGATCTGCCACGGCTTTACCGCGGGCGGCGATGGCTACGTGGGCGGACTGCTCAGCGACTACGGCGTCAACCGGCCTCCCGCGTTCGGCGACGGCGACGGCGTCGTGGTTATCCGGGACACCGGCACGACCGAAGTAAGCCCCGGCGAGGCGTTCGACAGCATCTCCGGCGGGAAGGGGTTCATGCCCGCTTTCGAGCCCCTGCTCTCGGAGGAAGACCGTTGGGCGCTGGTAACGCTGATTGACGCCACCGTCGCTCAACGGCAGGCCGTGCTCCAGTCGATCAACGAGAAACCCGAGGAGGAGCGCACCCTCCGCCTCCTCCAGCTGCGGGGGCAGCTCTAGCGCGGGCGGCGGTGGAGTCCCCGGACGACGGCTGCCGTGAAGGCCATTTGCATCACACCGTGCCTGGGCCGCGCTGCGGCGCTTCTCCTTACGCTTGCAGTTCTGTCTGTCATGTCCGCCTTACCGGCGAGCGCCCAGGCGTACGACGAACTGCCGCCCGAGCTGGAGGAACGTGCCCAGCGCATCTACTCAGGCGTCATGTGTCCTCAGTGCGCCGGACAGACCATCGACGAGTCGAACGCGCCCATCGCCGAGGCCATGCGCGAGGCGATCAGGACGCAACTCCGTGGTGGTGCAACAGACGACGCCATCATGGACAGCCTCGTACAATCGTATGGCGACGCGATACTGGCATCCCCCCCGACGCGCGGCTTCTCCCTTTTGGCATGGATCGTTCCGCCGCTCGCGCTCGTATTCGGAGCCACCGCGGTGGCCGTCGCTATACGTAACATGCGCAGGCGTCCACCGGCCGAGTTTGCAGCAGTGGCGGTAAACCGGGGTCCTGGGGACGCCCCGGACGTTGGTCCGCTACCGTTCGATCTCGTAGATCGGGAGTTGGGAGAAGACTTGCGCACCACGGAGGAACGCTGAACGGATGGCAAACCTTGGTACGGCGACCATACTCATTGCGCTGCTCCTCGCAGGCTACAGCGCGCTCACGTCGTTCGTGGGCGCCAAGCGGCGGGACGCCCCTGCTGTCGTCAGCGCTCAACGGGCGAATTACCTGACCACGCTGGCGCTCGCCGTGGCGGTGGGCGCGCTCGTCTACGCATTCCTGGAGAACGATTTCAGCATTCGCTACATCGCCGAGCATAGCAACCTTGCGATGCCGCGCATCTATACCTGGGTGGCGTTCTACGCCGGCAACGAGGGCTCGCTCCTCTACGTCGCCTTCGCACTGAGCGGTATGGCCGCGCTCTCCATGGCGCTCGCCCCTCGGCGGCTGGGCGCACTTCGCCCGTACGCAAACGGCGTGCTCATGCTCATCCTGCTCTTCTTCCTCGTGGTGCTCTTCTTTCTAGCCAACCCGTTTGCGACACTGGACCGGGCCCCGGCAGACGGGCAGGGCATAAACCCGCTGCTCACGCATCCCGGCATGTTCGCGCACCCGCCACTCATCATGACGGGCCTCGTTGCGATAGCGGTCCCGTTCTCGCTGGCAGTCGCGGCGTTGCTGGGAGGCCGTATCGACGACGACTGGGCTGATGCTGGACGGGTCTGGGGGCTTGCGGCGTGGGTGCTGCTCGCCATCGGCCTGCTGCTCGGATCCTGGTGGGCGTACACGATTCTCGGCTGGGGAGGCTACTGGGCGTGGGACCCCGTGGAGAACGCGGCTTTCATGCCCTGGCTGGCGCTCACCGCCTTTATCCACTCCATCATGGTGCAGAAGCGCCGGGGCATGTTCCGCATGTGGAACATCGCGCTCATCAATATCAGCTTCACGCTGGGCGCCTTCGGCATCTTCATCAACCGGGGCGGACCGGTGCCGTCGGTGCACTCGTTCGGAGCGTCGACGCTGGGCTGGGTTTTCCTCACCTTCCTGGGCGTGGTCACGGTGGCGTCGTTCGCGCTCTTCTTCTACCGCATGGCCGTCCTGCGCAGTTCCTCCTCGCTGGAATCGGCGCTCTCCCGTGAGGCGGCATTCCTCGTGAACAACCTGCTCCTGCTCGGCATTGCGTTCGTCACGCTGTGGGGCGTCGTCTTTCCGCTCATCTCGGAACTGGCGACCGGACGCACGATTACCGTGGGAGAACCGTTCTTCAACTCCGTGAACGGCCCGCTCATGCTCGCGCTGGTCCTGCTCATGGGCATCGGTCCGTTGCTGCCCTGGCGCAGCGCGACATGGCAGTCCGTCCGCCGCGCCTTGCTCATGCCCGGTGTCATAGCACTTGCGATAACTGCGGTTGCCGCGCTCCTCCTCCGCGTCACGGTGCCGGTTGTCGTGCTCGGCATCGCCGTCAGCACGTTCGCTGGCGTCAGCATCCTGCAAGAGTGGGTGCGGGGAACGCTGGCGCGCAGCCGTTCCACCGGGGTGCTGTGGCCGGTGGCGTTCGCCCGGTTGGTGGCATCCAACCGCCCGCGCTATGGCGGCTACGTCGTTCACCTTGCCGTCGTCATGCTTGCTTTCGGCATCATCGGCTCCTCGTTCTACAGCGAGGAGCGGGATGTGTTCCTCACGATTGGCGAACAGGCCACCATAGGCGAGTACACCGTTGAGTTCGTTGATGTCAGCGGCGAGACGTTCGCCGATCGCACCGAGCGCACCGCCGTCCTGTCTGTCACGAGGAGAGGCGGCAGCCTGGGCACGCTCAATGCATGGCAGGGCGTCTACCCGTCGTTCTCCATGATCACAACGCGGGCCGGCATACGCTCTACGCCGCAGGAGGACCTGTACGTGATATTCAGCGAACTCCAGCCGGATGGCCGGACCGCCGCGTTCCGCCTGCTTGTGAACCCCATGGTCTGGTGGATGTGGCTGGCCGGACCGTTCGTTATCCTCGGCACCGTGGTTGCGCTCTGGCCTGCGCGTCAGCGCGCCGCCGCCTATGCGGTCCCTCCGGCGCCGGGCGCCGTGCCCGGTGCGGGGATAGCATAGGCTGGCTGCGGCGTCCGCCGTGGCACGATAGCCATGACCATCCTTATCCTCACGCTGCTCGTCCTCGTGACAGCCGTCGTCCTCGTCTACCCGTTCTGGGCGGCACGCCACGGCGGAGCCTCATTCGACGATCCCGCGCGCGACCTGGAGGCGGGCATCCGTCGGGCCCGTGACCGCGTCTACGAGGAGATACGCGCGTTGCAGCAGGAGTACTTCCTGGCGAACATGACCGAAACCGAGTACCGCGCACAGTTGCAGGCGGCGCGCCAGCGAGCCGCGGAACTCATACGCCAACAGCAGCGGGTGAACGAGGCCGCCTCCGCTATCGAGAGCCAAGTCGACGCTGAGCTGCGCGAACTGCTCTCGGACGAAGCGACGGAGGAAGGAGCATGACGCGCGCCGCTCTATCGGTCGCTCTCCTCCTGCTCGTACTACTGCCCGTACCGGTGCTCGCCCAGGATATGGGAGAGGTTGAGATATCGGGGCGCATCGAGCACGGAGCCAACACCGCTTCGTTTGACCCCACGCAGGCGCGTGTCACGTTGAACGTGCTCGAGGGGAATGCACTCGTCTCCCAGGAGACCGCACTCCCTGACGCCTCCGGCGCATTCAGCTTCACCGCGTCCGCAGTCGAGGGGCGCGAGTTCTTCATTTCTGTCGAATACCAGGACGCGACCTACTCTGCCGTACGCGGCGCCGGTGAACTAGGCGACCCCGTAGTCGTTACCGTGTTCGACGCCACGCACGACACATCGGTGCTCACCGTGCAGAGCCACACCGTCATCGTCACCGGGGCGGTGCCGGATGAAGGGTTCGTCGAGATACTCGAGCGCGCCATCGTTCGAAACGACAGCACACTGACGCTCACGCCCGACGTGAACGCTCAGGGCCCTGCGATGCTGAGCTTCATGCGCTTCGCACTCCCTCCCGGCGCGTACAACCTGGACGTGCGGTCGAACATCGTTGGCGGACAGGTGCTGGAGGTCGACCGCGGCTTCGCACTCAACTCGCCCATCCCGCCGACCACTCCCGGGCAGCCGCATCAGTTCGAGTTCGTCTACCGTCTCGACTACGATGAGACCGCGCTGGATCTCTCGCGCACGATGCGGTTCGGTGCGGAATCGGTGCGCTTCGTCGTGCCTGTGGACGTCGCCACTCCGTCATCGCCGCGTCTGACCGACCTTGGATCGACCGATCTCAACGGACGCCTGCTTCGGCTGCTGGAAGGCCAGAACATTGCACCGGCCGAAGTGCTCAACCTCGCCGTTTCCGGCCTCCCGCAGAGGTCGGCGTTCGACGTAGCCCGAGAGTCGGCAGGGGAGTGGTATGTCCGGTACACGGTTCCCGCTGCCGTAGCAGTGATGGTCGTGTTCCTGCTGTTGCTCTCGTTGCGCGGGAAACGTGCCACCGTTGCCGGCGGTGCGACACGCGAACAACTCCTCGACGAGGCCCGCGCACTGCGCGACGCCTACGACCGCCGGGAGATCGGCACGGCTGCTTACGAAGGCAGGTCGCGTGTCATTCGGGACGCGCTCGTACAGGTGGAAGTGCAGCGGCTGACCGGACCGGATGGCGGAGGCCGTGCTGGAGAGTGACTACGTGCGCCCATTGCGCCGCGCATCGGTTGGACGTATCGTTGGCGTATGCGCGTATCGCTTCCACGCCGCAGAGCGCACGAGACTCTCTTAAACGGAGAAGGCCCCGCCGTTCAGGTGAGGGGGCTGGCGAAGTCGTTCAACGGCACAACCGCCCTCCGGGAAGCCACGTTCGATGCTGAACGCGGAAGCATGGTCGCGCTTCTCGGCCCGAGCGGCGGAGGCAAGACAACCACGCTCCGTCTCATGGCTGGTTTCGAGACCCCCGACGCGGGAAGCGTAACCATAGACGGCCGGACCGTCGCGGGGCCGGGACAGTTCGTACCTCCGGAGCGCCGCCGCGTCGGCATGGTATTCCAGGACTACGCGCTGTTCCCCCACCTCACCGTTCGCAAGAACATCGCATTCGGCGTGCCCCACGGTCCTGACCGCGATCATGCTGTGCAGCAGGCGCTGGAACTCGTAGGGATGACGGCAGAGGCCGAGCGCATGCCGGACCAGCTCTCAGGCGGCCAGCAGCAGCGCGTCGCTCTCGCCCGCGCCCTCGCGCCAAAGCCGAGCGTCGTCCTACTCGACGAGCCGTTCTCGAACCTGGATGCGAACCTGCGTAAGCGTGTGCGGGGCCAGATCCGCCAGATACTGCGCGACGCGGAGACCACCGCGGTCTTCGTGACGCATGACCAGGACGAGGCGTTCAGCATCGCCGACAAGCTGTGCGTGATGCTCGACAACAGGCTCGAACAGGCCGGTCGACCCGAAGACGTATATCTCTATCCGGCATCGCTCGGTGTCGCCCGGTTCCTCGGCGTCGCCAACATCCTGCCTGGGGAATGCTCGGGCGGCTACGTCCGGTGTGAGCTGGGTCTCCTCCCGGTAGGAAACGCCGACCCCCCGGATGGACTGGTCATCGTTTGCGTGCGCCCGGAGACAGTGCGCTTGCACTCGGAGTCGGACGTGTCGGTCGAGGCGGTAGTGGCCTCCGTCGAATTCCACGGCACCTCCAAGGCAGTGAACCTGCGGCTCCATTCCGGCAGGCCCGTACGCTGCGTCATGGGAGTGCACATCCCCGCAGAAGTGGGAGAGAGGGTGAGAATTGGGGTCAACAGCTTCGCTGCGGCCTTTCCTCCACCGCTCCCACACGACGCCGGGCCCGCCGGCGGCGCCTTCTAACGCGACGGGCCCGCGCCGTCCACGATACCGAGGACCTCTCCCAATGCACCCATGGTGAATGCTCCGGGCGCGTCAATGCCCGCGAACAGGCACCCGGCGGATGCTGCAGCCTGCCGCCCGGCGTGGGAGCAGTCCACCAACAGCACTTCCCAGGGCGGCACGTCGAGCACCTCGCAGGCGCGGAAGAGCAGGTCCGGCGCGGGCATCGGTTTCCGCTCGCCGTCCGCTCCCACGAGCGCGTGGGGGATGAGCCCCAGTGTTTCGAGGAGCGCCCGTGCAGGTTCGGACGGTCCGTTCGTGAGCGCGGCGGAGAACACGCCGCGTGCGTCCAGCGCTTCGATGACTGCAGCAGCGTCCGGCTTTGCTGTGGGAACCGGCCCCTCGCCCATCAGCACGTCCAGACCGAAGAAGACCGCGCTCAACTGCATGCCGTACAGCATACCCGCTGACGCGATAAACTACCTCTGCCCAATGACAAACAAGGAGCGGATGAGATGGCGCTATACGAGTACCGCTGCATGGACTGCGGAGCCGAGTTCGAGCAGCGCAGGCCGATGAGCGAGGCGGACAGCCCCGCGGAGTGCCCGGCTTGCGGTAAACAGGCGGCGAGACTGCCTTCTGTCTTCGCGTCGAAGGACGGCTACACCCTGCGGGTCCCGCGCACCGGGGCTTTCCGCGCCGGCCGGTCAGGCAAGGGCTGAACACAACCATCAAAGGGGGCAGAGCAGTATGGTCAGCAAGTCGGAGCTTACGGTCGTGGAAGTCGAACTCAAACAGGTGCGGGTCGAGCTGGCAGCGCTACGCGCTGAGGTCTCTTCCCTGCGCAACGAAGTGGACGCACTGAAGGCGAAGGGCTAGGCCTACGACGTCCTGTCCGACTGAATTAGGCCGCGTCTACGCCTCGAACTGAGGTGCGATACCATGCGGACGATGTCCGCTGCACCTCGCGCACTCGTTGCTGAAACAGGCCTCTATGTCCATACCACCGCATACAGCGTCGTGCTCGGCGGTCTCATCGTCCTCGTGCCGCTGTACATCATCTCGCTCGGCTACAACCCGGGGTGGCTCGGCCTGATCATCGCGGGTCAGGGCTTGTTCCAGGTGACAGTGCGGCTCTTCGGTGGCGTCATCTCGGACCGCATCGGCGAGCGATGGGTGATCCAGACGAGCTTCGCGGCGCTGGTGGTGGGGTCCCTTGGACTCGCGTTCTCTCCCACGCTGTTCGCGCTGTTGCTCGCGCAAGTGCTGTTCGGCGCCTCCCGCGCCATCTACTGGACGTCCTCTCAGTCCTACGGCAGCCGGATAGACGAGTCCCGCCCGACGACGCTCATCGGGCGCTTCTTCGGGTTCGCGGCGGTCGGGGGACTGGCAGGGAATGCTGGGGGCGGGTTCGTCGCCGTCGTACTGGGCTACCAGGAGGGGTTCCTCATCGCCGGGGGCATATCGGCAGGGGCGATGCTCGTCGTCGCGGTGACGCCGCAATTGCCGAGGCGGGCGGCGATGACGCTGCGCGAGATACTGGGGCCGGTGCCGGGCGTATTCCGCAACCGTGCCACCGTCCTGCCCGCCGGCATGGCGCTGGCGACCTCAATGCAGGTCGCGGCCCTCTCCTCCGTCGGCGCGGCGCTCTACAAGGAGTTCGGCTTCGACGACGACGCATTCGGGGTGCTGATGGCTACCCACGCGTTCGGCGCCATCATCGCCGGGTTCGCGTTCGCACGCTTCCTGAGGCGGGTGGGGCAGCGACCGACCTACGCCCTGACGTTAGTGACGCATGGCTTGCCGCTCATCGCGGTCGTTCTGTGGGGCGGCGACTATCCGGTGGCGGTCGTGCTCATGTTCATACTGGGGCTCTCGTTCAACGCGGGGCGGGTCCTGAACGTGAGCCTCGCGGCGATAGCGAGCACGCCGGAACAGCGAGGCGTGTTCATGGCGGTCGTCGGCATCTACTGGGCGTCCGGGCAGATGCTGGGGCCGCTGCTGTTCGGGCCGCTCGCCGCCTTCACGAGCCTGTCGGCGTCGGTTACTGTCATGGGAGCCGTGATGATCGGGACGGCGTTGCTCACGCCCTTGCTCTACGCCGCGTCCGGAGGCAAGGGCGACGGAGGGCAGGAGAGCACTGCGTAACGATAATCCGTCGTTCCTGCGGAGGCAGGAACCTCGCTTTCCTGCTCCTCTTACCTGGCAGGGTAGCGGCCTTCGTGAACAGTGTTCTGGTAAGGTTTGCCACTGCCTTTCCTTATACAGGGCCGGCCTATGGGTGCCCGACAGTAGGGCTCAGGGCAGGGGTAGGCGAACGTATGCCTGCCTAGGTGGTAAAGAAGTTTGTTCCATTCCGTTCCCGCTTTGGTACGGCACGAGATTCCTGGCGGAGCGTGGCATCGCGGACACTCGCTATCTGGTGGGTGCATCTTTCTTTCTTCCCCGAGAGATGTTTCGACTTCGCCTCCGGCTCCGCTCAACATGACAACTCAACGGAGAGCGGGGGTTGGTGGGACTTCGTGGCGCGCTCCAGTTTGCGGCGGGGAGTCAGCAGGTAATGGCTGCAGGTGAGGCAGCGGATGCCGACGTCCGCGCCGAGCCGCTCGACGCGCCACTCCACGCCGCCGCACGGATGCGGTTTCCGGAGCGTGAGCCGCTCGCCGAGGTGGAACTCTACGGCCATCGGAACACCCTCACCCTAACCCTCTCCCAGGGGGAGAGGGACTTATGCGACTCTCTGCTACGGCCACGGCTTGCCCATCTGTTCGAGTTCCGTGTTGATGGCGTCGCGCAGGCGCTTCGCCTCGGCGCGTGCGGCCTCCGTGAAGTCCTTGCCCTTCGACGCGTAGATGACGCCGCGGGACGCGGCGATGAGCGCGCGGCGTCCGTTCCCGTCCGTGCCGTTCCGCACGGAGGCCTCGAGGTCGCCGCCCTGCGCGCCGATGCCGGGTATGAGGATCGGCATCGAGCCGACGATGCTCCGCACACGCGCCAACTCGTCCGGCGCGGTCGCGCCCACGACGAGTCCGACGTTGCCGTTGTCGTTCCAGGTAACCGCCTGCCGCGCGACCTCCTCGTAGAGCGGACCCTCGACGCCGTTGCCGCGCACGGTGAGGTCCTGGAACTCGGCGCTGCCGGGATTGGACGTGCGCGTGAGGACGAAGACGCCCCTGTCCGCGTAGTCCAGGAACGGCTGCACGGCGTCGCGTCCCTGGTACGGGTTCACGGTGAGCGCGTGCGCGCCCCACGTCTCGAACGCAGCCCTGGCATAGGCCCTGGAGGTGTTGTCCATGTCGCCGCGCTTGGCGTCGAGCAGCACGGGCACACCGTCCGGCACGGCTTCGATGGTGGCCTGCAGCGCCTCGATGCCGGGGATGCCCTCGGCCTCGTAGAACGCCCATTGCGGTTTGTATGCGCAGACGAGGTCGCTCGTGGCGGCGATGATGGCGCGGTTGAACTCGGCGATGCTATCGATGGGCATCGAGGGGAGCGATGGGTCCAGGCCGACGCACAGGAGGCTCCGGTTGCGTGCGGCGGCGGCGTCCAGTTGTTCGATGAAGGTGCTCACAGCATTGAGTGTACCAAGAGGTTGCGGCTGGTAGCATCGGGCGCATGGCACGATCTGCCCCTGCTCAGATGCGCCGCTCCGCGCGTACCGCCCGGTTGCTCACGACGATGTACGACCGCCTGCTCGGACACTACGGTCCGCAGGGCTGGTGGCCGGGCGACGGCCCGTTCGAGACCATCGTCGGCGCGATACTCACGCAGAACACGGCGTGGACGAACGCAGCCCGCGCTATCGCGAACCTCAGAGCGGCGGACGCGATGTCGCCTTCGGCCCTGCGCGCGATACCGGCGGACGCGTTGGCCGAGATAGTCCGCCCCAGCGGCTACTTCAACGCCAAGGCGCGCAAGCTGAAGGCGATCGCCGAGTTCCTGGGGCGCTACGGCGACAGCGTGGAACCGTGGCGCGGCATGGAGCCAAAGACGCTGCGTGCCGAGCTGCTGGCCGTGCACGGGATCGGACCGGAGACGGCGGACGATATCGTGCTCTACGCGGCGGGGCTGCCGTCGTTCGTGATGGACGTGTACACGCAGCGGATCGTCGACCGGATGCTGCCGCGCCACGGCCTGCGGGGCTACGACGCGTACCAGGCGTTGTTCGAGCGGCACTTGCCTCACGAAGCGGCGCTCTTCAACGAGTACCACGCGCTGCTGGACGCCCATGCGAAGGACGTGTGCACCAAGCGCGAGCCTCGCTGCACGTCCTGTGTCCTCTCCGACCTCTGCGCGATGGGCCGGCGCGCCGCGAAGTGATTGCGGCGTTCCTGCGGAGGCAGGAACCTCGCAGCCCCCGTCATTCTCGCGCAGGCGGGAATCCAGGCACCGCGACAGCGGCGATCCGACCAAGATTTCAAACCGGCCCCAATTCTGGAATCTTGGTCGGATATCTACGAGTGAACCGCATGCCCGAAATGAAATCTTGGTCTCCTTGAATCGGGGCGTTTCCGTGGCCGTGGCCTGCTTCCCGTGAGCAAGGCACCAAGATTTCATCGAAAACAAAGTTTGCCGCCGGAGCCATAGACCCCATCTATGGGTCGGTGCTGAGCTATAAGCGGAGTCTATGGGTCGTGCGAGTGCGGCGGTCATGCACCCAGCGTACGCGGTTCGGGCGCGGCCGTGAAAGAGGCGGGTGTCACGAATCCCGGAACAACATCAATGGACAGGATGGGGGAAAGACTTTCGTCGTTCCTGCGGAGGCAGGAACCTCGCAGCCCTGCCCCTGATCTATCATGCTGAGCGGAGCCGAAGCATCTCTCGGAGCGTGGCCTGCGCTTAGCAGCAGCGCAGGGTGTATGTCAGTGGGTTGTTGACGTCCTCTGGGCTACCTGTGCCAGGATAGCACTGGCCTTTGCCGAGAGGAGGAACGACCCACATGGACCGAACGCAGTTCAAAGAACAGCTGGACCTGCTATTCGGAGAGATTGTTCACGCAATGATTGCCTACCGAGTGGGCAAGGGTATTCTGACGGACAACCAAGAAAAACTTGATGCAATAAATGAACTCCACGTATTCTTTAGTTCCGTGGCTTCAACATCTCGCGTTAGCGTATATTTATCTTTATGTAAGATATTTGATAGTAGCAAGAAATCAGCCAGCATCTGGAATGTGTTAGAACACGCTGAACAAGCGCCATTGATTTTAACGCCTTATCTGCTGCCTCAATCTTTGGCAGATATCCGCTCGCTACTAGAGCAAAATAAACCATTGATAAATAGGATAAAGAGAGTGCGAAATAGGACGATAGCCCACATAGAAGCAAAAGTACCTTTACATTCTGCTCCGGAAGAAACAGGTGCTACTTTCGAGGAAATTGAACAAGCATTGGAACTAGCTGAGTATGTTTACGAAGAATTGAATCGTGGGTTCGATGATATCCTTACTTTGTATGATGGAGTCAAATTCGATGCGATCGATCAGACTGGTGCGATCATCCGATTGGTTATGAAGTATGGTGCCAGTGATTAGTATGACTATCACGATTATAGTTTACGCAACAGCTGTAATATCTCATCACTTGCACCGTGGTCTTTCGCTACTTGGTAGGGCATCTGTCCATCATTCGTAAGTGCTCTCAGGTTAGCGCCATGATCGATAAGCGTCTTGACGATACTAGCCTTCCTACGGAGGGCGTGACAATCTGGAGTTCCATAACGGACTGATGCGTGTAAAGGTGTCCATCCATCATTAGTCGTCGCTTCAACCTCAGCCCCTCCGTTGAGTAGAATACTGACAACACTAGGATCCTGTTCTCCAGTGCACGCATTATGCAGAGGTGTCCAGCCTTTGTCATCCTTGGCTCTGATGTCTGCACCTTGGTCTAGCAGGAAGGCGACGACGTCAGGATTCGACTTGGAGGCGGCGTAATGCAGCGGTGTCCTTCCATAGCCGTCTGTCGCATCAATACTTGCACCGCTATCTAATAGTAATTCGACAGATTGAGGGTTTGCATTAGTAGAACCTGATGCCCAATGTAAAGGTACGGAGCCTTCATCATCTGTTCCATCAATATCCGCACCTCGGTCAAGCAAAAGGGCGATGGCCTCAGTATTTGACTTACTCGCGGCGCAGTGTAGAGGCCTCCAGCCAATAGACATTGCGGCCTCGGTATCTGAACCCCAGTCAAGCAGTAGCGCGATTACCTTAGGATTATAGAGAACCGCGTAGTATAATGGTGTCATACCATTGTGATTTTGCACCTCAATGGATGCTCCTCTTCTAAGCAGAAGAGTTATGACTTCTGTAGGGTTGGGGCTGAGCTTCACTGCATGGTGTAATGCCGTGCTGCCTTCATCGTCTATGGCATCGATATCTGCACCATGGTCTATCAGGGCTGCGATAGTTTCAGTTTTTGTGTTTCTAACCGCCCAGTGCAGGAGAGTCCTGCCGTCGCGCAACTGTACGTTCGCATTCGCGCCCTTATCCAATAGCATCGCTACCACAGCTGGAGACGCTTTTCGGTTAAGTGCATCTAGCAGCAGAGGTTGCACAACATCCGACAACGCCCTGCCCGTTTCCAAGCTCGGCCACCTGAGCCGCAGCAGCTTGACGGCGCAGTCGAAAGCGCGCTCACGACGGAGAGACACGTCCACGATGCGGCGCTCGTGCAGCGGAGCCTCCTTGAAGACCTCGTAGAGTTCCCAGCGGTCGCCGTTGGTGAGGCCAGCGTACTTGACGCCCGCCATGTTGGCGTAGGTGAGCATCTGCGCGCGGTGGCTCTCCAGCGGCTCGTGCAGGCGCTTGGCCTCGACGAACGCGATGACAGGGGTGCCGCCGTCCGGCGTCACCTTGAGGAGGGCGTAGTCGGCAGTGCCGCCTCCGGCGGCGTATTCCGGAATGACCATTGCGGGGTTGGTGGTGTCCCAGCCGAGGGCGGTGAGGATCGGGTCCACGAGCGCGGTGCGGGTGCGTATCTCGTTCGAGCCGATGGTGTCGCCGTCGCGGTGTATACGCTCCTGGAGCGATTCGATGGCGCTGACGAGGGCGTCGAATCCGGCATTGTCGTCGGAGTAGGTCACTGGTCGTCCTCCCGGTTGCGCGATTGTACCGCGCCGTGGGCGGTTGCCAATGGGGGCGTGGCACACGTGGTTCGAAAGGCTCACCACGAACGGGAAGGGGCTGCGAGGTTCCTGCCTGCGCAGGAACGACGAGGTCCCCCCATCCTGTCCATCCTGTGCATCGCTGTTGATTCCCCGGATCAGCGACACGCGCCCCTTTCGCGGTCGCGCCGTGATTGCGTACGCTGTCTCCATGGGCGGAGCGGAAGATGTCGGGGCGCGCTGAAGCGCGGGAACGACGGGGAAAGGAGCGGGAACGACGACAGGGCGAATGCGACAGAATGCAACAGTTTTCAGAAACACACCGTCGCCGTCACTCCTGGCGGCCTCCGCTTCAGGAGTGGAGAGGCTGTCGCATCCGCGTCGCTTTGTGTCGCATCCGCGTTGCAGGGTGTGGCATTCCCGTCGCTCGATGCTGCGCGGGCGTCGCATCTACGTCTCGCGCTCGTTGGTGACGCTGGCGTCACCGGTGCAGTGGGGAATGAAGGCCCCATGCGGCAGGTCGCTGCAAAAGCGAAGGGCGGGAGCATCAGCCCCCGCCCTTCTTCTGTCGTTGTTCACGCTCACCCCAACCCTATTTCTCTGAGGGCTGCGAGATTCCCGCCTTCGCGGGAATGACGGGAAACGCCTACGTGTCGCGCTCGCTGGTGACGCCTGCGGCGCCGGTGCAGTAGGGGATGAATGCCTTCATGTTGCACTGGGCGCCGGACTTGGCGAGCTCGGCCTCGAATATCTCGTGGATCTCGCGGGCCTCGTCCTCGTACTCGACCTGGATGCCGCCGTCCTTGATGCTGACGTCGGCAGTGGCGCGCTGGTTGGGAGCGTAGAAGCCGCCGTTGCCGCCGCGCAACGCCATGTAGCGGGCGCGCTTGGTGCCGGAGTTGAAGTGCTGGTGGTAGGTGCCGTCGGTCGGGACGACGACGATGGAGCCGATCTGCCAGTCACACTTCACCATGTCGGAGCGGTCATCCTTGGTCCAGAGGAGGGAAAAGCCGGAGTCGCCGCTGAGGAGGACGAGGTGCGCGCCGGGGCCGTGCCGGTGGGCCTTCTTGTACGTGCCGATGGGGAACTCGGAGATGTGGTTGCCCATGTCGTTCTGGCCCATCTGGAGCATGGCGTTGATGCCGCCCGCGCCGCGCTCCTTCCAGCCGTAGAGGGCCATGTCCGGCGCGTTGGGGATGAAGTTGGTCTCCCAGATGCGCTTGTTGTAGAGCTTGCCGTTGCCGCTGAAGTAGGACTCGTCGTCCGTGTAGCGGGACTTGAACTGGAAGTCGTTGTTGAACATGAAGTCGGTGTCGCGGAAGAGGCGCATCATCGGCGGGGCGTTGGTGGTGGCGATGTAGCGCACCTTCTCGTCGCCGGAGCCGTTGAAGTGCTGGTACCAGGCGTTGAGGGGGATGGTGAAGAGGCTGCCGGTCTTCCACTCGAAGGTCTGCTTGTCTTGCTCGTCCTGCCACACGGTGGTCGCTCCGCGTCCGGAGACGATATAGAAGTTGACCTCGTACATGTGGTGCTCGGGCTCGGAGCGGCCTCCGGGCCTGATGTCGACCACGTGCAGGTCGTTGGGCATGTGGGCGTTGTCGATATGGACGACCGCGCCGTCGCCGCCCTTTCGCTCCCAGGGGCCGACCTCGATCTCGTGCATGTTGGGAACGTAGAAGGCCTTGTGGACGAGGACATTCTCGCTCTCCAGCCAGTTCTCGTAGGCGTCGGGGATGCGGAAGTCATCGAGCTGTCCGGTGGGCGTCTCCGCCACCTTCATGTCTGTGCCTTGCATAACCATCAGGCGTCACCTCGTTTTTGAATGTAGGGCAAGCGTATCGCAATAGCGCGTTGCGCACAAATCGGGCCGCGTCTCAGACGGAGCCGGAGTGTCCTAACCCGGCTACCAGGATATCCGCATCGATGCTGCGAGCCGCATGGAGAGGGGCAGGCAACACGGTTGCCTGCCCCTGCCGTGAGAACGGTAGCCGCGGGGGCCTAGACCGGTACCGGCGCCTCCACCTTATAGAAGCGGGCGCAGTTGTCCCAGAGGATCTTGCGCTTCTCTTCGTCGGTGAGGTCCAACTCCAGGAAGGCGTTGACCGCATTCGGGTAGCGGGAGTCGCCATGGGGGTAGTCGGTAGAGAAGACGATCTGGTCGCTGCCGATGTAGTCGATGGCGTACTTGGCGGGCGCCTCGTCCGGCTCGATGGAGACCCAGCACTGGCGCTTGAAGAGCTCGATGGGGCTCTCCTGAAGTTCCGGCATGTAGGCGTCGAGTTCGAGCTCGTGCATCTCCTCGATGCGCCAGAGGAGCCAGGGGATCCACGCGCAGTTGGCTTCCAGGAACGCGGCGCGGAGCTTCGGGTGGCGCTCCAGCACGCCGCCGCCGACGAGGCTGCCGAGGCCCATCATCTGCTCGAAGGGCTGGGCGTAGACGCGGCGCAGCATGAAGTTGTCGAAGTGCTCGCCAGCCTGCTTGGACATGGAGCCGGAGGCCTCGTGGAAGCCGATGGGGACGTCCAACTCCTCGAGCGTGTTCCACAACGGTTCGTACCAAGTGTCGTGCCAGTTCCTGCCGTTGACGACGTTGGAGCGGACGAAGACGGCCTTGAAGCCGAGCTCTTGCACGGCGCGTCTCGTCTCGTCGACGGCGTCGTTGATGTCGTACACGGAGATCATGCCTGCGCCGAACATGCGGTTCGGGTCGACGGAGCAGAAATCGTACATCCAGTCGTTGTAGGCTCGGGCGATGGCAGCGCCGAGGCCGGGGTCGATGTCGGGACGGGTGAGTACGCTGAGGCCGCGGCTGGGGAACATGACGGCGATGTCGATGCCTTCGGCGTCCATCGCCTCGAGCTGGCAGTAGGAGTCCCACCCGCGCGAGGAGTGGTCCTTGTAGAGCACCTGGTTCTTCTCGTAGTTGTGCCCTGTGCGGCTGATGCCGGTCGCGCCGGTGCCGTTGGCAATCGAGGGGAGGTCGGGCCAGCTGATGCGGAGGTCGCGCACGTTCTCTGAGGTGATGCCGACGGGCGCGGCGCTCTTGTAGCGCTCGTCTATGTAGCGCTGCCAGAGGTCCGGCGGCTCCATGATGTGCATGTCACTGTCGAAGATGAGGAAGCCGTTCTTGGCCATCGCTGCTCCTCCTGTTCAGGTCTGTTCTCTACGGCGCATCATACTCCGCGCCGCTAGCTGCGGTTGCTGGCGACCACCTCGTCGGCGTGACCGGCCCAGGTGTCCAGCACACCCTGGATGTCGCTCTTCACTTCCTCGCTCTCGCCGGCCTGCGCGGTGAAGTAGACGGAGATCCTTCTCACCTCCTGCAGCGACGGCCAGCGCTCGAGCGGTAGTTCGATGCTGCGGTTCCTCTCCGGGTCGCGGATGACGTTTATCGGGTCGCCTCCGTCCTCCACGATCTGCATCTGCTCCGTCAACTGCTTGCGGAGGAGGATGATGCCGCGGTCGGACTCGCCGAGCTTCTCGCGGACACGATCGGCGTTCGGGCCCTGGGTGATCCACGCGACGAAGTCCTGGTGGTTCACGAGGTCAGGGATGAGCTTGCCGGACTCGTCGTAGAGCGGGACGATGAAGTGGGGCACCTTCTCCTGCTTCGGCAGCGTCGTGCCCGGCGCGGCCTTGTAGAAGAACCATGTGATGTGGAGCGTCGTGGTATCGTCGACCGGTGTGCGGTACTGGAAGTTGCACTTCACGCCGTCGCCCACGAAGAGGATGTTGGGGAAGAGCGCGGGGTGGCCGACTTTCCAGTCGTGGTCTTCCTTCGAGGTGCCTTCGACGACGCGGCGCTTGATGATGCCGTGCTCGAACTCGGTGAAGCCGATCTCCTTGTGGTTGCGCGGAATGATGGGGCTGAGGTCCGGCTCGCCGCCGAGGGCGATGGCCTTCTCGCGCTGCTGGACGACGCCCCAGTAGCCGTGGAGCCACTCCAGGTGCACGGGGTCGTGCGAGTTCTCCTGGCACTGGAGCCAGTTGCAGGGGAGTTCCGCGATGCCGATGTCGGAGTAGCCGTTCTCGTAGGTGTAGGGCTCCCACATGGGGATGAGCGGCGCAGGTGCGGGCCCCATGTACGCCCAGAGCATCCCGGCCATCTCCTGCACGGGGTAGCCCGCGATCTTCACCTTCTCCTTGAATCGTCCGTCCGGGTGGACGGTCTCCTCGAACGGCTGCTCGATGCACTGGCCGGTCTCGTCCATCATCCAACCGTGGTACATGCAGCGGAGGCCGTGCTCCTCGGGGATGCCGTAGGAGAGGTCGACGCGGCGGTGGGGGCAGAAGCGTTCGATGAGGCCGAGCGTGCCGGACCTGTCCTTGTAGAGGACGAGGTCCTCGCCGAGCAGGCGCACCGGCTTGGTGGGGCGCTCGTCCAGTTCCGTCGCAGCGGCGATGGGGTGCCAGTAGCGGCGCATCAGCTCGCCCATCGGCGTGCCGGGGCCGACCTGCGTGAGGCGTTCGTTGTCCTGTGCGGAGAGCATCGCTTCATCCTCCCGATGCAGGCAGATTGGCGGGATTGTAGCACGGGGAGGGCGGGGCGCACCGCAATCCCGCGGGGCTGGCGCGCGTTCGACGACTACCAGTCCCGCCAAGGGTTGGTCAGCGCGATAGGCAGATAGTCAAAGTCGGCGACGTTGCGCGTGGCGAGCGAGAGGTCGTTGACCATGGCGATCCCGGCGATGAGCGCATCACCGATGTCCAGCAGACGGCCCGAGCGTTCGGCCTGTACCCGGAGGTCTGCGGCGTATTCAGCGGCTTCGCGGTCGAGAGGCAGGATGCGCTCTTCATACTCGGATACGAACGCGGCCATTGTGGATTCGAGTCTCGCACGCCGTTGCCCATGCGGAAGGCGTCCCAGCCCGAAATGCAACTCGTGCAGCGAGATGACGGGGATCCAGAAGTCATCTTGAGTGGAGAGGAAGGCCAGCACTTCCGTGTTAGGGGGAGTCTTCGCTAATTCCGATATGACGTTCGTGTCGAGCAGGTAGCCGCTCATTGGCCTATTTCGTCAGCGAAGGGAATCTCCCTCGTGGACCCCCTGGGCGGAAGTTCCAGGTCGATGCCGCGGGGGAAGTTCTCTACGAGCCACTGGCCGAGGGGTTTGCGGGGGTGCGCCCTCTCTTGCCAGATGCGCTCCGGCACGACGATGAACGCGCGCTGCACGCCGATGCGTTGTGGGCCTTCCTCATCTGCGAGGCGCAGGATCTCGGACAGCCGCGCTTTGGTCTCGGCGATGGTCCACGTGTGTGGGGAATCAACCTGCGGGGGTGCGGTTTGTGTGGTCACGGTGTTCCTCCTCCCAGACCGCGTCCGGCGCTGCCGGTAGTTGGATGCTAGCGCTCGTTCCTTGCGTTGTCAAGACTAGTCTATATCATCCAGACCAGACTAGTCTATATCTGGGAGCTAAGCAGGGTCGCCCTGGAGCTATGCCGTATGGAGAAGCGCTACCGGGCGGGCGCTTCGAACGTGCCGAAGACGTCCCGCAGCGTCCAGCAGATCTCGCCGAGCGTGGCGTAGGACTCGACGCACTCGAGGATGGGCGGCATGAGATTGACCGACACGGACCGCGCCTCCTCGCCGAGACGCTGCAGCGAGGCCTCGCTCGCGGCGGTGTCGCGCTCGTTGCGGACGCGCGTGAGGCGGTCCAGCTGGCGCTGCGCCGCATGCGGCGGGATCGTCTGGAGCTCGATGCGCTCGTCCTCTTCCGACGTGAAGGCGTTGACGCCCACGATAACGCGCTCGCCGCTCTCCACCAGTTGGAAGTGGCGGTACGCGGCCTCCTCGATCTCGCCGCGCTGGAAGCCCGCCTCGATGGCCGCGACCGCGCCGCCCATCGCGTCGATGCGCTCGATGTAGGCCGTGGCTTCGCGCTCGATGACGTCCGTCAGGCGCTCCACGTAGTACGACCCGCCGAGCGGGTCTATCGTCTCCGCGACGCCGGACTCGTTCGCGAGGACCTGCTGCGTGCGCAGTGCGAGCGCAGCCGAGTCCTCGGTCGGCAGTCCCAGCGCCTCGTCCTTCGAGTTCACGTGGAGCGACTGCGTACCGCCGAGCACCGCCGCGAGCGCCTGCACCGTCGCACGGACGACGTTCACGTCAGGCTGCTGCGCCTGGAGCGTGACGCCGGCGGTCTGCGTGTGGAAGCGGAGCATCCACGAGCGCGGGTCCGTCGCGCCGAAGCGGTGGCGCATGATGCCTGCCCACATGCGGCGCGCCGCGCGGAACTTCGCCGCCTCCTCGAACAGGTTGTTGTGCGACGCGAAGAAGAACGAGAGCCGACCGGCGAACGCGTCCACGTTCAGCCCGGCGTCCACCGCGGCCTGCACGTAGGCGATGCCGTTCGCCAGCGTGAACGCCAGCTCCTGCGGCGCCGTCGCGCCGGCCTCGCGCATGTGGTAGCCGCTGATGCTGATCGTGTTCCAGCGCGGGACCTCCGCGGCGCAGTACGCGAACATGTCCGTCGCCAGCCGCAGCGACGGCATCGGTGGGAAGATGTGCGTGCCGCGTGAGATGTACTCCTTGAGCACGTCGTTCTGCGTCGTGCCGCCTATCTCCGTGAACGGCGCGCCCTGCTTGCGCGCGACAGCCAGGTAGAGCGCGAGCAGCATCGGCGCGGTGGAGTTGATGGTCATGGACGTGGTGACTTCGGCGAGCGGTATGCCGTCGAACAGCGCCTCCATGTCGGCGAGGCTGGATATCGGGACGCCGACCTTGCCTATCTCCGGGCGCGCCATGTCGTGGTCTGCGTCGTAGCCGGTCTGCGTCGGCAGGTCGAATGCAACCGACAGGCCGGTCTGTCCCTGCGAGAGCAGGAAGCGGTAGCGTGCGTTGGAGTCCTCAGGGGTCGAGTAGCCCGCGTACTGGCGCATCGTCCAGAGGCGTCCGCGGTACATGGTCGGCTGCACGCCGCGCGTGAACGGGTACTCGCCCGGATACCCGAGACGCTCCTCCTCCGGTTGCCCTGAGCCGTCGGGGCGGTAGAGGGGCGCGGCCTCGATGCCGGACTCGGTCGGGAAGGCCGGCTTGCGCTCCGGCACGCGCCGGACGGCGGGCTCGTACGTCTCGCGTTGCCAGCGCTCGTAGGCGTCGTCGGTCATGGGGCTAGTGTACAGGGTGTGGGATAGGGGGATGGTGGTAGGATGGCGCGAACATCTCCATTCGGAGGACTGCTGCTGTGCTGGACGACTTGGTGGAAACCATTAGGACGCTGCAGAACCGGATTAGGGACCACGGTTCCCATATAGGTGCTTACGAGAGCCGCACGAGAGTGACGCTCATCAACCCGATGCTGTCTGTTCTGGGGTGGAACGTGGATGACCCTAGCGCAGTCGAGATAGAGCCCAAAACGGATGACGGGTGGGCAGACTATGCTCTGCTGGGTAGCAACGGCAAACCGGTAATCTTCGTTGAGGCCAAGAAACTCACTGAGAACGTGAAGTCACACGCGAAGCAGTCCGTCAACTATGCCGTAGGCGAGAACCTGAATCGTTCTCCGAAGATTCAATACTGCGCTCTGACGAACGGCGATGTCTGGCAAGTGTTCGATGTCTTGTCACAGGATTTGATTCTGGAGACATCCGTGTCGTCGCCTGACCTCGCCAGATCTGCGCTGAAGTTCCTCGGCCTCTGGCGACGTAGCTTGCAGGATGGTGGCTTCGATAGCGCCGTTGAGCCGTTGGTTGAGGTCGACAAGAATGCTGCTTCAGCGCCAACGCCTTCGCAGGGCAGTTCTGCACCATCTGCTGCAAGCGTCAATGTGGCATGGACTTCCCTCGCGGAGAATTTTGGAACCACTGGCAATCCCCCGCCCAAGGGCATCAAGTTCTCTGACGGGACAGAGAAGCCTACTAAGTATTGGTTTGAAGTTCTCAAACAGACTGCCCTGCACCTTGTTGAAACCAAACTACTGACCCCACAGAATTGTCAGATAAAGTCAAGCACTGTGCCGGGCTCGACGCGTTATCTCTTCAGTCCCGACGGGAAGCATTCCAATGGAACATCATTCGGGTTTCCTTCTCCCCTTGGGGACACGGGGATCATAGTGGAAACGAGTGTCAGTGCCCTTGAAAGCGTTCGCCAGACTAGGCGCTTGTTGGAACACTTTGGTCAAGACGCATCTCGGGTGTACCTCACACTCTCGTAGCCACCACACTGCCCCGCGCGTGTTCGGGGCGTCCTTGTTGCCTTGCCTCATACCCGCCGCTCACGCCCCATGCGCTAGAATCGCGGCGGGATGACCAACGAACGCATCGTCTCTGGGGCAGCGTACGAGGAAGACCGGGGCTCGGAGGGCGGGCTGCGGCCACGCCGCCTCGCGGAGTACATTGGGCAGGAGCGCGTCAAGGAGACGCTCACCATCTCCATGGACGCTGCCCTGCAACGCGGCGAGTCCCTCGACCACGTGCTGCTCTACGGTCCGCCGGGCCTCGGCAAGACGACGCTGGCCACGATCATCGCGGCTGAGATGGGCGCGAACGTGCGCACGACGGCGGGCCCCGCCATCGAGCGCCCCGGCGACATCGCGTCGCTCCTCACGCAGCTGAAGCCCGGCGACGTGCTGTTCATCGACGAGATACACCGGCTGAGCAAGCTG
>CBDCOP010000001.1:0-711552 GCA_965219845.1 Dehalococcoidia bacterium | reverse complement strand
CGCGAACGCGAACGGCAGCCCGATGTAGGCGGCGAGGTTCGCGGAGTAGTCGCTGGAGCCGAGCAGCCACACCTCCGGCGCGGACCCGGCCGGCGGGCCGGGACGCGCCTTCACCGCCGCGAACGGGTGGTCCGGCTGCAGCCCGCTGTGCAGGTAGCCGATGAGGTCAACGACCTGCTGCGGGAACGTCTCGATGTCCGCGGGGCGCTTGGGGTATGCGAGCGCGAACATGGTGGTGTGGTCGCTGCCGGGCGCGCGCCCGATGCCGAGGTCGACGCGTCCGGGGTAGAACGAGTCCAGCACGGAGAACTGCTCCGCGACCTTGAGCGCCGAGTAGTGCGAGAGCATGACGCCGCCGCTGCCGACGCGGATGCGGGAGGTGTTCGCGAGGAGTTGGCCGACGAGTATCTCCGGGCTGGTGCCCGCGTACGTGCCGGTGTTGTGGTGCTCGGCGACCCAGTAGCGTTCGTAGCCGAGGCGCTCGGCGGCCTGCGCGACCAGCACGGTGTCGCGCAGCGCGCTCGCGGGAGGTTCGCCACGCCGCATGGGCGACTGGTCGGTGACGCTGAGCGTGAGCTGCATGGGCTAGTGCCGGCTCAGAAAGGCGAGCACTTCGTGGGTGATGGCTTCCGGCTGCTCGGGGAGCAGCGCGTGGCTCGCGTCGGCTAGGTCGACGACGTGGACGCGGTCGCTGCCGAGCTGCTCCCGCAGCACGTAGCCGTTCTCCGGTGTGGCCATCGGGTCGTCGAGTCCCTGGATGGCGAGCACCGGCGCGTGCCCCGCGTGCCCCCACTCGGCGTAGGGGATGGAATCGCGCGCGTCCCACTGCATCTTCCTGGTGGCCGGGGACCAGCCGTCGAGCCAGATGGAGGCGTCGTGGTCGGGCGCGAAGAACACGCGCTGCACGTCGGCGAGGCGTTCGCCGGCGGGACGGTCGAGTTCGAAGATGCGCATGAGGGTGGGAGGGATGTCCGGCGCGGGCGGCGACTGGCCGCCGGGGGCGATGAGCGTGACGCTTCGGGTGAGTTCGGGACGGTCGGAAGCGAGGCAGCGGACGATGCGGTTGCCGTATGCGTGGCCCACGAGGTGGGCGGGCGCGCCGCGCAGGTGCTCGATGGCGCGCGCCACGTCGTCGGTGAAGTCGCGGAGGGTCAGTCCGTCAACGGCGGGAGAGCTGCCGCCGACGCCGCGGTGGTTGACTCCGGCGGCGCGGTACCCGGCCGCTACGAGGTCCTCCGTGAGGGCGTCGAAGTCCTCGATGCCGCGCCCCAGCGAGGAGACGCAAACGACGAGGTCGCCGCTGCCACGCTCTACGACTTCGACCTCGCCATCCTTGACCGGTACCTGCACTGGGATCCTCCTTGCGGTCAGTTGGAGTGTTGAGTATAGCGGGGATGGCAGGCAGGACGCCCACGAGAGGCTTCACTACAGGGGGCGAGTCACCCCCATCCCAGCCTTCCCCCATCAAGGGGGAAGGGGTCAGGCGGGGCGCCCACGAGAGCCACCTACAGGGGGCGAGTCACCCCCACCCCAGCCTTCCCCCATCAAGGGGGAAGGAATCAGGCAGGGCACCCACGAGGGAGAGGGGCGCTGAAGCGCTGGTCCCGAGAGATGCTTCGACTCCGCTCAGCGCGACAGGGGCACCCCGCCCCACTCCGCCGATTCACCCCCATCCTAGCCTTCCCCCATCGAGGGGGAAGGGATCAACCAGGGAGAGGGGCGCCCTTCCACCAAGCATCGCACACCCCACCTCGCCAACCCTCACCCCAGCCCTCTCCCGCCATCGGGAGAGGGAGGAGGCGCGGGGCAGGTCGCGCGCCCACGAGGGACGCCCCTACACCAGGCACACCCCCACCCTGCCGGTTCACCCTCATCCTAGCCTTCTCCCCTCAAGGGAGAAGGGATTGCCCCCCCGTGTGGAGGCTCAGTAGCCGCGTGTCCAGTCGACCTCGTTGATGAGGGACTCGCCCGCGAGGAAGCTGGCGAGGTTCCGCTTGAGCACGTCCATGGCGAACGAGGTCGCCACGTCGACGTGGCCGGAGTTGTGCGGCGTCATGAGGACGCGGGGGTGCGCGAACAATTCGGGGTCCGGCGGGCGGAACCACTCGTCGACATAGACGTCGAGGTACGCGCCGCCGACCTTGCCGGAGCGCAGGCCGTCCTTCAGGGCGCGCTCGTCGACGAGCTCGCCGCGCCCGACGTTCAGGAGCACCGCGCCGTCCTTCATCACGGCGATGGCGCCGTCGTCAATCATGTCGCGCGTGTCGTCGGTGAGGGCGGTCGTGAGCGCGACGTAGTCGCACTCGGCGAGCATCTCGTGGAGGTCGGTGGGCGGGTAGAGGGTCTCGACGCCGTTCTCTCCCTGCTGACGCTCCGCGATGGAGAGCCGGGACGCGACGACGCGCATGCCCATCGCGTTCGCGAGCCGCGCGACCTCCAGGCCGATGCCTCCGAGGCCGACGACGCCCATCGTCCTGCCCGCGACCAGGCGGAGGTCGTAACCCGAGGCGTCCATCCCGCCCTCGATGGCCTGGGCGACGGCGATGCGAAGGTCCTTCGCGAGGTGCAGTGCGGCGGCGATGACCATCTCCGCGATGGGGGTGGTGTCGACGTAGCCGCGGGAGGAGGTGAGGCGGACGTGCCCGCCCCACAGATCGGAGTGCTGGAGGTCGGATATGCCGGCCCAGAGGTACTGGGCCCAGAGCAGGTTGGGCATGCGGGGGAGCAGCCGCCTCGGATAGGGGAGGGTGAGCACGAGGATGTGCGTCTCCCGGAGGAGCTGCTCCCGCTGTTCGGGCGTGAAGTCGGTGCTCCACGGGTCCGGCTTCCAGAGGCCGGTGGTCGCGGGGAGCATCCCTGCGTCGTCGACGAACGCCTGCGCGGGGACAGCGGTGGCGTTGAGGCGTCCGGGCGCGACGGCCTCCAGCTCGGCGATCGGGGCGCTTTCCGGGTCCATAAAGAGGAGGAGGTTGAGGGGGGTGGGCAGGTTCGTCATGGGACGATTCTATCGCAGGCGTTACGGGCGGTTGGCCGGACGAGCCGCATGAAGAGGAGTCGCGTAACTGTTCAGAGTTGATGAGTTCGTCGTTCCTGCGGAGGCAGGAACCTCGCAGCCTGGGGTTGGGGCGGCCCTTGTCATGCTGAGCGGAGCCGGAGGCGCAGTCGAAGCATCTCTCGGGTGCGCGCCTCGCCCATACGAACCTTCCCCGGGAGATTCCCTTCGGCAGGCTCAAGGCAGGCTCTCGGCTCCGCTCGGAATGACAACCCTCCGAAGGCATCTCCCTCGTGAATTCTGAACAGTTACGAAGTCGCTCGCGCCATTGACGCCGGCCGTCTCTTCTGCCTAGAGTGGCGGGTCGGACCAGGAGGAGACTCGCGATGAGCGACGAGCACCACCACGGCGAACACGGCGAACACGGCGAACACGATCACCAACGGCAGCGGGGGTGGAGCGACCTTCTCACGCTCGAGACGTGGCGTACGACCGTCGCCAACATCCGGGCAAGCGAGCTGCCGTGGCACAGGACGCTCGTCGTCGCGGCCTCCAACTACTGGCGGAAGATGAGAGGTCTGCAGATGTGCTGCGGCAATACCGGCCATCCGGGTTGCTGACAGAGATAGCCCTCGCCGGGGTCCCCGGCGACCGCGAGTGCCACTCCATACCCCGCCCCGGAGTACCCTCACCCTGGCCCTCTCCCCTTGTAGGGAGAGGGGATCAGACCCCTTACCTTCTCCCACAGCAGGGCCCTTAGTCCTCTTCGAGCGTGGAGGTGTCGCCCTCGTCGAGGCCAAGTTCGCGGGCCTTGAGGAGGCGGCGCATGATCTTGCCGCTGCGGGTCTTGGGGAGGCCGGGGATGATCTCGATCTCGCGCGGGGCCACGGCGGCGGCGAGCTTCTGGCGCGCGAAGCCCATCAGCTCGCGGCGCAACTCGTCGCTCGGCTCGTAGCCGTCCTTGAGCGAAACGAACGCCTTGACGACCTCCATCGCGATGGGGTCCGGCTTGCCGATGACGCCGGCCTCGGCGACGGCGGGATGCTCGATGAGCGCGGACTCGACCTCGAACGGGCCGACGAGGTGCCCGGCGGTGTTGATGACGTCGTCCGTGCGTCCGATGAACCAGTAGTAGCCGTCGGAGTCGCGGACGGCCTCGTCGCCGGTGATGTACCAGCCGTTGACGAAGCGTGAGTCGTAGCGCTCCTGCTGCTGCCAGTACGTCTGGAACATGGAGGGCCAGGGCGTGCGGACGGCGAGGTTGCCCTCCTGGCCGTCCGGCTTCTCGTTGCCCTCCGCGTCGATGATGCCGGGCTCGATGCCGGGGAGCGGCCTGCCCATGGAGCCGGGGCGGATGTCCATGCAGGCGTAGTTGGCGATCATGATGCCGCCGGTCTCCGTCTGCCACCAGTTGTCGTGGAAGGGCATGCCGATGGCCTCGACGCCCCACTCGACGGCCTCCGGGTTGAGGGGCTCGCCGACGGACGCGGCGAAGCGGAGGTTGGAGAGGTCGAACGTCTTGGGAAGCTCCGGGCCGGACTTCATGAGCATGCGTATGGCGGTGGGAGCGGTGTACCAGACGGTGACCTTGTAGTCCTCCAGGATCTGGTACCACTTGCGGGCGCTGAACCCGCCTTCGTAGATGACCTGGGTGACGCCGTTCGTCCACGGGGCCGACATGCCGTAGGACGTGCCGGTGACCCATCCGGGGTCGGCGGTGCACCAGTAGACGTCGTCCGGGTGGAGGTCCAGGCACCACTTGCCGGTGAGGTAGTGCTGGATGACGGCGTTGTGGCGGTGGACGGCGCCCTTGGGCTTGCCGGTGGTGCCGGAGGTGTAGTGCATGATGGAGTAGTCGTCGCGCGTCGTGGTGAGGGGGCCGAACTCGTCCGAGGCCTCGTTCATCAGGACGTCGTAGTCGAGGTCGCCCTCGGCGAGGGGCTCGGCGGAGCGTCCGTTCTTGTTGACGACGATGATGTGCTGCAGGTCCGGCAGTTGCGGGAGGACCTCCGCGATCTTCTTCCGCAGTTCAGGCTGGGTGACGAGCACTTTCGCGCCGCTGTTCTCCATGCGGTCGCGCACGGGGTCGGGGCCGAAGGCGGAGAAGAGCGGGCCGATGACGCATCCAGCCTTGAGCGTTCCGAAGACGGTGAAGTAGATCTCCGGTATGCGCTCCATGAATGTGAAGACTCGGTCGCCCTTCTCGACGCCGAGCGCGCCGAGGACGTTGGCGAAGCGGTTGGTCTGGCGGCGCATGTCGTCGTAGGTGTAGGTCTCCTTCTCGCCGTTCTTGCCCTCCCAGAGCATGGCGGCTTTGTCGCCGTTGCCGTGGACGACGTGGCGGTCTATGGCCTCGTAGGCGAGGTTGAGCCCGCCGCTGGGGAGCCCGTCGATCTCTTGCTCGACGCCGGCCCAGTCGAACGACGCCCGGGTGGCATCGTAGTCGGCGAGGTTGGGGTCGTCGCGTGAGGTGGAGGGTTTGGTGATGGTCTCGTGGCGTTGCATGGTCATGGCGCGCCTCTCCGGTGCGGAGTTTTGTGGGAGTTCAGGACGGGGCAAGTGTATGGAGGGGGCGGGTGGAGTGGCAAGGGGTGGGTGGTTCGACAGGCTCACCACGAGCCGCCCTTGTCATGTTGAGCGTAGCCCGCGCTTTAGCGCGCGACATCCTCTCGGGGCCGGTCGTGTCCGGCGCTGTCCACCCGGACCACTCCTCCGTATGCATCGCGCAGGCGTGGATTGCGCAACCCCATTGTTCTGCGTGCGCCATTGTGCGCCATTGTGGGCCATTCCACTCCTGCGGCCCGCTCCCCGCGGGGAAGGCCCACGAACGCTACCCGCTGGGGCGCAGCGCCGCCATCGACCAGCGTACGCGGCCATGCCGCGACCGCGGAAGGGGCGGGTGTCACAAGCGGATTGACAGGCTCAGGGGCAGGCGCAACAATAGGGTTGCGTTGAGTCGCTAGCCCGTGGTCAGGCGGGTCTCCCGAAACATGGAGGCCCGGGCTTGGCCACAACTTTTATCACCCGCGCATGTAAGCCCCAGAAGAGTGTTCAGGCCTTGCGATTTTTACGAATTGAGACTATGCTTACCTCCGAGTAGGTATCCTCGCTTCCAGTAGGAGCACCACGATGACCACACTGATGCTTGAACACACTGTTCTGCCGCCTGAGGGATCACTCGATGAACTCGTCAAGTTGCTCAGCCGAGTGGGAGCTGAGCCGACGACATCCCTCGCTGGACCCAACGGCGAGCATCTTGTACTGCCTCCCGCGGTCTTCGCGGTGTTACGGGATGTGGTTGAGGCGATGTCGAACGGGCAGGCCGTCACCATTGCTCCAGTGCACCAGCGCCTTACGACGCAGGAAGCGGCTGACCTGCTCGGGATTAGTCGACCGACGCTTGTCAAGCTCTTGGAGTCCGGCGAGATTGCGTTTGAGCAGCCTGGTCGGCACCGTCGAGTGCGGCTCGCCTCCGTGCTTGCCTACCGACAACGGCGGTCTTCACAGCGGCGTGAGTCTTTGGATCGAATGGTCGAGATTGCTAGCGAGAATGGGATGTACGAACAGACCGCTACGCCCAGACGCACTCGCTGAGGTCCGCTGGTGCCGTTCGCGGTCGTTCTGGACACGTGTGTGTTATACCCAGCGCACTTGCGCGACACGCTTCTGCGGCTCGCCGAGCAGGACCTCTACCAAGTCCTGTGGTCGGCGGACATCATCGAAGAACTCCATCGGAACCTCGTCGATGCTGGCATCAGCAGCGAGGTGGTCGACTACCTCTGTGCTGCGTTGCGGGGCGCCTTCCCGGACGCCGAGATGTCGGGTTACCAATCGCTTCTGGCCTCAATGACATGTGATCCAAAGGACCGGCACGTTCTCGGAGCCGCCGTACGTTCCAATGCCGCTGCGATTGTGACTTTCAACCTCGATGACTTCCCGGACTCAAGTGTCAACCCTTACCAGATCGATGTCATCCATCCAGATAGCTTCCTACTGGACCTCCTCGATTTGGCCCCTTCAATCGTAATTGCCGAACTTGAACGGCAGGCTGCGGCCAACCGGCGTGAACCTAGGACACTAAGCGGACTACTCGATGCGCTCAGGCGGGCGGGGGCTCCCTCGTTTGGGGACGAGGTTCGTTGCCGGATTCGGTGAACCAGATAGCGTAAACGTGGCCCCTCCCTCGTCCTGCTAACCCCCTCTCTCGTCTTATCAGCGAACGCCGACACCCACCAACGACACCGCACCACACCGGCCAGCGTACCCAGCCATGCCGCGACTGCGGAAGGGGCGAATGTCACGAGCGGATTGACAGGCCCAGGGGCGTGCGCAACGATAGAGTTGCGTTGAGTCGCTAGCCCGTGGTCAGGCGGGTCTCCCGAAACATGGAGGCCCCGGCTTGGCCACAACTTTTATCACCCTCTCACGTACTGGTGCGTAGTCAGGTCCCTTGGATTCACGAACGAGAGCTCGGCAGGCACACGGTTCCCCACGACGACATCCTTGTAACCGTTCCCGATGTGGTGGACAACCTGCAATCCCTCTACGTAGATGGACGATGCAGGGGTTATGTGGGTGGGGTCGGGATGTTGCGGTTGCCGGAGATGTGGCGTGAGGGTTGGCAGAGAGCACGGAAGCAGCAGAACGCGAAGCCTCTCGTGCTATACTGGCGCAGGAATCCGACACGACAGGACAACTGCGTTGGCTATCGACACGGGAACCGCAAACAGGGAGCGCGCAAAGCAGGTGCTCGCGGCGCTGCCGCCCTGGCCCACCGCCGCACTGCCCGCGCCCCGTGCGGCGAAGGTTCCCCTGAGCGTCGAGCAGGACACGGGCCGGGTCAGAGTCGCCGGTACGCGCATCCCGATAGACACGGTGGTCTACGCATACCGCGACGGCTGGCTCCCGGGCGACATCGTGCGGAACTACCCGGCGCTCTCGCTGGGGGACGTGGACGCCGTCATCTCCTACTACCTCCGGCACAGGGAAGCGGTGGACGCCTATCTCCGCGCATGGGAGGAGCACGCCGCCGCCGTGCGGGATGTGGTCGAGGCAGACCCCGTTCAGCAGGCGTTCCGCGCGGCGCTGATCAAGCGGCGCAGAGCTGCCAAAGAGTAAGACCCCTTGCCCCGCTTCATCGCTGACGAGAACTTCGAGTTCCCTGTCTTGGAACAGTTGCGCCTTCGCAATCCCGTCTGGGACATTCTCTCTGCCCAGGACGCCGGTTTGCGAAGCATGCCGGACGCCGCCATCCTCGGATGGGCCGCGCAGGAGCGCCGCATCCTGCTGACACATGACTTGAGGACGATGATTCCGGCAGCATATGAACGCATAGGGGCAAGCGTCTCCATGCCAGGAGTGATGTACGTGCCTGCCCGCCTCGATCCTGGACGCGCTGTCGCCGGCATTGAAGAAGCAATGGGGCGTACTCGTGACGAAGAGTGGGAGGGTAAGGTCATTTACCTGCCCCTCCGTTGACTCAACGCTCCTTGTACTCTACCCCCATCGACCAGCGTACGCGGTCGCGGGGCGGCGAGGCAGGGGCGGGTGTCACACGGCTATGCTGGGCTTGAAGGAGCAGCAGATACAGCGCTACGAGGCCACAGACTACGCCTCCGCCAGCCTCACGAGGATCAGGGAGGTCGCAGGCGCCCTCGGCGCTTCAGAGGGGCAGTGACCCCACGCCGTCACCGGCCAGCGTACGCGGTGAGGAGTGATGAGGGAAGGGGCAGTGTGTCATAGTGGGGGAGGATTATTCAATATCAAAGGCAACTCGGGATATGCCTTGACAAACTTCTTAATCGCGTTTACTTTACCTACAAAGTCATCATTGATAGTTTGTAAAGGCTCCAACAACTGTTGATAATGTCTCGCCATCTTTTTGTCTCGATTTATAATATACCAAGGAATCTGCGGGTTGGGTTGGTTTCTCTTTAGAAAGAACCGCATCCCTAAATCGGAAGAAGGTAATGAATATCCCATCACGAAAATTCGCGAAGCGCCTTGGACAGCACTGCTAGCTTGATTCCACAGGGCCCTTATAGTCTCGTCATTGAAATGACTGGCTTTTTCAATCACAGGCGGAATCAATATGGGAGTTTTGTCCTCAGTAAATGCATGAGAGTCTGTCTCTTGTTGGTCATCATACCCCCATCGCGAGACATCGGAGTAATATATCGTTCCGCCCGAGGTTCTGTTCTGGATATGATACCAATTCACTGACCCATGCAGTTTGTAGTATGTAAAATTGCGCTCTTCTGGCATGCCAAGTATCCCTACCGATGAGGGTGCTATGTTAGCGATATAGTCAGGGTATATTTGGCTCGGACTTATCCCAAGGCTCATCGCTGCTCGTTCCACTAGAGTGTCATAGTTCAAAGTTATCACCATTGATTTATGCTCAGCCCAATACTTAATCAAAGATCCCAGCCAATCTTGCCAAGATAGCGAGGTGGCTGATTCCAATGAGTGATTCTTAATGATCTCTATTATGAGTTTGCGGATTCTCTCAGCAAGCTCTTTGTTGTCAGAATTGTGTTCGTCAGATAACCAAGGTTGCGTTTGTGATAGATAAGCAAGCCATACTTCGATGTCGTCTTCGAGTTGCTTTTCCTGGTAAAACGCGTCTCTCAACGGCGGCGGTAATTCGTTGTTAATCTCAGGGCCAATCATGCGAGTCAACTCTTGCGTAGTCGGCATATGGTAATTGATGGCCTTAGAAAACCCCGCTCCCAGTATGAATACGTCCCTACGATCCATCCCTACCTCCTTCTACGTTGCGTTCTTGTCATGTTCCCCTCCCCACCCCGTCAACCCCCGACCTCAACCCGACCCACGGCGAAGCGCTCGCCCTCCGGTGGGGATGCTTGGCCGTACTCATTCCACCCCCAGCAAACCGCGCTGCCATCCGGGCGCAGACCGCACGTATGGGCTTCGCCACTACTTATCACCGCAAAGCGCTCTCCCAACGGCGGCGTCGCCTGGCCTTGCTCGTCCTTGCCCCAGCAGACGACACTGCCATCGGGGTGCAATGCACACGTGTGGTAGTACCCACTGCTGATGTACGTGAATCCGGTTTGCGTCGGAGGAGAAAATGCCACGTTCCCCCAGCAGGCTATGCTGCCATCGTTACGCAGCCCGCAAGTGTATTCCCCGTGACTGCTGATTGAGGTAAAGCGCTCTCCCAAAGGTGGTGATGCTTCTCCTCTTCTGTTATCTCCCCAGCAGATGGGGATGGCATCAGGACCTAGGGCACATGTGTGTCTCCTACCGCTGCTAAGCATGGCAAACCTTTGCGCTTCCGGTGGGGACGCTCTCCCATGCTCATCATATCCCCAGCAGACAGGGCTGCCATCAAAGCGCAGCGCACATGTGTACCCGCCGTACGCACCAATGCTGATGGAGACTAATCTCTCCTCTCCTGGAGATGCCTGCCCGGAAGAATCCTTCCCCCAACAGACAGGACTCCCATCAAACCGCACCGCACATGTGTAGGTGTAGCCACTATTGACAGACGCGAACTTTTCATCTTCGGGTGGCGACGCTTGTCCATATTCATTATTTCCCCAGCAGGCCGCGCTACCGTCAAGCCGTAGCGCACATGTGTGCACACTGCCGCTGCTCAGCGTCGTGTATTGCTCCGGCGCGCGGAAGTCCGGCGGGGGCGTGGGGTACGGCGTCGCGGTCGGTGTGGGCACCGGCGTTGGCGTGGGGGTCGGCGGAGGCTTGAGCGTCCACCAGCCGCAGGCCCCGGACGCGCGGAAGCCGGCGTCGGTCGGCAGGACAGCGACGGTCGCAGGGGCGGTCGTCGAGTCCTCGAACAGCACGTCCGCGCCGTCGGCGTCGAGCCTGCTGAGCCGCGCCCACTCGCACGTCCCCGATACTTGGGTGGCCTCGTACACGCCTGGGACGATCTGCTCGCCGACGCGCCACGCGCCCGGCGGGAACGCGGTCCACGGGAACGGCGCGGGGGTCGGCGTCGGCGTGGCCGTGGGAGTTGGGGTGGGAGTTGGCGTCGGTGAGGGAGTCGGGGTTGCGATAGGAGTTGGCGTCGGCGTGGGTGTTTCGGTGGGCGTGGGTGTTGCCGTGGGAGTCGGCGTAGGTGTGGGGATGAGCGTGGCAGTGGGGACCGGCGTCGGCGTGGGACGCGCGCCGGTTTCCACGACGCCGACGGTCGGCGGGGCGGAGTCGCACGCCGCGAGCGCAAGGAGCGTGAGGGCGAGCAACGGAAGCGGGCGTGAGGAAACGTGCATTCCGGCGCGAAATATACGTGAACGCGGCGTTCAGAGGAAGCGTGCGCGCGTGCGGGTGAGGGTGTTGCGGGGGCGGGGTGTGGGATGTGTCATTTCGAGCGGAGCGCAGCGGAGTCGAGGAATCTCTTGGGGGACCTCCATTCACGGCACACGCCACCCGAGAGATGCTTCGACTCCGCCTCCGGCTGCGCTCAGCATGACAAGAACAGGACGCAGCCGCGTCCTACGCGGCGAGCGAGCGGCGGTCCTGCACCGCTCCCTGGATTCCAGCCTTCGCTGGAACGACGGGGGCAAGGGCTGCGAGGTTCCTGCCTCCGCAGGAACGACGAGGGGCGGTTCTGCTCACCGCGAACGCTCATCGCCACCGGCGGACCCGGCTCAAATGCAAGCCCGGACTTAGTAGGATAGGCGCGCTGCGTGGACAGGACATGACCAACGCTGAGCAGACAACCGGAAGCATCGAGCGGCGGCACGATCTCGACGCGCTGCGGGCGTTCGCGATGCTGCTCGGCATCGTGCTGCACGGAGCGCTGGCGTTCATCCCCGGAGCGTGGGCGGTGAGCGACGCATCGGTCGAGGGCGACGGGACGCCGTACGCTATCCTGGTGACGGCGATCCACGGCTTCCGGATGCCGGTCTTCTTCCTGATGAGCGGCTTCTTCACGGCGATGCTGTGGCGGCAGCGCGGGCTGCAGGCGCTGGTGACCCACAGGGCACGGCGGGTCCTGTTGCCGCTGGCGATCGCGATGATCGTCGTGGTCCCGCTATCGTGGGCCGCGTGGGGCTACGCGGAGAACGCGTCCAAGGCTGTCGACGACGGCGCTGTCGCCGAAGAAGCGGAGACCGTGCCGGAGGACGACGTGTGGAAGGCCGCGGCGGCGGGCGACACCGCCGCGCTGGAGCGTCACGCGGCGGCGGGAGCGCCGTTGGACGTTCCCGACCCGGTCTTGGGAACGACGCCGCTGGGCTGGGCGGCGCTGCACGGTCACGCGGACGCGGCGGAGTGGCTGCTCGACAACGGCGCGAATGTGCACACGCTCAACGGCGACGGAAGCACGGCGCTGCACTCGGCAGCGTTCATGGGCCGGGCGGAGGTCGTGCGGCTGATGCTGGAGCGCGGCGCGGACCCCAATGCCAGGCACCCGAACGGCGCACGTCCGATCGACAGCAGCCGCGCGGACCCTGAGACGACGGCGTACTACGTGAACCTGCTCGGACTATCGTATGAGCAGGCGACGCTCGACGCGGGGCGCGAAGAGGTTGCGCAACTCCTGGCCGAAGCGATGGGGCGGCCGAAGGCAGCGGACGGCGCTGCGGCAGAGGGGACAGACGCTACAGGCGGCGTGGCCGGGGAACGGACGGATGCGGCGGGCGGTGTTGCGCCGTACCGCGACGGCGCGGAGGCGGACGTGGACGAGGAGAGAGGACTGCTCGTGCCGTGGTACTGGGAAGCGCTGTACGCGACCCAGTGGGGCCGGGTGTTCACGGAAGACGTCTTCAGTCACCTCTGGTTCCTCTGGTACCTGGTCTGGCTGGTGGGGGCATTCGCCCTGATCGCATGGGCCGCGGCACGGCTGGGCCTGCGGCTGTCCTGGCTGCCGGACCGGCTGGTGGTGACGCCGGCGCTCTACCTGTGGGCCGTGCCGGTGACGATGGCGGCGCAGTACTTCATGGGCGTCGAAGGGCTGTATCCCGAGTTCGGGGCGGGCACGTTCACGGGGGTCCTGCCCGCGCCGCACGTGCTGGCGTACTACGCCATCTTCTTCGGGTTCGGCGCCGTCTACTTCGGCCGCAACGAGGGCGGAGCGCGCATCGGGCGCTGGTGGCAGGCGACGCTGCCGCTCGCGCTGGTCGTGCTGCTGGCGGGCCTCGTGCTGACGTTCCCCGAGGACGGCGGCACGGCGCAGGGCGGGGCGCGCTGGGGCTCGCTGTTCTTCCAGGCCGCCTACGCGTGGATGATGACGCTGGGGCTGATGGGGCTGTTCCGCGCGGTGCTGGGAACGGGGAACGCGCGCGTGCGGTACCTGACGGACGCTTCGTACTGGCTCTACCTGGTGCACCTGCCGCTGATCATCGCGCTGCAGGGCGCGTCCCAGGACTGGACGCTGCCCTCGGCCATCAAGCTGGCGCTGCTGATCGCGGTGACGGCGGGCGTGCTGCTGCTGGTTTACGAGTGGGGCGTGCGCTACACGCCGCTTGGGACGTTGCTGAACGGGAAGCGTTCGCGGGTCCGAGCCGAGGCCTGACGGCATTCAGGGACTCTTTTGCAACCTATCGGAGACACCCACGCCCCCATCCCCTGGTTCACCCTCACCGTCTGCCCTCCGGGCGGCACCCTCTCCCCTCAAGAGACCTTTGCGCAACCCCATCGCACACCCCAGCCCCGCCCACCCTCACCGCTAGGTGGCCTCCATCGTCACGACTCGCTCACGCGCACAGGTAGCCGTGGCCTATGTTGTATCGGATGTCGCCCATGGTCCCCCCAGCATCCAAAAAGTCACCTACCTTCATGCCATCGCGGTAGAGGCTGAACCGTGCATACGCTTTGGACCCGCGCAGCTTGGGGTTGTGTCTCACTAAGAGTTTGATTCGCCAGTGTCGTGGAATCTTGCCTCCGACTGGAACATGCGACATATCCGCACCTCTGTTCACTGCAAGGGGGCGTAGCCGCCCCAGCACGGGAATGTTCTTATGCTGAATATCGCATGCGCAACTCCTGGAGGGGTTAGTCACGTATTTAGGTCCCTTTGCATAACCCCATCGCACACCCCCGCCCCGCCAACCCTCACCCCGCCCCCGCAGTACCCTCACCCTAGCCATCTCCCCTTGTAAGGAGAGGGGATCAGGCCCCCGCCACGTCTCCCAAAGCGCCCTCGCCGGTGTTGTGCAAGGGTCCCCTCAGGGGAGAGGGGATCAAACACCCTCACGCCCCTCCAATCGCACCCCTTCAGCGGTAGACGGCGCTGACGTGGTCACGGAGGGCGGGCATGACCTGCTCCGCGATGCGCTCCATGTTGCCCACCGCCTGCTCGTGGGGCATCGAGCCGAACTGCGGCAGCAGGACGAGCGTGCCGATGCCGGACTCGTCGATGCACTCGCGCAGTCGGCGCGTCACCGTCTCGGCGGAGCCGATGACGATCTGTGAGTTGCCGTCCAGTTGCTCGATGGTCGTGCGCTGCGTGCCGATGGCCGAGAAGGCGCGCAGGACGTTCTTGGCGGAGTCGTCCGAGAGGTAGCCGGGCGGGAAGAAGACCGGGAGCGGGCGGCGCACCAGCTGGTTGAAGAGGTACTCGGCGTGCGGTCTCGCCTCGTCGATGGCGGCCTCGTCGGTCGCGCCCACGTAGACGGGCAGCGCCCATCCCATCTGCTCTGGCTCGGCGTCGTAGCCGTTCTCGCGCGCGGCGTCTCGGTACTGGCCCATGAAGCGGGCGACGTTGCGGAACGGCGTGAACGTGACGATGAACGTGTAGCGGCGCTCCGCGGCCCAGCCGATCGTCTCGCCGCTGCCCTGCGACGGTATCCAGATGGGCGGGTGCGGCTGCTGGAGGGGGCGCGGCCACGGGTTCACGTACTCGAAGCGGTAGTGCTTCCCCTCCCAGCGGAACGGGCCGGGGCGCGTCCACGACTCGACGATGAGGTCGTGCGCCTCGCGGAAGCGCTCCAGGCTGGTGGCCGGGTTCATCGTGAAGTTGTGGTACTCCGGGCCGATGCCGCGCACGAAGCCGCAGATGACCCTGCCGCCGCTGATGACGTCCATCATCGCGACCTCCTCCGCGACGCGCAGCGGGTGGTCGCGCAGGGGCGTGGCGTTGCCGAGGATGGCGATCTTCGCGCGCTTCGTCCGGGCGACGAGGTAGGAGGCGATGACGTCCGGCGATGGCATGAGGCCGTAGGCGGTCTGGTGATGCTCGTTGACCGCGATGGCGTCGAAGCCGAGCTCCTCCGCGTAGACGAGTTGGGAGAGGTACTGCTCGTAGACCTCAGCGCCGCGCTCAGGGTCGAAGTGGGCGTTGGAGTAGGTGACCCACGCGGAGCGCTCGCTCTCGAACGACTCGTCGAGGTGCGGCCAGGGCATGAGGTGGAAGTAGACGAACTGCATGGGGCTCACGCTCTCCCACGGACGCGTGGTGAGAGATGAGAAATGGGCCGGAGTCGCCACGCGCCACCGCCTGTGCGGGTTGTCATGTTGAGCGGAGCCGGAGGCCCCTCCCTTGTCATGTTGAGCGGAGCCGGAGGCCGCTCCCTTGTCATGTTGAGCGGAGTCGAAGGCCCCTCCCTTGTCATGTTGAGCGGAGCCGAAGGCTCCTCCCTTGTCATGTTGAGCGGAGTCGAAGGCCCCTCCCTTGTCATGTTGAGCGGAGCCGGAGGCTCCTCCCTTGTCATGTTGAGCGGAGTCGAAACATCTCTCGGGGAGTCTCCGGGCACAACGGGGCGTCTCCCGAGAGATTCCTCGGCTCCGCTGCGCTTCGCTCGGAATGACAATAGCCGATCTTTCATCATGCGCTGCCGCCTGTGCGCGTTGTCATGTTGAGCGGAGCCGGAGGCCCCTCCCTTGTCATGTTGAGCGGAGTCGAAACATCTCTCGGGGAATCTTCGGGCACAACGGGGCGTCTCCCGAGAGATTCCTCGGCTCCGCTGCGCTTCGCTCGGAATGACAACAGCCGATCTTTCATCAAGCGCTGCCGCCTGTGCGCGTTGTCATGTTGAGCGGAGTCGAAACATCTCTCGGGGAGTCTCCGGGCGCAACGGAGCGTCTCCCGAGAGATTCCTCGGCTCCGCTGCGCTTCGCTCGGAATGACAATAGCCGATCTTTCATCACGCGCCACTGGGAGAGGCGAGTTCATGCAGGAACCCGGCGACGAGCGCGGCGGTTGCCTCCGGCTGCTCTCGTGCGGGGAAGTGGCCCGCGTTGTCCACGACCGCGAGCCGCGCGTCCGGCGCGCCGCTGGCAAGGGCCTCGCCGTGGGCGCGCGAGAGGAGGCCGTCGTTCGCGCCCCAGACCACGAGGGTCGGCGCGCGCAGTCGGTGGAGGCGTCCGGCAAGCGCGGGGTTGACGTACCGGGGCTGCCAGACGAGGCGCGCGGTCATGCTCTCGTTGCGGATGGCGATCTCCTCGTCCACGTCCGGCGCGCATGCGGGGTCGTCGAAGAAGAAGGCCGGCCGCTCGTCCTGCCGCAGGATGAAGTAGTCGGCGGGCGGGTCGCCGCGAAGGTCGATGCCGGGCGCGCCGATGGCAACGAGCGCGGCAGCGGGCGCGCCGCGGACGGCGGCTTCGACGGCGAGCCATCCGCCGAGGCTTGCGCCGACGATGGCGGTAGGGGCGAGTGCGTCGGCGAGGTCGGCGACGGCGAACGCGAGGTCGTCGATCGTGTCGGCCCACTCGGGGCGTTCGCTGCAGCCGAAGCCCGGCAGCTCGGGCGCGATGACCTCGAAGCGTTCCGCGAGCAGGTCGAGGAACGGCGTCCACGCTGAGGAGAGCTCGTCGTGGATGAAGAGCAGGCGCGGGCCGTCCCCGTCGCGGAGAGCGGCGACGCTGACGTTGGGGATGTCGATGGTGATCTGGGTTGGGGGCATGAGGGTTAGAGCGGCGAGGCGACGGGGCCGAAGGGCACCTCGATCAGGGTTGGCGCGTCGTTGGAGGCGATGGTGTCGCGGAGAGCGGTTTCGAGGGCGGCGGGCGTTTCGGCGCGGATCCCGCGTGCGCCGTAGGCATCGGCGAGTTTCATGAAGTCCGGGTTGTGGAGCTTCGAGCCGATGACACGCCCATCGAAACGGTCCGCCTGGTCGCGCATGACGTTGCCGTAGGCGTTGTCGTTGAAGACGACCGCGACGGCGTTGATGCCGTGCTGGACCGCAGTGGCGAGCTCCTGCGAGTTGAAGAGGAAGCCGCCGTCGCCCGAGATGCAGACGGCGGCCCTGTCCGGCTGCGCGACCTTCGCGCCGAGCGTCGTCGGCCAGGCGTAGCCGAGGTTGCCGAAGTAGGAGGACGTGAGGTAGGTGCGCGGCTGCTCGACCGGGTAGAACATCCTGCTGTAGTAGCCGAGCTGGGTTATGCCGGCGACGAGGATGCCGTCCGGGGGGATCGCGGCGCGGACGGCGTTCATGTAGGAGTCGAGCGGCTCGATGCGGAGTTTGGGGCCGAAGCGGGCCGCGTGCAGTTTCTCCAGCATCGCGCGCTTGCTCTCGGCAGGGGGCATCGCGTCTTCGAGCGCCACGGCGAGCTTCTCCAGCGAGCCCTTTGCATCGCCGACAACGCCGAGCGTGTTGGGGAAGTTGCGCCCGATCTCGTCCGGGTCCACGTCTATCTGCACGACCTGCGCGTCGTGGGTGAGCATCGCGGTCGCGAAGCGCGTGCCGACGGCGAGGAAGACATCGTGGTGGCGCAGGTGCTCTCGGAAGTCGTCGCTTCGGGACTTGAGGGAGCCCATGCTGAGGTAGTGCGACTCCGGAACCGCGCCCTTGCCCTCGTGGGTCGTCATGACGGGGGCCTGCAGGTGCTCGGCCACGCGCAGCAGCGCGTCGGACGCGCCGGAGGAGAGGACGCCGCCGCCGGCCCAGACGATGGGGTTCCTGGCCTGCGCCAGCACGCGGGCGGCGCGTTCGATGTCACTGTCGGATGCGGCGTCCCGGCGGTAGTCGCCGGGTTCGAGCAGGTCTATGTCCGCGACCTCCGCGAGCGTTTCGGGCGGTATCTCGATCTCGACCGGACGTGGGCGACCGGTGCGGAGCTGGCGGAACGCCTCGTGGACCACAGCGGGCACGTCCACCGCGTTGAGCACGCGGTAGGCGGCCTTCGTCACGGGACGGATGGCGTCCTGCTGGTCGTTGACCTCGTGGAGGATGCCGCGGTCGAACCCGATGAGGTCGCGGTCGACCTGGCCTGAGACGACGAGGATGGGCGACGAAGCCGCGTACGCCGTGCCGATGGCGGCGGAGGCGTTGAGCAGGCCGGGGCCGGGGACGACCATCGCCGTGCCGGTGCCGCCGCCCGCGCGGGTGAACCCGTCCGCCATGTAGGCGGTGGCCTGCTCGTGGCGGACGGTGATGAACCGCATGCCTGGCTCGTCGAGGACCGGGTCCACAGCGTGATACATCTGGACGCCGGGCAGGCCGAAGATGACCTCCGCGCCTTCGCGGTGTATGGAACGTATGAGGGCCTGTCCGCCGGTCATCTCTGGCATGGGCTTGCTCCCAGCCGCGCGGGCATGCGCGGGCCGCGCCTGGTGGACGCGGCGGGGGCATTATAGCGTGGAGCCTCGATGGGTCGTCACGGCCCGCGCGTCACCGTAACTGTTCAGAGTTGATGAGTTCGTCGTTCCTGCGGAGGCAGGAACCTCGCCTGACGGTTTCGTCGTTCCTGCGGAGGCAGGAACCTCGCCTGCCGGTTCCGTCGTTCGTGCGGAGGCAGGAACCTCGCCTGACGGCTCCGTCGTTCGTGCGGAGGCAGGAACCCCGCCTGGCGGCTCCGTCGTCCCTGCGGAGGCAGGAACCTCGCCTGGCGGTTCCGTCGTTCCTTCGGAGGCAGGAACCTCGCCTGACGGTTCCGTCGTTCCTGCGGAGGCAGGAACCTCGCAGCCTGGGGTTGGGGCGGCCCTTGTCATGCTGAGCGGAGCCGGAGGCGCAGTCCGTGCTTCAGCGCGCAACATCCTCTCGGGTGCGCGCCTCGCCTTTACGAACCTTCCCGGAGAGATTCCCTTCGGCAGGCTCAGGGCAGGCTCTCGGCTCCGCTCGGAATGACAACCCTCCGAAGGCATCTCCCTCGTCAATTCTGAACAGTTACGCGTCACCGGCCTCCTCCACCGCAACCGCCTGCTGCCACTCCGGCAGCAGGCAGCGTCCCTCCGTTCGGTGGGTCAGGGCGTTGGCGTGGGCAACACCGGTGCGGTGATCGTGTTTACTTCGCCGAGGCCGGAGAGTTGAAACGTCAATGTGGCTGTCGACGATATGCCGCCGAAATGCGTTGTGTTGAAGACGAGGTTTCGCCTGGCCTTGACGATGTAGTTGGATGAGTTGATCCAGAACTCTTCCGTTGAGCCCTCGTAGGTGCTGCTCGAGTCGATCGGGTCACTGACGTAGTACCGTACGGTCTCTCCGTTGAGCGTCACCGCGTTCATGAAGTTGAAGTTGAGGCCGCCGTATACGTAGCTGGGGTCGCCTGTCTCTGTGGATCTCGTCGACTTCGTCGACGAGCCGGGCCCACAGATGCCTATGAAGGTCGAAGGGACGGTACTCGTCGTCCAGTCGTCCTCGGCGCTGCGCCGTGTATAGACCGTAGTGCCCTTCAGGATCTCCTCGTAGAGGCCGTGTGGCGTTGACATCGTCATGTGGAAGTCGGCGCCATCGTATCGGAAGGAGGAGATCTCTCCGTCGAAGTCTAGGGTGACGTCGAAGTACCGGGTCAGCGCCGGGTCGCAGGTGGTTGACAGTGCGGCCTGAAGCACTTGGTCGGGGTCGTCGTTGCGGCCAAGGACGACGAAGGCTACAAGTGCGATACCTGCCACGAGGACGAGGGCGGCGGCAAGGCTGAGTGATTTCACGGTCATGTCGCACTCCCGATGCGTGGGTGGGCGTCAGGAGGCGCCATCGATGTACTCCGCCGGACCGACACTGCCACACTATAGGGAAATACCGGCGGGATACAACCTGGTCAACGGGCGGTAGGGGTGGCGTCGCCGTCCGGCTGCTACGGCCCGCACGTCACCGGCCTCCTTCACCGCAACCGCCTGCTGCCGGTCCGGCAGCAGGCGGCGTCACGGTCCGAGGATCGGGAGCGGCAGGACTGCGCCGGGAGGTCTAGCAGGCTGCGGTCCTGTCCGTGAAGGTACCGTAGTCGTGCCACCCACTGTCCAGTTTGTATTCGACCTGGAACTCGTACTCGGTGTTGCATACCAGTGGGTTGGCAGTGCTCCTCGGCAGGACTGTCTGCTGCCTTCGCTGGCTCCACGTGTTTGAGTCGACGTAGTTCCCGAACACCCACGAGTCGCTCGCGGACCTTCGGTAGTTCACGCGGATGTCCCTCACGTGCTCGCCGTCAACACTTGTCACGCGGTCCCAGCTGACGGTGACAGTCGTCGACGTCACGCTCTCCGCGCGGGGGTTGCCGTCGAGCGGCTCCGGCGTCGCTGTCGGGGTTGGGGTTGGGGTGGCCGTGGGGGTGGGCGTCGCTGTTGGAATTGGCGTGGGGGTGGGCAAGGGCTCCACGACGGTGATGGAGATGATGGCCCGAACAGTCTCAACTGGGCTCGTCGCTGTAATCGTATGCTCCGTGGCAGGCGTGGCGGCGGTCGGGATTCCCGTGAACCGTACCGTTCTGCCCGAAACCTCTAGAGCCATTCCTGGCGGAAGAGGAGGCGCTACAGTGTGGGTTGCCGAATGTTCGACAGTTATCACGCTGTCATACGATTCGCCGACGTTAAGGGTGACGGCTACTGGTGCTGCCACTACGTGCAGAATGAACGGTTGCGTGACGGTCTGACCGGCAGTCGCCGCAGTGAGCGTGTACTCCGCAGGCTCCGCTGAGGATACCGGAGTCCCCGTAATCGTCCGGATCGAGGCGTTGAACGTCAGCCCTTCAGGCAACGCGGGCGAAACCGAATACGTGACGGCGCCAGGCGCGTTGAGGGCCGCAGGCAGAAGCACGTTCGCGGGGCGACCGGCGAAGACTTCCCTCGCGCTGATGACGGGCAGCGCGTACGGCGCATTGATGGCATTCGATTCGCCATGCCCGGAGTAGTCCACCCTGAACTTCTCATGCCTGTATACGCCCGCCCTGGGAACCCTGCCTCCTGAGTCTGTTGATCCACTATCCACATCCAGTGAGTGCCATGCTTCACACCCCAGGTGTTCTTCAGTGGGCGCCGGAAGCGGGGTCGCCGTGGGCGTAGCCGTAGGTGTGGGCGTGGGAGTAGGTGTAGGCGTCGGCGTCGGCGTCAGCGTTGGGGTCGGCGTGGTCGTGGGCGTGGGCGTGGGCGTAGGAGTGGGGGTGGGCGTCGGCGTGGGCGTCGGCGTGGGCGTAGGTGTCCCGGTTGGCGTGGGCGTTGGGGTCGGAGTGCAGCGCGGTCTGGCTGTGGCCCCACCGGTCCAGCCGCTCCAGTTGGTCGTGTGGAGCTGTCCGTCTCCCTGGGCGCGCAGCCGGAAGGAATAGGTCGTGTTGCAGTCCAAGTTGGAGACGGTGGTGGTGAAGCTGGATCCGCTGACGTACTTGTAGGTCCATCTGTCCTCACCTTGAGGTGAGTGCCCGAGCTGAAACCGGTCGGTGCCGCTCTGACTGTTCCAGCGGACGCTGGCGCCACGGTCCAGTCCGGTGGCGCCTAGACCGTCTGGTGTTGGCGGGTCGGTGAGTTCGGCGCACTCCCATGACGCCGAGTCGGTGGCCCAGGAGCCGTAGTCGTCGTCGTAGGTGACGCCGTCGCCTTCGGCGCGGATACGGAAGTCGTGGATCTCGTCGCAGATCAGGCCGTCGATGATCGTGGTGGTGGCGCGCGGTTGCCTCCCCTCGTCAACGTCGCGCTGCTGCTCCGCATTTCTGGTCCCAGAGACGTACTTCGTTCGCCAACTGCCGCCGCTCTCCCTCCACTGGATCTGGTACCGCTCGATGCCAGCGCGGTAGTTCCAAAAGAGCACGACGCTGTGGCTGTCCGTCGAGCTCGCGTTGGCGGTGAAGCCTGAGGGCGCCGGAGGCAGCGGCGGGTCGCGCTTCACCGGCCTCCTTCACCGCAACCGCCTGCTGCTGGAGTGGCAGCAGGCGGCGTCACGGTCCGAGGCTTTGAGCGGCAGGACTGCGCCAGGTTCAGCAGGCTCCGGTGCTGGCGGTGAACTCGCCATAGTCGTGCCAACCATCGGACAGCTGGACTTCAACCTGGAACTCGTACTGCGTGTTGCACTGCAACGGGTCTGCGGTTTCCCGTGGTACGGTTGTCTGCGGCCTTTGATTGCCGAACGATTCCGACGTTACGTAGTTGCCGAACGTCCACGGAGCGCTCGCCGACTCGCGGTAGTTCGCACGGTAGTCCCGTACGAAGTCCCCGCCGGACAGTTCCCTGTCCCGGAGGCGGTCCCAGCTGACCCTGACGCTCGTGCCCGTCACGCTCTCCGAGCGCGGGTTCCCGTCCAGTGGCACGGGCGTCGCTGTCGGAGTGGGCGTGGGTGTAGGGGTGGGGGTGGTGGTTGCAATTGGAATTGGCGTCGACATAGGTGACCGTACTGTCAGCGAGAATGTGCCCTTCTGCAGCCCCGTCTGGTTCGTCGTTACCTCCGCGGTATACGTCCCTGCGCTGAGGCTTCGCTCGATGCCTGATGCGAGCGGTCGGTCGGTGCTGAGGTCGTCGTTCTCAGCGATGACGCTTCCCGTCTTGCTCGCGCCGGAGAGCAGATAGAGGTAGACGTCGACGGCGGACGACTCCGCCTCGATGCTGACTATCTGCTCTTCGCCGATGTCGAACGTATAGTAGTGAGCCAACGCTCCGGATCTGTTGACTGACGGACAGGAAGCGTTCCATTGCTGCATGCTGAGACTGGCCGACACGATCACTTCGCGCAGGTTGGTGTGGCAGGCGTCGGCGTCCGGGGTCGTCGGGCTGATCTGCAACTGCAGCACCTCGATGTTCCGCGAGCCGATCGGTATGCGGGCCGCGTCGTTGGTGAATACGATGTCCGAGATTGCGTCGTCGCTGTACTGGCGACCGATCGAGCCTGTGTTCTTCGCCGACCGTGCGCCGACGCTGACGATGTGGCATTGGTCTCCCGTGCAGAGGTCAGCGAGAACGCGCGCAAGGTCACCGTCCGTCCGCGTGGCGAGGTCGAATGTGGCGAGCGTGATGGGACTCGCGATGCCCGGAGGCGTCATGACGTCGTAGGTTCCGAGCTCGAATGAATGGCGGTGGTCGAGGGCGGCGTCGTAGTCGCTGTACGTCGTGCCTAACTGCTGCGCCCAGGAACCTGTGCGGTCGAAGACTTCGTGGCCGAGGTCGATAGTCTCCGCGGCAATGGTGGTCGCCTTCCAGTCGTTCAGTTTCTTCCACTCGAGTCTGACCGTCTCGATGGGCTTATAGGTGACATCGCCCGAACTGATACCGGGGCCCGCTGTCTTGTAGATCATGACGAACGGCGGCCATTCGGGCAGCAGGTAGCCACCCTGCTGTTCGGGAGTGGTCTGCGATAGTGCGGTCGGCTCTCCGGATGTAGTCCAGGTGAATACACCGTAGGCGGCGAGGCATAGCATCACGATGGCGATGCCTGCGAGTTTGAGTCTGTTGGTTGCGCGTGGCATTGACGGTCACCTCATTTGCCGAATTATGGGAGTTCCAACACGTTCGTGCCTATGTGCCCAACGTTGAACGGGCACCCGGAGCTGCATGCGAATTCGTCGTCGTCTTGATTGCCGCTCACGATTGATGCCCGGGTGCTATAGAGGATCCTCTGCGTTACCCGCCAGCGCACCCCCATGACGAGGTTGTGCGGGACGTCGAACGTGTGTACAGCTCCCTGTGTTGTGCAGTCGTTTCCCGCCTGGTTGCTGCCGTCGAAGTAGTAGCCCGGCGGCGGCACGTCAGGTTGGTATATGCTCAGCTCTACCCATGTGGACGAATGAGTGTACTGGCCTTCGAAGACGGTCGTTAGTGGCTTATAGCTGACGCGCGGAGCGAAGTTGCCTTCGATCTCCGTGCCGTCCGGGAGGGTCGCTTGCGCGACGTGCGTCGGCTTTCTCGCCTGCCACTGGAACCCGCGTGCAGCGTAGGTGCTGCCAGTCTGCGTGAAGTCGACGCGCAGACTGTGGTCTTTGGGGTTGCCGATGGGTACCCCGTTCTCCTTGCAGGCGAGGTCTATGCCATCCTTGTCAGCCATACTGTACCAGCTTTTGATCACATACCCCTCTATGGAAGGGCTGGGCGTGGGCTCCGGCGCCCCGGAGATGATAGTGATCACGCTTGAAGGTGTGCCAGTGCGATTGTACCGGCCTGCTTGCACTCTGACGATCACACTCGTGACGTCGGCGTCCGCATGGACGTTAATCCGCTTGCTGGCCTGCAGCTCTCCTTTCGGGATGGTAATCGACGCCGGTGCGTCCACGAGCGCCGCTGCCCCAGCGGTTACGCTGATTGGTACGGCGATGTTGTGCAGGGTAGCGCGATCCGCCGTCACGGTGTAGATGATCCACCCGCCGGCGGGCACGCCCAGAGCATCGCGGGAGATCGCCACCTTGGGCCTGCCTGGGCGCACCGGCTCGTCGGAGGCCGACCATGGACCCCACGGATTCTCGATGGAGTCCTCATATACTATCCCGTCTCCCTTCGCCCGTATCCGAAAATCGTAGGAATCGTCCGCTATGAGATTGGATATGGTCGTGAAGTCGCCATGCCTGACCTGAGTCCTGGGTTCATTCGGACCCTGTCTGGCGCTGCGGCCTGCGGGACCAGTAACGACGCTGTATGACCAAGTGTCGGTTCCTTCTGGGGCATACGCTATCTGGTAGTCGGCGATGTTCGCGTTGTAATCCCACGAGGCATCCACGGCACGGTCGTCAGTCTTGGAAGGACGAACCTGGAATCCCGACGGCGCTGGCGGCGTGGGCAGCGGGGTCAGAGTCGCCGTGGGCGTAGCCGTCGGCGTCGGTGTGGGGGTAGGCGTGGGCGTGGGCGTGGGCGTAGCCGTCGGCGTCGGCGGAGGCGGAGGCGGGTCCTCCTCGGGGCAACCCGAGTTGGTGGTCGCCCCGGCCGTTGCCGTTGGCCCGTAGTCGTCTGCATACGCGACACCGTCTCCCTCTGCCCGGATGCGGAAATCGTATGCTGTGCCGGGCTTCAGGCCGGAGATGACCGTGGTGGTGGCGCGCGGTTGCCTGCCCTCGTCGACGTCGCGCTGTTGCTTCGCATTTCTTGCGCCGGAGACGTACTTCGTTCGCCAGTTGCCGCCGCTCTCCCTCCACTGGATCTGGTACTCCTCGATGCCCCGGCGATAGATCCAGTCCAGCACCACGCTGGTGCAGTCCAACCTGATGGCGCTGGCGTTGAATCCGGAGGGCGCTGGAGGCAGGTCCAGGCCGCCCGGAGTGGGTGTAGGAGTCGGCGTAGGTGCGGGTACCTCGGTGGGCTCCGGCGTGGGGGTTGCGGTCGGCTCCTCACAGCCCCCGACTCCCGTCGCATGGTCGTCGCATGGGTTGCCCATGCCGTCGCCGTCGCCGGTGCCGTGCGTGCGAGGCGCCGCGCTGATCCGCGGCGCCTCGATACGCTGCTACGCCCCGCGCTCCACCGGCCTCATCCGCCGCAACCGCCTGCTGCTACTCCGGCAGCAGGCGGCGTCACGGTCCGAGGATCGGGAGCGGCAGGACTGCGCCGGGAGGTCTAGCAACCCCCGGTGCTGTCCGTGAAGGTACCGTAGTCGTGCCACCCACTGTCCAGTTTGTATTCGACCTGGAACTCGTACTCGGTGTTGCATACCAGTGGGTCGGCAGTGCTCCTCGGCAGGACTGTCTGCTGCCTTCGCTGGCTCCACGTGTTTGAGTCGACGTAGTTCCCGAACACCCACGAGTCGCTCGCGGACCTTCGGTAGTTCACGCGGATGTCCCTCACATGCTCGCCGTCAACACTTGTCACGCGGTCCCAGCTGACGGTGACGGTCGTCGACGTCACGCTCTCCGCGCGGGGGTTGCCGTCGAGCGGCTCCGGCGTCGCTGTCGGAGTGGGGGTTGGGGTGGCCGTGGGGGTGGGCGTCGCCGTGGGAGTAGGCGTTGGCGTGGGTGCCTCCGGCACCGTTGGAGTCGTGATCGTGTTGGGGTCGCCAAAACCCGAGTAGGTGAAGTCGATAGTCACGTCGCTGTCCGAAGACCGCGTCTGTGATCCGGGTTGCGGAGGCTTCAGGAAGGTGCGTTGCGCTCGCGTCGGCCTGTTGCTGGAGTCCACCCAGAACTCATTGCGCACAGACCCCTCTTGCTGTGAGAGGAAGAGCACCGACGAGTAAGCGGCGGCGTTGGGGTCGTCGGACGAACGGGTGTAGCTCGTGCGATCCAGGCACGGGAGCGGCTCGACGTGCGGGACGTTCGTATCCATGATGGCCCACGGGCTGTAGGTGTTGGGGTCAGTGCGCGTGGTCTGACGAAAGTAGAACGTTCCGTCCTTGATGATCTTCTCCTGCCGGTGTAGGACTGCCCCCTGTTTGGACGTTATGGTGCGCGTCTGGTGGTAGTCGTGCCCGGAGTACGAGGTCTCCCAGCGAGCGTTCTCCACGGGGGTAGAAGTGGTCGCAACAGCGTCGTAGGGCGCCGTCATCTCTGCGCACGCCGCTTGAACGAGGACGGCCGCTCCTGCGCTTCGAGGTTCCTGAAACACCCAATAGGTTGCGCCGACCAAGAGGAGCAGCGCGACCCCCGTGAGAGCAGCGACGGTGAGGCGCGAAATCTTGGTGTGGAGTGTCATGGCTATCATCTTGCCCTTTCTACGAACCTGCCGTCGCATTGGCGAGGATGTTGACGATATGTTCGAGGAGGCCGGGCTTGATGCCATCTTCGGCGAGCTCCCTGTCGATGGCGCGCCTGATGTGAGCCAGGCAATGCAAACCGAAGCAGACTCCTCCAGGCGTGGCAGCCTGCATGGTGAACTGCTCGCGGGGTTGGAACGGCTCCCGCGTGCCGCTGTGCGTGAAGACCGCCGTGCCGCGGGCGTAGACGGTCGGGACCTTGAAGGACTTGGTGACCCATCTCCCGCTCATGGCGAGCGTTCCTCCCCTGCAATTCGGGCAGGAGTGCGCATCGCTCAGGTCCGGCGTTATGCCGGAATCGTCGGGGGTGACGGTGCGGAAGTATCTGAGCAACTGGGGGCGGTTCAGCTCCAGTACCTGTTCGTCCGTCAGCCCGCTCAGGTCAAGACGCTTCTCCAACTTGTAGCCTTTGCCGCTCCACGAGATGTTGTGCGCGCCGGGTGTCGACTCCGCGATGAAGCGGAAATCGACGCAGTACGTCAGGAGGTCGACCGCATCCCGAAAAGCATACATCTCGACCAGTGTCTTGTGCCGGTTGTCGCTCGACCGCATCGGCGACGATGAGTGCTTCTTGCGCGTGCCGAGTCCCAGAACGGGCTGACAGTCAAAGTCCTTTCCTGATCGTGGCCCGATGAGGTCTGCGTAGGTCGTGCCGTCATCGCCAGGCGGCACTACGGGTGTGTCCGCCGGCGGTGGGGGCGGGCAGACCGGCATACGGGCCGTCAGGATGCTCGTATAGTCCCCATAATCGTAGGCGTAGGTGATGCCGTCGCCGAATGCCCGCACCCTGAACTCGTACACCCTCCTGCGAGTAGGGGACGGGCTGCACAGTAGGTCGTCGAAGGTCTCGACGCCGTCCGGGGAGTACGAGCCGTCCCAGCCCTCCGTCCCGAATTGGCGGAACCGCACGCGATGGTCGATGACTCCAGAGCGAACCGCCCAGTTCAGGCGTACCGAGTCGTGGTCGATCACCGTGATGCCAAACCAGTCAGGCGCCGGAGGCGGTTCGAGTTCGTCATCGCAGTCGTTGTCGAACTCTACCGAGATGGTGCTGGCCCACTCGCCCCAGGCGTCGGCGTAGGTGGTGCCGTCGCCGTTGGCGCGGACGCGGTATCGGTAGGTGTCGCAGTCAGGGATGACTGTATAGGGCTGAGAGGTCGTAGGGCTGTTGACGTAGTTCGTCCACCACGGCCCCGTGCTGGCCTTCCAGTCGACCTGATAGCGGTCGGCTCCACTGAGGCTTGACCAGCTCACGTTGACGCTCGTAGTGCTCGTTTTCGTAACGCTGAACCCGCTTGGCGCGGGAGGCGTTGCGGTCGCCATAGGGATCGCGGTTGCGGTCGCCGTGGGGATCGCGGTTGCCGTGGGGGTCGCGGTTGGGCAACCCGTCGTGGCGGAGGCGGATGACCACGGACCGTAGTCGTTGGCGTAGGTGCCGCCGTCGCCCTCGGCGGCGATGCGGAAACTGTAGGTGGAGCAGCTCCTCAGGCCACTCACGGTCGTCGATGTCGCTCGCGGGACGTTGCCGGGGTCGTCCTGTTCGTCGTCACGGGCCGAGCGCCCGGAGACGTACTTGCTCTTCCAGGTGCCGCCGCCAGACCCGCGCCACTGCACCTTGTACTCCTCGATGCCGCTCCGATATGTCCATGACAGGTAGACCGTCGAGTTGCTGGACCCGCTGGCCCTTGCGGAGAACCCGGAGGGCGCGGGCGGCAGGTCCAGGCCGCCCGGATCGGGGATCGGCGTGAGGGTCGGGGTTGGGTCTGGCGGGTCTGGTGGGTCTGGCGGGTCCGGTGGGTCTGGTGGGTCCTCCTCGCAGCCCCCGACTCCTGGCGCATGGTCGTCGCATGGGTTGCCGGAGCCGTCGCCTGGGCCGGAGCCGTGCGGGCGCTCCTCGTTGCCGCCGCCATCGCCCTTGTCCTGCGCTCCCGCCTGCTCAGGCGCAGACAGTGCCGCCAGCGCCATCGCAACCACCATCGCAATCACCAAAACCGCCGCCGTGCCAAGCAGGCGCACGCTCAGGACATGACGCATAGCTCCCTACCTCCGCATAACAGGCAAAACCCCGCGAACAGACCGCGGTGTATCGGCGAGCTATGCTTCCAGTAGTCCGGGAGTTCGTCATGACGGATTCCTGTCATCTTTGCGCGGAGGACCGGTCGCAGGGCCCTGCACCAGACCGAGGCGTTGGGCCGTGAGCACCAGGTCCAGCCTCGTCGCTGCGTGCAGCTTCTCCCGTGCGTTGCGGATGTGGTTCTCCACCGTGTGTCCGCTCAGGTGCAGGCGCCCGCCTATCGACCGGCCCGTTTCTCCCGAAGCGAGCAGCCTGACCACCTCCAGCTCGCGGGACGTCAGCCGGCCGTAAAGGCCCGCGTCCGCCTCAGTTTCAGGCGGACCCTCGGGCACGGGCGGGGTGTGCCCAACCTGCGCGGACGGCTCGGTCCCGCGGGCGCTCGCTTCACCTGATGGCTCACACAACAGGTGCACCAGGACCGTGGTGTCCGGAAACGGGACATGCAACGCCATGACATCAACCCGCTTGCGCGCGCCGGACGCGCAGCGCATCCGGACCTGGGCCACCGGCGCTATCCGCCCCGTTTCGGCGAGGTGCACGGTCAGGCATTCCGGCCCACAGGCCGGCGTACAAGGCTGCTCCGGCAGACCCAACAGCACCTCATAGCATTGCCGTCCCACAACCTCCTCCGGCCTGTGCCCAAGGATCCGCTCCGCGCCCCGGTTCCAGAACAGGATCCTGCGTTGCGGGTCCATGACGTATGCACCGTACGAGGCCGTATCCAGACTGTGGAAGAACTCGGTCAGCACCATGCGGGTACTCCTGTGCGAGGATGGGTGGCGCGGTTGCCAGGGTGCGGCATGGATATACCCCATGAACTGGAAACACTGTGACAACTGTATATCAGGATTGCCTTGATTGCGAACATGGATATAGTGAAATTGTACTGCGTTTGTAGTCCATTGAGCGCGATGCGCCACTACGGCCCGCGCTTCACAGGGCAGGCGTTTGTCGTTCCGGGTGTCAAGGACTGCGGGCGGCCTGGCCGGACTGTTCTGTGAGGCGCCCGGCAGGTTGGACGTGCTCGCCGGTGGCCTCACGCCGGCAACAGCGAGAGCTCTGCGGGACGGAGCATCGCCTGAGACACACGCGTACTCTCCATTGTGTACAATGCGCGCGTTTTCTGAGCAGGCTGGCATTTCCAGTAGCCGAGATATGAGTGAAAGGAGAGTCTTCTATGGTTGGGGAGGTAGCTGTTTTCATCGATCTGGAGAATCTGCGCTACGGCCTCTTGAATCACTACGGTATGGAGCCGGACTTCCGGCAGATAGTGGACAAGGCGCAGAAGTACGGGCGGCCCACGATGATGCGCGCCTACGCGGACTTCAGCGAGCACCCGTCCGAGATCACGCGGCAGTTGTCCATGTGCGGCATCGAGGCGATCAACATCCCCGTGAAGCGTTCGCTGGTAACCAAGGGCGGACAGCAGATGGAGCGGGTCAAGAACGCAGCGGACATGGCGCTGGCGCTCGACATGATGGTGGAGGCGTTCGATGCGGATACCGGCGAGAAGGAGAAAGTCTTCCTGATGGTGTCCGGCGACGCGGACTACATGCGGCTGGTGACGCAGGTGCGGAACCGGTTCGGCCAGCGCGTCGTCATCTGCAGCGTGCCGGAGAGCGTGAGCAACGACCTCGTCGCAGCGGCGGGCAACGAGACCGACCACTACGAAACTCCCGAGGTGGAGAGTGTCGACCCGGAGGAGCTGAAGACGGCCATCGTTTCGATGGTGCAGCGCGGGCCCGCGCCGCTGCACTACTGGAGCCTGCGCATCATCGACTCCTGGTGCCAGGACCCCCGGCAGGCCATCCCCGGGACGGCCAAGGAGAAACGCGACGCCATCGGCGAACTGTGCGACGAGGGCGTGCTGTACCGGCAGCCCTTCCACGACGAACGCTCCGGCAGGCAGGTGTCCGAAGCGTTGCTGGACGAAGAACGGGCGCTGGAGCTGGGCTACCTCTAGGGATAGTCTGAACAAGTGGCGAGTCTGCGCTGATTGCGCATGTGGCGCCTGATTCCTTCCCCCTTGATGGGGGAAGGTTAGGATGGGGGTGAACAGGCGGGGCTGCAGGAGACAGGCTTGTTCAGAGCATCCCTAGGGAACCGGCCCGCCGCAGGCCCCAGGCTGCCGCGCCTGCGAACACGTTGTCGTGGAAGGTCGGTGGCTGATCCCCTCTCCCTGCAAGGGGACCTTTGCGTAACCGTGTGGGAGACGGGGCGCGAGGTTGTCTTATCCCTTCCCCCTCGATGGGGGAAGGTTAGGATGGGGGTGAATCGGCGGGGAAGGGGCGGAGCGGAGGCCTGATCCCCTCTCCCTGCAAGGGGACCTTTGCGTAACCGTGTGGGAGACGGGGCGCGAGGTTGTCCTATCCCTTCCCCCTCGATGGGGGAAGGCTAGGATGGGGGTGAATCGGCGGGGAAGGGGCGGTGCGACAGGGTTACGCAAAGGTCCCTACAAGGGGAGAGGGTCAGGGAGAGGGTACTGCGGGGCCCGGGTGGAGTGCGGACGGTATAAAGCAGGTTCCGAACCAAAGCAGACAAGGAGCACCCCATGACGCGACTGCCGCTGGTCACTACTCGCGAAGAAGTGTCCCCCGAGGACCAACAGCACTACGACTACATAGCCGGAAGCCGCGGGCGCGTCGTCGGGCCGTTCACGGTGCTGCTGAACAGCCCGGACGTGGCGCAGCGCATCGCGCACGTGGGGACGTACATCCGGTTCGAGAACACGATCGAGGGGCCGCTGCGGGAGCTGGCGATCCTGACGGTCGCGCGCAAGTGGGACTGCCAGTTCGAGTGGACCGCCCACCAGCCGATAGGAGAGGGCGAGGGGCTGAGCGCGGAGACGGTCGCCGCGGTGCGCGACCGGACGGCGCCCGACGGGCTCTCCGGCGACGAATCGCTGGTGTTCCGCTACGTGAGCTCGCTCCTGGAGAACGGGCGCGTACCGGACGACGTGTTCCGGCAGACGCTGGAGCGGTTCGGGACGCGGACGCTCACCGACCTGACGGCGACGGCGGGCTACTACTCGATGCTCGCTTGCGTGCTCAATGCGGCTGCGGTCATTCCGGGCGAAGGGACGCCCCACCTGCTGCCGGACGCCGAGTACTAGGGATATTCTGAATGAGTCCGCCTCCGTCGTTCTTATGAAAATAACGCCCCGTCGTTCCTGCGCAGGCAGGAACCTCGTCCCGCTTGGGTCCGTCGTTCCTGCGGAGGCAGGAACCTCGCATCCCTGTCCGGTGTAGGGGTGTCCCTTGTGGGCGCCCTTCGGGTGGCCTCCCGTTTGGCTTGGCGTCGGTCATGGCGTAACGCCAGGGGTACCCACGAGGGCGCCCCTACATCAAACCATCCACACCCCGCCGCTTCGCGGATAGGGGTCCCCTGTTTGGTGTAGGGGCGTCCCTTGTGGGCGCCCATGTCCCCCTTTGGCCCGGGCTTCGGGACCGGATGGATCCGGCCCCGCGCAGTCTTCGTATATGAGCTTGGGCGGGGCTTCATCGCGCCTTGCGGGCGCGGCTCCACGCGCCATCGGTATGGGACGAGTATCATCCTGTCGCGCAGGTCTGGAGGAGTGTCCCCATGCGTTTCTTGTCCCTAAAGGCGGGGCCCTTCTACGTCTGGCAGACCCCGATACTGCTTGCCGCCCTGGTTGGCGCCGGGCTCGCCGCCTTCTTCTACGCGCCGGAGCGTTCGACAGCGCCGACCGGGGGACTCGCCGCAGGCGAGCAGCTGGTGCCGGTGCAGCGGGGGACGCTGACCGACGCCATCTCCACGAGCGGGGCGGTGGTGTTCCCGCTGCGGGAGGAGGTCTCGTTCCCGGTTGCGGGCGAGATCGGAGAGGTGCTGGTGAGCGTGGGGAGCGTGGTCCAGGCGGGGGACGTACTCGCGCGGCTGAACGCGGCGACGATCGCGTCGCTGGAGCGGGACGTGACGAAGGCGGAGGTGGACCTGCGGGACGCTCAGGAAGCGCTGGCCGATGCGCTGAGCCCGCCGGACGCGTCCGAGGTGGCAGAGGCCGCCGATGCGGTGGCGTCCAGTCGCCGGGGCCTGGAGGGAGCGCAGGCTGCTCTCGAGTTGACGTTGAGGAACGCGGCCAGGGACGAGCAGGATGCGAACGACGCGATCCAGGACGCGATGGACGTGGTTGAGGACGCGCTCGACGTCGCGGACGAGGTCGCGGGAGCGTACGCGGAGGCCTTTACGAGCTGGCTGGGAGTTCCGGCGGAGAGCGTGGATGCTCAGCAGGACCCTGCTGAGGTGCTTGACGGGTGGCAGTTGGACCTGGACGTGCTGTTCGACGACCGCCAGGTGTTGAACCATGAGCTGTCCTGGATGGAGCCGCCCGACGACGACCCCGCGACGCTGTGGGACGAGTTGGTCGTCTTCTCCTGGAAGACGCTGTACGTGGGCAGGCTGGCGGGAACATGTCCCGACGGCCCGCCGTACGAGACACGATGCGCGGAGCACGAGTTGGAGGAGGCGTGGATGGCCCTGGAAGACGCCCGCGCACTGGTCGATGACAAGCGTGCGGCGGTGGACGACGCGCGTGCGGCGCTGGAGAACACCCAGGGGAAGATAGCGAGGGACATCCTTTCGGCTCAGGAGGCGGTGGAGAAGGCGGAGAACGCGCTGGCAGCCGACGAAGAAGCGGCGGCGGAACTGACCGTGGAGGCGGAGACGCTGGACGTATCGCTGCTGCGCTCGGAGCTCACGGTCGCGGAGCATGCGCTCGCTTCGGCGCAGGAGGACGTGGAGAACGCGGTGCTGACTGCGCCGGTGGCCGGTGTCGTTGAGGACGTCTCGATGGAGACCGGGGGCCGCTTGGGCGAGCAGGGCGGCGGACAGCAGCAGCCGTCCATCACCTTACTCGACCCGTCCGTCGTGGAGGTCGACGGCTCCGTGGACGAGATAGACGTGCTTGCGGTGTCGGTTGGGATGCCCGTGGCAGTGAGCCTGAGCGCGCTGGAAGGCCAGACGCTGACCGGCGAGATCGTCGAGATCGGCGCGGCGTCGTCCGGGCAGTCGGGGGTGGTGACGTTCCCGGTTACGGTACGGCTGGACGTTCCGGTGGGACTGGCGCTGCGCGATGGACTGAGTGCGGTCTCGGAGATCGTGCTGGCGGAGCATGCCGGCGAACTGCTGATACCGACGTCGTCGGTAAGCGGCAGCATCCTCTCCCCCGTGGTCCGCGTGTCGGCTGACGGCGTCGTCGAGGAACGGGGCGTAACGCTCGGACCGAGCGACGATTTCTGGGTGGTCGTGCTGAGAGGGCTGTCGGAGGGGGAGCAGGTGGTGATGCCGGAGCCGGCCTCCGCGGCCCAGGGCGGCAGAGGGGCATTCAGGACCGTGTTCAGCGGCGGGCCGAGACGCCTGCGCGGAGGCGGAGGCGGAGGCGGATAACCATGGCCAGCCTCATAGAAGTAACCGACCTGCGGAAGACGTACCGCCTGGGCGCGATGGACGTGCCCGTGCTGAACGGCGTGAGCCTGAGCGTCGAACGCGGGGAGATGGTCTCCATCATGGGGCCGTCCGGCTCCGGGAAGTCCACGCTCATGAACATCATCGGTTGCCTGGACGCGCCGACGTCCGGCAGCTACCTGCTGGAGGGCGAGGAGGTGAGCCGCTGGGGCGACGCGCGGCTGGCGGCGGTGCGCAACAGCAAGATCGGGTTCGTGTTCCAGACCTACAACCTGCTGCCCCGGCTGTCCGCGCTGGCCAACGTGGAGCTTGCGTTGCAGTACGGCGACCGCCGGAACGCGCGCGCGCGTTCGCTGCGGGCGTTGGAGTCGGTGGGGCTGGGGCATCGCTACAAGCACCGTCCGCTGGAGCTCTCCGGCGGTGAGCAACAGCGCGTGGCGATAGCGCGGGCGCTGGTGAAGGACCCGGCCATCATGCTCGCGGACGAACCCACGGGCGCGCTCGATAGCCGCTCCAGCGCCGAGCTTATGGCGATCATCCAGGGGCTGAACCGGGACGAGGGACTGACGGTGGCGCTCGTGACGCACGAGGCCGACGTCGCGCGGCACACGCGGCGCATCGTCTCGCTGCGCGACGGGTTGGTCGTAGGCGACGGGCCGGTCGCTGAGCCGCTGCAGGCGCAGGCTGCGCAGAGCGTGCGGGCATGACGCCGTTCGCGCTCATCGGAACGGCGTGGTCGTCCATAGGCGCGAACCGGCTCCGGACGGGGCTGACGCTGCTGGGCATCATCATCGGCGTGGCGGCGGTGATCGCGCTCATGTCCATCGGACGCGGGGCGCAGGAAGACATCACGAACCGTATCGAATCACTCGGCTCGAACCTGCTGTACGTGCGTCCGCTGGACGGCGACCTGACGCTGGACGACGCGTACGCGCTGACGGACCCGGTGTTCGCGCCATCCATCGTGAACGTCGCGCCGGAGGTGTCCACGGGCGGGTCGGTGACGTACCGGTCCACCGAGACGTTTACGCAGGTGGCAGGCGTCACGCCGGAGTTCGCGGACGTGCGTAACTTCGAGGTCGCCTCAGGTGAGTTCATCTCCCCCGCGCACGTGCAGGGCCGGAATAACGTGGCGGTGCTCGGTTCGCAGACCGCGGAAGACCTGTTCGGCGAGCGGGGTCCGGTGGGCGTGGACATCTTCATCTCCGGGATCCGGTTCACGGTCATCGGGGTCCTGGAGAGCAAAGGGGGCACCGCTTTCGGGAACGAGGACAGCCGTGTGCTCGTTCCGCTGACGACGGCATTCTTCCGGTTGACCGGCCAGCGCACCGCGGAGGGCGACATCACGGTCTCGCTCATCAACGTGCAGGCGGACGGCGAACGGATAGAAGAAGCGCAACAGGAGGCGGAAACGGTGCTGCGCCTCCGGCACGAGATCACCGACGCGGATGACTTCATCGTCGATACGCAGCAGTCCGTGATCGACGCGCTGAGCGAGACGACGGGGACGCTGACCGTGTTCCTGGGCGCGGTCGCGGGCATCTCACTCGTCGTCGGGGGCATCGGCATCATGAACATCATGCTGGTGTCGGTGACGGAGCGGACGCGGGAGATAGGCATCCGCAAGGCGCTGGGAGCGAAGCGGCGCGACATCCTCGCGCAGTTCGTGACGGAGGCGGTGCTGCTGAGCCTGGGCGGCGGCCTGCTCGGCGTCGGCGCGGGCGTGGCGGCCTCCCGCGTGCTGGACGAGTTCTCGCTTGCGGGCACGGAGCTGACGACGGTGTTCAGCGGCGACATCGCGGCGCTGGCGCTGGTGGTGTCCGCGGCGATAGGGCTGTTCTTCGGCATCTACCCGGCGGCGCGGGCCGCACGGCTGCACCCCATAGAGGCGCTGCGCCATGAGTAACCCTTCCGTCATTCCCGCGCCTTCCGTCATTCCCGCGAAGGCGGGAATCCAGAGTGCCGATCAGGCACGCGGGGTGGCGTACCCCGCTCATGGTGAGCCTGTCGAACCATCCTGCGAAGGCCTGCGCCTTAGCGCGCAACCTCGCAGTCCGGTGGGGGCTGGGCGGAGGGGCGTTTGGTCCCTTCTCCCTGCAAAGGGAGAGGGCGTGCGTGCCAGTGCACGCGAGGGTGAGGGTACTGCGAAGGGCGGGGCGTGACACGAGTAACGGAGGTTCATGCTGATGGGCGCGAAGGGGTTCATCCTGGTGGTGCTGCTGTTCGCCTTGGTGGGGGCGGGCGCGGGCTACGGCGCTGCGCAACTCGTTCCTGCGGAGGAAGAGGAGCAGGCGCCCGAGACGGCGGACCTCGTCGCGCCCGGCGCGGGTGGCACGGGAGCCGAGGCCGGCGCGGGGACCGGCCGCCCCCGGCAGACCGGCGGGCGACCCTCGGTGGACGACGTCATCGCGACACTGTCGGAGGAGCAGAGGCGGGAACTGGCGAATAACCCCGAAGCCGCCGCGATGGCGCGCGCTCAGATACAGATGGCCATCGATTCAGGCGCGATCCCGCCGGAGGTACTGCAGGAGTTAGCAAGCGGCGGGATTGCGGGCGCGCCGGGCGCGGGCACACAGGATGCGGGAGCGCGGAACGCCGAGCCGCTGACCGGCACGGTGGTCTCGTTCGAGAGTGGAACGCTGCGGCTGGAGACGCCGGACAGCGAGGCCGCCATTGCGTTGCCGGACGACGCGCCGGTGAACGTGACGAAGTCCGTGGCCGACTCGGGGGTATACCTGGCGGAAGGGGCGGAGGTCTCGGTGGTCGCGCGTCCGGACGAGGGGGGCAACCTGGCGGCTGCCGCGATCATCGTGGGCGCCGCTGGGCAGGGCGCAGGCGGCGGGCGTGGCTTCGGTGGTCTGGCGGCAGTCGTGACGGGGACCGTAACGTCGTTCGTGGGCGGCGTGCTGACGTTGGAGACGGCGGACGGCGCGGCTGAGTTGGCCGTGGCGGACGATACGCTGGTGCGGATAACGACGACGGCAGCGGACGCCGCCGGCGAGTTGACCGCGGGCGTGAGCGTAACGGCGTTCGTGCAACGAGAGGCGGACGGAAGCCTGTCGGCTGCGAGCGTGCGGACCGGAGGAGGAGGCAGAGGCTTTGGCGGGGGAGCGTTCGGCGGCCAGGGCGGTGGGCGTCAGCGTGGCAACGCAGGGGAGTCCGGTGGGTGAGACGACGGACAACGCTGATGGGGTGAGCGTTCTGTGGAACGCGGTGGACGGCTCGGCGTGGACGTTCGTGTACGCGCCCGGCGCGGGCTCCAACCTGCGCGACCGGTTCGGGCAGCAGCTCGTGGAGCGGCTGCCGGAGGCCGGGGTGTCGCTCGTTCGCTTCCAGTTCCCGTACCAGGAGACGGGCCTGCGCAGGCCGGACAGCCCACGAACGCTGCTGGCGACGTGGCGCGCCGTGCTGGAATCGTCGCACCCCATGGACGGCGCGCGCATCGCGATAGGCGGGAGGTCGCTGGGCGGGCGCATCGCGTCGGTGCTGGCATCGGAGGGAGTGTCGGTGGACGCGCTCGCGCTGTTCGCGTACCCGCTGCATCCGCCGGGCAAGCCGGAGCAGTTGCGAACGGGGCGCCTGCCGGGCATCGCGTGTCCGGCGCTGTTCTGCTCCGGCACGCGCGACACATTCGCCGCGCCGGATGAGCTCACGGCCGCTGCTGCGCTCGTGCCCCAGTCGCGCGTCCACCTGCTCGATGGCGCGGACCACGGCTTCGCGGTGCTGAAGTCGAGCGGACGTTCGCGGGACGACGTGTGGGCGGAGGCGGCAGGCGTGTTAGTGGAGTGGCTGGGTGAGCTGTGAGGGCCCCGTCCGCTAGGACGAGACCTTTGCATAACTGCCCCGTCGTTCCTGCGGAGGCAGGAACCTCGCCTGCGGTGGCGAGGAATGGATGGGGCGCCTGATCCCTTCCCCCTTGATGGGGGAAGGTTAGAGCCTGCCCCGCACTTGATGCGGGGATGGGGGTGAATCGGCGGGGTTTGGGGTGTGCGATGGGGTTATGCAAAGGTCCCTTGAGGGGAGAGGGTTAGGGTGAGGGTGAACCGGCGGGGTGGAGTGGATGGGTTACGCAAAGGTCCCTTGCGGGAGAGGGTTAGAGCCTGCCCCGTCGTTCTTGTGAAAATAGCGCCCCGTCGTTCCTGCGAAGGCAGGAACCTCGCCCCTGCTTGCCCCCTCTCCCTACATGGAGACCCTTGCATAACTGTGGCGAGGCCGCTTTGGGAGAAGCGGCGAGAGGCCTGATCCCCTCTCCCTTGAGGGGAGAGGGTTAGGGTGAGGGTGAACTGGTGGGGGGTTGGGTCGGTTATGCAAGGGTCCCTACAAGGGGAGAGGGGATCAAGGTGCGCTGGCTCACCCCCATCCTGACCTTCCCCCATCAAGGGGGAAGGGATTCGGGCACCCCACCTAGGACGCCAGCGACAGCGCGTCGCAGTCGCGGGGGTTGATGTCCGGGCGGAGGGAGTTGAAGACGAGGAAGAGGAACGTCCCGTCCGGCGCGCGTTCGCCGTACTCCACCTCTACTGCGAGCGACGGCTCGCACCAGTGGGAGAAAAGGCTGACGCGGGGCTCGTGCGTGAAGGGGCGCCGGGCGGTGTGCAGCTGGGAGAGCATCCGGTGGAGGAGGCGCTGGTCGCCTCGCGCGGTCCCCGCCCCCGCGGCGCCGGTGAAGCGGAGCAGTCCATCCTCGAAAACGCCCAGGAGGAGCGAGTCGAACGGCCGCTTGCTGCCGCCGAAGGTGTAGCCGCCGACGACCAGGTTCATGGTGCGGGCGTTCTTGGTGGAGAGCCAGTGGCGGGAGCGCTTGCCGGGCTCGTAGAGGCTGTGCTTGTCCTTGGCGACGATGCCGTGGAGGCCGAGCTGCCGCGCGGCGGCGTACATCGCGACGCCCTCGCCCTCCTCGAAGTGGCAGACGTGGACGGTGGCGTTGGGCCGCAGCGCGTCGTGGAGGTGGGCCTTGCGCTCGTAGAGGGGGAGGTTCAGGAGCGAGTCGCCGTTCAGGTGGAGGATGTCGAACACCTCGTAGTTGACGGGCGTCCGGCGCTTGGCGCCCGCTCCGCTGAGCCAGCGCTCGACGACGGCGTAGCGCTGCGGGATGCCGTCGTCGCTGAGCGCGACGAGTTCGCCGTCGAGCACGACGCTCGCATCTCCGGCGGCGTTGCGCAGAGCGTCGGCGACCTCCGGGAACGCGGCGGTGATGTCGGTTCCTCCGCGCGTGTGCATGAGCACCTCGCCCTCGCTGACGACGGAGATGGCGCGGATGCCCTCCCACTTGATCTCGTAGAGCCGGTCCGGCGCGTCGGTTGGCTCGGGGCTGGGCGTGGGGATCATCGGCTCGACGAGGCCGAACGCGAGCGCGGCGCGTTCGGAGTCGGCGTGGGAGGTCGTCATGGCGTCAGGAGGCCTTCCTCGCCTTGCGTGCGGCGGCGACGGGTTCCTCTGCTTCGGCTGCCGCTGTGGGTGCGCGGGCCGCTTCGATGGATGCGCGAAGGGCCTCCATGAGGTCGCGCACCTTGCCCTGCGGGGCCTCGGGCGCAGCGGAGATGGGCGCGCCGGAGCCGAGCTTGGCCTCGATCACCTGCTGGAGCGCGTCGCGGTACTCGTCCTGGTACTCGGCGGGTTGGAACTCGCCGGTGAGCTGGTCGATGAGCATGACCGCCATCTGCATCTCGGCCTCGCTCAGTTCGACGTCGCCGGGGAGGTCGAGTTCGGCGGTGCCGCGTATCTCGTCCGGGTAGTACATCGTCTCCATGATGAGGCCGTCGCCGTAGGGGCGGACGAGGCAGAGGTGCTCCTTCTGCCGCAGCGCTACCTTGGCGATGGCGACGCGGTCGGTGGCCTCCAGCGCCTTCTTGAGGAGGGCGAACGGCTTCACGCCCACGCTCTCCGGCTCTATGTAGTAGCTCTTCTCGTAGTGGACGGGGTCTATGGTGGCGATGTCCACGAACCGGACGATGTCGATGGTGTGGGTGGACTTGAGCGGGAGGTTGTCGAAGTCCTCCGCCTCCATCACGAGGTACTCGTCGCGCGCGAACTCGAAGCCGCGGACGATCTCGCTGTACTCGACCTCTTCCTCGTGGTAGGGGCACCAGCGCTTCTGCTTGAGGCGCGTGTGGCAGGAGTCGTGCAGCTGGACGAACCCGATGTCCTTGCTCTCGGTGGCGATGTACAGCTTCATCGGGATGGCGACCATCCCGAAACTTATCGCGCCTTTCCATATAGCACGGGCCATGAGCACCCCCGAGAGTATGGGCTAGTGTAGGTGTGGCGGTCGCGGCGGGTCAACGGGAGAATGTCGCCAAACCGGGTGCTCCTGTGGGTTGTGGGTCTGGTTGTCATGTTGAGCGGAGCCGGAGGCCCCTCCCTTGTCATGTTGAGCGGAGCCGAAGTATCTCTCTCGGGAGAACGCGGGTGGCCCGCCGCCTGATCCCTTCCCCCTTGATGGGGGAAGGCTAGGATGGGGGTGAACCGGCGTCTGGCGTGGGAACGCCCCCGCCCACTACTCCTGCTGCACCACGACGCCCTTGATCTCCTCGCTTGGCGTGCGCGGTCTGATCGTCCGGGCGAACAGGTAGCCCAGCGCCAGCACCGGCAGCAGCCCGGCAGCGCTCTGCACGACGACCACTGCAACTCCGGGCAGCGAGAACACGATGTTTCCCGCCTCGACTCCCGCCATGATCGGCCATCCCGTTATCGCCCTCCAGAGCACTCCTCCCATCAGCCCCACCGTTTCTGACGCAACGATGGTCGCCGCGGCCGTTGCCTTCAGAGCGGACGCCGTGAGGGTGTCGTGCCGGATGAGCGCCCAGAGCATCAGCACGTTCAGCGCCACCTGCGCCACGAGGTGCACGGCTGCAACCAGAACCGTGTCGGTCCCGGACAGGAACGGCCAGAACAGCGAACTTTCGAAGGCTCGTTCTGCCATTGAGAGGCCGAGCAGCAGGAACGCGTGCGCCATGCTGATGCGCGCGGCCCTGCGGATGAACCAGAACATGACGATCAGCTTGAGCGCGTCCCCGAGCCTGAAGTTCACGATGGGGGGGAAGTAAGTCTCCCCGACGGCCCAGATATCGGAAGGGAACTCGAACAGCACGATAGGGAGCGGGAAGGCCGTTCCGGGGCTCCTGGCAGCCGTGGCGAGGCCCACGACGAGTCCTGTGGCCGCTGTGGCTATCACGAATCCCCACAGTATCGTCAGGAACTCATGGCCATGCCGGCGGATGAACGGATAGGCCATCACGAGCACCGCCATGACCAGCCACCTGACGATGTGGCCCCACCACCATAAGGACAGTGATGCCGGGATGTGGACCAGGGCCCACGGGAGCATCGCCACGAGACAGCCGGCCCCGGCGGGGATGCCCAGCATCAGGAAGGTCTCCCATCGGTGTGCTCTGGCGATGCGGACCACCCGGTGCTCTGCGGGTCCAGCCATCAGGTAGACCACGACGCCCAGCAGGGTTGCCGAGACTGCGAGGTCCACCCAGAAAATCTGCTGGACAACCCACATGACTCACCCCCGTTCGCGCCAGGTATGCCTGAATAGTCTTCCCCTATCATGTTCACCCGTCAGCGACCCCGTGTCACCCCCACCCACCCTGTCCATCCATGTTGATTCCGGTGTGACATCTGCCCGTTGCGCGGACGAACCACCCCTCCTTACCCTGTCCTGGACGGCCCGCCGTCTCCGGCATCGCCGGGGCGCAGCGCCGAACAACCAGGAGGCATGTTCCACAATGTTGCAGAATGTGACAGCCAGGAAGAACGAATCCCTTTCCCAGCGCCAGGTGGTGGCCCTGCCGTACGTCGCGTCCGAACCCACGGTTTCAGAGGGCGCGCGCGCCGCCGGCATAGCCCGCATGACCCTCATACGATGGATGCGCGACCCCGCCTTCCGCGAGGAATTGGAGCGCATCCGGCGTAACATTTCGGAACTCGCCTATAGCGAACTGGAGGGCCTCACGCTCAAAAGCGTCATCCGGCTGCAACAATTGCTGGACGACCCGGACCCCAACGTCAGGCACCGCGCCATCAGGACCGCACTCTCACTGTCGCTCACCGTCCGCGACCAGCGCGAACTGCGCCGTCAGGTGGAAACGCTGGAGAACGCCATCACCCTCATGAGGCAGCAGCGATGAGAAGCAGCATCAGGGCCATGGAACGCTACCTCGGCTGCCTGGCGGTGCAGGCGAAACTCAACCCCATCGCGGAGGACTACGTCGACCGCTGGGCCGACGCCCTGGAGCGCGGCGAGCACCCGCCCGACGTCGCGGACCTCTTCGAGGCCGCAGGCGCCGTGAGCGTCCCCGTCCTCAGCCCCATCCCGGTCCACGCTTACCTCCGCCAGTGCGCGAAGACCGGGCGCGTCCCCGATCCCGGCCGCATCGTCCAGGCCATCGCCCACGCCTACGCTGAGGGCGACCTTATGAACGCCGGCAAGACCTGCCGCTGCCCCGCCCGCCGTCCCCTCTTTCAACCCCCGCGCAGCGGCCTCCGGGAGGAGTCGTCCCCTCTCCCTACAAGGGGAGAGGGCTAGGGTGAGGGTACTGCGGGCGGTGGGATGGGGGTCTTGCGAATGGTTATGCAAGAGTCTCTACAAGGGGAGAGGGCCGGGAGAGGGTACTGTGCGACCCGTCGCGGCGCGGGGCCTTGTCATGCTGAGCGAAGCCCGCGCTTTAGCGCGCAGCATCCTCTCGGCGGACGTTCGCTTGTTCAGAGCATCCCTAGAGCTTGTCTGCAATCAGCAGGTCGATCTTCCGGTTGAGGTCGTGGAGGTCTCCTCCCAGCTGATCGATACGTTCGCTCAGAGAATTCTTGACATCATCGATACGTTCGCTCAGAGAATTCTTGAGTCATCGATACGTTCGCTCAGGGAACTCTCGACGTCATCGATACGTCCGCTCAGGGAACTCTGGACGTCACCGATACGTCCGCTCAGGGAACTCTCGACGTCATCGATACGTCCGCTCAGGGAACTCTGGACGTCACCGATACGTCCGCTCAGGGAACTCTGGACGTCACCGATACGTCCGCTCAGGGAACTCTCGACGTCACCGATACGTCCGCTCAGGGAACTCCTGATATCTTTGAGTTCCTCCATGATGAGATGGTCGCGATAGCGGATGTCCTCACCCAGCGAGTCGACTCGTTGGTAGAGGTCGTCGTGTTGCCTGGAGTTCTCCTGAACGAATGCGCGGAATTCGGTTTCGAGAGTGTTGAGGCGCGCCTCGATGTTGGGAGTCGTCATGGTCCGGAACCTTCCACATCAGGATAGCACAAGCAGGCTATGCGATTGCCCCAGGGTAGTCAAGCGCTTTTGACGGGCTGCAGTCGTCTCGAACCGGCGCCGGGAGCCTGGACGGCGGGCCAAGAGGGCTGGCGTGAGCGTAGCGCGTCCCGTCCTGTCCATCCCTGTTGATTGTCGGGCGTGTGACACCCGCCCCTTGCGCGGTGCGCCGCCCCCGCTGCACGATGGTAGGGCGCGGCGTGGAACGCGCGATTGACCCTGGCGGACGAGCCGCAGGAAGAACGCTGCCCCCTCAGCGAAGAGCGAGGGGGCTTTCTCGTTAACCGGGTGACGGCGGTCGGGCGACCGCGGTTATCCGGGTGGGAGAGGTGGCCCCGTGGCTGAAGACTTCACAAAGTACGCGAACGACCCCGTTGGGTTTGTGACGGACGTGCTCGGCGAGGCCGGAGCGCCGTACTCGAAGCAGGCCGAGATGCTCGAAGCGCTCGTGGACCACCGGCGCGTCAGCGTCGTCGGCGCGAACGGCTCCGGCAAGGACTGGGCAGCGGGACGGGCCGTGCTCTGGTGGTTGGAGACGCGCCCGGAGAGCAAGGCCCTCACCCTCGGCCCGACGCAACGGCAGGTCGACGAGGTCGTCTGGCAGGAGATGCGGGAGGCGTATGCGGCGGCGGAAGGGCGCCTGAGCGGCAGGATGCTCAAGTCCGCGTACCGCATCGACGAGCAGCGGTTCGCGCTCGGCTTCTCGACCAACAACGCGCTGAACATCCAGGGCTTCCACTCGGACCAACTGCTCGTCGTCGTCACCGAGGCGCATGCGATGCCGCAGTTGCAGATGGACGCCATCAAGCGCCTGCAGCCGAACCGGCTGCTGCTCGTCGGCAATGCGCTCTCCCGCGACGGTGAGTTCTACGACTCCCACCACGCGAAGCGCAACCTCTACCGCCGCATCGCCATCTCCGCGTTCGACACGCCCAACTTCACCGGCGAGGACGGCGGACGACGTGGGATGATCACGCCGGAGGACGTGGAGGAGTTCGCCGCCGACTATGGCGAGGACCACCCGCTGTACGCGGCGTCCGTGCTCGCGCAGTTCCCCGACACGCTGGACGACTCGCTTATCGGACGCGAGGCGGTGGAGTCGGCGATGGAGCGCGGGGAGGCCGAGTTCGTCGTTCCTGCGGAGGCAGGAACCTCGCAGCCCGGTGTGGGTGGCGATTGTCATTCCGAGCGGAGCGCAGCCCCCCTTGATTGTCATTCCGAGCGGAGCGCAGCGGAGCCGAGGAATCTCTCGGGGGCACGACCCGCGGTAGACGAACATTCCCCGAGAGATGTTTCGACTCCGCTCAACATGACAGCCCCCCGCCCGGACCCCAACGAGCCCGTCTACATGGGCGTGGACGTCGCGCGGTTCGGGTTCGACAAGTCGGTGCTGTGCGTGCGGCAGGGACAGCGCGTGCTGGTTGTGCACTCGCTCGGACGCATCGACACGATGCGGCTCGTGCACGAGATCAGGCAGACCGCCGCGGCGATGGACGTCACCGCGATATTCGTCGACGAGGGCGGAGTCGGCGGAGGCGTCGTCGACCGCCTGCGGGAACTGGGCGCGCCGGTCTACGGCGTGCACTTCGGCGGCTCGGCGCAGCGTCCCACGCGCTTCTTCAACCGTCGCTCGGAGATATTCTGGGAGCTGCGCAGGCTGTTCGACCTCCAATGCATCGCGCTCCCGCGCGACGAGGAGTTGGCCGGGCAGTTGCTCGGGCTGCGCTACGACATATCCAGCTCCGGCCAGGTGCGTCTGGAGGGCAAGCGGGAGATGCGCAAGCGCGGCATGCCGTCGCCGGACAAGGCGGACGCTCTCGCGCTCGCGTTCCTCGTGCCGCCGTCGTTCGGCATCTGGACGGGGGCGGAGCCGTTCCTCCGCGACGACGACCCACCGGCCATCACGGCCTACGGCTACGACACGCCGCCGCCGTTCGCGGAGCCGACGTCTGGGGACGGGGACGGCGACGAGGGCGGCGCGTTGGGGAACCGGCTGGGCGTGTGGTAGTTAGGGGGGCAACCCACGCCGGGTCCGCGCGACCGCAGTACCCTCACCCTAACCCTCTCCCCTTGTAGAGACCCTTGCATAACCGTGAGGGGAGAGGCGGTGCGGGGCTATTTGATCCCTTCCCCCTTGATGGGGGAAGGCTAGGATGGGAGTGAACCGGCGGGGTCTGGGGTGTGTGATGGGGTTACGCAAAGGTCTGCTTGTAGGGAGAGGGGACCACGCTCGGCGCCGCGCCCTCAGGCTTGGGCTTCCTCCAGGTAGGAGTGGTCTAGGTAGGCTGCGATGTCCGGCCCGTGCGGCGGGGTGAGGCCGAAGCGGAGGCGTATATCCAGCGGGATGGCGAACGTCTCCGGCTCGGGCCGCAGGGGGCGCGGGATGGCCTGCAGGGACCGCACTGCCTGCTCCTCGCTGACGCTGTTCGCGCCAGCCACGAGTGTAGCCGCCGAGCTCTGCCGCGAGGGGTCGTCAGCCCAGCGGACAGCCTCGACCAACGCTCGCAGGAAGCCGACGACGGTCCCGCGGTTCGCCTCTCCCCACGGACGGCTGACGGCGTAAACCCCGCCCGGGTAGCCGGGGACGACGTCCGAGTGCCGGGCGATGCACCACATGCCGGACTCCTCGGCGCGGGCGTTCCACGGCGGGTTGAGGACGCCGGCGAACGTCTCGCCCTTCTCCATCGACTCCAGCCGGTAGCCGGTCGCGCCCGCGGCGACGAACGTGAAGTCGCGGTCCAGTTCCAGCCCGTGCTCCTGCAGGATGCGGCGCAGGACGAGGCCGTACGCGGTGTCCACCGCATCGACCGCGAGGGCCTTCCCGCGCAGGTCGTCCCACGTCTGTATCTCGGGCCGTACGTAGACGGGCAGTTCCGCGGCCGCGCCCGCCCTGGAGATGGCGACGACCTCCGGCCCCTCCCGCTCCGACCACGCGAGGACGTTGTCGAACGCCGTCGAGGCTATCTCCCAGCGGCCCTCGATGAGGCCGCGCATCTGCTCCGTCGAGCTTGGCGTGCGCGTCACCTCGACCTCGAGGCCCTGCGCTTCCATGAGTCCGCCCGCCCTCGCCAGCGCGACCGGAGCGCCTTCGCCGAACGTGATGAGGCCGATCTTCGTGAGTTCAGGCATCGTTTGCTCTCCTTGCTGTCGTACGGCGCCATAATACGCGGCTGGTGCGGGGGACGCAGGGAGCATCCCGCGTTGCTATCCTGTCCCCCGCACAGATGGCGGCGCGGGGAGAGAAGGTCATGGAGATAGGGCAGCTGGAGGCGTTCCTGACGGCGGTGCGGCTGCACTCGTTCAGCCGCGCGGCGTCGGAGCTTGGAGTCACGCAGCCGACGCTCAGCACGCGCATCCTCTCGCTGGAGAGCGACCTGGGAGAGTCGCTGTTCAACCGCGTGGGCAGAGGCGTGCGCCTGACCGACGCGGGGCGGGCGTTCCTGCCGTATGCGCAGCGGGCGATCGACACGCTGGAGCGTGGCAGAGAGACGGTCGCTTCGAGTCACACGGCGGCGACGGGGCGGTTGCACATCGGCGCGGCGCGCGGCATATCGTCGGCCGTGCTGCCGGTCCTGCTGGAGACGTTCCACGACCGTTACCCCGGCGTGGACGTGGCCATCAAGACCGGTCGCTCGTCGGAAGTGCTGGAGTGGGTGCTGTCGGAGCAGATACAAGTGGGCGTGTCGCGGGAGCTGAACCATCCGGAGGTGGTCACGACGCATCTGTACGACGAGGAGATCGTGCTGGTGACGCACCCGGAGCACCGGTTCGCCATCGATGGGAGCGCGAGCATCTACGAGGTGGGGTCGGAGCCGCTGATCATCTACGACAAGGAGAGCACGTACTTCGTGCTGATGGACCGGGTCTGCCGCGAGGCGGGCATCGTGCCGAACATCGCGATGGACCTGGACAGCATCGAATCGACGAAGCGGATGATCGAGCGTGGGCTGGGTGTGAGCTTCCTCCCGTACAAGTCGCTGGAGCGGGAGCTGCGCATGGGCACGCTGGCGCACGTGCGGCTGGAGGAGGGGCACCGTATCACTCTGCCGACGGCGGCGATGGTGCGGAAGGCGTCGTCCTACGGTCCGCTGGTGACGGCGTTCCTGGACCTGCTGCAGAGCATGTACGGCAGCGCGGAGGCGGAGGAAGGGTGAGGGTGGTCAAAAAGTAGCTGGGGGTTAACTGCGCGTGCGTTCAACACGCCGCATAAAGGCGTCGCCTATCTCGTACCGTTCGTCGGCACGTGTCCAGAGTTCTCTCGCATATCCGGAGCTGGGACCATGGAAACAGCCGGCCGGCGACGCCTTCTTGCGCTGCTACTTCGATAGCAGGGAGGAAATCGCTGTCACCCCCGACTATCGCTGCGTGGGTGATCTGTTGTTTAGCACTGAGCAGAGCGACGTCCAAGCCAAGCAGCATGTCTGTCCTCTTCTGTTGAAAGATAGGTCTGCCTTGCCTGCTCACGCCGACAAATGCGAGTCTGCCTTCCCTGACCTCGAATCGTGGTATCTGCCGGAGTGCGTCGAAGAACCTTCGCTTGTTTGCATAACGTGCAGCCTCTTCAGGTTTCGGGTTTCTGCTCTGGTACGGCAAACAGTGATAGTAGTAAGTCCGAAGCAAGTCCAGTGGTTCGGCAGTCTTCGCTGCTACGATTCCTCTGATCTCGTTGCAGAGCGATTCATAGTTCACCCTCCGGCGGAATTGTTGCTCAGCGAGTACATCCATGTAACCGCCGTCTATGAAAATCGCAAGACGCGCCATCTACCACCTACATTTATTCGGGAAAGAGAGCCGGGGGAACCCCGGCTCTCTTTACACGGTATAACACCCTGGGCGTGCTTGGCCGCACTAGAGGCGGGAGGACGCCAAGGGGTATCACTCGTTCTTTATAGCGCTCCCGTTGCTGGAGTGTCAACTCGCTGAACTGCTCCCTTCTACACGTTGGAGATGCCTCTCTTTGATACACTCGGCGCATGAGCACGCTCGACGATCTGCAACGCTTCCTCGATAACCCGCTGCCGCCGGAGGTGGGGGAACGCGCGCTGCTCTCCGGCTCGATGGGCGAGTCGCCGTCCAAGTACTCGCGCAGCCCAGCGATGTGGAACGCGGCGTTCCGCGACATCGGCCTCGACGCGGTGCATATGCCGTTCGACGTGCGTTCGGAGAACCTGGCGGGGTTCGTGGAAACGGCGCGGGCGTACCCCGGCTTCATGGGCTCCAACGTGACGGTGCCGCACAAGCTCGCCATCATGCCGCTGCTGGACGAGATAGACCCCATCGCGCGGGAGATCGGCGCCGTCAACACGTTCATGCAGACGGAGGACGGCAGGCTCGTCGGCTTCAACACGGACGCCGACGGGCTTGTCGCGAGCATGCTGCGCACGCTGCCGGGGCAGTCCGCGCCGTTCCTGCCGACACTGACGGGCAAGCGCGTGCTGCTGCTGGGCGCAGGCGGCGCAGGCCGGGCGTCGGCGTTCGCGCTGGCGAAGGAGGTCGGCGACGGCTCGGTGCTGCTCACGAACCGCTCACTGGAGCGTGCGCAAGAGCTCGCGAAGCAGGCGGCAGCGGCCACCGGCGCCAAGGTATCCGCCACCAACCAGGAGGTTGCCCTGGATGTCGTCTGGAGCATGGACGTCATCGTCAATGCCTCGACAGTGGGGCAATCCGGCGTGCGGCGGCTCGGCAATGGCGAGGCGACGTCACTCGAAGCGTTCTCGTCGCTCGCGCCCGCCGCGCCCGCGGTCGTCCCGGAGGACGGCGGCGGAGCGTCGTTCTGGCGGGAATGGTTCGCGGAGTCGGTAGAGGCGATAGCGGAGAACAACGCACGGTCGGCCGCGGCGATAGCGTCGTGCAAACCGGACGCGGCGTTCGTCGACGCGGTGTACTCGCCGGACGAGACCGTGCTACTGCGGCAGGCGCGGCTGTCGGGCCGCAAGACGCTGAACGGCAAGGGGATGCTGGTGATGCAGGCGGCGTTCTCGTTCGTGAACCGGATGACGCGCCGTCACCTGCAGGCCGCGGGCCACGACCCTGACGCGCTGTACGACCGCGTCGTCGAGGTGATGGCGGCGGGGTTCTGAGCGCGCTCATGGAGATTCCGGCAGGCGGTTGGGTACTGCGTCCATGGCGTGTGGGGGATGAGCGGGCGCTGGTGAAGTACGCCGACAACCGCAATGTCTGGATAAACCTCAAGGACGTGTTCTCTCATCCCTACACAATGGAGGACGCCGTCGCCTGGGTGCAGTCGCAGAAGGACCGCGACCCCCCGACCGACCTTGCCATCGCGGATGCCGACGAGGCCATCGGCGCGATAGGGCTCAGGCTGCAGAGCGACGTGTACCGGCGGACAGCCGAGGTGGGGTACTGGCTGGGCGAGCCGTTCTGGGGGCAGGGCATCGCCACGCATGCACTCCAGGCATTCACGGAGTACGCGTTCACGACTTTCGACCTCGTCCGGCTTCAGGCGTTCGTCAAGGAGTGGAACCCGGCATCGGCACGCGTGCTGGAGAAGTGCGGGTTCACGCTGGAGGGGCGGTTGCGGAAGAACGTCACGAAGGACGGCAAGACAGTAGACCAATTCCTGTACGCTCTCGTCCGGGAGTAGCGTTGGGCCGGAGCGCGCCTGCTCCACGAATGGACAGGGAGAGTAAGATAAGGCGCGTCAACACCGGCAGGCAGAGGTGCAACGATGGTCGACACAGCGCCCCAGCATACGAGGGTCCGCAGGATAGACGGCGACAGCCACTTCTTCCCGCCGCCGGACTTCACCGGCGTGAGCGAGACCATCGGCGTCTCCGAACAGGCGCTGGACATGCTGCTGCGCGACGCGCTGTTCTTCGCGGACCGGGAGGCGCGGCGCGGCGGGTTCCGCGCGTCGACGGGGGGGCAGCGCACGGGAGCGGTCAACCCCACGGCGCAGGTCACGGGTCAACGCTCCGGTCCGATAGGCCACGGCGTCGCCGACCAGCGCGTGCGGCTGCTGCCGGAGACCGGGTTCGAGATGCAGGTGCTCATCCCGGACGGCATCTACGGTAATCCGTTCGGCTCTCCGAACGAGCGCGAGTGGGACCCCGGTCTGCGGCTGGCGCTCTGCATGGGCTACAACAATGCGACCGCGGACGCGCAGCGGCAGTACCCGGAGCAGCTGATCGGGACGGGTGTGGTGCCGTTCGGGACGGAGTCGGTGGAGGCGTGCGTTACGGAGGCCCGTCGCGCGGTGACGGAGCTGGGGCTGCAGGCGCTGACCATCAACAGCAACTGGCGCGGGAAGAACTGGGACAGCATCGAGTTGTACCCGTTCTGGGAGGCGGTATCCGAGCTGGAGGTTCCGCTCTACGTGCACGGCAACCCGTTCCAGTGCCAGGTGAACGACCACATCCCGACAAACTTCACGCTGGGCTGGGAGCGGCTGCGCAGGCTGCACATCAGCAACTACCTCGGTTTCGCGTTCGAGTACATGGTATCGATGGCGAGCCTCACGCTCGGCGGGGTGCTCAAGGAGTTCCCGAACCTGCGCATGGCGTTCTTCGAGGCGGGAGGCTCCTGGCTGCCGTGGATCATGTACACGCTGGACCGCGTCTACCAGATCGAGCCGCAGTGCGCGCGCTGCGAAGAGGCGCCGAGCGAACTCATCGCGCGCAGCTGCATGGTGGCGGTCGAGCCGGACGAGCAGGCGATCGTGGGAGCGGTGCACACCATCGGCAGCCGCAACTTCATCGTCGGCAGCGACTACCCGCACCCACCATCCACGTTCCCGAACACTGCGTCAGGCATCGAGACGATGGAGGGCCTGAGCGACGAGGCGAAGCGCGACATCCTTGGCGACAACATGGCGCGCTTCTTCCGGATGGGGTAGGGGCTGGCCTGCATCTCTCATCCCGACGCGAATGCCAGTGCCTTGCAGTTTCGCAAGAAATGTAAGGCATAGTAGTAAAACGCAATGCGTTATGGAGAAAAGTAATGAAAGATGTAACTGAATCGGTCGTCACCTCCAAGGGCCAGACGACACTGCCAAAGAAGGTGCGCGACGCGCTCGGGCTGCAGCCGGGAGACAAACTGCGCTACGCCGTACTCAAGAAGGGCGTATTGATGCTGAAGGTGCAGCCGATTGAACGACTGTTCGGCATGCTTCACTACGATGGGCCACCCGTTACGTTGGAGGACATGGAGCGCGGCACCATCGAGGGGGCGGTAGCAAGCGCGCTGGGTGAGGAGTACGTCAAAGACGTGTCCGTGAGCGCGACAGCGAGGCTACCCCACGGATGATTGCCATTGACACCAACATTCTCCTGCGCGCTATCGTGCGCGATAACGCTGCGATGTCGGAAGCGGCGCAAGCACTATTGAAAGGATTGAACGAAGGGGAACCGGGTTTCGTTTGCCGCGAAGTCTTGTTGGAGACGGCATGGGTGCTGGAGCGGGTATACCGGTTCACACGCGCTCAAGTCACGGATGCTCTCCTGGATCTATTTGCTAGCGGTGCTCTCATCCCGGAGACCGGAGATGATGTTGCTGAGGCCATCGTGGCTTACAGCCGGGGAGGCGCGGACTTCGCCGGCCTGATGATCCTCGCAGCAGCGGCGCGGGTTGGCGCAACGCCGTTGTACACGTTCGACCAGAAGCTCGCGTGCGAGGAAGGCGCGGTGCTGTTGGGCGCCTGACCCCCGCTTAGAACAGCTCCGTCTCGCCTTCGTCGGACGCCTCTTCTTCCTCGATACGGTCTGGGCAGTGGGCTGCGGTGATGTCGCAGAAAGCGCACTCCGACCGGCTCGGAACCCTCGGCGGGGGCTGCTCCATGTCGGCGAGCCGTTTGATGAGGTCGGCGGCGCGGTCGATGAACGTGAGGTCGATGGAGGAGGCCGGTACGTCTACGGCATGGTCCTCGTAGACGACTCGGCCTGCCACCGGCATACCGGCGTACTCGCGCCGTGCGAGCGGGAAGGCCCACATGTAGAGCATCACTTGGATGGCGTGGTATGCGTGCGGCTCGCCCGACTTCACGTCGTGGATGACGACCTGACTGCCCTGGAGCGACACGAGGTCCGGCATGCCGGAGAGCGTGGCGTACCAGCCCCTGAGCCGGAACTGGTTCTGCCTCTCGACCTTGACGGTTGCGCCGTCGGCCTCCAGCCGCTTCTCCTCAGCCCTCAGGAGCGCGGTGTGGTCGAGCGCCCATCGGGTGTGGTCGAACGTCGAGGGAGCGCGTTGCCAACTGGAGCCTTCGTGTTGCGCCTTGAACCATGACGCCCACTCGCACCGGTTGTTGCCGGAGAGCAGACGCGGCAGCCACGTCACCCAGACGTAGGGCCGCTCACGGGGCTGGGGTGCGTCGAGGGTCACTCGCCGGTCTACCTGAAGGCGTAGCGCTCTGCGCCGGTGAGGGTTCGCACACCCTCCCACTCGCTGAGCGCGGCGCCTTCGCCTGAGAGGACGGCCTCGACCTCAGCCGGAGCGGGGCGAACGTCCCTGAACGGCCCGCCGGTGCCCTCGTAGCCGGGGTACTGGAAGTACTCGCAGGGGAGGACGATGATGTCGTTCTCCGCCTCGTCGCGGTGGATGTTCATGGGCTCGCCGCCCTCCTCCACGACGCGGGCCTGCTCGTCCAGCAGCCGACGGTACATGATGACGCCGACGTCGGTGACGCCGAGGCGCTCTGTCGTCCTGTCGGAGATGGGGCCCTGGATGATCCACGCCAGCTGGTCCTGCGCGAGGACGTAGTCGTAGCGGATCTTCCCGTTGGCATCGAAGACCGGCTCCTCGGTGAACGGAGTCTCGGTCTGAGGCTCCTCGCCTCCCTTGAGCGGGCGGAACGTCATGGAGATGTGCAGCGTGTGGGTGTCGTCAGCGGGCGTTCGGAACTGCATGCCGTGGGCGACGCGGAGGATATTGGGGAAGAGCACGGGATGACCGATGCGCCAGAACTCGCTCTCCTCGGTCTCGTCGCCGACGAGGCGGCGCTTGATGACGCCGTAGTCCGTCACGTCGAAGCCGATCTTCTTGTGTTCGCGGCCCTTCGCCCCGGTGACGGCGTTCCAGGCGTCGCGCTCTTCCGGCGGCTTGCCGCGGTTCATCATCCAGCCGCCGAAGTAGCGGTGCAGCCACTGGAAGTGCAGCGGGTCCAGCGAATTCTCCTGGCACTGCAGCCAGTTGCACGGCAGGTCATGCACCTGCCATTCCCGGTGGCCCTCCCACTCCAGCACGTCCCAGCGGGGGAGCAGCGGCGCAGGGTCAGGGCCCATGTACGCCCAGACCACGCCCGCGTACTCCTGCACCGGATACGCCTTGATACGCACCTTGTCCTTGAACTTGGAGCCCTCCGGCTCGGAGGGCTGGTCCATGCACTGGCCGGTCTCATTGAAGATCCAGCCGTGGTATGCGCAGCGGATGCCGTTCTCCTCAGGGATGCCGTAGGAGAGGTTCGCCTTGCGGTGCGCGCAGGAGGGCTGGATGAGGCCGACCGTGCCGCTGGCGTCGCGGTAGAGGACCAGGTCCTCGCCGAGGAGGCGTATCTCCCGCGTGGGGTTGTCGGTATTCAACTGCACGCCGCCAGCAATGGGGTGCCAGTAGCGCCGCATGAGTTCGCCCATGGGCGTACCCGGGCTTACGCGGGTGACGCGGTCGTTCATCTCCTGGGTGAGCATGTCAGCCTCCCTGAGGACGGATATGTGTTAGTGCTGTTGCTGCGACTCCCGGACGTGCAGGATGTACGCCGTCGCCGAGAGTGTCGCGGCGATGACGAACCATGTCATGAACGCAACCGCGTAGCTCTTGTCGAGTGAGCCTCCGAGCCAGAGGACTCCGAGGAGGTAGGGGACAATAACCAGGAAGAGCCAGATGGCAGCTGTTATCACGAGCGTGCGACCACTCATCGACACGTTACCTCAAGCCATAGCGGGCATTGCATACTTTAGGGAGAAGACACGCTCCGCGCAAGCACGCTCGTGCGGCTATGCTCCAGTGGACGGACGCATGAGCAGACCGGCTTCGTGCTTTCGTTCGCGCGCACGCCATAAATGTCCCGCGTATTGACAAAGAGAAAAGAGGACAAATAGAATCATGCCGTACGAACTCCCGTTGCCCTCCCGGGTGCGGGCACAAGGTTGGAAAGTGAAGATACGCGACAAAGAGAGGCTGGAACCGCCGCACGCGACCGTTCTGAAGAGGATGGAGTCGTGGCGGTGGGACCTGCGAACGCGCGCCTTCATGGACACGTCGCCTCACCCGAGAGAGGTGCCCGCGGACGTGCTGGAGATCATTGCGGACAACCACGCGGTCCTCTGCAGCCAGTGGGACAAAATGTACCCAGAGAACCCTGTCTACGGGGAGCACGGCGATGACTGACCGGCTGTTCATACTCGGCCCACTCTCGGCAAGGCCGTACGGCTTTCCGGACGCCCGATGGATCCGCACGCCCGGTGAAGCTCCGGAGGCGATCGCGGAGGCGGACCAGCCTGAGCAGCGCTGGATGCTTGCTGAACCTACGGCCACACTCCCGGCTCCGGCGGCCCCCAAGAGCGCATCTCCCCACCTGGTGGCGCTGGAACCGGTCGCGCCGCACCGGCTTCCATTTCTGCATCACCTGTTCAAGAGCGTCATTGCAGGAGCAGAGCTACTCGAACTGAACGACCTGCTGGACGTGGTGGACTCCTACAAGAGGCGTGACCTGTTCATCGGTGGCACTGTCGACCCGGACGACCAGGCGCTGGTCCTTTACCGTGGCGATTTCACCAGCCTCCTCGTGCCGTTCGCATGGTTCGAGCCGCGGCCGGTTGCGGGACCGCCGGATTGGACGAAGTTCCAGATAACTGACTTTGGCCAGACGCTGCGCATGGGCGATTACGAAGCAGCGACAGATGCCATCCTGTACGAATTCGACCCCGTCTTCCGCAGGGAAGAGAAGATGCGCCTCTTGCAGCAGGACGATTCTTTCGGCGCTTCGCTTCGCCGCCTTCGCTTGCAGCGCGGGCTGCGCCGCGGCGATTTCCCGCCCCTCAGCGCGAAAGAGGTTGCCCGCATCGAACGTGGAGAGGTGCGCAAGCCGCACCAGAACACGCTGCAGACACTCGCCAGCCGGCTTGGCGTGGAGCCGGAGACGATTGCGGACTACTAGCGAACGCTGACGCTGCGATGACGCTGGAACGATACGAAGAGAAACGCGACTTCAGCGGAACGAACGAGCCCGCGCCGCACGCGCAGGAGCGGCGGCCCGGCGCGCTGACATTCGTCGTGCAGAAGCACGCGGCGTCCCGCCTGCACTACGACTTCCGCCTCGAGTTCGGCGGCGCGCTGAAGTCGTGGGCAGTGCCGAAGGGACCGTCGACGGACAATAACGAGAAGCGCCTCGCTGTGCTCGTCGAGGACCACCCGCTCCACTACGCCTCCTTCGAAGGCGTGATCGGCGATGGGAACTACGGTGCGGGGGAGGTGATCGTCTGGGACATGGGCATCTACTCTCCCGACGAGGGAGGGCTCAGCTGGCACGACCGCGAGGATGCGGAGCGCCGGATGCTCGCCGGCCTTCACGCAGGCAAGTTGTCGTTCACGCTGCGCGGTCACAAACTCCAAGGCTCGTGGACGCTCGTGCGTACGACCCGCGGCCCGAACGAGTGGCTGCTCATCAAGCACAGGGACGCCTACACCGACACGGAGCGCGACGTACTGGACGATGGCAGGTCGATTGTCTGCGGGCTGACCATCGAACAGTTGCAGTCCGGCAGACTGCCGGACCCATCGCTCGCAGCCGGAGCGGTCTCGTTCGGCAAGCCCGCGCGCATGCCTCGAACGCTCAAGCCCATGCTCGCGCACGCCGTGGACGGCGTCTTCTCCTTGCCCGGCTGGCTGTTCGAGCCCAAGCTGGACGGCTTCCGGGCCCTCGCGTTCCTGCAGGACGGTAACGTGCGGCTGTTTAGCCGGACGGGCAAGGACATGACGCGGAACTTCCGTGGCATCGCCGACGACCTCTCCGTACTGCCGCACAACGAGATGATCCTGGACGGAGAGATCGTCGCGCTGGGGCAGGACGGCCTGCCGGACTTCGTGCTGCTGCAGGGCAACTCCGGCATGCCGAAGGCGCCCGGAGCGGAGAGCGCCTCCCCGGCTGCGCCCACGATCGCCTACTACCCGTTCGACATCCTCTACCTAGATGGGCGCGACCTGCGGCAGGCGCAGCTCCACCAACGGAAGCAGGCGCTCCGGCTAGCGGTCCCCCCGAGCGAGCGCATCCGCTCGGTGGAGTACGTGGAAGGGGAGGGCGAGGCGTTCTACCGCGCGGCGGGGCAGCTTGGGCTGGAGGGCATCGTCGCGAAGCGCAAGGACTCGCGCTACAACGCAGGGGAGCGATCGCGCGACTGGCTGAAGATCAAGCAGACGTTCTCACAGGAATTCGTCATCGCCGGTTACACGCGGGGCGAGGGCGAGCGCGCGGAGACGTTCGGCGCGGTGGTGCTGGGCTACTACGACGGCGGGACACTCACCTACGCCGGGCGCGCCGGGAGTGGCTTCACGCAGCAGTCGCTTCAGAGCACACTGGCGGTGCTGGAGCCGCTGCGAACGGACGCATGTCCTTTCCCCATCGCGCCCGCCGACCTCGCGTCCTTGCAGGTGACGTGGGTGCAGCCGGAGCGGGCGGCGCAGGTGAAGTTCTCCCAGTGGACGGGGGACAGTGTGCTGCGAGTTCCTGTGTTCCTCGGCCTGCGAGACGATGTGCAGCCTCGCGCCATCGTTCGGGAGATGCCGGAGCCGGTGGCCTCCGTCATGGGAGAGGCCGCGGCGGACGCGCGGGCCGACTCGCGGGAGGTCGTGGAGCAGCTCGCGCGCATCCGCAAGAACGGCCACGTCGAGATCGGGGGGCAGCGGTTCGCCGTCACCAACATGGACAAAGTGTTCTGGCCGGAGACGGAGGGCCGCGCCGCAGTGACGAAGGGCGACATGCTCCGTTACTACGCGCAGGTCGCGCCGCACCTGCTCCCGCACCTGCAGGACAGGCCGCTGACCATGACGCGCTATCCGAACGGCATAGAGGGCGGAAGCTTCTACCAGAAGCGCTGGGAGAACGACCTGCCGCCGTTCGCGGAGACGGTGCGGCTGTTCTCGTCCGCGGCGGAATGGGACGTGGACTATCTTGTCGTCAACAACCTGGCGACGCTTATCTGGCTGGCGCAACTCGCTGACCTGGAACTGCACCCGTGGCTGTCGCGCACGGCCATCGAGCCGGACGCGGCGCACCTGCGGGAGAGTTTCACCGGCTCGAAGGAAGAGTTGCGGCAGAGCGTGTTGAACTACCCGGACTTCATCGTGTTCGACCTCGACCCGTACATCTACTCCGGTGAGGAGAAGGCAGGCGAGGAGCCGGAGCTGAACCGGCGGGCGTTCGCGAAGGGCGCGGAGGTCGCGCTGGCGTTGAAGGGCCTGCTGGACCAGCTGTCGCTCTCGTCGTTCCTGAAGACGTCGGGGAAGACGGGGCTGCACATCTACGTGCCCATCCTCCGGGAGTACGACTACACAGTGACGCGGAAGGCGTGCGAGCTCATCGGGCGGTTCCTGCTGCGGCAGCAGCCCCGCGACCTGACGATGGAGTGGAGCGTGAGCAAACGGACCGGGAAGATATTCCTGGACCACAACATGAACGTGATGGGGAAGAACATGGCGTCGGTCTACTCGCTGCGGCCGCTGCCGGGCGCACCGGTGTCCGTGCCGCTGCGCTGGGACGAGCTGCCCGACGTGTATCCGAGCGACTTCAACATCGACACAGCGCACCAGCGGTTGGCGGACGTGGGCGACCTGTGGGTCGACATCCTGGGGGCGAAGCACGACCTACGGCGTCTGTTGGAGGCGGCGGGGGAGTGAAAGGGGGCGCTGCGCTGAACATGACACGTTCCATGCTCCGCTCCGCCGGTTCACCCTCACGCCGGCTCTCTCCCCACAAGAGACCTTTGCATAGTCGGTACTTATTCATTCCTACCCCACGCACACAGTGCCCTCACCCAACCCCTCTCCCTCAGGAGAGGGGATCTCAACCCCCGCTCCCATCCCCAACCGGACACCCGCCGGAGTTGTGCAAAGGTCCCCTCAACGGAGAGGGGGACCAGGCGTCCTCTCAGCCCCGGAGTACCCTTACCCTAGTCCTCTCCCTTGTAGGGAGAGGGGATCGAGGCCAGGCTTGGCATGACAAGAACAAGAGAGCCGGGGCGTCGCCCCGGCTCTCCCGGTTCCGGTATGTGCGTGCCGGTTACGCAGCGGTCTTGCGCTGCTCCATGATGAGGGCGGCGGCAGTCTTCAGGTCGAGCGCACGGCTGCACTGGAGGCAGCGGCACTCGATGCCATCGAATTCCTTGCGGCACTGAACGTCGCCGCCGCAGTTGGCACATGCCCTGAGTAGTATCATTTCGCCCTCCTTTCTTGTTTGCTCTTCACCCCTGGCGGGGGCTGGGGCCTAGGCGGCCGCCAGCTCCTCGACCTCAACTGCGGGGTTGAAGGTTACCGGCACCGCGACCAACTCTCGCGGGGAGAGCACTGCGCGGATCGCGTCGGCCATCGTGGCGGGGTTGCCGGCATGGCGCTCCGCTACGAGCGCCAGGGCGGCTCCCTGTTCCATCGCGCGGTACAGTCTTGTGATCATTCCAAACATCCCTCTTACCTCGTGTCCTTTCGTGCGTGCGCTTGCTCTTGGTTTCCGGCAGTCCTCTGGTGGCGCCACGATTCAGCCGACGATTACAGTATACGACACAACCTTGGCGGAATCAAGCGTTACTGTTACGATTTTGTGCAGTCTAGTTTAACGGTGTGTCAGGACTGAGCATCGAGCCTGAGCAGCGCTCCCCCAAGCACCTGCGTGCCGGTAACGATATCGTCCAGCTCCGCCCATTCCTCCGGGCAGTGGCTGCGCCCGTCCCGGCAGGGGATGAACACCATTCCGACGGGCGCGACGGGCGCGAGGCGGGCGGCGTCGTGCGAGGCGCGGCTCGGCAAGCGGAGCGTCCGCAGCCGTAGGCTTGCGGCGGATTCCGCCACGACCTCCTGCATCCCAAGGGGAATGGTGACGGGTTCCTCCAGGTGCTGCCACTCCAGCGTTACGCCGAGCCCGCGCCGGTCCGCGATCTCGCGCAGCGAGCGCTCGATCTCCTCGCGCGCCCACAGCAGTGCCTCGGTCTGCGTGCTGCGCACCTCGACGGTGAGGTCCACGCGGCCCGGTATGACGTTGACCATGTTCGGGCTGACGCGCAGGAAGCCGACGGTGCCGACGCTTTCCTGCACGATGTCCGGCGAGCTGACGATGCGTTCCACTGCCAGCGTGAACTCGGCCGCCCCCGCGAGCGCGTCGCGCCGGTCCGGCATCGCGGTCGCGCCCGCGTGGTCGGCGACGCCGGTGAGCGAGACGACGGCTCGGCACGGGGCGGCGACGATGGTAACGACGCCGACCTCCATGCCCGCGCGCTCCAGCACGGGGCCCTGCTCGATGTGCAGTTCCAGGTAGCCGTAGATGTCACCGGGACGGCGTTGCGACTCGTCCAGTCGCGACGGGTCGCCGCCGAGCCGAGCGATGGCGTCGGGAAGCGTTCCGCCGTCCGGCGTCGTGGCCTCCGCGACCATGTCGGCGGTGACGTCCGCGGCCATGATGCGGCTTCCGAGCGGGCTGAGGTTGACGACGGACGGCTCCTCGCAGACGAAGTCGACGATCTCCAGCGGTCGTGAGAGCGTGATGCCGGACTCGCGCAGGCAGCGGACGACCTCCAGCGCGCCAAGCACGCCGACGATGCCGTCGAACCGCCCGCCGGACTCCACGGTGTCGATGTGCGAACCGAGCATGAGCACAGGGCCCGCGCCGTCGCCGAGCCGTCCGATGAGGTTGCCCGCGGGGTCGACGCGGGTATCGAGCCCGGCGTCGCGGAAGCGTCCGGCGAGCCACTCGCGCGCGGCCTCGTAGTACGTCGAGAAGGCCCGGCGCGTGTACGGCAGGGCGGGGTCGGTGAACTCCGCGATGCGCTTCAGATCGGCGTCGATGCGGTCCGGATTCACGTTGAGCGTTGGCAGGTTGGCGGTCACGTTACCTCTCTCGGTGCGATATGCCGCACGCGCTTTAGCGCGCCGCATGGTAGTGGGCGGGGCGTCCATGGGGCAACGGGCGTATGGCGCACAGCGGTAATCAACATGGATGGACCGGATGCACAGGGGAGGTGGCCATCGCGCCCCACCCAACGGGCGAGGGCACGTTAGAGCGCGGGCAGGTAGGGCGCTCACAAGGGACGCCCCTACACCAGGCATTCCCGTTCGTGATGAGCCTGTCGAACCACGCTTGCGACCGCGTGCTAGACTCGCCACTACCCCACGCCGGAGACTCCGCTCTTGCGACCGCCCGCGCTCCTCGTTCTGACGTTCCTTCTGATTGCGCTTGCGGCGTGCGACTCCGCCCCGCCTACCGCGGATATCGCTGTCGGGTTGCCCCACGCTTGCGCACTGGGAGCCGAGGGCACCCCATTCTGTTGGAACTTCCTGAAGGAAGTAGAACCGATTAGCCCCATCATGAATGTGGATTGGCGTCTTTCTCCTCCCCCGGAGGGAGAGTCATTCGTAGCCATCAGCAGCGGTAGCTCCCAGGTTGCGGACTCCGTGAAGAGGGAACACCCGTGTGCTGGATTCCCGTCGACTCTCCTGAGTCGTCCGCGTTGGAGCCACCGCCGGAAGGGGAACGCTTTACGTTCATCGACACTCGCGGATGCATGCCTGTGGGCTTCGCCCCGATGGTTCCCCTCTATGCTAGGCGCAACTTCACAACGAGCATGTCTGTGTTTACGAACTGATCCCACCGCCTGACGGGGAGACATTCGTTCAACTGGCGGGAAGTGAGGGTTATTCATGCGGTTTGCGCCATGACGGCACATTCCTGTGCTGGGCAGATGTCATGGAAGCCGACTCGCCGGATGTCAGCCTCCCGCAAATGCTTGAGGGTGAACGGTTTGTCGCCATAAGTAACGGCGGTTGGAGTTTCTGCGCAATCCGTCAGAACGGAACACCGACCTGCTGGTACTTCAACGTAGTATCCGAGGATTGGGTCCGGGGTGACGACCCTGACGTGGGGGCAATCGTTAGCCTCAGTATGGGCGCCTTCCACAGTTGTGGCTTGAGGGAGAATGGGGCGCCGGTGTGCTGGTGGGTCTTGGCTGATATAGAGGCTGAGCCCTGGCCGTCTGAAGATGAACGGTTCACCGCTATCAGCAGCCGCGATTTCTTTTCCTGCGGCCTGCGGGCGGACGGGTCCCATCTTTGCTGGACTGCCCCACCCGCCAACTGAGTTCTTCACGAGCGGCGGACTAGTATCTGGTCAGCCCTTCGCAGATGCTTGACCGCCCATGGAGGACGCCCCTATCGGAGGCACAGGGCTGCGTTGTTCCTGCCTGCGTAGGAACGACGGGGGGTGGTTCGACAGGCTCACCATGAACGGGCTATACCGAGAGATTTTTCGACTCCGCTGCGCTCCGCTCGAAATGACAACCACCCGCATACCCGTCGCCCGCGTGCGCTGCTGCGCAGGTGTGACCTACCAGTCACATGGATTCCAGCCTGCGCGGGAATGACGAGGTCTATACCCCCTACCTCGTGCGGCCCACGGCTGCGTCGATGCGGGCGATGAGGGTAGGGTCGAGGGAGGCGGCAGACTCGGCGTCGATGCACTCGCGGAGCTCCTCCCGGTTCTTCACGCCGAGGACGACGGTGCCGATGCCGTCCATGGAGAGCGCGTAGCAATGGGCGAGCCACGCGGCGGACCTGCCGGTCTCGGCGGCGATGGCGCGGAACGGGGCGGCACGGTCGTAGTCGGCGAGCTCGGAGTGGCCGTCGGGCAGCGGGCGGTCGATGGCGCCGGTGAGCGCTCCGGCCTGGACGGCGCGGATGCCCAGGACCGTGGTGCCGTTGGCGTTGGCGGCAGCGATGATGTCGCGCGGGCGGGCGGGGCCTCCGCCGCGTAACAGGCCTCCGGGAGAGTCGAGCAGGTTGGCGATGCACTGGATGTAATCCAGGCGCGGGCCGTTGTTGAGCAGGTGGATGAGGGCGTCGGCCTCTCCAATGCCGGTGAGCCCCCAGTGGCGGATGCGGTCCTCGGCGATGAGCCGCTCGAACGCGGGCGCGACGGCCTCGGCGACGGAGGCGGCGGTCGTCATGCGCTCGCCGCCCTCGCTGCCGAGCGTGACCGAGTTGTGCAGGAACATGACGTCGACATGGTCGAGCCGCATGCGTTCGAGGCTTCCGGTGAGGCTGTTCGAGAGGTGGTCGTAGACCTGCTCAGGAGGGGTGTCGCCGACGCGGCACTTGGTAGTGACGCGCACGCCATCCGGCAGCTTGCCGTCGAACGCCTCGCCGATGACGTTCTCGGCCTCGCCGTTGCCGTAGGAGGGCGCGAGGTCCAACAGGTCGATCCCGGAGTCGGCGGCCTCGCGGACGGTGGCGACGCACTCCTCGCGGTTGGTCTGGCCCCAGATGCCGGCGATGCCTCCGCCGCCGAGGGTGAGTGCGCTTGCCGTGCCGAGCTTGCCGAAGGGCCGTTGCCGCATGGGGTTCTCCAGTGATCAGGGTGGGGTGCGGGGAGTATCGCATGGGGGTCGGTGGGAATACACCTCTCCCTCGAGGGGAGGGGGCGCGCTGAAGCGCGGTGCGTAGCGCGGGTGAGGGTGGGCGCGAAGCGCCGCGTTGTCCGCCGTGCCGCCACCCCGCCAACCCTCACACTCCGCGTGCGATGGCACGCGCCCCCTCTCCCACCCAGCGGGAGAGGAGAGTCAGACAAGGGCGCAGAGGCGGGGCATGGTAGCATTGCCGTTGGCGCCGTCGTGTGAGAGCGAGGCAAGGCTCCGCCTGCACGTTCGCGTTTGATCCCCACCGGAGATGCTCATGACCTGGTTTACGGCGGTGCTCATCAGCACCACGGTGTTCGCCGTGGTGGCGGTGCTGGACAAGCGCCTGACCACCAACCTGTTCCCCAGCGTGGGCTCGTTCAACGTGGGGTTCGGGGTGATGCAGGCGTGCATCTCCGTTATCTACTTCGCGTTCGTGATCCCGACGGTGGGCTTCGACGAGGGCTCCGGGGTCCCGTGGTCCATGGCGAGCGGACTCCTGTGGGGCCTGGGGCTGTTCTTCTTCTTCCACGGGCTGCGGCTGGAAGAGGTCTCCCGCGCGGTGCCGGTGCAGCAGATGGCGCCGGTGTTCGCCGCCGTCGTCGCCGTGCTCTTCCTGAACGAGTCGCTGTCGGCGTTCCAGTGGGCGGCGGTGCTGCTCGTGATCGGGGGCGCGGCGCTGGTATCCGCGAGGCCGGAGCAGGGGTTGTTCCGCATCGCGAGGGGGCGGGCGTTTTTCCTGCTGCTGGCCGGAAGCCTCTCGATGGGGATGGCGTTCATCGCGAGCGAGCAGGCGACGCGTGAGATGAACGTGTGGGCGATACAGGCGGTGCGCGCCGGAACGATGAGCGTGAGCATCTTCCTGCTGTCGGCGCGGCCTGGGACGGTGCGCCAGTTCGGCAGGGCGTCGCGGAACCTGTACACGCTCGGGATGCTGGTGTTCGCGGAGGGGCTGCTGGCGCCGCTGGGGGCATTGTCGTTCATCGTCGCGCTGGACTTGGGGCAGGTGTCGTCGGTCAGCGCGGTATCGGCGGCGCGTCCGCTCATGACGCTTGCGCTCGGCGTGGCGTTGAGCACGCGCTACTGGAACGTGCTCAACGAGCAACTCGACCGGGAGACGCTGGGGTTGAAAGCGATCGCCGTGGTGATGATCGTTGGCGGCGTGGGGATGTTGAGTCTCGGGTGAGGCGGGGGCTCAGCCGCCGCCGACGGGGCGGACGATCTCGATGCGGTCGCCGTGCTCCAGCGTGACGGTGGGGAACGCGCCGCGCTCCAGCACGTCGCCGTTGCGTGCGACAGCGACGTATCGCCCGGCGAGTCCGAGCGTGTCGAGGTACTGGGCGACGGTCATGGGCGCATCGAGTTCGCGCGCCGCGCCGTTTATGGTGAGCGTGATCATTCTGCCTTGGCCTCTACCCCCTAGCGTAGCGTCTGGAGGGGCGGTGCGCCATCGCGCGCGGGGGGGGGGGAGTCCCCGAGCACCCCGCCGCGCCGCCGACCCTCACCCCGCGTGCACTGGCACGCGCGCCCTCCTCCCGCCATCGGGAGAGGGAGCAAACAGGGCGCCACGCCACTACGTGAGAGATGCTTCGGCTCCACTGCACTCCGCTCAGGATGACATCCATACCTCCCCACTGCCGCAGTACCCTCACCCTAGCCCTCTCCCCTTGTAGGGACCTTTGCGTAACTCCATCGCACACCCCACGCCCCGCCGATTCACCCCCATCCTAGCCTTCCCCCATCGAGGGGGAAGGGATCAAACAACCCCGCACCGCATCTCCCTTCACGATTATGCAAAGGTCTCCTTGTAGGGAGAGGGGATCATACGCCCCAAACCCTTCCGAAATCACATCCCTGCCAGTTACGCAAGGGTCTCCTTGTAGGGAGAGGGGATCACGCAGAGGCGACGGCGGCGCCGCGAACAGCGGCGGCGAGTTGGGATGCGGCGTCGGCGGGGTTGGGAGAGCCGAGCACCGCGCTGATGACGGCGACGCCGGACGCGCCCGCCTGCATGACCGCTCCGGCGTTCTGCGCGGTGATGCCGCCGATGCCCACGACCGGGACGCCGGCCTGCGCGCACCATCCCACGAGTCCGACGCCCGCGGGCGGCTGGCCGGGGTGCGTCGGCGAGGCGTAGACGGTGCCGACCACGAGGAGGTCGGCACCCTGCGCTGCCGCTTCCCGCGCGGCGTCGACGCCGTGCACGGAACGTCCGATGAGGAGTGGGCGGGCCGCACGGGCGCGGGCGGAGGCGATGCTACGCGATTGCGCGGTGAGTTGGACGCCATCAGCACCCGAGGCCTCGGCGATGCTGACGCTGTCGTTGACGAAGAGCAACGCTTTGCCGTTCGTGACCTCGCGGAGGCGCTGCGCGAGCGCCAACTGGATGGCGTCAGGCAGGTCTTTCTCGCGCATCTGCACGAGGTTCACGCCATTGTCGACGGCCAGCGCGACGGCATCGATCAGGGCGTCCGGCCCTCCTGCTAGGTTCCTGTCCGTGACGAGTGCGACGATGGGGCGGGGGAGGTTGGCGAGGGCAGGAGTGGTCAAAGGGTTCCTTCTCTCTAGGTGGACTGGATGACGCCTTGCAGCGGGCTGCTGGCCTGTGCGTAGCGTTGGGATTCGATGCGGCCCGCGAAGTAGGCCTTGCGCCCGGCCTCGATGCCGAGTTTGAACGCCTCGCCCATGAGCGCGGGGTCCTTCGCCCTTGCGATGGCGGTGTTCACGAGGACGGCGTCTGCCCCCATCTCCATCGCCTGCGACGCGTGCGAGGGGACGGCGAGTCCGGCGTCGACGACGACGGGGATGCTCGCCTGCTCGATGATGATGGAGATCTCCTCGGCGGTGTGGATGCCCTGGCCGGAGCCGATGGCGGAGCCGAGCGGCATGACGGTCGCGCAGCCCGCCTCCTCCAGCCATTTCGCGAGCACGGGGTCTGCGTGGATGTAGGGGAGCACGGTGAAGCCGTCGGCGATGAGCGCCCTCGCGGCTTCCAGCGTGCCGATGGGGTCGGGCAGGAGGTACTTGGGGTCCGGGATGATCTCCAGTTTCACCCAGTTGGGAAGCCCGAGGGAGCGGGCGAGACGGGCGATCATGAGCGCTTCCTCCACGGTCGCGCATCCGGCGGTGTTGGGGAGGATGGTGTAGCGCTGCGGGTCGAGGATGTCGAGGACGGTCGGCTCGGCGGGGTTGTCGAGGTTGAGCCTGCGGATGGCGACGGTGACGACCTCCGCGCCGGAGGCCTCGATGGAGGCGACGAGCTCGTCGTTGCTCCGGTGGCGTCCGGTGCCTGCGAAGAGGCGGGACGTGAAGGTGAAGTCGCCTACGTGGAGGCGGTCGTCAGTCGTCATGGGGATATGATACCCCACTGGCGGGAGCAGACTAGAGAGAAGGCTGCTGCCCTTGAAACTGGCCCTCGTACCCTGCATCCCCTACGACTTCTTCGAGTATCAACTGGCAGATGGCGACTCCAGGCTGGAGCACTAAGGGCGCTGGCCCGAGGTTCATGAACTCCAGTTGGAGACTGCCTTCCCAACCGGCGTGCACGGTCGGAGCGGTGATATGCACCATGAGACCGACGCGCGGCTTTGCTCCTGCCTTCGACGCGTGCTGCGAGAGTGGAAGGCAACCGGATGTGTTCCTTCGTCCATCCCAAGGTGAGCGTCCACGGGGCTAGGACCAGAGAATCGCTGTCAGCAAGGCGTTCAACCTTCCCGTAGTCGGTAATCAGGTTATCGAAGTTGTAACCGACCGCGTCGAATGTCGTAGGTACGCCAGTAGTCTGCTGCTGGCGGGCAACCTGGGCGTCGAACGTGACAAATGTGTTGCCCAGGCGGAGGTCTATCGAGGAAGCACCTATCTGCTCTTCACTGGGTGTCGGCTCAACCACCAGCCGCCTCGCTGCAATCTCTGTTTCTATGACGGGCTTGGTCAGGAGCATGGCTAGTCGTCGAGCAGATGGGCGAGGGATGAGACAGGAACGAACGCGTTATGTATGAAGTCTCCGTCCAGTTCACCCGGGAATTCGACCAAGAAGCCTCGCGGCGACTTTCCCCACACCATGATTTCGCAGGTCCCTTTTTCCTCGTCGACCTTGGTATAGGGCGCCTCCAGGGAGACTTCCTTGCCATCAAAGGACATGCTGACAACTCTGCATCCCGGCGGGACGATGGGACGCCGCCACTCGCAGGGGTAGTGGACATGCTTGGGGCGCTCGTAGTACTTCATCTGTGGGTCCACCAGCGAGCTCCTTTGACTAGTGTGTGCAGGTTATGTTGTGTCAGTGTGCCGGTCAACGCTCCGATGTCGCAACTCGTCAGCGGAAGAGGTCCTTGCCGCGCTCGCGGATCATGGGGCGGATGCCCGAGTCGCCCTCCTGGTAGGGGTAGCCGCGCACGACGGCGACGGGCACACGGTGGAGTTTGTGCATGACGAGCTCCGATGCCGCCGCGAGTTCGTCCGCTACTGCGATGACGGTGGAGCGCAGCTCCCGCCCGTCGCTGTCCATGTCGCCGCGGTAGTCGAGCAACGGCTCGATGCCGGCGCAGCCAATGGCGACGTTGATCGCGCCCTCGCGCCACGGGCGTCCGAACGTATCGGAGACGATGACGGCGAGGTCCGCGCCGGTGGCGTCGCGGAGCGTATCGCGGATGCCTCGCGCCGAGGCGTCGGGGTCGAGCGGAAGCAGCACGACGTAGTCACTGCCTCTGCCGACGTTCGAGGCGTCGACGCCGGAGTTGGCGCAGACGAAGCCGTGGCGCGTCTCCGTGATGAGCACGCCGCCCTCCATGCGGACGACGCGGACGGCCTCGCGCAGGATGACCTCGACGGCGCGCGCGTCCTTCTCCCACGCCAGGGCGAAGTCCCGCGCCTGCGCTGAGGGTTCGATGCCGCGCAGGCCGACGACGCGTCCCTCCGCCTTCGAAACGATCTTCTGCGTCACGACGACCACGTCGCCACCGGCGAGCGGCGTCTGCTGTGTATTACAGGCGTGGGCGATGAGGCGTCCGAGGTCGTCGCCTTCGGCGACCTCCGGCAGCCCGTCGACGGGGATCAGGGTTACGTTAGGAGGCATTACGAGGCGATGCTAGCAGAGCGCAGAACGTAGCAAGGGGAGCAGCGTCAGGCGGAGACGGGCTGCGGCGCCTCGACATCGACGTAGATGACCTGCGCCGTGGGTTCGGGAGGCCGCTTGCAGTGCCACGCGAGGTCTGTCTCGATCGTCTCGCGGATGAGCGCCTCAACCCGCTCGCGGGTATCCGCCGCGGCGACGATGGGGTAGAGGTCGGGCGGCTCGGCGCAGTAGCCGTTGGGGGTCTTGGTGATGGGAACGACGTAGCCCTTTACCTCTATCGCCCACGAGGTTGGTTCAGGGAGGGGTTCGCAGTCTTCCAGGTGAAACTCAAGCGCCTCACGCACGAGCGTAGTGACCTCTTCAAGGGTGGCTCCCGTAGCGATACAGCCGGGCACGTCAGGCGAGTACGCACTGTAGTTCCGTGGTGGCTTCTCGATGACGACCATGTAGCGCATGGTTACTCCTTGAGTCCCGCCTGCTTCATGATGCTCTCCCATGTACCAGGGTCTACATTTTCTCCCGGACGCCCTGCTATGAGAACTGTTCCCCGTTTTGTCGGGTGTTTGTAGACGCGGTGGCTCCCTCGGGTGCGCACATGCATCCAGCCACCCCGCTCCACGCGGCGGGTCACTTCTTCTAACTCTATGAACCATGTGTACTAGCCGCCAAGCATCATAGGCAACGCAGTCGCAACGGCACAACAGGTGCATGCCACGTTCGGTGAGCGGGTGTGACATCTGCCCGTAGACGCAGACAGCGCGCCTGCTATCCTCTGGGGCATGAGCCTCGATGCGTTCCATCCCATCGTGCGTGCGTGGTTCGAGCGGCGGTTCGGCGCGCCGACGGACGCGCAGGCGCTCGGCTGGCCGGCGATAGCGTCCGGCAGGCACACGCTCATCGCGGCGCCCACGGGCTCAGGCAAGACGCTCGCGGCGTTCCTTACCAGCCTCGACATGCTGGTGAAGCAGGCGCTGGGAGACGATGGGGCAGGGAGACGAGAAGCAAGCACTCCGAGAGATGCTTCGACTCCGCTGCGCTCCGCTCAGCATGACGCACCCCACTCCACGCCGCCTGGAGTACCCTCACCCGCCGCCGCGCCAGCGGCGGCACCCTCTCCCCTTGTAGGGAGAGGGGATCAGGAGGCGTTGGCCGACGCTGCTATAGGGAGAGGGGACCACGCGGGGCTGGCGGACGCGACGCAGGTGGTGTACGTGTCGCCGCTGAAGGCGCTGGCGAACGACATCCAGCGGAACCTGCTCGCTCCGCTGGAAGAGATACGCGCCCTGGCGGAGGAGATGGGCCAACCGCTGCCGGAGATACGCGTGGCCGTGCGGACCGGCGACACGCCGCAGAAGGAGCGGACGCTCCACGCGCGGAGGCCGCCGCACGTGTTCATCACGACGCCTGAGTCGCTGTACATCCTGCTCACGTCGGAGCGGGGACGGCATGCGCTCAAGACGACGCGCACGCTGATCCTCGACGAGTTGCACGCGGTCGCGCCGAGCAAGCGGGGGTCGCACCTCGCGCTGTCGGTGGAGCGCCTGTGCCACCTGGCGGAGGGGCCGGTCACGCGCATCGGGCTGTCGGCGACGCAGAAGCCCATCGAGGAGATGGCGCGCCTGCTGACCGGGGGCGTAGGGGGCGAGATTCCCGCCTTCGCGGGAATGACGGGTAAGGGCGCGGGAATGACGGGGAGGGGCGCGGGAGTGACGGGTAAGGGCGCGGGAGTGACGGGTAAGGGCGCGGGAATGACGGGGGAGGGCGCGGGATTGACGGGAAGGGGAGAGGGTCGGCCTGCGGACGACGTGGGCGGTCCGGCGGACTGCGCGATCGTGGATACGGGGCACCGGCGCGCGATGGACGTCGCCATCGAGATGCCGCGCAACTTCGAGCTGGGGCCCATCGCGACACACGAGCAGTGGGCGCAGACGCTCGACCAGGTGGTGGAGCTCGCGGAGCAGCACCGGACGACGTTGGTGTTCGTGAACACGCGCCGACTCGTGGAGCGTGTCGCGCACCTGCTGTCGGACCGGCTCGGCGAGGAGAACGTGGCGGCGCACCACGGCAGCCTCTCGCGGGAGACACGGTACGACACGGAACAGCGGTTGAAGGAAGGACGCGTGCGCGTGTGCGTCGCGAGCGCGTCGCTGGAGCTGGGAATAGACATCGGCGACATCGACCTCGTGTGCCAGATCGGGTCGCCGCGCAACATCGGAGTCGCCCTGCAGCGGGTCGGGCGGTCGGGCCACTTCCTCGGCGGCACGCCGAAGGGGCGCTTCTTCCCGCTGACGCGCGACGAACTCGTGGAGACGGTCGCGCTCCTGCGGTGCATCCGCGACGGGGCGCTGGACGCGCTGCGCATCCCGCCGTGGCCGCTGGACGTGCTCGCGCAGCAGGTCGTGGCGTCGTGCGTGATGGAAGAGTGGGAGGAGGACGCGCTCTACGCGCTGCTGACGCGCGCGTACCCGTACCGCGAACTCACCAGGGAGCGTTTCGACGACGTGGTGCGGATGCTCTCGGAAGGCGTCGCGGGACGCTGGGGGCGCACCACGGCGTACCTGCACCGGGACGGCGTGAACCGGAAGGTGAAGGCGCGCCGCGGCGCCCGCATCACGGCGGTCGCCAACGGGGGCGCGATACCGGACACGGCAGACTACCGCGTCATCGCGGAGCCGGAAGGCACGATGGTCGGGACGGTGAACGAGGACTTCGCCATCGAGAGCATGGCGGGCGACATCTTCCTGCTCGGCAACACGCCGTGGAAGATACGGCGCATCGAGCAGGGGACGGTGCGCGTGGAGGAGGCGCAGGGCCAGCCGCCGACGATCCCGTTCTGGCTGGGCGAGGCGCCGGGGCGCACGGTCGAACTCTCGCGGGAGGTGTCGGCGCTGCGGCGCGACGTGGACGAGCGGCTGCACGCGCGCGATACGGCGCTGGCGCTGGTAATGGAGAGCGGCGCGTCGCGCGAGGCGGCGGAGCAGGTGGTCGCGTACGTGGAGGAGGGGAAGCGCGTGCTCGGCATCGTGCCGACGGCGGAGAAGATCGTTGCGGAGCGCTTCTTCGACGAGGCGGGCGGCATGCAGCTCGTCGTGCACTCGCCGCTGGGAAGCCGCATCAACCGCGCCTGGGGTCTGGCGTTGCGCAAGCGGTTCTGCGCCGGGTTCAACTTCGAGTTGCAGGCCGCGGCGACGGACGAGGGGATCAACATCTCGCTTGGCCCGCAGCACTCGTTCCCGGTCGAGGAGGTGTTCAGCTACCTGAAACCGGCGACCGCCGAGGACGTGCTGACGCAGGCGGTGCTGCAGTCGCCCATCTTCCCGCTGCGCTGGCGGTGGACGGCGTCACGCGCCCTCGCACTCGTGCGCCAGGTGGCGGGAAAGCGCGTGCCGACGCCGATCCAGCGGATGCGCTCGGACGATCTGCTCGCGGCGGTGTTCCCTGCGGCGGCGGCGTGCCAGGACAATCTCCCGGTGGGCGGCAGGGTGGAGCCGCCCGACCATCCGCTCGTGTTCGAGACGTTGCGCGACTGCCTCACCGAGGCGCTCGACACGGAGGGGATGCTCGGCGTGCTGCGGAGCATCGAGAGCGGCGAGATCGAGGTGTTCGGGAAGGACACGCTCCAGCCGTCGGCTTTCTCCCACCAACTGCTGAACGCGATGCCGTACGCCTTTCTGGACGACGCGCCGTTGGAGGAGCGCCGCGCCCGCGCCGTGACGCTCCGGCGGGCGTTGCCGGAGGACTCGCGGGATCTCGGCGCGCTCAGCCCCGACGCCATCGCCGAGGAGGAAGCGTACGCCTGGCCCGCGATACGCGACGTCGATGAGCTGCACGACGCGCTGCTCTCGCTCGTGGTGCTGACCGAGGACGACCTCGCGGAACATCCGGACGACGCGAAGGCGTGGCGCGGGTGGTACGCGGCGCTGGCCGAGGCCGGGCGCGTACGAACGCTGGACGTGCCCCCCATCCCCGGCCCCGGAATACCCTCACCCCCCGGCCCGCAGGGGCGGCCCCCTCCTCCCCTTGTAGGGAGAGGGGACCAGGCAGAGGGGCGAGATTCCCGCTTTCGCGGGAATGACGGAGAGCAGCAGGGTAGTACAGAGGATGCCGTCTGTTCGCTGTGGTACGCAACGGAGCGTGCCGGAGTCGTGAACGCGGCGTACGAGGAAGACGAAGTTGAGGCGATAGCGGAGATCGTGCGCGGGCGGGCGGACTCGTCGGGCCCGTTCACGGTGAGCGGGTTGGCGCGGCGGCTGGCACTGGGCGAGAGCGCAGTGTCGCAGGCCGCTGTCCGTCTCGAAGCCGAAGGGGTGCTCCTGCGCGGGCGGTTCCGTCCCGGCGCAGACGGCGAGGAGTTCTGCGACCGCCGGATACTCGCGCGCATCCACCGCAGCACCATCGGACGGCTGCGACGGGAGATCGAGCCCGTGCCCGTCGCGAGCTACATCCGCTTCCTGCTGGAGTGGCAGCACGCCACGCCGGGGACGCGCCTGGCGGGCGACGCAGGGCTGATCGAGGTCGTCGAGAAGTTGCAGGGGTTCGAGGCGGCCGCCGCGGCGTGGGAGAGCGGGCTGCTGATGAACCGGTTGACCGATTTCCACGCCTCGACGCTCGACGCGCTGACGCTCGGCGGCGAGTTGGCGTGGGGGCGGTTTGCGCGGCGTTCCGGACCTCCGCCGTCGGCTGCGCTCTCACGGAACGGGCCGGTGACGCTGGCGTTGCGCGAGGACGTGCCGTGGCTGCTCGATCCGCCGGACCCGGACGCCGCGTTCACCGGCGCTGCGGCGGACGTGCTGATGCACCTGGAATCGAACGGCGCGTCGTTCCTGCCGGACATCGTGCGCGGATCGAGGCGGTTGCCGTCGGAAGTGGAGGAGGCGCTCTGGTTGCTGGTTGCGGCGGGGCGGGTGACGACTGACGGGTTCGGCGCGCTGCGCGGGCTCGTGTCCGGCATCGCGAAGCGCGTGCAGCGACGGTCGCGCTGGTCGGGCGCCTCGCGAGCGCGGGCGCAGGCGGCGCTGGGGCGCGCGGGGAGCCGGTGGTCCCTGCTGCAATCGCCTGCGTCCGAGCCGGAGGAAGACGTCGTCGAGGCGCGCGCGGCGCAACTGCTGCGGCGCTACGGCGTGATGCTGCGCGAGCTGCTGGCGCGCGAGCCGATGTCCCCGCCGTGGGGCGCGCTCGTGCGGACGTACCGGCGTGCTGAAGCACGGGGCGAGGTGCGCGGCGGACGGTTCGTTGCGGGGCTGGTGGGTGAGCAGTTCGCGCTGCCGGAGGCCGTCGACGCGCTCCGCGCGGTGCACCGCCGCGCGCCGTCCGGCGAGGTCGTGCGGGTGTCGGGGTCGGACCCGCTGAACCTGGTTGGCGTGCTCACGCCGGGGCAGCGCGTGCCGTCGGTGGTGGGCAACAGCGTGCTCTACCGCGACGGCGCGCCGGTGTCGGGGGAGGAGCTGGGGGCAGCGGTGGGGTAGGGGGGCTAGCGCAGCGGGTCTACCACGGTGAGGAACGGGAACCGGTAAAAGCCGGTGTCCCGAGTGCATATCCTGCTGACGCCGTGCTCTCGCATCAGGATGGCCGTGTGCATGTCGTACACGAAGTTTCCACGAATGTCTGGAAGTTCCGCGATTGTCTGCGCAAGGACTGCTTGGTGGCGTTCAGTCGGGCGAAGAACGGATATGGCAGGAGAAGCGAGCAGCATCTGGAGGAACACTCGTGCTTCGTCGATACGCCACGGAACCGGCAATACACGTGGATGCGTACTGACCCGCATGAACTCATAGCAGACGTTCCACGTCAGGTACGTTGGGGATGGGCCAGACCGGGCTTCATCCAGCATCCGGCGGGACGCCTCATGAGCGTCGGCTCCCGGATCGATCGCGTAGAGGAGGATGTTCGTATCGAAGACGAGCACTTACTCCTCTTCTTCCATCACGCGATAGAGTTCATCACGGTTCGCTACGTCGACCAGGAAAGAGCCGCCTTTCAAGATTGGCAGAGGGGGCAGGACGAACTGCCTATCCTCTTCGGCAGGAGGATCGTCCAGGATACGGCGGAGGCCAGCCTCCACGAGGGCGGAGATGGTCGTCGAACGCCGAGCGGCCTCCGCACGGAGCCGCTTCATGACAGTGTCGTCTATGTTGAGCGTCGTCTTCATATGGAAAACCATACGGCGGGTATGGCTATCTGTCAACGATGCCCTATGCGTTAGTCCTTGTATCCCGGCCGTGGCCTGGCCGCCTGTTGCCTGCTGCGGTTCGCGGCTGTCCTTCGCTCTCAGGGGGAAGATGAAGCCGATGAGGACGAGCGTGATGGTGGCGAGGACGATGGCGGCCGCGTAGTCCGGCGGTACCTGGGACGTGGTCTGCCGGAAGATGAGGGTGGAGAAGACGTAGAAGCCGACCCGCGCGCCGAGCAACTGTTCGGTCTCAAACCCGCTGAACACGCGCAGCACCTGCAGCGCGAAAACGAGGATGATGGGCGAGATCATCACCGGCAGCGTCACGCGAACGAGTGCGCTTACCTTGAACGCGCCGGAGACGCGGGCCGCCTCCTCGAGCGCCACGTCCATGTTGCGGAACGCAGGCGTGAGAAGGATGACCTTGTAGGCGATGCCGTTGCCCTTGAGGTTCGCCCAGACGATGCCCGCGAGGCCGAAGATGTTGAACGGGCCTTCGTCGATGAACGGGAGCTTCGCGATGAGCGTATTGAGGATGCCTACGTCCGGGTCCATCAGCATCATCCAACCGATGGTGGTGGCGAGGCCGGGGAATATGAACGCCACCCAGAACATGTACTCGACGCCGTAGGTGAACGGGATGCGGGTGCGGGCGAAGATGAGCGAGATGGTGATGGCGACCGGGAAGCTGACGATAGCGCCGAGGAACCAACTGTCTCACTGCGTCTAGCCGATGGGCAGCCTGCGTTCCGTGTAGATCTGTCTGAGCCTGGCGAGCGAGTCGTCGGTTGCATGGGCGAACTCGTCGGAGCCCTGGTCAATCACGTTGATCTTCCCCCCCCCCGCTTACCAGCTGCGGGACCATCTGCACCTGCTGCCACTCGCGGTCGGGTACCTTGCCCTGTGCTGGATGGAGCCGCAACCCTCGCTCGTGGCATACTGACTGGGATGGCGACCTACGCTGACACCGCGGGCCACATGACGCCGGAGGAACGCCGCATCGTCGCGTCGACCGGCGTCGCCCACGGACTGAACCATGCCGTCGAGTTGGTCTACGGCGCGGTGCTCATCGTCGTCGCCCTGGAGTTCGGGGTCACGGTGGCGGCGCTCGGTGCCCTGGGCGCGGCCTCGTCGCTTGCGTATGCGTTCGCCGCGCTTCCTGCCGGAGCGATGGCTGACCGGCTCGGCTCGCAGCGCACAGTCGCACTCTCGATAGGCGGGGGAGGGGCGGCCGCGCTGCTGGCTGCAGCGTCGCCAAACGTGGGTGTGCTCGGCGCAGCCCTTGTGCTCATGGGGATACTCGGCGGTCTGTACCACCCTGCCGGGCTGTCGCTCATCAGCCGGGGCGTGCGGAGCCGCACACGGGCGTTGGGCATCCACGGCGCGGGCGGTAATCTGGGAACGGCGCTGGCCCCATTGATCGCGGCCGCTATCGCGGGAGCGTGGAACTGGCGGGCAGCATTCGTCGTCTTCGCCGTGCTGTCGCTCGCCGTTTCCGTGACGGCATTCCGGTCGCCGCGGGACGGTGCGGGCACGAGCAGCGAACGTCCGCGCCCCCGGCTGCGCGCGCAGAGCCTCCTGGCGCCGCTCGTGCTCATGTTCGTCATCAACGCGTGCTTCGGGTTCATCTTCCGCGGACTGACGCTCTTCCTCCCACTACACCTGGGCGAGAACCTGGGATTCGACGTGTTCGGGTTCGAGCCGGTGGTGATAGGCGGCGCCGCGGCAACGATCGCGCTGCTGTTCGGCGTCGCGGGGCAGTACGCGGGCGGCGAGATAGGCGAGCGCTTCCGGCGCGAACGGCTGCTCGTGCCCGCGGTGGCGTTGACTATCCCGCCGCTCCTCGTGATGGCTGCGGGGGATGGCTGGGTGTTGCTCATCGGGGCGTCGGCGTTCGTGTTCTTCAACTTCATGGCGCAGCCGACGGCGGTCGCGATGATCTCGGACTACGCGGCGGAGCGGCTGCAGGGGCGCATGTACGGCCTTACCTCGTTCTCGGGCTTCGGCATCGGCGCGCTCGCCGGCGTCGGAGGGGGACTGCTGGCGGACGGGCCTGGCGTCGAGTGGGTGTTCGTGATGCTGGCGGGCGTCGCGCTGCTCACGGTGACGTGCGCGATCGCGATCAACGTCTACGTGCTGGCGCGCGGCGACGTTCCGGAGGGGCTGTCGCCGCTGTAGGTGCGCAGAGCAGCGGGGACAGACGAAGGCGCGGCTATGCCCGTCACCTGCCCAGCGGAACGAGAGACGCGAGTTCGGGGGCATATTGCATCACGCCGATGACCACCACGGCGCCGGCCAGTAGCAGTCTGACCTCTCCCTTGAAGCGCGTGAACTCTTCTCTGAGCTGCCCTTCTGCCCTCGCGAGGTCGGCCTTGGTGGCGAGGTGCTCCATCTGGCCCTCGACGCGGCCGAGGTCGGCCTTGGTGGCGAGGTGCTCCATCTGGCCCTCGACGCGGCCGAGGTCGGCCTTGGTGGCGAGGTGCTCCATCTGGCCTTCGATGCGGCTGATGCGGTCGCTGTCGGTCGTCAAGGCTGGTCTGTCCATGTCACGAAAATACAGTCCCAATGTACTATGGATGCGAAGTAGTGTACACCCCTGCGACAGCACGTGATGGCTCGGCCTGTGACGTGGCCGACGATTCCATCCCCGCCGTTCCGGTGCCCGTTTGACCCCGTCCACACGCAGGCGTACCGTTGCACCATCGGTGGAGGTGGACCATGACCAGCAACGCGAGTGAGAGCCCCATTGAGGAGATGGACCTGCTCTTGCAGGAGGTGCGCAGCCGCAACGCGATGCCGCTCTGGGAGGTGAACGCGCAGCGCGGCAGGCCGACCGTGCAGCCCTTCCTCTGGCGCTATGCTGACTACAGGGACCTGCTGTACCGCGCGGCGGACGTCGTGCCGATGGAGATCGCTGAGCGGCGCGTCTTCGTGTTCAGCAATCCGGGCATCGACGCGCACTCGGCCACGTCGACGCTGCTGGCGAACCTGCAGATCATCAAGCCGGGCGAGATCGCACGATCGCACCGCCACGCGCCGTCGGCGCTGCGGCTGGTCATCGAGGGGCAGGGGGCGTACACCTCCGTCAACGGAGAGAAGAGCTACATGGACCCCGGCGACTTCGTGACGACGCCGAGCTGGACGTGGCACGGCCACGGCAACGAGGGTGACGGGCCGATGGTATGGCTGGACGGCCTCGACGTGCCGTTCGTGCAATCGCTCGACGCAAACTTCTACGAACAATACCCCGAAGAGATACACCCGCTGACGAAACCGGACGACCTGTCGCTCCGGATGTTCGGCGCGGGGAGCCTGACGCCCACGTGGGAGCGGCCCGACTCGCCGAACTCCCCCATCCTGAACTACAAGTTCGAGCGCACCTACGCCGCGCTGAAGGCGCTGGCCGAGGACACGGACGGCAGCCCGTACGACGGCATCACGGTGGAGTACACGAACCCGCTGAACGGTGGGCCCGCGATGCCGACTATCGCGTGCTTCGCAACGCTGTTGCGCGCTGGCCAGCGCACGCAAGCGCACCGGCATGTGGGCGGGACGGTCTACCACGTCATCCAGGGCACCGGCAGCACCGTCATCGCCGGGACGCGCTTCGACTGGGGCCCCAAGGACACGTTCGTCGTGCCGTCATGGCACTTCCACGAGCACGCCGCGGACGAGGAAGCCGTCCTCTTCTCCTACAACGACGGCCCCGTTTTGCAGGCGCTCAACCTCTACCGCGAGGAGGCGATGGACGCCCCGCACCAGGAGGAAGCGGGCGTCTTCGAAGGCTAGTCTTGCGGGCGCAAAGCGACGTGAGGAGAGCATCGGTGTAGGGGCCCTTGTGGGTGCCCTTTTCTCCCCTCTCCCACTGGGAGAGGGGCTGGGGGTGAGGGTTGGCGACGGAACGTCGGGCTAACCCCAGACGCGGGCTGCCGTCTCGAGGATCACGTCCAGCTTGCGCCACTGCACGTCCTCGGGCACCGTCTCGCCGCCTCCGCCGCTGGCGAACCCGCACTGCGGGCTGAGCGCGAGTTGGTCGCCGTCGATGTAGCGCGACGCCTCGTCGATGCGCCGCTTCAGTTCCTCCATGCTTTCGACGTCCGTGCTCTTCGTCGTGACGAGCCCGAGCACGACGATCTTGTCCTTCGGCACGAAACGCAACGGTTCGAAGCTCCCCGCGCGTTCGCTGTCGTACTCCAGCATCAGCCGCTTGTGGTTGAGCTGGGTGAAGAGCTGCTCCGCGATGTCGTCGTAGTGGCCCTCGCGGTGCCACTGCGAGATCATCCTGCCGGTGACGGGGTCGATGGCGCGGGAGTTGCCGCGGCAGAGGTGGATACCGCAAGTCGCCTCAACGCCCTCGATGACGCGGTTGTCGGCAGCGATGGAGCGGGTCAGGTTCTCCGCCGGGTCCTCGCCCCGCGAGCGCATCGCAGCGAGCGACGGCCCGTCCACGTAGGCCGTGTAGCCCGGCGCGTCGATGTGAACGTAGGAGCAGCCCGCGTCGATCAGCTGGCGCACCATCTCGTGCTGTATCTCGGCGACGTGCTTCCTGAAGTCGTCCAGCCCCTCGTAGACGCCCTCCGACGCCTGCCAGTCGAAGCGTTGCGCAACGCGGTCCGGGCCGATGAGCGTCACTTTTGCGGGCGTGTGGGCGGCGCTCGCGGCGAACAGGTACTCCTCCAACGGGAGGTTGCGCGTCAACGCGAGGCGCTCCATCGCCGGACGCCGCGTGACGACGGGCGGCCCTGCGACCTGCGGCCCGGACTCGACGCGCTGCTGCTGCTGGGAGCGGTTGCCCTCCTGCCAGCGCTGGTACTCCTCGCGGCTCTCGGGCGTGTCGTAGCCGGACACGGCGGCGCCGAAACTGTCCTGGAAGTTGCGTCGGCGAAACTCGCCGTCGGTCACGATGGGGAAGCCGGTGCGCTCTTGGTGCGCGATGACCTCCCGTATCAGCTCGTCCTCCAACGCCGCCAGTTCCTCCGGCGTGGCGTCGCCGTCGTCGAAGCGGGTGTGCATGTCGAGCAGCGGCTCCGGCCTGCGGAAACTGCCGATGTGGTCCACGCGCAGCAGGTCCAGTTCTCCCATGGTGCGCCTCCTCGCTTGCGGGGTTGGGGTGTGAGCGTATCATGCGCAGCACTGGGACTGTTGGTTCGTAGTGAGCTTGTCGAACCATGGACCAACGATGCTACGGAACGTATGCTACAATCGCGGCATGACGACCATGGAAGAACGCGTCAGCAGATTGGAAGGCGCCTACGAGCAGCTCGACCAGCGGCTCGGTGACCTGATGGGAGCCGTCAGGGGCTTGGACGCGAAGGTCGAGGCCTTGCGCACGGACATCGATGGCCGGTTCGATGCTCTGCGCACGGACATCGATGGCCGATTCGACGCCTTGCGCCATGAGATGAACTCGAAGTTCAACACGTTCATCGTCGTCATGGCCACCGTCGGCGTCGCGATGGTCGGCGCGATGTTTACGCTCGCCCTCAGGCTCTGACTCCTCCGTCATTCCCGCCCTTCTCGCCGTTATTCCCGCGAAAGCGGGAAGCTGGCCCCCACGGGCATTGCGCGTGTTATAACCGGTGCATCTGTGCTATCATGCTCGCATGGCGACCATGGAAGAACGCGTTAGCAGGCTGGAGGGCGCTTACGAGCAGGTCGATCAACGGCTGCGAGACCTGACGGAAGCCGTTAGGCGCTTGGATGCGAAGTTCGACTCGAAGTTCAACACGCTCATCGTCGTCATGGCCACTGTCGGCGTTACGATAGCCGGCGCGATATTCACGCTCGCCCTCAGGCCCTGATCCTCTCCGTCATTCCCGCCCTGCTCCCCGTCTGCCCTGCCCTGCTCGCCGTCATTCCCGCACTCTCCCCCGTTATTCCCGCGCTCTCCCCTCCGTCATTCCCGCGCAGGCGGGAATCTCGCCCGCTCCCTCTCCCGATGGCGGGAGAGGGTTGGGGTGAGGGTTGGGGAGCGGAGGCGATGCTCCCTTCGTTCGCCCTGTACGGCCTTGCGCTGCGCGGTAGAATGCGCCCAGAGTCATACGAGAAGTCGGAGGGCAGCAATGCTCAGCGCCGAAGAGAACGAACTGATCACGAAGGTGGGGCCCGGCTCGCCGATGGGCGACCTGGCGCGCCGCTTCTGGACGCCCATCCTGCTCGCGGAGGAGTTGCCCGCTCCCGACTGCGCCCCCGTCCGCCTCCGGATACTCGGCGAGGACCTCGTCGCGTTCAAGGACAGCAGGGACCGCATCGGCGTGTTGGAGCCGTGGTGCGCGCACCGCGGCGCGGACCTCTTCTACGGACGGAACGAGGAGTCCGGCCTGCGCTGCATCTACCACGGGTGGAAGTACGACGTCGAGGGCGTCTGCCTGGACGTGCCGAACGCGCCGGAGGGCGCGACGTTCAAGGAGAAGATACGCGTACGTTCGTACCCGGCCGTCGAGCGCGGCGGCGTGGTCTGGGCATACCTCGGCCCGCGTGACAACGGCGTGCCGGAGTTCCCGGAGATGGAGTGGACGCGCGTTCCCAACGACCAGCGCTACGTCTCCAAGATGTTCCTGGAGTGCAACTACCTGCAGTCGATGGAGGCCGACATAGACTCCAGCCACCTCGGCTTCCTGCACAGCTACGTGCAGAGCGGCACGGTGATAGACGGACGCGCGAGCGGTATCGCGGAGCTCACCGCTGTGGACAAGGCGCCCGTGTGGACGGTGAGCGACACCGAGTACGGCGTCATGCTGACGGCGCGCCGCGACGCCGGGGAGAACTACTACTGGCGCGTGAACCAGTGGATGATGCCGTTCTACACCATGATCGCCGCGCGTCCCGACGACTCCGTCCTCTGCCAGGTGAAAGTGCCGGTGGACGACGAGCACGCCGTTGCCTTCCGCGTGCGCTGGCACGCCGACCGTCCGCTGACCCCGGAGGAACTCTCCGTCTACCGGGACAAGGGCATCCTCTTCCCGGAGATGGTCCCTGGCACGTACCGCACCAGGGAGAACAAGTTCAACGACTACCTTCAGGACCGCGCGGCGCAGCGCCACTACTCGTTCACAGGCATCAAGTCGATACCTGCGCAGGACTTCGCGGTGACGGAGGTGCAGCACGGCGGGCCGGTGTCCGACCGCACGCGCGAGCACCTCGTGAGCAGCGACACGGCTATCATCCAGGTGCGCCGCCGGCTGATCCGCTCCGTGCGGCAGCTTATGGAGGGGCAGGAGCCGCCGGAGGCCCGCAACGGCGGGGCGTTCCGCGTCCGCTCGTTGGACATCGTGCTTCCGAAGGCGGTCGCCATCGAGGAGGGCGGTCAGGAGTACATGGTCTCGCGAGTGTAGGGGGCGTCTGCGCCGCTCTACGGGCAGAGACCGCAAGAGGCAGGACAGGAATTCCACACCCAGTAACCCGCGCCTGTCTCCAACGTTCCGTCCGACCTGGGTATTACCTTTGCCCATAGATCTGCGTCAGCGTGGTAGGCGTAGGCAACTCTCCACGCGGTCAGGCGAAAGTAATCGTCCGCGTCAATCGCTGTGCCCGGTGGGCGCTGGTCCGCTTCCCAGATTCCCATCAATTGCCATCCACACCCCTCCGGGGATGGCTCGGCCGCATCCGGGAAAAGCTCTGCTTCGATGACATCTTCTGTAAGCGCGTGCAGCCAATAGCCTCTGCCGCCTGACATCGTTGTGAAGCTGCTGGTTGTGCGCCACATGCCCTCGGTGTTTCGCACGGCGGCACCCCACCGGTGGGCCTGATATGCCAGGACGATGTCCACCTGGGAATCCCCGATAACGTTCTCCAGCGTTGGGTCCACCGGGTCGCCGGGGAGCGAGATGAGGTTCCATCCAGGGTGGAGGTCGATGCGGTACGGAGGCCGCTCCGCCTCCGGCGAGCCCTGCGCGTGGAGTAGCCCCGCGGAGACGGCAGCCGCCAGCGCGAGGAGTGCGAGCGTCGTGAGGGTCCGCCGCGTCATGGGCCGAGTGTATCAGCCCCCACCACACTCGTCTGTTACACTTCCGCCACTCTCGGCTCAGGGGCAGTCCCGTTGCAAGCGACCATCCTCCTCTTCCTGGTGCTCCTCGCTCTCGTCGCCTGCGGACCGGCAACTCCGACCTCCGCTCCCGCTGCCTTGCTCACCCCAACGCCGACCCCTGCTCCCACTGTTGGGCTCACCCCGACGCCGACCGCGATGGCGATTCCAGCGCCACTCTTCGTACCGACGTCCACGCCCATGGACGCTCCTACCGCGACACCAACACCCACCCCCACTCCAACTCCTACACCAACCCGCACCCCCACTCCCACCCCTATCCCTGTGGACAGGGCACTCGTGAGGCTCTCCGGCGCCGATGACGCCGTCTGGACGGGCGTTGTCATCAGCGAGATTGGAGAGATACTCACTACGTCTCAAACGCTCGGGGAGGCCCCTGTCGTGGATATTCGCCTCTGGGATGGCAGAGAGGGTCACGCGTGCGTCACCGGCAGGGACGACGACATCGGGCTGGCGCTGCTCAGGCCCCTCATCGAACCGGCGGGAACATACGATCACCTGGCGTTCTCCAGCGAGCCTCCGTCCATCGGACAGGAGTTGGTGCTGTTCCAATACTCTTCCTTCTCGCCGGCATGGGACCGGCGGCCCACGAAGGTCGTGGAGAACGAGTCTCCGGGCAACGGCTACGGCTACATGCGCATACAAGCGGCTGACAACTCCATTGCGGACGGGGCAGTCCTGGTGAACGAAAACAGCAGGATGCAGGGCATGCGCATGCCCGCTCTGTGGTTGCTGCAGAACGCGATTGTAAGACCGGGTGAGGTCGCCGCCATCGACGCCTCGGAGATTCCCAGCGCCGCGCTGTCCGCCCTGCGTTCGGGACGCATGGATGCTCTGCCCGGGTTGTCATACTACCGCGGGCCGGATCGTATTCCGCCGCTCCCCATCATCTTCAACGGTGAGGTCACCATCGATGGCGCGCCGGCTCCAGTCGGTACACTGCTGCATGCGAAGGTGAGCAAGGAAGGAGAACCGGACGCCTGGCAGTCAACTCCGATAGGGATGAGCGGAGAGTATGTATTCCCTGTCTCCGCCGATCCCCAGACCTACTTCGGGGGCAGCGTAGAATTCTGGGTGGACTGCAAACGCTCCCCCACGACCGCTGCGTATGAGGAGCCCCTGGCCAGAGCCGTAGAACTAAGCCTCGCCTTCTAGCAGCCCCCCTTATGTTCGATAGGCAGACCAAGAACCGGGCCACGGTTCTCCTACCCTGACCTGCTACAGTGAAGTGGGAGGAGCAAATCGTTGCCCAACATTCGTTCCCTCCGCCTTGGCGTCGCGCGGATTGGCGGTCATGCCGCCGCGCTCGTCGTGCTGCTATTCACTTTCGTCCTGCTGAGCTCCTGCACGTCGTCGTCCGGCTACGACCCTGCGGTCGTGTCGAGGGGGGAGGAGCTGTTCGCGGCGAACTGCGCGACCTGTCATGGCGCCGGAGGCGAGGGGCAGCCCGACTGGCACATCACGAAGGACGACGGCACGCTGCCTCCGCCGCCCCTGAACGGCGACGGCCACACCTGGCACCACGGGGACGGCCTGCTGTACCGCATCGTCAGCGAGGGTGGGAAGGCGTTGGAAGACCCGAACTACGCAACCTTCAAGAGCGCCATGCCGGCCTTCGGGGACAGGCTCACCCACGACGAGATCGTTGCCGTGCTCACGTATCTCAAGAGTCTGTGGGGCGACAAGATGAAGCGCGGCATTTCCATAGTGGAGTCGCAGGCGTTCGCAAGCGAGCAGGACCCGTTCCCGCCGCCCGGCGGGTAGCCACCGTCCAACGCCTGCCATCTGCCCCTTACGCAGTCGCTCCCCGACCGCGTACGCTGGTTGCATGGCCGCCGTACCGACAGTACCTATAGACCGCGTCTATACCTCGCGGCTCAGCTATAGACAGGCCCTATGGCTCCGGAGCGCAACTTTTGAAATCGTTGGCGCCCTTGCACTCTTAGTCGCAGGAAGCAGGCCACGGCCTTGGAAACACCCCATACTAAGAGTGCCAAGAGTGCCAGAGCGGGTGGACGTGTCACTCGTAAGATAGGCACTAAGAGTGCCAGATTCCGGGCGGGTTGGCATTCTTAATCGCCCACCTGCCTGCACCCCCGCCCGCTTGGCGGGAGAGGGGCGGGGGTGAGGGCCAGCCCCCGCCGCGCCTCGCCGCTTGTGTAGAATGAGAGTAGGCGTCGGGTACCCGGCGCAATCTTCACCGGGAGCGCCCATGACCACATCGCGAAGGAAGCCCTCGACCAGGAAACCCTCCACGAACAGCCGACGCAATGCCGTCTCGATGAACGGCCGGCCCGCCACGCTCGGCGCGCTGCGCGACAGCGGCTACGCCGTCACGTCCGTCCGCGACGAACTGCGCCGCAACCTCATGAGCCGACTGCGGAACGGCGAGCCGGTCTTCCCCGGCATCGTGGGCTACGAGGACACGGTCATCCCGCAGGTGGAGAACGCCATCCTCGCGGGACAGGACCTCATCCTGCTCGGCGAGCGCGGGCAGGCGAAGTCGCGCATGATCCGCGCTCTGGTCGAGCTGCTCGACGAAGAGATTCCCATCGTGAAGGGGAGCGAGGTGAACGACGACCCGCTTGCCCCCATCTCGCGCTACGCGATCGAGCTCATCGCGGAGCAGGGCGACGACACCCCCGTCGACTGGATCGGGCGCGACAAGCGCTACGGGGAGAAACTCGCGACGCCCGACATCTCGATCGCCGACCTGGTGGGCGACGTCGACCCGATACGCATCGCGGAGGGCCGCTACCTCTCGGACGAGCTCGCCATCCACTACGGGCTCATCCCGCGCACCAACCGGGGCATCTTCTGCATCAACGAGCTGCCGGACCTCGCGGAGCGCATCCAGGTTGGGCTCTTCAACCTCATGGAGGAGCGCGACGTTCAGATCAAGGGCTACCTCGTGCGGCTGTCGCTGGACGTGATTGTGGTAGCGAGCGCGAACCCGGAGGACTACACGAACCGTGGCCGCATCATCACGCCGCTGAAGGACCGGTACGGCGCGCAGATACGCACCCACTACCCCAGGGAGATCAGCCAGGAGATCTCCATCATGGACGTGGAGCGGAACGACTTCCCAGGCGTGGCGGAGTCCATTGTCGTACCGGAGTACATCAAGGAGCTCATCGCGGAGTTCACGGCGCTCGCGCGGCGGCACCCGGAGATCAACCAGCGTTCCGGCGTGAGCGTGCGCGTCTCCATCGCCAACTACGAGACGGTCGCGGCGAACGCGCTGCGGCGCGCCATCGCACAGGGCGAGGGGCAGGCCGTCCCGCGCATCACGGACTTCGCGTTCATCATCGCGTCCACGCTCGGTAAGGTGGAGCTGGAGACGATGGAGGAGGGACGCGAGGCCAAGATCGTCGACGACCTCATCAAGCGCGCACTCCTCAACGTGTTTGACCGCCACTTCGAGCCGCACGAACTCGATGACCTCGTGGTCGCGTTCGAGGCCGGGCAGACGTTCGACACCGGCGCGGACCTGCCGTCCAGCGTCTACCTTGAGGAGATGGGCCAGCTGGAGGGCTTCGCGGGTGCGCTGAGCAAGCTCGGCACGGGGAACAGCGGGCCGGAGGCGGCGTCCGCGGCCGAGTTCGTGCTGGAGGGCCTGCACCTGAACCGGCGCCTGAACCGCGACCAGCTCGCGGGCGGCTACCGCTACCGCGTCTAGGCCTAGGATGCGTGTGAGGATGTCTGATCCCCTCTCCCTTGAGGGGAGAGGGTTAGGGTGAGGGTGAACTGGTGGTGTGGAGGTGCCTGATCCCTTCCCCCTTGATGGGGGAAAGTTAGGATGGGGATGAACCGGTAGAGGTGGTGTACGCGATGAGGTTCTGCAGCGGGCTCAGGTAACGGGGTGCGCACGGCAACACGGAGGGAACGCACGAGATGTCCAACGGACCGCAATACGACGTCATCATCATCGGCGGAGGCGCAGCCGGCCTCGCTGCGTCCATCTACTCGGTGCGCGCGATGCTCAAGACGCTCATCATCGAGAAGCAGGCCGTGGGCGGACAGATCCTGCTCACCGGCGACATCGAGAACTATCCCGGCTTCCCGGAGCCTATAGACGGCCCCGAGCTCGCTATGCTCTACGAGAAGCAGGCCGAGCGCTTCGGCGTCGAGTTCGAGTACGACACGGTCGTCAGTCTCGACGTGGCGGGGGACGTGAAGCGCGTCGTCTGTGAGGACGGCGAGTACACAGGCAGGGCGGTCATCGTCGCGACCGGCGGCGAGCACAACCAGCTCGGGGTGCCGGGCGAGGTCGAGTACTGGGGGAAGGGCGTCTCCTACTGCGCGACGTGCGACGGCAACTTCTTCAAGGGGATGGACGTGACGGTGGTGGGCGGCGGCGACGCGGCGCTGGACGAGGGGCTCTACCTCACGCGCATGACGAACAAGGTTACGGTCGTGCACCGGCGGGACGCGCTCCGCGCGAGCAAGATCCTGCAGCAGCGCGCGTTCGACAACCCCAAGATGGACTTCGTCTGGGACACGGTCGTCGACGAGATCAGGGGCAACGGCGACGTGCATAGCGCGGTGCTGCGGAACCTGAAGACCGGTGAGGTCATGGAGCAGACCACGCAGGGCGTGTTCATCTTCATCGGCTTCCACCCGGTGAACGAGTTCATGCAGGGCGTGCTGGACCTGGACGCCGCCGGCCACGTCCTGACCAACCTCCAGATGGGAACGAACGTTCCGGGGGTATTCGCGGCGGGCGACGTGCGGCAGTTCTCGGACCGCCAGCTCGCCAACGCCGTCGGCGACGGCGTCGCGGCGGCCCTCGCGGCCTACCGCTACATCGAGGGGTAGGCGGGTTTGGTTCCCTCTCCCTACAAGGGGAGAGGGCTAGGGTGAGGGTACTCGGTGGGGCATGAACGTGCCGTACCTACCCCTCCTTCTCCGTTCCTACGGATCGCTCGTCGGCCCTCGCCCTCTCCCCTGCTATCCTTGCCTCCCACGCACATGGAGGAGGGATAGCGCATGACCACCGGTTGGGGCATCGTCAGCACAGGGAGGCACCCGGACACCAAGATGGCGCCCGCCATCAACGAGGCGGACGGCGCATCGCTCGCCGCCGTGATGAGCCGGGACATCGGGCGCGCGGAGGCGTTCGCGCAGAAACACGGCTCGGCCAGCGCCTACGACGACCTCGACGCCTTGCTGCGCGACCCCGCCGTTGACGTGGTCTACATCGCCTCGCCGAACGCGCTGCACGCGGAGCAGACCGTCCGCGCGGCGGAGGCAGGCAAGCACGTGCTGGTCGAGAAGCCGATGGCGCTCTCCGTGGACGACGCGCAGCGGATGATCGACGCGTGCGATGCAGCAGGCGTGCGGCTCGGCGTCGGCTTCCACCTGCGCGCGCACGAGGGGCACCAGCGCCTGCGATCGCTCGTGGCCGACGGCGCGCTCGGCAGGGTGGCGTTCGCGCACGCGGACTGGTGCCGGGGGGTGCGGGGCCAGGAGGCGCCGCCGCCGCGCTCCGGCCTGCAGGCGTGGTGGGACGACCCGTCGCTCATCGGAGCGGGCGCGTTCATGGCGACGGGCGTGCACTGCGCCGACCTGCTCCGATACGTCCTCGACGACGACGTGGCGGAGGTGTCCGCCGTGAGCGACGCCACGTCGGAGAAGCCGCTAGAGGAGCTGGTGACGCTGGCGCTGCGATTCAAAAGCGGAGCGCTGGCGACGGTGCTGACAGGGCGCCGCACGCCGGACTACGAGCGCAACGATGTGACGGTCTACGGCACGCTCGGACGCGCGGGCCTGCAGGCCAGCGTCGACATGAACCAGGCCGGCGCACTCGCGGTCCGCACCGACGCTCTGACGGAGGACGAGGCATACGCGGCGCATCCGTTCGCCCTCTACACGCGCCAGGTGGAGGCGTTCGACGCCGCGGTACAGGGCAACGGCGAACCGCTCGCCACCGGCGTTGACGGCCTGCGGGTCGTCGAGATCACGCTCGCGATGGTGGAATCGGCGCGCACGGGTGCTCGGGTGGCGTTGGGGTAGGGGCGATTCGCAAGCGGCTATGCCAATCGAAGATAGGGACTACTATCGCGAGCGCGGGGGCACAGCTCCCAGGCCGCAAGGGAGTTCATCACGTCGGGGCGGTGGAGGGCGCATAGCGACTGCCGTCAGCCCCGGCGCGGGTTCGTCCGGACACGGGTGCTGCTGGCTCTTCCTGGTACTGGTGCTGATTGCTGTCGGCGGAGTCGTGTACTACTGCTGGTCCACCTCCCAGGAGATGGTCAGCGAACCAGCACCGACGGCAACTTCGACACCAGCCGCTCGCGCTGCGGCACCCGAAGCGCCTACGCCGGCTCCGTTTCAAGCTGCCGCCACCGCTAGGTCAACGCCGTCTCCCTGCGCCGACCCGACACTCATGCCGACCGCCACGGCAACCCCCGACCCTTCCGCGACTCCTACGCCAACGCCGCCCCCACCGCCGCTCACCGACGCCTGGCAGGAGTGGATGCGGGACTGGAGCCAACAGGAGGTCAACTCTGCGGTGGCAGAGATCATCCGCGATTTCGACCAGGCCGTGGAGAGTCTGGATGACCTGCCGGCTGCGTGAGGCGTGTCCGCTTGCCGATGACCTGGAGATACGCTTGGAAGCAGCCGAGGACATCGTGCGGGTTCACCGATTGGAAGACGTGGTTGTTGCCGGTGAGCACGGAGGCCACACGTGGAGGATATGGCTGCTGAACAGGGGAGAGGTACTGGCGGATACGGTGCGGGCCCACGTGCCGCTCGCCGAGTGCCAGAGCGTGCTCGCCACGCCGACGCCGCCGATAACCGTCGCCGTTACGCCTCCTGCCACGCTCGCCACACCGCTCCCGCCCTGTCCAACCGCGACGCCGGCGCCACCTCCGACTGCAACGCCAACGGCGACGACCATGCCGCGCCCCACGGCAACGCTGCGACCTACTGCAACACCGGTGCCACTCCCGATGGCAACACCGACGCCGAGTCCAACTCCCCAACCGACTGCTAGCAGGGGCAGTGGTCAATGGATTGCTGCCTTAGAACAGAGGATTCACCATCTTGTAAATGAGCAAAGAGTCTCCCCCTTAGGCTTCGATGCAGCTCTTGCCTCCATCGCACGTTCGCATAGCGCCGACATGGCGAGGAATAGCTATTTCTCTCACACGAACCCTCGAGGTCAGTCGCCAAGTGACCGAGGTGCAGCGGTGGGATATGACTGCCGAAAGGACTTCGGGTCTTACTACACGTTCGGCCTAGCCGAGAACATCTACCAGGCGTGGCTCTACGGTCAGTACTGGACGCAATTCGGAGTTGTCGTTAGCAAGGACTACTATGAACTGGAGGAGTTAGCGTCTCTGGTAGTGGACGGGTGGATGGACAGTCCCGGCCACCGCGACAACATCTTGGATAGTAGCTATGACCGGGAAGGCATTGACATCGCCATAAGCGCCGACGAGCAGGTATATGTGACGCAGAATTTCTGCTAGGCAGCGAGGCTTCGGTCAGAAGCGACGGGAGCGTGGTAGTCTTATGTACCGCAGATCCTGTGGCGTGCGCCCTGAACACTGGAGACGCGAGAGAGCATGACATTGAGCGGGATGCCAACGATCACCTGTTCCCGCTGCGGCAGGGAGTTTCCTCCCCCGCTCTGGGCGGCGCATGCCCACAGCGATGAACGCGCGCACTGCGTCGAAGAGGAGTGCGAGCAGTTTGCCGCCGGGTACGCCATCAGGGGGATGAACCCGCTGTGCGGTAGGCACCTCGTGGAACGCCGCCGCAGGGACCACGAGGTGCGGTTCGTGGACGGCGGCGTCTGCAGCGTCTGCCTCGGCAATGGGCAGGTGTCGTCTGAGCGAGCGGGCGGGGGGATGGAGCGTTGTTCTCTGTGCGAGGGGTCCGGCTATCTGGATGAGGGGACGCTGGCCGACGAGCGCCAACGGATGGAAGAGGAGCAGATCGCCGAATACCGCCGTCGCTCAGAGATGCGGCGGGAGATAGAGCGCGTCGCGCGCCAGCAACCGGAAGTGGAGGCTCTCAACCGGCGGCGACGGGAAGAGATCGATCGGGCAAGGGCGTTCGAGGAGGCCCGCCTCCAGGCGTTGGCCGGTCGGAGAGCAAGTGGGGCAGGCGGCGGCGGCGCAGGCCGGCGTGATGACGGCGGCCTTGGCGCCGATGGCCGCGGCGGTTTCTTCCGCAGGAAGTGCCGCATCATCGCGGTGCTCCTGATCGTCGGGGCACTCGCGGCTGCTATCGCAGGGGCAGCCGTCGTCCTGTTGGGGGTCGGCGGCGAGACCCCACAGCCGACGCCGACGCCGGAGGCTACTCCGACTCCCACTCTTACTCCCACTCCCACTGTCACGCCGACGCCCGTGCGGCCTACTGCGACACCGATAGTCATACCAACGCCTACGCCCACAACCATGCCGACAGCACCGCCACGCCCGACCGCAACACCGGTCGCCGCTCCGACGGCAACTGCAATCCCGGAGGACACTCCCGCGCCGACCGCGGAACCTGTCGACCTCGTGGCGCTCGCTGCGCTCGTTCGCCCCAGCGTGGTCAAGGTGAGCACGAGCTCGGCCATAGGCTCCGGCGTCATCGTGGAGGTGGATGCGCTGGGCAAGGCGGTGGTGATAACGAACGATCACGTCCTGGGCGATGACCCGGGCGACATCCAGGTGTTGACCGATAGCGGCAGGTCGTACGGGGCAACGGTGCTGGGCTCGGACGGGGCGAAGGACCTCGCCGCACTGAGTGTGTGCTGCTCCGAGTCATTCCAGGCAGCGGTGCTGAGCGAAACGCGTCCGGCGCAGGGAGCGGCCGCGTTCGCGCTGGGCTACCCGCTGGACAGCGACTCGGCGGTGCTGACAAGCGGCATCGTCTCCAACGTGAGTTACAGCACCGCCCTGGAACGATGGGAGATACAGACCGACGCGCCGCTGAACGTCGGCAACAGCGGCGGAGCGCTGTTCACGGCGGACGGCAAGGTCGTGGGGATCACGGCGTTCGTCGTGCGGGAGTCGGGCACGGGTGTAACGGTGGAGGGATTCGGCTTCGCGGTGGCGTCGGACACGGTACTGTCCGTATTGCCTGCGTTGAAAGCAGGGGCCCGCGTGGACGACCCTGATGAGCCGGGCGAGCCTGAGAGCGGCTCATCGGAGCCCTTCGGACCGGTGAGCGGCAATCTGGAACATGAAAGCGACGAGTTCATCGTGGAATTTGGGGCGGGGGTGTCCGTCAGCGACTTCGTCGCCACCGCGACATTCAGCAACCCGTACCCGGCCGTGCTGGGTGGCTGGGACTACGGGTTCTTGTTCCGGGACGCGGGGCAGTTCAACTATCACGCGGTGGTCGTCGAGAACCGCAACGACGGGGCCCCGATGTGGTTCCACTACCTGCGCGACGGAGCTGGCGAAGGACTGCTGCTGGCGAGCGGCAGGGCGTCCGGCCTGTGGCCGGACTCGGGAGGAGCGAACCCCATGCGCCTCGTCGCCATCGGTTCCCAGGGCTGGCTTTTCGTGAACGATGACGTGGTCGGTACGCTGGACCTGAGCGCCGGACCGGCCGAGGGAGACGTCGCCGTGGTCACGGGCTACCACAACGAGAACAAGGTGCCCGGGCAATCGACGCGCTTCCTGGGGTTCGCGGTGTCTGAACCGGAGCCGCTGGGAACGGACTCCGGCGTGTTGGAGCATGGGGAGGACGGGGCCGTCAAGTTGTCACGCATCGGTCCGGAGGCAGGCGACTTCATGGCAGTCGCGACGTTTACGAACCCGGACGCCGATGCCGGTCCGTGGGACTACGGGTTCATCTTCAGGGAGTCCGGGCAGAACGTTTTGAGTGCCGTGTACGCCGGCAGCGACCGGAAGTGGAACCACCTGCTGCGGACAGGCGGGAGGCATCCCGCGTTCACGAGGTCGGGCGACCTGCAGCTGAACACGGGACCGGGCGAACGGAATACCCTGGTGCTGCTGGTGATCGGCGAGACGGGCTTGTTCTACGTGAACGGCGTCTTGGAGCAGGAGTTGGACCTGCAGGAGGGCGAGGCGCGAGGCGCCGTCGCAGTAGCCGCAGGATTCTTCGAGGGAGCCCGGATGCCGGGGCAGACCATCCGCTACCAGAACTTCGCGGTGTGGTCGCTGGACTGATCGTTTGCTGATGGCGAAAGAAAGCGCCCCGGCTGCAGCCGGGGCGCTTTCGCGTTGTGCCTGGTTCGCGGCGAAGACTAGTGGCCGCCGCACCCGCAGCCGCCCGAGCCGCATCCGCAACCGCCGCTCCCACAGCCGCAGCCCTGGGTGGTGGCGATGTTCGGGTTCTCGATAACGAACCCGCTGCGCATCAGCCCCTCCGAGTAGTCGATGGACGCGCCGTGCAGAAGCGGGGCGCTGTCCTCGTCCGCGATCACGCGGATGCCGGACTCGTAGAGCACGAGGTCGTCCTCGGAGAGTGTGTCCTCGAGCGAGAGCATGTACTGCGCTCCTTGCCCGTTGGGGACGACGATGACGCGCAGCGCAGCATCGGGCTGCCCCTCCTCGGCCAGTACCTCCGCCAGCTTCTCTGCCGCGAGGTCGGTCACGGTGATAGCGGGCTCGCCGGTCTCCGTGCCAGCCGTGCCAATGTTGGGGATGGTGTTCGTCATGCGTATCTCCTTCCGAGTACGGACTTCGGGGACAGGCTAGCAGCGGCGGGCGCATCGGTCAAGGCGCCGTGCTCGTCGCTGCGCCCCGCTGTTTCACATCTTCCGGCACCATTCTGCACCATATGGCCCCATCCACTCGGATATTGTCGTGTTCCGGTGGGGCCACGTTGGGGCAGGAGGGGGCTGGTCTGGGGGTGAGCTGGGTGCGGATGGGGCGGGAATGGGGCCCGATGGTGCAAGGGGTCCCGCGGCCCTGCTCCCGCAGGCCGGGGTGTGCAGGCACATGCCGCCCCCAAGGGAGGTGAGATTCCCGCCGGAACAGGAGTGACGGGACTTGCCGTGCCCCTCCTTCCCCCGCCAATCCTCACCCCCGGCCCCTCTCCCGCCCAGCGGGAGAGGGGAGTGGGCGCAGGAACCGCGGTATGCGGCGTGGGCATGGCGGTCACTCCCTGCGGATGCGCGAGGCGAGCCAGACGTACCAGCTGAGCGCCCACGCCGCGGTCAGCGCGAGGGCCTCCCACGCGAGGTCCGCGTAACTCGCGGCGAGCAACGGGCCCAGCGGCAATACGCCCAGCGCGGCGAACAGGACGCCCAGTTCCGACAGTGCTCTTTTCATGGGCGCCACCCTACCGCCGCACCGAGAAGGATGCGGGCCGTGCGCCGAGCGAACGCGGGGGCGCGGTGCGGGACGCGCGGACGCGCCCCTGTTCGCACCAGGTGTGCCTGCAGAACGGGCACATGAAGATGGGGTGTCCCTCCTCCGGAAGACTGGTCAACTCGCGCATCCCCCGCGCTGCACAACGCGGACAACGCACCTGCACGTGGATAACCGGCTCTGCCATCGTCACTCTCCTTCTGCTGACGCGGTAGCGTCATGGCAACGTCTGTTACATGACATGATGACGGCGGGTGCGTCGCCGGCGCAACGAGGCGGTGTCACTGAACCGTGCACGTCCGGGCGTGGTCCTGCTTCCCACCCGCGCGAAGGCTTATGGGGACACCCTGTCGGGGACCGGTTCGACGCACGCCGCGCCGCGTTTGCCTTATAATCCCCGCATGACAACGGTACAGCCGGACGACACGCTCGCCGCATACATCAGGCGATGGCTAACGGAGCGCGAGGTCTCGCAGTTGGCGCTCGCGCGCCGCGCTGGGGTGCCGCACGCATCACTCAGCGTGCTGTTCAACCACGGGACGGTGCCGACGCCCTCGACACTGCGGAAGATCGCGGAGGCGATGGGCGTCCCGCTGGGGCGTCTGCTCGTGCTCGCAGGGCACCTGAACGAGGAAGAGTACGAGACGCCGATCAAGGAGTCGGACCTCGCACGCCTCTACGAGGTGGGCGATCTCGATGTCGACGAGTGGGAGCAGGTGCGTGACTTCGCGCGCTACGTGCGGAGCAAGCGGAAGCCGCGTCCGCTGACGTAGGCGGGCCCTTGCCAGGCACCCTCACCCCGGCCCTCGGCGGCGGCACCTTCTCCCTCAGGAAAAGGGGACAGACCCCTCATTCACATCCCACGCGAGTGGTCTCTCGACATCGCTGCGCTTTCTCTCGAAGTGGCATGGAAGTGCTGACATGCGCCCCTCGCCGTGGGCGACTCCGGGCTGCGAGAATGGGCGCATCCCCCACACGCAGGAGGAGTCGTCATGCGCGCATTCCGGATGGGACGCGACCTTGCTGAGCGCCACGCCATGCAACCGGGCGGCGACCTGGACCCGGTGCTGCGGAGCCTCGGGCTCGAGGTCGTGCCGTGGCGCTTCCGCGGTCGTCTGCGCGAGGTGATCTTCGAGGGCGCGATAGGGATCGACGAGTCGCTCTCGGAGAGCTGGCAGCGTTGGCTGACCGCGCACGCCATCGGCCATCACGCGCTGCACACGGGCACGAGCCTCTACCTGGCGTCGTGGCAGTGGGTGAACCGGGTGAAGGCGGAACGGCAGGCGGAGGAGTTCGCCGCCGGGCTGCTGCTGCCGCCTAAGGCGATGGCGGGCGCGGGCGAGGTCCGGCTCGCGGCTCGGTGCGTCGTCCCGCGTGAGAAGGCGCGCTGGGCGCTGGAGAAGTTCGGGAACGCGGGGAGCTAAGAGCGCCCGTGGTTCGACAGGCTCACCTCGAACCGCCCCTGCTCCCCGCCGGTTCACCCTCATCCTCGCCTTCTCCCCTCGAGGGAGAAGGGACCAGACGCCGCCCGAGAGATTTCTCGGCTCCGCTCGAAATGACATGGCCCCCTGCTCCCCGCCGGTTCACCCTCATCCTTGCCTTCTCCCCTCGAGGGAGAAGGGACCAGACGCCGCCCGAGAGATTTCTCGGCTCCGCTCGAAATGACATGGCCCCCTGCTCCCCGCCGGTTCACCCTCATCCTCGCCTTCTCCCCTCGAGGGAGAAGGGACCAGACGCCTCGCGAGAGATTTCTTGACTCCTCTGCGCTCCGCTCGAAATGACATGGCCCCTGCTCCCCGCCGGTTCACCCTCATCCTCGCCTTCTCCCCTCAAGGGAGAAGGGATCAGGAGCGGTAGTAGAAGCGGTTGGCGGCTTCGTAGAGGACGCCGCGCCGCTGGGCGTCGGTGAGGTCCTCGCGGGAGCGCATGTACTGCAGCGAGCCGGGGTAGTCCGAGTCCCAGTGCGGGTAGTCCGACGCGTACATCACCACGTCGTCACCGACGAGGTCGAGCACTTGACCAAGCATGCGCTCGTTCGGTTCGCAGCCGACGAAGACGTTGCCGCCCTTGTGGACGAACGTGCTCGGCGGGCGGGTGAGGAGCGGGGCTTCGGCCGCGCCGCGCGACTCGTACTCTTCGTCCATGCGGTCGAGCCACCAGGGGAGCCAGGTCGCGCCCGCTTCCAGGAAGCCGAAGTTGACCTCCGGGAAGCGCTCGAAGACTCCCTCGAACATCATGCTGGTGAACTGCCGGATGATGCCGTACGGGTGGGCGACGGAGTGCGCCTGGATGAACGTGGGGAATATCTCCGCGCCGGGCGCGAACGGCGAGCCTGAAGCGTGCACCGCGACAGGAAGCCGCGCCTCCCGCGCTGCCTCGTAGACGACGTCGTAGCGAGCGTGGCCGAGGAGGTGTGTACCGTCCGCCGGGAACATGACGCCTGCGTGGCCGAGTCCGGCGGCTCGGCGCAGCTCGGCTGCAGCCGCCTCCGGGTCGTGCGTCGGGAGCAGCGCGACGCCGAGGATACGTCCGTCGCAGTGGGGGTAGAACGTCTCGGCGAGCCAGTCGTTGTAGGCGCGGCAGAGGGAGGCCTGGTAGGCGGGGTCCTTCACGTAGCCCGCGTAGAGTCCGAGCGTGGGATAGACCGCCGACCACTCCATCGGGCCGCGGTCCAGCGCGGCGAGCCACTCCTCCGCGGTGTGTGCGCGTCCGCCGACGCGGCTTGCGCCGAGACTGCGCGGCATCCCGTCCAACGGGACGAGCGGCTCGATGGGCATGACGTCGGGTGAGGCGTTGCTGCCGACGCGGAACCCGCGGTACGGCTCGTCCAGCAGTTCGGCGATCCGCTTCGCGTTCTCCAGCACGTGGCCATCGCCGTCGGCGACAGGCATGTCGTTCATGGCTACGCCTCCTGCAGCGGCGCCCCGGCCGCCTCGGTGAACGGTCAGATGAACTCGTCGTCCGCTTGGCCGGACGCATCCGGCTGGCCTGCAGCGCTGGCCTCTTCCGACGCCACCGGCGCGCGGCCCACGAGTTCGTCCACGAGTTCGTTCAGCTTGTCCTCGTCGAGTATGCCGCCCCACTTCCGGACAACCGTGCCGTCCGCTGCGATGAAGAACGTCGTCGGCATGCTGAGGATCTCGAAGCCGCGCACGACCGTGTCGTCGAACGTGGTGCCGGCGGGGTAGGTGGCGCCAAGCTCGGCGAGGAGCGCCTGGCCCTCCTCGCGTGTGCCGAGCAGCCGCTGCGGGCCGATGTCGATGCCAAGGATGGTGACTTGGTCGCCGCGCTCCTCGTGGACACGCTCGAACTCCGGTATCTCGGCGCGGCAGGGCGGGCAGAGCGCGGCCCAGAAGTTGAGCACCACGGGCTTGCCCTGGCCGAGCACGGTCGAGAGTGTGGCCGTGTCGCCGCCGAGTGTGTCCTGTCCCTGGTAGGCGCTGATCTCGATGTCCGGCACCTCCAGCGCGACGGAGCCCGACGCGCCGTCCGAGCCCGGTTCGTCACCGCCGCCGCATGCGGCGATCACCAGCAGTGCCGCCATCGCGGCGATCGCCAGCAGGGCGCGTTTGCGTATCGAGTGGTTCATACGTACAGGATAACGGATTTTGGGGGGAGAGAATGAACATCGATGGACAGGATGCACAGGATGGGGGTGGGGCATTAGAAGTTGAGGTCTAATCGGGCTGTGGGGGTTGCCACGTCGAAGTCATATGTTGCCGTTGTGATGGAGCGCCTGCAGTCCATCCAGAACTCGATGGTAGCTCCGACGTAGTGATTGGTGGGGACGAGTATCATCATGAGGAAGAATCCAGGGTCCCAAATCGTCTCGGATGTCCAGTAGTCGGGTTGCCCTTCCTTGCTCACCCGTGCATAGAGGATCGAGCCGACTGGCGCAGGAGCGCCGTTGATTGTGACGTGACCAGTGTAGAGGGGGCCAATGGAGGCAGGGGGACTCCATCGCCGTCCATTCGGCAGGAGATGGGACGCAGCCTGCGTACCTCCGGCGCGCAGGAGAGGGGGAGTCGTGCTAACGAGTTCTGTCCTTGGGCTCATCGCCAAAGGCCAGAAGTGCAATGGATACACGATATCGATGTGGATGTGTCCAGAGCGCAGGAGTGGCAGGGCGATGCCCGCGATATCCGCCGAGTCGACGGCATAAACCCCGTCCCGGGTTCCTATCCCTTGGCGCTCCCCCCAGAGTTGAGGCATGCGCATGCCTTGCAGTTCACCCCGGTTGTTTATGAGCACGGCGCCATCGGCGGCGGACTCACCTCCCATTACTTGGAAGTAGTTGAACCCGGAGTCGAAGGGTTCGTACGAAGTTACGTGAGTGGTCTGCGTGTCGGGGACGTGACCGGAGTGTTGGATAAGCAGCAATCCATCGCCGACCGATGGGCTTTCGGCGGAGAGGGCGAGGAAATGGTGGGTGTGTGGCGGCTTGATGAGCGGCTTCAGCAATGCCAGCCCGATGTCGTCGTCTCTGCCAGTGACGCACGCTTGGCCTTGTGTGCCGTCCGATGTCTGGATATCCACTACAGGAGCGTTTCCTAGCGCCAGCGACGTGGTGAGGACCTCCCCGCTTTCGCTGATGAATGCGCCCGTCCATTCAGACTTATTCTCCGTCCAAGTGGTCCGCAAGGGGCGTTGCTCCGGACGGGGGTGGGGGAGTGTCGCACATAGATGCGCGGCCTGCACCGGCGGCGCTAGATGTAGACAGGATGCACAGGATGGGATGGGGCCGAGTGTTGGTATAGTGTGCAGCCCAATGGAGGTATGGCCTATGGCTGAGCAGGTCTTTGTGATGACGGGAGACACGCTGGAACCGGTGGATGAACAGCCATTCGAACTCGAGGATGACTTGCAGGAGCTTCTCGCGAAGCACCCGCGATTACTGGGCAACGCTATGAGATGGCTCCTCGTTACGCGCGAAAAGGGAGTGGCAGACGCGCCTGAAGGAGCAGACCGCTGGTCGCTGGACCACCTCTTCGTTGATCAGGACGCCGTACCTACGCTCGTCGAAGTCAAGCGAGGCAGCAACTCACAGATCCGGCGAGAGGTCGTCGGGCAGATGCTGGACTACGCCGCGAACGGCTCACAGTTCTGGACAGCGGATGAGATCAGGGATGCTTTCGAGCGTGAGCACGAAGGTTCCGGCGAACCGGCCGATGCCGTACTGCAAGAGTTTTTGAGAGAGGAGGATTCGACCGCCGACGATTTCTGGAGAAGGGTTGCCACCAACCTTGCCGCCAGGCGGATGCGCCTTGTATTCGTAGCCGACGCGATACCTCCTGAACTCGTTCGGATAGTGGAGTTCCTGAACGCGCAGATGCGCGATATCGAGGTCTTGGCCGTTGAGATCAAGCAGTTCAAGGGGAACAATCAGACCGAGACGTTGGTATCCCGAGTCATTGGAGATACTGCTGCTCCGCCGGGTAAGAACCTTCCCTTACCAACACGGACAAGGGTAACGGAGGATGAATTCTATAGTCGGCTTCCCAGGGAAGCCGTACGCGCGGCCACGAAGCACCTTCTTGATGTTGCTCGCGAGAGTGGCGCGAAGGTTGTCTGGGGTGGCCAAGGACTTTCGATACGGGTAGACGTGCCGAAAGAGATATGGAATCCACCGGTAACAGTTGCATGGTTCTTCCCTGAGCCGGGTAGGGTCTACTGGGCAGGGCTCCGGGATTTCTCATTCGGCGCTGCATACCCCGACTACCACAACAAACGGCTGAACGACATTATGAGCAGGTGGGCTGACTATTTCTCTTTCGGAGAAGGGGTTACGTTCGATGGTGAGAACGGCGGCGGGCGGACGCTCACTCATAACGAGGTCGTGCAGTATCAGGACGACCTCGCTAGCGGCCTGGCGACCGTGGTCGCTGCGTTGCGGAGATTGCGGGAGTGAGAAGACTGTCTCCCCGTTAAAGAGAAAGAAGCCCCTGCGTTCGCAGGGGCTTCTTCATGCGGGCCGTTGTGGCGCTGGACTAGAAGTCCATGTGGTCGCCGTGCGGCATGCCGGGGCCCGCCGCAGGCGGCTCAGGGATGTCGGTGACCACGGACTCGGTGGTGAGCACCATGGCCGCGACGCTGGACGAGTTCTCGACCGCTGCGCGCGTGACCTTGGCCGGGTCGATGATGCCGCGCTCGATCATCGGGCCCCAGACGCCGGCGTCGGCGTCGAAGCCCCAGTCGTCCTGGGAGTTCTTGGCCTCGGCGACGATGACGTCGCCGGAGTGGCCGGAGTTGGCGGCGATGGTACGGATAGGCTCCTCCAGCGCACGGCGGACGATGGCGGCGCCGGTGCGCTCGTCGCCTTCGAGCGAGAGACCTTCGACGGCGTCGGCGGCACGGACGAGGACGGTGCCGCCGCCGGGAACGATACCCTCCTCAACCGCCGCACGGGTGGCGGAGAGGGCGTCTTCCACGCGCGCCTTCTTCTCCTTGAGTTCGACCTCCGTGGCCGCGCCGACCTTGATGATGGCGACGCCGCCGGAGAGCTTGGCGAGCCGCTCCTGGAGCTTCTCGCGGTCGAAGTCGCTGGTGGTCTCCTCGATGCGGGCCTTGATCTGGGAGATGCGGTCCTGGATGGCCTGCTCGGTGCCGTGGCCCTCGACGAAGGTGGTCTCGTCCTTGGTGGAGACGACCCTGCGGGCACGCCCGCAGTCCTCGATGGTGGCGGAGTCGAGTTTCCGGCCGACCTCTTCGCTCAGGACGGTGCCGCCGGTGAGGATGGCGATGTCCTGGAGCATCTCCTTCCGGCGGTCGCCAAAGCCTGGCGCCTTGATGGAGAGGCAGTTGAGCGTGCCGCGGAGCTTGTTGACGACGAGGGTGGCGAGCGCCTCGCCCTCGACGTCCTCGGCGATGACGACGAGGTTCTTGGTGGTCTGGAGGATCTTCTCCAGGGCGGGGAGCACGTCGCTCACCGCGGAGATCTTCTTGTCGGTGATGAGGATGCAGGGGTCGTCGATGGCTGCTTCCATGCGCTGGGAGTCGGTGAGGAAATAGGGAGAGATGTAGCCGCGGTCGATCTGCATGCCCTCGACGTACTCGGTCTCGTAGCCGAGGCTCTTGCCTTCCTCGACCGTGATGACGCCGTCCTTGCCGACCTTCTCCATGACCTCGGCGATGAGGTTGCCCATCTCGTTGTCGTGGGCGGAGAGGGACGCAACCTGGGCGATCTGGTCCTTGCCGCTGACTTCCTTGGCCTGCGCCGAGACGCTGTCGCGGACGGCCTTGACGGCGGCTTCGATGCCGCGCTTGATGGCCATGGGGTCGGCGCCGGCAGCGATGTTGCGGAAGCCCTCGCCGATCATGGCCTGCGCGAGGACGGTGGCTGTGGTGGTGCCGTCACCGGCAACGTCGTTGGTCTTGGTGGCGGCTTCCTTCAGGAGCTGCGCGCCCATATTCTCGTAGTGGTTCTCGAGCTCAATCTCCTTGGCGATGGTGACGCCGTCGGAGCAGACGTTGGGGGGGCCGAACTTCTTGTCCAGAATGACGTTCCGGCCGCGGGGGCCCAGGGTGACCTTGACCGTGTTGGCCAGGATGTCCATGCCGACCTTGAGCGACCTTCGCGCCTCGTCGCTGAAAAGGATCTGTTTCGCCATTTGACTTACTCCTCTTTCTGTGATGCGCGCCGGGATGGGCGCGTGCTGCACGGGGCTCTAGCCGACCTTGGCCAGGACGTCCGTCTCCCTCATGATCAGGTACTCTTCGCCGTCGTCCTCGAACTCGGTGCCGGCGAACTTGGAGTAGATGACGTTGTCGCCGATTACGACGGACATCGCGAGCCGGTTGCCGTCATCGGTTACCCGGCCGGGGCCGACCGCGATGACACTGCCCTCCTGGGGCCGTTCCTTCGCGCTGTCCGGGATGTAGATACCGCTCTTGGTCTGGGTCTCCTGCTCCACCGCCTTCACGACGATGCGGTCGCCCAAGGGCTGCAGACTTCTCGCCATGGCTACCTCCTTTGGCATTCAGCGTGTGCATCTGCTAGCACTCGCCCTAATGGTGTGTTAGCAGTCGAATAGTCTGACTGCTAATCCGCCGAGCATCGTACGGGGGGCGGCGCGGGCTGTCAAGACGTGGGTGGCAAGAGGCGGGCATCTTGACGGCATTCCATTGACGGAATACATTGATTGCGTGGCATGGATCGTAGAGTACACAGACGAGTTCAAGGAATGGTGGCAGGAGGTCGCTGAGGATGAGCAGGAGAACCTCACCGCCGGGGTTGAGTTGCTCATGGAGCGCGGCCCTCACTTGGGGTACCCGTATTCCTCGGCCGTCAACGGGTCGCGCCACGGGCACATGCGTGAACTTCGTGTTCAGAGCAGGGGTAGGCCCTTTCGGGTCTTCTATGCCTTTGACCCCCTACGATCGGCCATCCTGCTTATCGGTGGGGATAAGACCGGTGACGCACAATTCTATGAACGGTACCTACCGATAGCCGACAGACTGTACGACGAACACATTGCGGAGCTGAGAAAGGAAGGGTTGATCTGATGAGCGGACATCGCCCCTTCAGCGAACTGACAGAGCACTTCACACCTGGTCAGCGGCAGCGCATCGAGAGGAAGAAGGCCGAGATGCGCGCTGAGATGGCGTTACACGAGGTGCGCAACGCGCGAGCGTTGACGCAGCAAGCCATCGCGGAAGCCCTGCACGTCAAGCAACCGGCAGTTGCCAAGCTCGAGCGTCGCGCCGACATGTACGTCTCGAATCTCCGCTCGTACATCGAGGCGGTCGGCGGGCGTCTGAAGATAGTTGCGGAGTTCCCCGAGTGCCAGGTCGCCATTACGAATTTTGCACAGGCAGGTGAGGACGCGACCCGTACCGTAGAGGTGGTTGACTACCACTGAGAGGTGGGACATGACGGTGAAGAACGGCATGCGTCCGGTGCATCCGGGAGAAATACTGCGGGATGAGATTGACGAACTCGAGATGTCCCCGCATGTGCTGGCCAAGGCACTGGCAGTGCCGCCCAACCGGATAACGGCCATCTTGAAGGGCCAGCGGGGGATCGCAGCCGATAGTGCACTGCGCCTGTCCCGCTACTTCGGCACGACCCCGCAGCTCTGGATGAACCTACAGCAGACGTTTGAGCTCCGCAGGGCAGAGGAGGCCTCCGGCGCAGAGGTTGCAGCCAGCGTACAACCTCGCCTGCCGTAGGCCTGTTGGACCACGCATGACGAACGACAATCACGACGGCATCGCACGGCTGAGGCTCGACGCGGGCGCGGACGCCGCGGCTCTGACCGCCGCGCTCCTGGAGCTGGACGCGGATGCCGGGGCGCGCGTCCTGCTGCTGTCCGGTGACTGGAGCGCTGCCGCCGCCAGCCTGCGCGACGGCGAGGACGACGATCCGGTCGCTGCGCTCGCCGCGCTCCGCATCCCCGTCATGGCGTGGGTGGACGGCGACTGTCACGACGAGGCGCTGGAGCTTGCGCTGGCGGCCGACATCCGCATCGCGGGCGAGTCGGCGTCGTTCCGCATGGGGCACGTACGGGAGGGGCGCATCCCGTCGCACGGAGGGACCCAGCGGCTCACCCGGGCCGTGGGCCGGGGTCAGGCGCTGCGCCTGCTGCTCACCGGGGAGACGCTGGACGCCGCCGACGCGTTCCGCGCCGGGCTCGTGCACGACATCCTCGACATGGACGAGGCGGAGGCGCTCGCAGTCGACATCGCGCAGGCGGGGCCCGTCGCCGCGCAGTACGTGAAGGAGGCCATCGCCGCGTCCGCCGACCTCCCGCTGCGGGAAGGGATGCGGTTGGAGGCGGACCTCAGCATTCTGCTGCACTCGACCGCCGACCGCGCGGAGGGGCTGCGCGCCTTCACGGAGAAGCGGGAACCGGGGTTCGAGGGGCGATGAGCGGCTTCGAGACGCTGCGCTACGAGAAGCGGGACGGCATCGCCGTCGTCACGCTGTCGCGCCCCGAGGTGGTCAACGCCTTCAACGTGCGGATGCGCGACGAGCTGTACGAGGCGCTGAGCGCGGTCCGCGACGACGACGATGTGCGTGGCCTACTCATCGTTGGACACGGGGAGCGCGGCTTCTGCGCGGGCGCCGACCTCACGGAGTTCGGCGCCGCGCCGTCCCAGTCCGTCGCCCGATACGTGCGGTGGGCGCGCGACGTATGGAGCGCGCTGGGGGAGCTGCCAAAGCCGACGATGGCCGCGGTACACGGCTACTGCTTCGGCTCCGGCGTCGAGATCGCCGCGCTGTGCGACCTCCGCATCGCGTCGCAGGACGCCGTATTCGCGCTGCCGGAGACATCGCTCGGCCTGATCCCGGCCGCGGGCGGCACGCAATCGCTGCCGCGCATCGTCGGGTTGCCGCGTGCGATGGAGCTCGCGCTCACGGGCAGGCGGATGTCGTCGAGCGAGGCGGTGCGCGCCGGGTTCGTGGACTGGCTCGTGCCGCGCGAGCAACTCCATATAGTCGCCGAGGCGCGCCTGCGCGACGTCGCGTCGGCGCCCGCGGAGGCGCTCGCGCTGGCGAAGCGCGCGGTCAACGAGGGCGCGGAGATGACGCTCGCCGACGGGCTGCGGCTTGAACGGCGGCTGGCCGCTCGGCTACGCTAACGATAGTTTGAACAAGCCAGCTCCGTCGTTCCTGCGGAGGCAGGAACCTCGCATCCCTGGGTGCTGACTGTGCATGCGGCGCCTGGTCCCTTCCCCCTTGATGGGGGAAGGTTAGGATGGGGGTGAACCGGCGGGGCGTGGCAGAGACAGGCTTGTTCAGAACATTGCCAACCTGCCACGGGCGCATTCCGCCCGACGGAGAATTGCTCTGCACACCCACGACATCCTGACCATCGCCGCCGCCATCGTTCCCGACCGCGACGCACTCGTCCACGACGGCGCTACGCTCACCTACGCAGGCCTCGCCGACCGCGCGAACCGTCTCGCCAACGCGCTCGCCGCATCCGGCGTCGGGCCTGGCGACCGCGTCGCCGTGATGGACGTGAACACGCCCGTCCACTTCGAGGCGTACTTCGCTGCCGCACGGCTGGACGCGGTCTACGTGCCGCTGAACTTCCGCGGCCACGGCGAGGAGGTCGGCTACCCGCTGCGGCACGCGTCGCCGAAGGCGGTCATCGCGGGAGAACGGTACGCGCCGCTCATCGCGGGGCTGGTCGGCGACGCCGCGTCCGCGAGCGTGCTCGCCGTCGCCGTCGGCTCGCCGCCGGACGGCTGGCGCTCCTACGAGGACCTGGTGGGGGAGGGCGATGCGGACGAGATGCTCTTCCCTGAGGGTTCGCCCGACGAGACCGCGGTGCTGCTGTACACGGCGGGAACGACGGGGCAGCCGAAGGCGGTGATGCTCTCCCACGACAGTTTCACGTCGTTCATGCTCGCGAACATGGAGCCGCCGGACCCGGACGTGGAGGAGCGGACGCTGTTGACGCTGCCGCTCTACCACATCGCGGGACTCCAGGCCGCGCTCGCGGGCGTGTTCGGCGGACGCACGGTCGTTCTGCAGCGCCAGTTCGAGCCGCGCGAGTGGATGGCCCTCGTCCAGGAGCACCGCATCGCGCGGGCGCTCATCGTCCCCACGATGCTCAAGCAGTTGCTGGACCACCCGGAGTTCCCGGACCACGACCTCTCCAGCCTGCGCGTGCTGACCTACGGCGGGGCGTCGATGCCGCCGCCCGTGATAGAGCGGGCGGTCGCGGCGTTGCCGGGCGTGCAGTTCATCAACGCGTTCGGACAGACGGAGACGGGCTCGACCATCGCGATGGTGCCGCCGGAGGACCACGTGCTGGAGGGACCGCCGGAGGTCGTCGAGCGCCGCCGCCGCCACCTGCGGAGCATCGGCAGGCCGCTGCCGGACGTCGAGGTGCGCATCGTCGATGAGGACGGCAACGAGCTGGCGTCGGGCGAGCACGGAGAGATCGCGGCTCGCGGCCCGCGCCTCATGCGGGGCTACTGGGGGCAGCCGGAGGCGACGGCGCAGACGGTGCATGGCGGCTGGCTCTACACCGGCGACCTCGGTTACATGGACGAGGACGGCTACATCTACCTGACCGGACGCGCCAAGGACTTCATCAAGCGCGGCGGCGAGATGGTCGCGCCGGAGGAAGTGGAGCACCTGCTGCACGCCTGCCCCGGCGTGGAGGAGTGCGCTGTGATCGGCGTGCCGGACGAGACGTGGGGCGAGCGCGTCGTCGCGGTCGTCGTGGCGACACCGGGCGCCGAGCCGTCGGAGGACGCGCTGCTGGACGCCTGCCACACGCTCGCGCGGTTCAAGCGCCCGGAGCAGGTGACGTTCCTGTCGCAGCTGCCGCGCAACGCGCTGGGGAAGGTGCTCAAGAACGACCTCCGCGCCCGGTTGGGTGGATAGGCCGTCGTTCCTGCGGAGGCAGGAACCTCGCAGCCCCGTGCCCGTCATGCCTGCCTCTCATCCGTCATTCCCCCGCAGGCGGGAATCCAGGTGGCCGACAGGCCACGCGGCGGAGCGTTGCGCCCGCGTTCAACTGTGCACTTCAACTGGAGGAACTTACGAGTAATCGCGGGGCGCTTTCGACTCATTGAACAGTTTATCGACAAGGCCGTGGCCTGCTTCTGCGTTCTTCCGTTCAACTTCCGCACAGGGAAGGGGTGTGCAGTGTTGCTGCCAGCATTCCCACGTCCGGCGGGCATGCGTGTCCGGAGTTGCGGTCCATGGATCCGAGAGTCGGGCGCAGTCATGCATCCAGCGTAGGGGATAGAGAGGCGACCGGGTAAGGGGCGGGTGTCAGTAACTGGATGGATATGGACGCACAGGATGGGGGATGTGGAGCACCTGGTGGATTGACTTGTGTCAGATTATCATCTATATTTCTGACATACAGCAACGCAAGGATAGGGAGATGAGCGCGACGAGCGTGCCTGAACAGATAATGAGCCACGCAGAGGCGCTCCTGGAAGGGGCACTCCTCTACCCGAACGCGCTGCTCCACCTGGGCAGCAGGGCGGCAGTGGACCAGGCGTTGTCTCGACTAGCGCACTCCGGGAGCCTTCTTCGTATCTGCCAGGGCGTATACGCGCCGCCGGTCGAGACACGCTTTGGCCAGCGTCCGCCTTCTGTTGAGAAAGTCATCGCTTCGCTCTCGGAACTCTGGGGGGAGACAATCGTCTCCAGTGGCGGCGCATCGGCCAATGCGCTTGGGCTTACGACCCAGATGCAGGTGCGCCCTGTGTATCTCACCTCCGGCGCCACCCGCACGCTGCATTTCGGCGGGCAGACCGTATATCTGCAGCACGCTCCGCGATGGCAATTGACAGCCCCCAACCGGCTCGCGGGCGCCGCCATTCGGGCCCTCGCATGGTTAGGTCCCCAAGAGGTCGAAGAGAACCTTGAAGCAATCAAGCGCATGATCCCCACGCCGGACCTCGACGAACTTGCCAATGTGCCCCCGCGGATGCCGTCATGGATCGCCGAGCCTTTGAGTGCATTGGCCGCTCATGCCTGATGCCTCCTTCTTCGCGCTGGCGTGCGTGCCGGCACTCCAGCGGAACGCGCGGGGCAGGTGCTCAAGAACGAGCTCCGCAGTAGGTTTGAGGGCTGAATGAGGCTTCCGAATGCGGCGCAGGCCCGCGTCGACCGGGCGAAGGTCGTGGACTACTTGCTGTCGACCGATCACGAGAAGGGCCGCGACAAAGCGGAGTTCTTCCTCCGGTTCGGGTTCAGCAAGGAGCGATGGGAAGACCTTGCGGGCGCATTGCGTGTTCACGGGGCAACCCATGAAGCAGTGAGGGAACGAGAGGATGACTTTGGCGTCCGCTACAGCGTAGATGGTATGCTGGAATCGCCTGACAGACGCAACCCTGGCGTGAAGAGCGTTTGGATGATAGACAGGGGAGGCAGCAGCCCCAGGCTGATCAGCGCGTACCCGGGCAGGAGACGAGATGAAACTCAAGGAGCATGACATTATCACGCTGACGGTTGACCTTCCAGAGGACGGTCTGCGGGCAGGGGAAGCAGGGACGATCGTGCACGTCCATGCGTCGGGCAAGGCGTTCGTGGTTGAGTTTGCGGACCGCGAAACACCTGTGTTCGCTACAGTGCAGCCTGCACAGATGTCTGAATGGCGTCCGATCCATGGCCGGCGTCTGCCCACGAGCACTGGGTAGCCACAAGGCGGTGGCGTTGTCCCGCTCGTGGTGAGCCTGTCGAACCACCGGTGTTGTAGGCTCGCCGCCACCCTCTGACTGGAGACCCTGCCCCTTGCGAACGCTCGCGGTCCCTGCCCTTTCGCTCCTCGCGCTTGTGCTCGCGGCGTGCTAATCCGCTTGCCAATCACGGGTATCATTGAGTCGAGGGCAGGTCTTACTCTATCCTAACTAATGCCGCTGGCAGCGGCGACACCCACTTATTGGTGTAGCAGTGGAACTAAAGCCAGTCAATACCCGTGAATCGATGCGGGATCTGATGAGACGAGAGAGCATAGACAGATGTGCAGATTCGTGTCTTCAGTAGAGGAAAATGGAACGACATAAAAGGAGCAATAATGGCAAGGAAAATCAGTGTAAAGAAGAGCGCACAGGACTTCCGAAAGGAAGTTTCTGCGATACTCGAGTTCTGCGAAATAACTCAAGGGACACTCTCCGAAACAGGAACCAGCTTGTAACCTCCATCAAGAACGACAATTATGAGAAACCACTTACTCAGCTGTATACTCTAAGAAATTACGCTGCACATGGAAGCAAGGCTGCCAAGCGGGCCGCTTTGAAATCAATAAATCAAGAACGTATGGGTTCTGCTGGCTCATGGCTTAAGAAGCAGAATCGCCTCCAGAATATAGCAGATAGCCTTTGCGACCTTTCACAGAGCATTGAAACGTCCGCGCCGTACTAGCTGTTACACCTGCACCTTTCTCCACCTCTCTCCCCTGCGGTTCGGGGGAGGGAACTCTACTGCCCTTAGGGTTGCTATTCGTTGGGAGATTCTTCGTAGCCGTACGAAGTAGAGGATAGTATTAGTTTGCGAGGGTGGTCTGCTAGGTAGCGGTTGTTCCTGTCTGCCAATCGACTTTGAATCATTTCAACCGATTCACGGGGCGTTCTCTCGGTGTAATGCACGCTTACAACTGCCTCGTTGGGTACCTGTACCAAGTTTATGGGTTGGCCGTGTTGATCCGTCCCTCCCGTGCCGATGGTCCTGTTCAACTCAACTATTAACCGCCATTCCTCTTCGTAGGACCAATGATCACTTATTTGAGACAGGAGGATTGGCAAATTGGATCTTGGTGAGACTAAGACTATCGGCCCCGCGATCAGCGGAGGCAGATTGCTGTAGTTCACTGTTCGCAGAAATCCCATTGGACCCGCAAGTTGCTGAAGTTGTTCGATATTGTACCCAATGACGAACCCGGATGCATCGGTAGTGTAGTGGGACCACATTAGCGGATGAAGAGGGTTCGTAGTAAACGAGACGATTCCGAACCTTGTCGAAAGCTGCTCTGTGAGCAGTTGACGCGTGAAAAGGCTGCCGTGTTCCTGTCTGGCGCGATGTACATCTTCCGGCGTGATGGGCTTGCTTTTGTTAATTCCGGTGAGCGCATCCGCCAATCTTTGGTTTTCTTCCTCTTCATCTGGAATGACGTATGCGGTAGCAACGGCACATTCGAATGGGTCATTGAGAGCTGCGGGTTGGGTAGCGCGAAGGGTCCCATCTCCAACATCCGGGATGCAACTGAGGACTCTCTGAGAGGTGACGTATTTATAAAGGATGTCCATGCCGTCCGACAACGCTGCTGAGTGTGATTCTGGCTCTCCGATTGTACACGACGGCCCTGTGGGGCTTGGCCGTTGCCTGTTGGAGTAGCGAGTGATGCTCGGTGCCCCCGGCCCTGACACCCGCCCCTTCCCCCATCGCCCCACGACCGCGTACGCTGTCTCCGTGACGACAGCAGACGGACGACAGCGGCTGACTGATGGGTGTGGACCGGAATGGGCTGTATCGGGCCGTTATGACCCGGAATGAGCCGCGGATGGGCTGGTTTGGACCGCTGAACAGCCCACCGGAGGGGGCAGTTTCAGGGGTGAAATGAGGGGCATGGACCGTTTTGGACCGCGTTTCCCCCCGGAACGTTCGCCGACCCCCATCCTGTGCATCCTGTCCATCCATGTGAATGCCGGTTTGGAGGATTGTGACACGCGCCGCTTACGCGGTCGGGCAGGGCGGGTGTAGGCTGACTGCATAACCTATACGAGTGGGGATGAGCCCCACGGACTGCGCGAGGGGACAAGCCCCCGGTCATCAGACGAGGCCGGGGGCTTTCTGTGTCTCCGGCGTGGGGGCCAGGGGCCTTGCGTCCCGCGCAGTCCAGGAAGGAGAGGAGCGATGGCAGACGAGCAACGGCGGAGAAGCGACTATGCGCCAACGGTGCGACCCCGGGCGGCCCGTCAGGACGGACTGCGGCGCTATACGCCCGGCTACCTGGTGGACCTGTCCGATACGCAGACGATGTTCTTCAGCGACGGGCAGCGCTCCACAAGCCGGTGGACGCTGCTGCGCCCCAGGGTGGGCAAGCGGCTGCGCCTCATCAACCTGACCGTCTACCAGCCGACGTCCGACAACCCGCACTTCTGCGAGGTCTACTTCGGCACTGGAGCGACCATCGCGTCGAACCCGCGGAAGGCCATCGGCTACGTGCGCGTGCCGGACCACAGCTCAGGCTCGACCCGCACCTGGGGCCGGGGCGCGGGCCCGGCAGGCGGTCGGAACGAGCCGCTGAGCATTCGCTGGGTGACGAGGCCAACCACGTCCCACAAGTTCATCGTCGAATTCACGGAGGAGCGATAGTCATGGGCATAGAAGGGTACCGGTCGCTGTACGGCGACCTCACGAGACTGAAGGATGCGTCGCTGCTGGACAACCCGGCGGGCGGCGGCGGCGCGGACAGCGCGTTGTTCAGCCTGCTGCTGGCGGCGTCGGAGGCGGCGGACCGCTACTGCAACCGCCACTTCTACGCGCTGACCGCGACGCGCTACTTCGACGGCCCCGGCGAGGCGACGCTTCCGCTGCCGGACGCCATCGCGGTCTCCTCGCTGCGATCGGACGACGACGAAGGCGGATACTACAGGACGGCGTGGTCGCCGTCGGAGTACCAGCTCTTGCCGCTGAACGCCTCGCCGGAGGAGCATTGGGGCAGGCCCTACAACGCGCTGCGTGTGCGGGGCAACGGTCCTCGACAGCGGTTCGAGCGCGGCCCCGCCCGCTACGAGGTGCGCGGCAGGTGGGGGTTCGGCGAGCGGCTGGAGTATGCGGGGTCGCGTCTGCGGAGCAGCGCCAGTGAGACGGCGACGGTGCTGGACGTGAGCAGCAGCGCCAACTTCGCGGTGGGGCAGACGATAGCCGCAGGCTCCGAGCGGATGCTGGTGCGCGCCATCTCCGTCAACCGGCTCACGGTGACGCGGGGGCTGAACGGCTCGCCCCCGCAGCGCCACGAGTTGAACGCGACGCTCTCCATCGTGCGATGGCCCGCGCCGGTGGAGCGGGCGGCGCTCATCAACGCGGCGCGCCTGTGGACGCGCGCGCCCGCGTTCGAACCGTTCTACGTCGACGCGGACCTGGACACGGACGTGCGGCTGCTGCTGGAGCCGTACCGCGTGGGAGGTGTCGCATGAGCACGGTGCTGACGCAGAAAGAGCGGCTGGCCGCGCTGGAGGCTGAAGGCGATGGACACGCCCGGGAGCACGAACTCACCGAGCGTGTGTGGTCGGCGAAGCTTGATGCGATAGACGCGCGCCTGCGGGGCATCGAGCGTTTCCTGCTCGACGCTCCCTCGCAGGCCGTGGACGCCTACGAGGGCTGGCGGCTGCACCGCCGCGACCTCATGATCATCAGCGGCAGCGCGGGCATCACGTCCTTCATCTGGCTGTTCGTGGAGATCGGGCTCCGGTTCGTGTGATCCCTTCTCCCTTGAGGGGAGAAGGCTAGCAACTGTCTTGGGCGTCAAGCGATTTGCGGGTTCCATGTGGTGTGATGCTTGAGCATGGCGCTGAGAATCGTGAGCAGCTTCCGCATGCAGGCAGTGAGCGCTACCTTCTTGGCCTTGCCAGCCCGCACAAGCCGCTCGTAGAACGCTTTCAAGACAGGGTTGTAACGCACCCCCACGAGGGTGGCCATGTACAGCGCGGCGCGCACGTGCGCCCGCCCACCCCAGCACCTGCGCGAGCCCCTGAACTTGCCACTGTCCCGGTTGAGCGGTGCGACACCCACGATCGCCGCGGCCTGTCGGCGGTCGAGAGAGCCGAGTTCCGGCAGGTCAGCCAGCAGGCTGAAGACCGTCACCGGCCCAATGCCGGGTACGCTGCGCAGCAGCTCTTCCCGCTCCCGCCACACCGGACTCTCCCGCAAGCGCTGCGTCAGCTCGCTGTGGAGGTCACGCAGTTCCTCTTCGAAGGCAGCCAGGTTGCGGTCGATCCGGTGCTGGACGAAAGGGAGTGTGCTTGGGCGGTGCTGCAACTCGGCCGTCCTCATCTGGATGACCTGCCGGCGGCGAGTGACCAACGCTTCCAGTTCGCGGGCAGCAGCAGGGACCAACGGCTGAGCTACGACACCGCTCACCTCACCGAAGTGGGCGATCACAGCGGCGTCGATGCGGTCCGTCTTTGCGAGCTTGCCTTGGGAGCGGGCGAAGTCACGAACCTGACGGGGGTTAACGACGGCAACAGGGATACCGGCGGCGGCGAGCGCGGTGGACAGGGGCATCTCATAGCCCCCGGTGGCTTCCATGACCACGCACTGAGGGTTCAGGGCCTGGAACTGGAGAATCAGAGCGTCTCTCCCTTCTTGGTCTTGGTTGACTCGCCAGGTGTCTCCCGTAGAGCGCACCGCGACATCCACCCATTCCTTCGACACATCGATACCTACAAACACCGGAGCGTCAGCAGACATGGGTCCTCCTTTGGCCCGTCCTTGCAGATACGGGCTCGGTGGCCCAGGCAACTGTTCGGGCTCTATGATGGGAGGGGCGGGGCGACCACGCTAACCTACGGTCTTCTACAACCCAGGATGAAACGGTCTGCCCCGCCTTCCACATCAAGATACAAGGATGAGGGTGAACTGGGTGGCGTGGTGTGTGGGCTGCGCTTCAGTGCGCCCAGCGGAGGGTGAGGGCTCTTCGTGCGGGTGTGGGTGGCCACCCGTAGGGGCGTTCGTTGTGAGCGCCCGGTCTGCGCCCTCTCCCGCCATCGGGAGAGGGCGCACGCGGCCCCCGCCCACACCGCCCGGTTATACAAAGGTCTCACCATTGGGAGAGGGGTCACGCGGCCAGCAGCTTCCGGAAACGGGCCTGCGAGCGGTAGGGGCCGACGGCGGAGAGCCGGTACGCGCCGGGGCCGAAGTAGCGGCGGGCCGCCTCCGTCACCTGCTCAGGCGTGACGCCGCGTATGCTGGCGACGACCTCCTCGGGTGTCTTCACGTGGTTGCGCAGCAGCTCCTGCCCGCCCATCCAGCCCATGACGGCGCGCGTGTCCTCCAGGCGCAGGCCGAGCCGTCCGACCGCGTACTCGGTGGCGCGCGAAAGCTCCTCCTCAGCGACGCCCTGCTGCACGCCGTCCCACTCACGGAGCACGGCCTGCAACGCCTCGGTAGCGTTCGCCGTGTCCACGCCGCAGGTGACGAGGAGCGCGCCGCAGTCGCGGTAGTGCATCGCGCTGCTGTGCACGTCGTAGGCGAGGCCGCGCCGCTCCCGCAGTTCCACGAACAGGCGGCTGCTCATACCCTCGCCGAGCACGGTGTTCATCAGGTCCACGGCGTACCGGTCTTCCGAGTCCGCGGCGGGGCCGTCGACGGCGATGCAGAGGTGCGCCTGGTCCGTCCGGCGGTTGGCGAGCTCGATGCGCACGCCGCCGTCCCCGTCCCGCTGCACCGGGTGCATCGTGAGCGTCTCGCCGGCCTGCCCGTTCCCGAGCAGCGCAGCAACGCTCTCGACGACCTCGTGGTGCTCGACGTTGCCGGCCACGGCGACGACGGTGTTGGCGGGGACGTACTGCTGTGCGTGGTAGGCGGCGAGCTGCTCGCGGGTGATGCCGCCGACGGACTCGCGGGTGCCGCCCACGTCGCGCCCCATCGGCTGGTCGGGCCAGAGCGCCTTGTCGATGAGCATGTCGGCGAGGGCGTCGGGCTGGTCGTAGGTCATCGCAAGCTCTTCGAGGATGACGCCGCGCTCGCGTTCAAGCTCGTCCGGCTGGAAGAGGGGCGCGTTGTACATGTCGGCGAGCACGTCAAGCGCCAACTGGAAGTGGTCGCGGGCGACCTTGGTGTAGTAGAGCGTGGCCTCGCGGTCGGTGCTGGCGTTGAGCACGCCGCCGACGGACTCGATGGCGCTGGAGATCATCTGTGGCTCGGGGCGTTTGGCCGTGCCCTTGAAGAGCATGTGTTCCAGGAAGTGGGACGCCCCGGCGACGGCGTCGTCCTCGTAGCGGGAGCCCGCGCCGACGAAGATGCCGGTGGAGACGGAACGGACGTGCGGCATGGTGCTGGAGAGCACACGGAGGCCATTCGGCAGGATGGTGCGTTCGTACAAGCGGTCCTCCTCGGAGTAGTTTCGTTATGTGCTACGGGTACAGCCTGACCCAACCTCTCGGCGACCGATGCCAGACGAAGGGCGGGGTGTCGTCGTTCAGGATAGCGTTTATCTTCTGCCACGCGAACGCCAATTCCCGCACTTTGTCCCATAGTCCGGCCCTGCCGCCCGGGAGGATGAAGCACGCGACTCTCCCTGCAATCACTGCGGCCAACTCTTCCTCCTTTGTCCCGATGCCCCTGTCGTGCGTTATGACCACCCAGTCCTGTCGGCCCGCTTCCGCAAGCCACTCCTCGTCCGGCGTGTCAGCGGAGAAACGTTCGTCGTGTCCTATGACTTCCAGGTCAAGCAGTCGGATCGCCTGAGGGACGCGGCCGAAGTTGCGGTCAAAGAACAGGATCATGCGGCGGCTTGCAGCAGTCCCTCGAACTCGAGCGCAGCCTCCAGCGCCTCAGGTGTTACGTAAGGGAAGTCGCTCAGTATGGACTCTCGCCTCTCCCCGGCCCGGAACCGCCCTGCCAGCGCCCACGTTGCAATGCCGCCTGGCACGATGGGCGCGCCGAACGAGAACCTCCGGTCGATGAGCAGGGGGACGTTTCGCCCCCGGAAGAACCAGCGCAGCGCCACGCCGTACTCGTTGTCGTAGTCGCACTGCGCAACGCGCTCGGCCACGAGCGGATGCCACGCCCAGCCGCCGGAAGGCGCGGGAACGACGAGCCGGGAGAGGGCGCTCTCTTTCCCACAGAGACCCCGCACGACGTCCGGCCCGTTCGTCTTGACCTCAACAAACCCGAACGGGAAATCGGCACAGAAGGCTTCAGCAAGAGTGTTCCGCATCTTGCGGATAGACGGCATCGGCGCGCCGAGCGACCGGAACGTGCCGACGAACGCCGCCTCCAGCGTCTGCATGTAGGAGACTCTGCCCTTCCTGCGCTTGTCCGGTTGGGTGGGGATCGCTCCGTTGAACCAGCGGGAGAGCATCTGCGGGTGGATGTCGGCGTAGCGGGCGCTCTCCGCTATCCGGTAGTCGGGACCGTAGAGGCCCAGCCGAATCATCTCGGGCAGTTCTTTGCGTGGGGTTCCCATACACCGATGCTAACTGAGCGGTCGCGGGGCGGCAATCGGCGCGCGTCAGCGCGGGGCGAGCGTTTGCTGGCCGCCCATGTAGGGCACGAGCACGTCCGGCAGGCGGACGGAGCCGTCCGGCTGCTGGTACGTCTCCAGGAGCGCGATGAGCACGCGGGGCAGCGCGAGGCCGGAGCCGTTGAGCGTGTGCACGAGGTCGGGCCGCGCGCCGTGCTCCCTGCGGTAGCGGATGTTGGCGCGCCGCGCCTGGAAGTCCGTGCAGTTGGAGCAGGAGCTGACTTCCAGCCACTCGTCGCTGGCGGGTGTCCAGATCTCGACGTCGTAGCTCAGCGTCGACGCGAAGCCGAGGTCGCCGCTGCAGAGTTGGAGGATGCGGAACGGCAGGCCGAGCCCGCGCACGACGTCCGAGGCGTGCTCCACGAGTTCGTCCAGCGTGGCGGGTGACCGCTTCGGCTCGACGAACTGGTACATCTCGACTTTCTCGAACTGGTGGAGGCGCTTGAGGCCGCGCACCTGGGAGCCGGCGGCGGCGCGCTCCCGCCGGAAGCAGGGCGTGTGCGCCATGTACTTGATGGGCAGCGACCCCGGCGGCAGTATCTCGCCGGCGTGGAGGCTGGTGAGCGGCACCTCCGCCGTGGGGATGAGCCAGAGGTCCTCCTCCGCGTCGCGGTAGAGCGCGTCGGCGAACTTGGGGAGGTTGCTGCTGTTGACCATCGTCTGCCCGAGGACGAGGAATGGCACGCCGCGCTCCTCGTAGCCGTGGCGCTCGCGGTGCAGGTCCAGCATCCACTGCACGACGGCGCGCTGCAGCCGCGCGCCCGCGTCGCCGAGCGTGTAGAACATGCGGCCGGAGAGCTTCGCGCCGCGCTCGAAATCGGTGATCCCGAGCGACTCGGACAGCTCCCAGTGCGGCTTCAGTTCGAAATCGTAGGAGCGCTTCTCGCCCTCCTCCCGGACGACGACGTTGCCGGTCTCGTCCTCGCCGTCCGGCACGGCGTCTGAGGCGATATTGGGGACCGTGAGCATCGTGTCGCGGAACGAGGTTTCCAGCGAGCGGGCGTCGTCCTCCAGCGCCTTGAGGCGTTCGCCGAGGACGCGCACCTCCTCCTTGCGGGCGTCGGCTTCGGCGCCCGCGCCGCTCTTCATCAGGTCGCCTATCGCGCGGCTGGCCTCGTTCCGCCTGGCCCGCAGATCTTCGAGTTCGCTCAGCGACTGCCGCCACCGCTCGTCCGTCCGCGCGAGCCCGGCTACGACGGAGGAGTCCTCGCCGCGGCGCTCCAGCGAGCGGACGATGGTCTCCGGGCTGCGGCGCAGCAGGTTCGTGCTAAGCATCCGTCTCTCCCAAGTGGCGCACCTGCGGGAAGAGCATCACGTCGCGGATGGTCGTCTGGCCGGTCAGCAGCATGACGAGCCGGTCTATGCCGATGCCGAGTCCGCCCGTGGGCGGCATGCCGTGTTCCAGCGAGATGAGGAAGTCCTCGTCCATCCGGTCGAGGTCCTCGCCTTGGTACTGCTTGCGCAGTTCCTCTTGCTCGGCGAGGCGCTCGCGCTGCACGTCCGGGTCGTTCAGCTCGGTGAACGAGTTGGCGATCTCCATGCCGGCAGCGAACGCCTCGAAGCGCTCCGTGTAGCGGGGATTGTCCGGGCTCGCCTTGGCGAGGGGCGACATCTCGACGGGGTAGTCCACGAGGAACGAAGGTTGTACCAGCTTCGGCTCCACGAACGTGCCGACGAGCTTGTCGATGAGCCTGCCGCGGCTCTCCGCGTAGGTGGCGGCGACGCCGGCGGCACGCATCCGGTCGGCGAGCGAGGCGGCGTCCGGGTGATCGTCCAGGTTGATGCCGGCGTACTGTTCGATGGCGTCGTGCAGGGAGATACGCGGCCACGGACCGGTGAGGCGGATGACCTCCCCGCCGTACTCGATGTTGGTGCCGCCGGTGACCTCGAGCGCGACCTGCGGCACGAGCGTCTCCACGAGCTGCATCACGTCGTTGTAGTCGGCGTAGGCCTCGTACGATTCGAGCGAGGTGAACTCCGGGTTGTGGGAGGCGTCGATCCCCTCGTTCCGGAAGACTCGGCCTATCTCGTAGACCTTGTCCATGCCGCCGACGATGAGGCGCTTGAGGTAGAGCTCGGTGGCGATGCGGAGGTAGATCTCGCGGTCGAGCGCGTTGTGGCGGGTGACGAATGGCTGGGCCATCGCTCCGGCGGGCACGGGCACGAGCACGGGCGTGTCCACTTCCAGGAAGCCGCGCGCGTCGAAGAAGGCGCGGATGGTGGAGATGATGCGGCTGCGGGCGCGCATCGTCTCGTGCACCTCGCGGTTGGAGATGAGGTCCAGGTAGCGCTGGCGGTAGCGCTGCTCGACGTCCCGCAGGCCGTGGAACTTCTCGGGCGGCGGACGGAGCGCCTTGGCCAGTAGCGTGAGGCCCTCCACGGCGAGCGACACCTCTCCCATCTTCGTGCGGACCAGCGTGCCGGACGCGCCTGCAAAGTCGCCGAGGTCGAGGTCTTCCAGCAGGGCGTAGCCGTCGCCGACGGCGTCGCTGCGGATGAACAGCTGCAGGCGTCCCTCCGAGTCCTCGATGTCTGCGAAGGAGGCCTTTCCCATGCGGCGCAGGCGCACGATGCGCCCGGCAACGGTGGCCGCGGGGCCGTCGGTCCCAGCGGCTTCGGCATCGGTGAAGGCGCGCGCAGCCTCAGCCGTCGTGTGGGTCCGGTGGAAGCGGGCCGGGTAGGGGTCGATGTTGCGCCCGCGCAGCCGTTCCAGCTTGGCGCGGCGGCTCGCCAGCAACTCGTCTCCGCGTTGGGGCATGGGCGTCTCCGGTTGTGCGGGCCCCGTTCTACTGAACGGAGACGACAGTGATGGACTGAGAGCCGGAGGGCGTCTTGAACTCCACCTTGTCCCCGGCCTTCTTTCCGAGGAGCGCCTTCCCGATGGGCGACTCGTTGGAGATGCGTCCGTCCGTGGGGGAGGCCTCCGTGCTGCCGACGATGGTGTAGGTGTCGGCCTTCTTCCCTTTGCCCATCCGTACGCCGACGATGGAGCCGAGCTCGACGACATCGGAACTGGCCCCGGCCTGGGAGTGGTCGGGGATGATGACGGCGTTGGTGATCATCATCTCGAGCTCCTGGATGCGGCCCTCCACGAACGCCTGCTCGTTCTTGGCCTCCTCGTACTCGGCGTTCTCCAGTTCGCCGACCTCCTTGGAGTCCTGGATGCGTTCGGCGACCTCCTGACGGCGGACGCTCCGGAGCCGGTCGAGCTCCTCTTCGAGCTCGTGCAACCCGGCGGTCGTCAGGTATGTGCCTTCCAGGGCCATCGAGCCACCTCATCAGGGGGTATAGGGAAATGCCGAGCATCCGTGAGAGTTCTCTCGCTGCGGGGCGCTCGGCGATGCCTATTCTACCCGCAGCCTGTGGGCAAGTAAACGTAAGGCGGGACTAGGGCGGATGCAGCCAACCTGTGACCGCAACTGCGTAAGAGCGCTGTGCGGGCCTTGTTCCGGAGGATCCCAGATCGCGACGCCCTGCACGTCGCCTCCGCGCTCCTCCTGGGCGACTCCGCCGGAGAGGATGCAGGCGCGGATGGTCGCACCCCAGAACCAGCGCAGTTTCGCCTGCCGCTGTGCGTCGTCCGGGGACGAGGAACCTGAAGCGCGGGGCGTCCGCGAAGGCGTTGGCCATCACGGTTGCAGCAGCAGGGAACTGGTCGGCGCCTATCGGGGAGACAAGCGGCTCGGACATCCATACAGGTTAACAGGCGCGCGCAGGGCGCAGCGGGAAACACTGCTAACCGGCGAGCTAGTTTCATTGAACAGAGATTCAAACAAAGTCTAGACTCTGTGCAAGAGTTCAAGCGGCAGACAGGCTGCCGGACGAGGGAGCGGCGCTGCGGATAACGGGTGGAACGGCAAGAGGCGTGCCACTGAGTTCGCCCAGAGCGCCCGGCGTGAGGCCCACCACGGACAGAGTGCGGACCGCATTGTTCAACATCCTCGCGCGGTACGGGCTGGAGGACTCTGACGTGGCTGACCTCTTCGCGGGGACCGGCTCGCTGGGCATCGAGGCTCTCAGCCGGGGAGCAGCCCATGCCGGCTTCGTCGAGGCTGACCGGAGGCAGATAGCAGTGATCAAGGCCAACCTGCAGGCAGCGGGGTTCGCGGATCGAGCGGACGTCCACATGGCGCGAGCCGAGGATGCGCTCGGCCGCCTGGGACGCTGCGACTTCCTGCTGATGGACCCTCCATATACGCAGCCCTTCCCCACCGCGCTGATCACGCGCATCGGCGAAGCCGGACTGCTGCAGGACGAGGGCATCCTGGTCTGCGGCCACTCCAGCCGCACCGCTGCCGACGACCGCTGCGGCGCACTTGCGAAGTGGGACGACCGACGCTACGGAGACGTGTCGCTGGCGTTCTACAGTCGTGCGGAGGCAGCAGCATGACTGTTGCCATCTATCCCGGCCGCTTCGATCCGGTGACCGCAGGACACCTGGACATCCTCCAACGGGCCTCGTACCTGTTCGAGCGGGTGATCATGGCGGTGTTCGAGGCGCCGGAACGGCAGACGCTCTTCGCGACGGACGAGCGGGTGCGGCTGATACAGGAAGCCGCCGCCGGGCTGTCGAACGTGGAGGTGCGCAGTTTCAGCGGCCTCGTCGTGGACTACGCACAGGCCCAGCAGGCGACGGCCATAGTCCGGGGCATCAGGATGCACGCGGATTTCGAGTACGAGTTCGAGATGGCGCTGATGAACCGGAAGCTTGCCCCCAACGTGGACGTGGTCTGCCTGATGACGGACGGACGGTACCAGTTCGTACGCGCCACGCTGCTCAAGGAAGTGGCTCGGCTCGGGGGCGATATACGAGGGCTTGCACCGGACAACGTTATCGCGGCGCTCGCGGAGCGCTTCGGACAGTAGGACAACCCAGGAGCGAGAGTTCAAGGAGGGAATCATGGAGTTACTGGACCTGGTGGACAGGCTGGAAAGCATGGCGGCTCAGGCCAAGAAGATGCCGATGACGAACCTTTCCATGGTGGATGCGGAGCAGATGCTGGCCCTGATAGACCACCTCCGCGTCTCCGTCCCGCGCAGCATCCACGAGGCGCAGGAGCTGATCGAGCGGCGCGAGCAGATCGTGAACCAGACGATGATCGACGCGCGGCGCATCCGCTCCACCGCCGAGGGCGACGCCCGGCTGCTGGTCGACGAGACGGAACTGGTGAAGGCCGCGCAGCAGCGCTCCGATGAGATTGTCCAGGACGCCAACAGCAAGGCGGACCGGATCATCAGCCTGGCGGAGCAGGAGGCGCAGCGGCGCCGGGACGGTGCGGACGACTACAGCCGCGACTGCCTGAGCACGCTGGAAGAGCACGTCTCCAACATGCTGAACGAGATCCACGCGGGCCAGCGCGCGCTGCTGCCCGCGGTCAGCCTCTCCCGCTAAGCGAGCTAGCTCCTTCATCGGTACGCGCGCCCCTCCCGCCGCTCGGCGGCGGGAGGGGCGCGCGCGTCCGCGAGCATAGTCCCGCCCCAGCCACCGCATCAGCCCGCAGCCGATATACTCTCCTCCGTACTTTCCCACGGAGGCTCAGCACTCATGTCCGCCACGCAATCCCTGGCCGCTTACGTCGCGAACGCGAACACGGAGGACCTCCCGCCGTGGACGCTGCACGAGGCGAAGCGCACGCTCCTCAACATCCTGGGGGTCTCGCTGTCGGCCTCCGCTGGCTCCGGCAGCCACGCGCTGATCGACTGGGCGCGCGCGGAGGACGCCGCGCCGAAGGCGTCGGTCGTCGGCTCAACGCTGCGGACGAGCGCGTTCAACGCCGCGATGGTCAACGGCTTCCTCGCGCACCTGCAGGACTACGACGACACGCACTTCCCCACGGTGCTGCACCCCACCGCGCCGGTGTGGCCTGCGGTGCTGGCCGCCGCCGAAGAGCGTGGGACGTCCGGCAGGGACGCGCTCGCTGCGTTCGTTCTGGGCGCCGAGACGGCGTGCCGCGTTGCGATGTCCGTGCACCCCTGGCACTACGACATGGGCTGGCACATCACGGGGACGGCAGGCGTGTTCGGCGCCGCGGCCGGCGCGGGCAGGGTGCTCGGGCTGGACACCGACGAGATGAACATGGCGATAGGCATCGCCGGGACGTTCGCGGCGGGTGTGCGGGAGGTGTTCGGGAGCCAGGCCAAGGCGATGCACCCGGCGAAGGCGGCGAGCAACGGCGTGCAGTCCGCGGCCCTCGCCGCGCATGGGTTCACGGGCGCGGACGACATCCTGGGCGGTCGCCGCGGCTTCTGGGAGGTGCTGTCGCCGAACGGGCACGACGAGGTGGCGCTGCTCTCCGGCATCGGCGAGCGCTGGGAGCTGGGGAACAACGGACTCAAGCCCTACGCGAACGGCGTCGTCTCGCACCCGATACAGGATGCCGTGATAACGCTGCGGAACGAGCACGGCATCGCGCCCGAGGACGTGGCGTCCATCAATGCGGAGGTGAACCCGCTGGTGCTCGAGCTGATGAACCGCGCGGAACCGAGGCGCGGCCTCGAGGGCAAGTTCTCGTTCCAGCACTGCGCCGCCGCGGCGCTCGTGGACGGGGCTGGGCATGATGCGCAATTCTCCGACGCCCGCGTCGCCGACCCGGTGATCAGCGCGGTGCGTTCGCGCGTGAGCGCGGTAGTGGACGACGCGATGCGCGAGGACGAGGTGCGCCTCTCCATCACACTGAACAGCGGGGTGGTGCACTCCATCTACGTGGAGCACGCCACCGGTTCTCCGGAGAACCCGATGACCGACTCGGCGCTGGAGGCGAAGTACCGCTCGCTTGCGGGCGAAGCGCTCCCGGCAAGCCAGGTGGAGGAGCTGCTCGGCGCCGTCTGGGAACTGGACTCGGCTCCAAAGGTCGAACAGGTGGCGCGCCTGATGGCGAAGGCGGAAGCGTAGGCGATGACCGACCCCATCTTCCACCACGACGCCTACGTCCGTATGTTCGACGCGCGGGTGACGGCGTCGGACGGCGATTCCGTCACACTCGATCGGACGGCGTTCTTCCCCGGAGGCGGCGGTCAGCCGTGCGATGTGGGAATACTCGCGTGCGAGAGCGGCATCGAGCGGCGCGTCGTTGGCGTGCGCCGCCGCGACGGGGATATCTGGCACGAGTTGGACGGCTCCGCTCCCGACGTGGGAGAGGCGGCGATGGGCACGCTGAACTGGACGCATCGGCATCAACTGATGCGCACGCACACGGCGCTGCACGTCCTGTGCGGGGTCATCTGGCGGGACTTCGGCGCGTACGTCACGGGCGGAAACATGACGCCGCTCGCCGCCCGGATGGACTTCGAGTTGGAGCGCATGAGCGCGGACTTCGCGGAGCGCGTCGAGGAGTTGGCAAACGCGGAGATAGCCCTCGCGCGGGAGATCAGCGTGCGCTTTCTGCCGCGAGATGAGGCGATGGCGCACCCTGACCTGGTCCGCACGAAGATCAACCTGCTGCCGGAGGGCATCAGCGAGGTGCGCGTCGTCGACATCGCCGGGCTGGACGTGCAGGCGGACGGCGGCACGCACGTCGCGGATACGTCTGAAGTGGGGCGCATCCGCGTGGTGGGGCACGAGAGCAAGGGACGTATCAACAAGCGCCTGCGCATCGTGATAGAGGACGCGTAGGGCAGATTCCCCTCTCCCTACAAGGGGACCTTTCCGTAACTCCTACGCCTTCTCAGACGGGGAGTTGGTCGGCGTCCGGGGCTGCAACGACGCCGAACGCGGTGTTGATCGCCGAGATGTATTGGTACTGGCCGACGGTGGCAGCGAGCTCGACGAGCCATCGGACGCCTTTGCGGCCCTCCAGCGCGTCGAAGAGGTCTTGCTCGACCTTGTTGTTCTGCAGGAGTTGCCGTACGAACTCGATGATGTCGCGCTCGTCCTCTTCGAGGCCACTGTTGTCCTGCCTGTGCCTGACGGCTTCGATGGCCTCTTCCCGCATGTCGACGGCGCGTCCGGCTCTCACGTGCGCGGCCCACTCGTAGGTCGCGTCCTTCTCCTTGGCGACGGCGATGATGGCCAGTTCGCGCTCGACCGAGCTAAGGGTCGAGCCCAGCCTGACCTGCGCGCCGGCCTCCATGACTTTCTGGGCGAGGCCGGGGCTGTGCATGAGGACGGCGAAAGGCCCGCGCACCCCGTGAAGCGTTTCGACGATTGCGTCAAACTCAGCGTGCCGATCCTCGGGAATCTGGGCCTTGTCGGTAATCATCTCGATGCGTGGCATGACTGCTCCTGGCGGCATCAAACGCCCGACCCGTTCGGGAGAGTTTCTCGGCTATTGTACTGTTTCCTGCCCCACCGAACTGGACAAAACAAGAACCTTCGTCTTGAGGCTCGTCCTCGAAGTGTAGCCGGGCCACTGAACCGGTCCCACCAATAGCGGAGGCCCGCAGGCATTTCAAGGAGTAACCCGGAGGCTCCTGTCTTATGGTAGGAGCCTCCGGTGTTCTCGCAGCACTGGTCTCTCCCAGACCGTGTCGCGTCCGCCCGCGTCCGCGAGAAATCGCCTTCTGCCATAGGTCATCTCCTTCCCCCTGCCCTATAGCTACCATTCTGCATTGCAGGTGGCGGAGAGCGTGAGGCGCTGCGGGGCTTCATCACCCTGTCAGGAGATAGTCCCTGATGCTAGAATGTAGCTAACGGAGTCAGGCCACGCCGCCCGCGGGTGCCTACGACTCCGTCAGTGCCGGGGAGAGCCACACCTGCGGGGTGAGGAGCGACGGCTCCGTCGCCTATTGGGGCGACGATGTTGATGGCCGGGCCACGCCGCCCGCAGGTTCCTTCGTCTCCGTCAGCGCCGGATTCTTCCACACCTGCGGATTGAGGAGCGTCGGCTCCGTCGCCTGCTGGGGCGACGATTATGATGGCGAGGCCAAGCCGCCCGAGGGTTCCTTCGTCTCCGTCAGCGCCGGGTCCTTCCACACATGCGGGGTGAGGAACGACGGCTCGGTCGCCTGCTGGGGCGAAGATGAGCACGGTCAGGCCACGCCGCCTGCGGGTTGATGAGCGACGGCTCCGTCCGCCTGCTGGGGCGACGATGTTGATGGCCGGGCCACGCCCCCCAGGCGAACCGGGACATTAGCGGAGACGATACATGTACTGCACAAGCTGTGGCACCGAGAACGATGACGGCGCAAGGTTCTGCAAGAGTTGCGGCAAAACAATGGCCGAGCCAGGGCCGGGCGCAAGGGGATTCCAGCCTGAGCACTCCGGGGTCACCGGACCGCCTGCTCGCGTGCCCAACTATCTCGTACAGGCCATCCTCGTGGCGATTTTTTGCTGCCTGCCCTCCGGAATCGTGTCAATCGTCTACGCAGCCCAAGTCAATAGAAAGATCGCCAGCGGAGACGTCGAGGGGGCGATGCGGTCGTCAGAGCAAGCCAAGCTCTGGGCATGGGTCTCTTTTGGCATCGGCATTGCTATATACGCCATCTTCGCCATCCTACCTGGGCTGTCCCTCATTAGCGGTAACTACTAGCAGGCTCCTGAAAAACGTCGATGCGTACGGTGGCAGCTGAGGGAGGGGAGGGGTGAAGATAGGAGCGCTCAAGGTCATGTTCGACGACCCCGGCATGTGCCTCGATCGGAACACCCTGAGGAATACGAGGCCGCAAAGGTAAAGTACGGGGCGTGAGAGCGCCGCCTACGGCGCGAGGACAGTGAGCGGCTCGACCGGCACGTTGCGGAGCAGCCAGAACGCGACGATTCCCACGAAGAGCGCCCAGATAAACTGGTGGGGAATGAAGACTCGGGGTGGAGCGGCCATACGAAAAACCCTCAACGCTCCGTCGGTGAATGAATATATGATGAAGGGCAGGGACAGGATGGTCAGTGGGTTATAGCCCAACGCAGCCATGACATTGCTATGAAGGAGCTGGTGCAGCGCGCGAAGCGTCCCGCAGCCGGGGCAGTGGTACCCGGTGAGTCCGAGGAACGGGCAGATGGGATACGTGCCGGGATTGCGCGGGTCGAATGTGTACAGAACGGCGACGCCGACGAGGCCCAGCACGAACATTGCGGCATGTCCGACTCTCGGCGAGAGCCGGAATCGTGAGCGTACTTGGATGCCTTCGGCGGATGACACGGTCATTCCTTAGGGTCCCTCTTGGCTGCTAGATGTAGTTCCCAGGGACGTTGTTTACAGGCGTGAGGCGGGAGTGGCCCCGCCAATGCCGCCGTGTGGACGCCGGTGATTGTAATACGCAAGGAACCCAGGCAGCGTGTTGAGCCGTTCATCATTGGAGTAGTATGGGCGCTGGTAGGCCCACTCAGCCTGCAGGATCTTGTTGAACGCCTCCGCCTTGCCATTGGTCTGAGGCCGGAAAGGCCGCGTGCGCTTCAACCGGATATTCCTTGCCGCCGCCGTGTCGGTGAAGAGGCGGCTCACGTAGCAGGCGCCGTTGTCGGTCAGGATGCGCTCGACGGCGATGCCCTCGTGCTCGAAGTGGGCCAGAGCGCGGACGAGGAAGGCGGCGGCAGTCGCGCCGCGTTCGTCGGGCAGGGCCTCGACGTAGGCGTAGCGGGAATGGTCGTCCACGGCTATTTGAAGGAAATCGAAACCGAGGCGGGGGCCGTGCTGAGGACCTCTGCGGGTCTCCGCGAAGCCGGGCAGGATGCGCTTGCCGCCACCCAGCAGGACGCGGCCGAGTTTCTTCATATCCAAGTGGACCAGCCAATCGAACCCTATCGCGCAACAGTTGACTCCAGCTTCTGAACTGGGTAGTACGCGCCGCCAAAGACGCGATCCAGCAGTCTGTTACCCAGAATCGTTTCCGATCCAATTGGCCCTCCGTACGCTATATCGTCTGGTCTAACTTCCACCGATATCAACCTGACTGACTCCCATCCGAGGATCGCTGACGGAATTGTGAACTTAGCCCTGGCGGACTCGGCGTCAGATGTTCGACAGAACCCAGTCAATGCGCGCGGGTACACAATGTACAAATGGGTTGGCAGCTCCACCTTCCAACATGTCCTATATCTGTCGACTCCTATCTCATCGACGCAGCCAGGGGCATATGTCCATTCAGCATGTGCGGTGCGACCGCGAAGATCAACTCGAACATCTTTCACAGTCGGAACATCACACATTCGAAAGTAGGGGTACTCCCGCGTGTCTTCTATATCATGAATCGTAACTGGCCAAGTCTTGTTGTTCACTTTGTTCGTGAACCAGTGAAAGACTGCACCCACACCTATTAGGCCTCGGTCGAGAGGCCATGGCGCGTCATTTGAAGACTCTCTGATGTCAGCTTTGAGCCGAGCGTCTGCGAGATGCTTATTTCTGGGATTCCAAAACTCATCAAGTTTGTGAAATCCTTCATTCCCATCTAGAGACTGAAGTGTTGAGTAGTTCAGGTCGTGCCGCAGACACGCAGCATGTGGGTCAATGAAGAATGGCAACATCGAGCACCGCCAATTGCCGGGTCTCAACCAATCGCATACCACGTCCCCACTGACACCTTGCGGCCGAGGTGGCGATATTGTGATACAGTCTGCTACGGAGTCCGCCTGGTTTGCCCACGTGCTGTAGGATGTGTGCAAACCAATACAGCTTAATGCGTAGAGCTTCGACTCGTCAGAATGCCCACTCCCATCGGACGAAAGGCAGTCTATACCGGCGGATGTTCGTTTGCGTCCCTCATTTCCTACGCTACCCTCTTGGAAATCAGGGATACTCCCAAGAGTCACCCCAACCGCTAAGGCTATCAAGAGACACTGCAAGAGCAGCCCGGTCACAGACGCCGTAACCAGCATGACAAGTAGGTGCGAGTCTGACGTTCTCCTCATCGGAAACGAATGCACTGGGATTCGTGTTCACTGATTTGCGGCACCCTCTCGACCACGGTTTCGGATACACGCATCGCCAACGAGGCGAGGTCAGCTGTGACTGCGGACTGAGATTCTATACCCGGTACGAGCGTGACGACCCATAGAACGTACTCCCGCTCCATCTCCCAAATACGGCTGCCCAGAAGCAATATGTACTCCTTCGACGTCATCCATCCATTGAGCACTACCGATCCCGGGTCTGTTCTGAGGAGTTGAGGTATATGCCAACTCATCCAGCACAGTGGACGAAACTCTACAATATGAAGAATGAACTCTTGACCGAGTTTCATTCCGCTCAGGATCAGCAAGACATAAAGCAGCAAGCGGTATCCTTTGACTTCCAGAGTAGGAAACCATCTAGTCGTTACCAGATGATATACGTAGAAGAAATCGAACACATTCGGGAAGACGAACAGAACCCATCGCGCGTCGGTTAACTGGAGTATAGCTACTCCTACCACCCTGTACCCGAAAAGCGCAATGCTGGCACCTCTGGCGATTCGATTCTGCCATCGCCACGAGACTAGTGCGGCAAACGCCAGCATATACGTGTCCAGCAGTTTGTCCGTACTCGTGTAGTCCTCGAAGATGCCTGAGCGAATGCCCGCGACTATCACAACGTCGAGCGTGTCCGCCAGCACAGATGCAATGAATCCTCCCAAAGGCCACCTGAGGATGAACACAGGCACGATCAGGCGCATAATCGTTGCAACGAAAGGTCCCATCTACTGATACCTCCGCCGGGACGACGTGTACCGATCTACTGCTACGGCGTGAGAATATTGAACCGGTGGGTTAGCAGATTCCTAGGCGCCCAGACCAAGATGACGCTTGCTCAGAAGTTGCCATGTCCGTCAGCGAGATACTATACGGAATCTCCCATGTTGGCAGGCTTCATGCTCAATGGGTAATCCAAGCGAGATGTCAGCATTATATTGACGTCCTGCAAGGCCAGTCAATCGCCGGTCTATCCAAAACGGTCTATCCCATAGGGGAGGCCTCGTCATGGGTGAGGAGGAGATACGGAAATGGCAAAAGAAGAAAATACATTTCACCCCATCACGCACCGCCTCTACCAGTTCTGCCAGCAGGTTCGCCATGCCGGTGCGATTGCGGCCTACTTCACTCGCCCGATGCCATATAGATGTAGCCCTCAGAAGCATTCTATACAGGCCGGAGGCTGTGTTGCCCCACCGATGCCGCCGTGCGGGCGGCTGTGGTTATCATAACGCGATAGGAAGCCTGGGAGAGGTCGAGCCGTTCGGTATTGGATCTACACGAGTGGATGCCAGGCCACCAAACTGGACTTGAACCCCAGTGGCACGCTGTCAACTGTCCTCTCACTCCTGGAGCGCCCGGTCCACTGCCCACGAGTAAGGCAATGGCTGAGAGTTGCCCGAGCCGAGACGCTTTCGCTTGTCCACTGCGACACCGCCCCGTTGTGCGGATGACGCCTCCTTCCCTACCATGGTTCCATGACCGCGAAGCGGCAACCGGTATTGGCGGGGTGCAACAGAATGAAACGGAATGGACACCCGCTCGCGGCCCCGAACTTTGTTTTCGTTGGTATTGTTGGTTTCTTGGTCGCGGGAAGCAGGCCACGGCCATGGAAACGACCCGACCAAGGCGACCAAGGATGCCAAATGGCAAGGCCCGTTCACTCGTAGATGACCGACCAAGGATGTCAGATCCGGCTGCCGTTGACATTCTTGCTTTCCCTGGAAGCGGGACCTTTGCATAGCTCGTAGGGGCGTCTCTAACGGATGGCCCGGATCCGCAAGTGCTACAATCGCGCCAGTTGCCACGGGAACGTGGAAGCTCGAATAGGAGGAAGCTTCATGCTGAGCCAGCAGGAGAACCAACGCCTCACACAGGTCGGCGCCGGGACGCCGATGGGCGAGTTGATGCGCCGCTACTGGCACCCCGTCGCCGCAACGGGGGAGCTCGACGACCGTCCCACCAAGGCCTTGCGCGTCTTGGGCGAGGACCTGGTCCTCTACAGGGACAGGTCCGGAACCTACGGGCTCATCGAGCGCTTCTGCCCGCACCGCAGGGTCGACCTCTCCTACGGCATCCCGGAGGAGCACGGGCTGCGCTGCATGTACCACGGCTGGATGATGGACGAGACCGGCCAGTGCATCGAGCAACCGTTCGAAGAGACGGTCCATCCGGATGGGCGGTTCAAGGAGAAAGTGAAGGTCGCGGGGTACCCGGTGCAGGAGATGGCCGGTCTGCTCTTCGCCTACATGGGCCCGCAGCCCACGCCGTTCCTGCCGGTATGGGACCCGTTCCAGTGGGACGACGCCGTGCACGACGTTGGCATCACGACGTTGGACTGCAACTGGCTCCAGTGCATGGAGAACTCGTTGGACCCGGTGCACGTTGAGTGGCTGCACCGCTTCTACACGAACTACCAGCAAGCCATCTCGCCCGACCTCATCGCCACGATGCCGCCGCGCATCCCGCACCAGGAGATCGGGTTCGACGTCTTCGACCACGGCATCATCAAGCGCCGCGTGCTGGAGGGCTACACGAAGGAGAGCGACGACTGGAGGATAGGGCACCCCATCCTCTTCCCGCAGATCCTGTACGTGGGCGGCTTCCAGTCCAAGACGCTCCAGTACCGCGTGCCGATAGACGACGAGCACACGCTGCACTTCATCTACTACTCATGGCGGGTCGCGCCCGGACAGCCGGTGCCGAAGCAGGAGCGCATCCCCTACAAGTACGTCCCCCACCGCGACGCCTCGGGCCGGTACGACACCACCTTCACGGTGGACCAGGACAAGATGGCCTGGGAGACGCAGGGGCCTGTCGCCAAGCGTTACATGGAGCGGCTCGGCAAGTCTGACGTGGGCATCATCCTCTACCGCAGGCTGCTGACGGAGCAGATGCAGATCGTCGCCGACGGGGGAGAGCCCATGAACGTGTTCCGCAGCAAGGAAGCATCCGAGACCATAAGCGTTCCGACGGAGCACATGGCGCTCGGCAGAGATAAGGTGCCGCGGATCAAGTTCATCCCGCTGGAGGCCGGCGTCAGCGGCGCCGAGGACGACATCCGCTACGCAGTCGAGTCCTGGTACGTCGGAGAGACGGCCAAGGCCTAGGCGGGGCGCACGCGGAAGAAGCGTCTGATCATGGCCCAGCGCAGGCCGCTCCATGACCACTCGGCTTGCCGCAGGTCGCTGAGAGAGACCCTGCGGGAAGTGTAGCGCCCCAGCACGTATGTCCACGTGATTCGCAGGATCTGCCAGTGCTGCTCGGGCATGGCCGCCGACAGCATCGACGCGTACTCGAGCGGTGTCTGCTCCGGACGTTTCCTCATGCCGAGCGCCCCGCCCAGCCGGCACATCTTGGCGAAGAGCTCGTCGGAGCGTGAGAGCGAACCCAGCTTCCACCACCACTCCCGCCATAGTAGGACCGGCGCGGCGACCGCGATCGCACCCGCGATGGCGAGCAGCGCGACGAGCCAGCCGGGAAGCTCGGTGCGCGGCGTGAAGTCCACGTCGAAGGTGTCTTCTTCCTCGTCCTCCAGGATCTCGCCCAGCGCTCCAAGATCGATCTCTTCCTCGGGGAGAGGTGAGAAGTCGAGGCCTTCACCGCCGAATTCGATGGCGTCCGGGGGAGTGGGCTCGAAGCGTATCCAGCCGTAGTCGGGGAAATACGCCTCAACCCAGGCGTGATAGTTGAGCTCCAACACCTCGTAGACGCCCCACGCCGTATTGAAGCGCCCGGGGGCGTAGCCGAGCACGTAGCGGCTGGGGATGCCTGCCGCGCGCAACAGCACCGTTGCGGCAGAGGCGTAGTAGTCACAGTAGCCCTGCTGAGACTCGAAGAGGAAGTGGTCCACGCCATCCGCGCCGTCCGGCGGGGCCTCGATGTCCAGGTTGTAAGGGACCGAGATGAGGAAGTTGCGGATATTCAACGCTTTGTCGTAGGGAGTCTCCTCGTCGACGGTGAGCGCCTCCGCGAGGGTGCGAACGCGCTCTGGCAGCGTTTCCGGCAGTTGGAGATAGGCCTGCGTCCATTCGGGGTACTCCTCGCCGGCACTGCGGAGGTTGAATGGCGCCGCTACGGACTCCAGCCCGGTGCTTACGTAGCTGAGGTTGACTCGCGTCGGAAAGTACTCCCGCCCCGTGGAGAAGCGCACCTGGATGGGGCCGGGGGCGGACGTTGCGGTGGTCAATGCCTCGGCGGGTTCGTCGAACGCAGCAGGCAGGCCGCCCGTGAAGAGCGAGTCAGTCGCAGCGGCGATGCGGAACTGGTTCGTCTGTGGGATGCGCCGGAGGTCGTTCGGTTGGGCGGTTTCCTCGAACGGAACGTACTCCAGGTCCTCTCCTGTTTCCCATCCGCTGCCGGTGTAGACCGCATAGGTGCGGGCACGCCAGTACGTCTTGGGGCCTCGCACGGTGAAGAGCAGCGTGTCGGTGAGTTCCGGATTTCCCTGGAAGCGGGTCTCCTCGTTGAACGTTATCGTCTTATATTCCCGGCGTGACGGCAGGGCGCTGAACATGCGGCTGAAGTGCGCGCCTATCTGGTGCGTCGTATCGTCGAGCGCGCGGGAGACGGCCCCGAGCGGCGCAACCGGGGGCGCCGGAAGCGCCGCAACGGCTGCGGTAACGAGCAGTCCGACTGCGAGTACTATGCCGGACTGCGCGAGTACCGTTCGCGCGTCGAATACGGCGCGTCTTCCCCGCCACTCCTCTATGCGCCGGACCGCGTTGAGGTGTATGAGGAGCATGACGGCCGACGCCATGAAGATGCCAAGGCGCCAGCCCAGACCTCCAGGGAGATTGGAGAGGGCGAAGGCGAGCACCACTCCGCCGAACAGAACCGTCGTCCATCCGTGCGCGTTGCGCAGTGCCCACCAGACGCCGAACAGGCACAGCAGCCAGACCGACAAGGTGAGGAACATCGCAAACTCTATCACCCCGGCCTGCGTCTCTTCCGTTGGGATGGCTGCCATCCACTGCACGATGTCCCTGGCCGCATTGAAGGCGCGGACGGTGATCGGGAACCCCGGGGCCGTAGACGCTCCGGCATACACGGTCAGCAGTACGCCGACGATGCCGCCGTTAACAATCACGCGTCGGACCGTCCAGTCCAGCTGATAGACCGCCCATCCGGCCGTGCCGCCCATGACTGCGACCAGGAGGGGCGACGGCATCCCCGGCGCCCAGTTGCCCTCTCGTAGCGGCATGACGACGGAGAGAAGAACGAGCCCGACGAGCGTGAGCGTGAGTCCGATGCCGCCGATGAACCGCTCCCAAAGGGATACGGCGTTGACGGTTCCGACGTAGCGCATGCTTGCGGGGAACACGCTCATCGAGCCTTTCCCTCCAGCTCGTGTCCAGGTATAGCAAGGCTTGGCGGCGCGGAGCGATAGTCCAGCTTTCTTCCGATCTCATCTCCCTTGCGGATGACGTAGGCGTCGAACCCGCTGGCGGCGCTGCGCCCGCCTGTGAAGCTGGGCGCATCCATGAGCACCGGCACGACCGCCGCGCCGGTGGCGCGCAGCATGTCCACAGCAGAAGAGACGGCTGCGGGAGGCGCGGCCGTGATGAGCACGATGCTCGCGCCTGTGCTCAGCTCGTTCTTCACGGCGTCGGACGTCTCCCGCACGCCCCCTGCATTGCCGGGTTCTATCAGTGCGAGCGCCTGAAAGATGCGCCCAAGCTGCGTGATACCCGAGGCTGCCGGGACGATGAGTTGTTCCCGCCCGGAGAAGACCGCCCCCACATTGCGTCCCGAGTCCAGGAAGCGCTTGGCCACGGATGCGGCGGTCGTTACGCCGTACTCCACCGTGCTATCGCTGCCCTCTCCTGCCTGCACGCGCTCGTCGAGGTCGAGCACGACCCAGACAGCATCGGCGGGGCCGGACGGTTCGCGATCGAACTCCTTCACCATGAGCTTGCCGACATGGGCAGTAGCGGGCCAGTGCACCCTGCTCACGGAGTCATGGGACGTGTACTCGCGTACGCCGGCGGCGATGGGACTGGGGGTGAAGGTGCGCCCCTGGACGATTCCTTCTGTCCAACCTCTGCCGGAGAGTACGAAGAAGCCTGAGAGGTCAACGGTCGCAGGGTAGATGAGCGCGCTCTGGGGACTACCCAGGCGCATGGTCCTGCTGAAGAGGCCGAACGGGTCGCGGCTCGTTATCTCCAGTTCACCGAACCGGTAGATACCGCGGCGCTCGCAGTGGCTGGAAGTCGTCCAGGCGAGCGAGCCGTACGGCCAGAGGGTTGCGATGCGTCCTGCTCGTCCGAACGGCTGCGTGTCGTGCTGCACTTCCAGCAGCAGTTTCGGCCACCAATGGGTGTTCTGCAGGACGATGCGTTCCTCCACGTTGTCTCCGACCTGCAGGTAGGCCGTGAGCCGTTGCACGCCGCCCTCGATACGGCGTGCCGATAGGACGCTGGCAAGGAACCCGAGCGCGGGCACGGCGAGGAGGCCCAGGAACAGCCGGTAGTAGAGGGCGCCTCCGGTGGACAACGCCAGGAGCAGGAGGAGCAGCCCCACGCCGATCCACACCACACGCACATTCATGCTGGCATCTCCAAGCCGTAACTGTGGTCCGGCGCGTTAAACGCCGGGCAGCGCTCCCGCTACCGGCGTTCGTTCCAGCACTTCAGCGATGGCATCTGCCGCTGTCGTGCCCTGGATGCGTGCCGCCGAGCTGAGGATGATGCGATGTCCGAGGGCGGGATAAGCCAGCGCCTTCACGTCGTCCGGGAGCGCGTAGTCCCTCTCTTCCAACAACGACTTGGCCTGCGCCAGCCGGAAGAGGGCCAGCGAGCCGCGCGGCGATGCTCCCAGGTAAAGGCTCCCGTGGTTCCGTGTCGCATTCGCCAACGCGACGATGTACTCCTTCACTTCATTCGAGACGTGGATGGTGCGCACGGCCTTCTGGAGAGTGAGCAGGTCATCCCCGTCAACCACCGCCTCCAACTGCTCCACCGGATGGGCGTATTGCTGCGCTTCCAACACTCTTATCTCATCCTCAGTGTCAGGGTAGCCGAGGTGCAGGCGGACGAGGAACCTGTCCAGTTCGGTCTCCGGCAGCGGGAACGTTCCCTCGTACTCGATGGGGTTCTGTGTCGCCATGACGACGAACGGCTCCGGCATGGGGTGCGCCACGCCGTCCACGGTTACCTGGTGCTCTTCCATCGCCTCCAGGAGCGCTGCCTGCGTCTTGGGGGATGCTCGGTTGATTTCGTCCGCGAGGACCACCTGGGCAGAGATGGGGCCTTCCCGGTACTCGAACTCGCTGTTCTTCTGATTGAATACGGAGACGCCGGTGATGTCGGCGGGGAGCAGGTCAGGGGTGAACTGGATACGGCGGAAGCTGCCCCCGATCGATCTCGCGATGCTGCGCGCCAGCATGGTCTTGCCGACGCCGGGCACGTCTTCGATGAGGAGGTGGCCTCGACACATCAGTGTCATCACAGCCAGCCGCTCCTCGTCTCCCTTGCCGAGGACCACTTTGCCAATGTTGTCCAGCAGCCTATCGGCAACTTCTCTCGCCCCACCAAGGTCCAACTCGCGTCCGGAAGCTACCAATGTGCTACTCCTGAGGATCGCCTCCCACATGCACTGCATGTATAGAGCACAAACGCGGGCGCGTCAAACGACAGAAGGTGGAAGGCGGACGGGGGAGAGCCGTGCGAACGGGAGGCTGGTGCTGTACGCTAATGCACCAAGGACGCTAGCAGAGGCCCTGTGTGACGCAATACTACCCTGCCTATCTGAATATAACGGGACGCCGTGCAGTCGTTATCGGCGGGGGCGAGGTGGCCGAACGGAAGACCGCACAGCTACTCGCGTACGGCGCGGATGTCACGCTCTTCAGCCCTGACGCCACGCCGGAGTTGGAGCGCATCGCGTCCGAGGGGCGGCTGCGCTGGGTGCGTCGCGCGTATGCTCCGGGCGACCTTGCCGGATCGTGGCTGGCAGTAGCGGCAACGGACGACCCGGCCGTGCAGCGCAGCGTCCATGCGGAAGCGGAGCGTGAGAAGACCTTGCTGAACGTGGTGGACGTCGCAGAGCTATGCGGGTTCATCACTCCGTCCATCGTTCAGCGTGGGCCCGTCACGGTTGCTGTCTCCACGGGAGGTGCAAGCCCCGCGCTGGCGCGGAAGATACGGGAGTTGATGGGCGGAACGCAGAACCCCCCGCACTACGATCACGATGCGTTCTGCCGGTGCATCGAATGGTCTGACGCGGCCGATGTGCTCGCGGACGTTCGTGCAGAGCTGAAGGCTCAGGGCAGGAGCGCGTCACCGGAGGCATGGCAAGACGCGATGGACGAGCAGCTGCTAGACCTCGTCCGCACAGGCAGGGGCGGCGATGCGAGACAGCGGTTGCGTGAAGCACTGCGTCCCGATGGGGAGTCGTAGTCGGATGAACATCGTCATGACCGGCCTGAGCCATCACACCGCTCCGTTGGAGACGCGGGAGCGGTTGAGTCTAACGAGCGAGACCTTGCCCCTGGCGCTGGAGACGCTGCAGCGTCACGCCGGTCACGGTGTCATCGTGGCCACCTGCAACCGCACGGAGATATACACGCTTGCGCCGTCGCTGAAACGCGGGGAGCATGCCATCGAGCAGTTCATCGAAGAGCAGTTCGGCGTGGAGGCGGAATCGGTCCGGAAGCACCTGTACACGCTGGAGCAGGGCGATGCGGTGTCACATCTCTTCCGCGTCGCGTCCGGGCTCGATTCCCAGATCCTCGGTGAATCGGAGGTGCTCGGGCAGGTGCGGGACGCATTCAGCGCCGCGAGGCAGCGGGGCGCTTCCGGCGGAGCAATGGCGCACCTGTTCCACAGCGCGCTCCGCACAGGCAAGCGAGCCCGCACGGAGACGGCCATCGGACGCAACGCACTCTCGTTGAGCCGTGCATGTGTGACGCTGGCGCGCCGGGCCATAGGGTCGCCGGAAGGGAGGCGCATCCTGATCGTCGGTGTCGGTGAGGCGTCCCGCCTCGCGGGCCTAGCGCTGCGGGACTCCGGCGCGGCGAGCATCGTCATCGCCAACCGGACACCCGGGAACGCCGTTGAGCTCGCGCATGAGTTGGACGCGGAGATAGTGCCGTTGAACGACCTCGCGTCCCTGCTGGCACAGACGGACCTGGCCGTAACCGCAACCGCCGCGCCGGACTTCATCCTGTCCGCATCGCTCATCGAGGAGGCGGCAGCGCGACGAGACGGGAAGCCGCTTGCGATTATGGACATGGCGGTTCCGCGCGACGTCGACCCCGCGGCAGCGAGGGTCCCAGGCGTCCATGTCTACACGCTGGAAGACGTGGAATCGCTGGCGGAGGCCAACCGCCAGCAGCGTGAGGCCGAGGCGCGTCACGTGGAGGCCATCGTTGCGGAGGAGACCGCGAAGTTCCGGCAGTGGTGGAAGGCGCGCGGCGTTACTCCCACCATTGCCGCGATACGACACGAAGCCGAGGAGATCCGCGCGGCTGAGGTTGCGCGGACCATCGAACGCATGGACGGACTGTCGGAGGACGACGCGCGCCGCATCGAGCAGATGACGAAGGCGCTGGTAAAGAAGCTCCTGCACCATCCCACAGCCCACCTGCGCGAGCGCAACGACGAGTCCGTAACACAGTCCGCCCGCGGGCTCTTCGGGCTGGACGAGTAGCGCGTCCGGCCATGCCGCGCACCATCACCATCGGGACACGCGGGAGCAGGCTGGCGCTGACGCAAGCGCGCGCGGTTGCCGCCGCGCTCGCATCCGTGTCGCCCGGGTATGCCATACGTATTGAGACCATCGCGTCAGCAGGCGACGAACACTCGGAAGCTGCCATCGAATCGCTCGGACTCGGCGTGTTCACATCCGCAATCGAGCACGCCCTGCAGGATGGGCGCATAGACGTGGCGGTGCACAGCCTGAAAGACCTGCCCACTACCCAGCCGGAGGGCTTGACCGTCCTTCCCGTGCTGGAGCGCGAAGACCCTCGCGATGTCCTGATCGACCGCTGGAACGTGGGCCTGCTCGATCTACCGGTAGGAGCGCGCATCGGCACGAGCAGTCCCCGCCGCGCTGCACAGATCGCTCACGGACGGAAGGACATCCTGCTGCTGCCCATCCGCGGGAACGTGGAAACACGCATCGGCAAATCGGAGGGGCCGGACTACGATGGCGTTATCGTCGCTGCCGCGGGCGTCGAGCGTTTGAGAATGACCGAACGGATAGCAGAACGCCTCTCCCCCCACGTCTGCACTCCAGCGCCCGCGCAGGCTGCGCTCGCCGCTGAGGCGCGCTCCGACGATAGGGAAGTGCTTGCACTCCTGCGCCAACTCGTGCACGAGCCGACCGAGGCCGCGGTCGAGGCGGAGCGCGCTCTGCTGCGCGCCGCAGGCAGCGGCTGCCGCCTGCCGCTCGGAGCGTTCGCTGAGGTGCTCGGGGACCAGATGCGGTTGTTCGCGACGGTGACGCCGCCGGACGGCTCCACGAGCTATCGCGTGGAAGTGACAGGCAGCGCCTCCGAGCCTGACTTGCTTGGCAGAGCGGCGTACCACGCATTCCTGGAGCAGGGCGCATCTGCGTTGCTACAGGAGACCGATCCATGAGGGCGAGCGGCGCCGTTTACCTCGTTGGGGCCGGTCCGGGAGACCCCGGCCTCATCACAGCGAGAGGCGCTGAGCTGCTCCGCAGGGCCGACGTTGTGGTGTACGACCGGCTCGTCTCTCCAGCGTTGCTCGCGCTGGCGCCGAACGCGGAACTGATCTACGTCGGCAAGGAGCCCGATACCCCGGGCGAGTTCCAGGCGTTCATCAACGAGCAGCTTGCGGCGAACGCGTGGAACGGCAGGACGGTCGTCCGGCTGAAGGGCGGGGACCCGTTTGTGTTTGGGCGCGGCGGTGAGGAGGCGATAGCCCTGGCCGAAGCGGGCGTACCGTTCGAGGTGGTCCCCGGTGTCACTTCCGCCATCGCTGTGCCCGCTTACGCCGGCGTGCCGGTGACGCACCGGGACATCGCGGCAGCATTTACGGTCGTTACCGGTTCCGAAGACCCCGCGAAACCGGACCCCCAAGTGGACTGGAGGGCGCTCGCCAGCGTGGGCGGAACGCTCGTAGTGCTCATGGGATGGCGCAGTCTGCCCGCCATAGTCCGGGCGCTGCTTTCCGAAGGACGCTCGCCGGATACCCCTGCAGCCGTAACACAATGGGGCACGCTTCCGCACCAGCGCACGGTGAGCGGCACGCTGGCGGACATCGTGGAGAAGGGTGAAGCAGCAGGAATCACGTCGCCGGTCGTCACAGTCATCGGCGAGACTGCCGCCCTGCGTCCTGCTCTGCGCTGGTTCGATCGCACTCCGCTCTTCGGCAGGCGCGTGCTTGTCACCCGCTCCCGCACCCAGGCGGGCACGCTCAGCACTTTGCTGACCGCTCACGGCGCGGAAGCGGTGGAACTGCCGACGATAGCGGTGGAACCGCTCTCCGATACATCGACGTTGGATGCCGCACTTGCGGAGCTGGCCAGCATCGACTGGGTCATCTTCACGAGCACGAACGGCGTGGACGCCGTGTTCGGGCGTCTGGCCGCAGCCGGAAAGGACGCAAGGGCGTTCTCTCAAGCCAGGGTGGCAGCCATCGGGCCCGCCACAGCAGAGGCGCTCGCCGTTCGCGGTATCACCGCGGACCTCATGCCCGCGGCATACACCTCGCGTTCGGTCGCCGGTTCATTCGCATCGCTGGAAATACGCGGCGCCCGCATGCTGTTGCCGCGAGCCGACATCGCTCCACCGACCCTTCCTGACGGACTTCGCGAGATGGGAGCGCTCGTCTCCGACGTCACCGCGTATCGCACTGTCGCACCGCAGGAAGCCGCGACCGCAGCCAGGGAAACGCTCGCCTCTGGTACGATAGACGCGGTTACGTTCACGAGCTCTTCCACGGTGCGGAACCTCGTGAGCATGCTGGGTGGCGCTGAGCTCATCAACGGGAGCAAGGTGGTATCCATCGGACCGATAACGAGCAAGACCGCGTCGGAGTTTGGCGTACGAGTGGACGCAGAGGCGGCGGAACATACCGTGCGGGGGGTGGCGGACGCCGTGTTGGAGGTTCTGGGCGATGAGTGAACTACGGACCGAACGGGCGGCGCCCATCGGGAACGCGCTCTTCCCCGCGGTTCGTCCGCGCAGGCTCCGGCGCACGCCTGCCTTGCGGGAGATGGTGCGGGAGACGTCCTTGCGTCCCGCTGACTTCGTCTATCCCGTGTTCGTAACGCACGGACGCGACGTTCGCGTGCCCATCGACCCCATGCCCGGGCAGGCGCAACTCTCCATAGATAATCTCGTCCGGGAAGCGGCGGCGGCGGAGCAGCTTGGTATCCGAGCAGTGCTCCTCTTCGGCCTGCCACCCAGGAAGGACGGACTCGGTTCCGGCGCCTACGATCCCGATGGCATCATCCAACAGGCAACGTCAGCGTTGAAGCAGGCACTGCCCGATGTGGTCGTCATCACAGACGTATGCCTCTGCGAATACACGGACCACGGCCACTGCGGCGTGCTGCTCGACGACGGGACGGTTGCCAACGACGCGACGCTCGAACTGCTCGCTCGCACTGCGGTATCCCACGCCGACGCCGGAGCGGACATCGTCGCTCCGTCTGCGATGATGGACGGGCAGGTGGGAGCGATCCGTGCTGCCCTCGATGCGGCCGGGCACACGGATGTGCCGGTGATGGCCTACGCCTCCAAGATGGCATCCGCCTTCTACGGGCCGTTCCGCGCCGCCGCCGCCTCAGCCCCTCAGTCCGGTGACCGGAAGGCATACCAGATGGACGGCGCGAACGCACGGGAAGCGATGCGCGAACTGCAGCAGGACGCAGCCGAGGGGGCGGACGTTCTCATGGTCAAGCCGGCGCTTGCGTATCTGGACGTGATTGCGCGGGCACGGGAAGCGTTCGACCTCCCTATCGCTGCCTACAACGTCTCCGGCGAATACGCCATGCTCAAGGCTGCCGCGGCCAACGGCTGGCTGGACGAGCGCGCTGCCATACTGGAGACACTCACGAGCATCAAGCGCGCGGGGGCGGACATCATCATCACCTATTTCGCCAAGGACGCCGCCCGGCTCCTGCGCGGCGATGTCTGAACCCATGGCCGACGCCAGTCCCAGAGAGTACGTTACCCGGAATCTCATAGAGCGGCACGCCGCCGTCTTCGAGCTGGTTGGCGGCTCCGCCGACGTGGACCTCGCCGTCAGGACGGGCGACGGGCAGTACGTGGAAGTCATCATCAGGGGGCCCGTCTCGGCAGAAGAGAACCGCTCCTTCCTCATGCGCCGCTTCCGTCCGCGCCCGCACCTGTTCATCTTGTGTGTCGCTCCTGGGCCGGAGGCTTGGCTGTTGCCCTCCACCGTGTTCGAGCGCTTCGCGACCGGCGCGCCCGGCGAACCTGAATGGGTGCTTCAACTCGACGCTCCCTCGGACGAACCGCTCAGCGACCGGCTCTCTGTCTACCGCGAGCGGTGGGCGCTGGTCGCCAACTACTCCGAGTACCGCTCGACGTTGAGCGATCCGTTGGCCTTGCGGGTCAGGATAGCGATGTTATAACATCTATGTATGTTATTCTGTCCAGCGAGGTTCGAGATGACTACTCTGCCTGAGACCAACATCAAGGTTGCAGACCAAGTGTGGATCGCCCTTGCGCTGCTCACCTCCGAGGACTCCACACGCGACGGTTTCACCGGTAGCGAGATACGGGAGAGGGTTCGGTATGAGTTCGGAAGCGTCCCGCCGGGTGTCGTGACGCACATAGCTCAACACTGCGTCGCAACGAAACCGGTGAGCCCCAGTAGGAACCGGATGATTACCAAACGCGGCTCCCTCAATTCGCTGTACCGGGAGGGTGACCCATGCCATCCGGACAGGATAGGCGGCAAGGCGCTCCCCCGGAGGCAGGACCTTCCGGCCCGCTACCACGAACTCCTTGCCTGGTATCGAAATTCGTACGCCGATCAGTTGAAGATATTTGGCCCGAATTCCGCGTTGCTGCACTACATCCCGGCTGAAGGCAGCGGGGTGAGTGACATCGCAGCCCGCCATGACGAGCATCTTGCTGCCCCGGAGCGCGTTCAGCCGTATCCGACGCGCGCGTCCTTCCCCTACCAAGGATATGCGGCAGAGGACCCCGTGCCCTACCGGTTGTCGTCACCGGAGGAGCAGCAGGAGGTTCAGTGACTACCAGGACCGACAGGTTTCTGTTCGTCGATACGTCTGCCTTCTACGCGAGGCTCGACCCAAGCGATCAATGGCATCAGCGTGCAGTCACCGGCTTCACGGAACTGGCACGGAGGAACGCCGTCCTCCTGACCAGCAACCTCGTTGTCGCAGAGACCCATCAACTCACTTACCAGCGCCTGGGTTTTCGAACCGCACGGGACTGGCTTGCTCTACTTGCCGACTTTAACGTGCGATTCCAAACATCAGAGGAACACCAGCGCACCGAGAACGTCCTGCGCTCTCCCATCGGTCCTCATCTCTCTTACGTCGATGCAGCGTCCATCGTGGCGATGGAGGCTGTGTCCCTATCGACCATCTTCTCTTTCGACAGCGACTTCGCGCTGGCAGGGTTCACGCTGTTTCCCAGCCAGACCTCAACGACCGGGAGGTTGGAGTAGGGTCTATGGACAGTCAAGTCTACTGACGCGGGATGAAATACTTCACCATAGGACAACGACAGCATGCGGCTCGATAACTCGGAACGGCTCTTTGACCGCGCTCGCAGGCTCATTCCCGGCGGCGTCAACAGTCCCGTGCGCTCGTTCGGAGCGGTGGGCGGCACGCCTCCGTTCATCGTCAGCGGCAGCGGCGCGCATGTGCGGGATGCGGACGGCAACGGATACGTGGACTTCGTCGGGTCGTGGGGGCCGCTCATCCTGGGACACGCTCACCCCGCCGTGGTCGAGGCGGTGCAACGAGCGGCGGCGGACGGCACGAGCTTCGGCGCGCCGACGGAGCGCGAACTGGAACTCGCCGAACTCATCGTCCGTGTCATGCCGTCGATCGAGATGCTGCGCCTGGTCAACTCCGGCACTGAGGCAGCGATGAGCGCCATACGCGTCGCCCGCGCGTACACGGGACGCAGCAAGCTGCTGAAGTTCAATGGAAACTACCACGGCCATGCGGACGGCCTCCTCGTGAAGGCGGGGTCGGGCGCAGCGACCTACGGGGTCCCGACGAGCGCGGGCGTTCCGCCCGGCTACGCAGCGGAGACGCTCGTCGCCGAGTACAACGACCTTGCGTCCGTTGAGGCGCTCTTCGACGCGAACGTGAACCAGATCGCGGCAGTCGTCGTTGAGCCGGTCGCGGGCAACATGGGCGTCGTGCCCCCGGCGGACGGCTTCCTGACCGGTCTGCGGAATCTGTGTGACGACAACGGCGCGCTGCTCATCTTCGACGAGGTGATCACCGGTTTCCGCGTAGCGTACGGCGGGGCGCAGGAGCGCTACCGTATGAGGCCCGATCTCACGTGCCTTGGCAAGATCATCGGCGGCGGTCTGCCGGTGGGCGCATACGGCGGACGTGCCGAAGTGATGCAGGTGGTAGCGCCGCTCGGCCCCGCGTACCAGGCGGGAACGCTCTCCGGTAACCCCCTCGCCACGGCGGCGGGCATCGCCTGTTTACACGAGCTGGCGAAGCCGGGGGTCTACGACACGCTGGAGGCGCTTGGTGCCGAGGCCGAGGCCGGACTACTCGCTGCAGGGGACGCCACGGGTGTGCCGCTCACGGTGAACAGGGTCGGCTCCATGCTCACGGCGTTCTTCACAGAGTCGTCCGTATCGACGTGGGACGAGGCAGCGTCCTCCGATACGGGGCAGTATGCCGCGTTCTTCCACGGCCTGCTGGAACGCGGAGTCTATGTTGCGCCGTCGCAGTTCGAGGCGGCGTTCGTGTCGCTGGCGCACACGGCGGAAGACGTGGTGTTCGCTGCTGAGCAGGCGCGGGTGGCCATGGCGTCGCTGTAGCGCCGGGGTGGCGCGTGGCCGCAGGAACCCGAACCCGCAACACAGCGCTTGCGTCCCACGAAGACGCATCGTTATATTGCCTCACCATGAGCCTTACGTGCCGCCCTCGGAAGGCCAGTACAATAGAGCTGTGAAGACACGAGTCACCTCAATCCTCGCCCTCATCGGACTCATCGCCGTATCGAGCGTTCTCACGGGATGCCCCGCCTCAGGACCCACGCCGACGCCGGCTGTACCGCAGGACGGCGTGCTGGACGTCGGCATGCGGAACTACCTCTACGAACCAAAGTCCTTCGAATTCGAGGTGGGCGAGACGGTTGAATTCCGCTTGCTATCCGTGGACGAACCGCATACCTTTACCGTGAAGGAGTTGGGCATCAACTGGGTCGTGCCCAAGGAAGACGAGCCGCAGGTGCAGACCTTCACGTTCGACAAGGCCGGTACGTTCAGGCTTGTTTGTACGATAACGGGCCACGAGGGTTCAGGGATGGTTGGCAAGATTACTGTCGTGGAGTAATCTCGCCGGACAAAACTGCCGAGAAAGGAGAAGGCATGGAGGTATATTACGACTTGGTACGCTTGGGCCACATCTTCAGCGGCATACTCTGGATAGGCCTGCTGTACTTCTACAACTTCGTGCAGGCGATCGCCCTCCCGCGGATGGAGGCGTCGGCCAGGCCGCACTACCAGACGTCTATCCTGCCATTCTCACTGAACGTGTTCCGCTGGGCTTCGCTTGCGACGCTGCTCTTTGGCTTGGCCTACATCATCGCTCGAGAGATCGAACGAGAGGGCGGTGCCTCCTATCTGCTCGAGACCGATGCGGGCAAATCGATCCTCATCGGTGGGGTCCTGGGCATCATCATGGCGTACAACGTCTGGATGATCATCTGGCCGAAACAGCAGAAGATCATTGCCGCCGTGAAGGACACCCTCGAGAACGGGACGCCCGCTCCCGCCGACCAGCCGAAGTGGGCGCGCACCGCTCTGCTGGCTTCCCGTACGAACACCATGCTCTCCATCCCCATGCTCTTCTTCATGGTGGCTGCGAGGCACCTGCCTTCGCTCTGGAGCTAACGGAATACGCGGACACGCGCAACGAGAAAGAGGAGACAGCACATGAAAAATCCGCTCAACACCGTCAAGGGCACGCTGACCGCCGGAGTCATCATCACGGTCGTGCTCGTCCTGATAGTCTACTTCGCCTTCTAGCCCACGTTGCAGCAAGCGCAGGAGAGCGGGGGCCCCAGGCCCCCGCTCTCTCGTTAACCGTGGTCCGTACGAGCGCGGGTCATGTCGCCAGCAGGCGCTCCCGGAGTGCCGGCGTCTCCGCCATGTCCAGCATCGTCCACGCCATCGCGACCGCGCCGTCGTAGAGCGCCTGGTCGGCGGCGGACGTGGCGCACGCGGCGGCGAACTCCGGCTGGTGGTTCACCGCGGGCAGCGACTCAATTCCGATTGCAGGGTGGATCGATGGCAGGGCGAGCGAGATGTTGCCCATGTCCGTCGAGACGGGTGTTGCGGGGCTCGTTTCGCCGGGAGCAGGGAACCTGCGCCCCAGCTGCTCTGCGTTCCGCTGGTACGCCGCTGCCATCTCGAGGTCGTGCTCGAGGTGCGCGAAAGGCCTGTTGCCGCCGATGACGTTGAGCCGTGCGCCCGTGGCCAGCGCGCCCGCCTCGAAGCAGCGCATGACCTTCTCGTAGACCTCGGTCAGGTCGTCCAGCGTGATCGCGCGTACCGCGTAGTCCGCGGACGCGTGCGCGGGGATGATGTTGAACGCATCGCCGCCGTGCGTCACGATGCCGTGCACCCGGTCTGTTGAGCGGATGTGCTGGCGGAGCAGGCCGATGGCTGTCTGAGCGATGGTGAGCGCGTCGGCGGCGTTGACGCCCTGTTCCGGGAATCCGGATGCATGCGCCGCTTTCCCCTCGTAGTGCACCTCGAAGAATGACGCTGCGACGATTGGCCAGACAGCTACGTCCCACGGCGCAGGGTGCGTCATCATCGCGGCGTGAGCGCCCTCGAACGCGCCGCCTTCCAGCAGGCGTATCTTCCCGCCGGAGCGCAGAACCTCTTCGGCCGGGGAGCCCATAACGGTAACGGTGAGCCCGGCGTCGTCTGCGACAGACCCCGCGCCGATGCCCGCACCAACGGCGCTCGCCGCGATGACGTTGTGCCCGCAGGCGTGGCCGATGCCGGGCAGGGCGTCGTACTCCGCGCAGACCACGACGTGCAGCGGGCCTGAGCCCTTCGTTGCGCGGAACGCGGTCGGCAGGCCGCACACGCCGGGCTCGACGGCGAAGCCTGCGGCATCCAGCGTCTCCTCAAGCCAGCCGGACGCCTGCTCCTCCTCGTAGCCGAGCTCGGGATGCGCGTGGATGCGGCGGCTGAGGGCGGTCAATTCTCCGCGTGCCGCGTCGACGGCGGCTCGCGCAGCCTCTTTCGCGTCCGTCATCAGCCGTCGTGTCCCTTGTAGAGCAACTGGAGCGTGTGGCCGTCAGGGTCGTCGAAGTAGATGCATGTCGGGTCGCCCGTGCGGCCCCGCACGGCGATGCCTTCGGCTTCGATCCGCGCCTTCGTCTCCTCGTAGCTTCCGGGCTCCATGCGCAGCGCCATGTGGTTCAACTCGCGCCCGCTGGACGCGCCGTCGATACGCGCCGCGTCGAACAGCGCTATCTGGTCGTGCTCGCCGCAACAAAGGAAGCACTGCCAGTCGTTCTCGTGGCCGACGCTCATGCCGAGCACGTCCATGTAGAAGCGCCTGGCGCGGGGGAGGTCGTTCACCCAGAGCACAACGTGGTCTATGCCCGTCGTCTTGATCTGCAACTTCTCGGCTTCCTGCACCATGTCTGCCTCCTTCCTGCCTTGTCCGTTGACGAACCCTTCGCACGCCGGTCGATGAACGTGCCGCGGTGATAGCGTAGCACCTTCGCGCTTGCGTCGCGCGTGTTATCTGGCGCGAGGGTATACTCCGCCCAACCGGATAAACGCAGGGAGGAGCAAATGGTCTCTTTCGCCGACCGCTACGAGCCTTGGACACTCACGCCCTATGAGAAGTGGGTGAGCGACGAGGGGTTGAAGGTCCACACGCAGCAACTCGTTGAGAGCATCCACACCATCGGTGTCGAACCGTGGGAGCGCACCGGCACCAACGCCGCGCTGCTCGACCTCACGGCAGACCCGCTGGAAGGCGCACTGATAAACAACCAGGGGACCATACGATTCGTCTGCGAGATACCGCCGGGAGGGACATTCAACGTCGAGCGCCACATGTACGAAGAGATATTCTTCGTGCTGAAGGGGCGCGGCGCGACCTCCGTCTGGTACGAGGGCCAGCCGAGGCAAACGTTCGAGTGGCAGGAAGGGAGCGTCTTCTCGATCCCCCTCAACGCCTGGCACGAGCTCTATAACGCCAGCGGCGACGAGACCGTGCGGCTGTACGGCGCGACCAACGCCCCCACCGCCTTCAACCTGTATGGCAGCCCCGAGCTCATCTTCGACTGCCCCATGACGTTCCCCGACCGGTTCGACCCCACCGACGAACTCTACTTCAGCGGGAAGACGTCCAAGATCGAGGACCGGTTCATGGAAACGAACTTCATCCCGAATGTACATAACGTAGTGCTGGACCGGTGGACCGCACGGGGCCCGGGCGAGAACATGATGATCAACATGGCCAATGGCCATTTCATCTGCCACCTCTCCGAGTTCCCCGCAGGAACATACAAGAAGGCGCATACCGGCGAGGCCAACCGCAAGCGCGCAGGGCTGGTGTCCGACGTGGCGTACCTCTTCCTGAGCGGGGAAGGATACGATCTGCAGTGGCCGGAGAACGTCCACCCCACGCCGGGGACGGAGTGGGAGCAGTTGGACTACACGGCGGGAACGCTCATGTCGCCCGGCACCGGCTATCACCAGCACTTCAACTGCAGCGCGGAGCCCATCCGCTATCTGGTCCTGCGTTATGGCAACCCCCGGTACGCGGGATACGTCGGTGCGCGTTACAAGAACACGGGCGGGCCGCAGATACAGTTTGCGGAGGAGGACCCGGCCATACGGGCCCACTTCGAGGAGGAGTTGGCCAAACGCGGCGCCGCCTCCCAGATGGCGGGCTACACGGACGAGCCTTAGCCCTCGCTGGAAGGGAGAGAATCTTCTTCCGAGGCGAATTCTCCCAATTCGACGCGGGCCTCTTCGACGAGTTCCTCCACAACCGGCTTCGCCACGCCCACGTCCAACAGGGAGACGCGCATCATCTCCAGGGCCGCCTCCAGTTCCGGCCAGACAACCGCGTCGGCTCCGACGTCCTCGAGCACGCGCACTTCCTCCTCCCGCCCGGCGCGGCTGACGATGCGCACCTGCGGGTTGAGCCGCCGTGCGTGTTGCACGGCAACCAGCGCCGACACGTGCTCGGGCAACGCCGCAACAAACAACCGCGCATGCTGCACGCCTGCGGCCGTCAGCACCGCGTCGTTCGTCGCGTCGCCGTAGATCAGCGAACCGTCATCTGCGATCTCGCGCGAGATGATTGCCGGGTCGGATTCGATGGCGATGTAGGGCAGCCCGAGACGCCTGATCTCCTGCACGATGAGTGAGCCTACGCGCCCGTACCCCGCGACGACCACGTGCCCCCGCAGCGCGGGCGCGCGCTCCAACGCCGATTCCGCACCCGCGGCGCCGGCAAGGTGCCGCGCGAAGAAGGCGGAACGCTCCCCCATGGACGTCAGCGCCTTCGACGCCAGGGACACGAACCCCGGCGTGATGGCCATCGTAACCACCGCAGCCGTGATGATGAGCGGAAGCAGGTCTTCTCCCGCGACCCCGGTCGCAACCGCTGTCCCCGCCACGATGAAGCTGAACTCGCCTATCTGGATCATCAGGAAGCTGGTGCGAGCGGCCGTGTCCGGCAGGTAGCCGAGAGCGCGCGCGAGCGTGTGGACGAGGAACAGTTTGACGAGGACCGACGCGCCGATGAAAAGCGCCACCTCACCCAGGTGCGAGGCCAGGAAGTCGATGTCTGTCAGCATGCCCAGCGACACGAAGAACAACGCGGCGAACACGTCGCGGACCGGTATGACCTCGGAGAGCGCACGGCGCCCTGCCCAGTCCGATTCGCTGAGCACCAGGCCGGCGACGAACGCCCCGAGTGGGGCGGACAGCCCGCCCCAGGACGTGAGCGCCGCCGCGCCGAGCGCCGCCGCCATCACGGTGACGACGAACGACTCCCGCGCTCCCACCAGCGCCACCTGCTTGAGCAGCCAGGGGAGGCCAAGCGAACCCACGAACCACACCACTGCAAGGATGGCGGCCGCCTTTGCCGCGCTGACGGCCAGCTCGGTAGCGAGCGAATCGCCCTCTCCTCCCAGCGCGCCGATCACAGCCATCATGGGCACGAATGCAAGGTCCTGAACGAGAAGCATCCCCGCCGCCATGCGCCCGTGCAGCGCTCCCAGTTCGCCGCGGTCGTTCAGGGTCTTCAGTGCGACCATGGTGCTGCTCAACGACAGCGCCATGCCCGCTACGAGCGAGGCGCGCGCATCCCAGCCGAGAGCCGTTCCGATGCCGTAGCCCACGGCTATCGTCAGGCTGATCTGGCCCACGCTGGCTGCCAGCACCCGCCACCCCAGGCGGCGCAGGTCCGACAGCGATATCTCCACGCCTACGGCGAAGAGCAGCAGGATCACGCCGAACTCGGCCAGCGTTTGCACGTCCTCCAGTTGCGTCACCAACGCCAGCGCGTGCGGCCCCACCACTGCGCCCGCCACGAGGTAGCCGATGATAGGCGGCAGGCGAAGGAGGCGCGCGCCGAGTCCCCCGGCTCCCGCCGCCACGAGGATGACGACGATGTCGTCGAACAGCTCCGTCCCCAGTTCCATAGCGCTCGCTTCTGCTCCCTTACTGCCGGCGCGGACAAGCCGGCTGCCTGCCGCTCCGGCCGGGGCTGGGGATCAGGCCGTCTGCTCCAACTTGATGAGCATCACGTAGACGTGCTGCGGGTCCGTGATGAGCGTAAGCCTTCCTATCGACGGGACGGACATCGGCTCAAACTGCACGCTGCCGCCCATCGCTTTCACCTTGTCCAGCGCCTCGTCCAGGTTGTCCACCGCGAAGTAGACCGTCCAATTCGGCGGCACCTCGCCCCATATCGGCTGGATGGCGAGCATCCCCGCCGCGGGCGCTCCACCGCTCGTGAACAGGTTGTACGGCATGCCGCCCGCGCCCTGTACCTGCTGCGCCTCCCAGCCGAAGAGGCCGGAGTAGAAGCTACTCGCCGCTTCGGTGTCGTGGGTGTACAGCTCTGCCCAGCAGAACGCTCCCGGCTCGCCGATCAGCTCCGCGCCGATGTGCGCCTTCGCTTCCCACAGACCCAGTGCTGCACCGGTGGGGTCGATGATGCTGGCCATCCTGCCGAATGCAAATACGTCCATCGGCGGCACGATCACCGTCGCGCCGAGGTTGGCCGCCTTCTCCGCAGCCTCCTCCACCTTCGCAACGGCGACGTAGGAGTTCCAGTGGGGAGGCACCCCCTGCTCCAGCATCTCCGGCATCATCGGGGACAGCCCTGCGATGTTCTTGCCGTTCCGCGTAAAGAGCGTGTAGACGAACCCGTCACCCATCGGGTTGTCTACGGTCTCGCACCCGAGCAGCTGGGAGTAGAAACTCTTTGCGCCCTCAACGTCTGTGGTCATCAGGTCCACCCAATTGAACATGCCGGGCTCGTGCCGGGAAACTTCAGCCATCCGTCTCTCCTTTCGGCGCGCCGTCACGGCTGCGCCATCGTGCTCTAGGATACGCCAACTTACTCTGTGCCCCGTGCGAACAGGTCCGCGTTCGCACGCCGCGCTACTTGATGATCTCTCTGTCCAGCATGCTGACGTAGCCTTTCCGTCCAACGACGACGTGGTCCGCCAGCTTGATGTCCAGTGTCTTGCCGACGGCGGCTATCTCCTTCGTCAGCGCCACGTCCGCGGCGCTCGGATCCGGGTCTCCGGACGGGTGGTTATGCACCATCACCACGCTCGGGGCGTTCACCTGCACGGCCTGCCGGAAGACCTCTACAGGACGCACGTTCACGCTGTTCACTGTTCCTACGAACACGGTGGACACGGCCAGCAACTGGTTCCTCGAATTGAGCGACAACACACGCAGTTGCTCCTGCGGCAGGAACTCCATGAGCGGCTTCATCATCCTCGCCACGTCCACCGACGTTTCGAGGAATGGCGGGCCCTCTTCGTCCTTGAGCGTGGCGATGCGTCGGCCCAACTCCAGGGCCGCCAGCAGGTGGGCCGCCTTCGCCTCGCCGAAGCCGTGGAACGCGCACAGCTCCCCGTGGGACACCCGCGCGAGACGCTCCAACCCGCCCGCCTCCGAGAGCAGCCGGTTGGCCAGCGCGACGGCGCTCTCCGCCCGCGTGCCCGTGCGCAGCAGGATCGCGAGCAGTTCCGCATCGCTCAGCGCGGCGGGCCCGGCGTCGCGAAGGCGCTCGCGTGGACGCTGCTCGTCCGGCATGTCGCGGATCAGCACGGCGCGGAACCGCGGCTCCTGCAGGATCCGCTCGCCGGTCGTCGTTGCGTGTACGTCGCTCATCGCAGGCATCATCAACAAGAGGGTCGCGACCGCGCTACGGGCTTGTGTCGCACTGGGCCTGATGTCGCACCGGTCCCCCCCCCCCCGCCCCAACCCTCACCCCCAGCCCCTCTCCCGCCCAGCGGGAGAGGGAGCAGGGGCGCCCCGGCCCAGCCCCCTGTTCACCCCCATCCCCGCATCAAGTTCGGGGCAGGCTCTAGCCTTCCCTCATCAAGGGGAAAGGGATCAGGCACGCCGCACCGCCCAACCCTCACCCCCGGCCCCTCTCCCAGAGGGAGAGGGCGGTGGGCCGCTGACGGGTGGGGCGTCGGTTTGTGTTTACGAGAGCGATGTCGGAGGCGTGCGACCAAGATTTCATCTGAAGGCCCCCTGTGAAATCTTGGTCTGTCCGTTACGAGTGGCACGAGGGTGTGTTTTGGAATCTTGGTCTCCTTGGTTTGGGGTGTTTCCAAGGCCACGGCCTGCTTCCTGTGACCAAGGCACCAAGATTTCAACGATTTCAAACTTCAAGCGGGTCACGAGGTGTCTGATCCTGTCGCACAGGGGGCTGGGTGGGGAGCGACCAGTACCATGTGCCGGCACCGTTGTCGCCGCCCTGTTCGCTGACGCGGGTCGAGCGCACGCCGCAGGCAGAGCGAGCACGGTGCAAGGCGCTCTTCGAAAGGCCGATGCGTGCAGCCTCTCGCTCGACGTTGCCAGCGGGGCGGGGGCCATCAGCAAGGGCGCGCGTGAGGAAGGCTTGCGCCGCGCGGATCTTCGCGCCATCGTTGTGGCGGGGTCCGGCGAGGGCTTTCATGTGCGCGGGCAAGACGGGTTTGCGCCAAGCGACGGTGAAGGCGTCGGGAGGGCCAGGGGAAGGGCTGCGAGGCTGCGCACTAAAGCGCGGGAGCGACGGGGGAGGGGGGAGGACGAAGGGTATGGCAGGAGCGTCGTCGCTCATGGGGGGACGGAGGGGGACGAGGAAGCGGCGTTCGCCGGGTCCGACGGCGGCGGTGGTGAAGACAACGGAAGCCTGAGCGAGACGCCGCTGCATGGCGCTGACGGCGCGGGGGTAGTTGGGCTCGGGGTTGTGGGTGAGGGCGACGACGGCCGCGCCGGAGCGGGCGGCGAGGGCCTTGAGCATGCCGAGGACGGTGGCGACCTGGGCGCGGTGCATCGAGGCGAGGTCTTCGACCTGATCGACGATGAGGAGTGCTGCGCTTCCCGCCTCGATGTAGTTGGCAAGGCGTCCCATGACGCGGCTGAGGCCGGGCCAGGGGGCGGCGAGTTTCGGCGCGGGGGGCTCGGGCTCCCCGAACAGGGGGAACATCCTGGGGCGTCCGGTGACGGTCGACGGGCGGCCGAGGGGCGTGCCGCGGCTCTCGAAGTCGTCATAGCCGTCGTCCTCTTCCTCTTCATCGTTCTCGTTGGGCGGATCGTCGGGGTAGTAGTCGAGGGGGTGCGTGGGGGAGAGGAGGTCGGCGCGATAGACGAAGTCGAGGTCTGCGCCGAAGAGGCGGAGGGTGGGGAGGATATCGGCCTTCGGATTGCCGTTGAGGAGGGCGAGGACGACGGGGGCGCAGGGGAAGACGGCATCCGGTTGATCGGGGGCGGGCGCGCCGCGTGAGACGCGGGCTGCGATGTCCATGGCGATGGAAGTCTTGCCTGACGAGGGATACCCGGCGATGAGGGTGAGCTTGCCGAGGGGGATGCGGTTGGGCCAGAGCCAGTCCGGCGGCTGTTGGATGAAGAAGGCGAAGGGATCGAGTCCGGCTTCGACAGCGCCGGTGGAGGTGAAGAGCTGCAATTCCGGCATGAGGCCGCGTTTCGCGAGGGCTTCCATGACCTTGTTGGCAGGGCAGCGGGTGCACTCGAACGAGAAGCCTGTGTCCTCATCGTAGGAGACAGAGAGGGTGGGGATCATGGGGTTGGGGTGCGTTGGGCAGTGGACCCTGGGGCCGTCGGCGCACTGGCAGCCGGGGACACCGCAGCGCAGGGCGCGCTCGATGCGGGCGAGGTATGCGGCGTCCTTCGGCGGGAGGGTGTCCGGCGATATGTGGTTGTCGGGCACGGGGGCGGGTTGGGTAGTCATGGGGACATGGTAAGGAGGGGTGCGTTGTCCGCGCAACGGGCGCGTGTCAGAGATTCGACATCGATGGACAGGATGGATAGGATAGGGGGATGGCAAGGGGTCGTCGTTTCTGCCTCCGCAGGATGGTTCGACAGGCTCACCATAAGCGGGCTATCCCCGAGAGATGCCTCGGCTACGCTTGGCATGACAACGCCCTCGCCCACGCCCCACCGTGTGCGCCGACTGCGCATGGGCGCGGCGCAGACGCGCGTCTGGATGCCAGCCTTCGCTGGCATGACGGGGGCATGGGCGCCCACGAGGGTCGCCCCTACATCAGACAAGGCTGCGAGGTTCCTGCCTCCGCAGGAACGACGGAGGCATACGCGGCGTGGTTCGATAGGCTCACCATGAGCGGGCTATTCCCGAGAGATGCCTCGGCTACGCCCGGCATGACAGGCCCTCGCCCACGCCCCACCGTGTGCGCCGACTGCGCATGCGCGCAGCGCAGCCGCGCGTCTGGATGCCAGCCTTCGCTGGCATGACGGGGGCATGGGCGCCCACGAGGGTCGCCCCTACATCAGACAAGGCTGCGAGGTTCCTGCCTCCGCAGGAACGACGGAGGCATACGCGGCGTGGTTCGACAGGCTCACCATGAGCGGGCACCAACACACCTGAGAGATGCCTCGGCTACGCTCGGCATGACAGGCCCTCGCCCACGCCCCACCGTGTGCGCCGGCTGCGCATGCGCGCGGCGCAGCCGCGCGTCCGGATGCCAGCCTTCGCTGGCATGACGGGGGCATGGGCTGCGAGGTTCCTGCCTCCGGCGCGCTAAAGCGCGGGAACAACGGGGTGGTTCGACAGGTTCACCACGAGCGGGCACCAACACACCTGAGAGATGCCTCGGCTACGCTCGGCATGACAACGCCCTCGCCCACGCCCCACCGTGTGCGCCGACTGCGCATGGGCGCGGCGCAGCCGCGCGTCTGGATGCCAGCCTTCGCTGGCATGACGGGGGCATGGGCTGCGAGGTTCCTGCCTCCGCTGGATGGTTCGACAGGCTCACCATGAGCGGGCTATCCCCGAGAGATGCCTCGGCTACGCTCGGCATGCCAACGCCCGTTTCTCCCCAGCGGTTCACCCCATCCTATCCTCCCCCATCGAGCGGCTGATAGGGGTATGTATGGTGGAATGAAAACACTCCACCCGCCTCCACAGCCCCCTGGTGCGCTGCCCGCGCACTCTGGATTCCCGCCGGTGCGGGAATGACGGGTGCGGTTGACGCCGACTGTTTAGATGAGCCTTAACCACGCCTATTTCCGCCCGTTACATACCCCTGTTAGCCCATCGAGCGGGGAGGGATCAGGCGCCGCATCCCCAGTCAGCGCAGACTCGCCACTCGTTCAGATTATCCTTTAGAGTGAGGTTCCTGTCTGCGCCGGATGGGTTGATGAGTGAAGGTGCGCAAGGTATCGGATGTCAGAGCGAACGACGAAACAGGAAGTAGCGTACTGGCGCACGTTCCCGCGCGAGCGGCCGGCGAACATCGAGACGCCCGGCCCGGGTCAGGAGTCGGTGTGGGACTACCCGCGCCCGCCTCGCATCGAGCCTGTGTCGCAATCGTTGCGCGTCGAATTCGCGGGCGTAATCGTCGCGGAGACGACGCGCGGGATGCGGGTCTGCGAGACATCGGGCGCCCCGGTCTACTACTTCCCGCAGGAAGACGTGAAGCGCGTGTTCCTGCGCCCCATGAGTCACACGACGCTCTGCGAATGGAAGGGCTTGGCTTCCTACTGGACGCTGAGCGTGCGCGGACGCGAGGCCCAGGCCGCTGCGTGGTGCTACCCGTCGCCCTTCGATGGCTACGAGGCGCTAACCGGATGGTTCGCCTTCCACGCGGGGCGCACGGACGCCTGCTATGTTGACTTCGAGCGCGTCGTCCCACAGCCGGGCGGCTACTACGGCGGCTGGATAACTTGCAACATCGTGGGCCCGTTCAAAGGCGGGCCGGGCACGGAGCACTGGTAAGCGTGCGTAATCACCCCCACACCCCATGCCCACCCTACAGTACCCTCTCCCCTTGTAGAGACCTTTGCATAACCCGTCCACACCGCCCCGGAGTACCCTCACCCTAGCCCTCTCCCCTTGTAGAGACCTTTTGCATAACCCGTCCACACCGCCCCGGAGTACCCTCACCCTAGCCCTCTCCCCTTGTAGGGAGAGGAGATCAGGCCCCCTGCCACGCCCTGGGAAGAACGACGTCACCAAGTTATGCGAAGGTCTCTTTGTAGGGAGAGGGGACCAGTACGAGCAAGGAGGACTGCATGCCGGAACCGGGACTCTTCGAAACGATCTATTCCCAGCGCGCGATACGCCGGTTCAAACCGGAGCCCGTCCCCGGGGAGGTCATCGAACGCATCATCGAGGCGGCAACGTATGCGCCCTCCGGTGGCAACCGCCAGCCGTGGGCGTTCGTTGTCGTGACCGACCCCGCGAAGAGGAACCGCATCGCGGAGTGGTACCACGAAGGGTGGGTGGCCATGTACGCGTCCGATCCGTCGCGCCCGCGCAATGCCGTGTACCGGTCCGCGGAGTACCTGGCGGGGCACATGGCCGAGACGCCTGTGCTCGTCTTCCCCTGCATCTCCGCGAGCGGAGGCCGCTCGCCATCCTTCCAGAGCGGCTCGTCGATCTACCCCGCGACGCAGAACCTCATGCTCGCCGCCGCTGCGCTGGGCGTCGGCACGGTCATCACCACGTTCCACATGAGGCGGGAAGCGGAAGTGAAGGCGCTGCTGGGCATACCAGACGACTACGCAACAGCCTGCATGGTTGCGATGGGCTACCCGGCGGAGGGCGAACGTTTCGGCGGAGCGCGGCGCAGGCCCGTTGCCGAGGTCACGCACTACGAATCGTGGAGTGCGTGAAAGGGCGGATGCCCTGGCCCGTCAAGGGGTCCTTGCTTAGCCGGGCCGCATGCCCCTCGCCCCGCCGAGTCACCCCCATCCTAACCTTCCCCCATCAAGGGGGAAGGGATTAAACACCCTCGCCCCGCCGAGTCACCCCCATCCTAACCTTCCCCCATCAAGGGGGAAGGGATTAAACACCCTCGCCCCGCCGAGTCACCCCCATCCTAACCTTCCCCCATCAAGGGGGAAGGGATTAAACACCCTCGCCCCGCCGGGGCACCCCCATCCTGGCCTTCCCCCATCAAGGGGGAAGGGATCAAGCACCCTCGCCAGGGGGAGCACCCCCATCCTGGCCTTCCCCCATCGAGGGGGAAGGGATCAGGCGGCTCCGCGCCCGCCAACACTTACCCCCGGCCTCTCTCCCAGGGGGAGAGGGGGGCTAGCACGCTACGCCACTCGCCAGGTAATGCATGGTCATTAGAGTGCGCTACCTGCTCAGCCAGCCCCGGCCCTGGAGCGCGCCCCGGGCGTAGCAGACCTGGCCGCCGTGATGGATGGACTCCACGATGATGGCCGGCAGGCGCTCGCGCAGCGGCACGGGTTCCGTTCCGCGCACAGGCGGGACCAGGCGTTCGAGGTCGGCCTCCGTCAGCGAGTCAAGGAAGGCGTCGGTGTTGGCACGGACGGCCTTGTAGTAGGCCAGGAGCGTCTCTGCCGGAGGCGAGGCGAAGGCGTCCACCTGTTCGTTCGTGTCGCCGTTGCCTCGGTAGGCCGGGTCCGCCGCCATGCCGAAGCGCTCGTGCCAGCCCTCCCGGACCCACACCGTCTCCTGTTCCCCCATGCTGGACACTGCGAAGTCCTGTACCCGCGACAGGTGCCACATGAGCCAGCCGATGGGATTGGATTCCGGCGCAGGCCGCTGATGCAGCTCCTGGTCAGAGAGCCCTTCCACCGCTGCCAGCATGTATTCTTCGTTCCTGCCCAGCGCGTCCTTGATCACCTGTCCCAACGACGACATGGCGCCCTCCTTCTCCTATGAGGAGACCTCTGCATAACTCCGGCCGGTGTCCGGTCTGGGATGGAAGCGGGGGTTAGGTCCCCTCTCCCTTGAGGAGCACACCACACAGTCCGCCGATTCACCCCCATCCTAACCTTCCCCCATCAAGGGGGAAGGGACCACCCAGCCCCGCACCGCATCTCCCCTCACGGTTATGCAAGGGTCTCTTGAGGGGAGAGGGTGAGGGTGAACCGGCTGGGGGGTGGGGTTACACAAGGTCCCTACGAGGAAAGGGCGGCCTTCTGCAAGACCGCCCCCCTGTTTCCCGCTGATCTGTGGGAGACCTACGCGACCGCGACCGTCGCGCCGGACTCCTCCAGCTTCTTCTTCGTGTCCTCAGCCTCGTCCTTGCTGACGCTCTCGCGGACCGCTACGGGGGCGCTCTCCACGAGCTCCTTCGCCTCGCGCAGACCGAGGTTCGTCAGTTCGCGCACCGTCTTGATGACGTTAATCTTGTTCGCGCCGATCTCCGTCAGCGTCACGGTGAACTCGAACTGCTCCTCCGCAGCTTCGGCTGCGTCTCCAGCCGCCGTAGGGGCGGCGGCTACCGCCACCGGCGCGGCTGCGCTCACGCCGAACTCCTCTTCCAGTGCCTTCACGAGCTCCGAGAGCTCCAGCACGGAGAGCGTCTTGATCGACTCGATGAGTTCTTCCTTGGTTGCCATTCTGCTCTGTCCTCCTGTGTATTCCGGTTGCGGTCCGTGTTCCTGTTACGCAGCGTCCAACTGCTCGGCGCGGCGCTGCAGCACGATGGCGAGCCCGCGTATGGGGCCGCTCAGCACGTTCACCAGGCCGCTTATGGGCGCGTTCATCTGCCCGAGCAATCTGGCGATGAGTTCATCCCTGCCGGGGAGCGCGGCCAGCGTGACAACCTGTGCCTCGCTGAGCAGCGCGCCGTCCATCACGCCTTTGCGTACCTTCAGGTCCGCGCGTGTCTGCCGCACGAAGTCGCTCACGGCCTTCGCCGCGGCGATGGGGTCGTCGTAGCCCAGCACCACGCCGGTCACGCCTTCCAGGAGGTCGCGGAACGCCTCGACTCCCGACTCGCCGGCTGCGATGGACGCTATCCTGTTCTTGACCACCCTGTACTCGACGCCCTGCTCCCGCAGGCGGTTCCGCAGTTCGGTCATCTGGTTGACCTTGAGGCCTGAGAAGTCCGTCGCGATGACTATGGCTGCCCTGCGCAGGCGCTCCGACAGGTCTGCCACTGCTTCCCGTTTCGCTTCCGTTGGCACTGCTTCACCTCTCCAAAAGAAAAGACCCGCTTCCGAAGACGCGGGCCCTGCGCTCCTCACAACGGTGTGAGGGCTGGTCAGAGGCGCCTCGGTGGGCCCTTACGGCTTAACCCCGCTCTGCGGGGACCCACGGTCTTCGGCTCCGGCTATTCGCTTGTCGAATCAGTCTACTCGACTCTCATCGCCATCGTCGAGCCCACGTCCAGAGGAACGCTGGGCCCCATCGTGGTCGTGAGGTGCGCTGTCTTGATGAACTGTCCCTTCACCGCCGCCGGGCGCAGACGGTTCACCGTGTCCATCACCGACGCCACGTTCTCCAGCAACTGATCGTCCTGGAAACTCGTCTTGCCCACCGGCGAATGGATGATGGCGGTGCGGTCCATCCGCAACTCCACGCGGCCCTTCTTCGCCTCTCGCACGGCGTCTGGTATGTCCTGCGGCTGCACGACGGTGTTCGTGCGCGGGTTCGGCATGAGGCCCCTGCGGCCCAGCAGCCTGCCGAGGCGTCCGATCTTGCCCATCATGTCCGGCGTGGCTATGGCCACGTCGAAGCCCAGGAAACCGCCCTCGATGCGCTCGATCAGGTCGTCGGCGCCGACGACTTCCGCGCCTGCTTCCTGCGCCGCGAGCGCTCGGTCCCCGGAGACGAACACGGCGACGCGTACGGTTTTGCCCAAACCATGGGGGAGCGAGGCGACCCCGCGCAGCTGCTGATCTGCGTGGCGCGGGTCCGCGTTGGTCCGCAGGTGCAACTCCACCGTCTCGTCGAACCTGGTCGTTGCGGTCTGCCGCAGCATGCCGAGCGCCGCAGCCGGAGTGTAGCGCTGCTGCCGGTCTATCGTGTCTGCCGCGGCGCGGTAGCGCTTGCCGTGCTTCACCATGCCTACTCTCCCTCTACCGCAACGCCCATGCTGCGGGCCGTGCCCTCGATGATCTTCATGGCTGCTTCCACGCTGGCCGCGTTCAGGTCCTTCTGCTTGGTTGCCGCTATCTCTCGTATAGCGGAGCGCGTGAGCGTACCGGCGCGTTCATGGCGCGGGCTGCTGGAGCCTTTCTCCACGCCCATCGCCTTGCGTATGAGTTCCGCTGCCGGAGGCGTCTTGGTGACGAATGTGAACGAGGCGTCCTCGAACACCGTTATCTCAGCGGGGATGATCGTCCCCGCCTGGTTGGCGGTGCGGGCGTTGTACTCCTTCACGAACCCCATGATGTTGATGCCGTGCTGACCCAGCGCCGGCCCAACCGGAGGCGCTGGGGTCGCGCTCCCCGCCGGAAGTTGTAGTTTCAGAACGGCTTTGACTCGCTTGGCCACTTACGCCCTCTCTACCTGCAGGAAGTCCAGTTCAACCGGCGTCTCGCGTCCGAAGAACGACACGAGCACGCGCACCTTGCCCTTGTCCTCGTCCACCTTGTCCACGGAGCCCATGAAGTCGGCGAACGGTCCACCTGTGATCCGTACCATCTGTCCCGGGGCGAGCCCCACCTTGATGCGCGGCGTGGGCTCCTCCATCCGGTTCAGGATGCTCTCTACCTCCCGGTCCTCCAGGGGGACCGGCTTCGGACGGCGTTCGCGTTCGTCCTCCGACGAAACGAAACCGGTAACGCCCGGCGTGTTCCGCACGACGTACCAGCTCTCGTCGTCCATCCGCATCAGGATCAGGATGTAACCGGGGAATATCTTACGCTGGACGGACTTGCGCTTCCCCTCCTTCATCTCGATCTCTTCTTCGGTGGGCACCACCACCCTGAAGATCTTGTCCTTCACGTCCATGGACTCGATCCGCAGTTCCAGGTTCCGCTTCACACGGTCTTCCTGGCCGGAATACGTGTGCACGATATACCAGTGAGACTCGATCTCCGGTATGACGGATTGTTGCGTCATGGGCCTCTGTCTTCCTTGTCCACTGACCGTCGCGGGGCTGCGCCGCCGGGGTGTGCCCGGCCTACAGGAACACCCGCTCCACCAACTCGCTGAAGCCCATGTCCCAGAGGGCCAGGAAGACCCCCACGACAGCAGACACGCCCAACACGAGCAGTGTCAGGCGTGCGGCATCCTCGCGCGAAGGCCACGTGACCTTTGTCAGTTCGCCGTACACCTCGCCGATGAGGGCAAGTCTGCCTCTTCGGCGGACTTGCCCCTCGTCCATCATCGAGCGGAGCGGGTTCCGGCCCCTGGCTTGTGCCACGCTACCGCACCTCGCGGTGGAGGCGATGCGTCCTGCAGCGCGGGCAGAACTTGTTCAACTCCAACCGGTTCGGATCGTTCCGCCGGTTCTTCTGGCTGTGGTACGTCCGCTCGCGGCACTCTGTGCAAGCCAGGTTGATGAGCTGGCGGACGTCTCCTCGCTTCTTGGCCACGACCGCTCCTTACGAAACGCTGGTGATGACGCCCGCGCCGACGGTCCTGCCGCCCTCGCGGATGGCGAACCGCAGCCCCGGCTCCATCGCCATCGGGTTTATGAGCTTGATGTGCATCTGGGTGTTGTCTCCCGGCATCACCATCTCCACCCCTTCGGGCAGACCGATCTCGCCGGTGACGTCACTGGTCCGGATGTAGAACTGCGGCTTGTACCCGGGGAAGAACGGGGTGTGGCGGCCGCCCTCGTCCTTGGCCAGCACGTACACCTCGGCTTCCGCCTCCTTGACCGGCTTGATGGAGCCGGGCTTGGCGAGCACCTGGCCCCGCTCGATCTCGGCGCGCTCAACTCCGCGGAGCAGCGTGCCAACCGCATCCCCCGGCTCCGCTTCGTCCAGCAGCTTGTGGAACATCTCAACGCCCGTGACCGTGGTTTTGTGCGTCTCCTTGATCCCGACGATCTCCACCTCGTCACCGGGGTGGACGACGCCACGCTCCACCCGGCCCGTGACGACGGTGCCGCGGCCCTTGATGGAGAACACGTCCTCCACCGGCATCAGGAAGGTGCCGTCGCGCGGCCGGTCGGGGATGGGGATGTACTCGTCCAGCTGTTTCACCAACTCGTGGACGCCGGCATATTCGGGGGCGTCCGGGTCCGTGCTGCTGCATTCGAGCGCCTGCAAGGCGCTCAGCCGCACGACGGGGGTGTCTTCGCCGGGGAAGTTGTACTTGCTCAGCAGCTCGCGGACTTCCAGTTCCACCAGCTCCAGCAGCTCCTCGTCGTCCATCATGTCGACCTTGTTGAGGACGACGACGATGCGCGGGACCTCCACCTGGCGCGCGAGCAGGATGTGCTCCCGCGTCTGTGGCATGGGGCCGTCCGGCGCCGAGACGACGAGCACCGCGCCGTCCATCTGCGCCGCGCCGGTGATCATGTTCTTGATGTAGTCGGCGTGGCCGGGGCAGTCCACGTGCGCGTAGTGCCGGTTCGGGGACTCGTACTCGACATGGGCGATGTTGATCGTGACGCCGCGGGCCTTCTCCTCCGGCGCGCTGTCGATCGAGTCGAACGCGCGGAACTGGCCGCCGCCGCCCAGCGAGAGGACCTTCGTGATCGCCGCTGTGAGCGTGGTCTTGCCGTGGTCAACGTGTCCGATCGTGCCGACGTTAACGTGGGGCTTGGTTCGCTGGAACTTCTGCTTTGCCATCTAACCCTCTGCCTCCTGCTGTTCTCTCGGATGCTTGCTTTTCGTGCTTCGTTGCCACCGGTCCGGGGCTCCGTGGGAATGCTCCCGGCTCCTTGCGGTTGCCTGGAGCCCACAATCGGACTTGAACCGATGACCTCGTTCTTACCAAGAACGTGCTCTACCGCCTGAGCTATGTGGGCGTGGGTGTTGTTTCTGTGGCGCGGCATGGTGGAGGGAGCAGGATTCGAACCTGCGTAGCCCTGAGGGCGTCAGATTTACAGTCTGATGGATTTAGCCGCTCTCCCATCCCTCCACGGAGGCTGTGCGCCGGTCCGATGAACGTATTCTACCACTCCTGGGCCCTCTCCCCGCTGAGACTGGAGCCCGAGGAGGGAGTCGAACCCACAACCTGCCGATTACAAATCGGCTGCGCTGCCGTTGCGCCACTCGGGCCTGGACGGCATTCGCCTCAACCAAAAAAGACGGCCCGCAGGCCCGTCCAATCGCAGATTATCGTACACCACCGCAGGGCAGTCAAGCGTCATTCCCGTGCCCACACCGTCGTTGCTGCGGAGGCAGGAACCTCGCAGCCCTTGCATTTCCTGGAATGGAGCGCGCCAGGGCGTGTCGTACAGGGGCAAACTGAGACACCGATATGCCCTCCGTTCGTTTGACCCTCCCCCTGCCGTATGGTAGCGTGCGCACGCTTGGGCGAGCCCGCTCCACTCAGCGCTCGTCCGCCTTGCGAGGCCCGTGGCGCGTCCCCTCAGTGTGGCGATATGAGCGTACGGGCGGCGATTCTGGGCGCGTGTGGCGCGGGGAGGAGAGGCCAAGGGATGCAGAGCCCTACCAACGCCCACAACTCCCTGAAGGACCTCGTCGACGACCTCCTCCGCGACCAGCGCCTCATCCTCGTCTCCAACCGTGGCCCCATGGAGTACCACGTTGCCCCCGGCGGCGAGTTGCAGGCGCGGCGCGGCAGCGGCGGCGTCGTTACCGCGCTCAGCGGGCTCACGAACCACGTCGATTTCACGTGGATCGCTTCCGCCATGAGCGACGGCGACCGCCGCGCTGCACGCGCGAACGGGGGCAGGGCAGTCCCCTCTCCACTCCCCGGGCAGCGGGTCTCCGTGAGGTTCGTCAACACGCCGCGCCGCGCATATCACAAGCACTACAACATCATCTGCAACCCGCTGCTCTGGTTCATCCAGCACTACATGTGGAGTTCTCCCTATACGCCCCGGGTGGACGCCAGCGTCTACGACGCGTGGGAGAACGGCTACGTCCACGTGAACCGCGAGTTCGCCGATGCCGTCGTGGAGGAGGCGGGCCAGACCGACGCCCGCCCCCTCGTCATGGTGCACGATTATCAGCTCTACCTCGTGCCCGGCATGGTGCGGGAGCAGTTGCCCCACGCCCGGATCCATGAATTCGTTCACATCCCGTGGCCCACGGCGAGTTACTGGGAACTCCTTCCCGCCATGATCCGCACCGCCATCTGCCACAGCCTCTGCCAGGCCGACATCGTCGGCTTCCAGGCCCCGCGCGACGTCCTCTCTTTCCTCGGCAGCTGCGACGCTTTCCTCGACGCCGCCGCCGTCGACTACGGACGCTCCTGCGTCCACTACAAGGGACGCACCACGCTCGCCCGCTGCTATCCCATCTCCATAGATGTGAACGAGGTGCGCGAGATCGCGGACTCTGCCCGCGCAGACGAGTACGAACAGCGGCTCACTCCGTTCCTCGGGAAGCAGACCATCGTACGCGTCGACAGGGCCGAGCCCAGCAAGAACATCGTTCGCGGCTTCGCGGCCTACGAGACCCTGCTGGACAGACGCCCTGGCCTGCGGGGCGAGGTGCGCTTCCTTGCTTTCCTCGTCCCCTCTCGCACGCACATCCGCCAGTACCAGCGCTACACCGAGGAGGTGGACGCCATCATCAGGCGGATCAACGAGCGGTTCGGCACCGACGACTGGACCCCCATCCAGGTGTTCTACGAGAACAACTACACGCAGGCGATGGCGGGGATGCGCCTCTACGACGTGCTGCTCGTCAACGCCGTGATAGACGGCATGAACCTCGTCGCCAAGGAAGGCCCGATAGTGAACCGCAAGGACGGCGTCCTCATCCTTTCCGAGTCCGCCGGAGCCTACGAACAGCTCCGGGTCGGTGCGCTCCCTGTCGCTCCCGCCGACATCGAAGGCGCGGCCCGCGCACTGGACGAGGCGCTCTCCATGCCGCCGGAGGAGCGCAAGCGCCGAGCCGACCTGATGCGGGACTGCATCGAGCGCGAGGACATCACCGACTGGCTCCGCCGCCAACTCCTCGACCTCAACTCGCTCGACGATTGATAGCCGCTTCCGAACGGCGGAACTTCTGAGTCGATGGTGAAAGCGGGTATGCTCTTGTGACCGAGCGCATCGCAGCATGGCCTGCGCGCCTCTCGCATCACGGGGTTGCGCTGCAATGCAGACGGGGCCTCGAACGGAGGATACGTCGTGACCACATCCAGCGCCTCTTCCAGCGGACAGCCGGTCCTGCGGTTCGGTGTCATCGGCATCGGCAACGCGGGTGGCGGGGTGCTCCACATGATGCGCCAGGAGCCCAACGTCGAAGTCGTGGCCGCGGCCGACGTCCGGCCGCAGGCCCGCGAGGCCTTCCAGCGAGACTTCGGCGGCAAGGCGTACGAGAGCGTCGAGCAGTTGTGCCAGGACCCTGACGTGGACGCGGTCTGGATCGCGACTCCGAACCACTTCCACTGCCCGCATACGTTGCTCGCTGCGGAGCGCGGAAAGCACGTGATCGTCGAGAAGCCGATGGCCCTGTCGCTGGCTGAGGCTGGCCTGATGGTCGAGGCGGCTGAGAAGCACGGCGTCAAACTTTTGTCGGGCCACACCCGCGCGTTCGACCCGCCCGTCCAGATGATGTCGCGCATCATCCGCTCCGGCGAGGTCGGCGGGATCAAGGCGATGAACGTGATGTCGTTCACCGACTGGATGCTCCGCCCGCGGATGCCGGAGGAGGTCGACGCCGAGCGGGGCGGGGGCGTTGCATTCCGCCAGGCACCGCACCAGATCGACTCGCTCCGGTTCCTGGGCGGGGGGCTCATACGGAGCGTTCGCGGTACGACGGGCATCTGGATGGAGGGGCGCATGGGGGCGCCGGGGTACTACTCGGCCTACCTCGAGTTCGAGGACGGGACCCCCGCCACCATGGTCTACAACGCCTACGGCTACTTCCTCGCGTCCGAGCTGCTTCCGTGGGAGATGGACGCGGGCGCTCATGCAGATGACCGCGCCCGCGTGAGGAATGGCATCAACACCGGCACGTGGGACCAGGCCCAGGCCAAGGACGAGATGCGGACCGCCAGCATGCAGGGGCAACGTATCGCGCCGGATGGCGGGGGTGAGTCAGACCCTCCCCGTCAGCGTTTCCAGAGCGACCTCGGTCTGCTCCTCGTCACGTGCGAGCACGGCCTGCTGCGCCAGTCGCCGAACGGCATCTACGTCTACAACGACGACGGACTCCGGGAGGAGCAGATCAGCGTGCAGAGTGGTGGCGGGGACCCGACGCTGGAGGAGGCCTACAACGGGACCGTGCTGGGCAAGCCCATCTTTCACGATGGGCGGTGGGGCATGGCCACGTTGGAAGTCCAGCTGGCCCTGATGCAATCGGCCCGCGAGCGGCGGGAGGTGCTGCTGGAGAACCAGGTGCCGGTGCCCCCGGACCTCGCCCACTAACCATGGAGTGCCCGGAGCGCGGCTTCGCGTTGGAGCGGAGAGCGACCGGGGAACGAACGCATACGGGAGGTGTTTCCATGCCGGACATCCAGATGAGCTTGATCGGGAGTCCCGCCGATATCGTCAACCCCCTGTTCGACGGCGAGGTCAAGCCGGAGGGGATAGAGATCACGGCGACGCGCGCCGACGGCTCGACCGGCTACTGGCGCCAGTTCAACTTCAATGAGTTCGACGTCTCTTCCCTGTCCGTCGCGTCGTACATCATCGCCCGGACTCGGGGCTACGATGCGGTCGCATTGCCGGTGTTCGCGTCGCGTCGCTTCATGCACGCCGAGCTCCGGCACCACGAGGACTCCGGCATCAGCGTCCCCGCCGATCTGAAGGGCAAGCGCGTGGGAGTCCCGGAATACCAGATGACCGCGTCCGTCTGGCTGCGCGGCGTCCTCGAACACGACTTCGGCGTCTCCCAGCACGACATCCACTGGTTCATGGAGCGGAGCGAGGAGATGAGCCACGGCGGCGTAACCGGCTTCGAGCCGCCGGAGGGCATCTCGTTCGCACGGATACCGGAGACTGAGAGCCTCGCGTCGATGATCCTCAGCAACCAGATCGACGCCGTTTCCGGCCTGGGGGCCGGGGCCGGCGCGCAGGGCAACGTGATAGACCGTTCGTCCCGGATACGCGGGAGCGGCGACTGGAGCAAAGTGAAGCCCCTTTTCCCAAGCCTCATCGAGGAAGGGTCGCGGTTCTACACCCGGTACGGCTTCATCCCGGCCACGCAGATGTACACCATCCGCAGGTCGGCCTACGACAAGTACCCTTGGGCCGCGTTCAACCTGTACGACGCATTCGTGCGGGCAAAGCGTCGCGCCGAAGAGACGCTCAACGAGCGCATCCCCTCTTTCATGGTGTTCGGCCGGGAGTACATGGCGCAGACGCGAAAACTGCTAGACGGCGACCCGTTCGTCTACGGGGTGGAGGCCAACCGGCCCATGCTCACCACCGTCATCGACTTCCTCCACGAGCAGCACCTCATCGAGGAGAAACCGAAGGTCGAGGACCTGTTCGCGCCGAGCGTCCTCAGCCTGTAGAGTAGGGGAAGGCCGGGTGCGCTAAGGGGAACGCCGCTGCCAACCCGACAGGGCGTTCTGCATCGCTAGGCGGTCCACATCCATCTGGTTGCAGTTATCCCGCTCTAGTTCGTAGTTCTGCACGATCCCGCAGTAGCCTTGCTGCGCCTCCAGCCAGTCGCGGAAGGCCCTGCTCCAAGCGTTCACTTCCTCCGTGGAGGGCTGGCCGTTGAAGTCCGGCATCTCGTCCAGCAGGCGATTTCTCTCATTGAGGAGTACCGCCAACTGGACCGTGTGCGGTTTCGATGGGTCAGCGGTAACGAGGGGCCGGGGTGTGGGGAACGGTGTGGGGCTAGGACGAGGCGTCGACGTCGGCGCGGGAGTAGGGGTTGGCTCCGGGGTCGCTGTGGGGGTAGGTGTGGCAGTGGAAGGAGGCCTGGGAGTGGGCGTCGCGATAGGAGTCGGCGAGGGACGCGCTGTCGGGGCTGCGGCGGTTATCGTGGCCGAAATGTCCTCGCGCTCCTGTCCGGCTTCCGCAGTTGCTTGCGCTGCCGCTGCCGCTACCGCGCTGGCAGTTGCGTCCACATCGGGCGCGTCGCTCTCCGAACACGCTACCAGGGTGGCGAGGAGCAGGAATGGCAGTGCAAGGTATCTCATGAACATCAGCGCATCGGCGTGATGATACTTGTCCCTGAATCTCCTTGCTACAACTCCAGGGCCAGCCATGCAAGGAACTGCCCGACCGCCTGTGTGTCCGCCAACGCGTAGTCCGCTGCCGCCAGTAACTCCGCCGGAGCATCCGCCGTTGCGACCGCCACGCACAGGCCGCGTATGTTCCTCTCCTCTCGCATCTCCCGTACGACCTCGAACGCCTCCGCGTCCGTCAGATCGTCTCCGAGCACGAGCGCCGATGCCAACTCCTTCCGTCTGATGAAGGAGCGCACTGCTTCCCCCTTCGAGAGGGGGACCGGCGGGCGCACTTCCACCACCATCTTCCCCTCGCGGATGGCCATGTCCCCGGCGTGCGTTCGCAGGAACCCGAGTATGGCCGCGCGCGCAGTCGCGGGTTCCGGTGCGTTCCGATAGTGCACCGAGAGGCTTGCGCCCTTGTCTTCCAGGAGGGTCCCCTGAATAGCAATGCCTCGTTCTACCGCCTGAGCGGTCTCCCGCACTCGCAGGACGTACGGCTCTACTGCCGGTTCAAGGCTCGCAACGCCGTCCTCCCACCACTCAGCGCCGTGGTTGCCGGAGTAGACCAAGGTGTCGAGACCGAGCACCCGCCGAGCATCCGCGACGCTCCGCCCTGTGAGTGCAACCACCGAGATGCGCTCACTGAGCGCTTCCAGCGCCAAACGCGTCGCAGGAGGCACTGTTGCGGCGAGCGGGTCGGCGACGATGGGGGAGAGCGTTCCGTCTATGTCCGTAAACACACAGGCGGGGCGGCGCCTCAGCAACGCAAGAGCGGCGTCCCGATGCGCGAGCAGGTCCGGCAGGTCGCTCACGAACCCGCCAGCCCCGGCGGCGCGTCGGATGGAGGTGGGGAATCGAACACCACCTTTCGCATGGGGTAGTTGATCTCTATCCCTTCCTGCCGGAAGCGCGCATGCAGGCGTTTGATCAGGTCGTTCGTCACAATGAACGAACCGACCCTGTCCTTCGCCTGCAGGAACACCCAGAAGTCTATGTTGGAGTCGCCGAACCGGTCGAACCCGAACCACGGCTCCTCATCTTCTGCTTCCGGGTTCGCGGCGATGGTCTCGTGCGCCACCTCCAGTGCGACCTCGTGCACTCGCGCGAGGTCGCTGTCGTAGCTGACGCCGCACGTGATGAGCACGTTCATCCGCGGGTCGGGGCGGCTGTAATTCACCGTGATTGAACTGGCCAGCACGGAGTTGGGAATGACCACCAAGTTGTTCAGCCATGTGCGTATCTTCGTGCTCCGCATGCCGACCGACTCTACGTAACCCGCGGGACCGCCTTGTATCTCGACGTAGTCCCCGTTCGAGAACATGCCCTCAGAGAGGATGTTGGTTCCCGCGAAGAAGTTACTGAGCGTCGGCTGCAGGCCCAGTGCGACCGCCAAGCCTGTGATGCCGAGACCACCGAGCAGGGGACTGATGCTGACGCCCAGCATGTCCAGAACGATAAGCCCGCCAATGGCGTAGACGGAAATCGGGATAACGCGCTTGGCTACCGGGAGTATCCGGTCGTCCAGCTCGGTCTTTGTGGACATCGCTATCGTGAGGCTGTACCAGTTCGCAACGGCCATGAATACGTTGGATACGGCGAACGCGCCGACGAGCACGAGCGCGGCTCCGGCGGCGGTCGTGACCTCGTCGCGCCAGGCTTCTGCGTCTGGCCAGACGAGCAGGGCGATCGTTGTTCCGAGGATCAGCAGGAATATCGCTCCCGGCCTGGAGGTGGCGCGCATGATGGAATGCGCCAGGCGGTAGGTACGACCGCTCGCTCCGGTCAGGTACTTGCGGGTGATGAACCGCGTCACCAGGTAGAAGATAAACGCCACAATCAGAGAGCCGACCAGAACGCTGCCGGCGATCAATCGTTGCAGATGGAGGTCTGTTGTCAGTGGATCGAGAGGCACGTCTCACCCGAATAAGAGCCTGTTGTGTAAACGATACCTCTCCAGCACCAGCCCGTGCAGCCTGTAACGATGCACCCTTGCTCCAAACCAGTGGGCCTTCGCGGCCCGCACTGCCTTGCAGCGCGTTGGCTCCTATAGTACCGTTATGAGGACGGTTCGATACGATACCGATGCTCCGCCGGAGGCCCAACCACTCATGTCCGTAGCAAGCGCCGCGCCTCGCAACGCTCGCCTAGTTTACCTCACGCTCATCCTCCTTGGACTGCTGGCCGCCATCGTGGCCGCGACCACCATCGGCGTCATCACCTACAACTACGTAACCCGCGACGAGTTGCGGAACCCGGTCCCCAAGGAGAAGGACTCCGAGGGAGGCCACGCTTCGCTCCCGGCCGGGTTCATCTACCTGTAGGACGGGGCGCACCCCAGCGCTTATAATCCGGCCATGACAACGGGCCTTTTCAGACTGGACGATATGGTCGCTGTGGTTACCGGCGGCAGCCAGGGCATCGGCGGCGCCGTGAGCATCGCGCTTGCACAGGCCGGCGCCAGCGTTGCAGTAACCAACCTCCCATCCAAGCGCTCCGACGTGGACGCGTTCGTGCGCGACATCGAGGCCGCGGGCGGAAAGGCTCGCGGCTACGAGTTGGATGTAAGCGTCGCCTCTGGCATAGCCCCGGTCTTCGACGCCATAGCTTCCGACCTCGGTGGGCTGCACATCCTCGTGAACAACGCGGGTGTGAGTTCCCGGATGAGCGCCCTGGATGTATCAGAGGAACACTGGAACGCGGTGCACGGCGTGAACATGAAGGGCGTGTTCTTCGCGGCACAGGCCGCGGCGCGGCACATGCTGGACGCCCGCTACGGACGCATCATCAACATCGCATCACAACTGGTCGTAACGTCCGGGCCTAATCGCGCAGTCTACGTCTCGGCGAAGGGCGGCGTGGTTGCGCTTACGAAGTCGCTGGCCACGGAATGGGCGATGCAGGGCATAACCGTCAACGCCGTCGGCCCGGGCCCCACCGACACGCCGATGACGCGCAACCCGGACTCCGCCCGCAACGACACCGCGTTCCTGCGCCATTCGCCCATCGGCAGGCGACTCCAGCCGGAGGAGATCGCAGGCGCGGTGGTCTTCCTCGCAAGCAGAGAGGCGGGCGCGGTCAACGGCCATCACCTGCTGGTGGACGCGGGCTGGAGCGTCAGCTAGACGCGTACACCGCCGTCTCCGGATGGAACGCCGCCCAACACGACCAGAAACTGTTGACGTGCGGGAGGACGTTCAGGCGGCTGCCCGCCAGTGGCCCGCTCAACGCTTCTCCAGTGACGCTCCATGCCGAGCCGGTTCGTTCGTCCAGGAAGACGCCTCTTTCGGCTTTGAACGTGAGCGTCCGGCCCTCCAGACGGGCGTTGAACGCGACCGCCGCGCCCACGTCCCGCCCTTGCGCCACGTCCGTGCTGCTGAGCGCGGACGCGGTGCCCCGTTGCCAGAACACCGCCGCAGGCGTATCGCCGACCGTTACGTTGGCTGTCGGTGAGAAGCCGAGTGCCGAAAACGGCACTGCGAGTGCATCGCCGCCACTCAACAGTCCGAGCACTCGCGCACGGGACGGCAGTCTCCTGTCTACCTCGCCTTCGGACGGGGAGGGTTGGCTGAAGTCGATGTTGAAGTAGGGACTGAATCCGTAGTCTATGTCGAAACCAGATGATCGGGAGAGAACCGTCCCGTTCGGGTAGGCGTGCTTGAAGTCGCCCCAAGAGATGACGGAGCTCTGGATTGGCCGCAAATGGAGTCCCGCAAATTCGCCTGCGATGGCATGGCCTGATCCCTGCTGCCACCACGACTCGGTTGTCTCGTCGAACAGTACCCGGTTCTCGGAGCGCAGCACGCTGGCAGCGCGGAACTCCGGTGTGAGCGTCCCCACGGTACGTTCGAACACCGCCGCGCTGTTGCAGCGCGGGCAGTACGTGGCCAGCAGCGGCGAGCCTCCCAGCCAGTCGTTCACTGCTTCGTGCCAGAGCAGGAGGCGCAGCGGGTACGCGCGGGCCTCGCCCCCAGCGAACGCGGCCAGCACCGGCTCGTTGCCGCTGAGCCACCCGTCGGCCTGCTCGATCGTCTCGTATCGAGGCTCGGTGATCACGGGGATGCCCCCGCGTCCGCTGGCAACCACCACCGCATCGCGCAGGTCGGTTGTCACACGGGAGAAGTCGGTACTCCACGCGTCCGCCGGGATGGCAAATGCCTCCAGCATGCGCGACGTCTCTTCACGTGTGAGGCTGCGTACTGACGGCACGCCGTCGCGCTCTGTCGTGGGCAGACGCCACCATGCGAGACCCTCGATACGCTCACCGGGTTGCGTGAGCGTCCACGCAAGCCGCGGCGAAGGGTCGCCCGCTCCAACGAGGAAGCGGCCTCTGATCAGCTGGCACGTCACGCCGGTGTGCTCGGTGCCGGGACAGACGCCGGAGCTTATCGGGCCCGACTCGTCCAGGAACCAGCCGTCGAAGGACGCGGTGTGGAACCTGAGTGGCAGACCGAGTTGCGAGCCGTCCGCCGATTCCACTCGAACCGCCGCGTAGACGTGTTCATATTCCTGTTGCGGAGGCGCGGGACTCACGCCGCGTTCCGTTTCCACGAGTGTCACGTTAAGCGCACGGCCTTCGGGCGATACCGCGCTCGCCGCGGTCCCGAGGGAGAGCGGACGTTCGAACGAACCGCCGCTGGCTACTTCGTAGCCGGTGCGTGCTTCGTCCTCCACCCGGACCTCGCTGCCGCAACCAGGCGCGACGCTTTCGGGCTCCAGCCACCACGCGCCGTTTGCCACGAGCCAGCGGTCCACGCGCGTCAGGGGCGGGACGGTGTCCCGTCCCAGGGCGTGCGCCCGGCGCTCCACCGTGGCTCGCTCGTCCTCCACGTTCATACCGGCGACGCGCCACTCGACGGCGGGCAGGCGGACCATCTGGACTCGCCCCGGGGCGTGGCGCGCGATGGCAGCCTCTATCTCTTCCCCCGCGTCGCGCTGCGCCGCTCCGGCGTGGACCGCGAGCGACTCGGCCCCGCACGTTGCCTCGCTCCCCGGGAGCAACGAGAGGGAGAGTCCATTCCAGTCCTCTTCGGCGAGGTCCGCGTACGCGAACCCGGCGAACTCGTGCAGCAATTCGGCTGAAGCGAGAGGCGACGCTTCAGATAGCATGATGGGGAGACGCTCCGCTTGCGGTTCGTCCAGTGCCGCATCCAACGCCGCGATGAGGCCCAGCACCGTCGCTGCGAGAAGAACGGACGCGAGCAGGCGGCTCTTCATCAACCACTGTCGCCGTGACGTCGCAACTCCTCGACGAGCGCGGGCACGAACTCCTGCCAGTCGGCCATCACACCCACGTCCGCCTGGCCACGGAAGAACGCGGCTCGGCGGTCGTTGTTGACCACGAGCACCGTGCCCGCGCGCTGTATCCCCACCGCGTGGTTGAAGTCGCCCCGCACGCCGATGCCGACATACAGGCGGGGAGCGATGGAACGCCCCGTCAGCCCCACCTGCCGCTGTCTCGGCATCCATCCCGCTTCTACCACGTCGCGCGTGCAGATGAAATCCGCGCCGAGCAGCGTCCGGAGGTGAACCAACTCGCGGATATATTCCGGCCCACCGACACCCATGCCGATGCACACGACCGCGCGCGCCTTGTCCAGCGAGGCCGCATCGTCGTCCGGCGCCGCGCGAAACTCAACCCGCGTCAGGCCGTCGCTCGGCGTGGCGCTGGTGGAGACATCCACCACAGGAGCGCTCCTGGCCGGATTGCGACGCAGCGCGCTGAACACGCCGGGCCGCACCGTCGCCATGTTCGGGAGCGTACGCGAGTAGATGGGCGCGACGATGTTGCCCCCGAACGCTGGCTTGAGCTGTGCGAGCCCTGCGTCGTCCACATCCAGCCCGATGCAGTCGCCTGTCAAGCCGAGGCTCAACCGCGCCGAAGCGCGTGCCGCGAGGTCCCGCCCGTTCGGCGTGGAGGGCAGCAGTACGGCGAACGGCTGCCGCTCGGTGATCGCCTCCGCCAGTACCGCAGTGTAGGCAGCAGTGGAGTAAGCCGACAGCTCGCTGGCGGTCGCGACCATAACCAAGTCCGCGCCTGCCTCCCCCAGTGCATCTGCGTAGCCTGCGGCCTTCTCTCCGCCGATGACAAACGCAGCGACACGGCCGCCCAAGGCGTCCGCCACTGGCTGCGCCGCGGCGAGCATCTCGAACGTGACAGGCCGCAGCCCGCTCTCGTCCACCTCAGCGACAACCCACAGTTCCGGCCCACCGCCGGGGCGGGGTGCGTCCGCTGCTGCATCCGAGGCGTGCGCGACATCGGCTTCGGCGTCAAGGGCGCCCCGTTCGGCGAGCGCCGCGACTGCCTCCCGCGCCATCTCCGCTGCGCTTCCTTCCGTGATGAGTCTGCCCTCGCGGGACGGCTCGATCTGCCGCACCTCCGCCACCCACGTTGGAGAGCCCGCCGCCCCGAACTGCGAAACGTCGTCGGCGAGCATCGCAGCGGTCAGATCGGTTATCTCGCGCTCCTCGGCAGCACGCACCGCATCGCGAGGGGCTTGCGCATCATGTGAGACACCCTCTACGACTGACACGAGCAGCGGCAACGACGCTTCCATGACCTCGGCGCCGTTCTCCAGTGCGCGCTCCGCTCGCACCGTGCCGTCGTCCATGACATCCAGCCTGCTGACGGCTGTGATCTGCGGGATTCCCAGCATCTCCGCGACCTCCGGGCCAACCTGTCCCGTCTCGGCATCGACGCTGTTGTTGCCGAACAGGACGAGGTCGTAGCCCTCGCGGGAGAGTGCGAGCGCAAGCGCACGGGAGGTCGCGAGCGTGTCCGCGCCCGCGAACACGAAGTCGTTCAGGTGAAACGCCTCGTCTGCTCCCATCGCCAGGCATCGTACGAGGCCACGCCGTGCGTCGGGCGGCCCCATCGTGTAGACCGCCACGCTGCCGCCAAGCGCCTGCTTCAGTTCGACGGCGCGGTTAACCGCGAGCACGTCGTAGGCATTCAACTCGCTCGGCACGCCCTCGCGGACAAGGCGTTTCGTCTCCGGATCGAGGCGTATGCGGGATATCGCGGGCACCCACTTCACGCAGACGGCTGTTCTCACGCTTCCTCCTGTCGGCGGCGTACGGCCTGTGTCGCCACACAGTTTAGCGATGCACGTCGGCTGCCGCCCGACTCCCGCGTCTACTCTGCTCCGCGCTGACGGTACTGCACAGCCTCCGCCAGGTGCGGCATGCCGATTACATCCTCGCCGTTGAGGTCCGCGATGGTGCGCGCCAGCTTGAGCGTGCGATGGAACGCGCGGGCGGAGAAGTGCATGCGCTCCATCACAGCGCGGGCCAGGCCCTCAGCTTCGTCGTCCAGGCGGCAATGCTTCCAGACATCCGACGGCCCCATGTCCGCGTTCGCCTGTGCGCACGACTCGCGGAAGCGCGGTGCCTGCACCTGACGCGCCTGGCAGACTCGCTCCCTGATGCGTGCCGACGGCTCGCCTGTCGCGTCTCCCGTCAGCTTGTCGTACTCGACCCGGGGAACGTCTATGAAGATGTCCATCCTGTCCAGCAGCGGGCCGGAGATGCGCCTCTGATAGCGGCTGAGGAGTTGAGCCGAGCAGGTGCACGCCTTCCTCGGGTCCCCGTAGTTCCCGCAGAAGCAAGGGTTCATGGCGGCAACCAGCATGAAACTGGCTGGATAAGTCACGGAGCCGTTCGCCCGGCTGATGGTGACGACCTTGTCCTCTATCGGCTGGCGCAGCACTTCGAGGACGCTGTGCCCGAACTCGGGCAGTTCGTCGAGAAAGAGCACGCCCCGGTGGCTGAGCGACACCTCCCCCGGCCTGGGAATCCTTCCCCCGCCGACCAACCCCGCGTGGGAGATGGTGTGATGCGGCGCGCGGAACGGGCGCGTGGAGACGAGCGGCGTGTTATCGCGCAGCATCCCGGCAATGCTGTAGACCTTCGTCGTCTCCAGCGCTTCGATGGGTGTGAGAGGCGGCAGTATGGAGGCCATCGCGCGGGCGAGGAGCGTCTTGCCGCTACCGGGCGGACCGGTCATGAGCAGGTTGTGGCCGCCGGCGGCTGCGATCTCGATCGCGCGTTTCGCCTGGTCCTGCCCGCGTATGTCGGCCATGTCTATGGCGTACGCCTCGGGCGCGATGCGGGAGAGTTCCACGGTGGGTGTGTGCGTGAGGATGGGTGCGTCGCCCCTGATGTGCTCCACGAGTTCACGGAGGGTGCGTGCGCCGAGCACGTCCATCCCTTCCACGAGGGTGGCCTCATCCGCGTTAGTGGAGGGTATGACTGCCGTGCGCATCCCCCGTTCGCGCGCGAGGCCAACCATGGGGAGGATGCCGTCGGTGTGTCGCAGGTTGCCTTCCAGCGACAGCTCTCCGATGAGGACCGCCTCGCCGAGCATGATGTCGATCTGGCCACTGCTGGCGAGGATGCCGACCGCGATGGGCAGATCATAGGACGGTCCTTCCTTGCGGATGTCGGCGGGAGCGAGGCTCACCGTGATGCGTCGCATGGGGAACTCGAACCCGGAGTTACGTATCGCTGAGCGTACGCGCTCGCGGGACTCCTGGACTGCGGCGTCCGGGAGCCCCACCACAACGAAGTGGGGCAGGCCGGGGGCGACGTCTACTTCGACCTCGATGATCTGACCGTCGAGTCCGGCCAGCGCGCACGTGTTCACTTTGGTCAGCATTCCTTCACCTTCTTTCACCGCCCGCGTTGACTGCCATGGGCGGTTGCGGTCCAAGAGAGGTTAGGAATAGCGTGCTCGATTGCGGAAGGGGCAGATGTCACACCGTTGTTCGTGCGGAGCAGCGAGACAGTCTCGGAATGATGGGAGAGACTCGCCCTTGAGCAGGAGGGGGAGAGAGCCGGTCGACGCGGAGCGCTAGACCGCAAAGAAAAGAGGAGGCCGTCGCAACATCTGCGACGGCCTCCCTGGTTGTCCAAGTATGCGGACCTTTTGTTGCGTTTGCCAGGCTAAGCTACGGTGTCGGGTTGGGGCGTCCCTGCCGCTCTGGCGTGGCGGTTACTCTTCCGTTGCGGACAGATCGGACGATGAGTAGCCGTATATCGTGTCATCCTGAATGTCCGCCACCCACGTGCGCCGGCCGTTGGACCCAGATGCCGACGGGCTGCCATTCCCTACGCTCCTCAGACCGGTGTAGGGCAGGCGCGGACTCACCACGTTGGACCATTCGCCGAACCGCAGGTCGCATACGGAATCTCCATCAAACCCATCGCGCGTGGACTGCGGTCCCCGGAGTGGAAGCCGCGACGGCTGAAGGCGCTCTGAAGGTCGGTTTCCTTGGGCGTGCTGGCCGTCTCGTCCTCGAACGCAGCACGGTGTGGTAGCTGTGGTTCGCCCGTTGTCGATATTGAGCATCACATGCGTCAGGCGTCATCCTTCTTCCGTAATGGATTTGGTAGTCGATGATGGTCGGTTGTCGAGCGGCTTCCAGAGACGTGGCCTCCAGTGCTTTCCCCGTTGCGCATGCCTCTTGACGCAACCACTGTGAAGCCTTAAGGTTGGCCAGTCGAGCGTTGGGTGATTAGAACTGCATCAGGCACTGGGAGGAGGCGTAGTCATGGTTTGGAAATCACGCCGACTCATGTTACTCGGTATCGCAGTGGCAGCTATGGCGTTGCTTGGGGTCGCGTGCGGGTCTGAGGAACCGACGCCTACCTCGACACCACTCCCTACACCCACTCCTCAACCTGCCCAGCCGACTGCTCAACCGACTGCCCAGCCGACTGTCCAACCGACGCCTACAATGGAAGACTTGTTCCAGGCAGAGTGGGACACTCTTGTAGCGGCGGCACAGGAGGAAGGCGAGCTGCAGTTGTACGCATGTTGCGGTGGACCCGCTTTAGGCGACTTCAGCTTGTTTGAGGAGAAGTACGATATAAGAGTTGTTGCATCCACCGGCAGCGGCAATGACCAGGTACAGAGGCTCGCTGCGGAAAGGGATGCTGGCCGGTATACGCTAGACGTATTCATAGCGGGCAACACGACCTTGAATCGCCACCTCCAGCCAGCGGGATTCGTTACAGACGTACGCACACAGCTCATTCATCCCGAGGTCCTCGATCCGTTGGCATGGTTCGGAGACAACGGACCGGTGTTCATGGACGCGGAGCAGCGCATCGGACTGGCGCATGCCGGGAATGCCAGAAACCGAGGCGAGTACGGCTACAACACCAATCTAGTCGACCCTGAGCGCGACGGTATCGCGTCGTACTGGGATCTGCTGGATCCCAAGTGGAATGGGAAGATGGTGGCAGTAGATCCAAGGACTCCGGCTGTGGGTGGAGTGCTGCTGTTCTGGTACCTCCATCCCGACCTGGGACCTGACTTCCTAGAGAAACTGCTGACGGAGACGGGTATGGACTTCACCTCCGATTCCCGTTTAGCCTCAGATGATACGGCGGTCGGGGCGTATCACATCTGTGCATTCGGGTGCTCAGAGTTCAGGAACATGGAGAGGGAAGGACTTCCAGTTACACGGAATTCGCCGGTACCGATTGAAGGGCCGCGAATCTCTGTGGGCGGATCGGTTCTGAGCGCTATCGACAGGGCGCCCAACCCCAACGCGCAGAAGCTATTCATCAACTGGTGGCACACGCAAGAGGGTCAGGAGTTCTTCGAATGCATGCAGGGGCCTGGCGAAGGCAGTAATTCGCTCCGATGGGACACCACGAAGACATGCCCTGATCCGGAAACGATTCTTCATCGAGGCAGGGCTTATGTGGCCCCTGAATTCCAGGCGAACTATGCGGATCTGTTCAACGAAGGTAGGAACTTCATCAATCAGGTCATGGAAGCCAGCGGCCAATAGAGGTAAGGAAACCTACCGGGCGGGACCAGCTATCCCGCCCGGCTGAACCTTACTTGCGAGCTCTCAAGCAGGCGGGTGGAGAGTGGAACGATGTGGCACGCGACCGCTCCGCGACAAGCACTGCGAGCCTTCACGCCAAGCAGGGGTAACCTAGGAACATACCTCGTTGCAGTTCTGATCCTGATATTCGCGTTTTATATCATTTCTCCGATCATCTTAGTCATCATTCATAGCTTCAATGTTGCCGGAATAGCCGAACCCGCGCAGTATTCACTACAAAATTGGCGAGTAGCCTTCAGTGATACCAGCGTGATACTATCGTCACTGGGGAACACGATTCTCCTGTGGAGCATTACCACACTTATCGGTTTTCCGATCGCAATTCTCATCGCTTGGATACTGGCTCGAACAAGGATCCCATTTAGCAACAGCCTGGAGTTTATGTTTTGGGTCGCAGTAATGGTGCCCAATATCTCCGTAACGATTGGGTGGATATACCTGCTTCACCCGCGCTTGGGGATGGTAAACCGATTCTTGACCACTTTACCATTTGTCGAGCAAGGGCCATTCAACATCTTCAGCATTCCCGGAATGGTATGGGTTGGCCTCATGAGTGGCTCTATCGGCTTGAAAGTGATGTTACTCACTCCTGCTTTCAGAAACATGAATTCCGCCCTCGAAGAGGCGGCGCGTGTTAGCGGCGCGTCCAACTTGCGAACCGTGCTGCGCGTGATGCTGCCAGTGATGATTGCGCCCCTCACCGTGGTCTTTGCTCTCAATCTCGTTCGTATCTTCAATGCATTCGAGACAGAATTGATTCTTGGGGCACCTATCAATTTCTGGGTCTACTCCACGAGAATCTTTCAACTAGTCCGGTGGGAAGATCCTCCGCAATATGGCCAGGCGACAGCGTTAGCGAGCCTTACCATGCTCGTCATCGCGTTTATCATTCCGCTTCAACGCTGGATTATGGGTAGGCGGCAATACACAACAATCAGTGGGCAGTTTCGGCCTGGATTGATTGACATCGGTCCCTGGCAGATAGTGGCAAATATATTTGTAATAGGCGTCTTGCTTTTACTGACTGTTGTACCGGTAGTGACACTTATCGGCGGTAGCTTTATGACCAGGGTCGGCTTTTTCGAAGCGAAGCCGCTGTTCACAACATATCACTGGTCAGAAGTGATAGGAAATCGATTCTTCATACAGGCGCTCAAAAACACGTTCCTGCTTAGCATGACCACGGCGATTGTTTCGCCTATCTTGTTCTCTATGGTTGCCTATATCATTGTTCGAACGAAATTCAGAGGACGTGGTTTCCTGGATGGGTTGTTTTGGTTCTCTGCGGCGATTCCTGGAATCCTTTCGGGGTTGGGTCTCCTTTGGATGGTCACTAAGACGCCTGGTTTGATTCACCTGTTTGGCACAATCTGGATATTGATTATTGTCGTTATTCTGCAGGGAAAGCTATCAGCGACGAAGCTGTTCCAGGGAGCATTTGTCCAGATCGGCGTCGACATGGAGGAAGCAGCACGGTTGTCTGGGGCGGGATGGATAAGAACTTACATACGCATCTGGCTACCACTATTGATGCCAACATTGATTCTGGTAGGCACGTTGAACTTTGTGATAGCTGCCGGGACAACGTCGAGCATTATTCTGCTGGCTTCGCGCGGGACTACAACGTTGTCGATTCTTGCCCTGCAGATGTCGGTTGCTGGTCAAACGACGTTGTGGGAACAAGCCGGGATTGTGAGCCTGTTCATCCTGGCCATGACGCTGGGTGTAGCCTTGGTGGCTCGAACGGCAGGATTGCGACTGGGCATTCAACACGAAAGACTTGAGAGGGGCGAGCGCCCCCAGAAGGCGTTGTATTCGGGGAGAACCGAGAAGGAGATGTGATTATGGAAGGAGAGTTGCGTGTTGGGCTGGCGGGACTCGGCGCTGCGGCGCGCCAGGTCGCGCCGGGATTCGAGAAAGTAGAAGGTGTTAAGTTTGCCGCGGCTGCCGATGTCCGCCCCGAAGCCCTAGACCAGTACAAGCAATCTTTCGGTGTTGCCACCTTTGGCAGCGTGGAGGAGATGTGCCGCAGTGCTGATATCGACGCTGTATATGTCGCGACACCAAATGACCTTCACGCCGAGCATGCGCTCATTGCTGCAGAGCATGGCAAGCATGTCATTTGTGAAAAGCCAATGGCCATTACGTTGGACGAAGCTAACCGCATGGTCGAGGTTGCGGAGCGTCAAGGCGTGCGGTACGTGCAGGGTCACAGCAAGATATACCGGCCAGCCATCAAGAAGATGGGCGAGGTGATCGGCAGCGGCCGACTTGGACGTGTGATTCAGATTAACGCATGGAACTACAACAACTGGCTTCGGAGACCGTGGGAAGCTGCATCCCTGGATCCCAAGCGCGGTGGCGGCGTCGTCTATCGGCAGGGGCCTCACCAGTTGGACATCGTGCGTTACCTTGGTGGGGGAGTGGTACGGTCAGTCCGTGGCACTGCAGGCCGCTGGAATCCACATTTTGATGTCGAAGGCGACTTCTCAGCCTTCCTTGAATTCGACAACGGGGCGACGGCGTTGCTTGCGTTCAACGGGTATGGCTTCTTCGACAGCGGGGAGCTCACCTGGGCTCGCGGAGAAGGTGGACAGCGCATTCCGGACGATAAGCTGTATGGTCCCCGCCCCACTCCCACCGCGCCAGTGCCCACCGAGGAGTTCTATCGAATGGAGCGATTCACCGCTGCGGCAACGGACGAACGCCAGTCAGGCGATCGAGCCCAGGACTTTTTCGGAATCACGATTGTGAGTTGTGAGCACGGCGACATTCGTCAGTCGGAACATGGTCTATACATCTACACCGACGAAGGCCGGGAGGAGATGATGCTGTCGTCCGTCCCCACCCATCGTGGGGCAGCCGAGGTGGCGGAGTTGAAGGCTGCCCTGGAGGGAAATCGTCCTGTCTTCCCCGGTGCGGACTGGGGCCGGGCCACCCTCGAGACTTGTGTGGCCATTCTCGAATCCTCACGAGAGCATCGCGAGATACAACTTCGGCACCAGACGCCTTCGCCGATTCAGGTGCCAGTAGCACAGGCAATTCCCTGAAGCGATGCAAGTCGTCGCTCGCGGTTTCGAGGACCAAGTGCGGAGACTTGCTAGAGTACGCGTGCGGCCCAGCACATTTGCCGACCAATGAGGTCGAAGGAGGGAATTATGGCCCGGCTAACAGCTTCGGAAATCCAGGGTATGAAGGCCCGTGGCGAGCGTCCAGTGATGAGTATTGTCTACGACTACACAACATCACGTATCGTCGATAAGGCGGGCACCGACATCATTCTCGTTGGAGACAGCGCTTCGAGGCACGTTCTTGGCTATAACGAGAACGCCGCAATCACCATGGAAGAGATGATTCTTCTTGGCAGGGCGGCAGTCCGTGGGAGCGAGCGCGCTCTCGTCCTGGTTGACATGCCATTCATGTCGTACCAAGTCAGCGTAGAAGACGGTGTACGCAACGCCGGACGCTTCGTCCGAGAGGCTGGAGTGCAGGCGGTAAAGTTGGAAGGAAACGAAGAGATTGCGGAGGTGGCAGCCGCTATTGTTCGGGCCGGGATTCCGGTTCAAGGGCACATGGGTTTTACTCCGATGACCACAATCGCTCTCGGGGGGTTCCACAGCGACGAAGCCAAAGCCACAGAGGAGCAGTTTCGGAACGCGGCGTTTGCGCTCCAGGATGCCGGGTGTTTTTCGCTGCTTTTCACAATGGTTCCGCCGGATGTATCCGGACGGCTGACGAAAGAGCTGCGCATTCCCACCTTCGCTGGAGGCGGTTCCGGACAGACCGATGGGTACCTGGCGCCTGTTGGTCTCAACCTGGGGTCTCTGGACAGAGGTGAGGATCAGTACGGAGTGACTCCGGCCCGGATGGTGCATGATCGCGTACAGAAGTTCATAGAGGATGTCCGAAACGGGAAAGTACCACGATAGTGAGGTGGTCCGAGTCCCGCCCGGTTTGGTTCGGGCCTGCCAGCACCGCACGCTGCCGATGTCCAGGCGTGGACGGCGGTCAAGAGTTGCCGGCGCTGGTAGGCTGCGGGGTTGGAGTCCAGTCCCGGATGGCGCCATGGCGCCGTCCATCTACGTGCAACCCTCGCCTAAGGAAGTCCATGCGCAGCACGATGAGTGGCAGATAGCCCGCCGCTTTTCCCCCGCTCCCGTCGTCGAGGTCGGCGCCCAGCACACGATGGACACCCGATGCCGCGCCTCCTGGCGCAAGCCTGATCAGATAGCGGAGGTACCCTTCCACATCACTTGACAAGGCATGACCAGAGATAGATGCTGTTCGCATGCGAACCGGGGATGCCGAAGGTGAAGAAGTTCAGACAGTTAGGGTTCGCGAGCAATGGCGCCTAGCATAGCCAGGGCGCATCTGGATTATAGCCGCCGCTTAGGGGGTGTACTATCCAAAGACCGACGTCATTCAGTCCCTATTGTCCGTTGAAAGCCTCTTCGCCGATGACCTTCCGCTGGGTATCGATAGGGCACGTTTGACGGGAGTGGACCGGCATGACCATTTGGACTGACTTGCTCGGGGCGAGTGTCTACTATGTAGATGTAGGTGGCGTTCGCACCCGATGCATCGAGGCGGGGTCCGGGGATGTCTTGATTCTGCTTCACGGCGGTGGAGGACACTCGGAAGCTTACTCCAGAAATGTAATTCCGTTGGGTGAGCACTTCCATGTATATGCCGTCGACATGCCAGGGCACGGATTGACCGATCCGCATCCGACTACTCCGGGCGTCCGAGGAGCCGCCGCCCACCTTGCCCAGTTCATGGACTTGTTCGATATCGATAGTGCTTACCTAGCCGGAGAGTCAATGGGAGGGTCGGTTGCAGCGCTCGTTGCGTTGGAACACCCCAGGCGTGCGAAGAAAGTTGCCTTCATAACCGGCGCCGGCTTACATATGGGAGAGGACGTCGATCGGCTAGCGGAGCCAGGCCGTGCTGAAATGCGTCGATTGTCCGCGGCCGCCCGGGGTAACCCGACGCCTGAATCCGTTCATGCGCGGCTCTCCTGGCTTTTTGCTGATCCAGAACGGTCCGTCACCGAAGAGCTCGTTGAGGTTCGCTACCGGTTATACTCCATGTTAGCGCAAAAGGACACGACCGCCCGTGACACAAACGCAGGTGGGCAACGCGCCGAAGATGTCATCTGGAACGGTGAGCGGTTACGCCAGATCACGGTGCCGTTCCTGTTCCTGTGGACGGATCATAATCCAACGCCACTGCCGGTCGCGGAGAAAGCTCACCGCGAAATGCCGGGTTCAGAATTGCACGTTATCAGAAACGCTGGACACTGGCCACAGTACGAGCAACCCGACGAATTTAATCGAACCATCACCGAGTTCTTCACGAGATGAATGACTATGGCCAGCCGTGCGCTAGATTCACTTGCCCCAGGCAGCGCCTGATGCTTTGAACACAAAAGGAGGAAAGACAACATGGGTGAGATTCTGGGCATAGGTTGTAGCCACGGACCAGGGGTCGCGGGACCCGTTGAGTCCATTCTGGATACTTATTTGCGGTACAACCTGCGCAGCGAACTTACCCCACCCGAGATGAAAGAACCCAAGAATTGGCCTAAGCAAATGCAGGAGGAATGGGGTGATGACGAGGGGTTGACGACAGCGCGATTGTACAGGGAGAGATTGGTTGAAGGTTACCGGGCTGCACGTCAGCGCATTGACGATTTTGGACCTGATTTCGTCTTGATTTTTGGGGACGACCAGTACGAGACCTTCAAGAAGGATCTGCTGTTGCCATTTTGCGTGTTTGCTATCAAAGAAGGAGTAGAGGCCAGGGCTCGTGGAAATCCGATTAGGATTAACGGGCATCAGGAGGCAGGTAATCATCTTGCGCGAGAGTTGATTCGGGGTGGATTTGATGTTGGGTGTTCTTGGGAGTTGCACCACGGCGAGGAGTACGGACACGCCTTCACGACAACTGTCCGAGGGCTTGATCAGAATGGTGAAGGCTTCCATTACCCAGTCATACCCATTGCCGTGAACTGCTATGGGAGTGATCTTCGCATACCAGGCCCTGGGCAGGAAAGAGCAAAAGGTCGCCGACAGGAGAATATGCCCGTAATACCGCCTTCATCCCCTCCCCCTTGGAGGTGCTATGACCTGGGGCGTGAAGTGGCCAGAATTCTGGAGGCTAGCCCTTGGAGAGCTGTTGTCATCGGGTCATCCAGCTGGTCCCATGCATCGCTTACAACGAAACACCACTACCTGTGGCCGGACATAGAGGCCGATCGATTGCGGAAGGCAGAGCTGGAGGCAGGCGAGCAGGCGAAATGGCGTGACCTCGACCCCGATCAGATCGTCGACTCCGGTCAGCACGAGATATTGAACTGGGTGTGCTTGGCTGGCGCCATGGAGGGAAGAAAAGCTGAGATTCTCTCCTATGCTGAGGCTTACATAGCGAACTCATCCAAGTGTGTGGCGCTGTTTGAACCGTAGACGGATACGCTCAGCAGGGCCCGGAAAAGCCTGCCCTGATCAATGAGAGAGAAGAGGCGGAGAGAGGATCGTGACATGACCAACAGTCAATCTCAAAGTGCCCCAGGAGTCGACTGGCAGACCCGGAAGACGCCGTACGAGAAGTGGGTCTACCAGCAGGGAATCCCCGTCATCGAAGGCTATGGCGTGGCGGACCCGTTCCAGCAGGAGTTCGCTCACTGGAACCGGATAGGCGCGGACGCGTACTTCGTCATCATGAAGGGCATGGAGGGTATCACCGGACAGTACGCTGTCCGGCTCCCCGCCGGCCAGAGCACGAACTGGGAGCAGCACCTGTACGAGAAGGTGATTTACATCTCTCGCGGCAGAGGGGCAACTTCAGTTGAGGATACGGCCGGGAAGCGGCAGCACTTCGAGTGGAAAGAGGGGAGCGTCTTCGCCATTCCCCTGAACACGCGCCACTCCATCACTGCCGTCGAGCCGTGCGAATACGTCGCTTGGACAACCGCCCCAATGGTCTTCGATCTCTTCTACGATGAGGACTTCGTCTACGACAATCCCTACGGGTTCCGCGACCGGTTCGATGGGCAGGACGACTATTTCAGCAAGGAAACCCGCGAAGGACGGTACTGGGAGACGAACTTCATCGCAGACATACGAATGGCCCGGATCGACCCATCGGAAGGGCGCGGCCCAGGGACGAACCTCTCCATGTTCGAGATAGCGAACAATAGCCTGATCTGCCATCTCGCCCACTGGCCTGCGGGACGCTACATGCTGGCGCATTACCACGGAGGAGGCGCCATCCTGCAGATCGTCGAGGGCGAAGGGTTCAGCCTGATGTGGTCGAACGAGTACGGCGAACAACCTTTCGAGAACGGACACGGCGACAAGGTCGTTCGCATCGACTGGCAGGTAGGGAGTTCTTTCAGCCCCCCAACCAACTGGTACCACCAGCACTTCAACACCAGCCCGGACGCAGCGCTCCAGCTGGCCCTGAGGAACGGGAGCATGAAGAACCCGCTGGGAATCAGGCATGCTCACGCGGCAGCGACCACGTCGACCATCCCGCTGGACCGCGAAGACCCGGCGATACGGCAGATATACGAGGAGGATGTCGCGCGGAAAGGAGTCAAGTCGACAATGCCGAGCGTCAGCGGGCGCTAGCCCTAGGAGATCAACCGTCTGCGATTGAGATTGCGATCGGTATGATGGAGGCATCATGCTTACGAACGAAGAGAACATATTGTTGACGCAGGTAGCTCGAGGAACACCAGGAGGGGAGCTGTTGCGGCGTTACTGGCATCCGATTTGTGCAGTGGGAGAGCTGACCGAGGATCGGCCTAAGAAACGGATAAAGATGCTCAATGAAGAACTAGTGGCGTTCCGGGATCCAGGAGGCGGCTACGGGTTGATTGCCGAGCGGTGCTCTCACCGAGGTGCATCGCTGTACTACGGCTTCGTTGAGAATGAAGGCATCCGCTGTGCCTACCATGGGTGGCTGTACGATGCGACTGGGCAGTGCTTGGAGCAACCGTTCGAGCCCAAAGCAGCAGCGTTTAAGGGTCGGATAAACCACTTGGCGTACCCCGTCGAGGAGCTTGGAGGCCTTCTCTTTGGCTACTTAGGGCCGTCCGGATCCAAGCCGTTGCTTCCGCGGTGGGATATCTTGGTTCGGTCTGACCTGCCCCGTCGAATCGAGATACGACCCACTCTGCACTGCAACTGGCTTCAGGCGGAAGAGAATACCGCCGACGTGACGCACACGTATTTCCTCCACGCATACACATTCATGAAGAAAGGACGCCCGCAAGTTGGTGGTGGGTTCGGTCGCCCCTTCGCGCGGTTTGGCTTTCAACCCTTTGAATGGGGGCTTCTTAAGAGTTGGTCTTATGAAGGTGAAAGGTCAGGATCGGGATGGGGCAACCTGCTGGTCTTCCCCAACATGCTGCGCCTGGCAGGGGCGATGCATTGGCGAGTGCCTATCGACGATACATCTACGCGGATCATCCGTATAGAAATAGTGTCTTCTGCCGATGACTCCAAGAGTATGAACGAGGGTAGCGACGCTCAGGACGCAATCCCGTACACCTACGAGGCCTCGTGGATGAACGACGAGGGCGAATACCACATGGATACATTCTCGAGCCAGGACGGAATGGCTTGGGAGACGCAGGGGTCGATTTTTGATCGCGCGCAGGAACACCTTGGCGCGTCCGATAGAGGCATTATCTTACTACGGCAGATGCTCAAACAGGGCATCGATTCTGTTCAGAACGGCAGCAACCCTATGGCTCTCGTCTACGATCCGGGATTCAATGAGTACATCGATCTTGAATGCTGGATAGCAGAACGAGGCAATGCTCCTCCTGGTTCAGGAGGCCGGCAGACAATAAAGAGGCAAGCTACAGATGTGTTTGATGACCGGCACGAGGAGTTTGAAATCCCGCCGGACAGCAAGGCGCGACAAGGCACTGCGCAGACCTCACAATGACCACCAGTGCTCCACACGAACGGCTGCGTTCACCAAGGCCAAGTCATGGCGGAGTGGCTTGCTTCCGTCAGATGAAGTGCCTCAGCCCCGCGGAGTTGTCGCGCGGTAGTGCGGGCTCTGCGATGTGAGAGAAGAAGGAGGCATTCGATGGCAGAGATTAGGATAGCTGATATTCGGCGGATGAAGGAGGTGGGGAAGAAGGTGGTGCTGATGACGGCCTATTACTACGAGATGGCTCGCGCCATCGACCGGGCTGAGCCGGACGCCATTCTGGTTGGAGACAGTGGTGGACGTTTCCTCCTGGGCCATCTGGACAACAATGATGTGACGCTGGATGAGATGATCCTCATGACCCGCAGTGTCTGCCGGGGCACGCGCCATGCGGTTGTGATTGGTGACCTTCCCTTCATGTCCTATCAAGTCGGGGTTGAGGACGCCATACGCAGCGCCGGCAGGCTCGTCAAGGAAACACGATGCGACGCAGTAAAGCTCGAAGGGGGCGCAGAATTCGCCTCGGTAGTGGAAGGACTCGTTCGCGTCGGCATCCCCGTTCTTGGGCACATGGGCCTGACGCCAATGACGGCTTCAGAAGTAGGCGGCTATGCAGGGGGTGCAACTTTGCCCGACGAACGTGTGCTTAACGACGCGAGGGCACTAGAGGAGGCAGGAGCCTTTGCTATCATCCTCACAGGAATCACTCCGGAGCAAGGCAAGCTCGTCACGCAGAACGTAGGCGTACCCACCATCAGTGGCTTCGGCGCCGGAGATGATTGCGACGGGTTCATCGGTGTGAGCCCGGGCACGTTGGGGTGGACCGCCGACCATATCGACAACCCGCGTTCACGGTACCCGTCGATCTCGAAGGCGATCTACGAGGAGAGTCTCGCCTACATTGCCGATGCGCGCGCAGGCCGCAAACCTACAGCACGACCGACTAGCGTTTCGTAGAAGCAAACGCTCTGAATCTCACAATCGTTGCAATAGGGGGATCTAGCGTATCCGCAGTGGGTCGTCAGGAACAGGAGTTGCCGCATGCTGAGCGAACGTGACAACGAGACCCTCACTCGGGTTGGGCCGGGCACGGCCATGGGTGACTTGCTCCGCCGATACTGGCATCCTATCGGAGCTTCCTCAGAATTGATGGTGGTAGAACCTAACACAACTTCAACGCATCGGGGCGGAACAAAGGCAGTACAGTTGCTTGGTGAGGAACTGGTGCTGTTCAAGGACCTCAAGGGACGCCTCGGACTCGTGGAGAAGTCTTGCGCGCACCGCCGGGTCAATCTGGTCTATGGCATTCCGGAAGAGGAAGGAATCCGCTGCCCGTATCACGGATGGATGTACGACACAAATGGCCGATGCGTGGAACAGCCCTATGAGAAACTGGCGCATCCCGGAAGCAGATTCAAGGACACAATTCGTCTGACTTCGTATCCTGTGGAGGAGTTGGGAGGGCTGATTTTCGCATACCTTGGACCGGAACCGGCGCCTCTCCTCCCACGGTGGGACATCCTGGTCCGCCAAAATGTGATCCGCGATATTGAATACGTGGAGATACCGTGCAACTGGCTACAGATTCAGGAGAATTCCGCGGACACGCTTCATAATCTATGGCTGCACGAGTACTACACGAAATGGATCCTGGGGACAGAGAGACCGACGCGAAACGCTCAGAACCTTGACTTCGAGGTGACCGACTACGGCCTCATCAAACGAAGGCTGCACGAGGGGGCAACCGAATGGGAGACGGAACCCCCGATGATCTTCCCAAACGCATTGCGGCTGCGCAACCAGATGCAAATCCGCGTTCCCATGAACGACGACCACACGCTCCACGTCTTGTACAGCGTGTACCCTGCTCCCCCAGGTGTGACAGCGCCGGCCCAAGAGCAGATCCCGTGGAGGGGAATGCCGATGTTTGATGAGCGTGGGCGTCGTCTCCTGGACTTCAATCAAGGGCAGGACACCATGGCTTGGGTGACGCAAGGCGCCATTGCCAGGCGAGACAAAGAGAACCTCAGCTCGTCTGACAGGGGTATCGTCATGTTCCGGCGAATGCTTCAAGAGCAACTCGAGGTCGTAAGGGATGGTGGGGATCCGATGAACGTGTTCAAAGATCCGGCAAGGAACGCGACGCTCGAATTGGTAGACACCGGCCCAGCGGGTCCAGGCGGAATGACCCTGCGTCGTGGATCCGAGCAGGCTCGGGAGTTGGTACGCCGCATGTATGAAACGGCGACTTAGCAGATGCCTTGGGAACAGGTCTCATTCGGTTAGCTGTTACGGGCGATATCTGAGCGAACCTAGGCCGATCCGCCGAACGTTCTCTTGCACATCGAGAGGCGGGCGGATGGCTAGCGCAAGCGCAGTATGGACCAAACGTGCGAAACGACCATGGCGGCAAGCGCATGACCACTGCACTGACGTATCTCGCCCCGACACGCGAACGCCCTAACTTGACCGTCCGCACGAACACCACCGTTACCCGCATCATCTTTGAGCACCAACGCGCCGTCGGGGTGGAAGCGGTCGCTGGCGGAGAGAGCGTCATCCTTCGCGCTAACGAGATCATCCTCTGTTCCGGGGTCTTCGGACCGCCCCAAGTCCTGCTGTTATCGGGAATCGGACCAGCCGACGACCTACGTGCCTTGAGTATCGAAGTCGTCGCCGACCTTCCAGGGGTCGGGCAAGGTATGCAATGCCAGCCGGTTATTTATGTCAACGCACCGTATGCCGGGTCACCCGGCGACCTGCCCAACACTGATGTGCAAGCCAGACTGATGTACTCAAGCGGAGTGGGCCCCAACAGCACCGATATGGCCCTGAGAGCAAGACAGTCGGAGGCCGACTTCGCTCTGCAGCTCACCATCTGTGTGCCCGAGAGTACAGGGGAAGTACGGCTGAAGTCAGTTGATCCCACCGTGCCGCCCGCGATTACCTATGGCTATCTCGCCAGCCAGGATATCGCTCGATTCAAGGCAGGTATCGCGCTCATCCTCGACCTCCTTCAGGAGCCCCCACTCAATTCGTGGGTGGCTCCCAGATCAGTGCCAAACCTTGGCCATTTCTCCGAGCGTTGGATTCTGAATACGCTCGGAACAGCTGCTCACGCGCTCGGCACGTGCAGCCTCGGCTCATCCACTGTTCCCCGGGCCGTCGTGGATGAGCAGTGCCGTGTACACGGTGTTGACAGCCTACGGGTCGCGGACATTTCCATTGCCCCACGGTCGCTCCGGGCTGGTCCGAACGCGACTGCCGTCATGATTGGTGAGCGCGTTGCCGGGCTCATCCGGGGCAACGTCGATACTGGTTGACCCGCCGCGCGGAAGGCGTCCGAAGCAATCCCTCATGTTGGCCTTACGTCCAACACCACAACAGACGAAAGCAGGCGGCGGAGTACGGTTCATCACCTCTGCAAGCACCTATTATCGAAGCAACCTATGTCAGCAGACAAAACCGATGCACGATGGCCGCGCGCTTCTCCGGCACACCACTTTCCCAAGAACTCGGCACTAAGCCGGGTGTACGCTTGGCGCTCATCGCCTGCTATGCCAACGAAGTATGCGACGAATTGTGATTCCGCCAAGCAATTCCGGCCAATGTGACACCCTCATTCGTGCGGGGTCAGGTCGGGCGATGGCGGGGTCGACTGCTGGGGTAGCAACGCGTACGGCGAGTCGTCGTCGCCGGAAGGCGAGCGGTTCGCGGCTGTGAGCGGCGGACTCTTCCATACGTGCGGACCGCGTCCCGATGGCAGCGTCGTGTGTTGGGGCGTAATCGATTCGACCTGGGCCAGAACTCACCACCATCCGCTGAGCGGTTCGTCTCGATCAGCAGCGGCGGAGTCCATACGTGCGGTCTGCGCTCCGACGGTTCGGTCGGCTGCTGGGGTGACGACGAGTACGGGCAACTGAAATCGCCCACGGATGCACGCTTCACCCAGATCAGCAGCGGTCGTATCCACACGTGCGCTCTCCGGTCCGACGGGACGCCGGTCTGCTGGGGCGGCGACGATTACGACGTCGGCCAGGCGCCCCGCCCGCCGGTGAGACATTCGTATCGATAGAGAGCGGTCCCTACTACTCCTGCGGGCTGCGGGACGATGGTTCCGGGGAGTGCTAGTGTGCTGAGTCAGAGATTCGTGTGCAATAGCGGGTGATGGTTGTGAATATCTGGTCTGCGGTCTTGGTCCAGATGAATGGCTTAGGATTCGTGTTGTGCTGGTCAAGGTAGCGGATGATGGTTTGTTCCAGTTCCCGGGTGCTGCAGAAGATTCCGCGGCGCAGTTGTTTCTCCGTCAGATCTGCGAACCAGCGTTCCACCAAGTTGAGCCATGAGCTGCTCGTTGGGGTGAAGTGCAGATGGTAACGTGGGCGCTGGGCTAGCCAACGATGGATGAGGGCCGTCTTGTGGGTGGCGTAGTTGTCCAAAACGAGGTGCACCTCCAGGTCCGCAGGCACGGCTGCATCGATCTGGTCGAGGAAGCGCCGGAACTCCACAGAGCGATGCCGTCGGCGGCAAGAGCCAATGACCTCTCCGGTCTTCACGTTGAGGGCGGCGAAGAGCAAAGTCGTGCCGTGGCGGCGGTAATCGTGGGTACGGCGCTCAATCTGACCGGGCCGCATGGGCAGCAGAGGAGCCGTCCGCTCAAGGGCTTGGATCTGCGACTTCTCGTCGACGCACAGCACCAGGGCTCGGTGGGGAGGATGGAGGTAGAGCCCGACGATGTCGCGGACCTTCTCGATGAACAGCGGGTCGGACGAGAGTTTGAACGTCTCAGTCCGGTGTGGTTGGAGGGCAAAGGCGCGCCAGATGCGGGTTATGGCGCTTTGGCTCATACCCGTCTGCGCCGCCATGGAGCGGGTGCTCCAGTGGGTGGCGCCTACCGGGGTGGTCTCCAAGGTCAATGTCACCACGCGCTCCACCTCGGCATCGCTAATCTTCCGCGGCGCCCCTGGCCGCGGCTCGTCGAGTAGTCCATCGAGCCGCCGTGCAATGAATCGGGCTCGCCACTTGCCCACTGTCTGCTTGACTACCCCGAACGCCGCAGCTATCGCAACGTTGCTCTTGCCGTCAGCGCACGCCAAGACAATCCGCGAGCGCAGCGCAAGAGCTTGGGCAGTAGTCGGACGGCGCGCCCACTGCGTCAAGGTCTCTCGTTCCTCGTCGCCCAGTATCAACGGGGAAAGGGGGAGGCCTTCTATAGCGATTGGGCCACGCCCGCTATTGCACACGAATCTATGATTCAGGACACTAGGGATGCTCTGAACAATTTCATTTACAGTGAGTTGAGTGGATAGACAGGCTCTGCTGCGGGCTTCAGTAAACGGCTGTGGCGTCGCAACCAGGGCGGCATGCCCCACGAATCTGCCCTTGGGAAGGGCGATTGCCCTCAATCGGTGATTGTAAGCCCACTGCTTTCCTCATGCCGCCGCCAGGTAGCCCTCCGCCTTGAGCAAGTTGGTCAGGCCAAACAGCACAGCCAGACGCTGCGTATTCTTGTACAAACCCCGGTAGCGAACCTTCGCATAGCCGAAGTGTCGCTTCACGTACAGGAACGGGTGTTCCACCTTCGCCCTCACCGATGCCTTCCTCTTCTCCCTCAACCCCTCCGTGCTCTCCGGGTCCAACCCCCTGCGCAGGCTCGGCCTCATCGCCACCCGCCACTCGATCCGCATCCCTGCGTTCTCTGCCCGCTTCTCCACCCCCTGATACCCTGCATCTGCCCACACGCACCGCTCCTCTCCGTGGAGTAGACCGTGCGCTTCGGTGAGGTCGTTCACGTTCGCCGATGTCGTCATCACGCGGTGAACCATTCCCGTCCTCGCATCCACCCCGATGTGCGCCTTCATCCCGAAATACCACTCGTTCCCCTTCTTCGTCTGGTGCATCTCGGGGTCGCGCTCCTTCGCCTTGTTCTTCGTCGACGTTGGCGCCGCAATCAGCGTTGCGTCCATGATCGTCCCCTCGCGAAGCCGGAGCCCTTGCGCCTCCAGATGACGGTTGATCTCCTCGAACAGCTTCATACCAAGACCATGCTCCTCCAGCAGGTGCCGGAAGTGCAGGACCGTCGTCTCGTCCGGCAGCGCTTCCAACAGCCGCAACCCCACGAACCGCCTCACCGATTCGACCTCGTAGAGCAGGTCTTCCATCCCAGGGTCGCTCAGGTTGTAGAACAGCTGCACGCAGTGGATGCGCAGCATCGCTGACAACGGATACGGACGACGCCCACGCCCCGCTGTGGGATAGTAAGGACGTATCAGTTCCTCAAGCTGTTCCCACGGGATCAGCCGTTCCATGCGCTCCAGGAACACTTCACGGCGTGTCTTGCGCTTCTTGCTGTTGTAGTCGAGGTCGGCAAATGTCGGCTGCTCTGCCACGTCGCACCCCCGGCGCAATGCTCCCCCTAGGGTAGTCCACTCCTCATCCTCACAAGAGGCTTGTTCAGAGCATCCCAAGCAGGGCATCTGTTCACAGCCGTAAGAACAGGTGACAGGTTCGGTTGCGGGCTGACTACTGAGGGGAAGGTCGCTTGTTGGGAGGCGGCTCCTACGGCCAGGCAACCCCGCCCACTGAGGGCATATTCGTCGCTATCGACAGCGGCGAGTTCGGTACGTGTGGGCTGACGCAGGACGGGACTCCCGTCTGCTGGGGGCACCATTGGAGGCCAGGCACTTCCACGCCCGGGACCACGTTACCGCGCAGGTCTCCTTGATCGGCGAGTAGCAGGTCGACACTCCATACCAAAGGCCCCACCGAACTGCACTCGAACCAGAGGGCACACTGGCCGCATGCCCGGTTGACCCTTGGGGCACTTCGATTCACCGCCACGAGTATCGCTACTTGCTGTTGCGCCCTATCTCTAGGCGGTTAACTCGGCTGGGTTCTTGCGGGGCCTGCCATGCCGCCGTCCCTCAGACGACCAGAAGTAGACGGCGTTGCCGGTGCGGCGAAACTCCAACCTCTTCCCCAGCGCCTCAGCAGCCGCGTTGAGCCTGCGCCGAATCGCCTGCGTCGTCTCTCCCTCTCCAGCCTGAAGCATCCCTGCTTCTCCTGGAGCAACGCGCTGGATGTATCCGACGTATTCCTTCAGGACCTCCGCGCGCTTGCCGGTTGCGCTCCTCGCGCGTGCTTCGCCGATCGAGAGGGTGCCGAACGTGGGCATGCTGTCCACCTCCTGATGCAGGCAGTCACCCCGGGTAGCCGCCGCCTAGACGGACACTATAGCACCAGGCTCTGGGCTATTCGTATTCTCCTACATCGCCAGGGGAGATTCGAACTTCGTCTGGACCGGCTGTCAGCTGTCCGTGTCGGACGTAGTTGTCCCAAGCGATTCTCCATTGGCTGCGCTCCTCGCCTCTCCAGTAGAGCCTGCGTTATCTAGTTCGACAGCCCATGAGTACCGTAGTTTTTCATCGCTATTGCCCAACCGGCATGAAACTGGCTGGATAAGTCACGGAGCCGTTCGCCCGGCTGATGGTGACGACCTTGTCCTCTATCGGCTGTCGCAGCACCTCGAGGACGCTGTGCCCGAACTCGGGGAGTTCATCGAGGAAGAGCACGCCCCGATGGCTGAGCGACACCTCCCCGGGCCTGGGGATCCTGCCGCCGCCCACCAGCCCCGCGTGGGAGATGGTGTGGTGTGGCGCGCGGAACGGACGTGTCAAGACCAGCGGCGTATCCTCCTGCAGCATCCCGGCGATGCTGTAGACCTTCGTCGTTTCCAGCGCCTCGGTTGGGGTGAGCGGTGGCAGTATTGAGGCCATCGCGCGGGCGAGGAGCATCTTGCCGCTGCCGGGCGGGCCGGTCATCAGGAGGTTATGCCCGCCCGCGGCGGCAATCTCAATGGCGCGTTTCGCCTGGTCCTGCCCGCGTATGTCGGCCATGTCGCCGGCTTTCATCGGGAGCGGTGCAGGGGTAGGGCCATCTCCTCGCAACGACCCCTATGACCGCTGTTCATACCTGTCCTCAACCCCTGGCTGGGCTGCGTTCATTCAGCCGATCGCGTGTTACGAAAATCGACACGTTGACCGGTGTAATGTGCGGTGATAGGTTGGCGGCAACACAAGTTGATGGATTTCGTAGGACGCTGCGAGACCCTTAATCCCGAAACACGGGGGAGATGATGACGAATGTAGTGCGGTTCCCACTGGCAATCATCTTGTTGGCCACGGTAGTCGCGGTTGGCGCTTGCTCCGACCCCACACCCACGCCGACTGCGACTCCCGACGATAGTGACCAGATGGCGATGCAACCGGCGATGGCAGCAACGACGGCGGCGCCGACAGTCGCCGTCTATCCGTCCGTACTGCGGTGGCCGGAGGGGCGAACCAGTGCCGCCGGCGTCTGGATAATGGGGTCGGGCCTCGAGCCGGGTCAGTGGTTCGAGGTGTGGGCTGGAGTCAACGGCCTGGTGGATGACATCGCCCTGTTCGGCTTGGAAGGGGCATCCCTCCGGCAGGCGAATCACGAGGGAGCCTTCGCCCTGGCGTTCACGATCAGCGGCCGGGTGGAACGAGAAGACCTGGAGACGCTCCTGATGGAAAGCCAGTTCAATGGGCCGGTAACCGTAAGCGTTGTTGACATGGATACGGGAAAGACTCTGGCCACCACTCCCTGGCTCGTCTGCGGCCGTGAGCGGGCAGAGCCGTGGTGCGCTTCGGCCCAGGACGTGCTGTCCTTCGGCGAATAGCCATGGGGATTGCCATTAGCTACGTGGTCACCCAACACATCTCAGACTCCGAAGTCTGATGCGATTTGACGTCGGCGCTACGAGGATTCGCGCATGATCGCCAGCGCACAGTTGAATAGGTACCGCCAAGCTGCGTTCGTCATCCGGTCGGAGCGAAGCACCTTCTTCATGGCGGCCTTGCTCATTGCGCTGGGCATTCCTCTGATCGGGCCTATCGTCATCATCATCGCGCTGAGTTTCAACACGGCGCATGAGATATTCGCCGGAGACTTCGTTTGGGGACTCGAGAATTGGCGCGTTGGATTCCAGGATGGTCGCATCCCCGAAGCCGTCGCCAATACATTCATGGTTTGGGGCCTGGAATTCCTCATAGCGATGCCGTTGTCCGTGCTCATAGCCTGGACGCTCGCACGGACCCGCATCCCATTCAGTTACCCGTTGGAATTCCTGTTCTGGGTCGCTTACATCACGCCAGGAGGGGTAATAGCCTGGATCCTTCTTCTGGACCCCAACACCGGTTACATCAACCTGGCGGCCCGTAGTCTGCCGTTCGTCGACAGGTACATCTTCGACATCTTCAGCGTGCCCGGCATAGTACTCACCGGCGTCATGGGGAATGGCATCGCTCTCAAGGTGATGCTGCTCACCCCTGCCTTCCGCAACATGGATGCGGCTCTGGAAGAGGCGGGGCGGGTTGGCGGCGCGTCCAGCTTGCGCACTGTCCTCAGGATCACCATCCCGATGATGATTTCGCCTATCGCGCTGGTAACCGCCCTCCAGCTCATGCGTGTTTTCCAGTCCTTCGAGGCGGAGTTCCTGCTGGGCACGCCGATAGGCTTCTACGTCTACTCGACGCTGATCTTCGATCTCGTCCGGCTGAACGAACCGCCGCTCTACGGGCAGGCCACTGTGCTGGCGTCTGTCACCCTCGTGATGCTCGGGTTCATCATTCCCTTGCAGCGCTGGATACTTCAGCGCCGCCGGTATACGACCATCTCGAGCGGGTTCAAGCCGGGTCTCACCGATCTCGGAGTGTTCCGCTGGCCGGCGTTTGGCGCGATAACGGTCCTCCATGCCTTCCTCACCATCGTACCGCTCGGCGCACTGGTCCTCGGCAGTTTCATGGTGCGGAGCGGTTATTTCCAGATCGACCCGGTGTTCACGCTTGCCCACTGGGACTTCGTCCTCTCAGCTCCGGTCTTCACCAACGCCGTGCGGATGACGCTCATCCTGGCATTCACAGCGGGCATCTTCAGCCCCCTGCTGTTCTCTCTGCTCGGGTATATCCTCGTGCGGACCCGCTGGCGCGGGCGGTTCCTCCTCGATTCCATCATCTGGATATCGGCGGCCCTGCCGGGCATGCTCACAGCTCTGGGGCTGCTGCTGATATTCCTGTGGACTCCTGGTTTGTCTGTCCTCTACGGATCGATCTGGGCGCTCATACTGGTCGTTATCCTCCAGGGGAACACGACAGGAGTGAACATCTCCAAGGCGTCCATCGTACAAGTCGGGTTCGACCTGGAAGAGGCCGGCCGCATCTCCGGCGCAAACTGGATAACTGTCTATTTCAAGATATGGGTGCCTTTGCTCATGCCAACGTTGCTCCTTTTGGGAGTCTTGAACTTCAACATCGCGGCGAGCACGACCGCAAGCATCATCCTGCTGGCCTCACGAGACACGATCACGCTATCGATATTGGCGTTGGAGTGGGCGATGCCGGGAGTGCTCTCCCTGAGAGAAGCGGCAAGTGCAGTGCTGATCGTCACCGCGTCGATCACGCTGGCCACCGCCCTGGTAGCCCGACGAGTCGGGCTACGGTTGGGAGTGAGACACAGCTAGCCTTTTGGCCGGAGAATCCTAGGATATACTGCCGCAGGCAGCGGAGGGAGAAGGGGATGTTCATGAATGCACACCGGTACACGAAGAACGCGGGGCTGTTGATGATGTTGCTTGCGGGGCTCGCAGTGGCAATAGCGGGGTGTGGCACCGACGAGCCGACTCCTACCCCGGTGGGCGCGGCATCCACACCAACCCCCGCGCTGAGCGAGTGGGACCAGCTGATCGTCGATGCTCAGGAGGAAGGGAGACTAGTCGTGATCGGCTCCGGCGGCGGCGGCTCGAGGATGGAGTTGATCTGGGACCGTTTCGAAGAACAGTTCGGTATCCAGACTGTCGTACAGCGGGGCAGCGCCCGAGAACACACGGATAGATTGATAGCCGAACAAGCCGCGGGCCGCTTCACGGCGGACGTGGGCACGATAGGGGGCGGCACCGGTGCGACCCGCGCGGCGCCTGCCGGCCTCTTCGAAGAAACGGACGGTTGGCTGATACTGCCTGAAGTAGTGGAACGCTCCAACTGGTTCAACAACCGGCACTTCTACTCGGACCTCGATGAGAAGTTCCTGTTCAACCATTCCGCAGCCTTCGCCGACACGATAGAGTTTCACGTCAACACCGATAAGGTCTCGCAGGCGGAGATCGATGCTATCCAGTCCATCGATGACTTCCTGGCCCCGAGATGGCGGAGCGAGATCGTGGGACTCACTCCTATGGAGCCAGGGGCGACCACGGGCTTCTATGAATTATACCTCATGGAAGAGACCGACTGGCTGCAGACGTTCGTGCAGGACTTGGATGTCGGTTTCTTCGGCGATTTCCGAACGGTCGAGGACCAGTTTGCCCAAGGCGTCTACTCGTTATGCATCCTGGGTTGCGGAGACATCGAGGACCTGGCTGATCTGGGGTTGCCGGTGCAGACGGTCAGGAAGGACCTCGGCACGGTCGGAACGATGGTCGGCGGGACTTCCGCGAACGTTGTCCATGTGATGAAGAACCCTGCGAATCCGAACGCGGCGAAGCTGTTCATCAACTGGTTCTTGAGCCGGGAAGGTCAGACCGCGGTCCATGACTTGGTTGCGGAGTACTCCGGCAGGACCTCGCCCAACTCGCTGCGCCTGGACGTTCCCAAGGACAACGTGGACCCGGCCGAGATTCAGAAGCCAGACCGTGAGTACGTGAACATCGACGCGCCGGAGCACGTCGCAAAGCGGGATGAGATCATCGCGCAGGTGAGAGAGTGGTACCAGGCGGCCAACTAGGAAGTGGACCCGAGCTGCAGGTCATGAGACCTGGACACGATTCACCATGAGTTCGGCCCGATGTTGCGAGACGCAGAGGCCGGGGCTTGCATAGTCCCGGTCTCTGCCCCGCGTGTGCCGCAGGAGATGGGTACGGCCGGTGAGGCGGCGCTGTGTTGACAGGACGCGTGGTTGCCCGTGCGACGAGGCTAACACTCCCGCTTGTCGGTGCCCTCCAACGGCACGTCGGCGATGCGGGCGACCGCCCTTCCGATCTCTTCCTGCTTGAAGGGGATTTCCACCCACGTTCTGTCGTGACGAATGATGCTGAGGCCCCGCGCGATCAGACAGCCTCCGCTCCCTCCTCCAACGCGCGTCTGTCGAACGCGAAGATTGATCCGCGCGATGTCGTCGAAAGCGAGCGTTTCATGATTGCGCACATAGAGCCATTGCTGTTCGAGGACCACCACTTGCGCCCGCTCGTCGATCACGACGCTCCTGGCGGACACGAAGAGCAAGAGACACGAGACCCCCACGAGTATCAGCGCTGCGCCGCAGATGACGACTATCCGTCCGCACGCGGCGCTATAGTGCCTGAAGCGGCTGGCCAGCCCCCAGAAGAGCACACCGAGGCTGGCCACGACGAACCCTGCACCGGTGGAGACCCACAGGACGCGGCGGTTGCCCGAGGTGTCGGCGATCACCGTGACCGAGGGCAGTGGGTCCTGGACAAAGGCGTCCAGCAGGTAGTATTGCCACACGACTACCCACCCGGTCATGGTCACGGCAAGCACGAGCATCGCTGCCGTCCATTTCCACGGGATCATGGCAACAAGGGACCTTCTGTGCGTACGCATCGCCTCTCATCATGCAGGAGGTTGCAGCCCGATGGTGCGTGCCCGGTCAAGGTCAGGCCCTGGTTACGGAAGCCATTGTCAGCCGCCCGGCTCGAACACCTGCCGTAGATCGGTTGCGGCGCGAGGCCACCATGGAGGCAGTTGCAAGACGCGTACCCTTCTTCTACGGCTGGGTCATCGTGTTTCTCGCGGCCCTCAGTAGCGCCTTTCAAACGGGAGGGGCTCACTTCACCAGTAGTGTCTTCGCTGGTCCGATGCACGACGATCTGGGTTGGACGAGAGCCACAGTCTTTGGAGCACTGACGCTCCGGGTATTGGCCGGAGGCCTTCTGGGCCCTATCCTGGGGCCTCTGGCAGACCATAGGTGGCTGCCCCGTGTCATGCTGCCGCTGAGCGCCGTGATCTCCGGATTGTCCTTCGTTCTCGTGACATGGGTGGAAACGCCCCTCGAATACTACCTGACTTTCGGCGTACTCGGTGCGCTGGGCGGACTGCTGAGCGATGGCGTGCTCAATGCAATCGTCATCAAGTGGTTCGTCCGCCGCCGTCCCCAGGCGTTGATGTGGGCCAACATCGGTTCGCCCCTCGGGATTCTCATATTCCCGCCCATAGTCATCCTGCTCATCGCCACCGTCGGGTGGCGTATGGCCTGGTTCTGGACAGGGCTTGGCGTCATTGCGGTCATGATGCCTCTGATGTTGCTGGTTCGCACGAGCCCTGAAAGCATCGGCCTGTCGCCTGACAATGACGGTTCTCAGGGGCGAGAGCAGGTCGACTCCCCACCGGTTGTGCCTGAGGAGCCCGGCCTGACGCGCCGCGAAGCCTTGGGCACGTCCACATTCTGGATGCTGTCGATGGCGGGTCTGATGGCGATGTTTGGCCTTTCGGGGTTCCAGGCTCAGTGGCTGCCGTTCATGGAGGACCGAGGGGCCGGTGGACAGATAGGCGCAGGCGTCCTGATGATCTACGGCGTGTGCGCGGTCGCCAACCGCTTCATCTGGGGGACCGCGTCGAGCCGCTTTCCGCTGCGCTACGTCTTCACCTGCCAGGCGGGCTTGACCGGGCTCAGCGTCGTGCTTGTCCTTGTCGTGGGGCATCCTTGGATGCTGTTCGTCTGGGGAGCGACACAGGGATTGACGCAACCCGGCTTCTATCAGTTGCAGGCTCTCACGGTCGCGAACTATTTCGGCCGCGACCATATAGGAGGGATACGCGGGATGATGCGGCCGTTCCAGACTGCGTCGAATGCATTATCGCCGCTGATGCTTGCCGCGTTGCGCGACCGCCAGGGAAGCTACATGGGCGCGTTCAGCTTCGTCGCGATCTGTTGGATGGCTGTGAGCGCTTTGGTGTTCTTCACCAGTGCTCCGCGCCCCAGGGACACGTCGTCAGTGGAGTCGCCGTGACGAGGGAGGGCATGGCGCAGGGATAGCCACTAGGGTGACGATTTCAGCAATGAAGTTGCTCGTCAATTACAGTGTTTCGGCGCAACAACGAAATCGTTGACGATAGTACGGTAAATTACCATAATGGCCGCATGTCTGATTGGAGTTGCTTCACGCCGTAGAAAGAGGAAGGCGATGACGCTAACGCGGGAAACCCGGGAAGAGGCAGCAGGCGCATCATACTGTGCGCCGGAACGACACATGCGGGCCAGCGACATTCGCGCCTTGATACCGCCGCTGGGGTTGAAGGAGTACTGGTACCCGGTACTGGAGGACAAGAAGGTCAAGCGCCGGCCGGTGGGACTGACGATCTGTGGCGAGAAGTTGGTCTTTTTCCGGGGCGGCGACGGCCAGGTCAAGTGCCTCTGGAACGTTTGTCCACACCGTGGCGGCAGTTTGATGCACGGGGACTGCCATTTCAAGGGAACCATCTCATGCCCCTACCACGGATGGACGTTCGACGGCGATGGCAACGTGCTGGCTGTGCTGCCGGAGGGCCCCGAGTCCAGGATCCCCGGCAACGTGAAACAACGGGTCTACCCGACGCAGACGCTGAAAGGGATGGTATTCGTGTGGATGGGTGAGGGCGAACCAGCGCCCATCGAGGAGGACGTGCCGCCGGAGTTCTTCGACGATATCACCCTGATCCTCTACTACATCGAGCAATGGCCTGTGAACTGGAACATCGCCCTTGAGAACGGCGGAGACGCTCACGTTCCCTACGTCCACCGCAATTCGGTGAAACACCTGATGAACCCCTCGCCCGGCGGCAATTACATGGGGGGGAGGTACAAGATCATCAAAGGACGAGCTGTGGTAACAGTTTCCAGGCAACGCAGCGAAGGAGGCCGTCTGTCGGGCAGTGCGCGGTGGCCGCGAAGATACTACCCGGGGCTGGAGGCGCGATGGCCGAAGCATCGGTGGCGAACGTACTGGACCTGGCTGTTCGCCCCTGCCCGCAAGCGCGTCGCACGCCGGTCGCGCTGGGAGTGCGATCAGGAAGAGTGGCACGGCGGAGCGCATCACCTGCCGGCCATGTTCCGCAACGACCACCGAACGGACATGTACACGCGCAACTCCATCGCTATCACGGAGGACACGTCGCGGCAGGTGTACTTCAAGGCGGTGCGCCCCAGCAGTTGGGTGGGACGCGTATACGAACGGGTGCACTTCAGGCTCACTGGGCGTTGGACGCAGGTGACGAACTTCTCGCGTCAGGACTTCTCGGCGATCGCGCCGCAACGGTACGACTCACGGGAATACCTGTCCGCCACGGACTCCCACCAGGTGTTGTGGCGGCGGGTTGTTCTGCAGGCGCGCGGCATGATGAGTACACAGGACGTGATCGACATGCCGGACACGCCTTCCGAGGAGTTCAACATCGAGCGCCAGAAGGAACTCGGCAAGGAGCTGCAGCTACCGGCCCAGCTACTCAAGGGCTGAACTTCGGTTCAACCCGACCCAGACCGTGGCTGCGGAAGCGGCAACAGGCCGGTTCCGGTATCGAGTTTGGCTCGCGTCGCTGATGCGGAACGCGGAGTTGCGTCGGCGAGCACTCCAGGCCTTTACCAACAACTCCTGCAAGTGCGCCACAATCTTCGAGCGGAACTTAGATTTCGCCCAGCCGATCAACGCCTGCTGCCGGAAACAAGCTGTGGCGGGCTGGTTCGGCGACGCCCATCGCGGTCAGCCGTTCGATGATGGTCTCGAGGAGCCGTGCGATATCCCGGAACTTGATGTCGTCCTTCAGTATGCCCGGGTGCTGGAAAGACAAGACGGCGAGGTCGCCGGCCTGCCCGCTGCCCAGCGAGTAGAGCCATTCGTCGTCCCGCAGCGCGCTCAGTGACACGGACGGCATGGCCTGGAGGAAGCGGCGGAGGTCGGGGTCGGAGAAGAGCTCGCGCAGCTTACCTTCGTCGTTGGTGGAGATGTCGAACTCGTAGTCGAAGTCGCCATAGCCCAAGGCAACCGCCGGAGGCCGCAACTCGGGCTGTAGTCTGCGAATGAATTCCTCCCAGGGGTACTCTTCTTCCGCCGTCCACTGTTTGCGCCGCTGATAGATCGCGTTTCCCACAGTGGGGCGCCGGCGCAATGTCCAGACGAACTGGCCGCGGAGTGTGAAAGGGATCCCGATCTGTGTCACCGTGCGCTGACCGAACAGCGGAACGGGAGGGCCGTCGGGCGCCTCGAAGTCGAATACAAGTTGCCACTGGTACCGGTTGCTGACGACGATGGCTCGACCGGCGGGCGCTCGGACGATCACCCCGTCGTGCCGCTGTGCCACCTGCCGTCTGACGGCCTGTTTGGACGCCCCGAATAGCCATACCATAACGTACATCATAGCCCTGCTTCGAGCAGAGCGAACTCACCTGAGTCCCCGCTCGCTTCCACTCCCCCGAAAGGTCGCCGTACGATTTCCCTGGGTTCCCACCGGTAGCCGACTGCACAACGCGGTGGCCGGTGGCACGCTGGCGTGGCTGCTCGACCGGGAATCTGCTTCTGCGCTGGCGGGAGCGTCTGAGGGGCCTAAGCCGCACGTGGACGGGCGGAGTGCTACACTCCCACCTGTCGCATGTGCGGGATATTTGGATACACCGGCCCTCGTGAGGCGTCCAGCATTCTGCTGGACGGGCTCACGCGCCTCTCCTACCGCGGGTACGATAGCGCGGGCGTCGCGGTCGTGGACGACTTCGGCCACCTCTCGATCCGGCGGGCTGCGGGCAAGCTGGACAATCTCCGGCGGCTCGTGGAGAACGAACCCGTCAGCGGACGGCAGGGCATTGGCCACACGCGGTGGGCCACGCACGGCCCCGCCTCCAACGTCAACGCGCACCCGCACACGGACGGGTCCGGCGAGGTTGTCGTCGTCCACAATGGCATCGTGGAGAACTACGCCGAACTCAAGGCCCGGCTGACCGCGAACGGCCACAAGTTCCTCTCACAGACAGACACCGAGATCATCCCCCACCTCATCGAGGAGTTGCTTGCGGAGGGCCTGCCGTTCGAGGAGGCGGTGCGCCTCGCTGCGGGACGGCTGCGCGGCGCACACGCCATAGCCTGCATGCACGCGCGCACGCCTGAAACGCTCGTCGCCGTACGCATCGGCAACGCGGGCGGCATCGCGGTAAGCGCAGGCGACGGCGAGATGCTCATCGCAAGCGACCTCCCGGCGCTGACGCCGTATGCGTCAACAGCGATATTCCTGGAACCAGGCGAGTCAGCAGTGGTGCAACCCGAGGGGTTCGAGTTGCGGACGCTGGACGGAAGATCGTCCACGCGCGCACTGCGACCCGTGGGCGTGAGCGGCGGCGCCGCCGCAAAGGGCGGCTTCAAGCACTTCACGCTGAAGGAGATACACGAGCAACCGGAGTCCGCGATGAGCGCGCTGCACGGACGCATCGCGTTCTCACAGGGTGACGCGCAGTTGGACGAGATGCTGCTGCCCTTCACGGACACGGAGGCGGCGGCGCTGACGCGGGTGGTGTTCCTGGGCATGGGTACGAGCGTCCACGCGGGGCTGGTGGGCGCTCGCTACGTGGAGACACTCGCCCGCATCCCGGCAACGGCCGAGAACGCCGCCGAGTTCCTCCACCGTGATCCTGTGCTGGACAAGCACACGCTGGTCGTAGGCGTCACGCAGTCTGGCGAGACGGCGGACACACTGCAGGCTCTGCACGAGGCGCGGATACGCGGCGCGCGGACCGCCGTCATCACCAACGTGCCTGAGAGCGAGGCCACGCGAGCCGTGGAGCACTCGCTGCTCATGCACGCGGGCCACGAGGTCGGCGTCGCGTCGACGAAGACGATGGTCAACTCGATGGTCGTGATGTACCTCGCCGCCTGCGCGCTGGGGCAGCAGCGTGACACGCTGAGCACGGAGAGTGCTGCACGCTGCGTGGAGGAGATCACGCGCCTTCCCGCCTTGCTCGGAGCCGCGATCGAGATGACCGGGCGCGATGCGGAGGAGACCGCGCGGCGCTACATGAACGCACGACGCTTTCTCTTCCTGGGACGCGGGCTTATGGAGCCTGTAGCGCGCGAGGGCGCTTATAAAATGAAGGAGACGAGCTACATCCACGCGGAGGGCATGTCCGCCGCGGAGATAAAGCACGGCCCCATCGCGCTCATAGATCAGGAGACGCCGGTCGTCGCCGTCGCGCCGCGTAACGTGCTGTACGAGAAGATGCTCATCAGCATGTCGCAGGTGCGCGCTCGCGGAGGGAAGGTCATCGCCGTGGCCACGACCGGGAGCGCCGAGACCACGGCGTACGCGGACGACGTGCTCTGGATCCCGGAGTGCCCGCCCCTGCTGCAGCCGATGGTGGCCGTCGTACCTTTGCAGATGTTCGCTTACCGGATGGCAGACCTGCTTGGCAACGACGTCGACCAGCCGCGCAACCTGGCGAAGAGCGTCACCGTCGAGTAGCGCGGAGCCGCGCGTATGAAACTAGGTGTCACGTACCTTGGCAACCGGTTCGTCCGGCACTACGCGGAACGAGACCTTCCTGAGATCGTCGCGGCCGGGTGCGATTACGTCGTTCACACCGTTAGCGAGTATGACCTGGCCTTTCATTCCGGCGAGATCAGTGCCCTGGTGGACGCCACTCGCCAGGCCGGTCTCGAGGCTTGGTTAGACTGCTGGGGGCTGGGTGGTCTATTCGCGGGCGAGGCGTTCAGCGATTTCCTGCTCCGGCATCCTGAATCCTGGCAGGTCGGGCCTGACGGCAAGCGGACCCCCGTGGCCTGCCCCAACGCGCCCGCGTTCCGCGAGCTGCTCCAGACGTGGATCGAGGCGGCAGCCAGGGCAGGCGCCGACCTTGTGTTCTTCGACGACCCGCTGGCCCCCGCAGAGAAGACGTGCGTTTGCGATAGCTGCAGGGAAGCGCAACCAGCCTTTCTCGAAGCGTTCGAGCAGGGGAATGCAGGCCCGGCGGATGGGCGGACGTTTCAGCAGTGGAGCCTCGCCCGCCTGGTGGAGGACGCGTGCGGCAGTGCTCGCGGACTTGGCCTGCGCACCGCCGTCGGAGTGCTCCCAGAGTCAGGTGGGCAGAAGGGTGGGGGCCTCCGGACGCAATTGACGGCTGCCCGCGCGGCTGACGTCATCGCGGTGTCGCCCTTATGGCGAGCGCACGGACACCCCGTCTCCCCATACGTGTACGACGCGTGCGCGGCGGTCGTTGCTGCATGCCGCGACTCCCGGCAGGAGCCCATGGCCTGGTTGCAGGCGTTCTCGATACCGGCGGGCCGGGAGGATGAGATCATCCAAGCCGCGGAGGCGATGGCCGCAGCCGGGATAGCCAACGTCTCGACGTGGTGCTACCGCGCGGGCGAGCAGATGACTGCGGTCCGCTCGGAGCAGGCTCAGTTGGCGTGGGAGACGGTGGTAGCGACGTACCGCAGTCTCAAGGCAACGTTCACCGGAGGATGATGCCGGCTCATCGGCGGACCAGCACCAGTGCGAACATCTCCTCCGGGTCTGTGAACCAGCGGACGCTGCCGAAGCCGGCGTCATGGAGCGTCCTGGCGAAGCCGTCCCTGGTGAACTTGTAGGAGCTTTCGGTCCAGATCGTTTCTCCCGCCCGGACACGGACTATGTCGCCGGCCGCGGGCAGCGTGAACGCTACGTCGGCCCCAGCCTCCAGGTGCATCTCGATCCGCGAATGCTCTGCGTTGAAGAACGCGCGGTGCCGGAACAGGCTGACGTCGATATCGACGCCCAGCAGATCGTTCACCGCCTTCAGGGAGTTGAGGTTGAACAGGGCGGTCACGCCCTTGGCGTCGTTGTAGGCCGCCTCGATAACGCTGGTCTCCTTGACGAGGTCCACGCCCATGAGCAGCGCGTCACCGGTTCCGGGCATCAGTCCTCGGACCTCCGCCAGGAAGCGGCTCCGCTCGCCCGGGTGAAGGTTTCCGATCGTCGAGCCCAGGAACGCGATAAGCCGTATCCCCCGTGAGCGGGGTATGGCGGAGAGGTGGTGCTCGAAATCGCCGACGACGGCGGCAATCTCGCCAAGGTCCGGGTATGCATCGAACAGTGCTTGCGCGCCCTCACGGACCGCTGACTCGCTGATGTCGAAGGGGACGTAGCGTTTCAGCGTTCCGGCCTGCAGAGCGGGACCGACGAGCGTCCCGCTCTTGGCGCTATTGCCGGGCCCCAGCTCGACGATCTCGTGGGGCCGGACGTCGCGGACTATCTCGTCGCCGAAGCATTCGAGCAACGAATGCTCGACACGGGTGGGGTAGTACTCCTCCAACCGTGTAATCTCGTCGAACAGGCCGGAGCCTTCCTCGTGGTAGAGGAACTTAGGGCTCAGCGTCTTTGGCTCAGCGGTCAGGCCGCGGAGGATCTCCTCCACCGCGGACACACGCTCTTCGTCCGCGGACGTACAGACAGTGACGGTGAATAGACCGGTCATCGCGGTAGCCCTTGTTCGATGGTCTCTCGCCCCTTTTCGAGGCGGGCCAGGACCCAGTCCCCGAAGGCCTGGGCGACGGATGAGTCGAGCGAGGTCCGCCTGACCATATACAGGCTGCGTGTGGTATCGACGCCGGTCAACCGCGCCGGGTAGACCTGGTCGAACTCGTGCTCGTGGATGGCGAGTGACGATACGATGCTGAACCCGAAGCCGTTGTTGACGGCTGCCAGAGTCGCGTGAGTCGAGTTGACGACCATGACCGGCGTGTAACCGGGCTCCTTCACACCCGCCCTGTCCAACGCGCGGCGAAGACCGGTCCAGGTGCCGGACCCGGGTTCTCGCTCGATGAACGGCAGGCCCTTCAATTCCGACACATCAACGGACGGACGGCCTGCGAACGAATGCCTTCCAGGCACCGCGAGCACCAATTCGTCCTCGGCGACCACCGTCCATTCGAGGGATGGGTGCGCCACTCTCATTCCGACGAACCCCAGAGCGGAGTGGCCGTCCGCGACCTGCGCGGTCGCCGATGCCGAGTCAGTAACGGCAACGCGCGGCCGGACTCGTGGGTAGATCTCGGTGAACTGTGATAACAGGCCCGGCAGCAGGTATTCCCCCGGCGCGGTGCTCGCCGCGATCCGGAGCTCGCCCTCCACCGCCGCATCATCGCGCGCGAGGGACTCGATGATGCGGTCGTGCGCGGCAAGGGTGTCCACGGCATAAGCGAAGAGTCTGCTGCCGGCGGCGGTTGGCACCACGTGCTTCCGGTGACGCACCAGCAGGGCCACGCCAAGCTCTGTCTCGAGCCGCTTCACATGTCGACTCACGCCCGGCTGACTGACGTGCCGTTCACGGGCTGCCTCCCGGAAGCTTCCGGAGCGGCATATGGCAACAAAGCTTCTCAGCGCGCTCACGTCCATCGTTTGATGATAGTTTGTAATCGATTCGGATGCCAGCCATCACCAGACGGTATTATAACTGCATCCCACTACGAAACTGACGGAGAGGTATGCGAAAGGTCGTGATCGTGCTGGCCGCTGTCTTGCTGGCAGGGCTGGTTGCATGTTCGAGTGAAGAAGATCAGGAGCCACTGCTCATCGCCGGCATCCCGGACCAGGACGTGAGTCTATTGGAAGCGCGCTTCAACAAGCTCGCCGAGTACCTCTCTGAGGAGACGGGCCTGGACGTGCGCTACGTGCCGCAGGTGGATTACTCGGCTGTCGTCACCGCCTTCAAGCAGGGCGACATCCACATGGCCTGGTACGGGGGCCTCACCGGCGTCCAGGCCCGCCTGGCCGTTCCGGACGCGGAGGCGATAGCCCAACGTCCGCGGGACGCCGCGTTCCACTCCGTGTTCGTGGCCGCGCCGGACTCAGGCATCACAGAGCTTGCCGACCTGCAGGGCAGGACGCTCGTCTTCGGATCCGAGAGTTCCACCTCCGGCCACCTGATGCCGCGATCGTTCCTCGCAGAGGCAGGCATCGACGTGGAGGACGACCTCGATTCGATCAGTTTCAGCCGGTCTCACGACCGCACGTGGAAGCTGGTTGAGGCAGGCTCCTTCGATGCCGGGGCGCTGAACGAGGCGGTCTGGGCATCGCGCGTCGAGAAGGGAGAGGTTGACCTCGACAAGGTGGACGTCTTCTACCGCACTCCCCCCTACGTGGACTACCACTGGGTCGTGAACAGCTCGGTCGACGCCACCTATGGGGAGGGCACCGTGGACAAGCTCACTGACGCGCTCCTCGGCATCGACGCGTCGAAGGGCGGCAAGGCGCAGGAGATAGCCGAGGCGTTCCAGACGGACCGGTTCATCGCAACGAGTAACGAGAACTACCGGGCGATAGAGGATGTCGCGAGGTCTCTCGGTGTCATCGAACCATAGCAACGGGCCCGCGGTGCTGCTCGATGGCGCGTCGAAGCGCTACGAACAGTTAACCGTGCTCGCGCCGCTCTCGCTCACCGTCGACCCGGGCGAACGGGTGGCGGTCATCGGGCCCAGCGGCGCCGGCAAGACGACGCTGCTGCGGCTCATAGCCGGGGCAACAGCCCCTTCGACGGGGAGCGTCGAACTGCGCGGAAGGGACGTCGCGAGCCTCCGGCCGGGGCGCGAGCTCGCCAGGCTCGTCGGTATGATCGCCCAGCAGTTCGACCTCGTCCCGAACCTGTCCGTGTTGCACAACGTGCTGGTGGGCAGGCTCGGCGAGTGGAGTTTCGGCAAGTCTTTGCTCTCGCTCGTCTGGCCCCGCGAGCAGCGCCTGGCGTTCGACGCGCTCGAACGGGTCGGCGTCACCCACCTCGTGCACCAGCGCGCCGGACGGCTCTCGGGAGGCGAGCAGCAGCGGGTCGCCATAGCCCGGCTCCTCGTCCAACACCCCACCGTCGTCCTCGCGGACGAGCCCGTGGCATCGCTCGACCCCGCCCGCGCGCGGGAAGTGGTGCGCCTGCTCACCGACGTGACCGAGGAGCTGGGGGAGACGCTCATCGCCAGCATCCACTCGATCGATCTCGCACGCGAGTTCTTCGACCGCATCGTGGGGCTGCGGAACGGCGTTGTGCAGTTCGACGTGCCGGCGTTCAGCATCCGCGACCACATGCTCGAGGACCTATACGAGATTGAGGGGCTGCGGAGTGAAGTCTGAGGCGCCCCCATCACCGGGACGTCCTCGAGCGATCGAGAGCCGGCGGGCTATCACGCTCATCCTCATCGGCGCGTTCGCGCTGAGCCTCATCGGGGTCGACTGGACCGAGGGAGTCTTCAGGCCGCGCGGCTTGGGCGCGGTCGGCGAGACGCTGGGCGCACTATTCCGGCCCGACCTCTCGCCGGACCTGCTGAGGACGGCGGCGGCTGCCGCCTGGCAGACGTTGGTCTACGCCGTCGCGGGGCTGACGGTCGCCTTGCTCATCGGTATTCCATTGGGGGTCATCGCCTCGGGGACCATAGCGCGCTCGCGCGTGAGCGCCGTCACCCAGATAGGCGCCACACGGGCCGTCCTCGCCTTCTTCAGGGCCATCCATGAACTCGTCTGGGCGCTCCTGCTGGTTGCGGCCATAGGCCTTTCGCCCATGGCCGCAGTGTTGGCCCTGGGCATCCCCTATGGAGGCATCCTGGGCCGAATCTACTCGGAGCTCCTGCAGGACGTGCCGCAGGCACCGCTCGACGCGCTCCGGCGCTCCGGCGCGTCGGAGTGGCGGGTCTTTCTGTTCGGACGGCTGCCGATGGCGCTCCCGGACATGCTCTCCTACACGTTCTATCGGTTGGAGTGCGGTATCCGGTCGGCAGCGGTGCTCGGCTGGGTCGGGCTTGGGGGGCTGGGGTTCCAGGTCCAGATCGCGCTCGAAGACCTTGCCTACTCGCGTGTCTGGACGTTCCTCTGGGTCCTGGTGGGCATGGTTGTACTCGTGGACCTCTGGAGCTCCCAGGTGCGGCGGAGGATCGCGCCATGAGCTCGACGCCGACTGCCGCTTACGCGGCAGAGCGCAGACGGCCGAGGCTGACGTTCGTGTCAGGCTCCGTGCTGGCGATGGTCGTGCTCATGCTCTCCTCGTGGACGTACATCGTTGTGGCACAGTCATGGCCAAGCCACGGCTTCCTCTCCGGCGAAACCGCCTCGCGGGCGTGGTCGTTCCTCGGCGACCTCGCGGGCGCGGGCCGTGCAGGCACACCTGCTTACCTCGACGGAGCAGCGTGGGCTGACGCGGGCCGGCTGGCGCTGGCGACCCTGGCGATGAGCGTCCTCGCGGCGGGGCTGGCCGCTTTCGGGGCCCTGCTCACCTTCATGTTCGCGGCGCGGAACGTGATGTCCGGCGAGTTGGCCCCATACCGGAGCCCGGTCTGGAGCGCTTGGCTCGGGATCGTCCGGCTTGCCTACGCGCTGAGCCGCTCGGTGCCGGAGCTGATATGGGCGATGCTCCTGGTGTTCATCTTCTCGCCGGGCATCCTTCCCGGAGCATTGGCGCTCGCGATCCACAACTTCGGGATCCTTGGCAAGCTCTCAGCGGAAGTGGTGGAGGGCCTTGACACACGCCCGGCCCGCGCCCTCAGGATGTCCGGCGCAGGCTGGTTCCAGGTCATCGCCTACGCCATCCTCCCGGCGGCGCTGCCACGGTTCATCACATACCTCTTCTACCGCTGGGAGGTCATCATCCGGACGACTCTCGTCGTCGGACTCGTAGCGGCAGGCGGCCTCGGCATGGAATTCCGGCTCGCCTTGAGCCATTTCCACTACACGACCGTGACCCTGCTCCTCATCTGGTACCTGCTGCTGGTGCTTGGCGTCGACCTCGCGTCGGCGGCGATGCGCCGCCTGGCGCGCTAGCCGAGGCCCGGCGCGACCTCATCGAGGAGCGCTGCCCAGTCGGCGCACTCGTGCTGGGGGTCGAGGAGCGAGCGGAGCGGCGCCTCGGCCTCCCGAAGGCAGGCGAGGAATGTTGGGTCGCCCTCGCAGCAGAGCAGCAGGCGCCGCAACTCCGAACTGTCGCCCACGGGAAAGTACCCCGGATAGTCCTCCCCCAGCAGACCCACGTTGCCGGGCATGCGCGACGCCAGTATCGGGACGCCGTCGACCACCGCCTCCGAGACCACGTTGGCCCCGCCCTCCGAGAGCGACGAGATCACCATCACTTGGGACCTCTTGAGCAGCCGGCGGGCGCGCCACGAAGGCAGGCCGCGCATCCAGGTGTACCGCGGATGGCTTGCAGCGAGCGCGGAGGCGCGGCGGGTCATGTCGGGGCTCATGGGGTCGCCGAGCTGCAGCACGCGGATGCGGGACTCCCGTGGGAGCCTGCGCGTCGCGTTGGCCGTCAGGAACGGGTCCTTTACCGGCCTGAGATGCCCCACGACGCTCACGTCGAAGTAGCGCGCGTTCGGCGACGGGCCGGACGTGAGTGTGGGCCTCGCGGACTGGACGATGGTCCGCACCTTCTCCTTGTGCTCCGGCCTCAGTTCGTCGACGGCGAGACGCTGGAGCGTGACCAGGCGCTGTGCCGCGTCGAGGACGGGGCCGCCGCCTTCCTCGTAGAGCGGCCCGTAGACGTCGGTGCCCGCGAGGAGCACGACAACCGGGCTATCCGGTCGGCGGACCTTGAACGCCGCTACGGCTTGCGCGCTCCGCAGCGCGTGGATCGCTACCAGCAGGTCGAAGTCCTGCCCGTCGTAGCCCTGGCTGATGGTGACCCGGTGGCCCAGGCTCCGCAGGATCCCGGCCCAGCGGTTCGCTGTGACGCGGTTGCCGTTCCGGCTGTACGGCGGGGCAGGCGTCACGAGACCGATGTACACGAGTTTACCTCTGGAGGTCAGGCCGCGCAGGTGCGGAAGCCGCACATCACGTCGCGCCTGTCGGGCGGGTAGAAGTTGCGCCAGGTGTTGCGGATCAGGCGGCCCCGTGTACTCCACGCCCCTCCGCGAAGCACCTTGTGTCCGCTGAACCACGGCTCAGAGTACTCCTTGTAAGGGTCGGCGATGAACCCCGGGTACGGCCCGAACGTCGTCGATGTCCACTCCCAGACGTTGCCCAGCATCTGCCGGCATCCCAAGGGGGTGTCTCCTGCGTGGAATGCGCGCACGTCGACGGTGCCCCGGCCACGGAAGTCGAGGTTCGCGCGGTCGTCTATCGGTGGGTCGTCGCCCCAGGGGTAACGGCGCTTCGGAGACCCCCCTGCGCCGCCTGCCGCTGCCAGCTCCCACTCGGCTTCCGTCGGCAACCGCCTCCCAGCCCAGGCGCAGTATGCGTTCGCCTCGTGCCAGTTCACGTGAATGATCGCGGCGTGCGGGTCGATAGGTACCCAGGCGTCGTAGCGCCTGACCAGCCAACCGCCGTCGCTCTCGCGGCGCCAGTAGACGGGATGCTCCGCGCCGAGCGCCTGCTTCCACCACCATCCCTCGTCTGTCCAGTACGAGCGGTCGCGGTAGCCGCCGGACTCGACGAAGCGCAGGAACTCGCCGTTGCTCACCGCGGTGGCCGCCATCGCGAACGGTTCGACGCTGACTTCGTGCCCCCACTTCTCGTTGTCGAAGACGAACGGCTGCTCGCCTTCGACAGCGCCCAGCGTGAACGTCCCGCGGGGAACGGCGATGTCGTGGGGCTCGAAATCGAGCTGCGGTGGGGGCGGCGCCGCCTTCGACGGGATCATCGGCTCTGGGAAGCCCAGCGTCTGCCGCGTATACGTGAAAGCCTCCGCGTGCATGTCGGTGTGGAGGGTAGCGAGCTGGATGAAGTATTGCTCCAGCGCATCCGGCTCACCATGTCTGAGCCGGTCGGTGGCATCGCGGGCCGTCTTCCGCGCAAAGGCCCGAGTATCCTCCCAGGACGGAAAGCTCAGCCGCCAGCGGGTGTCGTGCGCGATGGCAGCTGAGTCGTAGAGAGCATCGGAGTGAGGGACCATGCTGGGCGCCTCGTAGAGATTGCGCAGCGTCCACTTCTCGAAGAACCACCCCACGTGGCCGACCTCCCAGAGCGCCGGGTTCACGATGGGAATCATGGGCCCCTGCTGCTGGCGGGCGTCGAGGTCGGCGGTCAGGGCGAGAACGGTATCGACCGCGTCCAAAGCCTCCACAGTAAGGTCTTGGACGCTGCGCGAAGGCGCAAGCGGCAGGTCGAAAGCGCTCACGGAGATGAATGCCCCACTGCTAAGTCGCGACCTCGATCGTGTTGCCGGCTTCTTCGGTGGCGACGACCCGGCCGATCACGGCTCCCGTAACCCCTCGTTGAGTGAGCCCGTCCAGTACCGACTGGGTCGACGCGGACGGGACGGCGATGAGCAGGCCGCCTGACGTCTGTGCATCGCAGAGGATGAGCTTCTCCTCGTCGGTGATGTCGGGGCCCCAGGCGATCTCTGAGTCGAACGCATCGAGGTTGTTCCGCGTTCCGCCCGGAACGACGCCGCGGTCGGCGAGTTCCCGCACCCCGGGCAGGAGCGGCACGTCCGGGAAGCTGAGCTTCGCGGCGGTCCCGCTCGCCCTCAGCATGCCGAGCAGATGCCCCGCCAACCCGAAGCCGGTGATGTCGGTGGCAGACTTGACCCCCGCTTCCACCATGACCTCTGCTGCGGTGCGGTTCAACTGGCGCATCGTATCGACGGCGCCGGCGAGGATCTTATCGTCGGTAACCCCTGCTTTGGCCGCGGTCGTTATGATTCCTGAGCCGAGCGGCTTCGTCAGCACGAGGTCGTCACCGGGCGCGGCGGCGGCGTTGGTGATGATGCGGTCGGGCCGGACGACGCCGGTGACCGACAGCCCGTATTTGGGCTCACGGTCCTTCACCGTGTGGCCGCCGGCGATGACGATGTCCGCCTCTTTCGCAACGTCCATCCCGCCGAGCAGCATCCGCCCGAGCACCTCCTTCGGCAGGTCCTCAGGGAAGCAGACGATGTTGAGCGCAAGGAGCGGGACCCCGCCCATGGCGTAGACATCGCTGAGAGCGTTTACCGCCGCGATGGCGCCGTAGTCGTAGGGGTCGTCGACGATCGGTGGGAAGAAATCGAGCGTCTGTACTACGGCCAGGTCGTCCGTTAGGCGGTAGACGGCCGCGTCGTCGCTCGTGTCGAACCCTACGAGCAGGTCATCGTGCTGCACGTGGGGGAGATGGCTCAGGACCTCGCCGAGGTCCTCAGGGCTGAACTTGCCGGCTCAACCGGCGCAAGTGGCCAGACTGGTTAGGCGGACTTCTTTCTGTTGCATGGCGCGATTATAGACACTTTCCAACACCCGCGTTGACTGCCAGGGGCGGGTCGGTTAGTTTCAGCCGAGTCATCGACGCGCAGGTCACCCGGACATTGCCGGCTTCGCGCTCTCTGGCACCGGAGAGGTCGGGAATCGTACCCCTCATTACGGAAAGGGCAATGTCACACTGTCGTACTGGGTCTTCGAGGAGAGTGGCCTGCCGCGCACACTCGAGACCTGTCATCGGTAAGGCGAAGACATGATTCGCTTCGCGGCAGCGATGCGTCGCTATGTCTCCGGCACGGCTCATCCCAGCCATCCGCAACAGGATGGCGCTCAATCACGGCACTTGACCAGACGCCGCCGCCGTTTGAGTCCTGCGAGTTCCTCGGCGCCGGTGCCCCGACCTTGGGTACTGGTGTTGGTCCTGATATTCCTGGCTGCGATCATTGCCGTACCGGCCGTCGCCTACTACCGCGTCTACGTTCAGCCGACCCAGGTTTGGGTGGGGCGTATCGGCGGAGAGCCGGCCGTTACGATCAGCGATGTGGCAGAACGTATGCAGGCAGTGGCCCGCCTCAATCTCGTACAGGCCGATGCCCCAACGGTCGGTGGGAACCCCCTCGATGTGCTGCGGAGCATGATGGAAGACGAGTTGATCCGGCGTGCTGCCGCGCGGTTCGGCGCCCGGGTTTCCGAAGCCGACGTTGACGACGTTCTCCGCCGGCGGTTCGTCGCGGGTTACATCTCGACCGACGCAAATGATGAGCGGATAGAGCAGGAGTTCCAGGAAGAGTACAGTAGGTTCCTCGCCCGTGGTCGGATCACCGATGACGAGTATCGCAATCTCGTCGGGGTCCAGGTATTGCGTGAAGGGATGAAGCGGGAGCTTGGAAACCGTATCGCTAGGGTGGCCGAGCAGGTGGAGATTGCCTGGATCGTACTGCCCGCGGACTTCGAGGAAGTAGGGAGGGTGCTCGCATTGTTGGAGGCGGGAGAACCGTTCGAGAGTATCGCCTCGTCGCTGAATACGGATGTCTCCTTCACCGATCTCAGCCGGCCAGGCTATGTGGGCTGAGTACCTCGTGGCGCTTTTCCCCAGCTTGACAACTATCTGTTCGGCGAAGGTGCCGTGCCTGGAGACTTGTTGGAGCCGGTCTACCTGCGGTCCGGTGTTTATCTGATAGGCATCATAAGCGGCCCGTCCGTCCGTGAGATCGACGACGAAAGGATGGTTGAACGACTGAGGGGCCAGGCGCTGCAGAGGTGGATAGACGAGGAATGGGACCTACAGGACGTGGAGCTCAGTTTCGATTCCGAGGACTATCGGTGGGTTATTGACCACGTACGGGATAATCTACCTGCGCTAGACCAGTAGGTATCAGCTTGTCGGGCGCGTGGCTGCCGGTCCCGCGGGGGTGAAAGGAGTGCAGATGGCGCGTTTGCTGGAGACCGACGACTTGCACGTCGAGTTCAAGACAGATCCGGGCATCGTTAGGGCTGTCGATGGTGTGTCGTACGGGGTGGACCTGGGCGAGACGCTTGCCATCGTCGGCGAGTCCGGCTGCGGCAAAAGCGTGAGCGCGCTTTCGATAATGGGTCTGCTCCCTTCGGCAGGCAGGGTCCGGAAGGGCCGGGTGCTCTTCAATGGCGCCGACCTTCTCAAGCTGCCCAACTCGGAGATGCGCCACATCCGGGGCAAGCAGATCTCAATGGTCTTTCAGGAGCCCATGACGTCGCTCAACCCCTTGCTGACCGTAGGTAGGCAACTCACTGAGATTCTCGAGTTGCACTTGGGCATGAATGCGAACCAGGCGAAAGCAAGGGTCTTCGAGCTGTTGGAGATGGTGGAGATCACTGATGCGGAACGGCGCTTCAGTCAATACCCCCACCATCTGAGCGGAGGAATGCGCCAGCGTGTGATGCTTGCACTCGCACTCTCGTGTCAGCCGAAAGTGATCATCGCGGATGAGCCTACGACTGCGTTGGACGTAACGATCCAGGCCCAGATACTGGAACTCATGAAGAATCTGACGCGTGAATTCGGCATGGCGCTAATCATCATCACGCACAACCTTGGGGTGGTTGCACGATATGCGGACTCCGTAAACATCATGTACGCGGGTCGCGTGGTCGAGGGCGGCACTGCTGATCAGGTCTATGCCAACCCCAGCCATCCGTATACAAGAGGGTTGATGAACTCCGTCCCCCGTCCCGATCAGGGGCACACCGCGAGGTTGCAGCCGAATCGTCATCGAAGCAAGCCTGAGCTTCCTTGGACTGGGAGTGCAACCCCCGACACCCTCATGGGGCAACATGCTTCAGTCCGCTGCGAAGTCGAATATGGAGCTGGCTCCGTGGCTCTCGATCTTTCCCGGAGCGGCCCTGGCGTTGCTCACGTTCTCATTTGCCGTTTTCGGCGATGCATTGCGGGACGTGCTCGATCCCAGGATGCGCGGGACGTAGACCCAACGGTGCGAGGTGGACAGAAGGCCGATTTCAATTTGGACTGGCTGCGCTGCGGGGCTGCTGAATCCATCCCTGCTTCCTGTGAATGGAGGCAGCGAGTCCGAAAGGAGACGAATCGATGACATTGCCCTTGGAAGGGTACCGCATGGTCGATGTCACACGCCTGGTGCCCGGGCCAACCGCCACTTGGATGCTCGCCGATATGGGCATGGACATCCTCAAGGTGGAGGACGTCGCAGACCGCAACGCATATCGCAATCAGGCCGCAGCCCGCGAGTCTCGCGAACGGATCGGGATCGACCCGAAGGTCGCCGAGGAAGAATTCAGGGGCAATGCCTGGGACCACATGCACCGCAACAAGCGGAGCATAGCCATCAACCTGCAGAAACCCGAAGGGCAGGCGATCCTCCATAAGCTGATCGAGGACGTTGACGTATTCTTCGGCTCGTTCCGCCTCCCCGTGTACAAGCGCCTCGGAGCGGACTACGAGACCCTGAGCGCCATCAACCCCAGGCTCATCTACGCCACGCTGAGTGGTTGGGGGTTCGGGAACAGCTACTCCGATTGGCCGGGCAACGAGCGCAACTCTCAGGGCTATTCCGGCTTCACCGCCATGACCACCGGGCAGGACGCCGAGCCCGCGGACATGCTCTTCACGCCGGTGGACAGCTACACAGCTGCTTTGGCCGTGATATCGATCCAGGCGGCCCTGATGGCGCGCGAACGGACCGGGAAGGGCCAGCAGGTTGACGTAGCACTCGTGGAGGGCGGAACGGCTGTCCTCAACGGCGCCGCGTCCGGCTACTTCCGCGAACAGTCCTATCGCCACCGCGGCTGGCCCAGCATCGGGAACATCCGGTGCAAGGACGGCAAATACATCAGCAACGCGGCCGCCTACCAGAACCACTTTTGGGCCCCCTTCTGCGACGCCGTCGGGCTCCCCGAGATGCGGGACACTCGACCCGATCGCGACCCCGATGCGATACGGAAGGTCCGGGAGCATATGCTGACGAAAACCCGCGACGAATGGATGGCTCTGATACCAGAGGAGATTGCCGTCGTCCCCGTCCTTGAACTGGACGAGGTGCTGGAAGGCAGATATGCCAGTGAACGCGGTATGGTATGGGAGCTTGACCATCCCATGGAAGGGAAGGTAAGGCAGATCGCCACGCCCTTCCACTTCTCCGACACGCCCGTGCAGTTCCGGAACTTTGCACCCCTGCTTGGAGGGGATACCCTCGAAGTGCTATACGGGATCGGGTACGACGATTCCAGGATCGAATCGCTGGAAGCGGAGGGAGTCGTCCGTGTCAACCGCTGGGAACCGGATGCTTCGAACTAGAGTGAGGAGGAACGCTCATGGCAACCACAACTACCCTGACCACGATAGATGCCGATACCCATATCGATGAGACCGAGGACACATGGGAATACATGGCCGCAAGCGAGGAGCAGTTCAAGCCCGTCGTTGGCTACCCGAGCAACCCCAGTCCCAACAGGGCCACGCAGCGCTTCTGGGTCATTGACGGGGACCGCCAACCACGGCTGCACCGGGAAGATGCAAGGACGATGACCACCGTCGAGACCCGGGAACTGATCGACGTGAAAGCCCGTCTCCGGGACATGGACGAACTCAACGTTCACGCCCACGTTATCTATCCCACCATGTTCCTCGTCCAGCCCACCACCAAACCTGAGGGAGACGTTGCCCTCAAGCGTGCGTACAACCGGTGGTTGGGCGACCGGTACGCAGAGTCTGACGGTCGGCTGGGCTGGCTGTGCCTCCCGCCGCTGATGAACATGGACGAAGCGATCAGGGAGGTGCGGTGGGCCAAGTACCACGGGGCGGTTGGCATCTTCAAGAAGGGCAACCGGGAAGCCGACCACAACTTCACCGAAGAGTACTTTGATCCGCTGTGGGACGTCGCCAACGAGTTGGAGATGCCGGTCTGCATGCACATCGGCAGCGGCATCCCCAACATTCGTGAGAACCGGACGGATGGTGATTTCCGCGGCCCGCGGGTGCCCTTCGCCTACCTGCCTGAGACCTTCACGTCGCTGGTCCTGACCAAACTCCCCCAACGGTACCCGAACATCCGCTGGGGCTTCATCGAAGCCGCGTCAGGCTGGATACCGCATGAGCTCTACCAGATAAGGCGGCGTATGGATCACCCGGGCTCTCTGGGGCCGTCCTCCCGGACGCTCACGTACGCTGACCTGCCGGACGGGTTCGACACGCTGCACGATACCCTGCGGGAGCTGAACATCTTCGTCACCTGTCTCGTAGACGAAGACCTGCCCTACATCCTCAAGTTCGCGGGCGAGGACAACATCGTCGTGGGGTCGGACTACACGCATGCCGACCAGTCCCAGGAGAGAAACTTCCAGGAAGCGCTCCAGGCACGCGTAGACGCGGGTGAAATCTCGCAACGGGCCGTTGACAAGATCCTTTACGACAACCCGAAACGCCTCTACGGCCTCTAGGGATAGTCTGAACAAAGTGGCGAGTCTGCGCTGATTGCGCATGCGGCGCCTGGTCCCTTCCCCCTTGATGGGGGAAGGTTAGGATGGGGGTGAACAGGTGGGGCTGCAGAAGACGGGCTTGTTTAGAGCATCCCTGGCGACTGACGAAGTGTCGGCCTCTTCCTTCAGAGTCCAGGGACTCACGCTGGATGGCGTGGCGCAACCGGGCGTTGTGCAGACGGGGAGGACATATGCCTCACGCTCTTGATGGAATAAGAGTCATCGACCTCACGACCGGCATCGCCGGCCCTGGGACGGCCGTGTATCTGGCCGATCAGGGAGCCGAGGTGATTCGGGTCGAGCCTCCGCCACAGTCTGCCGCTGCCGATCCGGCAGCCGACGGCGGGACAGGTTTTGTCGTCCAGAACCGGAACAAACAGAGCCTGACGTTGAACCTGGCCACTCCGGAGGGCAAGGAGGTCTTCAGGAAACTCGCTGAGTCCTCCGACGTCCTGATCGGGAATATGCGCCTCGCCGCGGCTCAGAAGCTCGGCGTCGACTACGAAACGGTGAAGGCGGTCAACCCCCGGCTGATCTACGCCTCCATCAGTGCGTACGGCAGCAAGGGCCCGTACGCAGGCAAGGCAGGCTACGACCGGCTGACTCAGGGCTTTTCTGGCGCGCAATACCGGCGCTGGGAGAATGGCGTGCCGGTGAGCACGGGCATCTTCCTCTCAGACCCGTCGATACCCATGCTGCTCGGTTACGCGATAGCGTTGGCTCTCCTTCAGCGTGAGAGGACCGGACACGGACAGCTGGTCGAGACGTCGCTCCTTCACGCCGCGATAGCCATGCAGATGACCAACCTCGTGAAGTTCGAGAATTCGGAGGAACCCCTTCGCGACTTCGACATGCCCGCTTATGGCATCTACCGCTGCGCCGACGGCACGTACCTCAACGTGACGGCGCTCAGACCGGCCCAGTTCCACCGGCTGTGCATGGTGCTCGAGCTGCCGCATATCGCCGAGGACCCCCGCGGGAAGATGCCCAATAACAGCACCAGGGAATTCCGTGAAGAGGTCCACCCGGTGATCGAGGCCGTCTTCGAGACGAGGCCTTCGAAGGAGTGGCTGGAGTTGCTGGACGAGGCGGACGTTCCCGTCGCTCCGGTGCTCGAGCGTGACCAGGTTTTCTATGAGCCTCAGATGGTGGAGAACAATATGTTCGTCAGGCTCAACCATCCGCAGAAGGGGCCCGTCCTCTCGTTCGCGCCTCCTTTCACCATGTCCGGGGCGGACCCCGCGGACCACCGTCCGCCTCCTCAGCTTGGCGAACACACGGATCAGGTGCTCAGCCGTCTTGGCTACTCACCACAAGAGATCGAGAGCCTGCACGCCGGGGGTGTGGTCTAGCCCGCCCCGGGTATGTCGACCATTACAAGGCAGGTGCCTTCATGGCAGAAGTCCACTACGAGAAACACGGATACGTGGTGCTCATCACCATGGAGGGAGACAACGATCTCAATCTGGGGATGACTACAGAGCTGCTGTACGGCCACCTGGCCGACTATGCAGCTGATGATGAGCTCCGCTGCGCAATCATCACGGGCGCTGGAAAACGGGCCTTCTCCGCAGGGGGGAACCTCAAGAGCGCTGTTCAGTCCGGCCGTATGGGTGGCCCGAGTTCCGTCTGGGAGCCGAGTCCCCTGACCATCATCAATGGCCTTGAGATGCGTAAGCCCATCATCGCGGCGGTCAACGGCTATGCCATCGGGGGCGGCTGCATGCTGGCGATGGCATGCGATATACGTATCGCATCTGAGAACGCGGAGTTCGGCATCCCTGAGATCAAGTATGGCTTCCCTCCCGGCATGGGCGCTCCCCAGCGGCTCCCCAACATGGTCCCTTTGGGTGCTGCGTTGGAGATGCTCCTCACAGGGGACCGGGTGAAGGCTGACCAGGCGCTGCAATGGGGACTGGTGAACCGTGTCGTTCCGCAGGATGAGTTGCTGGACGCCGCGTTCGATCTCGCCAACCGTATCGCGGCGAGTCCTCCGCTGGCCGTGAAGGCGATGAAAGAGATCGTCTACAGGTCGCGCGAGATGTCATTCAGGGACGGGGTCCGCATGTCGGAACTGCTCGGATACATAGGCCGCGGCACAGAAGATGCGCAAGAGGGACTGCGCGCGTTCGCAGAGAAACGCAAACCGGAATTCAAGGGACGCTGAGCTCGGATCCATACGACGGCCAACCGGCCGGGGGTGCAATTTGACGACACGCGACGAACTGTCACTGCATGAAGCGGCAGCCATCTCGGGAGTAACCGTTGCGGACCGCAGGTTGCCCGTCAGCCGCTACACGGACGTTGGCATCCGCCTCCACTACCTGGACTGGGGGAGTGAAGACAAACCCTGGCTCCTGTGTGCGCATGGTGCCGCGCAGAATGCCCACATGTGGGACTTCACTGCGCTGGCGCTCTGTACCCGCTATCGCGTCATCGCGGTCGATCAACGCGGCCACGGCGATAGCGAATGGGCTTCGAACGGCGAGTACGACCGTGCATCCTACGTCGGTGATCTGGGGAATCTCGTAGACCACCTGGGCATGGAGAGCCTGGTCCTCATCGGCCTCTCCATGGGCGGCAGCAACTCCGTCGCCTATACCGCATCCCATCCGGACAGGGTCAAGGCGCTGGTCGTCGTTGACGTCGGCCCCGAGCCTGCCAGCGGGGGTGAGCGGGGTGTCAACAACTTCGTCACCCAGAGGGATGTTCTGGATACGTACGATGAGTTCGTCCAACGTGTCATCGAGTACAGCCCATTCCGCCCGGAGTGGCAGATTAGAAGCTCCCTCCGGCACAGCCTCATGCAGCGTCCCGACGGAAAGTGGACGTGGAAGTACGACCCGGTACTCCGGGACCCGGCCCGGCGCGCTCGACAGCAGAGTGCGCGGGAGGACCCGGCCTCTCGCTGGGCCCTCTGGGAGGCTATCGCCTGTCCCACGCTCATCGTCCGCGGTCAGAACAGCGACGTGCTGAGCCGGGAGGTTGCGGAGCGCATGGCGGAGCGCAACACCAACAGTCGGCTGGTCGAAGTTGCGAACGCGGGGCATCGTGTTCCCGGGGACAACCCTGTTGCGTTCGAGGAAGCGGTTCGTACGTTCCTGGATGAGGTTGACGTACGTTAGGGATGGTCTGAACAAGTGGTGTGTAAGCGCGATTGCGCGTGCGTCGCCTGATCCCTTCCCCCGTCTGGTCCCTTCCCCCTTGATGGGGGAAGGTTAGCAACTGTGATTGCGGGTCAAGCGATGTGTGGGTTCCAGGTGGTTCCCTCCCGTAGGATGGCGTTCAGTATCGTCAGCATCTTGCGCATGCAGGCTACCAGCGCCACCTTCTTCGGTTTGCCCTGGCCAACCAGCCGCTGGTAGAAGGCGCGGATCACGGGGTTGTGCTGGATGGCCGCGAGCATAGGCATGTAGAGCGCCCTCCGCACGTTCGCACGCCCGCCCCAGCAGAAGCGCTTCCCCTCGCGCTTCCCGCTGTCGCGGGCGTGCGGGGCCAGACCTGCCAGCTTGCCGACGGCGCCCCGGTTCAGGCGCCCCAGTTCCGGCATGGCCCCGAGCAGCACCGCCGCCAGCGTCTCCCCGACGCCGGGAACGCTCCGCAGCCGCTCCGCGCGCTCGCGCAAGAAGACGTCCTGGGCGATGACCTCCCGCAGCTCCTGCTCCATGGCAGCAATCTCCCGTTCGAGGAAGGCGATATGGCGCTGGGTGCTGGCCGAGCTCGTCCCTGTGAAGTGCCGGCCCTCGTGCATTGCGCGCGTCCGGGCATCGACGAGTTGGTTGCGGTGAGTGGCCAGATCGCGCACGGCCTGCTCCGCGGGCGACGGCGCAGGCTTCGGCTGGATGTCGTTGCGGTAGACGAACTGAGCGATGACGGCAGCGTCGATCCGGTCCGTCTTGGCCAGGATGCCGGTGGAGCGGGCGTGGTAGCGAACGTTGCGGGGGTTGAGGATGACGAAGGGGAGTTGCGCTTGGATGAGCGTGTCCGCGAGCGGGCGTTCGTAGCCGCCGGAGGCCTCGAAGGCGATCAAGCGGGGCTGAGCGTCGCGGCAGTGCTCGACAAGAGAGCGGAGGCCGTCAGGGGTGGTCTTGAAGCGCCGGGGTTGTCCGGCTGGGTGAGCGGTCAGGTCGAGCCAGTCCTGAGAGACGTCGATGCCGATGCAGAGGGTCGAGTCCATGCGGTATCCTCCTTGCGCCCTGCCGTGCCCAGCCTTGTGATACGAGCTCGTTGGCTCAGGCAACTGTTCGGGCAGCCGGTAGGGCGGGTGAATGGGGGCGGGGCGGTCAAGCTAACCTGCGGTCTTTTGGGACCCAGGATGGGGCGGCCTGCCCCGCCTTCCATCACCATACAAGGATGGGGGTGAAGGGTGGCGGGGGGAATCGACGGTACTGCGGACGACAGGCTTGTTCAGAGTATCCTTGGTCGATGTCGGCGAAGGTCTGATCGTTAGGTCGGCGCCGTTGGCTGTCCCTTCACCGGCGCGCCATGTCACGATGGGTCGGCACATCTTGTCTGAGGAGGTTAGTTGTCGTGGAGCCACAGGTGTTTCGCTACCAGGTGCCGGACAACGATCGATCGAAGAACCTCACCCCCCTCTGCAGTACTGACCGCTTGGCGGCGGACATGCAACTGGTGAAGGAAGGCGGAGAGAACAGGCTGCACAGTCATACCTCCAGCGATGGTTTCTTCCTGGTCCTGCAGGGCAGGGTCAAGTTCTATGGCGAGGGAGACGTGGAACTGGCGGAGCTTGGCAAGCACGAGGGCATCGTGATGCCGCATGGGTTCAAGTACTGGTTTGCGAGCTCGAGTGTAGAGCCGCTCCAGATTCTGCACGTCGCCGCGAGCGACCCCAATGTCACGGACGTTCGAGTTGGGCCGAGTCGTGCCGAGAACGCGGGCTGAAGCGGGTTTCGTCCACGGCAAGACCTTCATCTCACACGATAGCGCTCCAGGACGCTGAGGTCTGGGTCGACGCCGAGTCCGGGTCCGGTAGGCACGGAGAGGAGTCCGTTCTTCGCCACCACCGCATCGCCCAGGGGGCTGGCCAGCAGGTCGCAGTAGCGGTGTTCGCATGGCGCGTCGCTCTTCATGGCGGCGACGATGTGGATGGTCGCCAGCAGGCCGGGTCCAACGAACGGGCAGTGTGGCACGGCCTGCATTCCCGCGTTCTCCGCGATCTCGACCATCCGCATGACGTCGGAGATCCCTCCGTGTTTCACCACCGATGGTTGAACGATATCGACGGCTTCGCGCGCGGCCATCCATCTCACGTCGTACGGGTTCCCGATGTTCTCGCCGTTGGCGATGGGAACCCCGCTCTCGCGGCGGACGCGCGCGAGACCGTCGTAGTCGTCGGGCGGGGAAACCGGCTCTTCGAGCCAGGCGATATCGAACTCCCCCATCCGCTTCCCCATCTCTATGGCCTCGTCGGGGTACCAGGCGCAGTTCGTGTCGACCATCAACGGCACGTCCGGCCCCAGCGCGTCGCGGGCAGCGGCGACGGCTTCGACGGTCCGCTCGTGTAACTTCACCTTCCGGTAGCCGCGCTCATGTGCGGTGGCGACGATGCGGCGCACCGTTGCGGGTTCGTGCAGGCGAAACAGGCTCGCGTACGCCTCTACGCTGCTCTTCGGCGTACCGCCCAACATCTGCCAGACCGGCTTGTTGCTCACCTTGCCTAGGATGTCCCACATCGCGATCTCGATCCCGGATAGGGCGAAGCGGGCCGGCCCACCGCGCATCATGTTCTGACAGCGGCGCTTTATGTCCTCAGCCACGCCCTCGATGTCGGTGGGGTCTTGTCCTACTGCAAGTGGCCCGATCGCTCGCTCGATGGCAGGGATCGTCACAGGCGCCGTCGCGAAGCTGAACGCCTCTCCCCAGCCCGTTATCCCCTCGTCCGTTTCGACCTTCACGATAAGAGCGTCCTGCATCTCGCGTCGCTGGCCGGTACCTCCCATATCAGGCTTGGGGGCGCCATGTTCGTAGGGCAGGGCAAGGAGGATGGGCTCTACGCTGGTGATCTTCATGGACGCTCCGCTCCTTCTCGATCGGCCCTTGGGCCTCCCCGCACCTGTGCATCGGCTCAGGCTATGGCCTCGGCCCCTTCGAGCCGTCGTCGCTGCTCTGGCGGCAGCTGGAGCAGGGTATCGAATACGTAGTCGTTCGCGCCTCCGAACACCGGGCGACCGTTCATCTGCTGGCGTCCCGGCGTCTCCGAGAGGTGAATCGAGAGCCCGGTGACGTCCATGGGCCCTGATTCCGGGTCGTCAACCGGGACGACGAAACCACGTTCCCGAAGGTGGACGTCGAAGTATACGTCCTCGCCGGTCTGAACCACTGCGGCGGGGACGCCTGACTTCTGCAGCATGTACATGACTTGCCTTGGAGTGAGGTCGCTGGTCCACTCCGTGATGATTGCGTCTAATGCATCGGCGTTCTCGAGTCGGCCTGCAAGAGTGGCGAAGCGCTCGTCGTTCGCCAGGTGGGCGCGGCCCATGGTGCGGCACAGCGCCCTCCACTGGTCTTCGGTCATGCAGGTGATGGCGCAGTACGCATCACGCCCGCGGCAGGCATAGACGTCGTAGGGCGCGGCGTCGGGCTTCCGGTTGCCTGAGGGTTGCCAGTCGCGGCCATTGACGGAGGACTCCAGCAGACCGACGCCCAGTGCGGCCACGAGCGCCTCCAGTTGAGCGATCTCGATCTCCTGCCCGGCCCCGATGGCATCTCGGGCATGCAGGGCGGCCGTCACGGCCAGGGCGCCCTGGGCGCCTCCGAGGAAATCGGGGATGGCCGCTCTTCCCCGTCGCTCTACCGGCGTGTCGGGGTGCCCCCAGATGTAGTACATGCCCGAGTCGGCCATGAGCTGAGCGCCGTGGGAAGCGTACAGCCGCCCTGGGCCGGTGCTTCCGTACCCCGGCATGCTGAGGACGATGATGTCCGGGTTGATCTTGCGGAGTTCCTCGTACCCCAGGTTGAAGCGCTCCAGGGTTCCTGGCCGGTAGTTGTTCACGAGAACATCACTCTGCTCGGCCAGGCGCCTTATGAGTGCTTGCCCCTCTGGGTGGTGCAGGTCGATCGTGATGCTCATCTTGTTGCGGTTGAGTTCGGTGTAGGTCCCGGCGCGCCCTTCCCTCTGGGTGTCGAACTTGCCGGACTCGACCTTGATGACCTCAGCCCCGTAGTCCGCAAGTAGTCGAGCGCAGAAGGGGCCGGCCCATGCCCGGGTCAGGTCGATGACGCGCACCCCTTTCAGGGGAGGGCCGTCCTGTCGCTCACCGGGGGCGGGTGACCGGCGGTCGTCGGCTCCCGCATCGCGCATCACCTCTTCCGTATGCTCACCGAGAAACGGCGCAGAGCGGAAGTAACGTGGAGGAGTCTCCCTCATGGTCCACGGGAACCCGGGCATGCGGACTTCACCCAGTTCCGGGTGAACGACGTCTTGGAACCAGTTGCGTCCCACGAGGACCGGGCTGCGCCGGACGTCGGAGAACGTGTTCACGGGAGCCACGGGCAACCCCCGGCTCCGTCCCCCGCTCACGAACTCCTCGGTGGTCATCGCAGCGGTGAACTCTTTGATGATCTCTTCGGCCACCTCGGCGCTTTCGCTGCGGGCCTCGATGCTGAGCCAGTAGGGGTCCTTCAACACGGGATGGTCTATCCACTCAACCAGCTTCTGCCACAGTTGAGCAAAGTGGATATTCATCTGGGCATACCCGTCTGAACACGGATAGCAGTTGACTCCTGCGGCGTTCGTGTCGGAGCCCATCCGGCGCATGATCTGCGTTGCAGCTGAGAACCGTCCGATGGGGAACGAAGATGCTGATGCGATCATCGCCTCCTGGATCGACACGTCCACGTGCTGGCCTCTTCCCGATCGCCGCCGTGCGTGAAGAGCCAGGAGCGTTCCCAGAGCTCCGTGGGTACCGCCGATGTGGATGCTGGGATCGCTGGGTGCGGCGCAGGGATAGTCCCCTTCATCGCCGACGTTCCACAGCCAGTCGGACATCGCTTGCACGATCAAGTCGCTCCCTTGCATCTTCGAATGCGGCCCCACCTGCCCGAACGCCGTAACGGAAGTAACAACGATCGCTGCATTCACCTCGCGCAACTGTGCATAGCCGATGCCCAGGCCATCCAGGTAACCGGGTGTGAAGTCCTCCACCAGGGCGTCCGCGTGGGATGCGAGTTGGAGCAGTTTGGCACGGTCGCCTTCGTCCCCCAGGTCCAGGACGACACTCCTTTTGTTCGAGTTGAGGTGCAGGAATGCAAGACTTCGATTGGCGCCGCCTTCACCTGCGAATGGCGATGCTCGTCGTGCCGGTCCGCCGTCGAGAGGCTCGATCCGGACCACGTCGGCGCCAAGGTCGGCAAGGAGCCGGGTCGCGTACTGGCCCATGCCCTGGGTCAGGTCGAGGATTTGAAAGGCTCCCAAGGCGGTCTGATCGAGTACCATGCATCAACTCCCGATCCATCAGTCTGATCGATGCGAACGTCCACGTTCGCCACCCGCCTACATTTGCCAGAGGGCATACCGATCACAGGAGAAGGTCCGTTCGTCATTCCGAACCAGGCAGCGTTCGGACTACCCGCAACGTCGGACCTGCCGCGCCTTGGGTATCGTATGTGTTGCCGCGTACGTTGCCAACTGCACGAGACCTCACCGTCCTCGACGGCGTCTTCCTTGGCAGATTCGGACCGCGGGTTCTCGCGGGGCTTCTGAACCGACGTGCGCTTGACCTGCCTGCCTGAAGGGGGCAGACTCGCGTATCAGCAGGACTCCGGGCAGACCCGCCAGACCACAGCCGAGACATTGAGCCGCTGAGGGGGTGGCCGATAGCAGCCAACGCCGCAGGTGTGACCGTCGGCTCGAGGAGGGCGGTGCTCAGCGCGGGCGCAGTGAGTGTGTTGCTCGGCACGTCCGATTTCACGATAGTCGTGCTGGCGCTCCCCTCCTTCATTGAACAGTTCGACGCATCCACGTCTACGGTCGTCTGGATCGCACTCTCGTACCAATTGGTGGTGCTTGGCCTGACGCTGCCGATGGGTCGTCTGGGGGACCAGTTCGGCCACAAGGCCATCTTCGCCAGCGGGGCCGCCGTCTACGCGCTCGGCCTCATGAGCGCCGCCGTCGCGCCGGGCATCCTGACGCTGATCTTCCTCCGCGCGGTACAGGGCGCGGGCGCGGCGATGATGGTCTCCGTCTCCTTCGGGCTCGTGTCGAACGCCTTCCCGGCCAACCAGCGGGGCAGGGTGTTCGGGTTGATGGGCTCGGTCGCGGGGTTCGGGCTCATGTCGGGCCCGGCGCTCGGCGGGATCCTCCTCGAAACTCTGGGATGGCGCTCGATATTCTGGGCGCGGGCGCCGCTTGCGCTCGCCGGTCTTGTCATCGCGGTGATGTTTCTCCGAAACATTCAGGCGACGTCCGACAGGAGGATCGATTACGCCGGCGCGGCGCTGCTGTCCGGGGCGCTGGTCCTGATGGCCGTGGGGCTGAATCGAGGCTCCGCCGAGGGCTGGTCGTCCCCGCTGGTCGTCCTCATGTTCCCGCTGAGCGCGGCTGCGGCCGCGGCCTTTGCACTCCGCTCACTTCGGACGGAGAGCCCCATCCTGGACGTACGCCTGTTCCGGGACCCGGTGCTCTCGGTTGCCATCGTCCTGATGCTCATAGCAGGTGCGGCGATGGTCGCCGTACTCTTCGTGATGCCTTTCTACCTCCTCATCGCGCGAGACCTGCCGCCGGCGACCGCAGGCCTCGTGTTGCTGGCGCATCCCGCAGCGGTCATCGTGTTCTCCCCGGTCGCCGGACGTCTCTCCGACTGGATCGGCGCAAGAGCGCCCACTGCGGCTGGGCTGGGCCTGGTGGCGGTCGCGATCTTTCTCTTCTCGGGCCTGCATCCCGGCACGCCGGTTCTGGTTATCGTGGGCATCCTGGTCATGAGCGGCCTCGGCGACACGCACTTCCAGACCCCGAACCAGAGCGTGCTTATGGGCGCCGCCCCGAGGGACCGTGTCGGGACCGTCTCCGCTCTGGTCCCAACCCTTCGCTACATCGGGATCATCACGGGGGTCGCGTCTTGCGAGGCGATCTTCACGTCGGGCCTGGGTGCCTCGGGCTTGGACGGAGCGGATGCGGAGACGGTGACCTCCGCCGCGCGAACAGCCTTCCTGGTCTTCGGCGGGGTGGCCGTTCTCTCCGCGCTGATCGCCCTCTTTCGCCCGCGCCTTCGCCCCTCAACCTGAGGCGGTTCCTAGCCTGGCCCGCAGCCGGGGGTACGCCTCGAGCGCGTTCTCTTCGAAGATCCGGCGTTTCTCGGCCTCGGTGATACCGGGGACTGCGTCGACGTACGGCTTCGTATCGTCGAAGTAGCGGCCCGTCCGGTCGTCGACGCCGCGCACCGCGCCGATCATCTCGGACGCGAAGATGACGTTGGATGCCCCCATCACCCGCACGAGGAGGTCGATGCCCTCCTGGTGGTACACACAGGTGTCGAAGTACAGGTTGCCGAGCAGTAGCTCGTCGAGGGGCGGTCGGCCCATGTCCTGAGCGATGCCCCTGTAGCGGCCCCAGTGGAACGGGACAGCCCCTCCGCCGTGGGGAAGCACGAACCTGAGGGTCGGGAGGTCCCTGAACAGGTCGGAGGTGAGGAATTGCATGAAGGCCGACGTGTCCCCGTTCAGATAGTGCGCCCCCGTCCCGTGGAAGTTCGGGTTGCAGGACATGCTGACGTGGACCATCGCGGGGACTTCCAACTCGACCATCCGCTCGTAGAGGCCGTACCACCAGCGGTCGGTCAGCGGCGGGTCGGTCCAATAGCCGTCGGTCGGGTCTGGGTTGAGGTTGCAGCCGACGAACCCCAGCTCGTTGACGCACCGATCGAGCTCCTCGATGCACTCGGACGGCGACACCCCCGGCGACTGAGGGAGCTGGCACACGCCCACGAACCTGTCCGGAAACATGACGCACACGCGGTGAACGAGGTCGTTGACGGTGCGCGTCCACTCGATGCTCGTCCGGGCGTCGCCGTAGTGGTGCGCCATCCCGCCCGCGGTCGGCGAGAAGAGCGTCAGGTCGGTTCCGCGCTCGCGCTGCAGCCTGAGCTGGCCGTCCTCGATCGTCTCGCGTATCTCGTCGTCGCTGATTGATAGCGGCTCGGTGAACGGGCGTCCGGCGCTCTCGATCTGGCGTGCGCGCCAGTCGCGCAGTTGGGGCGGAGCGGTCGTGTAGTGGCCGTGGACGTCGATGATCATGGGCGGATTCTACGCCTTGGGCTGCCAGAAATAAGGAGACCCGGCCACTCGAAACGGGGGACGAGCCTTCTCGTGTCCGGAAGAGGGCGGCCGATGCCATCCAGTGGTTACTCCGGCTCGTTTGAGGAAGGGAGGAGTTTTGACACTCCTGAGTCCTCAATGTAGATTGCCGCCATCATCCCAGGTTCGATGCCGGGGATACGCTGGACTCCGAGCCGAGGGGCTCGACTTCGTTGCGGCGTGTACACCATCGACATGGAATAGGCGAGGGTCAATCCGATGGATGACAATCTGCGCGGCGCGGCTGCCATAGTCGGGATAGGGGAGTTGAAGCCGGAGCGGACGCGCCCCGGCAGAGACGCCATGAGCCTGCTGGCTGAAGCCGCATACCTGGCGATCCAGGACGCCGGTCTCACGAAGGACGACATCGACGGAATGATTTTCGATCCGGAGTTGGCCATAGGCGGCGGTGCGGGCTACGTCCCCCGCATGGCCGAGTACATGGGCATCTATCCGACCTGGGCGACGGGTTGCGATGCGCAGGGCGCCGCGGCGGTCGCGATGGCGTTGCAGGCCGCCGCCTATATCAAGGCGGGGCTGGCAAGATACGTCCTGTGCGGCATGAGCGCAGCCGTGGACCCTGCGGTTCGCCGCAGGCCTGACGCCGGCGGGCGGACCGAAACTTCGACCACGGAGTTCCAGGCGCCCTTCGGCCCTACGGTCGGGGCGAACGGTTGGTACGCCATGATCGCCAAGCGGTACGAGGCGCTGTACGGGGCCACCGTGGAGAAGCGAGCGAAGGTGTCCGTCGATCTGCGCTACAACGCCAACCACAACCCCATGGCGGTCTTCCATGACGTGCCCATCACGATAGACGACGTCGTGAACTCCCGCATCGTGGCCGACCCGCTGCACCTGCTGGAGTGCGTCATGCCATGCGCGGGGGGCTGCGCGTTCGTGGTCACCAGCGCCGACCTCGCACAGAGTTTGCCGCACAAGCCGGCCTACATCCTCGGCGGCGGCCTGGGGATACTTCGGGGGAACCTCACACACGTCGGAGAGATAACGGTCAGCCCGGTTGGCCGTGGGGCCAGGAAGGCCTTCTCGATGGCGGGCTACGGGCCGTCCGACGTGCAGGTGATGGAGATCTACGACTCGTTCACGATCACGGTGATGTGCGAATTGGAGGAGTCCGGCTTCTGCAAGAAGGGCGAGGCAGCGGACTGGATAAAGGCGCACGATATGACGTTCAAGGGCGACAAACCCCTGAACACGCACGGGGGGCAGTTGTCCTACGGGCAGGCTTCGACCGCCGGAGGATGCGCCCAGGTTACTGAGGCTGTCAGGCAGATCCGGCGGGACGGTGGCGAGCATCAGGTGCCTGGTCCGACCGACCTGGTCTATGTCACCGGTTCCGGAGGCTCGTTCTCGCAGCAGTCCGCGATGCTGCTCGGCAGTGAGGCAGCCCTGTAGGGCAGCGAATCAGGAGCACTATGACTACCGACGCCGCATACAACAAGCCGTTGCCGACACCCTCTGCCGTGAGCCAACCGTTCTGGGATGCCGCGAAGGAGCACCGCCTGGTGTACCAGCGCTGCCGTGCATGCGGCACGCGCGTGTTCTATCCGCGCGACATCTGTCCCGGCCCGCAGTGCTTCGGCGTGGGGACGCTGGAGTGGGTGGAGTCCACGGGCAGGGGGTGGGTCTACTCCTACACCGTTTCCCACCAGCCGGCGCACCCGGGGTTCGCAGACGATGTCCCCTACGTCCTGGCGATCGTGGAACTGGACGAGGGATGGCGCATGAACACGAACATCGTCAACTCCGACCACGACAGCATCGAGATCGGAGCCCGCGTTGAAGTGGTCTGGGACGACGTTACCCCGGAGTTCACGCTGCCGAAGTTCCAGCTCGCAGGCTGATCCGCGGTCCGGGCGCTGCTTTCGCGCCCCGCGTTGACTGCCATGGTCGGGTCGGTTAGTTTCACGCCGGACCCCGGACGTGCAGGTAAGCTGAGACCCATGAGCCGTTCATCTCTCGCCCCGTACAGCCCGGAACCGGTGCAGCGCCTCCTCCAAGAGGCAGCCGAGCGATGGCCGGACGAGACCGCCGTCGTGGACGGCGAGCGCCGGTTCACGTTCGCGGAGCTGGACGCGTACTCCGGCAGGTTCGCGTCGGCGCTCGCGGCGATGGGCTTCGGCAAAGGCGGCATCGTCGGCATCCTCGCTCCGAACTGCGCCGAATTCGAGATCGCCTTCTTCGGCATCCTCAAGGCCGGCGCCACCGTCACCACCATCAACTCCGGCTATCGCGAACGCGAGATCGCGTACCAGTTGCAGGCGTCCGGCGCGCAGGCGCTCATCGTCCATCACACGCTGGCGGACGCGGCGGACCTCGCGCTCTCCGGCACGGAACAGGTCAAGGAACGCATCCTCATCGCGGAAGGGGCGGATGTCACACCGTCGTTCTGGTCGCTCATCGAGGCACAGCGCGGCCCGCCGCCGGAACCGGCGCTCGACCCCTACGAGGACCTCGCCGCGCTGCCCTTCTCCTCCGGCACCACCGGCCTGCAGAAGGGCGTGATGCTCACCCACGCCAACCTGCACACCAACGTGCAGCAGTACCTCGGACGCCCCGGCGAGGGGAGCGTACTGCAGCGCGGCGACATGGTGCTCGTGCACCTGCCGCTCTTCCACATCTACGGCATGACCGTCCTCCAGTTGAGCGCCATCGCCGCCGGAGCGACGCAGGTGCTGATGGGGCGCTTCGACATGCGGGAGATGCTCTCGCTCATCGCGGAGCACCGCGTCACGGTGCTCTACACCGCCCCACCGGTCTGCCTTGGCCTGTCGCTCACGCCCCTGCTCGACGAGTACGACGTCGGCTCGCTGCGGTTCCTTCTCAGCGGCGCGGCCCCGCTCTCCGGCGAGTTGCAGATGCGGCTCGCGGAACGGCTCGGCTGCGCCGTCATCCAGGGCTACGGCCTTACCGAGACGTCGCCCGTGACCAACACCGACTACACCGGCGAGCGCGGCAGGCCCGGAACGATCGGCCCCGCGCTGCCGGACACCGAGGAGCGCGTCGTCGACCTCGGATCGGGCGAGTGGGACCTGCCCTTCGGTGAACTCGGCGAGCTGCTCATCCGCGGCCCGCAGGTGATGAAGGGCTACTACCGCCAGCCGGAGGCGACCGCGGAAGCCATCACGCCGGACGGCTGGTTCCACACGGGCGACATCGCCAGCATGGACGAGGACGGCTACGTGCGTATCGTCGACCGCAAGAAGGAGCTCATCAAGTACAAGGGCTTCCAGGTCGCGCCTGCTGAGCTGGAAGGCGTGCTGCTGGAGCACCCTGGCGTCGCCGACGCTGCCGTCATCCCGAAGGCCGACGAGGAGGCGGGCGAGGTGCCCAAGGCATTCGTCGTCCGGAAGGCGGACGCCGGGCCCTCCGCAGACGAACTGATGGCGTTCGTTGCTGAACGTGTCGCGACGTTCAAGCAGGTGCGCGAGGTCGAGTTCATCGAGGCCATCCCCAAGAACGCGTCCGGTAAACTGTTGCGGCGCGTCCTCGTCGAGCAGGAGCGGGCGCGCGAAGCGTGAGGAGGACGGACCTTGGCCTACGATGACCACCTGGCGGAGCGCGTGCTGGACATCCTCGGCTCGGAGCCGTCGCTCGTGCAGAAGGAGATGTTCGGCGGCGTCGCCCTGATGCTGCAGGGCAACCTCGCGTGCGGCGTCATCAGGAGCGACCTCATCGTCCGCGTACCGAAGGACGAGTACGAGGACGCGCTCGCGCAGCCCCACGTCCGCGAGATGGACTTCACCGGAAGGCCGATGCGCGGCTGGGTGGTCGTAGGACCCGAGGCCACGGACGACGATGCGTCGCTGCAGGACTGGGTTGCCACCGGCGCTGCGTACGCGCTCAGCCTGCCGCCGAAGTAACTCTGATCCCCTCTCCCTACAAGGGGAGAGGGCGAGGGTGAGGGTACTGCGGGGTGGGGAGTGGCGCCTTGGCCCCTTCCCCCTTGATGGGGGAAGGTTAGGATGGGGGTGCCGCCGTCCACCTGCGCTCCCCCGAGCGGATGTTGCGCGCTAAAGCGCGGGCTCCGCTCAGCATGACAGTGCGCCAGATCGTCTACGAGCCGGCCAGCGACCGCCGTATGTCCCATTCGTGATGCGCCGTGTCGTGCGCGACGGTCAGCACCAGCTCGGCCAGCGACTGCTGCCCGCGCGTCGGGTGCGTGAACTCGATATCGCTGCCGCCCGAGCCTGCTATCGCGTCCGCCCAGATGTTGGCCGAGTGTTGGAGCGACCAGAGCGCTGTTTCGAGCGGCATGTGCTCGTAGCCGCGTATCGCTGCGATGGCGTCCGGGTCCACGGGGCGCAGCAACGTCTGACCCGCCGCTGTCCGCTCCGGATGCGCTCGGCCCAGCCCCGGAGGTTGTCGGCGACGTGGGAGACGTACGCCTTGACCGACCACGTCAGGTCGCGGTGCCGCACGCTCCCGTCCGCGCCGTCGAGCAGCTCCGAGAACCGGCGGGGCGCGTCGAGTATCAGCGCCGTCGCGTCTTCCGGCGAGATCGTCCACTCGTACCCGCATTCGCGGCAGGGGTCTCCATAGAAACCGGCTCCCCACATCGTCATCGCATCTCCTTCGGTGATCCCCTCTCCCTACAAGGGGAGAGGGCCAGGGTGAGGGTACTGCGGGGTGGGGCAGGGCGCGGCGTAAGCGTTATGCGGTCCGCACTACCAACCACCGTCTCCCCATTGTCGTTCCCTTACACGGCCTGAAAAGGCCCCGTCGTTCCTGCGGAGGCCCGCGCTTTAGCGCGCAACCTCGCAGCCCTGACTCCCCCACTCCGCCCCGCCGGTTCACCTTCACCCTCCGGCCCGCAGGGGCGGCGCACTCCTCCCCTCAAGGGAGAGGGTATCAAACACCCTGAGAGATTCCTCGGCTTCGCTCGGAATGACAATCCCGACTGTCATCCTCCGTACTTACGTTCCCCACGCCCGGCGCGCCGTCTCCACCACCAGCTCCAGCTTCCGCAACTGGTCGTCCCACGCGAGGGGATTGCCCTGCAGCGTCGACGAGAAGCCGCATTGGGGGCACAGCGCCAGGTCGTCCATGTCGACGTACTGCGACGCCTCGTCGATACGCCGGAGCAGCGTGTCCTGCGACTCCAACTCGCCCGCCTTGGTCGTGACGAGGCCAAGCACCACCGTCTTGCCCTTCGGCATGAACCGCAGGGGCGCGAACGTTCCCGCGCGTTCGCTGTCGTACTCCAGCAGGAAGGCGTCGACCTTCAGCTGGCTGAACAGCTGCTCCGCGATGCGGTCGTAGCCGCCGGACGTGTGCCACGCCCCGTAGGCGCCGTTGCCCCGGCAGACGTGCATCGCCAGGATGGTGCTGCTGCGGTCGAAGCCGAGCAGGCACGAGTTGTCGGCGTCGATGTCCTCCTGGAGCGCCCGGTCCTGGTCGACGCCCTGCGCAGCCCACTGCGCGCGGCGCTCGTCGGGGATGTAGTCCGGGTAGTGCGGATTGTCGAGTTGCACGTAGGGGCAGCCCTCCTCGACGAGGGTGACGACCTCGTCTCGGATGATGGACGCGGCGTCGGCCAGCACGGCTGCGCGGGACTCGTACACTTGGTCCGTGACGCCGGGCTTGTACCCACGTGCGACCACGTAGCTGGCGGCGGGCATTGTCACTTTGTACGGCCCCGGCGCGTGCTCCTTGATGAACGCCGACTCGTGGCCGGTGAGCCGTTGCCGCTGCCGCAACCGCTCACCGATGATGCGCCCGCCCGCCGTGCCCGGCATGCCCATCGGGTTCTCCGGCGTGATCCCCGGCCCTTCCCAGTCGCCCTTGCCGCCCTGGAAGGGCATGCGGACGGGCGGCTCGCCGACGATGAAACCGTCGACCGCCTCGCCGAAGTCGCCTGCCCAGCCGCTGCGCCGCAGCTCGCCGTCCGTGTAGACGCCGATGCCGGCCTGCTTCTGGAGGTCGATCACGCGCAGGATGTGCTCGTTCTCCACCTCCCGCAGCGCCTCCTCGGAGATGCGCCCGTCCTCGAACGCCTGCCGCGCCTCCTTCACCTCCGGCGGGCGCAGGAAGCTGCCCACGTGGTCTGCGCGAAACCGGGTTGCCATCGTTACTCCTCCTTCAACGTTCCTGATCCCCTCTCCCTACAAGGGGAGAGGGCTAGGGTGAGGGTACTGCTGGGGCTGGGCGGGGCTGGGGAGGTGCCTTCCTCTAGCCTCCCTGGTTCACCCCCATCCTAACCTTCCCCCATCGAGGGGGAAGGAAGCCGGGCCGGGCACCCGCAAGGGGTGCCCCTACATCGGACGCCACCCCTCACCCCGCCGGTTCACCCTCATCCTCGCCTTCTCCCCTCAAGGGAGAAGGGATAGTCCCTATCTCAGCGAGAACCCGCTCACCGGCCAGTCGTCGTCGATGCCGGGGCCGCTGCCGCCCTCGGCCCATCCGAACTCCCGCAGGAGCTGCTGGCTGTAGCAGACCCGACCGCTCATCGCGTCGAGCGGCTCCGTCGCCAGCAGTTGCACGGCGCGCGCGAGCACGTTCGGGTGCTCGCCGCGCGGGTCGTCGTACCCCGTCACGAGGTTGTGGAACACGGTACCCGGCGTCGGTACGATGAGCGACGGCGCGACCGCCGCGACGCCCACGCCGTCCGCGTACACCTCCGACGCGAGCCCCTGCGAGAAGCGCTCCAGCGCCGCCTTCTGCGCGCCATAGCCCGTGCCGCCCTTCAGCCGGTACTCTTCCGCGCGCTCCGGCGTGCGCGCGTGCATCCCCTCGTACGGCCCGTGTCCCGGCCCAATGGCCGCGACCGACGAGATGTTGACGATGCGGCCGCTCCTGCGCGGGACCATGTCCTCCAGCGCGAGACGGCTGAGGATGAACGGCGCGTGGACGTTCACCGCCCACGAGCGCATCCAGCGGTTCACGGCGTAGTCCGTCACCGGCAGGAAGTAGGAGAGCGCCGCGTTGTTCACCAGCACGTCGACCGGCCCGTAGAGCGACCGCGTCTCCTGCACGAGCCGCTCGCACTCGTCGGCCTCCGAGATGTTCACCGCGACCGCCGACGCCTCGTGACCCGCGTCGCGGATGCCCGCGACGGTCTGCTCCAGCGAGCCCTCCAGCGGATGGTCGCCCTCGTGCAGCGTACGCGCCGCGCACACCACGCGGCCGCCCTCCGCCGCGAGCACCCGCGCGATCTCCGCCCCGATGCCCCGGCTCGCCCCGGTCACGATCACCGTCTGCCCGTCCAACTTGCCCAACGTCTGCACCTCCAACGTAGCCCGCGTATTGTAACCCTCACCCCCATCCTAGCCTTCCCCCATCAAGGGGGAAGGGACCAGCGCCCCGCCTCACCCCGCCAACCCTCACCCCCAGCCCCTCTCCCAGGGGGAGAGGGGAGTTGGGCGGGGTATCCACAAGGGAAGCCCCTACACCGGAATCACCCCAACTCTGCCTCGTTGGGATGCGAGGTTGCCCGCCAAAGCGCGGGCCTCCGCAGGTACGACGGAAGGGGCGACCAAGAGTGTCAACGGTGAGCGTGATGACATTCTTGGTTCGGGTTCTACGAGTGGGGTGCGGGCCTGTTTTGACATTCTTGGTCTCCATTCAAGAGGCGTTTCCGAGGCCGTGGCCTGCTTCCCGCGACCAAGGAACCAACAATCTCATGTGTTTACAACTTCCTCGGGCGTTTCGGGTGTCTCATCCTGATGCAAAGTGTTGCGCTGGGGGAGCGACCAGTACCACGCTCCCGCGCCGTTGGAGCCGTCGGGAATGCTGACGCGGAACGCCCTGACGTTACAGAGTGCGCGGGCGCGGACGAGGGTGGAACGGGATATGCCAATCATGGCAGCCTCGCGCTCGATCTCAGTGGCGGGGCGCGGGCCATTTTCGAGGGCGCGCACCAGGAGGGACTGTGCAGCGCGCACCTTCGCGCCGTCGTTGGGGCGGGGTTCGGCGAGGGCCCTAATGTGGGTAGGGAAGATGGGCTTGCGCCACGCGACGGCGAAGCCGCCCTGCGGGCTGCTCTGGATTCCAGCCTCCGCTGGAATGACGCGGCCTGGGGGGAGGACGAAGGGTATGGCGGGGGCGTCGTCGCTCATGGCGGGGCGGAGGGGGACGAGGAAGCGGCGGTCGCCGGATCCGATGACGGCGGTGGTGAAGACGACTGATGCGAGGGCGAGGCGGTGCTGCATGGCAGTGACGGCGCGGGGGTAGTCGGACGCGGAGTTGTGGGTGAGGGCGATCACGGCTGCGCCTGAGCGGGCGGCGAGAGCCTTCAGCATGCCGAGGACGGTCGTAAGCCGGGCGCGGTGCATCGCGGCGAGGTCTTCCACCTGGTCGACGACGAGGAGCGCAGCCTTCCCCTCAGCGATGTAGTTGGCGAGCCGCCCCATGACCTTGTCGAGGCTGGGCCAAGGAGCGGTGAGCTTCGAGCCGGGTTCCGGGGGCGGCCCGAACGGGTCCCGCGCGGGCGCCCTTATGCCGACCGGTTTCCTTCGGCGGGGCAGGGGCGTGTCGCGCAGGTCGGCGAAGTCGTCATCTTCCTCGTCAAGATCGTCAAAATCGTCGTCGTCGGGGTAGTCGGGGCCGTCGTCCTCGTCGGGCGGGTCGTCGGGGTAGTAGTCGACGGGGTGCGTGGGCGAGAGGAGGTCGGCGAGGTAGACGCGGTCGAGGTCTGCACCAAAGAGGCGGAGCGTGGGGAGGACATCGGCCTTCGGGTTGTCGTCGAGGAGGGCGAGGACGACGGGCGCGGAGGGGAATGCGGCATCCGGCTGATCGGGGGCGGCTGCGCCGCGGGAGACGCGGGCGGCTATGTCGAGCGCGATGGAAGTCTTGCCGGATGAGGGGTATCCGGCGATGAGGGTGAGTTTGCCGAGGGGGATGCGGTTGGGCCAGAGCCAATCCGGGGGTTGCTGGATGAGGAATCTGAAGGGTTGGAGGCCCGCTCCCTGCGCGCCGGAGGAGTTGTAGAACTCCGATGCCGGAGCGAGGCCGCGCTTCGCGAGGGCGTCGAGGATGCGGCGCGGAGGGCAACTGGGACATGCGAAGTCAAAGCCGCGGTCCGGGTCGTAGGAGACGGTGAGGGTGGGTGCCTCGGCGTGGCTGTGGGAGGGACAGTGGAACCTGCCGGGGTCCGCGCAGTCGCAGCCGGGTACGCCGCATCGGAGGGCGTGTTGGAGGCGGTCGAGGTAGGCCGTGTCCTGGGGTGGGAGGGTGTCCACGGCTGTGGAGTTGTCCGACGCTGGGGCGGAATGGGTAGTCATGGGGACATGGTAGGGAGGGGTGCGTTGGGGGTGCAACGGGCGCGTGTCAGAGAAGAAACATGGGTAGGCAGGGTAGAGAGGACTCAGATAGTCTGTAGCCCTGCTGGTAGATTGGAGATTTGCCTCAAGGACACACTCGTATGAAAGGCCAAGCACCTGTACAACCCAATCGTACGTATGATGTAGCACTGTCCTTTGCTGGCGAACAACGTGACTACGTTGAATGTGTGGTACGAACACTGCATAACTACGGACTCTCTGTCTTCTACGATAGAGACGAAGTGGTCATGCTATGGGGAAAGCATCTCTCGGAAAAACTGCCGGAGATATACGCACATGAGTCTGACTTCGTAGTGTTTTTTGTTTCAAAAGAATGGGTCAACAAAGATTGGCCACGACTTGAGCGGAGAGCAGCCTTAAGCCGTGCCACGCAGCAACAAAACGAATATATTTTACCAGTCCGATTTGATGACACTCCAGTTCCTGGCCTGCTAGAAGATGTTGACTTTGTCCGTGCCCAAGAATACTCTCCTGCCCAGATTGGTGCGATAGTTGCCGGAAAGCTCAACGTTAAACCTTACGGGGGTAAGGCTTCGGATGTGCCGCCTCCGCGTATGAGCTCTCTCGCCGGCGAGGCTGTGTTCGACTACAGCAACCATAATGGTCGATACACCAGCGGTCGTGGAACGCTAGAATTCGAGACCAAATGGAGTAAGGCGAGCAACACAAGTATCCACGTCTACAATGACCCTACATCGATAAATGGCATTGCATTGGGCCCGCTTGAATGGACTTCCATCTCGCAGGTCGTCAATGCGGAGTCGTTAGACTACACTTCCCGTTCTCGGACTCCGAGGGCCAAACAGATTGTAGTACTCCGTAATATGCATGGCTTCTATGCCGCTATTCACTTGCTGGGAATCAAGGACACTAAGAGAGGTGACGATAGCGACGAACTACGCTTCCAATACATCATCCAACCCGATGGTTCAGGTAAGTTCACTACGTTTGATTGCTGAAACCATGCAACTACCTCAGACCAAACCCCGAGATGACCCGAACGCCCTATGGGCGTTGCAGATGGAACTGTTGTCAATAGCCGAATCTGCGCTTGGACCACGGGACGCATCGAAAAGGATATGCGCTCCGCAATTCGTCGATGATGGGCCGCGCATACGAAATACGCCCAGTCTGGATGGTGCATTTGTCGAATTGAGCCGAGCTGCGGAGGCCTATTGGCCTACAGTGGTCTACGAAATGGCTCACGAGACTGTCCACCTGCTTGATCCCATTCCTGGCAACACCAATAATCTCGAAGAGGGTGTCGCCGTTGAGTTCTCGCTGAAGGCCCAACAACTGTACGGTACTGGCATTCAGAAACCATCATTGGAATCGTACCTTTATGCCCTACGGCTTGTGAGTGTTCTTCCGGAAGGTCCCATAGAAGCAGGGAAGCGACTGCGCAACCGTGTGGGCCCCCTCAGCCGGGTCACAGTGGAGCACCTAGGAGAACTGTTTCCCAACGTCCCTAGAGTCATCTTAGGCAAGTTGGCCGAAAGATTCAGCAACGACGCAGTGTGACAATGGTTGGCCGACATCGTCCTGGTACGGGGATGTCTCAGATTGTCGCTTTCGCTGGAGCGAGGGGTGGTTCGACAGGCTCATCATGAGCGGACTATCCCGAGAGAATTCCCTGCTCCGCTCGAAATGACAGGCCTTCGCCCTACCCAATCTCGCCCTTCACCCCCATCCTAGCCCCATCAAGGGGGAAGGGATTGGGCACCAAGGCGAGGTTCCTGCCTCCGCAGGAACGACGGAGGCAAGGTGTGGCGCGGCGCGCGGTTTCGCGCTAACGTTGCCCCCATGCGCGAGAAGGTCTACCCCGACTTCGACGCGGCCGTCGCCGACATCCCGGACGGCGCGTCCATCATGCTCGCCGGCTTCGCCGGGCCCGGAACGGCCCGCAACCTCATCGCCGCGCTCTTCCGGCAGGGCGCAAAGAGCCTCACGCTCATCTCCAACACGCCCGGACGCTGGCAGGACGACCGCGTCGACTCCGGCGTGCTCGTGAAGGAGGGACGCGTCGCGAGGATCCACGCCGCCTTCACCGCGTCGCCGCACCCCTCCGTGCCGTCGCCGTTCACCGACCTCTACGAGGCGGGGAAGATCGAGGCGGAGCTGATGCCGCAGGGCACGCTCGCCGAGCGCATCCGCGCCGCGGGAGCGGGCATCGCTGCCTTCTACACGCCCACGGGCGTCGGCACCGAAATGGCGGAGGGCAAGGAGACGCGCGTCTTCAATGGCAGGGAGTACGTGATGGAGACCGCGCTCCACGCCGACTACGCCTTCGTACGCGCGCGCCGCGCCGACCGCTTCGGCAACCTGCAGTACCACCGCACGCAGCGCAACTTCGGCCCCGTCATGGCCCGCGCCGCGAGGACAACCATCGTCGAGGTCGACGAGCCGGTCGTCGAGGAGGGCGACATCGACCCTGACCACGTCCACACGCCCGGCCTGTTCGTGGACCGCATCGTCGTCGTCCCGCCGGACGGCATACAGGAGGAGCCGCCCGAGCGATGAGCGAACTCCGCACTCCCCCCCGCCGGTTCACCCTCACCCTAGCCCTCTCCCCTCAAGGGAGAGGGGATCAGACGAGGTTCCTGCCTTCGCAGGAACGACAGTTCCGCGCCTGTTCTTGCGGGAATGACGTGAAGGGGTGGCGATGACGGAGAAGCAGCCCCTCGACCGGCAGACGATGGCCAACCGCATCGCGATGGAGTTCCACGACGGCTGGGTGGTCAACCTCGGCATCGGCATCCCGACGCTGTGCTCCAACTTCGTGCACCCGGACAAGCACGTCGTCTTCCAGTCGGAGAACGGCCTGGTGAACTACGGGCCGCTCGCCGAGCGCGGCGAGGAGGACCCGAACCTCGTGAACGCGGGCGGGCAGTACGTGATCGAGATGGCGGGGATGGCCGTGCTGGACCACGCGGACTCGTTCGCCCTGATCAGGGCCGGCTACGTGGACGTGACCGTGCTCGGCGCGTACGAGGTTGCCGCGAACGGCGACTTCGCCAACTGGAAGGTCGCGGGCGCGAAGGGCGGCGGCATCGGCGGCGCGATGGACCTGGCAGTCGGCGCGAAGAACGTCTTCCTGGCGCTGGAGCACACGACGCGCGACGGCAAGCCCCGGCTGGTCGAGCGCTGCGCGCTGCCGGTGACCGCGGTCGGCGTCGTCAAGCTCGTCGCAACGAACCTCGGCCTCTTCGAGATCACGGAGCGCGGCTTCCTGCTCACGGAGATCGCGCCCGGCTACACGCCGGAGGACGTGCAGGCCGTCACCGGCGCGCAACTCACCGTCTCCCCCGACCTCTGCGAGTTCGCGCAGGTGGGGTGAGGGGAGAGGCGCAGGGCTTGCTGTTTACAACAGTTCCTGCTGCAGGTCACGCGTGTCGACCCCAAGGTAGTCCGCTACGTTGTCCAAGATACTGCTCAGGGTTCCAACCTTGAGGGGATCGTGGCGAGGGACGGTGATGTGATGTTCGTAGCCGGCGTAGTTCGATGTAAGCCGCATGTGGCTGCCCTTCTGTCGGGTGACCACGTAGCCGTAACGCCGTGCAAGCAGAGACGCGAGTTCTGCCCCGGACAGGTTGCGGGGCAACCTCACACCTGTATGACCTCCGGCTGCACCAGGTGTATGCGGATCGTTCGCGGCGCTTCACCGTCCTCGAAGTGGCAGAGCACTGCTTCCCGCATCATCTGCTTGAGGTGTTCCCAATCGTCAGCTTCCGTGAAGATGTTGTGGCTAACGGCATGCGCCTCGTATCCCCCTTCGGGGGATTGCTTGACTTGAAAGACGATTTCAGTGTCCGTCATGCGCGCTCCTCGGTTGGGCGCTCCACGCTGCGTTGAGACCGTACCCTCGAACTACCCGCCCCGGATAACGATAGCATAGGCTGTCTCGTGGTTCGACACTTCATCACCCCGTGTGCGCTTCAGGGCGCAGCAGCGATGCAACGATCGGCGCCGAGCGCCCTTACGCCTTGCGCCGCCTCGCTCGGATCACCAGCGCCAGGGCGCCGGTGACACTGAGGAGGAGGAGCGCTCCACCTGCCGCCAGGAGGCCGGCCGAGCCCCACCAGTCCGGGCCTTCGGGGGTCTGGAGTTGCACGGTAACCCTCGCCTGCAGGTCGTCGTTGCGCTCATCGTGGGGCAGGAGACCGTCGCTCTGCACTTCGCGGTGGAGGACGACGCCGTCCCCCACCAGGGAAGTGAGAGCGCCGTCGAGGGCGGATGCGGGCAGCAAGAAGCTCAGGTACGCCTCCTGGCTGTATTGGCCGGTCGCGATGATAACCCGGCCCATCGTCCCGCCTGCCCCGCTGACCAGGTCCCGGATGCGGCTGGCCGAACGCTCGACGTCGTCCACTTCCAGTTGCAGAGACGCCGAGGGAGCGGCAGGCGTGGAGCCGGGAGGCAGCACGAAGCTCACGCTGATGGTCGCGAGCGCCACGCTGCGTTGGATGAAGTCGAGTTGTCCCTGCAACCGCTCGATGTCCGCGCGCACCCGCGTGAGTTCACGCTCGACGGTGAGCACGTCGGTGACGGACACGGCCCTCTCCAGCAGTTTCAGCAGGCTCTGCTCGGCGCTCCGCTCGCTCTTGAGCCGCGCTTCGAGGTCGATGGCCTCTCCCGTGACGTCCCGCTGACCGAGGGTCTGCCCCACGGCCTTCCCCAACCGTTCGATGCTGTCGAGCGCTTCGAGGAACCGGTCGCCGGGGACGCGGACGACGGCAGAGCCGTGTTCCGGGTTGGGGCCTCCCGAGGTGGATACGTGCTCGATGAAGCCCCCGAACGACTCGACCAGCCCTCGGAGTTGGGTGGCGGCCGCGTTCACGTCGCTCACCTCGAGGTCCAGCGACGCCTGGGAGATGATCTGCCGCTCGCCGGTCAGGCCCTGGGGACTCGCGCTGCCGGCCTGGTTGGTTGCGAAGAACGCAGCGGTCTCCGATGCCGGCGGCGGCTTAGGCGCAGGTTTTCCGGGCGGCCCCAGCGCCCCGGACGACTCCGGATTAACGGAGAACGCCAGGCTGACCTTCCGTGCGTCCAAGTTAGCCCCAGAATCATCCTGCCCCGAACCGGTGCCGTTGTTGATCGTCACCGCGAGTGAGTTGCCATCGATCTCGCTCAATCGCCCATCGGCGCCCGAGAGTGCCAGGAAGCCGTCCTCCTCGCCTCCCGAAGACAGACCGGTGGCGATGAGTACGGTGCCTGCGCCTCCCATGGCCAGCACGAGGGCGGCGGCGGCGCCCGCCGCTAGCAGGCTCCATCGCCGTTGCCAGCCGGCGGAGGGCGCGGCGGGCCGCTCCAACAGCGGCTGGACGCGCGCCCACAGTTCCGGTGGCGCCGGCGCCCCGCTCCCCTCCGCGAGGAGCGCCTCCCTGACACGGCGTTCGATGTTCTCGTGTTGTTCGCTCATTCCTCAGCCCCCGGTCCTCAACTCGCCAGTATCTCCTGCAGTTGCTCGAGCGCCCTGCTCAACCGCGACTTCACCGTTCCCTCACGGACGCCCAGGGCGTTCGCCACTTCCTTCGTGGAGAGGTCCACGAAATAGCGGAGCACGACGACGCGGCGGTGATCGTCGGACAGTTGACTGAGCGCCTGCCGGACCTCATCCCGATCGTCGGCCCGGCCGAAACCCGGGTCCGTGCTGCCGCCCTCATTCGCCTCTGACAGCGGTTCGACCGGCACCTCGTGGCGGGCCCGCGCGTTGAGCGCCTGGTTGACGGCGATCCGGACCAACCAGGGTCTTACGGGCTGGCCGAGGCGGAACGTCCCGATGCCTGTCCATGCACGCACGAACGTCTCTTGCACCAGCTCTTCGCTGACCGCCCTGTCGTGCGTCATCAGGTAGATGGTGCCCATGAGCACGTTGCCGTAGCGCTCCACGATCAGGCGAAACGCTTCACGGTCGCCGGTCTGGCAGCGCCGGATGACATCCTGTTCGTCGATCACACTCTCTTCTCTCCCGGTCGCCGGAGTCCTTCACTGGGAATATACAAGCCATGAGAGCGATCGGTTCCCACGCGTGGACGCAGGGCTTGTCATTTCGAGTGGAGCGCAGCGGAGGCGAGAAATCTCTCGGGGGTGCCTGCCCCCCTCTCCCACTGGGAAAGGGTTGGGGTGAGGGACGCTGGGGAACGACGGGACCGGTGACACGCGCCCCTTACGCGGTCGCCCCTGTCCGCCCTACCATGGTTCCGCCTAGCGCGGCGCAGGCCGTTCCCCTCGCAGACCGGTGGATGATCTTCGCCCGGCAGGAACCGCGTCGTCAGAGGTGAAATGAGCACGAATGAGCAGAAATGAGCCCGGGTTTTTTGAGCTCTCCTCTGACGGCCCCTTCCGCACGAGTGAATCGGCATGCTCATTACAGGCCACGCGCGGTCAGGAGCGCGCACATCGTGCTCATTAGCGGTCGTTTGCTGTCCATCGTGGCTCATCCGCAGGCCACGGAGCGCAGTTCCCGGCTGTCCGGTTGCGCGCTGGGCGTTGGGGGCGCATCATCCACCCATTCGATAACTTGAGGAGGTAGCGTATGGCGTTGAATGCGGAAGGTATGATCTCGATTCCCGGCGCGGTGAGCCGCTACGTGCGGCTGGAAAACGGGGCCCGGGCGCACTACATGACGGCAGGGGAGGTTGGCCCCGCGGTCATGCTGCTGCACGGCGGCCTTGCCGGGTCGTCCGGAGCGGCGGGGTGGCGGATGCTCATGCCGTTCCTGGCCCAGAACGGGTTCCGCGTCTACGCCCCCGACCGCCCGGGTTATGGCTTCGCCGATACACGGGAGGAGTACTGGCCCAGGGACGGATGGAAGAGCCACGCGGACTTCGTCAGGATGTTCGCCGATGCCGTCTGCCTGGACCGGTTCCACATCGGTGGGAACTCGAACGGCTGCCAGAACTCGGTCTACTTCATGCTCAACAACCCGGAGCGGGTGATCAGCGCTCCGTTGATCGCGACCGGCGGCATCGGCAACTTCGCCGGCGTCCCCGCCGACCAGCAGACCCGGAGCACGGCGCTGCGCGACGCGGGCCCCTTCGACGGCACCAAGGACTCGATGTACCGGATGCTGAACGCGATCACGTTCCGCAAGGAAGCCCTGGTTGACGAAGTGCTGGAGATGCGGACGCTCGCTGCTCGGATGCAGGTCGATTCGCTCGCATCTTCGAACCTCAACCGTCCGCCCGACGACCCCAACGTGGCGCAGTGGTGGAACGTCGCAGGGCGTCTCAGCCAGCTCACGATCCCCATGATCTACCTGCACGGACTGCAGGACGCGTCCGCGCCCGTCGAGAACGCGTTCCTGGCCGAGCCCCTGCTGCCCAACATCCAGTTCTTCTACCTGGACCAGTGCGGGCACCAGTGCCAGACCGACCAGCCCGATCTGGTCAACCAGGTGTTCCTCGAGTTCCTCCGGGACGGCGAGGTGAGCCCCGAGACCGGGGAGCGCGCCGGTATATCCAAGAACCGCGCCGCCGTGGTGTAACCGCAGTGTAGATGCAACGGCCGAGCGGACCGGTCCCAAGCGAGGCTTACGCCATGAGCGAATACAAGATCTTCTCCAGCGATTCTCACGTCAGCGAACCCCCGGACCTGTGGACTGAGCGCATGGACAGGGCCTTTCGCTTTCGCGCTCCAAGGGTCGTTCCCCTGGAGAAGGACGGAAAGCTCGAGGATTTCCTGATCTACGAGGGCTATCCCCCGCACCCAGTGTCGGTTGGCCTCGCTGCCGCCGCGGGGCAGGGAGACAAGGCTGCGTTCCGCGACACGGGACACGGCTACAACGACGCGTTGCCGGGTGGTTGGGACCCGGCGGCGCGCCTCGAAGACCAGGACATCGACGGGGTCGAGGGTGAAGTCCTGCACACCACCCTGGGGTTCCGCCTGTTCTGGTTGAAGGACGCCGCTCTCCAACGGGAGTGCTTTCGCGTCTACAACGACTGGTTGGCCGAGTTCTGCAGCTATGACCGCCGGCGGTTCGCCGGCGTGGCCCTCATCTCGCTGTACGACATCGAAGCGGCTTGCGAGGAGTTGCGCCGCGCCCGAAGCATGGGTCTGCTGGGCGGCATGATCGGACTTTCCCCGCCGCCGGACAGCCCGCCCTACAGCTCCCCGTTCTATGACCGATTCTGGGCGACGGCTGAGGAACTGGAGATGCCGCTCGTTCTGCATGAGATCACCGGTGGAGCGGAGAGCCGCTTGATCATCGCGTACTGGGACGAACACGCAAGCCTGGGGACCGTCATCAACCACCACGAGGTACAACGCACTCTCGGCATGATTATCCTGTCAGGCGTGCTGGAGCGTTTTCCCAGACTGAAGATCATCTCAGCCGAGAACCGCGCGGACTGGATGCCCGTGTTTCTGAAGCGGTTGGGCAACGCCTTCCGGACCCGGCCTTCGTCCTACGCGACGAAGCTCTCGATGCCGCCGGTGGACTACTTCCATCGCCAGGTCTACGTCACGTACATGAACGACGCGGACGCGATCGAGAACCGGGACCTGATCGGCGTGGAGAACCTGGCCTTCGCCACGGATTACCCGCACGGCGCTTCGACCTGGCCCAACTCGCAGAAGATCGTGGAACGGGACTTCGCGAGCCTTCCGGAAGAGGACCGCAGGCGGATGATCCACGACAACATACTGCAGGTCTACGGCCTCACGGCAGCCCTGGTTTGAACCCCCCGCAAAGAGCACGGGACCCGCTGGCCCGGCACGCGTGGGATGGGGACGAGCCGATGTGACAGGTAGCGCGGCGTGGCCTACTTCAGTGCGCTGAAGGCCCGCTGGGGGTTCACGGACAGGATCTTGTCGATCGTCGCGGCGCTGAGGTCCCCGCGCCTGTCCAGCTCCTCGGCGAGGTGGTCTTCGCGGAACGCATCGCCATGGGGGAAGTCGCTCGCCGTGACGAGGAAGTCGTCGCCGAGCCGGTCGACGACGTAGGAGAGGTCGTCGCCCACGGCGCAGGACACGAAGATCCGGTCGCCAAGCCAGTCGTCGATACGGTTGTTCTTGCGCTCGCGCAAGCCCTTCACGATCCAGGGCGCCCAGTCGCAGCCGATCTCCAGGATGACGATCTTCAGGTCAGGGAACCGCTCCATCGCCCCCGAGTCCATCAACTGCCAGAAGCCGTAGATGACCTGGTTGAGACCGCCGCTGTAGGGGTTCGTCTGGGGGAACTGCTGCCGGTCCGGCCGGGGATACGGCTCCGCCATGTGCCGCAGCATCGGGGACGTGCTTCCGGTGTGGATGAGGATAGGAAGGTCAAGCCGGGCCGCCTCCTCGTAGATTGGCATGAACGCAGGGTTGCTCAGCGGCATGTCCCACGGGATGCCGTGCGTGTAGATGCCCGCCGCGCCTCCGAGCTCCTTCACCCTCCTGAGCTCGGCAACCGCGAGGTCGGGCCGCCGGTAGGGGATGACGGCGGCGAAGTAGAGACGCCCATCGGACTTCGCAGACCGGGTCGCCATGAAGGTGTTCCAACTCCGGGCCAGCGCCGCCTCGAGTTCGGGGTTCTCAGCCACCGGCCCCTGCCAGATGGTGGGGAACACGATCTGCTTGTCAATGCCCGCTTCGGCCATGGCGGCGACCCGGCCCTCGATGTCCGTCAGCTCCTGGACACCGATGTCGGCGCCCTTCTGCAGGGCCCGCTTCATGATCGTGGGCGTACCGCCGTAGAGACGGATCTTGTAGTCGATCACCCATGCGGCGTTGTGCGCGCCGAACACGGTGTCGTCCGGGAACTGCACCGGGAATGGCCGTTGTCGCTGGAACGCCGGGTCCAGGTAGTCCCAGGTCTCGAGCCCTTCCTCAACGTGAGCGTCGCAATCTATGACGACCATGGTCCCTCCCATACTGCTGCAACTGAGCCTTGCACGTGAACGTTACTGCCTGCGGCGTGAGGATAGGGCAGGCACGCACCGCCCGCCAAGCGGCTGCTATGGTGAGGGCTCCTCCCCGTCCGGCTGGCCCAGGACGCGCTCCATGAAGCCTGCCGCGATGCCCAGCCCGCGCGAGTCTATGCCGTGGCCGAGGCCCGGCAGCAGGTGGGCCTCCACCGGAAAGCCGAGCTCCGCGAGCGTCTGCCCCGCGTTCGCCGTCGCCTGCGGCGGCACGACCGGGTCCTGCTCGCCGTGCACGAGCACGAATGGCGGCTTGGTGCGCGCCTCATCCGTCAGCGCATCGCCGTGCAGCAGCGCCCCGCTGAACCCGGCGACGCCCGCCAGTTGCCGCTCCATGCGCGGCGCGGCGTACAACGCGGTCATGCATCCCTGCGAGAAGCCGATGAGCACGCACCGCCCGGAGTCCAGCCCGTAGGCGTCCAGCAGCTCGCCGAGGTACGCGTTCACGACGCTGCCCGCCTCCCGGACGCCCTCGGCCCTCGCGCTCTCAGGTTCGCGGGGGAACCACTGGAAACCGAACCCGGCCTGAGCGTACGGCTGCGGCGCGTCCGGCGCGTGGAAGGCCGCATGGGGGAAGTGCGGGGCAAGCGCGTCCGCCAACCCGATGAGGTCCTCGCCGTTCGCGCCGATGCCGTGCAGCAGCACCACGAGCGAGTCCGGCGCGCCGCCTGCGTGCGGTCCACGATACGGGCCATCGAGTATCGGCATCTGCGTCTCTCCTCTTCGCGCCACGAGGTATTCCCCCTCTCCCTCTGGGAGAGGGTTGGGGTGAGGGCGGCTCCTGCGAGGAACACCCGGCGTTGTGCGATAATACCCGCATGACGACACGGACACGAACCCGCCCGGCAGGCTCCCCACGCATATCCCACACCGCGGAGAACTACCTGCTCTCGCTCGCCATCCTCCAGGAGGACGGGCTCAAGCCGCACATGAGCGAACTCGCCTCCTACCTTCGCCGCATACCGGAAGGCGAGGAGGTCGGCACGACGCTCGCCTCCGTCTCCGGCATGGTGCAGCGCATGGCGAAGGACGGGCTGCTCCAGATCAACCGGGAGAAGCGCATAGACCTCACTCCCGCCGGGTTTGCGCGAGCCAGGGACGTGGTGCGCCGCCACCGGCTCGCCGAGCGGCTGCTCGTCGACGTGCTCGGCGTGCCGCTCGAACGCGCCGAGTCCGAGGCGCACAGCCTGGAGCACGGCATCTCGCCCAACCTGATCGCGCGCATCGAGGAGAAGCTCGGCTACCCGGAGACGTGCCCGTACGGACGCCCCATCTACAAGGTGGGCGACACCGAACTCCGCACGTCCGACCCTGGAGCGTTCCGCTTGAGCGAGGCGAAGAAGGGCCCCACCTACGTGGTGACGCGCATCCCGGACGAGGACTTCCCGCTCCTCTCCTACCTCGTCAAGAGCGACGTGCTTCCCGGCAGGCGCATCGCCATCGAGGAGGTCGCGGACTACCGCGGCGTCGTCGACGTGAGCCGCGAAGGCCAGCAGGTCTCGCTCGGCATGGACGTCGCGTCCCGCATCTGGGTGCGAGAAGTCGCCTAGCGGGGCTGCGTCAGCACGTCCACGACGGCGGGTTTGCCGGAGCGCACGACCGCTATCGCCTCGTTCAGCACCGCGCCGAGCGCATCCGGCTCCGACACCGGTCCGAACCCGGCCACATCGAACGCCCGCGCGAGCGTCGCGAAGTCCGGCGCAGGGTCGGTGATCTGGATGCCGATGCCCTTGTTCTCGACGGGGCGGTCGCGCCAGCGGGCCATCCGCTCCTGGTGCTCCTCGTCGTTGTAGTACGAGCGGTTGTTGAAGACGACGACGAGCAGGGGGATGCCGCTGTGCGCCGCAGTCCACAGCGCGTTGGAGGTCATCAGGAAGTCGCCGTCGCCCAGCACGCTCACGCAGAGCCGCCCCGTGCCCTTGTAGGCCAGCGCCGCGCCGACCGACGACGGCAGGCCGTAGCCGACCCCTGCGCCGCGTCCGCCGCCGAGCTCGTGGGCGTGCTCCGTGAGCTCGAGCACGTCGCGCACCCGTCGTCCGTGCGAGTTGACCATCGCCCACTCCGTGCCCTTCACCCGCGCTGCTATCTCGCCGTAGAGCCGCGCCGCGGAGATGGGGGCGGCGTCCCAGTTGTCGCTCACCCACTTCCCGGAGGCCGCGCGCATCTCCTCGTGCATCGCGGTGACCCGTGCCCGGCGCTCCTCGGCCGCACCCGCTCCCGCGAGCCGCTCACGCAGCGCAGTTGCCAGCAGCGGGACCGCCTGCGACGTGTCGGCCGCGATGGGGACCTCCACCGGCAGCAGCCACTGGTTGTCGGTCACCCAGTTCTGCCGCTCCTGGTCCAGCAGCGTGATGTGGATGATGCGCGCCCCCTGCGGCATCGCGAGGCGCAGCGCCCCACGCTCGCGGACCGACGGTCCCAGCGGCACGCCGAGACTTGGCACGTCCAGCGCGAGGACGACGTCCGCGTCGGCCAGCGCGCGCTCGCGGACGCCGGTGAGGTCGAGGGGGTGCGTGTTCGGGAAGCCGAAGCGTCCTTCGGCGTCGATAACGGCGCACGCCAGCGTCTCCGCCAGCTCGACGACCGCGGGCAGCGCCGACGGGTTGCGCCCCACCTCGCCGACGACCATCACCGGCCACGACGCTCCGGCGAGCGCGTCGACCGCCTGGGCCAGCGCATCCGGGTTCGGCGCAGGCGGCGCGGGCGGACGGAAGAACGACACGTCCGGCACGGGCAGCGCCTCCTCCATGCGCTGCTCCTGGATGGTGCTGTCCAGGCAGATGTAGACCGGCCCCTTCGGGTCGGTCATGGCGGTGCGCATGGCGCGGAGCAACGACTCCGGCATCGCCTCAATGCTCGCGGGCTGGTCGTCGAACTTCACGTAGTCGCGGACGGCGTTGCCCTGCACGAGCGCGGTGTGCACCCAGTCGGTCGAGCGGCGCTGGTTCGCGTCCTGCGGTCCGCCGCCGCCGAGGTTGAGGATGGCGGAGCGGTCGCACCAGGCGTTGAAGATGGCCATGGAGGCGTGCTGCAGGCCTACGACGTTGTGGAGGCCGGTGGCGATGGGTTCGCCGGTGACGCGGAAGTAGCCGTTGGCGATGGCGACGGCTATCTCCTCGTGGGTGCAGAGGACCATCTCCGGCCCGCCGGAGCCGAAGTTCACGATGGAGTCGTGCAGGCCGCGGTAGCTCGCGCCGGGGTTGAGCGCGATGTACTTGACGCCGAGGGCGCGCAGCACCTCCACCATGTAGTCGGAGCCGTAGACCGCGTTGCTGGGCCTGCTGCCGCCGCTCAGCGGAGTGTTCACCTCGGTCGTTGTCATGCGTTCTCCTCCTTTGCGTGTTGCGCAGCGGCGCGCTCCCGTCTCCCCGGAACTCTCATGCCCCCGTAAGCCTGCGGGGCGAAGGTCCCCTACAGCCGCAGGAGGCGTTCGGCGTTGCCGTGGTAGATCGCCTCGCGTTCAGCCTCCGTGCAGTCGAGGCGGTCGACCATGCCGATGTGGCGGCCGTCTCCGAAGGGGTGGTCGGTGCCGAGGAGCATCCGATCGGCGCCGACGACGCGGTAGCAGTGCGCGAGGGCCGCATCGTCGTGGGCGACGGTGTCGACGTAGATGCGCGGGAAGTAGTCGCTCACCGGACGGACGGCGCCCTTGACGTTCGCGCGGATGCGTCCGCCCAGGTACGGCAGCACGCCGCCGACGTGCGGCACGATCAGTTCGAAGCCAGGCTCGTCGTCGAAGATGCCGGACTGGATGAGCCGTGTCGTGGCCAGCGTGGTGTCGTAGATGAAGCCCATGCCGGGCATGAGCGCACCGTCGAGCGCGGTGGTGTTCAGGGGAGAGGTGGGGTGCATGTTGAGCGGAACGCCGAGGCCGGCTACCCGGCGGTAGACCGGCATGAACTCAGGGGCGTCGAGCGGCCTGCCGCCGGTGTTCGAGAAGACCTGAAAGCCCTTGAAACCGAGGTCGTTCGCACAGCGTTCGGCTTCCGCGACGGTCCGGTCCGGGTCGCCGAACCCAAGGCTGCCCCACACCGCGAACTTGCCGGGGTACTGTTCGGCAACGCGGGCGAGGAAGTCGTTGATGCGGATGGCCCAATCGTCGGCCTCTGCACCGCCGAGGAGCTCAGGGCCGGGGATGCCGTGGCTGAGCACGGAGAAGTCGATGCCCATGGCGTCCATCGCTTCGAGCTTGGCTTCGACCTCGCGGTGCCCGGGCGGGGAGACGACGCTGAACGCCGGCGAGCACGCGGTGATGACCTGTCCGTCGCGGATGACGACGTTCGGGAACTCGTTGCGCGTCGCCAGGTAGTCGGCGAAGTCCTGGAAGTAGGTGTGGGTGTGGATGTCGATCTTCATAAGGCTCCTCTGTCCCTTCTGGGACGTCTCCCCCGTCCGGGAGCCGTGTTCTCCGCAGGGGGCGGGGTCCCTGCCTTCGCAGGAACGACGGGGTTGCTCCGGGGCATCATGACGCCGGTACGAACCGCATCGAAAGCGAATTGACGCAGTGGCGTGCGTTCGTCGGTGTGAAGCCCTCGCCCATGAAGACGTGGCCGAGGTGCCCCCCGCAGGCCGCGCACTCGATCTCCGTGCGGAAGCCGTCCGGGTCCGGCAGGTGGTTCACCGCGCCTTCGACCTCCTTGTCGAACGCCGGCCAGCCGCAGTGCGCGTCGAACTTGTCGACCGAGCGGTAGAGCTCTGCGTTGCAGCGGCGGCAGACGTACATCCCCGGCTCGTAGAATTCGTCGTACTCACCGGTGAAGGGGCGCTCCGTCCCCTTCTGCTCGATCACGTTGCGCTCCATCGGAGTCAGTTCGTTCCAGGTCATCTGTTCCTCCCGAAGACCTTGCGTCATCTATACTCATAAAGCCCCCACCCCACAGGGCCCTCACCCTCACCCTCTCCCTCAGAAGAGGGGACCGAGCATCCCCGCGCCCTGCCCCCCCCCCCCCCACAGTACCCTCACCCTAGCCCTCTCCCCTTGTAGGGAGAGGGAATTAAACAGCCCGATACTACGCGAACGCGGGCCAGACGTCCTGCTCGAAGCGCTCCCACTGTGCGGGCTGGTTCCACGACGCGAAGCGCACGATGACGGTGTCCGCTCCCGCGTCTGCGAACTCCTGAATGCGCTCGGTCACCTCGCCGGGCGTTCCCCACGGCCCCCAGGAGCTGCCCCAGTGCGCGACGTTGTAGTAGTTGATGAGGAAGTCGTGTGCCTCGGCCTCCGACGCCTCCTTGTCCGCGCCGAGATTGACTGTGAGGTAGTAGGCGCGTTGGAACGGCTCGTCTGCCCGTCCTTCCTCGGCGCGGACCGCGTCCACCCTCCGGACAGTCTCGGCGTATTGTTCCGGGGAGTCCGTGATACCGATGATGCCGTCGCCATGGCGTGCGGCGCGGCGCACCTGCGCCTCGGAGCCGGTGCGGTAGTGTGTAGCGAGGAGAAGCGGCACCCCGCTGGGCTGTACCGGCTTCGGGTCGAGCGTCAGGTTGTCGAACGTGAAGTGCGACCCCTCGAACGCGATGTTGTCTTCCGTCCACAGTCGTTTCATCAGCCGGACGGTCTCCGAGAAGCGTCCCGCCCGTGTCTCCGGCGCGACGCCTGCCGCGATCCAGTCCTGCCGCTGGTCGTCGTTGAACGCACCACCGACCCCCGCGCCGATGACGATGCGGCCGCCGGAGACGATATCGGCCGTGGCGATGCTGTGCGCCAGCGGCACGGGGTTGCGTATCGCGGGCAGCAGCACCGCGGCGCCGATGCGGACGCGCGACGTGCGCGCGGCTATGGCCGACATCGCGGTCACGGGTTCGAGCCGCGGCTTGGAGACGAGGCTGTCGCCGACCCAGACCGAGTCGAGCCCTGCGGCCTCGGCGCACTCCGCGAGCGTCAGCATGCCATCCGCGGAGTAGGGCGTGCCCTCGCGCTGCGCCCGCATCACCATGCCCCGAGTGCCCAACAGCAGACCTATCTTCGGTTTACTCATCTTCCCTCTCCTCAATGGGTAGCAGAAGGCAGCGCACCTTTCCGTCCACTGCCCAACCATGTCCCCCAATCGTAGACGCTCTGCGCGAACCAGGCGACGTTCTCCTTCGCCCACTCGTAATCTGCGCGTGTATCGAGGTCGAACGCGACGCGCGGCAGATCGGGGGTGACCAGCGCTGCTCCCGCTGCGGCTGCTGCCTCACAGTGCTTCTCAAAGCTGCGCTCTCCCAGCAACGGCTCGAACGCCGTGCCGGCCGGTTGGAACAGCGCGTTCGTGCCGCCGTCGCTCGATGCGCGGACGCAGACGGCCTTGGCGTATTGGTCACCCGCGTCGACCAGTGCAAGCACATCGTCCCCGGTGATCAGCGGCAGGTCGCCGGGCAGGAAGAGCGTTGCCTCCGCACCATCCGTGTACGCAGCCTGCATGGCGGACCACAGCGCGGCATTGAGGCCGTCGGTGTCGTCGACGGCCCAGCGCGCCCCCGAGGCTTCAGCGACCTCGCGTACCACATCGTCTCCACCGACGACGACGCATGCCCCTCGTGCTGTAGCGCCCACCGCAGCAGTCACAACGCGTTCCAGCATCAGCAGCACCACGGCCTGCCGTTCCAGTGACGGAAGGTCGTCCCAGAGGCGTGTCTTGGCATCTGCCAGCGGCTTCATCGGCACGATGGTCCGCAGTGGATGGGGCAGCAGGCCGGTCACTGCACACTCCGTTGCTGTCTTGTCTGCGCCACGAGCGCCAGCACCTCGCGGGCGAGCTCCGTCTTGTCGGCGTCGGTGGTCATGATGGTGGGTGCTACGTGGACGGCGATGCCCAGCGCCTCTACCGCCGGGACCTCGGCGGCGTCGCCCTCGTCGATGACGAGCACATCCAGGAGCCCTGGATAGCGGCGCGCGACGCCGATGTTGCTGACCTCCTCGCCGAGTTCCGCCATCATCTTGGCGGCGGGGCCCTTGAGCGCGCGTCCCCCGACGATGGGGCTGACGGCTATGCGCGGCCCTGTGAACCGCTCGATGGCGTCGCGCACGCCCTGCACGGCGAGCACCGGCTCTATGCTCACGAGCGGGTTGGACGGGCAGAAGACGACGGCGTCCGCACCTGCCAGCGCCTCAATCAAGGCAGGGGATGGCTGCGCGTTCTCCGCTCCCGCGAACCGCACGCCGGTGATGCGCGGCTCGCAGGCGTGGCGCACGAAGTACTCCTGGAACGCCATCTCCCCGTGTTCCGTCCGCGCGATCGTGCGGACGGCGGCGTCCGACATCGGGACAACGGGGTGGCGCACGCCGAGGGCGGCGCTTATCGCGCGGGTGGCCTCGGTCAGCGTGCTTCCCGCGGCGAGCAGTTCCGTGCGGCGCAGGTGCATGGCGAGGTCGAGGTCGCCGAGCCTGAACCACGTCTCGCCGCCCAGCCTGCCGAGCGCGTCCAGCGCGCGGAACGAATCGCCGGCGACGCCCCAGCCGGTCTCGGGGTTCGTGAGTCCGGCGAGCGCATAGACCACAGTGTCGACATCCGGCGAGACGTGCAGGCCGTGGAAGGTCTCGTCGTCGCCGGTGTTGACGGCGATGGTCAGTTCGTGCGGTCCGAGCAGGCGCGACATGCCGAGGGCAAGCTTCGCGCCGCCCACGCCGCCCGATATGGCGAGCACTCGCGGCACGGCAGGCTATCCCTGTGCGGCGGCCAGCGCTTCCGGCAGCGTGGGGCCTTCCAGTTCCGGCGCGCGCTGCCCTTCGTAGCGGAAGGCCTCGAGTTTGATGAGTTGGCGATAGGAGCCGAACCGCTCCGGGTGGGCGGCTGCGACATCCAGCGGCTCCGGCCCGTCCGGTTCGACCTCATAGACGCGCCGGGTCTCGTAGAGGGTCGTCCGTTCGACGGGCAGACGCCCGGCATCGCGTATCCAGCGGCGCAACTCAGACGGTGGGACGAGCTGGCCGAATGACGCGCCCGCCGCGGTGGAGATGCTCTCGTTGATGAGCGTGCCGCCCACGTCGTTGCAGCCGGCCGTCAGCAGGAGTTGGGCGAGTTTCGGACCCTCCTTCACCCAGGAGCACTGGATGTTGTCTATCCAGCCGTGGAGCATGATGCGGGCTATCGCGTGCATCCGCACGACCTCCGCGCCGGTCGCGCCGGGTCGCATCTCGTCCGACATGTGGCGCACGAACATCGGCGCTTCCTCGTGCACGAAGCTCAGGGGCACGAACTCGGTGAAGCCGCCCGTGGCCTTCTGGATGTCCCGCAGGTACGCGAGATGGGCGGCGCGCTGCTCGTTCGTCTCAATGTGGCCGAACATAATGGTGGACGTGGTGGGGATGCCGAGCCGGTGCGCGGTGGTGATGACCTCCGTCCACTGCTCGACGGTGATGCGTCCGGGCGCTATCCGGTCGCGCACGGGCTGGTCGAGTATCTCCGCGGACGTGCCGGGCAGCGAGCCGACGCCCGCGTCGCGCAGTCCGCGCAGGTAGTCCTCGATGGTCCCGCGCGAGCGGATGGCGCCGTAGAGCACCTCTTCCGGCGAGAAGCCGTGGATGTGGATGTCCGGCAACTCCGCCTTCAACTCGCGGGTCAGGTCTATGTAGAGCGAGCCCTCCATCTTGGGCGGCAGCCCCGCCTGGATGCAGACCTCGGTCGCGCCGAGGTCCGCGGCCTCCCGCGCCCGCCGGATGATCTCGTTCAGCGGGAGGAAGTAGCCCTCCTCCTCCCGGAAGTCGCGGCTGAACGCGCAGAAGCCGCACCGCTTGATGCAGACGTTCGTGAAGTTGATGTTGCGGTTCACGACGTAGGTGACGCGGTCGCCGTTGACCTGCCGCCGAAGTTCGTCCGCCGTTGCCATCAGCGCGAGGAGCGCCGCGCCGTCGGCCTCGAAGAGGCGCGTGCCTTCCTCAACCGTTACCTCGCGATCCTCCAGCGACTTCGCGAGGATGTTGGCGATGTCCGCTGGGACACCGCTCAGCAGCGACTCCAGCCCTCTCCAGCCGCGTTCCGCCTGTTCGTTCGATGTGCTCACAATTCGCAACTCCAATGCTCCAGTTCCGGTTTCACGTAGCCTTCATCGTCCGTCAACTCCACGAGGCGGGACGCCATCCGGGGCGAGCGCGCCCATCCGCCAGAGACGACGTGCGAGGGATAGAGCGCGGTGCGCTCCCGCAACTCGTAGCCCGCCTCCCGTGTCAGGCTGCGCAAGCGGTCCGTGTCGGGCCATGCCGCCTCCGGGTTGATGAAGTCCCTGGTCAGTGGGGAGACGCCTCCCCAGTCGTTGATGCCGCAGAGCAGGTACGTCTCGTAGCCGTCCGCCTGCAGGTTGGGTGGGGCCTGGATGTTCATCTCCGGGCCGAGCAGCAGGCGGGCGACCGCGAGCGTGCGCAGCATGTCCAGTGCCGACGGCTCCGGCGCGCTCCGCATCCGCGTTGTGGGTTTGGCGCGGAAGTTCTGGACGATGACCTCCTGGACGTTGCCGCAACGCTCCTGTACGTCGCGTATCGCCAGCAGCGCGTCCACGCGCTCCTCCGGCGTCTCACCGATGCCGATGAGAAGGCCGGTCGTCATGGCAACGCCGAGTTCGGCAGCCGTCTCCAGCGTAGCGATACGCTGCTCGGGTCGTTTCGTCACCGTGCCGTGGTGGGGGCCGCCGGGCTCGTGCAGGCGGAGGCTCGCGCTCTCCAACATGATGCCCATGCTGGCATTCCAGCGGGCTATCTCCGCCATCTCTTCGCGGTCGAGGGTCCCGCAGTTCGTGTGGGGCAGCAGGCCCGTCTCCTCGAGCACGAGTCTGCTCATGGCCGCGGTGTACTCCGGCGTGGAGTCGAAGCCCAGCTCTCGCAGCGTCTCGCGCATCTCCGGGTGACGCTCCTCCGGATGGTCGCCGAGGCTGAGCAGGGCCTCCTTGCAGCCGAGTTCCGCGCCGCGGCGGGCGACTGCCAGCACCTCGTCCGGCGTCATGGTGTGCGCTCCCCGCTGGCGCGGCCCTTTCACGAACGTGCAGTAGCCACAGCGGTCGCGGCAGAGGTTCGTCAGGGGCAGGAAGACCTTTCGGGAGTAGGTGACGCGCCGGTGGGGGCGTGCGCGGTCATTCAACTCGCAGGCGGCGGTCATGAGCGCGGTGAGGTCGCCCGGGTCGCGCGAGGTCATCAGGCGGCAGCCGTCGTCCGCTGTCAGGCTCTCGCCTGCGAGCGCTTTCTCGATAACCGCCTGCGTGGAACTACGAACGGTCTGCGTTGCCATCGCTCCTCGGAAACGAACGAGTACCAGACCCGCAACGGCGGTAAGCCTGCCTGCGGGCCGAGGCGCGATGGGCCTCCTACGGAAGATGGATGGTACCATGCACGCGGAGGCTGGCCAACCATGGGGACGACAACGCTCGCCGTGCGTTCGCTCGCGATCGCGGTGCTCGGGCTCGCCACGCTCGTATCGCTCGCCGAACTGCGCGACTGGCTGGGCGACTGGGCGGCGCTGCTGTGGATGTGCGGAACGATGTTCTTCCCGTGGGTCGGGGGCATGGTGGTGGGGCAGCGGATCGGCGTGAGCGCCCCGGCCAAGCTCACCGGAGCGGCCGCAGGCATCGTCGTCGTGATCGCTCCGCTCTACGCGTTCACGGCGATGCCCCTGCGCGACGTTCCCGCGGACGGCGACTGGTGGGTGCTTGCGTTACCGTTCGCCGTGCTTGGCACGGTGCTGGGCGGCATGGCGCTGCCGGTAGGTGTGCGCGTTCGGGGCGCGAGGCGCCGGGCGGACGCGTAGCCTGCCGTCAACCATAGCGAGTAGCAGGGAGCATCACCGAACATGGCAACTCTCACAGGCAAGACTGCGCTCGTCACCGGCGGAGCGAGCGGTATCGGAAAGGCGATCGCCGAGCGCTTCGCGGAGGAGGGGGCGCACGTTGTCATCAACAACATCACGGAGTCCGGCAGCAAGGTCGCGGAGGCCATAGGCGGGGCGTTCGTCCAAGCCGACCTCGCGGACACGGAGCAGACACGGTCCCTCGCCGAGCAGGTGCTGCGCGAGCATGGTGGCGTCGACATCCTCGTGAACAACGCGGGCGTCCAGCACGTCGCGCCCATCGAGGAGTTTCCGGAGGAGGAGTGGGCGCGGATGCTCCAGATCATGCTCACCGCTCCCTTCCAGTTGACGAAGCACCTGCTGCCCACGATGAAGGAGCGGGGGTGGGGGCGCATCATCAACATGTCGTCCGTGCACGGGCTCATCGCGAGCCCGAACAAGTCCGCCTACATCGCGGCGAAGCACGGCATCGTGGGGCTGACCAAGGCCACGGCTGTGGAAGCCGGAGCCTTCGGCGTCACGGCGAACGCCATCTGCCCTTCGTTCGTGCGGACGCCGCTGGTCGAGAACCAACTGCCCGACCTCGCTCGGATGGCAGGGGTCAGCGTCGAAGACGTCCTCGATAAGGTCGTGCTCGCGCAGGCGGTGGTCAAGCGGCTCATCGAACCCCAGGAGGTTGCGGGGCTGGCGCTCTTCCTCGCGTCCGATGCAGGGAGCGCGCTCACCGGCGCGACGTACAACATCGACCTCGCCTGGACAGCGCGCTGAGGGTTTGACGCCCGCCCGCGTCCGGCGTACGCTCGCGTCATCGTCCAACCGTATGGAGGAGGTGCGCGATGACGACGACACAGGATGCTCCGGCCGGTGTGCTCGACCTCTCCGGCGAGGTGCTGATCTCCGCAGACTCCCACGTGATGGAGGAGCCGGACTTCTGGCACAGCCGATTGCCCGATGCGTTGAAAGGCGACGTTCCCGCATTCCCACCACGGCCCAGGACCGGCGCCGAGATGGACGACCAGCGTCCCGGCGGGTACAACCCGAACGAGCGCATCAACGAGATGGAAACGGACGGCGTCTCCGCCGAGGTGCTCTACCCGACGTTGGGGCTGCGGCTCTTCAGCCTCGAGAGCCCGGAGGCGCAGGAGGCGTGCTTCCGCATCTACAACGACTGGCTGATGGAGTACTGCTCCATCGCCCCCAAGCGGCTCGTCGGCATCCCGTGCATCGCCGCCTACGGCATCGACAAGGCGATCGCCGAGCTGCACCGCACGCACGAGGGCGGGTTGTACGGCGCGCTCGTCTGGCAGGTGCCGCACCCGGACCTGCAGTTCACGGGCGACCACTACGACAAGCTGTGGGCTGCAGCCCAGGAGTTGGACGTGCCGCTGCACCTGCACATCCTCACCGGCTTCGACTACAGCGCGCACATGAACTTCGGCGAGCGGAGGAACGACCCGCTGCTCGCCCACCGCGGCTCCGTGAACCTCAAGCTGCAGAGCGTCACGAACTCGCTGTTCGACCTCATCTTCACCGGCGTGTTCGAGCGGTTCCCCCGGCTGAAGGTGGTGGTGGTGGAGAGCGAGATCGGGTGGATACCGTTCGTGCTCCAGCAGTGGGACTACTACTACAAGCGGTTCAAGGACCAGCGGCCGATGCCGATGACGATGCTCCCGAGCGAGTACTTCTATCGCAACTGCTATGCGACGTTCTTCAACGACTACGTGGGCGGGCAGCTGCTCTCCTGGTGGGGGCAGGACAACTGCATGTGGTCGACGGACTACCCGCACCCGAACTCGCCGTGGCCCAACTCGCGGCGCGTGCTCGGGGAGAACCTCGGCCACCTGCCGCTGGAGACGATCCACAAGCTGGTGAACACGAACGTCCGGAAGCTGTATCCAATCGCGGGGTAAGGTTGTGGGGGGCCCCGCTCCGCCCCGCCAACCCTCACCCCCAACCCCTCTCCCACCATCGGGAGAGGGGAGGCTAGCCCCCGCTCATCCAGAAGATCCGGTTGATGATGAGCTTGACTGACCACTTGCCAACGCCTCGCCCCGCCGGTCCACCCTCATCCTACCTTCTCCCCCCAAGGGACCCCTCGTAACCCCAAGGCACACCCACTCCCCATCCCCGCAGTACCCTCACCCTCACCCTCTCCCCTTGTAGGGAGAGGGGATATGCGGCCAGGCGGCGCGGTGCTCCTTGCGGACGACGAAGCGCAGGCCGGACCAGGTCTCGTCTATCGCGCAGACCTTGTTGTCTACGAGCCCGGCGGGGAGGAGCACCTCGCGCAGCACGTCCTCGGTGAGGTCGGTCGGCACACCGGAGGAGCGCTTGGGCCACGCGATCCAGTAGCCGCCGTTCGGGGCGATGCGGCGCGCCTGGGCGGGGAAGGCGACCTCCAGCACATCCCGGCTGACGTGGAAGGCGACGAGTACGTCGATGCCGGTCTCGCCGTCGCCGGCGCGGCGGACGCCATCCGGCAGCTCGCCAAGCGTCGCGTCGAAATCCGGCGGGGCGTCCGCTATCGCGAGCGTTGCGCCCGGCTTGATGCCGAGCTTCCGGGGGAGCGGCGTGCCTGAGTAGCCAACCACTGGTCAGACTTCAGGCTAGTAGCCTCTCGTGTCCTTTTGACCCCGCTCCCAACGCTGAGCGTTCCGTTTTGTCATCTGACCGGTTCTCACGCGCAGGAAACCATTCCCGCCGGTTTGCTGATTATGTTCCGACCGGCGCCTCGCCGGGTTGTTGGTGATTCCCGTGTGCTTGGCGCTCCCTTTCCCGTAGTAGGTGTAGCCAACTTTCTTGCTGCGGTTCATCGCTGCCTCCTTGAATTGTAGCTACCCGCATTCTCTGCGGAGGTCCTAAGATGATGTCAACGGCTCGGTGTCAGACTTCGGGGGCGATGCCCCTGCGGACACGCTCGTCCTCGTCGAAGGCATTCGGCTCGGCGACCTGGGCGTCGTAGGCGCGGACGCGGTAGGCCTCGCCCCTGTGGACGATGACGGGGATCGTGCCCTCCATCAGGTCCACGGCAGCCTGCATGAGGATGCGGCGCGCGCCCTCGACGGCGCCGTCGTTCGGGCCGAGCATCTCCTGGGAGCGGTCGACGATCGTCCCCATGCTCTCCTGGCAGGCGAGCGCCATCTCGAACGACGTCTCGAACCGCGACGCGAAGTCGGTTGGGCGCTCCTTCCCCTCGGGCACGTAGGCGTTGGCGCGGTTGCGCTCGCGCCGGTACACGCCTTCCTCCAGCCTGGGGTGGATGCGCTTGCCCTGGCGTATCTCGGTGAGGATGCGCTTGCTGAGCGGCTTGCGCGGGTTGTAGGTGACCGCGAAGGCCATCGTGCTCTCGTCGTCGATCGGGGCCCAGGCCGTCCCTTCGTAGATGCCGCGCCTGCCGGACGCCAGCGTGGTGTAGAAGGGCATGAGCCACTGGGCGACGGACATCTCCGCCCGCCGGGCCTCTGACTCGACCGCCGTGCCGACGAGCAGGCCGTACTCGGTCTCGCGCGCCTGCACGGAGTGCGCGGCCTCCTCGCCCATCGGGTCGTCCGGGCCGAGCGCGCCCGCCTTCTTGAGCGCGGCGACGCGCGCGGCGTCCAGCCCGCCCTCGACGGCCTGCATGTAGTTGCACTCGACGAGGAAGCGGGAGAGGTAACGCTGGTCTGGCTCGACGCGCGTCCACTCGAACTCCGGCAGGTCGGGCACGTCGTCCTGGGGGCCGACGTAGCCCCAGAGCAGCCCTCCGAACTCAACGATGCGGAACGCGGGGGCCTTCACCTCGCGCCAGAGCGGGCTGTCGGCAGGCTCCAGGGGCATGTCGAGGATGTTGCCCTCGACGTCGAACTTCCAGTAGCAGCGCCCGCAGCGGATGCCACCCTCCTCGACGAGTCCGAACGAGAGGTCCGCGCCGCGATGGGGGCAGCGGGCGTCCAGCAGGCCGAGCCTGCCCTGCGTGTCGCGGAAGGCTACGAAGAACTCGCCTAAGAGCTTGACGCGGATGGGAGGCGAGTCAGGCTCGGGCAGCTCGTTTGCGAGGAGGACGGGCGTCCAGAAGCGGCGGAAGAGTTCGCCCATCGGGGCGCCCGGCCCCACGCGCGTCAGCAGTTCGTTGTCTTCTTTAGAAAGCGCCATCGGGAGCAGATTCTACCAGCCTCGCATGATGTTGCAGTTGCGTGTCGTTCGAGGCCGCGTCCGCTCCGCGTCTGAGGGCAGGTGTGCCCGGATGTTGCCGTCCGTGCACTCGTGGACCGGCGGGCGCTAGGAGTGCGGGGCCGGGCTCTGCCAGCGCCAGCGGCAACATTCTGCAACATTCCACTCGTGGCGGGGCAGGGCTCCCGCCCCGCGGAACGGGCCGCACACACAGGGTAGGGGAAGAGGGACGGTTCGCGGAAGGGGCAGGTGTCAGGAGCACCGTCCATCTATACTCTTGTCACCCACCCTCAACGGAGCCGTCGTATGTCTCGCCTCGTTATCTCCGCCGCATTCCTCTTGGTACTTGCGTTCGCCGTGGCCTGCGCCGCACCCACTCCGACGCCCACTCCCACTGCGACACCGGAACCTACGCCCACACCAACGCCTACTCCGACCGCTACGGCAACCCCAACGGCCACCGCTACGCCAACACCTACAGCTGAGCCGACCCCCGCACCTGCACACGCAGCCGGTTCGGCGCCAACCTCTGGTCTGCCCACTGGTCCCGGCAAACCGCGGGTGTTTTCCGTTGCTCCGGATAACATAATCGTCCTGTCAGGAGTGACATCGAGAGAGACGCCCGTTACCGGCTACGACTACCGCTACCGTATGAAACTCAATGAGGTTTCCTGGGAAGAGGCTGAGACTTTAGCGGGGCAGAGGGCGTGGGTAGAGATCGGTGGTCTGTTACCCGGTACGACGTACGAAGTCCAAGTGCGTACCGCCAGTGACGGCGAAGCCAGCCGCTGGTCGGAACCTGAGGCGGTACAGACTCTTCTTCCCAAGCCTCCTTACGTATCTCCCTACGACCAGAAGCCGGTACTCGTCTTCATGGACACGCAGTGGGGATCGACAGAGCTGCAGAATGCCGTGGCCCGCACGATACTCGAATATGGTTACGAATACGAAACCGAGGCAGTCCTGGGTCCGCATATCGACCTATTTGGAAAAGGAATCATGAACGTGCACATGGAAGTGACATTGCCGCGCGCTATCGAAAGATGGGGTTCGTGGTGGGACCATGGTCGAGCAGCGGCGACACAAGAGGTACTGGACAGCGGGGCTGTGAGTGTTATCGGTGAGAGCAGAGGTCCGACATGGTGGCAGAGTGCGTTCCTCATCCCACAGTACACGGCGGATGCAAATCCGAGTCTGCGCTCGGTTGAAGACCTCCGCGAATACTTGCAGCTGTTCACCGGTACTGGCGTCGACGGAAAGGCCGGACTGATTACCTGTGGAACCGGGGCCGGATTCACTTGCGAGAAGATCAATGAGAGCCAAGTCCGCGGCTACGGGCTCGATGACGTAGTTGCACCTGTTTCAAGTTTCAACTGGGATACAAGGCATTGGAGGATAATCGAAGCCTTCCAGGAAGAACAAGACATCCTCTTCTACTATTGGGGGCCATCATGGTTCTCTGCTGTGCTGACCGCTGAGTATGGCGGTTTCTATCGTCTGAAAGAACCAGACTACTCCGATGATTGTTGGAACCATATGGGTGAATCATCTGATGTAGATGTGACACACGCATGTGGCTACGACGATTCAACCGTGCACATCGTAGTGCGCTCTGAACTACTCGACTCTGCGCCCGATGCAATCGAACTGTTTAGAAAGTGGAAACTGAACAACGAAGCACTTGAAGAGATGTTCGTTAATCTCTATAAATTACAGGGGCTTACCAGTCTATCTGGGTATTTGAATCCTTACCCGGATGAGACTAATTCCCGCGAAGCTGCCTTCCACTGGCTGCGCAATTCAGATGAATGGAAGGAGTGGGTAGCCGACGGCATCGCGGATAAAGTGCTTGCCGCGTTGCAATGACACCGGGTTCCACAGGCGAGGTCCGGCGCGGCTATCTGGAGGGGCGGGTGACACTTCTCCGGTATACTGTTCTTAACCCCCACCCCCACGATGGAGTGCCGCGTGTTCCGATTCCTGCTCTGCACCGTCCCTCTCCTGGTGCTCGTCCTTCTTCTCGGAGCCTGCTCCGAGCCCACGGTCGTCCCTGTGTTCGACGCGAGGCCGACACCCTCGCCCACTCCAACCGTTACGCCGACGCCGACGCCGACACCAACGCCGACCCTCACACCGACGCCGACGCCGACGCCTACGACCACACCGACGCCGACCCCGACGCTGACGCCCACTCCGACGCTGACGCCAACACCCACGCCTACCGGAACGCCCAGCCCCACGCCCACAGCGACGCCGACTCCGACGCCGACCAACACCCCCGCGCCGACGCCGACTCCGCTTCCTCCCGCGGCGCCCACCGTCCTGCAACGGGGTACGGACACGGTACTCGTGACCTGGAACCCGCCGACTGGTCCGCAGCCCGTCGCCAGCTACGAATACCGCTATCGTCCGTACATCCACACGGCGTACTGGACAGAGGTGACAGACACCGGGCAGACCACAAGGCAGGTCGAGATCGACCGCCTGATGCCGGGGGCAACCTACGAGGTTCAGATACGGGCAGCGAACCAGGGCGGCGTGGGGGAATGGTCCAGTTCCGGCAGGGCGCAGACGCTCTTTCCGCCTACGCCCACTCCCATAGGCGGAGCGCTCGCGATGATCTTCTCCGATCCGGGGGACGAGACCACGAAGCTCCAGAACGCGGTCGCCCGCGCCATCCTGGAGTACGGCTACGGCTACCAGACGCGCAGCGTGCGCGGCGCCGAGATGGAATCGATACGGAACGTGGGCCAGGGCGTTACCAACATCCACATGGCAGTGCGTCTGCCGACTTTCGATTCGGTCCTCGCCGAGGCAGAGGAGGGAGGCAATCTCCTGAGGCTCAACCAGAGCATCGATGACCTCTCATCCCAGAGCGCGTTCCTGATCCCCCAGTACACGAAGACCGCGAACCCCGGCCTGAACAGCGTGGAGGACCTGAAGCGGCCGGAAAACCAGCGCATCTTCGCCACTGAGAACAGCGACGGGAAGGCCGTGCTGCTCACGTGCGTGACGGAGTGGGAGTGCCGGCGCATCAACGAGAAGCAGGTCTTTGGATACGATCTGGACCAGTGGGTCCAGCTGGAGGACCCGCGCACGCCTGAGACGCTGTACAACCGGATACGGTCGGCGTTCGAGAACCGGGAGGACATCCTGTTCTACTACTGGTGGCCGTCTGCCCTGGAAACGGAGTTGACCCAGCAGTTCGGTGGGTACTACCAACTGACGGAACCCGCGTGGGGACAGGGCTGCTGGGACCGGCTGACGTCGACCGTCTCGGCGCCCAATATCAACCAGGCGTGCAGCTATCCCGATATGTCGTCCATCAAGGTGGTGCGCGATGACCTGCGGGAGTTCGCGCCGGACGCGCTCGCGTTCCTCACCAAGTGGAAGTTGAGCAGCGGGTTGACTGAACTGCTTGCGACCAAGGCGCGGTTCCGCTTCTTCGTACTGCAGGAGGACGAGTACCGCGAAGCCGCGTTCGCGTGGCTGCGCAACTCGAACGAGTGGAAGGCGTGGGTGACGCCCGGAATCGCGGACAAGGTGCTCGACGGGCTGCGCGGGTAGGGGGTTGAAGGCTCTACCTACCCGAGAGATGTTTCGACTTCGCTCAACATGACACGGGCCGGCGACTTCGCTCAACATGACACGGGCTGGCCTACCTTCCGATGAGGTCCTCGCCTGAGAGGTGCTCCACGGTCCGGCCGGTGTCGGCGAACGTTCGGGTGACGCTCGTGGAGGCGTAGACCCACATGATCTTCATCGGCACGTCGCCGGTGTTGCGGAAGCAGTGGGTGACGCCGCCGGGGATGAAGGTGGTGTCGAAGAGGCCGACGGGGCGCACGACGCCGTCGATCTCGCACTCGCCGGAGCCTTCCAGCACGGTGACCATCTCCTCGACGTTGTGCGAGTGCATGGGCACGTTCAGTCCGGGTGGGAAGTGGCTGATGCCGGCGGTGAATGCGTCGGTGCCGTCCGCCCCGCCGACGAGCGGGTAAGTCATCGCGCCGTTACCCCGCGAGATGGGGGGCTGCTCGCCGAACCGCATGTATTTCAGCTGTGTCATGGCTGGTGCTCCTTTACGAGCCTACTGTGCATCCATCGGCTGGTTGACTGTGCGGAATGTCAGGGAGAGGCGGCGCTTACGATTGCGCTCACGGTGGGGGCCTTCCGTGAGGCGCTTGGCGATACCGTGACGCAATTTCTTGCGGGCTTCTCCGGTCAGGATGAGCGCCGAGCCGCGCTCCAGCATCGTGTGAGATTTTGCCTCAGTGTCGCCGACCGAACGGGAGAAGTCCATCTGCCATTCGTCGCCCAGCGACACCATTGCGACTGCGGGCCCGAAGCCGGGATGGTCGGTGTGCATCGCGATGCCCTGGCCGGGCTCGTACTCGTTGACGATGACCTGCTCCGGAGGGCGGTCGAAGAACCCCGTCTCGTAGAGACGTTGGGCCACCGCCTGCAGCCAGTCCGGCAGGGGGCCGATACGCATGTCCGCGGTGATCGTCCGCTCGGAGTAATCGTAGCGCCAGCCGTAGTGCTGCACGCGGCGGCTGAGGTCGGTGAGCCACGCTCCCTCGTTCTCGTCAATGAGACGGATGAACTGTGCTTCCTCCTCAGGAGTAAGGAAAGCGGATAGATAGTGAGAACCCGGTATCGCTGGCTGCTGAGGTTCTACGCCGGGTTCAGCGGCGAAGAGAGTTAGCTGCTCGTTCATGGCTAGCAGTGAACCTAGCCTCCGGCGGCGGCTCGTCTGGCGGCAGCCTGCGCACGGCTGAGATAGTTTCGCTCAGCGGGCATGGGCGCGTCCGGCGGTATCGTCCGGTCGGCGTCGCGCAGCAAGCCTACGAGTTCCCTTGCGTCGCCCAAACTGGCACGGATGCCCTCCAACGGAACTTGGTCTTCGTAGAAGTTCTGGTGGTAGGAGTTCATGGCGAGGAACTTCGTCCATAGCGCGTCGTTGCCGACGAGGCTGGCGACGTGGTGAGCGATGACAAAGGCGTCCGCATGGGTCTCGAAATGCCAGCCGCGCGCCTTCGCTATCACCTTTATTCCGTGGGCTGCCGCTCCCCACATCTTTTCGGACGCCTGCAAGCGGTCTCCCGCCTCAATCATCTTCTCGGCGTGGTCGAGCAGCGCGTCCCGGTGAACGGTATGGTTTTCAATAGGTTGTTTGCCGGTGGTGGTCATGGTCGGCCCCGGTGCTGATTGTAGCAGGTGGTAGGGAGCAGGTGTGTCAACGCCTTCGTGTCACATTACCGCTCTCCTACCTCCGTGACGACGTCCACGAGGGCGACGCGGCCGTTCTCGACGACCTCGCGCTTGGCGCGTTCGAGGGCGTCGCGGAGGTCGGCGGGGTCTTCGATGGGGCCCTCGGCCCACGCGCCGAAGGAGCGCGCCATGCCGGCGAAGTCCACGTAGGGGTCGTCGATGTCGATGCCGATGGTCCTTCTCTCAATCGGCCTGCCCCGCACCTCCGCCATGAGCCCCTGGTGGCCAAGGTCGTTGCCGTAGGTGCGGTTGTTGTACATGACCGCGAGCATGGGGATGCGGTGGTGCACGGCGGTCCAGACCGCGGCGGGCGTGAAGAGGAAGTCGCCGTCCGACTGTATGTTGATGGCCAGGCGTCCCTTGTCCTTGTTCGCCAGGGCGACGCCGAGCGCGTGGGGGAAGCCCATGCCGAGCCCGCCGCCGCCGCGCGACTCGATGACCTGGTGCGGGGCGTTGTAGTCCCAGAGGCGCTCTGTCCAGCCGCGCAGGTTGCCGTTGCCGAGCACCCAGTCCGTGTCCTTGATGACCTCCCACATCTCCGAGGCGAGGAAGGGCAGCGCGATGGGCGACTCGCCCGAGCGGTTCGCGACGACCTCCGCCGCCTGCTTCTGCGCTCCGTCGTGCAGCGCGGCGACGCGCGCATGGCGCTCGCGCAGCTCGCTCGAGCGGTCGGGGCCGTCGTTGAGGCGGCGCTCGACGAGGTCGGAGAGGGCGGGGATGGCGAGCGCGGTGTCGGCCTGCACGGAAAGCGAGGTGGGGTAGAGGCCGCCGAAGTCCGCTGTCCAGCTTCGGACGGCGAGTTGTCGAAGCGAGACGTCGATGAGTTTCGCGGACGGCGACATGAGGTGCTGCAACTGGCGGGCGCGGTAGTCCTGCCCGGTCAGCGACTGCTGGAGGTCGTACACGTCGAGCGCGAGGACGACGTCGGCCTCCTGCAGCAGTTGCCGCTTGGCGCTGGTGGCGTTCAGCGGATGGCGGGACGGGAAGTTGTAGAGGTCGCCGCCGGAGACGACGGGCAGGGAGAGCAACTCGGCAAGCCGCACGAGGCCGTTGGCTGCCTCCTCCGAGCGTCCGAGGAAGTCGGCGAGGACGACGGGGCGCTGCGCGTCGACGAGCAGGCCGGCGGCGAGGTCGAGCGCCTCCGGGTCGGCCTGGAGCCGCGTCGGCGCGGGGAAGGTGTCGAAATCGGGCATCTCGAACGGCTCGGTGAGCTGCTGCTCCTGGGTGGAGACATCGAAGTTGACGTAGACCGGGCCCTGCGGCTGGCTGGTGGCGACGTGGTAGGCGCGGATGAGCGATTCGACCGACGCGCCGACGCTGGCGGGCTGGTCGTCCCACTTCACGTAGTCGCGCACGGCGTTGCCCTGTACGTTGGCTGTGTGTATCCACTCGATCCACGGACGGCGCTCGTCCGCGGCCATGGGTCCGGTGCCGCCGAGCACGAGGACGGCGGAGCGGTTCATGGAGGCGTTGAAGATGGCCATGGTCGCGTGGAGCAGGCCGACGACGTTGTGCACGTAGGCCGCCATCGGCTTGCCCGCGGCCTTGCCGTAGCCGTGCGCGATGGCGACGGCGATCTCCTCGTGCGGGCAGAGGATGAGTTCGGGACGCTCGTTGCCGAGGTAGTTGACGAGCGAGTCGTGGACGCCCCGGAAACTCGCGCCGGGGTTCATGGCGACGTACTCGATGCCGAGGCCGCGCAGCGTCTCGGCGATGACGTCGGAGCCCCACTCGGCCTTGCTGATACGCCCGTTTGTGGTCATGCGCTCTCCTCCTGCTGGGGGGTGGTGACGGCCCTAGATAAGTGCCCTGCCTTCGAAGCGCTCGCGCCAGCGGGGGATGACGTCCTTGTTGAAGACGTGTTCCGGCACCTGGCCGCGCAGGGCGAGCAGCACGTCGTCCGTCCCCCACTCGATGCCGGGGCCGATGCCCGCTCCGTGGTTGTGCGCCGCGACGTGCGGCGAGAGCAGCACGCGCTCGTCCATCTGGCGCAGCGGGCTGTCCATCGGCAGCGGCTCGACCTCGAACACGTCCAGCCCGGCGCCGGCGATGGTCTCGTTCTGCAGCGCGGCGACGAGCGCCTTCTCGTTGATGACGGGCCCGCGCGAGGTGTTGAGGAGGATGGCGGTTGGTTTCATCAGGCCGAGCTCGCGCTCGCCGATCATATGGTGCGTCTCCCGCGTGAGGATGACGTGAAGCGTCACGACGTCCGACTCGCGCAGCAGCGTGTCGAGGTCGACGCGCTCGACGTTGGCGTGGATGAAGCGGTCGATGGGCTGGTAGGGGTCGTAGGCGAGCATACGGACGCGCCAAGGCGCGAGCATCTGGGCGAGCCGTCCGCCGATGCGGCCCAGGCCCACGATGCCGACGGTGAGGCCGGAGTAGCCGTCCTCACGCCGTCCGATATGGGTGGCGGTCAGCTCCGGCGTGCGCCAGGTGCTGCCGTGCTTCATGGCAGCGTCGCGCTGGCGGGACTTCTTCAGCAGCGAGAGCATCTGCTGCATGGTGGTCTCGACGACGCCGCCCCAGTTCGCCTCGGTCGGCGCGTGGGTGACGATGATGCCGAGCTCGGTGGCGACGTCGGTGTCAACCTCGTCGACGCCGACGGTGTACTTGGCGACGATGCGGAGTTGCTCGGAGGCGAGCATGACGCTGCGGTCTATGCGTCCGCCCTTGATGGACGTGCCGACGAGGGCGTCGGCGTCGACGGCCATCGCGGCGAGTTCCTGCGTGTTGTTGCCGGTGGGGTCGGCCCACGACGCCTTGCCGAGCGTGATCTCGCAGCCGGCCTCCTCGAACCGCAGGTAGCTCTTCTCATCTCCCGGCGCGAAGACGACGACCCTGGGTGCTGTCATGAATCCCTCCATTGCATCAAGTGGCGCTGCGCAATGATGCTCTACCGCGTATCTCGGTGCAAGGCGGGAGGGGGGAAGGATGTCTTCCGAGGAGGGGTACAGGTGTTGACTTCTGGCATCGAAGTCTTATGCTGGATATATGGGTTGGCTTCTGCGTAGCGGGGGCCAATCGCTATGAGGCTGGTCACTGCGTAGCGGGGGCTGGTCTCGTACGTTTAAGGCAAGGTTGCCTCAGCAGGTGTGAACGGATAGAGGCTATGCCCGCGGTCTGAGCGCGAGCAACACCTCGACGCGGACCTCGTCCTCAACGCTGACGACGCTGCGGGCGGTCGGCACGGGTTCGCCGATCTGGTCCCAGGTGAACATCGAGCGCCCGAGTACGAAGACCTTGTCGCCGTCGTCGCGGGCGGTGACCTCAAAGGTCAGGGGCACGTCCATACCGTTGATGGTGAGGGTGCCGCTCACTTCGGTCGTCACCTCGTCGCCATTCGTGAAGCCATCCGGCAGGGGAGTGAGGTCGCCGAACGCGACACTCGCGGACGGCTGTCCGGGGAACATGCGGCTCTGGACGTAACGGTCCCGGAAGGGTTCGTCGCTCATCATGCTATGCAGGTCGACGGTGACGAGAGACTCGCCGCCGTCGAGCCGCACCTCGCCGGTGAGGCCCGTGGTGCGCAAGACGGCCTCGTAGTTGGGGACCGAGACGCCTGCCAGCACCTCGCCCACGGAGAAGGTGGCCTCGGAATCATCCGACACCGCGAACACGATGCCGTCCACCTGGCCGGTCGAGCGCTCGGCGGAGGCGGGGGAGTCGGCTGGCGGAGGCGGGGGGGTATCGGCTGCAGGGGCCGTCGTTGCGGAGTCCGTGGTCCCGGCGTCCGGCGACGGGACGGGCGCTGCGGTTGGCGTGGGGTCTGCCGTAGTATCGGTCGACGGGGCGGTGGTTGGCGTGGAGGTCGCGACGGGCGTTGGAGTGGGGTCGGCGCCGCAGGCGGGGAGGGCAAACAGGGCAGCGAGCGCGAGGAGCAGGATGAGTTTCGAGTATCGTGAGGCGAGAGCGGGCATCGGTAACTCCTAAGTGCTATGCGTCGATTCTCAACGTGACGTGTCCGGCGCGGGGCGGCAGCTCCAGCCGTCCGCTCTCCTGATCTCCCTGGCCGGCGAACCCGATCCCGACGGCAGCCGCAACGATGAGCGCTGCGGCCACGATCGGCCATCGGGAGGCGAGCGGCGTTCGGCTGAGCAGGGGCGTGAGCAGGGCGATGCCGCCGAACGCTATCGCGGCGAGCGGTACGCTGAACGCGACCATGCGCGTCAGCATCGTGCCAATGGCGAATGCGATGGCCACCCAGACAACGAAGCCGACCGCCATGACGATTGCGAAGCGGCGTGCCGCGTTCGGCTGGCGGCCCAGTCTCCGGTGGACGAGGCCGCTCGCGAGCGCGAGCGCGAGCACGCCCCACGTGACGCTTGCCGAATTCAGGAGGGCGTCGTGCGGCGAGTGCAGCGGCAGCGATACGAGCGCGGCCACGACGGCGGCGAGGGCTCCGGCGATCAACGCTCCGCGTACGGGGGCGGCAGCAGTGCTGGGGTCATCGTCCATGCACCGGATGATACGTTACGGGAGGGAGGGCGGTTTCATTGACGCTGGCGGCGCCGGGCGCGGTCAGTGCCAGAAATGCGTTCCTGGCCGTCTCTCCACCGTGAGACCAGCGCGTTCAAGCACCCGGACCCCTTTGTCCGCGTCTTCAGGGTGGACGGATAACCTCATCTCCGTCAGCCAGGCACCCGCATACGTTGCGTGGCGTTGGAAATCCTCGAACGAACGGATCTCATGCATGTGAGGTTCAAGGGACTCGGTCGTATAGAGTGTCCTGCCCTTTCTCCGGGGGCGGGGAATCATATCCCAGCTCCTGTGGCTGAAGACCGTGTTGTCGTGATAGATAGGCGCCTGCCAGTTGGCTATCCTCAACTCCATGCGGACGTTCTCCATCAGCAGGAGGTACGCGCTTCTGTAGGTATCTTGCGTTGACTCGTCCTTGGTAGTTCCGATGACCTCAAGCCAGACATATCCGCGCCTCGGGTTCGTAGCCGCTTGCTGCAAGATGCGCCTGACGCGTATCACGAGGAGCGCACCAGCGATGACCGTGATTATGAAGATGAAAAACTCGATGTTGTTCTGGTCCACGGTATGGCCACTCCTTCACGATCAGGGGGACATTTTCTCGAGCCTCGGAACTATCGACCGGGGCTAGACCATCCAGAAATCCTGCGTATGCCACCAAGGCTGCGGTCCTGCTGCGGTTTCCACTGAGATCCCGGCCCGTTCCAGCACAGCGACAGCCTCGTTCGCATCCTCGGGGTGGACGGACAACTTCATCATCCACAGCCGGCCACCTCGGTAGGGCGCATACCGGCCGAATTCTTCCAACGACCTGATCTCTCTCAGGTGCGGACGGAACGCCTCGGTGGCGTAGGTGACTCTATTGACGACGCGGGGTCGCGGGAAGGAGAGCAGCGCGCCGCTCTCGAAGAAGAACTCCGCCATCATCAATTCCATGCGGAGCCTCTCCATCAGCAGGAGGTAGGCGCCCCTGTAGGTGTCTTCCGTTGTCTCGGCGGTCTCCGCGCCAACGAACGCGAGGCTGAGAGGGGATGCGTACCGTTCGACAAATGCGAGCCAGACGTACTCGGGCCCTTGAGGCAGACTGGCCCTGCGCTTGAAATACGTGCGCCTCACGGACGCCGCGAGCAGTACTGCGGCGACGCAGACGGCCACGAGTATGGCGATCAGGATGACGTTCAACTCGACCATAGGTCAATCATGCCGGAGCAATCAAAGGGAATGCCAGTCCGTGGGATGTGGGCTGGAGCCACCGAACGGATTCGAACCGTTGACCTGCTGTTTACGAAACAGCTGCTCTGCCACTGAGCTACGGTGGCTCTCGGAGTACGCCCCTCGTGGGAGCGGGGCGCAGGGAACATTCTAGCATCCACAAGGAAGGGGGCTCACTCGTCCTCGCGCCTGCGGAGCAGTCGTTGGACCAGAACGTACGCGACGACGAGCGCGGCCCACAGCAGCAGACCGCTGCGCACGGTGTAGCGGACGGGTGCAGCACGCAGGACGGGCGGGGTGGCGATCAGCATCATCACGATGGCCGCGAGGAACATGAACGAGAAGATGGTGAACGCCAGTTCGTAGTTGCCGGTCCGGTCGCGTATCCAGCCGGCGGCGAACGGCCCCACGGGGTTTATGAAAGCCGTCATCAGCCCCATCTGTCCGCGTATGCCTCCGACGGAGCGGCGTCCGAAGTAGTTCGGGACGACGATGCGCTGGCTGACGGTCCAGCCTCCCTGCACGACGCCGAACACGACGCCGAAGAGGATCGCGCCCGGGAACGTGTGCGCGTTGATGATGACGAGCATGGACGCGAAGTAGATGAGCGAGACCATCGCGATGACGAAGCGCACGTGGACGCGGTCCATCACCCAGCCCCACGGCACGGTCATCACTGCGGAGATGGAGGCGAACGTGAAGACGATGAAGACGGAACTCTCGAAGGAGACGCCGCGCGTCTGGAAGTGCGGCGCGGCGTGGAGGTTCGTCGCGGTCTGTCCGAAGAAAATGATGGATGTCGTGAGCAGGATGAGCCAGAAGGCGAGCGTCTTCCGGGCCTGGGCCGTTGTCCACAGCGCTTCGGTCTCGCGCGTCTCGTTCCGGTCGCTCTCTGCCGCGTCGGGCAGAGGTCCGCCGTCGGGCAGGAGTCCGTAGTCCTCGGGCCTGCGCCGCAGATAGACGAGGGCGGGTGCGGTGACGAGGAGGACCGCGGAGATGGCGAGCAGGCCGTAGGCCCAGCGCCAGCTGAGCAGGACGATGATCAACGCTGCTACGAGGGGCACGATGGCCTGCCCGGCGCGGAGTCCGAACCCGGCGAACGACGTTGCCTTGCCGCGCTTGCGGACGAACCAGTTGGCGATGGCGACCGTCGTTCCCACCTGCACGCCGGCAATGGCGAAGGCTCGTCCCGTGCCGAAGAAGAGCCACATCTGCCACGGAGCCTGCATGAACGCGAGCCCCACCATGCAACCCGCGAGCACCATGCCGGAGAGCGCGGTGATGGTGCGCGTGCCGTAGCGGTCCATCGCCCTGCCGATGACGGCGGTGAGGATGGAGCCGGAGAAGCTGCCGATGGTGAATGACGCCGCGATCTCCCACGATTCCCAGCCCGTTTCCTCGCGGATCGGCTCGAACCAGACGCTCAGCACAGGGCCGTAGAAGACGGACGACGCGAAGGAGACGACGAGCGCCGTCCAAGCGACCGCCCAGCCGTAGTAGGCGTTGAACGGCCAGAGGAATCCAGCAGGCCTTCGGGGTGGGACGGAGGTCAGGCTATGTCCAGCCACGGTTCCACGGCTCGCCGCGGTCGAGCTTCCTCGTGTAGTAGCGCCAGTCGTCCGAATGCTCGACCTTCGGCCGGTTGATGGCGGCCTGGCGCTCGCTCATCTTGCGGGCGTTGCCGGCCATCTCCTCCTGGAACGCGCCGTCGACCTGGTCGAACCCCAGCAGCCGCGCGGCCTGGATGATCTTGGCCGTGCGCTCCATGTAGACAGCCGTGAAGCACGCCTCGTCGATGCTCTTGCCGACCGTCACGATGCCGTGGCCGTTGATCGTCATGCCGGGCGCGTCGCCGAGGGTCCGGGCGATGGCGTCGCCGTCCTCATTGTCGGAGACGTAGGTCGGCACCGGGTACACGGGCAGGCCGTCGGCGAACTTCGCGGAGGCGAGATGGACGCCGTTGATGGGCACGCCCGCCAGCCCGAGCACGATGCACATGTTGGCATGGGCGTGGACGATGGCGTTGACCTCCGGCTTGGCGCGGAAGATGCGGGTGTAGATGGCAGCCTCGCCCGGCACGGTGCCGTCGCCGGAGAGCTTGTTGCCGTCCATGTCGAACTGCATCAGCCAGTTCTCGGCTCCGGGGAGCTGCGGCGCGCGGAGCATCTTCACCGCGATGCCTTCGCCCTCCGGCAACCGCACGCCGACGTGCCCGATGATGTCGCCGAACTCCCACTCGATGATGGTGGACGCCGTCACGAGGTCGCTCTGCAGGTCGTCTGTTTCACTCACGGTTGTCCTCCGTTCCAATCGTCCAACATCTGCGCCCTATGGACGCGGAGCCCTCACTCCCAGCCACTTTCCCTTGTCATGTTGAGCGTAGCCGGAGGCGAAGCCCTCCGTCATTCCCGCGGAGGCGGGAATCTCGCAGCCCTCTGCGGCGGTGCGGCTGGGCGTCGCTTCTCTCTTCCTACGGGGGGGGAGAGTGAGGGCTCTCCAGTGGGGGCTGGGCCGTGTGGAGCGGGGGCCGAGTGCTCCCTCTCCCGATGGCGGGAGAGGGCTGGGGTGAGGATTGGCGGGGCGCGGGGCGTGCGTCCGTCCCTTGTTCAGAGCATCCCTAGGCGTTCAGGCTGCGCTCGGCGGTCGTGGCCTCGCGGCCACCGAGGTCATGGTCCACCTGCCAGTCCTTCAGCGGCTCATAGTTGACGCGTTCGCCCTTGATGGCCTTGTCGATCGAAGAGACGCGCAGGATCTCCAACTGTTCGTCGCCCACCGGCTCGAACCAGTAGGGCACTCCCTTGGGGATCATGATTCCCTCGCGAGGCCCCAATTCGCCAACGAGCTCCTCGCCGTTGTCGGTGGTCTTGCTCGTCCCGTAGAAGCGGACCCGGCCGCTGACAACGACCCATGCCTCGTCCTCACCGGTGTGCGAGTGCATGTTCGTTTCGCCGCCATCGTTGATTATCTGCACCGACACGGTCAGCGTGTCGGTGCGGGAGAGGCGGAGGGACTTCTTCGGGAAGTCGCGAGCTGGGTCTTCCTCGTAGCCGAAGACGGTCAACCGGTCGTTCGGGGCCGTGTCTCTGGTCGTCATCGTGTGTCCTCCTTCTCCAGTTATGCCCGTTGCCGGCCCCGTGAGGGGCGCTGCTTCAGCGTCGGCCAGTCCTCAGTTCCTCTCCGGCAGGTGGAAGAAGTCCACGGCGTTCTGAACAATCATCTTGTGGACCTCGTCGTCGGGAACGCCGGAGAAGTTGTGCTCCATCACCATGTCCGAGTGCGGCCAGTCCGACTCCTGATGCGGGAAGTCGGCGGCCCAGATGAGCCGGTCCACGTTCATGTGGTGGCGCAGGTCGACGCCGGAGCGGTCCTGCTGGAAGCCCCAGTAGAAATACTCGTTGATGAGTTCGCTCGGCATCGCCCTGAGGGGCGTGAAGCCGTTCATCGTCTGCGCCCAGTGGATGTGGCGGTTGTAGCGAACGTCCGCGATCTCCAGGAAGAACGGCACCCAGCCGATGGAGGTCTCGGCGAGGCAGACGCGCAGGTCGGGGAAGCGGTCGAAGAGGCCGGAGAGGAGGAGTTGCACCGCGTTCGTTCCGGCGCCCCGGGCGGCGAACCGCTGCACCTGGAACGCGAGCTCCGTCGTGACGCGGTCGTCCTCCATGGGATAGTCGAGCAGTTTGCCGCCCCGCTCTCCGCTGCGTTCCAACTCGACGTGGATGGAGACCGGCATCCGCAGGTCGAGCGAAGCGGCCCAGAAGCGGTCGTCCTCCGGCAGGGGCTTGCCGCTGCCATTGGGGAAGGTCATCAGCTGCACGCCGGTGAGGCCTACCGCCTTGCAGCACTCCAGCTCGGCGACAGCGTCGTCGATGCCGGTGGCCGGGATGGCCCCGATGCCGAGCAGGCGGTCCGGCGCTTCCGAGCAGTACTCCTCGCCGAGCCAGGTGTTCCAGCCCCGGAAGAGCCCGCGGTGGAGGCCGTCGTCCTTCACCCGCATCCAGAGGCGGGGGCCGCAGACGACGGCGGGATAGAGTATCTCAGCGTCCAGGCCGTCCGTCTCCTGCTCCTGCACGCGCTGCTGGGGCGGGCCGGTGCCGGGCGTGGACTCGTAGGTCTGTCCGCCGGGGTACCAGATATCGCGCCCCTTGCCGCCGTACAGGTCCATCGGGTTCTGGGTGGGGGGCAGGTCCTCCAACTGGGTGGCGTCCGCGCCGGTTTCGAGCTTCACGGTCTGCGGGGCGCGGTCGCGGTACGCAGGGTCGACGCGGTGCGTCCACCGCTCGTTCGCCACTTCCAGGTGGGAGTCTCCGGAGATGCGTGTGTACGGAGCCATTGGGGGCCAGCCTCCTCTGGGTCACGTCAGATCAGGCGCAGTATAGCCGTTCGTGGTTCGAGGGGGGATGATTGGCGAACCCCGCCGCTCTACCGACCCTCACCCCTGCCCTCTCCCGCCATCGGGAGAGGGAGCCGGCGGACTCGGCCACCCCGTGGGGGACGAGGTTCCTGCCTGCGCAGGAAAGACGGAACCAGCCGTCGGGGACGGGGATGCTATGCTCAGAGAAGATTCCTGAACGGACAGACGAGGGTCAGACGATGCGGCAGGTGGGAGGGGAGGAGTGATATGCACAAGTACGAGGTCGTCATCTACAGGAGCAAGGAAGACGGCGTCTTTGTGGCTGAAGCGCCTGAACTCCCCGGATGCCTGGCTCATGGCAGCACGCAGGGGGCGGCACTGGAGCAGATCAACCAGGCCATGGACCTGTGGCTCGAAACCGCGCGTGAGTTCGGCGACCCCATACCGGAACCCAAGGGCGAGCGCTTGACACCGGCGTGACCGGCGCGCACGCCGCCCCTTGGCGCTCACCCGGCTCACCCCGCGTAGCTCGCGTCGAGCGCGAGCATGTCCGGCAGCCCCATTGTGTCGAAGCACTCGTGGATGCTGACCATGCGGTCGGCGACGGCGTGGGCTGTCGTGCCGGTCTCGCGCAGCTCGCGCATCAGGTTCATGGTTCGATAGGTTCACCAGGAACCGGGACATCGCCTAGTTGGGCTGGTGCGCCAAGTCTTGCCACTCGCCAAGAATGTCCGCGGGAAATCTGAATGCGGCAGGGGTTGTGGAGTGCTATTCTCTAAAGAGATTACGGAAGTGCAAGCGAGAGTGAAACGATGCGGCAAGTGGTTCTCCATCCGGGCGAGGACGGTTACTGGGTTGTTGAATGCCCCAGCCTGCCGGGCTGTATCAGCCAAGGCGAAACCAAAGATGCAGCCATCGCCAATATCAAAGAGGCTATCAAGGAATACGTGGCTGCTCTCGAGGAAGACGGCCTGCCGGTTCCCGAAGAACGTTTCGAGGCGCTAGTTGTAGCTGTATGAGTGGGCTGCCCAGGATCTCCGGACAGGAGTGCATCGGGGCTCTCGTCACTATCGGATTCTCTGTCAAACGGCATCGTGGGAGTCACATCGTGCTGCGTCGAGACGACCCCTTCGCTCAACTCGTCGTCCCCAACCACAGGGAACTGGACCGAGGCACGTTGCGCGCCATCATCAGGCAGGCAGGGATTGGCGTGGAGGAATTCACGGCGCTGCTGTGAACCTCCCCCAATGGCGCTCACCCCGCGTAGCTCGCGTCGAGCGCGAGCATGTCCGACAGCCCCATCGTGTCGAAGCACTCGTGGATGCTGACCATGCGGTCGGCGACGGCGTGGGCTGTCGTGCCGGTCTCGCGCAGCTCGCGCATGAGGTCGCTCATCGTCTTGAGCGCCGCGAGCATCGCGCTGATGGGGAAGATGACCAGCTTGAACCCCAGCGCCTCCAGCTCGGAGACGGGCAGCAGTGGGGACTTCCCCGTCTCGACGAAGTTGTAGAGCACGGGCACATCGAACCGGCTGGTCACGTCCGCCGCCTGTTCCCGCGTCTGGAGCGCCTCCAGGAAGAGCACGTCCGCGCCCGCCTCCACGTATGCCTCGCAGCGGCGGAGCGCGTCGTCCCAGCCGGTGACGGCGAGCGCGTCGCAGCGAGCGATGATCGTGAAGTCGTCGTCCTCGCGCGCGTCCAGCGCGGCATGGAGCTTGCGCACCATCTCCTCCATCGGCACGACGCGCTTGTCGTCCAGGTGACCGCAGCGCTTCGGCGACTCCTGGTCCTCGATGTGGACGCCCGCGACGCCTGCGCGCTCGTACTCGCGTATCGTGCGGCGCACCTGCAGCACGTCGCCGTAGCCGGTGTCGGCGTCGGCGATGACGGGCACGCTCACGGTGCGCGCGATGGCCGCCGCGTTCGCGACCATCTCGCTCATCGTCGTGAGGCCGATGTCCGGGTAGCCGGTCCGGGATATGGACGTGCCCGCGCCCGTCATGTAAACGACCGGGAATCCGGCGCGTTCGATGACGGCGGCGCTGAGGCAGTCGTACGCGCCCGGCGCGGGGACGATGCCCGGCGATGCGAGCAACTCACGTAAGCGTGTTGTGGTTCTCATGGTTGGCTCCCCTCCAGATGCTTAGCGTGACCGGTTCCGCCCCTCCACCCTCCACCTGCAATGCTCTCACCTTTGGCCGCTCCCTTGTAGAGACCTTTGCGTAACCTTGCCAGAGGCGTAGCTGGGGGTGTCTGATCCCCTCTCCCTACAAGGGGAGAGGGCTAGGGTGGGGGTACTCCGGGGCTGGGGTGGATGGGTTACGCAAGGGTCTCTACAAGGGGAGAGGGCTGGGGTGAGGGTACTCCGGGGCGGGGTGGACGGGGCGCAGGTCTCCTTGCAGGGAGGGGATCAGGCGTACTGCTGCATTGACGCGGCAGTACTCCGCCCATAGCCTACAGTCGTCCCCGACGCCCGCCCAAGGAGGATTGCGATGCCATACGACACGCTCGACCCTAAGAAGACCGGACTGGTGTTCTTCGACATGCTCAACGTCTATTTCCGGGGCTCCAGCGAAGAGAACCAGCGCAGGATGGAGCCGATCGTAGCCAACTGCGCGAAGGTTCGGGACGTGGCGTCGTTGCTCGGCGTGCCGTCGTTCTACCCGAAGGCGGACCACCGGGCGGACGGGCTGGACTCGGCGCGCATCTATTCCGACACGAGCTACGCGCTCGAGCCCTGGGAGGACCCGGAACAGGGCTTCACGGCGGCGTTCCGCACCGTGCACCAGGGCAGTTGGACATCCGAGGTCATCGACGAACTTGCACCGGGGCCGGACGACTACATGATCCCCAAGCACCGGTGGAGCTCGTTCCACCAGACACACCTGCAGTTGAGCCTGCGCACGCGAGGCATCGACACGATCGTCCTGTTCGGCGGCGCGATCCACATCGGCGTCGCGAGCACGGCCTACTCGGCGCGGGACCTGGACTTCAACATCGTCGTTGTCCGCGACGCCTGCTCCGGCCCGGACGATACCCTGAACCTGTTCATGGAGCGCATCTTCCCCATCTTCACGCGCGTCCGCACGGCGGATGAGGTGGTGGAGATGCTGCGCCGGGGCGCCGAGGGCTAGGAATCTTCTGACGAAGTCTATGTCAACCGTGCCCGTCATTCCCGCGCAGGCGGGAATCCATGTGACCGGTAGGTCACACGTGCACAGCAGCGCATACCGGGGGGAGTGGGTGGGGTGCCTGTCATGCTGAGCGGAGCGCAGCGGAGTCGAAGCATCTCTCGGGTTCCCCTCTCCCTACAAGGAGACCTTTGCATAACCGTGAGGGGAGATGTGGTGCGGGGTTATTTGATCCCTTCCCCCTTGATGGGGGAAGGTTAGGATGGGGGTGAAACGGCGGGGTCTGGGGCTGGATGGGGTTACGCAAGGGTCCCTACAAGGGGAGAGGACGCGCATGACAATGCGCGGGTGAGGGTACTCCGGGGTGGGGGGTGGGGCATTGCAAGGGATAATTATCTCTAGCGACGCCTGGCCTTCCTGGAGCGCCGTCGGGCGTAGAAGAACCCAGCGGCGAACCCGGCCACCACAACCACGGCCACGATAGCCCATGCGACCCCTCCTGAGGACATCGCCGGGAGATGCGTTTCCGTTCTTGGCGCCGGCGTTGGGTTCGCAGCGGGCGTGCTCGCCGTCGCGGGTAGGGGAGTGCCGGTGGCGGCTGGCGCAGGTGCAATGGTAGCGGGGGCTGCGCTTGCGGATGTTGTTGGCGACGGCCCAAGCGCCGGGGTGGGAGCCTGCCCTGTCTGGCCGGGCGGCGCGGCGAACGCGTAGATGCCGCCGTCGAACCCCAGCACGTAGACCTCGCCCGCTTCGTCTTCCCCGAACGAGGGTATCTGGAATGATGCGCGCGCCAGTTGCGCCTGCTCCGTGACGCGCTCGCCGTCGTACCGAAGCCCCCAGATACGCCCGGAGCAGTAGTCCGCGTACAGGTACACGCCCCGGAGTTCGGGCAAGCGCTGGCCGCGGTAGACGTACCCCCCGGTGATCGAGCAGCCCAGGTCGCGGCCGTACTCCGCGACTGGTGGCTCAAAGTCGTCGGCGTTGCATGATGAGGAGCGGAAGCAGCGCGAGCCTTCCATGACGTTCCAGCCGTAGTTGCCGCCCCGACGGACCACGTCCACCTCCTCCAGTGCGCTCTGGCCGACGTCGCCCGTCCACAGATCGCCGGTCTCGCTGTCGAACGAGAAGCGCCACGGGTTGCGGAGCCCGTAGGCCCAGACCTCGCCGCGCGCGCCGCTTTGCCCAACGAACGGGTTATCGTCCGGTATGGCGTACGGAGCGTCGCCCGTCTGCGTGACGTCGATGCGGAGGATCGTGCCGAGGAGCGTTCCAAGGTCCTGGCCGTTCCGCTGCGGGTCGCCCGCCGAGCCTCCGTCGCCCAGCGCGACGTAGAGCATGCCGTCCGGTCCGAATTCGATCATGCCGCCGTTGTGGTTGGAGTACGGCTGCGGCACTTCCAGCAGTACGGACTCAGAAGCGCCATTGCCGAGGCCATCGCTCCCGGTCTCGAACCGTGACAGCACCGAGCGTCGCGGGGATGCCGCGCTGTAGTAGACGTAGAAGCGCCCGTTCGCCGTAAACCGTGGATCGAAGGCGAGTCCGAGCATGCCCTCCTCGTTCCCGTCGCGGCTCACGCGGGACATGATGTCCAGGAATGCATCCGTCCGCCCCGGCGCGGCGGCGTCTATCCGATGGACGACGCCGTGCTGTTCCACGACATACACCCGGTTCGAACCGTCGCCTGCGTGCGTGAGCAGCACGGGCCGCTCGAACGTGAGCGCGGGGAACACGCGCTCCAGATCCAGCGCGGGGAGCGCGGTGCTCGGGGAAGGCGCAACCGCCGCCAGCACGATGGTCGCGAGCAACAGCACGACCGCGGTGGACAGCAGCTTGAGGGGCAGGCTGGGAGTGCGCATGGGAGGGTCAGCGTACCACGGCACATGGGGCGGGGCCGGGTACAGGGGTGCCTGCTCCCCTCTCCCTACAAGGAGACCCTTGCACAATGTGGACGGACACCGGATAGCGGGGCGGAGGGGGCGTATTACCCCCTCTCCCTTGAGGGGAGAGGGTTAGGGTGAGGGTGAACCGGTGGGGCTGGGGTAGGGTTACGCAAAGGTCCCTACAAGGGGAGAGGGCTAGGGTGAGGGTACTGCGGGGTTGGGGTGGATGGGTTACGCAAAGGTCTCTATCATGGAGCGGCCCCGCCGCCGTACGGGGCGACTCTCTCCCCGAAAGGCAACGTATGGACTTCCACTACACGTACAAGGTCAGCACCCCGCCGGACGCGCTGTGGGCGTTCGTAACGGACATCCCCGCCGTCGGCATGTGTATCCCCGGAGCGGAGGACGTGGCAGAGACGGACGGAACGTACACGGGCACCGTCAAGGTGCGCGTCGGCCCCGTCGCGCTGGGGCTCGCGGGCAAACTGTGGGTGGACTCGCGGGACGACGCGGCGATGCGCGTTTCGATGACGGGCGAGGGGGCGGACCGCAAGGTGCCGGGCAACGTGCGGGTGAAGATCGAGATGGCGGTCGAGGACGCCGGGGACGGTGCGAGCAACCTCGTCGTGCACTCGGACGCCAACATCATGGGCAAGCTGGGCGAGTTCGGTCAGGGCATCATCAAGCGCAAGACGGACGGCATGATGCAGGAGTTCGGACGCAACCTCACCAAGCGCGTGGAAGCCTGATCCCCTCTCCCTTGAGGGGAGAGGGTTAGGGTGAGGGTGAACCGGCGGGGTAGGGTGTGCGGAATGCTTGTCATTTCGAGCGGAGTCGAGAAATCTCTCGGGGATAGTCCGCTCATGGTGAGCCTGTCGAACCACGCCGTCGTTCCTGCGGAGGCAGGAACCTTGCAGCTTTGCCTGATGTAGGGGTGTCCCTCGTGGGCGCCTATGCCCCCGTCATGCCAGCGAAGGCTGGCATCCAGACGCGCGGCTGCGCCGCGCGCATGCGCAGCCGGCGCAAACGGCGGAGCGGGTCGGGGACTGTGCCTGTCATGCCGAGCGAAGCCGAGGCATCTCTCGGGCGTGTTGGTGCCCGCTCATGGTGAGCCTGTCGAACCACGCCGTCGTTCCTGCGGAGGCAGGAACCTTGCAGCTTTGCCTGATGTAGGGGTGTCCCTCGTGGGCGCCTATGCCCCCGTCATGCCAGCGAAGGCTGGCATCCAGACGTGCGGCTGCGCCGCGCGCATGCGCAGCCGGCGCACGCGGCGTAGGGTGTGCGGAATGCTTGTCATGCCGAACGAAGCCGAGGCATCTCTCGGTCTGGTTTGTAGCCCGCTCATGGTGAGCCTGTCGAACCACCCCGTCGTTCCTGCGAAGGCAGGAACCTCGCAGCCCATGTCCCTGGTCTGGTGTAGGGGCGGCCCTCGTGGCGCCCATGACCTCGTCATGCCAGCGAAGGCTGGCATCCAGACGCGCGGCTGCGCCGCGCGCATGCGCAGCCGGCGCACACGGTGGGGCGTGGGCGAGGGCCTGTCATGCCGAGCGAAGCCGAGGCATCTCTCGGGCGTGTTGGTGCCCGCTCATGGTGAGCCTGTCGAACCACGCCGCGTATGCCTCCGTCGTTCCTGCGGAGGCAGGAACCTCGCAGCCCTTGCCCCCGTCACTCCAGCGAAGGCTGGAGTCCAGGTGCGCGCCAGCGCACACGGCGGCCTTCAAGCTGTCCCGTCAGGACGATCCAGGCGCAGAGCGCTCCCAGCGGGACCCACCCGAGAATGCCTACGTAGCTCACAAATATCCAGTTTGGCCCACCGATGAAGAGAAACAGCGTCAGGCTCCCGCCGATGGCATTCGTGGCTGAATGTCCCAGACTCGCCGACCAGATGCTTCCTGTCCTCACGCGGAGCCAGCCAAAGATGATGGACAGCATGATGGCGCTGACCGTGAAGACGAGCATTCCGAGCAGAGGCTGGTCGGGGAAGTTGTAGCCTCGCAGGTTGATCGGAAGATGCCACAGCGCCCATATGATTCCGGTTGCAACGGCGGCCAGCAGTGGCCGATGACCGAACAACCGGACTTGGAGATACCCGCGCCAGCCGAACTCCTCGCCCCACAGGATAGGCGTTGCAACCAACGCGGTGACCATGAGCTGGACAGCCAGTATGGCGATAATGCCGGAAGGAAGGGAAGGAGGCGTAGTTCCCTCTGGCGCCAGCTGCCCCAGAGCACGCTCGATGGTGAAGTCTGGGTCGCTTATTCCCAGGGCCACAGCGAGCAGCACGATCACCGGGACCACCAGCAGGGGCAAGCACCAGCCGGCGACATAGTAGCGCCACCGATTTCTGTTCAATCGTAGTCCTGCATCTGCAAACCCTTCCCGAGTGACCCACTTCCTCACAACCACCGCTGCAACGGCTGGTGAAAGCGCGCCGGGAAGGATAGCCAGTTGGAACAGAGGGTCGTCGGCTGACAGGCCCGCCCTCATGACGATCTCCCAGATACCCCAGGCCAGCCCGAAGGAGACCAGGAGGTAAGTGATGATGCCTTTCTTGTTGCTAGCCAACTCTGCACCCCTGGGTACCGTGGACTGCTCCCATAACCACTGAGAAAGTGTAAACCCAGAGAGATGAAGCAAGAGGGATGGAGTGAGGGCTATTTCACATATGTGACACGCCCCCGTTGCGCGCCCAACGCACCCCTCCTTACCATGTCCGCATGACTACGCAACCCGCTCCCGTGCCCGAAGGCTACGTCTCCGCCGACATGCTCCCCTCGGAGGACGCCGCCTATGTCAACCGCCTCAAGCGAGCACTCCGATGCGGCGTCCCCGGCTGCTCCTGCGCCGACCCCGGCAAGTTCCACTGCCCGTCCCACAACAACGCCATGGTCCCCACCCTCAGGGTCACCTACAACCCGGACCGCGGCTTCGACTTCGAATGCACCCGCTGCTCGTGGCCCCAGATCCTCGACGCCCTCGCCAAACGCGGCCTCATGCCCCGCTCCCAGCTCTACACCTCCACCGGCGCGGTCGAAGCGGGCCTGCATCCCCTCGAATTCCTTATCCAGCAGCCGCCCGACTGGCTCTGGCCCAACCGCATCCCCCTCGGCAAGCTCACGCTCATCGCCGGATACCCGTCGTCCGGCAAGACCTCCATCGCCCTCGACATCGCCGCCCGCGTCTCATGCGGCGCGCCCGCGCCCGATCAGCCGGACGCCCCGTTCCCCTCCGCCCCCGTCGTCCTCGCCATCCTCAACGGCAACCCGAAGTCCGACGTCCTCCCCGTCCTCCGGCTCTTCGGCGCAGACCTGGGCCGCATCTACCTTGCAGACCTCATCACCCCCACACTCCCCATCGACTACTACCCGGACGATCCGCCCGCGGAGGACGGCCCTGACGACCCCGAGGACGAAGACGAGGACTGGGAAGAGGACGAAGACGACTTCGCCGACCTGCGCGACACGCCCCTTCCCCGCCGCAGGCCCGTCGGCGTGCGCTTGCCCGCGCGGGACCCCTTCGAGCCGCCGCCCAGGGCCGCCTCGGACTACACCGCCCCCTGGCCAAGCCTCAACAAGGTCATGAAGCGCCTCGCCAACACCATCGAGGCCGGAAGCGCCGCCCTCCTCGTCGTCGACCAGGTCGAAGGTCTCGCCTCGATGCACCGCGCACAGCTCACCACCGTCCTCGGCATGCTCAACGCGCTCGCCGCCCGCACTGGCGCGGCCATGATCGCCCTCACCCACAACCCCGCTCCCAACTACCCCCGTGCAGTCACCGCCATGCAGCGGCGGCTCGCCCAGGCCTCCGTCGTCTTCACCACCGCCCTCGTAGAGCCCGGTGGACGCCGCTTCCTCATCCCCCTCCGCCCCGCCATGAGCGACGACGCCCCCGCCATCCCCTTCGTCCTTCCCCCAGGCCGCGTCATTCCAGCCGGGGCTGGAATCCAGAGCAGCCCGCAGGATGGCTTCACGGTCGCATGGCGCAAACCCGTGTTCTCCGTCTTCCAATCGACAGAAAAGGGTGCGGTTCTCGTGGGCGGTCGATTTGGAGGCAACTGGGGCGGCATAGGTGTCAACATGGTGGGGAAACTACAGCTGTCCCATCGTTAGCCGACCAAGAGCAGGTCATGTAGGCCTACGGATTCAAGTCCTCTTAGGTGGGGCCTGCAAGGTCAGACCGGGTGGTTGGGGAGCCGGACTGTGCCGGGGAGATACGTTCCACGTAGCACGTAATGGGTCACGTGAACTCCGCTCAGGCCGTCCAAGAAGAACCTGACACTCCAAGGTTCGGCACCGACGTCCTCAGACACAGCACCAGCCGTTACCAGAGGTAAGCGGCGTTGGCGTCGGGGTTGGGGTTGGCGTGGGGGTTGGCGTGGGAATGGGCGCCGTGATGACGTTGGCCTCCCCGAAGCCGGAGAACACGTAGTTGAACGTTGGCTGCGTGGGAGTGGGAGTGGGCGTCGGCACGGCATCGCTTGCAGCGCCCTTGGCCCCACTGCTAGGCGTCGGTGTGGGAGTCGGAGTCGGAGGCGGCAGTTCATCCGTCTCGAAGAGAGTAATGCGCATACGGGTCGGGCGGCCATTGCCGTCGACCCATATCTCTTCCTTCGTACTGCCCTCCTCGTCGGATATGGATTCATGCGAGGTGTAGGCGGGTTCATCAGAGCCGGAACCACCAGAAGCACCCCGTGCGCCGCTCTGCTGCTGCGGCCTATCCAGGCAGGGCAGCGTCGGCCGCCCCGAGAATCCTGTCCCGGCAATCCACCAGTCGCCAAGAGTGTCTGGGTCGTCAGGAGTAGAGTGGCGGACGTACTTCACCCTGTCCTTGTAGATGTTCTCCTCTTGGTACCACATGTCGTTGCTGGGGACTTTCCGCACCTCTTGGCGAAGGAACTTGTCCTCTCCGCTGTGCTGCATGTCGTAGCGCTGCGACCACTCGTCCGTGGCCGCGGTCACTACGACATCGAACGGCTCGTCCAGGTAGGCGCAGGGATCATGCTCAGGCTCCGTCTGCACGAGTGGGGCTGATGCCGGTGCCCCGAACGGGCCGAAGTCCATACACCCCAGGGCCGAGGCGGCAACCACCAGAACTATGGCGGTTATCGCTGTTACGAACTTATTCACTACAGCCTCGTTAGAGCTGGTTCGGGTCGGCTACGGATTGAACGAGTTCGGGTCGGCTAAGAAGCGCAGTATAGCCTGCCACAGCCCCTGAGGGATGATATTGGCATCCTCGTTCACTTCTTCTGACCATCCGCTCACGTTGCCGTGGTGGAGAGCCTCCCGCCGTATCTCCCCCTGGCCTTCGCATCGACATCCGTCTTGGCCGTCTCGTCGGGGTTGGAAGCCTCGTAGGTGCCGACACCATAGATCACCTGCTGTTTCAGGTGGACCGACTTCTCGAGGACCTCCGGCTCAGCGATACCGTAGCGGAATACACGACCGCGTTGACCGAAGAAGAACCTAGATGCCTGAGCGGGCTTGCGGAGCACCCCCAGACGGCTGACCTGCTGGAATCTGCTTTGAGGATCTGCGGCTGACGGAGGCTGTCCTCGCATGGGCGAGGGACGTCGGCCAGAACCTGGATGCGTTGGCCCCCGTGCAGCGAAGAGAGTTACTGCAGATAGTGGTGGAAGAGGTCATTGTCAACAGGAACAACAAGGCAGACATCACGCTGGCTATACCCATTGAGAGTGAGCCCACTAGGAATCTTTTCGTTTCCGTAACAACTCTAGAGCCGTGTTCTCTGTCTTCCAATCGACAGAAAAAGGTACGGTTCTCGTGGGCGGTCGATTTGGATGCAACTAGAGTGGAGTGGGTGACGACAGGCTGTTGAAGCTACGGACCTCTCATCCTTGGAGGATTGAAGTAACAGGTCTGTCTAGGGGGGAGCGGGGTTCACCGATGCCCTCGCAACAGAATCAGCCATGGCTGACCGGCCAGCGGTGGCCTACTCGACGGGGTTCTTCCGCGGCCTGCCACGCCGGCGTTGTTCCGCTCCCCAGAAGTAGACCGTGTTGTTGGCACGCCGGACGTCCAGACTCGTCCCCAGAGCAGCGGCAGCCGCATTCAGTCTGCGCCGGATCGCTTGGGTCGTCTCGCCCTCTCCTGTTGTCAGCACGCCCGCCTGCCCGGGGGCGACCCGCTGGATGTAGCCGATGTACTCCTGCAGGAGTTCCGTGCGCTTGCCGCTCGCGCTCTGGCCTCGTGCCTCACTGGTCAGAAGGATGCTGAACGTGGGCATGCCATTCACCTCCTGATGTGGGAGGGCTGTATCGTCCAGTCCTGCCGTGAGCCGGACTATACCACCGGATGCGGTCTCCTTCGCAGTTCCCTACGCCTGCAACACGCGCGCACCGGCCTTCTGGAGAATCTCCGATGCGAACCCCATTCGAAGCGGCGAGCGGTTCGCCCAATCGCACGCCGGGTCAACCCCTCAAGATGTCACCACAGAGGTTGCGGCCGTCCAAAGGGGGAGACAGGTGCTCCACGCACTCCGACGGACATCTTGCCAGCTGCAGAGGACGCAGTAGAGCAAGGAGCGCACGACTGGACAGCAGGCCGGCCCATGGCCTGCCAGGCGCACTTACCACCGGAGCATTTGGTGACCATGGCCGCTGTCGCCCTCGGGGTCGTTGCTCTGTTTGGACTGGTTGGTACAAGGCCATGTTGTAAGCGCCGACGGGTGGCGTGCGATTCACGTCCAGCGCCGACCGCCGGAGAAGCCCGTCACCTCATAGAAGCGCTCCGGCCGGTCCAGAGTCTCTTGGCAATACTTGAGCCGTCAGGTGCAAAATAGGGGTGTCACATCGAAGATGATTCAGTTCCGTATCAATGAAGGGCGCAGAGGGCAACACCACCGAGGCGTCAGCAACAACCGCCTGCTGCCTCCAACGCGTTCATTTCCTAGAGACAAGCCTAGAGGCTATCCCCTTCGTTTCAACTCCGAAGCGCGAACCGCGCTCAGTGGGTGTTGGCCACGTCGCCCTTCTCGACATCGCCTCTCTCCCCCCGGCCATCGTCCGTAAGGCGAGCTCCCGCCGTTCCAACATCTTCTCCAGGCTCGGACTCTGGGGTATCCGAGGTTTCATGATTGGCTCCTTTTACCTGTTGGTAGTCATTCCCACTGTGGGGATCTGCAGGTTCATCGGACAGAAAGAAGGCGGGGTACCCATTCTCCGACTCGTTCAGATCGAACAAAGCCCTGTCGCCAAGCATATCCGCCATTCGCTCTTCTAGTTCTCTCGGACCTCGCACATTCTCAAATAGGGTTTCAGCCTCTAGTCTGTCAATTACGAAACCGTGCGATGGATAATCATTCAACATCTTTTCCAATGCCAACGGGGTGATGTTCTGGCCTTTTAATAGCAGCCGTCTGCCATAGGAGTCTGCGATACGCATTGCTCTTCCGGCCTCGCCAAGGACCAAGGGGTCAATCTGGCTATACAGAGGAACAAACAAGCCCGTTGTCATAGCAGTTGCGACATCCGTCGCAGTCTTAAGTGTAATTGAACCATGGCTCTTAAAGCTAAGGTTCAGGAAAAACACCTCGCAGGCATCCAAAGCCTTTTGGTGCAGGGTCGTCAAAGTGTCCATAATTGTCAAACCTGACTGCATCCCCAGTATTTCATCTCTCTTCCCCATCTGAACATCAAGGGGGCCGAGTTCCCCATAATCAGACATTATCAATTCATGGGCACCAACAGCTACTATGGTGCCAGCACTCTTGCAGTATCCAGATGCATAAAGCATAAATCTATCGTATTTCTCCTGCAGCAGCCTCGCGATTCTGTACGCAGCACTCGCATCGCCTCCATACGTCACTAACAATAAGAATGCGTTTTTCCTTCTACGCCTTGCCTTAAGTTCACGGGTGAACTGTGTAGCGGAATGACCGGTAAGCGGTCCGTTATATAGGATAACATCTGCGTCCATTTCTTCTGCCAACGCATTGCACAAATCCATCAACGATGGCTCTACGGATGTTCCGTCTTCCATTTTTGGTTCTATTCCGTTCTCTTGTGCCGGAATTTCCTGTTCCATATCTGACTCCTAGGACGCACCTTTAGTGCCAGGGAATACGGCGCAGCCTTTCCCTCCATAAGTAGGATATTTCATTCTGTTTTCGCTGTCAAGCCAGTAGGTGTTATAGCGTCCGGGGAAGCGGTCAATTGTCATAGAGAACAAATGTATCGTTTTTCTATACCGATGGGCTGTTCGGGTGCATCGCTGAGTTGAACCCAAGTGTCCCCTACTGTCGAGTTGCAGTTCTTGACGTTTATTGGAGACAGAGAACTCATCCCCTGAGATCACTCTGGCGTGGTGTTGAATTCCCCGAAGTCTCCCTTGAGCCCTATGCCGTTGATCGCAGCTTCGACATATTGAATCTGTTCCAGGACCCATTCGAACTTCAGGACCTCTCCGAGAATCATGCCCTCCATGGCTCCATAGTCGCTTTCGATCACTGAGCGAAGTTCACCCTGTGGGGACTGGTGCCCCACGCTACGCCTCGCCACTGGAACACTCGGCCCATGCCGCATATCCCTTCCATCTAGCTAGAGACCTGGGGTGTGAGGGCGAACGGATTCCGTCGCCTGCTGGGCGGGACGCCATACCAGTATTCTATCGCGAGGCGTTCCTCGCACAGAAGACATCTACATAGCAGATGAGACCTACGCAGGCGTCCAGTGTAAGGCAGTCAGCTCAGAAGGCATCAGCATTGTAAAGAGCATCATGGCGCCCACCTGGGACGGCACGACGCTGGCGATGGACATTCACGTACCGGCCTGGGAAGGCCTGTGGCCCGTAATCCTCACCTACGTCCCGCACCGCAAGGGTGACCAAGCGCCATGGGGGGGGACCACGAGCGAACCGGTTTCAGCACATCTTCCTGGAATTCGGACGACCTCACGAGAAAAAGCGCCTAATCGACACTAGTCACGCACGCCCGGCGCCGGCTTGCCGACGGGCGCCGCTCATGTTCAGACGCCAGTCGAACATCTGTCGGCTCACACCGTAAGTTTTCTGCGCCAGGGCGGCCTCCATTCCGGAGTTGACGATCCTCCGCGCAGCTTGGTCCGGGACCAACAGGTAGCCGGCCAAATGATTGGCTTCCTCCTCCAAGGCAGGGTCGAAATCCCGGCAACCCATCATGCTGGAGATCACCTCCAGCGGATGCACAAGGAGCGCATGGCTGATCTCGTGGGCGATGTCGCTGTTCTGGCGCGCAGGACTGTGGTCATCGTTGACGATGACCACACGGCTGCCATTCCCGAAAGAAATCAGCGCTGCGGAGAATGCTCCAGAGTCGCCCTTGGTCAGTTGCGTGACTTGCTCATTGCACCACTGCTTGAACGCAGAGAGCGGGACAATGGCAATGCCGAGATGAGCCGCCAAGGCGGGAACGTCGATCGGCGCCTGAGCCGCCAATCCCAACTGGAGACGCAGGCCACTGCGATTCGGTTCGCCTTCGCTTTGAAGCCGTAAGGTAGGGACATGTCACCGGTCCGCAAACCTTTCGTAGGCGACCTGGAATATCTCTTCCAAGGCTTTGGCGCTTTCCTCAGAGAGCCGCCGGTCCGCCCGCAGGTTCGCCGCGATATAGGCCATCGGCTCAGGCTCGTTCGCGGTCGGCACAAACTGCTGGGCATCCAACCCCGACCAAGCGAGCAGCAACGCGAGCCCGTCGACGTCGGGACGCTTCCCCTGGGACATTCGAGTCAGTGTCGACGCGCTGACGCCTGACTGCTGAGCCACATCCTTCCAGGTCAACCTCCTCGCAGTACGTTGGGCGTTCAGCGCCGCTTGGAATTTGCCTAGGTCAAATCCTGCCTTAGCCATGGTCGCCTCCTGCACGCTGATGCAAATCCACCGGATTCCGCTATTGCAATCCGATTGCTAAGCTGCAATAATGGCGCAGTGGTTGCAGTGTAGCAACCGTAGACCTATGAAGCAAGGAGGCTTCGCATGACGATTTCGGCAGACAAGACGGAGCAGTACGAGTTCGAGGTAAACGGGCAGTCACTCAAGGCAACTGAGGAGAAGGTGCCCGCCCACGTCATCCTGGAGTTGGCCGCGAAAGTGGGTGCCATCCCCGGCAACCCCAGGGACTACGCTCTAAAGAGCCTGACCCTCGACGACCGGGTCTACGGTTGGGACGAGGAGGTGGACCTGTCGAAGGACAAACAGTTCATTACCCTGCCCACCACACCCACCACGGTCACGTAGGAGACCCCGGCGTGACATCAGAGAGCACTCTCAAAGTCCGCGGCGAGCTCGAATCGCTCGGGTACGAGCCTTTCGAGTTCGACTGGCAGAACGGCAGGGTGGTTGCATTTCAATACACCATCGAGGCAGGTTCTCACTCGGGCACGTCGGTATTGGTGGGGTTGAGCTTCCAGGAGGAAGGGTACCCCGAGTACCCCCCTCACTGGATCCACGTGTCGCCCCCGATAGCGGACCATCATGGTGGCGGGCACACGTACGACACAGAGGACGGCAAAGAATGGCTCGCCATGAGCCGTGCCCCGGGTGCGGTCTGGGACCGACTGCTCAAGAGGGACATGGCCGCATACATCTCGGAACACCTGCGCCGCATATGGAGGGAAGTGTGACGTACGAAGCCGCATTCACTCATGAGGCTTGCCTCACAGCTTCGAAACACCTGCTCCAGCACATCAGCAAGGGCACCCGGCAGGAAGACCTTTGCTTCGGCCTGTGGAAGCCCTCAACCGGTCAGCGTCGGCTGACTGCCCTGATTTATCGGGTAATTCTGCCGGAACTCGGGGAACGCTCCCTGCATGGCAGCGCCAGCTTTAGCCCCGGATATTTGGGCCGCGCGCTCGCCGAGGCATGTAGACAGAATGCCGGCCTGGCCTTCATGCACAGTCACCCGAACCCCGGGTGGCAACCCCTCAGCAGCGCGGACCGCCGTGCCGAGCGGGACGTCATAACCTATCCAGCCGGTGCCACCCGATTGCCGCTGGTCGGGTTGACCCTGGGAGACGAAGGGACCTGGAGCGCCAGATTCTGGCTGCCAACGGACACCGGGATGCGCGAGCAGTGGTGCGACAAGGTTCGTACACCGGGACCGAAATCCTATGGCTTGTCTTTCAACGACCAGGCGTTACCGCCTCAACCCAGGCGTGAAATCCTCAAGCGCACCTTCGACAGCTGGGGGGAGGAAAACCAGAACGCCATTTCGCGAATCCACGTCGGGATCGTAGGACTGGGCAGCGTTGGGTCCATCGTCGCCGAGGCAATGGCACGTATCGGAATCGGACGGGTGACCCTCATCGACCCCGACCGAGTGAAACTGCACAACCTAGACCGGCTCATGTACGCCACTGTTGACGACGTCGGAAGTCTCAAGGTCGAACTAGCGGAAAGGAAAATGAGACACAGCGCCACGGCGGAGCGCGTTGAAATCACGGCGGTCCCCACATCAGTACACGAACCTGCCGCGTACAGGCAGGCGTTGGACTGCGACGTAATCTTCTGCTGCGTCGACCGGCCGGTGGCCAGGGACGTTCTGAACTACATCGCTTACTGCGACCTGGTTCCGATCTTCGAATGCGGGATAGACGTCATACCCGACAAGGACCGGGACGGGTTGTTCGCCGCGCACTGGCGCGCGCATCTCATCACGCCCCATCACCAATGCCTCCGGTGCAACGGCCAGTACAACACCAGCCAGGTTCAGATGGAGCTCGACGGATCTCTCGACGCAGCGACGTATGTCCAAAATCTGGAACCCGAGGCCAGGTTGAGAAATCAGAACGTGTTCCCGTTCGGCCTCGCCGTCGCCGGCATGACGGTGAACCAGATGCTCCGTTACCTGGTCGCACCCGGATGGTGGCCGGCAACCCCGCAAGAGCACTACCAGTACATGACCGGCGAGGTCGAGGTAACCGACGGACGATGCCACGGAGGTTGTCAATTCCCCGGACGTGAAGCCCGGGGCGACGAAGTAACCCCACCCTATATTACCGATCACCCAATGGAGGGAGCGCATGGAATTCGGTCAGCATGAGGTCATAGCAGTCGTTGTCGGCGCGGTTCTCTACGCGCCTATCGATTGGATACTCAACCAGCTGCGGCTTGGGTTCTCCACGGCACGCGGCAAGAGCGCTCGCGATACGGTGCGCTTGGTCAGTTTGATGGTGGCGATAGTCATCGGCGCCATAGTTTGGGCAGCAACAGCGCCTCAGGGATGATTTCGGATAGGGGAAGGCAAGAACGCCCATGAACCGGAACGGCACATTCCACATCCTCGCCCTCGACGGTGGCGGTGCGAGGGGCATCTATCCTGCTCAGTTGCTCGCGAGCATCGAGCAGGCCCTCGGCGCTCCCGTGAAGGAGAGTTTCGACCTCATCGCAGGCACCAGCACCGGATCGATCATCGCAGGTGCGGCCGCGGTGGGCATCCCCATGGCCCAGGTCGTCGACCTCTTCAACTTGGAGACGGGGCGCATCTTCCAGAGGAGGAGGCTGGGCTCCTTCCACGTCAGAAGCAAGTACGCGCTGCACCCTCTCGAACAGGTGGTCCGGAAACACGTCTCGCGCATGACGCTGGGGGAAATCACCACTCCGCTCATGATCACGAGCTCCGACATCTCCACCGGCGGCGTGCATGTCTTCAAGTCCCGCTATCTGCAGGACCTCGGGGAGCCCTATGTAAGGGACGCAGACGTCATTCTGGGCGACGCCATCCTCGCGTCCTGTGCGGCCCCCACCTACTTCGACCCCGTGCCGGTCGGTGACCTTCTCCTGGCCGACGGCGGCCTGTGGGCGAACAATCCGTCCATGATAGCCCTCACCGAAGCAGTATCCAGGTTCGGGCAGCGCGTTGAGCAGGTGCACATCCTCTCCATCGGCACCGGCCACTCGGTGAACCTCTATCGCAAGAGCAGGCGTTGGGGGCTCCTCACCGGCTGGGGGCGCCGCAAGATGGTTGCCTACGTGCTCGCGCTGCAATCTCAGGCGTCAGCGAACATGGCGCAACTGCTCCTGGCGGACAGGTACCTGAGACTGGACCCGGAGATTGAGGCGTGGGACCTGGACGATACCCAGCACCTCGACAACCTCAGCGCCCTGGCGGTAAGGGATTTCACCTACCACAGCCAGGCCATCCTGAAGAACCTGGGGAGGACGTCATTGTGAATAGAGCCACGTCTCCCCTCACACCCTCACCGCAGGGTCACCCAACACAAGCCCTAGGCCAAAGGAGCGCACGATGACCAAGAACGACCAGGAATTCCGGGACTTCCTCAGGGATGAGGTCAACCTCAACCAGACCCGGCTTGACCGACTGCAGACCGCCGTCGGAGCGGTGGACACCTACCTCAAGGACCATCTGCGCGGCTATCAGAAGATGGAACCTCAGGGTTCCTACGCGCTCGGGACGCTCATCAAGCCGGTCGACGACAACGACGAGTACGATGCCGACATCCAGGTCGTGATGAACCCCAACCCGTCCTGGCGGCCTAAGGACTACCTTGATGCTGTCTACGACACGCTCCGCAAGAACGAGACCTACGCCGACAAAGTCCGGCGCAAGACCCGCTGCGTCACCGTCGACTACGCTGGTGACTTCCACCTCGACGTGGTCCCCCGCGTCACCTTTGGCGGCAAGCACCACGTGTGTAACAGCACCACCAATGAGTTCGAGGAAACTGACGGAGTCGGGTATCGGGACTGGTTCAATGAGAAGAACCGCATCACTGGGGGCAACCTGAAGCGGATGGTCAGGTTGCTCAAGCACCTGCGCGACCACAAGAAGAACTACACCGTCAAGTCGATACTACTGACCACTCTCGCCGGCAACGCCATCTACGCGTCCGACGAGGGAACCGAAGGCGTCAGCACAGTGGCCGACACCTTGGTCACCGTTCTGTCCAGGATGGATGACTACCTCCGGCAGCACCCCAACATGCCCGAGATCAAGAACCCTGTGCTGCCGACGGAGACGTTCAACCGGCACTGGGACCAGGCCAAGTACGCCAACTTCAGAAGCAAGGTCCACTCCCACACGGAAACCGCACGGCGAGCAGCCCAAGCATCGCCCAGTGAAGCCATACAGGCTTGGCGAGGACTGTTTGGCGAAGGCTTCGGCAAGGGCTCCCACGGTAGCAGCGGAAACGGACATCAGGGAGGTGGCGCGAACCGCTCGCCCGGTAGGCCGTCCACCGGTGCGGGCGGCAGTACACCCGGAGCGATACCGGTGGCCCAGCGGCCGAGAGAAGCACACAGGTTCGGATAGGCCATGACTGCGGAGCAGCACTTCCACATCGAGTCGCTCGATAGGTTCACCGCGGAACTCGCGGCTGCCGGGTTCGAGCTCACCGCCGGTTCCAACCCGTCCCGATGGACCGGAGCGATCCATCCCGCCTTCACGACACTGACCGACGCCGAAACGATGGACATCGTCATCGCTCCGGGATGGCCGTTCCAACCGCCCGCGCTCCTTGTCCAGGGCCTCAGTACCAACCACTCAACCCTTGGTGGCTTTGTCTGTTTGTGGCGCGAGGGAGACTTCAGCCGCAGGTGGACGACGGTTGAGGGCCTGTTCTCCAGGATCGAGGAGTGGTGCGGGAATGCAGAGCACGGTTGGGAGGACGACCAGCTCGCGCAGGACGCCTTCTTGAACTTCTCGCCCAGCGATGGTCTCGTAGCGACTTTCAACCTGCCGCAGCTTGGTATCCGCACCAGCGGCTGGGGCGATTGCCACGCGATCGTCAACCCAGGTCCACTGCGCGTTGACATATCGCCCGGGCGAAGAAGCTGGGCCAACCAGCTGCGCGGGCTGTGGTTTCATGTAGGAGAACTGAGCACGCCGCCGCCGCGGCGCTTCTCCGAGGTCCCGCCCCGCCTATCGAGACCGCAGGCGAGGAATCTGAAGAAGGCGCTGGACGAACGGGGAAGGTCTGAACCACTCCTCCCCAGCGGAGGAGTGGACTTCATCCTCTTCTGCTGGGAACGCTACGCCCGGACCGACCTGCTGGTGATGATATGCAAGGGAACGGGAGACGAGATGGATGCGATCGCCGTGCAGGCAGGGCCCAATGACGAAGACAGCCTTATCCTGCGCGCGGGACCCGACGCCCCGGCGTTGCGTACCCGTAAGGTCGCCCTGTTCGGAGCCGGAGCCTTGGGTGGCCACACCGCGACACTGCTCGCGGAGAGCGGTGTGGGCTTCCTGGATATCGTCGATCCCGACGTGCTGCTGCCGGGCAACGTGGTGCGACACGTGGCTGGCCACAACCTCGTGGGAGCTCCCAAGGTGCATGCGGTCAAGTCCGCCATCGCGAATCACGCTCCGTGGACGGAGGTCACCGGATTCACGGAGTACCCTCGCACCCCGAGCCAGATTCGTGAACGCATGGGCAGCGCCGACATCGTCATCGACACCACGGGCAACGAAGCTCTGGCTCTCTCGCTGGCTACGCTGCTCGAGGGCACGGGAATGCCGTTAATCTCAGGAGCACTCTACAGAGGCGGCCGCATCGGCCGGGTGCAGCGGCAGGCGTTGCCGAGCGATACGCCGATCCACCAACGCGGCGACCTGAAGCGATACCCTCCCATACCTGCAGGCGACGCGCGGGAGGAATTCGCCACCTCTCAACTGGGCTGCTCAGCGCCCGTCAACAACGCGCCCCCCGCAGCGGTATCGGCATGTGCCTCCCTCATCGTGCAGTCGGCGATAGATGCGCTGACGGGCCGCTTTGAGCTTGCAGATGAGGTGTTGGACGTCTACCAGGCCATCCCCTCCCCAGTCTTCGACCGCACTGGGCGTGTTGTCCCCGATACTGCTTGACGTTTCACGACAGACAGGAGGAATCATGTCCAGGGAAGAGTCTCGGATTGTCATTGCAGGTCCACTGGCGGTCGTGCCGGCATACGGCGTTATTCGACTGCTGGGGTTGGAAGATGGGAGCGCTCCTATGTTCCTCGCGGCAGCGTTCGTATACCTCGCTGTGCTCGCCTTGGTCTTCTGGGCCGAACCGTATGTTCCTCGTCTGGAACGCTAGCACCAGCTGACGGCCGCGGACGACGTACCATCTCTTGGCCCTCAGATGCGACCTTCCTCATATGCTGCCTGTCGCATCTGCGCATCAACGTCACGCGCTGGCTCTGGAGCAGATTCGTCCCTCCGGGCCTTGCACCAACGCCGGTGTCGTGGTGGACGTGTCTGCGCTCCGTGCGTAGGCCGGGCTTCCCCGTCTTGCCACAGGCTGGGAAGGCGAGCCAAGAACCGCTCTAGGCCTTCGCCACCAACAGTTCCCCGATCTGCGGCTGACGGAGGCTGTCCTCGCATGGGCGAGGGACGTCGGCCAGGGCCTGGACGCGTTGACTCCCGTGCAGCGAAGGGAGTTACTGCAGATGGTGGTGGAAGAGGTCATTGTCGACAGGACCAACAAGGTGGACATAACCTTGGCTATCCCCATTGAAAGTGAGCCCCACTAGGACATTCTTCGTTTTCGTAACAACTTTAGAACCGTGTTCTCTATCTTCCAATCAACACAAAAAAGTACGGTTCTCGTGGGCAGTCGATTTGGAAGCAGCCGGAGCGGAATAAGTATCAACACGGCGTGGAAACTACAGACGTACCATCGTTAGCAGACCAAGAACAGGTCTGGCGTAGGCCTACGGGTTCAAGTCCTCTTAGGTGGGCCAAGCGGTACGGTACTACGAACTTTTGGGCTAACGGTACCGCTGTAGCGCCGAACCTGCCCTTATGCACACCGCTCCCCTGAGCCACGGCGGGAAGCCAGAGACAGAAGACTGCCTCTTCTTGGCGCTTGGTACGAAGCAGATCTATATCAAGTTGACCTTGGAATCTACACTGCATTGCCGTCCGAGTTCTGTTTCACGCCCGCATCGCGTTGCCACTTGTTGCCACTTGTGGCGGCGCGCGCGTGGCGCAACGGCCGCGCCGGCGGCCCGACGACGATAGAGTCCTTCCACCTCGACCGGCTCGTCGCCAAGGTGAACGGCGCGGCCGTGCAGCGGTAGCTACCGGCCCCGCGGTCCAGGGAATGCCCCTCCTTCCTTTGTGCGTCGGCTGCGACTGTGTCTCATTTTCGCCCTCGATACAGCAGAGACACCACCATCAGCGGCACCGGGAACCTTTCGTGGACAGCGACGACGGTCGCTCCGGGCGGTTACCGGGTGCAGTACGGCATACGGTTCAGCGCCGCCCACACGCCGTCCCATCAGCTCACGGCGCCGGGTAACCCTAGTGCTCCGTCCTTCACGAGGCACTCGTACCGCCTACCGCTGCGGTATCCGGGTTTCCCCTACACGATCAGCGTTTCAGCCCTGGACAACGAGGGAGAGGTGATTTCGGGAACCCAGGACTCGACGACGTGGTATCAGGCATTCACCGCAGGAGGCTCGGTCTCCGGTGACCCCGACAGGTGCAAGAACGCCCAAGAGAGTCGTGTAACCGCTTTCTGGGCGAACACTCACTATAGCACCGCGGCTCCGGCCTCCTAGCATCGTTCATGAACCCTCGCACATTCCATTACGCTCGACATCCTCACGCTTGCACACTGGAAACCTTGTCGCGGAAGCAACGCAACGCGGGTAGTGACATACCTTCGGAGTCCAGGGAGACCGGAGACGTGCGCGGGAATAGACGGAGGCTGACCGAAGAGCAGGAGGAGTTGCGGCTGAACGGGCTGCGTATACCGGCCCGCCTAATCGTGCACGCCCACCTGGACTCGCTCATCGACGATGCCGCCGAGGGCGGTGGCGGCGATGCCGCACCCGGCGCACCCCCAGCCCGCAAGCCGCTCGGGAAGGATGGCGGGCATGTCCGGTAGGCACTGTGTCCCAGCACACGCGAGACCTCACAGTCGCTTCCTCGTCCGCATCCTGAGGAGAATCTTGAGTAGGCACAGACCCAGTGCGATGGGGATAACCACAAGGACGACCAGGATGTTCAGAAAGAACCAGCCACCGATTGAGATGAGCCAGGCGATGCCGACCGCAGCCAGGATGATTGCGCTGGAGATGATGAACCTCTTCATCGCGGTCGAAGCCTAACAGAGTGGCTGACGCCCAGTCTCAGCGTCAGCGTGAAGTCACCCGTGCGCCCGCTCCAGAACGTCGTCGCCTCGATCGTATACGTCCCAGCCTCAAGCTCCTCCTCCACGATCCGTGAATCGTACAGGCCGGGGCTTGTGTCGTCGTTCCGGGCGACCTCGCTGTCCAGGTCGCCAACCGTCACCGCTGCACCGGGCGCTCCCGCGCCTTCGTTAGGCTTCCGCGGACCAATGGTGGGGCAGTTCTTCCGGCCGGACTGACGTTCGACATTGACAGCTGGGGCCGGGAATGCCTTTGGCCGCGCCGCCAGAGCGAAATTGACTTCCGTCAGCGCCGGGAACTGCAACAACTGCGGGGTGAGCCCGCCAGGACGAGCCACATCTCAAAGATAGGTAACTATTACTCATTTTACACAAGAAACTGGCTTTGCTCCGTAAGTCAGGGATTTTGGAAGGGGATTTATATCGAATTCTAGCCAGAGGCGTGGGTTGCCGCTCGGGCCTATCATGTCCACGAGTCCGATTCAGCAGGAGGCCGATATGGTCAAGCAAGCCTATGGCATTGCCCATACGGACTATTTGACATTACACGAAGTTACAAGGAGGCAACCAAAATGGGCATCAGTAGTTTCGCCGTTGGACTGATTGCGCTTGCCGCGTCAGCAGTCCCGCTCACAGGTGCCGCGCTGGCCGTCCCTGCCAGCGCCATCAGTGCGGTGCTCGGAGGCGTTGCCCTGAGGCGTGGGCGTCAGAAGCGTATGGCGATGGCAGGCTGCGCGCTCAGCGGCCTATCGGTCTTCGTCGTCTTCGTCGTCATGCCTGTCATCGTGCAAGCCTGACGTGAAACGCAAAGGGAGTTATATCGTTGGCTACACACAGGTGTGAGGCCGATGGGCTAGCCCACTCCTGAATTCACCCTCTGTGTAAAATGAGTAATAGTTACCCAAAGATAGTTCTGGCTATCGTCAAGTTTGGTGGGGCTACTCTCCATGAGGAAGATCATCGTGATCCAGTCTCTTGACTTCAAGTGGATCAGAACTTCGGGGGGGGCAACTTGTGGTACATTCTCGGAAGCAGATCATGGGAGCGTCTAAGGTGAATGTTCTCTGGATAGTTGCTGACACATTCCGCAGGGATCACGTAGGCGCCTACGGGAATCCGACGATTCGAACACCTTCTCTCGATGCGCTGGCAGCCAGGTCGGTCAGGTTCGATGGACACTATGCCGCTGGATTCCCGACTATGCCCACCCGAGCAGACCATCACACGGGGCGCTGGACGATGTCCTTTATGGGGTGGGAACCTCTGCCTGCAGGCGTGACCACCCTGGCGGAGATGCTGGCCGATCGCGGCCTTCACACGGCAGCGTCGGTGGACACCCCTTACTATCTAAGGGATGGAATGAACTATGATCGGGGCTTTCAGTCCTTTTTTATGAACAGGGGCCAGGATACTCTCTGGTCCTTGGTTCCTCATCCCAGCTATCATCATGAATCACAAGACGTCCGAGCGGCATGGCGATACGAATCGGACCGGAATGCCCCTCGAACCTTCATGACTGCCATACAGTGGCTGGAACATCACTACAAAGAGGATTTTTTCCTCTACATAGACACCTGGGACCCCCACGAACCCTGGGACGCTCCTCCCCACTACACAGAACTATACTGGCCGGGATACGATGGCGAGGTCGTGCTCCCTCTATACGGAAGCTGGCATGACGTACCAGGATACGACGATAAGAGACTTCAGAAGGGTCATGCCACCTATTGTGGCGAGATCACTATGGTCGATACGTGGTTGGGTTCCTTGCTGAAGTCCATTGAGAACATGGGCCTGATGAACAAGACTGCAATCATCTTCACCACAGACCATGGTTTCTACTTTGGGGAACATGGCGGCCTCTTCGGCAAGATGAACTCAGCCAAGTTCTCGGACGGGACGCTTCGGCCCTATGGAGATCCAGGATCAAAGTGGGCGTACTCTCCCCTTTTCGAAGAGCTTGTCCGCCTCCCACTTCTGATTCACGCGCCTGGAGTATCTCCAGGGGTATACAAAGGCCTGAGCTCCGCCGTCGATGTCATGCCGACCGTACTCGACCTGCTGGAGATGGAGATTCCGGCCTTCGTTCAAGGCAAGTCCCTTTTGCCCGGCATGCGAGATATTTCCATCCCAGGCCGGGAGTACGTAGTCAGCAGCATTCCCTTCGCGAACCCTGGCGATCCGGTTCATTCCGTGGACAACCTGCTCCGTCCCCTCTCAGACCATCCTGTCACCACCATCACTTCCGGAGAGTGGAGTTTGCTATACAGCCCTCAAGATGGTCGATCCGAGCTTTACAACCTGAAGTCCGATCCAAATCAGATGAATAACGTGATACAAGAAAAGACAGACGACGCCAGAGAAATCCACCAGCTCTTAGTTCAGTTCATGCGTGAAACTACAGTGCCGGACCGTCTACTCAGACCTCGATTGGAACTGCGTGTTTAGTTCCTTTGAAGACCGAGCCCTAATCAAATACTAGCGCAGCGCCGTCGCTGAGGAGAACGACCAAATGGAGGAAGTAGTCCGCATCCCCACCAGCTTGACCGGGGCAGCCCTTGGACATCGTTGGCGTCTGAGCCTCCAGCCTGTTGAGTGACGTTTCGGCAATGAGCCAAAGGCTTGATTTTTCCGAGACCTTCTACAGGCGTCATGCACAGCGTTACGCAGAAGTAAGCCACGGCTTTCTTCAGTCCATATATAGCAACGTCTCCCATTCGGAGCTCAGAGGCGATATGGACCTGATGGACCGGCTCCAAGATCTGGTCCCCGCCGGGTCCCGAGGGCTGGACGCCGGTTGCGGCGCGGGCGCTCGCGATGTCTTTTTCTACCGGCGAAAGGGGTATGACATCTACGGGGTCGACGCTATAGAGGAGAACATCAAGGAGGCGCGTAGGCTTCACCCGGAGATCGCTCAGCGGGTGTCCGTCGCCGACCTCCGCGAGCCTCTCAGCTATCCGGACTGCTCATTCGGCTTCATCCTATGCAACGCGGTCATCCAGCACATCGCTCCACATATAGCCTTAGGAGTTACCCTACCGGAATTTGCCAGGCTTCTGGAAGCGGGGGGTGTCCTGCAGCTTATGTTCAAGATTGGGAGAGGAGTCGTGACGGTTTACGATAAGGACTACGGCGCGGATAGGACCTTCTAACTCTACGGCGTGGACGAGGTAATCGGCCTCTTGGCGGATCAAGGCTTGAACGTAATCCCGGTGGAAGGTGAGAAGCTGGGAGGGGTCATGTATTTCACGGACCCCAAGCCCATGGATCATTGCGTCGTATTCGCTCGCAAGGCCGGATGAAGGACGAGGCTCGTTGTCTCCGGGAACGGAGGCCCCGCCTAAAGCGCAGAGATGACCAGTTTGGCCGTTCCCAAAAGCCTCAAGGAGATTACTCCCTTCTGGTTGACCGAGGCTCTTCACAGCAAGGGGCCTTGAGCAGCGCTTCCGTGATCCGGCGCTCGCGGCGGGAGCGGCATCGCAGCCCGGTATCTTGAGGTGGTGGTTCACCATGACCCAGTCCGCCGATAGCGACTGCGTCCATCACTGGCTCATAGCCGAGCCGAGCGGCGCAACGTCACCCGGTACATGCCGCAAGTGCGGCGAGCGACGGGAGTTCTACAACTCTGTCGAGCGGACTGCGTGGAGCGCGTTAGGGCAAAGCGCGCGTGGTACGGCTGGTGATGTCCAAGACCGTCATCACGCCGGACAGCGACGGACTGGTGGTGAGCATGACCGCAGAGACATGGAGCGCCGATGGGATGCCCCCCATCGTGCGGTCGCTCTTCGACGACTCCGTGGTCACCGGCCTGCCGGACCCGGACCCAAGCGTACCGGTTGGAGAACCGTGGGACCTCATCGGATGGATGGACGCCCAGCAGGCGCTCCCCGCGCACCTCGAATCCAGTGGTTACGCCTGTGGTGGCGAGTCCACGCTGCACGGCCAACCAAGCGTCCGCTATGAGTATCGTTCACCCGTATCGCTCCTTGTATGGGAATTCGTCGACGCGAACCCCCTCCTCTTCCGGGAACGCCGCTACTCGATCCTGGACGACGGTGAACTCGTTCTCGATTACCAGGACACCGTCATGTCTGTGAGCGCCGGAGGGTAACCGCCTTGACTGCACGTGGAGGAGCCCTAGTGTGGGTCGGGCTGCAGGTTCAGCCTCATTCATTCCACGCTCCCTCCCGGTGACACCCGTCCCCCATGGTGATGAGAGACGGGGAACGGCAGAGGGCTGACCGCTATTGGATGGGATTCTTGCGCGGCCTGCCGCGCCGCCGCCCCTCCGACGACCAGAAGTAGACGGCGTTGTCGGTGCGACGAAACTCCAGGTTCTTTCCCAGCGCCGTCGCAGCCGCGTTCAGCCTACGCCGAATTGCCTGCGTCGTCTCGCCCTCTCCGGCCTCGAGCTTCCCCGCTTCACCTGGAGCGACGCGCTCGATGTAGCCGACGTACTCCTGGAGCAGCGCTGCGCGCTTGCCGGTCGCGCTCCTCGCGCGAGCCTCGCCGATAGGTAGCGTGCTGAACGTGGGCATGTCTCCACCTCTCGTAGACAGGCGGCCATTCTCACGCAGCCGCCCTATGGGCAGAGACTATAGCACCGAGACTCGCGCCTCCTCGCATCGTTTGTGAATCACCCTACGCGGCGATTTGCCCCACTTTCCCGCGCTCGCACACTGAGACGCCATCGGAGGTCAAAGTCAATGGCCCCACCCGGCCAAAGTGCTTCTCAGATACGACGACGTTTCAGCCCATCGCGTCATTGGAGCAGTGGGGGACGGCCATGTCGTGCTACTCGCGGAGCCCATCACATCCAGCTTCTAGTCCTCCGGTCACTGCGTCGTCAACTCAAGGAGTACTGACTTCTCCAACGATTCGTAAACATTGGGCCAGAGCAGGCCTCGGGCTGCCATCTTGTCGTTCAATTCCCCAAGTAATTCCAGCGGAAGTGCGCTCTCGGTTACATCTTGAATCGTGCCAATCAGTTTCTTTCCGATAATATCGAACTGTTCCAGTTCGATAACTACCATCTCCGACGAGGGATTCGCTTGGTCTGACGCGGCCAGCAAAGGCCCGACAAAGACCTCCCCGACACTCGTAATCTTATGTCGATTCGAAACCCATTGAACATGGTCGCGTAGCTGGCCCAGATCACCCTTCGTATAACGAGACGACTCCTGCTTGTCAGTCTTGACCTCCATAACGACAGCGAAACCATCATTGCTCTTCCAGAGCACGTCAGGGCCAGTACCATGTTCCTTCTCGGGCCTAGTGGATTCCAAGCCTAAGTATTGGCCAAGACAGCGAAGGGCCTCCTCAATCTGGTTAACGGAGCCAGAACCATTCAGGTGGAACAATTCTTCTTGGAGTCTCTGCGGAATTCTCAACGTCATGCCTTGGTATGCACTCACCTGCAATTGCCCAGCCAAATTCACTACCTGCTGTGGAACACGTTCCGCAAATGTTCCTTGTTGGGTAGCCAAACGAGGAATATTTGAGTTTAGTGTATAAGCCCGTCTATAGAGATTGTATGCAGCTTCCGTGTCCCCAGCCATTTCAACAGCGTAACCCCACCACATCGTTAGCCAAGCTCCTGTGAATTGACTGAACTGGACTGCTTGCTCTTGAATCTTTGCCAATACACCAGCGGCTTTGTTGAAGTCACGGTTCCATAACAGTTCTCCGAATGATGCTTCCGCAAGGGCAACGTCACGAGCAATCTGCGAGTCTGCTCTATTGCCGGGAGAGGGTGAATTCCTCATGTAGTCAGAGTACTTGGCGATCCATCCAGGTTGTCGCTCCAGGCAACCCTTCATTGCGGTACCCAATCGTTCCACAGTTCCAGCAAGTTCCGATACTTCTTCTCCCAGCGCTAGTTGGTTCTGTAGGAACTGAGGCAAGAGAGACCGATTTCGCGGTATGCGAATCCAGTTCACCAACTCTTCCCCAGTCAGTAACACAACCCCGTGATCAGTCATTCCCCTGGAAATGCGACCAAAGCTCTGCACTATGCGAGAAGCGATGGTGCTTCGAGTGCTATTGTCCATATTTAAGGAGTCTCGTTGGAATCGCTCCAAAGGTCCTGACCCGGCTGGCAGATCATCGATCACCATTACTCGGCATGTATCGCCTGGCAGGTCTATCCCGTCGTACCTAGCTGTCAGCAGTAGCTTCTCTGGAGGACCAGCCTCCCGGAATGCATCTAGATGCTCGGTAACCTTGTCTGAAGGCGGGGGAGACACGACGTCCTTCCATAGTTCACTGCGAGCGTAGCTAGGTACCAGTATGAAGGCCTTTTCGTCTCTAATGACCTCTGTAGTGGCGTATGTGTCTTTCTTCGCTTCAATGTCCGACAGCATAGATGGGATGAGTATCATCCTTTCACACTCTCCGGCTGTGGTTGGCGGTGCCACAACCTTCTGAGGCACTCGGCCGAAGGCACGGGCAAATGCGTCAGAGGCACTGAGGGTCGCTGAAAGGTAAACTCTCCTGATGCCTTTCCTAAAGTAGGGGAGTGTGGAGACCGGTACGGTAGCAGGCGTCACGGTAATTTCAGAGCTGGAAACCAGCCAGCAGCACAGATCTTCGTGATCTATAATGTGATCCCAGGCGAACATGGTGTCCAGATTCTGGGCCAACGGGGCTTCCGCGAGGATTCTCCTAATCTCCTGGGCATTGCTGTGCACCTGAAAGGGAGGAATCAAGAAAAGGCGAGAGGACTTGCTTCTGACGACCTCACTATAACTCGACGCCCTGCCCGTTGTCCGATGATATTCATTGAATAGTGCAACAAGCTCAGTGTACGTATCTGGCAGAGATGCACGGGTTATGTGCAGTGAGAACTGGTCGCGCAATATATTGTCGGCTGTATGGGCGTCGTCGAAGATCACGGCGGAGACATCATCGTTCCGGAACCGTGTCTTACCGTTGAATAGCGCTTGGTATGTAGTAACACAAGGAGCGGTAGCTCTGTAATAGGCATCCTCATTTACGAATCGTTGCCCGTAGTATGTGGCCACGTCAATTCCGTAACCGCGAGCCTTAACCGCCGTTTGTTCAACTAGTTGTATTGAACTGCATGAATAAAGGACTTGCCGTTGAGTTTCGTTGACCAAGGACTGGGCGATTAACAAGCCCACAAGAGTCTTTCCGGCACCGGTATTCAAGACCACTGCAATATCGTCCACATTTCTTTCTTTGTGCCAGTCGCGCAATGCGTCACCTTGGCCTAACCACAAATCGTTGACATTCTGGTCCGTCACCGTGGACGAGCGGAAAATGTCTATCGGGTCAACGGAAGTTGGAGTTGGTTGCTTGTTGCCTACGCCCGAGAAATCAAAGGTCGCCATAAGCCTACTCTCCTCGAAGGGCCTCGGTTATTGCTCGGCACCTTATCGGTGTCGCTTAGGGTCTGCAGTCCACTGGGTAGCCGCCGCACAGTGTGGAAGCTGGGCCTGTTTTGAGAGGGGTGTCAGGGTTGGCGGCACATCAGCAGCCCTCGCTCCGCAGGTATGCTATTGCGAAGCTAGAGCCTTGTAAACCGAAGCCCGGCACGGATAGCCGCTACTCACACCTCCACGCCAAGCGCCCTTACAGTAGTCAACGACGATTGTGCGATAGGGCACGCTGCCTAGGCGTTGTGCCCTAAAGCCACAGTGGACAGGCCATCGCGGTGCCGGGCAGATGCCACAGCGTTCGTTGACGTATGAACTCATGGCATCCACCTCGAATCAGCCGAACGCCTCCTTGATGTCAATCGACGAACACTATCAACTTGCAGTTGTCGCACGCCCACCAGATAGCGCCCGTCGTCATCCAGAGTACGTCCAAGGCATGGGAACACTCTGGGCACTCCGTACTCCAGATGTCCCACTCAGGGTACTCATTGAAATGGGCATTGCGGTAGCTTGGACGGGGTTCGAACCCTTCTACGACGTGCTCAGAATGACCACACTCCTTGCACCTTAGTTCACGCCCAGGATCGTCATGTAGCCTTCGTACCGTAGTATTGGCGCTTCCGCACCTTGTGCAGGACACGTTGTCACTGTAGCTATTCACGTAAACCGTCATTACGCACCTCTCATGCTTGTTGTGGCGTGTTACGTAGAATGAACCTTCAGCCACGCGCCATATGGAGGCCTGCGCTGCTGAACGCTTCCCTCAGGTCATCGGTAGTCGTATAGGTGTGCCCGGATAGCCGCGCTTCTGAGGAGTCAGAGGGTGCTTAGCATGGCCGCGAACCCTACCGCCCCTGCGGATGTATCGTTAGCCGCATCGCCCGCCATGCCGCAACATAGCTCCGCGTGCCCTCAGGGCGACGAGAGATGGATGAATCTCCCTTAGCCTTCGTACGTGCCAACCAACCCTATCACAGTTCTCGCACATCACTTCACGCTGGGCATGTGCCCACTACTGCCATTGGGCCTGGCCAGTTGCTCAGTCACGAACATCAACTATGACGAGCGCGTCCCCTGACGACTCGGTCTCTTTGTGATGGAGACACCGACCCCTTGACCCCAGCGCGGGACAGGCCACACCATCGCCATACCGAGTGCAGAAGAATACTGAAGGAGCACTTCCCATGACCGACCGATTGAACCTCACAGCCGCAGCCGTCTCGAGATGCTCCGATGGCACCAGCACTCATCGGGTCGGGTGCCCTGCCGAGCCATGTTGTCAATCGCGGTTTACTTTTGACCCACCGGTGATGTCGTTGTCTAGCGACTATGTCAGGGTGGACGGTCCAGCGAAAATGTCAGTCTGATCGACTGGTTGCCAGTTGAGGTCGTCGCCTGTCCTTCCGTTTGACGGGGCGGTTGGTGGGTTGGGTCAGAAGCGCGGGCATACTTGCGCACCGTGTTGCGGGAGACTCCCAGTTGGCGGGCGATCTCGCGCAGGGAGAAGCCTTGAATCTTGGCCTGCTGCACCGCCTTCCAGAGAGCGAGTTGGCGTGGCGTAAGCTCTCGGCGAGGTGGAGGGTCGGGTTGGCCATCATCGTCGAGGATGTTTTCGGCTGCGGAATCGAAGTCCAAGCCAGCAAGCCTCTCTAGTTGGCGTTGGCTGAGGCGATGGTTACCGAGGCGCTTCACGATGCGGCACATCTCGGGGGTGGATGCCAAGGCTCCATTAGCGGCTCGTAGCACGCCGGGCCTCGGTGGCGCGTGTCTGTGAGGAATGATGTCGCCCTGGTAGCGCACCTGGAGGTGACTGTCGACGTGTTCGAGAACCTCCACCTGCACGCCCGCGTAGCTCGGACGCTCGACGCCGGGCAGCAGCTGGAGGGTGATGTCGTAGGTCTAGTGCGGCACCGAGTGCCCCTCGGGAATGGCAACCCGACAGCTAAGGACGCTCACACATGAGCGGTCCTATCAGCCCCAATGGAACATTCATCGCGGTTTGGCAAGGGCAACTCAAGAATGCGGCATTCATGGGCTGTTGAGTTGGACGCTCGGCCCTACGAGAGGACAAGGAGCGCCGAACATGGGGCGACTTACCGCTGCGTAGCAGATTGGGACGTGAGCGAGTCTCACGAGTCGAGGACGGATTCCCGTGTCTGAATCGAACCGCGACTACTGCTGAAGCCGGAACGTCATCCAGCCGGATCGGCTTGAGCCTATGAAACCCGTAGACCGCGAGGTGTTGATGACGGACGGCAAGTAGATTTGATCTCCATCGTTCGGGCGGAGGGTCAGGGCAAAGGGCTGACCTCCGGATATCAGCTGATGGGCGAGGAACTCATCACCCGACCACTGGTTTCCCCAATCGAGTCGCACCCGAAGGGTCGTCCCCTCCAAGACGTATTCGAGCTCTTCGTCTTCGTCCACCACAGACAACCAGCCGACCGGGGGGTAATCAAAGGCAGAGAATGAAGACCCGGGTCTTTCTCCCAGGGGGAGCTCTGCTGCATGAGCCTGGGCAATATAGAAGACGGCGAAGGCAGGGCCGGCGTTACGGATTGTCGCAGCGGACGTTCGGGATCTGTCGTTGAACGATTCCCTGCCCCTCACCCTCTCCACGATTTCGCCGACTATCTCCTCTATGCTCTGAGTCGATGAGTTTAGTGCGACTATGTCTGCCAACGGGGGGGCATGCTCGATGACCTCGTTCTTGGTAATCCTGTGCCAGATCGGCAGGATGACTCGCTCCCCGGTTGTTTGACGAGCGACGAAGCCATTCATTTCAAGCTTCGTCCATTGTTTCCTGAAGAAGGCTGGCGAGATGACCACCACGCCATAACGACTTCGAGAGAGGCCGTCGTTGATTCTCTCGTTAAGGCTGTCCCCGAGGCCGAGCTCGAACTCATCGAACCAAACACTCAGTCCTGCCGAGCGGAGTTCATGTGCTAGCGGGCCAGCGAAGTCCTTGTCCTCCGAGGCATGGGATATGAAAACGTCGAACATTCCAGCAGTGCCTGGTTCTGTGCGGGCCAGCATGCAATCTCCTCCTGGGCGTTGGGGCGCGAGGGCGGCTCAGTCTGCAAGCCCTGTCTCGAAGGTGCAACTGTTAACCGGCATCTCCCTGAAGCGGTCTGTCGCGCCCAGGGCGGCGGCCTTGATATCCCGCGCGACACTCAAGAGAGTTGCGTCTTGTTCAGGGCGCCCCATCGCGTACAGGGGTTGCGACACATCGTGGGCCGCCCGGAACGGCTCAAGCTCCGTAGCATCGTATGCGGCATGGGAGACATAGGCCCAGAAGAGCCGAATCTTCCCGTCGGCCGCCGCGCTGACGACCCTCGGCAGTTCGTGCTTCACGACGTCCTCGGAGTCGAGGAAGGAAGCGCTCACAAGCACAACCGCAACGCCTGCCGTTTCGAGGGCGCGCTGGATCGCATCGTGCTGGCCTTCACCATGCCGAATGCGCTGGTCGTCCGACCACAGGTGCAGTTCGATGTCGCCGTCGCGGAGGAACGGCGCCAGCATCTGGCAGAACCGGTCCTTCCATTCCCTGTCTTCATGGCTGTAGCTAACGAAGATCCTGTTCGACTTTCGAGCGGCAGGTGCGAAGATCTCCTCAAGCTTGTCGGCCAGTTGTGCGTCCTTGAGCTTGCTGGCTATCTGCCCTGCTTGGAGGGCCATCGAAACGCGCTCCCAGAGCTCGACGCCGAACCCGAGTGCGCGGCGGTACAGGTCGAGAGCCAAGTCGGGTCTGCCTATGTAAAGGTGCGCCTCAGCCTGCGTGGCCAGGCTCCACGCATTCGCCTCATCATGAGCCGCGTTCTCGAGGGCCAGCGCCGCCATCTCCCGAGCACGCTCGATTCGATCGAATGCGACGAACTCCAGAAACGCAACATTGATCGCGTGGTAGTAGGTCTGACCGCGGTCCCCGACATCGCGCGCCCTGTCGAGCGCGTCCTTGTAGAGGGCCAGCTCATGCTGCGCGAAGCCCATGTCCTCGTTCCAATCCACAGGCGCTTGATGCGGCCTGCCAGGGTGCCCTGGACGTCGGTTCCAAGCGCCTGGTAGCGCTGCAGCGATTTTCCAGTGCCGGGTGTCGTCGAAGGCTTGTATCCGGGCGGCGGAGCCTTCGCCGCTCGCTTCCTTGAATAGCACGTCATAGGTCGCGTTGGAATTGAACGGCGGATCGATGTAGGTCAGGTCGACGCTCTCGCCCGGCATATGCTCGCGCAGGATGCCCAGGTTGTCGCCGAAGTAGAGCTTGTTTCTCCAGTCCGCCATGCGTCTCCTGTTGCTGTGCCCCTCTCTCTTGGGAGAGGGCTAGGGTGAGGGTGGCCCCGATGTCCCTCTCGCCATTCCACGAAGGCGGGAACTTGATCGTGCCCGTCAGGGCACGCGTGCCGCCATCTACGTTGCGTCGGTCTTCTTCTCGATGCGAATCGCCCACTCAATGTTCGCTGGGGCGTCCGGGGCATCGACCTCTATCCGCACCCGTCCCTGCACCGCATCGCAATCGGACGGGCATACCTCGAACAGGGCGGCTGCCGCGTTGAGGAGGGACTTCCTGCCTACCGAGTAGAGCTCTCTGGGCTTGTTGTCCCCCTGTAGTAGGTTCACGAGAAAAATGGCGTCGGTGTCGTTGTTCAATGTCAGGTACAGATAGTAGCCACCGTCTTCAACGCAGAGATCCACGTAGTCGTCGTGGACACTACCCTTCTTCTCAAACGCCACGCTGTCGGACTCACACACAACGGGTGTGGGCGTGGTTGCTGGGCCGCATCCAACCGCTGCCAAGACCAAGATGAACAAACCTAGCCTTATGACTCGCATCGCTCCTTGCTATACCTCGTGCCGGAAAAGGTCGTGAGAGGCATGGTAGCAGGCGGGGCGAGGCGGGCGTCAGGGGTTGGTGTCGCAGGTTCGTGGACGCAGTGCACAAGGGCCATCGTTTCAACGGAGGCTGGTACTCAGAGTGCGGCAGGCGAATCACCCCACGCTAAAGCAACAGCCCTGTACACATGGCCAGGTACAGGAAGGCTTGCCGCTGGAAGAGAGCAAATTCCCCTTCGTTCCAATCCCCGGTACTTCCCCGCGCAAGCTGTCTGCGGTCTGCGGTGTCCTGTTCGTCCCGCTACGGGCACCGGGCGACATCGGCGGCTCCTCCAGCGATGCTCTCCTCCGAGTGGTGAAGCCCTCCATCCACGGTCAAGCTGGCGGTGCAGGCCCATCTGAACGGCCCGATGACTGCGGGGCGCACCGCACAGGCACCGTCCCCTCGTCCCCGTCGCCCCGATGGCGGGCGACGGGGACGAGGTATGCGAAGGAGATTACGCGGTCTCCTCCGCGTAGAAATAACCAGTATGGCGTTGCTTGGCGATGGCCCGCCAGCGCTGCGAGCCCTCGGCGCAACCCCGCCCAGTCGATGGGCTCCGTAACGAGCCGCAGCAGGTCGCGGTAGTCGGACAGCTCCTCGACGGATATGACGACGTCCCTCGGTCTCAAGGACAGTCGTGATCACCCGGTCATCCTCGGCGGAGCCGCCCAGCCGCAGTGGGGCGATTCTCGGGCGTGCTAACCTGAGATACGGAGGGGTTGCCGCCAGAGGGGCGAGCACGGCCTCGTCCGGGAAGGCACAGACTCCCTTCGTCGACCTGCAATCCGACTCAGGATGGTCAAGAATGACGTCTCCAACCGGGTTTATCTCCTATTCCTGGGACAACGAGTCCCACAGACAGTGGGTCAGGGATCTCGCCACCAGAATGAGGAGTGACGGCGTCGCCGTCACCCTTGACGCATGGGAGACCGCACTTGGTGACCAGTTGCCGGAATTCATGGAGAGGTCCATTCGAGAGAATGAGTTCGTGCTCATCATCTGCACGCCTCGCTACAAGGTGCGAGCTGAGGCACGGACAGGCGGCGTCGGCTATGAGGGAGATGTCATAACGGGAGAGGTCCTCATCGACAGGAACCATCGTAAGTTCATCCCGGTGCTGCGACAGGGCACTTGGCGCCAAGCAGCACCATCTTGGCTCAGCGGAAAGCAGTACATCGACCTGTCCGGAGACCCCTACTCGGAAGAAACCTATGCGCAACTCGTTCGCACCATGCTGGGGATTAGTGAAACTGCCCCGCCGATCGGAAGAGCGATGTCGACCATCCGTCCTGCAGTGCAGGAACAGAGCCGAGAGAGAAGCGACAGTCCAACGCCGGATGATGGAGAGATCAGGATCACGGGGATAGTCGTCGAGTCCATAACTCAACCAAAGAACGACGGCACGCAGGGGAGTGCCCTGTATGCGGTTCCTTTCTCTCTTTCGAGCCGCCCCAGCCCTGAATGGTCACGCCTGTTTGTACAGAACTGGAACCACCCTCCGCGCTATACCACGATGCACCGGCCGGGCATTGCTAGCGTCAGGGATACTGTCGTGGTCTTGGATGGCACCACCATCGAAGAAGTGCAGAAGTACCACCAGAGCACTCTATCGCTGGCCGTCGACGAAACCAATCGACAATACAATGAACTACGAGAGAGGCAACGCGCTATTCAAGCTCAAGAGGAAGCTTCGCGCAGGGAGCACAGGCAGCGCGTCGAAGACATCGCTAGGCAGATCGATTTCGACAAGCCGTGAATTCTCGTGAGCGCCCTTCTACCGCCCAGTTGTGTACGGAACAGCAGCGGGGATCTCGTCTGCAGTCCCGCGGAGGTTCGGGGCGAGGGCACGCCGTCCGCTCACCCCGTGGACACGCATTCCTCACGTTCCGCCTCGACGCCCCGAGTTCCAAGAACCTGAAGAGCGCACCGGTGACCCTATTGGGAGAAGACCAGCGTCGGCCCCCACGCCACTGGGCGCAGTGCGGGTCGCAGCTATCCTGGCCCCTATATGTGGATGCCAGGGCGTGGCCGGTTGGCGTGACCATCCTTAGTTCCGCCCGCCCTCCCAACCAGCGTGGAACCAACCGCCCGGAAGGCAACCCGATTCACCCGATAGAGGTTAGGCCGACATGAGCCGCAGGATGAGCGTTGGACAGCCCTTGGACTTGGCGCTGAGCCTGGAGATGGGTCAGGCCTTCCGGTGGCGCAGGGTGGAGACGAACATGTCCACCCGCGGAGATGGGGCAACACACCCGGCTCAGTGGCGAGGAAACGCCGGAGGTTGGTACTCCGGCGTGCTGGGAGAATACCTGGTGCACCTCAGGCACACCGGCGAGGGGCTTGAGTACCGTGTCGGCGACGAAGACGGCGAGCGCCACGACGTCGACCTGGACGAGCAGATCCATGACTACTTCCGGTTGGACGACGACATTGGGGACATCTACAGCCAACTGGAGCGGCACCGGGCGGTCGCCCGGGCCGTTGAACGGTACCCGGGGTTGAGGCTGCTCCGCCAGGAGCCGTGGGAGTGCCTGGTGGCCTATCTGTGCTCCGGGACCAACAGCATCCGCGGCATCAGGGAAAGCGTCGAGAGAATCGCCCAACTGAGCCGCCGCAGGGTCCGACTGGACGACGATGAGCGACGCGTCTTTCCTGGACCCGCTCAGATTGCCGACCAGGGAGAGAGGGCCCTGACGGACCTGGGGTTGGGCCTGTCATCAAGGCCCCGCAACATCTTCCTGATGGCCACTCGCCTGTCCCGCGACCCGCTGCTGCTGGAGCTGAAGGAAGCCAGAGAAATAACAGGGGATGAGGCGGTGAAGCTCTTGGACAGCTACCGGGGAATCGGTCTGAAGATCGCCAGCTGCGTGGCGCTGATGTCCCTGGACAAGCTGGATGCTTTCCCGGTCGACCGCTGGGTGCGGCGGGCCCTGGGTCACTGTGATCTGTCGCCGATGCCGGCACAGCTGACGGAGAGGGTGCTCTGTTCCCGCACCATGACCGAAGCCCAGCAGTACCGGGTGGCCGAATGGGCCAGGCAACACTTCGGACAGTACGCGGGTTACGCCAACCAGTACCTGTTCCATTGGATCGAGCCGCACAAGGAGATGGTTGCCCGCAACGGGGCCTGTCGCATCTGCGGTACAGGCCCCAGGACGGTGATCCCATAGCTGTGAAGAGGCTGCAAATGCGGAGAGCCCGGGAAGCTCCAGTGTGCCCTGCAACGGCTTCCCATCTGACAGCCGGACGCTCAACCGACCCGCGGCTCTGCCCGTTCAGCCTGTCCGGCGCGCCCTCACCTTCAGCGCCCATGGGTCGCCCTCATGGTATGCTCCCCAAGCCCCGCAGGGCCTCGTTCAGAGCATCCCGAGCCACGATGACTGCTGATGTCCTCTACCCAGTAGCCTACGACGACGACGGCCACCTGGTGCACATCACCACGGCCGCCAAGGGAGCCGCTGCGTACTGCTTCGGCTGCGACGTGGCGATGATCCAGCATTGGGGGCCGCAGCGGCAGCGGCACTTCCACCACAGGGCGCGAAGCAGGTGCGACCCTGACCGCGCCCTGCACATGGCGGCGGTCGCCGCCATGGCCGGAGGCATCGACTCCGCCATCCGCACTGGACGGCCATACCTCCTGGAACGCGGCTGCTTGCGGCGCGGAAGGCTGATCGAAAGGGACATCGCAACGCCCGGCGCAACGGTCAGGGCCGAGAGGATGCTCCTACGACGAGACGGCATAGATCCGAGGCGACGCACCCTGCCGGACGTCGCGGTCTACGCCGCAGACGGCACGACGACGGTGATCGAGGTGGTGGTCTCGCATGACCTGGACGACAAGACACGCGAGGTCTACGAGCAGGCAGGGATTCTCGTCTATCGCGTGTACCCGGACTGGCAAAACCTGCCAGAGCTCCAGCGCGCAGCTAGCGCCAGAGACATGCTGAACATGCCGAGCCCCTGGTGCACGGATTGCCGACACCGGGCCGAGCAGGCTGCGAAACAGGAGGCCGAGTTCGCAGAACGCAACCTTATAGCTCGCTTGGTATCGGAGAGTCGCCCCTTGCTCCAACGTGGAATACCAGACCGGGTGCTGCGAGACGTGCATCGTGACATTGAGCCGGGAGATTGCGTCATCGGCATCTTCACCGGAGTGGACGTGCCCGGCGGCCCCAAGGTGCCTCCCATGGCCGCGCCGCGCTGGAACTTCAAGGACCCTGCCACGGGCGTGGGCATCTGCGTCGCCATCTGGCCCGGCAAACTCCGAGCGGAGGAGCACCGCCGCTTGCTGGGCCAGAAGTGCATCCTGACCTGCTGGCAGGAGGGCACGAGCAGCACCGGCAACCGGAACTTCCGGTTCAAGCTCGAAGCCATGCCGTCAGCCGCAGCATAGGACTCTCCTGCTGCCACCCCACCGTGCTCAGCGCAATCTCCGTGATGGGGCACGCCCCGCATCAAATGCGAGAGCCCTGTACGCATGGCCGGATGCAGGAAGGCTCATCGCCGGAAGAAAAGCGAAGCTCCTGTCCCTCCCGTAGCACGTCAGCCAACGACGGAGCCCGGGTTGCCCCGGGCCCCTTTCTCGTCAGGCTACAGTCCGCGCACCTGCGTCAGTTCGACGAAGCACTGAGCGCAAGGCGCAGTTCAACGCTCGCCGGTCCGGCACCTCTTCGCACAGACTGGCTATGCTCGACACCTCCTGACGGCATTGGGGAGCCGCCCTCCCTCCGAGCGCAGATATGCGCTTGGCCCACGTTCACGGGTGAAATGCGAATGGCAACTAGACCTACTCCCCTTTATGGGCGGTGGGGTCGGGCACCGTGAGGTGTGATGGACTGGCGACATGCGCGCTGAGGCCAAGGCTGGAAGGCCACGAGTGGTGGCGTAACCGGTACCAGGCAACCGTCGCCTGGCCTTCTGGGGCCGTGCGTGGACGCAGACGCGCTTCCCTCGGCCGCAGGGCCTCAACGCGCTTCCCCAGAGGAAAGCCCCGACGCTCCTTACATGGACACAATCCCTTAGAGTCGTCCCCTCGCTTTGCGGGGGATGGCCGCGAACTGCATGCCGCCCTTCCCAGTTCACCCCTTAAGCGAGCTATCCTTGCCGTACTAGGAGGATCCGTGCAATGGAACAGCAGTACATGGTACTGAAGGTTATTCAGATGGCAGCCGGAGTAGTCGTTGAGGCGGTGCCGTCTCAGGGCATTAACGTCGTCTTCAGCAAAGCGAAGGCCGAGGAAGTGTTTGAGTCTGAGTCCGCAGTGCCCAGGGCTAGGGTGACCTTGGAGATTCGGGAAGTCGGGGATGTGCTCCGCCGTCGCAAGGCTAAGTTCATCGATGAGCCAGAGGATGACCTCTGACAATCCTAGCGCGCCGCCATCCCAGTGACCGACATTATCAGCGAGTAGAGGCCTGACCCGGTAGGTGCGGTAACCAGAGGTCTCGCATCAGGTAGATCGCCGCTCCCACGACGCCCGCCATCAGAAGGGGAATCAGCACCCTGAGGAGACCACCGAGGAGGCTCCGGCTACGCTCCTGCTCCGGGGTGGACTGCCGGGGTAGGAGCGTGCCGCTGTTCCGCCGCCCTCGAAGTCAACCGCGGGCGGCGGCGCTCAGTTGACAATAAGCGTGCTGGACTGCTATGGGTTCAGTATCCTGAGTGACGATACGGAATGGACGAGCGGTGGCGCAAGAACACTGGGTAACCAGACGACTGGAATGCAGTGCAGGCGAAGCATTCGCCACGTTGACTGCGGAGGTAGAGGAAGCCATACGGCGCTGGACTCATTCCGGTGGCATCCCGGCCTACCAAGCAGTTCAGAACGTGGACGGGGGTTACAACCGGATAGAGGTTCAGGAGGGCGGTCTGCTGCGAGCATACATTGCGCACAAGCCCGGTAACGACTTCCTCACCGCCACTTGCGGGAGATGGAACTTCATCGGGCGATACGATGAAATCCATCATTGGGCACTTGGTGTCAGGTGGAATGCGGAGAAGCAGGAATGCCAGTTGCTGGCGTCAACCGAGATGAACACGCCGATGGATGAAGTCAGTGTCGAAGCGTTCGTGCGGGCACTGCTGGAACCAGTGCTGTTCCCACCCCACGCCTGATTTCAAACTGAGCCAGTACCCACGCCAAGCGGGTCGTGACCGTGGCTATCATCAGCGCCTGCTCCCACCTCGTGCCGAGGTTCTACCTCGACCAGCCCGATTGCATAGCAGTGCTCAGCCTCGCTTCTTGCGTTCTTGTGCAGCCAACTGTGCATGAGGTGATCGGGCCCTTACAAGGACGTCGTTAAGCGCGCTACTCAAAGCACCATTCTGCTCTTTGCTGCCATCAGATATGACGCTTCTTACCATATCGCTGATTTCCTTTGTGAAGAACTTCTCAGGACAATGCTTGGCTTCAGCGAAGAGCGCAAGATTGGGTCTTAGTTCGCCATCCCTGCAGAGTAGCGTTTTAGGTATAGTCGTATTGTAGATGGCCAGTCTTACAGCATCTGGTGTTAGTCCAGGAATTGAACGTTTGTTCTTTGGGATTACTCTACCTTCACTCTCACCCTCTGAGGATTCCGCACTCATCCTGACCTCCCTTTGTGTTTCCCTTCTTGAGGCACACGGGGCGGAACCCTAACTATCCCTCCCCATTCCATCAATCCCCAACCTCGACCTCCAATAGTAGTTCTACGTTCTCCATGCCACATCCGTTGCGGCAGTCTCAGTCGGGGGTCGCAGTGGCCCACCAAGCCACACCGCACCTACGGAAGTGTCTATATCATACCAGTCCGATTCTGGCCCTAGTCCTCACGGTCGCCCTGACTTGCTGATAGACATCGATACTCTGGCTGTCATGCTCCAAGGTGACCACCATGGCATACCGCTGGGAATCTTCTCCCAATGGATTTGGGAATCTCTCCTGGCAGCCGACTAATATGTGCAATGAAGCATCCCCACTAGGGTCGGGCCTATTGGTAAAGACGGTTCCTTGATTCGAGCTCCAAGACCTCTTCTGCACCGTTGACATTCTTATAGTCCGCCCGGCGGGGTCAAATCTGAGCCTGTTTCTCGGCGGCACCTTTGGAGGATCGCCATCGCCCTCGTACTTGGACCTGTACTCTATGACCTGCTCTGTTGTCAGGCCGCCGAACACGTCCAGCCACATGGCGGTTGCAATGTAGTCACGTCTACTCAACCTCGTCGGAGGGTCGTAGGCTAGCGACACAGAGATCGAACGTCTGCCCGGCTCCTGAAGGAATATCTCAGGCACCACCAAGGAGTAGACATGAAACGTCCGGTGCGGAACGATGTCCTCGGTGACGAGGCTCACCCGATTGGGCGTTGACCAGCAATACTCTATGTTCGGCTGTCCATAGCCAACTGTATCGAGCAAGTCGCCCTTGTCGAAGTAGTTCCTAAGGTTGTCGTGTGGCCGGGCCGAGCTCACTAGGAGCGCACGCACTAGGTTCTGACTCGGCTCCGTTTGGAAATCGTTCCTCAGTGCCGCCTCCATGCGTGCGGCGATGTGGGTCACTTGTGCCGCAGCGAAACTGGTCCCACAAACTCCACGCACCAGCCGGCCGGAAACGAAGTCGCGGTTCAAAGTCGGCTCTGCGAGATTCTGGTCGTTCCGCCGCCAGACTGGTTTTCCCGCCATCGAGTCGAGTCCAAAGTTCCCGCCGTGCGCTACCACCTCCGGTTTGACGGCGCCGGCAACGCCAGGTCCGCGCCTAGTGAACGGGGAGGGACACCCTATCTCCGAAGCTGCAAGTTGGGCGCCTGCAGCCAAGGACAACATGCTTGGGTCGTCCCTGCGGGCGACGGCCCCTACAGTTAGACTGAGGGCAGATGTGGCCGGATCAATCAGCCTGTGCCGCGGCTCCTTAAGGGACTCCGCCACCTGCTCCTTGAACTGCCCCGAGTGGATAGCCAGCGGCATTTCCGGATCAGGCACGTTCCCGGCTGACACGACGATCACGATATCCAGCCTTCGGACCAACTCATCCAGCACTTCCGCCCACGGCAGCTGTCGCCCTCCGGTGTAAAGTCTATCCATGTGCCCGATCGAGAGGTTGAACACGCGGCAACGATGCTCCCGGTGGAAATACTCAATCGCCCGTGTAAGTTGGTCCTCCACCCGCTCTTCGACTGGAAAAGTGGCGTCCGGCGATGTCGGATCCAAGGAATTCGGGTCATTTCGCAGCACCTTGGCTGAGTAGATGTTGACCTGTGGGTACCACTCGTTTCCCTGCATCCGGCGAGCAATGTCGCCATAGACCACGAGCCCCCCGACCTGGGTGCCATGCCCGTTCAGGTCTGACGCCGTGCCCTCGCCAGAACCGAAGTCTGCTTCCTCGATTACTGTGTCTCTCAGTAACGGGTGACCGGCCGTAACGCCCGAGTCAACAACGCATGCCAGCGGACCGTTCGAAAGTACCGGCGGCAGCGGGTCAGGCGGTATGACCGGAGCCAGCAAGTCAAAGGAGTCCTCCGGCGGCGGGCTGGGAGGAAGGTCCACTAGGGAGACGAGGTCGAGTTGCAGAAGCTCGTCCAACAGACTCTGGTTTGCTTCCACCTTGAGCAGAAACAAGCTAGGAGTAATCAGAGGATCCCTGGCGACCCTTCCACCACGGGACTGCACGAATGCCCGGAAGAAGTTCGACAGTTCCCGCTGGCCGTTGTCTGTTCCGGGATTCCAGAGGTCCACATCCAGGTAGAAGAGGGCATCGGTGGGCGGTCCTTCACGTTGAAGGCGGCGCCCGGTCCTCTCCTCAGCTGTAACGGTTGAGACACTCTCAAGAGCATCGAACAAGTTCCGCCGCATTGCGTGGGGCAACGCGGTGGCCTCGGTTGTTTCGTCCGCATACCGGTCATATTCGGTCGTAAACGTCGTCAGTGATTCACTATCGGGAAACTGAACAAGCAGCCTATGCACCGTTGTGCCGCCCCGGATTTCCTCCACTTCCTCAACAACGGCAACGTTCAACCGCTCTAGGGTGTCACGCTGCTCGCCATCAAGCGTCTCCAGGCGCAGGACCAGGAATCTGTCCGGAGCCACGCCAAAGGACGCGCGCAGCCTTGCCAGCTCTTCGGTGGATGCAGCGGTCTGATTCTTCATCCGCTCGGCATGTTCGCGCCGGTTCGAGCGGCGTTGAATGCGAGAGGGACCGCGGCGACGCGGCCTGATCAACTCCTGATGAGGCTCTCGCTCAATGACAACATGGGGTAAGGGTTCGATGCGTTCGAAGTTGACCATGCCAGTTAGGGAGTGCCTATTCTCGGAGTTTCAGAAGGGACAGAGCTCTCCATAACCTGCCTTCTGAATGCGTGGCTGTCCAAGGCCTTCTTGATGTCTTCTGCCTGCAGTCGAGTCCTGCCGTCCAGGGCGCAACTCTTCAAGACGTCCGTGGTGATGCGCTCGATGTCGCCGAATGTCGACCCCTCCAGTTGTGCGACATATCGCTTGGTTGAGACCTTCGAATTGCTGACGAGGCTCAACCGTTTCTGCATCAAGTTCTCGATCTGTCCCAGCGTCGGACGTTCGAACCGCACAATTTCGTCGAATCTGCGCCACAGAGCGGGATCGAGTGCCTGTTCGAAGTTCGTAGCAGCGACCAACAGGCACCGGCCATGGAAGTTGTCCAACATCTGAAGAAAGGAATTCACCACTCTCTTGATCTCGCCGTGCTCAGTGGCGTCGTCTCTTGACCGGCCGATTGCGTCGAACTCATCGAAGAGGATGACCCAGGTGTCTTCATGAATGTACTCGAACACCTTCCGTAGATTCGAAGCTGTTTCCCCGAGCAATGACGAGACGACCGAATCAAAGCGTATGTATGCCAGGGGCAGCCCCAACTCTGCCGCTATAGCCTCGGCGGTCGCCGTCTTTCCACATCCCGGTGGGCCGCAGAACAGGAGTTTGTGACTGGGCCGCAGGCCGTTCGCTTCAAGGATGTCCCACTGTCGAAACTCGCGCATGGCCTTGAGGACAGTCTCTTTCGTCCCAGCGTGGAGGACCAGTTCCTTGAAGTATCGATCAGGGTGTCTGATTTCGAGGAGCGGCGCCTTTTTCTCTTGGTCTCTTGGAGGAGGCTGAAAGGTACCCCTGAGGCTCGGGGCAGCGGCCACGACTCCATTGTTCAGTATTCGAAGTAATTCGTTGGCGAGCGCGGGGTGATGCTTCTTGCGCTCTTCATCAGCGATGGAACGAGCCAAGTCCATGAACGACTCGCGGTCGCTGTCACGGTATGCTCGAAACAGCTGCTTAAGAAGGTCTGCGCGAGCCATGCCCTAGCGCCCCCGCTTCGGTGATTCCACGAATCGCTCATTCAGCCCTGCGCCGTTGGAGACATCTGCCTCTCCCGACTTGACCCACGCGTCCACCTCGGGTACTTGGAATTTCCAGAAGCGACCCACTCGGTGAGCAGGCATTCCCTTGGAGTCGATCCAGCGATATACAGTGTCGCGGGCGACACCCAAATGGTGGGCAACCTCAGCGACAGAGATCCAACGGGTATCTCTTGATTCCATAGGCAAGTCCACCTTACGCCCAGCTATGCTGCTTATACTCGGCAAATATCGGCTAATGTATACCAACGTCGTACAGTCCGTCAATCAACGACTCTGAATAGTTCTGGCTGAATGGCTCCGTCGGGCAATACCGCATATGCTTCCACACCCGACACTGACCCACCTCGCCAGAACGCCACCTACCCTCGCCAGTTCCGCAGTAACTCCGACACGTACCTGGCCGTGCCGGTCGGCGCAGCCTCCGACGTCAGCAACCCGGTCATGAGTCCGACGACCTCGTCGCGGGTGAGCGCCACGTCGCGCATCAGCAGGCCGACCAGCCGGGTCAGGGCGAGGCCCACCGGCGGGGGTGTGTGAACCAATCGCGCGCGGACGCCCATCGAGAAGGCCAGCAGGCGAAGCAGCTCTTCGAAGAAGAACGGTGTCCGGCCCGGCTGCGTCGACCACGAAACTCTCGCTCTGCGAACCGGCCTCCACCGCTTGGTTGCGAGGTCTTCGGCGCAGACCGGTTGGACCGGATAATCGCCGTTCCCGTAGACGGGGAAGACGGGAAAGCGCCGCAGCGCCCACCGGGCGACGTACCCGCCCGTGTAGCAGAAGGCCCGGTGACGACAGCGAGGTCGGGATCAGCCATCTTGTCCGACTCCTAAATCAAGGTGGGGAAGCGGGGCTCAGGCATTCGTGGGGGGCTCACCTGATGTTTGCCCTCCCTTCGCCATTCGGCAGCCGACGCGGAGCTCGGTGAAGGTGTGGTTGGGATTGCTGGCGTCCTTTCGCATCCGTCCCGGCTCCCCAATCGTTAATCCCTATAGAGGTGGTCAATAGCGAAGACCGACCAGGAGAGGGGTGATTCTCAGTTGGGGTATTCGACCAGTTCGTAGAGGGGGCGATAGGGGGAGAGGCTTCAGCCAAGCCTGCTGCTGTCCAGGCTCTCAGTGCCCAAAGAAAAAGCGTGTATAAATTCCGTTATACACGCTTTTTCCCTAGCGCGAGGAACGATACCACAGGCAGGTTGTTGGCTGTCAATAGGAAAACCACCGAGGGTAAGCGCGGTGTCGCACGCTCAGGCCGGTCCTTCGTTGAGGACTGAACGGGGGTTAGCTTATCTGGGCTATGGTCTTGCCGATGATATTGAGCCCCGTGCTGCAGACCGGGCACGTGCCCTTGATGATTGGCTTCCCGTTCTTGGTCATTTCGTCGCGCGGGCTGGTCATCTCTCGCTTCTCCCGGCACCTGACGCAGTACGCCTGCATGGTCTCCTCCTTCTGCTGCGGCAACCTTTGTCTGGCAGTCTCACAGGGTAGACATACTACAGGTCTTGGAGTGCAGTAGAGGGGATGCAATGCCTCGGGTAATCGGCGCGACCCTCTTCGCCACTGTCGAGCAACATGAAGAGGACCCTCGCTCCCTCCATCGCCCGGCGCAGCCCGTCCGGGTCCGAGAAGTCCAGCGGGGCCACTTCCACCAGGCCGCCCTATTGGTTACGCCTTGCCGGTCGACGGTTGAGGGTCCTCACGGGGACGCCCTGGTTAATGAGACGCCGCGCCACGTATCCGCCGGTGTAGCTGAAAGCCCCGGTGACGACAGCCAGGCGGGATCAGCCATCTTGTCCGACTCCTGCATGAAGGTGGGGAAACGGCGGCTCAGGTATCTGTGGGCGGCTCACCTGATGTTTGTTCCCCCTTCGGCATGCGGTAGCCGACGCGGGGTTCGGTAAAGATGTACGCCGGGCTGTCGGCGTCGTCGCCCAGCTTGCGGCGGAGGTTCTTCACGGCGGTGCGCACCGGCCGCGAGTCGCCGGAGCTTCCTAGACCCCAGACCCGTTGCAGCAGATGGTCGTGGGTCAACACCAGACCGGGGTGGACCGAAAGCTCAACGAGCAACTGGTGCTCAATGGCGGTCAACTGGACCGGACGGCCGGCAACGCTCACCCTGCGCTCAGCGTAGTCGATGGTCAGGTTGCCCAGCACATAGGATCCCGTGGGCTCGGGCGGGGCGGCGGCCGCCTGTCGGCGCAGGGCCGCCCTGATCCGCGCCGCCAGCTCCGTGGGAGAGAAGGGCTTGACGACGTAATCGGCGGCCCCCGTATCGAAGGCCCTGGCGATAACATCGTCCTGGCCGTACACCGACAGGAAGATGACCGGCACGTCGGCAATCTCGAAGATGCCCTTCATCAGCTCGATCCCGTCGGTCCCCGGCAGCATCAGGTCCAGCAAGACCAGGTGGGGCTTCTCCGCCTCCATGAGGCGGTACACGTCCTCCGGGTCGGCGGTCACGACCGGCGCGTAGCCCAACTTGGAGAGGGCGTCGCGAACGTACCTGAGCGCCTGGGGGTCGTCGTCCACGACGAGAATGCGCTTCCGTCCACGCTCCGACCGCCGCGAGGGGGCGGAGGGCCGGGCGGGGCCGGCTGCGGCGTCAATCCCTGCCTCCACGACCACGGGAAGCGTAAAGGTGAACCGCGCGCCCAGACCTTCTCCGCCGCTCTCGGCCCAGATGCGGCCCCCGTGCGCCTCCACGATCCCCCTGCAGATGGCCAGGCCCAGGCCAGACCCCCCACGACCGCGCCCCCGGTCCTCGTCGCCGGTCCGCGAGAACTTCCGGAACAGGTGGGGCAGGCGCTCAGCCGATACGCCCCTGCCTTCGTCCGCCACGGAGACCGCGACGTGGAAGTCCTCCCGCACGGCGCTCACCCGGATCGAGGACGACCCAGGCGAGTGCGCGGCGGCGTTGGAGAGAAGGTTGCCCAGGACCTGGACGATGCGCCGCCGGTCCGCCATGACCCAGGGCAGGTCCTGCGGCAGGTCGATGAGGAGGTTGTTCCCGCCCCCTGCGCTCAGGAAGGCGTTCCTGGCCTCGTCCACCAGGACGGCCACCTCCGCAGGTCCGGGAGCGACCGGCAGCGTGCCCGTCTCGATGCGCGCCACGTCCAGCAGGTCGCTGATCAGGCCGCGCATCCGGCTGGCCTCCCGCTTGATGATCCGGTGGAACTGGCGCATCTCGGCGGGGTCCAGGTCGGGCTCGTCGTCCAGCAGGGTGGTTGCCGAGCCCCGTATGGAGGCCAGCGGCGTTTGCAGCTCGTGGCTCACCATACCCAGGAACTCGGCCCGCAGCCGCTCCAGGTCCTCTAGGGGCGTCATGTCCTGTAGAGTCACCACCACAGAATCGACCTGACCCTCCTCCGAGTGGATGGGCGTGGCGTTGACCAGGGTGGTGACGCTCCGCCCGTCGGGGATCTGAATGACGATCTCCTCGGCGCGCACCGTCTCACCGGTGCTCAGCGCCTGGGCCAGGGGGAACTCCTCCAGGGAGATCTCCCGTCCGTCGGCGCGCCGGAAGGTCAGCACGCCCAGGAGCTGCTCCAGGGGGCGTCCCGGCGTATGCAGGTCGTTGACGATCCTTCTCGCCTCCCGGTTCAGCGACGCCACGGTCCCGGTCGTGGCGTTGAACACCAGGACGCCCACCGGCGAGGTGTTGATCAGGGTCTCCAGGTCGGCCCTGGCCCGCTGTTCGTCCCGGTGCCTGCGGGCGTTGACCACGACCATCGTCGCCTGGGACGCGAACATCACCAGCGTCTCCTCGTCTTCCCGGGTGAACTCCCTGCCGCCTTCCTTCTCGGCCACGTAGAGATTGCCGACGTGCTCGCCCCGGTGACGCATCGGCGCTCCCAGCAGGGTCTTGATCGGCAGGTCGGGAAAGCCCAGCGACCTCATCTGGCTGGCGACATCCCCGAATCTCAGGGAGCCTTGGATCGAGCTGAAGTACTCGAAGAGCGCCGGACCCTCCGGCAGGTCCAACATCCGCTGCTGCTCTTCGGCAGGCAGACCGGAGGTGATGAACTCCAGCAGGTGACCCGATTCGTCGAAGGCCGTGATTCCGCCGAACCGAGCGTCGGTCAACGCCCGGGCGCTGTCCATGACCTCTTGCAGCACCGTGTCCGGGTCCAGGCTCTCGTTGACGCGCAGGCTGGCCTCGCTCAACCGGGTCAGGCGCTCCCGCAGCGCCTCCATCTCCCGCCGGTGCTCGTCGGCTTCCTTCATTCTCCACCTCAATGGGGCTGTGGCAGACCCGGGGTTCGCCGTCTTCAGGAACCGTCCGGATGCAGATCGGACTTCGAGACGCCTTCGGCCGGCCGGTGTCAATAGTACCAGCCGCGCAAAGTGCTCACAATAACGTCACGGACAAAGGGGGTGCTAATCACACTAGACTCACATGAGTTGTCTAAGATGTCTACGGGGATCGTGGGTCGTCTGATTTCGCCTGCCAGGAGCGCCTGCTCCCTGAGCACCCGTTGGCAGGCTCAAAAGGTTTCCCGTTGCCCGCCAGTCAACATCCGCACCCGCCATCCAGACTTTGCAGCAGCCGAAAGCGAGGTCAGCATCATAAAACGCGAACTGTCCTTTGCCGTCCCGGGCGCGCTGGCCGCGTTCGCGCTCGTCGTTCTCTCCGGCATCCCGATGCCCTACGCGGCGCACGCTCAGTCGTCGCCGTCAGTGGCGCTCACCCTTTCCTCCGACACTGCGGAGGAGGGCACGGCCATCACTGCCACCATGTCCTTCGGCAACCTGACCGAGGACTCCGACAGGAGCACCACCGACTACATCTTCCGCGCCGACGCCGATGCCTGCGAGGGCGACGGCCTGGGCGTCGACCGTTACATGTACCAGGTGGACGAGGACCCGGAGGTCCGCACCGGGAGAATATCCGCCCGCTGCCCGGCGGGGGACTACACCATCAAAGCGGTCATTGCGTCGGCGGCGAACGTGGAACTCGCGTCGGCCACCGCGAGATTCACTATAACAGCGCCCACGGGCGAGCCGTGTCCAGCAGGCGGCTATGACCCGACGCCGACACCGGTAGATGTCGAAGCCGTTCCAATCGTAGTCGAGTCCACGACTGCGGACTACTTCGTGTTGTACGTGCGGCACGATATGGACGACGGGGTGGTGGAGGTCCCGGTCTCGGTGACGCGGGGCGCGGCGGGCACGACCACGCTGGCCGAGAATCTGGCGGCGCTTCCCAAAGAGCGCTACCGGGTCGAGAAGTACCTCATCGCCGACCCGGCCGACGTCGACGGCGACTGCATCGACGACATCACCGAACTCGACAATCTGGGGGGCATGAACCCGGTGAACCCCGCCGCCGCCATCGAACTCACCAATGGCGCCGTGGCCATTCCCGATCGCGCAACGTTCGACGCGCTCTCCCTCGCGGATACTGCGCTAATCAAGTTCACTATACTCGGCGCGGACACCGGCAGACCGAGTGTCTACTTCCAGAACACCAATACGTACATCAGCCATTTTGACTTCCTGCCTGCTATAGGCATCGATCCGTACATGCCTGGGCGGCTCAGCGGTTATCTGGAGTATGTCCCGGAATTCTTTGCCCCTGACGGCAGTCCAGGACTCTACGCGTACGAGCTCAATTACGGACAGTCCTTCAGCACTGTGGATTTCTCCCATACAATGCTCGCCGCCAGCATGCCGCTGCTCGAGGACGACCTGGCCTATTACATGCGAGACGATTACCTTCCGGCTTACCGGCACGAGCTGGCGGCCTACGAGGCATCCCGAATCAACCTCGTGTTCGACGAAGACCTCAGATCCAAGAAACGTGATTTCGTCCCGTTGAACCAGGCGGAAGGGTACGGCTTTCTGCGGGTCATGGACCTGGAGGAGCGTCCCAACCCCCGGGACGTGGTGATCTACGAGGCGCTGCCCAACGAGCTTCCCCGCGTTGCCGGCATCATCACCACCGCGCTCCAAACGCCGCTGTCGCATGTGAACTTGCGCGCCGTTCAGGACGGGGTGCCTAACGCCTATATGGGCGGCAACACCCACCGCAGCTACATCAATAACTTCGTCGGCAAATACGTCCACTACGAAGTAATGGAACATACCTATTCCCTCCGCGTAGCCACCGCCGCGGAGGTCGATGCCCACTTCGCGTCTTCCCGGCCCGCCAGGAAGCAGACGCCGCAGCGCGACCTCTCAGTCACTGAGATCACCCCCCTCAGCGAGGTTGGTTTCGAGGACTGGAAGGCCTTCGGCGTCAAGGCGGCCAACGTGGCCGTGCTAGGGACGTTCGATTTTCCGGAGGGGACGGTCCCCGACGGGTTCGCGGTCCCGTTCTACTTCTACGACGAGTTCATGAAGCACAACGGGTTTTACGACGACATCAAGGAGATGCTGGCCGACGCCGGTTTCCAGGCGGACCTCGGCGTCCAGGAATCCAAGCTCAAGAAGCTGCGCAAAGCCATCAAGAAGGGGAAGACGCCCCAGCGGATCACCGACGCCCTGACCGAGATGCACACGTCGTTTCCCGAGGGGACTTCCCTTCGCTACCGGTCCAGCACCAACAACGAGGACCTCCCCGGGTTCAGTGGCGCGGGGCTGTACGACTCCAAGACCCAGCACCCCGAGGAGACAGAGGAGGACGGCATCGCCAAATCCCTCAAGCAGGTGTACGCCAGCCTGTGGAACTTCCGCGCCTTCACCGAACGCGATTTTCATCGCATCGATCACCTGGCGGCGGCGATGGGGGTCCTGGTCCATCCCAACTACTCCGACGAGCTGGCCAACGGCGTCGCCGTCTCCTTCAACCCCTTGTACAGCGGCAAAGACGGGTGGTACTACGTCAACACGCAGATCGGCGAGGACCTGGTCACCAATCCCGACGCGCTCTCGGTGCCGGAGGAGGTCTTCTTGGTCCCGACCGGCGGATACATGGCCGTTCGCACCTCCAACCAGAAGCCGCCGGGACAGCTTCTCATGAGCGACAGCCAAATGGACCAACTCCGCAGGCACCTCACGGTGGTCCATGACCGGTTCAAGACGCTGTACAACCCCGGACCCGATGAAGACTTCGCCATGGAGATCGAGTTCAAGATCACCAGCGACAACGTCCTGGCGATCAAGCAGGCCCGCCCCTGGGTCTTCGGCCTCGCCAGGACGGTACCGGCCAGCGCCACGCTCAGCGACCTGACGCTGAGCAGCGTATACATTGGCACGTTCGGCCCGGCAACCACTGAGTACACCGCCGACGTGGACAACGACTTGACTGAGACCACGATAACGGCCACGGCGAACGAAGCCGGAGCGGCCTACACGGTCAAGCTGGGCGGCGTGGCCGACTCTGACGGGACCGTCTCCTTGTCCGTGGGCAGCAACGTCATCACCATAGAGGTGACGTCGGAGGACGAGCAGACTACGAAGACCTACAAGGTCACCGTCACCCGCGCCGAGCCGCTTTCCACCGACGCCACGCTGAACGCCCTGGAACTAAGCGGGGTCAGCATAGGGACGTTCGACCCGGCCGCCACCCGGTACGCGGCCAGCGTCGCCAATGACGTAACGGAAACCACCGTCACCCTGACGAAGAGCCACGATGGGGCCACCTACGTAATCAAGCTGGGCGGAGCGGAGGACGGCGACGGCGCGATCCCGCTGGCCGTGGGCGACAACGTCATCGCCGTCGAGGTAACCGCCGAGGACGGGCAGACGACCAAGACCTACGCGGTAACGGTAACCCGCGCTGAGGCTTCCCTCCCGGTAACGGTTGATCTGTCGCCCTCCGGCCCGGTGACGGAAGGAACGGAAATCGCAGTCACTATGACCTTCGGCGGCCTGACCTTCGACACCGACCGCTCCACCACCGACTACGTCTTCCGGGCCGACGTGCTGGACTCGGAAAATGAAGACGCCGACCAGTGCGAGACCCAGAACGGAGGTTACGGCCTGGGTGTCCAACGCTACATTCACCAGGTGGATGAAAACCCGGAGACCCGCACGGGCACCATCACCGCCGACTGCCCGGCAGGCGACTACAAGGTCCAGGCCAGCGTCTCCTCCCCCGATAACGTGGAGTTGGCCTCAGCCAGCGCGACCTTCTCGGTCAAAGAACCGGAGACGCCGCTCTCCAGCGACGCCACCCTGAGCGGCCTGACGCTGAGCAGTGTGCCCTTCGCTTTCGACCAGGCCATCGAGAGCTACGAGGTCAGCGTCGGCCACGAGGTGGAGCAGACCACCATAACGGCGGAGACCAACGACGAAGCCGCCGGCTATGAAGTGGCGCTGGTGCGTGCCGCGGGCTATGAAGACGGAACCGTCGGCCTGGCCGTGGGCGCCAACGTCATCGTTCTCCTGGTGACGGCTACTGATGGGGAGACGATGAAGACCTACACCGTCACTGTCACCAGGGCCGAAGCCGCGACGCCTTCCACGGACGCCGTGTTGAGCGGCCTGACGCTGAGCGGTGTGGACATCGGTACGTTCGACCCGGCCACGACCGAGTACACCGCCAGCGTCGGCAACGACGTGGACGAGACGACGGTGACCTCGGCGACGAATGACGACCGGGCCACCTGCGTAATCAAACTGGGCGGCGTGGCCGACGCGGACGGAGTGGTCCCGCTGGTTGTGGGCGGCAACGTCATCGCCATCGAGGTCACCCCCGAAGATGGAGAGACGGCGAAGACCTACACCGTAACCGTCACCAGGGCCGCACCGCCGCTCTCCAAAGACGCCACCCTGAGCGGGCTGACGCTGAGCGGCGCGCCCTTCGCCTTCGACCAGGCCATCGAGAGCTACGAGGTCAGCGTCGGCCACGAGGTGGAGCAGACCACCATAACGGCGGAGACCAACGAAGAAGCCGCCAGCTATGAAGTGGCGCTGGTGCGTGCCGCGAGCTATGAAGACGGAACCGTCGGCCTGGCCGTGGGCGCCAACGTCATCATTCTCGTGGTGACGGCTGCGGATGGGGAGACGATGAAGGCCTACACCGTCACTGTCACCAGGGCAGAGGCCTGACGAACCGGAGCCGGCGCCAGGCAGCCCGCCCGGCGTCCCCACCGGCGAGGTGCCTTGAGGGTTCCGGCGCGACGGTAAGCAATCTGCCGAACGGCGGCTTTTTCTACTTTTCAGTGCAGCCTGGCAACGCGCCAGGTGTGTCCGACTGGTCGGAGCACATGCAACTGTCAAACGTCACATGACCAAACCACAAGAAGCGCGGACAGGACAGCGCGAAGAACGGGAGCATTCCCGGCAAAGGCCGGTGGCCTGACTGTCAGCGCCGCAGCAAAATCTGCGAACGCGACCTGCTATCGCCCGGCCGACAGACGAATGGTGAAGCGGCTGCCTCGTCCCACCACGCTCTCGGCCTCGATGGAGCCGCCGTGGGCCTCAGCGAGTCTGCGCGCGATGGTCAGCCCCAGCCCGGTTCCTCCGGTGCTGCGTGAACGGGAGGGGTCGGCGCGGTAGAAACGGTCGAACAACCGCGGAAGGTCTTCAGCCGCAATGCCCGGGCCGGTGTCGGCTATCGCCACGTGGACGTCATCGGCTGCAGCATGGGCCGACACCGTTACCATGCCGCCCTCAGGCGTATGGGTGATGGCGTTCTCCAGCAGATTGCCGACCACCTGGGCGATGCGGGTTGCGTCCAGGTCCACCGTCGGCAGGGACGGTTCCAACTGGAGTCTCAGGACCACTCCCTTGGCCTCAGCGCGGGGGCGCACCGCCTGGACGCTGGATTCCAGCAGTTCCCCCACTCGCGCCTGGGACAGTTGCAGCCGCAACTCGCCGGCCTCAACCTGGGCCAGCAGGCGCAGGTCCTCCAACAGCCGAGACAGGTGGAGAGCCTCCCCGTAGATGGTGTCTATGGTCTCCGGAGCGGGCTGGACGAACCCGTCCTTGATGGCTTCCAGGTAGCCCTGGATGTTGGACAGGGGCGTTCGCAGCTCATGGGCGATGTCGGCGGTGAGGTTGCGGCGGTGGGTTTCCGCTTCTTCCAGTCCGGCTGCCATGGCGTTGAAGCTGTGGGCCAGCTGGCGGATCTCGCTGGGGCCGGCGGGATCGGTCCGTTGCGTCAGGTCGCCCAGGCCGAGCCGGCGGGCCGTGGCGCTCAGGCTTTGCAGCGGGGCCAGCGTGCGCCGGGACAGCAGCCACACCAGCAACGTCCCCAAAGCCGCGGCGCCGATGCCGGCCCACAGCAGATAGCGGTTGATCACGTCGGAGATGCGGGAAGCCGCCGGATCGGGCTGGACGGGGGGCTGCGACTCCGGGGCGGAGGCGAAGTCGGTCGAGGCGGTAACCACGCCCACAACCTCCCCGTCATGCAGGACCGGGAAGACCTCCTCCCTGTACCATACCTCTGCTTCCCACTGCTCCCAGGCCTCTTCCTCCGACCCTTCCCACTCGGGTTCGATCCAGTCCTCCCCCATCGGCCCCTCTTCAGGCGAAGCGGAAACGGGATAGTAAGGGCTGTGAGAGTCGGCGACGACATCGCCCCGGGCATCGAATACGGTGATGTGAAGCCCGGCAACGGCGGCGGCGTGCTCCACGCTCTCCTGCAGTCCCGCATCCGGTCCGGCCCAGCCATGTTCCTCGGTGTAGTAGTCGGAAACGAAATCACCCACCCGCCCCGCCTGTGCGAAGCCCTGGTCGTCCTCGAACCGTTCGGTCTGTCGGTCGGCGGCCAGCCCGATGAAGAAACCCACCGTGGTCAGAGCCAAGGTCAGGGTGAGGGCGAACCCCAGCACGAGCCGGAACTGCAGGCCGGAGAAAAGGCCGCGTAGTGAGCCGGGCCGCAAGTCAGGCGCTCTCGGCATGTTGCAGCCGGTAGCCGCTGCCGTAGACGGTCTGGATGTAGCTGGCGCTGCCCTTGCTTTCGGCTTCGAGCTTGCGGCGGAGATAGGACACGTGGGTGTCGACCGCGCGGTCGAAGCCGTCAAAATCGTAGCCGAAGACTCTATCTATGATCTCGTCGCGGGAAAACGTCCGGCCGGGTTCTTGCAGCAGCAGGGACAGCAGCCGGAACTCCGTTGGCGTCAGCTTGAGCTCCGCGCCGCATACCGTCGCCCGCCTGGTGCGGAGGTCGAGCCTGATCGTCCCGAACGCCAGTTCCGGGTGGGCGGATACGGCGCTGTCCCGGTCGGCGCGGCGCAGGATGGCATGCACCCTGGCAACCAGTTCGCGAGGACTGAAGGGCTTGGTCATGTAGTCGTCGGCCCCGAGGTTGAGGCCTTCCAGCCGGTCCGCCTCTTCCACTCGCGCCGTCAGCATGATAATAGGCACCAGTGATTCCAGTTGAAGCTTCTTGCAGACCTCCAGCCCGTCCAGGCCGGGCAGCATGAGGTCCAGCACCACCAGACTGGGCTGTTGCTTTCGCGCCAGTTCCAGCCCCCGAGTCCCGTCGTTGGCCTCCGCCACACGGTAGCCGTTGCGTTCCAGATAGAGCCGCGCCAGTGCAACCACGTTGGGGTCGTCGTCGACCACCAGCACCAGCGGCTTCTCTTCTTCGCTGTTGCTCCTGATATTCCCAGAGCTCATAGCAGCTTTGGCCCTCCACGGCCAGTGGCGTTCAGCCGGAATAACACCCTCTTATGATATCTCCCCGGATTGGGCGGCTTCGATATCCGTCCGGTACGGCTGACTCTGCCCTGGCGCTCTCCGGGTTGGCCGCCGCCCCAGCCGGAGTGGACGGCGATAGACCGGCAATGCTTGGGCCGGGACGGGCTTCGCACCCGTCCCGGCCCTCGAACCCGGTCCTTACGCAGCAGCGGCGATGTCAGGCGGCAGCCGCGCCGGCAGCGACGGGCTCGGTGGGAGCTTCCTCGGCGGACCCTTCATCGTCCCCGTCCTCCCAGTTGTCCAGGTCCTCAGGGTACATCTCGCCGAAAGCCTGGTCGATGGCGTCGGCGACCCTTTGGCCGTCCACATTCAGGATCGCGCCCACGCGGTTGGAGTACTCCTGGTGGGAGATCTCCGGCTCCTCGAACCAGATGACTGCATCGCCCTCGTCCTCGAGGCCGTCCAGCCAGAGCTGGTCAAGACCGGAGTAGTCGCCGGACTGCACCTGGGAGCGGATCGCGTCGGCCTGTTCCGCGGTGATACGTCCGTTCTCCACGGCCCCACGCAGCATCGCCTCCACGTATTCAGCATCGAGGGCGGCATCAACCTGGGCGAAGGCTTCGGCTGTGGCCTGGGGGTCGGTCCCCAGGATCTCCGCAACCCTTCCCGGCAACTCATCCTGTGCTTCGGCGAGCTCGTCTTCGACCTCACCCGTGGCTTCGCCGGTGTCCGCGATGTACATCTCGCCGAAAGCTCGGTCGATGGCGTCGGCGACCCTTTGGCCGTCCACGTTCAGGATCGCGCCCACCCGGTTGGAGTATTCCTGGTGGGAGATCTCCGGCTCCTCGAACCAGCCGGCTTCGCCGTCCTCGTCCCCGAAGCTGTCCAGCCAGAGCCGGTCGAGGCCGGAGTAGTCGCCGGACTGCACCTGGGAGCGGATGGCGTCGGCCTGTTCCGCGGTGATACGTCCGCTCTCCACGGCACCCCGCAGCATCGCCTCCACGTATTCAGCGTCGAGGGCTGCATCAACCTGGGCGAAGGCTTCGGCTGTGGCCTGGGGGTCGGTCCCCAGGATCTCCGCAACCCGCCCCGTCAGCTCGTCCTGTCCTTCCACGATCACTTCCACATTGGCGTTCCCATTGTCCCTGTCTGGGCTCCCGCCAGAGGCCAGGACAACGTTGCCGGTGAGGGCCGCAACCAGCAGCCCCACAGCCATCCCGATCGGTATCCACTTCATTCTCATGTCTTCCTCCTGCTTGAAGAACTTGCGGGCCTTTCCGCCCCGCCGTGGTTATCACTCTAGGGACAGACTTTTCAGAAACTTTGAGGAAAACCATCAATTTGCGTACATGGCCTCTTCCGCGTAGTGAAGGCAAAAACGCCGCATACATGGAACCGGGTGGGGAGGCCGCCGCACACTTGCAGAGTCTGTCTCAGATTGGCGGTTGTCTCCTGATGCTCTCCTGTCCACGGATTCGCCGCCATAGCTCTCCGTGCTAGGACCTGGAGCGCAGCGCGGCGATCGCAGGTGTTCGGCCCACCGACGGCGTGACCCTCAGTCCAACCCCGCGACCGGGCGGGGTCCTCTCATCGGCTCGCAACGTATCGTAGGAGTATCTTGCGCCGCCGACGTGGACCAGAGCTTCTCGGCCCAGCCCAACCTCGCGGACACAAGGGCGGACGGGGCTCGCAAGTGGGCGGCTTATGACGCTGCCGTGTGCAAGGTCATGCCGGTCGCGGACGGGAAGGGAGAGGGCTCTACGGCTTTCGCCGGAAGTCCGTGAACCAGTTCCTCAAACATGGCAGAGAGATACGCCCTATGACCGACAGGACGTTCAATAGAGTCGCAGTGGCGGTCCTGGCCATGCTTGTCACGGCTCTGCTGATCTCCTGCGGAGATACCGATGTGGGGCTGTCCCGCGGAGGTTGAGGCGATTCGTTCCGGGCGGAATTGGCCGAGGCTCCGCCGCCGCCAGATCCGGGCCCTCTCCCGCACCGAGGTCGAAGAGGCCATTCAAGCGGCAACAGCGGACATGCCGCGTGAGCGGGCGTCACACTGACGGAGGTCTGGGGGGTTGCACTCCACGCCGTGGCCTGCATTCCACTCAAGTCCCCCTTCGAGTTCCCAACCCTCAACGCCTCGGGCTGGACCTGAAGGCTGATGTATGACGTTCGCGCCTCCGGCTGGCGTAATGATGAGTCCGGCTGATGATTGCGACATAGAGGGCTGTCCGCCCACTTCCGCACCGCCGCATACTCACAAAAACGTCACGACAATAGGGGTTGATAATCACACTAGCCTCACATGAGTAGTCTTACAATCCATCGTTGTGCCAAAGCGCATCGGGGAGGACACCGCGACCGTCCAGTAAGGGGTCGCGGACTGCCGCGCCGCTTCCCGGCTGAACATGTAGAGCGTCCCACACAGGAAAGGAAGGAAATGCCTAGGTCCGTCATCAGTCCGGTCGCCGGCGTGATGCTCGCCGCACTCCTGGCCGAATGCTCACTCTTCCTGTCTTCCGATGGGCAGCCCTCCGGGGCTGACGCGCCTACGCGGTCAAGTGAAAGGAGACCACGGAAATGACAGGATCCCCTCTTCGTATCCGCTGGCTGGCAGTCGTGGCAGTTCTGGCCATCGCCGTCGTTCTAAGCGCCTGCAGCGGACCCGGTTCCACGCCGGACCCAACGGCTGCACCGACCACGGCTCCTCCGGCTACCCCAACGAACACACTCACGCCGACACCAGTGCCAACTCCAACTGCATTGACGGCGGCCGAGGTATATTCGCTTGTCTCCCCTTCGATACCGTTCATTGAAACGCCAACGGGTACGGGCAGCGGTGTCCTGATCGAAGGCGGTTACTTGATAACCAACTACCACGTGGTATGGCCCTATGAAGCAGTTCGGGTTGTCTTTCCCGACGGCAAGGTATTGCAGAACGTGCCGGTCGTTGGGTGGGACTCCATGGCAGACCTGGCGGTGCTCGGCCCGGTAGATGTACCGGCTCGTCCGTCGAAACTGGGCGATGGAGAGGACTTGGCCCCCGGCAGCGAGTTGTTTCTGGTGGGATACCCCGCCGAAGTGGACGAGTTCCCGGAGCCCACCATCACCCGCGGCATCCTCTCGCGCTTCCGCGAGTGGGAGCAGCTTGGGATGACCTATCTTCAGACCGACGCGGCCATTGCAGGCGGTCAGAGCGGCGGGGCGCTGGTCAGCTCCCTGGGCGAGATAATCGGCATCTCCACGTTTTCTTTCAGCGAGGCCGGGTTCGGGCTGGCGACATCGGCGGCTGACAACGCGCCCATCGTGGAGCGGCTGATTCGGGGCGATCTCACGTCCGGGCTGGGTGATCGCCGGTTGCCAGCCGGGGGCGTCGCCTTCGAGTTCTACGTGGAGTTGGCTAACTTTTGGGACTCCCGCACCTACGTCTTGGACGCAACGGCGGGAACGATACTCCAAGCCGAGATCGACGGACCGGGAGATGGGTTGCTCCGGGTGTCCGCCCCATTCGGGTTGCTCATGGAAGTGGATGACGGCGAAACCGGTATCGAGTCCGGCGCAGTGGAGTTGCCGGTGGACGGGATTCACTTCATGCAAGTCGAGATGGCGTCGGGTGAATCATCCACCTTTGATCTGACCAGCACGATCAGGCTGAAGCCCTTCCATGACCCAGATGACGGCCGGACCATCGCGGTAGGAGAAACAGTTGCTGCAAGCATCGACTTCCACGCCGATTGGGACTGGTATTCAATTCGCTTGGAGGAGGGAGAGACGGTAACAATCTCCACTGATTCCATCAATGTGGATACCCTCCTCTACGTCGACTTTCCCAACTCCCGCGACGACCAGGTGGTCTCTGACGACGACAGTGGAGGAGGGTTGTTCGGGATCAACTCCGAACTGGTCTATCGCGCCCCGAATACCGGAGAGTATTTCATTGTCGTCACCGACGCAGTGGGCGACAGCTTTGGTGGCTATTACCTGTCGGTGGAACAGGCGAGGGAAGGTACGGAAACGGTACACGTGCCAACCGGCCCACAGTTAGTCGAGGGGCAGGTAGTGGAGAGCCCCTATGGGGAGATGCTGGTCTTCGAAGACCCGGCTGGTTACTTCGAGGTGCAAACGCCGCAGATTTGGATAGAAGAAGAGCCGGACCCGACAGAGTACGAGGTTTTTTGGGCTTCCAATCCCGAGGGGAACGGCGGAATCATAATAAATGTCAAGGAGGGCGTTCTCGTCTCGTTGACAGAGGCCGCCGATGAATTTGGTTCTGGGCTTCTTGAAGGTGGCACAGAATCTTATGAATTCTGGGAGACTGAGACAACCCAGGGTCATCCGGCAGTCCTTTTGGAGTTTGACGGCTCCGAACTGGCAGGAACTGCGCTCATCTACCTATCCGACGGCGAGAAAGCCATCTTCATCACATACGTTTTCCCCGCTGCTCAATTCGACGCGGGAAGAGAGTTGGCCCACTACTCCTTCGGCACCTTCCGGGTCAGAGTCGATTGAGACCTAGACCTCGACTCTCTGTGGCAGGGAGTTTCGACGCGGTTCACCCCTTAGGAGCAGATGTGCATTCGCAATGAACTGGGCGAGGAGTTGCTGGCGTCCGTGTTGGGACTGCCCATTTTGGGCGAGAGCGATACGGAGCAATGGCAGGTATCGATATACGAGTGTCTTGACCCGGAAACCGCCGCTACCTCTCAAGCAAGGAGGGACAAGGATTGGATCTGGATGAGGAGAATGAAGCCTGCTTACGGGAGTTTCTGACCGATACCGACGTGGCCGGAATCGCTGCCGCTACCCTGCCGGAAGCCAGCCCAGCCAGCGCTGCGATGGTTGAAGAATTCCAGGGCAAACTCTTCACCTGCTTGGCGGGACTGCTTCTGCCGAACGATGGAGGGCCTGCCGCCAGTTCCCCGCCGCCGGATGATTCCTTGCACTGGCAATATAGCACCGGCAACCCGGGCGGGTTGGTGATCGTGTCTCCCTCCGTGGCCGATGGTGGGTGTACGCCGGACGCCCGGACCGGAGAGCCTATCTGGAGTATCGCAATTGGCTATCACTGGTGGTGCTATCCCTACGCCGTGTCGGCAGGCGTGGTGTACGTGGGCTATCAGAACGCCGATAGCGGCGGCATACATTCCCTCCTTACTCCCGGCAATTCCAACAGGAGATGAAGGGAGACCTCAGAAATGACCGTATCTCCTCTTGGCATCCGCTGGCTCGCAGTCGTGACAGTTCTGGCCATCGCCGTCGTTCCAAGCGCCTGCAGCGACGATCCGGCCCCCGCGCCCGCCACCCTGGCTGACACAGCTTATGAAGGGTTGTTGAGAACCATCCCCGACACGCCCGAACTGCGCCAGCAGGTCTACATCAACGATTACGCTCTGGTCCGCCAGTTGTTCGACATCCCCCTGCCCGGGCCGGTGGACGACGAGGATGCGCTGGCGGAATTCTACGAGCGGCCTCCTCCAACAGGATTCGCGGAGGAGGCCGACGATCCTCCGGTCAGGGGATTTGGGGCCATTTCATTCTTCGGCCCGTTCAACCGATACAGGAACATTACGGCTGAGAATCTCCAACATCTTGCCTTCGACGTGCGGAGCATGAACCAGAGCATCGTAGCCCTTGCGCTCCCCGCCACACTGGATGTAGTCCGGGGCCGCTTCGATCCCCAGGCTACCGGAAGGGCCCTGGAGTCCTGCTCCGAGTGCGAACCGCCCAGCCGGGAGGAGTACGGGGGCGTCTCCTACTATAGCTGGGGCGAGGATTACGCCGCCGATCCGCAACTGAGATTCGCGCCCCCGGCCTTCGACGAGTTTGGCAGAGGGGTGCGTATCGCAGTCCTGGACGAGTACGTATTCCGCACTCTTGGCACCTCCGACATGGAGGCATTGATAGACGCCGGCCTGAACGAGGGCGCCTCCCTGGCGGACGTGGAGGAGCTCCGGCTACTGGCAGGCGGGATGTCCCGGCTGGGGGCCTACACCATGCTCTTGGGCGATGACGTCGAGGTCTGGGATGCGGATGACTATGTCGTGGCGCTCCTGCAGGATGGCGCTACTCGTAGGGACGTGGTGCAGGAGGATGTGGTGCAGGCGCAACGGGAATTGTCGGAAAGGGGTCCCTGGCTTCGTCCCTATGAGGCGTTTGCCACCGGCGCAGGCAAGGATGAGAACGGGCACTATATGGCCCTTGTGCTGGTCCACGCCGCCGACGCCTCTGCGGAAGAGAACGTGGGACTGCTGCGCAGGATCATCGAGGAGGAAGGCTCGATGCTCTACGACATCTCATGGTCAGACTACATCGACGTTGAGAAATCGGAAATCCACGCCGATGGACGTGTGCTGCGGGCCAAGCTCAGAGGCGGGTTCGCCAACAATTGGCTTGATTGGGTGATCCAGCGTGACGGCCTCATATTGTACGAATAGAAACCACCCTCCCGCCCATGGTGATTGCGGGCAACAGTACACCGGGAGAGGCATAGCTGCCACCAGTTTGACAACATCCGGGCTCCCGTCGGCTCGGCCGTACTTCGGCATATGCCTTCTCCTCCGCAAGCGGTTCACGAGGGGAATGCCGAGCAGTATTCGGAGGAACCGGAGGGCACGCGTGTTCCGGCTTGGCGAGCCAAACTCAACGAGGGACACTGTCCCACCTGATTCACTCCCGCAACCTGAACAGACCGCATCCACGTCCCACTGCCAGTGCCTGCTGACGACTCCGACGCGCCTCTTCTTGATCGAGCGGACGGCCACCAGCGCGCCGCAATGGCTGCAGTGGGTGTCGAATTGCGGTTCGCGTGCTGGGCCTTGCATCTCCTGCTCCAGTCGCGGATTGCCCTTTCGTCACCGGACCCGTGTCACGCGAACTGCGAATCTGCTGACATCCGGCGCGCAGGCGCGAGCCCTGTCTACGAGGACAGCGAGCGCCCATGCCGCAGCACTCGCTGTCCATTCGGGCAGCGCCACCGAGATGCCGAGGCCGGAGCGCGCAGGGGGGAAGGAGTAGATCCATTCATCGATCGGCGCTTGTATCGCGTACTGCTCAGGCACGGCTACTAGGGTCCGCTCACGGGGCCACTGCAAGGCCTGCCTTACCGGCCGAGGCGGACATCCTCGCGGCCTTGAAGGAGCACGGCAACCGCGTGACCTTGCCTCGCCGTGAGTTGGCCGCCCTTCTCGTCCGGCGGAGCGGTTCATTCACCGCTGAGGAGATCATCGCCGGGCTGCCCACCCAGGGACCCGCGACGGTATACCGCAACCTGCGGTTGTTCGTGAACACCGGCATCCTCTGCAAGACCGCTTTGCCGGGCGGTTCCCCGCGCTACTCGTTTGACGGGATGCACCATCACGACCACCTCATCTGCGTCGTGTGCGGACGCATCGACGCGTTCCGTCATCCTGCCATCGAGCGCACGCTCTGCGTCGTGGCCAGCCAGATCGGTGAGACCCTTGGGCACAGGCTCGAACTCTACCATCGCTGTCAGGAATGCCTGGCGGGCAGGCGAGGGAACGTGCGCGGTCACATACATGGGGCTGCTCTCATTGGAGAACTCCCGATACGCGGGATGACCGGGCGAGGTGGTCGCCCCGCCCGGAACGGGATACTCCCTAGGCCCTGGCAGCGGTGAGACGGCGGAGTTCGCCCTTCCCGTTCCGCCATGCCCATCGATGCCGGCCGCCTAGCCACCTCTCTCTGAAAGCAGCCTGACGAGTCTCGCGGGAGGAACGGTGGGCTATGCCTCGACAGCGCATCAACTACAGAAGAAGAACCTACGACTTCCCTGAGGACTTCCCGCAGCGCCTCGAGCGGTTCAAGGAGGCTTCGGGGTTGTCGTGGGCCGAGATTGCCCGCCGCCTCGACATCCACCACGAGACGATGAGACGCTGGAGGAAGGGACGGGCCCGCCCCGGCATGCGGAACATGATGGCGCTTCTGCTGCTGGCGCACTCACTGGGTCTCGGCCACCTGTTCACCGATTAGGGAGTCGGCGCTCCGGCGAGCGCCTGCGACCGCAGAGCCGGAAACGCGAAGAGGGCGGCACACATGGCTGCCGGGCCTCTCCCCATCCGCACCCGTCACGTCGGCGTTGTCTTACGGGAGCGGCTGCATCATCATAGAGGCATCGTTGGCGGCAGTCCCGTAGGGAGCCGAGCAGAGGGCAGGCCGGAGGGGAGAGGCCGCGAAGGGATGGCCCGACGCGGAGTCCGCCGGTGGAGACCGATTCGAGTCCGGCCGCAGGCCGCAGCTTTCGCCATCCGGGGCCGCCGTCCGCCCAACGAGGAAGCCGCCCGGTAGCGAGAACACCAGGGCATACAGGAGGAACGTAATGAACGAGGAGCATGACGCGACGCCATCGGAAGAAGAGTCCCAGAGGTTCCGCAAGATGATGGATGGCATGGGCCGCGAGGGCATCGGCGGATGGTCGAGCATCTGACGGAGAGGATCGAGGCAAACCCTCTCGACACCGAAGCCTTGGCCGCCAGGGGGCTGGCGTACAGCGAGCTGGGGGAGCATCGCCTCGCGGCGGCGGACAACGGCAGCGTCATCGCCCTCGACCCGGACAATGCGAGCGCCTACTTCGGCAGGGCCCGCGCCTACGCCGCGATGGGTGAGCACCGTCTGGCGGTGGAGACTACGCCGCCGCCATCCGCCTGGCTCCGGGCAATGCCGTGGCGCACTGCAACAGGGGGGCGTGCAACGCGGAACTGGGCAACCTGATCGAGGCGATGAACGACTTCGACGTGGCCATCCTCCTGGCTCCCGACGATGCGGACGCCCACTACAACAGGGGGTTGACCTATGCTGCGATGGGGGAGCCGCACCGGGCGGTGGAGGACCTCAGCAGGGCCATAGACCTTGAGCCCGCCGGCCTCGCCGAGGCCCACTACCACAGGGGAACCGCGTACCGCGACCTGGGCGAGTTGGACGAGGCCCTGAGCGACTTCTCCGCCGCTATCGAGCTCGAAGAGAGGTACGGCCTCGCCTTCTACGCCAGGGGAATCACCAAGCTCAATCTCGAAAGATACGAGGGCGCGCTCCATGACTTCGATGCAGTCCTCGGGCTCGACTCCGACAGCTCGGCCGCGCTGCGCGGCAGGGGCGTCGCCCTCGGCAGCCTGGGGCGTTACGACGACGCCATGAGGGACCTGGACGAGTCCCTGGCCCTGGACCCAGACAATGCTGAGACCCTCACGGCCAAGGGGCTCGCCCACACCAGCCTGGAGCAACACGGTCTGGCGATAGAGGACTACACCAGGGCCATCAAGCTTGACCCTGGCAACACGGCCGTGCTCTACAACAGGGCGATGGTCCACATGCACCTTGCCCGGTACGAGCGGGCCATTGAGGACTTCAGCGCCATCATCGGCATCGACGCGGGCAGTGCCGCCGCATACATGGCACGGGCATTCGCCCGCGAGACGCTGGGGGAGTACAGGGGGGCGGTCGAGGACTACGACAGGCTCATCGAACTCACTCCAGACGACCCGATGGCGTACCACGTGAACGGGTGCGCCAAGGTCGAGCTGGGCGAGCCTCGCCGGGCGGTGGAGGACTTCGGGCGGGCCATCGCCCTCGACCCGGGCGACGTCGAGTCCCTGCACAACAGGGCTGTCCTGTACCGGGTCCTGGGCGAGCCGGGCAAGGCGGTGGAGGACTACGACGAGGTCATCCGCCTGAACCCCGACGACCTGTCCGTTCGCCAGGAGAGACAGCTTGCCATCGAGGAGGCGGAGGCGGACGGTCGCTGAACCGGCAGGCGGCGCAGTAGCGTTGCCGCCCTAACGGGAGCGTTGAGCCTCCGCGCCCGCAGCCCCAGGACTACCAGCGGCTTGATCCGCCGGATCGGGTGTTCATGAGGGACTAGGTCCTCGGGGGTGAGCTTCACCAGGCTCTCGATCTGCTGGTCGGATGTGCCGCGCATGGCCGCCTCCTGTTCGTGCTGCGCCAAGCGTAACCAAACCCCCTTCCCATCCGCACCCTCGCGTCCCTACCTCTCAGACGTTTTCATCACCCTGCTAAGCTGAGAGCACGATAGACTGCTATGCTTGCCTCCGTAGTCATTCAGCCTCCTTTCACATGGTGTCCTGAGCCAAGGTTGACGATGCATTGCAGACGGTGGGTTGTTCCAGGGTTCAGTCTAGCAGGCTGCTGAAGAACGTTGATGCGCACGGTGACGGCAGAGGGCGGGGAGGGGTGAAGATAGGAGCACCCAAGAGGGAGGCGGGGCCTGTCCACCGAGTAGGGAGTGGCTCGCCGTTGAGGGGCTGCGACCGCAGCCCCTTAAACGCAAAAGGGCGCACATATGGGTGAGGGGGCCAGCCTCCTAGCCCAGGGAGGGCGCCAGACCGGTCTCCCGCAGGAGTGTGTCGGCAAGCTTGCGATACTCCTTCGCCTCGTTCAGGAGACCCTGTGCCTCCAGATCCTGGATGCGATTCATAGCGAAGGGTACCGCCAGGGCCTTGCACGCCTCGCAAACGGTGCCAACCTCAAGGCCATCCTTTCGCCGCTGCAGATAGTAGTACACGCTTATCCTGTCGTTGGCGGAGGTGTCTTCTCCGCCGAGGGCCCTCTCTTCGACGGCATAGGTACCGAACAGGTGCATCTCAATCTGCTCGCGTCTCATCATCTCGTACCTCCTTCCGGTCTCAGGTGTTACCTTCATGGTGCTATCGTCGTGGACGTTCATCCGCTCTTCTCCTTCTTAAAAGGCAAAACGCCACACACACATGCCTTCAGGCCGGGGGAGGCCATCGCTGTAGATGCGGTGGCCTCCCCCGTACTCTTGCGGCCTGGCGTCCGCCTCCGGCCGTTAGAGCAGCCGCAGCGTCTGGGGCTGCTGTTGCTCTGTCCCTTCCCCGGCGGCTCCTGCCTGCGCCGCAGCTTGCGAACGCCGGGGTTGACGCCTGGCCGGGGGAGCGGGTCTCTCGTGCGCCGGGTATTTCGGTTCATCCTCCCACCTGGCTCTCGCCCGTTCGATCACCGCCGGGACCTCCTGTGTCAGCCCGGAGAGGTCCCGGTCGTCGAACGACTCGATGTGCGGGTCGGACAAGGGCTGTTGCACGCCGATGGTGGCCCTGCCTCCCTTGAGAGATACGACGACCTTCAGGTCGTCCGAAGGACCGGCCTGCTCCCCGGCGTCGTCTGAACCCTGCGCCTCTTGTGCGGTCTCCTTATCGGCGTCCTGCTCATCGGCAACCGCGGCAGCTGCATCGTCCGCCGCATCGCCGAAGGGACTCTCGTCAGCGCTCGGGGCATCCGGGCGGGTCGTTTCCGTTCCGGTTTCGTCAGGCATGGTTGCTCCTTTCGCTTGATGCTTCTCCGACTGCCTATGCCGCGAGTCTCGACTGTCTCCTGATCTCACCCAGGGTCTGCGGCTTCCAGTAGAGGTCGCGCTCCACGGCGGGGGCGCTGCCGAACACGGTTACCTCCGCAAGTTCGGTGAGGTCGAAGTAGCCCAGATCCGTTTCGAACCCCTCGACGAGGCCGAAGCAGGTTCCGGTCGCGGGGTCCCACTCGGTGATGTACCAGCGCCAGCCGGCATACGGGCTGAACAGCTTCGCCCTGGCGACCACGGCGTCGGGGTCGTCCGCGCCGTCATTGGCGTACAGGGGCGGTATGGTGTCGCCGACCTCCTTCGTCATGAGCTTGTGCCCGCGGCGCCCGCTGTGGTTGTCCTGCCAGAGCCTGCCCCGCACTGGATGCGGGGTCGTGGTGGTCGTGGCGTTTCCCTTCTCGTCAAACATGGTTTTCTCCTTTTCCTTGTTTCTTCTCTGACTGTGTTCATGAGGCTGTTCCCTAGGCCGCCATCCCCAGCTCGGAGCCAGGCCCCACGATCCGCTCCACCGCCTCCGGGGTGGCATAGCGCGGGGTGACCGTGCCCTGCTCCATGTCGAGGTAGAGGCCCATGAAGGGGCAGGTGCCCGCCACCATGCGGCGGACCACCTGCAGCACCAGGGAGGCCATCATCTGGTTGATAGTCGGGTCCTGGTCGGTGAGGTCGAGGGCGGCGGCGCAGTCCACGTCGGGCGGCGTGGTCGAGACCGCCGTCAGCAGGTCGGGGCGCTGGAGCGTGGGCGCGGGCAGCAGGCGGCAGGTCCCGTCCACGAAGGCGCGTTCGTCCCAGGCGATCTCGCCTGCGACGTTGCCGACCAGCACCTGCCCCCAGTTCGTGTCGTTGCCCGCGTCGATGAGCCACCGGCGGGGGTCGCCCGGCAGGCACTCCGCCATCGCCCTGCGCGCGGCGGCGTTGTCGGCGCAGCCGATGAGCAGGCAGTCCCCATAGGAGGGAAGGCCGGGGTAGCGGGGTCCATAGGGGCCGGAGTCGTCCTGCCGGAATGGGTAGACCGAGTAGCCGACGGGACGCCGGTAGGCCCTGGCCAGCCTGTCGGCGAGCGCCTGGCTCTTGAACCTGCCCACGTCCTCGGGGTAGAAGTTCTGGCGGAGCAGGTTATGGGGCTCCACCCGGTCGTGGTCGACCAGGACGATGGTCGCCTCCCGCCCCTGGAAGAGGCGGCAGAGCCCCTCGGCGACGAAGCCGCCGGTCCCGCCGCAGCCGACCACTGTGATCCACGGATCGTCGAGCAGGAATGCGTTGTCGAGGTGGTAGGGCATGCTTACCTCCTTGTCATTCGTGTGATGTCTTGTGTTGACTCCGGTTCTTCGCCCACGAACCGGACGCCCGGGTCCGGGCCGTCGAACACCTGCGCCCAGTCCACCGGGGCGAAGTGGCCGTAGACGCCGACCCGGAGACGCAACTCGGCCCAGGGGGCGTCGAGGCGTCCTGCGACGCCGTAGATGCGGAAGCCCTGCTCGTCCCGGTCGTCGGTGGTCGAGAAGAAAGCGGGAAGGCTTCCGTGGGAGTGGAACTCGGCGACCACCCCGCTGGGTGGCCGGTAGGCGAGTCCCGTTCCCGTGCCGGCCTGTGGCGGGACCACCAGCCGGTAGGCGTGCCCGTCCCAGCGCACGGCGAAGAGCCGCTCGGTGTCCGGGGCGTCCCGGAACCAGCGCAGCCCCACCGCGAATAGGGCTGCCGGGATGGGGCCGTGGGTGAGTTGCACCTTCCCGGCGACGGGAGCGAGCCCGCGCACCGTGCAGGGGGCGGCCAGCACCCGCGCCGTCAGGTGGGCGCTCCGTGACTGGACGTAGACGCCCCCCGCCCCCAGCACGTAGTCGTAGCCGATCCCCTGGGCCCCGGCCAGCCCGCCGGGGTGGTTGACCAGGTAGCCCACCGGCCCCGCTCCGGTGCTAGAGGCGGTAGCCCCGTCTCCCTTCGGAGAACGCCATGGCGTGGGCAACCGTATACTGGGAAACCAGGTCCTCCATCGGGTATTCGTCCTTTCCATCGAGCTCCTCCCATAGTGATTGCAGGTCGTCGGGGTGTTTCGTCGAACGGTTCCGGGAATCGCCGGTGAGCGAGAAGAAGGACTGGAAGAAGGACTCGGGTATCAGTCCGACCTCCTCGGGGAACCGGTGGCTTCCGGGACAGACCCGCCCGTCGTTGAAGACGTTGAAGGCAGGGGTCCGGTAGAGCTGCTGCTCAGGGTGCGTTGGTCGGCTCGTTGCGGCGTAGACCCAGGGGGCGCGGCCCGGCGAGCAGACGAAGACCAGCCCCGGCATCGGGAGCCGGAGCCGGGCGGGAGGCTTGAACGCCTCCCGTTGCAGGGCCACGGACCAGACCTGCGGCGGCCTCCAGAGGCCCACCACCTGCCCGGTCTCTCCCTGGTTCCACCAGAGGGCGTCCTCCGGCAGCAGCCCCGAGGAGAACCCCAGGTGCTGCGTGAGGACGCTGGCGATCCCGTCCGCCGAGACGGTCCTGACCCAGGCGGAGTCGTTCTCGAAGCCGCGCAGGAGGATGGTCTCGTCGTAGACCTCCAGCTGCATCAGCAGTTCGTCACTGGGCGCTTCCGTCGCGCCCGGCAGGGACCACCCGCTGATATCGACGTCGTCATTCATGGTTGTTGTCCTCCTTTCCTTCTTTAGGGAGCCGCTCCAGGACGAAGTCCAGCATCCCGGCGAAGCGGCCCGGAAGGTCGTCCTCCAGCCAGTCGGCCAGCCGGCTCACCGAGTCCATGACGGCGCTGGCCTGCCGCCACTCCTCGGTGCCCTGGGCGATCAGGTCGTCGTCCCAGGGGTCGGCGAACCCGTCGTACTCCCCGTCCTCGTAGCTGGCGTCGAGGAAGAAGTTGCCGGTCTCGCCCCAGACCCAGGAGCAGGCCTGAGCCGCCCCCTCGAAGCCGGTGCCCGTGAGCGCCCCGGTGAGAGCGTCCAGCGGTATGCCGCCTTGGGGGACCCTGAGCAGGGTCTCCTGCGGGATGCGGGCGGCGGCCGATTCCAACCAGGCCACCCGCAGCCCGTCGGGTTCCTCGTAATAGGAATCGCGGGGCTTGACCAGGAGCACCATGGCCGAGAGCCCGTCGCGGTAGCGGTCCCACACGTCGTGCAGGTCGTCGTAGCCGAAGCCGAACAGCTCGAAGGGGATGCCCCTGCGGAGCCACGTCCAGGGAGGCTCGTCCCCATCGTCGAGAAAGTAGTCGAAGAATGGGGCGTAGAGGGGGAAGTGCCGCTCCTGGAAGAGGCGGCCGAAACGCTCCACCCTCGTGCGTACGTCGGGGGCCGAGAGCACCTCCTCGCCCTCCTCGGGGAAGAGGCGGCGCACCAGCCCCGCGAACCAGGCGTAGTCCTCGGCATAGCCGACCAGCGTCACCAGCTCCCGCAGCGACGGCGGACGCCGCAGGAGCAGTTTCGCCAGCCCGCTCAGCAGCGGCGGGGCCGCAGCTTCCATCGCAGCGCCGCCGCAAGACGGCCCGTGGCCGCCGCGTAGTCCCGCGCCTGGGCGCAGGCCAGTTCCACCTCACTCTGCCGGGCGGCCGCGGCGTCCAGGTCGAAGGAGCCGTCGGGCCGTGTGAGCTCCGCCGTGAGCTCGAGGATGCTGAGGCCTGCCGGCGGCGTCGCCGCCAGCAGACCTGCCAGTGTCCGGTTGTCCATCGGATGTCTTCCTCAGTTCCAAGCGCGGGTGAAGGCGCCCTTGGTGCCCACCCGCCGCTGGAACTCGTGGACCGTGTCGTCGCCCCGCTTGCTCTCCTTCACCGAGGCGTTGGCTATCTCCCCGTAGAAGTCGGCCAGCGTGGCCTTCACCTGCTCGACGCTCATCTGGGGGTCCGGGTCGGGGAACTCGCGGTCGTCGTATACGAATATGCGTGCCATGGTTCTTCTCCTTCTGATCGGTGTCTGATCGCTGTGTTGCTGCGTGCGGGGAGACCGTCGCGAACGGCGGCGGCCCTCCCGTGCCTCATGCGGCCCGGCGTCCCGCGCCGACCGGCTCTTCCTCTCTCTCCCGCTCCATGCCGACCGCCCACTCGAAGAGGGACGTGGAAGCGGGCCTGGGCTTCCGGCTGCGCCTGACGCCCTGCTCTTCCGCGAGGAACTCCGTCCACGAGAAGAGCGACTGCTGCTGCTCCCCGGCCTTGTCGCGGCCGTTGGCCATGACCAAGTCCACCGTTGGCCCGATGCCGATGGCGTCGTCGTGGCCGTTCACGTCGACCGCGACCGTCTCCGGCTCGGTCTCGACGGCCTTCCAGCCATCGTCCACCAGCAACTCCTCGGCGGTGGCCTCGGCGTCCCTGGCATGGGCGAACACCGACTCCACCGTCTCCGCCTCATCCTCGTCGCCGTTGACGATCCTGCGGGCCAGCGCGAGCATGAGGTCATCGCCGTCGTCGCCGTAGGCGGCCAGCCCGTCCTCCGGCAGTTCGCCCTCCACCGCCAGCGAGCTCTGCAGCTTCTTCGCCACCAGCTTCAGGGCGTCGGCCTGCAGGCTGTTCCTGTAGGCCATGAACACCACTCGCACCGGCCTCGTCTGGCCGATGCGCCACGAGCGCCTCGAGGCCTGCCTCATCGTGTAGACGCTGTAATCCGTCTCGTACCAGCAGATCGTCGGGAAGTCGATCAGGTCGAGACCGGTCTGCACCAGCCGGGGATGGCAGATCAGCACGTCGAGTCCCTTCTCAACCTGCTCGGCGACCCACGCCTCGCGCCGGTCCGGCGCGACCGCGTCCGCCTTCATCACCGCCACCCGGAAGCCGTGCCGGGTGAGCATGCCCTCCATCCGCTCGGTGATGTCCCGCGTGCCGGTGTGCGTCGCGTACACCAGCACCCGGCGCCCCTCCAGACGCTCGGCCGCGATGAGGTCGACCAGCGCCTGCTCCTTCGGGTAGACCCGCTCCTCGGAGAGCGGAGCGACCCCCACGATGGGCATGCCCGTCTGGGGGTCGAAGACGGTTTCGCCCCTCGTGCAGCCGTCCGGGTAGGCGAGCAGCGTCTGCAGGTACGTGCCCAGCAGCCGCTTCGAGCCGGTCGCCAGCGCCTCGCCCAACGCCTTCTTCAGCGCCCCGTAGACCGTGTCGTAGGCCGAGCGCTGGGAGAGCCCCGTGTGGTCGGGCTCGGAGTCCATCCCCGAGAGCAGCACCCGCTCTTCGTATGGGGGCAGGCCGGACGCGACGTCCGAGAGCCGCAGGAATATGGAGTTGCCGATGAGGTGGAAGAGCGCCGATGGAGCGAGGCCGGGACGCTCGCGCACCACCCTGCGGTAGCGGCGCCTGCGGCTGTTGCGCCCGTCCTCGACCGAGGGATCGTCGCCATCCTTGTAGACCGTCTCCTCGGTGAAGCCGTAGCGGCTGATCCAGCGCCCCTCCTCGTTGTGCTTGAACTCGGTGCGGATCTCCGGGGAGAACCGGTAGAGGAGGTGAAAGAGGGTGCTGGCGTACCCTCCCATCAGCGTGCCGGACAGCGTGAGCGACCTGCCGCACGACTCGGCCAGCACGCCGGCGGCGATGCCCTGCGCGGAACCGCGGGCCTTGAACTCGTGCACCTCGTCGCCGACAAAGAGGTCGAAGAAACCCCTCATCCGGTGCTTGACGTAGTCGGCCAGCGGGTAGCGGCGAGGGCCGGTGTTGTCCGCCTGCCAGAGCGGGGACCTGCAGTCGTCGCAGAAGCGCCGCCTCCGGGAGAGGTCCTCCCGTGAGAGCGGCACGCCCTCCCTGTCCACGACCTGCTCGCCGCAGACCGGACAGCAGGGGATGCGGAACGGATCGCCCGTCTCCTCGTCCCGGATCAGCCTGCCGTTGGATACGGCCCACCGCTCATTGATGGCGGGCTGCCAGCGGTAGGAGAGCTTCGCCCGCTCGCGGGACATGACCGCGAAGAGGGGGGACGAGCCGGGGAGGAGGCGGAGGCGTTCGAGGTCGGTCATGGAGGAAACGATGGCGGCGCGTGCGCCGGGCACCGTCTCCTCCACCTCGCGCTTCCACTTCCGCACGAGGTGCGGCGGGCAGAGGACGAGCACTCTCCGGAAGCCCGCCGCGTGGGCTGCGCCGGCTGCGATGAAGGTCTTGCCGGTGCCCATCTCGCCGACGACGGTGGTGCCCTGGTGGGCCTTGAGCGAGAGGGCCGCGCCGCGTATGGCGTCCGCCTGCGCGCCGAGCGGTGAGCGCAGGAGCCGGGGGAGCTGGACGGCCTGCTCGGACGGCCGGTAGAGGGGCGGGTACGACTCCACCACCCGCTGGGCGATGGAGTCCCTGAAGGTGTCGATGAATCCTGCCAGGTCCATGGGGTCTCTCCTTTCGGTGGGAGATGGCCCCACGGACCCCAGGGGCCCGCACCCCTGCGCCAGGCGCCCCACAGGTGCCATGGACACAGGGGCACACCCGCCCGCCCGGAGGTCGTTAGGGAGTGCCGGGCGCGGGCGCCCTGCGGAGCGCCGTGGGGCACTCCCTGGTCGTGCGGTCTGTTACGTGCGTTGGATGGTGTACGTCCGGGTCTGGAACTTGGGCCACGTCTCCCGCAAGCGGGACGGCCCCAGGGGTGCGGATCTACGCTCCGCAGCGGGAGAGGCGTTGGGCCTCTCACCGTGTTCCTGTTACACGCCGAGCTCGCGCCGCGCACCCTCGAGGATGTTCCTCGCCTCGCTGACGAGGTTGCGGACGCGGTAGAGGTGGTCGAGGTATCGCCTGAGCCGCCGGTTCTGCGCCCTCGATTGCGCGGCGGTCAGCGGCTTCGGCCTGGCCAGTTCGTCGCGGGCTTCCCGGATGAGCCGCTCGAAGTAGCTCCCCGCAGGGAGTTCCGGTGTCCGGTGTATCTGGACGACCATCGGCTCCGTGTCGTCGCACTCCGGGCAGAGCCCCGAGCCGACGGTGATGGTGCCGTACTCGTTCACGTGGGCCAGGGCAGGCTGCCGGTGTTCGCAGACCAGACAGACCAGGTCGGCGTCGATGCTCTCTTCGGGTTCGAAGGTCATGGTTTCGTTCTCCTTGTGGCTTGCCTTGGCTAGGCCTCTTCCAGGTCTTCCATTCGCTGCAGGGTCATGACGACCTCCTGCAGGCTGCCCCGCAGACGCGGGAGCTTCGTGGGGTCCGGCTGCATCCGCCGCATCTGGCTCTCCAGGCTGACGCGCTCTCCGATAAGCCAGGCGCGGAGCGCGCTCCACCGGACCGCGCCGGGCAGGACGAACCGCACGTCCATTGCAACGGCCTCGTCGCATTCGGGGCAGTGCCGCCCGTAGACGTATGCGCCGCTGCCGTCGCGGTAGACGTACAGCGTCGTCTCGACCTCGTGCTCGCACTGCGGGCACTCCGCGGTCGCTGGATATTCGTTGGGTGTGATGGTCACGATGTCCTCCGGTTGATGGGTGTTGCGCCCGCTAGCTCTGCGGGACACTGCTCTGCGCGGTGAGGTCGATGGTGAGGCCGTTCCATGCGCTGCGGTCGCCCGCCTCGTAGGTGTAGAAGCCGCAGCCCCGCGCGCAGTTCAGGTCGACGCCGGCTAGCTCGTCGTCATCGACGACCTCCTCCAGCGTGAAGTTCCTCCCGCCGCAGGCGGGACAGGTGATGCTCTTCAGGACCATCGGGTTACCTCCTTGGTGGTATTCGAGCCCTCCTCTGAGGACTCCGGCTGATGATCGCTACGCCGCTGCGGGGAGCGCTTCCATGAGGGACGGCGAACCGTCCGCCCCGGCCTGCTGTGGCTGGGAAGAGCGGCCTGATTCGGCTGCCCACCGCTCCAGCTTGGCGGCCCGGTAGCAGCCGCTCTCGATGTGGTACGAGAGCACCGGCATCGCGGCGATTCGCCCGTCTACGATGTCGACCGAGCTGGTCTGCGCGTACGGCTGGCCGGGCAGGATCGGCTCATCGCACCGGGCGCAGGTCAGTGGAAACAGCGTGAGCGTGGGTCTGGCTTTCATGGTTCTTCTCCTGTATGGGAGTGATGCGGGTCGAGTGACAGCAGGCGGGGCCTGCCTCCGGTGGGGAGGACAGGCCCCGTGATGCGTTTCCGGTGGGGGAAGCGGCTATGCGGCGATGTCGGTGATCTCGCCGTCGTCGAGGCCGAGGGCGACCACGGTGGTCCGCAGCCGCTCCCGCCACGTCTCGGTCTCCTCCGTCTCCTCGACCAGGACCATCTCCTTGGTGGTGCGTCCCTTGACGAGGATGCGCCGTCCCTCCGCCTCAAGGCAGAGGTTGTCGAGGAAGCCCGCCGCAACCAGCATCGCCATGTGCCCGCGGCGAAGCGGCATCAGCGGGCGGGTGCGGGCATCCCCCCTCGGCCAGAGCGCGTCGTTGATCACGGCGCTGGCCCACAGGCCCGAGTGCCGCGCCTCCGCCGCAGCCGAGACGGGGTCGACCGTGCGTGTGGTGAAGAGGACGTCCCCCTCCGGTAACGGCGGGATGGTGAACTCGGTGTAGGGACTGGAGGAGAGTTCATCCAGCGCTCCCGCCGCCCACTCCCGCACCCGCATCTCCGCGTGCACGTCGGTGTGCGGCTCCGCCCTGCGGTAGCCGATGAGCACCACCTGGTCGAACGCCTCCCGCTCGGGTTGGGGAAACGCCCAGCACCGGAGGTTCCGGTAGTGGGACGAGAGGTAGCGGGCGGAGACATCCAGCCTTTGGCGGGGCACGACGAAGACGAGCACGCCGCTCTCGGCGAGATACCGGGAGCAGTGCATCAGGAAGGCGTGCTCCGAGCGCCTCTGCTCGTTGTCGTAGTCGTACGGCGGGTTGAGGTAGAGCAGGCCGAACGCCCGGTTGGCGATGGAAGTCTGGAAGAGGTCGGCCGCCAGCGCCCGGCGCAGGCGCTCCCCGGCCTCGGCGGCGCGGTCGCGGTGGAGCTCCACGCCGTGGGTCTCGATGGGCATCGTGTAGGGCTGCGTCAGCCCTTCCGCGAGCTGCGCCACCGCCTCGCCCGCGCCGCAGCACGGGTCGAGGATGCGGAGCACCTCCGTGCTCCGTCGTGCGCCGTAGGTCACCGGGGCGTGAATCAGCCCGGCGATCAGGTCGATGACGCGGGGCGGCGTCGGGTAGAAGCCGCCCTTCGCTTGTCCGGCAAGTCTCATGCTGCTGCTCCTAGTGCGTAGTTGTGGGTGCGTGCATCTGCGATGTCTTCGTTGGGAGAGTCCTCCTCCGGCAGGGAGAGCACCCCTCGCGCAACCGCGCGGGAGAGGTCGTCCCTGAGCGACCCGGCATCGGGGTTGCAGCGGTAGGCCGCGATCCCCGCCGACTGGAGCGGGACGATCTCCCCGGTCGAAAGCCCCCGCCGCCAGAGCCACTCCGCCCAGGTGTGGTGCAGCGGCAGCGGACTGCGGCGGTCGAGGAAGCGGTGGTGGAGCGCGGGCACGTCGTCGCCCTCATGGGCCAACAGGAGGAAGGCGTCGTGCCCCGAGGCGAACTCGGCCATCTTCGTGTAGACGAGCGCGTGCCACCCCCCGCTCGCGGGCAGCCGGGCTATCTTGGTCGTCCAGGTGCCGATGGTCTCCTGCGGGATGACGCAGCGCTGGTAGCCGCCGGAGAGCGCCATCCCGTCAGCGCCCCTGATGATGTGCGCGGGGTCGGGCGGCTGCTTCAGCATCGACGCCCAGACCGCCTTCAGCGCCGTCTGGGCGCCGACCATCGAGACGAACCAGAGGCCGTTGCTCTCGGGGTCCCTGGCGAAGGCGTCGGCGGTGGCGGAGAAGCCCCCGGCGGTGATCGTGTAAAGCTCCTGCTCAAGGGTCTGCGGTGGGTTCTGCATGGGGGTTTCCTTTCGTGTTGGGAGTGTTCGTGTCCGGCAGGGAGGGTTCGGCAGGGAGGGTCAGGCAGCTCCGTCGAGCATCCCGCGGTCAAGGAAGCTCACGGCTCCCTTCCGTCCGATGACGACGTGGTCGAGGAGTTCGATGTCCAGCAGGTCCGCCGCCCGGTCGATGTCCCTGGTGACGGCGATGTCCGCCGCGCTCGGAGCCGGATCGCCCGAGGGGTGGTTGTGCACGAGGACGATCTTGGGGACGGCCTCGACGATGGCGGGGCGCAGCACCTCGGCGGTCCTCGCTTGCACCGAGTCGATGCTGCCCTGGTAGATGACGCGCTGGCCGGCGAGCCGGTTCTGGGAATCGAGCAGGAGGACGCGCAGCTGCTCCTGGGCCAGCGCGGCCATCTCCTCCCCGAGCAGCCTCCACACGTCGTGCCACGAGTGGATCTCGGGCGCCGAGGAGGGGCGTTCGGGTTGGAGTTCGACGCCGTACCGCGCGGAGAGCTCGCGGAGCAGGAGCGCGTTGCGGCGCAGCGCGTCCAGCAGCTCCTCGCCGGGCGGCATGGGGGCGGGTCTTCCGGTGGTCATGGGCGGCTCCTTCGGGTGGGGATCGGTTGAGGAACGGGGCGGGGCCGCCCCATGGATGGGAGCGGCCCCGTGATGCGCCCGGTGATGCGGACGTCGGTGCAGCCGTGGGGAGCTAGAAGGGTTCGACCCCGGCGGCAACGGGCGCGCCCGTTACGGGCGCGGACTCGACGGCCTCCACCCCGGCATGGCCGTTCTCGTCCCCGCTGCGCTCCCCGTTGCGGGAGTCGAGGAAGACGACCTCCGAGGCGTGCACCTCGGTGCGGTAGCGCCGCTGGCCGTCGTCGGTCTCGTAGCTGCTGTGCGCCAGCGAGCCGCTCACGTAGATGCGGTCTCCCTTGCCGACGTACGTGTTGACCGCCTCGGCCTGCTTCGCGAAGCAGACGACGTTGTGCCAGTCGGTCTCCGTCTCGCCGTTCTGGCGGCGGCGGTCCGTCGCCACGCGGAACTTGGTGACGGCGGTGCCGCTGGGGGCGTAGTGCATCTCGGGGTCAGTCCCGACGCGTCCGAGCAGTTCGATCCTGTTGATGGTCCTTGCCATGATGTGCCTCCTTGCACTTGAAAAGCGTGGCGCGGCCCTGCCGCGCCCGGTGTGATGAGCCGCGGGGACGTCTCCCTTAGCTAGGGAGACGTCCCGTGCGCGCTCCCGGCGGGAGCGGCGGTGTGACGCGGAGCTCGCGCTCCGTCAGGCCGCACATCCGCAGTGCGGGCAGTCGGCGTGCAGCCGCCGGAAGAGGCCGTGCGCCCGCTCGACGGCGCGGCGTTCGGCACTGCTCTCCTGCGGCACGGGGAAGAGGCGCGTGACCTCCTTGATCTCCTCCTGGAGGTCCGGCTCGCCCGCCTCCTCCATGAGGAACCAGAGGTCGGCGAGACCCTCCTCCACACGGTCCATGAGCATCGGGGCTGTTGCGGTCATCGGGAATCTCCTTCGTGAGAGAATGACGAGCGGCGGGGCCGCCTCTTCGGAAGCGGCCTCGCTGCTCAGCCGGTCCTGTCGCCGGTCGCCGCTCAGGCGGCTGCCGGCAGGTCGGTCTCGTCCGCGGCCGGGGCGTCGTCGGGCCGGGTCTCGCCCACAGGCGGGGCTTCGTCAGGCCGGGTCACGGCCTGGGCGTCCCCCGCCTGCTGGACCTTCCGCGCCGCGCCCTCGACGAGCCTCGTGAGCTCCGAGACCGGGAGGACGTCGATGTCCTTGCCCGTCCTGCTCCGCACTGCGGCCCGCATCTGCGCCTCGGTGAAGCCCTGCGCGATGCCGAGGTCCAGCAGCGTCCTGCGCAGCGGCGGCGCGAGCGCCTCCGCCTCGCCGTCGCCGTGCAGGGCGTTACCGAATTGGTCGCCGAAGCCGCGCAGCGCGCGCTTCAGGCCGTCCGTGACCGCGCCCTTGTACGCGGTCTCATGCCCCTCGGCGTTGTCGTCGGCGACGGTGTGGAAACCCACGTCCGTGCGCGGCGGCGCGCCGGGGACGGTGACCCGCACCGCCGCGGCGTACGAGCAGGAGCGATGCACCTGCGCCGTCTCGGGGTCCACGCGCTCGGTCGCCCACTGCGAGACCTCGCCGACGACCTCGTAGCCCCAGCCGCCGTATCCGAAGATGCGGTTCGCCTGTTCGATGGCGGTGCGCCCCTCGATGTAGGCGTACGTCTGTCCCCTCCGGCCCTTGCGGTAGGAGACCAACCCGGGGTCCAAGGGCTTCTCCAGTTCAGACACAACCTTGGGTGGGAGGGTGTCCCACAGCAGGTCGTGCGGGCTGTCCGGGATGGCATCCGCGTGGACGCCGTTGTTCGATCCGTCGTGTACCGTTCCGTTCTGTGTCATTGCTAGCTCCTTCGGTGATGTGGTGTGTTCCGTGCGATGGGGCGCGGGCTCCCGGTGGGAGGACCCGTGGGCGGGGACGGCCCGGCAGTTATCGGGCATGCGGCCTCCTTCATTGGGGGTGTGCGGGTTGCCGGGGATGGGGTGGTTGGCGGCTACGCGGCGGTGCGCGCAGCCTGCCTGAGCAGGCGCCGGAACGTTGCGTAGCCATGGGGGCTGGTGGCGAGGTCGGCCACGTCGGCGGCCCCGCGGGGGAGGTTGACGACGGCGGCCCTGCGCCCCAGCAGTTCCACGAAGCGTTCGCACGCCGCCTGACCCGCCGCATCCGCGTCGAACGCGAGGAAGACGCGGGGGCAGCCCCGCAGGGCTGCGGCGATGCGTTCGGCGCCCTGCGTGCCGAGCGCGGCGCAGGCGGGTACGCCCCACTGGGCGAGCGCCAGCCAGTCGAACAGTCCCTCGGCGAGCACCGCCCACGGCCGGGCGGCACTGAGCCGCCCGGTCCCGAGCACCGGCTTGGGGCCGGGCAGCGTCTGGAACCGGGGCGAACGCTCCGGCTCCACGGCGCGTCCGGCGAGCCACCGGACGCGCCCTCCGGCGCTCAGGTCGGGGACGACCACCATTCCGGCGAACCGCTCACCGTGCTCGGTGAACAGTCCCGAGGTCTTCAGCCGCTGTGGGGTGAACCCGGCAGCAGCGAGGTGGGCGCGCAGCCCGCCGCCCGGCGCGTAGCCGAGGCCGAGGCGGGCCGCCGTTTCCGGACGGATGCCCCGCGAGCGCAGGTACGACTGCGCTACGGGGCTGCGCCGCAGCCGGTCGGCGTAGAACCGGGCGGCTGCGGTCAGCAGGGCGGGATCGGGCGATGGGGAAGCGGTGCGCCGGGGCGGGGACGCCGCCCCCGGACGCACGACGTCGGCGCTGGGATGATTCCCAGCGCCGCCGCTCAGACGCCGTATCGCCTCTGGGAGGCTGAGGCTCTCGACGCGCCGCACGAAATCCAGCACGTCCCCGCCCTCGCCGCACCCGAAGCAGAACCACCGCTCCGAGTCGGCGTACACGGTGAAGCTGCCCTCGGTCTCCTCGTGGAACGGGCACACTCCCTGGCGCACCCGGCCACTCCCGCGCAGCTGCACGCCGGAGGCCTCCACGACGTCGCCCAGCGGATTGCGGCGCTTCAGCGCGGCGATGTCCACGTTGGCCGTGACCATCACGCACCTCCCGCCAGCGGGCGCAGCCCGCGCAGGCTCCGCCGCGAGACGGTCCTCCCCGGCTGCCAGCGCATGCCGAGCACGGCCAGCACTTCGAGCATCCCGTCCCCGTCCGCGGGCGCGAGCACTGCGGCCCGTCCCGTTCCCGCGCTGTACACGAGGGCGTTGCGGTCCGCGAACCGCCGCCGCGCCAGGCTCACCCACTCGCCGTACGCCCACCGCGTTTCGTTCGCCGGCGCGCTTGCGATGTCGGCGCTTCCGAGGCTTGCCAGCGCCCCGTCGAGATCTCCCGCCTGCCGCTGACGCCGCGCGTCGTGCACCGCCTGCGCCACGCTCCGCTCGCGCTTCCCGCCGATGGTGGCGAGCAGCGCGTCGATCACCCGGTCCACCAGCTCCTCCAGGCTGCGCCCGGGCCGTTCCGTCCCCATCCGGTTGTGCAGTGTTGCCGTTGCCGTCGTCATCGCTTCCTTCCTTTCGTTGTCGTTCTGTTCTTGTTGCCTGTTCCCACGAGCCGCAGGAGCAGCAGCCCCACCCAGGCGAGGCCGGCTGCGTTCAGGGCGAGGACCTCAACGCTGCCGGTCAGCGGCAGAGGCCCCACCAGCACCACGAGCACCGCCGCCAGCGCGAACGGCCTCCTGCGCCTGCCCATGAATCCCACGGCCACTCTGATCAGATTCCAGACGTTCATGGCACCTCCTTCGTGCTGCCGTCCTGCGGCCCTAGCAGCCGTCCTCGTTCTCGCTCTCGTGGCAGTCGCTGCAGACCGAGACTCCGCCCGGATATCGCGTGGCAGCGTCGTCCGGCACGCCGCAGTACGCGCACTCGGGCGTGTAGCGCACCGCGGCCTCCGATCTCCTTCTCCGTCCCATGAGTCCCGCGACCTGTCGAATCAGTCCTCCGACGTGCATGCGCACCTCCTCGTTGTGTTGCCCTGCGCCGGCATCCGTGGCGTCGGGCGTGCTCAATGACTGGTTGGCAAATGGACAGACTCCGCCCCCGGTGGATGCCTGGGTCGGGAGACGGAGCGTTGGGGATGAGATGCCCGGCACGTGCGCGGTTCGAACGCGGAGCGGCCATGGCGAAAGACACGCGGAACTGCCGGAGCCCTTCGGCGGTGAACCGGCTGCCGCACGGACATGAAGATGCCAGCCTGCGGCGGATGCTGCAGACCAGCGTGTGGGAAGAAGCCTCAGCGGGCGGGCTGTGCCGCAGGCGCGAGGCGCGGTCAGAGCGTTCGATGCACTCCGACCGTGCTATGGAGAGACGAAGCGCAAGGTGCGCTCAGTCCCAGGCGTCCAGCGGAAGGAGCGATCGACCCCAACTCGCCAGACCGGTGTCCAGCGGGCGAAGGGATTCGCACTTCAGCCGCCGGACTGAGCCGAGGACGAAGGGACCAGCGTCAACCCCGTCTTCGACCCGCGCTGCCTGCGGAGGACCAACGTCAAACCCCGCGGCGGCAGCATTCCCTCGTGGGCGACCCTACGGTCAGACCCGTGCAACAGGGATCACGCACCCAGGTTTCTATGGCGGGAAACCTTGGAGAAAGCCAGACAACGCGGTCATTATCACCGGACGGCGCAAGCAGGGAGAGGGGTTGCAGCACCCCCCACAACATTGCCGCCAAAGTGTTCACAAAAGTTAACAATGTCCCCGCGCGTCCGGTCACTCCCACCACATACCGAGGGTCAGCGCGCGCCGAACCCATCGCAGCCGCTCCTGCTTCGCCCGCTCTCTCCGCGTGTGGTGGAGCGCGGTCCTGCGCCAGTTGGTCTGCCCGTACCGGTCGAAGCCGCGCAGAGGCTGCTTCTCCGGCGGCAGCGTCATGCCGTGCCCTTCGAGCAGGGCCAGCTCCACCTCCAACAGCCGCTCCTTCTCCGCCAGCCACGCGAGGCCCCTGCCCTTGTTCGGATGCACATCCTTCAGCTTCCGCCACTCGGCGATGAGCGGCCACGCGTCCCTGAACACCTCCTCGTCGTCACCGGCAGGCTCGCGGGTCACGAGGTCGGGATACTCCCTTCGTATCCTTGACCGTGACGTGGGCTTCTTGACCTGGCTCGACGCACCGCTCTCCGGCTGGCCGGGACCCTCCGGCTGAGTACCGGCCCCGGCCTGACCGGTCCCCGGCCCCCGGGCAGCGTCACGCCGCAGCGCTTCGATGCCGCCCTCGACGGCGGTCACACGCCTCCGCAGCTCCTTGCCCACCTCATCCTGCCCCTTCTCCAACGCCACATGGCCCTGTTCCAATGCCTCGACCCGCCCCTCCAGCCCGTCGTTGCGTTCCCGCTGACGGGCCGCCGCCGACCCGTGTCCCTCCTGCAACGCTCGTTCAAGGGCCTCTCGCACCCGCCGCGACAGCCGCCCGGTCTTTGCGATCTCGGCCACCGTCCGGTGGTCTATCTCCAGCACCCGCGCCGCGCCCTTGTAACCCTTCTCCCGCACCAGCTCTTGCAGCAGCGTCATGAGCCGCAGGTGGTGCATGTTCTCCACGTCCTTGCTGTCTTCGATGCCGTGTCCAGCCGTCTTCATGGCTCATCCTCCCTTGCCGCCAGCAGTCTCGACCCCGTTCTCGACCCCGTTTCAGCCCGGTCTGGCACCCCGGTGCAAAACGTACCGCTCACTCGGGGCCGATGTACCGCAGACGTCCCTCGGCGGGCGTACAAAATGTCACTTCTCACCTCTGGCGATGTCACCGGCGCCCGGAACGCGCCCTTTCGAGAAGTGTTCACTGAACACGTCCTGTAGGGGGGCGTTTTACCCCTGTACTACGAGTGAAAACACGATTTCAGCCGTTCTGTTACAGAACTCAAATCGCTGTACACCCCCAATACTGCGCGAAGGGCGCCGAAAAAAAGAGGGCCTATGGCACCCCGCATCCGTGCGGGGCTCTATGGGGGAGAGGGTTATGGCCCCCCGCTTCCATGCGGGGCTCTATGGCAGGTCTTCCTTTGCGCCTGATTTGTCCACACTCCTTCGCAATCGCTGCGGCCCGATGAATCACGGCAGACCGCACGGAGAGGTGGACGAGTTGGAGCAGAGATCGAAACTCCGGTCCGTTAGGCGTCTGATTCCCCTGGCGTCCGCGCTGCTGCTGGCAACGCTGGCCGCCGCAACCGCGGGCAACATCGCCCTCGCCCAGAGTGGCGGCCTCAGCCTCGTGAATGCCGACCGGGACTTCGTCGAGCGCAAGAAGGACGGGGGTTTCATCGCCCGGCCCATCTTCGACCGGCAGATCAGTGCCATCCACTACGGCGTGCGTCACCCGGAGACCGGCGACTGGATCACCCCCGTGTTCCGGGTCCAGTCCGCAGGCAACCGGCTTGCAGACGGCTGGGAATACGCATGGCCGTATCCCGTGCTGCCCCAGCAGCCCAACCTGTCAGCCGACGAGGCGTTCCTGCTCGTCATCGTCGCCGTCTACGGCGGGGACCACCACACGTTCAACGCCGTCATCCCCATCTACCAGCCGACGAGCCTGTGGGACCGCGTGCTTGCCGCCCTCGACCCGAACAGGCTGGCCCGCGCGTTCGCCCGCTGGATCGTCGAGGCCGTCAACGGCGCGCTCTGCGGCATTGTGGAGCGGATATCCGGCCTCGATGTCTGCGGTGGGAGCTGACCCCCATGAACGACGTCCTCACCGGCACCCCCGCGGAGCTCACGTACATGCACCACATCGTCGTCTCGGCATGGACGGCCGTCTGGGCTGTCACCTCCGGCGCGCTCGTCGTCATCATCGGCTGGATCGGCCTGAGCCTCATCGTCTCCGAGCACCTCGGCAGGCCGCAGGCGGGCTGGCGCGAGCTGGTGCCCCGGCTCGTGCTGGGGCTGGTCGCCGCCGCATCGTCGCTCTGGTGGTGCGCCCTCGTCATCGACACCGCCGACGCCATATCCGGCTTCATAGCCGCATCGCTCGGATTCACGGCGGCAGACCTGATGCGGGCATCGGTCGACACGCTGCTCACGGCGGTCCAGACCGGGAGCGCGGGGGTCGCCATCCTCATCGCCATCCTCTACCTCGTCTACGGCTTCTTCGTCCTCTACGTCCTGGTGCAGATGCTGCTGCGCATCGCGCTGATCGACCTGCTGCTGGCGCTCGCCCCCATCGCGCTGGGCCTGTGGATACTGCCGCACACCGCCGGATGGGGGCGCCACTGGCTGCGCCTGTTCATGACGACTGTCTTCCAGCAGGCCATCCAGCTCATCGCGCTCTCGATGGGGTTCACGATGCTGAACGAGTTCGCGGCCATCGGCACGTTCGAGCCGGCCCGGGACCTCATCTGGAAGCTCATCCTCTCGGCGGCATTCATCTACCTCGCCACGCGGGTGCCCTCGCTGCTCGGCAACGCTGGCACGTTCGACGCGTGGCTCCACAGCCTCTACTTCGGCATGTCGCTCCCCGGCACCGCGATGCGCGCCGCACGGTCGATAGGCCCGATGCTCGCTGGCGCGGCGGGAGGTCCGGGCGGCATGGCCGCCGGAGCGATGGCGGCCCAGGGCGCGGCGAGTGTGGCGGGTGGCATCGGCGGCATGGCGGCCGGAGCCATGTCGGGAGGCTCGGCCGCTGCGTCCGGCGCCGGAGCAGCGGGGTCGGCGGCGGCGTCAGCAGCGGGCTCCGGCGTCGGGGCCGCACGTTCCGCCGCCGATACGGCGACGCCCGCCGGGCGCGGGCAGCGCGGCCACACCCAGAAGCAGCGACGAGTAACGCAGACACCCCGGTGCGGACCGCGTCCGCGCCAACCCACCAGTACAGGAGGAGGCAGAGCGATGTGCCAGTGAAGCGAACGACAGGCCAGCGAGAACGCACGTGAACGAACGAGACCGGGCGGCCAACGCCCGGCGACGAGAAGAGGAGAAGAACAGAGATGGAGACCCTCACGCAGACGATATCGAACCTGACGGGCATCTTGATGGGGCTGGTGGGCGTGGTCGCAGCCGGCTTCTTCGTCTACGGCGCATACCTCTACCTAACGGCCAGCGGAGCGCCGCACCAGATGGAGAAAGGCAAGGCCGCCATGATGACGGTGCTCGTGGGAGTGGTGCTTGCCCTCGTCGCCTACGCAGTCATCGAACTGGTGATGAACGCCGTAGTGGGCTCCCCCGTCACTCCTAACGTGCCCGACCCCACCACCGGCGGGGCCGCGCCAGCAGATCCCGGCGTGACCGGAGGGGGAGGTTAGGCCATGAGAGAGCACGAAGTTCCCACACACGTGCAGGCCGAGGACAAGGTCCTGCTCGGATTCACCTTTCAGCAGATCGTGGGGGTGATGGCGGTGGCTGCGCTGGCCTACGGCATCTACAACTACACTCCGATCCCGTCGTCCGAGGTGCGCATCGGTCTCGCCGTCCTCTTCGCGCTGGTGGGCCTCGCCGCCATAGTGGGGCGGGTCGGCGGGCGGTGGCTGCCCCTGGTGGCCGCCGACCTGCTCCAGTACCGCCTCGGGGGCCGGTGCTACGCAGGCACCCCGGCGCAGCTTGCGCGGAGCGAGCCGCCCGCTCCCTCGAACGACAATCCCGGCCTGCTCCAGCAGATGACGGAGAAGACGCGGCACCGTCTGCGCAGGCTGCGTAGAGGGAGTAAGAGGCGCAAGGGGCGTGAGCGGCGGAACGGGCGCAGGCCGCTGCGCTGGCTGGGCAAGCCCCGCGACCGGGGCAAGGGCGACGGCGGTCATGCGGCCATGCGGCGCACCGCACTGCTCGCCGCGCTTGCGCTGTTCGTGCTGACCGCGATGGCCGCCTCCGGCACGCCCACGCCGGAGCCGACGCCGGGGCCGGGCGCCCCCTACCCCCAGGACAGCCCGGACCGCTGGCGGAACGAGATCGACTTCGACCCACCTGAGCCCGTCCCCGGACGACGGCTCTACGTCGAGAAGCTCGCCGTCTTCGAGGACAGGGCCACCGTCACCCTGCGGGCCGCAACGAAACTCGACCTCACCGTGCAGGCGTTCGGCGGGCCGGGGGGCCGGGAGCTGGGCTTCTGGGGAGCGGCCAGCGTCCGCGCGGGAGGGAGCATCTTCTACACGCTGCCGCTCTCCGGCGACGCCCCGTCGTTCACCTTCGCCTGGGTCGATGAGTCCGGACTTGCCGGAGGGGTCAGCCTCAAGGGCGACCAGCTGCCGCACCCCCTGCCCGTCGTCGAGGGGGAGCTGTGCGACGTCAGCGTCACACAGATCCGGTGGAGTCCGGGTGCGCTCACCGGGATGCTGCATGCCGGGAAGTGTGTCTCCAACATCGAGCATCCCATCGACCTCGTCGTGGTCACCGGGGAGGAGCACATCGCGGGGCCCATGGTCATGAAGGCCCGCGTGACGAACGTCTACGGCTCCGTCACGGTCTCCTCCGGCGACTCGACCGCCACCGTCAACCTCGACCCGCCCGGCAGCGCCGTCTTCCGGTTGCCCGTGCCAACGGGCGAGCGTCTGCACGAGCTGACCATCGAGGCCGCCCTCGAAGCGCACCTGCGGGGCAATGCCCCGCCGCTGGTGGTCCTCACCCTCATACCGGAGCGGGAGGAGATCCGCCTGGTGCCGGTCAAGGTGTGGCGCCCCGGCGCCAGCAAGGTCGTTCGCGACACGGTCACCGTCCGGAACAAGGACGGCACCACGTCCTCCCACGAGATCTCCGCCCGGCTCACCATCCCCAGCGAGGAGATCATCGTCGTGCCCTCCGTCCTGATCAAGCATGAGGAGTTCATCCTGGGCACGGTGAACCCCCGCGGGAGCGCCTACGGCAGCAGGGAGGAAACCGTGCAGATGGCGCTGGCCATCGGCTCGGATGCCCCCTACACACCGTTCGTGCTGCCCCCAGTGGAGGAGGAGCCGCCTCCCCCCGTCCAGACGCAGCTGACCGAGGACGAGGCGGACTGGCTCTTCGGATTCCTCGGTTGGGAGTGGCCGTGGTGAGACGGATCGTGGCAGCCCTGACGGCGTGTTGCGCGGCGGCGGTCTCCGCCGCCGCGCAACACGAGGAGCGGACGATGCTCGCGGCCTTCGACGGCGTGCTGACCGCCATGGCCTATGCGGCGGCCGGTCTCGCTGTCTTCGCCGTCGTCTGGGCGGGCTTCGTCCTCATGGCCGAGGGGAGCGAGCCCCGCAACGCCGGCCGCGCGCGCAACGCCGTCGCAGGAGCCCTCCTGGGTCTGGTGATCGTCCTCTCGGCCAAGGCAATCGCCCTCGTCCTGCGCAGCGGCATCGTCCCCATCCCCAGCCCATAGGAGCACATGCATTGAGAACGCTACTCGAACGAACCAAGACCACGGTCCGCCGCGTCCTGCGCAGCGCCATCGTCTCCATCCCCAGGAGGGGGAGCAGCACCTTGCGGAACCTCGTCGAACGGACCCGGAACATGGGCCTGCGCGACCTGTGCAGCGGCATAGTCTCCATCCCCAGAAGGGGGAGCAGCGCCTTGCGACAGCTGGCTCGACCGGCCGGGAGCATGGGGCGGCGCGCCCTGCGCAGAACGCCCGATGCCGGCCGGCAGCCGAAGGAGCCCGTTGTAAAACCGCCGCTGCCGCTGCCGCTCTGCTTCATGCTCTCCCACCTGGAGGACGACGGCCCCGTACGCCTCGACGGCGTCAAGCTCGGCGTCTTCGAGGTCATGGGCCTCGAACTGGACGAGCCGAAGCTGGGCGCCTTCGCCGGAGCGCTCAACGCCCTCGATTTCCCCGTCCAGTTGCTCATCCGCCAGCACCCACCCGACCTCAGCCGCATGAGGGAGCACTTGCGCGAGGCCGAGCCCGGCGACCTGCCTCCGCAGACGAAGGCGGCGGCGGAATCGCTCCGCGGCCTGCTCAGCAGCCTGGAATACCGCGACGGCATCCTCGACCGGCGCTTCTACGCCGTCTGCCAGTTCGCCCGAGCCGACGACCTGCGCGGCCTCCTGGGCAGGGCGGGCCTCTCCGCCCATCCGCTCACGGGCCGCGCCCTGCGCCTCTTCCTGCTCGCATCGACACTCGGCGGTTCGCCCGCGGACCGGGACGAGGACGAGCGGGTGGAGGTGATGGTCAACCGGCGCGAGATCCGCGTCGGCGGGCATTTCACGCGCTCGCTGCACCTGGGGCGCTGGCCCCGCGCACTCGGCCCCGGATTCCTGCAAGGGCTGATGGCCGCGGGCGCCCCCATGGACCTCGCGATCCACCTCGGCCCCATACCCGCCGAGCAGGCCGCCCGCACCCTGGAGTGGCAGAAGGTGCGCTTCGAGTCCGCACAGTCCCTCTCCCTGCGCAAGGGACGCACCATGTCCCCCGAGGCCGAGATAGCCCTGGAGGACATCACCCGCCTCCGCGACGAGGTGCAGCGCGGGCGCGAGCGGCTCTTCCACTCCTCCCTCTCGATCACGCTCCACGCCGGGGACGAGGCCGCGCTCAAGGAGATGACCCAGCGCGCTCGGGCCCACTTCGCCGCCACCCTCGGCAAGCTCGACGCGCTCCCCTTCCGCCAGCGCGTGGGGCTGCTCTCCACGCTGCCCATCGCGATGAACGCGGTCGCGGAGTGGCGCAGCCTGGACACCTCGTCCATCGCGCGACTCTTCCCCTTCTCTCCCCCCGACCTCGACACCCGCAGCGGCACGCTCTACGGCATCGACCTGCGCGCGTGCTCACCCGTCGTCTACGACCCGTGGGACGGCCCCACCTCAACGCCAACACCGCCGTGCTGGCGCGCTCCGGCAGCGGAAAGTCGTTCTCCACCAAGCTCGGCATGCTCCGGGGTCTGACGCGGGGCATCACCGCCTACGTCATCGACCCGGAGGGCGAATACGCCGACATGGCACGAGCCGCGGGCGGGCGCGTCCTCTCCCCCGGCGTCCCCGGCCAGGGCATGAACCCCTTCGTCATCGACAGGGGCGATGCCGAGGAGCTCCTGCTCCGCATCGGCAGCCTGCGCCGGCTCATCGAGGTGATGATCGGCGAGCGGCTCAGCGCCGAGCGCCGGGCCACCCTCGACCACGCACTCGCGGGCTACTACGCCGAACCCAGAGAGCGCACCGGCTTCAAGGACTTCTACGCTTACATGCAGAACGGGGAATCGGAGGACCTCGCCAAACTGCTGCGGCCGTTCGCAACCGGCAGCCTCCGGCACCTGCTCTCCGACGAGGGAGACGACCTGCTCTCCAATGAGGCGCTCGTCACCGTCTTCGACCTCCGCCTCCTCGAACCCGACCTGCGCCCCGCGGCGGCCATGGTCTGCACCGAGACGGTGTGGGCCGCCGCAGCGCAGGACCCGAAGCCCCGCCTGCTCGTCGTCGACGAGGTCTGGAGCATCATGCAGCACCCCGAGGGCGCGGCCTTCATGGTCAGCATGGCCAAGCGGGCCAGGAAGCATCGCCTGGGGTTGCAGTTCATCACCCAGGACGTGCAGGACCTGCTCTCCGAGGACACCTCACGCACCATCACCGGCCACTCCGGCAGGGCGCTCCTCCAGAACGCCGCATTCAAGCTCCTGCTGCAGCAGGACGCAGCCGCCATCTCCACCGTGGGCGATGCGTTCGACCTGCCGCTCGACCTGCAGCGCTGGCTCCTCTCGTGCCCCAGGGGCGACGGCCTCCTGCTCGCGCGCGGCGGGCGCTTCCCCGTCCGCGTGGAGGCCACGCCGGAGGAGGCCGACGTCATCGAGTGGCGGCCCGGAAAACACTAGGACGTCCACGCACATTGAGAAAGGAAAACATCCATGCAACTCCGGCCCAAACGCAAGCCCCTTGGCACCGCACCAACCCCTCCGGTGCTGCTGGCGGTGACGCCGCCGCGCACCGGCGAGCGCACGCTCCTCGGCGTCGAGAACCTCCTTGCCTCCATCGCCGTACCGGAGCCCTTCTCCCTCGAGCTCGCGGGCGACGCCGGGGGAGTCACCCTCATGGCCCGCTGTCAGGAGGGACAGGTGATCCGGGGCCAGCTCTCGGCCCACTACCCCCAGGCGCGCATCCATGAGGTCGCGCCGGGGGAGGACCCCCTGCGGCTGGAGGACGGAGAGCAGGCGTGGTCGATGATCCTGCGCTCTGCGGGTCCCGAATACGTGCCCCTGCGCACCTTCCGCGACGACGACCTGACCGACCCCGGCTCCGACCCCCTCATAGCCCTTCTCGGCGCGCTCTCCGACCTGCGCGACGGCGAGCGCGTCGTCGCACGCCTGCTCCTGCGCTCCCTCGGCCCCGCGTGGGCGGAGCACCACCAGCGCCTCGTCCACGATCGCCACGGAACCGGGGTGGCGCAGCCCGCGTATGCTCCTCAGGCCGGAACGCCGCAGGCCGCGGGCGGCCTCGGCATGGCCGTCCTCGGCATCGGCGCGTTGATCGCCCTCAAGGCGTATCAGTGGATGCAGGCGGACGAGACCTGGAAGGCCGTCCTGATGGGACTCGGCGTCGCCGCGGGCCTGATCGCGGCGGGCTGGGTGAAGGCGCGCTTCTTCAAGCGCCCGCCCGTCCACGACCCGCTCCTGATACGCGAGAAGGTCTCCCGCATCGCCTTCGACGCCGAGGTCCAGGTGACGGCCGTCCTGCCCGCCGCCACGGGGCAGGAGCGGGCCGCCGACCTGCTTGAACCGGTGGTGGCGGCCTACCGCCATTACGACAACCCCGCCGGGGCGAGTTTCAGGGTGGGGGAGGTGCGACCGGTCGTTCCCGATCCCGACATGCTGCACCCGGCAGGCCCCGGCCTGTTCGGGAGGCGCAGCGTCCTGGGCGTCCGCGAAGTGGCCGCCCTGTGGCACCCGCCGGGAGCGGGAGACGAGACGCCCCTTGTGGAGCGCTCCGGCGCACGGGCGCTCAGCCCGTCGGCCCGGCGCGTCGGGGGCGGCGCGCTGGTGGGAGATGCCACGGCAGGGGCGAAGCGGGAGATCCGCTTTCCCGACGACCTGCTGCGCCGCCACCACCTCTACGTCGCACGTACGCGCATGGGCAAGTCCACCCTCATGCACCACCTTCTCACGCACAAGCTCAAGGAGAAGGCGGCGGGCAGGGACGGCGACGCCATCGTCGTGGTGGACCCCCACGCCGACCTCGTGGCCAGCATCCTCGAACACGTTCCCGAGGGGCTCGTAGACCGGGTGCGACTCATCGACCTGTCAGACGAGACGCGCTCTCCCGGCATCAACCTGCTGGACACCCGCATCTTCGCCGACCGCGACCGCACCGCCGACTCGGTGGTCAGAGTGGCGCGGGGCCTGTGGGAGCAGTGGGGGCCCCGGATGCAGTCCATATTGGAGTTCACCGTCAAGACGCTCCACGAGGCCAACGAGCAGGTGGAGGCGGAGGCCCAATACACCATCCTCGACGGCCTGAAGCTGCTGTCGGACGAGCCCTTCCGCAAGGACGCGTTGAAGCGGGTCTCCGACCCCTACCTCCTGGAGTGGTGGGCGAGGGATTTCTCCTCGTGGCACCGCCAGTACAAGGCCGAGGCCCTCGCTCCCGTCCAGACCCGCCTCTCCTACTACGCCTCCTCCAAGCGGGCAAGGGCCATCCTGGGCCAGCGCCATTCGACGATCGACCTGCGCCGCACCATCCACGACGGCGGCATCCTGCTCGTCTCCACCTCCCAGGGGACGGTCGGCAGGGACGTGGCCGCCCTGGTGGGAGCCTCCCTGCTCAACCTCGTGGACGCCGTGATCCGGGAGCAGGGCAGCTTGCCGCCCGACCGGCGGCGTGGCGCGCTGGTGGTGGTGGACGAGATGCAGTCGATGCCCGGCGTGGATTACGAGTCGATGCTCTCCGAGCTCGGCAAGTTCGGCGCGTCCTTCGTCCTGGCAACCCAGAGCCTCGCCAAGCTCGACGACCTCTCCCGCACGATGCGGGAGACCATCCTCGCCAACGTGGGCTGCCTTGCAGTCTTCCAGGTAGCCGGGAACGACGCCCGCCAACTCGTCTGGGAGCTGGGGAGGGATCGCGTCAGCGAGGAAGACATCGTCTCCCTGCCGGTCCACCACTGCTACGTCCGCGCCACCGTGGGCACGGAGCGGATGCCCGCCTTCTCGATGATGGTGCGCAAGCCGGAGGAGGGAGACCCCGCCCTCGCCGTCCGCATCCGCGATGCGGCTGCGGCCTACACCGTCTCCGCGCAGCAGATCGCCTACGGCGATGCGGAGGGCGACAGGAAGGTCGAAGCGTACCGCAAGGGCGTCGAAGACATCGAGAACACCGAACAGGAGGCGGGGGAATGAGAACCGAAGGATGTGAGGCAGGCCTGCTCCATGCCCTGGCGTCGATGCCCTTCCTCGACCGGCTGGAGATGGTCGCCGTGACCGGCTGGTCCAGGGGCGCGGTCTACGAGGCGGTGGAGAGGCTTGAGAGCGGCGGCTTCTGCGCCTCCGTGCCCCACGCAACGGGGTTGCTTCCCTCGTCCCGGAGGGTCCACCTCACCGCAGCAGGGCTGCGCAGGCTCGCGGACGAGGAGGGCATGGCCATCGACGATCTGTTGCGCCTCTATCCCGTTTCCGCGCAGTGGCGTCGCAGCCTGATGGAGCGCCTCGATGCCCTGGCCTCCATATACAGCGCCGCATCCGCCGTCTCGGACGTCGCATTCCCCATCCGGTTCCGCTGGTTCCGGGCCGCGCCGTTGGACGCCGCCATGACCCTTCCCGGCGGGAGAACCGTCGGCGTCGTCCGGCAGGGACCCACCGCCGACCGCTCGGGCTTCGCCAAGCGGCTCTGGCGGCTGCGCGAGAGGCCGATGCCCGGAACCGTCCTCATCCTCATGGCCGACGAGGTGCGGCTCAGGCATGCCCGGAGAGCGCTCTCGGCCACCGAGGCGCCGGGCCTGTTCACCCTGGAACGTCTTGCGATGGTGGCAGGGGCAGACGCCCCGGTATGGACTCCGCCCAGGGGAAGCGCGTCCGTCGACCTGCGCCGCGCCCTCGACCGGGCGGCCCCCGGCGGTGTGCTGCCGCAGGAACCTGAACCGCAGCGTGCCGACTTCCCCGCCGACCTCGCCGTCGAGGGTCCGGGGTGGGACATCCCCGACCACATGCTGCCGGTCCTGCTCAAGCCCGCCGAGAAGCGCGCCCTCGACCTCGTCTCCGACTGGCCCTGGATCGCCCCCACGGACCTGGCCGGGCTGATGGACGTCTCGCCTCAGAGGGCCTCTCAGCTGGTCAACCCGCTCGAAGGCTTCGGCCTCGTGGCCCGTCCCCGCGACGCGGGCCGCCGCCTCGCCCTCACCGACCGGGGCCTCTCCCTCCTCGCACGCAGGGACCGCACGTCGGTAGCCATGGCAAGGAGGCGGTGGAGCATCGCCCTTGAAGATGCCGAGGGTCCGGCGGGGTGGCGCAACGTCACCGGCGGGAGAAACCGCCAGCTGCTCAGGAACATCGAGCACACCGAGGCCGTCCACAGCTTCCTGGCCGCCATGACCGCACAGGCCCGCCTCCTGGGGTGGGAGATCGTCCAGCTCGACCCGCCCAGAAGGGCATCCCGGCACTTCCGGCACGACGGCGGGATGCGCGCCGTCAACGCCGACGCCTTCGGCATCCTGCGCAAGGACGAGACCGCATGGCCCTTCTTCCTGGAGTGGGAGCGCCGCGCCGTGCGCCCCTCAACCATGTCGGACCGGCTCGCCCCCTACCTGCGCTACTACTCATCTCACCGGCCCACCGACGACCACGGCGCAAGGCCCGCCGTCCTCATCGTCTTCGACGACGAGACTGCCCATACCCACTTCCTGCGTGTGGCGCGGGAGGAGATGCGGGCCGAGCAGGCGGCCGTTCCTCTGTGGGTCTCCCACCGTGCAGCCATCGACGCCCTGGGGCCGATGGGACACGCATGGCGCAGCCCCACCGGCTGGGAATCTCCCCGGGCCCTGCCTCCCCGATGATCAACGAGGAATGAGAGAAGACCCATGCCTGCACGAGACGCTCATGAGAAGAAAGGCCACCGGAGGCGCGGAGGACGGACCGTTGTCCGGCTCGACGCGGCGGCCTTCTGGAGGCGGCTGGCGCTGCTGGACCGCTCCCAGAACTGGCTCGCCAGGGAGGTCGGGGTCAGCCCCGGCTACATGTCGATGCTGGTCAACGCGGGGCGCTCGCCCTCCGGTCGCATCCGCCGCCGGATGCTCAAGGCCCTTGGAGTAACCGGAATCCATGAACTGTTCAGACTGGAGGAGAGAGATGAACAACAACCCTGACGACTCGACCCGTTTCGACGGGCGGAACGACAACGGAGCGGGCGGGATCCAGCTCCCGGAGAGCAGCGTGCTGCCGGAGGACTTCGGCGAGCGTCTCGAACGCCTCAAGGAGGCCAGCGGCCTCAGCTGGCGCGGCCTCGCCAAGGCCCTCGGCGTGGACCCCAAGCAACAGGACAAGTGGCGCAGGAAGAACGTCGAGCCCTGCGGGGGAGCCATGCTCTCCATCTGCCGCTTCGCAGGCCGGATGCCCGGCGGCCTGGAGATCATCTTCGGGAAGGGCTTCCAGATGACCTTATTCGATGAGGAGAGCTAGACCCACGGCCCCGCCGGGCGCCCAGGCGCATTGGCGGCACTGCGGGGCCTGAAATGGAAGGAAGCCGCCCGGCGCTCGCCCCCTCCGTCAGTGCCGGCGCGGCCACATACCAGGACAACGAGAGACCGGCGGCCTACCCAACCGCCGCTGCAACTAATCGATATGAGAGACGCCAAGAGACAGAACAGAAGGCGAAGGCCCGCCAGGGACGCTCCTGAGATAAGGGTCGTCGGGATCGACGTCAAACCCGCGCCCGACGCCGAGGAGCGGTTGCGCCGCCTCTTCACCATCCTGCTCAAGCTGGCCGAGGACGACTCGCCCCCTTCCGGGGCGGACCCGTCGCCGGACGAAGAGTAAGGCTGATGCTCGACGAGACGCAGAAGCTGGTTGTGAAGAAGACGGGGACTACCCGCGATCTTGACCGGACGAGGCATGCGATGGAGTTGTGCCAAGACGCGCTTGGCGCCCCCTGTCCAACGGGGGTAGAATGGCAGGCAGACGGTGGCCCGGCGATGCGCAAACATCCCGGGCCGTGGCGCCACCTGCGGTACAGGTGATGCGAATAGATGCTACTACTCGCAGACCCGCTCCCCACAGGAGGCGGGTCTCTTTGATTTCAGAGGATGTAAGAGGAGGAAACCATGGCGAGCAGCATGAGTCAGCAACAAGCCAACGGACAGAGGGCGGCCATCTACGCCCGCGTCTCCAGCCAGGGACAGGACACGGAGGACAAGACCTCCATCTCCGAGCAGATATCCGACATGGAGACCCACTGCCAGCGCAGGGGGCTGAACATCGCCGCCCGCTACCAGGAGGTGGGCAGGGGCTGGTCGAAGAGCCGCCCGGAGTTCCAGAGGATGCTGGCCGACGCGAGGATGGGACGGTTCGACACCATCGTCTGCTGGAAGTCGGACCGGCTCAGCCGGGGCATGTACCCCGCAGCCGCCCTCATGGAGGTCGTCGAGGCGTACCAGATAGAGATCGAAGCCGTCATGGACACCATCGACATGAAGACCTTCGGCCTGATGGCGGCCATCGGCAAGATCGAGTTGGACAACTTCCGGGAGCGGGCATCCATGGGCAAGCGCGGCTCGGCCAAGCAGGGCCGCATCCCGGTCAGCAACATCCCCTACGGCTACCGCATCGGGGAGGACCGCAGGCCGCAGGTCGTGGAGGCCGAGGCCGAGATAGTTCGCCGCGTCTTCCACCTCTACGTCCGCGAGGGAATGGGGGCTCCCGCCATTGCCAAGAAGCTGACCGCCGAGGGCGTCCCCACGCCCAGAGCCGCCGTGCGGTGGCACCACCGCACGGTCACTCGCATCCTGACACTCGATGCATACAGGGGCACCTGGTGGTTCGGCAAGATCCGCCACGTCGCCACTGAGGCCGGGATGAGGAAGTACGACCGGCCGGAGGACGAGTGGATCGGTGTGCCCTTCCCGCGCCTGGTGGACGAGGAGACCTGGGAGCTGGCGCAGGAAGCAAAGAAGCAGCGGCTGACCCGTTCGAGCCGCAACACCAAGGTCTTCTATCTCCTGCAGCATCTGGTCAGGTGTGCCGAGTGTGGGTACCTCATGGGCTGCCGGGCGGCGAGACGCCAGACCGTCAAGCGCGACGGCAAGGCCTACGGGTACGACATGGATACTCTCCACCGCTACTACAACTGCTACGGCATGCTGAACGAGGGCGTAAGGTGCCGGGAGCACCCCTATATCAGGGCGGAACGGCTGGAAGAACGGGTCTGGGGCGAGGTCAAGAGGGTGCTGGAGAACCCGGGCCTCATCGTCGCCGGCATCGATGCCCTGGCGGCCCAGGCGGAGGGCGGCGGATCCGCCGAGGAGGTCGCCAGGGCGGAGCGCGAACTGCAAAGGGTCCAGATGGAGGAGGACCGGGCTATCAGGCTCTACGTGTCGGGCAAGATCACGGAGAAGCAACTGGACCATCAGCGCAGGTTCATCACCGAGCGGCTTGAGACTCTGCGGAAGGCGCTGGACGACTATCGCGCCCGGGAGTCGGCGCAGGCGGAGAAGCGGGTGCTGGGCGAGCACATCGTCGAGTGGGCGCGCCGGGCCGGCGACAGGCTGGACGGCCTGCCGGACGAGGGACGAAGGGAAGTGCTTCAGCTCCTCCTGGATGGGGCGACCATCGACCGGAACAACAACGTCAACCTAACCCTCGCCATCCCGACTGAGGATGTTGTGTCGATTGCAGGACTGGAGCCGTGTTCTCTGTCCATATGAAGGCCCTTGCTGATCCCAACCGTGACTACGGAGCGAGGACCCGTGCCGCGCAGGTCTTCCTCATGCGTACGCTCGCTGACGGCCCCCGCCCCGCCGCCGCCATCGAACGTGAAGCCGCCGTGCAGGGGATATCTCGGCGTACGCTCTTCCGTGCCCGCACTCTCTGTAACGTCAACTCAACCCGCGTCGGCATATCCGGCGGCCACGGCGCAGGCGCATGGCAATGGTCGCTCCCTCAACGCAACACGTTGCAACAGGATGAGACACCTGGTGAACGCTCAAACTTGTGAAAACATTGGCACTCTTGCGCTCTTAGTCACTGGAAGCAGGCCGTGGCCTTGTAAACACCCCATCTTAAGAGTGCCAAGAGTGCCAGATTGCCACCCTGCTCCACTCGTGAGAGCGGCATTAAGAGTGCCACTCTCAACGCCGGTTGGCACTCTTAACCGCGGCCTACTCCACGAAGACGTGCTCGCGGTAGTAGCGAAGCTCCTCGATGCTCTCGTGGATGTCGTCGAGGGCGAGGTGAGCGCGTCGCTTGCGATGGGACGGCAGGTCAGGGTACCAGCGCTTCACGAGTTCCTTGATGGTGCTCACGTCCACGATGCGGTAGTTCAGGTACGCTTCCAGCGAGGGCATCTCCGCCCGCAGGAAGAGCCTGTCCTGGTGCACGGAGTTCCCGCACAGCGGCGCCTTCTTCTCGTCCACCCACTCCCGCACGAAGTCCAGCGTGAGCCGCTCCGCCTCTTCGACGCCGATGGCGGACGCCTGCACGCGCTCCAGCAGGCCGGAGTCCGTGTGCGTGCGCAGGCTCCAATCGTCGATGCGGGCCATCTCCTCGTCGCTGCGGGCGACCGCGACGACCGGCCCCTCCGCCAGCACTTGCAGGTACGGGTCCGTGATGAGCGTCGCTATCTCCAAAGTGACGTGCCGGTCCGGGTCGAGCCCAGTCATCTCCATGTCTATCCAGACGAGCCTTCCCAAGTCAGCCATGAGACGCCTTTCGCGCTTCCTGCGCCGAGAGTTCACGCACGCCGCCGGACGGCAACCTGCCGAGCCGCAGTCCGCCGACACGCACCCGCGTCAGACGCAGCACCCGCCGTCCGACCGCTCGCATCATCAGCCGCACTTCCCGCTTCTTGCCCTCGGTCAACTCCAGCGTGTAACGCGCCTCGCCGTCCCTCGCGAACGAGGCAGGGCGGAGCGGCGACCGGCCTCCTCCCACTGGAACGGGAGAGGACTGGCGCGAGGGTGCCCGGCGCGAAGCCGGCTGCATGCTCCCTCTCCCGATGGCGGGAGAGGGTTGGGGTGAGGGTTGGCGGGGCGTGGAGTGTGGCGAGACCGACAGCGCCCTCGCGACTCCGCTCTCGATCTCGACGCCGTCCAGCAGTCGCGCCTGGTCGCGTGGCGAGATTGCCCGGTCCAGCAGCACGTCGTACTCCTTGACGACGCCGTAGCGCGGGTGTGTGACGCGTTCGACGAACGCGCCGTCGTTCGAAAGTAACAGGAGGCCGGTGCTCTCGGCATCGAGCCGCCCAACGGGCACGAGTCCGGCGACGCGCAAGGCGTCCGGCACGAGGTCGAGGACGGTGGGGCGTCCTCGCGAGTCGCTCACGGCGCAGAGGTAGCCGCGCGGCTTGTTGAGCAGGAGGTAGACGGTGCGCTCTTCCGCCTGCGCGAGCGGCTGCCCGCTCACGGACACGGCGTCGGACGAGCGCACGGGGTGGTTCAGGTTCGTCGCGGGCTGTCCGTTGACGGAGACCGCGCCGGAGATGATGAGGGCAGCCGCGCGGCGGCGGGACCCGGCCCCTCCGGCAACGAGACGCTTCACCAGCGGCATGGAGGGAGCGCGGGATGGCGGGCTGCTGACCATGGAGCGAGGGTAGCACAGGCAGGGGGTTGCTGGTAGAATCGTACATCCGCCTGATCCCCTCTCCCTACAAGGGGAGAGGGTTAGGGTGAGGGTACTGTGGGGGCGGCGTGCGGGTGGGGGTCTGGTCCCCTCTCCTGAGGGAGAGGGCCAGGGTGTAGGGCCCTGCGTGCGTGGGGTGGGGCGGTGCGAGTATCGGCTATGCAAAGGTCTCTTCCGGGGAGGAGGCAGGGACGAGGGAATCGCATGGGCAAACTCACAGATAAACTCGAACGCGCCGAGAAGGGCGCAGGTCAACCACTCGGGTTCGGCGGCGCCGCGAAGCGCGAGTCCATCGCGCCGGTGCTGCTCCTCGGTGCGGTCGCAGCAGGAGACGCCGCTCAGGCTGAGGCGGTCACCGCGTCGGAGATAGACGGCGCGCTGATCACCGGGATGGGGAGCGCGAAGAAAGCGGCGGCGGACAGGTCGGTCAAGGCTCTGGCCGAAACGCTCTTCGGGGTGTGGACCGACGAGGGGCAGTCGGAGGAGACCGGAGGCGCGGACTTCCAGGTGTTCTCCTCCGACGAAACACCCGCGGGCGCGCTCACCGGTGAGGGACGCACGCTCATCATGCAGGTGGAACCGGAGCTGCCGGACAGCCTGTTACGCACACTCGACCAGTTGCCGGTGGACGCCTTCCTCGTCTCTCTGGACGCGCCGCTCACCGTGGCGCAGCTCATGCGGCTGGCCCGCGTGCGCGGCGCGACGTCGAGGCGGCTTCTCGTGCACCTGGGCGCTCTGCCCGCGAAGGCGGACGCCGAGCAGTTGCGCGGCGCGGGAGCAGCGGCGCTCGTCGTGGACGCGGCGGGGCAGACCGCCGACGCCTTCCGCGAGACGCTCGCGATGCTGCGCGAACTGCCGCGCAAGTCTCCCCGGCAACGCGATGGCGAACGCTCCGGCGCAATCGTACCGCAGCCGTCGTTCGGCGCCGCACGCTCGGCGCCCCAGCCTCCGCCCGACGACGATGACGAGTGGGACGACGACTAGTCCCGGCGTAGTGGCCCCACCCACCCGTACAATGTTCTTAGTGAAGTCTGGGACGGCGGGATAGGGCGAGGCGCAGGATGCTGCTGGCGGGAATCAACGGCCTCTTCGACGATCCGTTCCGAGCGTTCGTGTGGTTCGTCGCCATCGCGGTCTCGCTGCTTATCGCCATCACGTTCCATGAGGCGGCCCACGCCATTATGGCTCTGCGCCTCGGCGACGACACGGCGGCGCGGCTGGGGCGCGTCTCGCTCAATCCCAGGCGGCATCTCGATCCGGCAGGCACGATCATGCTGCTGATCGCGGGGTTCGGCTGGGGCAAGCCGGTGCCGGTGAACCCGTCCCGCCTGCGGGTTGGCAGGACGGGCATGGCGTTGGTCTCGGCCGCCGGGCCGATGGCGAACGTCGCGCTGGCTGTTGCGTTCGCGCTGCTCTTTCGCGTGGGCGTGCTCGACGGCAGCTTCACGCGGGAAGACCTGCAATCGGCGTCGCTGCCCGCATGGGCCAGCATCATCGCGTGGTACGGCGTCGCGCTGAACCTGCTGCTGGCCGTGTTCAACCTGTTGCCGCTTCCTCCGCTGGACGGAGGCGGCATCATCCAGGGTATCGCGCCGCGCAGCTGGCGACCGGTGGTCGTTCAACTGCAGCGCTTCGGGCCGATCGTGCTCATGGGGCTCATCGCGCTGACGTTCCTGACGGACATCAGCCCGCTGGGGTATATCTTCCGCCCCGTTTACGCGGTCGCGGACGCGCTCAGGGGCGTCTGACGGGCGAGCGTCACCAGGGGAGCGACATCGTCTCGTAGACCTCTATCTCGCAACCCGCGTTCCCGAGGTGTGGATGGTCCGCGAGCAGCGCCTGCGCGGCTTCCATGTTCTCTGCCTGGAGCACCGAGTACGTCACGATACCCATGTCGCTCTGGGAATTTCCCGATGCGGTTATCCTCCGGCCTCCGCTCAGCGGCGACATGTCGACCAGACCATCCCCGCATCGCAGGGCCCAGGCTTGCCACGACTCGATGACGGCCTTCATGTCCACCGGCTTGGAGTCCATCATCGCTTGCATAGCGGCTGCCGAAGCGTGATACAACACGAGATACTTCTGCACTGACATACCTCCTGGGGTTCGCCCCGGTGTGTTCCGGGGCTGCGACAGGATAGGGGTACGTCGCAGTCGGCACAACGGCGGAATGCTGCAAGTGTCCGGGAGTCAGTGCGCGGACTTGGCGGACTGGATCTCGTCCATCATCATCCGCTTCATGGACTCGGCGATGCGGGTGAGCTCATTCGTGGTAAGTTCGGGCCCATGAGTTCGCGCTCGTACGCCACGATGACGTTCAGCAGCGTGCGGTCGTTGGGTGTGGTAAGCGCCATGACGGAACCTCAGAACGGAGACTGCCGGAGATGATAGCGCAAGGACGCATCCTGCACGTGACTACACCGGAGGCATGGCGGCGGGGAGCGGACACGCCGTACTACGAGGCGGAGTCGCTGGCTTCGGAAGGGTTCATCCACAACTGTCGCCCCGCACAGCTGCGGGGCGTACTGGGCAGGCACTTCGCCGGTCACCGGGCGCTCGTGCTGCTGGTTGTGGACCCTGCGCTGCTCACGTCGGAGGTGAGGGAGGAGGATTCCGCCGGAGACACGTTCCCGCACGTCTACGGGCCCATAGACCGCGCAGCAGTCGTCGGCGTGCTTCCCATCGAAACCGACAGCACGGGCCGCTTCACGCTGCCGGAGGGTGTTGAGTGACGCGCTGCAGCGAGCCAGGGAACCCGGCGATGCTAGAATGGCCCCACCCTTCGGACGCAGGAGCGACTCCCCATGCAGATGACGGTGCGGCGGCCCAGGCGCTTGCGCGGCGACGTTACTCCGCCGGGCGACAAGTCCATCTCCCATCGCGCGGCCATCTTCAACGCGATCGCCGACGGTGAGGCGCGCGTCGAGAACTATGGCACCGGCGCTGACCTCGCCTCCACGCTACGCGTGCTGCGCGGCCTCGGTACGCAGATCGAGCGGCACGACGACGGCGCGTTCACCGTGCGCGGCGGCGTCCTCTCCGAGCCGTCGGACATCCTCAACACCGGCAACAGCGGCACGACGACGCGCCTGATGGCGGGAGTCCTTGCGGGCCAGCCGTTCATGTCGGTTATGACGGGCGACCGCTCGATACGCTCCCGCCCGATGGCGCGCATCGTCGAGCCACTGCGCCTGATGGGCGCGGAAGTGGACGGGCGCGGGGGCGGCAGGCTTGCGCCGCTCACGTTCCGTGGAGGCAGCCTGCACGGCATCGAGTACCGCATGCCCGTCGCGTCGGCACAGGTGAAGAGCGCGCTCCTCCTCGCTGGGCTGTTCGCGGACGGCGAGACCACGCTGGAGCAGCCCGCCGTCTCCCGAGACCACACCGAGCTCATGTTCCGTTCGATGGGCGTCGAGGTCATCGAGGACGGGCTGACCGTGCGTGTCCGGCCCGGACGACTCAGCGCCATGGACGCGACGATCCCTGCCGACATCAGCTCGGCGGCGTACTGGCTCGTCGCCGGCGTCTGCCACCCTGACGCGGAGGTGCGTGTGCGCAACGTGGGCGTGAACCCCACGCGCACCGGCATCCTCGACGCGCTCGCGATGATGGGCGCGGACGTAAGCGTCGAGAACGAGCGCACCGAGGGAGGCGAGCTCGTCGCCGACCTCGTGGCACGCTCGAGCAGCCTCCGCGCTACCGAGATAGGGGGCGATCTCATCCCGCGCCTCGTGGACGAGGTGCCCGTGCTCGCGCTCGCTGCCTGCTTCGCGGAGGGCACGACCGTCATCCGTGACGCTTCCGAACTGCGCATCAAGGAGAGCGACCGTCTCATGGCCTCCCGCGTGGAGCTCTCCCGGTCCGGTGCGCAGGTCGAGGAGCTGGACGACGGCCTGCGCATCACGGGCGGGCGCGCCCTCCGCGGCGCGACGCACCGGACGTACGCGGACCACCGCATCGCAATGACGATGGGCGTCGCGGGCCTGCTCGCGGCAGGCGAGACCACGGTGCAGTCTGCGCAGACGGCGGCCGTCTCCTATCCCACCTTCTGGGACGACCTCGACTCGCTGGGGGAGGACGCGTAGCCGTGAGGCGCGGCCCACAGTGAGCATAGCTGAGCCGCATCCGCTCCTCATCGTCGTCTCCGGTCCGTCTGGTGTCGGCAAGGACGCGATGCTCGCCCGCGTGCTGGAAATGCGCCCGGAGGTGTTCTTCGCCATCACTGCAACGACGCGGGCGATGCGCCCCGGCGAGCAGCACGGCGTGCACCACCTCTTCCACACGCGGGAGGAGTTCCTCGATCTGCTGGAGCGCGGCGAACTGCTGGAGCACGCGGAGGTGTACGGCAACCTGTACGGCGTGCCGAAGGCGCCGGTGCGCGAAGCGCTCGCCGAGGGGCGCGACGCCATCGTGCGGACTGACGTGCAGGGCGCGGCGTCGATCCGCACGATCGCACCGGACGCGGTGCTCATCTTCGTGGCGCCGCCATCGCTGGAGGAGCTCGAACGCCGCCTGCGCAGCCGCGATACCGAATCGGCGGAGGAGACGGCGTTGCGCATCGAGACGTCCCGCCAGGAGATGCTCGACGCTGCGTGGTTCGACACCGTCATCGTCAACGAGACCGGCGGGTTGGAGAACGCTGCGCGGGAAACCATCGCCGCCGTTGAGCGGGAGCGGCAGCGCGTCCCTCCACGGGTCGTACGGTTGTAGCCAAGCACCTACGCGGACTACGACTCATGCCCGTTCGTGGTGAGCTTGTCGAACCACGCCCCAAGTCCCGTGCCGCGCTCTGCTATCCTTGCGCGCATCCCGCACGAGGTAGGTGCTGATGATCACGAAGTTCTCCGTCCTCTACGTCGGCTTCACGGAACTGGACAATGTCGGACTGGGCGGCACGCCGCCGGACGAGCGGCATCTCTCCAACGAGCAGATCGTCAAGGCGTACAAGATGTCGCTGGACGTGGCGCAGCACATGGACAAGCTCGGGTTCGACACGCTCTGGGGCGCGGAGCATCACTTCCAACGCGAGGGCTACGAAGTCATCCCGAACCTCATCCTGTGGGGAACGTACCTGGCGGCGCGGACGGAGCGCCTCAAGCTCGGTTGCGCCTTCAACGTCAGCCCGGTCTGGCACCCCATCCGCCTCGCCGAGGACTTCGCGATGGCCGACATCCTCACCGACGGGCGCGTGATCTTCGGCGTGGGGCGGGGCTACCAGACGCGGGAGGTCGAGACGATGGGCGCTCCGCTGCTGGACCAGGACGCCAACCGCGAGCTGTTCGAGGAGCAGATGGAAGTCATGATGAAGGCGTTCCACCAGGACTCGTTCAGTCATCACGGCAAGCACTACACCATCCCTGCGCCCACCAAGTTCCGCGGCTACGAGCCGACCGAGGTGACGCTGGTTCCGCGTCCCATCCACCAGCCGGTGGAGGTGTGGCAGGCGATCGCCAGCGGCAGGTCCATCCCCTACATGGCGCAGAACGGCATCAAGGGGATGATCACGCAGAACGCCGACCGGCTGGCGCGGCAGATATTCCATACCTACCAGGACGAGGCTGCGAAGGCAGGCCGTAACCTGGCGCTCGGCGAGGACCTCTGCCTTGGAGTCGCCATGTCCATCGCACCGACGCCGGAGGAGGCGATGGAGAACGTGCGCCCTTACCACGACGAGGCGTACAAGTGGTTCGCGCCGTTCGGGTTCGTGCGCTACGTGGACGAGGACGGCCGCCCGTGGGGCACGCCCGGCGCGCCCGCGAGGGTCCCGACGATAGAGGAAGGCATCAGACAACGCGCATGGCTCTGCGGCCCGCCGGAGCTGGTCATCCGCGAGTTGAAGGCGTACGAGACAGAGTTCCCCGGCCTCGACCAGGTGATGTTCCGCTGGCCGGAGGGCATGCCCGCGGAGCAGTTCAAGGAGCAGCTCTCGCTGTTCGCGGAGCACGTCATGCCGCACTTCAGGAAGGGGTGAGAACGGGGCCAAGGGACGGCTTCTTCCACGCTTCGATAGCCACTCGAGCAGGTCGGGCAGCCAGCCCTAACGGACGTACTTGGCGAATACGTCCTCTTGGATCCGCTCGATCTCGGCGCGGTTCGCTTCGAAGTTGTCTACCACGTCGGTAACAAGTCGTTGAGCAGACGCGCCGTCGATGAACGTGTTCCTGACACCGACGGCGGTCTCCAGGCCGTCTGCGAATCGCCTATCCGCCATCGCCGCCGTAAGTGCGTCCCGCAGGGCCTGCGCCAATTCCGCAGGCATGCCCGGCGGACCGATGACGTTTCTCCCGAAAGTGATGTAGGAGCGCATCGCAAGCCACAGCGCACGGTCTTCCTCGTCCTTCAGGTAAGTGTCGTAGAAGTTTGGACAGTGGAAGTTACGCTCGCCGTTGTGCCCCAGGGTGAACCCCGATGGCGACAGGTCGGTGAACGGACGGACGAAACCGCTCCTGACCCATCCGGGCCGTGTTGTGGGCAAGTGGCTCCAGATGGTGGTGGAAGCCCAGGAGTTCACGTCGCCACGCTCGATCAGCAGGTACTGCTCTACGGCTCCCGCGGCAGGAACGTTCCGCATCACCAGCGGGACGTCGAACCTGTCTGCCAGCCATCCGATCGAGACGAAGGGCCCAAGGTCGGCAGGGGTGGGTGCGTTCACGCCGATAGTGAGTGGCTCGGTTGCTCCGAAGGCGTCGTCTATGCAGTCGTACGGGAGCGTCCCGCGTATCAACCACACCCCTTCTGCACCGGAAGTGACGCCGATCACCGTCGAATCACTCGGGTTGAATTGCGCATTGGTATCGGCCACCTGGCCGATACCAATGCGCAATTCAACCGCGAGGGTCAGACCGTCCGGCGCCGCGTTCCAAACGAAGTTGCGCTCCACCACGTTGGGCGTCAGGTTCACGACTCTGATGTTGGGGTTGCCGGGGATGAACCGCGGCCACTCGCTGGACATGAATCGGGCCTGCCTATCCGAGCCGCCGCCAGGGCCGTAGCCGACCATCAGGGTGATGGTCTTGCCTCTGAAATAGGTTGAGAGGTCTGGGATCGGAGTAGCTGTGGGGCTCGGTGTTGGCGTAGGAGTGGCAGTTGGCGTAGGCGTAGGTGTGAGAGTGGGCGTGGGGGTAGACGTCGGGGTTGGGGTTGAAGTCGGCGTAGGGGTTGGTGTTGGGGTGGCGGTAGGGGTAGGCGGAGGCGTAGGCACGGGAGTCCACGTTGGGGCGGGAGTCCATGTTGGAGCGGGTGTCCAAGTCGGGGCAGCCGTCCATGTTGGGGCAGGCGTCCATGTTGGCGCGGCCTCAGGCGGCGCGGTCGCCCCATCCTGCATCTCGCTGGCGTCGCCCTGGCACGCGGCCAGCATGAGCACAACGGCAGGCAATAGGAGGAGAGCGATGTAGCCACAGCGGGTGCTCATGGCGGGACTATAGCATCGCACTGTTGTGCAGCCGTATGCGAGGGCTCCGTTTGGCTCATCGCACGTACTTGGCGTACACGTCCCGCGCGATCAGGTCGATCCTGCCCTTGTTCGCGATGAACTTGTCCATTATCTCTATCAACTCCTGCTGAGCGGTCGCCCCGTCGGTGAAATTGGTGGGGTTGCCCGTGAATCGCTCCATGTTTTGAGAGGGAACTGTTCGTCCGCCATCGCCGCAGCGAGCGCGTTTCGCAGTGCCTGTGTCACCCCTGGAGACATCCCGGGAGGGCCGATGATGTTGTGCGCCATGGCTATGTCCGGCCGCATGGCGAGCCACAATGCCCGGTCGTCGGGGTTGTCCAGGTAGGTGTCGTGGACGTTGGGGCAATAGAACTCGCCTTCAGCGTTGGGGCGAATGGCGACTCCCGGAGCTGACAGGTCGGCGAACGGACGTACGAAACCGTTCGCGACCCAACCGGGCCGGGTTATCGGCAACTGGTTCCATACCGTGCGCGAGACCCAGGAGTTCACATCGCCCCGTTCGATCATCAGGTACTGTTCGGCAGTGGCTGCATAAGCGGTGTTCCGTATTCTCAGCGGCAAGTTCATCTTGTCGGCCAGCCAGCCCACGGCCACCAACGAGCCGAGGCTGGCAGGCCTCGGGGCATTGGCTGCGATTGTCAGTTCCGGAGAGGGCGCACCGAAGGCGTCGTCGATGCAGTTGTAGGGTAACGTATCGCGGATGAACCACGCCTCCTCTCTGCCCGAGACGACGCCAATCATGGTTACTTGGCGCATATCGAACCGCGCTGGCGGAACGAACTGTTCGAGCACACCGGGCGTTGCTTCGAGGGCGAGCGTCAGGCCGTCGGGTTCTGCGTCCCAGACGAGATTGCGTTCCGCTACGTTGGGCGTCAGGTTCCTGATTTCGATGCGGGGGTTGCCGGGGATGAACTCCGGCAAGTCCCTGGCCATGTAACGGGCGTGCGCGTCGGTGGCGCCTCCGGCGTCGTGCCCCACCATCAGGGTTATCGTCTTGCCGCTGAAGTAGGGCGTGGGCGTAGGAGTAGGAGTCGGCGTAGGGGTTGGAGTCGGGGTAGGAGTGGGCGTAGGTACCGGAGTCCACATTGGGGCGGGAGTCCATGTTGGAGCGGGTGTCCAGGTCGGGGCAGCCGTCCAGGTCGGGGCAGGCGTCCAGGTTGGCGCGGCCTCAGGCGGCGCGGTCGCGTCATTCTCCGCCTCGCCGGCGTCGCCCTGGCACGCGCCAGCATGAGCGCAACGGCAAGGCAGAGGAGGAAACCGATGTATGACCGGCGGGCACTCATAGGAGCAGGCGCGTCCTACGACACTTCCTTGCCGCCGTTGACGGCGATGAGTTGCCCGGTGATGAAGTCCGCGTCGTCGGAGAAGAGGAACGCGACTGTGCCCGTGAGGTCGCTCGGCACGCCGCGGCGTCCGAACGCCCGCGATGCTTCCTCGGTGGCCTCGTCGCCGGTGAGCGACGGGTCCTGGTCCGTGCCGCCGGGCGCGAGCGTGTTGACGTTGATGTTGTGCTCGCCGAGTTCGCGGCATATGGCGCGTGTGAAGGCCATCACCGCGCCCTTGGAGGCGACGTAGTGCGGGTTGCTGTCGCGGACGTTGTTGGACGTGCGGAGCATCGTCGTGGAGCCGACGTTGACGATCTTTCCGCCGCCCTGGTCCCGCATGTACGGGAAGACGGCGCGCACGCAGAGGAACGTCCCCCGCGCGTTGACGGAGAAGACCTTGTCCCACCAGTCCGGGTCGACGTCCATGAGCGAGGGGCCGGTGATGTTCCGCATGAGGCCAGCGTTGTTCAGCAGGCCGTCGACGCGTCCGAAACGCTCGAACGTCTGGCGCGCCATCGCCATCGTCTCTTCCTCCCTCGTGACGTCCACGCTGAGGGGGAGCACCTCCGCGCCTTCGGCCTCGCAGAGGCGGGCCGTCTCGGAACAGTCGAGCACGTCGGCCACGGTGAGCTTCGCGCCTTCCTGCGCAAGCCGCACGGCGTAGGCCTGCCCCAGGTGGCGCGCGGCGCCGGTTACGATGATGACCTTGCCTTCCAGGCGCATCCGTCGCTTCCCTCGGTCGGTCCTGGTCAGCCCAGGATGACCATGTGCACCTCTCCGGGACCGTGTACGCCGATGGTAAGCGTCTGCTCGATGTCCGCCGTGCGCGACGGTCCGGAGATGAAGTTGAAGTAGTTGGTTGTCCTCCCGCGAGCCTGCATGCGGTTGAGCCGGGTGATGGCGAAGAAGTCGTCCAGCGTTTCCAGCACTTGCTCGGCCTCGACCAGCAGCACCAGCCGGGGCGGCGCGAGCGAGGTCAGGCGCGCCACGCCCCTGCGCGGTATCACGGCGCAACTCGCGGTCTCGGCGATGGCGTACGAAACGCCCGTGACGCCCATGTCGGCGCGGAACGCCATGTCGCGCAACTCTCCCCTGCCCCTCGACCTGCCGGACGCCAGGACAGCGGGCGAGACGCCGATCGATCGGAGCGTGGTGTCTATGTTCACGCGCTTGAACACGTCCTCTGCGGAGCGCACGAGGTTCTTCACTCCCGACTGCTGAGCGATCTCAGCCACGATGCTCGCCGCCTCTTCCGCGTCGCCCGCCCTGCGGACGTTCCACGACGCGGCGGCGGCGGTCTGCGCGAGACGGTCAAGCGTCCGGCGCCTGCGCGCCTCGTTCCTCGCGACGACGGTACGCACCTTCTCCTGCTGGCGCGCGGCGTTCGACTTGAGCGAGGGGTGGTCAGGCATGTGGACGATGGGCTCGGTGCGCCCCAGCGCCTCACGGACGCGCCGCAGGAAAGCGGCCTTGTTGGGGTGCTCTTCCGGTGTCGGGGACACGGCTTACCTCTGCTCGGCGCCTTTCGAATGAGCATTGTCGTGTTCGAGTTCCTCCCGCCAGAGCCGCGCGAACGATCTGGGCGCGGGAGCGGGGAAGTCGCGGCTCGCCGTCCAGCCGCTCACCATCGGCGCGAACGGCAGTTTCCGTACCCTGCCTCCGCGCGTGAACGGACGGGTGAGCACCCTGCCCAGATTGGCCTTCCCCTCCAGCGCCTTCCGGCTGCGCATCGCGCCGTGCCACTGGCCCACGAACAGGCGCTCCATCCAGGTGGCGCTGCGCTCGCTGGTCGCGCCCTCCGCCACCTTGTGGCGCAGGTGCAGCAGCAGGCGGGGGATGTCTATCTTCACCGGGCAGACGTCCTTGCATTTGCCACAGAGCGTCGAGGCGTAAGGGAGGTCGCGGGCTACCTTCATGTTGGTCATGGGCGGCGTTACGACCGCGCCTATAGGGCCGGAGTAGACCCAGCCGTAGGCGTGTCCGCCAATCTTCTGGTAAACGGGGCAGTGGTTCAGACACGCGCCGCAGCGGATGCAGCGCAGCGCCTCCCGCATCACCTCGTCGCGCAGCAGGTTGAGCCGGCCGTTGTCCACGAAGACGAGGTGGAACTCCTCGGGCCCGTCCTCGTCGCTCGGCAAGCGCGGACCGCCCACGAACGTGTTGTAGCTCGTGATGCGTTGGCCGGTGGCGGAGCGAGGCAGCAGGCGGAGGAAGAGCGCGAGGTCCTCGATTGCAGGGACGATCTTCTCCATGCCCGCGAGCACGACGTGGATGCGCGGCGCGGAGGTGGTCATGCGCCCGTTCCCCTCGTTCGTCACGAGGCAGACGGTGCCGGTCTCGGCAACGACGAAGTTGGCGCCGCTGATGCCCATGTCCGCCACTGCGAACTTCTCGCGCAGGGCGTCGCGTGCGTACACGCAGAGGCGCTTGATGTCCTGCGTGGGCGCGGTCTTCAGCCACTCCTGGAAGAGCGTGGAGACCTCCTGCCGTGTCTTGTGCATCGCCGGAGCGATGATGTGGAACGGCGTCTCACCGGCCAACTGGATGATGTACTCGCCGAGGTCGGTCTCGACCGGCTCGATGCCCTCGCGCTCCAGGATGTGGTTGATGCCCATCTCCTCGGAGACCATGGACTTGCTCTTGATGACCGTCTTCACACCGTTGCGCTTGGCGATGTCGAGCACGATGGCGTTCGCCTGCGCCGCGTCGTCCGCGAAGTAGACGTGCCCGCCGTTCCGGCGGACGCTCCTGTCGACCATGTCGAGGTAGTAGTCGAGGTGCTCCAGGGTGGACTGCTTGATGTCGGCGGCGCGGGTGCGCATCGCCTCCCAGGGCTCGTCGCCGAAGTCGCTCTCGATGATGTTGGCGCGCGCGCCAACGAAGTGCTCCATGACGTGTTCCAGCGAGTGCTGGAGCTTCTCGTCGCGCAGCGCTCTCCCGGAGGCCTTCTTGAACTCGGCGCTCTTGACCTCCGCCATTACGCACCGTCCTCGGCCAGCAGTTCGGCGATGTGCACGGCGCGCACGTTCATGCCGCGCCGCTCCATCGCTCCGCGGATGTGCATGAGGCAGCCGCAGTCGTTCGCGACCACTGCGCCCGCGCCCGACTCCGCGATGTTCTTCAGCTTCTCTTCCAGGATGGCGGTCGATATCTCGGGGAACTTCACGGAGAAGAGGCCGCCGAACCCGCAGCAGGCGTCCGAGTCCTCCATCTCCTGCAGCTCGACACCCTGGACCCTACCGATGAGGCTGCGCGGCGCTTCCGATATGCGCAGCTCCCGGAGCAGGTGGCAGGCGTCGTGGTACGTGACGAGCCCCTCCGACGCGGCTCCGACATCCGTCGTGCCGACGACGTTCACGATGTAGTCGGAGAGTTCGCGCGTCTTCTCGCCGACGGCCTGCGCGCGCTCCAGCGTTTCGGGGTCGTCCTCGAACAGTTCGCGGTAGTAGACCTTGATCATGCTGGCGCACGAGCCGGAGGGAACGACGACCTGCTCCTCGTTCTCAAACACGTCGAGGAAGTGCTTCGCTATGTCGGCGGCATGAGAGCGGAACCCGCCGTTGAAGGCGATCTGCCCGCAGCAGGTCTGGTCCTCGGGGAACCCAACATCCACACCGAGGCGGCGCAGCACCTTGACGGCAGCGGAGCCGACCTCCGGGTAGAACTGGTCGACGAGACAGGTAGCGCAGAACGCGGCCCGGAACTTCGGGGACTGCTGTCCCCGCTGCCTTCCGCCCGTCCTGGGCCTGCCGGAGGATCGTCTGGGGTTTGCGGAGGAACCGCGTCGTCGAGCCACGAGTTCAAGGTAGCAGAGCGCGGCAGGCGTGGCAACCGTGCGGGGCTACGACACAATCGGGTGGACGGCCTCCAGCGTCAGGACCATCACGACCAGGGAGGTCAGCATCTGCCATGAGCCCAGCACTCGGAGCAGCGGCCTTCCTTGCATGTTGCCTGCAGGGCGCACAGCGGAGAGGACCAACGACAGCGACAGAAGAGCAACACCCGTCATATGAGTTGAGAACGTCAACAGCGAAATGGCAGAGTCATCAGGTAGGACAGGCCAAATCAAGCTCCATGTAAGGAGGATCGCAACAAGTCTGTCTATCGCAAAGACCAGCAATCCCAAGATGAGACCAAGGAGATTCAGCACGGGTGACAAGCCAACAGATCCCACTCCGAGTGTAGTCGTGGCGGCGAGCGATCCGGTTGACAATTTCACAACTATCAGGAGCCCTACGCCTGCGAACGCCACTCCAGCAGCCCCTGGGTTGGGTCGCGTGCGCGCATCGCGCACCAACACGAACGAGAGCGTCGCTGCCAAGGCTGCAACACCCCATTCGACACCATCGACAGCGCTCAGTATGGCGAGTGCTGCGACGCCTGTACCGAGCATCGGCGCTGCCTCTCGCATGCCAGGCAGGGTCAGGCGGGAGAGGGCACGGCGGACGAAGCCTCCGTTCTGTTCGGCAGTGTGAGGCAGATGGGCTGCCAGCACGAGCAGTGCAATCCCGAGGACAAGCGCGAGCCATCCCAGGAATGCGATGGCAAGGCAGGCCGTAACTGCGACGAGCAGCACCGTCCCGCGCAGATCAGCATCTGCTCTGTAGCCTGCTGAGGGCGTTTCCGTCCCTCGCGCGAATCGGTATGACAGTATGGCGACAACCAGGATCAAAACAGCAAGTGCTATGGCGAATGGATGCAGCAACACTCCGAACGCCGCACGCTCAAAGCTGCCGATCATTACTGGTTCCACCACGTTCAGTGCGGAGATGAAGTGTTCCTCGATGATTGGGCTGAGGACCACACCTGCCAGCAATGGGAATCGTGGCCAGGAGTAGTGCTTCATGATCAGCCCGATACCGGCGAACACGCCGATAACGGGAAGCGCCAGCCAGGTGTTCCAGTGGATAACGCTTGTGAGCAATGCCACCGGGATGATTACGCTGCCGGAGGCAACCGAAATACCTGCAGGGTGCGGGGCGAATCCGTTGCAGGCCGCAGCAGGCTAAGCGCCCAAGGCACGACAAAGAGCCCGGTGAGTACTGCCCTCACCGGCAACCCTTCCCAGAGCACAGGTTGACCGAATACGAACCGCACGTCCCCCGTGATGGCGTTGATGCCGACGGTGCCGAACAGCACACCAAGTCCCGCACCAGCAAGGCCTCGTGCGATTCCGCGCGGGCTTACTACTGCAGAGAGGACCACGAATGCCAGTGCTAGCGCACCGATTTCTCCGAAACCGAACCGGGGGTTGAAGAGAAGAGAGACGAGCCCCGTCCCAATTACCAGCGTTAAGTAAGAAGCGTACAGCGCAACGGGATAGAGCGCGCCCACGCGGTGTGCCCGCAAGAGAAACGCTCCGAACTCCTGAACGCTGGTAATCGGGGTCATTCCCAGTCCACAGCGGCGGCCGATGTGTCCAGCCGCCGCTCTATGGGTGTATGGGCTGCGCTGTGCCTACATGCCGCTGCCGAAGATCTCCCGCCCGATCCACTCCAGGAGCGCGGGCTGCGGCCAGATAACGAACAGGACGTTGTCCGCCATCACGAACTCGAACAGGAAGACGAAGCACATCGTGATCACCGCCGCGAGCGTACGCCAGTAGAAGAGCCATTCGATGGCTGCAGGTGGCCGCCAATCACGGAGGGGTCTTATGAACAGGAGCATCAAGGGCGCTACGCCCGGCAGGAGCCTGTACGCCCAGCCCAGCGGTGTGTCCGGCCAACCGGTCGTGACGAGGATGGTGACGACCAAGGCGAACGTGAGCGCCACGATGCTCATGACGGCTGGCATGCCCGGGAGGCCTCCCACGCCTTGCGCGCCGATCGAGAGGACGAACGCGACGGTGGCGAACACGACAACGCTGGTGGCGATGATCTGACCGGTGTCGGCAGTGCCGATGAGCGTTGCGGCAAGGCCGGAGAGCGCGCCCACAACGACACCTGCGCCGATAGCGTTGGGGAGCGGGAAGCTCGCTCGCCCGAGCAGGGTGAACGGAAGATAACCCGCCAGCGCCATGACGCTCCATCGCAGGCCGATGGTGCCGGTCAGCAACGCGAACATGACGAACCCGCCTGCGATGAGAAACGCGGCCTGCTTAGCGCCAGGCAGCACGAGGCTGTGCATACCGAGGTCCATGATCTCGGTGTGCCGGTGCCCGCGTTCCCGGAGGTGGAACAGCAACTGCAGCAGCGCCAAGAAGATGATCAAGACCACCATCAGCCGCGTCATGAACCAGGACTCGGTAGCCTGGAACCCCAGGCTGCCCCAGAAGAACGCTATGCTTCCTCCAATGAGCAGGTAGATGGGGAAGTTCCGAATCTCGACCAGGCGCTTCATCAGACCGGGCCGCTCCTCCGGTCCGGTGCCCGATCCTCCTGCGGGCGTCTGCGCCGTCGCGGCGGTAAGCGACTGGGTACGCGCGGAGCGGGAGAAGAAGTATGCGGTGGCCAGGGCGATCAGGATCAGCGCGATGGTGAGCGGGCGCAGCAGCACGCCGAGCACCTCGCTCTCGTAGCCGCCGATGGTAACCCGGTCCACCACGTTCAAGCCGGAGAGGAAGTTCTCCTCGATGATGGGCCCCAGGATGATTCCGAGCAGGAGCGGCGGCCTCGGCCACTGGAAGAGTTTCATCATGATGCCGATCCCCATGAAGACCGCCATGACCGGGATGGCAAGCCAGGTCGTCCAGTTGATGACGGCGGCGAGGATGGAGATGGGGATGAACACGCCGCCGATGAGGGGATACGGGATACGGGTGAGCTTCGCCAGCTGGCCCGTGGCGAGGATGCCGATCATCGTCACGATGAAGTTGCCGATGGCGAGCGTGATGACGAAGAGGATGGTTACGTCTGCCTGATCGCCAAGCAGGCGTGGGCCTGGCGTGAAGTCCAGCGCGATCATCGCGACCAGCACGAGCGCCCAGGCAAGGCCGCCTGGTACTCCCAGGGCGAGCGTTGGGAGCGCCTGTCCCGCCTCTTTGGAATTCTGCGCCGATTCTGCGAAGAGCACGCCGTCCAGCGAGCCTTTTCCGAACTGGCTCTTGTCCTTGGTCCAGAAGATGCCGAACGCGTAGGAGAGCCAGTCGATGACCGCGGCGCCGACGCCGGGGATCGCTCCGAGCATCACTCCGAACACGGACTGTCGGATCACCATGGGCACGCGCGCAAAGCCGTGCCTTGCCCCCCGCCACACCTCCTTCGTGCTCACGATCGAGTCCGGGGGCGCGACGGGCCGGCGTGCGATTGCTAGGTCGGTCATCTCAGGGAGCGCGAAGAAGCCCAGCGTGACCACGATGATGGGCAGCCCTTCCCAGAGGTTGGGCTGGTCGAACACGAACCGCACGTCGCCGGTGATGGCGTTGATGCCCACGGTGCCGAACAGCACGCCGAGTGCGCCCGCGGCGAGTCCCTTCACCATGGCGCCGGCGCTGAGCGCGGAGACCATCGCGATCCCGAAGAAGGCAACCGCCGCGATCTCAGGGAACCCGAAGAGCAGGATGACGGGCTTCACCACCGGGATCAGGAACGCCAGCACGATCGCCCCGACGAGGCCACCCATTGCTGACACCGCGTAGATCGCTCCGAGCGTGTGCGCGGCTCTGCCCTGGCGCGCCAATTGGTGGCCCTCCAGGAACGTTACCTGCGTGGCGGCGGAGGGCTGGCCGAAAAGAACGGCGGGTATCGAGTCCAGCGTGTTGTTGACGCCGGTCATGGAGGCGAGCATGACGAGACCGATCGCGGCCTGGTCGCCCCTGAAGAACTCGACGATGAACGGGATGGAGAGGGCCATGACGATGACGCCCGACGCTCCCGGCACCATGCCGGTAAAGCCGGCGACAAAGACTGCCACCACGACCGCGATCCAGTAGAGCGGATCGGCCAGGTAACCCAGCGCTTGTCCGAGTTCGCTGTACAGTTCGCCCAAGGGTCGCCTCCCTGCGCGTCGTCGCGCTGTTTACCGTCCGCGTCTCAAAACGCGAACGCCCGCCCCGCAGAGCCGAAAACGGCACTAAGGGGCGGGCGGATTCTATGCACAGGAGGGGTGGCCTGACAACCATCCGGCCGCCCCCATGCTCATCCTATCGGACGTATTTCTCGTGGATCTTCTGCAGAAGCGGGTCTATCTTGTCCTTGTTGGCCTCGAAGCCGTCGGCTAGGTCGGCAACCAGTTGCTGAGAAGCAGCGCCATCTATGAATGCGTTCTGGATGCCGGTATAGCGCTGCATCTCGCCGGCGAATTCCGGGTCAGCCATCGCCGCTGCGAGGGCGTCGCGCAGAGCCTGCAGCGGGCTGGGAGGGATGCCGGGCGGGCCGACGATGTTCTTGGCAACGGCGGAGCGCGGCCTCATTGCCAGCCACAGCGCTTTGTCGTTCGGGTCGTCCAAGTGAGTGTCGTGGAAGTTCGGGCAGTGGAAGTCGCCCTCGCCGTTGTGTCCGATGTCAAATCCGGGAACTGAGAGGTCGGAGAATGGGCGAAGATACCCACTGGCTATCCAGCCGGGTCGTGTCCTGGGGAACTGGTCCCAGAGCGTGCCGGAGACCCATGAGTTCACGTCGCCGCGCTCAATCATCAGGTACTGCTGAGCGGAGCCAGCGGCTGAGACGTTCCGTATCTCTAGTGGCACGTTGAACTTGTCGGCAAGCCAGCCGACGGAGACGTTAGCGCTCAAATCGGCAGGCGTCGGCGAACTCCAGCCAACGGTCAACACAGGGTCGGTCGCGCCGAAGGCGTCGTCTATACAGTCGTACGGCAGGGTGCCGCGGATGAACCACGCGCCCTCCTTGCCGGAGGTGATTCCAATCATGGTGGACTCACGCACGTCGAACTCCGCCTGGGGCGTGAACATGTCTGCAACGCCGGGCGTCGCTTCGAGTGCAATCGTCAGTCCGTCCGGCTTTGCGTTCCAGACGAAGTTGCGCTCCACCACCACCGGCGTCAGGTTCCTCACAACGATGCGGGGGTTGCCGGGGATGAACTTCGGCCATGCACGGGACATGTAGCGCGCCTGCGCGTCGGTGCCGCCGCCGGGGTCGAATCCGACCATCATACTGATGGTCTTGCCCTTGAAGTACGCCTCGGCGTCGAAGCCGGGGTCGACCGGCAGCGGGGTTGCCGTGGGGCGTGGGACGGGCGTCGGCGTAGGGGCGGGGCCGGTGGAGCCGCCGGAGTCCGGCGTAGGCGTTGGCTCCGCTTCCATCATGGTGTCGGGGGTAGGCGTTGGCTCCGCTTCCATCATGGTGTCGGGGGTAGGCGTTGCAGCGGGACGCGGAGTCGCCGTTGGCGCCTCGCCGCCACATGCGGCCAGCACAAGAGAGAGCATCAGGCCCAGGGCCCCGATGACTCCGATATTCTTGGACATCTTCACCATCCGAATCCTCCCTGTCGTCTGAGACGAATACATGTAACGAAGCCTCCGGGGAATCCCGCAGGCTGATGCGTAACCCTATCTGCCAGCAGGCGTATTGTCAATCGGCGTCAGCCTCGGTGTACCCGATGTAGAGAGAGGCCCACCGTGGCAAGCGATGGGCCTCTCTTCAAGCGCTCTGTTCGGCTGGATCTAGCGCACGTACTTGTCGAACGCGGACTGTGTCAATTCGTTGATCCTGACATGGTTGTCGACCAACGAGTTGACAGTGTCGGCCAGCTCCTGCTGGGCGACGTCGCCGTGTGTGAAGGCGATGGTAACAAACAAAGCTTGGGGAGCGTGTGCTCACAGGCTAACGCGTAGCCCAATCTGTCTTGGTGTGCTCTGTCGAACCTCACTTACGAGAGAGCCACCCCACTGCAGTGGGGTGGCTCTCCTCCTCACGCGTCAGATGCGTACGCGGCGACTACCTGACGTACTTCTGGAAGGCTATCTCCTGTATCTCTCGGACGCGGCCCAAGTTGTCGAGGAACTGCTGAGTCGTGTCGAACAGGTCCTGCTGGGCGGTGGTGCCATCCGTGAAGGCGTTCTGTATGCCCGTTTGGCGCTGCATCTCAGATGAGAACTCTGCGTCGGTCATAGCTGCCGTAAGCGCGTCACGCAACGCCTGCAGCGGGCCGGCGGCCATGCCGGGCGGCCCGATGATGTTCTTGGAGGCGTAGGTGCGCGGTCCGGTGATCGCTATCCACTCCGCAAGCATCTCCTCCGAGTCGAAGTAACTCTCCGCCTTCGGGCAATTGTACTCGCCTTCGTCGTTCGGTATGAGCGAATATCCCGGGAACGAGAGGTCTGCGAACGGACGCAGGTACCCGCTTGCAACCCAGCCCGGACGCGTCCGGGGCAACTGGTTCCAGACGGTGGAGGACGTCCATGAGTTCACGTCTCCGCGTTCCAGCATGAGATACTGCTGCGCAGAACCAGCAGCAGACACATTTCGAATCTCCAACGGTATGTTGAATTCGTCCGCCAGCCAGGGAATGGACACTGTTGATCCGAGGTCAGCGGGTGTTGGGGCGGCGGTGCCGATGGTCAGTACCGGACCGGTCGCATCGAAAGCGCTGTCCATACAGTCATAGGGAAGGGTGCCGCGGATCATCCAGAACTGGTCCTTGCCGGAGGTAATCCCAATCATGGAGGATTCGCGCAGATCGTACTCGGCTGCGGGCGTCACCTGGTCGAAGATGCCCGCCGTCGCCTCGAGTGCAATCGTCAGGCCGTCCGGCTTCGCCTTCCATACGAAGTTGCGCTCCACCACTACGGGCGTCAGATTCCTGACGATGATGCGTGGATTGCCGGGGATGAACTTCGGCCAGTGACGAGACATGAACCGCGCCTGGGCGTCGGTGCCGCCGCCGGGGTCAAAGCCGACCATCATGCTGATGGTCTTGCCCGAGAAGTAGGCCCCGGCATCGAAGCCGGGGTCAACCGGCAACGGCGTGGCGGTCGGGCGGGGGACGGGGGTTGCGGTCGGGGCGGGGCCGGTGGAGCCGCCGGTGTCCGGCGCCGGCTCTGCTGTGGCTTCCATCATCGCTTCGGGGGTAGGCGTCGGCTCAGCCTTGTCTTCCATCATCGCGTCAGGGGTAGGCGTCGCAGCGGGACGCGGGGTGGCCGTCGGGTCTTCGCCGCCGCAGGCAGCGAGTATAACGGCGAGCATGAGGCTGACCGCCCCGATGGCTCCAATCTTCCTACTCAGCTTCATCATGTGAGAAACCTCCCTGTGTCTGCCGTACACCATGCCGTGATGAAGGATATATGGCCTGAACGTTCTGGAAACGATAGCCAACGCGTAACGTTATCCGTGCGACGTCGGTGCTGTCAATCGCCGGTGCAGGAAATAGCCGTTCAGAGTTGATGAGTTCGTCGTTCCTGCGGAGGCAGGAACCTCGCAGCCCTGGCGAACTGGACGAGATTCCCGCCTCCGCAGGAATGACGGGCCTACCCCACGAACTCTGAACAGTTACTGCTGACACGCGCCCCTTACCCCATCATCCCATGGCCGCTTACACTGGTCGGCGACGGCGCACCGCCATCGCGGACAGCGTCGGTGGGGCCGTCCCGGCACGGGGCCCCGCAGGAGTGGCGTGGCCCACTTTGGCCCACTTTGGCGCACTTTGGGCGGCACGGATGCGCGGTCCACGCCTGCGCGGCGAGTCCACAGAGGAGGTTCGAGGAAGACAACGGCGGCCACGGGCCGCCCGCATGAGCGCTTCCGCAGGCCGGATGCCGGACATCCTGTGCATCCTGTCCATCGATGTCGGTTCAGGGGCGGGGACTCTGGATTCCAGCCTCCGCTGGAATGACGGGCCTACCCCACGAACTCTGAACCGTTACATAGCAACCTGGCGCTCATGGTGAGCCTGTCGAACCATCCCACGGAGCCGCTGTGCCCCGGCGGCGGTCGTCGTGGCGATGCTGCAGCGCGCACCTGCTAGAATCCGCGCATGGTCTACAGGCAGGGTATGAACCGCGCGAAACTGCGGGAAGGCTCCGGCAAGGGCGTCGAGATAGCCGACGAGCACTTTCACGAGGTCGCCGGTTCCAAGGACTTCTACGTGTACGTGACCCCGAACCGCAAGGCGAAGGGTTTCGAGGCGCTGCGCGACTGGCTGCGGGAGCAGGGCTACTCCGTCACCGTGTCGGGCGATGCACCGCTGCTGCCTGCGAAAGGCTACAAGGCGATAAAGGTAACGACGGGCGCCGGGGTGCTCTCCGACGAGGCCGTGCGCCGCACCCACCGCTGGGCGCACCAGCGCAATTTTCTGCATAGCTTCTTCAAACCCCTGCGAGGCGCATGACCATGGTTCGCAGGTCTTCCCGAGCAGACTCCCCCTCCTTGTTCGGCGGAACGGCAGCGGGAGCCGCTACTCCCGAGCGACGGGAGAAGCCCCTGCTCCTGCTCATGGACGGCCACGCGATGGTCTTCCGCGCATGGTTCGCGCTCCGGCAGGCGCAGCCGTTAACCATCCGGGAGACTGGCGAGGACGTGCGCGGCGTCTACTCCTTCACCACCACGTTCTTCAAGACCCTCGCCGACCACAGGCCCACGCACGTGGCCATAGCGTTCGACCCCCCGGGGCCTACGTTCCGCCACGAGGAGTACGCCGACTACAAGGGGACCCGCCCCGATACCCCCCCCGAGCTCACCCGCAACGTCGAGCGCGTGAAACAGGTGATGAGCGCATTCCAGGTCCCCGTCCTGGAATCGCCCGGCTACGAGGCGGACGACGTCCTCGGCACGATCGCGGCCTGGAGCACTGAACACAAGGTGGATACGCTCATCGCCACCGGCGACACGGACACGCTCCAGCTCGTCTCACCGCATGTCCGCGTCCTGCTCACCACCGGCTTCGGAGACACGCGGGTGTACGACGTGGAGGCCGTGCGCGAGCGCTACGGCGGCCTCGAACCTGACCAGCAGCGTGACGTGAAGGCGCTCACAGGCGATACGTCCGACAACATCCCCGGCGTTCCCGGCATCGGCCAGAAGACAGCGGTGAAACTCATCACCGAGTTCGGCAGCGCCGGGGCACTCGTCGAGCGCGTGAACGAAGTGACGCCGCCCCGCATACAGGGGCTCGTGCGCGAGCACGCAGAGCAACTGCTCAAGAGCAAGCGCCTCGTTACCATCGAGACCGCGGCCCCGACGGGGTTCGATTTCGACGCTTCCTCGTTCTGGGGCTTCCCGCGCAACGACGTACTGGACGTCTTCCGGGAGTTGGAATTCAGCAGCCTCGTCGCGCGCATCCCATCGCCCCCCGGTGAGCAGCAGACCAACGACACCGCCGCTGCCGCCGTCGAACCGCAATCGATGTTCGGTGCGGACGTGCGCGTAACCGTCGTCGACACGGCCGCCGCGCTCGCCAGCCTTGTCGAACGGTTGCGCGATGCGTCCACGCTGGTTGTCGAGGCGCACGCTGCCGTTCCGCGCGCAATGGAGTCGGGACTCGCGGGACTTGCGTTCGCCGTCGAGGAGGACGAAGGCTTCTACGTGCCGGTGGGTCATGCCGAGAGCACGCAGCTCCACGTTGAAGAAGCGCTTGCCTCGCTGCTGCCTGTGCTCACGAGCAAACCGGTCTCCGGCCACAACCTCAACTTCACGCTCACGCTGCTGTTCAACTACGGTCTGCTGCCGACCGCGGTGGATGTCGCGTTCGACACGATGCTCGCGGCGCATCTCACCGGCGAGAAAGCGCTTGGGCTCAAGCCCCTGGCTTTCAACCGGCTCAACGTCGAGTTGAAGGCGCTGACAGACCTGACCGGCACGGGCCGGAAGCAGATAACGTTCGATGCCGTGCCCGTTGCGGACGCCGCCGAGTACGCCGCGACCGCCGCCGCCGTAACCCTCAAACTGCGGCGCGCTCTTGCCGAGGACATGGAGCGGGACGGGCTCACGACCTACCACGACGAGCACGCGATGCCGCTCGTGCCCGTGCTGGCTCGCATGCAGACACATGGCATCGCCATAGACACCGGCGTGCTCGCCGAACTGAACGAGGAGATCGCGGGCGAGATCGAGGTAGAGGAGCGCGCCGCCTACGAGGCCGTCGGCCACGAGTTCAATATCAACTCGCCGTCCCAACTCGGCGACCTGCTCTTCAAGGAGCTCAAACTTCCGTCAGGCCGCAGGACGCAGACCGGCTATTCGACGGACGCCTCCATACTGGAGAACCTGCGCGACCACCACCCTGTCATCGGCCATGTCCTGCGTTACCGGGAGCTCACCAAGTTGAAGTCCACCTACGTGGACACGCTCCCGCTTCAGGTGAACCCTCACACGAGACGCATCCATACCACCTACAACCAGGCGGGCTCCGCCACGGGAAGGCTTGCCAGCGCGGACCCCAACCTCCAGAACATCCCCATCCGCACGCCGCTCGGCCTGCGCGTCCGGGAGGCGTTCATAGCCGAAGAACGCCCCGAGTGGACGCTGCTCAGCGCCGACTACTCGCAGATAGACCTGCGCGTCCTCGCTCACCTTTCCCAGGACCCCGCGCTCATGGCAGCGTTCGAGCGCGGAGAGGACATCCACTCCTCCACCGCATCGCTCATCTACGGCGTGCCGCTTGCGGAGGTGACGCGGGACATGCGCCGCCTCGCAAAGGTCATGAACTTCGGCGTCGCCTACGGCCTCAGCGCGTTCGGCATCTCCCAGCAGACCGAGCTTACCCGCGAGGAGGGCGCTGCGTTCATCGAGTCGTACTTCGGCACGTACCCCACCGTCAGGTCCTTCCTCGACGACACCGTCGAGCGGGCGAAAGCCTACGGGTACACGGAGACGCTCCTGGGCCGCAGGCGCTACATACCCGAGTTGCGCTCGCCCCACTATCCGGTGCGACAGGCGGGCGAGCGCATCGCGCTCAACATGCCGGTGCAGGGCACCTCTGCCGACGTGATCAACGAGGCGATGATCGTCATACAGCGCCGCCTGGAAGCAGACGGGTTCCGCAGCAGGATGCTGCTGCAGGTGCACGACGAACTCGTGTTCGAGTTGCCGGTGGAGGAGGAACAGGAGCTGGCCTCGATGCTGCAGCAGGTGATGCCCAATGCGCTCGAGATGAGCGTGCCGCTCCAGATAGACGTCAAGACAGGACCTACCTGGGCGTCGATGACCTACGCGGAGTGACGGGCCGGAGGATGCACTAGCCTCGGAGGTCTCCCTGGGGCGGGGCCTCGTCCGCGAGAGAGGCTATCTGCTCCTCCAGCACCTGCACAGCGGCGAAGTCCTCTTCCAGCAGCTTGTAGCAGCGCTCCACGTACAGCTGCGCGAGCCTCGCCCCCTCGCCGGAGGAATCGCGAGCCGCCTGCCGCACGCGCCGCGCCCAGAATCGCTCCGGCAGGGCCTGTCCCAACACCTCCATCGAGGCGTTCGTCTCCTCAGCGAGGGCGTTGTCCTGTGATTCGAGCGCAAACCGCATCGCCCCGACCAGTTTCGACAGTTCCGCGAGCCGGTCCCGGTCGCTCATCAGCGCGTAGACGACGTGCTGGACGCTGCTATCCGGATCTGCGGCGCTGTCGGTCAGGGAGCCTTCGGAGGCGGGTAGGGTAGGGGCCGGGTTAGCGTCCATGTACCGCTGATAGAGAATCTCGTACTCATGTACGGCCTCCGCCGACTGGTGCATCGCGGATTGCAGGTCCCCCAGCACCATGTCTCCGCCCCAGATGAAGTCGTCCCCGCGGAGTTCCGCCAGTCGGCGGAGCGGCTCGACCGACTCCACGGCTTCGGGGATGGGCGGCGCGGCGAAGCTGCCGCCTCCCTCTCCGAGCATCTCGCTCGCCAACCCGCCCAGCTGCGCTGCGAGCATAGGGGGCAGGTACTTGTTTATGTCCATCTTCACCGGCAAGAGGACGAGGTATGTCGCCAGCAGCCCCGTTTGCGGGTTGCCGAAGTAGAGCAGCGCGTGCCCTTTCGGGCGGGATTCCTCGCCGATCTCGAATGTGAGCGCCATGTGCGTCTTCCTCCATCACTGATTATAGGTTCCGCAGAGCAAGGCGTCTCCGCAGTACCGCGGAGGGCACACTCGTGCGGATAGATGGCGACTTCCGCAGTCTGCTCGGCTCCACGCTGACGCGGTCGATGCGCTCCCCAGTTGCGCGCTATCTGCGGGACGAGCTCGCCGCCATCAAGGCCGCAGCGGAGGTGATTTAGGCAGCCGTGTCGCCTTGACAGCCCTCCTGTGCCATTCGTAGCCTGCTAGCCGTGCGCTCACGGGTAGTGGAACGGTGAGCGGCGCGTGCAGACCGTGGTCGAATGAACAACGAACCCCGTCAGGTGGACGTCCGGCCCACCAAGATACGCCAGGCGCTCAGGTGGACAGTCCAGGCACTGGCCCTCTTCGGTGTGTGGTTCGCGTTCTCCGGCCACACGGAGATCGAGTTCCTCGTCATGGGCGCGGTCGCCGCGGTGGCCGGTACTGCGCTCACCCACTGGTTGTTCGCGGGCGACCGGGAGTCGCGCTTCAGCCATACCCCGTACCCGCTCGGGTGGTTCATCCACGGCTTCTACCGCTCCGCTTTCTATGCGCCGTGGCTGCTATGGGAGATCGCGATCTCCAACCTGCACGTGGCCTATCTCGTGCTGCACCCTCGGCTGCCGGTGGAGCCGAGCCTCGTGGAGTTCGAGACGTCACTCCACTCGGAGACTGCGCAGGTGTTGCTAGCGCAGTCCATCACGCTCACACCGGGCACGGTGGCGGTGGACGTCTCGGGCGGGAGGTTCATGGTGCATTGTCTCTCCGCCAAGAGCAGGCAGGGTATGGAGGAAGGAAGCATCCAGCGCAAGGTGGCCGGGATATTCCGTGAGCCTGCGCCGGAGCGCGTGCAACTGACCGATGTCGTGACCCTGGAGCAGGTGCTGCCGTGAGTGCTCTGTTCGTGGGCGTGCTGGCTGTTGCGGTGGCTGTGAACGCCGCGCTGTTCTACCGGCTCCTCGTAGGACGCACAACGTTCGACCGTCTCCTGGCCGCGGGAGCGATAGGCACCAATGCGGTCATCCTGCTGGTGCTCATCGGATTCGTGTTCGAACGTCCCGATATGTTTGTCGACCTTGCCCTGAGCTACGCGCTGCTCAACTTCATCGGCACCGTCGCCGTGGGTAAGTACCTCGAGACGCGCCAGCACCAGTTGTGGTCGATGATACGGAGCGCTGAGGAACGGGAGGACGCATGAGCGTTGCGGGCAACGTGCTCATAGGTCTGGGGCTTGCGTTCATGGTCATCACGGTGTTGGGCATGATTCGTCTGCCGGACTTCTTCTCCCGTGTCCACGCCGTCTCCAAATCGGAAACGCTTGGCATCGCGCTGGTGCTCCTGGGCCTGATCTTTCACGAGGGCGCCACGATGGTGAGCCTGAAGTTGGGGCTCGTACTGGTGTTCGTTGCCATTGCGAACCCCGTGGGCGCGCACCTGTTGACCCGGGCCGCTCTGCGCACCGGAGAGATGCCCTGGCGGAGAGGAGGTGAGAGATGATCTGGGAGTTGGAACTGGCGCTCTTCGGCCTGCTCGTCGTGGCTGCGCTGATCGCCCTCTCCGTTCGGGACATGATTGCGGCGGTGGCGACGCTGTCCGTGTACAGCTTCCTGGCTGCCGTGCTCCTTGCGCTCATGGGAGCGGTCGACGTCGCGCTGACCGAAGCGGCGCTGGGCGCCGGCGTGACCGGGGTCTTGCTGGTAGGCGCCATCAGCGTTGTGGACAGGAGGACCCCGGATTGAAGGTCCTCATGTTCGAGTTCCTCGTGGGGTTGATTGCCCTGCTTATCTGGGCGTCGGCTGATCTGCCTGACCGCGCGGATCCTCATGCGCCTGCAAACCAGCATCTCTCTCCGGAACTCACCGAGATGACGGAGTCCGAGGTCGTGATCCCCAACCTCGTCTCCGCCATCCTGGCGGACTTCCGGGGCTACGACACACTGGGAGAGACATTCGTCATCTTCACCGCCGGGCTGGCCGTTCTGCTCGTGCTGCAGCACAGCCGTCGTGTTCCGGAGGAGGAGAGTTCGGATGAATGACCGCTATGACAGCGTGATACTCCACTTCATCGCGCGGAGCTTCATGACTCCGCTCATCATCGTGTTTGGCATCTACGTGCTGTTGCACGGTGAGAGCAGCCCCGGCGGCGGCTTCCAAGCGGGGGCCATCGTCGCCGCCGCGCTGCTGTTGGTGCGCCTCGCGCTCGGCAACCGGCAGGCTGGACGGCGCATCCCGCAGGGGTTGCTGATCTGGCTGGCGTGCATCGGTCTTGGAATCTACATGTTCGGGGGCATCCTGCCGCTCATCCTCGGCGTGAACTTCCTGGACTACGCGCCCATCCCCGTGGACTGGTACAACCAGTTCGCCGGCGAACACCGCACCGCCCGCGCGATGGGCATCTTCATCATCGAGTTTGGCGTGTTCTTCGGTGTGGTGGCCGTGCTGGTGCTCATCTACGACCTCCTGGCAGGCAGCTCGCGACAATGATCGACGAGGTCGCAGCACGCTTTCCGTACTGGGCGACCGCGGTACTGCTTGTCATCGGCCTGTACGGCATGATCGGCAAGCGCAGCCTGGTGAAGCAGGTCATCGGCCTGAACATCTTCCAGTCCGCCATCATCCTCTTCTTCATCAGCGGGTCGTTGCTCGAAGGAGCGACCATCCCCATCCTCTACGGCGTGCACGGAGGGGAACACGCGAACCCGGACGACTTCGTGAACCCGCTGCCGCATGTGCTCATGCTCACCGCCATCGTCGTGGGCGTGGCGATCACGGGGGTTGCGCTCAGCTTCCTCATCTCCATCTACCGGGAGTTCGGAACGCTAGACGAGCGTGAGTTGCTGGACGAGATGAGGGAATAGCCGTGGACCCCCAACCCCAACTTCCCGTATTCATCGTCGGCGCGCCCCTGCTCTTCTCGATAATCGTCCCCATCCTGGGACGGCTGTGGCGCCATAGCGCGTTCATCGTCGCCGTTGCAACGGTGGCTGTCTCCGCCGTTGCATCGGCCCTGTCGTTGGACCTTGTGCTGCGTGAGGGGGAGTTCCGCTACCACCTCGGCGGATGGGCGCCGCCCGTCGGTATCGAATACGTGATGGACGAGGTATCGACGTTCGTCTGCCTCGTCATCACGAGCGTCTCATTCCTCGTCCTGATCTCGACACGACGTTGGGCCGAGCGTGAGGCGGGCGACCGCCCAGGCGTGTTCTACGGCTTGGCGCTGCTGCTCCTCGCGGGGCTCACCGGCATCGTCGTCACGGGCGACCTCTTCAACCTGTTCGTCTTTCTGGAGATTGCGTCGCTCGCGGCCTATTCCCTCGTCTTCATCGGCGGGCGCAAGGCGATGCTGGCGGGCTTCCGCTATCTCATCATCGGCTCCATCGGCGGAGCGTTCTACCTGCTGGGCGTTGGCTTCATCTACTTCGCCACGGGCACGCTGAACATGGCCGAGACGCGCGAGTTGCTGGACGGCTCGGAGAGCGCTCGTGCCGCTCAGGTGGGCGCTGTGTTCATCTTCACCGGCCTCGGCCTGAAGATGGCGCTCGTGCCGATGCACCTGTGGCTGCCGGATGCGTATCAGCACGCTCCCTCTTCCGTTAACTCGCTGATCGCGCCGGTGATGACCAAGGTGGCCGCGTACGCGATGCTCCGCATGCTGCTGAGCGTCTTCCCCGCCGGATACCTCTCCGGCTCCGTTCCCGTCGCCGACGCGCTGCTCATACTTGGCCTTATCGGCATCGTGTTCGGCTCTGTTGCTGCCGCAGGCCAGACGGACATCCGCCGGATGCTCGCCTACAGCAGCATCAGCCAGCTCGCGTTTATCGCGGTGGGCATCGGCCTCGGCACGCCGCTGGCGCTCGCCGCCGCGCTGCTCCACGTCGCGAACCACGCGGCGATGAAGGCGACGCTCTTCTTGGCGGCGGGCTCCGTACGTTGGCGCGTTGGGCTGCAGCGTACGCACAACCTCGCCGGGTTGGGCCCACGTATGCCGCTGACGATGGGCGCATTCGCCGTCGGCGCGGTGGCGATGGTCGGCATCCCGCCCACGGCGGGCTTCTTCAGCAAGTGGTACATGGTGCAGGCGGGCCTGGACGAGGGCCAGTGGATAGTGGTCGTGGTCGTGCTGCTCAGCAGCCTGCTCACTGCCGTCTACCTGTTCAAGGTGCTGGAGCAGGTCTACCTGCGGCCCGCGAAACCGGAGCCGTCCGCGCATCACGGCGACGAACACGATGCGCACGCGGATAGTGCGCCGTACTCCACTGAGCAGGCGATGCGCCCCGTCGTGGAACGTGCACGCGAGTCGCCGTTCGACGTGTGGCTTCCGCTCGTGCTGCTCGCCGCCGCGACCGTCGCGCTCGGCGTGATGAACGTCGTCATCATGGAGCGCGTCCTGCTGCCGGGAGTGTCATGAGCGATACCATCGTATCCGGACTGCCCCTGGCCGCCGTGCTCGTTCCGACGGGGGCCGCCGTGCTCGCCGCGCTCACGACGGGCCGCTGGCCGAACGTGCGCGACATGTGGGCAACGATCGCGGGCATCGCGATGGTGGTCATCGCTGTGCTGATGCTCGTCGATACGCTGGACGGGCGCATCCACCGGACCGTGCTCCTGGAACTCTCGCCCGGCATCGACATCGCACTGCGAGCCGACCCGGCGGGCATGATCTTCGGCCTGCTCGTTTCCGTGCTCTGGGTGCTGGCGGGCGTCTACACCGTCGGCTACATGCGCGGCGAGCACGAGCAGAAGCAGACCCGGTTCTTCACCGCGTTCGCGCTGAGCATCGCGGCGGCGGCAGGCGTGGCGCTCGCGGAGAACCTGCTCACGTTCGTCCTCTTCTACGAACTGCTGTCGCTCTTCACGTATCTGCTGGTGACGCACCGGGAGACGGAGACCGCGCTGGTCGCCGGGCGTAAGTACCTGGCGTACACGCTCTCGGGCGGCATCATGCTCATTGGTGCGACGGCGTGGGTGCACGTGCTGGGCATGGACGCGACGTTCACCGCGGGAGGATTCCTGGGCGGCGAGGGACTGGACCGCGCAACGCAGTGGGGGCTGTTCGTCCTGCTCGCGGGAGGTGTCGGAGTGAAGGCCGCGGTGATGCCGCTGCACAGCTGGCTGCCGAGCGCGATGGTCGCGCCGACGCCGGTCTCCGCGCTCCTGCATGCCGTCGCGGTCGTCAAGGCGGGCGTGTTCGGCATGGTGCGGGTGGGAGTGTTCGTGTTCGGGGCGGCGCTACTGGACTACATGGGCGCGTGGCTGGTGCTCGCCGTCATGTCGGCGTCGACGCTGCTCATCGGCTCGACCCTTGCGCTGCGGCATGACAACCTCAAGCGCAGGCTGGCCTACTCAACCATCAGCCACCTCTCCTACATCGTGCTTGGCGTGGCGCTCATCGGACCGCTCGCGCTCACCGGCGCGCTGCTGCACATCGTTGGGCACGGCGTCACTAAGATCACGCTCTTCTTCGTTGCCGGCGCCATCCACGTGCGGACGCACAAGGAGAACGTGAGCCAACTGGACGGCATCGGGCGTCAGATGCCCATCACGATGGGCTCGTTCGCGCTTGCCTCGCTCAGCCTGGTGGGCATCCCGCCGTTCATCCTGTTCACGAGCAAGCTGTACCTTGGTTGGGGGGCTGCAGAGGTTGGGCAGCAGATATTTCTGCTTGTCTACCTCGTCAGTGGCGTGCTCGCGGCGGGTTATCTGTTCCCCATCATCTACCGCGCGTTCTGGCGCTCTTCGCCCGACCACACGCGCTTCGGTGAGGCTGACGTCCGCATGGTCGCGCCCATCGCCATCACCGCTGTCCTCGCGCTTGTCTGGGGCATCGTGCCGGACATGCCGCTCGGCTTCCTCGAACTCGCGTCGACCGTTGCCGAGAACGCCTTCGCACCGCCTGTCGCCATCGCTGGAGGCGCGCCATGAGTGCCATCAAAAGTCGGTGGAGAAGATTGCTCGCATTCGTGGCGCCGGTACTCGTAGCTGTGCTCCTGCAGGTACTGTTCGTGGACCCAAGCCACGTCGACCCCACGATATGGGGCGCGTCCATTCCGCTGGCCTGGGCCGCGCTGGGTTTCGCGGGGGTCCTCTCTTCTGCCGCGCTCGCTCACGCCTTCGTGCGGTTCGGGTTCCACCGCGAGCATGACCCCTACGATGACGGAGGAGATGCCGATGGATAGCATCCCTCCCGTCTTCATCATGCTGGTCGGGGCGGCTGTCGTTGCCCTGCTGCCCGCAGTCGTCCGCCCGTGGGCGTTCTTGGTCGCGCCTGCGCTCGTGCTGGCGCAGGCCCTCTTCTGGCTCGACTCCGGCTCCTCCGGGTCCATCGAAGCTGCGGGCTTCACCCTCTTGCTGCTCGAGTTCGACGACCTCAGCCAGGTGTGGGCGGTGATCTTCGCGATGGTAGCGGTTGGAGGCGGCGTCTTTGCACTGCACGTGCGCGACCGCGTCCAACAGAGCGCGGCGCTGGCCTATGCCGGCAGCGCGTTCGGCGTGCTCTTCGCGGGCGATCTGCTGACCCTCATCGTCTTCTGGGAGTTGATGGCGGTCTTCTCCTTCCTGCTCGTCATCAGCGGCGGCAGACCGAATTCCCGCGCCGCCGCGATGCGTTACCTCTTCGTGCACGTCGCGGGAGGCAGCGCGTTCCTCGGCGGCATCCTCTGGTACGCAGGCGAGACCGGCTCGTTCGCGCTCACTGCATTCGACGGGGGCATCGCCGCCTGGCTCATGCTTGCCGGCGTGCTCGTGAACGCCGCATCGTTCCCGGTCCATGCATGGCTCTCCGACGCTTACCCGGAGTCCAGTCCCACCGGCATGGTGTTCCTCGGCGCGTTCACCACCAAGACGGCTGTCTACGTGCTCATGCGGCTCTTCCCCGGCTGGGAGGTGCTCCTTGTCGCCGGAGCGGTAACGGCGCTCTACGCGGCGGTCTACTCCCTCATGCAGAACGACATCCGCCGTATCATCGCCTACCACATCATCAGCCAGGTCGGTTTCATGGTCGCCGTGCTTGGTGTGGGAACGCACGCGGCGCTGGAGTCCGCAGCAGACCAGGCGTTCACGCACGTGCTCTGGCAGGCGGTCATGGTCATGGCCGTAGGAGCCGTGCTCCACGCTGCGGGAACTTCCAAGCTCACCGAACTGGGTGGGTTGTGGCGTCCGCTCAAGGGTGTGCTGCTGCTCTACCTCGTGGGCACCTGCTCCATCGCCTTCGTGCCGTTGCTGCACGGGCTGAGCGCCGCCGTTTACCACCCGCCGGTCGGGGATGCGGCCACGCTGCAACTCGCGCAGACGGAGATAGAACGGCGAGCGATCACGCTGGTGCTCACTATCGCGTCGTCGGCCACGGTGCTCGCCGTGCTCTTGCGGCTGACGTACTACACCTTCCTCGGCCCGGCGCGCAACGGAACGATCAGGCCGGTCCCCGCCGGCATGTACGTAGCGATGGCCGCCGGAGCGGCGCTCTCCCTGTGGACGAGCATCTCACCGGATACCCTCTTCGACGTCCTGGGTTTCCACATTCACGCCGAAGTCTTCCACACCAGCACGGTGGTGCTCGAATCCCAGCTGCTTCTGCTCTCGCTGGCGGGCGGCCTGTTCGTCCTGTCGTGGCTCAGGCCCAGAGAGGGGGTTTTGCTGGACACGGACTGGTTCTACCGCAAGGCCGGGCGGTTGGTGGGCATCCTTGTACAGACGCCGTTGGAGGTCGTCTTCACATGCGCCGAGATGCTCGTGAACGGGACCGCGCGTAGGCTCAGCGCCGTAGCGAACACTCCTGCCACCGGCTGGTCGGGCCTGCTGCGGCTGACCGCCTACGCGCGTCGTAACGGCCCGGATGCCGCGCTCGCGCTCCTGGGACGCCCGCCGGTGGGATTCGCGCTCGCCGCCGTGCTCCTTACGTTCGCCGTCGTCATCCTCGCCGCCCAGGCGCTCACCCGATAGGCTGGGATAGAATCGAGTACGCCCCCGGTAGCGGGGCGTTACCTTCCCCCGCGAGGTCTGCATCCTTGGCTATCGGTATATTCGGCCTGCCGCTCTCAGGCAAGACCACCATCTTCAACGCCGTGACGCGCGGCCACGCCGAGACGGCGTCGTTCCGGAGCGGCTCCTCGCAGCCCAACATCGGTGTCGCCAAGGTGCCCGATCCGCGCCTCGATGTACTCGCCGACATATCCAAACCAAAGCGCATCGTCCATGCCGAGGTGGAGTACATCGACATCCCCGCCGCGCCGGAGGGCTTCGGCAAGACGAAAGGCATCGGCGGCGAGTACCTCAACCTCCTCCAGCGCTGCGACGCGCTGCTGCTCGTGGCCCGCGCATTCGACGACCCCTCGGTGCCGCACGTGCAGGAGACGGTCGATCCCTACCGGGACGTCGTCACCCTCCAACTGGAACTCACCTTCTCCGACCTCGCCATCCTCGAACGGCGGCAGGAGCGCATCGCCTCGCAGCTGCGCTCAGCCCGGCAGTCGGAGCGCGACCAGCTGACGCGCGAGCAGCACGTCCTCGGCATGATCCGCGCCGGTTTGGAGGAGGAGATCCCCGTCCGTGAGCAGGACCTGCCTGCCGAGGCAAGGCCGTATCTCGAGAACTTCCAACTGCTCACCGCGAAACCGCTCATCGTCGTCTTCAACACCGGCGAAGACGCGATAAACAACGCTGACGCGATGGAGGCGGAGATGCGAGAGCGGCTCGCGCGTCCGGGCGTCGGCGCAGCGGCGCTCTGCGGCAAGCTCGAAGCGGACCTTGTGCAGATGGAGCCGGAGGACGAGGCCGAGTTCCGCGAGTCGCTCGGTGCGGGCGAGCCGGGCCTTCACCGCATGGTCAACCTATCCTATGACCTGCTGCGGCTCATCTCGTTCCTGACGACGGGCGAGGACGAGACGCGCGCGTGGACGATCGCGAGAGGCTTGAGCGCCGTCGAAGCGGCGGGCAAGATACACTCGGACATCCAGCGCGGGTTCATCCGCGCCGAGGTCGTGACCTACAACGACCTCGCCCGGACGCGCAGCATCGCTGAGGCGCGCAAGCAGGCGCTCCTCCGCACCGAGGGCAAGACCTACGTGATGCGCGACGGCGACGTCGTCAACTTCCTATTCAACGTATAGCGGGGAGTGCGATGAGCGACGTGGGCGTAACGCAGCACACGCAACCGCCATGGAACAGCGGGCTTGCGCTCTACGTCCACATCCCCTTCTGCGAGTCCAAGTGCCCTTACTGCGACTTCAACACCTACGCGGGCATCGAAGCGCTCATGCCCTCATACGTCGCGGCGCTTGCGCGGGAGATCGAGCAATGGGGTGGGTGGCTCGGACGGCCCACGCTCGCGAGCGTCTTCTTCGGCGGCGGCACGCCGTCCTATCTCCCGCCGGACGACCTACAACGCCTCATGCGCGCCATACGCTCCGCGTTCGACCTGCCGGACGACGCCGAGGCGACGGCGGAGGCGAACCCCGGCGACTGCACGCCTGAGCGGCTGCTCGCCATGCGCCGCGCCGGGTTCAACCGCATCTCAATCGGCGTGCAGTCGTTCGACGACGCCGAACTTGCTATGCTCGGACGCCGCCACGATGCCGAACGCGCGGCGCAGGCCGTGCGCGATGCGCGCAAGGCGGGATTCGACAACCTGAGCCTCGACCTCATGTTCGGTCTGCCGGAGCAGTCCGTCGCCACCTGGGCGCGCTCCGTGGAAGAGGCCATCCGGCTGCAGACGGACCACCTCTCGGCCTACGCACTCACGCTGGAGTCCGGCACGCCGCTGGAGGCGGACGTGCGTTTCGGCAGGACGCCGGAGCCCGACCCCGACCTCGCCGCGGATATGTACCTCCGGGCACAGACTGTGCTCGCAGCCGCGGGGTTGCAACAGTACGAGATATCCAACTGGGCGGCGCCGGGCAGGGAGAGCACGCACAATCTCGCCTACTGGCGCGGCAGGCCGTACCTGGGCGTCGGCCCTGGCGCGCACAGCTACCTCTATGGCGTCGGCGCGCTGGATGCGTTCGGCGTGCGGTTCGCCAACGTCAACCCGCCTCGCGTATACATCAAGCGCGTCAATGCGTGGACGCTCCCCAGCCTCTCCCTTGAGGGGAGAGGCCGACGCGCAACGGCGGGTGAGGGTGAACCCCTGTCTCGTCATTCCCGCGAAGGCGGGCATCCAGGGACCCGCGCGGCCGACGGTTCGCGGGGTGGTGCAGGTGGCTCGGTTGCAGAGGATGCCCTCCCGTTCCTCGACGCTGACGCCCTCGCTGCCGCTGCCGCGACCGGCTACTGCGAGCCCGTCAGCCGCCGCGACGCGATGGCCGAGACGATGATGATGGGTCTGCGCCTCAACGCAGGCGTCGCCGACGACGTGTTCCGCACACGATTCGGCGAGGGCATCGCTGACGCCTTCCCCGGCCCCACGGCGGAGTGCATCGACCTTGGTCTGTTGGAGTGGGCAGGGGACGCGCTGCGGCTGACCGAGGACGGACGCCTCCTCGGCAATGAGGCGTTCTCCCGCTTCGTGGCAGGCTCAAAAGAGCCTACCCAACCCAGTTCAGGGCCTCAGGAGATGCCGACGTAGTACCCGTCCTGTTCCGCGCACCACTCCTTCATCGACTCGTCGTACTTGGAGGGTGCAGGCATGGGCTCCGGCACAGGCATGTTGTAGAGCGCGGCAACGCTCTCTCGTACGACCTTCGACCGCGTCTCCGTGGGTAGGTGGCCGAGGCCCCGCTCGATGATTGCTCCGGACAAGAGCCAGGTGTCCCCGGTCCCGGGATGGGGGTAGTCGTTCGCCCACAGGAAACTGTCCGCCCCCCCAGCGGGAGAGCAACTGTCCTCCGACAGGGTCGTCGCTGAAGGTGGCGTAGCACTGGCGGTAGAAATACTCGCTGGGCTGGAGCGGGAGTTCCCCCTTGCGGCGCAGCCGCTTGTCGAGCTCTTCCAACCAGAACGGGACCCAGCCGACCTCGGTCTCGGCCACGATGACCTTCAGACGGGGATGCCGTTCGAGCACGCCCGATCGGATTATGTCGGTCAGGGTGTCGGCCGCGATCTTCTTATGGCCGGTCGCGGTGAAGCTCAGGACGGCCAGCGCGTCTCCGGCGTTGCGCGTGCGGGCAGACTCTGCCGCCTCGGTGTAGGGGCCGAACCCGTTGTTGATGTGCATGCTGACCGGCGTTTCGGTGTCCTCGGCGGCGGCCCAGAAGCGCTCATAGTGGTCGGACGAGAACGGCAGGGACTCCGGCGGGACCAGCCAAGTGGTGACGGCCACGAGCCCCGCATTGCGGCACCGCTCCATCTCGACGATGGCGTTCTCGATGTTCTAGAGGGGCAGGAGCGCCTGTCCCCAGAGGCGCTCCGGGGCCTCCTGGCAATACTCGATGAGCCAGTCGTTGTAGACACGGGCGGCGGCCTCCGATATCTCCGGTTCGTAATCGAGCCGGAACACGCTCTTGGCGCGCGTGGGGTAGAGAACGTCCGCGACCACGCCGTCGGCGGCCATGTCCCTGAGGCGGGCCACCGGGTCCCAGCCGCCTTCCTCCGGTACTGTCCCTTGCCATAACGCTGGCCGGGCCAGTGAAATGCATGGTCGCGGTACCTGGCCGGCATCCGCTCCTGCCATAGGTCCAGCGGCTCCGCCACGTGTGCGTCGGCCGATATCTTTACTTCTGCAGTGGGATCGACCATGGTCTCTCCTCCGTCGGGCGTATCCGGATTCGCTCCAGGCCGCCCTATGCGCCGACACCTGTCAGCGACGGGACCGCACCGGCCAGTTGAGGCATGAACCGGAGCGCGTTTTCCCCCAACAGCTTGACCTTGGCGCTCTCGGGCATCTCCTGCTCCGCGATCAACGACACTCCTTCTGGCCATGGACTGCCGCCATGGGGATAGTCGGTGGAGAACAACCAAAGGTGTTCCCCCAGGGTTTCCACGGCGTAGGGGATGTGCTGTTCGTCGGCCTCGACGGAGACGAAGAGCTGTCCGCTCGCCACGAACTCGGCAGCGGGGCGCTTCATCCTGGGGGTCACGGCGGAGCCAGAGGTGAAGCCGTCGTCCAGCCTCTCGATGAGGTAGGGCATCCAGCCCCCAAAGCTCTCGAACAGGCCGATGCGGAGATCGGGGAACAGATCGAACACCCCGCCGCCGACCAGGGCCGTCAGGGCGTACTGTCCTCCTATCGCGTGGTAGAGGCCGTTCGGAGCGTGCACCACGGAGTCAGCGGAGGTCGGTTGGCGCCGCCGTGCACCCACAGGGGCAGGTCCAGCTCCTGGCACGCCGCGTAGAGCGGTTAGAGGCCCGGGCTATCGAGCATGCGGCCGTCCGGGCAGGCCCGCGGGAGATACACGCCCGCGAAGTGGGGGTCTTCCTTCGCCCAGTATTCGAGTTGAGCGATGCTCTCCGGCAGGTCGCGCATGGTGAGCACGCCCATCCACCAGAGCTTGCCGGCAGCGTCGGCGCAGTAGTTGCTCATGAAGCGGTGGTAAGAGCGGTGGAGCGCGCTCTCGAACCCGACGTCGCCAAGGGTGCAGAAGCCGTCGGCCTGGCTGGGGAAGATGAAGCTGACGTCGACGTCCGGGACTTCCATATCGCGCAGCCTTAGACGGGTCCCAGTTGCAGGTGGGGTCGATGTCGTACCCTCTGCCGGTAACGGTGGGGGGCAGTTGCTGCGGGCGCTCCTGGAGCAGAGCGGGGTCTGCGAGCTCGAATGCCTCGTCCAGTCCCAGGGGGCGGTCGGGGTCTCGCGGCCAGAAGAGCGGCGTGAACCCCACGTCGCCGGGCTCAGCCTGCCGGGAGCGGACGGCCTCGCTGAACCAGGCGTACTTCTCCCGGTATTCGGGGTCCATGGTGTCCTTGTACGTCCTGTCCAACTCCCAGTACTGCTGCACCTCCTCTGTTGTTTGCGGCACCTGGACCGCGCCCGGTTCAGCCTTGCCCGCGGCGGTGGCCAGGGCGTGCCTGTGTCCTCTTCAGCTTCCGAGCCCGGCGTGGAGATTGGGGCGCTGGCGCTCGATGCATTCGTCGAACGTCACGTCCCTATCTTCCACGAACTGTACACCGACGACGGAGTACGCCTCCGGCGTGTGGGGCTCCGCGGGCTCTACGCCCTCCTGCAGGTCGATCAACTGCCGGAGCAGCAGGCGCCGCGACTGGATGATGGCGATGTCCGTCACACCGAGGTGCTCCTTGGTCCGGTTGGCGATGGGTCCCATCGACACTTGGGCCATCGAGTCCTGGATGCCCGTGCCCGCCAGGCCGGTGAAGTTCACTTCCTGCTGCATCTTGCGGTCGATCAGGAAGTCGTTGTCGCGGTTGCGAATCGTCCGGTAGGTGCCGGGGATGAGTCCGCCATGCATGTTCACTCCGCTGGCAAGGTCATGGTCTGTGGCGATTCCGGCGAGTTGGCATTCCCGTTCCTCCTTCGTGTACGGACGGTCCACCCTGGAGGTCAGGTTGAATGACCAGCAGTTATGGTCGTCTATCGGTACGAAGGCGTGTCCGCCTCCCCCTCGGGGCGTCATCGAGTAGAAGGGCATGAGGAAGTGGTTGAAGCGCCAGTAGTACTTGTCCTCGGCTTCGATGTTCCTGCGTGAGCCCACCAGCAGCCCGTAGTCCGTCCGTCTTGTCATGAACTTCGGTGCGTCGTCCGCCGTTCGGTAGAGGAGGTCGAGGTCTGTGCTTTCCTTGATGCGCTCCCTGTAGGCATCGGTCTTGCGGTAACGGTCGAGACCGGCGTGCAGGAAGTTGGTGTGCACAGAGTCGATGCCGCCGTCGATAGCCTGGGCGAAGTTGCATTCCCTCAGGTACTTGGTGTGGAGCCGGTACTCAGCGGGCACGTCCATGAACCGGAATTGCGGGAGTTCCGGGGGCATGAACTCCCTGGGGCCGAGGTACGCCCAGATAAGTCCGCCTCCATCCTTGATCTCATAGGAGAGCAGCTTGACTTTGTCCTTGAAGTTGCTCTCCGGCGATTCGGTAGGCATGTCGACGCAGTTTCCGGCCGCGTCGTACTTCCAGCCGTGGTACGGACAGCGGAGGCCTCCCTCCTCATTGCGTCCGAAGAAGAGACTCGTCTGCCGGTGAGCGCAGTGCTCCTCGACCAGACCGAGCCTGCCGTGGGTGTCGCGGAACGCGACCAGGTCCTCGCAGAAGATGCGGACCCGGATCGGGGGGCAGTCAGGCTCCGACAGCTCCTCTTGTAGAAGGATGGGTGTCCAGTACCGCCGCAGCAACTCCCCCATGGGGGTGCCGGGGCCAACCCGGGTCAGCATCTCCGTCTGCTCAGCGCTCAGCATGCCGGTCCTCCTTGCCCGCCCTCGTCCTGCGCTCCGCCTGACACGTTGCAGGGAAGGGGTTCAGTCCTCCTTCAGCCACTCTTCGTCCCACTCGAAGTCCGGGTTCGTGTACGCCTCCTCCGGCATCAGGGAGGTGAGTCCGCGTATGGCCAGCTCCTCCTCGAACTTCTGCCGGATCCAGGGGTCTTGCTCCGCGAAGGGGATAAGGCGTTTCGGGTCGGCGGAGGGGTTCGCTCCCGGCCGCGGCGCCCGGATGCGGAGTTGCCTGTTCTCGACAGGGCATGAGTTGAGGTGCATGTGGTACCAGTGGTAGGGAGGAACGAATACCGCGCCTTCCTTCCACGACGCAACCAGGTAGTCGCCGCCCTCGGGCCACATGAGGACGAACCCGTCGGCCTCCTGTATGCCGACGATGGTGACGCCGGCAGCATGCCGGTGGGCCACGCGGTACCTGCGTGAGGGGAGCACCATGAGGCTGGTGCTGAACGCCGAGCCGGGGAAGAAGATGCCGCCCTGGTAGGAGAGGCGGCCTCGCTTCCACCGGCTTCGAGCTTGTCCCACACGGACAGGTCGGGGAAGAAGTTCCCGTACCAGCGCAGACGGCCTGGCGTGGAGGAGGCACGCTCTGCCGCAAGAGTGCCCGCTCCTGAGCCTGGCTCGTACCCCATCGATCGGGCCCCGACGAGAAACTCGCCTGCCCCGACAGCTGCACCGGGCGAGCCGCAGCAGAGTAAAACTTCGCTTCGTTCCCATAGAGCTGGCTGAGGTCCACGTACGGGTTGTTGAAGAAGTAGTCCTCGCTGGGATTCGTGCCCATGGCCATCGGCAGCAGGTTAACGTGGAGCGTCAACGCCGGCCGGTCGCCCCTTGCGTTGCTCAGTTCATACGAGTAGTTGACCGGGATGCGGAACAGGCTGTGCTTCTGCCACTCGAATGTGATCTTCGGCTGGCCTTCGGCCCAGACGCTCGCGATGCCGTTGCCCTCGAAAACGTAGATCACCTCTTCCAACGCCATGCGGAAGGGGGGTAGCGTCTCCCCGGGCGGTATCTCCAGCACGTGAACGTGCTCGATGCCCCGGTGACCCTCGAGACTGATGATTGCGGCGGGGCATCCGCGCAGCGACCACCAACCGCGCTCCAGGGTCCGGGCGTCCTCGATGTAGTACCCGGTGTGGACCGGCACGTCCTGCTTGGCCAGCCAGCCGTCGTAGGCGTGGTTGCGCCAGAAGTCGACCACCTCGGGAAGAGCCGATTCCGTCGCCATGGTCCTCCTCCTGCGGCGCCCGCGCCCTTGCTTATATGGAGAGGCTTTCGCTCAACATATGGGGTGGCGGTGCCGTTCCGGGCCGAGGCCGGTGGGAGCGAGGGCCTGACGCTCCCATGCGGGATACACCGAACGAACGCGGGTAGGGAGGCGCAGCCCGATGCTGCGCCGGACGGTACGACGGGGCCTTGCTCGTGTCAATCGCCGTTCTGCGCAGGTGGCATTGCGCGTGCCTCCCGGCGCTGGACCTGCAGGACTCCGGACAGCCACTACTCGCCGTCGGTCCGGCCTCGCGTTGAACTTCGGTCGGAGGAAGGCTACGATTCGCCCGTCTGGCAACCCTCTTCCTCAACTGCGACGCGGCCGGATTGAACTATCGTCGGACACAGCCGGGCCTGGGGATCGGAGGGAGCATGGTTGACACGGTTCGCATCGGCATCGTCGGAGCCGGGGGGGTCACGCGCCGCCGTCTGCTTCCCAACCTGCTCGCGATCGATGGAGTAGAGGTCGTAGCCGTCGCCAACCGCAGCCTCGAGAGTTCCGAGCGGGTCGCGGCGGAGTTCGGCATCCCCGCCGCCGTTGGCGACTGGCGGGAGCTGGTGACGCGCGAAGACGTCGACGTGGTATTGGTCGGCACGCAGCCCTACTTCCACCACGAGGCCGTCATGGGCGCGCTCGAAGCAGGGAAGCACGTGCTGTGCCAGACCCGGATGGCCACGAGCCTCCTCGAGGCGCGGGAGATGCAGCGCAAGGCCGAGGAAATGGGCCTCATGGCCCGCCTGGTCCCGCCGATGTCCTACGAGCGGGCGCGCCGGTACGTGAAGAATCTCCTGGATGACGGCTATGTGGGTCAACTACGCCAGGTGTTCGCCCACTATCTCGTCCCCGACTACGCGGACGGTTCGGCGCCGCTGCAGCGCCGACAGGACCACCGCATGTTCGGGGCGGTCAACCCGTTGCACCTCGGCCTCGACTGGGACGTGCTCCGGCCTTGGTTCGGCGACCCTGAGCGGGTCCTCGCGTGGGGCCGCACGTTCACGCCGCGGCGCGCCGACGGGCTGGGAGGCGACTCTATCGACGTGGAGATGCCGGACGCCCTGACGGTCATCGCCGAGATGCCGGGGGGCGCGACGGTCACCTGTATCCAGAGCGGCGTGACACTCTTCGCCGAAGAGCGGATCGAGATATACGGGGAGGAGGGAACGCTGGTCTACCCGCGGAGAGGGGAGTTGATGGGTGCCCGCAAGGGCGATGAAGGGCTGGCCCCTTTGCCGGTCCCGGCGGGGTTGGAAGTGACGTGGCGTGCGGAGGAGGACTTCGTACGCCTGCTGCGCGGGGAAGACGTGGGAGGGCATGAGACCTTCCAGGACGGCGTCAGGAACATCGAATTCCTGGAGGCGTCGGCGCTGTCGCTCGCCCGGGGAGGATGGGTCGATCTGCCGCTGCCCTGAGCAAGCTGTCCGGCGCATACGAAGGGGAAAACGATGGCTAGGCTCACGGTTGAAGACCTGCATGAGATGAAGCGCAACGGCCAGAAGATTGCCGCGGCGGTCGTCTACGAATACCAGATGACGAAGATATGCGAGATGGCAGGCGTGGACGTGCTGTCGGTCGGCGACAGCTTGGGCCGAAACATGCCTGGCCACGACCACGTGGACGAGTGCACCGTGGACGACATGATCCCCTTCGCGCGGGCGGTCGTGTAGGGCCGGGAGCGTGCGATCGTGAGCGTGGACATGCCCACCGTGCCCTCGGCAGCCGGAGTGGAGGCGGTGGCAGCCGCGGCAAAACGGTTCAAGGACGAGGCGGGCGTGGACATGGTGAAGATCGACATCCGGACGCACGAAGAGGAGCTCTTCGACGAGGTCTACGCCGTGCAGGAGGTTGGACTCTACGCCTACCCGCAGATCAGCTTTCCGACGCAGGGAGCGGCCCGCGGGATACAGGAGGGCCGGAGGTCCACGAGTACATACACAAGTGGGCGCACAAGATCGAGGAAGCAGGCGCAGCGCTCATCGACCTCACGAACGTAACGCCCGACATCTACGGGGACGGCTCGTCCAGCCTGCGCATCCCGGTCATTGGCGGGCAGGCCCCGCCGGAGGCGGACGGGAAGATCCAGGTGATGGTGAGCGGCGTTGGGTACTTCGCGGCCACCATCGGCCGGGAGGACGGGCGCCCCGACGCGGCCAAGTTCATGTTCGACGTGATGAATTCGATCATCGACAGCATCCACGGGGGAAACTGGACGACACGCCAGTAGACCAACGCACACCAGGCTGGGAACGACTCGCTAAGGCGGAGGCGTGTCCGCCCTACGTGGTACGGGTAGTGGCCGTCCTCGAAACGGCAGGGAACACGGCGGCGCACAGCAGCACGCCCCCGATGACCCCGAACGCCGCGGGGATCCCCAGCGGCACGGCGATCGCGCCCACGAGGAGCGGACCGATCAGGTGACCGAAGTCCATCGTCGCCTGCCACGTCCCCAGGAAGTAGCCCCGCTTGTCTGCCGGCGCCAGGTCCATCGCATACGTCTGTAGTGTGTTCGTGCCGGTCACCTCGCCGATGCTGAATGCGCCCGCCACCACCACGGCCATCAGCAGGGCCTCCATACCGGAGATCAGGAACATCCCTGCCGCCATCGCCACGAGCCCGGCCAGCAGCATGGGCCTGCGTCCCCACCAGTCCGCCAGCCCGCCAGCCGGCATCGCCGCCAGCATCGCGAGCACTCCGGACAGGCTGATCGCAGCCCCGATCTCCGAGACGCTCAGCCCCACGTCCTCGGCGTGCACCGGGAAGTACGTCCGGAACGCGCCCGGCCCCGCCGTAACCAGACCCACCGCGAGCGTCACCGCGCTCAGCGTCAGGAAGCTCCGCGTTCTGAACACTGACACGTCCAGCCGCGGACCCCTTCCCGGACGCTCCGCTGTTGCTCTGACCGCGGAGGCCGGGGCCTGGCGCGTCTCCCGTATCAGCAGCCACGCGACGACCACGATGAACACCTTGGTGACCGCGATGAAGATGAAGACCGCGCGGATGTCGAACGCCGCCGCGATGGCTCCCCCAACTACGGGCCCCGCGAGTATGCCCAGCCGCATGGACGTGTTCCGCAGAGCGACGCCGCGCCCCCGGTTGGTCACTCGCGTGAAGTCCGCCAGCAGGGCGGCTGACCCGGTCATCCACACCGCAACGCCGAAACCGGAGATGAGTTCGAGCCCCAGGAAGACGGTGAAGCTGTCGGTGAACGCCTGCATCGCAGCGGCGCCGCCGTGCAGCACCGCGCCGGCCACGACCACCGGCCGCCGTCCCAGCCGGTCGGCGAGGCTCCCCGCCAGCGGCCCTCCGATCATCCGCGGTGCGGCGCTGAACGCCGAGGCGAGGCCAACGAGAAAGAAAGAGCCGCTCAGGTCGAACGCCAGGAGCGGCCGCGCCATCCAGAGCGCCCCCGTCCCGAAGCCCCACAGGAAGAACGCGGAGAATACCGGCAGCGCTTCCCTGCTGAGCAGCCCCGGCGTCTGCTCCGTTCCCAGCTTCTCGTGCATCTGCCCCCTGCGCTCTGCCCCGCTGACGCACAGCCGCTTCCGAGCGTGTGTGCCCCTCTTATACTAGTCCCGCTTCACCCGCACCGTGCTGGCGCCGGTTGCCGCTGTTATTGGTATGAAGTGTGGCTATGCACGACGCTTCATGCTATGGTCATCCACGGCTTTCGTAAGATTGGCCTTGCCAGGCAGAGAGCCTTTGGCTACTGCCACCTCAGAGGACAGAGACGACAACTAGGAGGAGTCCCATGTACACGAACCAGCGCGTCCATCTTGCAGGGAGAAGTTGGCGGAGACTCTTGCTTGCAGCCACGCTCTCCGTTGTGTTGGGGGCGCTGGTGATGGCCTGCGGCAGTGAAGAGCCGACGGCGACCCCCGTACCACTGGAGCCGACAGCGACCCCGGTACCGCAGATCGAGTTCCCGGAACGTGAGATCGAATGGATAGTGGGATGGGCTGCTGGAGGAGGGTTTGATTTGGCGGCCCGCACGATAGGGGACTTCATGGGCAAGGAACTGGGCGTCGACGTCGTGATCCGCAACCACACCGGCGCCGGCGGCAGGCGCGCCGTTGACGCCGTGCGGAGAGGCCAGCCTGATGGATACACGATCTCGATCATGAACATGCCCATGCAGTTGATGGCCGAGAAGCTGGACCCTGCCGGAGCAGACTTTGAGGGATTCCAGTGGATCGGTCAGGCGGTCCGCCAGGAGAATATCGTGCAGGCGCCAAAGACCGCGTCATTCAACACTCCCGAGGAAGTAGCAGCTGCAGAGCCGCGTATCTGCATGCCGGGGCTTGCCGGTCATAACTTCCTCGTTGCGGCCGTCTCGACAGAGGTTATGGACATCCCGTGGAAGGTCGTCTCGGGCTTCGCGGGAGGCGCGGACACGAGGGCTGCCATGCTTCGGGGGGAGTGCGACATCTCGTGGACCGTCGCGAACCCGCAGGTTGTCGCGTCGATATCCCCTGAGGATGACTTCAAGGGCCTGTGGGTCTACTCGGATGAACGGCTTGACTGGGCGCCGGACACACCAACGGTTGCTGAACTCGGCTACCCGGAGCTTGGCGGGCCGAAGCTGTTGAACAGCGGACTGGTGGCCGCGCCGGCTGGGACGCCGCCCGAGATAGTGAAGCTGATCGAGGACTCCTTCCAGAGGGCTCTGTTGGACCCGGACGTGATTGCCCGGCTTAAAGAAGGAGGCATGGAGGTCCTGACGATGTCCGGCCAGGCGACGGACGAGGCGGTTGGGGGTATGGATTCCCTGCTGACCGAGTTCACCGATGTGGTGAAAGCTCGACAGGAGGCGCAGTAGGGGTGGCACTGCCTTCCAGAAGACTTCCGGAACGCCGCGCCGCGGACTGAGCTTGAGGTAGGTTCGGTATGCTCGAGGCGTTCCTGGAAGGACTGTCACAGCTGGGCCAGCCGGTAGCGATTGCGGCTGTCGTTGCCGGCACCATCGTCGGAGTGCTGTTCGGCGCTATACCCGGCCTTGGCAGCGTCATAGCTATGGCCGTCCTGCTTCCGTTCACGTTCGGCTGGGACGCCTACATCGCGATGTTCCTGTTTGCGGGGATTTTTGGCACCGCAAGCACTGGCGGCGCCATCCCGGCTATCCTGCTGAACACTCCGGGCACCATTGCGAACGTGTGCACCACGCTTGACGGCCACCCTATGGCGAGGCGTGGTGAAGCGGGAAGGGCGTTAGGCCTCGCCGCGATGGCTTCGGGGGTGGGTACGTTTTTCAGCATCATCGTTTTGGCCATGCTGCTCCCCGCGGCGAAGCTGCTGATACTGGCCTTTGGCGCGCCTGAGTTCTTCTGGCTGGTCATCCTGGGGCTGGTCGCCGTTACGCTGGCCTCCAGGGACAATCTGGTCAAGGGGCTTGCGGCTGGCGGCGTGGGGATACTGATGAGTTTGATCGGCCTGAGCCTGGTCTTCGGCCAGGTCAGGTTCGCCCTGGACAGCGAGTTCCTCTACGACGGTTTGCCGGTTGTGCCTCTGGTAGTCGGCTTCTTCGCCCTGAGCGAGCTCATGGTATACACCTCCCGGGGCGGCTCCATTGCAAAGGTAGGAGAAGGGTTGGCGCAACCGGGGATCCGCCAGACCGTGGCCGGAGCACTGGAGGTGTTCCAATACAAGCGGGTGCTCCTGCGAGGGTCCATCATAGGGACCGTGCTGGGTGCTGTGCCGGGTGTGGGTGGTGCGGTCGCTAACTTCCTCGCCTACACCACAGCCAAGCAGGCGTCAAAGACACCGGAGCTGTTCGGCACCGGGTACGCTGGCGGAATCGTGGCGTCCGAGTCCGCCAATGATGCGAAGGACGGCGGGATCCTTCTGCCCACGCTGACCTTCGGCATACCGGGGAACGTCGAGATGGTGATCTTGATGGGGGCATTTGTCCTGCATGGGATAACCCCCGGACGGCAGCTGCTGGTGCATAACCTGGATATCGTTTGGGCTATCATCCTGGGAGTCGTAGCGGCACAGATATTGACAACGATTATTGTGGTGAGCGGCGGCGGATTCCTGGCCAAGATAAGCCTGATCCCGGTCCGGTACCTGGCTCCGATCGTGGCTGTCGTGTCCTTCCTTGGCGTCTATGCCATCCGCAGCAATCCCTGGGACCTGCTGCTCGCGGTCGTTGCAGGATGCATAGGCTACCTGATGCGAAGGGCAGGGTTTCCTCTCATCACGTTTGTGATCGGCTTCGTCCTGGGGAATACGGCTGAAAGGTCATTCGTGCAGTCCCTGCAGGTTTCGGAGGGAAGCTACGCCATCTTCTTCTCCAGCCCAATCTCCATCCTGATCATCATCGCCATTCTCGTCTTTGCCGGCTCACCGGTCATCAAGAACTGGTTCGATGGATTCACAGCCAAGAGAAAGGCACGGTTGGCAAGCCAATGAAGAACGTGCAGCCGGCTGTGCTGGTAGTGAATGTGCTCCTGCTTGTTCTGGCGGGCACTATCGTGATTGCCTCACTTCAGTATAACTTTCGCCAGAGGATCGTACCGCTGGTGATTGGCATCCCTACGCTCGTAATGCTCATAGCGATACTCCTGAGTGATTTCTCGCCCAGGCTGAACCAGATATTGGCCATGGCGAGCCTGCGCAGCCTGCAAGACACACCCAACGAAGACCTCACTGCAAGTTGGGCGCGGATCTTTGTGATTGCCGGCTGGCTGGTGGCACTGAGTATCGCTCTCTTTGTATTCGGCTTTTATGTGATTGTCCCTCTATTCCTGTTCGCATTCTTCCTGGTTGAAGCGAAAACCCCCGCCGTCATCGCTGTTCTGTCGGGTCTGGTGATCTCTGCGGTGCTCTACGTCTTGTTTCCCTACACCCTGGGTATCGAGATATGGCCGGGGATCATGCCGAAAGTCATGCACGGCGTATTCGGAGGCGGTCGGATACCAGTGCTTTAGGTTGGACTGTGGCTGACGGAGCGATCCGTCCGAAAGGGGAAGGGAGGCGAACATGGCAGGCATCGTAGACGCCGATACGCACGTGATCGAGCCCGCGGATATCTGGGCAGAGATCCCTGAAGCGATGTACGCGCGGAGACCGATACCCGTCTCGGTCCCGACCGATACGCTCTACAAAGAGAGCAACGCGTTCTGGTTGATCGACGGGAACATCATCCCCAAGCCTGGTGGGCGCGGAGGCATATTCCTGCACACGCCCTCCCTGGCGGTGCGGGAGCAGAAACGCGACGACATCCCACTGGAATGCAGAGAACTGACGGACCCGCTGGCCCGTGTCGCTGAGATGGACAAACTGGGGATCGATATCCAGGTGGTCTATCCCACACTGTTCATCATCTACCTGACTGACGACCCCCAACTAGAGGTGGCCCTCTGCCAGGCCTACAACCGGTGGATGGCCGAGGCCTGCCGCGAAACGCAGGGCCGCATCAGGTGGATAGCGGTGTTGCCGTTGCGTTCCATCGATGCCTCGATACGGGAAGTGGAGTTTGCCAAGGAGCATGGCGCGGTCGGCGCCCTGTTCCGGGGTATCGAGAAGAACCTCTCCCTGGCCGACCCGTACTTCTACCCCGTGTACAGCGAACTGCAGAGCGTGGACCTCCCCGTGTGCGTGCACACGGGAGCCGGATGCCCTACCTGGACGAACATCACGGATACCGCGTTGAGCGCAACCTTCCCTCACGTGAGGTCGTTGCCGATCTTCGGCTTCCGCGACATCGTGGCGAACAAAGTCCCGGAGCGCTTCCCCACGCTGCGGTTCGGCTTCATCGAGGCTGGCGCGTCCTGGGTTCCCTATCTGCTGCATCAGCTTCACCGGTGGTCAAGGACTCCCAAGGAAGAATGGGGCCCAGAGCTCTTCCGGGAATACCGCCTGTTCGTCGCTTGCGAGGCTGATGAGGACCTGCCTTACATGGTAAGCCACATCGGGGAAGACAACATCGTCATCGGGTCCGACTACGGACACCAGGACCCGTCCGAAGAGCGCCAGATGGAACAGGCCGTTCGTGGCCGCGGCGACCTTTCCCCGGCGGTGGCGGACAAGATCCTCTGCGACAACGCTCGCCGCTTGTACGCGTTACCATTCGAATAGACGCCGCCTGAGCAGGACGGTTGCCTGACGGTCGACGGTGTCAACGGGGAGGCGCCATGAGTGACGTGGGTGTGATCGGGGTCGGCAAAATGGGCGGCGCGATGGCAAGGAACCTGTTGAAGAACGGGTACCCTGTCGCCGTCTACGATGTCGTTGCATCGTCGGTTGATGCGGTGGTCGAGGATGGGGCGCGCAGGGCAGGCAGCCCGAAAGAGGTGGCCGAGTCCAGTGACGTGATCGTCGTGATGGTCATCAACGACAAGCAGACGACCGACGTGGTCACCGGCCATGATGGCATCCTGGACGGAGCGAGGCCCGGTACCGTTGTGGTCCTGTGCAGCTCGCTTCAGCCGAGAACCGTAACCAGCCTGGGCGCCCTGGCCGAGGCCAAAGGCGTGAGCGTGCTGGACGCGCCGGTCACAGGCGGCGAACAGGGAGCGATCGACGGGACGCTCACCTTTCTCATGGGAGGCGATGAAGGCGTGATAGAGCAGGTCACGCCCGTCCTCCGGGCCATGGGCGACCATATCGTCAGCGCCGGACCGCTGGGCGCCGGCGAGGTGGTGAAGAACGTCAACAACGTCCTGCTCTGGACGACGCTCTCTGCCACTCGCGAGGCTCTTCGCTTCGCCGCTGAGCACGGCATGAGCCCGGAGGCCGTGAGAGACGCGCTTCAGTTCTCTCCCGGCTACAATCGATGGGTGAAGGACTGGGGAAACCTGGGGCCGACGCCGTGGGTCCACAAAGATCTCGAAACCACGCTGGCGATAGCAAACGTTCACAATGTCCAGATGCCCATCGCGGCGCTATGCTTCGAGTTGTTGAAGGACTGGCCGTCGGTGCGGATGGACTAGGGCGTCGCACCGTAACAACGTTCGCCGCTCGGTCGCGCAGGAGAGCTGAGGAGGCGTCTCATGGATCAGATAGTCGATGCTGACACGCACATCGCTGAACCGCTGCAGATGTGGGAACACCTGGACCCCGACTTCTACGACCGCAGACCCGTACTCATCCAGATCCCGGGCGATACCGTCTACGGTCATTTCAACGCGATGTGGCTCATAGACGGCAATATCGTGCCGAAGGCCGCAGGCCGGGCCAGCAACATCCTGGTCACTCCCACGCTCCAGGATTTCGTACAGAAGAACCTGGACGTCACCTCCCGCGACATGACCGACATGGACCTGCGATTCAGCCACATGGACTTCATGGGCACGGACGTCCAGGTCGTCTACCCGACGCTCTTCCTGGCGTGGCTCACGGACGACCCCACTCTGGAGGCCGCCCTGGCGCAGGCCTACAACCGCCACCTGGCCGGCATCTCGGACCGCTCGGAAGGCCGCATCCGTTGGGCGCTGGTCCCGCCGTTGCGCGACATCGACGCCACGGTCAGGGAGATGCGGTTCGGCGCTGAACACGGAGCGATCGGCCTCTTCTTCCGGGGTATCGAGAAGGACCTGATGTTGGACGACCCCTACTTCTTCCCCGTGTACGAGGAAGCCCAGTCGCTGGGCCTGACCATCTGCGTGCACCAGGGCCAGGGCGCGCCGGCCCTGAACAACCTGATCGACATCCGCCGTAGTTCCAGCTTCACCCACGGCCGGCTGCCGCCCCTGTCGGCTTTCCGTAACCTCGTGGCGAACAGGATCCCGGAGGAGTTCCCGGACCTGCGGTTCGGGTTCATCGAAACGGGGGCTTCGTGGGTGCCCTTCGTCTTTCACTGTCTGCGCACGTTGTCAACTGAAGAGCCTTGGAAGTGGGGCCCACGGCTGTTCGAGCAGTACAACATGTGGGTCTCCTATGAGGTCGACGAAGACCTCCCGTACCTCGTGGACTACATCGGCGAGGACCACATCGTCGTCGGGACGGACTACGGGCACCACGGGAGGGAAGGCGTCATCGCCGACCCTTCGGCGCAACTGCATATGGTGAAGACCCTGCGTTCGAGAGAGGAATATCCCTCTGCGCTGGTCGACAAGCTCCTGTCCGACAACCCCCGCGCCCTGTACGGGATCTAGGCCTCTGTCCCGCACCTGGTGTGGCGCGCGCGCCACTGGCGCTAGACGTTCAGCAGACGGCGGTACCTCCCGTTCTGCAGGAAGTCGATGTACTCGCGGAGGCCTGCTTCCATGTCGTACTCCGGCGCGAAGCCGAAGTCCCGGTTCGCGGGCGAGTCGGGGTCGATGGGCCTGCCCCGGACTTCCGGCTCCGGCGCCTCGATCGAGGCGCCGGGTATGAGCCGCATGATGATCTGCGTGATCTCATACATCGTCAGCTCCTCTTTCGACTGGAGGCGGTAGAGGTTGGTGGGCAGCGCTTCCGCGAGCGTCGCCATCATCTCCCCGCGTCCCGCGTCGGAGGCGTACATCACCGGCACCGTGCGGATGGGCGGCGTTGGGTTGAGCTCCCGCGGCGTCGAGACGGCAGCAGCGTCCCACGAGTCGAGCACCACCGGCTCGCCGCGCAGCGATTTCTCGACGATGGGCTTGAGCGCGCGGCCGAAGCCTCCCGCGAAGTCGTACCCCGGCCCGAACAGCTGGCCGGGATAGATGACGACGATGTCCATGTCGTACAGCCCGCGGTAGTCGTTGCAGAGCAACTCCGTGGCGACCTTATAGCTCGTGTACGGGTCGGGCATGATCTTCACGTTGCCGGAGCCCGCCGCCTCGGCAAACTGGCGCGCGGTCGGCACGGTCTTGCCCGTGCTCACGTGCACCACGCGCTCCACCTTCAGGGCGCGGGCCGCTTCCAGCACGTTCAGCGTACCGATGACCATCGTCTGCGCCGCCGCCAGCGGGCGGTCGTACGCCGGGCCCGTCAGGAAGCTCGCCGTGTGCAGGATGCGGCGCACGCCGTGGTCCGCCACCGCGGCGAACACCTCGGATGCGTTGGAGATGTCGCCCTTCACGAACCGGACGTGGTCCTTCACGTCGTCCAGGAGCTCGGTCTTGATCGCGATATCGAACGCGACGACGTCCTCGCCCTGGTCGAGCGCATAGCGCACCGCGAACGAGCCGCCGAGCCCGCATCCGCCCGTAACCATCACCGTCATAGCCGCCTCCTTTTGAATGCCCGGCATTCCGCTTCCGGCCGCGCAGGCCGGGAAAGGCTAATGAGCCTCGAGTCCTGCGGCGACTGGGCGACCGTAGAGCGCGCGAGCGTTCTCCGACAGCACGCCCGTCCGCTCCTCGCCGGTGATCCTGTCGTTCTCGAATATCTCGCTGAGTTCGTGCTTGCAGATCTCCGCGTTGACCTCGTGCGGGAAGTCGGACGAGAACACGAAGCACTTCCCGCTGGTCAGGCGCAGCGCCTCGGAGATGAGCGGCTCCGTGCCTTCGCATCCGACGAAGACTCGTCCGTCGTGGATGTGGCGCAGGATGTAGTCGCTCACGCGTTCGCCGTCGCGCAGCTGCAGCAACTCCCCGCGCGGGTCGAGGTCGACGTGGGTCTCGTAGGAGCGGTCGAACCGTTCCATGCAGAGCATGAACCACGCGACGCCGCCCTCCAGGAAGCCCCAGCGCGCGTTGGGGTAGCGGTCCAGGACGCCGTTGAAGACGACCCCGGCGAAGGCGGTCATCAGCCCCACCGGGTGGCCCATCGCGTGGACGGGCGCGTAGACGTTCAGGTGGTCGAACCCCATCCCGCTGTGCGAGCCGCCGTGGACGGCGAGGCAGCAGCCGAGCCGGTCGGCCTCCTCGTAGACGGGCCAGTACTCCTTGGCGCCGAGGTGGTTCGGGAGCCCGCGGCTGGGGAGCATCGCGCCGGCCATCCCGAGCTCCTCCACCGCCCGTCGCAGCTCCAGGGCCGCTTCCTCGGGCTCCTGCATGGGTATCAGGGCGAGGCCGACGAATCGTGGGCTGCTCTTCACGTAGGTGTCGTACAGCCAGTCGTTGTACGCGCGGCATACCGCGATGGCCCAGTCCCGGTTGACGATGCGCCCGTACGACAGCCCGCCCGTCGGGAACAGCGCCGCGCAGTCGATGCCCACGTCGTCCATGAACATCAGCCACTCTTCGACGCCGATCTTCGGGAAGGAGCCCGGAGGCGTCATGACCGGTTGAGCGGCGTGAAGGTGGTCGATCGGCGGGAAGATGCTGCCGAGGTTGCTGCCCCCGGCTCGGTTCAGGTACTCCTGCGGCATGCGGCTGGCCACCGCCGCGATATCTGTGACCAGGTGTCCGTCTCCATCAACGACTTGCAGCCGGTCTGCCATGACGTGCGCCTCCTTGCGTGTATGGACGTGGGTATAGCATCCCCCCTCACCCGCGTCAAAGCGGGGCTCCGTCGTTCCTGCGGAGGCAGGAACCTCGCAGCCCTTGTCCCCCGCCGTTCATGGTGAGCCTGTCGAACCATCCAGCGCAGGCAGGAACCTCGGAGCCCTGTGCACCCGTCATTCCAGCGCAGGCTGGAATCCAGAGGGCATTCTCCCTTTGAACAAGGTGTGCAACCGGCCTGGAATCTGAGCATCTTGTTGCCGGCGCTACGAGTAGACCGAGTGCTCCATTTGAGCACCTTGAGCACCTTGCGCCGCTCTGCGCAAGGCCACGGCCTGCTTCCCGCAACAAGTGAACAAGGTGCTCATCGATTTCAAAAGTCCGGCGCCCGAGCCATAGACCAGGCCTATGGCTGGGCCTCGAGCTATAGACGCTGTCTATGGGTGCTGCGTGTGCGACGGTCATGCAACCAGCGTACGCGGGCACCCCTCGACCGCGATAGGGGCGGGTGTCGCGGGTCGGGGGGGTAGAGCCGCCAAGACGTCAAGCACCACCCTCCCGTAACAACTCCTTCTTCCGGTAGACTGAATGCCTTGGGTACCAGACCTTGGTCTGCAGGCACTTGGGGCTTTTGTGGGGGGATGGGTATCAACGCCCTGAGCTTAGAAGACCTGGCGCCTGATCAAGAGGACAAGTCTGCAGGGGGACAGTAGCGATTGGTTACGGACCACCTGACCGGCATCGAGAAGTTCGAGGCCGACCTCTGGAAGGTCGCCGACGAGCTACGAGCCAATTCGAACCTCGCATCGAACGAGTACTTCATGCCCATCCTGGGCCTGATCTTCCTGCGGCATGCGACGAACCGTTACTACGAGGCGCTGGTGGCCATCGAAGAAGACAAGGCCGCAGGGAGGATGGCGGATCGTCCGCTGGTCGAGGAGGACTTCACCTCGCGCCGCGCCCTCATGCTCCCGGAGGAAGCACGCTACGACGTTCTGCTGGAGAAGCCGAAGGATGGCAACCTCGGCGCAGCGATAACCAGAGCCATGGGAGCCGTGGAAGACCACTTCCGACCGCTCGCGGGACAACTGCCGAAGGACTACGAGCGCTTCGAGGACGATGTCTTGGAGAGGATGATACGAACCTTCGACTCCGAAGCGCTGCGCACGGCCTCCGGCGACGTGTTCGGCCGCATCTACGAGTATTTCCTCGCCGAGTTCTCCAAGCAAAGGGCGCACGACAACGGCGAGTATTTCACCCCACCCTCGATCGTCCAGACCATCGTCAATGTGATTGAACCGGACCATGGCGTGATTCTTGACCCCGCCGCCGGTTCGGGAGGCATGTTCGTGCAATCAAGCCATTTCATCGAACGCGAAGGGGCGGACCCGATGAAGCGGGTCACGTTCTACGGTCACGAGAAGAACGAGACGACAGCAAGGATGGCCCGGATCAATCTCGCCGTTCACGGTCTACAGGGAAACATCTCTGCTGGCAACGAGGCCATTACCTACTATAGAGATCCGCACGAACTGGTTGGCCAGTGCGATTTTGTGATGGCCAATCCACCTTTCAATGTGGACGAGGTCGACGCCGAGAAGGTCAAGAGCGACAAGCGCCTGCCGTTCGGACTCCCCGGCGTCAACAAAGCCAAGAAGGTCTCCAACGCCAACTACCTGTGGCTCCAGTACTTCTACGGCTACCTGAACGAGAACGGACGCGCAGGTGTCGTCATGTCGTCGCAGGCCTCGAGCGCGGGACGCGACGAGGCCAAGGTGCGGCAGAAGATGGTGGAGAGCGGCGCCGTGGACGTGATGATCGATATCCGCGGCAACTTTTTCTACACGCGGACCGTCCCCTGCCAACTCTGGTTCTTCGACCGCGCGAAGGAGCGCGACGAGGCGCGGCGGGACCGCGTCCTGATGCTTGACGCGCGCAACATCCACCGCAAGGTCACACGCGCCATCTTCGACTTCAGCCCCGAACAGCAGCAGAACATCGCTGCTATCGTCTGGCTCTACCGGGGCCAGCCGGAGCGGTTCCTCGGCCTGGTCGAGGAATACCTTGCGCAGGCCGTCGTCGAAGGGCAGGCGACAGCAGGACCGCTCTCGGCATTCGAGCAGGCGCTTGGCAACCTGATCGAACTGGCCGAACCCTTCGCCACCGAGGGGCGGGAGCCCGACCCGCTTGCGGAGACGTGGGCGGAACTCGCCTCTGCGGAGATTGCGGTGGCGGACGATATCGAGGCATTCGGTGCCGAGGTCGCCGCGCGGGCCGCCAACTGGGAGCGCAGCCGGAATAGCGCCACGCGGGACAACGCCACGCTGCATGCGGCGCGCAAGGGACTGCACAATTTGACGGAGCGCTGCCGTGACCTGACCAAGCAGATCGACCTGGCCGCCAAGTTGGGAAGCAGGGCGGTGGATATCGCGGTGAAGGAACTCGACGCGCGGAAATCGGACGACTGGGCCAATGCGGATGTCAACAGCGCACGCAAGGCGCTTGAGGACGCACGGTCCGAAGGCGTCGAAGCGCTGCGCCGGGCACGGTACTTCGTGCTCCAGGCCGACTGGCTCCAAGAACGGTTTCCCGATGCCGAACTGCGGGACGTCGAAGGGCTGGTGAAGTTGGTGGACCGGGCCGAGGTCGACGCGCATGACTGGAGTCTGACGCCCGGCCGCTATGTCGGCGTGGCGCCGGAGGAGGAGGACGAGGGCTTCGACTTCGAGGAGGCGCTGCGATCGATCCATACCGACTTGGAGGGGCTGAACGAGGAGGCGGTGGCACTGGCGGTTCGAATCACTCGAAACTTTGAGGAGCTGGGGATGTGAGTTGGGCAACTTCGAAGATTGATGATATTGCTGAGGTTGTGACCAAAGGTACGACCCCTACAACATACGGCATGTCCTTTGTCGACTCCGGTGTGAATTTCATCAAAGCAGAATCGCTGAACGGGGACAGCGCGCTCGACAATTCTGGCTTCGCATTCGTATCGGAGAGTACTCATGAAAAATTAAAGCGGTCAATTCTCACAGAAGGCGATGTCCTCGTCACAATTGCAGGGGCACAGGTAGGGCGGTGTGGAGTTGTCCGCACCGAGCATTTGCCAGCGAATACCAATCAAGCCGTAGGGATTATTCGCGTACATCGTAATAGAGTAAACCCTTGGTTTATATACTACTTCTTCAAGAATCCCCAGACTTTCCGACTATGCCAAGGGATTGGGAGTCAGGCAGCCCAACCTAACATCAATCTAACGGTTCTTAAGGGATTTGACCTACCACTCCCGGATCTACGGACTCAGGATGAAATTGTGGAAGTGCTCTCCGCCTACGACGACCTGATAGAGAACAACCGACGGCGGATCGCATTACTGGAGGAGACGGCTCGGCTGCTCTACCGCGAGTGGTTCGTCCACTTCCGGTTCCCTGGTTACGAACACGTCACAATTGCCGACGGCCTTCCTGAGGGGTGGGGGCGTGCGAATCTTGGAGAGATTGCGACAATAAGGAAAGGCAAGAACATCACAAAAAATGTGGTCGAAGAGGGTGACGTTCCGGTTATAGCCGGTGGGCTAAATCCTGCATACTACCATCACATGGCAAATGCTCTAGGCCCGGTAATCACAGTAAGTGCATCTGGAGCTAATGCCGGGTATGTTGCCTTGTACCATACAAACATTTGGGCGTCAGATTGCTCTTATTTGAGCGCAGAAGAGAACACGGATATTTGGTTCCTTTACCTTTCGATAAAGTCACGCCAGAACGAGATTACTGCTATGCAACAGGGTGCGGCCCAACCCCATGTATATCCTAGGCACCTTGAACGGCTGAGATTGGTGTTTCCTTCGGCGAAACTACGCAGCCTCTTTCACGAGAGCGTCGCTGCTAGCTTTCGGCAGATCGCTACGCTCGAAAAACAGAATGTGAGACTCGTGGAAGCCCGCAACCTACTCCTGCCGCGCCTGATGAGCGGGGAAATCGCTGCATGAACAAAGCACTCGGCACTGAAAGGGAGAGGCGAAAGCGATGGCGGTGACAGCCATCAACGGCGAAGACAGGCTGGTCCAGGCCACTTTCGCTCAGCATCTGGAACAGGTGCTGGGCTGGGACAGCGTATACGCCTGGAACCACGAAACCTTCGGACCGGACGGCACCCTTAGCCGGGGCGACCCTAAAGAGGCCGTACTGACCCGTGACCTGCGTGCGGCGCTGGAACGGCTCAATCCCAACCTTCCAGCCTCCGCCATTGACGACGCGGTACGAGCCCTGACTGTCTACGACGTCAGTCGTTCGATGGTACAGCACAACCGCGACTTCTACGGGTTGATCCGCAGAGGCGTCCCCGTGCAGTACCGGGATTCCCAAGGGCGCCAGAGGTCCGCTCGTGCCCGAGTGATCGACTTCGGCAACGCGCCGGGATCCAATCGCTTCCTCGCTGTGCGTGAGCTGACGCTCACCGGCATCCGCACACCGAACTACAACCGCCGTGCCGACCTCGTCTGTTTTGTCAACGGCTTACCGCTGGTCTTCATGGAACTGAAGGCGGTCCACACAAACATCCGCGCGGGCTTCGACGCCAACCTCTCCGACTACATGGAAGAGAACGTCATCGCGCACGCCTTCCATCACAACGCCTTCCTGGTCGTCTCGAACGGCGACCACGCCCGCTACGGCTCGATCACCAGCAAGTGGGAACACTTCGCCGAATGGAAGCGGCTCGACGAGGCCGACGCGGGCAGCCTCGACGCCGTGGTCCTGCTGGACGGCATGCTGGCGCATGACCGGCTCCTGGACATCGTAGAGAACTTCATCCTGTTCGATGACAGCAAGCCAGGTGGCACGCGCAAGGTGATCGCTCGCAACCACCAGGTCCTGGGCGTGAACCGGGCCGTCGCGTCGGTGGAGCGACAGGAAGAGTTGAAGCTGGAGTACCCGCCGGAAGAGCGGTTCAAACGCCGGGTCGTCGATCTTCCGCTTGAATCCCGAATGCCGACCGGGCATGAGTTAGCACCGGGTCGAGACGAACCCGCGTCGCCCTTCATCCCCGAGGGACCGGTCGACATCGTGGAGCGGGCGCATCCCGATCTCGGCCGGCTCGGCGTGTTCTGGCACACGCAGGGCAGCGGCAAGTCCTATTCCATGGAGTTCTTTGCCGAGAAGGTGCGGCGGAAGCTGGAAGGCAACTTCACCTTCTTACTGATGACCGACCGCAACGACCTCGACACCCAGATCTACACGACCTTCGTCGGCTGCGGCATCGCAGACAACCAGACGCCGCGGGCCGCGTCGGGCGACGACTTGGAGAAGCGGCTGAAGCAGAACCCCCGCTACCTGTTCAGCCTCATCCACAAGTTCAACAAGGACGTCGATCCGGACCAGCCCTATACGGAGCGCGACGACATCATCGTCATCTCGGACGAGGCGCACCGCACCCAGGCAGGACGGCTGGCGCGCAACATGCGCCTCGCGCTGCCGAACGCATCCTTCATCGGCTTCACCGGCACGCCACTCTTTCGGCAGGACGAGCTCACGAGGCGCATCTTCGGCGACTACGTCTCGCGTTACGACTTCAAGCGCTCCGAGGAGGACGGCAGCACCGTCAAGCTGATCTACGAGAACTCCGGCGAAAAGCTCGGTGTCACGCGGACCGATCTGAACGACCGCATCGCCGCGACAATCGAGGAAGCCGAGTTGGACCCCGACCAGGAGGCGATGATCGAAAAGCTCCTGGGCCAGGACTACGAGGTCATTACCGCGGACGAACGGCTGGAGAAGCTCGCGGCAGACTTCGTCGAGCACTGCGCGATTCGCTGGCAGTCCGGCAAGTCGATGCTGGTCTGCATCGACAAGATCACCTGCGCACGAATGCTGCAGTTGATCGTCCCCAAGTGGCAGGCGAAAGCCGCAGAGGTCCGCGACGCAGCCGCAATGAAGCAGGTGGAGGCGGAGGGGGCGACTGACGAAGCCGTCCGCGAGGCGCTTGCGGAGCAGGCCGCCGAGCTGGAGGCGCAGGCCGCGTGGCTGGACGAGACTATCGTCGAGATCATCATCAGCGAGGCTCAGAACGAGGTCGCGGACTTCAAGAGATGGGGCTTCGACATCATCCCGCACCGCACCCGAATGAAGCGGGGTTTCGAGGCGGCTGATGGCCAGCGGGTGGATGTCGAGACCGCGTTCAAGGACCCCGACCATCCCTTCCGTGTCGCCATCGTCTGTGCCATGTGGATGACCGGCTTCGATGTGGAATGCCTGTCGACCCTCTACATCGACAAGCCTATGAAGGCGCACACCCTCATGCAGGCAATCGCTCGCGCCAACCGGGTCTATCCTGGCAAGGATTTCGGCCTGATCGTCGACTACAACGGGATGTTGAAGAGCCTGAGGGAGGCGCTCGCTCAATATGCCCTCGGCGATGGCGCTACCAGCGGCGAGGAGATCGTTACACCGATAGAGGAGCGGGTCCAAGCGCTCATCGAGGCCATAGAGGCAACGGAGGCGCACCTTCGCGGGCTGGGCTTCGACCCCGCAGTCTTGAAGGGCTTGACGGGTTTCGAACGCATCAAGGCTCTGAAGGACGCGGTCGAGGCCGTCTACACGAGCGACGAGACCAAGCGCCGGTTCGAGGTGCTGGCCCGACAGGTATTCACCCGCTTCAAGGCGCTGCTGGTGGAGCCGTCGGCGTACGCATACGCGGAGCGGCATGACAACATCGAGACGATCTACAAGAAACTCACCGAGCGGCGCGATACCGCGGACGTTACGGAACTGCTGAAGGAACTGCACCGTATCGTCAACGAGGCGATCCGCACTCGCTCGCCGGGAGACGACCAGGCCGAAGCACTGATCCTCGACCTCAGCCAGATCGATATGGAGAAGCTGCGGGAGGAGTTCGCAAAGAGGGTCCAGCACAAGGCGACGGCGATTCAGGACATCCGCGAGATCGTGGAACAGAAGCTGGCCGAGATGCTCGCTCACAATCCGTCGCGTATGGACTACCAGCAGAGGTACGAGGACATCGTCGCCGACTACAACCGCGAGAAAGACCGAGTCACCATCGAGGAAACTTTCCGGCGGTTGACCGAGTTGATGTCCGAGCTCGACGCCGAGCAGCAGCGCGCGGTTGAAGAGGGTCTCAGCGAAGATGAGCTTGCCGTGTTTGACCTGCTGAAGAAGGACAACCTGGGGAGAGCGGACCGCGAGAGGGTGAAACAGTCAAGCCGTGACCTGCTGGCGGCGATCAAGTCCCAACTCGCCGAGATAGACCGCTTCTGGGAGAAGGAGCAGACCAAGGCGGAAGTGAAGATATCCATCCTCGATAGAGTCGTCGCCAGCCTGCCGACGCCACCCTTTTCCGAAGAGGAGAAGCAGGCGGTTGCCAACGATGTCTATGACCACATCTGGCAACAGGCCGTCAGCGGTGCATTCGCGAGGGCGGCGTAATCAGCTACTGCCGAGAGAGGCCCCCCCACCCTGTGACACAAGCCCCTTACAGTTCCAAACTGGAGGTCGCGAACGTCGGTCCCTGGGTACTTCGCTAGGTCATTGAGGATGCTGCGCAGGGTGCCTGCCTTGAGCGGATCGTGACGAGGGATCGTGACGTGATGCTGATATGAGCCTCTTGTTCCTTCTACGCTGCGCCTGACAGGCCTGTGAGGAGCGCGCCTCTGTCGATCTCGCCCAGCAGGCTCCCGTTGTCGCTAACCACCGCGATGGGGTGCTCGGTCTGGGCCGCCATCGGTACGACCTCTTCGATGTATACATCGGGTTTCGTGGTCATCGCTTGGACGACCCGGGCTTCTTCCAGCGATTCTTTCCGTTGAGAGAGCAGGGCCCTGGCTTCGACCGCTGTCAGCACTCCCTTGAGGGTAAAGTCGCGCGCGATGAGGAATACCGCGTCGAGGCCGTGGTCGTCCATCGCATGCAGCGCCACTCGGGGCCCCTGTCTTTCGTACATGACCACGTCGGGCTCCCGCATGATGGCTTTCGCCTGGATGACCTTTGCCCTTGATACGTCCCGCACGAAGTCGGTTACGTAGGCGTCGGTCGGCAGCGTGACGACCTCCTCGGGCGAGCCCTCCTGGATGATCTCGCCGTCCCGCATGATCGCGATGCGGTCGCCCAGCTTCAGGGCCTCGTTCAGGTCGTGCGTGATGAACACGATGGTCTTCCGCAGTTCCGTCTGGAGGGAGAGAAGTTCGTCCTGCATCTCTCTCCGAATGAGAGGGTCGAGGCCGCTGAAAGGCTCGTCCATGAGCAGTATGTCGGAGTTGGTTGCCAGCGCCCTGGCGAGGCCGACACGCTGCTGCATCCCGCCGCTCATCTGCCTGGGATAGTTGTTTTCCCAGCCCTTGAGTCCCACGATCGCGATGGCCTCCATCGCAGCCTCGTATCTGGATTGCTTGTCCATCCCCCTCACTTCCAGACCGTACACCACGTTCTCTATGACGTTGCGGTGCGGAAAGAGGCCGTAGTGCTGGAAGACCATGGCGACCTTGCCGCGCCGGAATTCCAGTAACTGCTTCGAAGAGAACGCGTGGATATCCTCGCCATCGAAATAGACCTGTCCCACGGTGGCTTCTGTGAGTCTGATGAGGCAGCGCACCAGGGTCGACTTGCCGCTACCGGACAGGCCCATGACGACGAAGACCTCTCCCCTGTCCACGGCGAATGAGACATTCCGGAGCCCGACCACAAGGCCCAGCTCCTGGCGTATCTCCTCACGGCTCTTCGACGCATACTCCGGCTGCAGAGCGGCCTCCGGCGTGTCGCCGAATACCTTCCAGACGTTGTTGACCTCTATCTGGCGCCCACCTCGGCTCATGGTGTGGCTATCTCCTGCGGAGTCGCTTAGTCGTACCACGAGACAGATGGAATAGCGGCTAACCCCAATGATTGCAGCGATGGTCTACGAATTCGATACCTATGCGATGCAAATGCGCCGGGTAACCAGCAAACACCTGGAATGATACGGTGCTTCGTGTGGGATGAAGGATATGTGACACGCGCCCCTTACCCAGTCGCCCTTGTCCGCCCTACCATGGTTCCCGTCTGCGACGCTCCGCCTCGACACGGGGACCGTCCGGCGCGTTCAGGGGTGCAGTGGCCCACAATGGCGCACTTTGGCTCACTTTTGGACGGCAGGGCCGCGCGGGTCACGCCTGCGCGGGGGGCATGGAGAGGAGGTGCGGATAGGCCAACGGCGGCCACAAGCCGCCCCGAGAGGATGCTGCGCGCCAAAGCGCGGGCTGCGCCCGGCATGACATCCCCCGCTCCACCGGTTCACCCTCACCCGTGCGTGCACAGCACGCGCACCCTCTCCCCTCAAGGGACCTTTGCATATCCCGTCCACACCGCCCCGGAGTACCCTCACCCTGGCCCTCTCCCCTTGTAGGGACCTTTGCATATCCCGTCCACACCGCCCCGGAGTACCCTCACCCTAGCCCTCTCCCCTTGTAGGGAGAGGGGATGAAGCCCCGCTCAAGGGAGAGGGGATGAACCCCCGCAACCGCGGCCCCTTGTGGCAAAATGCAATCGACACACCACGCGGAGGATGAACGATGCCCCAAGTAGTGCTCCTGCGACACGGCGAGAGCGACTGGAACCTCTCCAACCGCTTCTCCGGCTGGACCGACGTTGACCTCACCGACACCGGACGGGACGAGGCCGCCCACTCGGGCCAACTGCTGCTGGAGGAGGGCTTCACCTTCGAAGTCGCCTACACGTCCGTCCTCAAGCGCGCGATCCGCACCCTGTGGATCGTCCTCGACGGGATGGACCTCATGTGGATACCCGTCATCCGGGACTGGCGGCTGAACGAGCGCCACTACGGCGCGCTCCAGGGGCTCAACAAGGCCGAGACCGCCGCCGAGCACGGCGAGGAACAGGTGCTCCTCTGGCGCAGGAGCTACGACGTTCCCCCACCCGCGCTCACGCCGGCCGACGAGCGCCACCCCGGCCGCGACCCGCGTTACGGCTCCGTCCCCGCGGGCGAGATGCCGCTCACCGAGTCGCTCAAGGAGACGGTTGCCCGCTTCGTTCCCTACTGGGAGAGCGCCATCGCGCCGGACATCCGCTCGGGTAAGCGCGTCCTCATCGTCGCCCACGGCAACAGCCTCCGCGCGCTCGTCAAACACCTGGACAACATCTCCGACGCCGACATCATCGACCTCAACATTCCCACCGGCGTCCCCCTCGTCTACGACCTCGCGGACGACCTCACACCGCTCGGCAGCCGCTACCTCGGCGACCAGGCCGCGGTCGAGCAGGCGATGGCGGCGGTCGCCGCGCAGGGCAAGGCGTCGCCGTAGGGCAGGGCATGACACGGATACTCTCAGATGCGGAGACAGCTATGCTTGTGCAGGAGAAGAAGCCATTATCGTCTGACTGGCGTAGCCAGATGGTTCCGCGTCCGAAACAAGGGAACCGCTTCGACGAATCTTCGATTGACATCACAGGGGAACACGGTCACACGTTCCGGCTGATTGCGCGCCGGAACAACCCACCGCTACAGGACTTCTCTGTTATCTTGTTGTTGATAGATGGCAACGGCGAAACCTACATCCTCAGACGTAACAACGGAGAGCACAACTCAAAGCACACGAATAAATGGGAGAAAGAGCGGGGGTTGCCGAATGCGGTCATTGAGAAAAGGATATTTCACCGTCACTTTGGCACGGAGCGCTACCAGCGGAGCGGATACCCCATCGATGGCTATGCCGAAGCGACGGCAGACTACCACGACTTCAACAGTGCCGTGGACGACCTGACGGCGGAGTGCGGGTTCGAGAGGCCCATCGGTGACAGCCCACGGACGGGCTTTGGAGGTGCCTGATGAGTACACTCGCTTCATTCGCAGAGCAGTTCAAGGGCGCTATCTGCCATGAGGTCGACGTGACTGAGGATGGCACTGGTCGCTACGTCGTTGACGTTCCGTTTATGTTTGACGATGGCGACCATTATGTCATCATTGCTGAGCGTGATGGCGAGGGCTGGGCCCTGACCGACGAGGGGCACACGCTGATGCACCTCTCCTACACCATGCCGCAGTTCAACAACAAGAAGCCAAAGGCGATTATTGACCGGGTTCTCCGAATGCACCGCGTAGAGAATGAGCGCGGAGAACTCCGAAGACCGTTCAAGCCCGAGCAAGCTGCCGACGCGCTCTTCGGATTCGCGCAGGCAATAACCCAAGTGATGGACACGGCGTTCCTTGTTCAGAGAGAGCGTGTTGCTCAGAGAGCGCGTGTCTCTGCAGCCGTGGGCATCGTGGCTGAGGCGGCGGCGCCATCCTTCAAGGCGGAATTCAGGTCAGTTGTAACTTCGGCTGGTCATAGGTGGCATGTCGACTCCAACTACGTTCATCCGCGTCGTGACCCTATGGGGCTCTACACCGTTGACGCACGGGTGAATGGTGTCGATCGCGCGCAAGTGTTTATCTTCGCCATGAGCAACGACACGGAATGTCAACTAGCGACGATCAAGCAGAATCGGTGGAAGGACTGGGGCGAGCAGTTTCGTTCCGTGGGGATATTCCCAAGCCCTGGTGTAGTCTCTCTTGACGCGCTTAGACGATTCACTGACGTTGGTGATGAGTATCCGCCGTACACGTATGGCATTGAGGATGCCCATCGGCGTCTGCCGGAAGTGCTGGAGGCAGTTCTGTCCGCGTAGGGTAGGCCCGTCAGTCGGCGGCGGGCTCGGTGCGCTGGTCGTGGCGCCAGATGCCCCGCCATTTCAGCCCTGATGCCGCGGTGATGCTCATGCAGATGCACCCGTTGATGATGAACGCTCCTGGTACGCCGGCGACCGACGACAACCCGCCTATGACTGCCGAGCCTGTCCCGTTCCCCAATCCAGCGAGGATCGAGGAGAAGCTGCCCACGCGGCCCCGGTAGTAGTCGGGCGCCACCAGTTGGATGAGCGCCTGCCTTGCCGTGAAACTGACGACATCCATCAGGCCGAGGAACGCCAGCACGCCGAGCGCCACGAAGAACCACGTCGACAGCGTCAGCGCGGCCAGCCCCAGCATGGAGAGTCCCAGCGAGTAGCCGACGTTGGCGAGCACGATCATCTTCCCCTTGCGCGGGGGGTCGCCCAGGCGGAGGAGGATGGCGGTGCCGAGGAAGGAGCCCGCGGCAGGCGCCGCGACGAGCATCCCCAGGCCGACCGCGCCGACCCCGTACACCTCTTCCGCCAGCGCGGGCATGATGATGCGGAAGAACCCGAACGACATCACGCCGAAGTCCATCAGGTACGCCCCCCAGAGCACCTCCTTCGTCTTCAGGTAGCGCGCTCCTTCCCAGATCGCGGCGAGCGACACCCGGCGGGCCTCCCCCACCTGTACCCCCGACGTACGGATCGCCATCGTCGCGATGATGGCCAGGAAGAGGAACGCGGCGTTGACCGCAAACGCCCAGCCCACGCCCACCACCGCGATGAGCACGCCGCCGATAAGCGGCCCGCCGAACAGCGTCCCCTGGCTCAGTGCGCCGAACCACGTGATGCCGTTCATGACGTGGCTCCTTGGGAGCAGCCGGGGCAGGAACGCCCGCTCCGCCGGACGCCCCAGGATGCTCACGCCAGCCCAGAAGCTCGCGAGCAGCCACAGGTGCCACACCTGCACGGTGCCCGTGAATATCAAGACGGGCAGCAGGGCCATCCCGGCGAAGTTCGCCGTGTGCGTGTAGATCAGCAGCCGCTTCCGGTCCACCGCATCCGCGAGCGCCCCGCCCAGAAGACCGAGCACGATGACCGGGAGCGTCATGAATATCCCGGTGATCCCGAGATCCAGCTTGGACCCGCTAAGGTCGAAGACCAGGAAGCCGATCAGGAGTTCGCGCATGTTCCGCGCGAGCCCCTGCAACAACCCCTGGGTCCAGAACAGCTGGAAGTCGCGTATCGCGAGCGCGCCCCAGCGTCCCAGTGGGGCGTCCCCGGCGCTCGGCTCCTCCCCTTGTCGCTCGGTCGCCATCCGCCCAACTCTATCATCGGGCGTTCGACCGCGCCGTTTGCCACGTGGCCGCTCGCGCCGTATCGTTGCGGCGGCAGCATGCACCCGTCAGTACAGGGAGGCCCGTCATGGTAGAAGACCGGACGATCGCAGCAGACCCCAGTTGGAGCGAACACGACGCGGACGAGTGGGCGGACGCCATCACCACCGCGATGAAGCTCGGCGGCGTGGAGCACTTCTTCTTCGTCTCCGGCTCGGAGATCGGCTTCTACCAGGAGGCCGTCGCCCGTGCCGCCGCCAAGGGCTGGCCGGCGCCGCGGCTCCTCACCGTCACCCACGAGGGCTCCGCGCTGAATGCCGCGCTCGGCAGCGCGATGGTGCGCGAGCAGCCGGCGGCAACCGCCGCCCACGTGGACGTCGGCACGTTCAACTACGGCGCTGGGCTGCACACCGCGTGGCGCGGAAGCTACCCTGTCCTCATCACGGCGGGAGCGGGGCCGCGCGCCTACCCCGGTTCGATGCGCGGCGCACGCGGTAACTCCGTGCAGTGGGTGCAGGAGCCGCGCGACCAGGGAGAGATCGTCCGGCAGTACACGAAACTCGACCATCGACTCGAGCACTCGGACAACCCCGGCCTCATCGTCAGCCGCCTGCTCCAGGTCGCCATGAGCGAACCCCGCGGGCCGGTCTACATGACCGTGCCGCAGGAGGCAGCGATGCTGCGGCTGCCTGGCAAGACGCGCTTCCCGACCCGCGACGAGCTCGGTGTCGCACGCCCCGCCTGGCCCGACCCGTCGGACGCGAAGCGCGTCGCTGAGTGGCTGGTTAAGGCGCAGAACCCGGTCGTCATCCTCGGACAGTCCGGCCGCAACAGTGCGTCTGTCGCGCCGCTCGTCCGGCTCGCGGAGCTGCTCGCGCTTCCGATGATGGACTCGGACCGCACGATGACGATGAACTTCCCAACCACACATCCGCTCTCCGGCACGGGACCGTCCGCCGCGCAGGCGGACGTGGTGGTCGTCATCGAGACGCCCGTGCCCTACATGCCGGCGAACGCTCCAAAGCCCGGCACGAAGATCATCTGGGTCGACCCGGACCCGGTGCAGTCGCGCTACAAGACGATGGAGTTCCACGCCGACGTGTGGCTTCCGGTGCTGGCGGGGCCGTTCGCGGAGGCGGTCTATGAGCAGGCCACGGCCATACTGACGAAGGCGGACATGGGGCGCATCGAGGAGCGGCGCGAGCGGCTGGCGCAGCGCAAGGAGGAGTTACGGAGGCAGGACGAGGACGCCGCGATGCGGGTGGCGACGCGCGACCCCATCAGCCCACGCTGGGTCGGCTACCAGATCGGGCAGATGCTGGAGGAGCAGGCCATCGTCCTGGACGACACGCTCAGCTCGACCGCCGCGTTCCGTCCGTACCACGGTCGCAGCCTGCCGGGCTCCTACTTCAAGAGCGGCGGCAGCGCGGGCGGCTGGGGCACCGGCGCAGCGTTCGGTGCGAAGACCGCCGCGCCGGATAGGGACGTGGTGCTCGTGACCGGCGACGGCTACTTCATGTTCGGCAGCCCGCTAGCGGCGCTGTGGTCGTCGGGTCACTACAAGACGCCGTTCCTGACGGTGGTTTTCGTCAACAGGTCGTACAGCACCGGCACGGCGGGCGTGGACGGCGCGTACCCGGGCGGCTATGCGGCGTCGGCGGGCTACGAGGGCGGACTGTTCGACCCACCGCCGGACTTCGCGAAACTCGGGGAGGTAGCGAACGGCTACGGCGAATCAGTTACCGACCCCGCCGAGGTCGGCCCCGCGCTGGCGCGGGGCCTGGCGGAGGTGCGGAACGGCTCGCCCGCCGTCATCGCCGTCCAACTCCCCACGCTGCCCGACGAGCTCCACAAGCTGGGTGGGACGCGGTAAGGGTAGGCTCTAGTCTGAGGCGGCCAACAGATATAGGATAGTAGGAGAGACTTGCTGAGCATGATGGAGTGGCGATGAAGGTGCAGTACCTGTTCGACTCCAAAGGGGACTGGATAGCCTTCCGCAAGGGAAAGCACCTGTTCGCCCCTCGGGGAGACTGGCTCGGCTGGTTCCCGTGGGAGAACGACGATGCGGTAGACCCCAACGGTGATTACTTGGGGACGGTCTACCTGGAGTGGCGGCTGTACAAGTTCTCCAACCATGAGCACCGAAGCTACCCCGGTCGCCCAGAACATCCCGGCTATCCTGGCTATCCCGGAGGTCCGCCTGAGTACCCGAGACCGGAAGAGAACGGGTGGCTCCCTGCTTTGGCCGATGACGTGAAGTTCGATCTCCCGCCCCTGAAAGAATACATGCGGCAGTTGGCCAGATCCGGCTAGGTTGAATCTGTCTAAGTGACTACACGTCAGACGAATGTGCAACTGGTGGGGCTGCCCAGCGCCCCCAACTCCCCTGCGTGCAGTAACGCAGGGAAAGTCTTGGAATACACACATAAGACCGCAAAGTCGCTGTTGAACACCTTTGATTCTACTCGGAAGCCACGAGGGGCACCCACCCAAGAAGAGTTGTACCTGGTCAGAGCGATGCTTGTGTTTGCCAGCGCAGGGCTGGATTCGATGGTGAAACACCTAATCACAGACGTACTCCCTCAAGTCATCAAGCAGGACTTGGAAGCTCGAGAGAGCTTGCGGAAATTTGTTGAAAGAAGAATCAAGGACGATGACCAACCCAACTACAGATTCTTGTCGGATATCCTGCTTACGAATAATCCAACAGATCGAATGGTTGAGTTGTTCATCAATGATTTGACAGCTAACAGTCTCCAGTCGGTTGACCAACTGCTTTCTGTTGCGTCGCACTTCAATATCAGCCAGAGTGCAATAGTCTCTTATCCGAGCAAGTTGAGGCAAGTGTTTGGTGTCAGGAACCAGATTATCCACGAAATGGATATTAACTTCGCTCACCCCCATCGTAACCGGAGACCGCGCAGGAGAGAGGATCTTGTCGAGGCTACTAACGAACTCCTGAGCGTCGCGGGGGCTTTCCTCGCCGCCGTGGATGCCAAGCTCGTCTGATTCACTTGAGACCCATGGTCAGAGGCTGAGTCCCATGAGGGGCAGCACCTCGCCTGCGAGGCGTCGGGCCTGCCGCTCGTGGTCGTAGAGGGGGTTGAGGGCGATGAGCCCGAGGCCCGTGTCGGCGATCTCCGCCAACCCCTCGGCGCACTGCTCCAGCGTCCCGTAGACGCCGACGCGCTCCGCCCGCTGTCCGCTGCCGGAGTGCATCGTGAACCAGGGCTGCATCCGCCGGAGCGCCGTCTCCGGGTCGTCCTCCACGCCGATGAACACGCGCTTCGCGGTCGTGAAGGTTGCGGGGTCGCGTCCGTGGGTTTCGAGGCAGGCGCGCATCGCCTTCTGCTCTTCCAAGAAGCGGGCCGTCGACGTTGCGCCAGCGCCCATCCAACCGTCGCCCAGCCGGGCTGCGCGGTCGAGCGCAGCGGGGGCGTGTCCGCCGAACCAGAGCGGGATGGACCGCTGGACGGGCGTCGGGCTGATGAAGGCGTCGTCCAGCTGCCAGAACCGCCCTTCGAAGCTGACGCGCTCGCCGGTCCAGAGGAGCTGCATCAACACCAGCCCTTCCTCGAAGCGGGACGCTTTCCCCGCCGCCGGAGCGCCGAACGCCTCGGAGAACTGCGCACCCGCGGCGTTTCCCATCCCTACTCCGGCGATGAGCCGTCCGTTCGAGAGGCGGTCGAGCGTGGCGAGGCTCTTGGCGAGGTTGATCGGGTTGCGCAGGACGCTGATGAGGACCGAACTGCCGAGAAGAGCCTTGTCGGTCAGTGCGGCGGCGTAGGAGAGCAGGGGGATGGGAGCGAGGTCGTTGTGGGCGTTGATGGCCTGCTCCACCACCCAGCAGCTGTGGTAGCCCAACTCCTCGACAGCCGCGAAGAAGGGCGGCAGCACGGCGACGTCAATCTCGCCGGGGAACCGCTGGGGTATGGCGATGCCGAAACGCAGGTCCGGGTCGATGATGGCGGTCTCCTTCAAGGATACGGCTTGGAATTTAGATGCTATTGAACCAGTTAGATTCAATAGTTACCTGTTCCACCATCTCAGTGTTGACACCCAAGCCGAAATCCTTCAGTTTTCTGACTAACAAAGCACCGTCAATGAGGTCGATGCGTTGTGCGCCTGCGCGAGTCGCTTCCTTCTGGGCTTCAGAAGTGAAATTGCCCGTAGTAATCAGTAACCCACGCTCACCGCGCCCAGCCATAGCACCACGAAAATCGCGCACCTTATCGGGAGTTACGCTCCCACTATAGCGCTTGCATTGGAAGTACACCGGCAAGGTGACTAGGTTGCCCATTTGGAGGATTCCGTGACCATCAATCCCTTCGTCACCAGACTTTCCGGTGACGTGGACTTCGACGAACCCAGCCTCGCGTAGCATACGTTGACACAGTCGTTCGAAAGCGGCTGGGTGCATCTCTCGGAGTACCGTAAGGAGTTGTTCCTGCCAGAAGATGGCTCCGTCAATCTCACCCGCCTCAGACAATTCTATTGTACTGTCGCTGTCTTGAGTGCCGGGTTCTGCTGGAGTTGCCTGCTGGATACTCTTTTGCTTTGCCCGTATGGCTCGATTAGTTTGGCGTACTTCACTGGGGTTTACAGATGCTGTCTCGTGGCCTTTGAGAGTTAATGACCATACCCCATGACTAGAGTTAGTTATAATACCAGACGTTTTGAGTTCTGTCCTAGCCCAGTAAAGTTGGTACTCAAACTGAGTCATGGGTCCTGCGCCATGCAGTTGAGTAGTTACACCTTCCGCAGGTTGGAGTTCATTAGTGACGGATTCTACAATCTCCCCGATATGAGCGCTTCCACCTAGATGGCGAATCGCATTTAGCGTGGGATTCAATAAATCCCATCGTGAAGGTATTTCGGTAGCCAAGTATTCCCTCCCTACTTGCCCAGGATGTTGAGCGCGGCGCCGGCGCGGAACCATTCGAGCTGCTCGCGGCTCATGGTGTGGGTGAGTTCGATGTCTTCGTTGCCGCCCTCGAAGTGGTGGATGACGGCACGGACGGGCTTGCCGGGCGCGATGTCGGAGAGGTTGGTGATGCTGACGGTGTCGGCCTCGAAGATCTTGTCGTAGTCGTCCGGGTCGCTGAAGGTGAGAGGCAGGACGCCCTGCTTCTTGAGGTTCGTCTCGTGGATGCGGGCGAAGCTGCGGACGATGACGGCCCTGCAGCCGAGCAGGCGCGGCGACATCGCCGCGTGCTCGCGGGAGCTGCCCTCGCCGTAGTTGAAGTCACCGACGGCGACCCAGCCGAGACCGTGGTCCTTGTAGTAGCGGGCGACCTGCGGGAACGGGGCGCGCTCGCCGGTGATCTGGTTCAGCCCCTCGCCGCGCTCGTCTGTGAAGGCGTTGACCGCGCCGAGGAAGGCGTTGTCGCTCAGCCGCTCCAAGTGGCCGCGGAAGCGCAGCCACGGCCCGGCAGGGGAGATGTGGTCGGTCGTGCACTTGCCCTTGGCCTTCACGAGGACCTGCACGCGCTCGAAGTCGCCGCCGTCCCAGCGTGGGAACGGCGACAGCACCTGCAGGCGCGTCGACTCCGGGTCGACGTTCACGAGGATGGCGCTGCCGTCGTCGGCTGGGGGCTCGTAGCCGAAGCCGCGCCCCGCGAAGCCGTCCTCGGGCACCTCCGGCGCCTCGCCGGGGGGGTCGAGGTGGAAGGGCTGGCCGTCCGCGCCGGTGAGGGTGTCGGTCATGGGGTTGAAGGAGAGGCGACCGGAGAGGGCGAACGCGGTGACGATCTCCGGGCTCGCGATGAAGTTCATCGTCGAGGGGTTGGCGTCGTTGCGGGCGGGGAAGTTGCGGTTGAACGACGTCACGATTGAGTTCACGTCGCCCTGCTGGATGGTGGGCCGCTTCCACTGTCCGATGCAGGGGCCGCAGGCGTTGGCCATGACGCTTGCGCCGACAGACTCGAGCGCGGCCATCTGGCCGTCGCGCTGGATCGTGGCGTTGACGGCTTCCGAGCCGGGGGTGACGAGGAAGTCGACCGCCGCTCCGACGCCGTGCTCGGCTGCCTGCCGGGCGACGTTGGCGGCGCGGGAGACGTCCTCGTACGAGGAGTTGGTGCAGGAGCCGATGAGGGTGGCGGAGAGTTGGTCCGGGTAGTTCTCCTTGATGACGGCGTCGGCGAGCTCCGAGATGGGGCGCGCGAGGTCCGGCGTGTGCGGGCCAACGACGTGGGGCTCCAGGGTGTCGAGGTCTATCTCGATGACGCGGTCGAAGTACTTCTCCGGCTCCGACTCGACCTCGGCGTCGCCGGTGAGGAGGTGGGCGTATTTGCCGGCGAGCTCGGCGAGCTCGGGGCGGCCGGTCGCGCGCAGGTAGGCGGCGGTGTGGTCGTCGTAGGGGAAGATGGAGGTGGTCGCGCCGAGCTCGGCGCCCATGTTGCAGATGGTGGCCTTGCCCGTGGCGCTGATGGAGTTGACGCCGGGGCCGAAGTACTCGACGACGGCGTTGGTGCCGCCGGAGACGGTGAGGATGCCGGCGAGTTTGAGGATGACGTCCTTGGGCGCTGTCCAGCCGCTCATGGAGCCGGTGAGCTTGACGCCGATGAGGCGCGGGTAGAGCACCTCCCACGGGAAGCCCGCCATCACGTCCACGGCGTCAGCGCCGCCGACGCCGGAGGCGAACGCGCCGAGCCCGCCCGCGTTGGGCGTGTGGGAGTCGGTGCCGATGATCATGAGGCCGGGGAAGGCGTAGTTCTCCAGGATGACCTGGTGGATGATGCCGGAGCCGGGCCCCCAGAAACCGAGGCCGTACTTCGCAGCTGAGGAGCGGAGGAAGTCGTAGACCTCGCGACTCTCGCTCTTGGCGAGGTTGGTGTCGGCGAGCGCGCCCTCGAATGCGGTGATGAGGTGGTCGCAGTGGACGGTGGAGGGAACGGCGGTGGTGGGCTTGCCCGCCTGCATGAACTGCAGGATGGCCATCTGGCCGGTCACGTCCTGGAGGCCGACGCGGTCGGGGCGGAGGTTCAGGTAGCTCTCGCCGGGGAGCAGTTCCGCATCGCCGGGGTCGTCGAGGTGTCCGAGCAGGACCTTCTCGGCGTAGGTGAGCGGTCGTCCGAGGCGCACGCGAACGGCCTCGAGCCGCTGCTCCATCTTCCGGTACGCCTCGTCGACGAAGGCTGGGGTCGAATCAACAAGGGGAGCCGCCATGTGCAATCTGCCTCCGCAATATGAGTGTGGACAGGGCTAGATTATCACGGAGCGGCATGGGCTGCGCCGCTCGTGCGTGCGGTCGGACCAAGATTCCATCGGCCCCTGAATTCTGAAATCTTGGTCGGCATCTCAGGAGTGGGCGGGCAGGCGATCATGGAATCTTGGTCTCCTTGCTTTGAGGTGTTTCCAAGGCCGTAGACTGCTTCCCGCGACCAAGGAACCAAGATTTCATCGAAATACAAGTTTGCTCCGCGTTCCCATAGGCCCTGTCTATACCTGCGCCGTCAGCCTATAAGTTCTGTCTATGGGTGGTAGAGGCAACCCGCACATATGTTCAGCGTAGCGGATGGGGGCGCCATGGCGAAAGGGGCTGGTGTCAGACGCTGTTCCTCACCCGCAGTACCTGTGTAGTCGCGATGTGCAGTGCTGCCTGTGGGGAGACCCCTAGTCCCCTGGCAGAGGGGCATTTTTTCGCTGTGGTCCCACGAGGCACACTCCCCGCCCCACCGGTTCACCCTCATCCTTGTATCTTGATGTGGAAGGCGGGGCAGACCGTTTCATCCTGGGTTTGTAGAAGACCGTAGGTTAGCGTGGTCGCCCCGCCTCTCCCATCATAGAGCCCGAACAGTTGCCTGGGCCACCGAGCCCGTATCTGCAAGGACGGGCCAAAGGAGGACCCATGTCTGCTGACGCTCCGGTGTTTGTAGGTATCGATGTGTCGAAGGAATGGGTGGATGTCGCGGTGCGCTCTACGGGAGACACCTGGCGAGTCAACCAAGACCAAGAAGGGAGAGACGCTCTGATTCTCCAGTTCCAGGCCCTGAACCCTCAGTGCGTGGTCATGGAAGCCACCGGGGGCTATGAGATGCCCCTGTCCACCGCGCTCGCCGCCGCTGGTATCCCTGTTGCCGTCGTCAACCCCCGTCAGGTTCGTGACTTCGCCCGCTCGCAAGGCAAGCTCGCAAAGACGGACCGCATCGACGCCGCTGTGATCGCCCACTTCGGTGAGGTGAGCGGTGTCGTAGCTCAGCCGTTGGTCCCTGCTGCTGCCCGCGAACTGGAAGCGTTGGTCACTCGCCGCCGGCAGGTCATCCAGATGAGGACGGCCGAGTTGCAGCACCGCCCAAGCACACTCCCTTTCGTCCAGCACAGGATCGACCGCAACCTGGCTGCCTTCGAAGAGGAACTGCGTGACCTCCACAGCGAGCTGACGCAGCGCTTGCGGGAGAGTCCGGTGTGGCGGGAGCGGGAAGAGCTGCTGCGCAGCGTGCCCGGCATTGGGCCGGTGACGGTCTTCAGCCTGCTGGCTGACCTGCCGGAACTTGGCTCTCTCGACCGCCGACAAGCCGCGGCGATCGTGGGTGTCGCGCCGCTCAACCGGGACAGTGGCAAGTTCAGGGGCTCGCGCAGGTGCTGGGGTGGGCGGGCGCACGTGCGCGCCGCGCTGTACATGGCCACCCTCGTGGGAGTGCGTTACAACCCTGTCTTGAAAGCGTTCTACGAGCGGCTTGTGCGGGCTGGCAAAGCCAAGAAGGTGGCGCTCACTGCCTGCATGCGGAAGCTGCTCACGATTCTCAGCGCCATGCTCAAGCATCACACCACATGGAACCCGCAAATCGCTTGACGCCCAAGACAGTTGCTAGCCTTCTTCCCTCAAGGGAGAAGGGATCACGCGCCGAGCTCCGCGACGGCTGCCGCGAGGTCGAGGGTGCCGAGGTAGATGGCGACGCCGATGATCGCGCCCTCTGCGCCAAGGTTGGCGAGCGTGCGCAGGTGGCCTATCTCCGCGATGCCTCCGGAGGCGATGATGCGTGCGCCACCTGCGGCGGCGCGCTCCACCATGTCGCTTACCGCTGGGAAATTCGGCGAGGTGAGCGTGCCGTCGCGGGTGATGTCGGTGTAGATGAAGCGACGCACGCCGATGTCCGCCATGCGGGCGAGCAGGTCCGGCGCGGGGATCGCGCCGCTCTCCGTCCACCCGGCTACGGAAACGATGCCCTCCCGCGCGTCGATGCCGACGACGACGCGCTCCGCTCCGTGGGCGGCGAGCGCCTGCTCGATGAGCGCGGGCTCCTCGACGGCGGCGGTGCCGAGGACGACGCGGTCGACGCCGTCGGCTATCGCCTCGTCGATGGCGTCTGAGGAGCGGAGGCCGCCGCCGAGTTCGATGGGGATGCTGACAGCTGCGGCGACGGCGCGCACCTCGTCGGCCTGCGTGCGCCGTCCCTCCCGCGCGCCGTCCAGGTCCACGACGTGGATGCGGGGCGCGCCGTCGGCCTCGAAGCCTCGGGCGACACCGACGGGGTCGTCGCCGAACGTCGTCTGGCGGTCGTAGTTTCCCTGCAGCAGCCGTACGACTGCCCCGGCGCGCAGGTCTATGGCGGGGATGATCTCCATGGATTCAGGCGCGCTCCATCACGAGGGAAGAGGCCAGGCGAGGCGAAGACGCTCCTGCCGCACGTGATCGTCGAGTTCCATCTGCCGGAATGAGGCCTCATTGTCGCGCTCTTTCTCGAGGGCGTCCGCCGCTTCGTCGAGGTGAGAGCGCCATTCCTCGCCGAGATTGAAGGCGGTCTGCACGGTCTGCCAATGGTAGCCAACACAACGCCGAGGCTCAGGAAGTTCAGCGTCTGGTGTGATGGCGTGGCGGCGCGTCGTGGCCGCAAGCTTGTTGGGCGTGCAACCGGGGATAACCCGGTACAGCACGTCCCGAGAATAGAGGCGTTCATCCCCGAAACGGAGCTGTCTGAACACCTCTGGCAGCCTGTCTTCTTTCTGGCCCGCAACAGCGCGGAGAGCGCCCGCAATGTCTATCGGGTCGAGGTCCTTGAACCACTCAGTAAGCGCGGCGGCTTGATTCAGCGCGTCTACGATGCCGTGCATATACGCCTGCGCGAGTTCCCGGAAGTTCGCGTGAGATTCCTCCATCCATTCACGCAAGCGGTGCCGAAGCGCCTCACTTTCCATTTCCTCCATCCGGCGCTCGAATGCCTCGGCATACCTCCGTTCGTTCATCGCGCTCTTCTCCGTGAAGAGGCCTAGGGATGCTCTGGACAAGCCTGTCTCCTGCAGCCCCGCCTGTTCACCCCCATCCTAACCTTCCCCCATCAAGGGGGAAGGGATCAGGCGCCGCATGCGCAATCAGCGCAGACTCGCCATTTGTTCAGACTATCCCTAGCCCCGCTCCTGCACGATGTGTTTGACGAAGTTGTCGTACAGCATCAGTCCGGGTGCGCCGCTCTTCTCGGGGTGGAACTGGGTGGCGATGACGTTGTCCCTCGCGATGAAGCTGGCGAACCCGACGCCGTAGTGCGTCTCGCCCGCGGTCCAGGAGGGGTCGTCGGGCGCGGCGTAGTAGGAGTGCACGAAGTAGAAGTAGCTCTCCTCAGGCACGCCGTCGAAGAGGGGGTGTGGGCGCTTGAGGTCGACGGAATTCCAGCCCATGTGGGGCACTTTCAGCCCAGCCTCGAAGCGCCGGACATGGCCGGGGACGACGCCGAGGCCGGGGGTGTCGCCCTCCTCGGAGTGGTCGAGGAGCAGTTGCAGGCCGAGGCAGACGCCGAAGAACGGCTTGCCGTCGGCGATCCAGTTGCGGATGGGGTCGGCCATGTCGTGGGCGTTGAGCGCCGCGATGGCCTGCGGCGACGCGCCCTGTCCCGGAAAGACGACGGCAGCAGCGGAGTCGAGGTCGGCAGGGGAGGACACGAAGTGCGCGGGGTAGCCGAGGCGCTCGAATGCTTTCTGGACGCTCCGGAGGTTGCCCGCGCCGTAGTCTATTATCGCGATGGGGCCCACGGGAGAGATTGTAGCAGGCAGCCCTCACCCCCAGCCCCTCTCCCACCCAGTGGGAGAGGGGAGTTCGGCGTGGCGCCCTGCTCGTCGCCGTCCTGCGGTGCGACCTGGCGGTCGGTCTGGATTCCCGCCTGCGCGGGAATGACGGGCAAGCAGGGCTGCGAGGTTCCCGCCTCCGCGGGAATGATGGGTGAGCGGGGCTGCGCGGTCCCTGCGCTCCGGGTCAGGCCCACTCAGCCCGCCCCGCCCCGCCGGTTCACCCTCACCCTAACCCTCTCCCCTCGAGGGAGAGGGAATCAGGCAGCCCATACGCCCGCCCCCGCCGCGTGACCTGACGATCATACTGGATTCCAGCTTTCGCTGGAATGACGGGTGAGCGGGGCTGCGAGGTTCCTGCCTTCGCAGGAACGACGAGTAAGGGCTGCGAGGGATGCTCTGAACAAGGGACAGACGCACGCCCCGCGCCCCGCCAACCCTCACCCCAGCCCTCTCCCGCCATCGGGAGAGGGAATCAGGCCGTCCCGTACCCCGCTCCGCCCCGGGTCAGAGGACGCGGTAGGCCCAGACGTTGTACCAGATGTCGGGTTCGCCGTTGGGCATGGGCTGGAAGGGTTCGGTGCGCTCGACGAGCTCCCACTTGCCGGCCTCTTCCATCGCGCTCTGCTTCACGTCGAACCCGGCTTCCGTGTAGTAGTCCGTACGGACGGTGAAGACGACGTAGCCGCCGGGCTTCGTTACGCGGACGAGCTCGTCGAGCGAGTCCGGCAGAGCGTGGCCGAACGTGAACGTGCCGACACAGGTCGTGGAATCGAAGGCACCGGCGTCGAAGGAGAGGGGCTTGCCGAGTTCGCCGACAACCAGCTCCTCGTAGACGAACTTCTCGTTGGCAGTCATCAACATGCCGGGGGAGAGGTCGAGCGCGGTTATGCGCTTGAATCCAAGCCTTGCGAGCTCCGCGCCGACCATGCCGGTCCCTGCTCCGGCGTCCAGCAGCTTGGCTTCGGGATCGCTGATGTACTTTGCGAGGGTCTCGGCAGCGGTGCGCGGGCCGATGAAGCCAAGCGATTCGAGGTCGGCGTCGTACTCGGTGGCCCAGTCGTTGTACTCGGTTGTGAGTTCATCGTAGTCCCGGGAGGCGTAGACCCGCTGGATGCGTTCAGTGCGCGCCTTGTCAGTGGTCATGGCGATGCCTCCGTGTGCGTGTTGTGCGCTCGCAGACTACCACGGACAACAGAAAGCGCGTATGGAGCGTGGTGCGGTCAGGCGGCTAGGGGCACTCTGAACAAGCCTGTCTCTCGCAGCACCGTCGATTCCCCCCGCCCTATTCACCCCCATCCTAACCTTCCCCCATCAAGGGGGAAGGGATCAGGCGACACACGCGCAGTCGCGCAGACATACCACTTGTTCAGACTTACCCTAGTGTCCTGAATCGTAAAAGCAATCTATAAGGTAGATAGGCGAGTACACTCCTCGAAAACGTGCAGGGAGGCCTTCTATAGCGATTGGGCCACGCCCGCTATTGCACACGAATCTATGATTCAGGACACTAGCGGCGGCGGAGCGGGGCGAAAAGGAAGACGATTGCACCGGGAGCGGCGACCGCGCCTGCCAGCCAGAAGATGCTCCGCAGCGAGTCGGTGATGTCTACGACGAATCCCATGACGATTGCGCCGGCGGTCGCGCCGCTGAGGCTGCTGAGGAACATCATTCCGACCGTCGAGCCCTGCAGGCCGGGCGGCGAGGCGTCCATGGCGGTCGCGTTGATGACGTCCTGGCTGGACCAGAGGAAGAGTCCCGCGAAAGCAAGGGCGAGCGTGAGGACGATGCCTTCGCCCGCGATGCCCATGGCGAACATGCTCGTGGAGATGACGAACATGGCGATGACGATGGGAAGCCGCCGACCGATGCGGTCAGAGAAGTAGCCGAAGAACGGGCCGGCGACGACGCCGAGCAAGGTGAGCAGGCCGACGTGCAACCCGACGCCGGAGCTGTCCATGTCCAGGTCCTGTGCGAGGTAGACCGGCATGAAGCTGAGCAGGCCGAAGTGCGAGAAGGAGCGGGTGAAGTTGGCGTAAGCCAGGCTCACGTAGACGGGGTAGCGCAGCAGCCGGAGGGTGTCGGTCAGCTTTGGGGGGCGGGCCTGAGGTTCGGGCTTCGTTCTTGGAGCGCCGGAGAGGAGCCAGTAGATGACGATGGTGATGACGACGGCGGGGATGAAGCTGAGGAGCGTGTAGAGGCGCCAGTCCTCGGCCAACCACGTGACGAGGATGAACCCGACGGCGATAGGGCCGAGGGCCTCGCCCGCGCCGGAGCCGGAGCCGTGGAAGGCGATGGCCATGCCCCTGCGGTCCGGGAAGCGGGCGCTGAGCATGGAGATGGCGGGCGGGTGCCAGAACGAGGCGGCGAGTCCTCCGAGAGAGGCAAGCGCAACGACGGGCCAGACCCAGGGCGCAAGTCCGGAGAGCATCATGAAGAGCGCGGCGAAGAAGAATGAGAGCGGGAGCATCCAGTGCCAGTACCCGCTGAGCCTGTCCGACACGTAACCGACGAAGAAGTTGGGGAAGCCGCCGCCGAACTGCTTGATGATGGCTATGGCGGTGATGCCGGAGGCCGTCAGCTCGTACTCCTCGACGATGAGCGGGAGGAAGACGGCGAAGGCGGCAATGTACCAGTGCTTGAGCCCGTGGCCGACGGCGATGGTGGCGATGTAGGTGGGGCCGGCCGCCCTGAACGACCGGGAGCCGGGGAGTGCTGATGCTTCGCTTGCCATGCGGATGTCTTTGGGGAGTCCCGTTGCGTTCGCGGGGCCTCAGGCATGATAACAGGCGTGACGCAGCCGCGCGGGGGCGAGGTTCCTGCCTTCGCAGGAACGACGGGGCTGCGCCCCGTCCAAGGCGCCCTCTCCCGCCGCCCTCCGGGCGGTGACCTCTCCCAGTCGTCACCCCCATCCTCACCTCCCCCCATCAAGGGGGAAGGGAGCAAACACGCTCGTGGCCCCGCCGAGGGCTGCGAGGTTCCTGCCTCCGCGCGCGCTAAAGCGCGGGAACGACGGAACCGCCGCGCCCCGCGCCGCCCACAGTACCCTCTCCCCTTGTAGAGACCTTTGCGTAACCCCGTCGCACACCCCAGACCCCGCCGATTCACCCCCATCCTAGCCTTCCCCCATCAAGGGGGAAGGGAGCAAACACGCTCGTGGCCCCGCCGAGGGCTGCGAGGTTCCTGCCTCCGCGCGCGCTAAAGCGCGGGAACGACGGAACCGCCGCGCCCCGCGCCGCCCACAGTACCCTCTCCCCTTGTAGAGACCTTTGCGTAACCCCGTCGCACACCCCAGACCCCGCCGATTCACCCCCATCCTAGCCTTCCCCCATCAAGGGGGAAGGGAGCAAACACGCTCGTGGCCCCGCCGAGGGCTGCGAGGTTCCTGCCTCCGCGCGCGCTAAAGCGCGGGAACGACGGAACCGCCGCGCCCCGCGCCGCCCACAGTACCCTCTCCCTTACCCTCTCCCCTTGTAGGGAGAGGGGATCAGGCTGCTATGCTCGTGGCATGTACGTCATCGGCACGGCAGGTCACGTGGACCATGGCAAGTCGACGCTGGTGCAAGCGCTCACGGGGATAGACCCGGACCGCCTCGCCGAGGAGAAGCGGCGCGGCATGACGATAGACCTCGGCTTCGCGTGGGTGACGCTGCCCAGCGGGCGCGAGGTGAGCATCGTGGACGTGCCGGGACACGAGCGCTTCATCAAGAACATGCTCGCGGGTGTCGGCGGCATAGACCTCGCGCTGCTGATCGTCGCGGCGGACGAGTCCGTGATGCCGCAGACGCGCGAGCACCTGGCGATACTCGACCTGCTCGGCGTGCGGCGCGGGCTCGCGGTCATCACCAAGGCCGACCTCGCTGACGCCGACATCCTGGCGCTCGTCCAGTTGGAGGTGGAGGAGCTGCTGGCTACGACGACACTCGCGGGCTCGCCGGTGCACGCGGTCTCCGCGACGACCGGCGATGGCGTGCAAGAGCTCGCTGCCGCGATAGACGCCGCGCTGGACGAGACGCAGCAGCGCCGCGACGTGGGGCGCCCGCGACTGCCGGTCGACCGTTCGTTTGCGGTCGCGGGCTTCGGCACCGTGGTCACCGGAACGCTCATCGACGGCTCGCTCGAGGCGGGGCAGCCGGTGGAGATCGTGCCGGGCGGCGTGCAGGCGCGCATCCGTGGCTTGCAGTCGCACCGGCAGAAGATAGACGCGGCCTCGCCTGGCAACCGTGTCGCGGTGAACCTGAGCGGCGTGAGCGCCCAGGAGATAAGCCGGGGAGGGGTGTTGACGCGACGGGGCTGGTTGCGGGCCACGCGCGCAGTGGACGTGCGCCTCCACGTGCTGAGCGGCGCGCCGCACGGGATCCGTCACAACTTCCCCGCGACGTTCCACGCGTTCGCTGCTGAGGCCCCCGCGAAGGTACGGTTGCTGGAGGACGACGAGCTCGCGCCGGGCGGGGAGGCGTGGGCGCAGGTGTGGCTGGAGGAGCCGGTGGCCGTCGTACGGGGCGACCACTTCGTGCTGCGCTCGGCGGATGCGACGCTCGGCGGCGGGACGATCGTGGACGTGGACGTGAAGCGTCACCGCAGACGTCGCGCGCCGCTGTTCGAACGGCTGGCGCGCCTTGGGGAAGGGAGTCCCACGGCGCAGCTGTTGTCGGCGCTCGAGGACCAGGAGCCCGCGAGCGTGGGAGCGCTTGCGCGCCGCGCGAACGTGTCGGAGGCGGAAGCGCTCGAACTCGCACGGGAGGCGGTTGCGGAAGGTTCAGCCCTCGCGCTCGGTGCGCAGGAGCTGACGACCGGAACCCTGCTGTACACGGCAGGCGGCTGGGGGCGGCTGTGCGGGAGCGCGCGGGCGGCGCTGGGGGTGTTCCACAGGGAGCATCCGCTGCGCGAGGGAATGACGCGGGAGGAGCTGCGCAGCAGGCTCGGCCTGCGGGGGAACGCGGCGCAATCTGCGCTCGACAGGCTGCTCGCGGACGGCGTCGTGAGCGCGTCGGGCGGCGTGCTTCGGCTGCCGGAGCACACCGTCGAGGTGACGGCGCCGCAGCGGGCGGCGATGGACGCCTACGTCGCGGCGCTGGAGCGCGACCCGTTCCCGCAGGAAGCGCCGTCGGTCGCGCCGGAGTTGCTGGCGCTGCTGGCGGAGCAGGGGCGCGTGGTGCGCGCCGCCCAGGGCGTCGTGTTCGACGCCGCGACCTACGAGCGGCTGGCGGGCGAGGTGACGTCGCTCCTCCGCGCGCAGGGCAAGGTGACGGTCGCCGAGGTGCGCGACCTGTTGGGGACGTCGCGGAAGTATACGCTCGCGCTGCTGGAGCACCTGGACGACGAGAAGGTCACTCGGCGCGTCGGAGACGAGCGGATGCTCCTGGGGGAGTGAAGGGGAACCGGTGCAGCCCGGTCCCTCAGGGATGCTCTGAACAAGGGACGGACGCACGCCCCGCGCCCCGCCAACCCTCACCCCAGCCCTCTCCCGCCATCGGGAGAGGGAGCACTCGGCCCCCGCTCCACACGGCCCAGCCCCCCCACTGGAGAGCCCTCACTCTCTCCCCCGTAGGAAGAGAGAAGCGACGCCCAGCCGCACTGCCCCACAGGGCTGCGAGATTCCCGCCTGCGCGAGAATGACGAGGACGCCCCCTACCCCACGGGCCGCCCCGATTCACCCTCACCCTAGCCCTCTCCCGCCATCGGGAGAGGGAGCACTCGGCCCCCGCTCCACACGGCCCAGCCCCCCACTGGAGAGCCCTCACTCTCTCCCCGTAGGAAGAGAGAAGCGACGCCCAGCCTCACTGCCCCACAGGGCTGCAAGATTCCTGCCTTCGCAGGAACGACGAGGACGCCCCCTACCCCACGGGCCGCCCCGATTCACCCTCACCCTAGCCCTCTCCCGCCATCGGGAGAGGGCGCACTCGGCCCCCGCTCCACACGGCCCAGCCCCCACGGGAGAGCCCTTACTCTCTCCCCCGTAGGAAGAGAGAAGCGACGCCCAGCCTCACTGCCCCACAGGGCTGCAAGATTCCTGCCTTCGCAGGAACGACGAGGACGCCCTCCGCCCCACGGGCCACCCCGATTCACCCTCACCCTAGCCCTCTCCAAGGGAGAGGGGACCGGGCAGGAGTCAGACGGTTGCCCCCGCTGTGGAGCGGGCCGCGCCCCTGCGCCAGAGGCCGCGCGCCACGATCTCTTCTGCGATCTGCACGGCGTTGGTCGCCGCGCCCTTGCGGAGGTTGTCGCAGACGAGCCAGAGGGCGAGCCCGTTCGGGAGCGCCACGTCCTCGCGGATGCGTCCGACGAACACATCGTCCTTGCCCTCGCCGTCAAGCGGCATGGGGTAGGCGTTGGCCGCGGGGTCGTCCACCACGGCGATACCGGGGTAGCCAGCGAGCAGTTCGCGCGCCTCGCCCGGACTCATCGGGCGTTCGAATTCGATGTTGACCGCCTCGCTGTGGCACACGCGCACAGGCACGCGGACGCAGGTCGCCGAGACCGGCAGGTCCGGCTCGTGGAGGATCTTCCGCGTCTCGTTCAGCATCTTCATCTCTTCGGATGTGTGGCCACCGTCCCGGAAGGAGCCGACGTGCGGGAGGAGATTGAAGGCGATGGGGTGCGGGTACTGGTCGGCGCGCGCCTCGTTGCCCGCCAGCATGTCGCGCGACTGCTGCTCCAGCTCGGCCAGGGCGCCGGCGCCGGTGCCGGTGACCGACTGGTAGGTGGCGGCGATGACGCGCCGGATGGGGCTCGCCTGCCGGAGGGCATCCAGCACCATGACGAGCGGGGTGGTCGAGCAGTTGGGGATGGCGAGTATGCCAGTGTGCGCGTCCACGTCATTGGCGTTGATCTCGGGGACGACCAGCGGCACGCCCGGGTCCATGCGCCAGACGCCGCTGTCGTCGATGACGACGCAGCCACGCTCTTTCGCGGCGAGCGCCATCTCGCGGCTGATGTCGTCGTTCGCGGAGATGAACGCGATGTCGGACTCGGCGAAGACCTCGGGCGCGGTCTCCTCCACCGTGAGTTCCTCGCCCCTGAACAGCACCCTCTTCCCGATGGAGCGCGGTGAGGCGGTGAAGCGAAGCCTCTCCATGGGGAAAGCGCGCTCCTCCAGCACGGCCAAGGCAACCCTGCCGACCGCGCCGGTGGCGCCGACGATGGTTACTCTCGGGTGGGCCACGGCGGTGTCTCCTTCGCCGCGCGGATGCGCGGCGCGTGCGTACTCGTTAGATGATACCAGAGGAGCCTTGGCGTCGGCTGGCGGTGAAGAACCCTCGCGAGACCTCCGCCTCATGAGACCCGTGCAGTGAAGCGGGCACCCTTACGCAAGCGAGCGGATGAGGTAGAAGGTCCCCGCGATGAGGGTGATGCAGGTTGGGGCGACGAACGCGGTCAGCACCCATTTGACAACGCGCCACTCGCCCCGGAGACCGGCTATGTCCATCTCCAGCTTATCGAGCCGCGTCTCTATTCCGCCCAAGCGGTTCGCCACGGGGTCAAGCGTCGTCATGCGTCCTGTCTCACTGAACCGTATTACTTGTGAATGGAAACTGCCCCTAATGTACTATCACGGTTCATGCAAGGTCAATCCCATCCGAAGGGGCTCTCCCCCAGCCTCTGCCGTCCATCTTGCCTAGGAGAGGCGCTACAGCCCCATGAGCTTGTCCAGCCCCACGGTGAGGCCGGACAGGCCGCTGACCTTGCGGACGGCCATGAGGACGCCGGGCATGTAGCACTCGCGGTCCGTCGTGTCGTGGCGGAGCGAGAGGGTCTGGCCGGGCCCGCCGAACGTGACCTGGTGGTGGGCCATGCGTCCCGGCATGCGGGCGGCATGGATGCTGATGCCCTCGTAGTCTCCGCCGCGCGTGCCCGCCAAGGGTTCGCGCTCCGGGTCGTTGTGGGCGAACCGTTCCGGGCGCGCCTCGTGCACCGCCTTCGCGATGCCGAGCGCCGTGCCGGACGGCGCATCCACCTTCATCTCGTGGTGCTCCTCCACGATGTCGGCGTACTCGAAGTACGGGGCTGCGATGGCGGCGAGTTTCGTGAGCAGGACCGCGCCTATCGTGAAGTTGGGGGCGAGGAAGCCGCCGAGGTTGTGTTCGCCGCAGAGCGCGCGGATGCGCTCCACCTGCTCCGGCGAGAACCCGGTCGTGCCGATGACGGGCCTCGCGCCGAGCGCCAGCGCGTGCGGGAGCATGTCCAGCGTGGCCTGAGCGAGGCTGAAGTCCACAACGGCGTCAGACGGGTGCGCGGTCAGCGCCTCATGGACGCCGGTGTAGTAGGGGACGTCTACGGGCAACGACGCGAGTTCGCCGGGCGGTACGCGGTCGATCGCGGCGGTGAGCGTCATGTCCTGCGCTCCAGCGACGGCGCGGAGCACCTCGCGCCCGACGCGGCCCGCTGCTCCGTGGACTGCTACGCGTATGAGGGGCGTCGTGGTCATACCGCTCCTCCGCTCCCGGTTCACCCTCACCCTCTCCCCTCAAGGGAGAGGGGATCAGACGCGCCGCGCCCGGTCAGGAGCGCGGCCCCATGCCCATGGACGAGCCACCGGCCTGCCGCATGACCGCCGCCATCTCCTCATCGACGCCGCGCCGCCACTCGCGCTTCGCGGGGTCTTCCACGTTCACGTGCAGGGTGCCGATGCCGCCGATGGTGAACTCGATGCGGTCGCCGTCCTGCAGCGCGCCGAGACCCTGGTGGTTCGTGCCGGTGCTGATGATGTCTCCGGCGCGCAGGTGGGCGATGCGGGAGATGAACTCGATGCACTCCGGTATCTTGTGCGCCATGTCGTCCGTGTTGAACGCCTGCCGGTCCTCGCCGTTGTTGGTGATGTGCAGGCTCACGTTGTGCGGGTCGGGGACCTCGTCCTTCGTGATGATGAAGGGGCCCATTGGCCCGAAGGTGGGCCAGGACTTCACCTGGAAGAAGCTCGTGCGGCCGCCGGGCTCGAACCCGCGCGCGGAGACGTCGATGAAGCCGGTGTAGCCGAACACCTTGTCCAACGCCTCGTCCTGGGAGACGTTCTTCGCGTCAGAGCCCATGACGACGGCGAGCTCGGCCTCGTGGTGAAAGATGGTGGCGTGGCAGTCAGGGCTGAGGTGGACGGTGTCGCCGTCGCCGATGACGCAGTCGGACGATTTCTGGAAGGCGTCTATCTCCGGCATGGGCCGCTGGCCGAATTCCAGGAAGTTGACGGCCATGCAATAGATCTGCTCGGGCCGGGGGATCGGCGGGCGGATGCGCACGCTGCCGAGGGGCGCGCCCTCCGACACGTCCATGAGCTTCTGGAACGGGTCGCGCACCTGCTCGAAGTGGGAGATGACGAGCTTGATCATCTCCTGCGCGCCGTGGGCATGCACGCCCTCCAGCACCTCTGAAACGTCCACGATGTGGGTGTCGTTCTTCACGACGCCGAGCGTCCAGTCGTTGAAAAAGCCGAGTTTCATGCGAGCTTCTCCTCCGTCTCGATTCTGTTTCCTGCGCGGGTCAGCGCAGGATGATGGGCCGCACGACGATGCTTTCATCGCGGCGCGGTCCGGTGGATATCAGGTCTATGGGGCAGCCTATCACGTCCTCTATGCGGCGGACGTAGGCCAGTGCCTCGGGCGGTAGTTGCGACTTGTCCGTAATGCCCGCGGTCGGTGCGCTCCAACCCTGCATCTCCTCCCAGACCGGAGTGGCGCGTTCCAGCAGGCCGGGCTCGCTGGGGAACCGGTGGATGCGTTTGCCGTCGGCCTCGTAGGCCGTGCATATCTTCACGGGGTTGATGCCGTCCAGCACGTCGAGCCGGGTAAGGACGGCGGACGTGAAGCCGTTGATGGTCGCGGAGTAGCGCGCCGCAAGCCCGTCGAACCAGCCGACGCGCCGGGGGCGTCCCGTCGTCGTTCCGTACTCCCAGGCGCGCTCGCGGATGCCCTCCCCCACCTCGTCGTCAAGTTCGGTGGTCAGGGGTCCGGCGCCGACGCGGGTTGAGTAGGCCTTGAAGACGCCGATGATGCCGACGATCTCGCGCGGCGAGATGCCGAGGCCGGTGCACGCTCCGCCGATGGAGACCGAGGATGAGGTGACGTAGGGGTAGGTGCCGTGGTCGAGGTCGAGCATCGCGCCCTGCGCGCCTTCCAGCACGACGCGTGCGCCTCGCGCGAGCCTGTCGAGGATGCGGTGCTCCACGGAGGCGGCGTACGGCCGGAGCGCATCGCCCCACGAGCGCACCTGTGCGTACAGGTCGTTGAAGTCTATCGGGTCGGCGTCGAATACCCTGGTGAGGAGGCGGTTCTTCTGCGCGACGACGCTCTCCAGGCGGGAGGCGAGGTACGTCTCGTCGAGGAGGTCGCCGAGGCGGATGCCGGTACGTGCCACCTTGTCCACGTAGGCCGGGCCGATGCCGCGACCGGTGGTGCCGATGGCATTGCTGCCGCGGGCCTTCTCCTCCAGCTGGTCCAGCATGATGTGGTAGGGCATGACGATGTGGGTGTGGTCGCTGATGAAGAGACGGCTGGTGTCGACGCCCCTCTCGTTCAAGCTCTCCAGCTCGCCCAGCAGCACAGCGGGGTCGAGCACGACGCCGGGGCCGATGACGGCGTCTACGTGCGGGCGGAAGATGCCGGACGGGATGAGATGGAGGGCGAACTCGCCCTTCTCGTTGATGACCGTATGGCCGGCGTTGCTCCCGCCGGAGTAGCGGACGACGACGTCCGCCTCCCCAGCGAGGAAGTCGACGACCTTTCCCTTGCCCTCGTCGCCCCACTGGGCGCCGACGATGCCATAAGCGGGCATCGCAACACTCCTTCGCGCGTCCGGGGAACTGGTACGTGCTCAGACAAACAGATTACCGGCCTGCAACCCCAAGCCGGGCGCAGGCCGGATGGCAGTATAGCAGAGCGGCCACCTGGGCCAAACAAGCGGCGCCGGGATGCTCCACGATGAGCAGCCAAACGACCGGCAATGAGCACGGGCTGCGCGTCTCTGAGCGCGGATGGTCCGGAACGAACACGCGATTTCACTCGTGGGGACGGGGCAGTCAGAGGAGCGCAGCTCAAAATTGAGGCTCATTTCTGCTCATTTCTGCTCATTTGACCTCTGACGCCGCCGCTCCGCGTTGAATGGAACGCCTGCCGGTCTGCGGTCCCGCCGCGCCAAGTGGGACACTCGGGGACATTCCGGGCCACCGCACTCCTGAACGCGCCGGGTGGTCCGTGCCGAAGCCCGGTCTTGCAGCCGGAACCATGGTAGGACGGGCAGGGGCGGCGGCGTAAGGGGCAGATGTCACACATGCTCTATCGACCAGGGGGGACTGGGCGGCTCCTCCGCACACGTCTGGGCCTCGTAGGGGATGCATCGGCTCCGTTGGGTATGGCAGGCTTCGCACGCGCCACGCCCCGCCGGTTCACCCTCACCCTCACCCTAGCCCTCTGCCCTCGAGGGACCTTTGCATAACCCCATCGCACACCCAGACCCCGCCGATTCACCCCCATCCTGACCTTCCCCCATCGAGGGGGAAGGGATCAAAAGCCCCGCATCGCATCTACCCTCACGGTTGTGCAAAGGTCTCCTCGAGGGAGAGGGGACCACACACCACGCCCCACCGCGTGGCCGTGTGCGCCTACTGCGCATGCGCGCGTCTGCGCCTCGTAGGGGATGCATCGGCTCCGTTGGGTGTGGCAGGCCTAGCACGCCCCAGGCCCCGCCGGTTCACTCTCACCCTAGCCCTCTGCCCTCGAGGGAGAGGGGATCACACACCACGCCCCACCGCGTGGCCGTGTGCACCTACTGCGCATGCGCGCGTCTGCGCCTCGTAGGGGATGCATCGGTTCCGTTGGGTGTGGCAGGCCTAGCACGCCCCAGGCCCCGCCGGTTCACCCTCACCCTAGCCCTCTCCCCTCGAGGGAGAGGGGATCACACACCACGCCCCACCGTGTGGCCGTGTGCGCCTACTGTGCATGCGCGCGTCTGGGCCTCGCGTCAGGATTCCCGCTTTCGCGGAATGACGGGGTTGCGGGCAGAGGACTACGAGGTTCCTGCCTCCGCAGGAACGACGGGGCTGCGGGCACCGGGGGTAGCCGGTGCGAATGGGAGGGGCGCTGGCTAGCGGAGCGCGTCGCTGGCGAGGGCGACCGCGCCGAGCGCACCGGCCTCCGCGCCGAGCGCGGGCGGGACGACGGGCGTGAGCTTGCCGATACCGGCGAACGACTGATCCCGCATCAGGGCGACGGCCGGGGCGATGTAGGCGTCCCACTCGTTGGAGAGTCCGCCACCGATGATGATCTTCGCTGGGTTGAGCAGGTTCACGAGGCTCGTGAGGCCCGCACCGAGGTAGACGATGGCGCCATCCACTATCGAGCGGGCGAGTGCGTCGCCGGAGCGGCAGGCGGCGAAGACGTCGCGAGCCGTCAGCCCCTCCTGGTTGGTGTCGTGCAACGCGGTGCTCATGGAGGAGCGCTCCCCCGCCGTGATGCGTTCGGTCGCGATGCGGGCCAGCGCCGTGCCGGAGCAGAGCGACTCCCATGCGCCGGGGGTCGTGCTCGCGCCGTAGGGGCCGTGGGCATCCACGGTCATGTGGCCGACCTCTCCCGCGTACCCGGCCGATCCGGTGAAGAGCTTGCCGTCGATGATGACGCCGGCGCCGATGCCGGTGCTGATGGTGAGGAAGACGAGGTCCTGCACGCCCTTGCCCGCCCCGTAGCGTTGCTCACCGAGAGCGGCGATGTTCGCGTCGTTCCCGATGGCCACCGGCATACCGAGCAGCCGGCTGAGCATCGAAACCACCGGCGTATTGGACATCGTGGCCAGGTGTGGGGAGTGCACGATGGTCCCGGCGCGCGCATCTATGGCGCCGGCGGCGGCGACGCCGGCAGAGCCTATCGAGTCCGCGCCCAGCGCCGCATTCGCTATCGCCGCGCGGGCAGTCTCCGCCATCGCGGATATGACGCGCTCCGCGCTCTCGCGCGACGGCGTTTCCGCGACGGCGGACGCGAGCGTCGTGCCGTCCGGTCGTGCGGCGAGTGCGAGTATCTTCGTGCCGCCGACGTCTATTCCGAGGACTGCCTCGTTAGCGCTCATCGTTCCTCACTGGCCGGGGCCTGCATCGGTCACCACAGCGCTCGTTATGTTACCCCGGCGAGCGAGTTCATCAAGCGGAGGTGGTCCTTGAGCAGGCGGGTAGTCAGGAAGTGTTCGCGGACATGCTCCTTGCCGAGCCTGCCTATCTGCCGGCGCACTTCCTTGTCTTCGAGCAGCGTGCGGATAGCGTCGACGAACTCCTGCGTCGTGCCTGCGACGGGACCGGCTCGGCCGTAGTCCAGCTGGAGCGGGATGCCCCCGGCCTCGCTCCCTACCAGCGCCTTCGATTTCCAGAGCGCCTCGGAGATGACGAGTCCGAAGCCTTCCCGGATGGACTTCTGCAGGAGCACGTCCGCAGCGCTCTGGAAGGCGTTCACCTCGAGGTTGCCGACGCCGTTGAGGTTCGTGAGGACGTGGATGTCGTAGTCCTCGCCGGCCTTCCGCACGATGCGTTCGTAGAACGACCACGCTTCCGGGTCGTCGTTCGCCATAGCGGCGACCATGAGCAGTTGGAGGCCGGGGTACTCTTCCTTGAGCGCCTTGTAGACGTCCAGCACGCCGAGCGGGTCCTTCCATGGGTCGAACCGCGAAATCTGCGCGATGATGGGGCGGTCCGGGTCGATCTCGTAGCGGGCGAGGATGTCCCGGATAACGACGGGCGAGATCTCCGAGTTCTTGGTGCTGGTGGGGTCTATGGCCGGCCAGATGGTCTCCAGCCTGGGGCCGGTGATGGGCTCCTTCACGTACTCGGCAAGGGTGAAGACGAGCGCGTCGTAGATGGAGATGTAGCCCCGCAGAAAACCCCATACTTCCGGAAGCGCTTCCGTTGTATCGAGGTGGCAGCGCCAGACCCACTTTGCACCGAGCATGTCCGGGTCGCGTTCGCGCAAGTATTCCAGGATGCCGGCGGGCTGGGGGTCGTGGATGTAGACGAAGTCGTACTTCCCGTCCATCGCGTTGGCGTTTGCCTGGTTGGTCTCTCGCCAGAGGTCGGCCATCGCCTTGTTCCAGGGTATGTACATGCCCTGCATGGCGTTGTGCATGCTCTTGGTGACGTTGAAGAACTCCGCGGAGGCCTCCATCACGTGCCAGTGCGCGTCTATCCCCACGTCCCGCAGGAGCGGGATGAAGCTGTTGAGTATCTCCGCGACGCCTCCGCCGAACGCGGTTGCGTTCACGTGCAACACCCGCGCGTCCTTCAAGGGCGCGGCGAGGCTGCGGAGCTCTGCTATGCGCTCTTCGCCTACGTGCGGCTCGTATTCGTGCAACGCTTTAGGGGTGATGGGAACGGAGGTGGGCATTCAGCGCCTCGACGACCGTTGCCGCCGCTTCAACATCTGCCGGAAGACCTTCAGGTAATTGGCGAGGTAGTGCGTGATGAGGTGGCGCCGGGCAACGTGCCGGTGTGCGGCCTGACCAAGGCGGGCTGCTGCTTTCGGGTTCGCCAGCAGCCGCTCGATGGCCGCGGCCTGCTCCTCCGTGCTGTCGGCGAGCAGCGCAGTTCTGCCTTCGATGAGCAGCGCTTCCGCGACCGAACTGCGGGCGCTGACGATGGGACGGGACTGCCACATCTCCTCGAGCAGTTCCACGGATATGCCGCGGGGGTAGCCTTCGTGGATGAGCACGGTCGCCTCTTCCCGGAGAGCGGAGAGTTCCACGTTGCCGACCCGGTCCATCTCCGTGAGCACCAGCACTCCGCCCAGCTGCTGCGCCCGCTCGCGCAGGACGTTAAGCTTCTGGTTGAGCGTCGGTTCGTCGGAGACGAGGTTCGTGATGACGAGCTGCACGTCCGGGCGGCGTTCCTTGACGAGGGCGAAGGTGTCCAGCACCCGTTCGGGGTCGTCGTCGCGCATGCTGAGCACGATCTGGCCGATCACTGGGAGGTCCACGTTCAGCCCGCGCTGGGCCAGAATGGTGCCTCGCACCTCGTCGGATATGGGGCGCGCGCTGGGGCTGAGCGGATCGACGCTGGGCGTGATAACGAAGGTGCGGGCAGTCGGGGCATCGTCCCGGATGAACGGCTTGTAGTCGTACACCGACGCGTGGAAGTTGTCAGCGTGCTGACGGATGAGCGACCACGCGTTCGGAATGGCGTTGCGGTAGTCGCGGTGCGAATGCCACAGCCAGACGCCGGGAGGTGGGTGTCCGATCTGTTGCGTGAGCGCTGCGTGGATGCCGACCGACGCGGCGTGATGCACGACGACGATGTCGAACTCCTCGTCGAACATCTGCGCATTCGACTGGTTGAACTCCCGCCACTCGTTCTCGTGATGCTCGTGCCACCCGCCCGCGTAGCCGGAGAGGGCCCGTCGCAACACCCGGTCCATCTCCACGTACTCGGCGGCCACCCGCACCTGCTGCCACTGGATGTTCAGTCCGAGGTCTGCAAGCAGGGGAACGGAGCTCTGGAGCAGGCGGCGCACGGCGCCGCTCGCCGCGGGAGAGGAGAGATAGAGCACGCGCGCGCCCTGCAGAGGCGCGGCAGCCGCGCGAAGCGACTCGATAGTTGCGTCGCCGACGAACTGGGCATACTGGTCTATGGAGTGTGTGCTGGTTGCGACGCTTCCGAACATCCGCCTACCGCCCCTTGCCCGCCGTGCGCTCTGCGCCGGCAGGCGTCACGAGAGATTATCCGCGACGCTTTCGAAGACGGTCAACACGACACGCCGGGTTTCGTCCTATAATCGCGCCGTACACGCAGATGCTTACCGAACGCTCAAGGAGGAGTTAGATGACGGACTACGACCGCACCACGCAGGACTTGGGCAACATCATCTCCCTCGACCACGTCAACCTCACCGTGCCCGACCAACAGATGTCGACCCTCTTTCACATCGTCGGCATGGGCCACACCCGCGACCCGTATATGACCGTGGGGCTGGAAAACATGTGGGTGAACATGGGCAGGGAGCAGTTCCACCTGCCCACCCGGGACTCCGCACAGGTGCTCCGCGGGCGTATCGGCCTCGTTACGCCGGACGTGGACGCATTGGAAGAGCGACTCGACAGGGTGGCGCCCCGATTCGAGGGGACGCAGTTCGCGTTCGAGCGGGAAGGGCACAACCTGGACGTTACCGGCCCGTGGGGCAACCGCTTCCGCTGCCACCCGGCGGATGGGGAGCGCATGGGCGGCGCGAGTGTCGGCCTCGAGTACCTCATCCTCAACGTTCCGGCGGGCACAGCGCCGGGCATCGCTCGCTTCTACGGCGACGTGATGGGCGCGACGGCGGACGTCGTGGAGCGCAGAGGTTCCCCGACGGCGCGGGTGCAGGCAGGGAGGCACCAGGCGCTCCTGTTCCGTGAGGACCCGGACGAGACGCGGCCCTATGACAATCACCACATCGCGGTCTACATCGCGGACTTCTCCGGCCCCCACAAGGCGCTCCAAGAGATGAACGTCATCATAGAGGAGAGCAACGCCTCGCAGTACCGTTTCACGAACATCACCGACCCCGAAACGGGCGAGACGCTCTACGAGTTGGAACACGAGGTGCGGAGCATGGCGCACCCGATGTATGGGCGTGAACTCGTGAACCGCAACCCGGCGCAGGCGTTGCAGGCCTATCGCAGGGGCGCCGACGCGCTGATGGTGGGGTAGGGGAGTGGAACTAGCGCACTCTAAGTGACACGAGTGTGTTGCTTTGGGGTAAGCAGTATTGGTAGGGTGAGCGCATGTTGCGCTCACCCTTTGCGCTTACCGCCGTCGGACTGCTCTCCACTGTCTTGATCGGTGTGCTTATGGTCGTTATCGACGAGTTCTCCTTGGCTCCCTGGCAGAGGGCGCTCGTGATGGGGTCGACGGTTCCAGTAAGCATCGGCTTGGTGTGGGCAGGCGCTGTCCTTCCACGGACTAGGGCGCTTGGGCGCTGGTTTGCCGCCACAGTGGCCTTGCGGGGTGTGGAATCAGCGTTTGCCTACTGGAATCCCGCCCGGTATCCAGAGCGCGTCGTCGGATATGGCGGGACAGCCGCTTTGGTCGTCCGCGTGGACGGGAGGGTATCCATGGATGTCCGGCTTGGGGTGTACGACGCTGATCATTGCAAGGTCGGAGTCGTTCAGGTCTACCAGATACGGCGCGGGGAGGCCGTCTGTCCGGTCGTCTTGCGTGATGGCACAGACGTCTGGATCGAACTTGAAGAACGTTTGGCTCGCGATGACTCTGTACCCCCAGGTCTTCATGTAAGATTGGAGGACGCAGAGGTGGCCAGGATGACTACACTTGAGGTTCTGCGAGAATGGAGGGCGCGATGACGGATGGGCATGAGCCGATACGCGGGAGAGTCGCGGCAGTGCTGAACTCGCGCCAACTCATCATCAACCGTGGTAGCGACCACAGCGTAGAACCGGGGATGTGTTTCTCCGTACTGGAGGAGTTGAACGTCACCGATCCTGATACCGGCGAGCCTCTCGTCGACATACCGCGCGAGGTGGTGAAGGTCCGGGTCATCGACGTGCACCCTCGCTATGCGGTGGCCCACACCTACGAGACGTACTCCGTTCCTGCCCCCGGACGGTTTGGCGGCGGCCTTCAATCTCTGGGGCAGACCTACACGAAGGTCCGTCTTCTCCAGACTCCTGCCGATGCGCAGACAGTGCTTGACCCTGACACTTCGGTCGATTTCGCGGTTGTCGACAAAGGGTATCTTGTGCAGGAAGAAGCGGCCTAGGCTGCGCCGCCCCTGATCTGCGTCCGGCGCTCCGTGCTGTCCCCGCGCAGCTGCTTCGGCAGGACAAATTCGACGTCCTCCCGCGTTACTTCGACCGTCTCGACGGAATCGGGTTGCAGGAAGTCGATGACCCCCTCCACGAGCGATTCGGGAGTGGACGCACCCGACGCGATGCCCACGCGCTCGATGCCGTTCAACCACGCGGGATCTATGGCTGAGGCGTCGTCGATGAGGTAGGACGGCACGCCGGTCTGCTCCGCGACCTCGCGGAGCCGGTTGCAGTTGGAGCTGTTCTGCGCTCCGACGACGATCACCAGGTCCACCCGTTGCGCCAGCTCCTTGACCGCGTCCTGCCGATTCGTCGTCGCGTAGCAGATGTCGTTCCGCGCCACGATGTTCGGGAAGCGGTCGCGGAGCGTTCCGATGATCTCGTGCGTGTCGTCCACGCTCAACGTCGTCTGCGTAAGCGCGACGACACGGTCGGGGTCGGCGACCGCTGCGTGCCGGGCGTCCTCGTCGTTGTCGACGAGCTGCGACGCCTCGGGCGACTGGCCCATGGTGCCGATGACCTCCGGGTGCCCCTCGTGCCCGACGACGATGATGGAGTAGCCCTCGCGGGCGTACTTCTTCGACTCCATGTGCACCTTCGTGACGAGGGGGCACGTGGCGTCGATGACGTTCAGGCTCCGTTGCTCCGCGGCGCGCCAGACTTCCGGGGCGACGCCGTGGGCGCTGAAGATGATGGTGGAGCCGTTGGGGGCCTCGTCGGCCTCTTCGATGAAGACCGCGCCCTTCTTGCGGAGGCTGTCCACGACGTACTTGTTGTGGACGATCTCGTGCCGCACGTAGACGGGAGCGCCGAACCGTTCGAGCGCGAGTTCCACGATGTCTATCGCGCGCACGACGCCTGCACAGAAACCCCTGGGCGCGCCGAGCAGCACTTGCATGGGGCCATGATACCAGCACGCGCTATCCCTGAGTGAACGCGCTGCCTTCTCCCACCAACCCCTGCTCCGGCAACACGACGCGCCGCCCGCCCGCGCGCACCGATCCGATGACCGCCGCCTCGCCACCCGCGCCGGCGATGGCCGCCAGCGCGTCGTCGGCGGACGCGGCAGGCACGACGGCGCAGAAGCCGACACCCATGTTGTAGACGCGGTACATCTCGTCGAGCGCCACGTTCCCCGCTCGCCGGATGACCTCGAATACAGGCTGCGGCGCGGGCAGGGCGTCGAGGAGGTATTCGATGTCCGCGTCGAGGCGCAGCAGGTTCAGCAGGCCGTCGCCGGATATGTGCGCAAGGCCGTGCACGTCCACTCCGGCGCGTAGCATCGCCATGACCTCGGGCACGTAGACGTGCGTGCGGCGCAGCAACTCATCGCCGACTGTGCGCCCGCACTCGGGGAGCACGCGTGCAACGATTTCCGGCGCGTACTCGTCGCCGAGGAGGACACTGCGCGCGAGCGTAAGGCCGTTCGCGTGGATGCCGTTGCTCGGCATGCCGATGACCGCGTCGCCGGGGCGGACGGCAGCGCCGGTGATGGGCGCCGCGCCGTTCTCCAGCACGCCGACGCACGTAGCCGAAATGTCGAACGCGTAGCCGTCGCGCGGCCCGGTGAGCGTGTCGGGGTGCTGCGACAGTTCGCCGCCGACGATGGCGACGCGGGCGCGCTCTGCCGCGTCGCGCATGCCCTTACCGAGTGCAGCGAGCATCTCTGGGTGGGGACGCTGCAGCGCGATGTAGTCCACGAGGGCGATGGGCCGCGCTCCCGTGCAGACGATGTCGTTCACGTTGACGGCGACGCAGTCCCACCCGATCGATTCGAAGTCGCCGGTGAGTTGGGCGAGGACACTCTTGGAGCCGACGCCGTCGGTCGAGATGGCGAGCGAGAGGCGGTCGGTCAGCGGGAGGACGGCGGCGAAGAAGCCGCCGGGGACGGGCGACGCGCCGATGCCGTCCGCGAACGCCGAGGTCTGGCCGACCCACCGAAGCAGGCCGGACAGGCCCCGGGCGGCTTCGTCCGTGTCGACGCCGGAGGACGCGTAGGTCTGTTGCCCGGGCCGTGCGTCGTCAGGCATGGAGCGTCCGTGCAACCTTCGCTATCGTCTCCCCCGCGGCGCGCGTCCCCCCGACCGGTTGGCCGTAGTCGCCTATGGAGAGCGCACCGCTCTGCAGCGACTCCTGCACCGCGCGGCGGGTCAGCTCAGCCGCGGCGGTCTCGCCGAGGTAGTCCAGCATCATCGCGAGGGTCAGCACCTGCGAGACGGGGTTGGCCTTGTTCTGCCCCGCGATGTCGGGCGCGGAGCCGTGGATAGGCTCGAAGTACGCGTGCTCGTCACCGATGTTGCCGGACGGGCAGAGGCCGATGCCGCCCACCGTACCTCCGCCGAGGTCGCTCAGGATGTCGCCGAGGAAGTTCTCCATCACCAGCACGTCGAAATGCTGCGGACGCACGACCAGCGCCTGCGCGGCGGCGTCGGCGTACAGGTGCTCGCTCTGCACGTCCGGGTACTCCTCCGCCACCTCGTCGAACACGCGCCGGAAGAATGCCATGGACGGCAGCACGTTGGCCTTGTCCACGCACGTCACGCGCCGGACGCCGTCGGACGGCGCGCCGTTGCGCTGCCGCGCAATCTCGAATGCCCGCCTCGCGACGCGTTCCGTTCCCTTTCGCGTGATCAGCAGCGTGTCGGCCGCCGCGGTGTCCGTCTGGACGCCCTTGCCGCGCGAGAGGTAGAGGCCCTCCGTGTTCTCCCGGACGATGACGTAGTCCACCTCGCCGGGCTCCGCCTTGATGGGCGCCTCCGCCCCCGGCAGCAGCCGTATGGGGCGCACGTTGGCGTACACGTCCAAGCCGGTGCGGAGCACGCCTCCGAGCACCCCGGCCTCCGTGCCGTCGGGCAGGCGCACCTCCGGCAGCCCCACCGGGCCCTTCATCGTCGCGTCCGCAGCCCGCACGGCAGCGATCGACTCCGGGGAGAGGTTCGCGCCGGTCTCGCGGTAGAGCGCCGCGCCGCCGCGATGGACATCCAGGTCCAGGTGAAAGTCCCCGGCAACTTCTTCGACCGCCTGCAGCACGGCCAGCGCTGCGTCTGTGAGTTCAGGGCCGATGCCGTCGCCGGGGATGATGACGACGTTGTGCTCGCGCTTGCCAGTGAGGTCCGCCATGTCATGCGAGTATATCAACGCGGCGGAGCGGGCTGGCGCATGTACAATGGGCCCTGCCTGCATCACGCAGGCCAATCTCGTTCCGGCGTCCATCCTCACGGACGCGCGCAGGCGGCATGCTCGACGACGCTCAACTCAAGGAGATGGAACAGCAGGCGTGCGCTCTCGTCCAGGGGGCGGGCGCTATCCTCCTCCGTTACTTCGACCAGCCCCTGAGCATCGACTACAAGTCCGCGAACAACCGCAACCCGGTCACCGATGCCGATCATGCCGCGGACGAATACCTCCGCGGGGAGTTGTCGCGGCTCTTCCCTGAACACGGCGTCGTTACCGAGGAGACGGAATCGGAGAGCGACGGCCCGAAAGAGATCATCTGGGTCGTCGACCCGCTGGACGGCACGACGAACTTCCTGCACGGGCTGCCGATGTTCGCCTGCATGGTGTGCGCGCTGGAGCGCGGCGCTCCGGTTGCGGGGGCGATCTACATCCCGCACATCGGCAGTGCAGACGGTCGCGTGGTGCATTCGCGGCGCGGGGGCGGCGCGTTCCTGGACGACGCGCCCTTGAGCATCGAAGCGTCCGACCCGCCCCGGCGGATGGCGTCGGTCCCCGGTTACTTCCTGCGGATGTTCACTCCCCACCGGAACATGCGGCGCCGTCTGGGCGACCTGCGGAACACGGGCAGCGCGGGCTACGAGATGGCGATGACGGCGCGCGGCGTGTTCGACTACACCGTGTTCAGCGGCCCGTGGGTATGGGACCTCGCCACGGGCACCCTTGCCGTGCGGGAGGCAGGGGGCGCGGTGATGCTCCGCAACTCCCGCAAGAAGAGTTGGACACCATTCGAGACGTTCGCAACCTCGACGGGAGAAGCCCCGCGTCCGAGCGAACTGCGCCGCTGGCGCGGCTCGCTGGTGCTCGGGAGGCGTGAGACGGTGGAGATCATCACGTCCGGCGTTTCGCCGAAGACGTACCCCATCCGCCAACTGCGCATGCGCGCCGCCCGCATGTTCGGCAAGGGCCCGCCGCCCGAGTCCGCGCCCGCCGCCCCGCCGAAGGCGCAGGGGCAATAGTAGACCGTCTCGCGCTACTGGTGTACCTGGGCATGCACCGATGTGCTATGCTGTCAGGCGCAGGAGCGATGCCCATGACAACAGACGCGCAGCCCCCGCAGGACGGCGAGTGGATACCTCGCTATTTCTCCGACTTCCGCAGGGAGTTCGACGCCTTCAAGGACGAGAATGCCCGCCAGCATGTTGAACTTGCCGGCCGCATCTCCGGCCTGGAGGTCCATGTTGCAGAGCGCATCTCCAGCCTGGAGACGCGTATCGCGCAGATGGAGGCGCGGTTGATGTGGCGCGGTCTTGGGGGTCTTGCTCTTATCGCGTCGCTTGCCGTTGCCGCCATGAGATTGCTCCCCGCCTGAGACAGCAGGGTTGACCCGTGGCGGCGTCCCGCCCTCGTCTTCGCCTACAACCACGGCCAGGGCAGGTCACAGCGGTTGTAAGACAGTGGCATGAACCGTCATGTACAGTTGTGTTATCCTGCCGGACGCAGGAGCGATGCCCATGACAACAGACGCGCAGCCCCCGCAGGACGGCGAGTGGATACCTCGCTATTTCTCCGACTTCCGCAGGGAGTTCGACGCCTTCAAGGACGAGAATGCCCGCCAGCATGTTGAACTTGCCGGCCGCATCTCCGGCCTGGAGGTCCATGTTGCAGAGCGCATCTCCAGTCTGGAGGTCAGTGTTGCAGAGCGCATCTCCAGTCTGGAGGTCAATGTTGCAGAGCGGATCTCCGGCTTGGAGACGCACTTCGCGCAGGTGGAGACGCGTATCGCGCAGATGGAGGCGCGGTTGATGTGGCGCGGTCTTGGGGGTCTTGCTCTTATCGCGTCGCTTGCCGTTGCCGCCGTGAGATTGCTCCCTGCCTGAGACTGCCCGGCTGACCCACGGTGGCGTCCAGCCCTCGTCTTCGCCTACAACCACGGCCACGGGAGATCGCGGCGGTGGCGGGGCGACGGCATGACCGGCTCCGCCAGGACGCGCCGCATCCGCTCGTGAAGCGCCGCCACTTCGGCCTCGTCCAGCAGGGCGGCGAGCGTTTCGGTACAAGCGCCGCCTGAGTCGAGGTCAGCGGCGACGCGTGCGATGTCGGCGACCAGCGCGTCGGGTACCGGCTCGCCGGAGTAGTCCCAGATCACGGTGCGCAGCTTCCACTCCTCGTGGAACGTGAGCCCGTTGTCGACGGCCCACACGCGCCCGTCCGGCCCCACGAAGCAGTGCCCTCCCTTGCGGTCGGCGTTGTTCGCGAGCAGGTCGAGGACTGCGAGGCGGAACGCCTCTTTCGGGTGCTCGTCGCGCAGGGTGAAGAAGTTGGAGTCGGGGTCGTGGGGGACGAAGAGTTGGAGCGACCCTTCGTCCGCCTCGCCCTCACGGAGGACCGTGGGGGGGACCAGTCCCCAGCCGAGCGCCCTCGCGAGCTCGTAGGTCGCGCACTCGCGGTGTGCCAGCGTGCCGGTCGGGAAGTCCCACAGCGGGCGCTCGCCTGTCTGCGGTTTGTAGACGCCGCAGCCTTCCTGCTCGTCGAGGGAGAGGCGGACGACGAAGGTGTAGTTGGACGCATAAGGGTGGAGCCAGCCGTCGCCGATGTCTGCCTCGCGGACGAAGCGTTCGGCGTCCGGTGCGGAAGGGGGCACGTCGTGCCTCCCCGCCGCAATCTCAGCGTGCGGGTAGTGGGAGTAGAGGGGCATGGGTCAGTTGGCGCGCGGGCAGGCGTGGGTCTCGTCAACGGGGGTCGCGGCGCCGCAGAGCGCGCACCGCGGCCGTCCGGCGTCGCAGACCTCGAACGCGCGGTCGGCGAGCCAGTCGAGCGCTTCGTGGTCGATCCAGAGGGCGATGGCGTCGTCCTCCTGCTCGGAGCACTGCGCGAGGAGCATGTAGCGCCCGGTGGAGCGATCGTGGCCGAGGGAGAGCGCGAAGACCTTCTGTTCGTGGTCCGCCCGGGTGTCCGCGCTCGCAGAGGCCACCGGTTCGCCGGTCACCCGGACGGTGGTGCGCAGGAGGCGCTTGATGGTGAGGGCAAGTTCGTGGAGCTCCTCCTTCTCCATCCAGAGGAGGGCTGAGCCGCGCTCGGCGGAGGCGCGCAGGCGGAAAAAGCGGCGCCCCGGCAGGCCGACCGACTCCGGCTCGACGAAAGCGCAGACGCCCAGGTCGTGCCGCACGTATGCCCGGTCGTCAGGCATGGCTCCGCTTCTGGAACATCGCGCCGACGGACGTTCCGGTGTGGATGCGGTAGATCGCCTCGCCCAGCAACGGGGCGACGGAGATGATCCTGAGGCTAGCGGTCATCTTCTCGGGGGGCATCGGGATGGTGTTCGTGCACACGTACTCGCGGATGGGGCTGCCATTCAGGCGTCCGGGCGCCCCCCCGGAGAGCACCGCGTGCGTGGACGATGCGTAGACAGCCCTTACGCCCGCATTCTCCAGGGCTACCGCTGCGTTCACCATCGTGCCGCCCGTGTCCACCTCGTCGTCCATGAGGATGGCGGTCTTGCCTTCAACCTCGCCGATGATGTTGAGCAGTTCGCTCCTGTCGTTGTTCCCGGTGCGGCGCTTCTCGATGATGGCCAGCGGCGCGCCCAGCTCCTCCGCCATGTCGCGCGCTCGCTTGGATATGCCGATGTCCACGGCAACGACGACCGGGTTCTCCAGCCCCATCGCGTTGAACTGGTCGACGATGATGGGCATCGCGGTCAACTCGTCCACGGGGATGTTGAAGAAGCCCTGTATCTGCCCGGCGTGCAGGTCCATCGTGAGGACGCGGTCGGCTCCGGCGGTCGTCAGCAGGTCGGCGATGAGCCGTGCCGTGATGGGGACGCGGGGCTGGTCCTTCTTGTCCGTGCGGCCGTAGCCGTAGTAGGGGATGACCGCCGTGATGCGCCCGGCGGACGCGCGCTTGGCGGCGTCGATCATGATGAGCATCTCCATCACGTGGTCGTTCACGGGGACGGCGAACGACTGCACGAGGAAGACGTCGCGCTGGCGCACGTTCTCGTTGATACGGACGAAGGTGTTGTCGTTGCTGAACTTGAATGCCTCCAACTCGCTGAGGGGCATCCCCAGGTAGTCGGCGATCTCGTTGGCGAGGGCGGGGTTGGAGTTGCCGCTGAATATCTTCAGCTCTTCGTACAGGGGCATCTCTTCGCTCCGGGCGTACAAGGCTTCTTCAGTGCGGTGGCCTGATGGGATGCAGGCTGCGCGGGGCGCGCTGTTGATTCTACACAAACGCGGGCGGTGTGGGGCAGCCCCGCTCATGGTGAGCCTGTCGAACCATCCCACCTCTCCCCGTCATTCCAACGGAGGCTGGAATCCAGAGTCCCCGCCCCTGAACCGACATCGATGGACAGGATGCACAGGATGTCCGGCATCCGGCCTGCGGAGCGCTTATGCAGGCGGCCCGTGGCCGCCGTTGTCTTCCTTGCACCTCCTCTGTGGACTCGCCGCGCAGGCGTGGACCGCGCCTCCGTGCCGCCCAGGGTGCGCCAAAGTGCGCCAAAGTGGGCCACGCCACTCCTGGCGGGGCACCGTGCCGGGGCAGCCCCACTGACGTTGTCCGCGATGGCGGTGCGCCGTCACCGACCAGCGTATGCGGCCATGCCGCGACCGCGAAAGGGGCGCGTGTCAGTGGGGGCATCCGTCGTTCCTGCGGAGGCAGGAACCTCGCAGCCATGCCCTATCATGCCGCGCCCCGTCCGTCGTTCCTGCTTTCCTACCGTCATTCCTGCGGAGGCAGGAACCTCGCAGCCATGCCCTATCATGCCGCGCCCCTTCCGTCACTCCAACGAAGGCTGGAGTCCAGGCGCCTGCCAGCGCACAAGGCGGAGTGGGGTGTGGTGCGGAATGTCATGCTGAGCGGAGCCGAAGCATCTCTCAGGTCCGTTCCCTCTGCCCCGCCTGTATAATCCACCCATGCCTTCCTACCCGCACATCGAGCGCTACTACGAGGACCTGCGCAAGCTCATCGAGTTCGGCGGCTCCGACAATGAGCAGAGCATCCGCCCCGCATTCGCGTACTGCCTCGACTCCTACTGCCGCGAGCACCGCGAGCGCATGATGCTCGTGCCGGAGCTCGCCCTCGCCTCGGGCGTCAGGCCGGACGGCTCGGTGAAGGACGCGCTGCGCATGGCGCGCGGCTACTGGGAAACGAAGGACACGCACGACGACCTGGACACCGAGATCCAGCGCAAGTTCAACCGGGGCTACCCGCGCGACAACATCATCTTCGAGGACTCGCAGACCGCCGTCCTCTTCCAGAACGGAGGCGAGGCGATGCGCGTGGACATGCGCCGCCCCGGCGAGCTGCACCGCCTCATCAGGACGTTCCTGGACTACGAGCTGCCGGAGATCGAGGAGTTCCGGGGCGCGTGGCGGCAGTTCAAGGCCGACCTGCCCAGCGTCCTTGCGAGCCTCCGCGAAACGGTAGAGGAGGCCGAAGCCGCCAACGCCGATTACCAGGCCGCCGCCGTCGGATTTCTGGACCTCTGTCGCCGCACCATCGGCCCCGGCGTGTCGGAGGCGGACGTGCGGGAGATGCTGCTCCAGCACATCCTCACCAAGGACATCTTCCTGCGCGTCTTCGCGGAGGAGCAGTTCCACCGCGAGAACAACATCGCCCAGCGCCTCGACGCGCTCGAACGGACCTTCTTCACCGGCGACGTCCGCCGCAACGCCATCGACCGCCTCCGCGCCTACTACGGCGCGGTTGGTCGCGCCGCCGACGAGATAGCCGACTATGCCGAGAAGCAGCAGTTCCTCAAGGCTGTCTACGAGGACTTCTACAAGGTCTACAACCCCAAAGCCGCCGACCGCCTAGGTGTCGTTTACACGCCCAATGAGGTCGTGGACTTCATGATCCGAGGAACGGACCACCTGCTCCGCAAGCACTTCGGGCGCGGGCTCGCCGACGACAACGTGCAGATACTCGACCCCGCGACCGGAACCGGCACGTTTATCACCAACCTCATCAACTACCTGCCGCTCGACCGCTTGGAGCACAAGTACCGGAACGAGATGCACGCCAACGAGGTTGCGATACTGCCGTACTACATCGCCAACCTGAATATCGAGTACACTTTCAAGGAGCGGACGGGGCGCTACCTGGAGTTCCCCAACCTCTGCTTCGTCGACACGCTGGACAACATGGACTGGCGGGGCGCGTCGGCTGCAGCGGTGCAGCGCCAGGGCGCGTTCGAACTCGGTGCGATGTCCGAAGAGAACTGGATCCGTATCCATGAGCAGAATGACAAGACCATCAGCGTCATCATCGGCAATCCGCCGTACAACGCCAACCAACAGAACGAGAACGAGAACAACAAGAACCGCACATACCCGCTGATTGACCGGCGCGTCAAGGATACGTACGTTGCTGCCAACAACGCACAGAAGACGAAGCAGTACGACATGTACAAGCGGTTCATCCGCTGGGCAAGCGACCGGCTGGCTGACGACGGAATCATTGCTTTCGTTACCAACCGAGCGTATTTGGACGCCCGGCAGGACGACGGATTCCGGCAGGTTGTCGCTGAAGAGTTCACAGACATCTATCTCCTTGATCTGGGCTCCGACGTCCGCAGGAATCCAAAGATCGCAGGCACGACCCACAACGTCTTTGGCATACAGACCGGCGTCGCCATCGGTTTCTTGTTGCGGGATAGCTCCAAGATAGGCGAATGCAGTATTCGCTACGCGTCCCGAGATGACGCCGAGCTTGCGATAGATAAACTGTCATACCTGCGCGAAGCCAAACTCGATGAGATTGCCTTTGGAAGTGTTTTACCTGACGCAAGAAACAACTGGTTCAACCAGAGCAAAACTGATTTGGGCTCGCTGGTTCCCGTGGCTGACCGTCAGACGAAACTAGCAAAGAAAGTGAACGAAGAGCAAGCTGTGTTCAGAATGTACTCTTTAGGAGTGGTCACCGCTCGAGATGAATGGGTCTATGACTATGACATACGCGGTCTCGACAGGAAGGTTAGTGAATTCATTAGCATATATGAAGAGGCTCGCGCAGAGTTCGGTGGGAAGGACATCGACGGCGCTCAGCTTGGGACCACTATCAAGTGGACTCGGGACCTAAAGCGACGACTAAAGAAGAACCTCTCCACCGATTTCGACAGGACTAATGCCCGAACGGCTACCTTCCGTCCGTTCATTACGAAACACTTGTATTTCAGCCAGAGTCTCAATGAAATGCAATACCAGCTGCCACGGCTTTTCCCTGATGGACGACTCGAGGAAAATAGGGTGATTTGTTTTTCAGGTACTAGCTCCACCAAGCCATTTCAAACACTCGCCTCTAGTCGAGTGTATTGTTATGACCTACTGGAAAAAACTCAATGCCTTCCCCGCTACCGTTACACGGAGAACGGTAAGCGAGTAGACAACATCACGCAGTGGGGTCTGCGCCAGTTCAACGACCACTACCGTAAGGAGTGGGGGAAGGACTTCGACCGCATCTACCCGGAAGGCATCGGGCCGGACGACGTCTTCGCGTACACCTACGCGGTGCTGCACGACCCGGTCTACCGGTACGACTATGCGACAGACCTGCTGCGCGAGTTCCCGCGCCTGCCGTTCTATCACGACTTTGACCTCTGGGCGAAGATGGGGCAGGAGCTGCTCGACCTGCACATCGGGTTCGAGTCTGCCGAGCCGTATCCACTGGAGCGGGAGGAGACCGGCAAGGAGCCTGGCAAGCCGAAACTCAGGGCCGACAAGGGACGCGGCGTCATCGTGCTCGACGATGCGACACGCCTCACCAGCGTGCCGGAGGACGCGTGGCGCTACCGGCTCGGCAACCGCTCCGCGCTCGAATGGGTGCTCGACCAGTACAAGGAGCGCAAGCCGAAAGACCCCACCATCGCCGAGCGGTTCGACACCTACCGGTTTGCGGACTACAAGGAGCGCGTCATAGACCTGCTGCGCCGCGTCTGCACCGTGAGCATCAGGACGATGGAGACCGTCGATAGCATGGCGTACTGGGACGGCGACGACTTAGTCGTGTTCGGCGACCGCGACAAGCATGAGTGGTCGATGATGGGGCTGGCGGAGTGGGCGAAGGAGCCTGAGGACCCGGAGTGGGAGGCTTTGTGGTCGGAGACGTAGTGCTTGCGCCGGTTCCCTTCACTGACTTGAGCGAGGTCAAGATACGTCCCGCCCTCGTGCTCGCGGACGTTGGTATGGGCGACTGGGTCGTGTGCGAGATGACCAGCCAGGGCCGCAGCGGCGACATCCCGATCGCGCAGGGAGACATGCAGCGCGGCAGGCTTCGGGGCAACGGCTGGGCGCGTCCCGGCCGCCTGAATACGCTGAGCGACGGCGTGTTCCGCCGCACGGTGGGCGCTGTGTCGAGCGGGAAACTCGCCGAGGTTTCCACCGCCGTGCGTGGCCTGTTCCGGTAACGGGAGCAGGGCAACTTTAGACTGAGAGGAATAGCCAATGCCACCTAAATTGAAGAGTTTTGAGGCACGGACAATCCAAGAGCTCAAGGAGATGTCGGAAGCAGATCTTATCGAGCAGCATGACAATGCGGCTGGAAACACGATAGTAGGGCTGTCGTACTATCAGGACGAATTGCGATACAGGGCACAAGCGCGCGTTGCCTCGCGCATGCTCTGGCTGACAATCGTTATCACATTGGCCACGCTCGTGAACGTAGGCGTGGTGATATACATAGCTTTGTGCACTCCTTCTATGTGACACCCGCCCCTTACGCGGTCGCGCCCCGACCGCGTACGCTGCCAACGGGCGATCAGAGAGGGGGCAGGTGTCACGAGGGTAGGGACCTTCCACCCCTGACTTCTATGTACCTCTCAAGAACCAGTTTCGGCGGCTGCTCTCTGACAAGCGTCCAGCGCTTGCTTGAGTTGGCTTTCCACCACATCTACGGGTGAGGCTTCGGGCAAGTCTCTACTGGCGATGTTGTAGCAGAGGTTCCTAAGCGCCATTTCGATCTTCATACCAACCTCACTGTGCTGCCCTTCGGAAGTTGAGACGGTGTTAGTCAGATAGTACTTGGCCATATAGACCAGCCCAACTATTTCTGCGCCCCTATCTAGTGTCAACCGAGTCGCTTCGTTTTGTCCCTCCATCCAATCTAGTAAGATGTCGTATGCTTTCTTTAGGGTGTTGCATGCTTGTTCCATGTTGCTCTCCTTTCTTTTTGCGTTTCTTTCCTCATATTCGGTCGTGTGTTTTCCAGCACACCTACGGCCCCGACGCCAGCCCTTGCGGGTCCCCTTCCTCGACGCCGAACTGGCTGAGAGTGCTCGGAAGCCTGGTGAGCTCACCAGTGGCAATGTCCAGGATGCGGAGCCCGTAATTGTCACCATCGCGTACTGTCGCATACAGGACACCATTGTGAGAAGCCAAGCCGGACACATATCCGCCGACCGTACTTGGTCCCTGGGTCGCTGTTCCTGTGGACGTGTTCAGTGTAAAGAACTCATTCCCCCCATCGTCGCTCATGTAAAGCGTGCCGTTATGAGAAACCAACCGCCCAGTGTTGTCTTCGTTTATCCCGAACTCCACTGCGTTGCCAACTGACGTTGCAATCCCGGTTATTGCATCAAGCGTGTAGAGTTTATGGTTCTCCTGACCCACCATATACAACGCGCCTTGATGTGATGCAAGACCCGTTGGACGATGCTCACCCACGCCGAACCCGTCCACGCTGCCGATACGGGTCGCTGCACCAGAGGCAGTATCCAGCGAGTAGAGTTGCCCATGCGCCGCCACATAACGCGTGCCGTTGTGCGAACTGATGTCTCCTTGTTCAATGATGATTTCTGTGTTCCCGACCTCCGTGGCGATCCCTGATGAAGTGTCGATAGCAAGCAATCGATACCCAAACCCGAGCACGGGGGGAGGGACCCCCGGCACGGCGGGAGGGCCCACGGGCGCGGGCACTGGGCCTACTCCATACAACTGGCCGCTATGGGAAGCTATTGGAACGGAAGACCTGATATTCAAGCCAAAGTTTGGGACTTCAACTCCCTCCGCCTCACCACTCTCCGGATCCAGCGACCACAGCTTGTCCGTGCCGGAGCCGACCATGTAGAGCTCGGAAGGCGCGCCGCCGCTCGGCGGGTGCGACGCGATACCCGTTGGCGTGTCCTCGCTGACGCCGAACGCCGTTGCGCTGCCGACTTCCGACGCCACGCCGGTTGTCGAGTCGACCCAGTAGAGGCGGTCGGTCTCGCTGCTCACCATGTAGAGGGTGCCGCGGTGCCAGGCGAGCCCGTTTGGGCCGTCCTCGCTCGCGTCGAACTGCATCGCACTGCCGACCTGCGTCGCTACACCGGTCGTGGCATCGAGCGTGTAGAGCGCATCCGTGTCCGCGCCGGTCATGTAGAGCATGCCGTTGTGGGCGGAGATGCCGGTGGGCGCACCCTCGCTCACGCCGAACTGCGTTGCGCTGCCGACCTGGCTTGCCACGCCACTGGACGTGTCCAGTGTGTACAGGGCGTCGTTGGCCGCCCCGACCATGTAGAGCGTGCCGTTCAGATTGGCGAGGCCGCGAGGCTCGGTCTCGTTCACCGCACCGAACGCAGTCGCGCTGCCGATGGCGGTCGCCGCGCCCGTCCAGGAGTGGAGCGTGTAGAGCTTGTCGGTGTCGCCGCCCACCATGTAGAGCGAGACCGGAGTGGGTGGGACTTCACCCGGCAGTGGCGTTGCCGTGGGCGTGGGCCTGGGTGTGGGTGTATGGGTGGGCAACGGCCGTGGTGTGGGCGTAGGCGTTGCGGTGGGGGCGTGCCTTCCGGGTTCGCCGCGCGGGCCGGGCTCCCCTTGCGGCCCCTGCGGCCCCTCCGGACCGCGCTGGCCGGGGAAACCCTGCGCGCCGGTCGCGCCCTGCGGGCCTCGCTCGCCTTGCGGGCCGGTTTCGCCCTGTAGACCGGTCTCACCCTGGGGACCGCGTTCGCCAGCCTCGCCTCGCTCGCCTTGTGGCCCCTGCTCGCCTCGCTGCCCCTGTTCCCCGCGTTCGCCTTGTGGACCCTGCTCCCCATGTTCGCCTTGCCCGCCTTGCGCCCCTTGGAATCCCTGTGGTCCCAGCGGGCCTGGTGGTCCCTCGCACGCCGCGAGCGTGATCAGGCCGGTGAGGATGAGGACCAGCGCAAAATATGCGGCGGCAACGGGGAACGGGCGGGACATTTGGAACCCTCCTGCGACCACGAGGTGAAGGTACTTGGCATAGCACTTCTACCCGACGCGAACCGACAGGAGGGCGCGAGGCCCTCCCTCGTGATCAATAGTTCGTGCCGCGCTTGGAAAGCGCACGGGTAGACCATTGAAGTGCTATGCCGATGGGAACTATACGGGAACGCGGGGTGCGGTGGAAGCGGACGGTTCGACAGGATCACCACGAACGATGGCATAGGGCTGCGAGGTTCCTGCCTCCGCAGGAACGACGGGTAAGACACGGGGTTGTCGTGGTGACACCCGCCCCTTACGCGGTCGGGGTGCGATTGCGTACGCTGGTTGCATGACCGTCGTACTCGCAGCGCCCATAGACCGCGTCTATAGCTCGCAGCCCGGCTATAGGCAGGACCTATGGCTCCGGCGCTGCACACACCCCTTCGGCGCTGCAGTTGAACAGAAGAACGCGGAAGCAGGCTGTGGCCTTGTCGATCAACTGTTCAAGGAGCGGAAGACGTCCCGCGTTCACTCGTGGGGACCACCAGTTGATGGGGACGGTTGGAGGCGGCAGACGCAGCGTGGTTCGACTGGCCCACCACGAACGGCCAATCGTCCACCGAGAACGAGCAATCGCCACCACGAACCGCCAATCGTCGCCAGGTACGCCGGTCCACTGCGAACCAGCCCCGAGAGATGCTTCGGCTGCGCTCAGCATGACACACGCCCTACCGCACCCCCCTCCCGCGCGACCGCGTGTGCTGACTGCGCATGCGCGCGTCTGCGCCGCGCGACTGGATTCCCGCCTCCGCAGGAATGACGAGGGAAGACACGGGGTCGTCATGTGACACCCGTCCCTTACGCGGCCGGGGTGCGATTGCGTACGCTGGTTGCATGACCGTCGCACCGGCAGCACCGATAGACCGCGTCTATAACTCCCACCCCAGCTAGAGACAGGGTCTATGGCTCCGGTGCCCAACTTGTGAATTCGATGGCCCCCTTGCCTCCTTAATCGAGGGAAGCAGGCCACGGCCTTGGAAACGCCCTGCATCAAGGTGGCCAAGGTGGCCAGATCGGTGGTCCGGTTTACTCGTGGACCGGCGATCAAGGGGGCCAGATTCCGGGGCCGGTTGGCCACCTTGTTCAGGGCGAGGCTGCCTCTGCCCCTGGATTCCAGCCTCCGCTGGAATGACGAGGGACAGGGATGCGAGGTTCCAGCCTCCGCAGGAACGACGGGGGAAGGGATGCGAGGTTCCTGCCTCCGCAGGAATGACGAGGGACAGGGATGCGAGGTTCCTGCCTCCGCAGGAACGACGAGGGAAGGGCTGCGAGGTTCCTGCCTCCGCAGGAACGACGGGGCCTGCGCCCCATGTCCGGCTCCATTCGGTGAGCCCGTATAATGGCGAACGAGGTACGTCGTGAAGATAGACCCCACACGGACTGCGATCCTCTACAACACTGCTTCCGACCGCGCGCAGCCGCTCGCAGAGGAGTTGGCGGGAGTTCTCGGTACGCAAGTGCCGCTGCTTTCCACGTCTGACGGCGAGGCAGCGCTCGCGGAGCTCGCGCCCACTGCGCTCATCACGGTAGGAGGCGACGGCACGCTGCTCCGCGCCGCGCGCATGGCCGCGGAGGCCGACGTTCCGCTGCTGGGCGTCAACCTGGGCCGCCTCGGCTTCCTCACGGAGATCGAGGCCGCCGACGCGCTGGAGCTCGCGCCCCGATACCTGGAGGGCGGCTTCACGTGGATGGACGAGCGCCGCATGGTGCAGGCCGTGACGCAAGCCGAAGGGGGCAGCAGCGGACCGGTCACCGTCCTGAACGACGTCGTCGTCGGCCGGGGACGCATCGCCCATCTCACGCGGATCGGCGTCGCCGTCAACGGCGTCGAGCTCACGACGTATCAGGCCGACGCGGTCATCGTTTCGACGGCGACGGGCAGCACGGCGTACGCGCTCGCGGCGGGCGGGCCGATCCTCTACCCCGCGTCCGGCGACATGGTGATCGTGCCCGTCGCGACGCACGGCGACCTCGACGCGCCGGTCGTCGTGCCGGAGGACTGCTCCGTGGAGCTGACCATCAAGAGCGACCACGACGCGATCATGACGGCGGACGGGTTCGTCGACGTGCCGATGGGCAAGGACGACACGGTGACGGTGTCGCGCAGCCCCTACCGCGCGCGGTTCCTGCGGGCCGGTTCGCCGGACCGCTTCTACGAGACGCTGGTGTACCGGCTGCGTCGCGGCGCGGAGCAGTCCGTGCACATCGCGCGGCGGCTTGCCGCGGACGAGGCGCGCCTTGGCTGACGAAGCGGTGCGCGTGCTTGCGGTGCACGGTGAGCTGGTAGGCCGGCGCTCGACGTTGCGTGTCGAGCGCCTGGTCCTGCCGGACGGCACCGAGACGGTGCGCGACACGCTCTACCACCCGGACTCAGTCGCGATCCTGCCCCTCGAGGACAACGGCGACGTGGTGATGGTGCGCCAGTACCGGAGCGCCGCGGGCCGGGAGTTGCTGGAGCTCCCCGCAGGCGTCATCGAAGGGGATGAGCCGCCGGTCGACGCCGCCCGCCGCGAGTTGCGGGAGGAGACCGGCTTGGACGCCAGGGAACTGGTCGAACTCGGCAGCTTCTTCGCTTCGCCGGGCTCCATGACGGAGCGACTGCACGCCTTCCTGGCGAGGGGCCTGTTCGCCAACCCGCTCGCGCCGGACGACGACGAGCGCATCACCCTGGAGCGCGTGCAGTTCGCGGAGGCTGTGCGCATGGCGCGGGCAGGCGAACTGAACGACGCGAAGACGCTCGCATCGCTCCTGCTCGCCGCTCCGTACGTCGCCGGCTGCTAGGGATGCTCTGAACAAGGGACGGACGCGCGCCCCGCGCCCCGCGCCTCGCCAAACCTCACCCCCATCCTAGCCTTCCCCCATCAAGGGGGAAGGGATCAGGCGACGCACGCGCAGTCGCGCAGAGATACCACTTGTTCAGAGTATCCCTAAGCGCGGATGGCGTGAGGGGAGGGGTGTGTGGGCGGTGTCGTGTTGAGGACCTTTGCATAACCATCCGCCCACCCCATGCCCCCACCCACAGTACCCTCACCCTTTGTAGAGACCTTTACGTGACCCTACCCCAGCACCTCCGGTTCACCCTCACCCTAACCCTCTCCCCTCAAGGGAGAGGGGATAATACGCCCCCCTCCGCCCCGCTATCCCGTGTCCATCCACATTATGCAAGGGTCTCCTTGTAGGGAGAGGGGATCGGGCCAGGGTCTGGAATGCAGGGAACGTTTCGCGTAGAGCCCGCATAGTATCCGGTAGAGCGCTCACATCCCCGCCGGGGAAAAGCCGGGCCCATGGAGCAGGCATGACCGAGAACGAGGCCGTTCAGCGTTGCCAGCGCGGCGACCGCGATGCATTCCACTACCTCGTGGAGCGGTACCAGGGCGTCGTCTTCGGCACGGCCTACAACATGACCGGCAACCGGGCCATCGCCGAGGAGCTGGCGCAGGAGGCGTTCCTCTCGGCATGGAAGGGGATACGCACCTTCAGGCGAGGGCGTCCGTTCAAGCCGTGGCTCATGCGCATCCTGGTGAACGCGGTGATGAGCCAGCGGCGGAGGCGGTCGGTCGTCACCACACCCATCGAGGGCGGCGACTGGCCGGGCGATGCGGAAGACCCCGCGGACGCGCTGGAGTCCCGGTTGCAGCGACAGACGGTGCAGCAGGCGATCGAAGGTCTGAGCCCGGAGCACCGGCAGGTCGTGGTGCTTCGCTACTTCGCGGAGATGTCGGTGCAGGAAGTGGCGCGGGCAGCGGGGCTGAACGAAGGCACGGTGAAGTCGCGCCTGCACCGGGCGCACCAGGCGTTGCGTCAGCGGTTGAGCGATGAGCAGGGAATAGCAGGTGGACAGCGATGAACATGAACGACATGAACGACAGGGAGATGGAGCGTCTGCTGGAGGAGCACTTCGCCTCCGGAACGGCCAACGTTCCTCCCACACCTGACCTCTGGGGGCTGTTGGAGTCCCGCCTGGGTGCGCAGGACTCGAAGCCGCTCTGGGCGGTGCTGCGCGACATCGGGACGCCGGTAGACGGGTTCCGCTTCGCGCCTGCGCTCGCGGCAACGGCGGCGGTAGCGGTCGTCGCGGTGGCGGGGGGTTCGGTGTGGTTCGCGGTCGGCAGCAGCGGTGGCAGTGGTCTGCCCGCGGCTGCACCGGTGTTGGCGACGCCAACTCCGTTGCCGGCGATGGCAGACTCGCCCGAACCTCAAGGGCTGGCTGAGCAGGACGAACAGAGCGAAGCTCCCGGTGCGCGAAGCATACCGGGCGTTGCTGGCGTGGATGGCGACCAATACCGCGCTACGCCTTCCCCGGAGGCGATGATGGAGAGGCCTGTTCCGACGCCGCACCCCGCGCCGATGCCGCTTCCGCCCGAGCCGCCAACGCCGACACCGGCTATCGTGGAGTTCCGGGCTGCAGGCCCGACGGCCACGCCTGCGCCTGCGCTCCTCGTCCCCGGCGGGCCTGCGCTTCTCGTCCCTGGTGGGCCCGCCGATGTTCCTCCCGGGTTGCCGGACCAGCGCTCGCTCGGCCAGCCGGGGGCGACCACGTTCCAGGACTACGAACGGCAGCCGCTCACCGAGGCGCGGGAGGACAACGTGTCCACGTTCAGCCTGGATACGGACCGCACGTCGTTCCAACTGGCGTTGAACTGGGCGAGGGCAGGCTACCGGGTGGAGCCCGCGTCGGTGCGGGCGGAAGAGTGGGTGAACGCCTTCGACTACGGCTACGCGGCGCCCACCGCAAACGACCGGTTCGCGATCACGTCCGACCTCATCGCGCATCCGCTGGACAGCGGCCGGTACATGGCGCGCGTGGCGTTCAAGGCGCCGGAGGTGGTGGAGGACAGACCCCTCAACGTGACGCTGGTGCTGGACGCCTCCGGTTCGATGAACGAGGGCAACCGGGTGGCCATCGCCCGCGAGGCGGCCGAGGCGATCCGGCGGAGCCTTGATGCGGACGACCGCATAGCAGTGGTGCACTTCACCACGGACGTGCTCCACCGGCTCACGGTCGCGAACGCGTCACCGGACGACCGCGCGGTCGTCGACTCCATCGCCCGGCTCATGCCGCACGACAGCACCAACGTGCAGGCTGGACTGGACCTCGGCGTGCAGCTGGCGGACATCATGCGGAGGGATCGTCCGTGGGCGCTCAACTACGTGGTCCTGATGTCCGACGGCGTGGCGAACGTGAACGCCACCGACCCGTTCGCCATCCTGGAGTCCACGTCCGCCCCGGACGGCACGAACCCGCTGCGGCTCGTCACCGTGGGCGTCGGCATCGCGAACTACAACGACCACCTTCTGGAGCAGCTGGCGCAGCACGGCAACGGGTGGTACCGCTACCTGTTCGACGAAGAGCAGGCCCGCGCGACGTTCCGCCGCGACAACTGGCTGGCGCTCGCCTCGCCCGTCGCCGATCAGACACGCGCCCAAGTGACCTGGAACGCGGATGCAGTGAAGGCGTGGCGCATCGTCGGCTATGAGAACCGCGTCACGTCCGCCGAGTCGTTCACCCAGGACCGCAAGGAGTTCGCCGAGATCTACTCGGGCGCGGCCACGACCGTCTTCTACGAGCTGGAGTTGCATGACGACTTCCGGCAGCGGGGCGCGCTGGGGCGGGTGGAGCTGCGATGGGTGGAGCCGGAGAGCGGCCGCGGTTGGAGCCAGAGCACGGACGTCGTCAGCAACGGGCGGGTGGTCGCCGGATACGACCCGCTGCTGCATTTCGGCACAGTCGTGGCGCTCACGGCGGACCGTTACAGCGCGCTGGACGGTTCCGGCGAGTCGTACAACGCCGAACGCGACCTATGGAGCCTGCAGGGCCTCGTGGACGGCTTGGAGAGCGACCTGGGGCGCCTGGCGGCGTTCAGGGACTTCGCCTACGTATTGGAAGCGTTGCTCAGGAGCGTTCCGTTCGTTCCACCGGACGATTCGGGGTACAGCAGGTAGGGGTGGCCGGGCTAGAAGCGCGTTCGCGCGAAGATACTTGCCGAGACCGTGGTCACGAGCGCCGCGACGATCCACGCCAGGGTGGAGGCGGCGCTCACCGTAACGCTGGCGAGCATCCCGACGACGCCGCTGCTTCCGAGCGCCAACTCGAACGGGGCGTCGGCTATCCAGTGGCCAACGAGGTTGCGCCGGGGGTCTACGCGATCGTAGTGGGCGAAGAGGCGGCCTCCGTACTCCCGGACGTGCAGGCCATCCGGCCCGCGCCACTGCTGGGTAGCGCCGAAGAGCCAGCCCATGGAAGTCTGCTCACAGCCGCCGGGGAGTTGTTCTACCTCGAATTCTGAACCGTAGGAGTGCCTTTGCAGAATGGCTTCACCCTTTGCCTCACTCGTTACTCGTTCTTCGCCTTACTCGTTCGTGCTCATTGTACGCTTGCCCGCGCGGTCTGTATGCGAGCGAATGGTTGACCGGACATTAACAACAGCCGGGATGCGCGGTGGAAGCGCGGCGGTCAGCAAGTGGGAGCGCGTCAAACGTGCGCCGGCCACTCGTGTAGCAGCCTTCCGCAGCCCTCGGCGTTCGACGGCAGACGGTGGCCGAGCAGCGACGTGATGTTCCAGAACATCGCCGGGTTGCTGGCGACGACCGGCACGCCGAGGTCGGCCTCCAGCCGTTCGACCACGTGGAGCGGGTTGAGCGGCGCGCCCTGGAAGTAGACCGCGTCGACGTCCGGCGCTTCCGCGAATGCATCGGCGGCGAGGCGGTAGACCTCCTCCGCGCTCTTGCGCTCCGTGGAGGTGACGTCCTCGCGGCTGGTGTCATTGCGGTCCGTCTGGGGGGCGGTGACGTCCAGTCCCTGGCCGGTCAGGAACTCGCGCAGCATTGCGTTCAGACCGTCGTCGAAGGGTGTGAGGAGGAGGATGCGCTGTGCGCCGAACGCCTTGACCGCCGCCGCGCCGGACTCCAGCGCCGTCGTGGCCGGGATGCTCAGCAGCGACCGCAGGTGCTCGACGTGGCCCGGGTTCTGCACCTGCATCGGCGCGCCCATCAGCGCGATGCCGTCCCAGCCGTGCTCGGCAACGAGGGAGGTCGTGCGCTCGGTATGCTCCCGAGCTTTGCCCTCCAGGTCGTACAGCGAGTTCTGCCAGAGCCCGAGCGGCACGATCCGGACGTCCGCCTCTTCCGGCAGCAGGCGCAGGAAGTCGTCGTAGTGGGCGGTGTGCCCCCGTGAGTTCGCGCTGAGGAATCCGAGTCTGACCGTGGCCACGATAAGCCTCCTTGCCAAGCGTACGCGGGAACGGCGGGCGCCGAATGAGACGGCGATGGGGACTGGTGACCCGCGAGGGCGCTGTTGCCGGTCCATCCTAGCCTGTGGAAGTCCATTTTACGAGTGTGTACGACGGGGATCACGCCAGACCTGATGAACTTCATGGGATGGCCTTTGGGATTCGATGCCAGTGCCACTAGCGCAGCGGGAACGGCAACCCGACAGGGAAAGGCTTCGTCCACCGTCGACCCGGTTTGACCTTATGGGACGCTCACACATGAGCGGTCCTATAAGCCCACTGGAACATTCATGCTGGTGAGGCAATAGCAACCCAAAAACCGCGGTACTCCTGGGCAGTCGAGCTGGAAGCGGGAAGCGGCGACGCTCAGGATGCGAGAAACGCGACTCAGTGAGTTGAGTGCACCGCATGTGGCCAGAGAGTCCCGGTTCGAGTCGGTTAGCTGGCCCTGCGGAACTGCTTTGCCGCGGATGAGGCAGGGGAGCGCTGTCCTTCAGGATTCGAGCTCCGTCGACACGCGGCAAACGTGCCGGGATATCCTGGGGTCAGCAAGGGACCCGGAGGTATAGTCTCACAGTGAGCGCCATGTTGTTCCGCAACCCGGTAACCATCAACGACGGAACCTTCCAGATTCGAGCCATCGGCGCGCGGGTAACTGCCCTCGTGGAGCATGGCGCCGTCCTACTGGTCGACGCGGGGTTCCGCGGAAGTTCGGGCATGATAGTGCGAGGGCTCGAGGCCCTAGGTGTAATGTCCACGGACGTTGTTGACAGATAGGGATTGACGGATGCGGTGAGCCTCCGGGAAAAGGTGTGGTGATAGGCCAACACCCCCGGAGGCTCATATGCATCCTAACGCAAGGCTCACCTACCGCGCCCGCCTCACCCTCGTCCAACGCATCTGCAGCGGACGGCCACCCGCCCACGTCGCCAGCGAGATGGGTGTCTCTCGGCAGACCGCCTACAAATGGCTCGCCCGCTGGCGCACGGAAGGCGAGGACGGCCTCAGAGACCGCCCCAGCCGTCCACACTGTTCCCCCAACCGCGTGCCCATTTCACTCGAACGCGCGGTCGTCGCGCTCCGCCGCAGCGAGAAGCTCGGTCCAGTCCGTATCGCTGCCCGTCTCTCCATCCCCGCCTCGACCGCTCACTGTGTGCTCTGCCGCCTTGAACTCAACCGCATCGACTGTATCGACCGTCCCAGCGGGCAGCCGATCCGGCGCTACGAGCACGCCGCCCCAGGCGACCTGCTCCATATCGACGTGAAGAAACTCGGACGGATGCCAGAGGGTGGCGGCTGGCGTGCTCACGGGCGTGGCAAGGCGAAGCGCAGCCGCGCTGGCTACGCCTTCATCCACTCCGCCGTTGACGACCACTCCCGTCTCGCCTACTCCGAAGTGCTCTCCAACGAACGCGCCGAAACCGCCACCGCTTTCCTGCTCCGGGCGTGCGCCTGGTTCGCCAGCCTCGGTGTAGCGATACGCACTGTCTACACCGACAACGGCGCCGCCTACCGCAGCAGGCTATTCCAAGCGACCTGTCGCTCCGTCGGCATCCGCTCCAAGCGGACTCGACCCTACCGTCCACAGACCAACGGGAAGGTCGAGCGCTTTCACCGCACCATGCTCAACGAGTGGGCCTACGTCCGCCTCTACCAGTCTGAAGCCGAGCGCACAGCTGCTCTCGGACCTTTGCTGCATCTGTATAATCACCACCGTTGTCACACCGCAATCGGAGGTCTCCCGCCCATCTCCCGTGTCAACAACCTCCCTGGACACTACACCTAGGCATATCTGCTGACCAGGTCCGGCGAGTAGTTGTTACCCATGCTCATCCAGACCACTCGGGCGGCCTCGGTGAACTGGTGGCAGGCAGGGAGATCGCGGTCGCCGTGCACCGGCTGGAGGCGCACATCATCGAAGGCGCAGTGTCCACCCCAAGTCCTCTTCAAAACGCTCTGCTCGCCACGGCTGCACGGCCTATGCTCACGAGGCTCATGGGAGGCCCCGTCCCGGTCGATGCTCAGCTCGAGGACGGTGGCACCATTCCGTTCGGGACCGAAGTCCGCGTGGTTCACCTTCCTGGACACACCCCCGGCAGCATCGCCCTCCACCTGCCGGAGCGACGGGTCATCATCATTGGTGACTCACTGCAGTACAAGCTCGGCTGGAGGCTCAGCCCACCCGCGCCAGGAGTCACCCAACGGCCAAGAGAGGCGATGCAGTCCCTTGAGAAACTCCTCGACCTGGACTTCGATACCATATGCTTCAGTCACTTCCCACTCATGCGGAACGAGCCCCATAAAGCCCTTCGAGCGCTCTTACAGCGGTATGCCGCCTGACTGTGGGCACAGCGGCTCCGCGCCGATCTACCGGGACGCTCCCTTGCGCGCCTGCGTAGAGGACATCAACGCCGCTGAACTACCCCGGCGGCGAGGAGGACGTAGTCATGGATAGTGCTCGTAAGCCCGGCGCGGCGGACGGTGAGACCGTTGTCGACTTTCTCCGGGGAACGGTCGAGAAGTACGCATCGCGCGATGCACTCCTCTTCAAGCCGGCGTTCCGGTACCTGCGCTGGACCTATTCCCGGCTGTGGGACGAGTCCGGCCAGGTTGCTACCCTCCTCCAGCGCCGAGGACTCACAAAGGGGGACCAGGTCATCCTCTGGGGCCCCAACTCTCCCCATTGGGTGCTCATCTTCTTCGGCTGTATCAGGGCGGGAGTCATCTTGGTACCCCTCGACCTCCGCAGCGCGCCCGACTACGTCGAAAGGGTTGTGTCCAGGACAGACCCGAAGCTGGCATTCACATCGCGTTTCACTCCGAAAGACGACGTGGACCTCAATGTTCCCGAGATCGCATTCGAGGAGCTGGAATCTGCCATCGCCGGTTTACCTCAACCGGAGCACGTGGACATCGGACCGGATGACCTCGCGGAGATCATGTTCACGTCCGGCACGACGGGAGACCCGAAGGGGGTCATGCTTACCCACAGGAACCTGACGGCCAACATAGAGGGGATATCCCAGTACATCTCCTGTGACCCGTCGAGCAGGCTCCTGTCCATCCTTCCCTTGAGCCACATGTATGAGCAGATGGGCGGGCTGTTCATGACCCTGCACCACGGCGCCAGCGTTACGTATCCGACCAGCCGCCAGCCGACCGTTCTCGCCCGGACGATGCGTGAGCGCAAGATCACGATCATGCTGCTCGTTCCCCAGGGACTGGAGTTGCTGATGAACGGCATCGAGCGGGAGGTGGCCCGGCAGGGCAAGGAGGCCCTGTGGGGCAAGCTTCTCAAGGCAGCTGAGCGGACGCCGTTCCGGCTGCGGCGTCATCTCTTTCGCCGCGTCCATAAGCAGTTCGGGGGGAAGCTCGACTTCATCGTGTCGGGCGGCGCGGCGCTGGACCCGGAACTCGGGCGCAAGTGGGAACTGCTCGGCGTCAAGATCGTACAGGGCTATGGGGCCACCGAAGCCTCGCCCGTCATCAGCAATCACACCATATGGGAACGCCGCCACGCCTCCACCGGCCGCCCGCTGCCAAACGTGGAGGTCAGGATCAGCAGCGCGGGTGAGATCCTGGTGCGCGGAGAGAACGTGACGCCTGGCTACTGGCGTGCACCGGAAGAGACCGCCAAGGCTTTCGACGGCGACTGGTACCGCACAGGAGACCTGGGATACTTCGACGACGACGGATTCCTGCACATCCAGGGCCGGCTGAAGGACATGATCGTGCTGCCGAGCGGCCAGAACGTCTTCCCCGAAGACGTCCAGGCGGTGCTGACGAAGCACCCACACGTCAGGGATGCGACGGTGGTAGGGCTGACGAAGGGCTCATCGGTCGAGGTGCACGCCGCTTTGATCCTGGACAACGCTGAAGCGGCCCCGGAGGCTGTCACATGGACCAATGGCCAACTTGCGGAACAACAGCGGATCAGGGGCTTCACCATCTGGCCCGATGAGGACTTCCCCCGCACCCACACGCTCAAGGTAAAGAAGCAGGTCGTGATCGACACGATCCTTGGCAAGATACAGCCGGTGGGTCCGGCCGCAGCACCCTCCGGCGGTAGTTCGGTGGGCGGGGCAAGGAGTCTGCTCCACATCGTCGCCGAGGTGAGCAAACGAGAAGCCGGCGACATCGTGGACGGGGCTACGCTCGGTGATGACCTCGAACTCGACTCGCTCGGCCGGGTCGAGTTGCTATCGGCGATCGAAACAGAACTCGGCGTCTACATGGATGAGGGCCAGGTGAGCCCAGAGACGACGGTACGGCAACTCGCCGACCTCGTGGAGGAGGGCTCCAAGAACCCGCCGATGATGAGCTTTCCGAGTTGGGGCATGCAGTGGTGGTGCCGCATGACGCGCGGAGTCCTTCAACGGTCGGTCATGTTCCCGCTCACCGCCCTTCCCTATGGTTTGAGGGTGACGGGGCGCGAGAACCTGGAGGGCATCACCGGCCCGGTGCTATTCGCATCGAATCACAACCTGGGTCTCGATAACCCGTTGATCATCAAGGCAGTGCCTCTCAAATGGCGCCGCCGGATGGCCGTCGCTGGAGCTGCCGACCTCTGGAAGAACCCCGTCTGGTGGATCATGAACCCTCTCCTCGGCAACGGCTTCCCACTCGCCAGGGAGGGCTCGGTCAGGCCCAGCCTTGAGAACATGGGCAAGGTTATGGATAACGGCTGGTCGGTGCTGATCTATCCGGAGGGCGAACTCACCGTCGGAGGGCCGATAAAGCCCTTTATGAATGGCACAGGCCTCGTCGCCGTCGAGGGGCGGATTCCCGTTGTTCCGCTCCGCTTGCACATCCACAAGCTGGGTTCTCCCACGCGTTTCCCCTTCCTCAGGCGAGGGAGCATCGAGGTCCGTTTCGGGGCGCCGTTGAGCTTCCCGCCTGGGACGGACTATCAGGATGCAACAGCAGCCATTGAGAATGCGGTCAAGTCTCTCTGACCGGCCACCAAGACTGGTGCGCTTTCCCCCGAGCGTTGCCCCGAGGCTCCGATGCCCATGACGTTCATGTGCTTACTGAACTTTGCGTCGGCTGCCGCCTAGCAAAACCTTAGGAACAAGCCTAAGGCGCGAGGCGGTGTGCTCGACAATCGCCAGTTCCATTTCAGATTCCCGGTTCCTCAGTCTGTGTTACCGGGGGGCCTGCGGCGGAGGGAGCCTTCCCTTGAGCTGCCGGACGATGCTGGCTAGGAACGCCCCGATGAGCAGAGCCGCAATCGCCACAATCGCGGGAAGCAGCCAGGGGTAGCGTTCGGTGAAGGGTTTGGGCGGCGGCTCCGGCACGGCAAATGCCGGGTTCTGAGTGTGCGGTCCCAGGGCTGCGACCGGAAGTCCCTCCGTGACCAGGTAGGGAAAGACACGCTCCAGGTCATAGGATGGCGCGGACACATCCGGGTTGCCGTAGTACAGCCGGTAGGACTGGGCCGGGTCTGCGGAGAACACCAGCTTTCTCACGAAGCCGCTGGCGCGCGCGCCTTCCACCGGCAATGGCGGATCGTCCTCGTTGGCAATGGTGGCCCGGTAATACCGGTACCGAGACTCTCCGAAACCGATGGACAGGTCGCTACCAACGAACTTGGGGGTGTCGAAGTCGAAGAGCGTCTCGTTGCCTTGGACGATTCGCCAGTTCGTCAAGTCGTCGCTTCCCTCCACCGACACCTGGCGATGGAAGTTGCGTTGAGGAATGTCCAGCTCGATACGGTTGGCCGGAAACCCGGCGCTGGCCCCGTCCATCACCAAGACGGTCTCCTTTCGCTCCGGATCATCCTCCCGCCCGGCAATCACCAACGGGAGGGTGGCGCGCTGGGGCTCCAGCCGCCGGGCGAAGAAAACCACGCCACCGTGGATATTCAGTGGTTTCAGTCCATCGTCAGTGATCCGCACCCTGAGAAAGCGTGCGGTGCTGTCCGGGTAGGTCACGCGGGTCTCCCTGGCCGTGAAACCGCGTTCCGCAACGGTGAGGTCGAAGATGACGCCGTTGCTCTGCAGGGTCCGCCAGGACTCTCCGTCATTGCTGCCTTCGATTGCGACCTGTCTTTGAAAGTTCTGGGAAGGGGTCTGGACCTCGAGTTCGTTGTGCAGAGCGCCATCCGATTGGAGGTCCAGGACAAAGCTCATGTGCCGCCCAGCGGTGTGGCCAAGGTCTCGCATCTTCGCCGCCACCGACGCTCTCCGTTGGTCGCCCGCCTCCACCAGCAGTTTATAGGGCTCTTCCCTGCCTTCTTGCTGCCCGACAACTCGGAGGTCTCCCAGGTCGGGGGAGGCGTAGGCGTACACCTCAGTATCCAGTTCCACCTCCACCAGACCAAGCCCCGTGATGTTGTCGGGTAGCACGGCCGGCTTATAGAAGCGCCAGTCCTTCTCAACAATGGCCGCGAATAGCGGGATAGTGACTAGCAGCACAGCCAATACCGCTAGGCCAGGGAGTGCGAGAAGCTTCACCGTTGTGCTAGGCCCGCCGGTCAAAGAGGAACCCTCTGATGGCCTGACTGTAGCGTTGATACACCAGGCCCGTTCCCAAAAGGAGCACTCCGAGGGTCACGAAGGCGGCGACCCGGTACCCCCGCTCCAGAAGGAAGACATCGAACACGAACAGCTTGGCCACAGGAATCGCCAGCAGCGCCATTCCGATTTGCCTGACTTTGGCAGACCGCAGGATGATTCCGGCGCCGATCACACCGATGGCGTAGACAGCCCAGAGCACCGTTAGCGAAAGGTGCTTCGCGCTGAAGTAGTCCACACCCGTCCCGACCTCCAGGCTGCCGAAGTAACGCAGGATCTCCTGGCTCAAGGCCCACACGCCGACCAGATTCGCGCCCGCCAATAGACCCTGCCAGGCGTATGCCTCTGTTTCGGGCAGCCGCGGCGACTCACGCCAGAACCAGTAGGCCATTCCCAGCAGCGCCGCTAGAACGAGGGAGAAGGTCAGGAAGTGGATGTTCAGAATGGCGACGAAGGTTGAGGGGTCCAGCATGACCTGCTGGGTGTCCCCCGCCAGGAGCTTCAACACCGCCAATCCCATCAGGCCCAAGCCCGCCCATCTGACCAGGGGTAACCTGCGAATCAGTCCCACCGTCGCCAGGATGAAGGCGTACCCCGTGAACATGACTGTGAGGGCCAGATGCTTGGCATTGCTCAAGGTCTGCATCTGGCCGGAGTCTTCTATCGCCTGCAGCCGGCTGTCGAAGTAGTCGACCACCTCTAAGAAGAGGAGCGCCAGCGTGAGCAGGTTGGCTAATCCGAAGAGTGTCGCAGCGGCATGTTGCTCCCGTAGCTCCAGCATGGCGCGGTTCCGCCAGTAGAGGAATCCCGCGCCGTAGAACGCGGCGATCACAACCAGAAATACGGGGAAGCGCTCGTTGATGACCGGCCTGAAATCGTCCAGATCGACCCTGGCACCGAACAATCCCAGGTGCGCCACAGACAGCGCCAAGACCCCAAGGCCAAACGCTCGCGTCGGCCATCGGTCCAGCATGAACCCGGACCAGATCAGCACCACCCCTTGCGCTGCCCAGGCTACAGTCACCCAGACACCGCTGAGCTGCAGCGGCACGGCGATGGTCAGGAACACCAGCGCCACCGGCAGGGTAATCAGCGCAACCTCAGGAGGCGTGCCGGGCCGCTTGAGCGCTGCGTACGCAATCAAGCCGTAGAACAGGGCCAGCCCCAATGCTATGGAGCCTAGCCAGATCCCGTAATCCTCTCCCAATATCCCTACGGTCAACGCGAAGTATGCGGTGGCGTTGATGGCTACAAGGCCCACATCAAGCCATGTGGGAACCCGCCGCCACAGCAAGTGGAAGAGCGTGGTTGCCCCGGCAAAGATCAGAAATATCGCTGTCAGCGCGATCTGGATGGTGACCGGTCCGAAGTCTGGAAATGCGGCCAGTCCGTAGGTGAGAATCGCGTAGGAGCCGGCCCATCCCAAGAGGGTGAACCACCGCCAGTTTCGGAAAGTCGAGACTCCTAGGATTCCCAGGTCAACCACCACGATGTAGACCAGTAGCAGGCGGACGTCGGGCAGTTCAGGTCCCAGGAGCACCGGCGCCATAAAGGCGCCCACAATGCCCAACAAGGCTATGACTACCGACTCGTACCGGAGAGCCAGAAGCCCGGCCAGGGCGACCACCAACGCCATGAAGAGGAACGCTGCATCGGGGCGCAGCAGTTGGTAGAGGCCGAAGGCAGCGTAGATCGACAGATAGAGGATCGCGGCCCCGCCCGCCGTTACCGGTTGCGCCCACACCGGAACGCGCCGCTGGGCGTACTCTCCCACGCCCAGCAAGGCAATCCCCACACCAATGCCCAGGACGATCCGCCCCGTGTTGCCGATCCAGTTGTTGTCAAAGGCCAGCTTCAGAAAGAAGCCGACTCCCAACACAAGGGCTACCGCTCCAATGATGGCGAACCAATTCCTGCCGAGCACCTGCTCCCAGTCGATCGCGATATTTCGGGATCCGGCATTGCCGCCGAAAGGGGTTCCAGTATGCGGTGGGGGCTGGGACGGCGTTTCGGCCGACGGCAGCACGAACCCCTCAACACGTTGCTGATCCGGCGCCGAGGTCTTCAGCGGGTCTGCGAGTGTGGTCGTGGGCGGAGGCGACTCGGCGACAGGACCGGTCGGAGCTTCCTGCACCGATTCCAGTTGGGCTATGCGGTCTTGGAGGCCGTCGAGGAGTAATCCAGCTTCCCGGAGCTGGCTCCTCACCAACGCTAACTCCGCGCGAAAGGCCCTCCGCTCTTCATCCTCGGTCACTTGGACGGGAGATTCCGAATCCGGGCCTTGACCTGTTGCCAGGCCACCGCCGCATCTGGTGCAATAGGAACTGCCCGGCGGGTTGAGCTGATGGCAATTGGGGCAGGTAATCTCGCTGGACATCCGCCCCCTTTCTTCTAGCCGAACCTAGACCTGACTATATCACCTCCACATCCTCAGCCCCCCCCCGCCAAGTGTCGGACGAGCCCCGCTAGCCACAGCGCTTCCCAGTGCATTCTTAGCTGCCGGCAGCGCCCCGCAGCCCAAACGAGTCCACAGTCTGTCCTAGAGTCGGCTACAGCGATGGCGGTAGTCCGCAGAGATAGCCTTGTAAGGGAGTTCATTTGTGTACCCCCGTACGAGAGGTTCATCGCGGTTAGGCAATAGCCACCAAAAACTGCGGTACTCATGGGCAGCCGAGCTGGGTTCTGAGGGCGGCACGGCACCCTAAGCCCCTAACGTGATTCGAGTCCCGGTAGGTTGGCTAACGTGTCCGGTACTGCGAACTTTAGAATATAAAGAACTCGGTCTCAAACCAAACGACTGTCGGAAGTCGATGAGGTCGAGGCCGGTCTGCACCAGCCGGGGATGGTAGATGAGGACATCGACTCCCTCCTTCGCCATGCCCCCCCTCGCGGCGCTCGGTCTGCCCATATCCGACGCTGCGCCGATCGGCTCGACCAGACTGAGTGCTGGCTCGACGACAACGCGGACGGCCTCGGGCCGCTGGTTTTATTTCCGAACTCCGGCGCACCAACCGGAGGTAGAAGCCCGGTGGATACGGCAGTGTCGGTGATGGAAGCCGAGGTAGCCACCAAGACCGGGGCCAACCTTGGCGAGCGCAGTTCGGAGCGGATCACCTACCGCAACGGCGGGTCATCCTCATCAGTAACAACCCAGATGAGGAGGTGATTGCGATGGCCTCTTTCTCCCGGAGGCATATCTGTCGCCTGGCAGCAGGACTCACCTGGCCTATCTCCGGCCCACTTTAACCTACTGGAGGAGCATGCCGCCGACTCCCCCCAAAGTGACGGAAGGCGCCAGCTAACCCGCTTGGGCTCCTTATTGCCGCTGTTCCCCTAGGAACCTCGTCACGTAGTCCACATCCACCACTGGCAGCGCTAGACCCAATTGGCGCAGGACTTGGCTGAACCTGCTGATGTCGTACACACTGGTATCGGTCAAATAAGGCTCAACAGAGTCTAGAGATTGAGCCAACAGTTTCAATTCCAGGTCGTCTTCGCTGTCCGCCGCCGCCTCTAACCTCGAGCGCCATTCGGCCAAAGGCGCCAAGTCTGCGACCCAGCCCTTGTCTCGCATGTCGGTGAAAACGTCGTTGGCAGGGATAGGGGCCTGTTGGACGACATTATAAACGTTACCAAAATGCCCGGGGGCATCGGCAATCTTGGCGATGGCGGTACACACGAAGTCCACAGGAGTCATCTCGAAAAACCAGCCTGCCGTTACCGGCGCGCAGTTCACACGTAAACACGCCTTTATTATCAATGCAATGAAGTCGTTGGGATTAACCACCCTGGTAACGCTGTGATGCCCGATATTGCCCGGCCGAAACATACAGACGGGCAGACCCCTTGACTCGGCAGACCACACCAGCCGCTCAGCCACCCATTTGGCCTGGTTGTAGCCTCCCTCCATCCTGTCGACGAAGTCATCGATATCTCTGTTCTCTAGGTAAGGAGCAGCATCACCGCCAGGGAAAATGCCGTTGGAGGAGATATACTGCAGTGGCTTGGTTTTCGCGTGACAGGCAAATTTAATGACTTCGAGGGTGCCCCCCACCGTGTGGGGTTTGATGATGGGGTATGAATACGCGTAGTTGACCGATGCGGCGCAGTGGAAGACCAAGTCGACTTCCTCCGCGAGCTCACGGTACCCTTGGTTGCTCAAACCGAATCGGGTCTGCGCTAAGTCGCCCGTCACAGTGACGATGCGATCTTGCAGCGTTTGCCCAGCTAACCCGTAGAACCTTAGAGCATCTATGACCCGGTTGTTGGTTTGACCTGTACGACCGCCTGTCGCTCTGGCCATGCAATAGAATTTCGTGGAGGGGTCCGTGCAGCGCAATAACTCATCAAGAAGGTGAGCCCCTAGGAAACCTGTCGCGCCTGTCACCAACACCTTGGACGCCTCGGTAAGGCGGCCAGATCCACCATCTCCGGCAGGGGCCACCGCCGGGTCGAGGAGCGAGTCTTCGGCCAGCGAGAATCCGACCGTCATGGGCGACTCTCCATCGGCCAGATGGGTTACCAGTCTATCTATTGTAGGGAAGTCGTACACTTCAGTCCCATCGAGATTGACTCCAAATGCTTGTTCGATATCTAAGATTAAACCTAGACTTGAGAGTGAGTTTCCGCCCAGCTCGAAGAAATCCCAATCATCCTCTAGAGACCCGGCTTCGATGCCCAGCGCTTCGCCCCATAGTTTTCTCATCAATACCCGCCCTAGCGGTTGCGAGGCTTGTTTTATGGGCATCACTGTGCCTAGGGAGTCAACCTTTGTTCTACGGGGCCTGGCCAAAGCTTTCCGGTCTAGCTTGCCTGTCCGCCGGTCTATTGGCAGTTCATTTAGTTCCACGTAGTGGCTAGGCACCATATAGTGAGGCACGTACCGCTCCATAAGACTCCGCAGGCCCCTGCTAGTAGAACTATTTGCGTCAACCCGCCAGGTTGCGCCGGGCTTACGGACGACATAGGCCACCAGCCGCGGGTTGCTCTCGCCGGCGGACTCAAACGACACTGCGGTGTCCAACACATCGCAACGCCTCTTTAGAGTCTCTTCGATGGCTCCTAGATAGACACTATATCCCCGGATTTTGACCATCGAATCGTTGCGACCAATGATCGTGACCATCCCTTGGGAATCAATCTTCGCCACATCACCGGTGGCGTAGTACCTCTCACCACCCCGCATAAAGAATTTCTGCTGGTCCAAGTCAAGCCTTCCCAGGTAGCCTCTGGCGAGCCCCCGTCCACCGATATAGAGCTCACCGGTTCCATCCGTGGAAAGTTCAGTTCCGGCTTTCGGCAGGACTCGAGTCGTTACTCCATCCATGGGAAACCCAACGGGACAAGCGCTCGTTACATCCGGGGGCACAGACCTCAAATCGATCGTGCATACGTCATGGGTTTCGCTGATGCTGTAGGTATTGAAGAGGCGCGTGGAAGAAGGTAATATCGCCAGAGCCTCTTCTTTCACACTGCTAGTCACCACTTCCCCGTTGAGCCAAACAACTCGCAGGGACTCCAACTCAGCCCGCAAGACCTCTGCCTTAGCTGAGTTCAATACCCCTTGGAGAAGGGACGGAGTGAACAGGATTTCGGTGATGCGGTTCTCGGAGATATATCTAATGAGGGACCTGGGCAGGTGCACGACATCATCCGGTATAACGTAGACTGTGCCGCCTTTCAGCAGCGGACGCAAGAACTCCCATGCAAAGAAGATATTGCACGCAACCCTGTCCCCAGGCTGGTAAGAGCTGAACCTATACCTCCCGAAGTAGGAGGCCACCATGGCCCCGTGGGTCTGCATCACTCCCTTGGGGTCACCGGTCGTGCCAGAGGTGTACGGCACGAAAGCTAGATTGTGAGGAGAGATGACTGGGGGCTGGGGTAGAACGGCAATGTCTTGCCAGTCGCGCTCGGTGTCTATCTGCAACACGTGGGCATCGGTGTACGAGGCCAACCGTGGGAAGTAGCGTTCTTTGGTAACAATCACCTTCGGCTTTGCTTCTCTCAAAATGGTGTGGAGTAGCGTATCTGGTGACTCCAACGCCAGCGGCATAAATGCGCCCCCCGCTTTCAGAGCCCCGACGCAAGAGAGGATGTAGTCCGAGCAGGTTTCCATAAAGATACCCACGCGGTCGTCAGATAGGACCCCATGCCTGCGGAGGTAAGCCCCTAACGCATCTGATTCGCAGTCCAACTGAGAGTAAGTCTTTTCCCCTTCCGGGCTTACTACCGCCCGCCCGGCCGGAGTCTTCTCAGCCTGGTCTTTGAGGAGTTGGTGTAAGCAGATCTCAGCCAAGGCCGCCATCACCTTTCGCAAGAAGAATAGCTGACGTCTAAAAGGAGAGCCTAGTCAAGGCCCACCAGTTCGGGATGCTGACGAGCCCCAACACAATTCTTGGTGAGTATACAGAGTGTAAGCAGAAATGTAAACCTTGGAATCATAACATCTCTAATAGGTAGTAGTCTAAGCAGCAATAAATATCAAATCCGATTCTCTAGAGTATTGCCGGAAGCACGTGCTCCGTAAATACGGAATTGCCAAACTCGGTATACACCAACAGTTCTCATCCCGCCTGTGGAAAGCGACACGGAGGGCCAAGGCCTTCTTTCGGGCCGGATCAATCCCAGTTCCTGCGTTACTGGGTCATTGTTCCACGGCGGTAACACCAACCCGATGAAGTTAGTTCGAAAGTAGCTCAGTGCAGGCAAGGTTGGATATGGCTGCGTCGAAACGCTCCAATGAGTTGTGCAGATACACGGTGGCTCGCTCGTCGTTGTAATCGCAGTAGCCACCCGTGACTACCCAAAAAACGACCATATCCAACATCGAGAGCCGGTAATCGGACAAGCACTCTTCAAACGAGTAGTCGCTTACGCCGTTGCTTACCAGCGTGGAGTGGTACGTATGAAGAAGACTCAGCTCCTCGTTCCTTCGCTGCTGAGGAGGGAACGCTTCGCTGATGAACGTGGCGACATCGTAGACGCCCCTGCTGCGTGCGCAGAACTCCCAGTCAAATACGATTGGCGATTGCGACTCCCCATGTGTGAGAAGAAAGCAATTGTCGAGGCGGTAGTCTCCATGAATAATCGTCCTGGGAGATTCAGTGAGCTTCGCCTTTATCTTCGGAGTCTCAGGGCCCAGGCGGTCTCCGAGTAGTCGCAGCCCTCGTGGCATGCCGGCGCCGGCCTTCTGTAAGAGGGACTCCCACGCGCCAGCGTATAGCTCCTGGTAGACCCTGGCTTCGGCGTCCTTCAACGGTACCCAGTCCAGCCTGTCCAAGCGGGGGTTATTCCACCAGGAGGCCTGGAACTTAGCCAATTGACCTATGCAGCGGTGGGCCTCCGCCAGCGAGCATCCGACCACACTATCGCCCTGGCGGGCGTTGTTCACGTCCTCCAGCAGCAGAATGGTGTTCCCCGTTGCTGAGTCTATGGCGGAGTAGTAGCAATGAGGGATCTGTATGTCATCGTTGGTTGGCGCTTCCTGGTAAAACCTGACTTCGCGCCGGTCTTGTCCCAGTTTGTCAGCGATCATCCTCAGTGCAGGGTCTGTGGAGGGGAGCTTGACTATCACGGTGTGCGGCAGGTCCACGGGGTCATCGTCGTAGTGGAGCCTCAGGCGGACCACTTGGTTCATAAACCCCTTCCCCTCGGCTATGGCCTCAGCCGAGCGCCGGACCACGGAAGCGCTGCTCGATGCCCCTTTGCTGTGAAGAGCCTCGGTCAACCAGAAGGGAGTGATCTCCTCGATGCCTTTGGGAACGGCCAAACTGGTCATCTCTGCGCTGCGAGCGGGGCTTCCGGTCCCGGAAGACAACGAGCCCCTGTCCTTCATCCGACCTTGCGAGCGAATAGGACGCAATGGTCCATGGGCTTGGGGTCCGTGAAATACATGACTCCTCCCAGCTTCTCCCCTTCCTCCAGGATTACGTTCAAGCCTTGATCCGCCAAGAGGCTGACCACCTCATCCACGCTGTAGAGTTGGAAGGTCCTATCCGCACCGTAGTCCTTATCGTAAACCGTCGCGACCCCTCTCCCAATCTTGAACATAAGCTGCAGGACGCCCCCCGCTTCCAGAAGCCTGGCAAACTCCGGCAGGGTAACTCCTAAGGCTATATGTGGAGCGATGTGCTGGATGACTGCGTTGCATAGGATGAAGCCGAATGAACAGTCCGGATAGCTGAGAGGCTCGCGGAGGTCGGCGACGGACACCCGCTGAGCGATCTCCGGGTGAAGCCTACGCGCCTCCTCAATGTTCTCCTCTATAGCGTCGACCCCGTAGATGTCATACCCCTTTTGCCAGTAGAAGAAGAGATCGCGAGCGCCCGCGCCACAGCCGGCGTCCAGCCCTCGGGACCCGGCGGGGACCATCTCTTGGAGCCGGTCCATCAGGTCCGTATCGCCTCTGAGCCCCGAATGGGAGACGTTGCTATATATGGACTGAAGAAAGCCATGGCTTACTTCTGCGTAACGCTGTGCGTGACGCCGGTAGAAGGCCTCGGAAAAATCAGGTCTTTGGCTCATTGCTGAAGGTCCTTCAATGGGCTGGAGGCTCAGGCTGCCGTTGTCAGCGTATCCACTAGTCGGGTTGATCCGTTGAGCCGAAGAGGGCAGAATACCCCGCGCCCCATGCCGAGACACCCGGCTCATGCGGGCGCTCATCGTACAAGCGGGCCGTCGGACTTGTCGCCATCGTACAGGCGCAGGTTTCCCTCTCTCGCAGTGGGATGAGGCGGCGTATGTGCTCCCCTCCTGGATCGTTGCGAGTATTCAGCATGCCCGCCACCACTCCCTTGCAGGCAGGGAGGCGGTCGGCGATGACGACCGGGCTGTTTCCCAGGTGAGGCTGCCGTTGCAGTTCGACCTTCGCCCTGAGATGAGTAATCAGCGCACACGCGACGCGCAAGACGCTCTCCCCTAAACGCCTGCTTCCCCAGCAGGACTGGAGAAGAGCACAATGATAGAACTATCGTTCTATTATCAATCAGGCTGACGGCCCTCAGCAGGGGCGGCAGAAACGGACGGGAAGCGACTACTCGGCCAAAAGGAGTGCACGCTGAGCGTCTCGCAGATGATCTCGTAGGTCCTCGTGCGGCACCGTATGCCCCTTATGAATGACAACCCAACAGTTAGGGGCGCTCACACATGAGCGTTCCTATAAGCCCCACTGGAACATTCATGCTGGTTGGACAATACCAACAAAACGCTGCGGTACTGCGTGGGCGGTCGAGTTGGACGCGGGCTCTACGGGAGAAGCGAGGGGTGCAACCAATGGCGCCTGCAACACCGTCCGGCCGCACCAAACCCTCGGCTATCTCACTCCCGCCCAGTTCCTCACCCGATGGACAGCTTAGCGAAAGGAGGCCGAGTGTCACTAATGTACCGAACGAGTACAACGCCTTTTACCACGGGGCGGAATCTGCTACCCTTAAAAAGTAAGTGTACCTGTAAGGTCGAGCAGCGTTCTCTTCCTCTAGGCTTCCACGTCAAGAGCAGGAGAGGCGCACTCTTTGCATTCAACGCTGAGAGGCCGAGGAGTAATCGGTGGCAAACGTTTGGAAAGGCGAGCCCTTTGGGCTGTACCGTCCCGAGTTCGAGCACAGCGCCTGTGGAGTAGGCGTCGTGGCGAACGTCCGCGGCGTGAAGTCCAATGAGGTCGTTCGGAACGGGCTCGAGGTGCTGACCAACCTCGCGCACCGCGGCGCGGCGGGTAGCGACCCCGAAACCGGCGACGGCGCCGGGATGCTGCTCCAGATGCCGCACGACTTCCTGCGCCGCGAAACGGCGAAGCTGGGGATCGACCTTCCTGGACCCGGCGGCTACGCGGCCGGCGTCGTGTTTCTGCCGCAAGACAGCGCAGAGCGCGAGGCGTGCGAGGCAATCGTCGTGCGCGCCACTGAACAGGAGGGGCAGCGGTTCCTCGGCTGGCGCGACGTTCCCGTGGACGCGTCTGTCATCGGCTACGTCGCCCGGGAGTGTCAGCCGGTGATTCGCCAGTTATTCATCGGTATGGGCCCCGGGTCGGACTCCGCGGCGTTCGAGCGCAAGCTGTTCGTCATTCGCAAGGTCGCTGAGCGCGAAGTCCTCGACGCGGGGCTTGTCGGCGGAGGCGAGTTCTACGTCTGCAGCCTGTCCTCGAAGCTGATTGTCTACAAAGGCTTGCTCATGGGCACCCAGCTCGGGGGCTTCTACAAGGACCTGGCTGACCCGCTCGTGGCGAGTTCATTCGCGCTTGTGCACTCGCGCTTCAGCACCAACACCCTGGGCTCATGGAAGCTGGCGCACCCCTACCGCTACATCGTCCACAACGGCGAGATCAACACGCTGCGGGGCAACATCAACTGGATGGTGGCGCGCCAGAACGCCATGGCCTCGCCGGAATTCGGCGACGACCTCGACAAGCTGTTCCCCATCATCTGGCCGGGCCAGAGCGACACCGCGTGCATCGACAACGCCTACGAGCTCATGCTGCACACTGGGCGCCCGTTGCACCACACGATGATGGCGCTGATCCCAGAGGCCACCGGTCCGATGGTCCAGATGTCACAGGACAAACGCGACTTCTACGACTACCACGCCTGCCTCGTCGAGCCCTGGGATGGCCCGGCCCTCATCGCCTTCACCGACGGGGACCGCGTTGGCGCGGTGCTCGACCGCAACGGACTGCGTCCCTTCCGCTACCTCGTCACGACCGACGACACGTTGGTCATGGCCTCGGAGGTGGGCGTTCTCGAGATCCCGCCTGAGAAGGTGCTGTTCAAGGAGCGCATTCACCCCGGACGGATGTTCCTGATGGACCCGGAGCGCGGCGGCATCGTCGACGACGCCACGATCAAGTCGGAGTTGTCGGCGCGACAGCCCTACGGCGAGTGGCTGCGGGACAACTTGGTGCACTTGGACGCGCTTCTGGACCCCGAGCCCGGCCGCAACGGTCGCCATGAGCTCAACGAGGAGTCGTTGGTCGACCTGCAGCAGGCGTTCGGGTATACACAAGAGGATCTCCGCATCCTGCTGGAGCCGATGGCGGTCAACGGCGCGGAGCCCACCGGCTCCATGGGCAACGACGCCGCCTTGGCCGTACTCTCCGATCGCCCGCAACTCCTGTTCTCCTACTTCAAGCAGCTGTTCGCCCAGGTGAGCAACCCGCCGCTGGACGCGATCCGCGAGGAGCTCGTGACGTCGCTCAGCATCAACCTCGGCGCTCAGCGCAATCTGTTCGAGGAGACGCCCCTTCACGCTCGTCAACTCCGGCTGCCCAGCCCTGTCCTCACGGAGCGAGACCTCGAAAAGATCAAGGCGGTCGACCGGCCCGGCATCAAGGCGGCGACGCTGTCACTCCTCTTTTCGGCCGACGAAGGGCCGGGCGCGATGGACGGCGCGATGGACGCTCTGCGCCGCGGCGCGTCGGAGGCTATCGAAGCCGGCTGCACGATCCTCGTCCTCTCCGACCGGGGCGTGGGCCCGCATCACGCGGCTATCCCCAGCCTGCTTGCGACCGCTGGCGTGCATCACCACCTCATTCGCGAGGGCGAGCGCACGAAAGTGGGAATCGTCGTAGAGAGCGCTGAGCCGCGCGAGATCGCCCACTTGGCCTTGCTGATTGGCTATGGCGCGGGGGCGGTCTGCCCGTATCTCACGTTGGAGACACTGGAGCATATGCGCCGTCAGGGCCTCTTCCCCGAGGGGATGGACGCGGCGGAGGCCGTGTACAACTACATCAAGGCGACAAACAAGGGTCTGCTGAAGGTGATCTCCAAGATGGGGATTTCCACGATACACAGCTACCACGGGGCTCAGATTTTCGAGGCGGTCGGGCTGAGCCAACGGCTGGTGGACGAGTACTTCACGTGGACGGCTTCACGGATCGGTGGCATCGACACCGACGCCATCGAGGCGGATGTGCTGGCCCGCCACGCGCGCGCCTTCCCCAAGGTCGCGATCGACGCGGCGCTCGACCTGGACCCCGGCGGGTTCTACTACTGGCGCCGCGACGGGGAATACCACATGTGGAACCCGGACACCATCGCGAAGCTGCAATACGCCAGCAGGACCAACGACGCCCGCGCGTACCGCGATTTCGCGGAGCTCGCCAACGGCTACGAGCGCCGCCTCTGCACACTGCGCGGCTTGCTCGATTTCAAGACCCTGGCCCAGCCCATTCCGATTCACGAGGTCGAGCCCGCCGTCGAAATCGTCAAGCGGTTCGCGACGGGCGCAATCTCCCTCGGCTCCATCAGCCGCGAGGCGCACGAATCGCTGGCAATCGCGATGAACCGCATAGGCGCGCGCAGCAACAGCGGCGAAGGAGGCGAGGACTATCGCCGCTACACCCCCGACTCGAACGGAGACCGACGGCACAGCGCCATCAAACAGGTGGCGTCGGGCCGGTTCGGCGTCACGACGAACTACCTGGTCAACGCGTCCGACCTGCAGATCAAGATCGCGCAGGGGGCCAAGCCGGGCGAGGGTGGACAGTTGCCGGGCCACAAGGTGGACGAGTACATCGGCTGGATACGCAACTCCACGCCGGGTGTAGAGCTGATCTCGCCTCCACCCCACCACGACATCTACTCCATCGAGGACTTGGCGCAGCTGATTCACGACTTGAAGAACGCCAACCCGCGCGCCCGCATCCACGTGAAGCTGGTGGCCGAAGTTGGCGTCGGAACCATCGCCGCGGGAGTATCGAAGGCGCACGGAGACGTCGTGCTCATCAGCGGCGATACGGGAGGCACCGGGGCATCGCCCGAGTCGTCGATCAAACATGCCGGGTTGCCGTGGGAGCTTGGCATCGCCGAGACGCAGCAGGTGCTCGTCCAGAACAACCTCCGCGGCCGAATCGTGGTGCAGACCGACGGCCAGATTAAGACGGGCCGCGACATCGCGATCGCCTGTCTCCTCGGGGCCGACGAATTCGGCATCGCGACCGCCTCCCTGGTGACGCAGGGCTGCATCATGTTGCGCAAGTGTCACCTCAACACCTGCTCGGTAGGCGTCGCGACGCAGGACCCGGAGCTGCGGAAGCGGTTCGCGGGCCAACCCGAGCACCTCATCAACTACTTCTTCTTCATGGCGGAGGATCTGCGCGAGATCATGGCCCAGCTCGGGTTCCGCACGGTCAACGAGATGGTGGGCCGAGTCGACAAGCTCGAGACCGGCTCCGTCATCGACCATTGGCGGAAGACGAAGGGCATCGACCTGACCGACCTGCTCGCGAAGCCCGAGGCGCCGGACTCCGTCGCCCGTTGCCACTGCGAGGACCAGGACCACGGCCTCGAGCGGGCGCTCGACCACAAACTGATTGCGCATTCGCAACGGGCGCTCTCGCACTGCGAGCCGGTCACCTTCGAGTCGCCGATCCGCAACGCCAACCGGACCGTCGGCACGATGCTCAGCGGCGAGATAGCCAAGCGCTACGGCGAGGACGGGTTGCCCGACGATACGATTAACGTCACGTTCACCGGCTCCGCGGGCCAGAGCTTCGGGGCGTTCCTCGCCAAGGGCATCGCGTTCACGCTGGAGGGCGACTCCAACGACTATTTCGGCAAGGGCGTCTCCGGCGGGCGGCTGGTAGTGGCCCCTCCCCGGCAGTCGACGTTTGTGGCCGAGGAGAACATCATCGTTGGCAACGTGGCCCTCTACGGCGCCACCGGCGGCGAGGTGTTCATCCGCGGCCTGGCGGGCGAACGCTTCGGTGTCCGCAACAGCGGCGCGCACGCCGTCATCGATGGCGTGGGCGACCACGGCTGCGAGTACATGACCAACGGGCGCGTGATAGTGCTGGGCCCGACAGGACGGAACTTCGCCGCCGGGATGAGCGGCGGCATCGCGTACGTCCTCGACGAGGCGGGCGACTTCGACATGCGCTGCAACCAGGAGCTCGTGGACCTTGAGCCGGTGGTCGAGCCAGAGGACATCGAGGAGCTCCGCGCGATGGTCCAAAAGCACCGCAAGTACACGGGCAGCGCCAACGCGGCGCGCGTCCTGGACGACTGGGACACATTCCTGACGAAGTTCGTCAAGGTCTACCCGAGGGACTACCGTCGCGTGATCGAAGCGGGCAAGCAAGCGGCGCTCCAAGCGGTCGGCAGTGGGTAAGGCAACCGGATTCCTAGAATTCGAGCGCGAGCCCCCTGAGCGCCGGCCCGCCGGAGAGCGAACGAAGGACTACCGCGAGATCTACGAGGCGTGGTCCGAGGACAAGTCTCGGGTCCAGGCCGCGCGCTGCATGAACTGCGCGCTTCCTTTCTGCCACAAGGGTTGTCCACTGGGCAATCTCATCCCCGACTGGAACGACCTGGTGTACAAGGGGCGTTGGCAGGACGCGCTGGCGGCGCTGCACGCAACCAACAACTTTCCCGAGTTCACGGGCCGGATATGCCCCGCGCCCTGCGAGGCCTCCTGCGTGCTCTCCATCAACGAGGAGCCCGTCACGATTGAGTACATCGAGAAGGCCATCGTGGACCGCGGCTTCGACGAGGGATGGATGGCGCCGCATCCGCCCGAGAAGCGGACCGGCAAGCGCGTCGCCGTCGTTGGGTCCGGTCCTGCCGGCCTAGCCGCCGCCGTCCAGCTGAACCGGGCCGGGCATCTGGTCACGGTTTTCGAGCGTGACGAGTACGTGGGCGGGCTGCTCACGCTCGGCATCCCCGACTTCAAGCTGGACAAGAGCGTTGTCAATCGACGCGTCGAACTGATGGCCGCGGAGGGAATCGAATTCCGCACGAGTTGCAACGTCGGCGTGGACGTTCCCGCGGACAACCTGCGGCGCGAGTACGACGCCGTTTGCCTGACCGGCGGCTCGACGATTGCTCGTCGGCTGAATGTCCCGGGCGAGGAGCTCGAGGGCGTACACCCGGCAGTTGACTACCTGACGCAACAGAACAGGGTCAATCGTGGTCTGGAAGTGCCTCCCGAGCAGCGCATCACAGCCGAGGGCAAGCGGGTCATGATTCTGGGCGGCGGCGACACCGGCGCCGACTGCCTGGGGACCGCCCACCGCCAGGGTGCGGAGATGGTCGTGCAATGGGAGATCCTTCCGGAACCGCCCGCGTCAAGGTCGAAGAACAATCCGTGGCCCCTGTGGCCCCTCATCCTGCGCAGCTCCGCGGCCCACGAGGAAGGCGGCGTCCGCGACTACTCCATCCTCACGAAGCGTCTATCGGGCAGCAACGGCCGTGTCGAGCGCCTCCACGCAGCCCGCATCGAATGGGGTCCGCCGGATGAGACGGGCCGGCCCACGATGACCGAGACACCCGGCAGCGAGTTCGAGTTGGAAGCGTCGCTGGTGCTGCTCGCGTTGGGTTTCCTGCACCCCCAGCACGGGGGGATGCTGGAGCAGCTTGGCGTTGAGCTCGACGGACGAGGCAACGTCAAGACAGACGTGTCCAAGATGACCAGCGTGCCCGGCGTGTTCGCCGCAGGAGACATGGCGCGAGGCCAGTCGCTCGTCGTGTGGGCAATCGCAGAGGGGCGGCAGGCCGCCCACGGCATCGACGCCTACCTCATGGGGGCCACGGCGCTCCCGTCCGTGGACCTACGCAGCTGGGCGTAGCTGCGCCTGTCGGCCGTGCCCAAGAGGATGAAGGACAAGCGTTTCGCTCACAACGTGCGCCACGACTTCCTCTCGTGGCGCTAAGGCCTTGGGGCTGGACCTAAACATCGAGAACGTGGCGGGGTCCTTCAAGCTGCTGGCCGCGGAGCAGGGGCTCCAAGCGTAGACCCGCTCCTCGCAGTCTCGTCGCTTGGCGAGCGATTAGGGTCCAGCGCTTCAACGTGCGCCCGGTCGGGTAGTTCCGCCAGGAAGAGGACGAGCAGCTTGTTCGCTTCGGCTCCAGCTTCCGCGAAGGAGTTGGCCTGCTCGATCTCCTGGAGCTCGCGGGCCGTGCGGGCGACCACTGGAACGCGATAGCCGAAGCGGCTCAAGATTGACCGCACTGATCAGGGACGGGATGTCTTCTGCCAGCGCCGGATCGGCTCGAAATAGAACGTTCCCACTCTGGATGTAGGGTCCAGACATCGTCGCACCCTGCCTTCCCGAACATTGCGGTGAGATCCTTCATCGGCAGTTTGTTCTTACCGCCGACGTTAATTCCGCGGAGCAACTTCACCGGGGGAACCGAAGGATCGATGATTCCAATCCGGCTCTATTCTTTGACCTGGATGGAACCCTGCTCGACGACAGTATTGCCTGGGCGGGGGAATTCAGGCCGAGAACCGACACCCGCAAGACAGCCACATCTCTAAGACAGTTCTGTCTACCGTCAAAGTAGGCCCACCGAACTGGACGAAATCAAGAACCTTCGTTCTCAGATTCAGGCTCGCCCTGTAGCGGCTCTGGCTACCAATGTCAGCCCAGACCGCTTACTGCCCGCGCGGTGATGACTGGCGGAAGTTGTCCTCTCCCCAACAGACGGCAGTCCCATCAGAGCGAATGCCGCAGGTGTGACTGAAGCCGCAACTGATAGCCACGAACGTTTCACCCTCGGGCGGTGATGCCTGTCCGAACCGGTTCTGTCCCCAGCATCGCGCAGTACCGTCTTCACGCAGACCGCAGGTATGAACCCCGCCGCCGCTGATGGGAACAAACTGCTCATCTTGCGGCGGCCCGATGGAGTAGTGCCCCAGGAGATGGTGTAAGAGACAGCAGGGTCTGGCAAGACAAGGGCCACCGGAGTTCGAGTGTCGAGGTCGATTGTGAGGCCGGAGAATGTCTCGAAAAAGCAAGTCTTCGGCTCACTGCTGAAACGTCACTCAATAGGCTGGAGGCTCAGACACCCAACGACGTCCAAGGGCTGCCTACTCCCTCCATTGGGTAGTTCTCCTCAGCGATGCCGCTGCGCTAGTATTTGCTAGAGCTCGATCTTCAATCGAACTACACACGCAGCTCCAATCGAGGTCTTAGTAGACGGTCCGGCACTGTAGTTTCACGCATGAACTGAACCAAGAGCTGATGGATTGCCTTGGCGTCGTCTGTTTGTGTTCCTATCACGTTATTCATCTGATTTGGATCGGACTTCAGATTGTAAAGCTCTGATCGACCATCTTGAGGACTGTAAAGCAAACTCCACTCTCCAGAAGTAATGGTGGTGACCGGATAATCTGAGAGGGGACGGAGCAAGTTGTCCACGGAATGAACCGGGTCGCCAGGGTTCGCGAAGGGAATGCTGCTGATTACGTACTCCCGGCCTGGGATGGAAGTATCTCGCATCCCGGGCACAAGAGACCTGCCTTGAACGAAGGCCGGAATCTCCATCTCCAGCAGATCGAGTACGGTCGGCATGACATCGACGGCGGAGCTCAGGCCTTTGTATACCCCTGGAGATACTCCCGGCACGTGAATCAGAAGTGGGAGGCGGATAAGCTCCTCGAAAAGGGGAGAGTACGCCCACTTTGATCCTGGATCTCCATAGGGCCGAAGCGTCCCGTCCGAGAACTTGGCCGAGTTCATCTTGCCGAAGAGACCGCCATGTTCTCCAAAGTAGAAACCATGGTCCGTGGTGAAAATAATCGCAGTCTTGTTCATCAGGCCCATGTTCTCAATGGACTTCAGCAAGAAACCCAACCACGTATCGACCATAGTGATCTCGCCGCAATAGGCGGCATGACCTTTCTGAAGTCTCTTTTCGTCGAATCCTGGCACGTCATGCCAGTTTCCGTATAGTGGGAGCACGACCTCGCCATCGTATCCCGGCCAGTATAGCTCTGTGTAGTGGGGCGGAGCGTCCCAGGGTTCGTGGGGGTCCCATGTATCTATGTAAAGGAAAAAATCCTCCTTGTAGTGATGTTCCAACCACTTTATGGCAGTCATGAAGGTTCGAGGGGCATTCCGATCCGATTCGTACCGCCATGCCGCTCGGGCGTCTTGTGATTCATGATGATAGCCGGGATGAGGAACCAAAGCCCAAAGAGTATCCTGGCCCCTGTTCATAAAAAAGGACTGAAAACCCCGGTCATAGTTCATTCCATCCCTTAGATAGTAAGGGGTGTCCACCGACGCTGCCGTGTGAAGGCCGCGATCGGCCAGCATCTCCGCCAGGGTGGTCACGCCTGCAGGCAGGGGTTCCCACCCCATAAAGGACATCGTCCAGCGTCCCGTGTGATGATCTGCTCGGGTGGGCATAGTCGGGAATCCAGCAGCATAGTGGCTATCGAACCTGACCGACCTGGCTGCCAGCGCATCGAGAGAAGGTGTTCGAATCGTCGGATTGCCGTAAGCGCCTACGTGATCCCTGCGGAATGTGTCAGCAACTATCCAGAGCACATTCACCTTAGACACTCCTATCGTCTGCTTCCGAGAATGTACCACAAATTGACCTCCCCCCGAAGAGATGATCCACTTGAAGTCAAGAGACTGGATCAGGATGGTTTTCCTCATGAGTGGGACGCAATAACAACAAGACCTACCGGTTCTCATGGGCGGCGCCCTCAGCGAGGGTCATCTTGTACCAGTCGCGGTTCCCGCCGAACGCGTCGCGGGTGGCGGCGTAGTCGATCTCGCCCGTGGCGCTGTCGCCCACCTCGATGGCGGTGGGGGTGCCGACCCCGACGCCGACGCTGTCAGGATCAGAGGTTTCAGAGACCGCGACCACATACGCGCCCGGCGGCACAAACAAAAACGCATGTCCCACGTCATAGAGTTCGTGCGGCCACGGCTCCGCCCGGAGGTGCTCCCCGCCGCAGCCGTCGAGACGGCGCACGAGGGCGACTCGGTCCTGGTAGCGGGCTGGCCGGTAGCGCGGCAGCACCCGAGGGGCAAGTCGGGCACGGTGTTCGTGACCGTGGAGGACGAGACGGGGGACGTCCAGCTCATCCTGTGGCCGAGAGTGTTCGCCCGGTTCAGGAGGGAGTTGGAAAGCCGGTTGCTCGTGGCCCATGGCACGGTCTCCCGCTGGGACGGGACCACGAACGTCATCGTCTCACGGCTGGAGCGCCTGCAAACGCGGGCTCCGCTGCCGTCCTCGCACGACTGGCGCTAGATGGATGTCCCGAATCTCATCGAGGACTAGCTGAGCCTGCCCTGCGGGGCGGGCGCTATGACTTCAGGCCCGTCGTTGAACGTGGAGTTGACGAGCGTGGAGACTTCGTACGTCTCCATGCGCTCCGAAGGATAGGGGCCGAGGAGACTCACGAGGGCGGCGGTGTCCTGCATCTCCTCGTCCAGCCAGAGCGACTCGAGGTCTTCCGGCAGGATGACGGGCATGCGGTCGTGGACGGGCTGAAGGAGCTCGTTGGCCTCCGTCGTGATGATGGTGCACGACTCGACGACCTCGCCTTGCGGGTCCCACCATGCGTCCCAGAGACCCGCGAAGGCGAAGGGCTCTCCCGATGCCAGCGTGATCCGCACCGGCCGCCTCGCAGCGCCCATGCGTTGCCATTCGTAGAAGCCGTCGGCGGGGATGAGGCAGCGTCTTCGCATCAGGGCAGAGCGGAAGCTGGGTCGCTCGGCAACCGTCTCAGCCCTTGCGTTGATGAGCGGTGGCCCCGAGGGAGTGCTCCGGGTCCCGGATGGGACCAGCCCCCAGCGCATGTACGAGGCATGCCTGGGGTCGCCGCTCCGCACGGCGAGCACCGGCTGAGTGGGCGCGACGTTGTAGCGCGGAGGCTGCGCCAGGCCGTGGGCGTCGAACTCGAACCGGAGCGCGAGTTGTCCGATCTCGGCTATGAGGCTGTATCGTCCGCACATGTCGGGGTGTACTTGGTGATGTCGAGGATGCTGCTCTGCCTCGGCCCCCTGCGGGACTGCCGCCAACGACGCCCCTATGATGATGCAGCCGCTCCCGTAAGGCAACGCCGGCGTGACGGGTGCGGATGGGGAGAGGCCCGGCCATGTGTGCCGCCCTTTTTGCGTGTCCGGCCCTGCTCGCAGGCGCTCGCGGGAGCGCCGACTCCCTAGTCGGTGAACAGGTGGGCGAGGCCCAGGGGTCTCGCCAGGGCCACCAGCGCCATCATGTTCCGCATGCTGGGGCGAGCGCGACCCTTCCTCCAGCGCCGCAGCGTCTCGTGGTGGACGTCGAGACAGCGGGCGATCTTCGCCCACGACAGCCCCGACTCCTCCTTGAACCGCTCCAGCCGCTCCGGGAAGTCGTGGGGGACCTGGTAGGTCACTCTGCTGTGGTGGATGCGCTGTCGAGGCATGGAATCGGCGGTCCTTCCGCAGGACGGCTGCGATCTCTCTCCAACTGCGATGCCCAGGCGGGACGGCGTGTGGACCGCAAGCTCCCGCAGTCGGCCCAACCCGCAGCCTTGAGGGAGGCCGCCGCCCTGCTTGCCCAAGGGCTCCGGCGGCCTCCCCCGCTCTATCCGTGTGTGCGGGCTTTTTTCGTTGCCCTTGCTGCGGGCGGGGTCCGCTAATCCTCCGTGATGTCTTTGACCCGCAGCTCGTAGGTGCCCCACTCGAACGACTCGCCGCTCGCCGCGATGTAATAGGCACCACCGGCATGGGCGTGAAACGTCACACGGAACAGGTGGTGGGAGCTTGATTCGTCCTCCCCCCACGTGTTGAGAAGGTAGTCCCCGTCCGCATCGTAGATCGCGTTGATCTGCGGGAGGCGCAGGGTGAGTTCGTTAGTGGGGATCGAGCCCTTCATGTCGATCCGGTAGGTCCGGCCCGCCTCCAACTCCACCGCGAACCAGTCGGTGTCGAACTCGTAACCATCTACGTCGTCGTCGCCTGTCCTTTCCACGAAGACCGGTTTGTAGATGTCTCCCCTGACCGCGGACCCGTCCACCTCGACCGTTCCGGTGGTGGTGGTGTCGGCGGGCAGGTCGTCCGGCGCCGCTGGCGTTTCCGACGCCTCCGCGCTCCACGGGCCGTTGCCGGCGCCGTTCGCCGCCCGCACCCGCACCGTGTACTCGGTGTTATTGGTCAGGCCGGTGATCTCATGGTCGGTTGCGTCGGCGGCAGCCGTATCGGACTGCCCGGCGGTGGCGGCCTCGGCCCAGGTCTGGGCGGCGGTCTTCCACTCCACGTCGTAGCCGGTGATGGCGCTGCCGCCGTTGGCCGGGGCGGCCCACGTCGCCGTCAGCTGGCCGTCGCCCGCGGTCAGCGTCACCACTGGCGCGGCGGGACGGTTGAGCACGGCAATCGCGTCCGTGCCGGTGAACGACTCGACCTCGTTGCCTGAGGCATCGGCGAGAGCGTTCGTCGACGGCGCGGTGTAGGCCAATGTGACGATGGCGCCCGCGGCGATCGTGTTGCCGCTGCGGATCGTCAGCGTAACGGTGTCGCCGCTGACGGCCACATTGTTCGGAACAGCGCGGTCAGTCTGGATTCCGGATATCCCCGCGAGGAAAGCCGTAGTGGACGGCGTCGAGGTCTCGTCGAGGGGTTCGTCGAACACGATGTCGATGGCCGCGCCGGCGTCGGACACCGTCGCCGACGACACCGACGGGGCGGTCGTGTCGTCCGCCACCGGCACCTCGAACGTCGCCGTCGTGGCGGTGGCCGCGATGGACACCGTCCCCGTCTTCGTCGTCCCGAGGTCCGCCGCGACTGCCGTGTCGCCGCTCTCGATCGACGCCGTCCACGTTGCGCTGGTAGCCGCATAGTACGGTTTCGACAGCGTCACCGTGAACACCACCTTGTCATCGCCCTCGTCGCCCGTGGCGTCCGCCACGCTCAGTGTCGGCGGGTCCTCCTCGCGTAGACGGACCGTGACCTCGGTCTCCATTGACCAGTCCAGCCCCGTCCCGCTCCAGCGGTAGCCGCCGCCGCCGCCGACCGCAACGGCGGTGCTGAGCAGGAACGGATCGCTCTCGCCGTCGATGCCGAGCTCCAGGGTCGCCTGGTCGCCCCCGGTGAGGACATCGTCCAGCCGGAGAATCAGGTTGCCGCTGTTGCTGCCCGCTCCGACCAGGAGGCTGGTGATCGTGTACTCGTTGCTGTTGGAAGGGACCGTGAAGTCCTTGTCGTCGGGGTTGCCGTCGATGTCGCCCGTCGTTCCCAAAAACCCGTGCCCCGCGGTGGATCCGCCGGACACGTACGCCTCCACATCCACCACGCCGCACCAGATGTCGCCGTCGTTCAGCGCGCAGGCCGCCGCCCGCGTCACGGTCACGGTGTAGGTCTGCGTCGTGGTGGTGTCCTCGGCCGTCACCTTCACCTTGAAGACGGTGTCGCCCACGTCCAGGTCCACCTGGTGGCCGGCCGTGTTGGTGTCGGCGTCGGCGAGCGCCGCGTCGGACGAGTCCAGGTATTCGAACGTCGCGTCGGGGTCGAGCGGAATCGCGGTGACGCTCGTTTGCGTCGCCGACGCCGGCGACACAGCCTCGTAGCCGTAGGTGGTGCCGCCGAACTCCGGCGTCAGCGTCAATCCGTCCAGCTCCAGGCTGCGCAGCCGGGCCACGCTGCCCGGCGGATGCTCGGGGTACACCCAAACGCCGTAGATCTGCGTGGCGGCGCCATTCTCGGCGCGTACCTGCCACTCCACCTTCGTTTCGTTGTCCAGAGAAACCTGCAAGCCAGGGGTGGAGGGGTCGTCGTCGTATATGGAGATAGTCTCTGCAAGATCGGCTGGCTCGATACTGGCGTGGGGGTCTTTCGGGGCGACGGTAATGGTCAGTTCGGAGACGTCACTGCCGACGTCCGCTCGGTATCCGAAGAACCCGGGGATGCCGGGCGCCACGAACTCCGGAGTCAGCGTGCCGCTGCTGAGGCTGAGCTCGCTGAGCCCGGTATCGAACGCCGGCAGGCAGGGCGGGTCGCCGGTAAGGTAGAACGCCTCGACCGCCGTCAGCTTGGCGTTGACCGCCGCTTCCGTGGGGGAGGTGGTGAAGCTGTTGGCGCCCAGATCCAGGTACGTCAGCGTTCCGGCGAACGGGTCCAATTCGTCCAGGCCCAGCGTGGTCAGCGCGTTGCACGAGAGGTCCAGCCGCAGCAGGCCGGTCAGGCCGTCGAAGATATCCTCGGGGAGCGCCGTGAGTCCATTGTCCCGCAGGTAGAGGTCGGTGAGGCTGTCGTCCAGGCCATCGAAAACGTCGGCGATCAGCGCGGTCAGCATGTTCGCGTCCAGGTTGAGGTCTTCCAGGTCCGTGAGGCCGTCGAAGAGATTTTCGTGGAGCGAGGTCAGGTCGTTGCCGTCCAGGTAGAGTCGCTGCAGGGCGGTCAGCCCGTCAAAGAGATCCTCGTCCAGCGAGGCGAGGCTGTTGCCGTGCAGGTAGAGCCGCTGCAGGCTGGTCAGCCCGTCGAAGAGATCCTCGTCCAGCGAGGCGAGGCTGTTGCCGTGCAGGTAGAGCCACTGCAGGTAGGTCAGCCCGTCGAAGAGATCCTCGTCCAGCGAAGCGAGGCCGCTGCGGTGCAGGTAGAGCCGCCGCAGGTCCGTGAGCCCGTCGAAGACGTCGGCAGGCAGCGAATTCGAGCTGAAATCGTTGTCGCTCAAGGCAAGGTCGGTCAGGCTGTCGTCCAGCGGGTCGAAGATGTCCGCGTCCAGCGAAACGAGGCTGTTGTCGTGCAGGTAGAGCCGCTGCAGGCTGGTCAGCCCGTCGAAGAGATCCTCGTCCAGCGAGGCGAGGCTGTTGCCGTACAGGTAGAGCCGCTGCAGGCTGGTCAGCCCGTCGAAGATGTCCGCGTCCAGCGAAGCGAGGCTGTTGCCGTGCAGGTAGAGCCGCTGCAGGCTGGTCAGCCCGTCGAAGAGATCCTCGTCCAGCGAGGCGAGGCTGTTGCCGTGCAGGTAGAGCCGCTGCAGGCTGGTCAGCCCGTCGAAGAGATCCTCGTCCAGCGAGGCGAGGCTGTTGCCGTGCAGGTAGAGCCACTCCAGGCTGGTCAGCCCGTCGAAGACGTCGGCCGGCAGCGAAGCGAGGCTGTTTTCCTGCAGGAAGAGCCACTCCAGATTGGTCAGCCCGTCGAAGATGTCCGCGGGCAGGCCGCTGAGTTCGTTGTAGCTCAAGTCGAGACTTCGCAGGCCGGTCAGCCCGTCGAAGAGATCCTCGTCCAGCGAGGCGAGGCTGTTGCGGTGCAGGTGGATCTCCTGCAGGCTGGTCAGCCCATCGAAGATGTCCGCGTCCAGCGAAGCGAGGCTGTTGCCGTACAGGTAGAGCCACTGCAGGCTCGAAAGGCCCCTGAGCATGTCTCCATCTATCTCCCGGATACGATTGGACGCGATGTTAAGACTTTTCAGATCGGTCAGGTTCTTGAAGAAACCGTCTTGAAAGGCCTTGATGTGGTTGACACTGAGGTTCAGACCCTCAAGCCCGGTGACGCCGTCGAACGTGCCGGGCTCCAGGATCTCGATATCGTTGAAACCCAGGTTGATAGAGCCCACGGTGAGGCCGTCGAAGGCATCGCGGTGAACGGTCTTTATCGTGTTCCTGTGCAGCGTCAGGAACCGAATGCTCGTGCTACGCAGTTCGCTGAAGGCGTTGGCCGGCACGGTCGTCAACTCGCGCGAGCCGCTGATGGTCAGTTCGGTCAGACCTGTGAGGCCGGCGAAATCGCTTGCCACGATCTCTTCGCTGCTATAGCCGTCGATGTTCAGTCTAATGACGCTGGCGAGCTGCGCGGCCGTGACGGTCGAGCAGGTGACGGTTTGACCGCTACCCACGATGAAGGCAAGCAGACCGGCTTCGATCTCCGGCGTGCGGTCGCAGATGTCGACCTCGTGATTGCTCCTGCCTTGGCTAGTGTTCCGGCCTTGCTGCGTGCCGACCGACTTGCCCTGCTTGCCTGCTACGCGTTCCTCCTCCTCGGTGTCCCCTGCGTCCGAGTCCAATGGATCGGCGCCGTCCATTAGCTCGGCGAGGTCATGGACGCCCGCATTGTGGGCGTCGATGTACTCCGACCTCCGTTGCGGGGCTGCCGGCGTGGGTTCAGGGGCTGCCGGGGTGTCGATGTGGTACCAGCGGGAGCGTTCACTTGTCCCGTGCTCGTTGATGGCCTTGATGCGGTAGGTGTAGCGAGTCTCCGCCGACACGGTGTCGTCAGTGTAGGTGGTGGCGGCCGTGCCCGTGTCCGCCACCAGCTCATTGAAGTGTCCCTGGGGGTCGACCGCGGGAACGCGGCGCAGGATGACGTAGCCGGTGATGGAATCGTCGTCAGGGTCGTCCCAGGTGAGGGTCACCGAGTCGTGGGTCGCCGTGGCTTCGAGGCCCGTGGGCTTGTCAGGTACGGGCGCGGCGGGGGTGTCGATGTGGAACCAGCGGGAACGCTCGCTCACCCCGTGCTCGTTGATGGCCTTGATGCGGTAGGTGTAGGTGAGGCCGGCCGCCACCGTGTCGTCGGTGTACGTCAGCGCCGCCGTGTTGGTGTTCGCCACCAGCACATCGAAGTCGCCCCCGGTATCGTTCACGCGGACGCGGCGCAGGATGACGTAGCCGGTGATGGTGTCGTCGTTGGGGTCGTCCCAGGTGAGGGTCACCTGGCCGTGGGTCGCCGTGGCTTCGAGGCCCGTGGGCTTGTCGGGCGCCGTGCCCTCCTGCGCCTGTAGCGGGGAGAAGAGCAGGCCGAGCACGGCGCCCGACAGGGCCAGCACTGCGACGGCGGCGAACAGGATGGGGGGCCGTTGTCTATCGGCGCCAGTCATCATCGTTACTCCTTGTGCCGGTGCGGAGGTGCGGGACGCAGCCCGTCCGGTCCGCAGGCGTCAGCCGGTAGCAGCGCTGAGGGCGCCGGCGCAGGACGCGGCATGGTGGAAGGCTGTTCCGGGTGAGTGCGGGACGTGCGAAGCCCGCCAGGACGCTGAGACTCCTGGAAGCGGCGGATGCTGTCCTGTGCCTGAGCCTGAACGCGGAGAAGAGCGGGGCGGATGCGGCGAATAGCAGCCGTTAGAGTGGACTGAAGAGACGGAATCGCGCATGCAGCCTGCCGCGCGCGATGAAAACCGGGGGGGGGGGGGGGGGGGGGGGGGTAGGATGGCGCCTTCCCGCGGACGGTGCGGCTGCCGGTTAGGACTGGGGGAGCTACGTTCATGGGGATGCGTCTTCTGGTCTGTTCAGCGGCCAGCGATGGGCCTGTGTTGTCGTCACACGGCTAGGCACGATATCGAGACCGGACACCGTCCGGTAAGGCTTAAATGCCCTAATCGCACAGGGCATCTGTACCCCTCAATGGCAGGGCAAATAGGCCTGCGATACGGGCAGATGCCCTGCGTTAAGGAGGGTATCCTGCTATGCAGGGGTGCTATAGTCTCCGCTCAGAGGGCAGGATTGAGCTTGTGGCTCTCCCGTGAATGAGTAATCAATTGAGTAATGGAACTACTTGGACTGCTTATGCAGGAGTAAAATAGGAGGTCCGTGGTGACCCGCGAGGGACTTGAACCCACAACCCGCTGATTAAGAGTCAGCTGCTCTGCCAAATTGAGCTAGCGGGCCACGTTCTTCAAGGGTAGGGGACAGAGCGCGGCGGCGTCAACGCGGAATGGCGTGGCGCGTGCTGCGGGAACGCGTGCTTGTGGGGCGTTCTATAATCTGCCAACCTGCCGTGCGCCGCCGGCCACGGCAGGCAGGAAGCGCACACGATGGACCTCAACACGCTCGAACCCGGCCATAGGTTGGTCGACCGCGAGATAGTCGTCACCGAAGAGATGGCGGATGCCTACGTCCGCGCGGTAGGCGACGATTGCTCGCTCTACGCCGAGGGAGGAGTGGCGCCGCCCATGGCGGTCGCCGCGCTGGTCATGGCGGAGGCGATGGATGCAGTGAACCTTCCCGCTGGGACGGTTCACACGGGGCAGGAGCTGACGTTCTCCCGTGCGGTGGCGATGGGGTCGGCGGTGCGTTGCTCGGCGACCGTCGCCGCGAACAGCGTGCGTCGCGGGACGCGCTTCCTGACGCTGGACCTCCTCGGTGCACTGGATGGCGAGGCAGCCGTTGAGGGCAGGGCCGCGCTCGCGATTCCCGAGGAGGCCGTATGAGCGGCGCGCCGGACACCCTGCCGCCGGTGGAGCGCCGCATGACGCAGGAGCAGTTGGTACAGTATGCGGACGCCAGCGGCGACCACAACCAGCTGCACCTGGACGAGGAGTTCGCGCGCGGCACACCGTACGGCAGGACCATCGCGCACGGTATGCTCGTGCTGGCGCTGGTATCGGAGCTGATGACGCGCTCGTTCGGCGGCGCGTGGCTGCGCGGTGGCAGGCTCAAGACGCGCTTCCGAGCGCCGGTCTTCCCGGGCGACACGGTCCGCGCGACCGGAACGCTGAAGACGTCGGACGACAGTTCGGCAACGTACGAGGTGGCGGTGACGAACCAGAACGGCGAGAACGTGATCACGGGCGATACGTCGGTGGCGCTGGACGCCTGATCGGCGAAGGAGCGGGACTTGGCGAAATACACGATCGCACTGGACGCGATGGGCGGCGACCTGGCGCCCGCAGTGCCGGTGGAGGCCGCGGTCATCGCGGCCCGCGAGAACGATGCCGCGATAGCCCTCGTGGGCGACGAGGCGGCCGTCTCGGCTGAGCTCGCGAAGCACGATGCGAGCGGCCTGCCGGTGCAGGTCGTTCCGTCCGAGGGCGTCGTCTCGGAGGAAGAGGCCCCGGCCCGCGCGCTGCTCAGGAATCCGCGTGCGTCCATCGCCGTGGCCGTGGGGATGGTGAAAGCCGGGCAAGCCCATGCCGCCGTCAGCATGGGTTCAACGGGCGGGACGATGGCCGCCGCCGTCCTTGCGCTTGGGATGTTTCCTGGGCTCGAGCGTCCGACGCTCGGCGGGCCGTTCATAGGACTCGCGCCGGAGACGACGATCATCGACCTCGGCGCCAATGTGGACTGCAAGCCCGCACAGATGCTCAGCTTCGGAGCGCTCGGCGCGTCGTTCGAGCGCTTCTACCACGGCAAGGAGTCGCCTCGTGTCGGACTGCTGAGCGTCGGTTCTGAGGAAGGGAAGGGGAGCAGGCAGGTGCAGGAGGCGTTCCCGTTGTTCCGGGCGAGCGGCCTGAACTTCGTGGGCAACGTGGAAGGGCACGAGATATTCGCGGACAAGGCGGACGTGCTCGTGTGCGATGGTTTCGTGGGCAATGTGCTCCTGAAGTACACGGAGGGGCTGGCGGCTGCCGCGGGGCGCTATCTCGCGGCGCGGCTGGGTCCGGACAACCCGGCGGTGCAGGCGATAGCGGGCCTGGCGTCGGCGGCGGAAGGCGGCGGTGGGCCGCTCTTCGGCGTGAACGGCACCGTCATCGTGGGGCACGGACGCTCCGGCGCGCAGAGCATCGCGCGCTCCCTCGGGCTGGCGTGCGATGCGCTCGACTGGAACCTGGCGGAGACGATGCGTGACGACCTCGCGCAGGCGCTCGTCCGCGCGGAGGTCAGCAGTGAGCAGGCTTAGCGGCCAGCGCGCGCTGGTCACGGGCGCGAGCAGGGGCATCGGACGCGCTGTTGCGCTGCGGCTCGCGTCGGAAGGCGCTAGCGTTGCGCTGAACTACAACTCCGGGCAGCAGGAGGCGGAGGCCGTCGCGGCGGAGATCGCGGCGGCGGGGGGCAGCGCGGTGACGTTGCAGGGGAATGTCGCGGACGCGGCGCAGGCCGAGGCGCTCGTGGATGCCGCCGTCGAGGGGCTTGGGGGGCTGGACATCCTCGTGAACAACGCCGGCATCACCCGCGACAACCTGCTCATGCGCCTCTCCGAGGAGGACTGGGATGCGGTTATCGACACGAACCTGAAGGGCGCGTTCCTCTGCACGAAGGCGGCCATCCGTCCGATGCTGCGCCAGCGCTCCGGCCGCATCGTCAACATGTCGTCGGTCGTGGCGATCACGGGGAACCCGGGGCAGGCGAACTACACCGCAGCGAAGGCGGGGCTCATCGGTTTCACGCGGACGGTTGCACGGGAGGTGGCCTCCCGTGGCATTACCGTGAATGCGATCGCGCCGGGGTTCATCGCGACCCAGATGGTGGACTCGATACCGGAGGAGCTGCGCGCGCAGATACGCGAGCGCATCCCTCTGGGGCAGTTCGGTACGCCCGAGGACGTGGCCGGTTGCGTTGCCTTCCTAGTGAGCGCGGACGGGGCATACATCACGGGCCAGGTGCTCAGCATAGACGGAGGTTTGGGGTTGTAATGACGGATTGGCCAGAAGACCACCAGGGACCAGGACACAAGATACTCGTCATCGTCGCGCACCCGGACGACGCCGAATTCATGTGCGCGGCGAGCGTCGCGCGCTGGACGGCGGAGGGTAAAGAGGTCGTCTACGCGCTCGTTACGTCCGGCGACAAGGGCACGTCCGACTCGAATGTCATGCCGTCGGAGCTCGCGGCACTGCGTGAAGGGGAGCAGCGGGAGGTTTGCCGCATCCTTGGTGTGAACGAGGTGGAATTCCTGCGCTACGAGGACGGCATGGTGCAGAACACACTGGAGCTGCGGAAGGACATCGTCCGCGTGATCCGCAAGCACAAGCCGAGTGCGGTGATCACGCAGAACCCGTTGGTCCGCTGGTCCGGGCGCTATATCAACCACCCGGACCATCGGAACACGGGCGACGCGACGCTGGACGCCGTGTTCCCATCGGCGCGGGACGTGCACATGTTCCCGGAACTCGCGCTGAACGAGGGGCTGGGCGCACACATCGTCGAGCATGTCTACCTCGGCGCGCAGGACGACGCTGACGTGTACTTCGACGTTTCGGAGACGGTGGAGACGAAGATCCGCGCGCTCAAGGCGCATGCCAGCCAGATGCGGTTCACGCCGGCCAATGGAGGCGAACCGTCCGATGAAGAGCGGCGGTTCGGAGAGCGGCTTACAACCGGGCTCAAGAACCGCGGTGAACCGAAGGGTATCCCCTACGCGGAGTCGTTCAAGTACTGCTACCTGGGGTAGGCGCGCTGCTGAATGAATTCATTTCATCCGGTGAATAGATTTCATTCACACCGTGAATAATCCGCACGGAGCGCATGACGGCCTTGCGCCCGCCCAGCGTTACCATCGTTGAGGAATCGTCAGGCAGAAGCTGATGCCGCGCTGCGGGCAAGGAGTGCCTCCACAACAAAGATGGCAAGCGCGTCAGCAGCGTCGGCGTGCCCGAATACGGCGTTCGCTGAACTGGGAGGGACAACAGCGCCGTCCTCTTCAAGTCCGTCAAGATGCAACGCAAGCGCCTCGGCTGCCATGGCTCGTGCTTCTTCGAGCGTGCTCCCCGCCGATATGCAGCCGGGGAGGTCCGGGAAGCTCACCCCGTAGTCGCTATCAGCGTCCTTATGTACGAGGCCGATGTACTTGCGTTCCACGCTCATTCCTTGAATTCGGCCTTACGCCTCCACCGGCTCCGTTGCCAGCGCGTAGGCAGGCTCCGACAACGCAATCGCGCCGCCGCCTGCGATGCGCAGCGATGAACCCGCGGTGAGGTGCTTCGCAGCAACGAGCGCCAGCCCCAACGTGTGGCCATCGCCGGTGTCGAAGGCCGACGTGACGACGCCGGCGGGCGAGCCGTCCTCGGTTTCCAGCGCGTCGCCCGGCGCGGCGGGGGTGCCGGCCTCGAACGACATGAGGAGTCGCTGCACCTTTCGGTACGTCTGAAGCCGTGCGATGACCTCCTGCCCGGTGTAGCAGCCTTTGTCCTCGCTGATGGAGCCAAGCAGCCGTGCCTCCAGCGGATTGTTGAACGCGCCGAACTCTGCGCCGTAGGCGGGCACGCCCTGCGCGATGCGGTACGCCTCGAATGTCTCCGCGTCGACTTCCTGGGCCACCAGCCTGAGCGAATCCTTCTGCAACTCCAGGTATTCCCGTTGCCGCTCCTGCGTCGAAAACACCCAGGTATGCAACAGTAAGTCGTATGCGGTGTGCGCCCCGAACGGCGATGCGATCAGTATGGCCGTGGCCGTTGCGACCTCGTCCACACCCGGGAGAACGTGACCCAGCTCTGTCAGGGCGTCAGCGGCGAGTGGCCCGGCGACGGTGAAGTGCGTCGTTCCCGCGCTCCAGTCCTGGACCGTTATGTCCTCGCCGAACGTGTAGAGGTCGATCCATTCGGCAACGGCCTCGGCCCTGCCGGGGCTGGTGAAGCACCAGATGCCATTCCGCACGCGTTCGTCTATCGCCGCGAGACGCAGGTGGTCCAGGACGCGGGCGTCGCCGTTCGTCAGGACGGTCGAGCGCGCAGTGTCGACGGGGAGTGTTTCGAGATTGTTCGTCGTGAGGCGGTTGAGGAGGTCGAGGGCGTCCGCGCCCGTGATCCACAACCGACCGCAGTCGCTGCGGTCGGTGAAACCGGCGCGTTCCGTGAGGGCGGTGAGGGCTGCGGTGTCGATGCTCATGGCATGAGCATAACAGGCGGTGGCAGGACTGGGTCTAAACGGAGAACGAGGTGCCGCACCCGCACGCCTTCTTGGCGTTCGGGTTGTTGAAGACGAACCCCTTGCCGTTCAGGCCGCCCGAGTAGTCCAGTTCCGTTCCGGCGAGGAAGACGTAGCTCTTGCGGTCCACGGCGAGCATGACGCCGTTCTGCTCGATGACCTTGTCGCCGTCCTGCGCCTCGTTCGCGAGGTCCAGCACGTAGGTCAGGCCGGAACAGCCGCCGCCCTTCACTGCGACGCGCAGGATGCCGCGCTCGACGCCCTCGGCGGCCATGAACTGCTGCACGTGCTTCGCGCCGTTCTCGGTGATGGTGATGGTCATAGGTTGTTGCGTCGTTGTGGTCATCGCTACGTCCTCGTTCGCTGCAGTACGTTCGTCAACGTATCGTAGAGAGGGAGTGGCGGCGCGTCAAGCGGCGTGGGTCGCAGCGGAGGAGGGGCTAGTCCAGGAAATTGGAGGCGATGACTGCCGCCATCAGCGATACCCAGGAACCGCCCATGATGATGTACAGGTTGTTGAAGCGGGCGTTCACTTCTGCGCGGAAGCCGTTTATCTCCGAGCGCAGGCTGTTGATGGCCTGCGTCAGATCGTTCAGCCGCTCGTTGACCTGCTCGTAGCCGCCTTCGAGTCTGCTGAGCCGTTCTTCCGCTGTGGGTTGTGCCTGCGTGGTCACGAATCACTCCATGTGTATCAGTCTAGCACGTCCAATCTTCTAAGGCGAGGTGACATCTCGCAATAGACGGATGACGCACTCGTATCGCCTGCCAAGAGGGGCGCGCATCCCCGCGGTGGCTGGCATACAATGCCGCCGTTGCGGAGACTGGCGACCGAAGGAGGCAGGGCATGGCCGGAATACTCGACGCAGACACCCACATAGCCGAACCTGTGGTGATGTGGGACTACCTCGAACCGGAGTGGCACGCGCGCCGTCCGGTCATCGTCAGCGTACCGGAGGACACACAGTACGGCGACCGAGACCACATGTGGCTGATAGACGGCCGCATCATCCCGAAAGGCGTCGGGCGCGGGGGGAGTTCGCTTGTTACACCCACCGCCCAGACGCGCATGCGCTATCACCCAGACCTGCCCGCGCGCGAACTCACGGACCTTCCGATGCGGTTCGAGGGCATGAGGGCTACGAACGTCGACGCTCACGTCGTCTACCCCACGCTCTTCCTCACCTTCCTCACCGAAGACCCTGCCTACGAGGTGGCGCTCTGCCGCGCTTACAACCGCTACCTGGCGGACGTGTGGGCGAGGTCCGAGGACCGCGTCCGGTGGGTCGTCGTGCCGCCACTGCGCGACATCGACGCGTCGGTGCGCGAACTGCAGTTCGGCAAGGAGAACGGCGCGTGCGGCGTCTTCTTCCGCGGCATCGAGAAGGACAGGATGCTGGACGACCCGTATTTCTTCCCCGTATACGAGGAAGCGCTGGCGCTGGACCTCTCCATCTGCGTGCACCAGGGGCAGGGAGCGCCCGCCCTCAACAATCTCGTGGACCCGGTACGGAGCCACACCTTCACCCACGGCAGGCTCCCTCCGCTCTCCGCGTTCCGTAACCTGGTGCATAACCGCATACCGGAGCAGTTCAAGGGGCTGCGTTTCGGCTTCATCGAGACAGGCGCGTCGTGGATACCGTTCGCGATCTACCAACTCACCGGCACGATGAAGCAGGACCCGGACTTCTTCGGTCCTCGGCTGTTCGACGAGTACAACATCTGGGTCTCTTACGAGGTCGGCGAGGACTTGCCGTACCTGATGGACAAGATTGGGGAGGACCACATCGTCGTTGGCACCGACTACGGGCACCACGCTCCGGGTACGACCGACCGGCTGAAGACCGACCCCTCCGCGCAGACGCACATGGTGGAAGTGCTGCGTTCCCGTACCAACATCCCCGCGCGAACGATAGACAAGATACTGAGCGAGAATCCCAACGCGCTCTACGGTGTCGCGTAGTCCATGACCGCTCGCGGCGATGCACTGCTGGAAGGGCTGAACCCGCCTCAACGTCAGGCCGTCCAATGCGTGGAAGGGCCCCTGCTCATCGTGGCGGGGCCCGGCTCCGGTAAGACGCGCGTCATCACCCATCGCATCGCTTACCTGAACCAACACGTCGGCATCCGTCCGGGGCGTATCGCGGCGGTGACGTTCACGAACCGCGCCGCGCGAGAGATGCGGAACAGGCTCGCCGCGTTGATGGGCGACGGCGCGCAGCGCCTCACCGCCGGGACCTTCCACGCGCTCTGCGCCTCCATCCTGCGCCGCGACGGCGAGGTCATCGGCATTCCCCCGGACTACGTCATCATGGACGACGAGGACCAGATGAGCCTCGTCAAGCAGTGCATGGAACAGTTGCAGTTGGACCCCAAGCGCTTCCCTCCGCGGTCGCTGCTCTCCGCGATCAGCCGGGCGAAGTCGCAGCTCCTCGGGCCGGACGCCTTCGCTGCCAGGGCCGACGGCTACTACGAGAAGGTCGTCTCCCAGGTCTTCTCGGCGTACCAGGCCGCTCTCGCCCGGAGCCACGGCGTGGACTTCGACGACCTGCTCAGCCGTTCCGTCGAACTGTTCCGCCGCGCGCCGGAGGCCCTCGGCAGGTGGCAGGAGCGGTTCGTCCACTTCATGGTGGACGAGTTCCAGGACACGAATACGGCGCAGTACGAGATAGCGCGCCTTCTGGCCGGGAAACACCACAACCTCGCCGTGGTGGGCGACCCCGACCAGTCCATCTATTCGTGGCGCAACGCCGACATCCGCAACATCCTCTCCTTCAAGAAGGACTACCCCGACGCGACGGTCGTCAGTCTCTCGCAGAACTACCGCTCCACGCGCACCATCCTGGAGGCGGCCCGGAACGTCATCCGCGCCAACAGTCAGCGCATCGAGCAGGAACTGTTCACGGAGGAAGGTGAAGGGGTCCCTATCCGCATCGCCGACACGTACACGGAGGAGGAGGAGGCGCAGGAGGTCATCCGCGAGGTGCAGCGCCTCATGGAACACGAGGCCGTTACGCTACGCGACTGCGTCGTGACGTACCGGGTGAATGCACAGTCCCGCGCATTGGAAGAGGCGTGCCTGCGCTACGGTATGCCATACAAGATCGTGGGGGGAGTGCGCTTCTACCAGCGACGTGAGGTGAAAGACCTGATCTGCTACCTCCGCCTCCTCGAGAACCCCTTCGACGAGGTGAGTCTCACCCGCATCATCAACGTCCCGACGCGGGGTATCGGCAAACGGACGGTGGACGAACTGCTCGAGCTTGCGAACCTGCGCGGCATCCCCGCTTACACCGCATTGCAGATGCTGGCGGACGACCCGGAGTATCCCAACCCCTTCGACGCACGGCAGAAGCGCCAACTGACCGGGTTCCTCTCGCTGCTGAACGGGTTGGTCGGCCTCAAGCCGGAGAGGGAGCTGCCGCAACTCATAGACGAGGTACTGGAACAGTCCGGCTTGCGGAGAGCCATCCTGGAGTCCGACGACCCGGACGCGGAGGAACGCCTGGAGAACCTGCGCGAAGTGCGAGGGCTGAGCGCCGAGTTCGCTGAGGCCCCAGCCGAAGAGAACCTGTCGGCCTTCCTGGAACGCGTCGCGCTCGTGTCGGACCAGGATGTGCTGGACGAGGACGAGCAGCAGTACCTCACACTCATCACCCTCCACCAGATCAAGGGTCTCGAGTTCCCTGTCGTGTTCATCACCGGCATGGAAGACGGCGTACTGCCGCACATGCGCTCCATCGACGACCCCGACCAACTGGAGGAGGAGCGGCGCATCGCGTACGTGGGGATGACGCGTGCACGCGAGCGGCTCTACCTCTTCCGGTCGCTGCGGCGGCGCATGTTCGGCTCCTTTGGGTCGTCGCGCCGGTCGCGCTTCCTGAAGGACATCCCGTTCGACCTGATCGAGGCCCCGGAGCGCGGGCAGCGCTACGGGAACGGTGGGACGAGGAGGCCGGAGCGAGAATTCGCGGCCGTTGGGGGGGACGGCGTCGCTCCGTTGCTGGCGCCCCCGTTCAAGGCGGGGGAGAAGGTGACGCATCCGGTCTTTGGGATCGGCATCGTCGTGGACTGCAGCCCTCGCCCCGGCGACTACGAGGTGACGGTGGCGTTTCCCGGCAACCAGGGGGTGAAGCGCATACTGCACAGCTACGGCAAACTGGAAGGAGAGCAACGCTCGTGACGAAGCTGCTCTCCATCGTCATCCCTGCCTACAACGAGCAGGAGCGCATCCGCCCCACGCTTGAGGAGTACCTCGAGCACTTCCGCGGCTGGTATCAGGGCGATTTCGAGATCGTGGTGGTGCTGAACGGCTGTCGCGACAACACGCGAGGAGTCGTGGAGGAGGTTGCGGCGTCTGCGCCGGAGGTGCGTCTCGCCGAGTTCACCGCGCCGCTCGGGAAGGGCGGGGCGCTGCGCGAGGGGCTGGCGCTCGCCGATGGTTCGCTGCTCATGTTCGTGGACGCGGACAACATGGTGCGCGCGCCGGAGGCCGCGAAACTGGTTGATGCTCTCGAAACTCACGACTTGGCCATCGGTGACAGGTTCGGCGGAGAAGACGAGAACGGTAGTCAGCCCCGCCTGCGCCGTTTCGTCAGCAAGGCTTCCCGGCTCTGGGTGCGCCGCTTCCTCGGCCTGCCGAACCCGGACACCCAGTGCGGGGCGAAGGCGGTGCGCGCCGAGGCGTGGCGCACCATCGCTCCGCACATCCGCGAGAATGGTTGGGGGTTCGACCTCGACTTGCTCGGCCACGCGCAGCGGTTGGGCTGCTCTGTCGTGGACGTGCCGGTGCGCTGGCGCCACGTCGCCGAGGGCTCGAAGGTGCAGCCGTGGAAGGATGCTCCGGCCACGTTCCTCGCGACGTTCCGTATCAGGTCGCGGATGCGGAAGTAGCCGGGGACCGGCGCAGGCGGCGCGGGGCGAGCCGCAGGCAGAGCACCGCGAGCCCCAGCGCTTCCCTTGCGTCCGCCTTCGATACCCCGGCATAGCGGTTCCGGAAGACGATGGGGGCCTCGTGCACGCGCAGCCCGCGATGCACCGCCAGCAGCTCCAGCAGCCACTTGAACCCGCGCGACGAGTAGCGCGTCGGCATCTTCGTGAGCAGTTCCCGACGGCAGAGCGCGTAGCCCGTCAGCACGTCGCGCTGGGGCAACATGAGCATCACGCGGACGCCCGTGTTGAGCACCCGGCTGATCAACCTTCGCACCAGGGGCTGGTGGGCGAACGACCCACCCCGCACGTAGCGTGAGCCGATGACCACGTCGCAGCCGTCCTCGGCCCGTTCGAGCATCTCCGGCAGGATGTCGGGGTCATGCGAGAGATCGGCGTCCATGACGGCGACGAGCCGTCCTCGCGCCTCCCTGGCTCCCGCGAATACCGCGCTCGCAAGCCCTGCCTTGCCCGGACGCTCCACCAGCCGGACCCGTGAGTCGGACGCCGCCATCTCGCGCACGGCGGCAGCGGTGCCGTCCGGACTGCCATCGTCCACCACGATGACTTCGCAGGGAACGTCGCTCAGGATGTCGAGGAGTCGCGGCACGAGCACGGAGAGGTTCTCGCGCTCGTTATACGTCGGGAGGATGACTGACAGCAGGGGTTCGGGTGCGGCGGCCACGGCAGGTTTCGGCGGGAGTATAGGAGCGCTCAACTATGGTGGACAAGGCATCTGCACCTACGTTTACCCGCCGCTTGCCAGCCCGATAGACTACGCGGCGTGAGTACGCCACCCCAACCCACGACCGCGCTGGTGCTTGCCGGAGGCAGGGGCGAACGCCTCTGGCCGCTGACGCAGGACAGGCCCAAGCCGATGGTGGAGGTCAATGGCAGGCCAATCGTCGAGCATCACCTCGCCTGGCTTCGGGTCAACGGCATCGAGCGCGCTTTCCTGCTCACGGGTTACATGCACGAGGTCATCGCGGAGCATTTCACAGTGCCGCGCATCGAAGGGTTGGACGTGCGCTGCATCGCGGAGGCATCCCCGCTCGGACGCGGCGGCGCGTACAAGAACGGCTACCGGGAGGCGGGGCTGTCCGATCCCGCCGTCATCGCCACGAACGGCGACGTGCTCACGGACCAGCCACTCGCTCCGCTGGTGGAGGCGCACGAGCAGTCGGGCGCGCTGGCAACCGTCCTGCTCACTCCCATGATCAGCCCGTTCGGCATCGTCGAGACGGACGGCGCACTGGTGACCGGTTTCAGGGAGAAGCCGCCGTTGCCGTACTGGGTCAACGCCGGAGTGTACGTCCTCACGCGGGAAGCGATCGCCCGATTCCCCGACGTGGGCGACCACGAGACGGAGACGTTCCCCGCGCTGGCTTCGGAGCGCCGTCTGGCGGCGTTCGAGAGCGGCGCGTACTGGAAGTCCGTCGAATCGCAGAAGGACCTGCGCGAGGCCGGAGAATACCTGGCGCGCGTCTCCTGAGGGCGGCGCGGCCGACTCGCTGTGCTAGAATCGAGGAGTCGGCCTTCCGTGAGGCCGTTCTTGCGTCGGGGAGTAGCGCAGTCCGGTAGCGCGCTACGTTCGGGACGTAGAGGCCCCGGGTTCAAATCCCGGCTCCCCGACCAGTTTTCTCCACCGGACACACCTGTTCGTTCTGCACTGCACGCTTGCTGCGCGGCTTGCACGTGGAGTGGTATGCTTGCGTCGAAAAGCCCGCCAGGGAGGGTGTAAATATGCTGACGACGGAACAGAACGATCGATTGGCTCGCGTCGGCCCCGGCACGCCCGGAGGCGAGTTGATGCGCCGCTACTGGGTGCCGTTCCTGCCCAGCGCCAAACTCGACGAAGACCCCGTGCAGGCCGTCCGCCTGCTTGGCGAGGACCTCACCTGCTACCGGGACAAGTCCGGCAACATCGGCCTCATCGGCCAGCGGTGCATGCACCGCGCCGTCGACCTGCGCTGGGGGATCCCCGACGAGAACGGCCTTCGCTGCCCCTACCACGGCTGGATGTACGACTCGACCGGCGCATGTGTGGACTCGCCGCTGGAAGCCCGCCGCGACATGCACAAGGACCGCCTGAAACTCCCCGCCTACCCGGTGAAGGAGATGGGCGGCCTCCTCTTCGCCTACATGGGCCCCCAGCCTGCGCCGCTGCTGCCCCCCTGGGACCTGTTCGTCTGGCCCAACTCCGTCCGGCAGATGGGCATCGCGGTCCTCAACGCCAACTGGCTCCAGTGCCAGGAGAACACCGGCGATCCCACCCACGGCGTCTGGCTCCATGGCTACCAGTTCCAGTACATCCTCGAGAAGATGGGCGACCACGATCGCCTCGAACGGATGAGCAAGGGATTCATGGACCAGGGCGTCGGCATCAAGGACCTGTACGTCCACCCCACCCAGTACGGCATGGAGAAGGGCGTCATCTTCTCCAAGGAGCTCGGGGCGAAGGAGGACAAGAGGTCCCGCCACTCCACCGTCATCTTCCCGTTCTACACGGAGCAGAACGCAGCCGGCGCTCCCTGGAGCGAATTCCAGATCCGCGTGCCGATAGACGACGAGCACACCTACCACATCTCCTACAACACCTACGCGGCGCCTCCCGGTGTCGAGGCTCCGAAGCAGGACAAGGTGCCCTACTACGAGGTGCCGATCTACGACGAGGACGGCAAGCCAGTCCTGGACTGCATCCTCAACCAGGACTTCATCGGCTGGTGGGCGCAGGGCCCGCTGACCGACCGCAGCGCGGAGAACCTCGGACGCACCGACATCCCGGTCGTCTTCCTCCGCCGCCAGCTGGACGAGCAGATGCGCGTCGTCGAGGACGGCGGCGATCCGTTGAACGTCTTCCGCGACGAGGCGGATATCGAAGCTCTTCCACACGAAGGTGGGGAGATATCGATCCTGTACGGCGGCGGCAGGCCCGCAGACGCCTGGCTCAATCCTGATTGGGCGAAGGACGTTCCCGAGCTGACGAGGAACACCCGTGCCCAGTACCACAAGGGCGGGGCGGTCTGGGAGTCGGACCGCTACGGTCCGGCCATCCCGCTGGCGGCCGAACTCCACCGCCGCATGGAAGAGGCAGTGGAGCAGGCGAAGGCCGGCTCCGCGTAGCGCCTGTTGCACCTTGCGCACCTACGGAGAAGCCCAGCAGCCGCTGGGCTTCTCTCGTATGGGAAGGTTGTGCCTGTGGGGAACCTCTGGAAACACTGCGCTGAACTGCTTGCTGCGGTGCTCGTGACAGTTGTCGTGCCTGCGTCCGGTTGTACGCAGAGCGTTGCTCCACCACCGGCGCCAACTCCTACAGCCATGCTGAGCTCTACGCCTACCGCAACACCGACTCTTGCAGCCACGCTCAACCCTACGCTTACAGCGACACCGTCTCCTGCGGTTACTTCACCGGTACCGACGTTCACGCCCACGCCGGCCGATACGCCGACGGCCATTCCTGCTTCTGGTTTGCTGGCGGGCACGGTAGCCTTCGACAGTGGCCATGTTCTGTCAGCAGGGACCCGGGTCTCGGTGGAGATACGCGGGGTTCCCAATACGCAAGAATTAAGGACGTTGCCTCCAATCGGAAAATGGCCATTGGTCGGTTCGTCAGATGATATTCTGGCGGCTGAAACTCATTCCCCTTTTAGAATCGCTATTCCATATTCCTTTGTTCTCGTTGATCCTGAGAGAAGATACGTATCCCTGGTGCGTATCTACAAGCCTGATGGCGAACTTATCTACGTCAACGAGCGTTACGAGGATGCCATCGTTCGTGGCGTTCCTAGGGAGAGGACTGAGATAGAGCTCACGACTGTGTTGCCTATTACAGGAGTCGTAGTTCATCACGGTAGCGAAACCGTTCCGAAAGGAGCCGAAGTGTCGATTGAGTTTCGCAGTACTGGCAACTCCACGTCTTGGGACGACCCCGGGGGTGCTTCGTTCACCATCGAGGAGGAGACAGATTTCCCGATTCGTTTCTCGGTTCCGTACGATCCTCTTATCTTGGACTGGGACGCCTATTATATCCCACATATCACTATCCTTGGACCGACAGGAGACGTCCTCTTCGAAAACTGGGATGAGATTACACCGTGGGTCATATATGCACGTGAACTGAATAGCGACGTCGAGGTAGAAGTCGCACCAACAGTCAGCGGCGTTATTACGTTCAGTGGCGGCGGAGACCTCGCTGAGGATGCCTTCGCCAGCGTGAAGCTGCGAGACGTCACAAACGAGACCGGCGTCCATCGCGTATCTATCAGAACCCCAAACTCCTTTCCCATTCCGTTCTACCTCAGATACAATTCTCGTAGAATTGATCCGCAAGATACGTATGCTCTGAGTGTCGTTATCAAGAAGGATTTCGGGAGTTCCTGCCGTGTGCTCTATGCCAATGACAGTCAGGAAGTGATTACTCATGGCAATCCGTCGCACGGTATCCAGCTGGAGGTCGCCGCCGTCAGTGATCCACCCGATGGCCCTCTTGCCACTGTCACAGGTATCATAACGTCCGGTATCTCCTTTGAAGAGGCCAAGATGTGGTCTCGTGACGGGTGGCGGGAGAAACCTGGGGTCATCAGGTTGTATGATGTCGAAAGACGTTGCACTATTGGTGCGCAAGAGATTGGAAGAGAGACAGCATTTCCAATCCCCTTCTCGATCTCTTACCATTCTGCGGAGGTTGATCCAAGCGCAACCTACGCTCTTTCCGTAGACATTCCTCTCTGGAGCACTCGGTCGCACTTCGATCACTACGGCGACCATCCCGACTGGTGGGACGGTCCTACTCCGCTCGTGCTCACAAATGGTCACCCCAGTACAGGTGTAGCGGTTGAGGCCCACTATTGGAGCGGCAGAATATAGCGGAGGTCGGCACATTGTTGTGGCAGGGTAGTAGAATCTGCCGTATCCCATCATCCCCTCACACTGGAGAGCAAGCGTGACCCAGAGCCATACAGACCAGACCCCGCCCCAGGTGCTGCCCGAGTTCAGCGCCGCGCTCGATGAACTCATCGGCCTCGCGAAACGCGGCCACGACTCGGGCAGCGAACTCTTCAACCCCAGCGACGACTGGCTGGCCTCCCGGATGCGGGAGATCGGCGGACTGCCCGACACCGAGCGTGGCGCGGCGGTCGACGAGTGGCGGAGCATCGTGGACGAGGCCGCCGCCGCGAATGCGGAAGGCAGGGCCGCGGGGCGGGCAGGACCAGAGGCGGTCGTACGGCTCAACTCGGGCGGGTTCGCCTTCTACAGCCAGCGCGGCGTCGCCCGCCAGCCGCACCTCACGCGCTACCTCATGGACGGCTTCACGCCGAACCGCGATTCCCTCGAGTTCGGCCACGACGACCAGCGGCTGTTCTGCCGCATCCTGCCGGTCATCACCGAGAAGTTCAACGAGTGGCTCGCCGCGGGCGAGACCGTCGTGCAGTCCGACCGCCGGATATGCGACGCGCCCGGACGCTCGTTCCACGCGCGGCAGTTGGTCGTGGGCGCGCGCTACCCGCAACTGCCGTACATGTGGCGTCAGCTCACGTTCGACCTCCCGGAGGAGGAACGTTCCGGCGAGCCGGATATCGTGGAGCTCTCCATCCCCGAGTGGCTGGAGGTCCTCGACCTGCCCGCCGATATTCGAGGGGAGATCGAGGCGCAGAGTCTGACGCGGCTCGTGTTCAAGGCGCCGACGCGCGGGCTGTCGCTCCATCTCGGCTTCGACTACGTGGGCGAGCACAAGATGGGCCCGCTCAGTATAGCCATGCACCAGACGAAGATGAACGGCGGGCTGGCGCTGCAGGCCGCACTGAGCGTCGCCCGCATCCGCGCGCTGGACGGCAGCATGAACAACGCCGCCGTCGTCACGACGGGGCCGTCGCTCCACGGCAAGAGCACGCTCACCATCATGATCGAGTTGGCGAACAGCGAGCTCGCCTCCCGCCTCTCCCTTCAGCCCGACCCCGAGGAAGGGGTCTACCCCATGAACGACGACATCATCCTGCTCCAGCCGCTCGCCGCGCCCATCGACGTGGAGCTGGACGGCCGGCGCGTCTCCTACGCATACGGCATAGACGGCACGGAGAACAACTTCTACGCGGTGCCGTCCGGCCTCACCCGCGAGGACGACCCTGTCACCTACGACGTCGTGCGCGGCGCACCCGGCGAGCCGAACCCCCAAGAGACGCTGGAGAACGTTGTCGCCGACCCCGAGAGCGGCGAGCCCGACTTCTCGCAGAACCCTACGCGGAACATGCGCATGGTGCTCTCGCGACGCAGGCTGCTGCAGCGCAAGGGCGTTGCGGAGGTCATCAGCCGCGTGACCGGCGGCGCGCTCACGGAGGCCGCTCACGTCCCGATGGGGGATGTGCACCGCATCGTCTGGCAGGCCGTGATGCGGGAGAACACCGTCATCCCGCCGCTGCGCAAGCTCAGCCTGGAGCAGTACGTACGCGTCCTGATGTACGGCGAGGCGGTGCAGATGGGCGCGGCAGCGGGCGCCATCGGCAGGCCGTACGTCGAGTACTTCTCGGACCCGTTCATCATCGGGCTGGAGGACGACAACGCCAACCTGCTGTACGACATCCTCCGGCGGATGCAGGCGGACGGCGTGCGGCAGGAGTTCTACGCCTTCAACACCGGCGGCCTGGGGGCCGACTCCAACGACGCGGCGGAGGGCAGGCTCTATCGCAAGATACCGCGCGAGGTGACGCTGGCGCTGCAGGAGGCGGTGCTCCGCAACGCCGCGAAGTACGAGTACGACCCCTACATCGGCTCCGAGGTCGCGGCTGCCGTGACCGACGCGTCCGGGAACGAGGTGCTCGACCTGCGCGCCGAGTGGCTGCCGCGCAACGTCTACGGCGAGGAGGACTACGTCCGCCGCATCGATGCGCTGCGCTACCGCCGCTTCTACGGCTCGCCGGAGAACGAGCGCACCGGCATCCTGCGCTACACCAAGGTCGTCAACGACCTGATCGATCTGACCGACATTCCACCGCCGCGGTCCGAGTGGGAAGCAGCGCGCCTGCTCTCCTTCTGCTGGAGCCTGGACCGCTCCTACGAGACGCTGGCCGGGGCCGCGGCGCACCGCGAGGAGGGCGAAGCGCCGTCCGCCGAGATGCTCGGCGCGCTGAGCTATGCTCTCGCGCGGGGCGTCGCTGAAGGGCTGGCGCTCTCTTCCGGCGCGGAGGCCGCGCTGGGTGAGCTTGGCATTCGAAGATAGGAACCTCCATTCCGAGAGGTCCGCTCCCCCTTCCTGAACAAGAGGGCTGGGGTGAGGGTGGTAACGCTGAGAGACAGCAGAGGAGGCAGCAAATGGCGAACGTGGAACACCTGCAACCGGAGGGCATGTCCCCGAACGGCGGACGCTACACGCACGTCGTGAAGGTTGGGCCGTGGGTCTTCATCGCGGGGCAGACGGCCTCCGATGAGAATGGCGATGTGGTGGGCATCGGCGATCCCGCCGCGCAGGTCGGGCAGGTGATCAAGAACCTGCGCCTCGCGGTCGAGTCGGTCGGCGGGAAGTTCGAGGACATCGTCAAGACGACGACGTATGTGGTGGGCGAGGAACACCTGGACGCGGTGCGGGAGGCGCGGGCGCAATACCGGCCTGAGAAACCGCCGACGAGCACGCTCCTCGTTGTCTCCCGCCTCGCGAGGCCGGAGTTCATCCTGGAGATAGAGGCGGTTGCCTACGTGGAGTAGGCCTACTTGCAGTAGGATACGCAGCAGCAACGCAGAGGAGGGAAGCGCATGGCAACAGTAACAGTCCTGCATCCGGCGATGACGACGGAGACGATACAGATAACCGGACACAACGGCGACGAGATAGACGCCTACGTGGCGAAACCCGCAGGCCCCGGCCCGTTCGCGGCAGTGCTCGTGGCGCATCACATGCCGGGCTGGGACGAGTGGTGCATCGAGGTGACGCGCCGGTTCGCCCACCACGGCTACCTGGCGGTCTGCCCGAACCTGCACCACCGCATGGGCCCCGGCACTCCCGCGGAGATGTCGGCTCGTATCCGCGACGACGGCGGACAGCGCGACGCGTTCGTCCTCGGCGACCTGCAGGGCGCGCTGGACTACATCCGCGGGCTCGACGACGCGACGGGCAAGGTGGGCGTCATCGGCTTCTGCTCCGGCGGGCGCGTCGCCTACATGACGGGCTGCAACCTGGAGGTGGATGCGGCGGTCGACTGCTGGGGCGGCAACGTCATCCCCACGCCCGACCGCATCAACGAGAACCAGCCGACGCCGGCCATCGACATGACGCCCAACCTGGGCTGTCCGGTCCTGGGGTTGTTCGGGAACGACGACGCCAACCCGGACATCGAGCAGGTGAACGCCATAGAGGCAGAGCTCCAGAAGCAAGGGAAGGAGTACGAGTTCCACCGCTACGACGGCGCGGGACACGCGTTCTTCAACTGGAGCGGCACGTCGCACCGTCCGGAACAGGCCAAGGACGGCTGGGAGAAGGTGTTCGACTTCTACGCGAGGCACCTGAGCTAGGGCGGGACATCTCCCCGCAGGGGTTGCGGGGCGGTAGCAGGCTTGATGAACGCGGCGCGTGTGGCCTGACGGCCACGCTGGATTCCAGCCTTCGCTGGAATGACGGGTTTCGCCCGGAGCGTGGGTGTATCTCCTACGAGTGTCGGGCGGGCGAGGCGAATAATGTCTGTGCAACGGGAGAGCGAGCGTTGAAAGCAGCATTCATACGCAGCCACGGAGGACCCTCCGTGATCCAGTACGGCGAGATGCCGGAGCCGGAGGCCGGACCGGGCGACGTGCTCATCCGCGTCCGCGCGTCCGCGCTGAACCGGCTGGACCTCTACACGCGAGCCGGACTGCGCGGCACGAAGGTTGCGCCGGAGGAGATGCCGCGCATCCTCGGCGGCGACTGCGCAGGCGAGATCGCCGCGCTCGGCCCTGAGGTGAGCGGCCTGAGCGTCGGGCAGCGCGTCGTCGTGAACCCGCTTTGCAGCACAACCCCGCCACAGATGATCGGCACGAACAGGCAGGGGTCAAACGCCCAGTACGTTGCCGTTCCGGCCGAAAACGTGGTGCCGATACCGGACTCGCTCACTTTCAAGGAGGCCGCCGCCCTGCCTACCATCTACCTGCCCACGTGGGGCATCGTCATGCGGGAAGGGAGGCTGCAGGCGAACGAGACCGCCATCGTGCTGTCCTCGTCCAGCGGCGTCGGCACCGCGGCCATCCAGCTCATCAAGGGCGTCGTCGGAGCGACGTGCATCGCGGCCACGAGCACGGGCGAGAAGGTGCGGAAGTCCAAGGAGCTGGGCGCGGACTACGCCATCAACTACAAGACGGAGAACCTTGGGCAGCGGATCAAGGAGCTGACCGGCGGGCGCGGCGTCGACCTCGTGGTGGACAGTACCGGCGCGGCGTTCTTCGAGGACGCCTACGCCTCGCTGGCGCGGGGCGGCAGGTACGGCATCTGCGGCGTCACGGCGGGTTACCAGGCCCAGATACACCTGGGGCAGTTGTTCAGCAAGCAGCTCCGGCTGTTCGGCACGTTCATGGGCTCGACGGACGAGCTGCGGCGAATCGTCGATGCCGCGGGCAAGGGGCAGATAGGCACGGCTATCCAGGCCTCTGTTCCACTGACAGGGACAGCCAGGGCGCACGAACAGATGGAGAAGTCGGAGCACTTCGGCAAGTTCATCATCGTCGTGCCCTGATGGGGCCCCGTCAGACACCCTCACCCCCGCATCGAAGTTGCGCTCCCTCTCCCCTTGCAAAGACCCTTGCATAACCTCATCGCACACCCCGCGCCCCGCCACCCCAGTACCCTCACCGCCGCATGCCCTGACACGCGCACCCTCTCCCCTTCTAGGGAGAGGGGATCAGGCCGGGGGAGAGGGAGACAGGGTCATGCAGGAGACTGAGGGGAGTCCGGCGTCCGGGACACGAAAGCGCGGGCGCTGGTTCTACGGCTGGACCATCGTGGCCGTCCTGTCGGTCATATCGTTCGCCGGCGGTGTTGAGACGAACCCTGTGCTCGGCGTGTTCCAGGGGCCGATGACGGAGGAGTTCGGCTGGACGCGCTTTCTCTACACGCTCCCCATGTCCATCGGCTCGTTCATGGGCGGGCTTGCGTCGCTGGCCGTCGGCCCGCTGATGGACCGGTACGGCTCGCGCATCATCATGACTGTCGCCATCGCGCTCATGGGACTCACGTTCGTGCTCATGGGCGCGGTGGAGGAGCTGTGGCACCACTTCGCGCTCCAGATACTCGGGCGCACCGTCATCGCCTCCACGTTCTTCATGGTCATCGGCGTCGTCATCCCCAAGTGGTTCATCGTCATGCGGGGCAGGGCGGGGGCGTTGGCGAACCTCGGCCAGCGCGTGGGGCAGATCGGCTTCCCCGTCATGGTGGAGCGCATCCTCACCTTCGGCACGTGGCGGACGGCGTGGGTGGCGATGGGCATCACGGTATGGGCGTCGTCGCTCATACCGGCGCTGCTCTTCCTGCGCCGGAGGCCCGAGGACCACGGGCTGCTCCCGGACGGCGTGGACGTCCGCGACGCTTCCCAGCGGCGCCGGTTGGCGGCCATGCACGCCGAGGTGTCGTTCGACCGGCGGATGGCGCTGCGCACGCCCGCGTTCTACCTGATCGCGGGGGCGGTGAGCATCCAGAGTTTCGTGACCACCAGCATCCACTTCCACTGGTTCTCCTACCTGACGGACATGCGCGCCGATTCCGGGGAGCCGCTCATATCGAGTGCGGCGGCGGTGTTCTCGGTCTCGCTCTCGCCGCTCATCTCCATGCCGGTGTCCATCGTGGCGGGGATCGCCGCCGAGCGGGTGCCGGTGCACCGACTGATGGCGTTGAGCTACTACTTCATGACGCTGAGCATCGTGCTCTTCCTGTTCACGGACACCGCGCTGCTGGCGTACGTGTTCGGCCTGCTGTTCGGCACGGCGACGGGCATCCTGTTCACGGTGATGAACATCATCTGGGCGGACTACTTCGGGCGGGACTCGATAGGCGGGATACGGGGGATGGTCTCGCCGGTGCACATGCTTAGCAACTCGCTGGGGCCGCTGGCGGCGGCGATGTCGTACGACGCCACGGGCAGCTACTTCCTCATCTTCGCCATCAGCGCCGCGCTGAGCGCGGTCGGCGGTACGCTGCTCCTCCTCGCGCGTAAGCCTCGGCTGAGCGGCGGCTGAGGGCGCGGGCCGAGGGCGGGCGAGGGCGTTTTTTCGCGAACTGTCGGTTCCTGCCGGTTCTCACTCCTGCAGCTGCCTCTTCACCTGTCGGAAACCCAGACATTTCCTACACCAGATCCGACACAATCCGACACAATCCGACACGTATCCGACACGATCCGACAATTTCCGACACCCCCTGCCGGGGGTGCCCATGGGCGAGGCGGGAGGAGAGTGAGACGTCCATGCGGACATGGTAGGAAGCAGGGCGTCGTTGGCGCAATGGGCACGTGTCACTGTGGTGACTCTCACCTCCGGCCCGAGGCTGCGAGGTTCCTGCCTCCGCAGGAACGACGCGGAATGCCTGAGAGATGCTTCGGCTTCGCTCGAAATGACAACCGTCCGCACGCCGCGGAGCCAGGTGTGTGCGGACGTGGTGTGCGCTGCTGCGCATGCGCGCGTCTCCGCCGCGCGTCTGGATTCCAGCCTCCGCTGGAATGACGGGGCTTGCGCCCCGCACCCGCTCACCCCTCATCCCCAGCTCCCGCGATCGGGAGAGGGGAGAGACTCAAACCAGCAATCGGACATCGGGGGCTATCGCGTTCCCATACCTGCTGCCCCATAATGACGCGGCCATGAGCGACAACTCCAAGATCGAGTGGACGGAGGCGACGTGGAACCCGGTTACGGGCTGCACGCAGATATCGCCGGGGTGCGCGCACTGCTACGCGATGCGCTTCGCCAACCGGTTCAGGGCCGTGCCGGGGCATCCCTACGAGCGCGGGTTCGACCTGCAACTGCGCCCGGAGCGCCTGCGCCAGCCGCTGGAATGGGAGAAGCCGCGCCGCATATTCGTGAACTCGATGTCGGACCTCTTCCACGACGAGGTGCCGTTGGAGTACATCCGGCAGGTGTTCGACGTGATGGAGGAGGCCGGGCAGCACACGTTCCAGGTCCTCACGAAGCGGGCTGAGCGCGCGAGGAAGCTCGCGCCGACGCTGCCGTGGCCGTCCAACGTCTGGCTCGGCGTGTCGGTCGAGAACCGGTACTGGACGCGGCGCATCGATGCGCTGCGCCAGGTGCCCGCCGCCGTGCGCTTCCTCTCGTGCGAGCCGCTGCTCGGGCCGCTGAACGACCTGGACCTCTCCGGCATCGGCTGGGTGATCGCGGGCGGCGAGAGCGGCCCCGGCGCGCAGCGTCCGAGGCCGGAGTGGTTCCGCTCCATCCGCGATCAGTGCGCCGCGGCGGAGGTCGGCTTCTTCTTCAAGCAGTGGGGCGCGTTCGACGCCGACGGCAGGCGCGTCGGGAAGAAGAAGGCGGGCAGGGAGCTCGACGGGCAGGTGTGGAGCGGGATGCCGGTAGGGGTGCCAGGGTTATAGAGCGAGCCGACCTTGGCCCGTCGCGTCCGGCTGACTGAACGCCCAGTTCATGATTCGTCCACCCGCAGGGTCCTTACTTGCGAACAGCAGGTAGTATAAATGCCGATTGCCGTCGTCCCTAACCAAACGTGAGTGGTTTGGGTGTTCTGTCCAACCCAGGCTTGCAAGTCTATCGAGATAGAAGCGAATCAACCCCGACGTACGGGACAGGCGTCCCCCATTCCAATACTCACGCCATTCCGGTGTCCCGAAGTAAGCCTCGGTCTTAGCGGAGTCCGCATTCCTGTTGATGGACATACCCAGCGGGAAATTGATGAGCAGTTCAGTCCGCCATGCCGCTAGAGATTGAACTGTCTCCCAACTAAGTTCTATTCCTTCAGTGTCCAAGAAAACGAAAGTAGGTGACCTCGGATGTAGTTCGCGCATCAATTCGGGTAATTCGGTGTTCACATCGCCTGAGATAACGGTTGCCCTCTTGCCTTCTCCGCGACGTTCGACCTCGGTCTTAAGTTCCGTAGCAAGGTTGTCATCCTTCTCAATGAAGTAAAGATGGTCAAACCCACGTGCTCCTCTGCTGCCACTGGCCGAGAGTGCGATGAGAGGCGAACCGTCGATCACTTCTGCGGTTCGTTCAATTCGGTTCGTCCCTGGTCCTGCGAACGCATCTATGTAGATACGTTCAACAGCACGCTCTGTCGCATCCAAACATACGGGCAGGTAGTGGGTGACTATCTTCAGCTTGTCTTTTGTCCATTCGCCAACGTCTCTGGGCATGCTATAGGCTAATCCCTTCAACGAATCGTGAAAGCGTACCGATGGATTGAACTAGATGCGCCGCCTTACCACTGGTAAGGCTGTCTAAGGCCATCTTAATGATGGGCTTGTTGGGTTCGGGTTTGGCCAGCTGGCTGTTGATGGTCTCAATCTCAGCGATAACTGACATCTTTTCCTCGTCCGATAGATCCGACTCATCTACGGTACAGCGGAGCTGCTCCAGTTCATTCGCTAGACTTACAAAGGATTCTTGGACCACGTTCCCGTCACCTAGCTGAACTGCACTGTGTAATGCGGTTATGTTGATATTTGAATAAGGGCTCTCACGTTTGAATTCTGATGAAGAACCCTCAATCCTATCCATGCCTTTTGCGGTGATGGTATACCATTCTTGTATGCTAGGCTGTTGGGTGCCTTTTGGAGTCGTAAATGTTCGTTCCTTGATTATCTCTTCCACCCACTCATTACTAATGAGATAGCGTAGTTGGCTCATGACATCCTGCTGTGTGAGGCCATGTATTGTTTTGAGTTCCTTCTTGATATCAGATATCCTTACCTGTGACCCATTCTTGCCTTGCTTGCTAGTGGCATACTTGTTCCTGTCGTAGAAATACTGCAGCATCTGCCGCCGGATCTGGTCGTTAGGGTTGCTCACGTTGCCGGCACTCCCAAAGGTATTCGCCCCAGTCGTTCGTATCTCTCGATTGCCGGTGCTCTGGCGTGGATTCAGGTTAAGCATATTGGGCAGTGTTATGCAAGCCCGTGGTGTCGCAACTGCCGGTACAAGACCCCAACCACCGCGTACCCTGACGGCCCTGGATTCCCGCCTTCGCGGGAATGACGAGAAGAGGCGGGAATGACGGTAGGTGTCACACACCCGCGCCCCAGGTCTTGCCGAACTCGTCCTTGCGGAGAACGAGGCCGGTGAGGGCCATCGGGGGTTGGGCGAGCACCCAGAGGAACGACGGCTCGACCGACTCGACGCTGTCCCTTGCACGCGGGCCGGTCATGTCGGTGATGACGTGGCCGGGCGTCCATGCGATGACCTCGATGTTCTGGTCACGGACCTCCTTGGCGAGCGCCTGCGAGAACACATCGAGCGCCGCCTTGGACGCGGAATAGGCGACGCGCCCCACCGCGAACCTGATCGCGAGGTCGCTCGACACGTTGAAGATGCGTCCGCCGCTCTGCTGCACCATCACCGGCAGCGCCGCGCGCGTGAGGTAGAACACAGCGTTCATGTTCACGTCCATGTTGTCGTGCCAGTCCTCGTCGGACATCTCGGAGATCAGGGCGTAGGGAAAGACGCCGGCGTTGTTCAGCAGGATGTCCAGCCGTCCGGTGCGCTCGACTGTCTGCTCGACGAGCGATGCCGCCTCCGCAGAGTCGGTGATCGTCGCGGGGATGGCGAGCGCCGTGCCGCCTGCGGCCTCGATCGCCTCCGCGGTCCCGCGCAGCGTGCCGCCCTGGCCGGGGGAGGAGTCGAGGTTGCGCGCGGTGACGACGACGGTCGCGCCGTGTCGGGCCATCGCGAGGGCGAGCTGTCGTCCGATGCCCCGGCTGCCGCCGGTCACGAGGGCGACCTTGCCGGTGAGGTCAGGGGTACTTGTCATGGGGGGTCAGTCTAGCATGCGGCAACCCTCACCCCCGCATCAAAGATGCGCCCCCCTCCCGCCGGTCCATCTTCGAGCGAACAGATCACGGAGTCCGGTCGGCGTCTATCCAGAGCCTGTGCACCCTCAGCGATTCGCCTGCTCCGTCCAGAGTGGCCAACACCAACGGGATCTCGTATGCGTCGTTGGTCACTAGGTCCTCGCCATATCGAATGGCTGCATCCTTCGATTCGCAGACGTTCCGATAACAGACGCCATCGTAATCTTCCGCGAAACCTCTGGGTCTCTCAAATTCCTGGTCAGGTCGTATGCCTGCCAGTATCAGTACTGCAGGATTGTCTCGTCCGAAAATACGCTCATAATACCCCAAGTGTTCAGTGAGGTCATTGGAGGATAAGCTAAGTGTCTTGGTGCGTTCAATTCTGCCGCTGTATTCCAAGGCGTTATAGGTCGTACGGATCAGTCCTTTCTTCTCTTCGTACGACCCTACGCCTTCCCATAGTCCGAATCCACTGCCGCTACAGAATATCTCAGGATACACCCATTCAGAATCCGCTATCACCGTCGTTCGATGATTATAGTCTGTCCTGAAGTCCATGTGTTTAACCTGTAATCTGGACTCGTAGTACTGCCCATCAGGACAATCATGTGTGCGTGTCCGATGATGCAGGGTCGAATAGACCGCCTGGAACGGAGGCCATCCGCTTGAAAGAGCGACCTTCTGGGACGGAAATAAACAGTCCGAACCTTCTTCCGGGCACAGGCCGGCATGAGGAACCGATGTTGCGGGCTCAGTGGCGCAGGGAGAGACGATCACCCTGGAGGGCGAGCCGTAGTCTTTCTGGTCCGGATCTATGGACATATCGACCGGAGGCCCGGCGCCTATGGCCCGAACCTCGAACAGATACATCTGTTCACACTCCAAGTCCGATACCTGCTGGAACGTCTGTGAAGTGAACAGGTCACCTATGCGGGCGTATGTGTCGAAGTCTAGAGACTCGTCCCCTATGTTCTCGGGAGTAAGGACGACACCTTCGGCATAGGGATAGTGCAAGACATCGTATCCAGCCGCTCCGTAAACGGGTTCCCAATCCAGCATGACGCCGTCTTCCTGGAGCGGTGTTGCAACCAGCCCTTCAGGCGGTGGCGGATAGTGCCACAAGAAACTTGGAGGCTGGCCGTCCAGGTAGGGATCATGACCGAACGGGACCGGCGTTAGCGCCGCTTCACCCGTAGACGGCGAATCACCCGTAGGCGTCGAGATCGAAACGGAAACGTCGCATGAGACCAGCGCCAACAAAAGAACGAACAGGCCACCGAAACGCAGCATTGCGCCCGCTCCACGATCCGTCATCTGCTTCGCCAGCGCAGTGGCCTTGATGGCTTCGTATTCGTCCTCGTCCAGGAGGACCTGCAATCGCTTCGTCATGTGTCCAACCTAGCAAGGCTGTGTCATGGCAGTCAACTGGTTCATAGCGACGCGATGGAGCGGAGAGGGCGGGTGGACTGGCGGATGCGCCAGAAGAGGTACTGGTTCGCGTAGCCGGCGTCCGCGCCGAAGCGCTGCCATGCCCATTCGCGCGCCGTGGCGTACTTGGCGTTCGCTGGCAGGCCGTACCACTCGCGCAGCACCTTCAGCACCCAGCGGTCGGCTGGAAAGGCCTGCGGCTTTTCCAGCGAGAAGAGCATTGCGCAGTCGGCGATCTTCTCGCCGATGCCGTGGAGCGCCGTGAGGGCGGCGAGCGCCTCGTCGTAGTCGGCCTCGCGCAGCGGGTCGAGCGCCAGTCGTCCCTCGGCGACGGCCTCCGCGGCCTGCGCCAGGTAGGGTGCGCGGAAGCCGCAGCCGAGCTCGCGCAGCCGCGCTTCGCCCGCCTCTGCGAGCCGCGCCGCGTCCGGGAAGGCGTGACGCACTGCGCCGTCCAGCGCCAGCGGTTCGCCGAACGTCGTTGCGAGCAGTTCCACCGTGCGGCTGATGCGCGGCATGTTGGACGTGGACGACAGGATGAACGCGGCGAGCGTCTCCCACGGCTCCTGGCGGAGGATGCGCATGCCGGGGTACTGGGCGATGCCCTCGCGCACGTTGTCGTCCCACTCGATGCGCTGCTGCACGGCGCGGAGGTCGTCGCCGATGCGGAAGTAGGCCCGCAGCGCGTGCGCGGTCTCGTCCGCCGGGGCAGGGGCGCTCGCGACGCGGAGGCCACCGCGCGTGCGTTCCAGGCGCACGATGCTGCCGCTCAGCACACCGGTCCATCGTCCCCGGTCGTCGACGCGCCATCGGAAACACTGGCCGGACGTGAGCGAGCTCGGCAGGTCGAGCGGCTCGTCGACGCGCATCGTGACGGTCGCGTGGCGCATGGCGCTCCTGGCTACTTTCGTGTGCTATGATACCGTTGTAGGGTACCGGATCACGCGTGGCACCCTTCGACAATCTTCGGCTCAAGCATCAGGCTAACATGACGCTAGCATCTGACAGCCCCATAGAGGAACACGCCGTCCACAGGGATCGGATGCTGGAGCACGCCCGCAAGATGCTTGCGGAGGGCGACAGGTTCCAGGCGTCCGAGAAGATATGGGGAGCAGCCGTTCATGGCATAAAGGTGATTGCGGACGAGCGGGGCTGGCCGTACTCTCGCCATCAGGACGCCGGAGTAATCACCTCCTACATCGCGGAGCAGACCGGTCGGCTGGAGATCGATACCTTGTTCAGCGCCGTTCGCGACATGCACACGAATTTCTACGGCGACAGGCGCACGCTGAAGGAGATCGGCGTCGCCATCGAACGGGCTGAGCAGCTCCTCTCTCTGCTGCACGAAGCGCATCTGGCCATGCCCCCGGACCTGCCGATGCCCAATCACCCGGAATACCGGAAGCGGGTGCGGCAGGACGCCAGGCGCGCGGCTGCCGCCCGCACCGAGAATCGCTGAACGCCCTCCTCACGGCTGCAAGGCCAGCCAGCGCCCCACCGCGGGAGCGAGCTCGTCGAAGCGCCCCTTGACGATGGTGGCGGGCGGCATCGAGCTCAGGAACATGCGCCCGTAGGACTTGGACGTGATGCGGCTGTCCAGCACGACGGCGACGCCGCGGTCGCCCTTGCTGCGGATGAGCCGCCCGAACCCCTGGCGGAAGCGGAGGACGGCCTGGGGCACCGCGTACTGCATGAACGGCTGTTCGTACTGGCCGGAGCGCGCCGCGAAGATGGGCTCCGTCGGCACGTTGAACGGGAGCCGCGCGACGACGAGCACCTTGAGCGTCTCGTTGCCGACGTCGACGCCCTCCCAGAACGACGCGGTGCCGAGGAGGACGGCGCGGCGCTGGGCGCGGAAGCGCGCGAGCAGTTGCTGCGGCGTGCCGTCCACGCCCTGCGCGAGGACGCCGATGCCGCGCCGCGGCAGCACCCTGCGGAGCCGGGAGGCGGTCGCGCGGATGGCGGCGTGGGACGTGAAGAGCGCCATCGTCCGCCCCTCGGCGACGTGCGCGAGGCGCTCCAGCACATGGGCGACGGCGTCGGTGTAGCGCGGGTCCCCCGGCTCCGGCATGTCGGTCGGCAGGCAGAGCAGGGCCGCGTTCTTGTAGTCGAACGGGGAGCCGAGGCAGACCTCGCCGGGCTCCTCGACGCCGAGCCGGGTGCGGACGTGGGAGAAGCCGCCCGCGACGGTGAGCGTCGCGCTCGTGAGTACGACGGTTGGTTTCGGCGCGAACAGCTCTTCGTGCAGGCGCGGGGCAACGTCGAGCGGCGCGCCGTTCAGCGAGAGGTTGTCGCCGCGCCCGATCCAGTACACGGTGTCGGCGTCCGGCTCGGAAACGAAGCTGCGTATCTTCCGGCGCGCGTCCTCCTGGTCCGCCATCCACTCTGAGAGTTCGCCCTTCAACTGCTCCAGGACGGGCGCGGTCTCCGGCGGCAGGTCCTCCATCTCGCGAAGGAGTGCGTCGGCGCGCTCGCTCGCCTCGGCTGCGCTGCGCTCGAAGCCGTCCCACGCGATGTCGAGCGCCGACCACGCGGGCTGCGCGCGCTCCGACGGGGTGATGCGTATCTCGCCCTCGTCGGACTCGCGCTGCTCCGCCGTGAACCGCGCCAGCCCCGCTGTGAGCTGCGCCCACTCGTCGCGCACCTTGTAGAGCGGCATCTGCGCCTCGTCGCGGCGGAGGTCGGCGCTCTCCTTGCGCGACTCCTCCAGCGCGCTCGCCCGCACGACCGTTCCGAAGCCGTGAATGACGCCGCCGAGCCGCTCGACGAGGTTCTCGACCGTCGCCTGCGAGACGCGGAAGCCGAACTGTCGCGTCGCCTCGGCCTCGAGGTTGTGCGCCTCGTCGACGATGAGGTAGTCGTAGTCGGGCAGCAGCGAGCCCCCCACCTGGAGGTTGGAGAGCAGCAGCGAGTGGTTGACGACGAGCAGGTGCGCGGACGCGGCCTCGTCGCGGGCGTGGCGGTAGAAGCACGCGCCCTCCCGCGCGCCGGTGCACATGGCGAACCCGCTCGCGCTCATGCGGTCCCACGACGCCAGCTCCGCGCCGGAGAGTCGCAGCTCGGCGCGGTCGCCGGTGCGCGTCTCACGCAGCCATGCGAGCGTCTTCGCAACCGTTCGTGCGTCGTCGGGCGAGGCGGTGTCGGTGTTCGCTGAAGCCTCCCAGCGTCGGAGGCAGAGGTAGTTCGCCTTGCCCTTCAGTTGCGCGTAGCGGAAGCGCGAAACGTCCACCTCCGGCACGCCGCGCAGCACGTCCAGCAGGTCCGGGATGTCCTTCGCGATCAGCTGCTCCTGGAGGTTGATCGTGTTCGTGGAGACGACGACGCGGACGTTGTTCCGGAGCGCGAAGAGCACGGCGGGGAGCAGGTAGGCGACCGACTTGCCGATGCCGGTGCCGCCCTCCACGAGCAGGTGGTGCGGCTCAGCCTCCGCGTCCGTGGAGCCGCCCATCGAACCGAATGCCCGTGCGACGGCCTCCGCCATCTCTGCCTGCTCGCCGCGCGCCTCGTAGCGGCGGAAGCGCTGCGCGAACGGGCCGTCGTTCGCGAGCAGGCGGCGCACCTCGTCCGCGGTCACCGCCTTCGTCGGCTTTGGCATGCCGAGGCTGCGGGGGCGCTCCAGCCGACGTGCGATCTCCTGCTGGTCGATGCCGCCGATGGGCCCGGCGTCGGTTGCGGCGGGCGACTCGGCGAGTGCGAAGACGAGGTCGGCGAGCGGGCTGTGCGCCCGCGCGAGCAGGTCCGCGAGGCGTCGCAGCAACCCGGCCCCGAGTCCCCGCGCACGCTCGATGAGTTCGAGGTAGACGGCGTAGGTGAGGCGTGCGTCGGCGACGGCGGACTGCTCCGCTCCCCTCTCCCTTTCTGGTCCCTTCCCCCTTGATGGGGGAAGGTTAGGATGGGGGTGATCTGGCGGATGGGGGTGATCCGGCGCGTCCACGCCGAGGCGAGCGTCGTCGACGGCTGGCGGCTCTGATCCCTTCCCCCTTGATGGGGGAAGGTTAGGATGGGGGTGCTCCAGCGCATCCACACCGAGGCGCGCCGCGAGCCCGGCGAGTGAGTCGTCGGCGCTGGCTGGCATGAGCAACTCGGCGAGCTCGCGCACGTCCCAGACGCCTGTGCTCATCGCGGACGCGGTGTCCTCGCCGAGCGCGTCCGCAAGCCCGTGCGCGACGATGGGCGAGCCGTCCGCGAAGCCGGCGAGGGCCATCATCGCGCTTGCGTCGGCGGCGTGGAAGATGTCGAGCTCGCGGCCGCCGTGGCACTTCACGGCGCCGACGGCCGTGAGGCGTCCGCGCCGGCCAGGGCGCGCACTCGCCTCGGGCGCGGTCATGCTCGCCGCGAGCGCAACAACCGGCGCGTCGAGCGGGTGCACGCTCAGCAGTCGCATGCGGTAGGTGGACTCGGTCATCCGCTGAACGGTACGGGAGCGTGCGCCTCTCGCGCAAGGCGTAGGCGTCGGCGCGGGTCAGGCAGAGCGTCTCTGTTCCGCAAGGAGCCCTTTAGCGTACGTAAAGCACTTCAGCGCCTCGGACCGAGGACAGCCTTGAGACAGGTGGTGGCAGAACACGGCAGGCGAGCCTCGAAACTCGGATACGCCAAACGTCTGATCGTGGCCCTGATGGATGCGTTCTACGCTCCTCCACCTCATCTCCAATGCTTCGGAAGCCTTCGATCCGAAGACAATGACTACACTTGGCCTGATGGCATCAACCAACCGGCTCACCCAGTCCACTGAATGGCGACGCCACACCGAATGAGGCCCTGTCTTTCGCATCCAGCTGTTGGCTTCGCTAGCAGGGGCTTGTGGGAATACCGCAGGGAATGCCATAGCAGAAGAGTTGAGTGAATCAGAGAGTCCCGTGTCACGGCATAGTGAGCGTAGCGTTTGCCCGAATCGGTAAGGGTCGCCAGAGTATAGGAGTTCTTGCGGCCAGGTTTCTTGTACGACCGGATTCTCACCCCCGCCCTGGAATGTCAAGAGGAGTAGGTCCGGTTCTGGAATCGGAGGTCCATATGAGATGAGAAGACCGTGCTTGACAACAGAGCCAAGCCCCGGTTTCTTGAGCATTTCGTGCGTAGTCGAATACGCTTCCCGCAACAGATCTTCTATTGTGGATTGCACAACGCCTCCGGGCTTAGGTCATCTGTCCGAGGGTACTACTACTAAGCCGCCCCATGTGCGCGTGTTGACCCCTCGCGCCGACGCCAGCACAATGCGGGCGAACGCCATCCGGCAGGAGGCAGGCCATGAGCACCGACGCTCCCGCGCAGAGATTCGTCGACGAGGTGATCCGCGACATCATCGAGCCCGGCGTCGAGCGGTTGCTGGAGAGCCGCTATTTCGCCGACCTGCGCGCGGGCACGCTCACGAAGCGCCGTATGCAGGGGTTCGCCATCCAGCACTACCGGCACAACATGGCCATCCTGAAGGGCTTCGCGCTGCTCGCGGTGCAGGCAGCGCCCCGCAACGACCTCTTCCGCGTCTACGCGGGCGGGCTGAACGAGGAGATCACCCACCCGGACATGTGCAAGAAGTTCGGGTTTGCGCTCGGGCTCTCAGACGACGAATTCGAGAACGCGCTGCCCGCCTTCGGCTGCCTCGCGCACACCGCCGCATGCCTGCACGACATGTACCTCGCGACGCCCGCCCAGATGCGCGCCAACGCCCTCTCCAACGAGACGATGGTGCAGCGTTACTCCACCGAGTTCGACGCCCACCTCCGCTCCTACGGCGTGCCGGAGGAGGCGATGGAGTTCTTCATCGTGCACATGGGCGCGGACGTCGAGCACACGGAGCGCGCGGCGAACGCGATAGCGCAGCTCGCGGTCACGGACGAGGAGCAGGAGCGCGTGCGCGCCGTCTGCCGCAACATGGCGCGCTTCAAGCTCGGCAAGTTCGAGAGCATCTACGACGAGTACGCCTAGGGCGTGCTCGTCGTTCCTGCGGAGGCAGGAACCTCGCAACCCTGGGGTGGGGTTGTGACCATGTTTGGCTCCCCTCTCCCTTGAGGGGAGAGGGCTAGGGTGAGGGTGAACCGGCGGGGTGGAGTGGGGTGGGGGATGTCATGTTGAGCGGAGCCCGCGCTTTAGCGCGCAACATCCTCTCGGAGAGCGTTTGGGTGTGCGTACGCACCCTGAGAGATTCCTCGGCTTCGCTCGGAATGACAATCAGCCCGTGCGTCTGTACACGAGCGCGTTGCCGCTCTTGCCGCAGATCTCGATGACGCCGCCCTCGCGGAAGCAGAACGCGGCCTTCTGTGCCAGGCCCCGCGATGACCGCATCGCCGACGCGATGTCGTTCGTCGTGAACTGTTCGGACAGGTGGGCGTCGACGAGGGCGAACAGGTCGGCCATCGATGCGATGTCGTGCGTTTCGACGACGTCCATGAGCCGGCGGTCAAGGCGGGTCCAATCGCGGCGCCATCGTCCTCGGCGCTCGCTCGGCGCACGGACCTCCTCCTCGACGGTCATGACGACCTCCAGCGTCAGGTTGGGATGTACGAGCAGCACGGGGATGCTGACCAGCGCCGAGAATACGTCGAACACCGAGCCATGCTTCGGCGACCGGCGCCGTGTTGGCGGCTGCGCCGGGTCGTCCGCCACCTTGACGATGTAACGGTCCTTGGCGATGGGGTGCACCAAGGTGACCGGATACGCGTCGAGCAGGCGCAGCAGCTTGTTTCTGAGCGGCCCGAAACCGCCGGTCTGTATCTCGACGATGCGGCCGTCTGCGACCACGTCCGTCACGAAGCCGTCGACGACGCGCTCGGTCTCGCTTCCGGCGACGGCGTAGCGCTCCTTTAATGCCCGGTGCAGCGACCGTTCGTTGAGCTCGCCGATGGAGGTCATGAGGCGGCCATCCTATGGGCAGACACACACTGATACACCGCCGCGCCCCGGAGTACCCTCACCCGCGCGTGCCACTGGCACGCTCGCCCTGTCTCCTTGTAAAGACCTTTGCATAGGGGACTATTGAGCAGTTTACACAGAAGGGGAGGCGGCACGGTTTCGGCTAGAGAGACCTGGCCTCAATGAACCCCGCTTCCTTCGGCGATGCCACCGGCTCCGGAGACTGGTGATATTATTGACTGAGCTTCGGGGGTATGCGCAAAACTGCATGCGACGATCCAGACTCATTGGCGTACTCGTGCTCCTGGCCACCGCCGCCAGCCTGCTGGCAGCGGCATGCAGCACGGACGCCACATCAACTCCTGTCTATGCACCGGCTCCTCCTCCCAGGTCTACTATCATCTCCAGCACCCCCGACGTGTCTCCCATTTTGCGGAGTAGAGGTGGGCAGGCCCTGACCCTCATTCACGAGGAATTCGCTGCTGACTCGCCCATCTCCACAACAGCCGCACTTACCGGTTTCCTGCCGGGCGAGCGAATCGAGGTTACACTTAGTGCAAGCGATGGCAGCTCTGTCTCCCTGGGCATAGCAACCGCCAACGTCGTTGGACTCGCTTCCCTAGACTTCAGGGTCGACGGCCTATCCGCAGACACATATGCCCTAATGGCCATTGGCGACGAAGGCAACAAGGCCAGCGGCGCGCTCTTCATAAAGTGAGCCTCCGGCACGCTCCTCTTTCAGCCCGCAGCTCACTATCTGGCAATCAGGCGTCCCTGTATAAACTGCTCAATAGTTCCCTTGCATAACCCTCCCAGCCCCAGCCAGTTCACCCTCACCCTAGCCCTCTCCCCTCAGGAGAGCTAATAGGGGTATGTATGGTGGAATGAAAATACTCCACCCGCCTCCACAGCCCCCTGGTGCGCTGCCCGCGCACTCTGGATTCCCGCCGGTGCGGGAATGACGGGTGCGGTTGACACCGACTGCTTAGATAAGCCTTAACCACGCCTATTTCCGCCCGTTACATACCCTTGTTAGCCTCAGGAGAAGGGATCTGTCCCCCCGCCCCCAGCCGCTCCCGGATGAAGCGCTCAGCCTGGGTTCGGCCGCGTACGACGCCGTCCAGGACCGCGTTGTGCAGCGCGGTCAGCATCGCGCCGACGGCGGGGCCCGGCGGCACGCCGAGTGCGAGCAGGTCGTGGCCGTCCAGCGGGGAGCGGCGGCGCGATGCGTCGAGGTAGCGCGCCAGGTTGCGGCGCGTCGACGCGCTCGCGGATGCGGCTGACGCCGCCTCAACCGCCTCGCGGGGCGCGTTGCCCACGATGGCTGACGCCTCGCTGGGACGCCGCGCCTCGCTCAGCGCCTGCTCGGCCTCGCGGAGGCGCACGACGGCGCGCATGACCTGCGCCTGCCGCTTGCCCGCGCCGATACGCTCGCGGAAGGCGTCGTCGCGCTCGCCGGGCAGGGGATAGGTCAGCGCGCCCAGCAGCGCCAGCCCGCGCAGGCCGCGTGCGTCCGCTCGCCTCAGGGCTGCGGCGCGCCGCAGAGCGGCGCGGACCTCCGGCACGGCGAGGCCGGCCTCGACGGCGGGCAGCACGCCGAGCCGCACCGCCATGAGCATGGCGCGTGTCGCGTGCTGTTCGGCCAGCAGGCGCTCGATCTCGCGTCGGACCCGCGCGGCGGAGAGTGCGTCGACGTGCGGCAGCGCCCGCCGCAACTGCCTGCGCGTCGCGGCGTCCAGCCGGAACCCCAGCCGCGAGACGTAGCGCGCAGCGCGGAACGTCCGGGTGGGGTCGTCGCGGAACGATGCGCGGTGCAGCACCCGCACGACGCCGGCCTCAAGGTCGGCAACGCCGCCCTCCGTGTCCAGCAGCTCGCCGAACCGGCGCGGGTGCAGCGACGCGGCCATCGCATTGATGCTGAAATCGCGCCGGGCGAGGTCAGCCCCAATCTCCGCGCTCCCCGCCAGTACCATCGGGAGCGCGCCCGGATACAGGTAGACCTCAGAGCGGGTGGTGGCGAGGTCGAGCGTCCTGCCGCCAAGCCGCAGTTTGACCGTGCCGAACTGCGACCGCGAGCCGCACGTCCCGCCGAGTCGCTTCGCGAGTCGCGGCCCGAGCTCGGAGGCGGGCGCTTCCGACGTCAGATCGAGGTCGAGGACGGGGCGTCCAAGCAGGGCGTCGCGTACCGGCCCACCGACGAGCCAGAGCTCGACGCCCTCGTCCGCGGCTGCGTCACCGAGGCGGCGCAGCAGGTCGAGGGCGTCCGGGGCGAGCGCGGCGTCGAGCGGTACGAGGGCCATGCGGGAAGGGTATCACCCCTCGCCGGAGGGGCAGGCACTCCCATTTTCCTTGTCATTCCGAGCGTAGCCGAGGAATCTCTCGGGGGCACTTCGTTGGTAGGCTGACGTCCTCCCGAGAGATGTTTCGACTTCGCCTCCGGCTCCGCTCAACATGACAAGGCCCGCGCCCTCGGTCCGCCGGTTCACCCTCACCACCGCGTGCACCAGCACGCGCGCCCTCTCCCCTCAAGGGGCCCTTGCACAACGCATCCCGCACACCCCACGCCCCGCCGGTTCACCCCCATCCTGACCTTCCCCCATTGAGGGGGAAGGGATCAACTAACCCCGCACTGCATCTCCCCTCACGGTTATGCAAAGGTCTCCTTCAAGGGAGGCAGCTCACAGGGGGACGATGCGGACGCCGTCACTATCGACCACGAGCACGACCTCCTCGCCCGGTGCGATGCGGATGCGCTCAGCGATAGACGCGGCCTCGTCGTCCGACAGCGACGGCGCGCCTGGCTGATCTGCCCGGCGGAGCCTCGATATACTCGCGCCGAGCGCTCGCTCCAGCGCATCGACCGTCAGCATGCCCTCTGCGCTCACGAGCGCTGTTATGCGCTTAGGGGGACTGCTCGCTGCTGGCGGCTGCTCGACAGGTGGCGCTGCCCCTGCGTCCTCGCGCATGACGAGCCAGTGGTAGACGCCTACTGCCGCCGCGGTGACCACGACGCCGAGCGCCCACTTGCCCCCGTCCAGCGCGGCGGTGGAGAGCTCGTTGTTCAGGGCCGCTTCCAGCACGCCGTACAGCAGGGTGATGAGCGAGATGAGCGCCGCCGCGACGGAGACGCCGACCACGGTGAAAAGGTAGGCGCGCCGGGAAAGCGACGCGCGTTCGTCCGCGTCGGAACGTGCTGCGCTTAGCTGCCGCGGCCAGTGCCAGCCCCAGAGCCCCGCGCCTACGATGAGGAGCGTGACGCCGATGGAGAGTGGCAGGCCCCACCAGCGCTGGCCGGTGAACGAGCCCTGCGCGCTCGGGACCGCGAGTCCCACGGCTATGGCGATCAGCAGCGTGAGCGCGACCCAGAGCGTTCCGAGGCCGATGGCGGCAGAGAGGTAGCGGTAGGCGCGCTGGGCCCGGACGCCCTGTTCAGGTGTGGCCACGGCCTCTACGAGCGCAGTCCGCCTGTGGTACGCGGCGACTGCGGCAGTGACCAGCAGCACGGCGAACGTCTCAGGCACTGGGTCGAAGTGGTCCACGGCTGACCTGCCCCGCTCGGGGTCCAACGGCCACCGGGCGAAGATGACAAGGAGCGTGGAGAGCGCGCCCGTGACTGCCGCCGTGCCGCCGAACACGCCCACGACGTAGAGCACGGCCTGCCGGATGCCGGAGGCGTCGCCGCGCGCGAACCAGAGCCAGTGGGTCCCCCACAGCGCCGCGCCGACGATGGCGAAACTCCAGGCTTCCGCGACGCCGTCCGGGTTGCTGCTGCCGTTGAATACGGCGTGGTACCCGGAGTTCAGCAGCGCGCCGCCGAGCACCGCGGCCCCGGCGGCGAGGAGTATCAGGCCGTAGGTGGAGACGGCGTAAAGGTAGAGCCGCCGGACCGTCGCAGCAGCCGGCGAGGGCTCTCCCTCCGCGGACTCGATGCGCCAGTGGAACGCCCATACCCCGGCCCAGACGAGCGGGACGGCGAGGTCGCCGAGGTCCGGCGAGCGGCCGTCCAACAGGTCGCTGATGAACAGCGTCAGCGAGAACGCCACGGTCGTCGCGGCTCCGCCGAGGACGATGTAGACGTAGACCTTGCGGCCGAGCGCTCCGGCCTCCGCGGGGTGGCGTTCCACGGAGCGTTGCGCCGCGCGCCAGAGCAGGGCCCACACCGCGAACCCGACTCCTCCGGCGGCGATGCCGAACGCGAGGGCGCTAGCGCCGTCACCGGCGATGACGTCCCCAGAGATAGCGCTGAGCAGGGCACTGGTAAGCAGCGCGAGCCCGCTTGCCGCGGTGACGAGCGCGGCGAACGCGAGGCCGTACAGGAAGATGCGGCGCGTCGTCCCGATGCCGGGGTCGCCGCCGATGTTCCGCGAACGGAGCGCGGATGCAATGATGCTGGCCGCTCCTCCGACGAGGATCAGCAGCGCGGCGATCGGGATGATGAGGTAGTCGAACTCGGAGAAGAACATCGTTATGGCTCCACTATCGAAACTGTTGCAGGCGGGGTGGGCGTGGACCGGCGCGGGCAGGACCAGCCGGGCCACCCGGCGTGGCGCAGCCGCCATTCGCCCTGCTCGCGGACCAGGCGGTACGTTCTATCGTAGTCGGAGACCGAGCCGCCAAGCAGCGGGACGTCTCCCGGCGCGTTCACCTGCGTGACTTCGATCGTCACGACGGCCTCGCCGTCACCCTCTTCCGTTTCCGCCAGCCGGATGCTGAATGAGTCGCGCGGGATATGGAAGTCTCCTCTGGACAGGTTGTCCGGGTCGCACCGCTCCCGTGCCTCCTCGCTCAGGAGTGCGTAAGCGGCATGCGCGTCTTCCTGCTGTGCCGCGAGGAGGTAGTCCTGAACGGCGCGTCCCGGCGACCCTGCGGGCAGCAGGTCCGGTTCACGCTCGCGGTCCCGTACGGCCATGACGACGCTGGCTACCACCAGCAGCGCTACGACAACGGCTGCTCCCGCGAGCCACCGGCTGGACGTGGTCCGCGGGATCATCCGCTGTTTCCGTTCGTTGTTTCCACGGCGTGCACCTCGATCCGCGCGGGCTCGGACGTCTTCGATGCGAACGCGGTGACGACCATCGTAACAGGACTGTCGACGCGGAACGACGCGGCGCCGTCGCTGTCCACCGCCACCGGCGTGACCTTCGCTGTGTCGCCTCTGCCCTCGATCAACCGGATGGCGAAGCGCTGTTCGACACCCGCGCCGCCGATGCGCACGAACCCGTCGGCCTGCCATCCGCCGTCGGTCTCCGCGTCGTCGAACAGGCCGATCTCGTTGACGGCGACGTCGTCGATGCACCAGCCACTCTCGGTGGTCGAATCGTCGGTCAGGTAATCGAAACGGAGCAGTGCCTCGTGCCCGGTGAACGGCGTGAGGTCGGCGCTCTCGGGCCGCCAGCTCCGCGATGCGCCGGTGTAGGACGGTCCGAACGCGACGCGGAAGGGGTCGTGCGCCGTGCTGCTCGTGGCATCGATCACGCTCCACGACTCGCCGCCGTCGGTCGATACCGAGACGTAGCCGTGGTCCCAGTGCTCTTCGATCTCCCACCACGCCCGGAACGACAGCATGGCGTCGCTTACGCCGGTGAGGTCGACCTTCCTGGTGAGGCTCGAGTGGATGGAGTCGCCCGTGTTGCTCCACCAGCACGCTTCGCCGCTGTAGGGGTCCGTAGGCAGGAGTGGCGTCGTGCCCTCGCCGGTGAACGTCACGTCCAGGGGAACGTCCGCGTCGATGTCCAGCAGCCATGCCCCCATCTGGGGCGCCTCGCCGCTGACGCGCCCCGGTCCGGTGAGCGTGCGCTCCGCGCGGATGGCGGGCGTGGCGTCAGCGTAGCCGTAGGGCAGGGCGGAACCGCCGGATGCGTTTGCAGCCAGCCAGTCCGCGAAGAGCCCTTCGAAGTCCGTCCCGCCGAAGGCTGTGTCCAGCACGGCTTGCACGCCGTCTTCGCCGTCGGACTGCTCCGCCGCGATCTCCGCGATGCTGTCGCCGCCGAGCCGTTCCGCGAGGTAGGCGGAGAAGAGCGCGGCCCCGGCGTAGTTGGGCAGGGGGTCCTCGTCGAGCGGAGGCCAGTCGCGGATAGAGACCTCCGGTTGCCCGCGGTAGAAGAGGAAGGGAATGCTGTCGTATCCGAGCGTCCGCGCCGCGAGTTCAGAGAAACCCTCCTGCACCCAGGCGGACTCCGTGGGGTCGGCGACCCAGTGGACGAGGTGCTGTAGTTCGTGCGCCAGGACCGCCAGGTAGAAGTCGTCATCGAGGGGCTGGTCGTCGTTCAAGTACAGCGCCACGCGCTCGTTGCTGTGCGCGCGGACGGCGACCGGCAACGAGTCGCCGCCATTGAAGTAGCCTCCGACGCCGGGGAACGCCCCGTGGACGATGGCGATCGTGCCCGGCAGCGCACGCCCCGGCAGGACGAGGTCGAGTACGCCGGGCAGGATGGAGCGCTCGAACGCATCCGCCGCTTCGGCCAGCGCGTCGGCGTCCACCTCGGCGCCCGTCCGGAAGTACCAGACCGCGTTGGGGGTCACGAGCCGGACGGAAGCGTCGAACTCGAACGTCGCGTTGGCGATCAGGTCGAAGCCGGTGAACCGTCTGGTGTGGCCCACCTCCTCGTTCGCGTAGAGCGTCTCGACCGGCACGGGAGTGGCGGTCACGTCATAGAACCGGCGCGCGAGTGCGTAGTCGTCGCGTTCGGGCGCGTTCGGAACGTCGGCGAATGGGGGTGGGCCAGGGGCAGGCGCAGAAGTTGGGACCGGCGTCTCCAGAGGCAACACGACAGGCGTCGGGAAGGCTGTCGGTGTCGCGGTGGGCCGTGGAGCGGACGTTGGCGTCGGTGTTGCGCCCGCGCAGGCGGGCACGGCCAGCAGTACAGCGGCGGCGGCGATGCAGGCTGGGAGGCGCACGATCAGTTGAAGTTGTCCATCGCGTGGTTGACGCCGTGCGCGAGCCACGCCTCCGCAGCGTCGGCGGCGCGTCCGAGCGCGGCCTCCGCCGCAGGCGCCTCCTCGGGTGTGAACGCGCCCAGCACGTAGCCTACGGTCTCGCCCTGCGGCCTGCCGATGCCGATACGCAGGCGCGCGTAGTCCTGTGTGCCGAGCGCCGCGATGATGGAGTTGAGTCCGTTGTGCCCCCCGGAGCCGCCGCTCGCACGCATCCGGACCCTGCCGAGCGGCAGATCGAGGTCGTCCAGGATGATGAGCATGGACTCAGCCCGCACGCGGTAGCGGTCCATCGCGTAGCGCACCGCTTCGCCGGAGACGTTCATGAACGTGCGCGGCTTGACCAGCACGACGCGCTTGCCCTCGATGCGGCCTTCGCCGAGCAGTGCCGTCTTGCGCCTGTCGTTCAGCGCGATGCCGGCACGCTCGGCGAGCCGGTCGACACACAGGAAGCCTGCGTTGTGGCGCGTTCCCGCGTACTTCGGGCCGGGGTTGCCAAGCCCGACGATGACGAGCGTGGACTCCCGCTCCGTCGTCTTTCGCCGCATGAACCGGCCCAGCAGCCCGCTACGCATCCGCCGTCTCCCGGGGAGGCTGATTCCTTCCCCCTCGATGGGGGAAGGCTAGGATGGGGGTGAATCGGAGAGGTGTGGGAGTGGCTCCGTCGTTCCTGCGCAGGCAGGAACCTCGCAGCCTTGGGTCGGGGTGGAGAGAGGAGTGTGGCTCCCTCTCCTGAGGGAGAGGGCTGGGGTGAGGGCCCTGCGTGGGCGGGGTGTGGGGATGTGCTAGGCAGTTACCCAAGATTCCCCTCCGCACGCTCGATCAACTCCTCTTCCGACAGAATCTCCACGCCGAGTCGCTCCGCATCGTCGCGCTTGGAGCCGGGCTCCTCGCCTACGACCACGTAGTCCGTCTTCCTGCTCACACTGCCGCTCACCTTTCCGCCGCGCTCCTTGATGAACCCCTCCGCCTGCGAGCGCGTGAAGCCTTCCAGCCGCCCCGTGACAACGAACCGCATGCCCTCGAACGGCATCGGGCCGTCGGCCTGCGCGGCGTCCCAGCCCTCATGCGCTGCGAGCGCGACCCCGGCTTCGCCGAGCCTCCGGACGATGCGCCGGTTGCCCTCGTTCGCAAAGTGTGAAGCGATGCCCGCGGCGACGATGGGGCCGATGCCGGGGACCGCTTCCAACTCCTCCTGCGCCGCGTCCATGAGCCGGCCCACGCTGCCGAACCGCCGCGCGAGCAGTTCGGCCGTCTCGCCCCCAACGTGGAGGATGCCCAGCCCCGATATCACCGACGGGAGCGGGCGCTGCTTGCTCGCCTCGATGGCCGCGAAGAGGTTGGCTGCGGACCTCTCGCCCATGCGCTCCAGCGCCGCCAGTCCTTCCAGCGTGAGGTCGTAGAGGTCCGGCAGGTCCCGGATAGTCGCCAGTTCCTCCGTGAGGTGCAGGTAGACCTGCCGGGTTTCGAGGTCGCACGCCGGGTACATACCGAGCAGTTGGGCGACGAGCCTCTCGCCAAGCCCCTCGATGTCCATCGCGGCTTGCGAAACGAAGTGACGGATGCGCTCGTACCGTTGCGCAGGGCAGGCGGCGTTGACGCAGCGGTGTGCGGCAGCGCCCTCGTCCCGGACGATTGCCGTGTTGCACGCGGGGCAGAGACCCGGCATCTCGAACGGCGTCTCTTCGCCGGTGCGCTGTTCAACGATGGGGCCGACGACCTGCGGTATGACCTCGCCCGCGCGCTCCACGACGACGTGGTCGCCGACGCGGATGTCCTTCCGGTGGATGTCGTCCTCGTTGTGGAGCGTCGCCTGTTTCACCGTGACGCCGCTCACCTGCACGGGCTCCAGGACGGCGTACGGGTTCAGCGCGCCCGTGCGTCCGACGTTGACCCCGATGTTCAGCAGGCGTGTGATCGCCCGTTCCGCCGGGAACTTCCAGGCGATGGCCCAGCGCGGTTCGCGTCCGACAAAACCGAGGTGCCGCTGGTAGTCCAGCCGGTCTATCTTCACGACCACCCCGTCTGTCTGGTAGTTCTTGCCGTCGCGCTCGCGCATCCAGCGTTCGTGGTAGGCCGCGATGTCCTCGGTCGCGTCGAAGCGCTCGATCTCCGGGTTGACGCGGAATCCGAGCTCCCGGAGCCACTGCATCGTCTCCCAGTGCGTGGGCGGAGTCTCCGCGTCCTCCACCCAACCCAGCTGGTAGACCCAGATGTTGAGGCGCCGGGACGCGGTGATGCGCGGGTCGAGTTGGCGCAGCGAGCCCGCGGCGGCGTTGCGCGGGTTCGCGAACAGCGGTTCGCCCGCCGCTTCGCGCTCCTCGTTCATCCGCCGGAAGGCGTCGCGTGGGAAATAGACCTCGCCGCGCACCTCCATGCGGGGCGGGAGCGTCCATCCCCTCTCCCTTGAGGGGAGAGGGTTAGAGTGAGGGTGAGCCCCCTGCAGGACGAGAGGCACCGACCTGATCGTGCGGACGTTCAGCGTCACGTCTTCGCCCCGCAGGCCGTCGCCGCGCGTCGCCGCGCGGGTCAGCTGTCCACCCTCGTACGTCAGGGCGATAGCGAGGCCGTCGATCTTCGGTTCGCACACCATCGCGAAGTCGTCGCGTTCCAGCATCCCGGCGGCTCGCCTGCGCCACGCGGCGAACTCCTCCTCGTTGAACGCGTTGCCGAGGCTGAGCATCGGGCGGGGGTGCGTCACCTCGTCGAACTGGGGCGCGGGCGCCGCGCCGACGCGCTGGGTCGGCGAACCGGGGTCGGCGAGTTCCGGGTGGGCTTCCTCCAGCGCCTGCAGTTCGCGGAGGAGCGCGTCGTACTCGGCGTCGGCGATGAGCGGGGAGTCGAGGACGTGATAGAGGTAGTTGTGGCGGTGCAACTGCTCGCGCAGTTCGCGCACGCGCTGGGTGGTTGCGGCGTCGGCCATCTGTTGCTGCGTCTCCCCTCTCCCTCAGGGAGAGGGCCAGGGTGAGGGTGTTCCCGTCAAGTATACGGGCTTGGGGTGGGCGCGGTTCCCCTCGCGTGGCAGTAGTCCCGCCGGCCAACGGCGTATGATGCGGGCATCCCGTCATGGATTCCCCCACCGCAGCATCCCCGCGCATCCCCCGGCTCTGGCCGTTCAAGCGCGTCTACTACGGCTGGGCCGTCGTGTGGGCGTCCACGGTGGCGGCGTTCGGCATGGCGCCGATGTTCGGGCCCGTGCTGGGCGTATTCTTCACGTCCATCGAGGAGGAACTCGGCTGGAGCCGGGCGACTATCGCACTCGCGTTCACCATCGGGAGCGCGACAGGGTCTGTCGTCCACGCCCTCATCGGGCGGCTGCTGGACCGGTACGGCGCGCGGATGGTGGTGGTCGCCGCGGGCATCATCATCGCCCTCGCGATGGTCGGCCTTTCGTGGATGCAGGAACCGTGGCACTTCTGGGTGGCGTTCGGTGCGGGCAGGGGTTCTGCGCTCGCCGGGATCCAGGCCGGCACCGGTGTCGCGCTCGCCAACTGGTTCCTGCGCAGGCGCGGGCGAACGATAGCGATCCGCAGCATCGGACAGCGCGCGGGTCAGTCCATCATGCCGATGATCATCTTCGCCATCATGGCGGTGGCGGGCTGGCGTGCCGCGTTCCTCTCGCTCGCGGGCGTCACCGCTGTGCTCATCATCCTGCCCAGCCTCATCTACATCCGGCGCCGCCCCGAGGACATGGGCATGACGCTGGAGAACATGACGCCGGAGGAGCTTGCAGCCCTGGACAACGGCGGCGGGGAGCGACGCGGGATAGCGAGGTTGTCGCGGCAGGTACGGGACGTGTCGTTCACGCTTGCGGAGGCGAAGCGTACCCGCGCGTTCTGGCTGCTGCTCTTCTTCGTTGTCGTGGAGCGGTTCGCACTCGGCTCCATCAACCTGCACATGGTCGCGAACTTCGAGGACAAGGAGATCGCGAGGGGGCTTGCGGTGAGCACGCTCTCCATATTCGCCGCGACGTCCGCGGTCACCGGTCTGCCGTGGGGGATCGTGTTCGAGCGCCTGAGCATCCGCTTCGGGGCGATGCTCATGAGTGGGCTCCTGGCGCTTTCGATGCTCGTACTGCTCGTCGCGGACAATTATCCGCTGGCGGTGCTGTTCGCCGTGCTGTTCGGGTTGGCTACCGGTGCGGGGAGCATCGTCGAGGGCCTGCTGTGGGCGGACTACTTCGGGCGCAGGCACCTGGGGGCCATCCGGAGCTTCGGTGCGCCTTTCCGCATCCTCAGCCCCACCGGACCGGCCCTCACAGGCCTGCTCTTCGACCGTACCGGCTCATACACGGTGCCGTTCCTGGTCTTCACCGGCATCTTCCTGGTGATGACGGTTGCGATGTACTTCGCAACTCCGCCCGTGAAGCCCGGAGAGGGCGAGGACGGGTGACGGATAGGCGACCGTGATTTCGAGCGCCGCGTGGTCGTCAACTGCTCTGGGTACCGGCGGCAACGCACTCCGCACCGTCGGGCGACTCGCCGTAGGAGTAGGAGTTCAACGCGGACAGGAGGCGCGTCGCTGCGATCAGAGCCTCGCGGAGTATGGTCTCCGGCGTGCTGTAGACGCCATTGTGCAGAAGTGGCCCTGCAAGGTTGTAATCGCATTCGCCGCGCATGTCTGCGAGAAGGCGCAAGAGGAAAGCATGTCTCTTTGCACAGGCTCTCCAGAATCGCTGAATCGTACCGGGAGTTCGCTGTGCCGCCTGCTCCGCTGGATCGGAGAGGCGCCGGGGTTCTCTCGAAAGTACCGACAACACGCCTCGTGGTGCAGACTGTAGTACAAACGACTCACCGCCGACCGCTGAGCGGCCTCTGTCGGGGTGCTGTCCGCCAACCGGAGCGCCAAGTCGTGGAAATCAAGTGGACGCATTCGCCAGACGCGACACGAGCGAATCCAGCGGTATCGCCGCCAACTGTTCGGGGGTGAGTGGGGCGGAGAAGCGTATGCGGAACGCTTCCTCCCGCTCCGCTGCCGACCACGACTGCCACATCGCTGCTTCGCGCCGCACCATGCGTTCCCACGTCTTCTGCTGGTCGCTCTCTGTGCCGTCCACCCAGCAGGCGAGCGCAACCGAAGCGGAGTCTTCCTCGTGCGGTTTGTGAGCATAGACGTACGCTTGAGCGACAACGTCTGCTCCGCCGTCCGACATGGCGGCGGCGTAAAGCGCTCGGAGTATGCCCTCGCGGAACTCGGACAGGAGCGGTCTGGCCTCCGGTCTGATCTCCAGTGGGGCTAGGCGATGCGTTGTGGTCTTCAACGCCTGCGCCATTGCGCACTCTCCTTGGCAGGCTGAGAGCAGTATACCATCTTTGCGCTATCTATCCCCGCGAGTCCTCGTCCATGAGCGCGGCGATGTACTTCGCCACGCCGCCAGTGAAGCCCAGAGAGGGCGAGGACGGGTGAGCAGGGTGGCCTGCTGATCCGCAGCCGGTACAGCGTGCCCGGGGAGTGGGGCTATACTACGAGCCGCAGGAGGAGCGAGAGTGATGGGACTGGCAACTGCATCGAAAGTGTTCCTTTCGTATGCGACTGAAGATGAAGAGCACGCAGCTTGCTTTCGGCGGCTCGCTTGGGAGAAACGCGCGGAACTGACGTTCGAGGACTGCGCAGTGCGGGATGGGTTCAGCGCAGACTGGCGTGCAATGGTACAGGAGAAGATCGCCGTCTCTGATGTCGTCGCATGCCTGGTCGGCGAAGAGACCCATCTCAGTGAGCCGGTTGGCTGGGAGATAGAAGCGGCCATCTCTCTGGGCAAGCCAGTGCTTGCTTTTGCCCTCGTTCCCTGGCCGGTAGCCGTTCCAGGAGCGCTCCGGAGTCATGGAATTGGCATGTACGGCCTTGATCGGATGGATAGCATCGAGTGGGCCGATGCTGTGAGGTGAGGCGATTACCGGCACAGATCTGGAAAGTACGCTCTACCACTCAGGGACCGATTTCGACGCGGACGCTCAGCATCTGCTGTTTGAACAATATCGTATGTTGGTGGAGACATCCGAGCGGCTGGTTGCCAGAAGGCAGACCGTCAACGCCTTCTTCCTCTCTGTCCACACGCTTCTCCTCTCCGCCATCGGTTTCAACTTCCAGGCCGCTTTCAGTTCCAGCGGATGGACGGGGCCCCTTGTAGCCCTCATCGGATTGTGCATAGCGGGTATGCTGGTCGCGTACACGTGGCGCCGCATGGTCTCTTCATTCAAGCAGCTGAATGCCGGTAAGTTCGTGGTGATAGAGCAGTTGGAGCGGCACCTACCCGCGGCCATGTTCAGGGCAGAGTGGGTAGCCTTAGGGGAAGGGCGGGACAGACGGAAGTATGTTCCGTTCACTGCAACTGAAGGGCGGCTCACCGTTGGGTTCGGGATAGCCTACTTCGCGTTAGTGGTGGCCGGTATCGTTTTCGCACTGGTCTGACGGCGCCACGCAGTTCCACGACCTTCCTACCTCTGCGAGTCCTCGTCCATGAGCGCCGCGACCTGCCGCCCCATCCGCACGGAGTAGTTCGTGCCGCGGTCCTCCGGGTAGATCTGCGTCGTGTTCGCGAGGTACAGGCCAGGTATCGGCGTGCGGTGGTCCGGGATGCGCTCGGAGTAGCCCTGCGTCACGATGGGCTGCGCGGCATCCACCTTGTGGTGGTGGTACTCCGTCACCCACGACTCGTCGAACGCGGGGTTGATCTTCTGCAGGTGCGGCACGTACTCCCGGTACAGCTCCTCCGGCGTCATCTGATAGAGGGGGTCGTCCCGCTCCAGGTAGTTGGTGAGGTAGACGATATGCGCGTCGCCGTAGTGCTCCGGCGGGATGAAGTTGGTGTGCTCGATGATGCCGAGGAATGGCAGCGAGCGGTCGCCCACGTACGTCCAGTAGTGGGGGCTGAGCGAGCGGTCCATCACGAGGATGACCAGCACCGCGGCGAGGTAGACCTTGTCAGTCAGCCTGCCAAGGTAGTCTTCGGGAAGGTCCACGAGGTGGGGGAAGACGTACGACGGCGTCGTGGAGAGCACCTGGTCGTAGTCGCGGCGCTCCGGCTCTCCCCCTCCGATGCTCACCTCCAACCCCCGCGCGCGGCCGTCCTCCACGATCACGCGGCGTACCCCGGACGAGATGTGCACCTCGCCGCCCTGCTCCCGCACGCGCTCGCCGAGCACGTCGAATATCTCGCCGAACGAGCCGGTGGGGTAGGCGAGCTGCTCCTTGAACTTCCCCGTCAGCCCTTTGCCTCGCGAGGCCGTGCGCAGCGCGAACTTGTTCCACAGCCACGCCATCGTGATCTGGTCGTGGTAGCGCCCGAACTTGCCGCGCAGCATCGGCTCGAAGATGGCGTCGTAGATGCGGCTGCCCGCATATTGCCGCAGCCACTCCGTCGCCGTTACCTGTTCGAGCGACGCCCACTCCTTGCGGCGCTGCAGTCCGAGCGTGAGCAGGCCGAGGCGGATGCGGTCTGCCATCGGGAGCGGGCGGAAGCGCAGAAGGTCGAACGGGGAGGTGAACTTCCACAGCCTCCCCTGCGCGTAGTAGCCCACGTTGGAGTCGATCCACTTCAACCGGTGCGAGAGCCCGAGTTCGCCGACGAGCTCGATCATCGCGGTGTCGCTGCGGAACAGGTGGTGGTAGCCGCGCTCCAGCGGAACGCCGTTGACCGGGAACGTGGAGGCCTGCCCGCCGAGGAACGGCGCGCCCTCGAACACCTCTGCGTGGTGCCCTCGCAGCCCGAGTTCGTACGCTGCCGCGAGTCCCGCCGCGCCTCCGCCGATGATGCCTGTCTTCACGATGCTCCTTTTGGCGTCGACTCCGTGCGGGACTGCAGCAACTCACCCAGAGGGATGCTGCGTACGCCGAGGTAGAACAGTCCCACGACGATGACGGGCAACAACAGAGTGGCGTGCAGCACGACGGCGTACGCCGATGCGTGGACCGACTCCACTCCCAGGACGACGAGCGCCAGTGCCGCGAAGATCTCGAAGGGGCCGACGCCCCCCTGCGACAGCGGCACGGATATGGCGAGGTTGGCCAGGGACACGATGAGCAACATGGAGCCGACCAGCAGCCATTGGCTGCCTAGGTGGGCGTCCAGGTCGAACCCCAGTGCGATGCAGTAGTACGTAACGCCCTCCGCGACCCACACCGGGACAGTCAGCGCCGCCAATCGCGCAAGGCGGCTCGGCCTCTGAAGTCCCTCGAACCCACTGATGAAACGCTTGGCGAACGCGCTGATGAAAGCGCGGAGGCGCGATGGCAGGTGCATCCGCCGTGCGAGCCAGTTGGCCATTGCCAGGAACCTCTGCGGGTGCAGCGCCGCCAGGATGATCACCGCGAACCCGAGGACGAAGGGCACGACCATGGCAGCGGCAGCGGCCCACACGGGGATAGTCACCTCGTCGCGCACGCCTTCCGGCAGGCCGGAGAGCGGCAGGAAGAGCACGCCGGCCACCAGGAGCAGCAGCATGAGCAGCCCGTCGAACACCCGCTCGACGACGATCGTCGCCAGCGCTGTCACGCTGCTCACCGGCTCGCGTCGGGAGAGGTAGTAGCTGCGGACGAATTCGCCCGCCCGCAGCGGCAGGAGGTTGTTCGCCATGTAGCCGACGATGACGACCGGGTAGAGACGCGCTGTTGTCGTCTCCGCGAACGGGCGTAGCAGGAACCGCCAGCGCAGCGAGCGGAAGTAGAACGACGCGAAGTACGCCACGAGGCTGGGCGCGAGCCACGTGTAGTTCGCTTCCGACAGCGCGTCGAGCCACGTCCGGTAGTCGCTCCGCACGAACAGAAAGAAGAGCAGGGCGAGGAAGCCTACCGCAGGGGCCAGCCCCAGCAAGAGCCGCGTCCTGTTCGACATGGGCGGCCTGCGCACCCGGTTGGCACGGGAGGGAGGGCTCATCCTGCTGCCTGGTTATCGCGGTCTTGCACGTTGAGGAAGGACTCGCATCCCTCCGTGTGTTGCGCGTGGTCGCTCCGCACGTAGATGGCGCCCCGCGAGAACTGCATCGCTGATGCGACCTCGCGCTGCAACTGATAGTCCACGACCCTCCCCCAGCCTTCGCTGGAGAGCGCGCCGGACAGCACGTCAGCCGGCGTGAGGTTGCCGTACGCGTAGTTGGGGAACCACCAGAGCGTGTGCAGTTCGCCCAGGCGCGTGTAGCCGGCCAGGTGCTCCTTGTTCGCGTCCTCCGACCAGATGCTCATCATTACGAGGTGCTCGGCTGGAGGCTCGGTCAACGGATCGGTGTTCAATGTGCGGTACGCGACCCCTGGGTAGTCGCGCAGGTACCAGCGCCATTGCCAGGCGAAGTTGTCGTGCTCGTCAGCGAGGATGCGGGCGCCGTCTCGTCCGAGCCCGGCGCTGTTGGCGAAATGCTCGATGCATTCCATGGCATACGGCGTCTCCTGGCCGGTCTGCGAGTAGACGAGCAGCTCCCGGGGACGCTCGAACCCTTCGTAGGAGTAACTCGCGCGCGCGGAGATGAATACCGTCATGACGAACGCCGCGGTAAGGACGCCGAGCGTCAGGACCGCCAGTTGCGGCGAGACCCGTGCGAATGGCCTTGCGGCTGCCCGCACCGTCCTCGCCGCGAGACGGCCCAGCGTGCGGAGCGGTGCCGTCAACAGCCGTACGATGGATGCCCCCAGCCTGCGCGCCCGCTCGCCACGGGCAGCGCGCCTGCGTTCGGCACGGCTCCCCTGCGGTTGAGGCGGGGCTTCGGGCGGCGCGGAAGGCGCAGGGGACATGAGAGACGAAGGCGGCTCTGCGCGGCGCGCCCGGAGGGTCGCCGCATGCTCGGCCAGCATCCCAACGACGCGGCCGGCAACGAACGCGCAAGGCACGGCTATCCCCGTCAGCAGCCAGGGCATGCGCTCACCCGCGAACGAGTAGATGGCGAAGGAGAGCCACAACCAGCCCACGACGGCGATGTCGAACGTGCTGTGCCGGCGCGCCAGCAGATAGAGGCTGCCGATGATGGCGGGGATAGCGATGGCGAACTCGTAGACCGAGAGGCCGATGATGTAGTAGTACCACGGCTGGTTGGCGCGCTCGACGCCCTGCTGCGCGATCCAGTAGCCGAGCGACCCCCAGAGACCCGTGAAGAAGCCCTGCCAGTTCGTGAAGAGGCTGGTAAACAGCAGCAGCCACACCGCCGCGAACGTTGCGAGCAGGGGCGGCCATCTTCGCCTGTCCCACGCAGTCCCCAGCGCGACAGAGACGGCTGCCAGTGACAGGACGATGAACCCGGCTATGTACAGCGCCCCGCCGGCAGGCGCGCCCGTTGGCGCGTCGGCGCGGACGAGTTCGCCGCTCTGCACCAGCGGGTGGGCCCCGTCCGGGTTCACGAGGATGAACCCGAAGATGTCCTGAACCAGCCCGGCGACGGGGGCCCACATCGGCAGGACGAGCGTTCCCATCACGATGAGCAGGTCCGCCGCGGGCCCGGTCTCGGAGACTCTGCGCCGGCCTCGAACCCACTCCCATAGCGCAGGCGCGGCGCGTCCGGCGAGCAGGAGCCCGAACATGCCCACCAGGAAGAATGCGCTCTCCTTGCTCGCAAAGGCGAGAGCCCAGATTGCTGCCCACGCGAACAGCATCCACGTGCGCGGACGCTCCATGTAGCGCATCGCCAGCGCGAGCAGTGCGACTGCCCAGACCGCCATGTAGACGTCGTTCCGCATGAAGCGGCTGAAATAGAGGATGGTTGGCGAGACCAGCAGGAAGAGCGAAACGGCGAGCGCGCCGTACCGTCCGAGCTCCTTGCGGAACAGGAACGGCATCGCCACCAGTGCCGTGCCGAACAGCGCAGGCACGAACCGGGCCGCGAACTCGCCCGAGCCGATGAGCGTGTAGGTCGCGGCGCCGGCGTGGTAGAGCAGCGGGCCGTGGGTCAGCGGGTTGTGGGCGTAGTTGAAGTCTTTGGCGTAGAGCCACGAGTACCAGGCATGGAGGATCTCGTCATAGTGGAGCGCGCGTCCTCCCAGGTCCCACAGCCGCGTTCCTAGTGCGAGGACGAGCAGCGCGAGCAATGCCCTTCCCTCCCACGTCTGAGGCGGACGGATGCTGGAGACGCTCTTCCAGGCCTGCGCCGGAGCGCCTTTCACCGCCCCAAGCATCGCTGGGACGCCCTTCACAACCTGCACTTACCCCGCTCCCTCCGCATCGATGCGGTACACGGTGATGCCCTCCTCCTCGAAGGCGGCGGACCCGAGCACCGAGAACTTGGGGATGCCCGCATCGCCGTAGACGGCACGTTCTCTCGGGCCTACTACTACGTAGTCTACCCCGTACTTCCTGAGGAGGCGGGCGGCAGCGTCCGGCTCTTGCGTTTCATAGATGAGGCGCACGTCACTTTGGCGCTCCTCGAAGTTCGCGATCCCGCCGCTGCGCCACTGGCGCTCGTGCCCCTCCCAGCCCAGGATGGTGGGGCGTCCTGTGGCGGATGAGATGCGGGCGAGTTCCGGCTTCCAGTCGTTGCAGCCGCCCGGATTCTCGGGGCACGGCACAAGTGAGCCTTCCAGCACGACCGCGTCCCGGCTGGTGTTCCCGCGCACCCATTCGATCGTTGCGTAGTCGGCCGGGGAGTATTGGCTCAGGTAGGCGATGCCGTCCAGGGTGAACCGGTCCTGCTCCGTGATACGCGTCGCCGCTGCTGCGGCCGGGTAGTACGCAACCGCCACGACGAGCAACACCAGCATCCCTCGCCAAGCGAGGCTCCCCATGCGGCCCACGGTGCGGTTCAGATTCCAGCGTATCGTTATGAACCAGACCGAGAAGCCACCGAGCACCGCCAGGAGCAGCCACGCCTGGTAGTACAACTTGAAGATGGTGTTCATTCGCCGGAAGGAGCCGCCGGCCCAGATGTCCACGACGTGGAACAGTTCTGCTCCCACCACCAGCATGGCGGCGACGGCGAACAGGAACAGGGCGGGCACCACCGAGTTCCATTGCGCGGCGCGCTCTCGGTCCGCGGACAGGCGCATCGTTTCGCTGTCCCGGTGCGCCAGCGTCCAGGCGCCGTACAGTGCGAAACCTGCCATGATGACAAGCGGCACAACCGGCACAAGCCGGTCTATGGCGAGGAGTTCGCCCCCGATGCCACGCTCGCCGCTTACGAAGATGCTGTACCACAGTATGCCGCCGAGGACAGCGATGCTTCCACCGACCAGCGTAACGCGCGGATTGAACGCAAAGAGCGCCTCGTCCGCGTGCGGTTGCTTGAATCCCATCTGATGGAACGCGAACAGGATTGCGGCGACCGTGGCTATGGGGAGACCGAAGACCGGCTGCATCCACACCAGAACGGGTGAGAACGCGAGCAGCATGGGGATGCTGAAGCGCAAGAGACTCCAGTTCCCGTGCCTGAATACGTGCCGCATCGCGACGATGAAGAAGGGCACCGTCAGGATGCCGAGGACTCCCCATGCCAGCACGAGATGGGCCGGACGGGTCATCACCCCTTCAACCGGCAGGATGCCCTCGGCTGAACTCTCGAACGTGAACAGGTATGGCAGCGCCGCCACCAGCGAGCCGGTGAGCAGCAGGCCTCCCGCAAACAGGGCGCGTCCGAACCGCCGCCGCCCCGTGATCTTCGTTTCGTGCCTCCACGTATCGAGCGTTCGGTGGAATGAGTAGACGCCGCCCTGTCCTCCTCCGGGCGCGCCCAGCACCACGTCGTCGCCGCGTATCGCAACTGCGCTGCCGAACGCCGTGTCGATGCTCGTGTCTTCCGCCGTCAAGGCCGTCTGGAAGCGCCAGCCGCGTGAAGTCTCTTCGAAGACGAACGCGCACCCTGCGTTCGGCGCGGGACCATTGCCGCCCGGTGCTCCCACGGTGAGGTAGTAGTCCTGCAGGGCCACCGCGGAACCGAACGACTCCCGAGCGGATGGGACAGGGCATCCGAGCGTTGCGATTGGCACCCAACCCCGCTCCACCTCGCTGAAGATCGTCACCACGGCGTCGCCGCCTACCGCCAGACGTCCGGCGTCCAGTGAGATGCTCCTCCCGAACCGGTTCGTGTCGGTGAAGGAAGGATGTATCGCCGACGAGTGCGTCCACTCACCGGCAGTGTTCTTGAAGACGTCCACCAGCCAGCCGTCGAAACCCAGGACCCCCATAGCCAGCAGGCCGTCTTCCAGCGCTACCTGAGTGGGCAGACCGTCTCCTGCGGAGGGGTAGAGGCGCGCTTCGAGCGTCCAATCGCGTCCCTCGCCGCTGTAAACGTAGATCGCCTCCAGCGACGCGACGACGACGGTGTTGTTGTGTATCGCTACGGATTGGCCGAAGCCCACGACCCCTTCGTCGTCGTCGGGTCTCAGCGTTGCCGCGTGTGTCCAGCGCTCATTCGCGAAGGAGTAGAGCTGAACGAGGCCGCCCATGAATGCTCGCGGAGCGCCGACCGCGACCATGTCGCCGTGAGCCGCCACGGACGCACCGAAGTCGGCATCCGTCCCCAGCCCTCGTGCTTCGATCGTGTGCGCGCGGCGCCACTTATCGCCCTGCTTCGCATACAGCCACGCGGTGATCAGGTCCTCTTCCGCACGCTGTCCCGCAGCCGCTCCCACGATGAGGAAACGGTCCGTGAACGCCAGCGAACGTCCGAACTGGACGCGCCGCTCGTTCCGCGCCGCGTTCAACAGTACGGCGCCTGCCACCAGCGTCAGGCCTAGTGGCAGGTCCCATAGGTTGACCGCTCCCATCCCGCCGACGCTCAGGGCAGTCACGAATACGAGCGGGAAGTGTCGCCGCAGCACGTCACGTTGCGTGAGCCCCGGCCGCAGGTACAGCTGGATGGCTACGCCTATGGTGAGCAGGACGAACCCGATCGACATGACGTGCGGGTGCATGTCTCCCAGCAGGAAGCTGAACGCGGGGAACTCCGTGATCCCGTTCGGCACTACGCGTGAGGCACGCCACCACCACCAGAGTTCGTCCTGACGCCAGGAGACGGCAGCCTGGGGGGCCGTGTACCACTCGGGGTCCGGCGTGATCCACGCCCAGAAGGACGATGTGCCCGCATTCGAGGCCCAGGCCAGTTCGAGCACACCCAACAGGTTGCTGGCAACCAGCAGGAGGAAGACGGACGCGCCACCGGCCAGCGCGCCGGCCAGCGCCGACCCTCTGGACAGGCGTACGAGATTGAACGTTAAGCCGAATGCCGCCACCGCCGCCACCGCAGCGTAGGTGGCGAGGCCCAGGCTGTAGGCGATGGGAGGCAGCGTGTTCGTGAGCAATGCTATGGAACCGATGAGCAGGTAGCCCAGGTAGTAGTAGGAGACCTGCTCACCCGCGAACCACGCGTCCATCGGGGGGTAGTAGGTGCTGGCTACCGTGGAGCTCAGGAACATCAGGTCCATCGGCTGCTCGGTAGTGCTGATGTCCGGCACCATCGCGCGCAGCAGCGTCATACCCAGGAAGACCATCGCGAAAAGCGCCTCGATGACGAGCACGAGCCTGCGGTTGCCCCGCAGGAACGTCCCCATCTCCCGCCACCATCGGCGGCCCGCCAGCACAGAGACGCCCACGACGATCACACCCGCGGCCAGGACGGACAGGTTGGAAATGGGAATGGTGTGGCTCATGCCGATGAGCCCGGCAAGGAAGCCGACGCTCAGCAGCCCCAGCGGTTTGGCGAAGGCGTAGCCCCTGTCCGGCATGCGGGAGAACGCGCGGAAGGCGATGGGAAACACGGCGAAAGAGAACACCTCCAGCGTAAGGAACCAGAGGGCCGCGCTGAAGATCAACATCGGCCCGGTCCTTGCGGTTCGTCTCCGAAGAGCGCGTCAACGAAGTCGTCCGTGTCGAACAGAGTGAGGTCGTCCTGGCCTTCGCCCGTGCCGATGAACACCACGGGCAAACGCAACCGCTGCGCGATGGCGACGGTGACGCCGCCCTTGGCTGTGCCGTCCAGTTTGGCGAGGAGGACGCCGTCCACGCCCACGGCCTCCTGGAATAGGCGCGCCTGTTCTACTCCGTTGTGTCCGGTCGTCGCGTCCAACACCAGCAACGTCTGATGCGGTGCGCCGGGCGCGCGGCTCTCGAAAACCCGGCGCACTTTTCGCAACTCGTCCATCAGGGGGGCTTTCGTGTGCAATCTGCCTGCGGTATCGAACAGGAGAACGTCAACCCCGCGCGCGGCTGCCGCCTCGTACGCGTCGAAGGCCACCGCTCCTGGGTCGGAGCCGGGCTGGTGGGCGACGACGTCCGCGTGCAGCCGGTCTCCCCACACCTTCAACTGGTCTATCGCCGCGGCACGGAACGTGTCCCCGGCGCCGATGAGCACCGACTTGCCCATGCGCTGGTAGTGGGCCGCCATCTTTGCGATGCTCGTTGTCTTCCCGGAGCCGTTCACTCCAACGATCATCAGCACGAAAGGCCTTGCGGCCAGCTGCTCCTGGTCGTACCAGTCCCAGAAACTCTTGTCCTCCGGGTCGAGGAGGAAGGCCAACTCCTCTTTGAACAGTTCGACGACTTCATCAGCGTCGCTGACGCCTTCCTCCCGCACGCGCTGGCGAACAGCGTTGACGACTCCGAGCGAGGTTTCGACGCCCACGTCCGCGGAGATGAGCGCGTCCTCGACGCTCTCCCACAAACGCTCGTCCGAGAGGGTCGCGCCCTGGAACAAAGACGCCAGCCCTCCCCCCCAGCCCTCACGTGTCCTGGCCAGGGCGTCGGTCGTCTTGTCCTTGCGACGGAGGAAATTGAAAACCACGTGGGCGGATCGGTTCCTTTCGGCTCGCTGCTCCGCGGCACTCCGAAGCCTCGGGTTGCATGGTACCAACGCCGGGATTGTGCTCACAAGACTCGCGGAACAGCGTTCAGCACCGAATCAGGCTGGTTGTATAGCGCGCCTGTGCTATGCGTCTGTTTCTTCGGCGCCCCGCAACGTGGCTAGTGCCTCTCTCGCTGCGGCCTGTTCCGCGTCGGACCGCCTGTGGCCTACGCCTTTCCCCATGGCGCTCCCGTCCAGCAGCACATGCACGATGAACGTCCTGTCGTGCGGTCCACCCGTATCGGAAAGTGTTTCGTAGAAGGGCAGGGGCAGGCTCCGTCCTTGCAGAAACTCCTGGAGTGCGCTCTTGGCGTCCCGCTCCACTCCTGCGTTCCCCATCGCCTCGATGCGCGGTCCGAGCCAGCGCAGGACCAGCGAGCGAGCCGCCTCCTCACCCTGGTCCAGCAGCGTCGCGCCGAGGACCGCCTCGACCGCCCCGGCGAGGTTGCGGTCGCGTTCGCGTCCGCCGCTGGCGTCCTCGCCCTCGCCCAGCAGCAGGTATGCTCCGAGTTCCAGCTGGCGAGCGATCTCAGCAAGCGTCTCGCCACGCACGAGCGCAGCCCGGGCGCGGGTCAACTCGCCTTCGTCGTAATGGGGGTAACGCCTGTACAGCTCGGCGGCCGTCACCCAGCCGAGGAACGCGTCGCCGAGATACTCCAGCCTGTCGTAACTCGCCAGTCCACTGTCGTCCTGCTCGTTCAGGAACGAACGATGGATGACCGCTTGCCTGAGCAGGCCGCGCTCATTGAATCGAACGCCGAGCGTTCGCTCCAGCGCGGCCCAATTTAATCCCTTCCCCCTTGATGGGGGAAGGTTAGGATGGGGGTGCCTGGCTGGAATGGGTCCCCCGTCCGGCTCGTTAGTCAAAGACGCCTTTCGGCCACGGGGGCTGTGGGCGCTTCACTTCGCCGACGAACACCTCGTCCCGCATCAGGCCCAAGAGCGAGTTGAACGCGCTGAGCGCCTGTTCGTTCTCCTGCGGCCTGATCAGCTTCAGGAATGCGGAGCCGCCGCCCTCGAACACGAACGTCGGCGTGCCGAATACGCCCAACTCCTCTACGGCGTGCGTGTGGCTCGCGGCGATCTCGTTCAGCGTCGAGCGATCGTTCAGGTCGGCGGTGAACCGCTCCATGTCGAGCCCCGCCTCGCCTGCGAGCCGCTGCAACAGGGCCGTGTCGTTCAGGTCGGCGCGGTCCTGGTGACGGGCGTTGAGCAGCAGCGGGAGGAACGCCCGGAGAGCATCCTCGCCCTGCCGCCGCGCGGCCTGCCCGGCCCGCAGTCCCCAGAGGCTCTGGTCCAGGTTCTCATCCGGCTCGTCCCACGCCCTGTAGTCAGGGTCGCCCGACTTCTGGTTGACCTGTGCGAGCGAGAAGGGCCTCCACGTGACCTCGAGCGGCGCCTCGCCGCCCATCGCGTCCTTCACTTTATCCAGCCACACGGCTGCATTGAAAACGAACGGTCAGCGGAAATCGTAGTAAACGTCTGCCTTCTGCGTGGCCATAAGCGCCTCCCGGTGCGTTGATGTCCGACTCGGAGTCCGCCCGCATTGTACCCGTTCGTGCAAGCCCCCGCCCGTTATACTTTGACGAGCCGAACCACCGCTGCAGGGGAGAACGTCTTGGTAGATTTCCGTCCGTTCAGAGCCGTCCGTTACTCCGGCGCCGCTGGCCCGCTCGACAACCTCATCTGCCCCCCGTATGACGTCATCTCTCCCGCTGCCGAGAGCGAACTACTCGAACGCAGCCCCCATAACATGGTGCGCATGGAACTGGCGGAGTTGGACGGGCCTCCCCCGCCTGACCGCTACGAGAATGCCGCCGCCGCCCTCCGCTCCATGCTGAGCGACAGCGTGCTCACCCGCGACGAGGCCCCGGCCTACTACCTGCTGCGTCAGCGCTTCTCCGTCGGCACCGTGGAACGGGAGCGCCACTGCCTGCTGGGCGCGCTGCGCCTCGAGGAACTGGGCGAGGCGGTGCTCCCCCATGAGAACACCGCAGCCGGTCCGAAGGAGGACAGGCTTGCGCTCATGCGCGCGGCCCATGCCAACTTCAGCCCCATCCTCATGCTCTACCGTGATGCCACGGGCGCCATCGCAAGTACGCTCACGGAGACAGCTGCGGCGCCGCCCGTCGCCGAGTTCGCCGCTGATGGCGAGCAGTACGCGCTCTGGCTGGTCCAGGACACATCCGCAGTGGACGCGGTGTCCGGCGCACTCGCGCACGAGAAGCTGTACGTCGCCGACGGACACCACAGGTACGAGACTTCGCTCGTCTATCGCGGCGAGGTCCAGGACGGCGCTGAGTTCGTGCTCACCGGCCTCGTCGCGTTCGACGATCCGGGACTGCTCATCCAGCCGTACTACCGCGTCGTTCACGGAGCGTCGCCTGCGCAGATGGCGAAGCTCGAACAGCTGCTCGCGTTCTACTTCGTGTCGCGTCCGTCCGGGATGCCGCACGGCGAGTCTGCGCAATTGGACGCCGTGGTGGCAACGCTGGGGCAGGGGCAGACGGTGCTCGGCGTTGTCCGGCAGGGGGGGCCTTCGCAGATGCTCACTCCCGCGAACGACATCATCCCCGAACCGGACCCGGAGGACCCGCCGGAGACCCAGGTGCGCTCCGTGGAGGCGTTCGTGCTCCAGGAGATGCTGTTCCGTCCCGTCTTCGGCGACGAGTTCCCGGACCACGTCGCGTACGTCCACGACGGTGCGGAGGCGATGGCAATGGTGGAGCGCGGCGATGGGCAGGTGGCCTTCTTCTTGAAGGGCCTTCCGGCGGATGTCTTCAGGGCCGTTGTCGGCGCGGGGATAAGGCTTCCCCGGAAGAGCACCTACTTCTACCCGAAACTTCCCAGCGGCGTCGTCATCAATCTGTTCGACGAAAGCGCATGAGAGCGGCTACAGGCTAGGCAAAGAGTTGCCCGTGTGGCGTGTCGTCGTCCAGCTCTCTTTGGCGCCTGCTTGGCCGGTGTGTGAGTGAGGCCAGACCGCCGGGCACCGGCCGGAGCCCCCTGCGCAGGTTGAGCATCTGGGCCTCGTCCGTGCGTCTGATCTCGCTCGAGAACTCCGCGCACCACACCAGTATGACCGACACCACGTAGAGGAACAGCATGGTGACTACGACAGTGGTGATGCTGCCGTAAACGAGGTCCAGCCGGGACAGGTTCGCCAGGTAATAGGAGAACAGGAGCTTCGTGAGCTCCAGGGCGAGCGCGGCGATGATGCCTGGGACTATCGCGTCCCGCCAGCGCACCTCCGTGTCGGGAAGCATCCGGTACACCATCACGAACAGCCCCATACTCACTACGAATGGCAGGTAATTGAAGAAGAGTCCCCACGGGATGGCTACAGGCAGCAGGTCCGTTTCCGATGCAACCGCCCGTCCCACTGAGCCTGCCACCGCCGCTGAGATGAACAGCAGCACGGCGCCCACGGAGGCGGCGATCTGTGCGAGTTGGTCTATCAGGAAGTGCGGAGGCTCGGCTATCTTCCAGGCGCGGTTCACCACCCGGCGCACTGCCCCGAATACGGCTCGTCCCGCCCAGATGAGACCCACCGTCGCGATGGCCCCCAGGGCGCTTCGTGCTGCCTGCAAGTCTGCAAGGTGGTCTTCTACGAAGTCGTGATCCTGGCCGGGCAGCTGCCGGTCGATGAAGTGGACCACGTCCGTTTGGAGGTCCGCTGAGTGGATGAAGTACTCCGTGATGGCGATCGTAACCAGCATGAGCGGGAAGAGCGAGAAAATGGCGTAATAGGCCACGCCGGCGGCCATGTGGGAGCCTTCGTTCAGGGCGAAGTTCTTGGTCGTGCGGAGCAGCATCTCCGCTATCGAGCGAAAGATCGGCGGCGCAGGAAAGCTGTAGAAGTAATTCCTGACGTGCCGGGCTCTTGACGCATACAGGGAACGCATAGTGATACATTCTACCTACTGGACGCCCTGCGTGTCTCAGCTCCTAGGAAGCGCTTGCGCGCCATAACGATTCCGCTGTCGCCGCCAGGAACTGTTCGTGGATGAGCGGCGCCCCGGCCGCGATGTTCCCGCTCTCGGGCGTGAGCGGCCCGCCGTTCAGGTCGGTTGCAATGCCGCCCGCTTCCCGCACGACGACGATAGCCGCGGCGATGTCCCACGGCTGCACGTAATGGTGCGCGTACAGCTCCAGCCGTCCGCACCCGGCATAGGTTATCCCGAGCGCGGCGGAGCCCATCATCCGCACGGACTGGAACCCGGGCCACAACTCCGAAACGGCCGCCAGCAACAGCTTTCCCTCCGGCCCCTTGTACCCGATGTCGAACCCCAGCAGCGCCTCTTCCATGCTGTTCTCGTCCGACACCGACACTGGCGTCCCGTTCAGCGCCGCCCCGCGCCCCGCGGCAGCGGTGAACGTCTCGACCCGCACCGGGTCGAGCAGCACTCCCACCAGTGGCTCGCCGTGCCCCCAGAGCCCGACGCTTACGCAGATGTGCGGGAGCCCGCTCGCGAAGTTCCGCGTGCCGTCGATGGGGTCGATGTACCATCGGAACGGGGAGCCTCCGCCGTGCGCGCCCGACTCCTCCGCGAAGATGTCGTGCTCCGGGAAGGCGTTGGTCAGTACTGCGAGCGCCGCATCCTCCGCCGCCTTGTCGACCTCCGTCACGCGGTCGTTCCAGCCGCCCTTGGTGCGCAGCCCGAGCCGCTCCTTGGCGCCGGAGCCGAGCGTGTCCGGCAGGCGCCGCGTGATCTCGGCGCCTGCTGCCTCCGCGACGCGAACCGCCATCTGCAGCGCGTCGCTTCCGTCCGAAGCGACCGGCAGCGCGGGACGCTCCGTCATGCCTGCCGCAGCCCCATGCGGACGTAGACTTCCTCAACCGTCGCGCTCGCGACGGCCTGCGCGCGTTTCGCCCCCTCATGCAGTATCTCCTGCACGCGCCCCGGCGACTCCGACAGCTCCCTGTGCCGCTCCCGGAACTCGCGAAGGTAGCGGTTGATGCCCTCCGCGAGGTCACGCTTGTCGTCCACGCAGCCGATGCCCGCCGTTGTGCAGAGCCGGTGTATCTCTGCCGTCTTGTCCGGGTTGAATATCTGCTGGAGCGCGAACACGTTGCAGACCTCCGGCCTGCCGGGGTCTGAGCGGCGCGCGCGCTGCGGGTCCGTCACCATCGTCGTCGTGCGCTTCGTCGTCTCCTCGTCGGACGCGGCGAGCTCGATCTGGTTGTCCAGGCTCTTGCTCATCTTGCTCTGGCCGTCCGTTCCCGTGATCATCGGCGACTCGGTCAGCAGTGCCTGCGGCTCCGGGAACGTGTCGCCGTACAGCCGGTTGAAGCGGCGCGCGATCTCCCGCGAGATCTCGACGTGCGGCGCCTGGTCTATGCCCACCGGCACCTTGTCCGCCTTATAGATGATGATGTCCGCCGTCTGCAGCACGGGGTAACCCACCAGCCCGTACGGCACGTGCTCCTCGTCCTCGCCCATCTGGCGCAGTCGCTCCTTGAAGGTTGGCACGCGCAGCAGCCAGCCGAGCGGTGTGCTCATGCTCAGCAGCCCGTGCAGCACGAGGTGCTCAGGCACGTGCGACTGCACGAAGATGACGCAACGCTCCGGGTCCAGCCCCGCGGCCAGCCAGTCGATCACCATCTCCTGCGTGTCCCTGACGATGGAGCCCACCTCGTTCGAGCCGGTGAGCGTGGTGAGCGCGTGGACGTCCGCCACCATGTAGAAGCACTCGTACTCGTTCTGCAGGCGCACCCAGTTCTGCAGCGCACCGAAGTAGTTGCCGAGGTGCAGCCTGCCGGACGGGCGCATGCCCGAGAGTATCCTGCCGTCAGCCATCAGTCGTGCTCCTGCTGAGACCTTGCGTAACTGCGCCGCCCCGCCGGTTCACCCTCACCCTAACCCTCTCCCCTCAAGGGAGAGGGGACCAGGCAAGGTGCTTCCCAAGGATACTTTGGGGCGGGCCGGTTCTGCACGGATGATTCATACCCAGATGTCCAGGGATGGGGGCTCCATGAAGGCGAGTGCGAGAGCGTCGGCGCGGTCGGGGGAGGCGATGCCGCGCTTGCGGAGTTTGGTCTTGCTCTCGAGGCGGATGCGCCCGGTGGAGGAGACGTCGTAGCGGAGGGCGAGGAGCTGGCCCACGAGGACGGGGTCGTTGGGGATGGCGGCGGCGTCCTCGCGGAGCAGGCGGGCGACCTCCCAGAAGATCTCGGCGCGGAGGTCGGCGAACTGGGAGGGGCGGCGGGCCTTGCTACCGGCATCGACGCCGATGACGGGGACGCCGAGGGTGCCGAGCCGGTCGACGACGCCGGCCCCGACGCCTGTGCCGTCCACGAAGACGGCGTTGATGCCGAGAGCGTCGGTCCACGCCTTCACCTCGTCGGCCACCTGCATGTTATCGAGGCCGCGCTTGAGGGGGATGAGGCGCTCGACGCGGTAGCCGCGCCGGATGCAGATGACGGACTCGTCGGCGCCGAAGCGCGCGACGTCGACGCCCATGCGGTAGGGGAGGTCGTGGGGGCGAGGTTCCTGCCTCCGCAGGAACGACGGACCATCGTCGGGGATGGCGGTGCCGTCCGGGTCTGCGGCTTCGGCGGACTGCTCCGCGTGGCGGGCGATGGAGCGGTCGACGTGGTTGCGGGTCGTGAGGGAGTCCTCGAGGGCGTCAGGGAACTGTCCGAGGACGGAGGCGATGTAGAGCGGTGAGTCGTCGCCCCAGTCGCGGCGGTGATGCTCGACGTCTTCGGGGGTGACGAGGCCGGGGACGCGGAAGCGCTTGCGGCGGAAGTTGGGAGAGTCGAACGCGGAGATCGTGATCTGGTGGTAGAGGGCGGACTTGGCGTGATGGGACTCGTAGAGCTCGCCCTCGTGGGAGAGGGGGTTGCCGATGAGCAGCACTTTCGCGGGGTTGAGGCGCTTGAGGGCTTCCATGTAGGCCTGCTTGACGCCCTGGGCCTCGGTGACGACGACGAGGAGGTTGGGGGAGTGGAAGCCCTGGATGTTGTGGTGGGAGTTGGAGGAGAAGGCGATGGCGAACCGGTCGTCGTCGATGACGTACTTGGTCTCGGTAACCTTGCCGGGGAGTGCGTCGCCGGCGGCTGCGACCGCGATGCGGAGCTCGTGCCAGAGGATGTCCTTGACCTGCCGGAGCGTGGGGCCGGTGACGACGACCTTGGCGTGGGGGCGGGTGTGGAGCCACCAGACGATGGCGCGGGCGGCTGCCCAGTCCTTGCCGGAGGAGTTGCACGCGGCGACGGAGACGCGGGCGTGCCGTGCGAGCGCGCGCAGTATCTCCACCTGCTTGTCGTAGGGTCTGCCTGCTGCGCCGAGGATGTCCCTGACGAAGCCGACGGGGTCGTTCTTGTAGCGGGCGAACATGGCGGCGGCCTTCCTCTTCACCCCCATCCCCGCATCGAGTGCGGGGCAGGCTCCAACCTTCACCCCCATCCTGACCTTCCCCCATCAAGGGGGAAGGGACCAGACAAGGGGGAAGGGGCCTTCTCCACCCGGTTAACGAAAAAGCCGCCTGGCCTGTGCTGCCGGGCGGCTCGTCCGCTTTCGGGATCCGTGGGTTGTGGGGTTTACGACATCAGTATGACAGATGCACGTCATCCGCGCAATAGGGCGGGTGTCACATGGGGGGAGTATGGGCTTGCTGGAGAGGCAGTTGCCCCATAGCATGGGGGATATCTTCACTCGCGGAGGTGGTGTGTGACTACTGCCCCAGAAGTCACTTACGAAGAGTTTAGGGTTCAATGGCTCGAAGGAGTCACCGAAGGTAGTCCCTCCACCGTTGAACTTGGTCGGCGGTTTGCACAGAAGTTGCTCATGGATTGGCTAGATACCGATGTTGCTCCAGGAGATATGGTCTACTGCGACGGGAGTGGCGATGGGGGAATTGACGTTGCATACCTAGATCGTGGAGAAGCAGCGGATGACTTGGGAAGCGGAGACACAGGTGACACTTGGTACCTTGTACAGAGCAAGTATGGCTCCGCCTTCAGTGGGGCGACAACGCTCTTGGAAGAGGGGCAGAAAATCATAAACACGTTGGACGGTAAACAGGTTCACCTGTCATCTCTGACAAGGGATCTTCTCGAGCGATTGAAGTTTTTTCTAGACCAGGCTTCCGACCAAGACAGAATCACTATCTTGTTCGCAACCGTTGATCCATTGACTGAACATGAAAACCAAGTGTTGAGAAACATTAGGTCGATGGGAAGAGAAAGAATAGGCCACTATATCGACGTGCAGGCGATATCAATAGAGACGATTTACCAGCGCAACCTAGAAGAAGCGACACTGCTGTCTGACGCTGTCCGTGTTCCCATTGCAGGGAAGATGGCTCAGACTGATGGTGAACTCCTAGTAGGGGTGGTAACTCTGATTGATCTATTCTATTTCTTGAAGAATTACAGAGACAAAACTAATGAACTGGACCAGATTTATGACAGAAACGTGCGCCGTTTCTTGGGAGGTGGACGTAAAGTTAATAGAGGCATTCAGAATACACTTCGCGAAGAGCCGGAGCGATTTGGCCTGTACAACAATGGTATTACCATAGTTGTTAAAGACTATCATGTAAATGATGACGGCTCTTTGGAACTGGTAGACCCCTACATTGTGAACGGCTGCCAGACTACCCGTACGATATGGGACGTCTGCTATCAGCGCCTCGAGTCGGGTGGGAAGGGAGTATCTTCAGACTTAGAGGGATGGAAAATCAGAGCATCAAAAGGTGTTGTAGTCACGAAGATTGCGCGTGTTGGTGTTGATGGTGATATCCTGGAAAGGGATGTTACTCGCTTTACCAATAGCCAAAACGCAGTGCGTGAACAAGACTTCTTGACCCTAACGCGTGATTTCCGGGATTGGGCACGCGAGATGGAGCACCGTTACGGAGTGTATTTGGAGATTCAGCGTGGTGGATGGGAGTCGCGACGAGCTTTACAAAAGCAACGCCCTGAAATGCACCAGTTGAGTGAGCACGCTAACGCCTTCGACTTGGTGAAGGTGTTTGGCGCGGGATGGCTAGGTGAAGCTGGCTCGGCGTTCGGCAAAAATGGCCCATTTCTGCCGAACGGGACGATATACAAGAGAATAATGGAATCCACGGGAAATGACAGTCCCTTTGGAATAGATGACTTCTATGCAGCCTATTTGCTTCAATGCGCTGCTAATGTGAGTGGTTTTGGACGAGGCTCTCAACTAGTTTCTCGTAGACAAACTAGATTCTTGTTCTATATGGTTGCCATGGAAATGGTTTCCGGCGTTCTTTCGTGGATGGGTGTACAGTCTTCCAAGTCTGCAAAAACTCAAGCAGTAATAAGGATACTGAACTCAGACCCTGATAATATGGCATCAAACCCATTGGTAGTGAATTCTCTAACATGCATTGATACTTACATGACCGATGGAGACAATTCAGTTTTCAAGGAACCCGCGTATAGTAATGTCTTCAATAATGACCTCAATGGATTCTTGAAATGGGACAAATTAGGTAAGTCGGCAGAGTTCTGTCCTTGTTTCAGAATGCGATTGGACCTGGGCAAGATGCTTATCGACACGAACCGAGCCAGGAGTGAGATGATTGAGATGATCTCTAAAGATGCAGGATGTTAGAGAAGTACGCTCTCCCCCTCACTCCTTGTACGGGTCGCGCTCGTCGATGACGCGGCGCGCCTTGAACTGCGTGCGCTCGAGCTCGCCGGGCACCTTCACCCCCATCCTAACCTTCCCCCATCAAGGGGGAAGGGATCAGACGCCTCTCATCGGAAGGTCAGGATGGGGCTGAACCCCTTCCAACCTCCAACCATATGGCTTCCCGCACCGCGTCCATCTCCTCCAAGACCTCGCTATTCCAGAACCTCATCACTCTGAATCCTTGACTCTCCAACCAAGCGGTGCGAGCGCTGTCGTAGTCGGCTTGCTGAACGTGCTGTCCGCCGTCCACTTCTATGACGAGCTTGTTCTCGAAGCATACGAAGTCAACGATGTATGGGCCTATCGGCGCTTGTCTGCGAAACCGGTACCCCGGCGCCTGGCGTTTGCGCAGGATGCTCTACAAGGCCCGCTCGGCGTCAGTGGGGGCCTTCCTGAGCAGGCGCGCCCTGGCGGCGTTGCTCATGGGCTGCGCTCCTTCCCCCAAGCCTTTCACCCCCATCCTAGCCTTGGCATCTCACCCCCATCCTAGCCTTCCCCCATCAAGGGGGAAGGGACCTGACGCCTCCCATCCCCCGGTGCGGGAGGGAACGTTACTCCCCGTAGAGGTCCCGCCCGTCGATGACGCGGCGGGCTTTGAACTGGGTGCGCTCCAGTTCGCCGGGCGCCTTGAGGTCGACGTTGGAGCGGATGCCGAGGGTGGCGCCGAGGTCCGATTCGAGCTGGCGTTTGACCGCGGCGATGCCGGCCTCTGCTGCGGCGGCCTCCGGCGTGTACTCGGCGAGGACGGTCAGCTCGTCCATCGTGCGCTCGCGCGACACCACCATGCGGAACTCGCCCGTGAGGCCGGGGATGGCGCGGACGATGTTCTCGACCGCGCTCGGGTAGACGTTCTCGCCGCGCACCACCACCATGTCGTCGACGCGGCCGTAGATGCCGCGCGGCATCGTGGGGTACGTGCGACCGCACGCGCACGGCTCGTCCGTCCAGCTCGCGAGGTCGCCGGACCAGAAGCGGATGAGCGGCTGGGAGGTGCGCTCCAGGTGCGTGTACACCGGCACACCCTCGCCGCCATACGGCGCGGCTTCCAGCGTGTTGGAGTCTATGAGCTGGGTGTAGACCATGTCCTGCCAGAGGTGCATGCCGTCGGCGTGGCGGCACCCGCCGTTGCTCATCCACGGCGACATCTCGCCGGTCGAGCCGCTGTCGACGATGACCGGCGCGCCGTACGCCTCCTCCAGCGTTCTGCGCGTGGCAGGGATGGACGCCCCCGGCTCGCCGGAGAAGAAGAGCGTCTTGAAGCCGAACTCCTTTGGGTCGACTCCCTCCTCGCGCGCGGTCTCCGCAAGATAGAGGCAGAACGACGGCGTCCCGTAGAAGACCGACGGTTTGGCGGCGAGGCACCACCGCACGGCCATGCGCGTCTGCCCCGGCGCGCCCGCGCCGAACGGGAAGCACTTCGCGCCCATCCGCTCCGCGCCGACGAGCATCCCCCACGCGCCCATGTAGAGGCTGAACGGCGCGGCCATGAACACCGTGTCGCTCGGACGCACGCCCGCGCCCCACTCGACGCGCGCGTGCGCCTCGCCGATGCGCTCCCAATCGCCCCTGCTGATGGCGATCACGGTCGGGATGCCGGTCGTGCCGGACGAGCCGTGGATGCGCAGGATGTTCTCCCAGTCGTCGCAGATGTTGCTGCCGAACGGCGGGTTGTCCAGCAGGTCCTGGCGCAGGTCCTCCTTCGTGATGATGGGGATGCGGCGTACGTCGTCCAGCGTCCTGATCTGGTCGGGGTGGAACCCCGCCTCACCCCACCGCTTCCGGTAGAACGGCGAGCGCTCGTATGCCCACGCCGCCTGCCGCTGCAGCTTCGCCGTGATGAGCGCGTCGCGCTCCTCCGGCGGCATCGTCTCCAGCCTAGCGTTCCAGTACTCCTCGTCCGCGTTGGGGACATAGGAGCGGTCGTAGACCGGCGGCCATTCGAGCGCCATCAGCTCTCCGCTCCGTCCGCCAGCCGCTCCTTGATGAACGCCTCGATGTCCCGCAGGCTGGAGCCGACGGGGAAGACGCCGTCGACGCCGATCTCCGTGAGCGCCTCGCGGTCGCCGTCGGGCACGGTGCCCCCGAGCAGGATGAGCGTTTCGCCGCGCATCTCGCGCTCGTCCACCACCTTCATCAGCCGCGTCATCAGCGGCTTGTGCGCCCCGGAGAGCAGCGATATGCCGATGACGTCCGCGTCCTCCTGCTGCGCCCGGTCGACCACCTGCTCCGGCGTCACGCGCATGCCCATGTAGACCACGTCCATGCCCGCCTTCTCCAGCGCCTTGGCGATGACCTTGATGCCGCGGTCGTGGCCGTCGAGGCCCAGTTTCGCGAGGATGACCTTGGTTGGCTTGGGAGTCGTCATGGGAACAATTCACATGGATGAACAGGATGGACAGGATACGGGTGGATGCAAGCGTCCGTCACCCCCATCCTGAGAATGGTAACTGTTCAGAATTGACGAGGGAGATGCCTTCGGAGGGTTGTCATTCCGAGCGGAGCCGAGAGCCTGCCCTGAGCCTGCCGAAGGGAATCTCTCGGGGAAGGTTCGTATAGGCGAGGCGCGCACCCGAGAGATGCTTCGACTGCGCCTCCGGCTCCGCTCAGCATGACAAGGGCCGCCCCAACCCCAGGCTGCGAGGTTCCTGCCTCCGCAGGAACGACGACTCATCAACTCTGAACAGTTACTGAGAATGCTCTCAACAAGTGAACGTCCCCTGATAGGATGGCTGCGCGCCAAAGCGCGGACTCCGCTGCGCTTCGCTCAGCATGACAAGGCCCGGCGCGAGGCCTGTCACCCCCATCCCAGCCTTCCCCCATCAAGGGGGGGTCGCCTGTTCACCCCCATCCTAGCCTTCCCCCATCGAGGGGGAAGGGAAAAGGGCTAGAGTCTTCCCCCATCGAGGGGGGCCGCCTGTTCACCCCCATCCTAGCCTTCCCCCATCAAGGGGGAAGGGAAAAGGGCTAGAGTCTTCCCCCATCGAGGGGGCCGCCTGTTCACCCCCATCCTAGCCTTCCCCCATCAAGGGGGAAGGGAAAGGGCTAGAAGATGGCCGGGTCCTCGTGGTCGCCGAACACGTCGCGCAGCGCGCCCATGATCTCGCCCTCGGTGGCATCGGCGCGGGCAGCGTCCAGGATGAGCGGCATCGTGTTCTCGTCGCCGCGTGCAGCCCCTCGCAACGCTTCGAGCGCGGTCTCCGTGCGGGCTGCGTCTCGCTCGTGTATCACCGCTTCGAGCCGCGCTATCTGCCGCTCCTCCTCCTCGTCGTCGTGCTCATACAGCTCCGGCGGCGGCGCGGAGTCGTCCTCGTGCTCGTTGAGGCCGAGCACCTTGTACGCGTGCTCCTCGATGCGCTCCTGGTAGTCGAACGCGGCCTGGGATATCTCGCGCTCGATGTAGCCGTTCTCGATGGCCGCGAACATCCCCGCGAGCACGCCCTCGCCGCCGCCCATGTCCTCGATCGTGCGGATGTAGGAGAGCGCCTCCTCCTCGATCTCGTTCGTGAGCTTCTCGATGAAGAACGAGCCGCCGAGCGGGTCTATCGTGTTCGCCACGCCGGTCTCGTTGCCGATGATGCGCTGCGTGTTGAGCGACATCCGCATCGCGTCCTCGGACGGGATGTCGTGCGCCTCGTCGTAGCCGCTCACGTGGAGCGACTGCGTGCCGCCGAGCACGGCGGCCATCGCCTGCGTCGTGCCGCGTATCAGGTTGTTCAGCGCCCCCTCGCGGATCAGCGTCGACCCGAGCGTTTGGGAGTGGAAGCGGCAGAGCATCGCGCGCGGATCCGTGGCGCCGTAGCGCTCCTTCATGATGCGCGCCCAGAGCCGCCGCGCCGCCCGCAGCTTCGCGATCTCCTCGAAGAAGTCCATGTGCACGCCGAAGAAGAACGAGAGGCGCGGCCCGAATTCGTCCGGCGTGAGACCCCGCTGCAGTCCGCCCTCCACGTAGGCCATGCCCTGCGCGAGCGTGAATCCGACCTCCTGGCTCGCCGTCGAGCCCGCCTCCCGCGTGTGGTAGCCGGAGATGGAGATCGTGTTCCAGTTCGGCGCGTGCCGCGTGCAGAACTCCACGACGTCCATCGTCATGCGGTACGCACCGCGCGGCGGCAGCGCGAACGTCTTCTGCCCGTGGAACTCCTTGAGCGAGTCGTTCTGCACCGTGCCGCGCAGCGTCTCCCATGGCATGCCGACTTTCTCTGCGTGCAGCAGCAGGAACGACAGCAGCACGATGGCCGGGTGGTTGATCGTGAGCGAGATGCTGACCCGGTCGATGGGTATGCCGTCGAACAGGTCGGACATGTCCCGCGCCGTGTCTATCGCGACACCGAGCCTGCCGACTTCACCCTCCGAGAGGGGGTGCAGCGAGTCGTAGCCGGTCAGGGTAGGGTGGTCGAAGTCCGTGGAGAGGCCGGTCTGCCCGTGGGCCAGCAGGTACTTGTACCGCTCGTTCGTCGACTTCGCTGTGCCGAAACCGGCTATCTGGCGGCGCGTCCACTGCCGCGCCCGGTACATCGTCGGATAGACGCCGCGCGTGAACGGGTAGGCACCGGGGAAACCGAGGTCCGTTGCGTAGTCCAGCGCGGGCGTGTCGGCCGGGGTGTAGATGCGGTCGACCTCCCGCCCGGAGACGGTGAGGAAACGCTCCTGCGACTCAGGCGCTCGCTCCAGCGTCTTGCGCAACTCGTCGCGTTCCCACGCGAGTTCGGCCTCCTGCGCTTGCCTGGCGGCTTGCTTGTCGTAGAGCGTCATGGGCGGGCGCCGATTATACGACAGCGCGGAGAGGGGAGGAGTGCACATCTGAATTGGCCCCGGATCCCGAAGACCGGAGCGTGAGTCAGTAGCCGCCATACCTGCCGGTGCAGGTGACCTTGAGGCCCACCAGGTCTATACTTCGTGTCGAACAGTAGCGCCGCCTCCCGCAGTTCTGCAGGAGCGATTCCGGCGGCATCCCGGAGGGCGAAATGCCGAAGCAGTACAAGCTGCCGTATACGTTGAGGGCGCCGTCCGAGGAGACGGAAGAGATGTACCTGGCGGAGGTTCCTCTTCTGCCGGGTTGCCGGGCCTGGGGAGCGACCGCTGATGAGGCACTGTTCAACCTGGAAGGCGTAGCTGCCGATTTCATTGCGTCCTACGAAGACCACGGAGATGAACTGCCCGATGCCATTGCCGCAGCCGGAGAGCTCGTGGTAACGGTTTGACCTATAGGGAACTTGCGCGCAGGTTGAGGGCGCTCGGTTGCGAGTTTGACCGCCAGTCACGGGGGTCACACGAGATCTGGCGCAATCCCGCAAGCGGCTCACGAACCACGATCCCCAACTGGGGCGGAAGAGACCTGCGGCCTGGGACGGTACGGGCGATCGTGCGAGACCTTCGCGTGGGCAGGGGCGCGTTTGACCGGGCGTAAGACGGCCAAGGATGGTCTGAACAAGCCTGCCTCCGGCAGACCCGCCTTTCCACCCCTCCCTGCCTTTCATCCCCATCCCAGCCTTCCCCCATCAAGAGGGAAGGGATCAGGCGGGAATGCGCTGGGACAACCCTCACCCCTGGCCCTCTCCCGTCCAGCGGGAGAGGGGAGCAGGCGGCCCCACAAGGGCTTCACGACGGCAGTGCGGCTGCCTCCTCCGCTTGGCGCGCCCGCACGCGTGGGCCCACGATGCCCATCAACACGCCCACCGGGGCCATGAACAGGAAGATACCGCCGATGACGTAGAACGCCGCCGCCAGCCCGAAGAGGTCCGCGATGCCGCCGATGGCGAACGGCCCCACGAACGTTGCCAGGTGTCCTGCGGCATGCGTCAGGCCGAAGAACCGTCCCCGCGCACCGAGCGGCGAAACGTCTATCGAGAAGGCCTGCGTGCCGACCATGACCAGGCTCGCGCCCGCGCCGAGTACTGCCGCCAGCAGCACGATGCCGATCAGGCTGGTCTCCTGGGCCAGCAGCGCCAGTCCCGCCGCCGCCGCGAGCGCTCCCGGCACGACCGCGGTCTGGACCCCCCAGCGGTCGGTCGCCCACCCTCCCGCGAGCGCGGCCAGCAGGCCGCCGATGCCCATCGCCGTTATCACGACGCCCAGGTACGACTCCGCCAGCCCCAGCACCTCCTGCACGTATACGGGCAGCGCCAGGTCCTGCACCGTCGCGCGCATCAGGTTCACCGCGAACATGCCGATGAGCGCGTAGAGCAGCCCTTTCGCCGCCATCGAGGCTATCGCCGACGGCGCGCCGCCCAGGCGCACGGCGAGACTCGGCCTCGCAGCGCGGACCGTCTCCCTGGCGGGGGCCGGCGCCTGGGCCAGAGCAGAGCGCGCCGAGAGCTGCCGCGTCTCCACCATGATGAAGAGCATCACGATGAGGCACGCCATCTTGCTGAACCCGTTGATGAAGAACGGAACGCGGATGTCTCCGGTTATCGCCCAGGCCGCGCCGCCCACGACAGGCCCGATGATGGCGCCGAACTGCGCGTACCCTTGTTTCCGCCCGCTGATCCGCCCGCGGTCCTCGGCGGTCGACACGTCCGCCGTGATCGTCTGATGCGCCGCCCCCCAGACCGACGTGCCGATGCCCGATCCGAACCGGAAGGCGAGGAGTGAGAGATAGGTCGGCGACACGCCCTCCAGGAATGAGAACACCATCCGGATGAACACGCCGACGCCCCCGATGCCCCGGCGTCCGAACCGGTCCAGCAGCGGCCCGGTGGCGTAGCTCACGAAGAACCGCCCCGCGCCCCCTATCGACACCACCAGCCCGGCCAGCGCAAGGTTCTCGTTCAACTGGAGCGAGAGGATGGGGATGACCGGCACCGCCGCCCAGAGCCCGAGGCTCCAGGAGAAGGACATGAAGTACTGTGCCCAGATGACGCGCCTGCGCGGGAAACCCGCGAACCTGGGGTCCATCTAGCGCTTCCCGCCGGCGGAACCCGCGATGGTCCTGAACCGCAGGAGAACGGCTGTTGCCCCGAACAGCGGGGAGGGCGCACGGGTGAGAACGGTGCCGGGCACGGCGGGAGTGTACACCCTTCCCGTGCCGCTCCCTCGCGTATGATTGCCGGACGCACCCTCACCCCCGCCGATTCACCCCCATCCTAACCTTCCCCCATCAAGGGGGAAGGGACCAGGCGCCGCCAAGGGGGAATGGATCAGGCGCCGCATGCGCAGCCAGCGTAGACTCGCCACTTGTTCGACTATCCTTTGCCGGAAGGAGTCCCCATGCTGCGTAGCCTCCGCGGGAAGAGCCCGCAGGTACACCCCACCGCTTTCGTCAGCGAGTTCGCCTACGTTGTCGGCGACGTCCGCATCGGTCCGTACGCCTCCATCTGGCCCGGCGTTGTCCTCCGCTCGGACCGCGGCACGATGACCATCGGCGAGGGAACCAACATCCAGGACGGCTCCATCTGCCACGCCGACGGCGACCTCACCATCGGCGACTACGTGACACTCGGCCACGCCGTCGTCTGCCACGCGGAGTCGGTGGGGGACCACTGCCTGCTCGGGAACAACTGCACGCTCAACGACAAGTCGTCCGTGGGGTCGTGGTGCATCGTCGCGGCGGGGGCCGTGCTGTTGGAAGGCCGCAACGTGCCGGACCGCTCGATCGCGGCGGGCATACCGGCGAAGGTGCTCGGCCCGCTAACGGACAAGCACTACGAACTCGTGAAGATGAACGCCGACGAGTACGTCAAGCTCGGCCAGGAGTACAAGGCGGAGGGTACGTTGGAGGGTTAGGGGCGTCTGTCGTGAGTCAGCCGGCACCGGCGGTGAGAATCTCCAAGATGTCCGTGTGCCCCCTCCATGCAGCTTCGCTTACCGCGGTATTCCCTGACGGATCAGCCGCAAGGGGGTCGGCTCCTGCCTCGACCAATCTCCTGACGACTTCAGTGTGTCCACGCCAGGTCGCTTCGATCAAGATCGGACTATCGTCGGCGTCAAGAGCGTTGGGGTCAGCGCCCGCGTCCAACAGTATCTGCACCATCTCCGCATTTCCGCGCCAGACTGCCTCATAGATGACCGGATTGCCGTCGGGGTTGCGGGCGTTGACATCCGCTCCGGCAGCGATCAGGACCTTCACTACGTCGATCTGGCCTCGCCACACCGGGTCGTTCAGGATGGCATCCCCGCCGGGGTTCTTGGCGGTCGATAGTGAGGCCGCCGTGGGCGTGGGTTCGAGAGCTGCCGTGGGGGAGGGTTGGGGAGCTGCCGTGGGCGAGGACGAATCGTTCCCGGCCTCCGGCATCGACGAGTTTTCCTGGAGTTGGCCTTGCAAGGCTGCGATGGTTGCTTGCAGGTCAGGCTGGGGAGGAGCTGGCGTGTTTGTGGGCTCCGGGTCCGCCTGTTGGATATGTTCCTCCAAGGCTGCGATAGTTGCTTGCAGGTCAGGCTGGGGAGGAGCTGGCGTGTTTGTGGGCTCCGGGTCCGCCTGTTGGATATGTTCCTCCAAGGCTGCGATAGTTGCTTGCAGGTCAGGCTCCTGTTCGTCCTCTCCCGAACGGCAGGCCACCATGCCGATGGCGACGAGGGCGACAGCCATGAGCACCGGCCCCCAAATGGATCTGGACATCAATGCGTCTCTCCACGTCGTTCAGAATTGGAACTACCGGAGGCAACCCGGCCTTCCGCCGTTGAGCCAAGTGCAGAATGCAGTGAGGCTAAAACGCCGACCGATGTCCCGTCAAGTGGCTGGCACTCGTTCAACACACGCCGCAGGCTGCGAGGTTCCTGCCTGCGCAGGAACGACGGGGCCGGTTCTTGCCACAGCGTTTGTGAAACGGCGCACAGACGCTTGTCGCAGCGGACCCCCAACGCCTATAATCCTGAAGGCGGTTCCGCGTTCGGGCCACCGCCCCGTACGCATCCCACGTGCCCGCGCTGCCTCTGCCCGCTACTTCCGCAGTGCGAAGGCGCGCCGCCTGAGAGGAGGCTCCCATGGCCAACCTGCGCCTGCCCGGCCCCACGCCCGTTCCGCCGGAAGTCTACGAGGCGATGCGCAAGGAGATGATCGACCATCGCGGCGTCGAGTTCGCCGAGATGCTCCGCCGCACGACCGCCAACCTCAAGCGCGCCTTCCAGACCGAGAACGACCTCTACGTCCTCACCTCCTCCGGCACCGGAGCGATGGAGGCCGCCATCGTCAACACGCTCTCCCCCGGCGAGCGCGTCCTCGGCGTCACCATCGGCAACTTCGGCGACCGCTTCCTCAAGATCGCCGCGGCCTACGGCGCGAGCGTCAATGAACTCAAGTTCCCGGACGGCGACGTCGCCGTCCCGGAGCAGATACGCCAGGCCCTGAAGGACGACCCGGACGTGACGGCGGTGCTCGTCACCCACAACGAGACCTCCACCGGCATCACGAACGACCTCGAGACCATCGCGGGCATCGCCAGGGGCGAGTTCGACAAGATGGTCCTCGTCGACGCCATCTCCTCGCTCGGCTCCATCAAGCTTCCCGTGGACGAGTGGGGCCTGGACGTCGTGGTCGCCGGTTCGCAGAAGGGCTGGATGTGCCCGCCCGGCCTCGCCATGATCAGCTTCAGCGAGCGCGCGTGGAAGGCTGCCGAGACCTCGAAGATGCCGAAGTTCTACTTCAGCATGACCGAGGCGGAGAAGTCGCTGAAGATGGGACAGACCCCGTGGACGCCCGCCATCTCGCTCCTGTTCGGCATGGACTACGCAGTGCAGCAGATGCTCTCCCGCGGCAACATGCAGGCCGTGTACGACTTCCACCAGGAGATCGCCCAGTACACCCGCGACGGCCTCAAGGCCATGGGCATCGGGCTCGTCGCCAAGGACGAGCGCTTCGCCTCCAACACCGTCACCGCTGCCTGGGTGCCGGAGGGCATCACCGACGAGGCGCTGCTCGCCATGCTCCGCGACGAGTACGACATCATCGCGGCGGAGGGACGCGGCCTGCTCACCGGACGGGTGTTCCGCATCGGCCACATGGGCTACGTGAACCAGGAGGACATAGACGACGTGTTCGGCGCACTGCGCGACGCGTTGCCGAAGCTCGGGCACCAGCCCGCGGCGGTGGGTCAGGCGTGATCGCTGCCCGGAGGACCCTCACCCCCATCCTAACCTTCCCCCATCAAGGGGGAAGGGACCAAACGTAGCGCGGAGGTAGGGATGGCAAGAGTCCTGGTAGCCGACCCGATAGACGAACTTGGCATCGACCGTTTGGCCGCTGCCGGGCACGAGGTCGATGTCCGCAAGGGCCTGAGCGAGGACGAGCTGTGCGCCATCGTCGGCGACTACGAGGCGATGGTCGTCCGCAGCGAGACCAAGGTCACCGAGCGCATCATCGAGCACGCCGTGCGGATGGTCGGCATCGGGCGTGCGGGCGTCGGCGTCGATAACATCGACGTGGACGCTGCCACGCAGCACGGCATCGCCGTCGTCAACTCGCCTACCGGCAACACCATCGCCGCTGCCGAGCACGCGTTCGCGCTCATGATCTCCCTCGCCCGCAACATCCCCCAGGCGGATGCCTCGATGCGCCGCAGCGAATGGACGCGCTCCCGCTTCATGGGCGTGGAACTGCGCGGCAAGACGCTCGGCATCGTTGGACTCGGGCGTGTCGGCTCTGAGGTCGCGCAGCGGGCGCGCGCCTTCCAGATGCACATCATCGCGTACGACCCCTACGTCTCGCTGGAGCGGGTGCGCAGCCTCGGCGTCGAGTCCGTCTCGATGGAGCGCCTGCTGCGCGAGTCCGACTTCATCAGCATCCACACGCCGCTGACCTCCGGCACGAAGAGCCTCATCGGCGGACCGGAGTTTGCCCTCCTGAAGGACGGTGTCCGCATCGTGAACGCGGCGCGCGGCGGACTCGTGGACGAGCGTCTGCTGCAGGAAGGGCTGGCCAGCGGCAGGATCGGCGGCGCGGCGCTGGACGTCTATCCCGTCGAGCCGCCGCAGGACCTGCCCCTGCGCGAGGAGCAGCGCGCCGTGCTCACGCCCCACCTCGGCGCATCCACCGAGGAAGCGCAGGTGGAGGTGGCGCTGGAGGTCGTGGACCAGCTGCTCGCCGTACTGGGCGGCGGCGCGGCACAGTACACCATCAACATGCCGTTCGTTCCGCAAGAAGTCATGGAGGCCCTCGGTCCCTACCTGCCCGTCGCAACGACGATGGGACGTCTCGCCATACAGCTTGCGGATGGCCAGTTGGAGACCGTCGCGGTTCGCGTTGCCGGTGAGATTGCGCACCACGACGCAGAGATACTCGCGTCGGCGGCGCTGGTGGGCGTGCTCAGCATGGCGACCGACATGCGAATCAACCTCGTGAACGCTCAGTCCATGGCACAGGAACGCGGCATCAGGATCGTCGAGGAGAAGGACCCGGAGGGCGCCGAGCAGTACCTGAACCTGGTAGGCGTCGAGGTGCGCTCCACCGCCGGTACGGTTTACACCGCGGGAACGTCGGTGCACGGTACGGTGCACCTGAACCGCCTCAACGACTTCACCCTCGATATGGAGCCGAGCGCGCCCTACATGCTCTTCACCACCCACACGGACCAGCCCGGCATGATCGGCAAGGTCGGCACGATAGCCGGTGAGCACGACGCGAACATCTCGTTCATGGAGGTGGGGCGCGCGGCCCCGCGAGGCGCGGCCACGATGATCGTGGGGTTCGACGACCTCGTGACGGACGAGATGCTCCAGGACATCAGGGCCATCGAGGGCATGACGACCGCGCGGCTCGTGACGTACGAGGCCTCGGAGCCTGTGCAGCCGCGTCTCCGGGGGACGTAAGGGGCATGGGAGGAATGCGTGGTTCCTGCCTCCGCAGGAACGACACGATCGGCCCCGCCCTTGGTGGATGGGAACTCAGCTACTCTCTGGCTTGAATGACGACGCGGCCGCCGTCCGTGACGTCCATATACAAGCTGTGGCGGTCCAGCAACTGCATGCCCACGAGCGGGGTGCTGCCCGTTGCGTCGGCCTTGATATGTCTCGGATGGCCATCCCACAGAGCCGTAACGTCGTGCACATTGAAGCTTACTTCATCGTCATTGGCCAGAAATGCCCGGCCTATGTAAGCAAAGGGTAGCTCCAACTCCGTTACCAACGTGGTCGGCAAGGTCAGGAAGCCGCTGTAGCCGGTGTCTACCACAGCCTCGATGTCCTGAGTCTGCTCCGCAGGGCCTTGCAAGGAAAGGGCCACGACTGCCTCATGGGCGGCGTTCACCACGCCTTCGATCACCCTGTCCTCCGCAGAGACCCTGCTCCAAAGCTGCGCAGCGCCCGGTACCCGACCCGCTCACACAACACGTTGACTGCACTGGGCAGCATCGCCCGCAGACGGTCCACGGCGGCAATCTCGTCGCCGCCGACTGCCCAGTTTCCGCTGTCCACGTCAATGGCGACGATCTCCCCGTGGTGGCCGGCTTCAACCTGCCGTCGGATGTCCCGCTCGTAGATCTCCTTGCCGAGCCGGGCCGTCTCTTCCTTCGGACGGGTTGGCGCGATGGGCCTGGGTGATTGCGCGGGCGCAGGGGTGTCTGAGTCTCTCATGCGTCCCCCTTCAAGCGTGCTCCTACACTTGCCATTCTACCACTTAGCAGAAGTGTTCTTGTCCGTGCTCTCCCCCCGTGCTACGATGCGGCACACCGTTCGTTAGGAATTTCACGAACAGACGTTTTTTATGACGACCACACCCAGACCGCACGGCGCCCCCGGTCCCGCATCGTCCGGCTCCCTGCGCGAGCGTGCGCGGCGGGCGGTCGAGGAACAGCCCTCGCCCACGGTCACGGTGCTCTCGTCGCTCCTCGCGGCCCAGGACGAGTTGGGCTACCTTCCGTACGAGGCCGTCGACGAAGTCGCCCGGTGCACCGGCGCGAGCGTCAATGAGGTCTGGGCGGTTGCCTCCTTCTACCCCAACTTCCGCTTCACTTCCCCCGCGCGCCATTCGGTTGAGATCTGCTGGGGGCCGACGTGCCACGTCGTCGGAGCGCAGCCCATCCTGCAGGGCCTCGTGAGCCACCTCGGGCTCGACGGCGAGGGCGACACGGAGGACGGGAGCATCTCGTTCAAGTACAACACCTGCCTGGGCGTCTGCCCGCACGCTCCGGCGATGAGCTTCGACCATGAACTGGCCGGGCACATGTCGCTCGAAGAAGCGGTCAGCCGCGTCGAGCGCATCAGGGCGGAGGACAAAGGAGCTGACGGGAGGGCGAGCCTTGCGTAACCGTTGGAAGGCCCTGCCTCCCTCCACTCGCAGTACCCTCACCCCAGCCCTCTCCCCTTGTAGGGAGAGGGGATCAGACACAGGCCCAGTAAGGGAGCGGGAAGCGTGACGGAGGCGTACGAGGCTCTGGCGAAGCGCGCCGCGGTGCGCTGGGACGAACTGCACGCGAGGCCCTGGGTGCGCGTCGGCACGGGGCTGTTGGGCGAGGCGGCGGGCGCGCTCGAAGTCCTCGCCGCGCTGCGCGAAGCTGTCGAGCGGTCGGGAGTCGAGGCAACCATCTCCGAGGTCGGGACGACAGGACTCTGCTATGCGGAACCGATCGTGGATATCCACGTGCCGGACGGCCCGCGCGTACTCTACGGCAACGTTCGCCCCGAGCAGGTCGAGGCCATCGTGCAGCGGCATCTTGCTGGCGGCGAGCCCGCGACCGACCTCGCGCTTGCAAGCGTCGACTCGAACGTGCCGGGCATTCCGCGCCGCGAACAACTGCCGATGATGCGCGGCCAGGTGCGCGTCGCGCTGCGCAACGCGGGCGAGATCGATCCCACCGACATCGACCAGTACGTCGCGCGCGGCGGGTTCTCCGGGCTGGACAAGGCGCTCTCCGCACTGACGCCGCAGGAGACGCTCGACGAGGTGAAGAACTCCGGCCTGCGCGGACGCGGCGGCGCGGCGTTCTCCACCGGCATGAAGTGGGGCTTCCTCGCAGGCAACCCCGCTCCGCAGAAGTACATCCTCTGCAACTGCGAGGAGGGCGACCCCGGCGCGTTCAACGACAAGACGATCCTGGAGTCGGACCCATTCACCCTCGTCGAGGGCTGCATCATCGCGGGCTACGCCACCGGCGCGAGCAACGGCATCGTCTTCATACGCCACGGCCACGACTCCCCGATAGACCGCACGCGTGCCGCCATCCAGTCGTGCTACGACAACGGCGTGCTCGGGGGCAGCGTCCTCGGCGCGGACTTCTCGTTCGACATGGAGGTCTCGCTCGTCGGCGAGTCGTACGTCGCGGGCGAGGAGACGGCGCTGATGGAGGCCATCGAGGGCAAGCGCGCCATGCCCCGGTTCCGCCCTCCGTTCCCCGCGGCCTACGGCGTGTGGGGCAAGCCGTCCAACATCAACAACATCAAGACGCTCAGCTACGCGCCGGAGATCGTGCGCCGGGGCGCGGAGTGGTTCTCGAGCATCGGCACGGAGAAGAGCACCGGCACGGCCATCGCCTGCCTCTCCGGCGACATACGCTACCCCGGCCTCGTTGAGGCGCCGTTCGGCCTGACCGTCCGGGACGTCATCGAGGAGATGGGCGGCGGCGAACCCAACGGCAAGGCGCTCAAGTTCCTGCAGACCGGCGGCCCGCTCGGCGGCGTGCTCCCCGCGGAGCAGTTCGACATGGTGCTCGACTTCGACGAGATGGTTGCCGCGGGCGCGATGTTCGGCTCCGGCGGCCTCATCGTCTGCAACGAGGACCGCTCCGTCGTCGATCTCACGCGCACGCTCGTCGCGTTCGACCAGATGGAGTCGTGCGGCAAGTGCTTCCCGTGCAGGCTCGGCATGAGTCACATCCTGGAGATACTGGAGCGCATCGCTGACGGCAAGGGCCGGAGCGGCGACATGGAGCTCATGGAGCGCGTCGGCGTGAACATGCGCGGAGGCTCGCTCTGCGGCCACGGTCAGCTGGGCTACAACCCCGTTTCGAGCGCGGTGCGCTTCTTCGGCAGCGAGTTCCAGGCGCAACTGGAAGAGGGCGCGTCGCCCTTGGGAGCGTTCGTGGGACCGAAGTCCACGCGGCGCGGCGCTCAGATGTCCGGCGACACGCCGACCGCGTCGGTCAAGCCGGACTTCGTGATGCACATCGGGGTTGGAAATTCACCCCCATCCTAACCTTCCCCCATCAAGGGGGAAGGGACCGAACAGGGGGGACAGGGATCGAACAGGGCAGACATGGCTGACGAGATCACGATCACGATAGACGGCCGGGAGGTCACGACGACTCCCGGCAAGATGGTGGTGCAGGCGGCGAACGACGCCGGCATCTACATCCCGTACCTCTGCTACCACCCCGGCATGAAGCCGTACGGCGCGTGCCGGATGTGCGTCGTGGAGATCGAGGGCCAGCGCGGCACGCCTGCATCCTGCACGCTGCCCGTCCGCGACGGCATGGTGGTGAACACGAAGGGCGACGAGGCCGTGAAGGTCCGGGATACCACGCTGGACCTGCTGCTGTCCGAGCACCCCCACGGATGTCTTACGTGCCATCGAGTAGACCTCTGCGGCCCGCAGGACATATGCCTGCGCCACGTGGACGTTGTGGACAGGTGCGTCACCTGTCCCAAGAACGAGCGTTGCGAGTTGAAGGACACGACGCGCTTCCACCCGCAGGAGCTCGTCTCTCCGCTCACGTACCAGTACCGCAACCTGCAGGTGGAGACGAAAGACCCGTTCTACGACCGCGACTACAACCTCTGCATCGTCTGCGCGCGCTGCACGCGGGCGTGCGACGAGCTGCGCGGCGACGTTGCGATAGGCATGACGGAGCGCGCAGGGCAGGTGCTCGTCGGTACGGTCATGGGCGACTCGCTCCTGGAGTCCGGCTGCGAGTTCTGCGGCGCGTGCATAGACGTCTGCCCCGTGGGAGCGCTCACCGAGACCTCCTACAAGTGGGAGCGTCCGGCGCGCGTAGAGCAGTCCGTCTGCGCCGAGTGCCCCGTCGGCTGCACCATGACCTACGAGGTCAACCACTGGGAACGCGTCGTGCGCGCCGTGCCCGAGTTGAACGCCCCCGCGAACATGGGGCAGGCGTGCTTCAAGGGCAAGTTCGGGTTCGAGTACGTCAACGACAAGCGCCGGATCCGGAAGCCGCTCGTGCGCCGGAACGGCGAACTGCAGGAGACCTCGTGGGAGGAGGCCATTGCCGCAGCAGCGGAGGGCCTCGCGCCGCATCGTGGCGCCGCCTTCGCGCTCATGGCCAACCCCCGCAACACGAATGAGGAGTTCTACGCGGCCCAGAAGTTCGCCCGCGCCGTGATGGGCTCGAACAGCGTCGACGTTGCGTCGAACGACCGCCCCGGCATCGTCGAGGGGCTGCAGGACGTGTTCGGCTACTTCGCAGGGACGATGACTACGTGGGAGCTGGCGGACTCAGCCGCCGTCATGGTGGTCAGCGCGAACCTGACGGAGGAGCAGAACGTCATCGGCGTGCCGATCAAGCGCGCCGTCAGGGCAGGCACGCAACAGCTCATCGTCATAGACTCGCGAGAGGTCGAGCTCACGCGCTACGCCACCATGTGGCTGAGGCCTTATCCCGGCACCGATCCCGCTCTGCTCGGCGGCCTGCTGCGCGTCATCGTCGACGCCGGTTTGGCGGACATGGACGCGGTGCGCGAGCGCGCGGACGGCTGGGACGAGCTGGGTGCCTCGCTCGAACCGTTCACGCTGGACGCGGTTGCAGCCGAGACCGGCGTGCCCGCGGAACGCATCGAACAAGCGGCGCGCATCTACGCCAGGTCCGGCCCCGCCGCGCTGCTCTTCGGCGGCGACAGCTCGGTCGGCGGCACGCGCCGCACCATATCGCGGCTCGCCGCTGCGCTCGCCATCGCCACCGGAAACGTGGGCAGACATGGCGCCGGTGTCATGCCGCTCTACCAGGGCGCCAACGCGCAGGGCGCATTTGATGTCGGCATGTGGGCAGCGTCGCTGCCCGGCCATCACCTCCTCGGAGAGGACGACGCCCGCGAGGCGCTCGGCGCGCTGTGGGGCATTCCCGTTCCGGACGAACGCAACGCCGGCAATCGCCGCATCTTCGACCAGGCTCGCGAGGGCCGGATCAAGGCGATGCTCATGCTCGGCGACCACGTCCACTACGAGGACGGCACGCTTGGGGACGTAGTCGGCGGACTCGATGCGCTGGAATTCCTCGTGGCCACCAGCGCGTTCCCGTCCGCGTTGACGGAGCGGGCGAACGTCGTCTTCCCGGCTGAGGTCTGGGCGGAGAAGACGGGCACGTACACCAACGTCGAGCGGCGCGTGCAGCCGCTCCGCAAAGTTGCAAAGAACAAGCGCGTCGACTCGCGGAGCGACCTCGATGTCGTCTGCGCCATCGCCGGCGCCATGGGGGCGCAGGGCTTCTCCTGGGACGGCCCGCCGCAGGTGCTCGAAGAGATAGCGCAGGCCGTGCCCGAGTACGCCGGCATCTCCTGGGAGCGTCTGCTGCGCGAGAAGCTGGACATCGTGAACACGCCCAGCGACGAACCGCAGCCAACGCAGGTGATGTACACCGGCAACGTGCTCACGGGGCTGCAGTGGCCGTGTGCGTCTGAAGGGGGCGAGGTTCCTGCCTCCGCAGGAACGACGGAGGCGCTGTTCGTGGACCGCTTCCGCCACGGCAAGGCGACGCTCCAGCCCGTGGCGTGGCACCCGCGCCCTGCGCCCGACGCGGGCTTCCCGCTCATGCTCGCGCATGGCCGCGTGCTCATCGAGCAGGGCCGCAAGCCGAACGTCACGGTGGTGGGCAAGCGCAACCGCATTCAGCGCGAGGAGCGCTTCGTCCTCAACCCTGCGGACGCCGCTGCCGCCAGACTCGGCGAAGACGATGCCGCCTCGGTGACGACGGCTGACGGCGTGGAACGGCACGGCACGGTCGAGCTCTCGGACGCCGTGCCTGCGGGTGTGGTGTCGTTGACGACGCTCTTCGGTGAGTTGGCGGTGGACGTTGACGCATCGGACCGTCCCGACCCCATGAATCACATCCCGCGGTTGAACGCCGTGCCCGTTCGTATCGCGGCGGTACAGTCGTAGTACCGGAGGAACATGACTCAAGCGCAAGACCGTCTGGCGAAACTGCCGCGCGCATACTTGGCCAAGAAGCAGGAAGTAGCGGAAGACCTCTTCCTTGTGTGGCTCCGGCCCGGTGAGCCGTTCCGCTTCAAGCCCGGCCAGTACATCACGATAGGGACGGGCGGGATCGAGCGCCCGTACTCGATAGCATCCGCGCCCTACGAGTCGCTTATCGAGCTGTTCGTCGAGTACGTGCTGCCGGAGTACGGCGGCAAGCTCACGCCGCTGCTCTGGAACCTGCACGTGGGCGACTCGGTCTCCATGCGGCCCCGCGCCAAGGGACTCTTCGTATTCCAGCCACAGTTCCACCACCACCTCATGCTGGGGACTGTGACCGGTGTCGCGCCTTACGTGAGCATGATCCGTCAGGCCCTGAAGGACAACATCCGCGGCCACCACTTCTACGTCATGGAGGGCGCCAGCCACCAGGACGAATTCGTCTACGACTCCGAACTGCTCCGCCTCGCCGAACGGATGCCCGAGCTCGTGACGTTCGTGACGACGGTGAGCCGCCCACAGGCCGAGCGCAACCGCAGTTGGAACGGCCCCACCGGCAGGGTGAACACGCTCGTCGAGGAGTACATGCAGCGCTGGAGCCTGCCGAAGGACGACACCGCCATCTACCTCTGCGGCAACCCCGGCATGATCGAGGACGTCAAAGAGCGCCTCGCCGGTCAGGACTGGCGCCTCTACGAAGAGCGCTTCTGGAAGGAAGACGGGTAGGGACGAGCGTACAGAGGGGGATGCGATAAGGGCCGACGATAACAGGCCCACGGCCACCGCTGGCTCGTCGGTCGCGCAACGGCTAAGCATCCCACTGTCGCGCCTGAGAGAGGTCGCCAGATGGCATCCTTGGGAGTTCTTCCTGCTGTTCACTATCCCGGCCGTCTTCGGCGCAGTCCGCATGACGCTCGCGCTCTTCGAGGCTCCCGATTGGGCCGGGTTCGGTGTCAGCATCGTCTATCTGCTTGTGCTCATTGCGACCTTCCCATTCGTCCGGAGAAGTAGCAAGCAATTGCTGACTCTGCTCTGGCTGATTCTGATTCTGGAAAACGTCTATCGGCGTGTGTTGGTGGCGATTCAGAATCCTCCGGGGTTCGAGCGCACAGACAACCTCACCATCGTCGAGATTTCTGTTGAGATTGAGCATGGCCTGTTCACATCCTTCGTGCTCACAGCGGGCATGGTCGGCTACATCGTGCTGGCAGTCGTCTTCATGCTGGCCGCGACGCGTCTGCGCGGTCTGCGCTACGCGTTCCTGCTGCTTGGTCTGCTCGGTCTAGAGCAGAGTTTCTCATTCGACAGCGATCTGCTCACTCTCGGTCGTCACGACTTCATGCCGCTCTGGTACTTCGCTCCGATGAGCCTGCATCTACTCGCGCAGGTTGGCATCAACGTGCTCATGTTCCGCGCGCTCACGAGGCTCGACACGCGTGTGTTCACGTCGCTTACGCTCATCGTGGGCTCGCTATTGCTCGCGGTCGCGAGTTGGGCGCTCTGGGCTGCGATGGCCTTCTGGCCTTTCATCTACGGCCAATATACCGGCATCTACTTCTCTCTTTCTCTGTGGGCTGTTCACGCGACGCACGTCGTCGGGCAGACACTGGCCATCGTCGTGCTGGCGCTCGTGCTGCACTACGCGCTGCGTCGTCCTCACCCTCCGCGCTCTCACGAACCGTCCCTTCTCTGAAGGGAGAGATGGGGATGATTCCCCTTTCCCACTGGGAGTGGGGCCGGGAGTGAGGGTTGCGCTGTGCGGTAAACTGCGGCGCAGCCGTCTGAAAGGAGCCGCCTCATGGAAGTCAAGGAACTGGGCCACGTCGTCCTGTTCGTGAGCGACGTCGAACGCTCGCGCCACTTCTATACCGACGTCCTCGGCTTTCGCGAGTTGCGCCGCGAGGGCCAGCGCCCGAATACCGCCATGTACTCCACCGGGCGGACCCACCACGAGCTCTACCTGATGCAGGTGGGCGAGGACGCGCAGCCTGTCCCGCAGGGGAAACGCCTGGGCCTCTACCACATCGGCATCAAGATCGGCACGACGGACGATGAGTTGCAGGACGCGCTCGCCGAGTTGCAGGAAGCCGGAGTGCGTGTCGTCGGCTCGAACGATCACGGCAACACCCACAGCCTCTACATCCTCGACCCGGACGGCAACGAGGTCTAGTTGTACATCGACGTACAGCCCGAGACCTGGCGCGAGGAGTTCGCACGGGAGGTACCGCTCCGGCCCGCGCTGCGGTAGGGGCGTGAGGGAACGGGCGCTTAGCCCCCTGAAAGGCCGAACCATGCCCCTGCGCCTCCTCATCCTCCGGCGAACCGCTGCCATCCCCGCGGCGTTCGCGCTCATCGCGCTCGCCGCCTCCGCGTGCTCTGATCCGATCCCCGCGCCTTCGCCTGTTCCGACGCTCACACCGACAATCCCCCCCACGGTCGCTGCCGGCGCACAGCCGACGCCCACCCCGGCGCGAGCGCCCACGGCTGCGAACACTCTAGGGCCGGTTCCAACGCACCCTCCGAGGACGCAACCAATGGTCCGGACGGATGCCTCCACCGATCGGACGGTGCTGGAAGCCCTCTACAACGCCACCGACGGCATCAACTGGACGGAGAACACCCACTGGCTGAGCGACAGGCCGCTGGGCGAATGGGACGGCGTCGCCACCGACGCCGAGAACAGAGTCACCGAGTTGCGCCTCACCAGCCGCGGTCTGCGGGGACGCATACCTCCCGAGATTGCCAACCTCACCAGCCTGCAAACGCTGAACCTCGGCTATCAGTGGGGCCAGCCGAGCGACCACAACCAGTTGAGCGGCGAGATACCTCCCGAGATCGCCAACCTCGCCAACCTAGAAGTGCTGAATCTATCCGGCAATCAGCTGGGAGGGGAGATACTTTCCGGGATCGCCAATCTCGCCAACCTGCGAACCCTGAATCTTAGCGACAACCAGTTGAGCGGCGAGATACCTCCCGAGATCGCCAACCTCGCCAACCTAGAAGTGCTGAATCTATCCGGCAATCAGCTGGGAGGGGAGATACTTTCCGGGATCGCCAATCTCGCCAACCTAGAAGTGCTGGATCTCGCCTCCAGCCAGTTGAGTGGCGAGATACCTCTCGAACTCGGCAGCCTCGCCAACCTAGAAGTGCTGAACCTCGGGGGCAACGCATTGAGCGGGCAGATACCTCCCGAAATCGGCAGCCTTGCCAACCTGGAGTTTTTCTATCTCTGGAGCAACGCATTGGACGGGCAGATACCTCCCGAAATCGGCAACCTCGCTAACCTGCAAGAGTTGCGTCTCCCCGACAACGCATTGATCGGCGAGATACCTTCCGAACTCAGCAGCCTCGATAATCTCTACTATATGGACCTCCGCGACAACCTGTTGAGCGGTAAGATACCTCCCGAACTCGCCAATCTCGCCAGCCTGCAATCGATGGACATATCCGGGAACCAGTTGAGCGGGTGCATACCGGACGGACTGCACGATGCGCTGATGAGCGATCTCGGCGATCTCGGCTTACCCTTCTGCGGAGGGCGTTAGACAGCCCGAGACCTGGCGCGAGGACTTCGCTAAGGAGACGCCCCTCTGCCCCGCCCTTCGGTAGGGGGATTCCCGTACGGGCTGCGACGTTCCTGCCTTCGCGGGAACGGAGAAAGTCCCTGCCATCCCATCCTGTACATCCTGTCCATCGGTGTTCGAATGTCAGCACCGCATTCCGTTTGGGCGGGCGGGTGACTAGAATCGTTCTGTGGCCAGCCCCGTCCGCAAGCAGTACCTGGAGATAAAGTCGCGCTATCCGGATGCGCTGCTCCTGTACCGCATGGGCGACTTCTACGAGACGTTCGACGAGGACGCCCGGTTGGCCGCGCGCGATCTGGAGATCGTTCTCACCCAGCGCGACATGGGACAGGGCGAGGTCGTGCCGCTCGCGGGCATCCCGTACCACGCGCTGGACAGCTACTTGGCCAAGCTCGTGCGCAAGGGCCACCGCGTCGCCATCGCGGAGCAGACGAGCGAACCGGACGGGAGGACGCTCGTGAGCAGGGACGTCGTCCGCGTCGTCACCCCCGGCACTGTGATCGAACCGGGGATGCTGGACTCCGGCGCGAACAACTACCTCGCCGCGGTTGCGCAAGGCGGCGCACAGTCCGGCATCGCGCTGGTGGACATCACCACCGGCGAGTTCGCCGTAACCCAGCTGCCCACCGGCGCGGTCCCGCAGGAGATAGCCCGGCTCGCTCCCTCTGAGCTCCTCCTGGCTGAGTCCGATGCCACGAGCTTTCCAGCCGAGACCCCGGACTGCCATGTGACCCGGCTGAACGGGGCGAGCTTCGCGCCCAACGCCGCGCGGCGCCGCGTGCTGGACCACTTCGGCGTTCGGTCGCTCGACGCCTTCGGCTGCGAGGGGCTCGAGTTCGCAACCACGGCGGCAGCCGTCGTGCTGGACTACGTGGGCAACACCCACATGGCCGCGCTGCCGCAACTGACCGGGCTGCGCACATACTCGACCGACGCCTTCATGGCGCTCGACCCGCAGACCCGGCGGAACCTCGAACTGTTCGAGGGAGGCCGCTGGGGTGCAAAGGGCCAGTCGCTGTTGAGCGTGCTCGACTGCACGCAGACCCCGATGGGCGCGCGTGCGCTGCGGCGCTGGCTCGGCCAGCCGCTTCTCGACCTCGATGCGCTCGAACGCCGCCTGGATGCCGTGGCCTGGCTGCACGCCTCGGACGTCCGACGTCAGCGCATACGGGCGGAACTGGCTGAGGTGTCGGACCTGGAGCGGGGGGTGCAGCGCATCGGCGCCGGCGTCGCCTTCCCGCGCGAACTCGTGGGGCTGCGGCGCTCGCTCGAACGCGTCCCGGCGCTGCTTGTGTTAACCGAGGAGGCGGGGGACGCCTTGGAGTGGCTCACGTCGGAATTGGACCCCTGCGGGGGCGCGGTGGAGCGCATCAAGACGGCCATCGCAGACGACCCGCAGGGCGACGCGGGGCAGGGGAGAGTGGTCCGCGAAGGCTACTCCGAGGAGATGGACGAGGTGCGCATGGCCGCGCAGGACGCGCGCTCCTACATCGCGGGACTGGAGCGGAAGGAGCGCGAGCGCACCGGCATCGCCAACCTCAAGGTCGGCTACAACAAGGTGTTCGGCTACTACCTGGAGGTCTCCAACTCTCATCGTGGGAGCATCCCGGAGGACTACGTCCGCCGCCAGACGCTCGTCAACGCGGAGCGCTTCTACACACAGGAGCTGAAGGAGCACGAGAACCGGGTGCTCAGCGCGGGCGACCGCTTGCAGGAGTTGGAGACGGCCATCTACCGGCAGGTCTGCCGCGAAGTCGCGGCGCACGCCTCGGAGATACTGGCGACCGCTGCGGCGCTCGCCACGCTCGACGCGCTGCTGGCGCTGGCCGAGTCCGCCGTCCGTTACGGCTACGTCCGCCCCGTGCTCGACGAGAGCGAACGGCTCGTGCTGCGCGACGCTCGCCACCCGGTCGTGGAACGCTTCCTCCCCAGCGGCGCGTTCGTCCCCAACGACACCGACCTCTCGACGGACGAGAACCAGCTGGTGATACTCACGGGACCGAACATGGCAGGCAAGTCCACCTACCTCAGGCAGGTGGCCGTCGCCGTGCTGATGGCTCAGATCGGCTCGTTCGTGCCAGCGGCGGAAGCGCACGTGGGGCTGGTCGACCGGATCTTCACGCGCGTCGGTCTGCAGGACGATCTCGCTACCGGGCAGTCCACGTTCATGGTGGAGATGGTCGAGACCGCCGCGATACTCCACCACGCGACGCGCCGGTCGCTCGTGATCCTCGATGAGATCGGGCGGGGCACCTCGACGTTCGACGGACTCTCCATCGCGCAGGCGGTGGCCGAGCACATCCACGACGCATCCCGCCTCGGCTGCCGGACGCTCTTCGCCACGCACTACCACGAGTTGACGGCGTTGGCCGACCGCCTGCCGCGCGTCAGAAACCTGAGCGTTGCGGTCTCCGACCGCGACGGGGACGTGGTCTTCCTGCACCGCATCGTCCATGGCGGAGCGGACAGGAGCTACGGCGTGCACGTGGCGCAACTCGCCGGACTGCCGAGGCCGCTCATCAGTCGAGCGAGGGAGCTGCTCGCGGAGCATGAGGGCACGCCGGCGACGGGCCGCACCCGCGGGAAGCGTCCGCTGCCGGGCGCGCCTCCGCAGAGCGCGATGCCGCTCTTCGGCGGCGTTCCGCCGGAGGCGTCGCGAATCCTCGCCGTGCTGCGCGAGCTTGACCTGGACAATCTCACGCCGCGCCAGGCGCTCGACAAGCTTGCAGAACTGCGCGAGCAGGCGCGAGAGGAGTGAGGTTGGACCCGGCCACGCATGTGTTCGTGGACGGCAACAACGTGATGGGCTCGCGGCCCGACGGGTGGTGGCGCGACCGCTCCGCAGCGGCGCGTCGACTCCTAGCCGACCTGGCGCCCCTCGCGCGCGGGTCCGGTGTCTGGACGGTCGTGTTCGACGGCCCAGCGCCGAGCGAAATGCGGCTGTACACCGGTGCGCTGCGCGTGGAGTATGCGGCACGGGATGGGACGGACGCCGCGGATGACCGTATCGTCGAACTCATGGGCAATCTGCCTTCCGGCATGGGAGCACTGGTCTACACGTCCGACCGCCGGTTGCGCGAACGAGCATCGGCGCTCGGCGCGCGGGTCGAGGGAACAAGCGCCCTGTTGCGGGCGGCAGGGAGGCAGACATGAAAGAGACTGCATCCTGGGGAGAGTTCGAAACAGCGTCGCCGGAGCTGGCCCGGCTGGCTCGTGGACTTTCGACGAGACGGGGCTGGTGATGCTGGGCACGATACGCAGGGACGGTTCCCCGCGCGTCAGCCCCGTGGAGTTCTTCATCTTCGCCGGTGAACTCTACCTCGGCATGATCTGGCGGTCTTACAAGGCGCAGGACCTCCAGCGCGACCCGCGCTGCATGGTGATGAACACGGTCCACGACCGGGAGCTCAAGGACGGCGAGTTCAAGATGGTCGGCATCGCAGCCGAGGTTACAGATGAAGCCGAACGGCAGTCGTGGGCGACCGCGCTCCTCGAGCAGCTGGGCATATCGCCGGTGGAAGACGACGATGAGCCGTACCACCTGTTCAAGATCGGCGTCGCCACCGCCTCGTTCGCGAAGATCGAGAACAAGGACTGGTTCCGGCTCTTCTGGCGCGCGGGAGACGCGGCAGAGGTTGCGCCCGAGGGTTAGAATGGGGCGCGCTGCGATTCGAACGGCGTTGGAGGTGCAGCGATGGTGAGAGAGGCTGCGCGCCCACCTGCGGAAGCCGGGGCTGAGATGAGCCTTGCCGAGCAGTTCGCGCGCCATCCAGAGATGGACGAGTCGCCGGAGTTCCTCGGCGGGCCGTACAACCTTGCCGTGTGGAAACCGAAGGACGCCGAGCACCGCCACTTCCAACAGAACGCGCCAAGGGCCGGCGAGACCATGCCGGGCTTCACGCTGCCGCTGCTGGACGGCGGGGAGTTGACGCTATCGTCGTTGCGGGGAAAGCCGGTGATGATCGAGTTCGGCTCGGTCACCTGACCGCCATGCGTGGCGGAGTCTCCGCTCATGGAGGACCTTGCGAGCAGGTACGCGGACGAAGCGCACTTCCTGTTCATCTACACCCGGGAGGCGCATCCCGGCGAACACTACCCGCCGCACCAGTACTACGAGCAGAAGATGCTGCACGCCCGCTCGTTCAGAGAGCGGTTGGGCATCGGGCGGACGATACTGGTGGACTCGCTGCAGGGCAGGGTGCACCGCATGTTCGGCGGCGTGTCGAACATGTCGTGGATCGTCGACCACACGGGACGTGTCGCCTACCGGGCGGCATGGACGGTGGCGGACGATATCGAGCGCGCCCTCGGCGAGGTGCTGACATCCCGGATGTTGAAGCGCGAGGGCCAGCCTGCCGCGGTGTTCTACCGGGAGATCGTCGGACTGCGGCCGGCGCGCGAGGGGCCACCGGATGGGTTGCCTCGGTTCATGGGCGGCGAGGTGGCCGCGCGGCAGTTCGATGCCGCCCGTCACAAGACGGAGCGGGCGTAGGGGCGGGGAAGCGTGCCGATCTACGAGTTCAGGTGCAATGCGTGCGGGGCCAAGTCGTCGGCATTCTTCCGGTCGATGAGTTCGGAGGCTGCGGCGGCATGTGGCCGGTGCGGGAGCGCCGACACCCGGCGGCTGTTCTCCACGTTCCGTGTGCGGATGCCGCGCCGCGGCCCCGAACAGCTCAACAAGGCGGAGCTGCTGGACGGCGTCGACTACACCGATCCGGCCTCGATGGCGCAGTTCTTCCGCAAGATGGGGACCGCCTTCGACGACGAACCGAACGAGCACATGGACGAGATCGTTGGGAGGCTCGACCACGGCGAGCCGGTGTACAAGGCGCTCGACCTGAACATGGGCGGTCACGCCGGCCACTCGCACGGACCAGCCTCGGAAGAGTGAAGGGGAACCTTGCCGATTCACCCCCATCCTAACCTTCCCCCATCAAGGGGGAAGGGACCAAACGACCTTGCGCAGCATCTCCTCCCACGGTTATGCGAGGTCCCATCAAGGGGGAAGGGATCCCGAGTGCGGAGAAAGCAGAGAGGGGCAGGAGAATCCTGCCCCTCTCTCGTTGTCCGAGTGCGTCGGAGTCCGCTATTCGGGAACGTTCGCGAACGCGGGGAAGACCTTCAGCGGGTTCTTGTTGACGATGGTGATCTTGTCCTCTTCCGAGAGGATGGGCAGGTAGTCGAGCACCGGGAGCAGATCGTCAGATGTCCGCCCGACCGCCGTGTGGGACGGGTGGTCGCTCTCCTGCCGGACGTTGCGGCCGGAGCCGGGCGCCTCTGTCCCGAACGCAATGTTCGCGACGCCCCACTGCTTGATGGCGAGCTCCAGGTAGTCGATGTCGTAGGTGCAGGTGTCGAAGAAGAGGTTGTCGCCCTCCCAGTTGCCCCGGTGGCGGGAAGAGGCGATGAACCGGTCCAAGGCTCCGCCGGCGTGGGCGATGCAGATGCGGAGGTTGGGGAACTTCTGGAAGATGTCGCTGTAGGCGAGGATGCGGCTCGCCAGGAAGGTCTCGACGACGAACCCGACCTGGTAGTTGCCGGGGATGTGTCCGATGCGAGGGTCGAGGCAGTTCGTGCCGTGGATGAACACGGGGACGTCCCACTCCTGGCACTTCTCGTAGACGGGATACCAGTACGGCTCGTGCATGCCGGGGGAGTTGTGGCGGCCGTCCGGGTCGGGGCTGAGGTACGTGCCGACGAAGCCGTAGTCCTTGACCGTCTTCTCGAACTCAGGGATGCAGTTGCTCAGGTCGGGAGCTTCGGCGATCTGGGGCAGCATGGATGTGCCGAGGAAGCGCGTGGGGAAGTTCTGGACCTGCTTGTGGATGGTGTCGTTGGTGAACTCGCACCAATCGCCGAACAGGTGGCGAGGCATCCAGCCCATCATGGTGAAGGGCCGGGGGCCGATGACCTGGACGTCGATGTTGCGCTCGTCCATGTACTCGGCGTGCATGGTGTTGGTATTCATGAACGCTTCGTCGCTGAGGTCGCCTGACGCGGAGCCGGTCGCCCGGAGCGGGCTTCTCCCGAGGTGGCCGGAGGAGAATCCCCCGACGACCCACGTGCGCACCGAGTTCGGCGCCGATACGTGGCCATGGACATCGAGAACCTTCGTACCCTTGAACATAGTCCTCCTCCAGATGCCTGCCGCGACCGCGGCTGTTGTAGTGGGACGCTTCGGCGGCTGGAAGGAACCATCTCAGCGCGCGCGCCAGTGCGTCGCGGTGAGGGTAGTGGTTCCAGCCGCCGGTTGCAACTTTCTCAGTGCCAACGGGTGGTTGCCGGTTACGCCACCAGTACGCCGGCTTCAGACGGGAACTGGTCGAATATCTTGGCGTTGGAGTACTGCGCGTGGACGGGCACCTGGTGCTGCAGCTCGATCATCTTGCCGGTCTTCCCGGACTCGATGACGGCAAGCGTCGCCTCGAGCGTCGCCATGCCCCACTCGGGGGTGTGGTAGACGGGCGCGCCGTTGACGACGGCGTCGTACAGCTCCTTGAGCTCGGCGCGGCGGTTCATCGCCCACCCGGAAGGCGGCTTGAGGTCAATCGTGTGGTGGCCGTCGTTGTCGTAGATGGTGATGCCGTAGGCGGAGCGGGTGATGTCGCCGCGCTCGCAGGAGACGACGACGAAGCCGGGCTCGGCGGGCACCCACGGCTCGCCGCCGGGGTCGCGGTTCTGTCCCTCGCGCTTGAAGATCTCCACCTCGCGCTCACCGCCTATGCGGATCGCCTGCTTGTCGGACTCCTCGTCGCGGCTGCCGTCGATCATGCCGTTGCGCACCTTCATACGCTCCGTCTCGTCGTATCGCTGGCGGTCGTGCCCCCACGGGACGAGCTGCGCGCCCATGAAGTAGCCGTGCGCGTTGTGGATGATGGTCGAGACCGCGCCGTTCTCGAACTCGAAGAGCGCGGAGTAGTAGCCGGGAATGGGGCGCTCCGGCATCCACTGGCCCACGACGCCGCGCACGTTCCTGACCATGCCGCCGCCGAGCAGGCGGACGGTGTCTATCTGGTGGGGGCCCTGGCGGTACACGAGGCCGCCGCCCTGCGCGAGGTCCAGCTCCTCCGTGACGCGGGGGCGGAGCAGCCAATCCGTGTAGGCCATGAAGTTGATGGCCTTGACCGCGCCGAGCTGGCCGGACTCGATGATGCTGTACATCTTGCGGAACGGCGGGATGAAGGAGCGCGTGTGACCGGCGATGAGCACGTTGCCCGTGCGCTTCGCGGTGTCGCACATCGCCTGGGCCTCTTCGAGGTTGAGCGCCATGGGTTTCTCGACGACGACGTGCTTGCCGTGCTCGAGGGCGTAAATGGTCATGGGGGCGTGGAACCTGTTGGGCGTGGAGATCCAGACCGCCTCGACGTCATCGTCCTCGCAGAGCTCCTCGATGCTCGCATAGGCCTTCGCCTCGTAGCGGGCCTGGAAGCGCTCCCTGGTGAGTGGGTTGATGTCGGCCCCGGCGATGAGGTCGATCTCCTCCATCTGCTCGAACGCAGGGAGCATCTCCGTGCCGCCCACGCCGATGCCTGCCATCGCCACGCCGAGTGTTCGTTTGGTTGTCATGTGTAGTTTCTCCTTGGGAATCTTTCGCGGATGGGTGTAGCACTCGACAGGAGATGTGTCAACGACACGAGGGGCGTCCCGTCAGAGTGCTTCCCACTCCTCTCGGCTGATGCCGGCTTGCCGGAGGACCGCAGAGAGCAGGCGCAATCCGATCTCGCTCCTATGGGGATTGGGGATGATCACGCGGATGTCATTTCTGACCATGAACCCGTGACGCCCACCGGGGTGCGGACCAGTGAATCCTGCTGTACGGAGTGCGGCGACCAAGTCCCGCCGGCCAATGGGCCCCCAACGCGGCATCAGGCGCTCTTTGCAACGTTCAGGTCCATACCATCTATGATTGGGAGTTCAGCACCGATCTGGAGGGAGAAGAGGATCCAATCCTCAAACGCGCTGCGCAGTTCCCCGCGGCAGGCTTCAAGGGTGTCCTCGTTGGCCCAAACGCCCTGCACTCCCTCGATAGACCCGAAGAACGTTCCATCGTCAAAGACCTCATAGCGTGCTCTGCGCATGCCTGCCCTGATGTATTCGCTCAGCATTGGCCGTGTCTCCTGTGGAGCTGCACTTCCTGCTTGGATTATCCCACACCGCCCGTGGGCGCGCGCAAGAGCGCGACGTCTACTCCTCCCGCTCCGCCAGCGCCTCCTGCATCAACTCTTCCGCGTAGCTGAGCAGCGTGCGCTCGCGGTCTTCCGCCGTCGCCTTGGACTGGAAGTAGCGCCGCAGGGCGTCGAGCGGCTCGATGCGTTCCGCGTCCTCCCAGGGCAGGCGCGTCCGGCGCTCGCGCTCGACGCGGCGCTCGATGCCGGCGACGTAGAAGGCGGAGGCGAGCGCCGCGCGCACGTCCGGCTCGCGGAAGGCGGGCTCCTGCTCGGCTGGCATCTCGACCCGCAAGCGGACGATGGAGCGTGCGAACTCCTCCTCCGGGTGTGCGGCGATGGCCTGCACCGCGGCCTCGGTGGGATTCTCCAGCGGACGCGTGGACACGCGTATCGTGAGCATCGGACGGGCGGGGGTCGGCACGAAGTCGTAGCCGATGAGGCGCTCGCCCTGCGGATGCGCGGGGTCGATCTCCGCGACGACGAAGCCCTTGTCCTCGCGCTCCTCGCTGAAGTCCACGCGCTCGATGCTGCCCGCGTAGACGACCGGCGGGTGCTCCGTGAGCACCTGGTGCTTGTGGATGTTGCCGAGCGCAACGTAGTCGAACTGGGGGATGGCGACGGTGCCGAGGCTGAGCACGTGGTCGTTCCCCAGCATCATCGACTGCTCCGAGGCGGTCTTAGCCCCGGCGATGTTGACGTGGGCGCAGAGCACGGCGGGGACGGCGGGGTCGAGCTTGTCGACCTCCTCCTGGAGGTACGTGACGAGCCCGGCCTCAACCTCCTGCTTGATCTGCTCCAATGTCTTGCCGCGCGTCTCCTCGCGGTTCATGTACTGGCCGATGCGTATCCACGGCAGGGCGACGACCTGCACGTCGCCGGCGTTGGTGGCGATGCGGTGCGTGGCGAGCGTCTGCCCGACGGTGACGTTGGCGACGCTGAGCGTGGGGAAGATCTCGAGCGCGGTTGCGCGGTTGGCGACGTGCGGCAGGTCGTGGTTGCCGATGGTGAGGAACGTGGGGATGCCCGCGGCGGAGAGCCGGGCGATGCGGCGGGCGAACTCGCGCTGGTGGGTCTGGGTGGGGTTGCGGGCCTTGTAGGCGTCACCGGCGAAGAGGACGAGGTCGACGCCGCCGTTGATGGCGTAGTCGACTGTGTAATCCATCGCGGCGAGGAAGTCGAGCAGGCGCGTATTGACGCCGAGATAGTCCGCGCGGTCCACGTTTGGCGCGAACCATTCCGGCAATGCGTCAAGGTCGGCCTGGGATGCGGGGCGTCCGTACGTTTCGACGCCGACATGTATGTCGGAGAGGTGCAGGATGCGCATGGGGGTATGCTACATCCTCCCGCCGCTGCTGAGCGCCGTGGCAGGCGCTGAGGCGCTTCTTTCAGAATTCATGGCGTCACCTGGCATCGTTTGGCACCATTCACTCGTGGCCCCGGTGATCCGGTGGGGCCGGACTGAGGCATTCGGGGCCGGAATGAGGCCGGTTTGGGGCCTCGATGATGCCAAATGAGGCCAGTGCCACCTGGCTGCCGCCGACGTTTGCGCGGCGTGCTGCCAACCCTCACCCTCACCCTCTCCCACGCTTGGGAGAGGGGATCAAGCACCCTCACTCCCGTCCCTGCAAGGCTATGCAAGAGACTCATGGTAGGAGGAGCATCGGGGATGGGGCAAGGGGCGGATGGCACTCTGTCAGGCCCGCGTGTTGCCCATGTCGCGGAGGGCGGGGATGGCGTGATTGCCAGGTAGGGGAGAGTTGCCAAGATACCCGTTCCGAAGCCTGCGTGAAAGACAGCGCTGCCTTCCCGCACGGCATAGGCTGATCGGTGCGAACAACAGGTATAATCACCCCAGGCGCCTTGCCTCGGCGTTCCGGAGGCCGCATGACGATACAATGGCAGGACTACATATCCACCGACCCGGCGGTGTGCCACGGCAGGGCCTGCATCACCGGTACGCGGGTCATGGTTACGGTCATCCTTGACAGCTTGGCGGAGGGTTTAGGGGCGGAGGAGATCGTCGCGCACTATCCGTCCGTGTCGCGCGAGGCTGTGCAGGCTACCCTGCTCTACGCGGCCGAGTTGGCTCACTAGTACTCGATAGCCGTCCGAGGTTCGAGGCGTTCGGTAACCGGGTCGACCTTGAAGCCGAGGACCTCTAGTGTCGTGACGCCGATGAGCGGGATGTCTTCTTCCTCGGCCAGCGTGACGAGGATGGGACTACTGATCCCCTCCATCTCAGCGTTTGCGAGGGCCAACTGCCTGACGACCACGCGACCGTCGGCCAGTTCGACTTCCACCTGCCGCACGACCTCCAGGCCGAGCCGCTGCCCGAGTGTGACGGGGATCTTCGTGAAGGTGGCGCCGGTGTCAACGAGGCACCGGAGGGTGTCCGACGCGGACGCCCCGGAGAGATTGAGGTCTGCATGTGGAGCGCCCATGTTTCTATCCTACATTGGTGTGCTGCCCATGTCGCGGAGGGCGGTGGAGGGCCGCATGGCCGGGCGGTAGACTGCGCAGACGTTCAGCCTTACGATGTCTCAGTGATCGCCAAAGGACGCTCGCCATGGTGCAACTCATAGCAGACCACGCGGCGGAGTTGGAGCAACTCTGCCGCCGTTGCCGCGTGCTCCGGCTTGACGTGTTCGGTTCAGCAACCGACGCCAGCCGCTTCGGGCCGGAGAGCGACTTGGACTTCCTGGTGGAGTTCCAACCCGCCCTGGTTTCCGGCAGAGCCGACGCCTATTTCGACCTCCTCTTTGGGCTACAGGACCTGTTCGGGCGGCCAGTAGACCTCGTGATGCGCTCCGCGATCGTCAACCCGTACTTCCGCGAGTCCGTGGAGGAGAGCAGGGAGCCGTTGTATGCGGCGTGACGCCCGGATGTACCTGTCGGACATCCAAGCTGCCGCTAGGAGGATCCGGGACTACACCTCCGGCAAGCAGTTCTCCGACTATGAATCCGGGGAGATGCTGCGGGACGCGGTGGAGCGCCGGTTCGAGATCATTGGCGTTGCCCTCGCGGAACTCGCCGATTTGGAAGCGGGGCTTGCCGACCGCATCAGCGACTATAGGAAGATCATCGCATTCCGCAACCTTCTGGCCCACGGATATGCGCACGTGGACAATGCGACCGTATGGGACATCATCACAGAGAAACTGCCCTTGCTGGCCCAGCAGGTTGACGCGTTATTGGAGGAAGCGTAGCGCCCCGCTCACTCGCTACGCTCGGGTGCTGCCCATGTCGCGGAGGGCGGCGCGGAGAGCGTCGTTGAGCTCGGCGATGGGGACGCGCGTCTGCTGCATGGTGTCGCGGTTGCGGATGGTCACCGCGCTGTCGTCCTCGACGGTCTGGAAGTCGACGGTGACGCAGAGCGGCGTGCCGATCTCGTCCTGGCGGCGGTAGCGGCGGCCGATGGACTGCGCGTCGTCGTACTGGGCGCGGAAGGCGCGGCGCACCTGCGCGTGCACGTCGCGCGCGGTGGGGGTGAGCTTCACGTTGCGGCTGAGCGGGAGGACGGCGACCTGTGCGGGGGCGATGTCCGGGTGGAAGCGGAGGACGGTGCGGACCTCCTCCTTGCCGTCGCCGGTGGGGGCCATCTCCTCGTCGTAGGCGTCGAACATGAAGGTCAGCGCGGCGCGGTCGGCACCGGCGGCAGGTTCGATGACGTACGGGAAGTAGTGCTCGTTCGCCTCCTGGTCGAAGTACTTCATCGTCTTGCCGGAGACGGCCTCGTGCTGGCTGAGGTCGAAGTCGGTGCGGTTGGCGATGCCTTCGAGCTCGCCCCAGCCCCACGGGAAGTTGTACTCGACGTCCGCCGTCGCCTTGGCGTAGTGGGCGAGCTCGTCCGGGTCGTGGTCGCGGAGGCGCAGGTTCTCCTCTTTAATGCCGAGGTCCTTGTACCAGTTGAAGCGCTGCTCTATCCAGTGGCGGTGCCAGTCGTCGTCGTCGCCGGGCTTCACGAAGAACTCCATCTCCATCTGCTCGAACTCGCGGGTGCGGAAGATGAAGTTGCCGGGCGTTATCTCGTTGCGGAACGACTTGCCGATCTGGGCGATGCCGAACGGCAGTTTCGTGCGCATGGCCGTGAGCACGTTGTCGAAGTTGATGAAGATGCCTTGGGCGGTCTCGGGACGCAGCCACACCTGGTTCGCGGAGTCCTCGACGGGGCCGACGAAGGTCTTGAACATGAGGTTGAACATGCGCGGGTCGGAGAGCGCCGCGCCGTCGTCAGGGCACTTGGTGGGGTCGTCGAGGTGGTCGGGTCGGAAGCGCTTGCGGCACTGCGGACATTCGACGAGGGGGTCGGTGAAGTTCGCGGCGTGGCCGCTGGCGACCCAGACCTGCGGGTTCTGGATGATGGCGCTGTCGAGGCCTACGATGTCGTCGCGGTCGTAGACCATGGCGCGCCACCAGGCCTCCTTGACGTTGCGCTTGAGCTCGACGCCGAGGGGGCCGTAGTCCCAGCTCGAACCGATGCCCCCGTAGATCTCGCTGGACGGGAAGACGAAGCCCCGCCGCTTGGCGAGGGAGACGAGTTTCGAGAGGTCGGGCTGGGCCATCGGTTATCTCCTGGGGTGGGCAGAAAAGTCCGCCAGACGCGTGCGTCCAAGTATAGCGGACGCCTCCGCGCGGGCAGGCAGGGGAACCCTTACGCAACCCATCGCACACCCCACGCCCCGCCAACCCTCACCCCAGCCCTCTCCCGCCATCGGGAGAGGGAGCCACACCCCCGCTCCCGTCCACGGAGTACCCTCACCCTAACCCTCTCCCTTTGTAGGGAGAGGGGATCAGGCTCCTCGCCACGCCCTGGGAAGCACGACGTCACCAAATTATGCAAAGGTCTCCTTGTAGGGAGAGGGGATCAGGCTCCTCGCCACGCCCTGGGAAGCACGACGTCACCAAATTATGCAAAGGTCTCCTTGTAGGGAGAGGGGATAAGGGCGGGCAGGGGCGAGCTAACGCGGTGGTATAGTGGCTGCATTCCCCCGTGCGCCGAGTGGAGGCCGGATGAGCCCGATAGTCCGTGGGCTGACGATGCTCTACCTGACCACGCTTCTGATGGGGTTCGCGCACGGGATGCTGTGGCCCATCATCCCGGTGCTGGCGAGCGAATTCGAGATACCCGGCGGTTTCGCGGCGCAGGTGGTCACCGCCTTCACCATGGGTCGGTTGATCGGGCAGCCACTCGGCGGGACGCTTATCGACCGGTACGGCACGAGACCGGCCGTCATCGGCGGGCCGGTGGTCATCGGACTCTCGATATCGGTGGGGGTGGTAACGCAGTGGTTCTGGCCGTTGCTCATCGGGCTGTTCATCGCCGGGGCGGCGGACAGCATGTGGATGCTGGGGCGCGAGATCGCGGGGGTCGACCTCGTGAAGGCGAACCAGCGCGGTCGGCTGATGAGCGGCTTCATGGGGTTCCACGGCGTGGGGATAGGCATGGGCGCGTGGCTCGGGGGCAGAGTTGGACAGGACGTGGGGGTGCAGGCCGTGTTTGCGATCTACGCGGGCATCGCGGTATTCGTGTTCCTCTTGAGCGTGCTCATCCCCAATGCCGAGCGGCCGCAGGCCGCGCGTTCCGGGGCGCCTCCGGTGGAGGGCAGCCGGTTGGAGCGATTGCACAACCTCTACCTGCAGATAGACCCGCGCCTCAGGGCGACGTACCTCGTCCTGGTGTTCGCCACGGCGAGCATGATGCTCTATCGCACGGCGTACCAGGCCATCGTGCCGCTGCACATGAATGAGATAGGCCTTACGCCCAGCCAGATCGGCGATCTGTTCCTGGTCGTCGCGTTCGGCTCGCTGGTGATGATCGTGCCGGCAGGGTTCATCGTGGACAAGATAGGCCGGAAATGGGCGACGGTGCCGAGCACTGCGATACCGGGCATCGCGTTCCTGCTCATCCCGTTCACGGGAAGCCTGGGGCCGCTCATCGCGATAGCCGTGCTCATGGGCTTCTCGAACGGGCTGTCGCTGGGGTCGGTGGCCACGTCGACGTACGACGTCGCGCCGGACGCGGTGCGGGCGCGGCTTCAGGCAGCGCGGCGGACGGTGTCGGAGGTGGGAGCGATCGCGGGTCCGCTGCTGGGCGGTTTCCTTGCGGTGCAGCTCGGAGCGGGTATGGTGTTCTTCGTGTACGCGCCGGTGCTGCTGGTCGCCGCGACGCTGCTGATGTTCGCCGCGCGGGAGACCCTGGTGAAGCGTACGGCGGAAGAAGCGCCCGTCAGCAGCGGCGCGTAGGTCTCGACGGCTCGTGTTTCGAGGTCTAGCACAACGCACGCCCTTCTACTACGGGTGGGTGGTCGCCGGCGCGGTACTGGTGACGATGACGGTCAGCGGGGCGGTCGCCGCGCCGATGTTCAGCATATTCCTTTCCCAGTGGACGGAGGAGTTCGGGTGGTCGCGCACGGCCATCTCCGGGGCGTTCAGCGTCGGGACGGTCGCGGCGGCGCTGGCCGGGCCGCTGGTCGGCCGGGCGCTCGACAGGTACGGGGGGCGGCTGGTGATGGGCGGGGGCGCGTTGCTCATGGCCGTGTCTATAGCCGGCCTGGGATTCATGGAAAGCCTCGTTGGCCTGTACGCCGGCTTGATCGTGGGGCGCACGGCGCTGATGAGCATCCAGAACCTGGGCGGGCATACGGTCATCGCCAACTGGTTCGTGCGGCGCAGGGCGTTCGCGACGGCGGTAGCGGTGAACGGGAGTCGCCTGGGGCTGGGGCTGTGGCCGCTGCTTGGGGCGGGGCTGATCGCCGCGCTGGGCTGGCGCGAGGCGCTGTGGACGGTCGGCGCGCTCATGGCGGTGCTGGCGCTCTTTCCGCTCATCGCCATCGTGTCGCGGCAGCCGGAGGACGTGGGACTGCAACCGGACGGACGCGCGCCGGTTGCGACACAGGAGGACCGCTCGCGCCAGGTGCGGACGGAGCACCAGTGGCGTCCGCGGGAGGCGGTGCGGACGCAGGCATTCTGGCTGCTGCTGTTCGCGCACATGGGCGCGATGCTGGCCGGCGGGGGCTACGGTCTGCACCGCATACCGCTCTTCCTGGACCGGGGCCTGGAGGAGAGCCTGGTGGGGCCGCTGCTGCTGGTCCACGCGGTAGGAATGCTCGTGGGCGGGTTCATCGCGGCCTGGGTTATGGGACGCACGTCGTACCGGGTCGTGATCGCGGGCTGTATGGCGGGGGCATCGGCTGCGATGGCCGTTGTGGGGTTCGTTCCACCGGGGGCGGCGATGATTGTCTTCACGCTCGCCGAATCGTCGGTCTTCGGCGGCGTTTTCGCGATGTTGCCCGTGGTGTACGCGGAATACTTCGGCAGGGACTCGCTGGGAACGATACGCGGTATCGCTCATCCCGTGGTGGTGGCGTCGAACGCGGTCGGGCCCGTGTTCGCGGGATACGTGTACGAAACGGCGGGGACGTATGCGCTGGCGCTTGCGGTATTCAGCGTCGTGCTCGGAGTGGGTGCGCTCAGTGCGCTTCTGGCGCGCCGCCCCGTTCCTCGGGAGGGGGGCGTTGTCGGAAACTGAACCGGGATGCTCATCGATGTATCGCAATCCCATGTCAGTTTCCGATATCCATTTGACGCTCTTGCCTGCGGGGCAAACAGTCTCTCTTGGTTTTTGCAGGTTGGGTTGGAGTGAGAACCTCAGGAGGAGACATGACGACTCACGACCATGCCCACGACCGCGACGAACATTGTCACGAGCATCCGGGCAAGCATTGCCACAGCCACGTCGACGTGCACGGCGACGAAGCCTGTGTGGCCATCGGTGGCACCGAAGAGTTGGACGAGCACGGCTCCGAGCACTGCGCCGCTGAGGCAGACCCGCACCACGCAGCGCACGCTGCGGCGTAACCACCGACTTAGTGCTATAGTACCGGCGGATTACCGGTAACACAGCTTGGGCGGCGGCCTTGGATTTACCGGGCCGCCGCTTCTGCGCGAAGGGAGCCGTGCCGCTGTGACAACCGAACACCGCCACGACCACGAGGGTCATGATCATGGCCACGAAGGGCATGCGGGGCACGACCACGACCTGCGCAGAGCGAGTAAACGCAGCCTGATCCTCGCCCTCGGGCTGATCTCCTCGTTCATGTTCGTGGAGGTGATTGGCGGCATGCTGTCCGGCAGCCTTGCTCTGCTCGCAGACGCGGGGCACATGCTCACAGACGCCGCGGCGATCCTGCTGGCCCTGTTCGCCATGTGGATAGCGGAGCGCCCCGCGTCGTTCGAGAGCACGTTCGGCTACTACCGGACCGAAGTGCTTGCCGCGCTGGCGAACACCCTCAGCCTGTGGGTCATCGCGGGCTGGATATTCTTCGAGGCGTACCGCCGCATCCGGGAAACGCCCGAGGTCGAGGGGCCGCTGCTGCTCGGCGTCGGCGTAGCGGGTTTGCTCGTCAATATCGCGGCGGCCTATGTGCTTCACCGCGCGGCGGGAGAAAGCCTGAACGCGGAAGGCGCGTTCCAACACGTGATGGCCGACCTCTTCGGCTCCATCGGCGTCGTCGTGTCCGGCGTGCTGATCCTCGCCTTAGCGACGAGCCCGGACTCCGGCTGGTATATCGTCGACCCCATCCTGAGCATCGGCATCGGCCTGCTCATCCTGCGTAGCTCCTGGGGCCTGTTTATGCGGGTATTCAAGGTGCTCATCGAGGGCACGCCCAAGCACCTGGACATGTACCGCATCTGCAGCGACATGGAGGACGTGCCTGGCGTGACCATCATTCACGACGTTCACGCCTGGACGATCACCTCTGGCTACGACGCGCTGACCGCCCACGTGCTGGTGGAGTCCTCCCAACGGGGAAATGAAGACGACATGCTGGCCCAGCTGCGGGCGATCGTATACAGCTTCGGCGTCGGGCACGTAACACTACAGTTGGAGTACTCAGCTGCGGATTGCGAAGAGAACCACCACATGCAGCACCTCGTCGCGCGTTCGCGCCTACAGGACTGAGTTCCGCATTCGCCGTTCCATGGGGAGGGGCGCACCTGCGCTCCCTCTCTCATAGTTGCGAACGCTACCGCACCCAGCGGGCCCGCCCATCCAGTACCCTCACCCTCTCCCCTTGTAGGAACCTTTGCGTAGCCCCATCGCACACCCCAGACCCCGCCGATTCACCCCCTTCCTAACCTTCCCCCATCGAGGGGGAAGGGATCAAATGACCCCGCACCGCATCTCCCCTCACGGTTATGCAAAAGTCCCCTTGTAGGGAGAGGCGAGCAGGCACTGCTTACCGACGCGCGCTGAAGCACGGCGGCGGCACCCTCTCCCCTTGTAGAGGACTCTTGCATGACCTCTCTAGAGAGAGGTTTCGCGAGGTCGGGGCTGCGGGTGGAAATGAAGGGCCTGTAAGCAGGATTGATCATGTCCTGCTGCGCCTCGCTTTGCCCCGCGGAAGGGGGATCGCAGGGAGAGGAGCCGGCGCTCAGCTTGCCCTGGCGATGACCAACTCCCCGAACGCGGCGAGTTGCTCGTCGATGATGTCGTTCTGGAATTGGACGTGGAACGTGTCGACGCCCGCCTCGCGGTACTGCTCGACGGTCTCCAGCACGTGGTCGGCCGTTCCCATCAGCCCGCCGCGATTGCCGAATACCGGCGCCAACTTCGCGGACGGGTCCTCGTCGCCGACGTAGGCGTTGCAGTTCAGCACTCGGTGGACCGTGGCGGGGTCTCGCCCGGCGGCGTTCGCGGCTTCCTCCATCGTGGCGACTTGCCCGCGATAGGCGTCGAGGTCGTCAGGCCAGCCGCCGTTGCGTATCCAACCGTCGGCGCTGCGCCCCGCAAGCCGGAGCATGCGGGGGCCTGACGAACCGATGAAGATGGGGATGGTCCCGTTGACGGGTTTCGGCGTGACCGAGGCCTCCTCCACGCTGTAGCGCTTGCCGGCGTAGCTGAACTGCTCGTTCGCCCACGTGCCGCGCAGTATCTCGATGGCGTCGATCAGGCCGTCCACGCGCTCGCCGGGCGCGCCGAACTCGAGGCCGTAGGAGGTGAAATGCGCCGGCTGTCCACCCGCTCCGAGCGTGAGGATGAGCCGGTCGCCGCCCGTGATGGCGTCGAGCGCAGTGGCCATCTTGGAGAGCAGCGCAGGGTTGCGGAAGGGGACGTTGAGCGTGGAGTGCGTCACGCGGATGCGGCTCGTCTGCAGCGCCACTGCCGTCGCCAGCGTCCAGCCTTCCAGGTTGTTCTCGGGCGGCCTGTCGCTGAACGAGATGTTCTGGAAACCTGCGGCCTCTGCGGCCTGTGCCACCGCGACGATGCGGTCGTACGGGAGTCCTCGCGGGTTGAGTCCGAACCGGATGCCGTTGCTGCTGCGCGCCATGCTCACTCCTTGCCGGGTGTTGGGTCGGTGGCGAGCATACCAGCAGGCGGGGGTCTGTCAACGCGGTGGGCGCAGGCGTTACCATGAAGGCATGATTCCCATCACCGACAACGTCCACTTGGCCGAGCACGAACTGGAATTCCACTACATCACCTCCGCGGGCCCCGGCGGGCAGAACGTGAACAAGGTGGCGACGGCGGCGCACCTGCACTTCGACGCAGCGACATCGCCGTCGTTGCCAGAGGAATTGAAGCGCCGCCTCCGCAGCGCCGCCGGGCGCAGGCTCACGCCGAACGGGGTGCTCATCATCAAGGCACAGCGCTACCGCAGCCAGGAGCGCAACCGCGACGATGCCGTCGAACGGCTTGTAAACATCCTGCGCAAGGCCGCCGAGCCCCCACGCGCCCGCCGCGCCACGCGTCCGTCGCAGGCGTCGGTGGAGCAGCGGCTGGCGGAGAAGCGCCAGCGCGGCAGCAGGAAGCAGTCCCGCACGTCCGCGAGCGGCGACGACGAGGAGGAGTAGGCCATGCCGAGACTCGAAGACCTGCCTGACCTGACGCGGCAGGGGATGCTCAACTTCCCCGCGTTCGACCACGACGACTCCCCGTGCGCGCGTATGACAAAACCGCTGAACGAGGCGAAGATCGCGCTCGTGACAACGGCCGGCCTGCACCTGCGCGACGACAAGCCGTTCTCCGGCGGGGACCAGACGTACCGCGTTATCCCGTCATCCACGCCCGCCGCGGGGATCATCCAGAGCCACATGAGCATCGGTTTCGACCGCACGGGCATCATGCGGGACGTGAACGTCACGTTCCCCATCGACCGGCTGCGGGAGATGGCGGAGCGCGGCGAGGTGGGCTCGGTCACGGAGAACTACTACTCGTTCATGGGGGCGCAGCGCAGTCCTCGCTGCATCGAGGAGGAGACCGGGCCAGAGGTCGGCCGCCTGCTGCTGGAGGAGGGGGCCGATGCCGCCTTCCTGACGCCGACCTGACCGAACTGCACGCACACGGTCAGTGTGCTCGCACGCGCCATCGAGGAGACGGGCCTGCCGACGGTCACGGTCGCGCTCGTCAAGGAGCATGCTCAGCGGGTGAAGCCGCCTCGAACGCTCTGGGCGCCGTTCCCGTTCGGGTTCGCGCTTGGCAACCCGGACGACCCGCCGTTCCAGCAGAAGGTGCTCTCGGCTGCGCTGGGACTGCTGTCGGAGAACGACACCCCGGTGCTTGCCGAGTTTTCGGAGGACGCCGATGCTCCGCCGGTGCTGCTGCAGGCGAGCGCCGCCCAGGCGGACGCGGCGAACCGAGACGGCGACCCGGCCGACGAGGTGACGGCGCTGCGCGGCTACTACGAGCGCTGGGCGGACGAGCACGAGGGACGCACCATGGTGGGTCTGAGCGGAGTGCCGCAGCGGCAGTTCCGCGGCCTCGTGCGCCACCTGCAGGCGTTCGCCGCCGGAGAGGACGCGAAATACGACCGTGCGCCGGAGGGGGTGGAGCCCGCGCGGTTCCTTCGCCTCGCCAGCGACGACCTCAAGGCCTTCTTCATGGAGGCGCGCTTCTCCCAGCGTCCGAACCACAGGGACGAGGAGCTACAGCGCTGGTTCTGGTCGGAGACGGCGATGGGGAACCTCATCGCGTCGGTGGCGTCGCGCCTCGTGGAGCAGGGCAACGAGCAGGTCGCGAACGGCATCGCCCGGTAGGGGAACCTCGCGATAGAGGAACCTATTGATTTGGTTGGTTATACCGCTTCGAGAGAAGTTCCTCGTCGATTCCGGTGAGGAGTCCTTGTCGTACTTCATTTGATAAGTTCGACAGATGCAGCTCTGCGATCTGATCGGGTCCCACCTCCTTCGTTAGCTTTACAACTCCATTCAAACTGAACCGGAAGATGTCGCTGTCGAATGCGCGGTGGCAATAGGCACAAAGTCCTACACCGTTGGCTGGGTTAGCACGATTCTCAACGTCACTAGCGTAACTGCTTAGGTGAGCCACGTCTAACACTTCCCTGATACTTGTTCCGCAGATCGCACATCTATGGTTTTGACGACGGAGTACCGTCTCTTTGAATCGCTCAAGGCCGTGCCTCCTCTTGACAAACGACCATGCGTTAGGAATGTCGTATTCTGTTGGCCCAGGTGGAGCGACAGAGATGTTGTTTTGCTGATAGGCGAGTGCAATGATCCGCTCATATAGCTCTTGATTTAATGATGCCACAGAACGGGACCACCCAAGTCGATTTACGTCAACTACTCCTAGTGTTAGTCTATTTCGCCTCCCTTGCTTACTAGTTGTGCGTATATCGAGAGGAAAAGAATACTCAATGTAGTCTACAATCTTCGCAATGTAGACGTGACTGATCCCTCGAGCCTGAAACTCTGCCTCGGTAGGTTGCCTCCACTGAACCTCATGAACGACACCATGTCCAGTGAATGCATAGCCGCGAGAACTTTTGTCGAGGTAGATAAACAGGTCACCGCCTGCGACTCGAACTGAGTGCATGTTGTCGTACACATATGTCTGCCCTGGTCCCTCAGGGTAGATAGGTGTGTCTGACTGCTTGAATAACCAATGCGTCATGATAGTTGGGCACCTATGCCGTGGTTCTTGAATACCTAGGGGACTGATGATGCCCAAGACTAGGGAATAGTGCAAGTTCGTATCCAAACTTAGGCTGCGCGGGCGCGGGCGGGGAGCGGTGGTCTGCGGGCGAGGAAGAACGTTAGCGAACCGACGATCGTGACGGCTCCGAGCGAGAGGAACGCGACGGTGTAGTCCCCTCGGGCGGTGTACATGGCGCCCGCATAGATCGGCCCGATGATGCTGCCGGTCGCCGTGATGATGTTCGACCACCCGGCGATCTTGCCGAGCTGCCGCAGCCCGAAGTAGTCCGCGCGCAGCGCCATCATCAATGGGCCGCGCATACCCCATGCCACGCCGTGCAGCGCTATCGCAGCAACTACCGCAGGGAGGCTCGTGGATAGCGCGAGGATAACGATGCCCGCGCCGTGGCCGAGCATGGCCGCGCCCGCGAGCATGCGTTTCGAGTAGCGGTCGCCCATGAAACCGCCGGTGAGCTGCCCGACGATCTGCGCAACCATCAGGCCGGGGAACACGAGCGAGGCTTGCACGAGGTCCCACTGGTTGTCCTTCAAGTGGCCAGGCAGATGCAGGGGAACAGTAGCGACAACCAGCAGCGCGAGGCCATGGCCGGTGGAGACGAGCCAGAACGAGCGGTCGCGGATCGCCTCCCGAATCGTGAAGTCGTAGTCGGTCCCGGCAGCGCGGCGTGCCGCTGCGTAGCGCGCTGCGTCCTCGTCGTTGTCGCCGTCCGGGTTCAGGCCGAGTTCGCGGGGGCTGCGGCGGAAGAGATGGGAGATCGGGAAACCGATGCAGAACGAGAGGATGCCGGAGAAGATGGCGGTCTCCCGCCATCCGAACGTGGCGATGGACCAGGCGATGACCGGGGCGATGACCGCGCCGCTTGCGAAACCGATGGACGTGACGGACATGGCTCGGGCGCGTTTCCGGACGAACCAATGGGCAATCGCGGTGTTGATGGTGAGGAAGCTCGCGAAGCTCGTGCCGATCGCGATGACGGTCAGCGCCGCGAACAGGTGCCAGAGCTCCTGTATGAATCCGAGGAGGATGAAGCCGGAGCCGAACAGGAACGTGCCGAGATACATGGGGAGGCGCGGGCCGAACCGGTCCAGCATCCAGCCCTGCACGGGACCGAGGAGGCCAGTCTCGATACGGAGCAGCCCGAACGCCCCCGAGACGGCGCCCCGGCTCCACCCGAACGCTGCCTCGAACTGCAGGAGATAGAAGCCCTGCGAGAGGAAGAGCAGGGACGATTGCATAAGCTGGTTGCCGAACGCGCCCGCGACCATGCGCCAGCCGTAGAAGACGCGGTGTCGCAGGGCGAGGATGCTTCGGACGGATGCGGCCATTCCGACGTGCCGCTCAGTCGTACCACTGGCCGGTGAGAGTGCGCACCTCGGGGTAGGAGGGGTCGTCTATCGTGGTCTTGAACGGCGGGAAGAGGAGGTCTATGAGCAGACCGGGTCCTCCCGCGGGCCCCTTGGCGTTGCGCGCCTGGTGCTGCAATGCGTCTATCTGTTCCTGCAGCGTCTCCGCGATCCGGAGCAGCGACTCCACCTCCGCCGCGCCTGTCTTGAGCTGCGAGCGCAGCAGCGCGACGCCGTCCGCTACCTCTTTGGACCTGTCGGCGCGCACCTCGGCCGCGCCGCCGTGCCACTCGCCGGGGGGATGCCACGTGATGAACGGCGTCATGTCGCCGCCCCAGCGGAAGGAGAGTTCGCCGGTCTCGTGGCTGTGGCGCACGCCCGGTTCGCCGGGTATCTGGAGGAGCGCGGTGACGAGCACCTGGTTCGTCTCCAGTACGGTGTAGACGCGCCGCCGGGGGCGTCCGTGGACCTCGATACCGCGCCAGCCCTTCTGGTCGTCCGGCAGCTGGAACGGGTTGATCTCAATGGCCATGCCCTTCTCCCTTGTCGACCCTGTGAGGAATGCGGCCTGCTGCGCCCGCTGACCGCGCGCTCCACTATACTGCATACGCTCCCGGGCCTGGATGCCGCCCTGAGTTGCCCGCCGAACGCTGAAGCCGAATAGCATCAAGAGGAGACATACTGTGGGAGTGCTCATCCTGTTACTGGCGCTGATCGCGCTCTTGCTGGGCAACTGCGAGAGAAGCGCCCCGACTCCGTCGCCGACCTCGACTCCTGCGCCCGTGGCAACCCCCACTCCTGAGCCGCCACCCACGTCTCCACCGCCTCCCACGCCGAGACCCGAGACGCAGGAGGAGATCGTCGCGCGTCTGCGCGGCAACGCCGACAGTTTCGACTACGCCGTCGGTACACCCGGCGGCACGATCACCTACGCGACCATCGGCGAACCGCTGACATTCAACCTGCCTCTCGCGAACGATGCCAGCTCGTCTGGTTACCTCAGCTACGTGTTCGAAGGGCTGACGGAGACCTCGTGGCTGAACGATGAGATCGAACCGGCGCTCGCGGAATCGTGGGAGCGCTCGGACGACGGCCTGGAGTGGACGTTCCATCTCCGGCGGGACGTCTCCTGGCACGATGGCGAGCCGTTCACCGCGCGCGACGTGGAATTCACCTTCAACCGCATCATCTACAACGACGACATCCCCACGACGGACCGGGAGGGGTTCATCTTCGTCTACGTCGACGAGACGACCGGCGAGACGACGGACGGGCGCATGACCGTGACAATGCTGGACGACTACACGGTGCGGTTCGTGCTGCCGGTCTCGTACGCGCCGTTCCTGCGCTCGATGGGCTACGCGATCTACCCGCGGCACATCCTCGAAACGTACGTGGACACGGGCACGTTCGAGGACGTGTGGGATATCGAATCCGACCCGTCGGAGGTCATCGGCACCGGGCCGTTCAGCATCGCGAGCTACACGCCAGGTGACCGGCTCACACTGCAACGGAACCCGGACTACTGGATGCGAGACAGTGCGGGCAACAGCCTCCCCTACGTGGACGAGATCGTGTATCGCATCGTCGAGGACTTCGACGCAGAATTGGCGCTCTTCCAAGCGGGAGAGACGGACGTGTATGGCGTCCTCGGCGAGGAGCACCCGGTGCTGGAGCCGCTGCAGGAGGAGGGCAACTTCACCATCCACCGGCGCGGGCCCGGTTTCGGCACGACGTTCCTCACGTTCAACGTGAACCCCGGCAAGAACCCGGACGGCGACTCCTACGTACGTTCCGAGGTGCGGGCGTGGTTCAACACCCGGGAGTTCCGACAGGCCGTCGCGCACAGCGTAGACAGGGACGCGATCATCGAGGAAACGCTCGGCGGGCTCGGCTATCCGCAGTGGTCGTCCATCAGCCCCGCCGCGGGCGACTTCCACAACCCGAACATCCCGCGGTACGAGTATGACCTCGACGCGGCGAACGAGTTGCTCGACGGCCTCGGCTGGACGGACACGGACGGCGACGGGATCCGCGAGGACAGCGAGGGCAATCCCATCGCGTTCACGCTGGTCACGAACGAGAGCAACAGCGTGCGGGAGCGCGCGACGCGCATCATTCAGGAAGGGATGCAGGGTATCGGCCTCGACACGGACTTCCAACTCATCGACTTCGGCGAGCTCGTCGGACAGCTGACCGCAACCTACGACTGGGAAGCGATCGTCATCGGCTTCAGCGGCGGCCCGGACCCGTACGGCGGCATCGCGTTCTGGCACAGCGACGCCAGTTTCCACCTGTGGTATCCGAACCAGCCGGAACCGGCGACGGCCTGGGAGGCAGAGATAGACGAACTGTACACGGCGGCAAGCCAGGAGCTGGACCACGACGAGCGGGTGCGGATGTATCACCGGGCGCAGGAGATAGCGGCTGAGCAGGCGCCAGTGATCTATACGGCGCTCTCGGAGCGGCTGAGCGCGGTGCGCAACGTCTTCGGCAACGTGACGCCTACGCTCTACGGGCTGTGGGACGACCGCTACATCTACCGCACGGACGGGTAAGGGGTAACCCACGGACGGGTAGGGCGTAGCCCTCTTCCCAGCTCCCGCGGGGGAACACTCCCAACACCCGCGGAGTACCCTCACCCGCCGCCGCGGGGCGGCGGCACCCTCTCCCTTTGTAGAGACCTTTGCGTAACCCCATCGCACACGCCAGACCCCGCCGATTCACCCCTATCCTAACCTTCCCCCATCGAGGGGGAAGGGATCAAATAACCCCGCACCGCATCTCCCCTCACGGTTATGCAAAGGTCTCCTTGCAGGGAGAGGGGACTTGGCGCCGCTTGCCGACACGCGCTATGCCTCGTAATCTTCTGCGCGGAGGTGGGCTATGGCTGACTATCCCCGGACCGATCTGCTCGTCGAGACGGAATGGCTCGCGGAGCACCTGACGGACCCGAACGTGCGTGTTATCGAGATGGCGCAGGACGGCAGCGATTTCGAGACCGGGCACATCCCGGGCTCTGCGCTCTCGCCCACGTGGCAGGTCAAGGGCTCGGAGCAGACGAGGCTCGTCGCGCCGCCGGATGAGGCGAGGGCGTGGTTCGAGTCGGTCGGCATCGGCGACGACACGCTCGTCGTGGGGTACGACCGCTTCCACAGCCGGGACGCGTCGCGCCTCTGGTGGGTGCTCAACTACTACGGTCACACCAACGTGCGCGTGCTGAACGGCGGCTGGACGAAGTGGACGGCGGAAGGGCGCGCCGTCGAAAGCGGCCCCTCTGAGGTTAGCGGTGGCGGTGTGACGTTCACCCCACAGCCTCCCAACCGGGCCGTCGCATCCGACGTCGACAAGCTCAAGTCGGCCATCGGCGCGGAGGACGCAGTCATCTGGGACGTGCGGACCGAGGACGAGTACACGGGAGCGAACTCGCGGGGCAACGCGCGGGTAGGGCACGTGCCGGGAGCGGCGCACCTGGAGTGGGTGCACCTGGTGGCTGAAGACGACACGTTCAAGTCTGCCGAGGAGATCGCAGAGATCGCGCGCGGCCTCGGCATCTCGCCGGAGAAGACGGTGCACGTCTACTGACAGGGCGGTGTGCGTGCGTCGCACGCCATGCTCGCCCTCACGCTCATCGGTCACGGGTCGGTGTGCATGTACGACGGTTCGATGGGAGAGTGGGCGAACCGCGACGATACGCCCCTGGAGGAATAGGGCGCATCGCCGCGGGGGAGTGATTACTACTCGATAGCGAACACGGCTTGCACGCGGACGGTCACCTCGAGCTCGCCGCCGAAGAACTGCGTCGGGGGGCCTGCCGAGTCCATCGCCGCCATAGCGAACCGGGCCTCGGCGACCGGGAACTGGTCAAAGCTGCTCTCGGATATCGAGACGAGCGGGCCGCGAACGATTTCCAACTGCTCGGCGTAGAGGTCGGCCTTCGCGAGTGCGTCCTGGATGGCCAGGACCCGCGCCTCCTCCTCCAGCGCGCCGGTGTCCTCTATCTGGAAGCCGACGTTCTGCACGCGGGTGAGGTCGCCGCCCGCTGTTACGGCACGATCAACGATGTCGCTGGTGGCGTTCAGGTCGCGCAGGGTCACGTTCAGCGTATTCGTGACCTGGAACCCGAGCAGCGTCGGTTGGCCGTCGCGGACGTACTCGTAGCGCGGGTTGATGGAGAAGTGCGCCGTTCGGATGTCGTCCTCGGCGACGCCTGCTGAGCGCAACTCCTCGACGATGGCTGCGAGGGCGCGCGCCGCGTCGTTCCGCGCCTCGCTGACGGTGTCGCGCAGCGCCTCGACGCCGAGCGATATGACGGCGATGTCCGGTTCGCCGGAGACGGCGCCGAGCCCGGACGCGTGGATGCCGCTGTTCGTGTCGTAGACGATCGTGCTGGCGCCGCTGCGCAGGCTGGTCGCCACGGGGCCGTCGGCGTCCATGTCGCCGTCCGTGTCGCCGACGCCGGAGCACCCGGCGAACAGCGCCGCGGCCAGCAGCACCATGCTCAGCAGCAGGACGGTCCTCTTTGCGCGGGACGAGGGGAAGAAGGCCATCGTTCGTTCTCCTGTTCCACCCGGCGGTAGGCATCGGGGGCTCTCTTCAAGGATAACGCGCGGAAGAGCGGCGAGGTTTCCTGGCGCCGGCCGCATGCGCCAATCCCTATACTGCCGCAGTCCGTATACTAGAGAGTACGCGCAGACCGGCGCGTTCGTTCCCCTCATCATGCGCTCTATCCTGCGTGAAACTATCCAGACCATCGCGCTCGCCGCGTTTTTCATGCTGTTGTTGCAGGGGGCTGTTCAGAACTACCGCGTGGAAGGGCCCAGCATGCTCCCGCTCCTAGAGAACTTGGACGGCGTCTTCGTGAACAAGCTCGCGTACGAGGCTGTAGACGCGGAGCGCGCCGCCCGGTGGGCGCCGGGGTTGGGCGCGGCGCCGGGCGAGACGTGGCATCCTTTCGGCGAGCCGGACTACGGCGACGTAGTCGTCTTCCGCTGGCCGAGGGACGAGCGGCAGTACTTCGTCAAGCGCATCATCGGCAGGCCCGGCGACATGATCGAGATCGAGCGCGGCGAGGTCTACCGCAACGGCGTCCCGCTCGTCGAGCCGTACGTGGAGCACGCGTCCCGGGAGACGATAATCGAGCGCGCGGTACCTGAGGGCCACTACTACGTGCTGGGCGACAACCGGGCGCAGAGCGACGACTCCCGCCGGTGGGGGTTCGTGCCGGAGCGGAACATCGTGGGCGAGCTCTGGTTCGCCTACTGGCCGCTGGAGCGGCTCGGCTTCTTCTAGGGTGTAAGGCCAGGGCGGGAACGCCGGAAGTGTTTTGCGGTAGCCTGTAAGGGGATGCCCCCGTAGCTCAATGGCAGAGCGCCGGGCTTTTAACCCGGGCGTTGCAGGTTCGAGTCCTGTCGGGGGTACCATGGTGTACTGTACTCACAACTCGGCGGCTCAGGGCGACCTCTGCGATGTCCGCGCCGCCGATGTCGTTGGAATCGTATAGTGGATCGTCGCCCTGCCGGGTTTGATGGCGATTTCCTACACGAGAGTTGCACCAGTCCTCTGGGGTGGGTGAGGATTGAAACTTCAGGGGGTGAACCCTCATCCCCGTCAAGGTCATCAAACTACCTCGGTGACGAGGGTGCTGTTGGTGGGCGCGGACGGCATGGTACATTCGTACTGCAAGCCCTTGACAGAGGATGCCCCGTTCCTGTATATGCGTTCGGCTAACTCTGTCGAGATGCAAGGTTCCCTGAGGTGCATGGATGGCTTCCTACTCGGATTGGAATGATGCGATTGCTGTATTCTTCACCGAGGGACTCTCTCCTGGCGATGCCCTATACCTGAGTGTGGACGAAGATGCCCTGACACACATCTGGGCCGATAAGCTCGCAGGAATCGATTCCTTGGACGCTGTGCAAGACTTCGAGTCGGCAGTTCGAAGTGCATGCGTCGCGAGCAGGCAATCCTCTAGGTGGTATGTTTCCCTTCCACCATCAACTTTGGGAGGAGCGGGTGGCGCTCCACAATGCGTCGCCTTCCTCGGAGCTATGGTGCTGGCCGCCTACCGCATGAGGCCCGAAGAGGACATCGCCGACATAAACTATTTCACTCGGCTACGTGAGGTACTCGGTATTACCGGGGTAAGAGGTCGCCCTCCTGGACTCAATCCTCCTGCTCCTGAGGAATACTTATGGCACGCCCTCAATGACTGGGTGTTGAGTAACGAATGGCAACCTACCGCCGGGCGTGGTTCTGACGGCCCGATGAAATTCATAAACTATCCCTTATCTCAGTCGCTACTGAGACAAGGAGATAAAGAGAAACTTGAAGAGGAATTCAGGAACGCAGAAGGTGAACTACGGAGAGACTCAGACCGGGAGATGATTGGGGCTTGGTTTATCAATCGGGCCAGTGGCTTCGCCACGGCCCACATCAGACGTCTAGCACAGGAAGCGACTCTGGACAGATCCGATGCAATTATCGATGCCGTCTACGACGTATATGCAGATGTCGACTGGGATAGACGAGGCCGCGATGGGGATGTGGTCACCCGACGAAACAGACCTAGGCAGCTGGTAGCAGGCCTACATAGGGAATTCAACCCAATCTACGGGACTATAGCCTATCTCCTAGCTCCTCGACGCCAGACTAGGGAAACCCCGGCAGGATTGAGCGTGATCTGGAATGGTAAGGCTGAGCCGTTGCACATGGAACGGGACGGCCAGTTCCGTCCATTGTGGCCAGTCGATCCTGGCGGAGGGGAAACATACTCGGTGATCGGGAATCCACTGGTCACAGAATTGCACCTCCCGGCACGAGACTTCTGGGTGTTGACCCGTGACCGGTTCGACGATGCTTCAGGGGCATTCGCTAGCCGGGGTACTCCTCGGTTGGGAGAGACATTTCTCTTGCTGTGCCGCGAGGAATGCCAAGAACAGTTGGATATTCTGAAGGAAGAGGCTCTGATGGATTGGGACGGGGGCCCCCTTGATGTTCCTATCCACAACGGGTGGGTCGAGTACCGGGAGTGCATGGTGGTTTCCGCCAATTGGGACGGCATCATCCCCATGATGCGCAACCTGTTTGATGACTCCGACCCCGAAGCAGGGCATCTATCTCGTTGCAGGGTGGGCTAAAGGCTGGTCTGCGTGATGTTTGGATTGATGGACATCCGCCCGAACTTGCCATCACGGCGTTCGACTCAACTTTCCGGGTTCGCGTGACCAGTATTTCGCAGCCTGACAACGGACCTGTGCTCGACGACATAGTCAACACGAACACACGGATCGACCTGCCCCCTCTCACGACCGGCGACTACTCGGTCGAAGCACTGGCAGGCGACAGATTGGTAGACAGGCGGTATATGAGGGTACGGTCATGGGATTTGCTTGAGCCATCCGAACCGACGGAACCCTTCGGGACGCAAGTTGGAGAGTGGGTTCTCCGTGGTGGACTGCTGATCGGTGTCGATGCTGCCAGCATCAAGAGGGCCGAACTTTGAAGAGGAAATACTTCTATGCCCAGATGGTCGGAAGGACGGGAGATGCGCTCGAGAATATCAGGCGTATCGTAGTGCGAGCGGATCTTGCGTCGCAGATATCGTTGGTGAAACTGGAGAGGAATGCAGGAAGACAGTTCTATGTATTCCTGGGTGTAGACAGTGGTCAGGATGACGGCATACCTGGAGGATTAGGGCAGGCTTTTAAGTCAATAGGCATCAACTTTATCGAAAGCACTCCACTGCAACTGGAAGAGATAAAATCCATGGTGCAGAGGCAGGACATTGAGATACATGGCTTCAATACTCTGCCGTACAGGCAGCGGAGGCTTGAAGAACACGGCGACCCGTTCGATCAGTCCGATGTCTGGCAGTCACAGGAAGCATCGCCCGAGGAGTGTGCCCGTTATGAACAGCTGCTCCATTGGGTTTCGGCCCGTGGCGAGGGTACTTGGGAATCCTTCGCTGGAGCGTGTGAGGTGCTGGGCGTAGCCGAAGACAGGCAGGGAGCTCGCTCGGCGTTTCGGCAGATGAGCCTCCTCGGTCACCTCGAAAATTCCGGCAACGGATTGCGATGGTCTGTCGCGCCAGCCTCCTTGGTCCGGTTCCCCGATGGTCCGGACAGCGGATTCTTGGCCGGTCAGCGTACCGCCTCGGTGCTCCGCCAGGTGGGTGAGCTTTGGCCGTTGAGCGAGATGCTGCATCCCCACCATCCGGGTCCGCCGCGTATCGAACTCTTCCCCCAAATGGCCTTCCATTTTATTGGCGTCAACATTGCTGATGCTGGGGCTACCTCGGCACGCCTGGCAGATCTGCTGCCATGCCTGAATCAATGGAAAGCCCTGCAGCCGTCCATTCAGAGCCTGAACACCGCAGTGTACCGATTGGAGAGGTGGCAGGATGGCGACCTCCATACTTGTGATACTTTCTTTGAACGGGATGGCCTATATTTTGGAGAGTCTGGAATGTATCGGCTAACCTGGGATGGCGATCCTTCTGGTCGCTCCATGACCTTATTCTTTGATCAGCCGACCCAGAGATGGCTGCAGGGAGACTGGTACGGTCTGCGATTCCTAGCAATCGAGGCAGGGCAGGATGGATGTCGTGCGATTCACGATGCGACCCATAGTGAACTCCTCATTCCTGCATCGCAGCGCTGGCCACTGCTCTACGAACGGGCGCTAACGCTGGCCTCTGGGTTGCTACCAGACCGGGTTGGGAACCCCAGCTGGCTGCGTTACACACATGTAACTGTGAGGATAGCCCAAGAGCTATGCCACAAACTGAACGTTGATCTTGAGGAGAGATGAATCGTGCATGACCTTGTCGGAGCATACGAACGCTTAAATTCCGTCTATCGGAAGTACATCGAGAGCGCTTTCCCTTTGCGTTACACCAACATGGCCGAGGAGAGAAGGGCGCTCTACGCCACATCGGAGATCCTGTCGCAGCCGCCACTATTGGAGCCGACGCCCGCGTATCCATCGTCGGGCTTCACTCTCGCAGAGGCCACTGCTCACCTCCCATCAGAATACCGTGACCTGCCGCACTTGGCACAGGGGCTCCTCGAAGACCCGGGCATACGGTTATGGAAGCACCAGTGGGACAGTGTCAGGACCGTCCTACAAGACAAGCGGGATCTGGTTGTGACGACGGGTACTGGTTCAGGTAAGACTGAGTGCTTTCTGCTGCCTGTTCTGGCCGAACTGGCCCGAGAGTCCGCATCTTGGCCTAGATGCCCCGATGCCCCCGCAGACAGGAGGTGGTGGGAGGACGACACGTCCGTATGGCGCAGCCAATGGGGCTACACGAGCAGGAATATGGAGGGCATGCACGCCGTCCGGGCCATGGTGCTATATCCATTGAATGCCCTCGTAGAAGACCAACTCCGCCGGGTGCGTCGGACACTGGACTCCGACACCGTCCTCCGTTGGCTTGATGCCGAACGAGGAGGAAACAGGGTTACCTTCGGACGGTACACCGGGGCAACTCCAGTATCTGGTACGCCTGGATCCGAAGGGGCCGTTAGCAGGCTCAGAGAACGACTGCGGCACATTGCTGCAGAGAGTGCCGCCGTCAGAGCAGACGACGATTTGTCTTCATCGGTGCGCTATCACTTCCCCAACCTCAACGGCGGGGAAATGTGGTCACGTTGGGACATGCAACGCACGCCGCCAGATATCCTCATCACGAACTACCACATGCTTAACATCATGCTGATGAGACTCGTGGAGGCAGAGATGTTCGATCAGACCAGAGACTGGCTCAGGTCTGACCCAGCGAACAGGTTCTTCCTAATCGTTGACGAACTCCATTCCTACCGAGGAACCCCAGGCACCGAGGTCGCCTACATCTTGCGGTTACTGCTGGACCGGCTGGGACTCTCCACGGATTCAGAGCAACTAGTGCTACTGGCGACGTCGGCTAGTGTGACTAACAGTGTGGAGTCCCGGAAATTCCTACGTGAATTCTTTGGGAGAGACAGTTTCGAGGTCATTGCGGAGGACCAGGAACCACCCGAAGATGGCTCGCACAAGCTCATGAGGCGATTTCAACCTGCCTTTGAGGCGTTCGCCTGGAAGATCCAACCCAATCCTTTGAGTCCTATGGCGCCGGCGGATCCGGAGGATGAAATCAGCAAACAGGCGATGGCTGAACTCGCGGAATCTCTTGACGATCAGAAGAAAACGGGAACAGAACCCGCCTACTTGCTAGCGGCAGCGTTGTTGAAAATGAAGGCCAATCACGCTCTTCGCGATGCCTGTAGGGTCGCTGGGGATGGGGAAGTTCGCGCGACTAAAGTGTCAGAGTTGGATCACATGCTCTTTGGACATCAGTCCATCAGCAATACGGCGTCGGAAGCCATGCGAGGTTTCTTGCTGGCATTGGGAATGAGTCGCAAGGAGACTGACGGTACGTCTCCTCAGCCGGTACGAGGACACTTCTTTTACCACAACGTGCAGAATATGTGGGTGTGCACGAATCCTGACTGCGATGAGAGAGTGCGTCGGGAGACGTTGGAGACTGGTGAAGGCCATGCTGGCGCAGTGGGTCCCGTTGGTGCTCTGCAGGCTCAGCACCGCATCATGTGTTCTTGTGGCGGCCGTGTGTTGGAATTGTTGGTATGCGAGGTGTGCGGCGACATACTGCTCGGAGGTTACCGCGGTAAAGCTGAGGTGTCGGGTGTGTCACTCGATGTCCTGACGGCGGACATGCCCAACGTCGCGGATATGCCCAGTCGGGCACCGCACGGCCACAAGTACGGGGAGTACGCGGTGTTCTGGCCACTGGGCAGGAACGAACCGAACGAGGAACCGGAAGACGTGCAGTTCTCCCACAACAGCGTCAACCGCAAGTGGTACCGTGGCAGATTCAATGTCAAGACCGGCATTCTAGACCACAGTTCTGCTGGTCCTCGGACGGATGAAGTAGAAGGGTGGGTTTATATCATAGCAGGCCCTGAGGCAGGCCAACAGGAAGCCCTGCCACCAAAATGCCCGCGCTGCGATGCGGACTACCGCAGACGGCAATATGATACACCCTTGCGTTTACATCGAACTGGATTCCAAAAAGCTTGCCAGGTTGTCGCGGGCGCGCTTGCCAGAGAAATGCCTCGAGAGCAGGCCGATAAACCCGCTCGTAAACTGCTCATCTTTACCGACAGTCGACAGGACGCTGCTAGGCTCGCATCAGGAATGGAGCAGGATCACTACCGTGATATGGTGCGAATCCTGCTGCTCAAGGCTGTGGAAGAGCACTGGCGTTCCTTTGAAGTTACGCTGAGGTCCGCCACCAACTTGGCAGGTGGGATGGACAAGATTCTCAGAATCAACGACAAATCAACACAGCGCTCCCAAACCCTCACGTAACGCCAGAAAATGCCTTAGCCTCACAACTTGACCCCAGGATTAGCAATGAGTTGTTTATCTGGCTTTTGGGTGGCCAAAGTAGTGACCCCGCCGCACGAAATGTGCTTTTGGACATGTTGCAGGATTACCCCGGTCGCGTGCCTCTAACAATCATTAGAGACAGGGTAAAACAGGAGTTCCTTCGACTAGGGTTCAATCCTGGAGGCAATGGTTATCACCGAAGCTATTACTCAATTCCCGTTGGGAACGGAGAAGAGCGCCATAGCTGGGATGAATGTTATGACTGGTCTCAGCCGATCCCCACGCTCAGACCTGGATTGCCGCCACAGGCAGAAGCCCTCAATGGTAAGATTGATGCAGCGTTAATGGCAAAATTGATGTACACGCTGTTCCAACATGCCGTGCGAACCTTTGAGAGCCTCGGTGCCGGTTGGGTAACTTACAAGCCTTACGGAGACCCTCCAGAGGAAGTGATTGGAGCGACAGAGACAGTGATTCGTCTCTTGGGAATACGCTGGCGTCATAAGTACGCTGACCGTTTCTTTCCAGGTATTGAGACCAAATTCCCTAGATACATCGAGAGATATCTCGAAGACACTGAAGTCTCGTCACACTATGTAAAGGAACAATTTGCCAGAGCAGGAATTGAGTTTGGCGGCGATAACTATCTAGGCCTCAACCCCGACCACTTATACGTCGTCGGTAAACCGAAAGAAGACGTTAGCCAGAGAAATCTAGGCTGGAAATGCCCGAAATGCACCGCATTTTTTCTGCATCCCACAGAATCTCACTCCATGTGCCCGAATTGCAAAGGGACACACCTCATTGAGAGCGCCACTCAAGAGAACTTTGACTACTACGTGTACTTGGCCGAAGAGTCTGGAACCCCGTTCCGCCTTCACTGCGAAGAGTTGACCGGTCAGACCGATGATGATGACCGTCCCCGGCGCCAACGCTGGTTCCAGGAGGTGTTCATCGGAAACGAGCAGGAGTTGAAACGTATCAATGGTGTGGATCTGCTCAGTGTTACTACCACAATGGAGGCTGGAGTCGACATAGGTGGACTGGAGGCGGTGATGATGGCCAACATGCCGCCCCGACGTTTCAACTACCAGCAGCGAGTGGGAAGGGCTGGTCGGCGTGGCGCAGGTGTGTCTTTGGCGGTGACCTTCTGCCGAGGGCGCAGCCACGACGACTACTACTATCAACGGCCAGAGCAGATGACCGGAGACCCGCCACCACCACCGTATGTCGACGTTTCCAGTGATACCATCCTCAAACGGGTCTTTGTGAAAGAACTGCTGCGCTTGGTTTTCAGTCACCTCGGCGCGGGAGGGGATGACAGGTTTCGGGACAGCGTGCATGGTGAGTTCGGGCCAGCCGAGGACTGGGTCTACAGAAAGGAAGGAGTGAGAGAGTGGCTGAACAATGCTGGCAATGAAGCATCCATCGCAGCTGTTCTCGACGCATTGCGTGTCGGGACCAAATGGGCAGGGGGCGACGGCACCCCTCTCTCCCGGGATATGGTCACATATGCGAGGGGTCAACTGATTGACGATATATCCAACGCAACTGATGACTCAGGCTATCATCAGGAAGCCCTCAGCGAGCGTTTGGCACATGCTGGCCTCTTGCCCATGTTCGGCTTTCCCACGGACTCCCGACCGCTGTACACTGATGTGCCTCGGTACGCACGCCCGTGGCCCCCGCAGCAGGGGATTATAGCTAGGGACGTGTCTATTGCCATCAGCCAATTTGCCCCCGGTTCTCAGACGGTGAAGGACAAAGCGCTCCATGATGCCTGTGGCATTACTGAGTTCTTCCCATATCGGAACCGTGTGCATACTCGTTCCGGCTTCACACCTCCGCTGCCGAGGGCCAATACGACCTTCCTTGGGATGTGCCGGGCCTGCCAAAGCGTTCAGTTCAGCGAAGAGAAGACAGGTGGGCAGCTTTGCAAGGTCTGCGGAAGGTCAGAGGTTGAATTCATTGATGCGCGAGAGCCGAAGGGGTTCTTCACCGACTTCACGCCGGAAGACTACCATGGCGTATTTGAGTGGACTCCAAGGTCTACCATTCCAACGCTTGCCTGGGACAACAAGAAAGATGATGAGACGCTACTTGCCAACTGCAGCGTGTCCGCTTTCGTCGGTGACGTCCTTTCCGTGAATGACAACGATGGCAAGGGAGGCTTTGAATTCCAAAGGGCCCGGATATCAGGTCGTCGCGAATGGCAAGAGGCGTACGCTGTCGATCCGGGGCCCGGGAGGAACGATCGTGTTTCTGTATCGGGGGAGACGCATCGCATAGCGCTCCTGGCTCGCCGGAAAACCGATGTGCTGCTGGCCGGACTCCAAGCGTGGCCTAGAGGGGTCTTCGCCGATCCCCTCACTCCGGTGGGACGGGCAGCGTGGCACTCGCTCGCCTTCTTCCTCCGCAGTTCTGCAGCCGCGCTAATGGACGTAGACACATTGGAGTTCAACGCCGGGTCCCGGCCCACCCGCGACGCCGATGGGCAAGTGGTAGGGCAGGCGTTCCTTTCAGATACTTTGCAGAACGGGGCTGGCTATTGCCGGTGGCTGGGCCAGCCAGACAACTTTCAGAGATTGTTGAGTCAGGGAGACATCGGAGAGCCTGGAAGCAGTGCCGAACGGTGGCACGGCACACCCCACGGGGCTGAATGCGACACCTCGTGCAATCGGTGCCTGCGCGACTTCTACAACTTGCCCTATCATGGGCTACTGGACTGGCGTCTGGCCGTGGAAATGGCCCAGCTGGCAGTGGACTCCGATTCGTCTCCCAACCTCACTTCTCCTTGGAAGGGAAAAGAGAACCCGTGGCGCGCACTGTGTGAAGGCAGCAATGCGCCGATCCCTGTGATACTGGAGAACCTAGGGTACCGGAGTGAATCTGCGCTAGGGATAGTCTGAATAAGTCTGCCCCGTCGTTCCTGCGGAGGCAGGAACCTCGCAGCCTTCTCCTGTCATGCTGAGCGAAGCCGAAGCATCTCTCGGTGGACGTTCGCTTGTTCAGAGCATCCCTAGGCGACCTACAGGCCTACAGGCACGAGAACTTCAAACGGGTGATTATCGTGCGCCACCCACTTTGGAAAGACAACCATCCGGTGTATATGTCTGCAAGATCGGAAGCGGAGGTTCTCTTCAGAGGGGACAAGATTGTGCCAGTGAACCCGTTCGAGGTCATTAGGCATCCCGCAGGAGTGTTGTCGTCGGGTGAATAGCTGACGGGGTCGTTGATGAGTCCCTGCTCCCCAGATGCACTAGGTGTAGTGTCCAAGGAGGTTGTTGACACGGGAGATGGGCGGGAGACCTCCGATTGCGGTGTGACAACGGTGGTGATTATACAGATGCAGCCAAGGTCCGAGAGCAGCTGTGCGCTCGGCTTCAGACTGGTAGAGGCGGACGTAGGCCCACTCGTTGAGCATGGTGCGGTGAAAGCGCTCGACCTTCCCGTTGGTCTGTGGACGGTAGGGTCGAGTCCGCTTGGAGCGGATGCCGACGGAGCGACAGGTCGCTTGGAATAGCCTGCTGCGGTAGGCGGCGCCGTTGTCGGTGTAGACAGTGCGTATCGCTACACCGAGGCTGGCGAACCAGGCGCACGCCCGGAGCAGGAAAGCGGTGGCGGTTTCGGCGCGTTCGTTGGAGAGCACTTCGGAGTAGGCGAGACGGGAGTGGTCGTCAACGGCGGAGTGGATGAAGGCGTAGCCAGCGCGGCTGCGCTTCGCCTTGCCACGCCCGTGAGCACGCCAGCCGCCACCCTCTGGCATCCGTCCGAGTTTCTTCACGTCGATATGGAGCAGGTCGCCTGGGGCGGCGTGCTCGTAGCGCCGGATCGGCTGCCCGCTGGGACGGTCGATACAGTCGATGCGGTTGAGTTCAAGGCGGCAGAGCACACGGTGAGCGGTCGAGGCGGGGATGGAGAGACGGGCAGCGATACGAACTGGACCGAGCTTCTCGCTGCGGCGGAGCGCGACGACCGCGCGTTCGAGTGAAATGGGCACGCGGTTGGGGGAACAGTGTGGACGGCTGGGGCGGTCTCTGAGGCCGTCCTCGCCTTCCGTGCGCCAGCGGGCGAGCCATTTGTAGGCGGTCTGCCGAGAGACACCCATCTCGCTGGCGACGTGGGCGGGTGGCCGTCCGCTGCAGATGCGTTGGACGAGGGTGAGGCGGGCGCGGTAGGTGAGCCTTGCGTTAGGATGCATATGAGCCTCCGGGGGTGTTGGCCTATCACCACACCTTTTCCCGGAGGCTCACCGCATCCGTCAATCCCTATCTGTCAACAACGTCCGTGGACATTACAACTAGCGCTCGGTGCAAATCATCTCGACGCAGTGCCAGGATTCTTGGAGTAACGTATTGAGCAACACGGTTGCCAGGAACTGTCATTTCACGAGTGAAGCGGGGCATTTGTCGCTTCTTGCTCCTCACGTAGTCCGCATATTCGCAGTGACGGGCGACCCAGACCAAGAACCTAGCGGAGCGACGCTATGGTGCTGCCAATGGGGAATCGGCTGGGAAGCCGCAGGGTATGCGTCTCACCCATCCTCATGGGTGAGACGCAACAGCAACAAGACGAACCGGTACGTCGTGGGCGGTGGGCCGGGCGCTCCAGGAGTGAGAGGACAGTTGACAGCGTGCCACTGGGGTTCGAATCCGGTTAGGTGGGGCAGGAAACAGTACAATAGCCGAGAAGCTCTCCCGAACGGATGGGGAGTGGATGCCGCCAGGAGAAGTCATGCCACGCATCGAGATGATTACCGACAAGGCCCAGATTCCCGAGGACCGACACGCTGAGTTCGACGCAATCGTCGAAACGCTTCACGGGGTGCGCGGGCCTTTCGCCGTGCTCATGCACAGCCCCGGCCTCGCCCAGAAAGTCATGGAGGCCGGCGCGCAGGTCAGGCTAGGCTCGACCCTCAGCCCGGTCGAGCGCGAACTGGCCATCATCGCCGTCGCCAGGGAGAAGGACGCGACCTACGAGTGGGCCGCGCACGTGAGAGCCGGACGCGCCGCCGACATGCGGGAAGAGGCGATCGAAGCCGTCAGGCACAGGCAGGACACCAGTGGTCTCGAAGAGGACGAGCGCGACATCATCGAGTTCGTACAGCAACTCCTGCAGAACAACAAGGTCGAGCAAGACCTCTTCGACGTGCTGGAGGGCCGCAAAGGCGTCCGATGGCTCGTCGAGCTCGCTGCCACCGTCGGCCAGTACCAATACATCTCGGCGATTAACACCGCGTTCGGCGTCGTTGCAGCCTCGGACGCCGACCAGCTCCCCGTCTGAGAAGGGCTATTCCCTGACCAGCCCCAGCGCGCGCACGCCCGCTTTGTAATGCTCCTCTGGAGTCACGATGGGGCCGGGGCGGTAGGTGCAATCGGCCCCAGGAGTAAGCACCTCCTCGTAGAGGACCAGCACCTGTGGGTCTCCGAGAGACCGTCAACTCCCTTTTCAAGGAATCAGGACGTCCCACCGAAACGCTCGCAATACAGTCTCCCTAGGGGTACCAACAGACACTGTGTTTACTCGTAATAGTGCGGGATATCCAGAATGGTTACTACTGTAGTTGTTACGTTCCGGCAGGCCAGGGACCGCAACACTCGCCGTCACAGGCCTTTTGACGGGTATCAGGCCGGTTGCTAGTATCGTGTCGTTGATGGGCGCCAAGCGGCGAACGGAGGGCAGTATGCAACGGAACCAAGCCCAGACTCGCTACCCCGGTTACTTCGAGACGTGGGTTGAAACCGAGGGTATCCCCATCCACGAGGAGACCGTCGGCGTGTATGACATCACCGAGCTTCCCCGCGAGCCCTGGGCGCGCACCGGCGGTCTGGGGACGTACATCAAGACGTTGGGGTCATACCAGGCCGAGCAGGCGATGTACGTCCTGGAGATCCCACCGGGCCAGGCGCTGGAACCGGAGCACCACCTGTACGAGGAGCTCATCTGGGTCTTGAAGGGCGCCGGGGCGACTGAGATCAGGCAGCATCACGGCGAGTCCAAGTCGACCTTCGAGTGGCGCCAGGGGAGCGTGTTCGCGCCGCCGCTGAACACGTGGCACCGCCTGATCAACGCCACGCAGGAGCCGGTGTTGCTGTTTGGCATCAGCAAGGCCCCTCGGGTGATGAACTCGCTGCACGACGCCGGCTTCGTGTTCGGCAACGACCACGACTTCACGGAGCTGTACGGGGGCGAGGAGGAATACTTCTCCAAGGCCGACAAGTTCACTATGGGCCGCTCGGAGATGGCGGTCTGGGAGACGAACTTCATCGCCGACGCCCGCTCGTTCGGACTCGACGCCTTCGATCAGAAGGTCAAGGGCGGGCTGCTGACGGGCTACCGGATGGGAAAGCACTGGCCGAACGGGCACATCTCCGAGTGGGAGGTCGGCATCTACCACAAGGCGCACCGGCACGGCCCCGGCGCGGTCATCCTCGGCCTCAATGGCAAGGGGTACGTGCTCGCGTGGCCCCACGAGAGTGGAGGCGCGCGACCCTACCAGAACGGCTTCGGCGAGGGGGTCTACGAGATTCCGTGGGGGCCTATGAGCATCTACGTGCCGCCGGACAACTGGTACCACCAGCATTTCAACACCGGCGCGGCGCCGGCCCGCCACATAGCGGTCTACGGGGGGACTGACCGGCCCGCCGTGCGCGACTTCGGAGGCTTCAGCGACATTCCGGTGCTGGTGAGCGAGCGCGACGGGGGTGGGCTCATCGACTACGAAGACGAGGACCCATTCGTCCGGGAGCACTTCGAGGCGGCGTTGGCCAGAGAAGGCCTGCACTGCACGATGGAGCCGATCAACTACCGGTAGGGATACTCTGAACAAGCCTGTCGCCCGCAGCACCGTCGATTCCCCCCGCCACCCTGTTCACCCCCATCCTAGCCTTCCCCCATCAAGGGGGAAGGGATAGTCTTGCAGTTCAGCAATGTTGACGGGTCGTGGCCGGCGTCCTCAGCGGCTTCGGTGGCGATGCGCCACTCGCGGGCGAAATCCTCGGCTGAGCCACGTCCACCCCGAGTCCAACGGCGGACGAGCGTATTTCGCATCCGGTGGGCCGCATCGTGACGGATTCGCTTGACATCCCTTCCCAGGACATCTAGGGTTCCGTCGTTGCCATGGGCATGTGTCTCCACTCGGCCAGCGCATAGGCGTGGCCACTTGTCATGTTCTTCGTGGTTACGGGAGGTGTACAAGTGCTTCGCATCGGTAGCCGGGTGGCCTCGTTATGTGTAGTGTCCGCTGCCTTGATGTTCTTGTTGGCGTGCGGGTCCGATCCAACGGCAACCCCATTACCGACGGCGACGCCGACGTCCCCGCCAGCCGCGCCCACGGCAGTTCCGCAAGCTCAACCCACGCCAACGCCGCAGCCCCCACCCACGCCAACAGTGGACCCCTTCGAAGCCGAATGGGCCGAGTTGGTCGCCGCGGCGCAGGCCGAGGGAGAGCTCGAGGCCTTCATGAGCGGCGCCGTCGGGAGGGGACTCCCCCCCAGGATCGGAGTGTTCGAAGACAGATACGGCATCCCGGTGACGATTTCGTCGGGTTCCTCCCGGAACCAGGTCGAAAAGGTTCGAGCGGAACGGGATGCCGGGAGGTTCACCCTGGACATCTGGATCGGAGGCGCCGGCACAGCGAACAGAAGTCTCCTGCCCGGAGGAATGATCGATCCCCTGAAGCCGATCCTCATTCACCCGGAAGTGCTCGACAAGTCGGCTTGGTACACAGGTGATCTGGCCTGGACAGACCTGGAGACGCAGCAATCCATCCTGTCCTTCGGCGCCGACGGTTCCACCGCCCGGATAGCGTACAACACCGAGCTGGTGGACCCGGACGAGCTCGAAAGCTTCTGGGACCTGTTGGAACCCAAGTGGCACGGTCAGATCGTGGCTGCCACCGACCCCCGGGGTACGGGAACAGGCACGAACACCGTCTTCTTCTACGACAACCCGGACCTGGGGCCAGAATTCCTCACCAGACTGCTTACCGAGACTGACATCACCCTGGCCGCCGACGCAGTGCAGGCAGTGAACTGGTTGGCCACGGGACGCTTTGCGATCTGCCTGTTTGGCTGCGACGACGAGGCGGAAGAAGCGTCAGAGCAGGGCTTGCCCGTTCAGCCACAGTGGCCGACCGTGCTCAAGGAAGGAGCGATGGCAAACGTTGGCGGCGCGAACATCATGCTGGTGAATCAGGCCCCGCACCCCAGGGCGGCCCAGTTGTTCATCAACTGGTGGCTGTCCAGGGAGGGGCAGAGCCTCATGCAGGAGGTGTCAGGTATCGATTCCCTGCGGACAGACATACCGAAGGACACAGTTGCCTCTTCCAACCTCCGCGTCGAAGGCTACAACTACACCATCCTTGACATTCAACCGGAGTACCAGGACCTGCTGGCCCAGGCGATGGCATTGGCCGAGGAGGCACTGGGATCCGTTGGAAAGTAGGACCTGGGCCCCTGGCATCAGGGTAGGTCTGCCCAGTACAACGCGCGGTTAGACTGCGCTGCGAGGACAGCCGCATGGCGACAGCTTCAAGTGTGCCATTGCCCGGGGCGGCCCGTCGACGGGCCACCCCGGGGAGTGGCACCTTCATCGTGGCGGTCCTCGTCCTCGTCTTCGGCTTCTATATCATCTATCCGGTCATCCTGATATTCATCAACAGCTTCAATATCGCGGGCGTGGCGCAAGACCCTCACTGGTCGCTGGATAACTGGAGAACCGCGTTCTCAAAACCAGAGATCTGGGAATCACTACGGAATACATTCCTGGTGTATGTTTCCTACACGATCATCAGCTTCCCCGTAGCCGCCTTGATAGCGTGGATACTGGCAAGAACGAATATCCGTTTCAGCTACGGGTTGGAGTTCATGTTTTGGGTGTCGTATATGTTCCCGAGCATTTCGGTGACCGTAGGTTGGACCTTCCTGCTCGACCCGGACATCGGTATGCTGAACCAGGCCATCGAGCGCCTGCCGTTCGTGGAAAGGAGCCCTTTCAACATCTACTCCGTCCCCGGAATAATCTGGGCTCACCTGGTGGCGAATGCTATCTCGCTGAAGGTCATGTTGCTGACGCCCGCGTTTCGGAACATGAACGTGATATTGGAAGAAGCGGCAAGAGTCTCCGGCGCCTCGAACCTGCGTACCGTGGTCCGCGTCACCCTTCCTGTAATGGTACCTGTACTCGCCATCGTCTTCATGCTGAGCCTGGTCCATATCTTCAGTTCGTTCGAGACTGAGCAGATCCTGGGAACGCCAATCGGGTTCTACATCTATACCACGCGGATCTTCGAATGGGTCCAACGGTTCGACCCTCCCCTGTATGGCCCTGCTACCGCACTTGCCAGCATCACGCTCATACTGATCGCCGTCATCGTACCGGTCTCCCGCTGGCTCCTTGGGCGCCGCCAGTACACAACGATCACGGCACAGTTCAAGCCGGGTCTCATAGACCTGGGCCGGATGAAATCCCTTGCATTCATCTTTGTGTTGACCGTGATAGCGTTGCTCACGATCGTCCCGATGGCGACCCTGGCCCTGGGCAGCTTCATGACCCGGGTTGGATTCTTCACCGTCACGCAAGTGTTCACCATGGACCACTGGACGGCAGTGCTCAACGACCGGTACTTCGTAGGAGCTCTGCGCACCACCGCGACGCTGGCCACAACGACTGCACTTCTCTCACCGATCCTGTTTTCCATCGTGGCCTACGTCATCGTGCGGACGAAGTGGCGAGGCCGAACGATACTCGATTCACTCTTCTGGATGTCAGCGGCAATCCCTGGGATGTTGGCCAGCCTGGGGCTTCTCTGGGTATTCCTGCGGACTCCCGGGTTGACGGTGCTCTACGGGACGATCTGGGCCCTGATGTTGGTAGTTGTCATGCAGGGCAAACTGACCAGCACGCAACTACTGAAGGGAGCATATCTGCAGATCGGCAGCGAGATGGAAGAAGCCGCACGTGTGTCCGGCGCCGGCTGGTGGCGCACGTACTTCCGCGTGTGGCTGCCGCTGATCACGCCGACAATGGTCCTGATCGGAGTCTTGAATTTCACCATCGCCTCGGGCACGACAGCAAGCATCATTCTGTTGGCCAGCAGAGATACCGTCACTTTGTCTATACTGGCACTGAACAAGATGGGGGCGGACGCAGGTACTGAGTACGAGCAGGCCGGGATCATCAGCTTGTTCATGATCGCGATGACCGTCGTCGTCGCCATCATTGCACGGGTGTTCGGTCTTGGCGTGGGAGTGCGACACGACGTCCGTGCAAGGGATTCAGCAGGAACCACCGCGGGGAACCGGCAGCTGGCGCCGGTGGAAGGCCAATCGTCGTAGGACGCCAGCCCTGAAATTCCATTCGGATAAGGAGATGCACCATGACGACAGGACAATCAGAAACGGCGGTTATCAACACCAAGCTCCCGCCTGCCCAGAGTGGTATAACGGGATACCACCTCTGGCTGCAATCGCTGGGGCTCCCGGTCCATCGCGGCTACTACATCGAAGACCTCCGGAAGGTGGAACTTGGCGAGTGGCCGGAGCGGGAATGCAAGGCGGCCTTCCTCCAGCTGTCCGGCCAGGAAGGGGTGAGCGAGGCAAGGGTGACGGAAGTCCCGCCCGGAGCGACGCTGCCCCCACTGAAGTTCGCCCTCGACGAGACCGTGTACGTCGTCGAGGGCCGCGGCCTAACAACCGTCACCCGGTACAAGGGAGACGCGCCGAGGACGTTCGAGTGGCAGGCGCACAGCATGTTCATGCTGCCGAGGAACTGCACGCACCAGATCAGCAATGCCAGCGGCACCGAGCGCGCGCTGCTGCTCCACTACAACTACCTGCCTCTCTCGATGGAATTGGCGCCCGAGCCCGACTTCTTCTTCAACAGTCCATACGAACCGGAGCCGCCTCAGAACGCGGCCGCTGACCTGTACGAGGAAGCCAGGGCCACCCAGGTGACCACGCGGCGGGGGACGCAGAACGTCTGGCTCGGTAACTTCTTCCCCGACATGCGCGTCTGGGACAAACTCCAGTCGCTCAGGGAGCGAGGGGCAGGCGGGCACTCGGTCACCATACAGTTTCCCGAATCGCCCATCTGGAGCCACATGTCCGTGTTCCCGGCCAAGACCTACAAGAAGGCGCACCGCCACGGGCCCGGCGTCGTCATCGTGATCCCGGCGGGCGAGGGGTTCTCCATCATGTGGCCCGAAGGCGAGGACAAGATGTTTATCCCATGGCACGAAGCAAGCTTGTTCGTGCCGCCGAGCCGCTGGTACCACCAACACTTCAACGTTGGGTCCGAGCCCGGACGGTACCTCGCGATGCACGCTCCGCGCTCCATCGGCTGGATGACCGCGGACTCGCAGGACCCGGCGAACCAGATCGAGTATACAGACGAGGACCCCTGGGTCAGGCAGACGTTCGAATCCGAGCTTGCGAAGCGGGGGATCGAGAGCCTCATGCCTGAGCAGGCTTACATCGATCGGGACTTCGGATGGGACTACGGAGATGACGATTGAAAAGCGCCAGGGACAAGGGGCGATGACATGGCCAGCGACTTGAACGACCTCCGACGCGAGTTAGCGATTGCGAATCGGTTGCTCGCTGAGTTTGACCTCGCGACCGGTGTAACGATGTCCCTGGGGCATGTGAGCATGCGCGTGCCAACCGCTCCCGATACCTTTCTCGTGAAGGGCCGCGGATACGAGGTCGATGCGTTGGCGTTGATGCGTCCCGAGGACATGGTGCTGTGCGATCTGGAAGGCAGTGTCCTGGAAGCGCCCGCAGGCACCTCCCAGTGCACTGAGGTGAAGATACACTCCTGCATCTACAAGGCCCGTCCGGACGTGTCGTCAGTGGTGCACGTCCACCCGCGATACACGGTCTTGTTCAGTGTGCTGGGGTTAGACATGGTCCCGGTCTGCCGTGAAGGCATGCCCCTGGTGAGAGAACCAGTCCCGGTCTACCCGGACGTTGCACTCATCACGACGGACGAGGAGGGTACGGCAGTAGCCGAAACGCTCGGAGGAGGACGATTGGCCCTGTTACGTGGTCACGGTGCTGTCACTGTCGGGAAGTCACCGTCAGAATCAGTAATGACGATGCTCCAGCTCGAAGAGCAGGCTCGTATGAACTGGCTTGCCTACGCAGTGGGCGGACCGAATCACGCGCGGATACCAGAGGAACAGATTGCACGCGAGTCCCTAAAACCACCGCTGGACTCGTTGCCCCACTTTCAGAACCGGCCGAACAGGGCGGCGAGCAGTGGGAACGGCGCTTACGATTACTACGCCCTTCTCGTGTCCCAGGGCCTGTGACCGTTCGTGCACAGCGGTCCAGCGCGTAGGCGGCAATGGTGAGCGAAAGGAGCTGTCAAGATGCCGATCGATGAGGCGTACTACCAGAGGGTGCGTGAAGCCAGTTTGAAGCCTGTGTGGAGTAGGGAGGCTCGGCCTCGCCGCCGAGCGGTACGCTACATCTGGCGCTGGGACCTCATGGAGCGCATGCTTCGCGAAGCAGCACAGGACAATGGTCTGGACGAGATTGGCCACCGCCGGGCGCTATCGATGGTGAACCCCGGGTTCAACGGCGAACAGCACGGGACTATCAGTACGGCGTCGGCAGCCATCCAGCTCATCAAACCCGGTGAAGTAGCGACCGCTCATCGCCATCCTGCAGCTGCGCTACGGTTCATCATGGTGGGTAGTGACGCATATACCATCGTTGAGGGAGAGAAGGCCTACATGGAGGAAGGCGATCTTGTACTGACCCCGACGATGATGTACCACGACCATGCTCATGCCGGCATGACGAACGAAGACATGATTTGGATGGATGTTCTCGAGTCTCCGCTCAGTACATTCCTCGAAGTTCTGCCCGGTGACGATTTCCCTGAGGACGTGCAGCCGGTTACGAAGCCAGCCGGGTGGAGTGCGTCGTTCCTTGGAGGTGGTGCGATGCGTGCCTTCGGTCAAGAGGAGTTGCCCCGCACACTCCCTCTGGCCTACAAGATGGCTGACGCTTACGCTGCACTGCTGGATTCGACCGTGGAGAGCCCCTTCGACGGTGTGGCGATGGAGTACATCAATCCTCTGAACAACGGGCATGCACTCCCGACGATCCAATGCTCGCTCCAGCGCCTGAGGCCGGGCGAACACACACGGGCACACCGCCACAACCACGGCGCCGTCTACAACGTTCACAGGGGGCACGGCTTCAGCGTCGTTGACGGAACCAAGATAGAGTGGCAGACGCACGACGTGTTCTGTGTGCCGCCTGGAGCATGGCATGAGCACGCTAACCTGGTCGACAACGATGACGCAGTGCTCTTCTCCATCAGCGACTTCCCCCTGGTAGAAGCTGCTGACTGGGTACGTGAAGAGGAAGGAACATACCAGGAAGTACGGAGTGCCATCTAGCGCCGTCAGGCAGCCTGCTACAGGAAACAGCTTGCCGAAGAAGGCGCGGCTTCCGATGTCAGACGAGCTGTCCGAGCGACCGGGAGCTTATCTTCTCGTAGCGGTGCTACAGCCCCCGGCAGGGGCTAAAGATCGTAGCCTGCAGGCATCTCCACCTGGTAGCGCAGTCTTACCGCACTCCGATTCCTGGCTGAGCGGAGGATAGCCATCTGCGCCTCCATCGTTGCCAGGCCCCAACGCCCGTCGTGGTAGAGCGGCTTGTGGTTGACGACAGCGTCGTAGAACTCTTCTATCTCCACAGCCCCCACTCGCCTGAGCATGTCCTCGACGGGGTCCTCGCGGTTCCCTTCGTCGTCGTAGACGTACAGGCCGTAGCCGGACTGGCGGATGTCGCCGCGCTCGCAGGTGGCGACCGTGATGCCGAGGTGCTGGGGGACCCATGGCTCGCGCTCGTTTGAGCGCTGCTGGGCCATGAACTCGCCTCCCGTGCTCCCGATGCGGACGGCGTCCTTGCGTTCCAGCTCCTTTGCCAGTCCGCTGCGGTCGATAAGGCCCTTCCTCACCGCCGCCCTGCTTTCGGGGGTGGAACTGAGCAGACCGCGCGTGTTTCCCCACGGGACCAGTTCTGACGTCATGAAGTAGCCATACCCGTTGTAAACCATAGTAGCGACTGCGCCGCCCTCGAAGTCTAGGAAGGCTGAATAGTAGCCGGCAGAGGGTCGAACGCTCGACCACTCGCCTATCGATCCCCGCACGCTACGTACCATTCCGCCACCGAGAAACCGAAGCGTTTCTACCTGGTGCGGCGCCTGGCGGTGGAACAGGCCGCCTCCCTTCGTCGGGTCGACCTCGTCAGGTACGCGGGGGGCGAGCATCCAGTCGGTGTATGCAATCGAATGAATCGCACGGACCGCTCCCATTCGGCCAGAGGCGATCATACGGCGCATGGCCCGAAAGGGCCCGTAGAACGAGTGCAACCCCCCGATCATCATCTTGACCCCGTGCTTGTCCGCAGCGTCCACCATCGCCATAGCCTCGCGGAGAGTCGTGCCCATCGGCTTGTAGCAGATGATGTTCAATCCTGCCGACGCGGCTGTGACGGTGTGGGACCTATGGAGTTCGTTGGGGGTTGCGATCCACACTGAATCGACTTCCGGGTCTTTGCAGAGCTCCTCCACGCTGCCATACGTCCGGACCTCCGGATGCTCCGCCTTCAGCGCTTCGAGTCGTGCCGGCGCGATGTCGGTCGCGGCGACCAGTTGGACTTGAGGCGCCTGCTCGAACATCGGGAGCAACTCGGAGCCACCGTGCCCCACGCCGATCAGTCCCATCTTCAACGGTTTCCCGATTGGTCCGGTCATTGCGCATCTCCTTGGCACTACTGGTTGTTCAATCCGCTGCCTTTACTATCGGGACCACCCAGGCGCGCCCCAGGACTTCGGACTGGCAGATCAGCGCGCCGGATCGTATTCGTCAGGCATTCTGACCTGGTGCATCAGCCCCACCTCTTTGTGCTCCCTGGATGATTGCATCATTGCGAGGCTGATCTCCAACGTCGCCATGCCCCACCGACCGTCGTGGAAGACAGCTCCGTCGTTCCGGGCTGCGTGGTAGAGCTCGTTCAGATCCTCCCGACCCGGAAGGTACGGTTCCTCGACCGGCTGCTCCTCGCGACCGGAGTCTGAGTAGACCGTAATACCGTACCGGGAATAGCGCATGTCTCCCTTCTCGCATGAGACGAGCACGAGTCCTGTGTTGCCCGGAACCCACTGCTGCCTTCGTATGGCCTCTTCGCTTGTTGATGCCGCGCGCGGAGCTTGCTGGCCGGCGCCTCCGATGCGACCCTGGTCTTTCAGTTCGTTCTCGGGCTGGCTACCGTCCCTCAATGCCTGGCGAATCGTACCTCTTTCAGCCGGCGTGCCGTTAGCGGAGCGGTCGGAGCTCCACTCGACTAACTCCTGAGTGAGGAAGTATCCATAACCGTTGTATGTCATCTGAGAAACGACGCCGTTGTCGAACTGCATCAATGCTGTGTAGAAACCGGGCGTCTTCGAGCGCCAGTCCCCCCATTGCCCCACTGTCGCCCTGAGGCTGGTAATCCTGCCGTCGCCGAGCAAACGGATCGTGTCGGCTTGGTGGGGCACTTGGCGGAAGATCAACCCGCCGCCGCCCGAGAGGTCAGCCTCGTCGCCGGGTCGCGGGGAAACCATCCAATCTGTGTACGCTATGGAGTTCACGGCCTTCACGGATCCTAGCCGCCCGGCTCTTATCAAGCGCCGCATCGCGCGCACCTGAGGCATGAAGCCCTGCGTGTGCCCGCACAACAGGCTGACGCCGTTCTTCTCCGCCGCTTCGATCATCCGCCCAGCGTCCGCCAAGTTCAGCGCCATTGGCTTTTCCACAACAATGTGCTTGCCATTCTGAGCAGCCAGAATTGTCTGCTCAGCGTGAAACCGGTTGGGTGTCGCAATCCACACTGCCTCGACGTTCGGGTCGGCGAGCAGGCCTTCCGCAGTGTCATACACCTTGGCCTCGGGATACCGTGTCTGAAAGGCGTCACGAACACGCGGGTTGATGTCCGCGCCAGCGGCCAGCTGGATGCGGTCCGCCATCGCGTCGGCCTGTGGGAGAATGGCGGTCGCTCCAATCCCTATCCCCAAGAATCCCAGCCTGAGTTTGCGTTGGGGCGATGCGGTCACGTCGGTCACCGAACTCCAAGCGGGCTTAGTTGGACTGCTCGGGCAGCGCTTGACATTGGAGCGCGGGCGGGTCCTCGTGTCAAGCCCGACACGCCGTCCGAACTTGGTCCGTCCGCGTGCAGCGTTGACAGCGGTTCTTGCCCGGCATACAGTCGCTGTATCTTCGGGGATGTTCTCTGACCGTGGGTCAAGGAGGACTGCGATGATTACGCAGGAGTTGAACGATCGGCTCACCAGGGTCGGGTCGGGGACACCCATGGGCGAACTCATGCGCCGCTGGTGGCACCCGGTTGCGGGCGTTTCGGAACTGCTCAGGCGTCCGACCAAGGAGATTCGCCTTCTGGGCGAAGACCTGGTCCTCTATAGGACTCCAAGTGGCAGGTATGGTCTCACCGGGAAACGCTGCCCTCATCGTGCTATGGACATGCTCTATGGAATCCCCGAGGAGGAAGGCCTTCGCTGTGCCTACCATGGCTGGCTGTTTGACTTTGATGGCCAGTGCATCGATCAGCCGGCAGAGCCTCCCGAAAGCCGATTCAAGGACAAGGTTCAGATCCAAACGTACTCCGCGGAGGAGCTTGGCGACCTTGTCTGGGCTTACATTGGACCTTCTCCCGTTCCACTCCTCCCGCGATGGGACTTGCTGGTCTGGCCAAACGTCACTCGAATAATCACCTCCGGTATCCTGCCCTGCAATTGGCTTCAAACGGTGGACAACGGCTTGGACCAAACCCACGTGGAATGGCTGCATGGGTACTACGGCTCCTACGCTGCGCGCTGGGCCGACCGCCCGTGGGAGGAGTTGGACCAGGGCCATCACCTGAAACTCGGCTACGACCGGTTTGATTATGGCATGATCAAGCGCCGGCTCACGAACAGTATGACCGGTCCAAAGGGCGAAGCCTGGTCGATGGGCCACCCCATGGTGCTGCCCGCGATGCTGCGAGTGGGTTCGGGTGACAGGCATACCTTCTTGATTCGCGTGCCTATCGACGACGAACACACGTGGCATGTCCGGTACCAGGTCCACCTCCCCGAACCGGGCACTGTCCTGCCAGATCGGGGCGTCACCCCGATGGGGTACATCGACATCTACGACGAAGACGGGCGGATCATCGACGACACAGTCCCAGCTCAGGACATCCTGGCCTGGATCGCCCAGGGGCCCATCACAGACCGGACGAACGAACGGCTCGGTGTCGGTGATGTCGGAATCCTGGCGTTCCGCAGGCTGCTCATGGAGCAGTTGCAGGTCGTTGAGGACGGCGGGGAGCCGATGTGCGTGTTCCGGGACCCCGCCAAGAACCAGGTAGTGGTCCTGCCACAGGACCGCTCACGCTACCCTGATGAACAAATGCTTGCCGCTGCACACGCTTGGGACAACCCCGGGAATGCTCGAACGGAAGCCGTGCTCGAGACGGGTGAGTACGATATCGAGAAGCTTGCCGGCCGCATGTACGAGAGACGGGCAACGCACGGAGCTTCGGTCTGACCGAGAAGAGCGGTAACATCCTGATTCCAGCTGACGCCCAGAGTCCGTCCCAGCCCTTCCGTGGTGTCCGCAATGACCTCATGGCGCAGCCCGGTACTGCGGCCGGGTCATGACGTGGCGCGTCACCACCGCGCGCGACCTCGGCCGGGGGACTGCTTCTAGCGGTTCAGGGCCGTCTCAGCCGATGTGATGAACTCCAGCAGCGCCGCCTGGCCCTCCTCGGTAGCGCGCCGGGCCCGCAGGATCGCGGGGCCAACTTCCTGCGGGTCCTCGACGCGCTCCGCCCAACCGCCCAGGGAGCGGGCCAGGTCGGCGTAGTTGCCGCCAACATCCCGCGTACCGTACTTCTCGTGGGAGCCGATGAGCCGCCTGGTCTCGATGGCCATCGTTGAGTTGTTCGACACCATCGTGATGATCGGAATGGCGTTGCGCACGGCTGTTTCGAAGTCGAGGCCCGTCATGCCGAATGCGGCATCGCCCATCCAGTTGATGCAGACCTTGTGAGGCGCCGCGAGCTTGGCGCCCATCGCGAAGCCGAGGCCCGTGCCGAGCGCATGGGACTTGCCCCAACCGATGTAGCTGCGCGGGCCGGCCGACCGGTAGAACGGGACCATCTGGTCGCGGGGGCTGCCGGAGTCGTGGGTGACGATGGCCTCGTCCGCCGGGATGACGCGGTTCAGCTCCCAGACGACCCGGTAGGGGTTGATGGGCGCGTCCTGCGATTCGAGCTTGCCTCGCCACGCGTCGACCCACGCGTCGTACACGGCGGCGATCTCCGCTTCGACCGCCGCGCGTCGCCCAGCGTTCGTTCCGCCCGCGTCGCGGACGGCGTCGATGAGCTGGCGCATGCCCAGCCTGGCGTCCGCCAACAAGGGATGAGCGGCGGCGTAGTTCCGGTTCAGGTCCGCCTCGTCGTTGGTGAGTTGGATGATGGTCCGGCCCTCGGGCAAGGGCAGGTTCATCTGGTGCTTGGCCAGGCTCGCTCCCACGGCGAGGATAACGTCGGCCCTGTCCAGGAACCCGCGCAACATGGGCGTGGTCGACGTCGCGGCTGTGCCGATGGAGAGCGCGTGGGTCTCGGGGAACGCGCTCTTGCCGAGGAGCGTTGCCGCGGCGGGCGCACCCAGCATCTCGGCCAGCTCGACGACCTCGTCCGTCGCTCCGGCCCAGAGGACGCCCTGTCCGGCCAGTATCACCGGCGCGTGGGCGTTGGCCAGGGCGCGGGCGGCGCGCTCCACGTCTCGCGGGTCGGCGAGCGTGCGCGTCGACGTGATCGGCTCGTAACCGGTCTCGCCGATGTCCAGCTCGGCGACGTCGGTCGGCAGCTCGACCATCACGGGGCCCGGCCTGCCGTTGCGCAGCCGGGAGAAGGCGCGCCGCATCGCGTCCTCGGTCTGCTCGGGGACGTTGATCGTCTCGAGCCACTTGGTCACGTTGCGGTAGCCGCGCTCCGCGGTGAAGTAGCGGGGCCAGCCCTCGCGCTCACGCGGGTATCCGGACGGCAGCACGAGGAGTGGCGACGAGTCCGCGTATGCCGTCGTCACGCCGGCGAACGCGTTCTCGGCGCCCGGCCCCGCCTGCATCGCAAACACCCCGATCTTGGAGCCGTTGCTGACGCGGCTGAGACCGTCCGCCATACCGAGGCCGACGCGCTCCTGACGGCAGACGATGGGCCTGATGCCGACGGCGGCAACGGCGTCGATCAAGTCTGTTGTGGGATAGCAGAAGAGGTATTCTACCCCCTCCCGCTTCAGGATCTCAGCCATCGCTTCCAAGGCCTTCATAGTCCCCTCCTTGCGTCCCTTAGGCGAGTCCGCCGCTCGCATTGTAGCCGCGCATGAGAGTAGCAGTCCGGGTTTGTTGGAGGCATACCAAGGCACACTTCGTTTGCTCGTAAGATGACGGAGATGCGGATACTCTGTTACTGCAGTTGTTGCTTCCTGCTGTCGTAGACAGGGAATGCCAAGGGCGCTGCCAACGGAGAATCGCATCGGACTCATACGTTCGATAAGGTCAATTGATAGTGCGCACCAACACCACGAGGGCCAAACTCAATGAAGGCGAAGTCGTCTTCGGGGGCATCGTCACCAGGTACGCTCCCGACATTGTGGAGATCCTTGGCGCTCTCGGCTACGACTTTGTCATGATCGACTGCGAGCACGGTCCTGCCAACCTGGACCAGGTCGAACACATGGTCCGCGCTGCCGAATCCTTCGGCATCACTCCGATCGCCCGCATACCCGACCACTCCGAGCACACGATCCTCCGGTTCCTTGACTGTGGCCTCCAAGGGATAATCGTCCCCCACGTAAACACGGGAGAGCAGGCCGCCGCGATTGCTCGTTCAGCTCGTTACTTCCCCGACGGTTACCGGGGAGTGGCCAGCGGCCGGGCTCATGACTACGGTATCGGCGTCTCCAGGAACGAGGCGACGGCGTGGATCAACTCTCAAGTGCTGGTGATTCCAATGGTCGAGGACATCGAAGCCGTCCACAACCTCGACGACATCCTTCAAGTTGCGGGCGCCGACGTTCTCCATGTGGCGGCTTCCGATCTGGGCCAGAGCCTGGGCAATCCCGGCGCCGCAGAAGTCCGCCGTGTGATGAGCGAGGTCATTCCGCGGATCCGGGCCGGCGGCAAGTTTGTTGGGGTGGGTGGCAACAATCCTGCCGACACCGCCGGCGTCGCCGAGTTCATCAGGCAGGGCGCGAACTTTGTAACGGTTTCCGCCTGGGGCCTGCTCCGCATCGGCGCCGAGGATTTCCTCAGAAACGTCAAAGCGGACATTTGAGGACCGGCGTTCCGCATTTGCCGGTTGCCAACAGGAACAGCACCGATGCGAGGCCGAGCCTACCGGATCCCGGTCCCGCGACGTATCAATGGCAGACCGCCTGCGCGGCCTCTACGACGCGTTGTGCGGTCGGGGTAATGTAGTCCTCTTCAGCCTGGTGATACGGGATGGGGACGTTGGGGATGGCAACCCTCTTGATGGGGGCTCTCAACGACTCGAAACCCTCCTCCGCGATGGTGGCCGCGATCTCGGATGCAACGCCACAGCTCTTCTGCGTTTCGTCAGCGACGACCACGCGTCCGGTCTTGGCAACGGAGCGCAGGATCGTTTCCTTGTCGAGCGGCACCAGGGTCCGCGGGTCCACAACCTCGGCATGTATCCCCTGGCTGGCCAACGTCTCTGCAGCTTCCAGCGCCCGAGGCACCATGATGGAGGTCGCTACGATGGTGACATCTGAGCCCTCCCGTTTCACGTCGGCTACGCCGAGAGGGATGTCCCCGCCGGACGATTCATCGACTTCGCCCATCACCGGGTGCAACAGTTCGTGATCGATGAAGATGGTCGGGTTGTTGCTGCGGACAGCCGCCTTGATAAGGCCCCGCACGTCGGCCGGGCTCCCCGGAACGCAGATCTCCAACCCGGGGGTGTTCCAGTACATGGCCTGGGGCGCGATCGAGTGCTGGAGCGCACCGGCGCCGCGGATGCCGGCGCGCATGTGAAACACCACGGGACACGTTACCTGCCCCCGCGTGCCGTAGTGTGCCTGGGGGGCCTCGTTGGCGATCTGCGGGAACGCCTCGAATGAGAAAGACCCCGTCCCGATGGCCACGATGGGCCGGAGCCCCGTGAGCGCCGCGCCCACAGCGATGCCGCAGTAGCCGAGCTCGGCTATGGGCGGGTTGGTTATGCGGTCTCGGAACTTCTCACGCAGCGCCGACCACACCGCCGGGTCCCCTCGCAGTCCGCCGAATCCTGCCCCCATCAGGACGACACTCTCGTCCTCGGCCAGCGCCTCCTGGATGCCGATAGCCATCGCTTCTGAGTAGGTCATTTGCCTCATGGTGCTCCCCCTAGGCGAAGATGTAGTCCATAGCGCTCTCGGGCGATGGGCCTGGGCTTGATAGAGCGAACTCGCGGGCTTCCTCGGCCTCCTTTCGGGCTGTGGCGTCGATCTCCTCGATCTGCTCCCTGGTCATGGCCCCTTCCGTGACGAGGCTCCTGCAAAGGAGCGAGATGGGGTCGGAGTTGGCCAGCCAGTCCTGCAAGCGCGCGTCAGCTGTGCTCGGGTCCCAGGTCCACGCCGTCTGGTGCGGGCCACCGATCAGTTCCGGGAACTGGCCTCGGTTGCCCGGCCAACGGGTCATGCGCGACTCGATGAAGAACGGTCCTTCCCCGGCGCGGGTCCGGCGAACGAGCCCGGTCAGCAACGCTGCGACATCCCTGACGTCGCCGCCATCGACTACGTGCGTCTCAACGTTCATCGCTCTGGCGACGTCGGCCAGCTGCGTCGCCGCGAACGAGGACGACGGGTACTCTCCCTGACGGCGGCCCTCCGGAGGCACGCTGTTGTTCTCGCACATCATGATCAGCGGCAGCTTCCAAAGCGAGGACATGTTGAGGGCTTCGTGGAATGCACCCTCTTCGAGCACACCGTCGCCGAAGAACACCAGCGATACCTGATCGGTCCCGCGCTTCTTGATGGAGAACGCTGCGCCGGCCGCCATCGGAACGCATCCCGCGACGATGGCGGACGTTTGGAGCACGCCCAGATGTTTGGCGATGACGTGGAAGGTGCCGCCGCGGCCCTTGTTGTAGCCCGTCGTACGCCCGATGATCTCGGCTATCACGGGGCCCGGCTCTCCGCCTCGAGCAATCACGTGCCCATGGTTCCGGTGGGTCGTGAACATGTAGTCGTCGGGCCCCAGGGCCAGGCACGCGCCAACCCCCGATGACTCCTGCCCAATGTAGACGTGATAGTGGCCCCTTATGAGGTCTTTGAAGTTTGTGGCCAGATCGATGACCTGCTCCTCGGAGCGCCGGATGAGCATCATTCGGTGCAACATGCTCTTCAGGGTATCCGCTGCCGTCTTCGCGGTTGCCATATCACACTCTCCTTTCAGGAGCCTGTTCCCTGACCGTGGTTGAGCATCTGGCCAAGCCGGGCTGCGATGGCTGCCCGGTCCGGAACGAATGCCCGCTCCAACTCCAGACTCGCGGGCGGTGGGGCGTACGGCGCACCGATACGCAGGATAGGCGCGTCGAGGTAGTCCATCGCCGTCTCCTGCACGCGCGCCGTTATCTCCGCCCCAAGGCCGCCTTGCACGACGGCCTCATGGGCCACCGCCAGGCGGTTGGTCTTGCGCACGGACTCAATGATCGTGTCGATGTCCGGCGGCACAAGGCTGCGGAGATCGATCACCTCTACAGAGATGCCTTCCTCTGCCATATCCTCGGCCGCCGCAAGGCACTCAATCAGCATCCGTGAGTAGGACACCGACGTGACATCCGAGCCTTCCCTCACGACGTGCGCCTTCCCCAACGTCGCCTCGCCCGGCTCGAAGCCCTCAGGGTCCTGGTGGAAGTAGAGCCCTCGGTGCTCGATGAAGATGACCGGTGCATCGTCCTGGATAGATGCGCGGACCAGCAGGTTGGCGTCCACTGCGGACCCGGGAGCGACAACCTTGAGCCCGGGAACGTGAGAGAACCACGCTTCGAGGCTCTGGGAGTGCTGAGAGCCCCAGCCTCCCTGGGCGCCTTGCTGAACGCGGACCACCATCGGCACTGCAAGCTGCCCGCCTGACATGAAATGCACCTTCGCCGCATGGTTGACCAGCTGGCTCATCGCCAACGTCATGAAGTCCATGAACATGATCTCGACTATGGGCCGCTTCCCAGCGACCGCGGCGCCCACGGCCATTCCCATGATCGTGTCTTCGCTGATGGGAGTATTGATGACGCGCTCGTCGCCAAACTCGTCCGCGAGTCCCTGGGTGACGCCGAAAGCCCCTCCGATCGCCACGTCCTCACCGAAGATGATGACGCGAGGGTCGGCCCGCATCTCCTCGGCGATACCTTCGCGAATCGCATCCACGAACCGCTGCGTCGTCATGGTCACTATCCGAACACGCGCGCCGTCATGTCGTCGATCGAGAGGTACTCGCCCCGCATGGCGAAACGGACCGCCTCGTCGATCCGGTCGTCGGCTTCACGCTTGATCGTGGAAGCGGCGTCTTCGCCAAGAGCGCCCTCCGCCGTGAGGTACTTCGTCAGCCTCTCGATGGGGTCCTTCTCGCGCCACTCTGCTACTTCCTGGGCCTGGCGGTACTGGGCGGGATCGCCGATGTAGTGCCCGCGAAGCCGGTAGGTCAGGCACTCGACCATCGTCGGTCCCTCCCCCTGCCTTGCGCGCTCCACGGCTTCGGACACCGCCTCCAGGACCTCAAACACATCGTTGCCGTCCACCATCCGGGCGGGGATGCCATACGGCTTGCAGTGTTCCGAGACCCGCTCGACGAACGTGTGCTCAGACATCGGCGTGAATTCGGCGTAGCCATTGTTCTCACAGACCAGGACCACAGGCAGTTTCCACAGCGCTGCGATGTTGAGGCTCTCGTGGAACCCGCCGGTGTTGGCGGCTCCGTCGCCGAAGTACACGGCCACAACCTGCCCCATATCCCGAAGCGCAAGGGCGGTACCCAACGCCAGCGGAATCGAGCCGCCGACGATGCCCGTCGCGCCCATCGCATTGACCTCTGCAGCCACTAGGTGCATCGAGCCGCCGAGTCCCTCGCAGTAGCCGTTCGCCCTTCCGGCGAGCTCCGCCATCATCTTGTTGACGTCGGCGCCTCGCGCGATGAAATGACCGTGGGACCGGTGTGTTCCATAGAGGTAATCGTCCTCCGCCAGGGACTCCGCCACCGCAACAGCCACCGCCTCCTGGCCGATTCCCACGTGCACGAGTCCGCCGATATCCCCCTTGTGATAGAGGTCTATGACACGCTCCTCAAATGCCCGTATCAGCACCATGCGGCGGAGCAGATCAAGCTTGTATGCGTTGGTTATGTCCATGGTCGTACCCAAACGATACTCCTCCTGCGTCGGTCGTCAGCCAAGCTCGACCGGATGCTCCAACAGCCTCTTGATCTCGGCAGCGAAGAGCGCTGCCTCGGCGCCGTTTACCGCGCGGTGGTCCGCCGACAGCGTTGCGTTCATCATCTTACGTATGTGGATGCCGCCGTCGAGCGGCACCACCGTGTCCTCCACCTCCCCGACGGCAAGCACAGCCACTTGCGGGGACACGATGATGGCAGTGAACTCTGAGACACCGAACATCCCGAGGTTGCTCACTGAGAAGGTGCCCGTGTACTCGTCCTGGCGTAGCGATCCAGCCCGGGTACGCGCGGCGAGGTCTCGTGCCGCTGCGGCGATGTCGGCCACGGACTTCTCCTCGCAAGAGAGTATCGCGGGCACCATGAGCCCTTCCTGCAAGGCGACCGCCATACCCATGTTGATGTGGGAGTGTACGCGGAGATGGTCCCCCTCGAACGTAGCGTTGAACGCCGGGTGGCGTTGCAGCGCAGTGGCACATGCCTTCATCACGAGGTCGTTCACGCTGACACGCGGGTCGGCTGATGGCTGCCGGTTCAACGCATCTCGCCAAGCCATGGTGTCCGTCATGTCCACTCGGACGGTTACGTAGAAGTGCGGCGTTTCATTGAACGTGGACTGCGTCCTGCGAGCGATAGCCTGACCCATCTTGCCGATGGGGATCCTGCCATCCGGATCCGGTTGCCGAGGGGTCAGCCCTCGCAATGCGCTTGTCGCAGAGGCAGGAGCGCCGGGAGCCCTCACTCGCTGAGTCTGGCCCTCGCGCAGGCTGTCGTCGCTGGCAGTCCCGGCGTCGTGGAACGCCAGAACGTCGTCCCTGATAACCCGGCCTTGAGGGCCCGTTCCTCGCACCAGCGCCAGGTCCACCTCCAACTCTGAGGCGAGGCGGCGTGCAAGGGGAGACGCCACTTGCCGGGAAGCCGGGCTCCTCGCTGGGGATGCAGACAGTGCCGACAGCTGGGGCCCAGACGACACTTCGGGTTGCGCAGCCTGTGGGAACGCGGCTTCAGGAACCTCCTCGCCGGGCTCTCCGATGTATGCGATGGCCTTGCCTACAAGGACCGTAGCGCCTTCTGCAGCGATGATGCGGAGGAGCGAACCGCTGGCCGGGGCCTCGAGCTCGAAGACCGCTTTGTCCGTTTCGATCTCGGCAATCGCCTCGTCTTCGGCGACGGCATCGCCCTCCTGTTTCAGCCAGGAGACGATGGTCCCCTTCTGCATGTCATACCCCATCCGGGGCACCACGACTTCTTGGGCCATCGGAAGTGCCTGCCAGTATCGTAGTCCCGCGGCGAGCAGGTAAGGGCCTCAGAGGATGGTCAACACTGATGGTATAAGCTTGCCGGCCGTTTGCCTGATGAACTGCTCTGTGGGCGGGGCGTACAGGATACACACATCCTGCGGAAAACGATCTCACGGAGGTCAAGGCGTACTGTGCTGCGAACTTGAATGACGGGTGACAGTTAGCACCGGAGATGTAGTTTGGCAAGTCGCCTGCCGCCATCGCTCCGACGCGTCGCTTAGTCCTAGGTCAAGGGAGCCGCCGGGTATGGATTGGAATGCCACTTCCCACGGGAACGTTCGTAGTAAAGTCTCCCTGGGGCGCCATGAACTCACACAGGCCCTCGGTTGTGTGCCCCGGGAATCTCACATGTGCGGAAGGTACAGCCTCATAGCGGAGATCGGAGAGCTCGCGCTTCGTTTCGAGTTCGAAGCCTATGGATTGATGCAGCCACCCCGATACAACATCGCGCCCACCCAGATGGTGCTCGCCGTGAGGAGCGGTGAGCCCAGGCTTGCCTCTTACATGCGCTGGGGGCTGATTCCCTCCGGGGCCAAGGCCGCACCCTCAGGAGCCCCGATGATCAACGCACGGGCCGAAACGGTCGGTGAGAGGCCCAGGTTCCGCTCTGCCCTGATGCGAAGACGCTGCCTCATCCCCGCCGACAGCTTCTACGAGTGGCAGCGCGACAGCGCGGGTAGACGGCCGGTGCGGATCAGGCTGGCATCGGAAGAGCCATTCGCCTTCGCGGGTCTCTGGGACGCATGGCGGAACTCGCAGGGTGAATTCGTCGAGTCGTGCGCCATCATTACGACAGAGGCGAACGAACTCGTTCGGCCCATCCATGACCGCATGCCCGTCATTCTGCCGGAAGATGTGGAGTCGCTCTGGCTGGACGACGAGTTGCAGGACGCCGCTGCTCTCGTGAGTCTCCTCGGCCCCTATCCTTCCGAGCGCATGGAGACGTACGAGGTCTCCACGCTCGTCAACTCAGCCTTCAACGAGGGGCCTGAACTGATAGCACCCCCACAACAAGGAAGGCTCATCTAGCCCCCGCCGAGCCGGTCCGATGCCACGCGGGCCGCACACCCTCTTTCCGGCCTGCTATACTCGCCTGCGGCGCGCGGCCGGCGCTGCGGCGTACGGCCCGATGAAGCAATCTCATTTCGATCAGAGGTGAAACATGGCGAGGAAGGTGATCCACATCCCTGGCAACTGGCACGTCGGTCAGCCCATCCCCCCGGCCAGCAAGACCGGGCCCATCGTCACGTCCGGCGGCGTCAGCGGCCTCAATCCTGAGACGAACGAGACGCCGGAAGACCTGACGGAACAGGCGCAGTGGGCGTTCGAGCACATTCGCCGCATCGTGACCGCGGCCGGCGGCACGACGGACGACATCGCCCACATGAACATCTACGTGAAGAGCCGCGACATCCGCCCGCTCATCAATGAGCAGTGGGTCGCCATGTTCCCGGACGAGGAGAACCGTCCCACGCGCCACACCATCCAGTACGACGGTCTCGCGGGCGCCATGCAGTTGCAGATCCAGTTCACCGCTTACGTCGGCGAGTAAACGCTGCTGACAGGGTGGGGAGGAAGCGATGGCAGTCGACACGTGGGTTGAGCGGCTGCGCCAGCTCGACACCTGCGCCGTCTCGGACGCGCAGGACAAGCTCGGCATCAAGGGCACCGTCATCGGCATCCTGCCGTTGTACGAGACCGAGCGGATAGCCGGGCGCGCCGTAACGTTCAAGCTGAAGACGAAGGGCAACGAAACCACGACGCGCCATCTGGGTACGTCCGCTGTCGAGGCCTCCGATCCGGGCGACATCATCGTCTGCGACCACCGGGGCAGGACGGACGTGGCGGGTTGGGGCGGCATCCTTTCAACGGCGGCGAAGACGCGGGGCGTCGCGGGCGTCATCGTCGACGGCGCGTCGCGCGACGTCGACGAGGCGAAGGGCCTCGGCCTGCCGCTGTTCGCCCGGGCGGCGGTGCCGCTCACGGCGCGGGGGCGCATCGTGGAGGAGTCCACGAACGAGCCCATCGAGATAGGCGGCGTGAGCCTCGCGCCCGGCGACTACGTCATCGCCGACAACAGCGGGATCGTGGTCGTGCCGCAGGACCGCGTTGCAGAGGTCGTTCCGGAGGCGGAGAGCATCGTCGCGCGCGAGCAGGCGATGGCCCGCGACGTCATGAACGGCAAGTCGGTCGTGGAAGTGATGGGGATCAACTACGAGCAGATGCTCGCCCGCTAGGAGGAGACGCGATGACGCAGACTACAGATCACCCGAATGCCGCCCTCATCGAAGCGGTACGAGGCATCGGGACCGCGACGCTGCACGAGGCCGGAGGCCAGATCGGCGCGCTGCCGTCCTACATCAAACCGGTCGTACAGAACTGGTACATATGCGGCCCGGCGATGACCGTGCTCTCGCCGCCGAAGGACAACCTCTGGCTGCACCGCGGCATCTACCACGCGCAACCCGGAGAAGTGATGGTGGTTGACACCGGGCATTTCCATGAGGCCGGCTACTGGGGCGAGATCATGACGCACGCTGCCAAGCAGATCGGCATGGCGGGCCTGGTGATCGACGGCTGCGTGCGCGACGGCTCTCTCCTGGAGGAGTTGCACGAGAGCGGCGAGGGCATCCCCGTGTTCTCCGCGGGACTCTGCATCCGTGGCACCTCCAAGAACAAGGAAGCCTACGGCGCCATCAACATCCCCGTCCGCATCGGCGAGATATGGGTATTCCCCGGCGACCTCGTCGTCGGCGACCGGGACGGCGTCGTCGTCGTGCCGCAGGAGCGCATCGGCGAGGTGTTGGAGAAGGCTCGGGCCCGTGAAGAGAAGGAAGCGAACACCATCTCCCGCCTCCACCAGGGCGAACGCACGGTGGACATGTACGGCTTCTAGGGATAGTGTCCGTAAGGACGCTCGGGCTGTCGACAACGTCTGTGGGGACTGCACCGGGACGGCAAGCGAATGAGTCGTTGCCTCAGGGGGATGCACGATGAAGACGACCGGTTTCCATCACATTCAGATCGCCGTGACTGACATGGGACGGTCTTTCGCCTTCTACACGCAACTTCTGGGGATGGAAAAGGCGTTCGGCGACGGCAATCTCGTGTTCCTGCGCACACCAGGCTGTAGCGACCTGCTCACGCTGCACCCCGTCGACGGGCCGCTCGACCCCTCGAAGGACGGAATGCAGCACTTTGGGTTCTCCGTAGCGCCTGAAGACCACGCGGCCGCAGTAGAGGAGGCGCGCGCGTTCGGCGCCGAAGTGCTGGCAGTGGGACGCCACGGCGGCCCCAACGGTACGCCGTACGCGTACATCAAGGACCCGGACGGTTACATCATCGAGTTGTAGGCGTGCGCAGCGTACCTACTCTGGTGCTAGGAGCGCCACCATCGCGCCGCCTCTCTCCGTTCCAGTTCGTCGCGTAACCTCGTTCCGTCTGTCCTCACGGGATGATAGAAACAGTGGACCCTGGGTGAAGGAGGGTGCTGTGGCCAAGAAGATCATCATCGGAGTCGTCGCAGTTGCTATCGTTGTGACCATCATCATCAACGTCGCCGGGTAGCGTTCAATCCGGTGGAGGCAGCACCACCGTCGCGTCGCCGAGGAAGAGCGGTTCGCCGCGCAGCACGCGCATGAAGAGCTCATGCGTGAGGTCGAGGTCGACGCGGTTGTAGTCGACCAGGCGATGGGGCGCTTCGGCCCAGGCACGGGCATTCTGCCGGTGGTCCCACGACACCTTCTCCTCGCCGAACGTGTAGAAGCAGAGCCGGTCCAGGCTGATGCGGCGCCCCGCGGCTTGCACGATCTCGATCATCAGGTCGTAGTGCCGCCGCACGTCGAAGCCGAGTCCGAGCGCGTCGCGCATCCAGCGGTCGAGGATAGGGATGTCGAATCGCGCGCCGTTGAACGTGACGATGGGGCCGTCGAAGTTGACCACAAGGCCGTGGAGTTGGGCGAGGCTCGCGGGCTCAGCGGTGTACATGCCGTAGAGCGTGTCCTGCCGCGTGCCGGTCAGGAGCAGACGGAAGCCTTCCGGGATGTTCTGCATGGAACCGCCCGACGTTTCTACGTCCAGCACGAGGAAGTCGCCAGCCTTCATCACGGCCCGCCAGGATAGCGCAGGGTAGGGGACCCTCCGCTACCGGGAGATGCTCTGCTCCTCGGACTGCCCCCCGGGACCGGAATCGTCCCCGGCTGATTCGTCCCCTCTGCCCGGCATGGGCTCGGGGGCTGCGGGCGCCGGGGTGCCGTCGGGCGCAGGCGTCTGCTCCTGCTCCTCCAGCGATTCGGACAGAGAGTCGGGCTCAGGGAGCTCTTGGGGTTCGGACTCGGCGGCAGCCTGGGCGGCCTCCAGCTCGGCGAGCGCTTCCGCCGCCGCCATCGCTTCCAGCGCCGCCAGCGCTTCCTGTTCGGCCTGCGCCCGGGACTCCGCCGCTCTTGTTGTCTCGGCCCTGCTCTCCAGGATGCGGGCCTGTTCCTCGGCCTCCCGCCGCTGACGGATGACCATGCCGTAGTGCACCGCGAGCGTGTAGATGACGCCCATCGTCGGCACGCCGAGGAGCGCACCGGTGATGCCCGCGAGCCGCGCTCCGAGCACCACCGCGACAACGACCAGTATGGCGGGCATCCGCACGGCGCTCCCCAGGATGCGCGGGCTGAGGAGGTTAAGCATGACCTGCTGGATGAACAGCAGCACGAGCAGCACTGTGATCAGCTTGACGAAGTCGCCCGAGAGCGCCGCGATGATGAGCGGCAGGGCGAGCGCGAGCCAGTCTCCTATGAACGGCACCGCGAGGAGCAGGCTGGAGACAAGCGCCACGGGAAGAGCGGCGGGGAGACCGGTCGCGAGCATGACCGAGGCGGTTCCGACGCCGTAGATGAGTGAGATGAGCATCATGCCCCTCAGGTAGCTGCGGAACGTCTCGTCTATCACTCCCAGGACGTACCGCGTCTCGCGTTCAGCGTTGCGGGGGAGCACCTTCAGCGCCTCGTTGAGTCGGCGCCCGCCGTCCAGGACGACGTAGAAGGAGATGACGGTTATCAACGAGATGGCGAAGACGACGACGGCGACGTTTCCCAGCAGGCCGACCGCGTTGCTCGTGATGCTCTCCTGGAGACCGGCGGCGATGCTTCCCAACTGTTCGACCTGGAGCAGGGTGGTGAGATCTACCTGTATGTCGAACCTGGCGAGGTACTCTTCGGCGGTTTCGATGAACTCGGGGATGCGGTCGACGTAGTCAGGTATGACCTTCGCGAGGTCGATGACCTGGGTGATGGTGGCCGGGATGACGAGCGCGCCGATGACCGCCACGATGGAGAGGAGAATAAGGTAAACGATGAGGATGGCCAGCGGCCGCTTCATGCCCGGTATGTGCATGAGCGAGCGCACCGTGTGGATGATGAGCGAGCCGACGAGGTAGGCCAGGAAGAAGACGAGGATCAGGTCGCCGAGAAAGTCCCAGACCCGCCTGGCGGCGTCGATGAGGAAGATGATCGCGCTGAACGCGATAACGACGACGCCGGTCCTGAACCAGAAGTTGCGCTCTATCATCTGCTACCCGGCGGCATTCTACCCGTTCCGCGAATATCGGAGTAATAAGTCTCCTGTATCACCTCTCAGGACCAGCCGATGAAAAGACCTCCGAGCTGCGCCGCGAGCGTCTCTGCGTCCCGGGCGGGCAGGTCGCAGACGTACCCGTGACAGACGTAGGCCGTGGGTACGTCCACGCCGGACCGCCCCTCCAGCAGAGGGGTATGGAACGGCAACGGTTCCCCGGTCGCCAATCCGACGAACGCGAAGGACGGCAGCCGCCCGCGCAGCGGCGCGAGCAGGGCTTTCGTGCGCTCGTCAGACGGCTCCCCGGTGACCACGACCTCAGTGGATGGGGCGAGGTAGCGGTCCATGATGCGCAGCCAGTTCCCGAACCCCAGCGGGTAGCGTGCGGCCAGGGGGGCGATTCCCCGGATCAGGCGCCCCGCCCGCTGCCCGAGCGACTCGTCGCCGGTGAGTACGGCCATCCGCAGCAGCGCCTCGGCGGCTGCGGAGCTGCCGCAGGGAGTCGCGTTGTCGGTTACGTCGCGTGGACGCACGATTAGTTCCTCGTGGTCTGAGCCAACGTCGTAGAACGCGTCTTCGCCATCGTCCCAGAATAGCGCCAGCATCTCGTTCGTCAGCGCCTGCGCCTCGTGGAGCCAGCGGTGCGAGAACGTCGCGGTGTGCAGCGACAGGAGGCCGTTGATGAGGAGCGCGTAGTCCTCCAGGTAGGCGAGCAGGTGCGCCTTCCCGTCCTTCCATGTGCGGAGCAGCCTCCCGTCGCGGTGCATCTCGTGCAGGAGGAAGTCGGCGTTGCGCTCAGCGGCGTCGCGAAGGTCGTTCCGGTCGAGCGCGAACGCCGCCTCGGCGGTCGCGCGCAGGGCCATCCCGTTCCATGCGGTCAGCACCTTGTCGTCTGTTGCCGGAGGCACGCGCTCCGCCCGACGCTCCAGGAGTGCGCGCCGCATGGGCTGCAGCCGTGCGAGGAGCGCGCCGGCTTCGATGCCCAGCTCGCGCCCGGCGGCGGCTGTGCTGTCGCGAACGTGCAGGATGTGGCGTCCCTCGAAGTTGGTGTGCACCCCCACGCCGTAGTAACGGCGGAACAGCCGCGCATCGTCCGCGTCGAGCACGGCCTCGATCTCCTGCGGCGTCCAGACGTAGAACCTGCCCTCAACGCCCTCGCTGTCCGCGTCCTGGGATGAGAAGAAGCCGCCGTCCGGGTGGCACAGGTCGCGCAGCAAGTAATCGAGCGTTTCCTCGACGACCTCCCGGTAGCGCGGGTTCCCCGTCGCCTGGAAGGCCTGCGTGTACAGTGAAACGAGGAGCGCGTTGTCGTACAGCATCTTCTCGAAGTGCGGCACCAGCCAAAACCGGTCTGTGGAGTAACGCGCGAACCCGCCGCCGAGGTGGTCATAGATGCCGCCGTCGTGCAGCGCCATCAGCGACGACTCGACCGCTTCGAGGGCATCAAGGTCGGATGCGCGCACGTTGCGCGCGAGGAGGAACTCCATCGGCATCGACTGCGGGAACTTGGGCGCGGCGCCGAAGCCGCCGTGCTCCGCGTCGTGCAGCGCGACGGTCCCCGCGCTCGCCTCCGCAAGGAGCGCGTCGCTCACGTCCTCGTCCGCCATCGGGACGCCAGCCGCGTTCCGGAGCGCATCGGTCAGGACGCGCGCGTTCTCCAGCACGGCGTCGCGCTGGTTGCGGTAGGCGTCGTTCACCGCAGCGACCACTCGCGTCCAGGAGGGCATGTTGCCGCGGTCTAGGGGAGGGAAGTACGTGCCTCCATAGAAGGGGCGGCCGTCCGGCAGCAGGAAGACGTTGAGCGGCCAGCCGCCGTGACCGTGCAACTGCTGCACCGCGCTCATGTAGATGCCGTCCACGTCCGGGCGCTCCTCCCGGTCCACCTTGATGCAGACGAGGAGGTCGTTCATTACCTTGGCGGTAGCCTCGTTCTCGAACGACTCGCGCTCCATGACGTGGCACCAGTGGCACGCTGCGTAGCCGATGGAGACCAGCACCACCTTGTCCTCGGCCCTCGCACGCTCGAAGGCCTCTTCGCCCCAGGCGTACCAGTCCACGGGGTTGTGCGCGTGTTGCAGCAGGTAGGGGGAGGTCTCGTTGATGAGGCGGTTAGGCATGGCTCTCAACAGGGGCTTTGAGCACCCATGACTGCGGCCCGTTCTCAACGAGAGTGCGACCGTGTGCGCGGGCGATGGCTTCATGAACGCGAGAGACGGGGTAGGGCATATTTGAGAAGCCGACGTCCCGACCGGCGGTTATGTCCTCAGTGCACACGAGCAGTTGGTCGATTGCGGACGGAGACACCGCCCCGATGTCAGTGAAATCGAAAGCGATAGGGCCGCCGTCCTCTACGATTTCACCGACGATAATCGGGGCGATGGCCTCTACGGAATCTCGTGCAGTCAGTACGCGCTTCTGGATGAGATTTGATATGACGATGTGTGTCATTGAACGCCTCACAAGGATATTCTCGCTGCGGCGAGTGTTCCGGGGAACAAGACATGGCAACGGTCGGCTAGTGAGTATTCCTCTTCCTCTTTAAGAGTCATCAGTCCTATGCCCGAATGGATTATAAATTCATGGCCCGAGGATCTCATATCTTCGGCAATGCCGAAAAGACCAAGTCCCCGGTGGGGCGACCCTGTGCTGCTGACCTGTTCCTTCAAGGCCTCTTCAATCGCCGTCCAGTCGTATCGTGGAGGACGGAGCGCCGTGTTCCGCGCTAGGGATGCTCTGATACCTATCCCCCCATCTGCTACCACGCACCAGAATTGCATTCCCCGGCCAGGAAGGTCATAGAATTGTACCATGCCGAAAGCGCCGATGGGCGATGCAGCATGTTCCGCAGCGTTATTGCCTAATTCAGCAAACGTGTTGGATATTGTTGCACTTAGGTTTCCTGCAACGGGCCTGTCTATACTGAGGCGTTCAAGTGCTTCGTCTGCTAGATGTTCGACCTGAGAGATGTCATCAAACCGCTGTAGAGGGATGATGACCTGTGAGTCGTTAGCGGCGCCGAGTCCCCGTGTATCAACAGACACACCAATCTCACCCAACACCGAGAACAACCCCAGAGACTTGAGGTATGTCGCAACTCCCAGATTTTCTGGAACCAGCACTTCGCACTCGATTCTCGCGTTGCGCGTAAGTGCAGCATACACAGCGCACCACAATACTGCTGGTGGGTGAATGAACTCGCATCCTCGTAAGTCTATGCAGACACCGCCGCTGTTGCTGAAGCCTTCCTTGCGAGGGTCAAAGGAACTCTCTTGGCGAGGCAACTCACCGGCATGACGAAATATCTGAGGCGCCCGTATCTCCAGCATAGGCAAATCCTACACCATCGCCAGAAGCGCCATGGCCGCGGCCGAGGCGAGCGGCACCGTGAGGTTGTCGTCGAACGGGAGCGGCGCGAACTCCGCGAGCGCGGCCACGAGTGCGCCCGGAACGACCCACCAGACGAACGGCACGTCGGGGTGGAGCGTGGTGAGCATCCCCGCCCCCAGCGCCGCGACCGCGAATGCGGTCGTGCCCGCGAGCGACTTGCCGAACCGCCGTGTCCGGTGATCGCGCACGCCGATCAGCGCGGCGAACGGGTCGCCAACCGACAGGAAGAGGAGCGCCAGTACCGCGACCTCCTTCTCGAACACGAAGACGAGGAACGTGGCCGCGAGCCACATGTACGTCGCGCCGGTGACCTGGCGGTCCTCGGCTGCCTTGAAGAACGGCAGCGTCCGCACCATCCAGTCGTTGACGCTGCCCACGAGCCCGCGCAGCACCTCCAGCACCACCGCTCCAAGGCTCCCCGCGATGAGTAGCCACTCCGCCGTGTCCAAGGGCAGGAAGAGGATGCCGAGCGGAAGGCATGAGCCCGCAACCAGGTGGAAGACGCGCCGCGGCCAGAGCGTGGGCGCGACCGGCGGCTCGTACAGGAACTCTTCCAGTGGCTCGGGAAGCTTCATCGCAGCCTGCTACCGGGAGGCCGCCTTCGACAGCGCGCGCAACTTCGGCACGAGGCACGCCATCGTCTCGACGACGTAGTCCACTTCCTCCGCCGTGTTCTCCGGCCCGAGCGTGAACCGCACGCAACTGCGCGCCAGTTTGTCGGAGCGTCCAAGCGCCAGCAGCACGTGCGACGGCTCCAGCGAGCCCGCCGTGCAGGCGCTGCCGCTCGAGGCCGCGACGCCTGCGAGGTCCAACCCCATCAGCAGCGGCTCTGCTTCCACACCGTGGAATGAGAGGTTGACGTTGCCCTGCAGCCGCGCGTCCGTGTTGCCGTTCACCTCGACGCGCTCCACGCGCTCGAGAATGCCGCTCAGCAGGCGGTCGCGCAGCGCGGCGCAGGCCCCGGCGTTCGCCTCACGCTCGCGTTCGGCACGCTCCAGCGCGACGCTCATGCCGACGATGCCCGCCGTGTTCTCGGTGCCCGCACGGCGTTCGCGCTCCTGCGCGCCACCCACCTGCGTCGGCGTGAACGGTGTTCCGCGTCGGATGTAAAGGAGGCCGACGCCCTTCGGCCCACCGAACTTGTGCGCCGAGAGCGAGAGCAGGTCGACGCCGAGGTCGTCGACGTTCAGCGGCACGGCGCCCGCGGCCTGCACCGCGTCCGTGTGCACGGCGATGAAGCGCCGCTCCGACGCCGCGCGCTCCTTGACGAGCCGTGCTATCTCCGCCACCGGCTGCAGCGTGCCGATCTCGTTGTTCGCGAGCATGACGCTCACGACCGCCGTGTCCGGCCTAACAGCGTCCGCCACGTCCTCCCGGCGCACGATGCCGTCGCGGCCCGGTGAGACATACGTTGCCTCCCAGCCGAGGCTTTCCAGAAGCGCGACGGTGTGGAGCACCGCGTGGTGCTCGATGGACGTGGTTACCACGTGGCGGCCTCGCTCCTTGAGCGCGAGGGCAGGGCCCATGATGCCCGCGTTGTCGGACTCCGTGCCGCCGCTCGTGAAGACGATCTCGCCCGGACGCGCGCCCAGGACGCGCGCGCACCGCTCCCGCGCTTCGTCGAGCGCCTGCCGCGCCTGCTGCGCAAGCGCGTAGATGCTGGACGGGTTGCCGTAGCGCTCGGTTAAGAACGGGCGCATCGCCTCCGCCACCTCCGGCAACACCGGCGTGGTGGCTGCGTGGTCCATGTAGACCGTCTGCTCAGACATCATCGCGTGTGCGTCCCCCAACGAACCGCCAACAGCATACGCCCCTGCTCCGCCTACGGGAGTGCCGTTGCGTACCCGAACAGCTTGTAAACGAGTTTAGCCGCGGTGTAGGCGCACGCCTCCGGCCCTTCGTCCGGCGCGAGCTCGACCACGTCGAACCCCACGATGCGACGGCGTTCGCTCACGGCGCGCAGGATGCGGAGCGCCTCCCACCACCCCATGCCGCCCGGCTCCGGCGTGCCGACCGCCGCCATGAACGACGGGTCGAACGCGTCGAGGTCGAACGAGACGTAGATGTCTTCGCCGAGCGTATCGACGATGGCATCGACGTCCGTGACCGGCTCCGGGCCGCGCGGGAAGAGCGCGACGCCGTGCCCTTGCGCGAACGCAGCCTCCCCGCCGGTCATGCTGCGCACACCGACGAGCGTGAGGCTGGCCGCGTGGTCGAACACGCGCCGCGCCGCGCAGGCGTGGCTGTGCGGCCAGCCCTGGTAGTCGTCCCGCAGGTCGGCCTGCGCGTCGAAGATCAGCACGCTCAGGCCCGGGCGCCGCTCCGCCAGCGCGGCGACCGCTCCCGACGTGATCGAGTGCTCGCCGCCGAGCATCCCCACGAGTTTGTCCTGCGCGGCGTAGTGCGCGACCGCATCCCGGACGCGGCCCGCCATCGCCTCCGGGCCGTCGGCGGGTTCGAGCGCGGGCGCCGTGTGGATGCCGACGCTGCACGGCTCGCAGCCCAGCTCCGTGTCGTAGTCCTCCATCTCGGCGGACGCGCGGATGATCGCCTCCGGCCCGCGCCGCGTTCCCTTCCGGTAGCTCGTCGTTTCCTCGTATGGGACGGGCAGGACGACGCAGCGGGAGCGGGCGAGCGTTTGCTCGTCCGGGTCGAGTATCAGGAACGTGTCGGGTAGGGCGGGCCGCTCGCTATGGGTCATGGCGGCTCTCCTGTGCTTTAGAGCGTGCTCGGAACTCCGTTCACCCTGAGCCTGTCGAAGGGTCGTTCGTGGATTCGACAAGCTCACCACGATGGATTCGACAAGCTCACCACGAGCGGGTTGACCCGAGTACGCAGCGCCTCTTACACGCGCTGGCGGACGATCTCCCGCTCTTCTTCCACCACCTGCTTCGCAGTGGCGGGGTCCAGGTGCTCCAGCCCCCGGTCCAGCACCCAGTGGCGGACGTCGGTCATGGAGAAGAACTCACCCACCTCGGCCATCGCCTCATCGGCGTCGAACTCCTTGCACGAGAAGACGTCTATGTTGACGTAGCCCCTGTCCGGGAAGGTGTGCACGCTGATGTGGCTCTCCGCGATGATGACGAACCCTGAGACGCCCCAGTCCTCCGGCGTCGGGCCGCGGTAGGTGTAAACGGCGGGGGGAATGACCTTGGTCATGCTGATGCGGTCCGGGAACTCGTCCAGGAAGCGGCGGACGCGCTCCGGGTCCGACAGATGTTCGGCATCGCAGCCGTGTCCGTCTATCACCAGGTGCATGATTCTCCGTCATTCCCGCGAAGGCGGGAATCCAGTATCTTTCCCCTCTCCCTCTGGGAGAGGGTTAGGGTGAGGGTGTTCGGCGACTTGCACAATAACAGCGCCCCTCATCGGGACGCCTCGCACAGCATAGCACGCCGCTCGCGCCCCTCACAACCTAGCAACCCTCACCCCCGCCGCGCTTCAGCGCGCCCTCTCCCGCCGAGCGGGCGAGGGGAGTAGGCACGCGTGCCCGCGGCTAACTACCGCCCGGCCTTCGGCATCGTCGATGCGACGCCCTTCCGCGCGACGTCCTCCTCGTACATCTGCCGTATCGCGGGGTCCTCGCGGTCCAGGGGGACCGTGGACGTCATCGCTGCCGCGTGCGCATGCCTGATCCCCAGCGGGTTCTTCATGCTCCCGTTCCTCAGCGCCAGTTGGAGCGCTGAGTCCGGGCTCGTGTTGAAGTGCTGGTGGTACCAGTTGGTTGGGGGGCTGAACGAGCTCCCCACCTTCCAGTCGATGCGAACGACCTTGTCGCCGTGTCCGTTCTCGAAGGGCCGCTCGCCGTACTCGTTCGACCACATCAGGCTGAACCCTTCGCCCTGGACGATCTGCAGGATGGCGCCTCCTCCGTGGTAGTGCGCCAGCATGTAGCGGCCCGCGGGCCAGTGGGCGAGGTGGCAGATCAGGCTGTTGTTCGCTATCTCGAACATGGAGAGGTTCGTTCCTGCGCCGCGCCACTCCGCCGGGTCGATCCGGGCCATCCGTACGTCCGCGATGAAGTTCGTCTCCCAGTACCGGCCTTCGCGGGTCTCCTTGCTGAAGTAGTCGTCCTGTCCGTCGAACCTGTCGCGGAACGCGTAGGGATTGTCGTAGACGAAGTTCTCGTCGTAGAAGAGGTCGAAGACCATCGGCGCGGTTGTCCAGGCGACGTATTCGCACGACTCGACGGCGCTGATGGAGTGGCGAGTGTTGAGCGGGATGGCGAAAACGCTTCCCGCTTTCCACTCGAAGTGTTGCTGCTTCCCGGTCGCATCCTCGACTGAGGTTGCCCCTCTGCCGCTGTAGATGTAGACCACCTTCTCATACAGATGCTGTTCCCAGTTCGTGCTCTGGCCGGCGGGAAGCCGCACGGCGTACTGTCCGGTGATCCCCTCCATGCCCTTCATGACGACGAAGTACGCGTCCGCGCCTATCCGGTCCCAGTGGGCGAACTCCTGCTGGAACGGGTCCGCCACGCCGTAGCCTTCGATGACGGGGACCCCCTGCTGGTGGACCCACTTCTCGTACGGTGTCCTCCGGGTCTGCCAGTCGACTTCCTGCTCACTCGGTGATTGAGAGTTGGTCATGCCGCGGGCCTCCTTGCTTCTTCGTCACTCATCCGGGCTTCGGCGGGAGTGTAGCACGGCGCCCGCAGTTCATTCTGCTCCCCGTCGCCTTCAGCTACGCATATACTCCTCCGTGAGGCTGGCATGGAGCGCCAGGAGAGAGGAGCCGGGAGATGGTTCAATCACACGAGGAATTTCAGGGGCGAGTGGTCGCAGTTACGGGCGCCGCAAGGGGGATGGGCAGGGCATACGTGGAGGGGTTCCTCTCGTTGGGCGCGAGGGTTGTCGCCACGGACAAGTCCTGGGCGGGGGCCGACGAGCTCCGCGCCAGGATCGAGGATGCGGGCGCACTCGTCCTGGAGATGGACGTTTCCGACAACGCGCAGGTGGGCGACGCGTACGAGGCCACCCTGAATGCGTTCGGCACCGTCGACGTCCTGATCAACAATGCCGCGCTGGTCACTGCGTTCCTGACTCCGACCGGAAAGCGGACCACTCTCGAAACAACCGACGAGGACTGGGAGACGATGCTGGGCGTAAACCTCATGGGACCGCTGAGAGTTACGCGCCGGTTCATCCAGCCGATGATCGAGAAGAGGCGCGGGAGCGTCATCAACGTGGTGAGCAGCGGCATCCTCAACTTCTCGCGCGGGGCTGCTTTCACTGCGCTGCGCCCCTGGTCGCAGGAGATGCCCTACCAGGCGACCAAGGCAGCGGTGGCTGCAATGAGCTTCTATCTCGCCGAGGAGATGAAGCAGCACAACGTGGCGGTCAACATCCTCATCCCCGGCCACAGCAGGGGGGCATGGTTCGACGACACGATGCGCGCCCGCGTGGCGGCGGGGATCAACCCCGGGATCCGCCCGGTCGTGCCCGAGCACATCGTGCCGATAGCTCGATACCTCGCCGGCCAGGACGGCAGCGGCATCACGGGCAGGATGTTCCCGGTCATGGAGTGGAACGAGGAGCACGGGTTCGGCGGATACGAGACGTGGGCGGACACGACGATGCCGGCCGACCTCGATGAGGCGTACGACTCCCAACCCCGTGTGTAGTCCCTAGAAGAAGATGGACACTGCCCGGGGCAGGACCGGCTGAGTCACGAGCACGGTCCGCTGGCACAGCTTCCACTCGCCGTTGACCTTGCGGAGGCGGTCCCGGCGTGTACCGGAGAACTGGCTCTCATGGCGCGCGTGCCGGATCTGAAAGACGAGGAAGTTGGAAGCCACGCTCAGTTCGTCGTCTGAAGGGGCGTCGGTCACCAGCACGTTGGTCACGAGCCGCCGCGTCAACGATGCGGGCACCTCCACGTGCCGCAGCCCTGTGTCCAGTTGCCGCACGCGGAGGGCAAGCATCTCCTTGCCCTCGTCCATGTAGCTGAGGCTCACTTCCGGGGCTGCTCCGCCGGATCCGCCCTGCACCGACTCCGCGGTGGGCATCAGGTAGCGGATATCGTCGGTCAGCAGATCGAGCCAATCATTGAAGCGGCCTTCGTCGAGCAACAGCGCCTCGTAGTACAGGAAACGCTCCACCTCGGGCTGAACGTCGAGGGGGCTGGCCATCTCACTCACCGGTCAGGAGATGCGCCCAATAGCGGTAGTACTGCCGCTGGCTCACTTCTGACATCCAGGGCCCGATGAGCCCCGGCATGTCGGTGAAGCCGGCGGCCTCCCACTCGGGTTGCCGGGGATGACTCGACTCGAAGCCCAGCCCCATCGTGTAGTTGAAGGGCTGGAGCTTGGTCATGTGCGAAGCCAGATTGTCCGTCGAGCGCTCGAAGTTCTCGGAGTCGTCGGGTGCGATCATGCCGGCCGCAGCCTGCCCCGCCATCAGCTTCCGGATGGCGGCCTCTTTGACCACCTTCGGCGCTTCCTTGTCGACGGCCCCCCACTGCCATACCTCTGTGAGCAACGGCCCCTTGGCGTGCCACTGGATGATGCCCCGGGCCTCCAGCGCGCCGGACGACGCCGTGATCATGGAGAGGTTGGGAAAGATGTTCGAATTCGTACCGGCCTGTACCGTGAGGGGCTCGTCCGCCCAGTGCAGCTCAGCCCTGTGGTACCGCTCCTTCACCCAGTCCACGGCTTCCGGTCCGAGCTCCTCTGCATTCCTGAGGTCGCGTTGGAGGGCCTCGTCGAAGGTCGGATGGAACCGCAGGCCCGCATACGCGTGGGGCACGCCGGAAGGGTAGCCAACCGCTACCTGGAAGTTCTCCCCGGTGGGACGGTCCCGCCGCATCCGCTCATTCTCTGCGTAGACCTTCATGGCAGAAGCGTGACTGGTGGGTGTGTGGTAGTTGTCCGAGGCGAAGTTGTCGCAGAGGAGTTTCCAGTTGGTCGGCATCATGTAGCGCTGCTTGCCGGCAACGATCTCGATGCCCCCTATCTCTTCGTGGATCACCAGGTGGTCGAGGTAGTACCGCATGTCGCCGAGGTAATCGTTCAGCGGCATCACCGAGGGGTCCCAGCAGGCGAAGATAAGCCCCTTGTACGATGCCACCCTGGGGACCTCGACCAGTCCGTTCACTTCCCGCTTCAACTGGCTCAGGTACGCATCTTCGTAGAAGGGCACACCGAACAAGCGGCCCTCGGTGTCGTACTGCCAGCCGTGGTACGTGCACGTGAAAGAACGCGCGTTGCCCCTGTCGAAGAAGCAGACCTTGTTGCCGCGGTGTCTGCATTTGTTGAGGAACACCCGGATGTGGTTGTTGGCGTCGCGAACGACGATCACCTCGTCGGCGCCCATATAGTTGATCAGGTAATCGCCCGTGTTGGGCATCGTGGATTCGTGACCAACGTACAGCCAGCAGCGAGTGAACACCTGTTCCAACTCGCGCTCGTAGACATCCACGTCTGAGAAGATGACCGGGCTGATCGTTCCCGTCTCGGGTTGCGCGAACTGTTTGATGTCCATCATGGTCTGCTTCTCCATGAACTCCGGCTGTACAAGAGGGACATGCTGAGGTTGGCCAGTGCGCTTCGCTGTCGGCAGGCTAGTCTTGGCCGGGTTGGGTGTCAACCGCGAGGGGCGTGGCACGCACCACATGCTGCTCGTCGTCGTGAGGGACGGGAAGGCGGGCTCCGGCTAGGGATAGTCTGAACAAGTGGCGAGTCTGCGCTGATTGCGCATGCGGCGCCTGATCCCTTCCCCCTTGATGGGGGAAGGTAAGGATGGGGGTGAACAGGCGGGCTCCGGCTATGGGCTGGACTCGATCGAAGGGCCGCCTCCTGCCGCAACGGCGCGGAGCCCCCTCTGCCGCTGTTCGCGGTACAGGAATGCGCCTGCAGCGAAGCTCAGGAGGCTCGCGATCATCGTGAACCACAGGAGATACTCGAGGTCGTTGTAGAGACCGAAGTACATGATAAACGGGACCACCGAGAGCGCGGCCCGCATCTTGAGGTTCAGACGTATCCCCAGCCATCCTGCCAGTGCCGCTGACAGAACGGAGAGCGACAACAATATCGCCCCCATCACGAGGAGGAAACGCAGTATCGAGACCGGGTCGATCTCCGGAGCGCCGAGCAGCACCTCAGGCGCCACCAGCACGATGAACGGTATGAAGAACGCCGCCGCCGCGATCTTCATCGACTCCATGGAGGTCTCCCAGAAGCCCGCGCCGGAAAGACCCGTTGCCACGAGTGCAGCCGGGGCCGTGGGCGGTGAGATGTTGGCGAGGATGCCCATGTAGAAGGCCGTGAAGAGCGTCACCGAATCCGGCAGGTCGAATGCGAAGAACACGGGCTTGAACGTCACTATCATGACGAAGTACACCACCAACGGCGGCAGACCTGCGCCGAGGATGACACCGAACAGCATGACCAGCAACCCGGCGTAGAGCAGTGTTCCGCCGCTGAAGTCGAAGACGATGTCGCCGAGGCGGAACCCGATGCCGGTGAAGTTCATCACGTCGACCAATACGTTGACGACAACGATGGCGAGGACGATCCGGCTGGCCATCGCTGCGGAATTGCGGATACCCCGCCACCAGACGTCGAGCCGCTTCTCCACGCGCAGCACGATGGCGAGCACTACGGTCAGACAGAACGCGTAGAAGACGGCGGTGGACAGGGGGATGTTCTGGACGATGAACCAGATCAGCCCCCCGACGGGGACCACGAACAGCGCGGCAGAGCGCCAGACCTCGTTGGTCGGCACGCGCTCCGACGCCAGTTGCGTGCTCGTTACGCGGCGAAGGTTCTCGTGGCGGAACCCCGCTGCCAGCACGTAGACGCCGACGCTCAGGTACCAGATGAGCGCGATGGGGAGGACCATCTTGAGGACGGTCAGGTACGGCACTCCCAGGGCGTCGGCCATGATGAAGGGCACGACGCCCATGATCGGGGGCGTAACGCCCGATGCCGTTGAGGCTGCGGCCTCGATGGCCCCCGCTTCCTTTCCGGAGTAACCGGCTTCCTTCATCATCGGGATCGTTATCGAGCCCGTGATGGCGACGTTGGACCCGCCAGCCGCTGTGAGGCTGCCCACCAGGGCGCTGCCGAAGACGGCGACCAGCGCGGGGCCTGAGGCAAGCTTGCTCCCTATCACGCGCGACAGGTGCTGGATGACGCGCCCGGCGCCCGACACCTCGACCAGCATGCCCCAGAAGATGACGAACCAGACGAACCGGGCCACCGTGTCGATGACGCCGGTGAACTGGCTGGTCATGCTGAGGCGCGCCAGCGCGAACTCCGCCTTGATCGGGGGGCCCGTGAACGGCGCCGGCACGTGCTCCGCCAGGAACGCATATGCCACGGCGATCAGGCCGAGGCTCGCGAAGATGAGCCCGAATGAGCGGTAGACCAGGTAGATGACGAGTGCGAGGAGCAGGCAGCCGACGACGAAGTCTATGTTGGTCGGGATGGCGCTGCGAACGCTGAGGCTCTTCGCGGGCTCCCAGAAATAGGTGAAAGCCAGGACCAGGATGCCCCCGCCCACCCCGCCGAGCACCCATTTGAAGGCCCCCTTGGTCTGCTGAGTGAGGCGGAGGACGACGATGAGTCCCGCGAGCGTGATGTGGATGAGGTTGAACCGGTCGCCCGAGGGGATCCACCACCGCTGCATGATCTGGGAGGCCAGCATCAGCACCAGGAAGACCGCGATGCCGACATCCAGCGCCGTCCACGATCGTATCCTGAGGGCTTGGAGCATGGTCCTGTTCCCTGCCTTGAGACCTTTGCAATGACTCCGGTGAGCGTGCTGTTCGGGATGGAATCCGGGGTCTTATCCCCTCTCCCTTGAGGGGAGAGGGTTAGGGTGAGGGTGAACTGGAGGCGGGCCGGGTGGGTTACGCAAGGGTCTCCTGTCCAGGCTGACGGTCCAGGACCCCGGACGCTGGGAGACGCCCGTTATCGCTCAGGAGTCTCCCAGCGGTGCGGTCGGTATCACTCCAACCGGTCCTCGAGGTAGTCCGGGATGTAGAGCTCCTGTCCGTGCTCCTGCGCCCTTTGCTGCTCGATCTCCACCATCGCATTGACGCCGTAGGCTACGCCGAGCGACTCGTAGGCGGCCTGCGCTCCGGAGTGGAAGCCGCTCTTGGGGCGCACGACCAGCGGGAGCCCGTCGATGAGCGAGTCCACGTCGCCCGTCACGAACTGGTGGAAGTCCTGCTTGTTCTCCAGGACCACGCGGACGAGCTCCTCGATGATCTCGGAGTCGACCTCTTCTCCGGCGAGGATGTGCGGGTTCTGCCCGCCGATGCAGTAGACGACAGGCTCACGCACCGGGTTGTAGCCCAGCCCCAGCGCCTCGGCGAGGTCGCCCTCGTAGAGCGGGAAGGGGTACATCGACTTGAAGACATCCGGGTTCGAGCGGACGGCCGCGTCGATGCCCTCCGTCGTAACGTCGACGATGTAGGTCTCCGCCTCGGTGAGGATCTGGATGTGCGGGGGAATGGGCCGGGTCGCGCCCGTGAGGTGGATGATGTCCACGTCGACGTTCCGGTTCTTCAACGTCTCGACGGTGCGGGGACCCGCGCCCAGGAACGTGATCTCCGCCGAGTCGAGCATGCCCAGGCCGCGCATGATCTCTTCCCGGACCGGGCCGATGGGCTCCGAGTCCATGTCCACCTTCCTGCCGGCCGTGTCCGCGAGAGACAGCAGGTCGGCGTCCCACGTGCCATGGCCGGAGCAGCCCAGCGGGCCGTTGGACATCACCGCCTTCAGGCCGGACGGGAGGGGCGAGTCCGCGAAGATGGGGTGCAGGCCCGCCTCGTTGACGTCCACGTTGTTCTCCAGGCCGTAGATGAGCGTGAACTTCCGCTCCTCCGCGGACATGTCCGCCCATGCGCGCATGGCGTTGTCGGGGTTCACGTCCAGGATGGTGATCCGCTCGATGAAGCTGTCGTTGGCTTCGAGGATCTTGTTCATCCCCTCGAGGATCTCTCCCCACGTGCGCGCGGTGCCCTGGAAGTTCAGCGTCACGGGCTCGTGGGGCATGGCTTCCGGTGTGGGCGTGGGTATGGCGGGACGAGGGGTCGGAGTCGCGGTGGGCTCCGGGTCTGAACAGGCGGCGAGGAGACCGATGAGGAGGGCTCCAAGTCCGATCGCCAACAGAACTCTGGTACGCATGGACACCTCCCTGGGTGCGGTCGCGGTCGCCCGCCTGCGAGTGCGGCGGAGCGTACTATCCGCCCTCCACAGCGTCAAGCCGCCTTCGTCGTTCCTGCGGAGGCAGGAACCTCGCAGCCCCTGCCCGCGCAGCGGAGTGAGGCGTGGCGTTGTTTGTCATGCCGAGCGCAGCCGAGGCATCTCTCGGGCCACGCTGTCCGATGCTGTCACGGCGGCGCCGCTTCTCCGTCGTTCCAGCGCAGGCGTGAATCCCGTGGTCCTCTCGTTCGAAAGTGGGCCATTGTGCGCCAAAGTGGGCCATTTCACTCCTGCGACCCGCCTGGCCGAGGGCAGGCCCACCGCCGACGCTATGCCGTCACCGGCCAGCGTACGTGGCCATGGGGCGACCGCGGAAGGGGCGGGTGTCACACTCGCTCGCTCGGACTTGCCGACCCTAATGGATCTGCAGTCGCTTCAGTCTGCTGCCGACATCCTCCACGTCCATGAGCGTGGTCTTCCCGGAGCCGTTGGCACCGATCAGCGCGATGCGGTCCCCGGCGTCGACGTTGAGGGTGAGGCCGCTGAACAGGGTCCTGGTCAAGTAGGCCTTGCTGATGTTGAAGGCAGATAGCATGTAGTGCCGTGCGGGTGGGCATTGTATCAGTGGGAGGGTGGGGGTAGGGGGCTCCGTCGCTAGGGACAGCGCATGCGGTCAAAGGGCGGCGGCGGAGGGGCGAGTGTCATATGTATGTTGTAAACACGAGCAATCTCACCTTAGAGTTTTGCCGGGGCTGATGTCGCATGAGCCGTGCATGTGGTAACCTCACATTCCAAATTCAACACTAGCAAGTAGCCTAGGTTGCTAGTATCGAGGATGTAGTGCAACATGACTCGCCTCCTTACCGAAGCTCTAAATGGCATCGCAGATCCGCCTTAGCTCAATGACATCAACACGCCTTTCCCTTGTTTCCATCTTGCTTACTGTGGACTGTTTTGTGCCTAGCCGTTGTGCTAGTTCAGTCTGGCCGAGCCCTGCTTCCTGGCGGAGAACCTTCAGCAGAGTGGCTAGGACCGCATAGTCTGTGTTGTGGAGCGGGTTGGTCGCCATTGGGTAAGTGTAGGTAAGATGGATGGGTATGCCAAAACCGAATAGTGGAATCAAGCTACCAAGTACCTCACCATCGTCATCAAAGGTTTGACCTGACCTGCGGTGCGGGAGGGCGTATGGCGTTGCCACGTGTGACACCCGCCCCTATCGAGGTCGGCCCGCGATTGCGTACGCTGGTTGCATGACCGTCGTACTGGCAGCACCCATAGACCAGGCTTATGGCTCGCGAGTCCAGCCATCAACAGGGTCTATGGCTCCGGCGGCAAACTTGTGAATTCGATGGCCACCTTGCCACCTTAATCGCAGGAAGCAGGCCACGGCCTTGGAAACACCCCGGATTAAGATGGTCATGTGGCCAGAATGACTGTCCCGATTGGTCGCGGGAGGGCACTAAGGGGGCCACGAGTTGGCGGGCGTTGGCCACCTTAATGGGGCGGAGGCCCCGCAGGCTCTGGATTCCAGCCTTCGCTGGAATGACGGAAGCTGAGGCTGCGAGGTTCCTGCCTCCGCAGGATGGTTCGACAAGCTCACCACGAACGGCCAATCGTCCACCATGAGCGGCGCGGGCTGGGCGTGCGCCGGTGCTATACTCGCGCGTGCCGCCATTCCGAGGTGGGGGAGACATGAACACTGAGATCATCGCCGTCGGCACCGAGCTCCTCATGGGCGAGACGCAGGACACCAACTCGTCCTGGCTCGGCCAGCGTCTGCCGGAGTTCGGGCTGGAGCTCAAGTATGTCACCATCGTCGGCGACGACCTCACACGCCTCACCGAGACGCTCGACCGCGCGTGGCGCAGGTCGGACGTCGTCATCGCGATGGGCGGCCTCGGGCCGACGCTCGATGACATGACGCGCGACGGCATCGCCAACATGCTCGGCGAGCAGATCACGACGGACCCGGAGCTCAGGGCATGGCTGGAGGACAACTTCGCGCGCCGGAACGTCAACCCCATGCCGCGGCAGAACCTCCGCCAAGCCGGCATCATCCCGTCCGCCGTCGCCATCCGCAACGCGATGGGCACCGCGCCCAGCTGGTGGATAGAGAAAGGCAGCAAGATACTGCTGACGCTCCCCGGCCCCCCGCGCGAGCTGACGAACATGTGGACGACCGAGATAGCGCCGCGCCTGAAGGAGCGGCTCCCCGGCCAGAAGATCATGGCGCGCACGTTCAAGACCATCGGCCTGAGCGAGGCCGCGGTCGACGAGATGGTGCGCGACGTCTACGACGTCCCCGGCATGGACTTCGGGGTGTACGCGAAGCAGGACGGCATCTACCTGCGCGGCATCGCGAAGGCGAACACGGAGGCCGAGGCGCTGACGACGCTGCTGCGCGCCGAGACGATGGTGCGCGACGCGCTGGGCGACTACATCTGGGGCACGGACGAGGAGTACCCGCCGGAGCGCGTCGGCGACCTGCTGCGCGAGAAGGGGTACACGCTCGCGGTGCTGGAGTCGTGCACCGGCGGCATGATCGGCGCGGCGCTCACGGAGATCCCCGGTTCGTCCGAGTACTTCCTCGGCGGCGCCATCACGTACTCGGACGAGATGAAGGTGCAGGCCGGCGTGCCGCGCGAGACGATCGAGGCACACGGCGCGGTCAGCGAGGAGACCGCCCGCGCGATGGCCGCCGCCGCTCGCCGCTCCTACGGCGCCGACTGCGGCGTCAGCGTCACGGGCGTCGCCGGACCGGGCGACCAGGACGGCGTGAAGGCGGGCACCGTCTTCATCGGCGTCGCGACGCCGGAAGGGTCGAGCGTCGCTCGCCACGAGTTTCCGTCGCGTCGTCCGCTCGTGCGCAACCGCGCCGTCACCGCCGCGCTGCTCCAGCTCATCCGCGCGCTGCAATCGGAGTGAGGGGACAGGGGCTGCGGCGCGCTAAAGCGCGGGTTTCTGCCTCCGCAGGAACAACGGGAAGAAGGGGGAGTGGGAGGCGCTGGGCGTGGGAACGCATGCATTGTCATGTTGAGCGCAGCCGAAACATCTCTCGGGGGCGTCGGAGCACAACGGCGCCTCTCGTGAGAGATTCTTCGACTCCGCTGCGCTCCGCTCAGAATGACAATCCCACCACCAGTGCCGGAACAGAGAGAAGATGACACGGCCGTATTGCATACGTGGTATGACTGCGCTAACCTCTGATACGAGGTGACCCGTCCCTATGACCACAGCCGAGCATCCCATCACGCGGTCTGAGCTCAGAGAAGAGCTAGCCCGCTACGCGACCAAAGCGGAGCTCAGAGAAGAGTTGGCGCGCTACGCGACCAAGGCCGACCTCAGGGCAGAGTTGGACCGCGCCCTGCAGAACTACGTGACCAAGGCCGACCTCAGGGAAGAGCTGAATCGCACCCTGCAGAACTACGCGACCAGGGCCGACCTCAGGGAAGAGTTAGACCGCACGTTGCAGAACTACGCAACCAAGGCCGACCTCCATCAGTCACTGCACCAGATGGAGAGCCGCCTGCTGCGCTGGATAGCAGGCTGGACGACCGGCAGCATGGTGGCCATCACGGGACTCGTGCTCGCCGTCGTGAGGCTCGCGGGGGACTGAGGGCGGAGCAGCGGGGTAGGGCTGGGGGCATGAAGATATTGGTTGTTATTGTGTGCTGCGGTGCACGGAGGTAGCGGAATGGCCGATTCAGAAAAGAAACCGAGGAAAGCCAGGAAATCCCTGCCGCGCACCCCGGTGCGTCCGAAGGTGGTAACGAAGTACATGACACCGGACGAGGCTGCTCAGTGGCTGTTAGACGATTTCAGGAAGCAGCGGAATGGCGGCTGATGGAGGCCCCGTGATGGCGGACTCCAATGTGTGGTTCGATCTCTACAACGGGAAGGCCACGCAGGGCACTTGGTTGTTGGAGCAGTTGCTCGCCGCACGGAGGATATGGGTACATTCCGACGTCATCAGGGAGTTTGCGCTGGGCAGGAAAACGACGCGGCTGACGGATTACATCGTGGCCATGCGGCAACTGCCCCGCGTTGACGACCTTTCCATCAATGAATTCCTAGCAGTAGTTGACGAGTTCGACCTGCGCAGCAGCGGTAAGTCCCGCGACACCTTCCTCTTCGCAGCAGCGATTCAGCACGGCGTCGTAGTCCTCACTTCCGACCGCGCCTTTCAGCGGAAGTGCGAGCGCGTGAGTCTCTGCTACTTCTGCCAGGAGGGCGTCCCGCACGAAGCGGCGCTCCCGTAGGCCGCAGGCCCCCTAGTGCCCGGCGGAGGATGCGGAGCGCTCCTCCCGATAGAAGACCTCCTCCGGGAAGATCTCGTCCCAGGGCTGCTTCTGCGCGCTGAGCCCCTGTTCCATGGAGAACGTCTGCGCCATGTCGAACGCCTTGGCGTTCGCGGTGATGCCGTAGGCGAACGGGTCGGCCCCGAACACCCCGTCGACCTCCTGCTGGAACTGCCGCCCGAACACGTAAAGCGTGGGAGGCATGGAGCGCAGCCGTTGGATGGCGAGGCGCTTGGAGGTCTCGAACGCCTCCATGAGGCTGACCGCAACCCACGGGTGCTCCTCGACGATGCTCTCCCGCACGACGGTGACGTGGTGCGGCGGGAAGACGCCGTGCTTGCCGAAGAAGCGGACGGACTCGGCCTTCGGGTCGGAGAAGAGGGTGGGGAAGTCCGGGCTGTCGAGCAGGTTGACGCTCTGCATGCGGTCGATGCCGGAGCCCTGGGCGGAGCCGATGCCGATGGAGGCGTCGAGCTCGCCGTCGAGGTACATCGAGCTGAAGTCGGTGGTGGCGTGGCGCAGGTCGAGGTCCTCCGGCAGACCGAGTCCGGCCTCCTTCGATGCGCCGGTGTGGCTGTAGTGCTCGCTGCGCTCCATGAACCAGGTCATGTCCTGCGGCTCGACGCCCCATTCCAGCTTGAGGATGCCGCGCGTCCAGAGGCCGACGGACTGCTGGTAGTCGCCGATGCCGAATCGCTTGCCCTTGAGGTCCTCCGGGTGGTCCTGGCGGATGCCGGACGCCTTGCGGGTGTAGACGTTGGTGTAGGAGAAGGTACGGTTATGGAAGACGGGGAGCATGCGGTACGGGAAGCCGAGCGGGCGCATGCGGAGGTAGGAGGACATCGACATCTCGGAGACGTCGTAGCGGTGGAACTTGATCTGCTCGTAGAAGACGCGGGGCACGGCGCCGGACATCCCCTGGTAGTCAAGCGTGATGCCGTCCGGCTTCACCTCGCCGCTGATCATGGGCATGACGCGGTCGTAGGCGGTGATGGCGAACGAGAGTTGGATGTCGGGCATGGCGTGCCTCCGCACGGGCAGGGTGCGGCGATGATACCGCACGTGACGGCTGCCCGGCGTGCCGGGGACGCACCCCCATCCTAGCCTTCCCCCATCAATGGGGAAGGGATCGGGCATCAAGGGGGAAGGGACCAGGCGCCACACGCGCAGTCAGGGCCAGACTCGCGGCTTGTTCGACTATCCCTAGCCGATCTCCAGCGTTCGGAAGACGCTGCGTTGGAGGGCGGCGGTGGCGAGGAGCTGCTCCAGGACGACGTGGGCCTCGGGGCGGCGCAGGTCGAGCGAGGAAGCGCCGATCGCGCGGTAGAGGACGCCGGAGCCGACCTTCGTGCTCACCTCATCGCCTACCTCCTGCGGCAGGTCGACGCCGAGGGCGAGGGCCATCGCCTGCGCCTGCATCGCGCCGACGCCGGAGGCGTGCGTCTTGGTGAGCGCGCGGCGGTTGTACAGCAGCGTGTAGCCGTTCTTGTTGCGCCGGACCGTTACCGGCGTCTCGCCGCGCGGACGGTTGATGAGGCGCTCCGCGTAGTCGAGCGCTTTCGTGCGTGAGATGGCCATGGTTCTCAGCGCGGAGCTGCGCTCCCGCAGCCGCCGATCCACCCCCCATCCGCGCATCGCCGATGCGCACCTTCCCCCATCAAGGGGGAAGGGATCAGAGAGGTGCTAGACCGCGCACTCGCCCTCGCCTCGCTCCAGCTTGTAGAGGATGTTCTTGCCCCAGTCGATGTAGGTGTCCAGGTTCTCCTTGTTGAGGGCGCCGACCTCACGGAACGGACCGGCAAGCTCCTCGAACGGGGCGGTGCCGACGCGGTCCACGAAGTCGTTGAACGACTCGCCGTCGTTCCGGTTGGCCTGGTAGTGGCCGAGGATGCCGTCCATGAAGGCGGGGACGCGCTTGGCGGGCACCTTGGCCTTCACGCGGTGGCCGAAGCGGACGGGGTCCTGGTTGCCATAGTTGCCTGCGAGGAAGACCTCGTAGGCGGGCACCTGGTTGCCGTCGCCCTTGGTGGCCGCGCCGTGGAAGCCGATGTTGGCGATGTGGTGGCGGGAACACCCGTTGGGGCATCCGCTGACCTTGACGTGCAGACCCTTGACCGCCGGGTCGTCCGCGCCGTAGCTGCGGATGCTGCTGCGGAGCGCTTCGGCGACGCCCATGGAAGAGGTGATGGCCATCTTGCAGCTGTCGGTGCCGGGACAGGCGACGACGTCCGTGATGGCGTTCGCGCCGTCCTCGGCGAGGCCGGTGGCCTTGAGGGCGGCCCACACGTCGTGGAGGTATCCCTCCGGCACCCAGCGGTAGAGGATGTTCTGCTCAGTGGTTGCGCGAATGCCGCCCGCGTACCTGCGTCCTATGTCCGCGAGCACGGGGAACTGGTGCGCGAAGATGTCGCCGAGCGGCAGCGTGACATAGACGACGTAGTAGCCGTCCTGCTGCTGCGGGCGGGCGTTGGACTCGCGCCACGCGAGGAACTCCGGCTCGTCGTGGGCAGGGTCGACCGGCACGAGGGCAGGGGGCTCGTCGATCATCTCGGGCGGGAGCTCCATCCAGGGGGTGGGGTCGAAGTCGGCATCCGCCCAGTCGCCCAGCATCTCCTGTTCGACCTCCTCGCGGAAGGCGTCGATGCCGATGCGGTCGACGTAGAACTTGATGCGCGCGCGCATGCGGTTCTTGCGGAGTTCGTCGGTGCGGTGGAAGACGCGAATGGCGGCCTCGGCCACCTTGAGGTACTCGGTGACGGGCACGAAGTCGTAGAGCGTCCAGGCGAGGCGGGGCATGATGGACGTGCCGCCGCCGATGCGTATCTCGAAGCCCTTCTCCGGTTCGCTGCCGTCCTCGTGATCGCGGAGTTTCGGGAGGAAGGCGATGTCGTGGATGTCGGCCACGACCTCATCGTCCCCACCGCTGGAGAAGGAGGTCTTCCACTTGCGGGGGAGGGCCTGGGTGTACTCGTGGCGGACGAAGTAGCGGGCGTAGGCGGCGAGGTAGGGGGCGACGTAGAAGGGCTCCTCCAGCTTCACGCCGGAGAGGGGGTCGCCCGCGACGTTGCGGACGGTGTTACCGCACGCCTCGCGGGTGATGAGGCCGGCGTCGCCGAGGATGCGCATGACGTGCGGGGTGTCGTCGAGCTTGACGAAGTGGACCTGGATGTTCTCGCGGGTGGTGACGTGTCCCTTCTTGAGCGGGGCGTACTGGCTAACGACGTCACCGAATGCCTCGATGTGCTCGGGGGTGAGCGCGCCGCCGGGGATCTTGATGCGCATCATCTGCACGTCCGCCTGGCGCTGGCCGTAGACGCCGCGCACGAGGCGGTACATGATGAACTGCTCCTCAGAGGGCCATTCGCCGTTGAGGTAGCGGGTGGCCTCGGTCTCGAAGTCATCGACCTCCTCGGGGACGTAGGGGAGCACGCTCTTGGAGTAGTCGTACTGCCGCTTCTCCTCAACGGTCTTGGTGCCTCGGATGATGGGGCGGGGAGCGGTGCTGGTCATCTGGTTCTCCTTCGGTGGTCCCTGCATAAGAAAGCGCCCTTCTCCGGGTTACTGAGAAGGGCGCAGTGTTGACGGCGTGCGAGAACTGTCGGCCCTATGGTCGACAACAACAAGCGCACATCGTGGCGACGATGTTCATATCGCGGAGAGTATAGCACAGGTTGGCAATGGGGGCGCTATGGGGGTGGAGGGATGGCCCTCTCAAGGGAAGTTCCGGGGGGAACGACTGCTCATTTCTGCTCATCCCCTCTTTCCCACTCGTAGATTAGGCCTCCGGAGTAAGCAGTTGGACTGTTCATTTCCGCTCATTCGCTGTTCATCTCCGCTCAGAAACCGTTCTTTTTCGCTCATTTCTGCTCACGATGCCGAGCATGGGGGCCACTTGCCAATCCCTGCCACGCTGCGAACTATGGTAGGGAGGCGGGGGCCATCGGCGCAATGGGGGCGTGTCACATCCGGGGATGACGGAGGGGCGGCCATCTGGCCGCCCCTTGGAAGACACATGGGTGCGGGGTTCCTGCCTCCGCAGGAATGCACCAAGGCCTTGTCAGGCCGCGTAAGAGGATGAAAATGGGGAGGCGCGGACTCTCTCTGGCGAGCGTCTTGGGTACGCCGACGTTCCCCGAGAGATGTTTCGGCTCCGCTCAACATGACAACCGGGGGGGGGGGCGAGGTTCCTGCCTGCGCAGGAACGACGGACGTTATTCTCATAAGAACGACGGGTCTCCGCTTACGGGGCGACCATGTTGCCCTGGACCTTCTTCTTGTAGGAGTTCCAGACGCCGTCGCGCGGCGGGTTGCCGCCTATGCGGCGCATGAGCTCCTTGAAGTGGGGGTACTCGTGCTGCGGAGGGCGGTCCGACATCTCCTTGACGAGGGCGTCCGGGAGGTAGGGGTGGTCGGAACCCTTGGCGACGAGGCCCCAGTAGTTCATGCGCGCCTGTTCCTCCAGCTGGAGCATGCTGACGACGGAGTCCTGGGGGTCCCTGCCGGTCATGGAAGCGCCGTGGCCCTGCATGAGAACGAACTTGTTGTCGCCGAGGGCCTGGGCGAGTTCCGTGCCTTCCTCGTCGCTCCAGACGGTCTTGGTATGGGGGTAGAGCGGGTGGGGCTGGGAGAGCACCATCTGCGCGCCTTCCTGCGCCATCGGCTTGATCGGCTCGCCGAGGACGGTCATGAGGACGACGTTGCGCGGGTGGACGTGGACGACGGAGTGGACGTCCGGGCGGCTCTTCATGATGGAGGAGTGGATTTTGACCTCGGAGCACTGGGTGGACTTCGCGGGGCCGTCGACCTTGTAGCCGTCCAGGTCGCAGACGATCATGTCGTAGTACTGCATCTCCTCCAGGGCGTCGATCTCGTAGCCCCGGCCCTTGACCACGAACAGGTCCGGCTGGTTGGGGACGCGCATGCTGACGTGCCCGAGGGCCGCGGTCACGCCGGTGGCGAGGCCCATGTGGGAGATGATGCGGGTTGCCATCGCGACTTCGTACTTGATCTCGTCTATCTCTCGGGACATGGGGCCTCCTTTGCGTGTTCGGTCAGGTTCCGCGGCGCAGGTCTAGAAGAGGTTGAGGTCCTTGTGGGCGGCGACCTCCACCGGCACCCAGGTGCGGAGCACCTCCTCGATCATGGGGATGATGGGGCTCTCGCCGCCCTCACCGGCACGATAGCGTCCGTCCGGCATGATGCCGTGCTTGACGCTCTCCATGGGCAGGGCGATGTGGTTGGCCTTCGCGGGGTCGCGGAAGACGTTGATGGGCTCACCACCGTCCTCGACGACCTTCATCTGCTGGCGGAGCATCTTGCGGAAGAGGATGAGGCCGACGTCGGACTCGCCAAGTCTCTCCTTGTCGCGCTTGGCGATGGGGCCCTGGCTTATCCAGCACATGTAGTCCTGGTTGAAGGTGGCGCCGGTGTAGAAGCGTCCGTCCGGCTCGCGGAGCGGCACGTAGCGGTAGGCCGCGACGTCCTGCTGGGGCACGGCGCTGCCGGGCTTGGCGCGGTAGACGTAGTAGGAGACGTGGTAGGTGTTCTCGTCGTCTATGGGGACGCGCCACTGGGTGGTGGTGCGCACTTGGTCGCCGACGAAGAGGATGTTGGGAAACATGATGGGATGGCCCTTGGCCCAGTCCTCGCCGTCCTCAGGGAAGCCCATCTGGAGCCTGCGCTTGATGACGCCGTACTCGAAGGCGTCGAAGGCGATCTTGATGGTCCTGGGCTGGCTCTCCGGCGCGACGGCGACGCCGGAGCGGACGTAGTTGCCGAAGTAGAAGTGCAGCCACTCCGTGTGGACGGGGTCGACGGAGTTCTCCTGGCACTGGAGCCAGTTGCAGGGCAGGTGGGAGATGGCGATGTCGCGCACCGCGTCGTCGTAGGTGAGCTGCTCCCAGTGGGGGAGCAGGGGCGCGGGCTGCGGGCCCATGTAGGCGAAGATGAGTCCGCCAATCTCCTGAACCGGGTAGCCCGCGATCTTGACCTTCTCCTTGAACCGTCCGTCCGGGTGGACGGTCTCCTCGAAGGGCTGCTCGATACACTGTCCGGTCTCGTCCATCATCCAGCCGTGGTACATGCAGCGGAGGCCGTGCTCCTCGGGGATGCCGTAGGAGAGGTCGACGCGCCGGTGGGGGCAGAAGCGTTCGATGAGGCCGAGCGTGCCGGACTTGTCCTTGTAGAGGACGAGGTCCTCGCCGAGGATGCGAACGGCCTTGGTGGGGCGCTCCACGAGCTCGCCGGCAGCGGCGATGGGGTGCCAGTAGCGCCGCATGAGCTCGCCCATGGGGGTGCCCGCGCTGACCTGGGTGAGTTCCTCGTTGACGTGGCTGGGGATCATGTTCTCTTACACCTCGTAAGTCGTTTCGTTGCCGGGGTGCTGCCTACGCCCCGCCCAAGCGGTAGAAGCGGCGGGCGTTCTTGTGGAGGATGGCTTCCTTGTCCTCGTCGGTGAGCTGGTCGTTCTCCAGGAGTTCCTGCAGCTCGTGGCGGCAGGTCTCGGTGGTGACTTCGTGGGGGAAGTCGGTGGAGAAGAAGAAGGGCTTGTTGCCGACCTGGCTGACGGCGAACGCGATCGCGGGCTCCTCGCCCTCGCAGCCGATGAAGAGGCGGTCGTTGTCGATCTGGCGCTGGATGTACTCGTGGACGCTGTCACCGATCCCGGGACCCATCATGTCGTCGTCGCGGAGTTGGTACTCCATGTGGGTGCTGTGGGAGCGGTCGAAGCGCTCCAGGCACATGACGAACCAACCGATGCCGCCCTCCAGGAAGCCGAAGCGGGCGTTGGGGAAGCGCTCGAATACGCCGTTGAAGACCATGCCCGCGAGGGCGATGGCCTGCCCGGCGGGGTGGCCGAGCGCGTGGATGGGGGCGTAGACGTTCATGTGGTCCAGCCCGATGCCGCTGTGCGCGCCGCCGTGGACGGCGATGGCGCAGCCGAGGCGGTCCGCCTCTTCGTAGACGGGCCAATAGAGCTTGGAGCCGAGGTGGTCCGGCAGGCCGAAGGAGGGGAGCATCGCGCCGACGAAGCCGAGGTCCTCGACGCAGCGGCGGAGCTCCCTGACGGCCTCGGCGGGCTCCTGCATGGGGATGAGGCCGACGCCGTGGAAGCGGGAGTCGCGCTTGACGTAGGTGTCGTGGAGCCAGTCGTTGTACGCCTGTGCAGTGGCGATGGCCCAGTCGCGGCTGACGATCTTGCCGTAGGAGAGGGCAGTGGTTGGATAGAGCACGGTGGCGTCGATGCCGACCTCGGTGAGGAAGACCTCCCAGCCGTCCGGGCCGACGAACGCGCCCTTGCGGTCGCGGCGTCCGGGGGTCTCGACGAAGTGCCCGGCGTGGAGGTGGTCCAGCGGCGGGAAGAGGGACGAGTTGAGGTTGCGTGCCGGGTTGTCGCGGAACTTGGGCGGGAGGAACTGGGCCATGGCCTGGATGTCCTCCATGATATGGCCGTCGCCGTCGACGATGATCTCCAGGTTGGTGGTGGTCATGTGCAAGCCTCCTCATGGAGCAGGTGATCGTGGCGGATTCTAGCAGGTCGCAGGCGGGGCGTGCGTCACGCCCCGGCGGGTTCATGGCGCGGCGCCTCCCGTCCTGCTAAGAGGGAGTCTATGTCCGGGTCGTCGCGCTCGTGGAGGAGGGAGATGGGGACGGCGGGGAGGGTGGTGATACTCACGCCGACGCGGACGCCCAGGCGCACCGAGTAGCGGGCCGCGGCGTCGTTGTCCGGCGCCTGAATGATGCTGACAAAGTCGTAGGGGCCGAGCACGGCGTAGAGGCCGAGGCCGGTAACGTCCTGCACGTGCACCTCCGAGGCCGCCGCCGCGATGGAGTCCGGGTTCTCCAGGATGGCGTGCTGTCCCTCCGGCGTGAGTTTCATAAGGAGGATGTAGTTCGCCATGGCGTTCTCTCTGCGGGCAGGTTGGGAGGATTGTAGCAGGACGGCGCTCGCGTGCCGGAAGACCGCTCCCGTACGGGGCGCAGTCGGCGGCGCGGAGTGGCATACTGAGCGGAACCGTTCACGCCGCCGGCCTCGATGAGCGGCTGCGGGGAATACGACCGACAGAATCCGGGGGTACCAGATGAACTTCGCGTCGCTGCGTGAATCGATCGCTTGCATGGAATCGATGACCTACATGAACGCGGGCTGGGCCGGTCCGAGCCCGGCGCAGGTGGTGGAGCGGATGCGGGATGCCGGGGAGCGCGAGAGCGCGGGAGGGCCCGCGGGGCCGGAGGGACGCGCGTTCGCGTCGGGGGTGGCGGAGGAGGCGCGCACGGAGGCAGCGCAGCTGTTCAACGTGGACCCGGAGGACGTGCTGGTCACGCACGGAACGTCGGAGGGTGTCGCCATCGCGCTGTTCGGTTTCGACTGGCAACCCGGGGACGTGTTGCTCACGACCGACCTGGAGCACCCGGGCATCGAGTCGCCGGCAGGTGTGCTCGAGGAGCGCGGTGTCGAGATCAGGCGCGTATCGGTGCCGCCGGACGCCTCGGTGGATGCCTGTGTGGAGGCGTTGCGGTCCGGCCTGGACCCGCGCGTGAAGATGGCGGCGCTCAGCCACGTGATGTTCACGACGGGTCTGCGCGTGCCCGCAGAGGAGATCGTGGCGGCAGCACACGAGGCGGGCGCGCTGGTGTTGTTTGACGGGGCGCAGACGGCGGGCCACATCGCGATGGACTTCACCGCGATGGGAGTCGACTTCTACGCCTCATCGGGGCAGAAGTGGCTGATGGGGCCCACGGGCAGCGGAGCGTTGTACGTGCGGCCCGATCGCAGGGATCTGCTGAAGCCGTTGCTGAGGAGGCCCGGCGCGAGTTTCCGGCCGGGCCTGGCGCAGTACTCACTGGCATCGCAGGGCGTTGCGGAGCGTGCCGGGTACGCTGAGGCGGTGCGCATCAATCGAGAGTTGGGGCCTGAGCGCGTCGAGGAGCACGCCAGCAGACTGGCTTCGGCGCTGCGCGCGGAGCTGACCGGCATCGGCGGGGTGCGCATAAACGGGCCTGCCGACGGGCCAACGGCCTGCGCCATCACCGCGATCAGCGTGGAGGGCTGGGAGCCGCCGGCGTTCGTCGAAGCGTTGTGGGAGACGCACCGGGTTGTGGCGCGCCACGTGGGGCATCCCGCCGGAGTGCGGGTGTGCACGGCGGCGTTCAACGACGACAGCGACGTGGAGCGCGTGGTCGCCGCGATAGCGGAATTGGCGGGACGCTAGGGAGCGGCGTCAGGGGCCGGAGATTGCGGAGGGTAGGGGTATGTCAACGTCGTACTCGCCGTCGCTCGCGTCCACCTCGTAGCGTGAGCACGAACCGCCGCTTCGCACGTCGAACCGCCAGTTCAGTTCGTAGTCCGATATCCGGTACGTCTCGGCGTTCAGCGTAATGCTGACGCGAAGAGTGACGCCGTTCGCCCAATCCGGAGGCGGGATGCCGTCGAGGGTACCGGCGAGCACTATCGCCCGCTCCGATGGCCGCGCGGCGCCGATATCGCCGGGAGCGGTGTGGGTGATGACGTTGACGAGCATCTCCAAGGGGTCGGTGAAGCCATGGCGCCAGTTCGTGACGTCGTACACCTGTCCGAGGCTGCCGCCTCTCCATTCGCCAACGATGTGCCGCCAGCCGGTCCAACCTGTCCCTTCTTCGTAGACGAGGAAGATGTCGGCGGAGTTGTTGTCGAAGTGGACCAGGCGCGGGTAGCCGCGGACGAACCGTCCGATCTCGTGGAAACCGGAGAAGGTGTGGTCGCAGCCCCCGCCCGGCCACCGGCCCCGTACGCGGAAGCGCGCCGAGCCCGCTCCCAGCAGCGCGGCATAGGCGCGTTCAGCTAGCCGGACGGCGTCGTCCTCCGGCATGGGCGCGGAAGGCGGGTCGAGCAACTCGTCGGCGAATACGATGAGCCGCTGGACCTGGGGCATCGTCATGCCGGGGCGTACCAAGGGGTCCGCGTAGAGGCGCAGCAGGGCTTCGTCCGAGTCGCTCAGAGAGGGCAGCCGAAGCGCGACGTTGATTGACATGATGCTCGACGTGCCGGGGCGGTGGTGTATGTCAGCGAGTGCGTGGAGCGCTTCGTGGAGCATGACGTGCTCGATCTCGTCGCGCAGTTCCTGCTGGTTGCGGATACCGGTGTTGAGCCAGACGCTCATTGAGGCGTCCGTGATCCTGCCGTCGTCGAATCCGTCCGGCCCGGCGCAGCCCGCCGTGTCGGCGCAGTAGGCAGGGAACCCGACGCTCCCGCTCCGGCTGCGAGGGACGCCGACAAATGCCTTGAGCGTTGCTTCTTCCGCTGTCTCCACCCACTCGAAATCGAGGTTGAGCAGCGGGGAGAGCCCGTCGAGCGTCTCTCTCAGTATGCGGACATAGAGGTCATCGCCGGACGGGTCCGCCCAGACGCGCACGGGTTCGTCCCGGTCCCACTTGAGCACGGTCGCGGACGTCCACCCGCCGCACCCGCCGAGGAAGTCGTTCTCGTAGGTCGCCTCGCGGAGCGGCCTGTCGCTGAAGCACTCCCAGGTGCTTCGTTCGATTCCGAGGATGCGCTCAGGCACTGTGACGACGTTCGAGACGGCGCCGTCGCTCAACACGGCACGCAATTCCGTGCCCATGGGCACGCGCAAGCGC